>NZ_PDUW01000010.1 GCF_003545815.1 Pusillimonas caeni
TCACGGTGATTTGGGACAGCCCATAGCGCGAGAGCGAGCGGGTCTGCTCCAGATTGGGGATGCCGGCCATGACGGTTTCAAGCGGATAGGTCAGCCGTTGCTCGACTTCCAGGGGCGAATAGCCCGGTGCGGCAGTGTTGATCTGTACCTGAACATTGGTGATGTCGGGCACGGCGTCGATGGGAAGTCGCTGGTAGTTGAAGATGCCCAGCGCGGCCATGCCGAGCACGGCCAGTATGGTCAGCCAACGCTGCTCGATTGAAAAACGGATGATGCGTTCGAACACGGTGCTTCCTTTCTTCAGTGGCTGTGCGAGGCGCTGCCCTTGCCTAACTCGGATTTGATGACGAAGCTGTTGTCCACGGCGTAGCGCGCGCCGGCTTCCAGCCCCTCGAGTATTTCCACCGCCTTGGAATCGCGGCGGCCGGTTGTCACCGCCTGGGCGACAAACGCCGTGTCACGCCTTACGAACACCACGGCCTTTTCCTCCAGAGTGTGGATGGCCTCGGGCTTGATTGACACGGGCACTTCCACCTCGGAGGAAGCCACTTGGACGTTGACGAAGAGGCCCGGCCGCCAAGCTCGATCAGGGTTGCGCAGAGTGATCCGGGCCGTGGCGGTTCGGTTCTGCCGGCCCAGCAGGGAGCCGACATAGGAAACCGTTCCCTCGGCCCGCGATTCGAAGGCGGTGGCGCTGACCGTTGCATTGCTGCCCACGCGCACTACGCCCAGCGTCTCGGCGGGCACGCTGACGTCGGCCCATACGGTCGAAAGGTCGGAAATCTTGAAGATGGGGGCGTCAGCGGCCACCGTCTCTCCGAGCGCAATGCTTTTTTCGATGACCATGCCATCAAAGGGCGCCCGCACTTCAAGACGGTTGAGGCTTCCCGATTCGCCTGCGTCCGTTCCCAGCGCCTGAAGCTGCTCGAGCGCGTTGGCGACGGCGATCCGGGCTTCCTGCAGTTGCTGGCGAGCCTGCAGGTAGTCCTGCTCAGCGGAGATTTTCTCTTTCCATAGCTGCCGTTCGCGTTCGTAGGTGGTGGTGGCCAGAGCCAGGCGTTTTTGCTCCGCCCTCAATATGCTGCGTCGCTCCGATAGCTCCGGGCTGGCTATCACCGCCAGCACGTCGCCTTCTTCGACCTCTTGCCCAAGCTCGACATGCACCGCCTGGACGACTCCCGGCAAGCGCGGCGCCAATTGCGCTGTACGATTTGCGTTGAAGACGATTTCGCCTGGTAATTGAAGCGCGTCCCGGATGTGCGCGGGGCCCGCCGTGGCCATCGTGATGCCGGCGGCTTCGATTTGCTCGTCCGTAAAGGCTGCTTCGTCTTCGTGCTGCTCGCCATTCTCAGATGCTCCGCCGTCCTCACGGACATGCGCCGATTGCCCGGCCTCCCTGGCGTCAGCAGCATGATCGTGCTCATCGTGTCCAGAACCGGCGCCTTCGGATGCCGTGCTTGTAAGAATCAAAGAGCCCAGCAGCACGCCGAGGAGAATGATTATGGCGATCAGTACAGCCTGCCGGCAAAGGCGTTTCGAACCTATCGTGTTTGGAGCGTTTTTCATAGTGAGCCCCGTCCGAGGATACGGTCTATTTGCGCAAGCGCTCGATAGGCGTCCGACAGCGCCGAGAGGTGTCGCGCGCGCGCCTGGAACAATGTCCTTTGCGCGTCCAGTACGTCGATGAAGCCGAACTTTCCAGCCTCGAACCCCCTCTTTCCTCTTTCGAACGCGGTGTGGGCGCTGGGCAGGACTTCGGATTCGAGTCTCGATGCGGTGTTCTTGGCGATGTCGAATTGTGTGACGGCCCGTTGCAGTTGCGTTTGAAGACGCGTTTTAAGGCCCAGATAGTCGTCTCGGCTCTTGTATGCGAGCATCGAGGCTTCATAGATGTTGCCCTGGTTCCGGTCGAAAAGAGGCAAAGGAATGGAGACGCCCAGCATCATCTGGTTGCGTCCCAGTTCATTGTTGCGAATTACGCCGGCGCTGACTTCGACGTCGGGATAGCGTTTGCTTCGCTCTACTTCGATTTGGGCCCGGCTTCGATCCGCCTCGAGTCGCGCGGCTTGTATGGACGGCGACCGCTCCAGCGCCGCGACCAGCTCGTCCAGATCGGGCCGATCCGGCGGCATGGCGATCAGTCCTTCTGCTTTTGTGAACTGCGGTGAAGGATTGCCCCACAGCACGGAGAGGTCGCGGCGGGCCACCTCCAGCGCACTGACCGCTTGGGCCCGTTCCAGCTCGGCGTCGGCCAGTTCGACCCGAGCCCTGTCCGCATCGAGCGGCGGCGCTTTTCCCGCCTCGACCCGCTTGTCCGCGATCCGGTATGCGTCACGCGCGACGTCCACGGTTTGCGTCGATAGGGCCACCTGCTCTTGCGCGGCCAATACTTCGAAAAAGGCTGCCACCGCCTGTGACCGCACGTCCGCACGGATCTGCTCTGCTTCCCGGCGCGCCCTATCGCGAGCCAGCTTGGCGGTGGCGATGCGCGCATCGCGCTTGCCCCCAAGTTCTATGGGAACACTCAAGGTCGTCGTGGTGTTGCGCGTAGCTTTTCGGGACGTATCCTCTACCTCGATGCCCAGTACCGGGTTCGGCCTTGTTCGAGCCTGAAGGACGACCCCTTCCGACGAGTCGGCGGCGTAGCGGGCGGACGAGAGTGAATAATTGTTGTCCAGGGCCAGTTCCAGGGCTTGATCCAGGGTCAGAGGGGCGGCGGGGTCGGCCCGCGCCGCCGGAACTGCTTCATGATGGGAAGGCAGAGGCTGAGCCGATGCCGCACCCCATAGGGCCATGGCGGCCCCGATTAGGACTGATGCGCTGCGCATGGAATGCTCCAAGATTGTCTATCGACGTACTTGATTCTTGGGCAGTGCCGGGGATATGCAGCGACGATGCCGCCTATGAACGCGGGTTGCGCAGGCGATTGGGTGCCAATGAGGTGTCGTGCTGCCTGTCCCAGCTACTGCATGGTAGGCGGGACGACGCGGGATGGAGATGGGGTCGCGTCGTGCCGCTTAGGCTGACGCCACCCATTTGGGCCGTTCCGGCCTGTCGACGACGGTCTGCCGAACGAACTGTGGTTCGTAGATCGGAGGAACGGCAGACGATGAAAAAGAAAGCGCACGCAATGGAAAGCTGTCGATGACCGACAATGCGTGCAGCCCGCAAAAACGATCTTCATGGTGCGCGTTTGCTGCGCCGGCGGATTCTTCTTTATCGCTGTCCGTGCCCTGCAGCTTTTGGCCTTCGGAATGGGGGTGCAGGCAGGTTTCGTGTTGCTGGACCGTGTACATGCTGACCACCCCCCAGGAAGCCTGGAGAGGCATGAGGGCGAGAAGAAGGATGAGCACGATCTTTTTCATTGGTGCCGCGATTGTACTTTATTTGGCTTCCGCTTCGCGGCGGAATAGGCCGTTCTCGCGGCCTGCCGAATGACGAGATCAAATGCGGCCTCAGGGCAGCCGGCGCGATCCGTCGGGATAAAAGCCCTGCTCTTTGCCGGCCACTCCGTCCGCGCCGATTTTCTTTTCTGAAACGAGAGTGCCCGAGGCATCGTAGGTTTGCTCGGCTTTGAGCTTCCCGCGTTCGTCATAGAAGCGATGCAGGCCTACCCGCTTGAACCGCCCTTGCATCACGCCGCTGGCCTGCAGCAGGCCCAGATCGGAAAAATACTCGACATAGTTCCCCGGCGGGCCTTTCGGGTCGCGCAGCGCCTGATTCACATGTTTTTCGCGTACCTGGCCATTCATATACCAGAACGTCGCGCGCATTTGCTCGCCGTTCACGAACTCCTGATCACGCAGCGGCTTTCCGTCCTGCGACCATTCGCGCTCGGTCGCCTTCAGCTCTGAGCCATTTTTTTGTTCTATGACTTCATAGATCAATTGCCCATTCGATGCATATTCTTTGCGATGTTCGCCGCCCGGGATCGAGGTGACCACGGACTGCCCCGCAAGCGACGAGTTGACTTCGGCGGCCGCCACCGGAGACAGCAAGGCGAATGTGGCGGCAAGGACGAAACTTCTGACATGCATTCGGAAGCACTCCGTGAGCGAGGGATGGGATACACAATATATACCGCTCCGCTTCGTCGTAACAATTCCTCAAAACCGTGCGCGCGCTGTGCACCTATCATGAAGGATTGGACCAAGCAGGAGCCGAGCCATGCCCGACGCGCATACTGAACCGCCCCGCCTCTTCCCTACTTTGCGTTGCCAGGACGCGAATCGGATGATCCGGTGGCTGATCGATGTCTATGGTTTTACCGAACACGTCGTCTACCGCGACGGCGACGAAGTGCAGCACGCCGAACTGGCGTTCGGATCTTCGATATTGATGCTGGGCCAGCACAGGGACGACGACTACGGCAAGCTGGTGGGAAGCCCCGAGGGGCGGCGCACCGATTCCTTGTACATGGCGGTGGACGACCCGGACGCCCTGTATGAAAAAGCCAAGGCCGCCGGCGCGGTCATCGAGCGCGAGCCTGCCGACACCGACTATGGCAGCCGCGAGTTCTCATGCCGCGACCCCGAATCCAATCTCTGGACTTTCGGCACATACTGGCCCAAGGCGGGCAAGCCGCATCCTTGAGACGACTTGGCAAACCGACATGGAGCCATCATGAACTGGGGAGTCTGGACCGCCGTCGGCGTAGGCATAGGCGCAGCGATCGGCGTTGCGATGGACAGCATCGGCACGGGCATAGGCATGGGCATAGGAATCGGCATTGCCCTGGGAATCGCCGCGAAGCAATGACAATTTTGCAATGACAGCATTAGTTTGAATCTGTCATCGAGCTTTCGCCGCATTCCGCACTTCGACATGCCTGGAACGCGTTAATAGAGTGAACAAAATGTCGCGAAGGGATGTTCCTGCGGGACGGATCGCTGCATTATGAGCGTCTCAATCGAACGGTCGACCGCAGGATCGGGCGACAGCGCTCTGGGAGTCCGTCCCCCACCATGATCAACACATCTCGGAAATGTGGGACGAAGCGCATTCTATGCAAATACTTGCATAACCACATAAATGGCGAGATAATTTCCATGAAGCCGCTCAGCTTTGTCGCTTCCAGCTTGAAAGACTTACGGATGATGCCCGCAGATGTCCGGCATGCATTAGGTATTGAGCTGATGGTCGTGCAGCACGGCGGTATACCAAGCGATTTCAAGCCCATACTTAGTGTCGGCGCAGGAATATACGAAATTCGCTATCGAGATGCGAATGGTGCATTTCGAGTGATCTATGTAGCCAAGTTTGCGGACGCAGTCTACGTACTACATGCTTTTCAGAAGAAAACTCGGAAAACCTCGAGGGCAGATATCGACTTGGCGGCTGCCCGTTATAGAAAGTTGATCAAGACGCTGAAATGAAAGAGCAAGCCCTTACCATCACTGAAAGCAGCGGCAATGTATTTGCCGATCTCGGCTTTGGCACTGTAGAGGCCGAAGTAATGAAAATGCGTACCGAGGTCATGATACGCACTGCCCAGCGGCTGAAAGAACAAGGCTGGACTCAAGCAGAATCTGCGCGACGTCTTGGCATCACTCAGCCGCGTGTTTCGCGGCTGATGAAGGGCAAGGTCGAGGACTTCAGTCTGGATATGCTTCTAACCCTGGCTGCGCGCGCGGGTCTGCGCGCGCAGCTGAGATTATCTTCTTGAAGCTTGCTATTGGTGCGGATATACCTTTGCGCTATCGACGGTAGCCAAGACCGCATAGAAACTACTGTTTTGCGTAGGCGTCGGCCACGTCGCTTTTGAGTTTGTCGAGGGCGGCCTTCGAGAAGTAGTGGCCTTTCAGGAAGACGCCGTCGATCTTGCCAAGGTTGTCGACGCTGTCGAGCGGATTGGCTTCCAGCAGTACCAGATCGGCGTTCTTGCCCTCTTCCACCGTCCCCATGCTGGCCTGGCGGTTCAGGAACTCGGCGGGGTTCAATGTCGTCGCCTGCAGCACTTCGAGCGGCGACAGGCCCGCAGCGGCCAGTTCTTGGAACTCTTGCTGCAGGCTGAAGCCGGCTATGAGCCAGATGCCGCCGATGTCCGAGCCAGTGAGCATCTTCACGCCGTTGCGTTGCATGAGCAAGGTAGCGCGCTTTTGCAACTCATAGTAGTTCTGCAAGGTCGTGACCGCGCTGGCCGGCAAGGTCGAGAACCGATCTCCCACTTCGTTCCAGTTCGCACGCCTGGACTCTTCTACATAAATAAGATTCGGATCCTGTCTGTAGAGTGGATCGTTGCCCCAATCCTGAGTGCGCAGCCGGATGAGCGATGGTATCTGCCATGTGCTGTTGTGCACGAAGGCCTGGCTGAGCGCCTTGCACGTGTTCTCGTCGTAGGTGTCAAGGACACGCTGGTAGAACGGCGCATTCTGTCGACCATCGTAGGCTCTGGGGTTCAAGATGAAGTCGGCCATATTGATGCCCGACGGTCGGTAGCTTTGCGCCAGGAATTCCGTGCGTATGTCCTGGGCCTGTGTCGAACAATCCATGAGCAACCCGATTCCCGCTCCCAGATGGTCTATATACGGCATGCCGCGGTTGCTCGTGTCAAAAGTACTCTCGGCCGGGTTCAGGTGTGCCTCCCCGCCGGCGAAGATGGCTTCCGGCGCGTCGACGAGGCCCGCCGCGCTATCCGCGTTCAGCTGCTCGCCCCGCTCTTCGCTGGAGAGATCTTGGTCGCGAAACGCGGTGACGCCGTTGGCGATCATCAGCGGAAAGAAGTTGGGCTGCAGATCGATGGCCTCCATTACGTGCGTGTGCATGTCGTTATAGCCCGGCACGACGTATTTGCCGGCTGCGTCCACCTCTTGCGCGGTGCCCGTCACACGTACCGGCTCGCTGGTAATGGTCTGGATTTTTCCTTCGTTCACGACGATGGTGCGTCCTGGCTGCAGCGAGCCGTCGCGCGTGTCGACGATAGTGGCGTTGCGGATTACAAAGCCCTGAGCCACCTTGGTCGAACTGTCGCCGCTGCTGCCGCAGGCCGCCAGTAGCGAGGCCGCCACGGCGGCACAAAAAAAGCCGGAAAGCCGCCTATTGAATGTGACAGTCATGTTTGTCTCCTCTTGAATAGTTATTTTGATGCCCACCTTAAATGGCCGTCCCGTTTCGTCGGCCTTTAATTGTGTACAGCTAGTGTGGGTCGTGGGGAGTTATGCGTCTATATAATCAATGTCATTGTTTCTATGCAATTTATTCATAGTGCATGCGCACGCCAGGCAGCTCGCTGGATGCTTATGGGGCGGAGAGTTCCGCGAATAACGCTGGCGCGGATGCTGGCTATTGCACCAGCTGATTGATCTCGATGATGGGCATCATCACGGCCAGCACGATCACCAGCACGATGCCGCCCATGATCAGAATCATCATGGGCTCGAGCACGGCGGTCATGGTCATGGCGCGCCGCTCCAGTTCGAGCGACAGGACGCCGGCGGCGCGGTCCAGCATGGCGGGCAGCTCACCCGTGCGTTCGCCGCTGCCCACCAGATGAATCAGCAGCGGCGGAAAGACTTTTTGCGCCTGCAGCGCCTGGGCCAGCGGGCTGCCCTCTCGCACGCGATGGGTGGCTTCGTCCACGGCCGCCTGCAGTTTGCGGTTCTTGAGCGTGCGGCGCGAGGCGTCCAGGGCCGTGAGCAGGGGCACGTTGCTGCCGGTCAGGATGGCCAGGGTGGCCGCAAAGCGCGCCACGTCCACGCCCATGGCGTAGCGCCCGAACACGGGCAGGCGCAGCACGCGGGCGTGCCATGCCAGGCGGGCGGCCGGGTTGCGCAGGCTCAGGCGCCACAGGCCGAACAGCGCCGCCAGGCCGGCGGCCGTCAGCAGGCCCCAGTTGCGGGCGAAGTCGCTGGCGGCCAGCATCATGCGGGTCAGCAGTGGCAGGGTCTGGTGGGCCTGGGTGAAGGCGCCCACCACTTGCGGCACCACATAGCTGAGCAGGAAGATGACGATGCCGATGGACACGACAGTGACGATGATGGGATAGATGAAGGCGGTCAGCACTTTGTTGCGCAGCGCGCCGCGCGACTCGATGTAGTCGGCCAGCCTTTCCAGCACCTGGGCTAGGTCGCCCGACTGTTCTCCGGCGTCGACCAGGGCCCGATAGATTTCCGGGAAGTCGCGCGGGTGCGCGGCCAGGGCCTCGCCCAGGCGATGGCCGGCGCGCACGTCGTCGCGCACCGCCGCCAGGGTCTGGGCGACGTGGCGGCGCTCGGCCTGTTCCAGGGTGGCGCGCAGCGCGGCCTCGAGAGGCAGTCTGGCGGCGAGCAGGCTGGCCAGCTGACGGGTGAGCCAGCCCAGGTCGGCGTCGCTGATCCTGGCCCCGGCCGACCAGCCCTGCCCTGCCCGCTTGCGCGTCTCGCGCACGGAAAGCGGCAGCAGCCCCCTCGCGCGCAGGGCCTGGCGCGCGCTGCGCTCGCTGTCGGCGTCTATCATGCCGCGGTCGCTGCGGCCGGTGGCGTCGACGGCTTCGTACTGATAGGAAGGCATGGCGTACTCCGTAAAGCCCGTGCGTCAGGCGTCGCGCGTGACGCGCGCGACTTCTTCCCGCGATGTGACGCCCTGCCCGACCCAGCGCTGGGCGTCCTGGCTCAGGGTGCGCATGCCCGCCCCGTGCGCGGCGCGGCGCAGGGCCTGCTCGCCCTCGTCGGCATGGATCATCTCCCGCAACGTCTCGTCCAGCACGAAAAGTTCATGCACCCCCGTGCGTCCGCTGTAGCCGGTGTGGCCGCAGGACGCGCAGCCGCCTGGATTCCAGCCGGAACTGCCGTCGGGTTGCGGCACCTTGCAGTGTGCGCACAGCTTGCGCACCAGGCGCTGGGCCAGCACGCCGCGCAGCGTGGACGCCAGCAGGAAAGGCTCGACCCCCATGTCGACCAGGCGGGTCACGGCGGAGACGGCGTCGTTGGTGTGCAGCGTGGCCAGCACCAGATGGCCGGTCAGCGAGGCCTGCACGGCGATCTGGGCGGTTTCCAGGTCGCGGATCTCGCCGATCATGATCACGTCGGGGTCCTGGCGCAAGATGGCGCGCAGCGCGTTGGCGAAAGTGAGATCGATGCGGGCGTTGACCTGGGTCTGGCCTATGCCCGGCAAGTCGTATTCGATCGGGTCCTCGACCGTGAGGATGTTGGTGGTGGAGGCGTCGAGGCGCCCCAGGGCGGCGTACAGCGTGGTGGTCTTGCCGCTGCCGGTGGGGCCGGTCACCAGGAAGATGCCGTGCGGCTGGCGGATCAGGGAATCCAGGCCCTGCAGCACGTCGGACGCCATGCCCAGGCGTTCGAGCTGCAGGCGGCCCGCTTCTTTATCGAGCAGGCGCAGCACGGCGCGCTCGCCGTGGCCGGTGGGCAGCGTGGAGACCCGCACGTCGATGGGCCGCCCTCCCACGCGCAGGGCGATGCGGCCGTCCTGCGGCAGGCGCTTCTCGGCGATGTCCAGGCTGGCCATGATCTTGATGCGCGACACCAGGGCGTTGTGCAGCGCGCGGCGAGGGCTGACGATGTCGCGCAGCGTGCCGTCCACCCGGTATCGCACCACCGAATGCGTCTCGAAGGGTTCGATGTGGATGTCGCTGGCGCCGTCCCGCGCCGCCTGGGTGAACAAGGCGTTGATCATGCGGATGATGGGCGCATCGTCGCTGGTCTCGAGCAGGTCTTCGATCTCGGGCATGTCCTGCATCAGGCGGTCCAGATCGATCTCGCTGGCCGCGGCATCCACGATCTCGGCCGCATCGCCAGTCTGGGCGTAGGCGGCGGCCAGCAGCGTGTCCAGCTCCGCGTCGCTGACCTCGCGCACCGGCAGCGCGCCGTGGCGGCGGCGTATCTCGGCCAGCGCCCAGGCGGGCGTGCGTTCCGAAATGGTCAGCGCGGCGCCCGCGGCGCCGGTCTGGATCAAGGCCCGATGAGCGCGGGCCCAGGCATAGGGCAGGCGCGAGATCATAGCGGGCCGAGCGGGTCGAGCGGCTCGGGCCGGGTGGGTACCGGCACGGCCTGGGACTGCGGCGCGTCGGGCTCGATGGGCGCGTCGCGGCGCAGGCCGCGCAGGTCCAGCAGGCCGGTGGCCGGGTCGCGCTGGATGTCGGGCAGCTTGGCGGTGGTGGCTCCGGGTACCAGCCACGAGGCCCTGACGGGCAGGCCGGCCTGGGCGGCGCGCATGTAGTTGTAGCGGTCCAGGGTCAGGCTGGCGCCGTCCTGGGCGGTGCGCACGATATGGGGTCTCAGGAAGACCATGAGGTTGGTCTTGCTGCGCCCGCGCTTCTGGTACTTGAACAGATTGCCCAGTATGGGAATATCGCCCAGCAGCGGCACCGAGGTGGTGGAATCGTCCACTGTGTCTTCCAGCAGGCCGCCCAGCACGATGATCTGCCCGTCGTCGACCAGCACATTGGTTTCCAGCGCGCGCTTGCGGGTGATGATGTTGCCGCTGGACAGCGAGGACGTCGAGGGATCGATGCTGCTGACCTCCTGGTACAGCGAGAGCTTGACCGTGCCGCCCTCGGAGATCTGCGGCCGGATGCGCAGGGTCAGGCCGACGTCTTCGCGCTGCACTGTCTGGAAGGGATTGCTGGCCCCGTCGCCGGTGGTGGTGTAGGAACCGGTCACGAACGGCACGGTGCGGCCGACGATGATGCTGGCCTGCTCATTGTCCAGCGTCATGAGGTTGGGCGTGGAAAGGATATTGACCCCGCCCTGCCTTTGCATGGCGCGCGCCAGCACGCCCAGGTTGAGCAACTGGGTGCCCAGCACGTCCACCGTGCCCTTGACCACCCCGAGGTTCAGGCCGGAACCCAGCGCGTCGATCGTGGTGCGCGAGTTGGCCAGGTTGGCGCCGATGCCGGTGCCGCCCAGATTGGTGCCGCCGAAAAAGGAGGTGCCGCCGCTGTTGATGCTGTCGGCGCCGGTCATCCACTGCACGCCGATCTCGGCGGCGTCCTCGGCGTTGACTTCGACGATGAGGCTTTCGATCAGCACCTGGGCGCGGCGCTGGTCGAGCAGGTCGATGACCTCGCGCAGGCTGCGGTACAAGGGGTCGGGCGCCGAAATGATGAGGGTGTTGGTGGTGGGGTCGGCCTGCACGGTGGCGCCGCCGGCCGAGAACGCCACGGCCTGCTGATTGCCGTTGCGGAAGTCCGGCATGGAGGCGCCCATGCCCGTGCCTGTACCGGTGCCCGCGCTGGTGGCGTTCGTCCCGACGTTGGAGGCGAACGCTCCCTCCAGCGGCGACGAGTTGCCGCTTCCATCCAGGGTGCTGTCCAGCATCGAGTCGCCGGAGGCCGAGCCCGAACCGCCCTGCCCCGTCAAGGCGCCGCGCAGTACTTCGGCCAGATGGGTGGCCTGCGCGTTGCGCAGATAGACCACGTGCAGATTGCCGGCGCGCGATTCGGGGCTGTCGATCTGGCGGATCAGGTCGCGCGCGAGCTTCAGGCGCTCGGGCGTGCTGGCTCTGACCAGCACGGCATTGCTGCGCGGGTCGGCGACGATGGTGGTGGACTGCTGGGCCTGCTCTGCACCGCCCCCCGAGGCCTGCAGAAGCTGCTGTGCGAGGGCGGCGACGTCCAGGGCCACGCCGTATTCGACGGGGATGACGTCGGTATTGATGGCCATGGGCGTGTCGATGCGCGCGATGACGTCGGCGACGCGGTCCAGATTGTCGGCGTAGTCGGTGATGACCAGCGTGTTGTTGCCGGCATGGGCGGCAATGGTGTTGTTGGGCGCAACCATAGGGCGCAATATGGGTACCATGGCGGCCGCGCTTTCATAGCGCAGCGGAAACACCCGAGTCACGAGCTCGCCGCCGCGCGCCGCCTGGCCGCCGGAGACGACCGGGCCGCCTTGCAGCTTGGCATCGGCTTCGGGCACCACACGGCTGACGCCGTCCACGTCGATCACGGCAAAACCCTGCATGCGCAGCGCGCCCAGCAGCATGGAGTACGCAGTGTCTGCATCCACCGGCGTGTCCGACACCAGGGTCAGCTGCCCCCTCACGCGCGGGTCCACCACGAAGTTGCGCCCGGTGAACTGGGCCAGCGCCCGTACCACCCCCTGCAGGTCGGCCTCGTTGAAATTGAGCGTGGTGCGCTCCCCGGTCGCCGACTCCCCCGTCCTGCGCGCCGGGACCTCGTCCTCGTATGTCGGACGCTGCTGTATGGGCGGCAAGGCGCGCGGCCTGGCGCGCTGCGCAGGGGCCGGCTCGGTGTAGGGCCTGGCCTCTTGCGGCTGGTCGGAGCCCACCGCCGTATACGCCACCAGAGGCATTCTGTCCGACTGCATGCCGGCGTCGTTGGCCGCGCAGCCGCCCAGCGCCAGAGCGAGCATCAGCATGGGCAGACGCAGACGGTGTCCCGCAAGCTGCATGGACGGATGTTCCGGGGTACGAGAAAAAATGGTCATGGCTACAGTAGTTTGAGTAAGCAGGCTCTGATCGTGTTTCGCGACTAACGTATTTTCAGAAGGGTCTGGCCGCCTTGGCCGGCGGTGGGGCCCATCGCGGCAAGCAGGCCTTGCAGTGCCGCATGGGTATCGCCGGTGGCCGATTCCGCCACCCAGGCTTTGCCGTCGAACTGGGCGCCCGAACGCGACAAACTGCCGGCGCCCTCCATCATCAAGGGCCCGCGCCCGGTTACCAGCGCCATCGCGACCGCATCGCCGGAACCTTGCTTCAGCGTGAGAGTGTAGTCGCCCATGGGCTGCACGCGTGTGAGCGAAGAAGACGCATTGCGCCATTGGGCGGTCAGCAGCGGCGAGTCGCTCGAGGCGGAGACATGGCGCCCCAGCGTAAGCGCGGGCCAGTTCAGGTGCACCTCGCCGCCCGGATCCAGCGTATTGAACATGGCATGCACGGTGGTCAGCACCGAGGCGGGCAACTGCAGCGACTGGGCCGAAAGGCGCAGGCCGCCCCAGCCCGGCGACAGCGCGAGCGGGCCGCGCAGCCAGGGATGGCTCAGCACCAGCCTCGGCCCGCCGTCGAAGGCCAGGCGCCATTGCAGCGGGTCGGGCAAGGTGCGCCGCAAGCCGCCCACGCCCACGGCGATGGTGGCGCTGGCCGACCACATGGTGCCCGACGCATCGGTGATCACGACGGGAGACGAGTCGGGAATCCAGGCCATGGCCCAGCGGGCCGGCAGCGCCCACAGTGCGGCCGCGATCGCCACGGCCAGCAGCAGCGCCATCCAGGCAAAGCGAAAGCCTCGCATCACAGGGCCTCCTTGGTGGCCAAGGCCAGCACGATGGCGCCCGTGAGCTGGCCGGGCCGATCGCGTCCGTCGACGTTGCTGCGCGCCAGATCGACCTGGCGTGTCTGTACCTGGGCGACGAAGGGCAGGCTGGACATCCATTCGACGATGCGTCCCGCCGGGGCGTTGGCAAAGCGGACCTGCCATTGGGCTTCGTCCGGCGCGGTGTCGGTCAGGCGACTGAATTCGCTCAGGGAATCGAGCCCGGCGCTGCGCAGGCTGGCCTGGAGGGCCTGTCCGGTTTCATCGGCGGACATCGCGCCCGAACGGCCGCGATCCAGGGCCCAGGCCTCGAGAATGATGGCGTCGAGCCGGCTTGCCTGGGCCTGCAGGACAGGCAGCTGCGCGCGTGCGCTGTCTACGCGTTCCAGCGCCGGCTTCAAGCCTATCGTCCAGAGCAAGGCGGCCGCCAGCAGCAGCGCCCCGCCCCGCAAAAGCGTCTGTTCGCGCCGAGTGCGCCGCTTCCAGGCCAGCCGGCCCTGTTCGGCGAGAGGTTCGAGCCGCGCGCGCAGGGACTGTCCGAACCGGGATAGCGTGTCGCGGATGCTCATGACGCCTTTACCCCGTTTTGCGCGGCAACGGGCCGCTTGGCCCGCCAGACGTGAGGCTGGCTGTCGTCTTTTTCCAGCACTACCTGTTGAACGGCGGCGGACTGGGCCAGCGCGGCTTCGTTGGCCGGCGGCGCATAACCTTCGGCCAGGGTCAGCGTAAGCACGCCGTTCTCGTAGTGCAGCCCCCGTACGTGGCCCTGGGCGAAATCCAGTACCTGGGCGGCCGCCAGCGCCAGAGGCATGAAGTCGTCGTCGGCGCTGACGCCCTGCGCGCGCCTGAGTGCATCGCGCTGGTTCTGCGCCTGACGCACGGGATCGATGACGACGGGAATCTGGGGAAAGGCGTGCGTAACGGCCTGCCTCATATTGCGCTGCAGGCTATCGACTTCGCCCTGAAGGCGGCCGGCGTAGCCGTTGAGTCCCACTATCCATAACGCCGCGGCGGCTGCGCCCCACCATGCCGCCTTGCGCCAACGACCGCCCGCCGACGCAGGGCGCAGGCTGTCATGCGCCAGCGACCAGGCGGGCAAAGGCGCCAGCCACCTGGGCCCCGCCGGCAGCTGCAGCGCTTGGCCGGGCTGGGCGTCGCCCGCCGGCAAGGCCAGAGCGTGGGGAATGAAGGCCGCGATGTCCAGTCCGGCATCGGCCAGCATCGTCCAGGCGTCCGCCAGGGGCCGGCGTGTCGTCCATGCCACGGTCACGGCGCCGTCGGGTGCGCGCGCGCCGTGCGCCACGCACAGCTGCTCGATGTCCGACAAGACCATGGGCTCGATGCTGCCCAGCACCGCGGCGTCCAGGCGCTGGGCCGACACGGGAGGAACCGTGACCTGGGCCACGATGGCGTCGTCGGGATGCAGAATGGCGTACACAGCCTGGGAGCCGGCGTGCGCGCCCAGTTCGATGGCCGTCTGCTCGCCCGAGCGTGCGGCGCGCCCTTCGCGATCGACCTGGACGAAGGCGATGGGCGTGTCGGAGGAAAGGCGTTCGAGGGGCGGCAAGGCCAGGCGCAGATGTTGTTTCATGTTGTTGGTATCAGTAGGTCACCCAGCGGACCGATGCGAGCCCCTGGTTGCCGCGGTGAAGCAATGCCCGCATCCCGACCAAGGTAGCCCCTACGGTAACCTCGCCTGTGACGCGAAACCAATTGCTGTTTACGCTTATGCGTTGCCCGGCGTCTTTCTCCTTGCTGCGCACGCGATTGACGAAATCCGCACGGTTGGTGAACCACAGCCCCCTGTCCCGCTGCACGACCAGTTCGCGCGCGCCGGCCAGGCCCAGCTTGCCGACCACCGCGCCCAGCACTTCGGCCGACGCCGTATTGGCGTTGACCGGGGTGGCCGCGGGCAGCACTGTGATGAACGGCTGCAGGGTGTCGATGATACGCGGCGTGAAGCCCTCCAGCATGCGCAGATCGTCGATGCCTCGCAGCCCCACCGCGCGCGGCGGGCCGCTTTCGGTGAACTGCGCCGCGGCCACGCGCCGGGCCATCACTTCGGCAAGGGCCGGATCGATGTCCAGCCATTGCAGCAGGCTTTCCAGCGCCTGGACCTCGCCCGGATCGATGCGTCCTCCCTCGGCCAGATTGCGTAGATTGTATTTGCTTTGCTCGTCTTCCATCTGCCCCGAGAACAAAGCGCGGTTCGGATCCTCGGCGGTGCCCACCGGCAGGCCGATGATGGGCCGGGCCCAGATTCCGTCCAGGCGGGTCGTGGGGCTGTTGCGCGCATCCATCAGCAGCACCACGCGCGACCAGTCCAGCCCGCCCTGCAGCAGCCAGGCGGCCTGGGCGCGGTCGCGTTCGGTGACGAGAATGTTCGCCAGCACCCCCTGCCGTTCGACGACGGACGTGGCCAGGGCCGATGCCGCCACGACCACGAGCAAGGCGGCAATGACCGCCATGCCGCGCTGACGAAGCTCCGCCCGCGCGTTCATGGCAGCACCACCACTTTGCGATAGGGCTTGCCGCTGGCCGCGCCGCGTCGATACAAGGCGATCTCCAGGCCGGTGACGCCGGAACCGGCGGCCTGCCCCGGCGTGTTCGCGCTGGCGTCGGCCTGCGCATTGGCGGACGCGCCGTCCCGCACCGCGCTCGGCGGGTCCACCCAGCCCCTTCCCGCTTGCCACATTCTCACCGTCAGCGTATCGACATCCTCCAGAACGACGACGCCGGTCTCGGCTGCGGGCAGAGGCAGCAGATACGACGGCGCGCCGATGGCCCTGATGAGCTTGCCCTCTTGTAAATGCCAGCGCAGCTGCTGCCACAGGCCGTCGCCCGCCGAGCGCACCAGGCTCAGCCCGATTTCCGGATCCCAGGCGATGCCCGCGGGCAAGCGCGCCGACGACTTCGCGGCGCCGCCGGAAGCCGCATCCGACACCGTCGAAATCTGATCCGGAAGCACGTCGGCCCCCGCATGCAGCTGGACGTCGCGCTCGATCTGGCCCAGCGCACGTACGATCGAAAGGGTTTCCTCTGCGCGCTCGTCCAGGCGTTCTCCCGTTTGCTGCACGGCATCCAGGCCGCGCCAGGAAATGAGGCTGACCAGCGCCATGAGGGTCAGCGCCACCAGCACTTCAATGAGGGTAAAGCCCTGCTGGGACCGGCGGATGTCTTTCATCTGACTCGGGACAACAGGCCATCGAGCTCGGTCAGCACGGGGCCGCCGGCCAGGCTGACACGCACGGTGATGCGGCGGAAATCGGGATTGGGAGTGCCCTGCACCACCTGCTCGCAGCGAAAGCCGAGCGGGCCTTGCGGGCATGGCTGGGCGCGGCGCCCTACCGCGGGAAACACCGCCTGCAGCCGTATTTCGGAAAGGAAGTTCTGCGCCGCCTGCTGGGCGAGGCTGCGCTCCTGCATGCCGCGCACGCCGCTGGCGCCCACGCCCAGGGCCCGCACACAGGCGGCCAGCGCCACGCCCGCGATGGCCAGCGCCACCAACACCTCGATGAGCGTGAAGCCGCGCTGGCGGCCGGGGTTAGTCATGCTCCACCACGAAGCGTCCATTGCCCAAGCGGGAAAGCACCACCGTCCGATCATCCGAAGTCAACTCCATCCGGAGGGGTCCGGGGATCCAGTCCGGCCCGAAGACCAACTTGTCTTCGGGAAGAATGCGGACGGCGACCGGCTCTTCGGACGTCCACTCGCGGGGACGCAGCACGGTGCCCGCGCCCAGCGCGGTGTCCTGCACGGGCTGGCCCCGGGCCGCCAGCCGGGCGGGCAGAATCAGCCTGCGGGGCAGGCGCACGAAACGGTAGCCTTCGCCATCGTGCTCCCAGGCGATGGCCTGGCCGCTGGCCCGGGCCTCGACCTGGGCGGCGGTGAACAGCTGCGCCAGCCGCAAAGCGTCCTGGCGCAAGGCGCGGGCGCCATTGTCGCCGAAGGCCGAAACGCTGGCCAAAGCGGTCGCGATGCCGATGATGACCAGAACGATCATCATCTCCAGCAAGGTGAAGCCTTGTTGACGCGGCGCCTTGCCTGAATCCCCGGCGCCGCGCCGGACGAAGCGCTGCCGAAGGTCAGCGAGCCCAGGAACCGATGTCGGCATCGACGCCTTCGCCTCCGGGTTGCCGGTCGGCGCCCAGCGAAAACACGTCGATTTCGCCATGCACCCCGGGATTGAGATACTGATAGGGGGTGTTCCAGGGGTCGTTGGGCATGCGGTCCATATACGCTGTCCCCTTGCCTTCCCCGCTCACGAGCGCACCCAGGCCTTGGTCGGTGGTCGGATAGCGTCCATGATCCAGGCGATACAGCTTGAGCGCCTGCATGATGGCGCCGATGTCCTGCTTGGCCGCGACTACGCGCGCCTGGTCCGGACGGTCCATGACATTGGGCACCACCAGCGCGGCCAGCACGCCCATGATGACCACCACGACCATGATTTCGATGAGTGAAAAGCCCCGCTGGAGCGCCGCGCGCCGCGCATCGGGCATAGAGGAGGAAAGTACGCCCAGCCTGGAAGAGGAGAAATTGCCTGTCATTGCGATGAAAATGAAACTATCCGGCGCCGCACGCCGCGCAGCCGGAAAAGGAATAAATTAGATACATTCGAGGGTCGAAAGCATGCTACTCGCCGCGAAACGCCGCCGTCAATGATATTTAACATCTTCAATCGGTCAAAATGATGAAAGCCTGGGCATTCATCCAAAATTCATAGTTGTTTGCGGCGCGTACAGCCTGGACGGATCGTGTTCTGCGACGCCGGATCTGGACGCCGCTTGCACGATCCGGTGCGTGCGGGCGGGTGGCCGAGGCGGCGAATCGACATGGCCGCAACAGCGGTCCCGATGATCCGGACAGCAAAAGTGGATGCGTTTTACAATTTTTTAAGGCATGATTGGCGCCTGAAAGCCACCCTTTCCATCTTCATAGCTACTGCTTCATGTTTGCACCCGGACTCCCCTCCTTGAGCTGGCTCAGCCAGCGCGGCCCCCGACTCGCCCAGGCGGCGGCCATGCTGGCCGTGGCGGCCGGCATAGGTTTATGGGGCGCCCTGCTGTTGGCGCCCCGCCCCGCCGCGGCGCCTCCCGCTCTGGCTGCGGGCCCCGCGCCGGGCCAGGATGTAACGCCCGTGGCCAACTGGTTCGGTGGTGGAAGCGCCCGCCTGCGCGTGGCCGTGGTCGGCCTGATCGCGTCCGGCGAGCGTGGCGCCGCCCTTCTGTCCATCAATGGCGGCAAGCCCGAAGCGTATCGTGTCGGCCAGACGCTTGCCCAGGGCGTTACGCTCTCGGCCGTGCTGCCCCATGGTGTTTCGATCGATCAAGACGGCATCATCGAAGACATTTCGGTGCCTGCGCCGGCGCGGCCGGCTCAGGGATTCGTTCCCGTCGCCGCGCCCGCCGCCGGCCGATAGCCCGGCTTCATGACGACCTTGATGCATCCGTCCTGCTTGTCGCGGAAGGTCTGGTACATCTCGGGCCCTTGCTCCAGGGCGACGGTGTGAGTAATGACGAATGACGGGTCGATCTGCCCTTCGGCAATCCGCAGCAGCAGGTCGTCCGCCCATCTATTGACGTGCGTCTGCCCCATTCGCCACGTAAGGCCCTTGTTCATCGAGGCGCCGAACGGAATCTTGTCCACGAGGCCTCCGTATACGCCGGGTATGGACAGGATGCCCCCCGGCCGGCATACATAGATCATTTCCCTGAGTACGTGCGGCCGATCGGTCTCCAGCAAAGCGGCCTGCTTGATCCGGTCGTAGACTGAATCGAGCGAGCGCGTCGCGTGAGACTCCATGCCGACGGCGTCGATGCATTTTTCGGGCCCCTTGCCCTGCGTCAGTTCATTGAGCCTTTCGACGACGCTTTCGTCGTCGAAATTGATGCTTATGGCGCCGGCCCGCACCGCCATCGCCAGCCGTTCGGGGACATTGTCTATGGCCACCACCTGGCGCGCGCCCATGATCACCGCGCTGCGGATCGCCATCTGGCCCACCGGACCAGCCCCCCAAACGGCCACCGTGTCGCTGGGCTGGATCTCGCACTGCATCGCGGCCTGCCATCCCGTCGGAAGGATGTCGCCCAGAAACAGCGCCTGTTCGTCGCTCATGCCCGCCGGCACTTTGATGTGGGTGGTGTCCGCGAAAGGCACGCGCACATATTCGGCTTGGCCACCCGGATAGCCACCGGTCAGGTGGGTATAGCCGAACAGCCCGGCGCCGGTGTGCCCGAACAGCTTGGAGGCGAGTGCGGCATTGGGGTTGCTGCGTTCGCACAAGGAGAAATTACGCAGGCGGCATTGCTCGCACTCGCCGCAGAAGATGGTAAAGGGAATCACGACGCGGTCGCCCGGCCGCAGCGCCTTGTTGTCCTTGCCCACCTCGACGACTTCGCCCATGAATTCATGGCCCATGACGTCGCCGGATTTCATGCCCTTCATGAACCCGTCGAACAGATGCAGGTCCGACCCGCAGATGGCGCAAGAGGAGACCTTTACGATGGCGTCTCTTGGAGCCTCGATCACGGGATCGGGAGCGGTTTCATGGCGTATGTCGTGTTTGCCGTGCCATCGTAGTGCTTTCATGATGTTCTTCCTGGGATGAGCGGGTTGCGCTCAGGCACTCCCGCAAGTTCGCACGCAGCCGGCGCGTGATGAATGCCTAGTGCTTGGCCGTGGTGTCGGGCGTTTCGTCGCGCGCGAGGAACTTCTGCACCGTTCCCGGCAGGCGCTCCGCCAGCCAGTTGGCCATGGCCTCTTCTTCGGGCAGGATCTGCTCGCAGACCCGCTGGGTCTCGACGTCTCCGCATAGCTCCGCCGCCGCGATCAAAGCGCGATAGCTGGCGATCTCCATATGTTCGAAGGCATAGCTGGCAAGGCTCGCCTTGACGACCTCGTCCGAGACGAACATGCCGCTCATGCCCTGCGCCATGGCCATCATCTTGGCTGTCGCGTCCTTGACCGCCGAGGTATCTCCGCCCAGGCGTTCGATGCAGCCGCGCACCATTTGGGCCTGCCTGCGGGTTTCTTCGATGTGCTGCTGTATCCGCGCCTTCAATTCAGGGTAGTTCTCAAGCCTTTCGGCCGTCTTGGTCAGCATTTTCTCGGCTTGCTCTTCCATGGCGTGCGCATCTCGCAGCCAGTCCAGTAGATTCTCTTCAGCTCGTGTAGTCATGATCGTCCTCGTCTCTGCATAGTCAATGTACGGGCGGCGCCCCTGCCCGCGGCAGCGGTACGCCGCGCGGCGTGGAGAAGTTCAGCAAGCGTCAGACCCGTATTCCCCTCGCCTTCCAGGCACATATCGTTATTCCAAATAATTTGTAGTTGTTATATCGACAAACTATTAATATTGTGGAAACGATGCCGGCGGCGACGCCATGCCGCGACATGCGCGGCCGGCCATCAGGCACAAGAATCCGAATCCGAGACGAGCACCTATGGCAACCATGCGTATACATCGAACATTTTCCAGCCCCGTCAAGAAACTGCTGGCCTCTTCCTTTCTGCTTCTGGCCGCCGCGGCGTCGGTGCTGGCGGCCGCGCCGGCAAGCGCCGAAGCCCTGCGCATCGCGGCTTTCGGACCGCTGAACAATGAATCCATCGCCGTGGCCATTGCGCTGGACCAGGGCTTGTACAAGGAAGCCGGCATCGACGCCGAGCTGATCACCTTCAAGGGCGGCGCGCCGGCGGTGCAGGCCCTGGCCGGCAAGGCGGTGGATGTTTGCATCTGTTCGCCCGAGCATGTGATCAGGCTTACGAATCGCGGCCTGGATGCGCATGTCATCGTGCCCTTGTCCAACATCACCAGCTACGTGCTGTTCGGCCCCAAGGACAGCCCGGTCGACGACATCGCCCAGCTCAAGGGCAGGAAGATCGGCATCACCTCGCCCGGCAGCAAGACCGATGGCCTGGTGCGGCTGGCGCTCGAACGCGCCGGCCTGGACCCGGACAAGGACGCCAGCATCGTGGGCATAGGCGGTTCGGCCAACAACCTGGCCGCCATCAAGGCCGGCCATGTGGACGCCGGCATGGTGTCGGGGCTCGAAGTGTTGCTGGCGGAACAGCAATTTACCGCCGTCTACGACTGGCGCAAGTCCAAGACCGCCAGTCTGGCGCTCATCGGCCTGGACAGCTGGGCCAAGGCGAACCCCGAACTGGTGCGCAAATTCATTCAGACCACGCTGAAAGCGGCGGAGATCGCCGCGCAGGACAAGACCAGGCGCGACGACGCCCTGCTCGAGTTCTATCCCAATATCGACGCGGAGCTGATACGCGGCAATTCCGACCGGCTGGTCGAATCGGTGCTGACACGGCCGCGTTTCACTGAAGCCGAGTTCGAGACACTGCAGTCCGACACGCTGGCGCTCGAACCCGAGCTCAAGCCCATCTCCTACGACGCCTTCAATCCGGACTTCCTCGGCCAATGACGGCGGGCGCGCGCATGAAGGCGGCCAGGCCCGCCTTCCCGGGTGCCACGCGAAGCGCAGCCCGGCTGGCATTCGACCGGCTGGTGCTGCTGGCCGTGGGGCTGGCTGCATGGGAGGCCGCTGCCGTCTGGCTGATCGATCCCCTGTGGATAGGCCGGCCCAGCCTGATCGGGGCCCGCCTGTGGCAATTGGCCGTTTCGGGCGAGTTGTGGCGGCATGCCTGGACCACGCTGCTCGAGGCCGGCCTGGGCCTGATGCTGGCCTTCGCCGTGGGGGTTCCCATCGGCATACTCATGGCTCGTTTCAAGTACGGCGCGGCTGTGGCCGAGCCTTACGTGATGGCGCTGTACAGCATGCCCCGCGTGGCCCTGGCCCCGCTGTTCATCATCTGGTTCGGCATCGACCTGTTCTCCAAGGTGATGATGGCCTTCTCCATCGTGGTGTTCATCTTCATCCTCAACATCCACGAAGGGCTGAAGACGGTCGACAAGGACATCGTCGACCTGTTTCGAACCATGCGAGCGCCCACACCCTATCTGATACGCAAGGTGCTGATTCCCTGGATCGAGCCCTGGATCATCGCCTCCATGCGCCTGGCGATCGGCTCGGCCCTCATCGGCGCCATCGTGGGCGAACTGATCGGTTCCAGCAGGGGCCTGGGCTGGTACATCGAGAACAGCGCCGGCCGCCTGGACACCACCGGCGTTTTCGCCGGCCTGGCGGTGCTGGTCGTGATCGCGGCCCTGGCCAACTCGGGCGTGGGCTGGCTGGAACGGCGCAGGCTGGGATGGAGGAACGCATGAACGGCTCGAATGCGAGGCCGGCATCGGGCCATATCGCCTTCAAGGGGATACGGGTGCGCTTCTCGTCCTCCGCCGGGCAGGACGTGCTGGTCATGGACGGCTTCGACCTGGAGATCCCCGCCGGGCAGTTCGTCGCCATCGTCGGCCCCAGCGGCTGCGGCAAATCGACGCTGCTGCGGGTGCTGTCTGGCCTGGTGCGGGCGGACGCGGGCACTGCCTTGATAGACGGCCTGACCGCCGACGAAACCGCCGAGCGCATCGGCTTCATGTTCCAGCGCGACACCCTGCTTCCCTGGGCCTCCGTGCAGGACAACATTTCCATCGGGCTCGAGCTGGCGCATGCGCCCGCCGCCACGGCCAGGGAGCGCATCCGCGAACTGGTCGATTTCCTGAAGCTGACGGGCTTCGAACGCCACATGCCCCACCAGCTTTCGGGCGGCATGCGCCAGCGTGTTTCGCTGGGCCGCCTGCTGGCCTATGACCCCGACATCTTCCTGATGGACGAGCCCTTCGGCGCGCTCGACAGCCAGACCAAGGCGGTGATGGGCCGCGAGCTGCTGCGCATCTGGGAGCGCCACCAGCGCACCGTGCTGTTCGTCACGCATGACATCGAAGAGGCTGTCACGCTGTCCGACCGGGTCATCGTTATGTCGCCCCGCCCGGGCGCGATACGCCTGGACCTTTCCATTGATCTGCCGCGGCCGCGCGACCCGCGGCTGCTGCGCAAAGAGCCCGCCTACATCGACTATGTCGATCGCATCTGGCGCGAAATCGACGCCGGCGCACCCGCGCTGGACTAAACAACCTCCTTGCATGACAACAACCGGAGACAAGCATGATCATCGCGGTTCCCGACCTGATTTCCACCTCGTACTTTCCGGCCATTGCGGCGGTGAAGCTGGGCCTCTTCGAGGAGGAAGGTCTCGATGTGCGGCTCGAGCGCATTTCGCCCGTCAACCGCTGCATGGAGGCGCTGCGCGACGGCAGCATCCAGTTCGCCGCGGCGTCGGCGCACGCCGTGCCGTCCGCCTTTCCTGAATGGAAGGGCGCCAAGCTGCTGGCGGCCCTGTCCCAGAACATGTATTGGTTCCTGGTGCTGCGCAAAGACCTGCAGGCCGGGAAAGGCGACATCACGGCCGTCAAGGGCTTGCGCATCGGCGCCGCGCCCTGGGTCGATGTCGGCCTGAAGAAGCTGCTGGCCGATGCGGGCATCGACGAGGAGCGCGATGGGGTGAAGATAGGCCCCGTACCCGGCGCTTTCCTGGGCGATAACATGAATTTCGGCGTGGCGGCGGCAAAAGCACTCGAGGCGGGCCTGATCGACGGTTTCTGGGCCAACGGCATGGGCGCCGAGGTGGCGGTGCGCAGCGGCGCGGGCGACATCATCATCGACGCGCGGCGCGGAGACGGCCCGCCGCAGGCCAAGGGCTATACTTTTTCGGCCCTGGCCACCTCGGACGCCTTTATCCGGCAGCACCCCGAAGCCGCGGCGGCGGCCGTACGCGCCCTGGTCAAGACACATCAGAGGCTGAAAGCGGATCCCGGCCTGGCACCCCAGGCGACCCGGGATATCTTTCCCCCCGAACAGACGGCTCTGATCGAAGCGCTGATCGCGCGCGACCTGCCTTTCTACTCGCCCGACATCTCGCGTCAGACCCTGGACAACCTGAACGATTTCCAGACCGCCATGGGCCTGGTCACCGCCCCGGTCGCCTACGAGGACGCCGTCGCAACGCAATACAGCCGTCTGTGGCAATGAGCCGCGCCTATAGCCGCAGCAATGCCGCGATGCCGACGAGAGCCAGATAGGGGCCGAAGCTGAACGGCTCCCCTGCTTGAATGCGCCCCGCCAAGCGGCGTGCGAGAACGACCGCCAGCGCCAGCAGCGAAGCGGCCAGAAGTATCCAGGGCAGCGCCATCCAGCCCAGCCAGGCGCCCAGGGCCGCCAGCAGCTTGAAGTCGCCGTTCCCCATGCCCTGCCGTCCGGTCAGCAGCAGAAAGGCGCCGCAGATCAGCCACAAAGCCATATAGCCGCCCGCGGCGCCCACCACCGCCCCGGCCAGGGGCGAAAAGGTGCCGCCGAGATTGACGAGCAGGCCCAGCCACAGCAAGGGCAAGGTCAGCAGGTCGGGCAAAAAACCGGTTTCGGCATCTATCCAGGCCAGGGCCAATAGCGCCACGACACAGACGACGGCGGCCACCGCGGCCGGCGTGGCGCCGAAACGCCAGACGCAGCACAACGCCAGCAGCGGGCCCGCCAGCCAGAATACGGCGCGATAGAACCGGTGCGGGGCCGACGCCTCGGCGGGCATGCCGGGGTCCAGCGCGCGGGGCAGCCGATAAGCGACCCGGCTGAGCGGCACGCAAAGCGCCAGGGCGAAGACCGCCGCGATCAGCAAGGCGGCTGCTGTGCCGATGTCCCAGGGCGCCCACATGGCGGTCATGCCGGCCCCGGCGCGTCCTTGACCAGGCGGAACCCCACGTGCGACATGGGGCTGTACGGGTCGGAACCGCGCCGCGCGCTGGGCCGGTACGACAGGCAGTAGCTTTCATTGCACAGGAACGAACCGCCGCGTATGACCCGCTTGGGCGCATGCGCCGGCACGCCCGGGTCGGACGGATCGAAGGACCGGACCGGGCCCTGCGGATTGTCGATGGTTTTTTTGGCCGCCGCCTGCTTGCTGAAATAGTCGGCGCCGTACCAGTCGGCCACCCACTGCCAGGCGTTGCCCGTCATGTCGTACAGGCCATAGCCGTTGGGCGGGAAGGTTCCGGCGGGCAGCGTGCCCTCGGCGCCGCCCGCCTTGGGGCTGACCACGGGAAAGGCGCCCTGCTGCCGGGTGTCCCAATAGTTGGCCATCGGCTTGCCGTCGGGAGACAGCTCATCGCCCCAGACATAGGTGGCCTGCTCCAGTCCGCCGCGCGCGGCGTACTCCCATTCGGCTTCAGTGGGCAGGCGCTTGCCGGCCCATTTGGCGTAGGCCTGCACGTCTTCGTAGCTGACCTGCACGACGGGGTGGTCGCCCTTGCCTTCGATGGAACTGCCCGGGCCTTGCGGATGGCGCCAGTCGGCGCCCGGCACATAGCGCCACCATTGTGAATAATCGCGCAGGTCGACCGGACCGCTGGTGCCCACGAACACCATGGCGCCGGGCACCAGCACCTCGTCGGGCGGCTGCGGAACGCCGGGCGGAAGCTGCACGCGTATGGTCTCCCAGTCGGGCTTTTTCTCGGCGGTCGTCACATAGCCGGTCTGGCGCACGAACTCGGCGAATTCATCGTTGGTGACGTGGGTGACGTCCATCCAGAATCCCCCCACTCGCACCGCATGGGCCGGTTGTTCGTTGGGCTGGGCCAGCTTGCTGTCGCTGCCCATCTGGAATGTGCCCGGGGGTATCCAGGCCATGTCCCGGGGCGTGGTGACGCCGTCGCCCAGGACGACGACGGGCTCGGCCGGCGCCTGGGGCGAAGGCTTGTACCAGGCCAATGCCACCGCGGTCCCCGCCGCGATGGCGCCCAACGCGGCGGCGCCCGCCACCAGCCATTTCCGGCGTGGCGCGTTAGTAGAGCGCATAAGTGCGTTCGCAGGTCTTGCCCAGATTGGCCTGTATGACTGCTTCGTCCTTGTTGTCGGTTTTTCCGTCGCGGAACTCCGGCGTCAGGAAGTCATAGACGCTGGACAAGCCCCAGTCGTGGGCGATCTCGCGCCAGTTGCTCAGGTCTTCGGCATTGACGACCCTATCGATGTTGCCGTCGCCCGGGCACGGCGGGTTGGAGGCCAGTATGTCGTCAAGCTTGGCGCGCAAGTCTTTGCGGATGGCTTCCAATTGTGGGTCGGACGTGGGCAGCAGGTTGCGGTCCGCCGTATCGAGCAACGGTACGGGCGCGGCCTGATTGATTTCGAACAGTTCTTCCGTGGCCATCTCCTTGTGTTCGCCCGAAGCCGGGTCAAAGTCGACGCTGGAATTGACCACCAGCTTGTAGCGGTCGTTGCGGATGGCCACTGTGGATTCAGGCACCAGCGACAACATCGGCTGACCGTCCTCGTACAGCGCCTGGTTGACGTCGGCGCATGTTGCGTAGCCGGCGCCCGGAGGATTGGTGGGAATCACGAGGTCGCTGGTATATCCGGCTCCCCAATACACGCCGAGATTGTCTTCGCACACGCTCTTGGAGGTGGGAATGACGGTGCACGCGGTGGTCATCACGCAAGGGCCGTTTCGGCCGCCGTTGGCCTGCTCGTTCAAGCCTCCCATGGTGAAGTTGATGGTGCGCAGGCTGCTCTGTCCCGGATCGGTGAGGTAAGGCAGGATGCCGACCGAATCGATGGTATGGGGCACTTCTTTATGCGCATCGAGGCCGGCCAGTTCGCCGAAGAACTGGAACAGATCCACCATATTGACCATATGATCGACTTCGCGATCGGGCTGTACCACTTGCGGTCCGGCGATGATGAGCGGGTCCCATACCCCGGTCTGGTAGGCGCTGCCCTTGGCCCGGCTGGGGTCGAAAGGCAGCTTGACGGCGGTGGCCAGAGAGCCGTTGTCGCCGACGATGACGATGACGGTATTGCTCGCCTTGGGATCGTAGTCAAGGCTGCCGTCGTCGTTATATTTGGCAATGCCGGTCTCGACCAGCAGGCGGCCGAATTCGGTGTCCATGGCTTCGATCATGCGGTCTTGAATGACACGCACGCCCAATGGGCTGTCGCTGTCGCCGTTGGTGCAGCTAAGCGCGTCGAGCGGACTCATGCCGCTGGGAGCCAGCGGCACCAGGCTCTTGGGAGGCTGCTGCCAAGGCGTGTGGGCGGCGCTGTAGCTCACCGTGGCCATCCAGGGCTTATTGGCGGGGCGTGCATTGATCCACTCGATGGCGGCGTCGGTCTCGATGGTGGTGCGGTAGCCGCGGGCGCGCGGGTCCGCCAGATCCACTTTTTCGGTCTCGCCGTTTTCGATGATGACCAGAGGCGAAACGTAGTAGGCGTTCTCTTTGTTGAAGTTGGGCGTGAAGGTAGGCGTACCGCACGTGGTTTCGGGATCGAAGACCCCGCCGGATGCGATGCATTGCAGGCCCGCCGCGTCTTCAAGAAGCGGATTGCTGGTAATGACTTTGCAGCTTCCATCAGGCTGATAGCAGGCGCCGGTGTCGGCCCCGCCCTGTTGCTTGGCGCCGGGAACGAAGCCGCACATATACGTGCCTTCTGTGGCGTAACCGCCGGCGGTGCTGTCGTTGGAGCCGGGCAGCCCGCCCACCCAGCCGTAGAAATAATCCCATCCGAGCACGCTGGGCATGGAATTTTCCGCCTGGTTGTTTTCGGGGCCGCCCAGGTGGAACTTGCCGAACATGCCGCTTTCATAGCCCGCCCGCTTGAGCAGCTTGGGCGCGGTAACGTCGTAGGGCGACAGGTGGGCCGTGGCCAGGTCATTGGGGCCGATCGCCTGGTTGATGCCGGTGCGAAGCGGATACCGGCCCACGAACATGGCCGCTCGGCCCGGAGAGCATTCGGGCATGGACCAGGTATTGCGAAAGCGTACGCCGGCATGGGCCACGGCGTTTATGTTGGGCAGTATGGGGAACATTTGCCCCCCATAGCCAAAGACCTTCATCTGATCGATGCCGACGTCGTCCATGATGACGAACAGAATGTTTGGCCCGGCGGCGGTGTCGTTGCTGGAACCCCCTCCTCCTCCGCTATTGCACCCGGCAAGAGCGAGCGCGGCCAAACCTGCCGCGCATAGGGCTGGAACTGTCTTCTTCAAAATTATTCTCCAGTACTTGGCGGCGTCGCGGCACAACTCGTGAGTCGCCGTTCAAAACGCTGAAAATCGTAACAGATTTCCTTTGGGCGGAGATAGTTAAAATTTTGGTGCAGCGCACACGGCGCCGCGATGACGCGGCGCCGCACACCCCCGACGGCTCTTCTTCTTATAAAGCGCCGGCCTGCTGCACCACCCTCACCGGAATGGACTTGCCCGCGGGCACGCGACTGGCGTGGGCGTGATGCCATACCGGCAGCAATACATTGCATTCGGGATAGTAGGCGGCGCAACAACCCTCGGGTATGTCATAAGGCACCACCTTCAATTCGCCTACGCGGCGTTCGGCGCCGTCGTCCGCCGCTGTACGCAGCGCGACGCTGTCGCCTTCGGCAAGGCCCAGTCTTTCCATGTCGGCCCGGTTCATGAACACCACCTGCCTGGTTCCGGAGACGCCGCGGAAGCGATCTTCATATCCATAGATGGTGGTATTGAACTGATCGTTGCTGCGCAGCGTCATGAGCTGCATGACGCCTTCTTCGTCCAGGCTCTCCGGCCGCAGCGCGGTCAGATTGGCGGGCACCGTGAACTGCGCCCTGCCCGAGTCGGTATGCCATATCCGCTCGCGCGGGCCATTCGTCAGCGGAAAGCCGCCCGGTTCCCACAGTCTGTCATTGAAGCGGGAGAAACGCTGTGGATAGGTGGCTTCGATGGCGTCGCGCACGCGGGCATAGTCCTGCGTCCATTCGAGCCATGGCACCTTGGCATGGGACAGCCGTCCCACGGCCAGGGCGATGTGGGCGATGATGGCGACTTCGGACATCAGCCGCTGATCCGCCGGCGCCTTGCGCCCCCGCGAACCGTGTACGCAGGAGGTGCTGTCCTCGATTGAAACGGCTTGCGGGACGTTGCGCTGTTCGTCGATTTCGGTGCGGCCCAGGCAAGGCAGCAGGTAGGATGCCTTGCCGGGGAACAGGTGGCTGCGGTTCAGTGTCGTGGTGATGTGTACGGTCAGGTCCAGCGCCGGCCATGCCGCCTCCAGCGCCTGGGTGTCGGGCGCAGCGCGCACGAAGTTGCCGCCCAGCCCGACGAAGCCACGCACGGAACCGTCGATGACGCCTTCACACACGCCCACGGTGTCGCGCCCCTTCTGCCGCGGAGCCTGGAATTCATACAGTTGTTCGAGCCGGTCCAGCGGGGCCAGTTCGGGTTTCTCGGTAATGCCGACGCTGCGCTGGCCCTGGACGTTGGAATGTCCGCGCACCGGGCAGATGCCGGCGCCGGCCTTGCCGATGTTGCCGCGCATCAGGGCGAGATTGACCAGCATGCGCACGTTGTCCACTCCGCCCACATGCTGGGTCAGGCCCATGCCGTACACCAGCAGCACGCTGTCCGCTTTCTCGTAGATCAGGGCGGCGTCCTCCAGCGCGGCGCGCGTCAGGCCGCTGTGTCGCTCGATATCCGGCCACTTCGTATCGCGCAGGTAGTGCGCAAATGCCTCGAAGCCGCTGGTGTGCCGCTCGATGAAGTCGGTGTCCAGCACTGGTGTGGCCGAGCCGTCGCCCGCCCGGACGTCGTGGCGTTGAAGCAAGGCCTTGCACAGCCCCGTGACGGCGGCAATGTCGCCGCCCAACCGCAACTGGTGATAATGGGAGCTGACCGGCGTGCTTTCGGCCCCAAGCATCTGCGTGGGCCGCTGCGGATTGCGGAACAGTTCGAGCCCACGTTCGCGCAACGGATTGAAAGTGACGATGGGCACGCCTCTTTCGCTTGCCGCCTGCAGCTCATGCAGCATGCGAGGACTGTTGCTGCCGACGTTCTGGCCAAAGAAGAAAATGGCGTGAGTCTGGCGGAAATCCTCGAGCCGCACGCTGCCCACGCCCAGTCCTATGGTTTCCTTCAGGCCCACCGAGGTCGACTCGTGGCACATATTGGAGCTGTCGGGCAGATTGTTCGTCCCATAGATGCGCGCCATCAGCTGGTACATATAGGATGCCTCGAGCGAGGCGCGTCCCGATGTGTAGAAGATGACCGAATCCGGCTCCAGGCGGCCGAGATGCGCGCCGATCTCGGCAAAGGCCTGCTCCCATGGAATGGGCCGGTAACGGTCCGATTCGGGATCCCAGGCCATGGGCTCCACCAGCCTGCCCTTGTTTTCCAGCTGATGATCGCTCCATCGGCGCAATGCCGCCACCGAGTGATCGGCGAAGAAGCCGGCGTCGATCTTGTGCGAGGTGCCTTCCCACGCAGTGGCCTTGGCCCCGTTCTCGCAGAACTCGAAGGTGTGCGAGTCGGCCGGCTTGGCCCAAGCACAGCTTACACATGCGACGCCGCCCGTTTTGTTCTGCCGCGGCAGCACCGTGGCCGCCGCCGTTGCCGCCCCGGTCCTGGCGAAGATGTCGGTCAATGCGCGCACCGACCCCCAGCCGCCCGCCGAGCCCTCGTAGGGACTCGCCTTGTCTTGATGATCGCCGGCATAGGGGCCGGCATCCCGATCTGTTTTAGTCATGAGTTTTTCCCCGTCGAACGAGCCCGCGGGACAGCAAGCGTCATGCCTCGAAGGCGGCGCTTTGCTCCGGTGCCTGCTGTACATTCGCTATGTGGCCGCTGTGATCCGAGGGGATGGGAACATCTCTTGCTGGCGTGCGACGAGACGGCGCACCGAGCGGGCGAAAAAAGCCCTGCGGCGCCTAAGACAAAAAAGCGGCGGGGAGGATGGAGAACAGATGACCTGGTTGAAGGGCGTGCACGTCATAGCGATTATTTTCTGGAGCGCCTCCTTGATCTACCTGCCCATCCTGATGGCCGGCCATAATCCGAGGTTGTCCAACCCGACGTACCTGCGCCTGCACGGCATGGTGCGCAACCTTTATGTCTGGATCGCGTCGCCCTTCGCCCTTCTGGCCATCATCAGCGGCACGGCCCTGATACCGCTGCGCGAAGTCACGGCCCCGTGGTTCGCGCTGAAGCTGCTTTTCGTTGCCGCGCTCGCCATCATCCATGCGCGCTGCGGCGTCATCCTGGCCAAACAGAGCCATACCGCCGAGCGGGCGAATGCGCTCGTGCGAGTCATGCGCATCGCCTTGCCCATCATTCTCTTTCCATGTGTACTGTGGCTAGTGCTGGCCAAGCCGCGCCTGGAGTTCGAACCACAGCCGCGCTTACGCTTCTTTCACGCCGACACGCTCCTCGAACACCAGCTTGCCGCCGAGCCATCCGGCCGCCGAGACCAGCAGGAAGCCCAGAAAGGACATGCCGATGCCCCACGGATACAGGGCTGAAACCGGATCGGACAGCCGCATGAACCAGTTCAGAAAAGCGACCGACAGCAGCATCACCGCCACCACGAAATGGCTCCAGGCCGCCGCGCGCCGGCGGATGGAGCCGATGATGAGCATTTCGGCCGCGCCGATCATGCCCGCGGCCACGCCCATGAAGGTTCCCGCGCCCAGCAGCCAGAGGGAAAGGCGAGCCCAGAACTCGTCCAGCGTTACTAGAAAGGCCAGGTCCGTGGCCAGCGCCGTGATCAGGAAAGCAATGGGAAAAGGCACCACCATGGGGTGCAGCGGATGGCTGCCCAGCGCCACCGCGGTATGTGTTTGCTCTGGCTTGCGCCGAAAAAAAAGTCTCATGGTTCGTTTCCTTCGTCCCCTGGTCAGGCGACGCCAGCAAACAGCATACCTTCATCGGCCCTCGTTATTTCGTCAACGCTTGCCTTTTCGGGGCCGCCATGGTGGATCGCCGCCGCGCGGGCGCTCTTCCCTTTGCCGGCATGTATGGCTCGCCGCGCCGGCGGCAGTCCTGGCTGGCTGCGACCGCACCCCCCTATCCGCCCTGAATCCTGCCAGCGAGCAGGCGGGTCATGTTGCCGATGTGTGGCAAGCCATGGCCTGGGGCAGCCTGTCGGTCCTGTTGATGATGCTGGCCCTGGTGTTTCTGGCCATCCGCGCGCGTTCGAGCGGCCGGCCGGGACGCCGGCCCTTGTGGCTGCTGCTGGGCGGCGGCGTCCTGTTTCCCCTGAGCGTCATGGCGGCCTTGCTGGCCTACGCCTATCTTGCCGCGCCCGCGCAGGGCGAGCCCGCATACCGGGTGCAGGTGACCGGCCATCGCTGGTGGTGGGAAGTGCGCTACCCCGATGCGCCCGGCGCGGCGCGTTATTCGGCCAACGTCCTGCACGTGCCGCGCGGCGTGCCGGTATTGATCGAGCTCGGTGCATCGGACGTCATACACGGTTTCTGGGTGCCCAGGCTGGGCGGCAAGATGGACGCCATTCCGGGCCGGCTCAACAAGCTCGTCTATACCGCCGAGGAGGCAGGCGTCTATCAGGGCCAGTGCGCCGAGTACTGCGGCATCGGACACGCGGCAATGCCTTTTCAGGTGGTGGCGCATAACGAGGCGGAGCTTTCCCGGGTGCTTGACTCGCTGCCCACCCACAGCCAGGGGTCGCCATGAGGGAAGCCCCCGACAACGCCGCCTTGCATCGCGCCCTCGATGAGCATTGGCGGTCGCCGCAGGGTTGGCGCGGCTGGTCGGCAGTCAACCACACGGCCATGGGCCGCCGGTTCATGGTCGCCGCCTTGTGTTTCTTTCTGGTGGGCGGCGTGCTGGCCATGCTGATCCGGGCCCAGCTGGCGACTTCGCACAGCGGCTTTCTGGACAGCGAACTGTACAGCCAGATCTTCACCATGCACGGCACGGTGATGATGTTCCTGTTCGCCATTCCGATGCTCGAAGGCTTCGCCTTCTACCTGCTGCCCAAGATGCTGGGCGCCCGCGACCTGGCGTTTCCGCGCTTGGGCGCCTATGCCTGGTGGTGCTATCTGTTCGGCGGGCTCATCCTGATGGCGGGCATGGCGCTGGGGCTGGCGCCTTCCAGCGGCTGGTTCATGTACACGCCGCTGTCCGGCAGGCAATACACGCCCGGCATCAACAGCGACATCTGGCTGATAGGCATCACTTTCGCGGAGATTTCCGCACTATGCGGCGCCGTCGAGCTGATCGCCACCATACTCAAGATGCGGGCCCCCGGCATGAGCCTGGCGCGCATGCCGCTATTCGCCTGGTACATGCTGGTGACGGCGGGCATGATCCTGGTCGGGTTTCCGCCGCTGATTCTGGGCAGCATCCTGCTCGAACTCGAGCGCGCATTCGGCCTGCCCTTCTTCACCGTGGAGCTCGGCGGCGACAATCTTCTCTGGCAGCACCTGTTCTGGATGTTCGGACACCCGGAGGTCTACATCATCTTTCTTCCCGCGGCGGGGCTGGTGTCCACGATGATTCCCACTTTCGCGCGGCATCCGATCGTCGGCCACGCCTGGGTGGTGAACGGCGTGGTGGCCATGGGCTTTCTCAGTTTCGGGCTATGGGTGCACCACATGTTCACCGTGGGCATCCCGCAATTGAGCCTGGCCTTCTTTTCGGCGGCCAGCATGCTGGTGGCCGTGCCCACCGCAATCCAGTTCTTCGCCTGGATCGCCACCCTGTGGTCGGGCAGCGTGCGCCTGCGCCTGCCCATGCTTTATCTGGGCGGCTTTCTGGTGATCTTCGTGCTGGGCGGCCTGACGGGCGTGATGGTGGCGCTCATACCCTTCAACGTACAGGTGCACGACACCCACTTCATCGTGGCCCACATGCACTATGTGCTCATCGGCGGCGCCGTGTTTCCGCTGATGGCGGCCACCTACTACTGGATGCCGCATCTGTCGGGACGCATGCCGTCCGCGCGTCTGGGGTCCACGGCCTTCTGGTTCGTGTTCGCGGGCTTCAATCTTACCTTTCTGCCCATGCACCTGACCGGCTTGCTGGGCATGCCGCGCCGCATCTTCGCCTATGCCGAGGATTCGGGCTGGGACACGCTCAATCTGCTCAGCAGCCTGGGCGGGTTCATCCAAGCGATCGGCTTCGGCATCTTCCTGCTCGACATCGTCCTGCATGCGCGCAAAGGCGATCCCGCGCGTCACAATCCCTGGCGCGCCGGCACCCTGGAATGGGCCATGCCCATGCCCCCGCCTTCGTACAACTTCGCAAGCATTCCCGAGATACGCGGCCGTTATCCCCTGTGGGACGAGCCGGAACTGAACGACGACATCGAAGAAGGCCGCATGTGGCTGGCCGCCTGCCCGCCGCCCACCCGGCAAACTCTCAGCGTGGACGTCATCACCGGCGAGCCGCGCAGCGTGATCCATCTGCCGGGGCCTACCTGGATGCCTCTGTATTGCGGCATCGCCACCGCGGTGTTCTTTCTGGCATTGCTTTTCAAGGGTTACGCCGTCGCCCTGGCCGGCGCGGCCGTCACCGTCCTGCTCTTCGCCTGCTGGGCATGGCAGCTGGCCCCCAAGGGCCGTCCGCCCCGCGTCGATGCGAGCCCGGGCATCGACCTGCCGGGGCATTGGGCCGCCAGGGGATCGCCCGGCTGGTGGGGCATGGCCTGTGCTCTGGCGGCCGACGCCACGCTGTTGGCCTCTCTGATCTTCGGCTGCCTGTTCCTGAACCTGTACGCGCCCAATTGGCCGCCGCCGCACTGGCTGGAACCGGCTCCCTGGCTTGCGGGCATACTGGCTGCGGCATTGGCCGGCCTGCTCGCCACCGCGCTTGCCCGGCCCGCCGCCAGCCGGGCGATCGGCCTGGAGGCGGCCGCCGCCGTCTGCGCCGCCGTGGCGCTGGCGGCCGTGGTACTGCTCGTCCGGCAAGTGGGATCGCCCAGTCAGCATGCCTATCTGGCGTTGATGCTGGTGGTGCTGATCTACATGGGGGTGCACCTCGGCGCGGCCCTCATCATGTCCCTGTACGGTTTGTGCCGGCGCGTCCGGCACAGCCACGCGGTGTGCGACGAAGAATTGCGCATCGCGTCGCTGTGGACGGGCTATACGGGACTCAGCGGGCTGGGGCTGCTGGCCCTGATGCTCTTAATGCGGGGCTCGCCATGAAGGGCTCGGGCATGCGCGGCTGGAATGCATCGTCTTCCTCGCCCGGCGTGTGGCGCGCCATTGCCGGCTTCATCGTCTGGGCCTCGGCCTTCGTCGTGCTGTATGCCGGCCATGCCCTGGGCTGCGTCTATGTTCCCTCGTCCATCCAGCCCGCCACCGTGACCGCCGCGCTGGTGGTCCTGTGGGCGGTGCATATGGCGGCGGGCGCGGCCCTGGCCTGGCGCAGCGGCGGGCGATTGAGGCTTCTGCGCCATGATGGCGACTGCCGCGTCCGGGCGCGCTTCATGTGGCGCGCCGCCTTTCTGATCGATGCGTCCGCCCTGGGCGCCACATTTGTCACGGGTCTGCCCCTGCTGGCTTTTCCCGCCTGCCACCCCTGAACTCCGATGGTTAACCCGAAGTTGTAACCAAAATTCTTGACCGCCTATTTTTAACAGCGTAGAGTCGCTGCTGGCGTCCGGAATTCAAGTCGGGCGGGCGCCATATTCAGGCCAGAAGGCCACAAGTTGCAAACCAGGAGGAAGCATGAATAAAAAGTTGACGCTCGCGGCGGCCATTGCCGCTGGCTCGATGGCGGTGGCTGCCGCGCCGGCGCACGCCGACATCAACGTGGGCATATCCTTGTCCTCGACGGGTCCGGCCGCCGCGCTGGGCATTCCCGAAAAGAACACGGTGCCTCTGCTGCCCGACACCATCGAGGGTGAAAAAGTCAACTACATCGTCCTGGACGACGCCACCGACGCCACCCAGGCCGGCCGCAATGCACGCAAGCTGGTCGCCGAAGACAAGGTCGACATCCTGCTGGGTTCCTCCGCCACGCCGCCCAGCGCCGCCATGGCCGAAGTCGCCAACGAATCCCAGACCCCGCAGATCACGATCGCGCCCGTCGAACTGCCCGAAGACAAGAACAAATGGGTGTTCCGCGCGCCCCAGCACTACGACGTGATGGCCGACGGCCTGATCTCGCACATGAAGGCCACCGGCGTGAAAACCCTGGGCTTCATCGGCTACACCGACGCTTATGGCGAAAGCTGGCTCACCGCCATGAAGAAAGCCACCGAAGCCGCGGGCATCAAGCTCACGGCCGTCGAGCGCTTCAATCGCAACGACACCAGCGTCACCGGGCAGGCCGTCAAGATCGTCGCCGCCAAGCCCGACGCCGTGCTGGTGGTGGCTTCGGGCACTCCGTCCGTGCTGCCGCAGGTCACCCTGCAAGACCGCGGCTTCAAGGGCCAGATCTACCAGACCCACGGCACGGCCACCAAAGAATTCATGCGCGTCGGCGGCAAGGCCGTCGAAGGCACCATCATGCCGGTGGGCCCGGTCGTCGTGGCCGACCAGCTTCCCGACAGCAACCCCTCCAAGAAACTGGGCCTGGACTATACCGAACGCTACGAAGCCAAATACGGCAAAGGTTCGCTTTCCGCTTTCGGCGCCCAGTTCTATGACGCATTCCTGCTGTTCCAGAACGCCGTGCCCGTGGCGCTCAAGGCCGCCAAGCCCGGCACGCCCGAGTTCCGCGCCGCCCTGCGCGACGCCATCGAAAACTCCAAAGAAGTGGTCACCACCCATGGCGTATACAACATGACGCCCACCGACCACTTCGGCATGGACGAGCGCGCACGCGTGCTCATCACCGTCAAGGACGGCGACTGGTCGCTCGTCGATATGGACGCAGTCACGAACAAAAAGCAATAAGCCGGCATCAACGGCAAGCGCGCCGGGACGGCGCGCATACAAGGGCTTTTCCAACGGGTCCTTGCCTGAGCCCGCCTCTTCGAGGCGGGCTTTTTACATCCTGTTTGATCAGGGTCAATGGAGCTTCGGGAGGGTGAGAGTAGAATGGGTAGGGTCGAGCTTCGGCCATTGCATCCGCAAACGCCGAGCCGCCCGGTTTTTCACTGTTCAACGGAGCCTGATATGTTCGCCAAACTCGCCCTTGCCGCCCTACTGTCCGCCGCCGCCCTGCCCGCCATGGCCGCCGAATGCGAAACCACCATCGAAGGCAACGACGCGATGCAGTTCAACGTCAAGGAAATCACGGTCGACAAATCCTGCGAAAAATACACGGTTCATCTCAAGCACGTCGGCAAGCTGCCCAAGGCCGCCATGGGCCACAACTGGGTGCTGACCAAGCAGGCCGACATGCAGGCCACCGCCACCGACGGCATGGCGGCGGGCGCCGACAACGACTATCTCAAGCCCGACGACGACCGCATCCTCGCCCACACCGACCTGATCGGCGGCGGCGAAGAAACTTCGGTCACCTTCGACGTCAGCAAGCTCAACGCCGGTGAAGACTACGCCTACTTCTGCTCCTTCCCGGGCCACTGGGCGGTCATGAAAGGCTCGCTCAAGGTCTCCGGCTAAGCTTTCGAACCGGCGAATCTCGCCACCCAGGCGGCGTAGCGGTCGAGCCATTCTTGCAGGAAGACGCGCAAGGGCTCGTCGCTTACGCCGCCTTTGTTATCGAACACCCCTTCCCGTACCTGCACATAGGCTTCGGGCTGCGCCAGGGTCGGCATGTCGAGCGAAGCCAGCACATTGCGTAAATGCTGCTGCGACAGCGCCGAACCCATGGCGCCCGGGCTGGCGCCCAAGATGCCGGCCGGCTTTCCTTCCCAGGCGCTGTCGCCGAACGGACGCGAGCCGTGATCTATGGCGTTCTTCAGTACGCCGGGAATCGAGCGGTTGTACTCCGGCGTGACGAACAGCACGCCGTCCGCCGCGCATATTTCGCGCTTCATGCGCTGCACGGCTTCGGCCTGGTTCTCGTCTTCATCCTGGTTGTAAAGCGGCAGATCGTCGATGCGTACGCGCTGGAAACGCAGCGTGCCGGTCGCCATCGCGGCGACCGTGTCGGCCAACTGCCTGTTGTAGGAGTTCTTGCGCAGGCTGCCGACCACGACGGCGATTCGATATGTGTTCATGCCTTTCCTTGTGCTGATGAAAAAATGGATTCCAGCAAGCGGCACACCTGAACACCTTGGAGCGGCACGCCGGGTCCCGGACGCGCCCCGGAATGAAACCCGTTTTTTGCGCGAAGCTTATCCACAAAGTCTGTGCATAACCTTGCGAATAAGTCACGGACCGGACATCGAACTGCAATATACGACAGGCTTCGAGGTTCAATGGACAAAAGAAATGCAGTTTGTAACACCACTCCGGAATTCTCCGAACAGGCCATAAGAAATTCTCTTGAGGCCGCTGGTTAACCCTAGTGCATGGGCCGTCTGTTTCGCTAATTACTTATGTATCATAAGGAATCAGCATAGCGAGGAAGAATTCCGGCATGGCCATCGAACAAGGCGAAGTTTTATGGGCCCCCACGGCTCGGCAGGTCGAAGAGACCCGACTGGCGCAATTCATCGATTACGTGGCGCAACGTCATGGCAAGCGCTTCGATGATTATCAGACGCTGTGGCAATGGTCGGTCGACGAGCTCGAAACCTTCTGGAGCACCGTCCTGCAGTTCTTCCAGGTGCAGGCCGATGGCGACCCGGGCGTCGTGCTGGCCGATGCGCGCATGCCCGGAGCAAAGTGGTTTCCGGGCTTGCAGCTCAATTACGCCGAGCATGTGTTCCGCAACGCCGACGCATCGCGTCCCGCTCTGCTTGCACGCAGCGAAGACTGCGAGCCGCGCTTCGTCTCGTGGCAGGAGCTGCGCGACACCACGGGCGCATTGGCCGCGACCTTGCGCGAATCGGGCGTGGGGCCCGGCGACCGCGTGGTGTCCTATATGCCCAACCGGCCCGAAACGGTCATGGCCTTTCTGGCCTGCGCCAGCATCGGGGCCATCTGGTCGAGCTGCTCGCCCGAGATGGGCGTGTCCGTCGTGGTCGACCGTTTCCGGCAGATCGAGCCCAAGGTCATGTTCGCGGTGGACAGCTATCGCTACAACGGCAAGGTGCATGAGCGCGGTACGACCGTATCCGAGCTGCTCGAGCAGCTTCCCTCCGTCGAGCGCGTCATCCATGTCGCGGGGCCGGCTTGTATCGGGCAGCCGGCATGGCGCGGCTGCACGTCATGGCAACAGGCGACGGCCCGCAGCGCGCCGCTGGCGTTCACCCGCCTGCCCTTCGATCACCCGCTGTGGATCGTCTATTCGTCGGGCACCACAGGCATCCCCAAGGCCATGGTGCACGGCCACGGCGGCATCGTGCTGACCCACCTCAAAACCATGCAGCTGCAGCACGACGTGCGCGCCGGCGATCGCTTCATGTTCCTGGGCAGCACCGGGTGGATCGTCTGGAACCTGATGGTGGGCGGCCTGCTGTCGGGCGCCACCGTGGTGCTGTACGACGGCAACCCCTCTTATCCCGACACCCGGTCGCTGTGGCGCTTCATCGACGAGCACGCCGTCACGCATTTCGGATGCGGCGCGGCCTTCCTGGTCCAGTGCAAGAAGGACGGCCTGCAGCCCGGCCGGCAGGGGCGCTTCGACGCCTTGCGCGCCATCAACTCCACCGGCTCCCCTCTGCCCCTGGACGCCTATGAATGGGTCTACAACGAGGTCAAGAAAGACTTATGGCTGGCCTCCATCAGCGGCGGCACGGACATCGCGTCGGGCTTCGTGGCCTGTGCGCCGTGCCTGCCCGTGACGGCGGGTGAAATCCAGTGCCGGGAGCTGGGCGTGGCGGCTTACGCCTTCGACGACGGCGGCCGGCCCGTCATCGACGAAGTGGGAGAACTCGTCATCACCCGGCCCATGCCTTCGATGCCGCTTTATTTCTGGAGCGATCCGGGCAACGCGCGCTATATCGAGAACTATTTCGAAACCTTTCCCGGCTGCTGGCGCCATGGCGACTGGATACGCTTCAGCCCGCAAGGCACGGCCGTCATCTACGGCCGCTCCGACACCACCATCAACCGCTACGGCATACGCATGGGCACGGCCGAGATCTATCGCGTGGTCGAAGAGCTGCCCGAGATACGCGACAGCATGGTCGTCGACCTGGAATACCTGGGCCGCCCTTCCTATATGCCGCTGTTCGTGGTGCTGGCGCAAGGGATGGAACTGGACGAGGCGCTGGCCGCCCGCATCAAAGAGCAGATCCGCAGCAAGGCTTCGGCCCGCCACGTGCCCAACGAAGTGCATCAGGTGCCGCAAATACCGCGCACGCTCAGCGGCAAGAAGATGGAGCTGCCGGTGCGCAAGCTGCTGCTTGGCGCCAGCGTCGACAAGGTGGCCAGCCCCGATGCCATGGCCAACCCCGAAAGCATGGCCTGGTACGTCGACTTTGCCAAGCGCCTGAATCCGGCGCCGATAGAGTCCTGACATGGCCTCCTCTTCCGCTGCATCCCCCGCCAGGACAGGCGCCCGCGCCGGCCGAAGCCAAGAGCCCGAAGAAACCTTGAAGCCTTCGCTGATGCATCAGCTGATCGGCTATCACTGCCGGCGGGCATTCGTGCAGGTAGAGCCATTTTCGGACGCACGGATGTCCGCCTTCGCCTTGCGGCCGGCCGACTTCGCCGTGCTGAGCCTATTGAGCGCGAACCCGGGCATCAGCCAGAAGCAGGTGGCGCACGGCATAGGCGTGGCGCCGCCCAATCTGGCGCCCGTGCTGGAACGGCTCGAAGCGCGCCGGCTGCTGGCCCGGCAGCGCAGCCGGCGCGACGGGCGCATCCAGACTTTCTCGCTGACGGCCGATGGCCAGGTGCTTTGCACGCTCGCCGAAGAAGCCGCCCTGCGCATCGAGAGCGAGGCCGCCGGCGCGCTGACCGATGGCGAGCGCAAAACGCTTTTGCGCCTGCTGCGCAAACTTTACGCTTCTGACGTCGCGGCCTGATGCGATTGGTTTAAGATAAGCGAATAGATAAGCAAGTCGATCGCTGTCCGTGTCGCGGGGCGCGGATTCAATCATTCTAATAGGTCAGGCATGAATATACTGGTTCCCATAGACGGCTCGGAATCCTCTCTCAATGCGCTCAAGGCGGCTGTCGCCATGATAGGCGGGCGCAGCGATGTAGGCCTGCGGGTCGTCACGGTTCAGCCGCCCATTGCATCGGGCAACGTCAAGCGCTTCATCTCCGCCGAAATTCTGGACGAGTACTATCAGGACGAAGGCAACAAGTCTCTTGAGGCAGCCCGCGAATTGTTGCGCGATGCCTCGGCGCCGGTGAGCTTCGAAGTGCTGGTGGGGTCGGTCGCCGAAACCATCGTCGACGATGCCAGGCAGCATGGTTGCGGGCACATCGTGATGGGCACTCGCGGCTTGGGCCGTATCTCGGGCCTGCTGCTGGGTTCGGTGGCCACCAAGGTGCTGAGCCTCACCGACCTGCCCGTCACCCTGGTCAAATAGCCGCGCCTACTCCCGCGGCTGCAAGCCCACCTTCAGCAGGCGGCCGTCCCGTTCATCGGTGAGTACGTACAGGTAGCCGTCGGGTCCCACCCTGACGTCGCGTATGCGCGCATCCAGCTCTTTCAGCATGCGCTCTTCGTGAACGATGCGATCGCCGTCGAGCTTCAGGCGTATCACCGATCGGTCCACCAGGGCGCCGATGAACAGCGAGTGCCGCCATGGCGCGAAGCGCTGGTCGTCATAGAAAGCCATGCCGCTGATGCCGGGCGATTTTTCCCAGACGTAGTGCGGCGGCTCGGTGCCTTCTGCGGTTTCGCCCTTGGCCTCGGGTATGGGCATGCCGGAATAGTTGATGCCATGAGTCGCCAGGGGCCAGCCGTAGTTCTTGCCCGCTTGCGGGATGTTGATCTCATCGCCGCCGCGCGGACCATGTTCGTGAGTCCAGAGTTTGCCGGACCACGGATTCAGGGCCGCGCCCTGCTGATTGCGGTGGCCGTAGGACCAGATGCCGGGCGGAACGCCCTCGCGGCCGACGAAGGGGTTGTCATCGGGCACGCCGCCGTCGAGCTGCAGACGCACGAGCTTGCCCTGCAATTTGTCCAGGTCCTGGGCAGTCGGACGCTGGTTGTTCTCGCCCAGGGCGATGAACAAGTGCCCCTTGCCGTCGAACACCAGGCGTGAACCGAAATGCACGCCGCTGGACAACTTGGGCGCTTGGCGGAAGATCACCTTGAAGTCGTCCAGACGGCGCATGTCCTGAGACAGCGTGCCATAGCCCACGGCCGTGCCGGCCGGCCCCTCGCCGGGATTGCGCTCGGAACCCTCGGCATACGACAGATAGACATGCCTGCTTTGGGCAAAATCCGGGGCCAGCGCGACATCGAGCAGGCCGCCCTGCCCTTTGGCGAAGACGCGCGGCACACCCTCGATGTCCTGCGACAGGCCTCCCTCGGGCGTCCAGAGCCGCAGGCGGCCCGGCCTTTCGGTGATGAGCATGCCCTGGCCGTCGGGCAGAAAGGCCAGGGCCCAAGGGTTTTCAAGCCCCTTTTGAAGCGTCGTGACTTCAAGCGTTCCTTCTTCGCTGGGATAGGTGGCGGTCTGCGCCTGGACCGGTCCGCACAGCGCCGCGACAGCCAGCAGCACTGCGCCCATGAAGCCGGCGCCGCCTCTGTCCAATAGCATGGCCTTCATGCCGGCTCGGCCCGCGCCGGGCATCCCCGTGGCACGCCCGGATGATCGCCTGACCCGCGTTATGCCCGACAAGCCGGTTTCTCTGATGTTCTGCGCGCTTTCATGCCTCATGCAAGCTCCGTATGAATAGTGACTCAGGCCACCGGGTCGATGCGTCGCGGAAGGTCCGGGTCGGTGGCAGGCGGCGCGGACGGAACCGGGGGGACGATGGGCGCAATACCCTTGCCGGATTTTTCGAAGAAACCGGCCAGCATGTCCACCGGCACGGGAAAGACCAGCGTCGAAGTCTTGTCGCCGGCGACCTGGGTCAGGGTCTGCAGGTAGCGAAGCTGCATGGCCGAGGGCTGCTCGGCCAGGGTCTGCGCGGCCTCCATCAAAGCCTGGGCGGCCTGCTTCTCGCCTTCGGCATGGATCACCTTGGCGCGCCTTTCGCGCTCGGCTTCGGCTTGGCGGGCGATGGCGCGCACCATGCTTTCGTTCAGGTCGATGTGCTTGATCTCCACATTGGTGACCTTGATGCCCCAGCCATCGGTCTGCTGATCGAGTATCGTTTGAACGTCTTGATTGAGCTTTTCGCGCTCGGACAGCATGTCGTCCAGATCGTGTTTGCCCAATACGGCGCGCAAGGTGGTCTGGGCCAGCTGGCTGGTGGCGTCCAGATAGCGCTCGACCTGGATGATGGCCTTGTCGGGCGCCACCACGCGGAAGTAGATCACTGCGTTCACACTGACCGACACGTTGTCGCGCGAGATGACGTCCTGGCTGGGTACGTCCATGGTCACGGTCCGCAGATCGACGCGCACCATCTGCTGCAGGCCTGGTATGACGATCACCAAGCCAGGGCCCTTGACCGCAGTGAAGCGCCCCAGCGTGAAAATGACGCCGCGCTGGTATTCGCGCAGGATTTTCAGGGTGTTGATCAGTATCACCACAATGACGATCAGCAGGATCAACAGACCGAAGTTTAAGTCGAAATCGATGAAGTACATGAGCGCCTTCCTTGATGAGCGTTTAGGAATGATTTGAAGCGGGGTCGTCCGGGGCGATGTCGACGCCGAGCGTCAGGCCGTCCATCGAGGTCACGCGCACCCGCTGCCCTAGATGCAGCCGCTGGCTGCTGCGCACCTTCCAGCGCTCGCCCCGCACGTCAGCATACGTCATGCCCTCTTCGACATGGGTGACGACCCCCATCTGCCCTATCATGTATTCGGCTCCGCTGACGATGCGGCTGCGATACGATCGCAGTGCGAGATGGCCGATGACCAGCAGTACGGCCACACTGATCAGCGCCGACCCGATGATGAAGGGCAGCCCCAGGTCGAAGCCGGGCACGTCGCTGTCGGTCAGAAAGATGCCCCCCAGCACGAAGGCCGCGACGCCGCCCGCCCCGGCAATGCCGAAGCTGGGCAGGAACACCTCGGCCACCATCAGGCTCAGGCCCATGAAAATCAGGCCGACTCCCACCCAGTTGACCGGCAGCAGCTGAAAGGCATAGAAGGCCAGCAGCAGGCTGATGAGACCCGCAACGCCCGGCCCGGCGAGCCCCGGGCTGGTCACTTCGTAGAACAGGCCGTAGACGCCGATCATCATCAGAATCACCGCCACCTGCGGGTTGGCGATGAGAAGCAGCAGCTTGGTGCGCCAGTCGGGCTGCACTTGCTCGGCCGATGCTCCGGCGGTCGCCAGGCTGACCGATCGGCCGTTCTCCAGCTCGACTTGGCGGCCATCCAATTTGCGCAGCAGATCGGGAATGTCCGTGGCAATGACATCGATCACGTCGCCCGCCAGGGCTTCCTGGGCCGACATGCTGGCGGCGTCGAACACCGCCTGCTCGGCGAATTCTTTATTGCGGCTGCGCAGCTGGGCCAGGCTGCGTATGTAGGCGGCCGCGTCATTGCGCGCCTTGCGCCCGGAAGCATCCAGGGGCTCGGATTCGTTGTCGCCCTTCTTGTCGGCGGCAGGCGACGGGGAAGACCCGCCGATCTGGATCGGCGTGGCGGCGCCGATGTTGCTGGCGGGCGCCATGGCGGCGATGTGGCTGGCGTACAGAATGAAGGTGCCGGCGCTGGCCGCCCGAGCGCCCGCGGGGGCCACGTAGGTGGCCACCGGCACCGGCGAAGCCAGTATGGCCTTGACGATGCTGCGCATCGAGGCGTCCAGCCCGCCGGGAGTGTCGAGCGTGATGACGACCAGTTGAGCCTGCTGCGCTGCTGCCCGGTCGATGCCGCGGACGATGAAATCGGATGAGGCGGGACTGATGATGCCGTCGAGCTGCAGCTCGACCACTTTCCCGCCGCTTCCGTCTTGGCCGAAAGCCGGCAAGGCCACGCAAAGGAGTGCTATGGCCATGGCGATGGCGATGAAAAGAGGGAGAATGCCCCCACGCTGCGGCGAATGTCTGGCTTGATCGAATCGGGTCATTGCAGCTTTCCGGTGTACGGCGCCCCGAGAACGCCTTCAAGGCCAGTATAGCCTTACTCGAAGCTTAATCGATGCAGGCAACGGTTCGGGCGGGATCAGCCGCCCTGCTTGGACGTTTTGCGCAGGGAGCGTGCAACGCGTTCGATTTCGGCGGCCAGGATGACCGCGTGGTTGTGTTCGGTGTCGCGGGCGCCGTACAGCAAGGTAATGTGGGAAGCGCCCGAGTCCTGGACGAGCTGGCGCATGCGCTCTTTCTGCTCTTCGCTTCGCAATTCGGTTTCGTACTCGTCGCGGAATTTTTCCCAGTGCTCCGCCTTGTGGCCGAACCATTTGCGCAGCGCGGGACTGGGAGCAAGGTCTTTGCACCAAGCATCGAAATGGAGCTCTTCCCGGGAAACGCCCCGAGGCCACAGGCGATCGACCAGGACGCGATACCCATCGCCCTTGGCCGCCTCTTCGTAGGCGCGCTTGACGTCGACCTGTATTTTCATGCGCTGTCGTTGTGGGTCATGTCCAGCGGCACGATCCACTCATCGTACTGCTCGGCCGTGACGTGGCCAAGCGCCAGCGCCGCTTCGCGCAGCGTGGTGCCCTCTTTCTGGGCCTTCTTGGCGATGGCGGCCGCCTTGTCGTAGCCGATGTGGCGATTGAGCGCGGTGACCAGCATGAGGTTCTTCTGCAGATTGCGCTCGATGACTTCGTGATTGGGTTCGATGCCCACGGCGCAATGATCGTTGAAGGCCCGGCTGGCGTCGGCCAGCAAGGCGATGCTTTCGAGCACGTTGTGCACCATGACCGGCTTGTAGACATTGAGCTGGAAATTGCCCTGGGTGGCGGCGAACGCCACCGTGGCGTCGTTGCCGAAGACCTGGGCGCAGACCATGGTCATGGCTTCGCACTGGGTGGGATTGACCTTGCCCGGCATGATGGACGAACCGGGCTCGTTGTCGGGAATGATGAGTTCGCCGATGCCGCAGCGGGGCCCGCTGGCCAGCCAGCGCACGTCGTTGGCCATCTTGAACAGCGCCCCGGCCAGCAGCCGCAGCGCGGAAGACAGATTGGCCAGCGCGTCGTGCGCGGACAGCGCGAAGAACTTGTTCTCGGCCGACTTGAACGGCAGGCTCGTGATCTGGGCAATGTGGGCCGCCGCGGTTTCGCCGAAGCGGGGATGGGCGTTCAGGCCGGTTCCCACGGCCGTGCCGCCTATGGCCAGGTCGTAGATGCCCGGCAAGGCGGCTTCCACCGCCTTCAGGCCGAAATCGATCTGCGCCACCCAGCCGCCGATCTCCTGGCCCAGGGTGATGGGTGTGGCGTCCTGCAGGTGTGTGCGGCCTGTCTTGACCACTTGCGCATAGTCGCGCGCCTTGTCGGCCAGGGTGGACCTGAGCTGGTGCAAGGCCGGAAAGAAATCACGCTCGAGTTCTTGCGCCACGGCGATGTGCATGGCGGTGGGAAAGGTATCGTTGGACGATTGGCCGCGATTGACGTGATCATTGGGATGGACCGGCGACTTGCTGCCCATGGCGCCGCCGGCCAGTTCGATGGCCCGGTTCGAGATGACTTCGTTGGCGTTCATGTTCGACTGGGTTCCCGAGCCGGTCTGGAACACGACCAGCGGAAATTCCTCGTCCAGCTTGCCGGAAATGACTTCGTCGGCGGCCTGCACGATGAGGTCGGCCAGGTTCCGGGGCAGTTCGCCCAGTTCGGCATTGGCCTCGGCCGCTGCGCGCTTGAGGATGCCCAGTGCGCGGATGACGGGGGCCTGCCATTTGAACCGCGCCACGCCGATGGGAAAATTCTGTATGGACCGCTGGGTCTGAGCCCCCCAGTAACGATCGGCGGGAACCTCGATGGCTCCCATGGAATCCGTTTCGACGCGCGTGCTGCTCATGTGTTGGGCTCCTGGTTCGAGTGTGGCGGGGAACCGGCAATCGCGGTGGCCAGGCGATTGCCATCGAACTCAACTATACGCTTTTGCCTGGTCTTGTGGCGAGTAAGCCTCAATCGTCTGCGCTCTCACAATAAGCCCAATTGCAAGCCGCCGGAGGCGGGACCGCTCATGCCGGGCGTCGGAGGGCGCCGCGGGCTACCGAAGGGAGCGCGGGGGCAGTCGGCGAAAGCTGTCCGAGTTCCGAACCGCGTAGCGGTGAGGGCGAGTTCTTTCGCCGCCCGCGCGTACGAGGTAGACGCGGGGAGTCCGGCGCAGCCGGACCGCCTGACCGCCCGGCATGAGCGGTCCCGCCTCCGGCGGCGCTAAAGAACCCAAATTGAAACGCTCCAGGAACCAGAGTGCTTCAATGAGGCAAGAAGGCCGGGAGTCATATGGTGACGGTTGTGGATTGAGTTCTTGAACGCCGCTGGAGGTAAAGGCTCTTTTCCCGGGCGGTCGGGCGGTCCGAGGCAGCGCCCTCCAACGCCCGGGAAAAGAGCCTTTACCTCCAGCGGCTTGCACCATGGCACAGCATAGAGGGGTCTAGACACGGCATAGAGGGCTACTTCTCCGCGGAAAGCTCAGCGAACCAGCCCGGCCCAATAATCCGCCACATCCAGCAGCCGATTCGTAAAGCCCCACTCGTTATCGAACCACACCAGCACATTCGCCATGCGCGGCCCGCAAAGCCGGGTCTGGCTGCCGTCGATGATGGCCGAGTGCGGATCGTGGTTGAAGTCCACCGATGCATGCGGCTGGTCCGAATAGGCAATGAGGCCCGGCGCGCCCTCCGCCGCCGCGCGCATCAGCGCGTTGATCTCCTCCACGTCCAGGTCGCTGCCCGTCTGGAACATCAGATCGATCGCCGACACATTGAGCGTGGGGACCCGGATGGCCTTGGCCTGTACCCTGCCCGACAGCTCGGGCAAAAGGCGCTCCACGCCCTTCGCCAAACCGGTCGAGACCGGAACAAACGACTGCATCGCCGAACGCGTGCGCCGCAAGTCCGAATTGTGATAGCCGTCGATCAGCGGCTGATCGTTCATGACCGAGTGCAGCGTCGTCAGGAACGCCTGCTCCATGCCGAAGGAGCGATGCAGCACGTCCAGGACCGGCACGATGGCATTGGTGGTGCACGAGGCGTTGGAGACCAGCCGCTCTGTGCCGGCGAGGCTTTCGTGATTGATGCCGTAGACCACGGTCGCATCCACGTCGGCCGCGCTGGCTCCGGGGTGCGACAGCAGCAGGCGCGGCACGCCCGCATCCAGAAAACGCTGCAACTGCTCGCGGCTGCCGTAGCGGCCCGAGCACTCCACCAGCATATCCACGTCCAGCGCCTGCCAGGGCACTTCTTCGGGCGTGCCGGCGTGCGTGACCGAGATTGCCTGTCCGTCGATGATCAGGCTGTCATCGCCCTGTTCGACCTTGCCGTGGAAGACGCCGTGCGTCGAGTCGAAGCGCGTCAGATAGGCCATGGTGTCCAGGTCGGCAGGCTCGTTGATGGCCACGATGCGGAAGCGGTTTTTCAGGGGCGACTCGTGCAGGGCGCGCAGGAAGCAGCGTCCGATGCGGCCATATCCGTTGATGGCCAGGCGTAACGGTGTGTTCATGTCGATGAAGCTGAATCAGAAATGTGCGTCGAAACAGGGTCGATGGCAAAGTATGTCAGTGTATACCCTGGCCGCCGGCATGGATCCCATGGCCCTTGCGCGTCCCGGCGCGGACGCTCGGGCATGAAGCTAGAACGCGATCGAAAACCCGCCGTCCACCACCAGGATGTGTCCGTTCACATAAGAGGCCGACGGCGAGGCCAGAAAGACGGCGGCGCCCGCGATCTCATGCGGCTGGGCCCAGCGCTCGAGCGGATTGCGGCCCAGCACGCGCGGACCCTGGACGGGGTCGCCTGCGAGCCGCACATTGCTTTCGGTGGCGAAGGTGCCCGGAGCAATGCCGTTGCTGGTGATGCCGACGGGCCCGTACTCCACGGCCAGGGCTTTCACCAGACCGGCCAGGCCGTGCTTTGCGACGGCGTAGATAGCGTCGCCCGGGCGCGCCACGCGATCGGCGATCGAAGTGAGCGTGATGATGCGGCCCCCCAGGCCGTCTTGCGCCATGCGCTGCGCGGCCAGCTTGGACAGATGCATGGCCGCGATCAGGTCGATGTGGATCAGGGCCTGGATCTCTTCGGCGCTGGACTCGCCCAGGCTCTTGCGCAGGCGGACCCCCACGTTGTTGACCAGGATGTCGGGCGCACCCGACCGGCTGCACAACTGTTCGAAGACCTGAGCCTGCTCCGCAAGATCGCCCACGTCGTGCACCAGCGGTTCGGCGCGGCCGCCGCCTTCGTTTATGCCTCGTAGGGCCCGCATCACGCGCGCTTCCGAACGGCCATTGATGATGACCCGCGCTCCGCTGGCCGCGTACGCCTTGGCGATTTCAAGTCCCAGCCCCTGGGTCGAGCCGGTGATGAGCGCTGTCTTGCCGGAGAGGGAAAAATCGGGTGCTTGCATGGTGGCGATGGATGGTGGTCAGGAAGGAGTGGTCCGGCGGAGCCGGACCGGAAAAACGGTTTCTTGGCGCGCGGCATTCCGGTGCCCGTGCAGTATGCAGCGAGCTTGCAAGCCGATATAGTAATGTTTGTGCACTTTCAAGGTCCTCTTATGCTTTTTTTCCTTCTCGCCGGCCTTCTTCAGCCAGGTATCATGCCGGCCGAGGCCGCGGCCCAGCCTGTGCCGCCCGTCTATCCGATCGAGACTTTTTTCCGCAATCCCGCCCGGGGTTTTTTCAGGCTGTCGGACGACGGCTCGATGTTGGGCTTCATGGAGCCGGTATCCATCGATGGACAGCCGGCGCGCATGAACATCTTCGTCCAGCCTCTGGAAGGCAGCCGCCCCACGGGCACGGCTCGGCGCATCACCGCCGAAACAGAGCGCGACATCAGCGGCTATTTCTGGAAGGGCGAACACACCGTCATCTACGAAAAGGACTTCAACGGCGACGAGAACTTCCACGTACTGGCAGTCGACATCCTGACCGGAGCCGTCACCGACCTGACGCCCTTTCCCGGCGTGCGGGCCAGCATCGAAGACGATCTCGAAGACGACCCCGACCACGTGCTGATCAGCCACAACGGACGCAACCCCGAGGTATTCGATGTGTATCGGGCGGACGTCCGCAACGGCGAACTTGCGCTGGTAGCCGAGAACCCGGGCAATATCGTCGGCTGGCAAACCGACCACGCCGGACGCGTCAGGGCCGGCATCGCCAGCGACGGCCTGAATGCAGTACTGCTGTACCGCAATGACGAACACAGTGAATTCCGGCCCCTGATCCAGACCGACTTCCGCACCACAGTCGCACCGCAATTCTTCGACTTCGACAACGTCGGATTCTATGCCCTGAGCAATCGAGGGCGCGACAAGCTCACCTTGGTGCGCATCGACCCGGCCCATCCGGACAGCGAAGAAGTCATATTCGAGAATCCCGAGGTCGATCTGGATGGCGCCGGCTATTCAAAGCTGCGCAAAGTGCTTACTGTCGCGGCCTACCAGACAGACAAGCCCGCCTACCATTTCTTCGATGATGTCAGTCGCGATCGCCACCGACGCCTGCAGCGGCATCTGCCGGGATACGAAATCGCCTATCAAAGCAGTACGCTCGATGAAAACAAATTCATTGTGGCCGCCTACAACGACCGCACGCCGGGCAGCCGTCATATCTACGACGCACAACGCGACACCTTGGACAAGCTGGCCGATATCAATCCCGAACTGCCCGAAGAACATATGGCGGTGGTCCGCCCCATACAGTACCAAAGCCGCGACGGCCTTGCCATTCACGGCTACCTGACGCTGCCGTTGGGGCGTGAGGCACGCGGCCTGCCTGTCGTGGTCAACCCGCATGGCGGCCCCTGGGCGCGCGACGGCTGGGGCTTCAACCCCGAAGCCCAGTTTCTGGCCAATCGCGGCTATGCCGTGCTGCAGATGAATTTTCGCGGCTCCACAGGCTATGGGCGCGCTTTCTGGGAAAGCAGCTTCGGCCAATGGGGGCTGGCCATGCAGGACGACATCACCGACGGCGTCCAGTGGCTCATCGACCAGGGCATTGCCGACCCCGCCCGCATCGCCATCTACGGGGGCAGCTACGGCGGCTATGCCACCCTGGCGGGCATTACCTACACGCCCGACCTCTACGCCGCGGCCATCGATTACGTGGGCGTCTCCAATCTGCTCACTTTTTTGAACACCATTCCGCCCTACTGGAAACCCATGCTCGAAAAAATGCACAGCATGGTGGGCGACCCGGTGGCCGACCGCGAGCGACTCGAGGCCACGTCGCCGGCCTTGAACGCCGACCGCATCAGGACGCCGTTGCTGATCGCCCAGGGCGCGCACGACCCCCGCGTCAACAAGGACGAAAGCGATCAGATGGTGGCCGCCCTGAAGGCGCGCGGCATCGATGTGGAGTACATCGTCAAGGACAACGAGGGCCACGGTTTCCACAATGACGAAAACAAATTCGAGTTCTATCACCGCATGGCGCACTTCCTGGAGGCCCACCTCAAGTAGCGTATCCGGACGGCGCGCACCCCCCACCACAAGGAGAGAAAATTGAAGCTTTATTATCTGCCGGGCGCCTGCCCCCTGGTATCGCAGATCGTCATGGAATGGATGGGCCTTTCCTATGAGCTCGAGGCGGTCGAGCGCGACGCCCTGAAAAAACCCGAATTCCTCAAGCTCAATCCCGTCGGCTCGGTGCCCGTACTGGTGGACGGCGACCTGGTGCTGACGCAAAGTGTGGCCATACTCGAGTATCTCAACGAGCTCCATCCCGAGGCGGGACTGCATGGCGCCGACGTCGTCGAGCGCGCCGAAGTGCGCCGCTGGCTCAGCTTCGCCAACGCCGACCTGCACCGCACCTTCGCCATGATCTTCGGCGTGCAGGCCTATAGCTCGGACGCCGAGATACAGAAGCTGCTCATCGACAAGACCTCCGAACGCCTGCGCTTCCTGTTCGGCATTGCCGACAAGCAGCTCGAGGGCAAGGATTGGCTTACCGGCAAGCGGTCCATCGCCGACCCTTACCTGTACGTGGTGAGCCGCTGGGCGCGCGCCAAAGAGGTAGACCTGTCAGGCATGGACAACCTGAAACGCTTCTTCGAACGCGTAGATGCCGATCCGGCGGTGCAAACCGCGCTGAAGAAGCAAGGGCTGGCCTAGGGCCTGTTAACACTAAAAGGCCTCATTTTGCAAAATCTGTGGCCAGCTCGCCCGCGCGGTCATAGGCCGCGCGCATGGCTTGCTGGACCAGAGTCGAAAAACCCTGTTTTTCGAATACTGCCAGGGCGGCGGCCGTGGTGCCGCCCTTGGACGTGACGCGCTCGCGCAAGGTGGCCGGGGGCTCGGGCGAAAGCGCCGCCAGTTGCGTCGCGCCGTGCAGCGTGGCCAACGCCAGCTTGCGCGATTGCTGAGGATCGAGGCCCAGGTCGATGCCGCCCTGGATCAATGCTTCGAGAAATAAAAACACATAGGCCGGGCCGCTGCCCGACAAGGCGGTGACGGCGTCGAGCTGGTCGTCGTTGTCGACCCATACGACTTCCCCGACCGCCTTGAGCAGAAGCTGGGCAACCGCCTTGTCGTCCTCGGAGACGCCATCGAGAGCCAGCAGGCCGGAAACACCCGCGCCGATGAGGGCCGGAGTGTTGGGCATGCAGCGCACCAGCCGCGTCCAGGGCGTGTCGCCGCCCAGCCAACCGGCCAGCGTGCTGCTTGTTATGCCCGCCGCGATGCTGATGACCAGGGTGTCCGGACGCAGGAAGGGCTTGCACCGGGCCACCGTTTCTTTCATGACTTGCGGCTTGACGGCGAATACCCAGACGCGCTGCGAGGCCAGCGTGTCGTCAGGCGCGCCGGCGGTGCCGACGCCCTGTTCGCGCCAGCGCGCAAGCACCGATTCGTCGACGTCGATCACATGCACATCGGACGCGCCGCAGCGCTTGCCGATGAGGCCGGAAGCCAGGGCCGAGGCCATATTGCCGCCGCCGATGAAGGAAAGAGTGAGTGCTTGATTCATAACCCGCCATTGTACGAAAGAACCCGGGCCCGCCGCGTTGCGATGGGCCCGGGTATTGAATACGCCTCAAGCAAGACGGCGCCGCGCGCAGACCGCTGGACGCCCCGCAAAGGCGAAACCTTCTGGGTGCTATTCGAGAATGCTGCGCAGCATCCAGGCGTTCTTTTCATGAACGTCCAGCCGGCGGGTAAGGAGGTCGACCGTGGGCGCGTCGCTGGCGTCCTCGCCGCGCTTGAGCGCAGCGCGGGCCGTTTTGGCCACCGCCTCGTTGCCCTTGACCAGAATGCGCACCATCTCGGTGGCGTCGGGCACATCGTCGGGCGCGGTGATGGAAGCCAGGCGGCCGTATTGGGCGTAGGTGCCCGGCGCATAGTGGCCCAGGGCGCGGATGCGTTCGGCGATCTCGTCGAGCGCTTGCCATTGCTCGGTGTACTGGGTCATGAACATCTGGTGCAGCGTGTTGAACAACGGCCCGGTCACATTCCAATGGAAATTGTGGGTTGTCAGATACAACGTATAAGAGTCGGCCAGCATCTTGGCGAGTTCGTGCGCGACTGCCTCGCGGTCTTTCGCGGTGATGCCGATGTCAATCACGATGCCCTTATCTGTTTTACTGGAGGACTTGCTTGTAACCTTGGCCATTTGAGATCTCCCAAATATGTTGAGAACAACGGGGTTTAGCATACCATGCTGGAGGGTTCCTCCAGATAGTGAACGCCGCCCAATTCAGTGCGATGGACGGCCTTGATCAGGGCTTGTATGGCGGTCGGCCGCGGGAAGCTCTTGCGCCATACCAATACCACTCTGCGGTCGGGCACCGGCTTCTTGAAAGGTATGTAGGCCAGCAGGTCGTTCTTGGGGTCGCCGGTGCCGATGGCGCTGGCCGGCAGGACCGTGATGCCCACGCCCGCCGCCACCATGTGCCGTATGGTTTCCAGCGACGAGCCCTCGAAGGTGCGCTGTATGCCTTCGCTCGACGCCGAAAAGCGCGAAAGCTCGGGGCAGACCTCCAGCACCTGGTCGCGGAAGCAATGGCCGGCCCCCAGCAGCAGCATGGTTTCTTCCTTCAGGGCGCTGGAACTGATGTGGCCGAGCTGGGCCCACGGATGCCCTCTGGGCACGGCTACCATGAAAGGCTCGTCGTACAGCGGCTGCACCATCAGCCCCGCATCCGGTATGGGCAGCGCCACGATGGCGCAATCGATCTCGCCCTGGCGAAGCAGTTCGAGCAGGCGCGTGGTGTAGTTTTCTTGCAGGACCAGCGGCATTTGCGGCGTCACCTCGATCTGGGCCGGCACCAGCTTGGGCAGCAGATAGGGCCCGATGGTGTAGATCACCCCCACTCTCAGCGGCCCTTCAAGCGGATCGTGCCCCTGGCGCGCGATTTCCTTGAGATTGGTCGCTTCTTCCAGCACACGCTGTGCCTGGGCCACTACGCGCAATCCTATGGGAGTCACTCCCACTTCGGTGCCCCCGCGCTCGAATAACACGACGCCCAGCTCGTCCTCGAGCTTGCGGATGGCCACGGACAAGGTGGGCTGGCTGACGAAGCAGGCATCGGCCGCCCGTCCGAAGTGCCGCTCGCGCGCCACCGCTACGATGTATTTAAGTTCCGTCAATGTCATGGCTACTCACTATGTGTCTGGCGTAATGGGGTGGCGCGAGCCGCTCAACTGCGCAGGTAATCCTGCCGGCCGCGCATCCAGCGATGCATGTGCACCTGCGCCTTGCCGGGATCGTGCTCGAGCCAGTGGCGGGCAAGCTCCTGGGCCTGGGCGGCCAGCGCTTCGTCGGCCTCCAGGCTGGCGAAGCGCAGCAGCGCCGCGCCCGACTGGCGCAGGCCCAGGAACTCGCCCGGCCCCCGCTGTTCGAGGTCGCGCCGCGCGATCTCGAAGCCGTCTCCTGTTTCGTACATGGCGCGCAGGCGCTGCCGGGCCACCTGGGACAGCGGCGATTGATACAGCAGCAGGCATATGGACTGCACGGCGCCCCGCCCCACCCTTCCGCGCAATTGATGCAGCTGGGCCAGGCCGAAGCGCTCGGCATGCTCGATGATCATCAGCGAGGCGTTGGGCACATCGACGCCGACCTCGATGACCGTGGTCGCGACCAGCAGGTCGATGTCGCCGGACCGGAATGCGTCCATGACCCTGGCTTTCTCGGCGGGCTTGAGCTTGCCGTGGATGAGGCTGACGCGCAGATCGGGCAGCGCCTGGGAAAGGCGCTCGTAGGTTTCGACCGCGGTCTGCAGCTGCAGCGCTTCGCTTTCTTCGACCAGCGGGCAGACCCAGTAAGCCTGTCTGCCCGAGCGTACTTCTTGCGCCACCAGAGCCAGCACCTCGTCGCGCCGGCCGTCCGAGGCGAGCTTGGTGACGACCGGGCTGCGGCCGGGCGGAAGCTCGTCGATGACCGAGACGTCCAGGTCGGCGAAGAAGGTCATGGCCAGGGTGCGCGGAATGGGCGTGGCGCTCATGTTCAATTGATGCGGAATGAGCGCCCCGCCGGCCGCCTCGCCCTTGCGGCTGAGTTCGAGCCGTTGGCCGACGCCGAAGCGATGCTGTTCGTCCAATATGACCAGCCCCAGATCGGCGAAGACGACCTTGTCCTGGATGAGCGCCTGCGTGCCGACGACGAGCTGCGCTTCGCCCGACTCGATGGCCGCGATGGCCTCGCGCCTCGCCTTGACCCCCAGGCTGCCCGTCAGCCAGGCGATGCGCACCCCCAGCGGTTCGAGCCACCCGGCCAGTTTGCGGTGATGCTGTTCGGCAAGTATTTCGGTGGGCGCCATCATGGCCACCTGGCCGCCGTTGGCGATGACCTGCGCGGCGGCCAGGGCCGCCACCACGGTCTTGCCGCTGCCCACGTCGCCCTGCAACAGGCGGTGCATGGGATAGGCGCGGGCCAGGTCGGCCGAGATTTCTTCCACGACCCGACGCTGAGCGGCGGTCAGCGCAAAGGGCAGCCTCTTCTCAAGCGCCGGGACCAGGCCTGGGCCGGCTCCGGCGTAAGCCCGGCTGCGCTGGGAAAGCCGCGCCGCCCGGGCCATGGCCAGCGACAACTGCTGGGCCAGCAGCTCGTCGAACTTGATGCGCCGCCAGGCTGGATGCTCGCGCTCGACCAAGTCCTGGTACGAGACGCTGGGCGGCGGATGGTGCAGGATGCGGATGGCCTCCGCGAACGGCATCAGGCCGTAGCGGCGGCGGATGTCCTCGCCGAGCGTGTCGCTCAGATCGGCATCGCGCAGCGCCTGGTCGATGGCGCGCCGCAAGGTCGGCTGGCTCAGTCCGTCGGTGGTGGGGTAAACCGGAGTAAGCGAATCGGGCAGCGCGCCGTCCGCGACGGTGACGCGCGGATGGACCATTTCGAGGCCCGAGAACCCGCCCCGGAGTTCTCCCCGCACCCGTACGCGCTTGCCCCGCTCCACCTGCCGCTGCTGGCTGGGATAGAAATTGAGCCAGCGCAGGGCCAGGCGTCCCGAGCCGTCCTCGATCATGGCCACCAGCTGGCGGCGCGGCCGGAACTGCACTTCGCTGTGCAGGATCTCGCCCTCGATCTGTCCCGTCTGGCCCGGACGCAGCGAGCCGATAGGCTGGATGCGGGTTTCGTCCTCGTAGCGCAGCGGCAGATGGACGACGAAGTCCTGCTGGCGCTCCAGGCCGAGGCGCAGGAAGCGCCGCTGCATGGCGCTTTGCGCGTCTTCCTTCCCACCGGCCGATGCGGCCCTGGAAGTCTTGCGCCGGGTCGAGGTGCTGGACACGGAAGAACTCGCTATGGGGTCATGCGCTGGGGGGATCGGTCGGATCCGGTCGAGGCCCTGTCGAGCGGCTTCAGACGACGATGATCGCCTCGACCTCGAACTGGGCGCCCTTGGGCAGACTCGCCACGCCGATGGTGGAGCGTGCGGGAAAAGGCTGCGGAATGATGTCCGCCATGATGGCGTTGGCGCTGCCGAACTTGCTCAGGTCGGTGAGGTAGAGGGTGAGCTTGACGATGCTGTCGAGCGAACCGCCCGCCGCTTCGATGACCGCCTGCATATTGGCGAAGGACTGACGCACCTGGCCTTCGAAGTTTTCGGACACGAGGTCGCCCGTGCCGGGCTCGAGCCCGATCTGCCCCGAAAGATAGACTGTCTTGCCCGCCGGAGCGGCCACGGCTTGTGAGTAAGGCCCTACTGCGGCGGGTGCGGCGTCGGTATGGATGATTTGCTTGGCCATGTCGATCTCTGTCAAGTGAAAATAAAACCACTATCAGAGTTTAAACAGCTATAGCAAAAATTAACACCCCCCCACCACCGGCTGCACCCTCGCCGGCCACACCTCGCCGGCCACACCTCGCCGGCCACACCTCGCCGGCCGCATCATTTTTCGACGAAGGCGCGCTCGATGACGTAGTCGCCCGGTTCGCCCACCCCGGCCGAGACCACAAAACCGCGGTCGTCCAGAATTTTGCACAGGTCGGCCAGCATGGCCGGGCTGCCGCACATCATGGCGCGATCGGTTTCGGGATTGAGCGGAGGCAGGCCGATGTCTTGCGATAATTGGCCGCTTTCGATCACCGTGGTCAGCCTGCCGCTGTTGCGGAAAGGCTCGCGCGTGACGGTCGGGTAGTAGATGAGCTTCTCGCGCACGATATCGCCGAAGTACTCGTTGTTGGGCAGTTCGTTCTGGATGTAGTCCGCATAGGCCAGTTCGCTGACGAAACGCACGCCATGCAGCAGCACCACTTTCTCGAAGCGCTCGTAGACTTCGGGGTCTTTGATGATGCTCATGAAAGGGGCCAGCCCGGTGCCGGTGCCGAACAGATAAAGATTCTTGCCGGGCTTCAGGTCGTCGACCACCAGGGTGCCGACCGGTTTTTTGCTGATCAGCACCGAGTCGCCGACCTGCAGATGCTGCAGGCGCGAGGTAAGCGGCCCGTTGGGCACCTTGATGCTGAGGAATTCGAGGTTCTCTTCGTAGTTGGCGCTGGCGATACTGTAGGCCCGCATGAGAGGTTTGCCTTCGACCTCGAGCCCCAGCATGACGAAGTGGCCGTTATGAAACCGCAGCGCGGAATCGCGCGTGGTGGTGAAGGAAAAAAGGGTGTCGTTCCAGTGACGTACGCTGAGAACCTGCTCGGAATTGAAAGCTGCCATAGTCTTGTTCGTAAAAAATGCCGAAGGGCGAGAAGGAGCGCATGCGCTTGCTTCGGGAACCCATGGCGTGGTTATCGACGTGAACTACTGTGTCTTGATTCTACACTATTTAGTGTTCACTCAGTTAAATTTCTTTTTAAATGCTGTATTTACAACGCCCATAAAGATATGTGCATGAAACCGGGACATTTCGGCGGCATGTGACCACCACTGACAATAAAGAGTGTATACGCCTGGTTTTCACCAAGCCGAGCCTCGTGTCGGCGGATTTGAAGTCTTTCCTTTAAACTGTTATCTTTTGCACATTTTACATGTAGCTGATAATCATTTGCATTAACAGGAGCCTTCTCCATGCGAACGACACGCCCCACCCTCTTGCCGCTCGCTCGTTCCCTTGTATTTGCGGGCCTGGCAGCTTGCGCCGGCAATGCATTCGCGGACGTCACGCTATACACCACGCGCGAACCGGGTCTGATCCAGCCGATACTCGAGCAGTTTACAAAAGACACGGGCATCAAGGCCAATACGGTCTTCGTCAAGGACGGCCTGCTCGAGCGCGTCAAGGCCGAAGGCGATAAGTCGCCGGCCGACGTATTGATGACCGTCGACATCGGCAATCTCATCGACCTGGTCCAGGGCGGTGTCACCCAGGCGGTCGAATCCAAAGAGCTGAACGACACCATACCCGCCAACCTGCGCGGCAGCGACGGCCATTGGTACACCTTGTCGATGCGCGATCGGGTCGCCTATGTGTCGAACGACGTCGACGTAAAGGAACTGACCTACGAATCGCTGGCCGATCCCAAATGGAAAGGCAAGTTCTGCACGCGCTCGGGCCAGCATCCCTACAATACCGGCCTCATCGCCGCCTTCATCGCCCATAACGGCGTCGAGGCCGCCGAAGAATGGCTGCGCGGCCTGAAGGCCAACCTGGGCCGCAAGCCCACCGGCGGAGACCGCGATGTGGCGCGCGACATCCTGGGCGGCATCTGCGACGTGGGCATCGCCAACGCTTATTACGTGGGCCGCATGAAGAACGCCGAGCCCGGCACCGACGCGCGCAAATGGGGCGATGCCATCCACGTCGTGCGCCCCACCTTCGCCAACGACGCCAGCAAGGGCACGCACGTCAACATTTCCGGCGCCGCCGTGGCGCGCCACGCGCCCAATCGGGAAGACGCCGTCAAGCTGCTCGAGTACCTGGTGTCCGAACAGGCCCAGCATCTCTACGCCAATGCGAACTACGAGTATCCGGTGCGCAAGGGCGTAGCCCTGGATCCGGTGGTAGCCAGCTTCGGCGACCTGGTGGTCGATCCGCTGCCGCTGGCCGAGATCGCCAAGCATCGCAAGCAGGCCAGCGAGTTGGTGGACAAAGTTGGCTTCGACAACTAAGACGCTGTCCGCGGCAGCGCCTGCCTCTGCCGCGGCCGGTGTTCTGAAAGGCCGTTCGCGGCTCCTTCGTCCGGCGGCCGGCTGGCCGTGGCGGCTGGGCGCGGCCCTGATCGCCGCCTGCGTGGCGGCCCCCGTCCTTGCCCTGATATGGATGTCGCTGGACGGCTCGCTGGATCATTGGCGGCATCTGGCGCAGCATGTGCTGCCCACGGCATTGGGCAACACGGCCGCGCTGCTGCTGGGCGTGGGGGTGCTGGTGGCCTGCCTGGGAACGGGTAGCGCCTGGCTCGTCACGGCCTACGACTTTCCCACGCGGCGCATGCTGCTGTGGGCCTTGCTGCTGCCCCTGGCCGTGCCGACCTACATCGTCGCCTTCGCCTATCTCGACATCCTGCATCCCCTTGGGCCCGTGCAAGGCCTGGTGCGCGACCTGCTGGGCTACGACAGCCCCCGGCAGTTCCGCCTGCCCGACCTGCGCGCCCTGCCCGGCGCCATCTTCCTGCTGGGCTTCGTACTCTATCCCTATGTCTATCTAAGCACCCGGGTCATGTTTTCCACGCAGGCGGCGAGCCTGCTCGAGGCAGGCCGCATACTGGGCCAGTCGCGGCGGGGCGTGTTCTTCCGCGTCGCCCTGCCCCTGGCGCGTCCCGCCATCGCGGTGGGCGTCAGCCTGGCCCTGCTCGAGACCCTCAACGACATCGGCGCCTCGGAATTCCTGGGCGTGCAGACCTTGACCGTCTCCGTCTATACCACCTGGATCACGCGTTCGGACCTGGCCGGCGCGGCGCAGATCGCCCTTTCCATGCTGGCCATCGTCGTGCTGCTGATCCTGCTCGAAAGGCATGGCCGCCGGCATCAGCGCTATGCCAACACACAGCGCATGCGCCCCATCCAACCCGAAAAGCTGCGCGGCATGCCCGCCGCCGCCGCACTGGTCCTGGGCTGGCTGCCCGTGCTCATCGGCTTCGTCGCCCCGGCGCTGTATCTGCTGAACGAGACCGTCAAGCATTTCGACGCCACCGGCGGCGTATCGGCCCAACTCCTGCAAAGCGGCTACAACACCGTGCGCATCGCCCTCATCGCCACCTTCGTCACCGTGGCCGGCGCGCTGGTGGTGACGTGGGCCGCGCGCAGCGCCCACACCGCCAAGACCCGCTTCATGAAACTGTGCTCGCGTGTTTCGACGGTGGGTTATGCCTTGCCGGGCACCGTGCTGGCCATCGGCCTGCTTCTGCCCCTCATCGCCATCGACGACCTGATCGCCTGGATGGCGCGGCCCTTTACCGATACGGCTCCCGGCCTGCTCCTGATGGGCTCCACCGCGGCCCTGGTGTGCGCCTACGCCATCCGTTTCCTGGCCATCTCGGTGGGCAGCCTCGAATCGGGCCTGGCCCGCATTCCGCCGTCGCTGGAACAAGCCTCGCGGCTGCTGGGCGAAAGCCCCGCCGGCACGCTCCGACGCGTCCACCTGCCGCTTTTGCGTCCCGCCATCGGCGCCGCCGCCCTGCTCATCTTCGTGGACGCCATGAAGGAGCTGCCCGCCACCCTGCTGCTGCGTCCCGTCAATTTCGAGACCCTGGCCACCTGGCTCTATGCCGAGGCGGCCCGAGGCACCTACGAAGAAGGCGCCGTCGCGGCGCTGGCGATTGTCGCCGCAGGCCTGCTGCCCGTCATGCTGCTGGCCCGCCACCAGCTAAAATCGGGCCACTGACGCCCGGCTCCGCCCATTCCATGCACACGCTCACCGTACACAGGCCGCCGCTTCATGGCTGATTTACTGCAACTGGAAGCCATCTCGCTGGCTTACGACACGCCCCAAGGCCGCCAGGCCGTCGTCGACGACTTTTCGCTCAGCCTCGAGCACGGGCATATCGGCTGCCTGCTGGGCGCTTCGGGCTGCGGCAAGACCACCGTGCTGCGCGCCATCGCCGGCTTCGAGCCGCTGCGCGCCGGACGCATCGTGCTGGACGGCACAGTTCTGTCCACCGTCGATTTCCAGCTCGAACCCGAGCACCGGAGGGTCGGCATGATGTTCCAGGACTATGCCCTGTTTCCCCACCTCACGGTGGAAAAGAACATCGGCTTCGGCCTGCGCCGCCTCGACAAGGCCGAACGCGCCAAGCGCGTGAACGACCTGCTGCATCTGGTGGGCCTGGAGGGCTCGGGCCGCCGCTATCCGCATGAGCTGTCCGGCGGCCAGCAGCAGCGCGTAGCGCTCGCACGGGCCCTGGCTCCCGAGCCCGACCTGCTGCTGCTGGACGAACCTTTCTCCAATCTGGACATCGATACGCGGGAACGCCTGGCGTTCGAGGTGCGGGACATCCTGAAGGCGACGAAGCACACGGCGCTGCTGGTCACCCACAACCAGGCCGAGGCCTTCGCGATCGCCGACCGCATCGGGGTGATGCAGAAAGGCGTGATCGCGCAATGGGACACGCCTTACGGACTGCACCATGCTCCGGCCAGTCCTTTCGTCGCGGATTTCATCCGGCGCGAGGCCTTGATGGCCCAGCGCGCGCAGGCGTATTTGCGAGGCGAGGAAGCGGGCTGAGGGGACGTCTCACTCAGACGACAGCTTCAGCTCCTGACACTTGCGAGTCAGCGTATTGCGTCCTATGCCCAGCCGCTGCGCCGCTTCGGCGCGGCGGTCGCGGGAATGCTTCAGGGCCGTGCGGATCAGCGTCGCTTCGAATTCACGCGTCAAAGTCGCCATGATCGCAGGCTCATTGCGCTCGAGCCGCCGGCTTACATCCTGCGCCAGCAACTGGCACCATACCGGCGTGCCCAGATCCTCCTGCGCCGCCTCTTCCACGACATCCGACGCCGGGACGCTGGATTGCGGCGACAATCCGTCCGCCCCGCTCCGCCCCGCCAGCACCTCCGGAGGCAGATCGTCCACGTCCACCCACTGGCCCGACGCCATCACAGTCAGCCAATGGCAGAAATTCTCGAGCTGGCGGATATTGCCCGGGTAATCGAATTCCACCAGCGCGCGCTGCGCCTCCGGCGTCAGGCGCCGCACCGCCACCCCCAGTTTCTCCGCGCTATTCTGCAAAAACAAGCCGGCCAATGCGGGGATGTCCTCCTTGCGCTCACGCAAGGGCGGCAGCCTCAGTCGGATCACATTCAAGCGATGAAAGAGATCCTCGCGAAACTGCCCTTGCGCCACACGCTGCTCCAGCGGCTGGTGCGTGGCCGCCACGATGCGCACGTCCACCCTGATCGCCTGCGAACCTCCGACCCGATAGAAACTGCCTTCTGCCAGCACGCGCAGCAAACGCGTCTGCAGTTCGAAGGGCATGTCGCCGATTTCATCCAGGAACAGCGTGCCGCCGTCCGCCTCCTCGAAGCGGCCGCGGCGCATCGTCGTCGCGCCCGTGAAGGCGCCGCGTTCATGGCCGAATAGCTCCGCTTCGAGCAGGTCGCGTGGAATGGCCGCCGCATTCAGGGCCACGAAGGGTTTGGCGGCCCGCGAGCTATGAGTGTGCAGCGCCCGAGCAATCAGCTCTTTGCCCGTACCCGACTCGCCCGTGATGAGGACCGTCGCCGGCGACACCGCCAAGCGGCCGATGGCCCGGAACACTTCCTGCATGGCCGGCGAAGCCGACTTCATCATCAGGCGCTCTCCCGCTTTGGGCGTCGCATATTCTTCTTCGCTGTCCTCCTGCCCCGCCGTCGTCTCGATGGCGCGCTGGATCAGGCTTACCGCTTCGTTGATATCGAAGGGCTTGGCCAGATAATCGAAGGCCCCCTTCTGGAATGCGGACACCGTGCTGCTCAAATCGGTGTAGGCCGTCATGACGATCACCGCGAGTCCGGGATGGCGCTGCTTGATTTCCTGCAGCAGTTCCAGGCCATCCCTGCCCGGCATGCGGATGTCCGTGATCAATACACAAGGCGCGTCGGCTTCAAGCGCATGCAGCATCGCGTCGGCCGAGACGAAACTGCGCGTGGGCAGATTGGCGCGCTGCAGCGCCTTCTCCAGTACCCAGCGTATGCTTTGATCATCGTCGACTATCCAGACGGCCTTCATGGCAACTCCAAAGATGGTTCGGGCGCATTCGCATCGAGGGTTCGAGTCCCTCCGTCAGCGCCGGCTTCATGGCGACTCCAGCGGCAGTATCAGGCGAAACTCCGTGCAGCCCGCGCACGAGTCGAACTCGATGACTCCCCCGTGCTGCTGCACGAATTCCTGAGCAAGGCTCAGACCCAGGCCCGTACCGCTCGCGCGCCCCGTTACCAGCGGATGGAACACCTTGTCGCGCAGGGCCTCGGGTATGCCCGGCCCATTGTCGATGACCGATATCACCACGCCCATGCGGACGGGCCGGCTGGCCAGCACCAGCTGGCGACCGATGCGGGTGCGCAGGGTCAGCATGGGCGCCGACGCCGACCCATGTTCGAGCAAGGCCTGCGCACCATTGCGGGCGACGTTCAACAGGGCCTGGACCAGTCTTTCGCGATCGCCGGTCAGGTCCGGAACCGAAGCATCGTAGTCGCGCCGGACCTCGATGACCGGCGAAAACTCGGCCCGCACCAGCGTGTAGACGCGCTCGCAGATTTCATGGACATTGAAGCGCAGCATTTTCAGGCTGTCGCCCTGCGGCGCAATGAGCCGATCGATCAGGGCCCTGAGGCGGTCGGCTTCGCTGACGATGACGCTGGTGTATTCGCGCAAATCGCCCTGCCCCAGTTCGGCCTCGAGCAACTGGGCCGCGCCGCGGATGCCGCCCAGGGGGTTCTTGACCTCGTGAGCCAGATTGCGCAGGGATTCCCGCTGCACCTGCAGCTCTTTGCTCAGTTGTTGAGTGCGGTCGGGCGTGCCCTGGTGTTCGAGGCTGCGCACCTCGAGCAGCGCGGCCCAGCCGGGATGGTCGACGGGCGCCACCGTCAGGCCCACCGGCAGCTCCGCGCCCTGCGCACGAGCGGCCGTGGCGAGCCGCAGGACGCCATAGCGTCCGCGCACCGCATCGACGAATCGCTCCGCCAGCGCCGCATCGCCGGCAAACAGCGTCAGCGCATCCATGCCCGCGAGCTGGCGCTGCGAGAGCCCGAACAGCTCCTGCGCGGCCACATTGGCCTCCAGCACTACACCGTCTTCGTCCAGCACCAGTATGGCGGTGGCAAGCAGGTCGAAGTGGTCAATGGGCGCCATCGCTTCACCTGCTTGCCGGGGGCTTGCGCCTACAGGCTGTAGTACATGTCGAACTCGACCGGATGCGTGGTCATGCGCAGGCGCGTGATCTCGGCCATCTTGAGTTCGATGTAGGCGTCGAGCATGTCGTTGCTGAAGACGCCGCCGCGCGTCAGGAACTCGCGGTCGGCATCCAACGCCTCGACAGCCTGCTCGAGCGAAGCGCACACCGTCGGAATCTTGGCGTCCTCTTCCGGCGGCAGGTCGTACAGGTTCTTGTCGGCCGGATCGCCTGGGTGGATCTTGTTCTGCACGCCGTCCAGGCCGGCCATCATCATGGCCGAGAAAGCCAGATAGGGATTCGCCAGGGGATCGGGGAAGCGTGCTTCGACCCGCCTTGCCTTCGGGCTGCTGACATAGGGAATGCGGATCGATGCCGAGCGGTTGCGCGCCGAGTATGCAAGCTTGACCGGGGCTTCGAAGTGAGGCACCAGGCGCTTGTACGAGTTGGTGGCGGGGTTGGTCAGCGCGTTCAGCGCGCGTGCGTGCTTGATGATGCCGCCGATGTAGAACAGCGCGAACTCGGACAGGCCGGCATAGCCGTTGCCCGCAAACAGGTTCTGGCCGTCCTTCCAGATGGACTGGTGGACGTGCATGCCCGACCCATTGTCGCCCACGACGGGTTTGGGCATGAAGGTGGCCGTCTTGCCGTACACGTGCGCGACGTTGTGGATGGTGTATTTGAGGATCTGGTTCCAGTCGGCGCGCTGCACCAGGGTGGAGAAGCGTGTGCCGATTTCCATCTGGCCGGGACCGGCCACCTCGTGGTGGTGCACTTCGACGGGCACGCCCTGCTGTTCCAGCAGCAGGCACATTTCGGAACGCATGTCATGGAAGGAATCCACCGGGGGCACCGGCACGTAGCCGCCCTTGACCGATGGCCTGTGGCCCATGTTGCCGCCTTCCAGGTCCAGGCCGCGCGACCAGGAGCCTTCTTCGGACTTGATCTTGACGAAGCAACCCGAGGCATCGTCGTTCCAGGTGACGCCGTCGAACACGAAGAATTCGGGCTCGGGGCCGAAGTAGGCGGTATCGCCCAGGCCGCTGGACTTCAGGTAGGCTTCGGCGCGGCGGGCCAGCGAGCGTGGGTCGCGGTCGTAGCCCTTCAGGTCCGAAGGCTCGAGCACGTCGCAAGTGAGGATCAGCGTGGCCTCTTCGCGGAAGGGATCCAGGCGCGCCGTGGCGGGGTCCGGCATCAACAGCATGTCGGAAGCCTCGATGCCCTTCCAGCCGGAGATCGACGAACCATCGAAGGCCTGGCCGGATTCCATCTTTTCTTCATCGACAGTGCCGCCCGGCACCGTCATGTGATGCTCGCGGCCGAGCGTGTCGGTAAAACGAAAATCCACGAAGGCGACTTCGCGCTCGGCGATCAGCTTCACAATTTCTTCTGCGGTGGACATAGATGCTCCAGGCTAGTAAAGGTCAAAAATAGGACGTCGATATGCATTACGCAATATGCATGCCAGTTTCTTGGGCACCAGAAACAAGGCGGTTCGACCTGCTCGCCGGAAAATACCGCGTGTTTTCGCCGGAAGAAATGCCCCGACTTGGTGCGTCGCCCCATATTGGGTCAAATTGTAGTGCAACGGCGTCGCACAAACGTCCCTATCATGGAAACGAGTCGTAAATGGCGGCCCCATGACACGATCATGACTGCGCAGAGGGCATTCGGAAGCGTTCAATCCAGGAACATGGCCTGGAGATCGTTCAGGAAGCGCCAGCCCAGCGGGGTGGTCCGGATGCGGGCGGGGTCGTCTTCGAGCAGGCCCGTGGCCACCGCCCGATTCACGACGGGCAGAATGGACGCCAGGCTCAGCCCCGTGCGGTCCTCGAAGCTGGAAGCACTGACGCCCTGCTTCAGGCGCAGGGCGTTGAGCATGAATTCGAAGGGCAATTCCTGCGGCGACACATGGCGCTCTTCGGCGATATGGCCGCCGTCGCGCTTGTGCGCCGCGGCCATCCAGGACTGCGGCTGGCGCAGCCGGGACTGGCGGATGATGCGGTCGGGAAAGGACAGTTTGCCGTGGGCCCCCGGGCCGATGCCCAGGTAATCGCCGAATTCCCAGTAATTGAGGTTGTGGCGGCTGCGTCCGCCCTGCCGGGCATAGGCGGACACCTCGTAGCGCTGCCAGCCGCCGGCTTCGGCCAGTTCGGCTACGCTGTCCTGCATGGCTGCCGCCGCGTCCTCGTCGGGCAAGGCGGGCGGCGGATACTTGGCGAAGACGGTGTTGGGTTCGAGCGTGAGGTTATACAGGGAGAGATGCTCGGTGCCGAAGGCCATGGCGGTCCGCAGATCGGCCAGGCAGGCCTGCTGCGTCTGCCCCGGCAGTGCGAACATCAGGTCCAGGTTGACGCGGGCGAAGGCCTCCTGCGCCGACTCGATGGCGCGCCGCGCCTGGGCCGAGTCATGGATGCGGCCCAGCGCCTTCAGCGCGGCATCATCGAAGCTCTGTATGCCCAGCGACACGCGATTGACTCCGCTGCGCGCGTAATCCAGGAAGCGCGCGGCCTCGACCGTGCCCGGGTTCGCCTCCATGGTGATCTCGGCATCGGGCCACAGATTCAGGCAGGCGCGGAACATCGCCAGCATTTCGTCCACGGCGGCGGCCGACAACAGGCTGGGCGTGCCGCCGCCCACGAAGACCGTATGCACCTGCCTGCCCCATATCAGGGGCAGCGCCTGTTCGAGGTCGGCGCGCAGCGCGGCCAGATAGTCTTGTTCGGGCGGATCGCCCTTGAGCTCGTGCGAATTGAAATCGCAGTATGGGCATTTACGCACGCACCACGGCACGTGCACATACAGCGACAGGGGCGGCAGGGTGGCCAGCCTGACGCCGCCGGATAGCGCGTCGGCCCGCCTGGCGCCGCCCTCGGGCGCGATGGGTATGACCTTTTGCACTCAGGCCTCGTCATGCCCCGCCAGGGCCTGGAGCAGCTTGCGCAGGGCGCGCGCACGATGGCTGTGGCGGTTCTTTTCTTCGGGAGGCAGTTCGGCCGCCGTCATGCCCAGGTCGGGCAGGTAGAAATAAGGGTCGTAGCCGAAGCCGTTGGCGCCGGCCGGCTCGAGCGCGATCCGGCCCTGCCACACGCCTTCCGCGATGATGGGGCGCGGATCGTCCGCGCTGCGCACATAGACCAGCACAGCCACATACGAGGCCGAGCGATCGGCCCGGCCCTCGAGCGCATGCAGCAGATGCCGGTTGTTGGCCGCGTCGGATTTTTCGCCGCCGGCAAGGCTGGCATAGCGGGCCGAATACACGCCCGGGGCGCCGTCCAGGCAACCGACGCACAGGCCCGAATCGTCGGCCAGCGCCGGCAGCCCGGTATGGCGGCTGGCGTGGCGCGCCTTGGTCAGCGCATTTTCGACGAAAGTGGCAAACGGCTCTTCGGCTTCGGCGACACCCAATTCGCCCTGCGGCACCATCTGGATGCCCGCAGTGGCGAGGATGGCCGAAAATTCTTTCAGCTTGCCGGCATTGTTCGAGGCAAGGACGACTTTGGAAAGCACGGATTCAGCGGGGGGCGTGGACGAGGAGGTTTGATCGGACATTGGAACGGAATGAAAATGGGAAAGGCCTTGGCCGACCGCGACGAAACGCCGGTGGCGGGCGGAAGCCCGCAGGGGCGGGCTTCGAAGCCGGCGCGTGGAGTAGGCTTCATTTTAACCGACGGGGTTGGGCCGGACGGCGTGAAAGCGCGTGCCCCAGGGCCTGTCGACGCTAAGCCGCGTCCGACAAGGCCTGCTTCTGCAGCTCGACCAGACGAGCGATGCCCTGGGCCGCCAGGCCGAGCAAGGCATCGAGTTGAGGCCGATCGAAGGTTTGGCCTTCGGCCGTGCCCTGCACTTCGACAAACCCGCCCTGCCCCGTCATGACGATATTCATGTCGGCGCCGCAGCCCGAGTCCTCGGGATAGTCCAGGTCGAGCACGGGCCGGCCGCCCACCAGGCCGACCGACACCGCCGCCACATGGTCGCGCAAGGGGTTGCCCGCAAGCAGGCCGCCGTGCACCAGTCCACGCACGGCCAGAGCCGCAGCCAGCCATGCGCCGGTGATGCCGGCGCAGCGCGTGCCGCCGTCCGCCTGCAATACATCGCAGTCCAGATGCAGGGTGCGTTCGCCCAGCGCCTGGAGATCGAACACGGCCCGCAGGCTGCGCCCGATCAGGCGCTGGATTTCCTGGGTGCGGCCGCTTTGCTTGCCCCGCGCGGCCTCGCGGTCCGAACGCGTGTGGGTGGAGCGAGGCAGCATGCCGTACTCGGCGGTGACCCAGCCCTGCCCCCTGCCCTTGAGAAAAGGCGGCACTTTGTCGAGCACGCTGGCATTGCACAAAACATGGGTATCGCCCATCTTGATCAGTACGGACCCTTCGGCATGGCGTGTATAGCCGGTTTCGAACAGGACCGGACGCAGCTGGTCGGGCAGGCGGCCCGAAGGCCTTTGAGTGGGGCTGGAAGACAAGAAAGCTCCTGATTCTGATGAAAAGGGTCGCCGGCATGGGCAATAATAGAGGTCACCCATCATTATGCAGGATACCCATTCATGATACGCAGCATGACCGCCTTCGGCGCCGCCCGGGCCGAATCGTCCCTTGGCAGCGTCACCGTCGAAATCCGCACGGTCAACAGCCGCTATCTGGACGTCAGCCTGCGCCTGCCCGACGACCTGCGTCTGGCCGAAGCGCCCTTGCGCGAACAGATCGCCAAACACCTTCGCCGCGGCAAGGTCGAAGTGCGCGCCGCCTTCGCGCGCGCCGGCGACGATGCCGCGCAGGCGCTCACCGACGACTATCTCAAGCACACCGCCGAGCAGCTTGGCCGCGCGCGCGGTTTCATTCCCGACACGCCCGCCCCGACCTTGGCCGAATTGATCAAGGGCGCGGGCGCCTCCGAAGAAGCGCCCGACCCCAAGGCCTGGAGCGCCCTCTGCATCGAGGCCAGCGCCCAGGCCTTGGCCGAGCTGCAGGCCAATCGCGAGCGAGAAGGCGCGCGCCTGGCCGACATGATGCTCGAGTGCGCGCGCGGCGTGGCCGGCATCGTCCAGACGGTCGAAGGCGACGTGCCGCAGTTGCTGGCCGAGCACCGGCAGAAGCTGGCCGCCAAGCTGCGTGAAACCCTCGAAGCCGCCAGCCCCGCGGGCCTGTCCCTGATCAGCGGCGAAGAGCTCTCGGCCCGCATCGCCCAGGAAGCCTCGCTGTTCTCATTGCGCATCGACGTCGCCGAAGAGCTGTCGCGCCTGCGCTCGCACATCAGCGAGCTCCAGCACTTGCTGGGCGGCGATTCCGGCGCCGCGGACAGCCTGCCGCCGGCCGACAGCAAAAACACCGGCAAGGCCGCCGCGGGCAGCATCGGCAAGCGGCTGGATTTTCTCTTTCAGGAAATGAACCGCGAGGCCAATACGCTGGGCTCCAAGGCCAGCGGCATCGAAGTCACGCGCGCCGCCATAGACCTCAAACTGCTGATCGAGCAGATGCGCGAGCAGGCGCAGAATATCGAGTGAGCCCTGCGCCGCCGATGCCGGCGGCGAGCCGGGTCGGATATTCGGCGTTCACTTCCGCAGGCGCTGCAGCAGAGACAGAGCACCGTATACGACCATGCCCGCCACGACGCCGGTCGCCACACTGACCAGGGCCGGGCCCAGATAGGAAGCGGCGGCTTCAAGCAAGGACGGGTGCTTGTTGGCCGCATGATGGAAAGCGTGGTGCACCCAGCCTTGCAGCGGGGCGATGCCGTGGATGAGCAGCCCGCCGCCCACCAGGAACATGGCGGCCGTACCCGCGATGGACAGGCCCCGCATCACGTAGGGAGCAAACGCCAGTACGCCGCGGCCCGCCGCACGGGCTGCGCGCGGCGCCATGGTCTCGCCCCGGTGTCGGAGCAGCCAGCTGCCCACGTCGTCCAGCTTGACGACGGTGGCCACCAGGCCGTAAACGGCGACGGTCAGTATGACGGCCACCACCGACACCACCAGCGCGCGGGTCGTGAACGGCGCGCCGGCCACCGTGCCCAGCGTGACGGCCACGATTTCGGCCGACAGTATGAAGTCGGTGCGTATGGCGCCCTTGATCTTCGTTCGCTCGCGGGCGCGCAGGGCGGCCGGGTCCAGCTCTGCTCGGCCGGATGCCGGCTCGCCCGCCGCTCGGGCGGACTGAGCGGGCGACGCCTCTGCGACGTGCCGGCCCTGATCGGCTGCCGTACTCTCATGGCGAGCTTCTTCACCGGCCGGCCGGCGGTGGGCTTCCGTCCCGCCTTGTTCGCGGCCTTCCGCCTTGGCCTTGTGCCGCGAGCCCGAAAAAGAATGGACGATCTTCTCTGCTCCCTCATAGCAGAGGAACAGTCCTCCCACCATTAACAAGGGAGTTATGACCGCGGGCAGGATCGCGCTGATGAGCAGCGCGAGCGGAACGAGGATGAGCTTGTTCAGGAAAGAGCCCTTGGCCACGGCCCAGACCACCGGGAGCTCGCGCTTTGCGGCCATGCCGCTGACCTGCTCGGCGTTGAGGGCGATGTCGTCGCCCAGCATGCCGGCGGTCTTTTTTCCCGCCAGCTTGGTCATCGCGGCGACATCGTCCAGTATGGTGGTGATGTCGTCCAGCAGCATCAATAGCCCGGCTCCCGCCATATCGTACCTCCTCATGCCGGCACACGCCGTTGCGATCCATGCCAAGCCGCTTAGAGCAAGGCGGCGCCTCGGCCTGTGCCATTTTTTCACGGGCCGCCTTGCCTGATATACTGTTTTTATACACAGCATATCGACCTATGGCGCAGCAGCTCGACAATCCCTTCTATTACCTCGACAACTTCGAGTTCGTGCTGAACTGGGTCGGGCAGCGCTATGCCGACGTGCTAAGCGGCGATGAACAGGGCTTCATCCAGCAATATCGGGGCCTGCCCCGCTCGTCGCGCGCCCTGCTGGCACGCATGGTCATGCGCCGGGGCGTGCTGTTCCGGCGCAGCCGGCTGCGCTACGCAGAAATCGGCCCCGTTGAGCAGGCCCTGGCGCCGCTCGTACAGGCCGGCTGGGTCGACGCACGTCCCTGCCTGAGCCTGAGGCAGCTGTTCGGGCTCTTCACCAAGGCCGAGCTGCTTCGCGCATTCTCCGGCCATGGCCTGCCGGCGTCGCTGTCCAAGGCCGCCCTGTACACCCGCCTGTCCGAGGGGCTCGCCGCAGCCGCCGCGCCTTCTCAGCCCGCGTCACCGGCCGGGCCCGCTGATCGAATCTCGCACACGTCCGCCGCCCACGACCAAGCTCTGCCGCTGTCGGGCTGGTGGAGGGACGCGGACGACGAGGTCTGCGAGCTGCTCGCCATGCCCTTGTGCGAACGCTTCAGGCTGATGTTCTTCGGCAATCTGCGCCAGGACTGGAGCGAATTCGTGCTGGCCGACCTGGGCTTGCTGCAGTACGAAGCGGTGTCTTTCTCCGCCTCGTGCCGGGCTTTGGCCACCCGGCAGGACGTCGATGACTATCTACATCTGCATGCCTGCACCGAACGCCTGCTCCAAGGCGAAGGGCCCGCGAGCGTCATGGCCTGCGTTCCGGCGCATGTCCATGCCAACGGCTGGATCGAGCGGCGGCGCGCCAAGCTGCTGTTCCGCATCGGCCAGGCCTGCGAGCGGGCCGAAGACTGGGAAGGCGCCTTGCGAGCCTATGGCGAAAGCAGCCATGGCGAGGCCAGGCTGCGCCGCGTGCGCGTGCTGGAACGTGCGATGCGCCACGAGGCGGCCCTGCAGGCGGCGGAGGCGGCGCTGAGCGAACCGGCGAGCGAGGCCGAGGCGCAGCAACTGGCGCGCATGCATCCCCGGTTGCGGCGCAAGCTGGGTCTGCCCGTTCCGGCCCGGCCCAAAAAACCCCGTCCGCCTTCTACAATCACCTTGCGGGCGCAGTACGCCCCGCATGGCGTCGAGGAGCTGGCGCGGCGGTATTTGCATCAGGATGAGGCGCCGGCCCACTACGTCGAAAATGCGCTCGTCAACGCCCTGTTCGGCCTGCTGTGCTGGGACGTGCTCTTCGCCCCTCTGCCCGGCGCCTTTTTCCATCCCTTCCAGCGCGGGCCGGCCGACCTGAGCGAACCGGATTTCGTGCGACGGCGGCAAGCGCGCTTCGACGCCTGCCTGTCCCAGCTCGATTCCGACCAATACCTGCATACCATCCGGAACAACCTCAACAGCAAGGCCGGCCGGCAATGCTCGTTCGTGCATTGGCCGGCGCTGAGCCCCGAGCTGCTTCAACAGGCGCTGCGCTGCATACCGTCCGGCCATCTCAAGAAATGGTTTCTGCGCCTGCTGGCCGACATCCCCGGCAACCGGTCGGGCTTTCCCGACCTGATCCAGTTCTGGCCCGCCGAAGGACGCTACCACATGGTCGAGGTCAAGGGCCCCGGAGACCGTCTTCAGGACAACCAGCAGCGCTGGCTGGCCTACTTTGCCGAACACGACATGCCTGTCTCCGTCTGCTTCGTGCGTTGGGCCGAATCGCCATGAGCTACGTCGTTTCGGTGCGCACATTGTGCGAATTCGCCGCCAGGCGTGGCGATCTCGATCTGCGCTTCCATCTGGCGCCCAGCGGCCAGGAAGGCGTGGCGGGACATCGCATCGTCACCTCCCGGCGGCCCGCCCGCTATCAAAAAGAAATATCGCTTCAAGCCCAATATGAAGCATTGACCGTGCGCGGACGCGCGGACGGCTTCGACCCGGAGGCCAACCGCCTCGAGGAAATCAAGACCTATCGCGGCCGCCTGCGCGACGTTTCCGCAAGCCATGGCAGCCTGCACCGGGCGCAAGCCCGTCTGTACGGCCATCTCATGTGCCGGAAGCTGAAGCTGGACGCCATCGAACTGGCGCTGGTGTATTTCAATGTCGCCACAGGGCGCGAAACCGTTCGCAGCGAGCACTGCGCCGCCGCCGACCTGGAACGCCACTTCAATACCCTGTGCGACGAATTCCTTGCCTGGGCCCAACAGGAAATCCGGCATCGCGAGCGACGCAACGAGGCCCTGCAGGCGCTGGAACTGCCTTTCGAGGGCTTTCGCGATGGCCAACGCACATTGGCCAAAGCGGTATATCGCGGGCTGCGCGACGGCGGGCACCTGGCCATCCAGGCGCCCACCGGCATCGGCAAGACCATGGGCACGCTCTTTCCCGCGCTCAAGGCCGTGCCGGCCCAGGGCCTGGACAAGGTGTTCTTTCTTACCGCCAAGACCTCGGGCCGCAACGTAGCGCTGCACGCCCTGCGGACCCTGCGGGACTCGCCGGACATGCCTTTGCGCGTGGTGGAACTGGCCGCGCGCGATCATGCGTGCGAGCATCCCGACAAGCAATGCCACGGCGAAAGCTGCCCCCTGGCCAAGGGCTTTTACGACCGGCTGGGCAAGGCGCGCGAGCAGGCGCTGAACGCCGGCATGCTCGACCGGGCGGCGTTGCGGCGGCACGCCCTGGAACATGATCTGTGCCCCTACCATCTGGGCGGCGAACTTGCGCCCTGGTGCGACGTCGTCGTGGGCGACTACAACTATTATTTCGACGTGGGCGCGACGCTCCACGCCCAGGCCGTCGCCCAAGAGTGGCGAGCCGCCGTGCTGGTCGATGAAGCTCACAATCTGGTCGAGCGCGCACGGGCCATGTACTCGGCCACCTTGCGCCTGCACGACCTGCGCGCCTTGCTGCGGGCCATGCCCGACTCGGCGCAGGGCGCCGCTGCGCGCGGGCGGGCCGGCCACGGTACTGCCGCCCCGACGTTGTCCATACCGGACCAGGCCTCGCTCTGGCAAGAGGCGGATCCCGCCGGCTCCTTGGCCCGTCCTTCCGCCTGCAAGGGACTGCGAAACGCCTTGAACAGCCTGGCGCGCGCCTGGACGGCGCTTCTCGCCGACCAGGCCGGCGCTTATCATCGCCATTCGGCCCCGCCCCAGCCTTTCGTCGAATCGCTACGCCAGGCCGCCGGTGCGCTGTCCGACCATCTGGAGCAAGGCGCGGATTCGGCGCAGGACGATGCATTGCGCTTCTATTTCGATATCCAGCACTTTCTGCGCATGGCTGAAAGCTTCGGTCCGCACTCGGTATTCGAGACCACGAAGCTTCTGCGCCACGAGGCGGGCCAGGCGCTGTCCGAATGCGGCATCCGCAACGTCGTTCCCGCACCCTTCCTGAAGCCCAGGTTCGAAGCCGCCCACGCCTGTGTGCTGTTTTCAGCAACGCTGCAGCCCTCGCCGTTCTACGCCGACGTGCTGGGCCTGCCCTGCACCACCGCCTGGATCGGCGTAGACACGCCGTTCCGCGCAGAACAGCTTCGGGTCCGGGTCGTTCGGGACATTTCCACCCGCTACGCCGATCGCCAGGCGTCGCTGGCGCCCATGGCGGAAGTCATCGCCGCGCAATATGCGCGACAGCCCGGCAACTACCTGGTGTTCGCCAGCAGCTTCGACTACCTGCACCAACTGGCCGAGGCTTTTGGCGGCCGTCTACCAGCCGTGCCCATATGGACCCAGTCGCGCGACATGGACGAAGCGGCCAGGGCGCAGTTCCTGGCACGCTTCGAGGCCTCGGGGCAAGGCATCGGCTTCGCCGTGCTGGGCGGCGTGTTTGCCGAAGGCATCGATCTGCCGGGAGACCGTCTGATAGGCGCCTTCATCGCCACTCTGGGGCTGCCGCAGGTCAATCCGGTGAACGAAGCGCTCAAGCAGTGCCTGGACGCCAGTTTCACAGGGCGCGGCTACGACTATGCTTATCTGTATCCCGGCCTGCGCAAGGTGGTGCAGGCGGCGGGCCGCATCATACGCACGCCTCAGGACGCGGGCGTGGTCTACCTCATGGACGATCGCTACAACCGGCCGGCGGTACGCCGCCTGCTGCCTTCGTGGTGGCGCATCGAGCAGTCGCGGGTGCAAGCCGGGCCATCAGATCGGCATGCTGGGGATGCCGTCTGATCAAGGCCCGAGTGTCGGCCAGCTCGAACTCGCTGAACTCGAAGCCGGGCGCCACCGTGCAGCCCACCAAGGCAAAGGCGTCGCGCGCCGCGTCATCGGCGCGATGCATTGCGTGCGATGCCAGCTCCGCAGCGAACCAGCATCCCGCCGGAACGGCTGCCTGGAATACGCACCCCGGCTCGCGCAGAGGATCGCCCAGGCGATGCGTCGACAAACCTTTTTCATCGTTCAGCACATGGATGTTCAAGGCGGACCCCGCATAGAAATGCCACAGCTCGTCTGAAGCGATACGGTGCCAGGCGGAGTGGTCCTTGCCTTCCAACAGGTAATAAATGGCCGTGGACGCGTCGCGGCGACCGGCCTGCGTCGTCACGCCCATGGAGCTGCGGTAGGTTTCGCGATAGTAGCCGCCCTCGGGATGGGGCAGCAGGCCAAGCTGCCTGATCAGGCGCTGCGCGGGGGTGTCGTCGTGGGTCATGTTCGGCGCCTCATTGCCATGCTTTCAAAAAAGCCATCAGCACGCGGGTGGAGTTTTCGGCCGCCAGGTTCAGGAAGGTGTGCACCTCGCCCGCGCCGTCGCCGCCTCCCGCCAGGTCGCTCAGTGAGCGAAAGGCGATGAAGGGCACGCCGTTGCTATAGGCCACCATGGCGCAGGCGGCGCTTTCCATGTCCACTACATTGGCCTGGAACGCCTCGTGCAGATGTTCGCGCAGGGCCGGGTTGTCGACGAACACCGGGCCCGACACCCCATTGCCGCCCACCACCAGCTCGGGCCGGTGAGTCAGGCATTGGCCCCTGGCGTCGCAATCCTTCAGTTCCAGGTCCTGGATACGACGCGCCGTCTCGAGCAGGCCGGGGTCGACGTCGAACCAGAATTTTTCATGCAGGGCGGGCTGCGCGGCGTTGCGCACCATGACAGGCCGCGTAAAGAACATGCCGAAGCCCGGCGCGTCCACATCGCCGCCCACGCCCATGGCATCGTAGCGGCCCGGCTCGTTCTCGAGCGCGGCCACGGTCTCCAGGTACTGCCCCCAACGCTCGACCACCGTCACGTCGCCGATGTGCAGCCCGGGGTTCACCCCGCCCGCCACCCCGCTGAAAACGATGTGGGTCACATTGAATCGGTCGAGCGACAATTGCGTGTTCATGGCCGCGTTGATCATGCTGACCCCGCTCAGGAAGACGAGCACGGGCTTGCCTTGCAGCGTGCCGGTCAGAAACTCCACGCCGTTGACTGAATGGCGGGCGGTTTCACCCAATGCGCCGCGCAATATGGCTACTTCGGGCTCGAAGGCGGAAATGACGGCGATGCGCGGCGTTTCGTCCAGACGTCCCGCCGCCTGCGCCATGGCGCTCGTTGCGGCAAGGCAGAAGGCAAGAAGGTAAAGGCCGAAGCGGCGGATGTGAAGGAAGGCGGCCATGGTTTTTTGTATTTGAGAGTAAGCGGAACGGACTCATTGTATGTGCTTCGGGCGCTGTGGAACGGCGCGGAAACGAAGCTTTCGGCCGGCAAGATCGGCGGCTGGGCGCCAGAGAAATTCAGTGCGGCGTCAGAAAGGTATAAAAACGCTTTAAGTTCTGAATGTAACTCCATAAATATATTGGTGATTTTGATTTTGTCTGATATGATCGCTTTCAGTTTTCCCGTCTCAAAAAGCCCGCGCCCGCCATGCCATTCGCCTCTCGCCGACATGCCCTGTCCTGGTCCCTGGCCGCCGTCCTTGCCGTCGGCGCCTTGTCTTCAACCCCCTTGCGGGCCCAAGAACCCGGCCAGATCCGCGTGCAGCCGGCCTCGGGCGCCGCGGCAAGCCATGTCGCACCCCGGCGCAGCCACGCCTTGGCCGGCGCAGGCCAAGGCGGCGTCATCCAGGTGGCCTTGCGCCAGAGCCGGCACGAAACCGCGCCTCTGCCCTCGCGCCGCGAACTGACGCCTGCTCCCTCTCAATTGACGCAGCTGCACTCCGAAGTGGCCTTCGTGCAGGATCTGTCCAGTTCCACCGTGCTGTACGACCAGAACAGCGACGAGGCCAGGCCCATCGCGTCGATCTCCAAGCTCATGACGGCGCTGGTGGTGGCCGAGGCCAACCTGCCCATGGACGAGATTCTGTCCATTTCCGACGAAGACGTCGACCGGGTGCGCCATTCACGCTCGCGCCTTGCGGTCGGCACCGAGCTGAGCCGCGCCGACATGCTGCACCTGGCGCTGATGTCGTCCGAAAACCGGGCGGCTCATGCATTGAGCCGGCATTACCCGGGCGGCATGCCCGCATTCATCCGCGCAATGAACGACAAGGCGCGGGCGCTGGGCATGCGCCGCACTCATTTCGTCGAGCCCACGGGCCTGTCCGAACACAATGTTTCGACGCCGCGCGACCTGGTCAAGCTGCTGCGCGCGGCGGCCGAACAACCCCTGATCCAGCGCTATTCCACCGACGACAGCTATCAAGTCACCGTGGGCAAGGGCCGTTCGCTCCAGTACAACAATACCAATCGGCTGGTCAAGAACAGCCAGTGGGACATCCAGCTTTCCAAGACCGGCTTCATCAACGAAGCGGGACAATGCCTCGTCATGGTCACCCGCATTGGCGGCCGGGACCTGGCCATCGTGCTGCTCAATGCCACCGGAAGCTATTCGCGCATAGGCGATGCGGTAAGGCTGCGCAAATTCGTCGAGAACGAAACCAATCTGGCCATGCTGTAGCAGCAAAGGGCGCCCGCGGGGCGCACGCTTTCCATCCGGATATTCCGAGCAGCCTGCGGGCGTCGACTGCAACGCCCGCGGGCATTTGTCGAGTCACCGGACGTTTTGGATGATGGATTCGAAGCGCCGATAGGCTTCTTCCTGTTCGTCCAGCACCGTGCCCGGGTCCAGTATCTTGAGCTTCACGTTTTCGAAAGGCGGATCGATCTTCTTGTTGGTGGCGTAGTAGCCGATTTCGCGCAGCACGCGTTGCGCCTCCTCGCCCAGCAGATAGTCGTAGAACAGCATGGCCGCATTGGGATGCGGCGCATCCTTCAGTATGCCCATCCCGATGGTAATGGTGACGGCCGGCTCAATGGCGAACCATTCTATCGGCGCGCCGGTCTTCTTGGCCTGTTCGACGCTGTAGTCGTACACCGTCAGCGCCAGCGGCACTTCTCCCGAGCCGACCAGGTTGGTCAACAATGGATGGCCATTGCGCACCGAGAGCTGGTTCTTGGCGACCAGATCCTTGAAGAACTGCGTGCCCTTTTCATCGCCCATATCGTGAACGACCGAGGCCATCCAATCGTAGTCCGAGCCTTCGATGGCCAGCTTGCCCTTCCACTTTGGGTCGAGCAGATCTTCGTAGGTCTTGGGCAGGTCTTCTTTCTTGACTGCACGCGTGTTGTAGGCCTGCACCAATGTCAGCAGATTGATGGACACCCATTCCCGGTGTTCAGGTATGGCTTCGTCGATCAGGCTATCGAAACGCGGTGTTTGCACCTTCTGCAGCAGCCCCTCGCGATGCAGTGCCTCCATGGGCGGAGACGTGCTGGCGATGATGTCGACCTTGGGCCGGCCCGAGCGCGCCTCGTTGATGACGCGCTGCTGGATCAATTCGGAGCGCGCGCGCCAGGTCTCGACCTTGATGCCGTACTTCTTTTCAAAGGGCTCGATCAGGTCTTTGGCGTATTGAGTCGGGATAGTGGTGTAGAACACCAGCGTACCCTCCTTTTTCGCACTCTCTTCCATGCGCGCCTGCCTGTCGTCTCCGCTGTACAGCGCGATCGGCTCGGTGCTTTGGCTCCAGGCAAGAGACGACGCGCAGTAAAGCATCGAGCAGGCCAAAGCCCTGAACATCCTGTTCATTGTGGTTCTCCTTCATTGGTGTCCGGGCCCGCTCATCGACGACATATGTAGGCCCGGTTTATAAGCATATTGTTGCCGGCGTTTTTAGTATCCGCGGGGCGGTTTGGAGTGTCAACGCTTATGTTCTTATATACGGAATCAAGTTTCATTTTCTTAAAATGGCTTCGAATCTGGCGTAGGACTCCTCCTGTTCATCCAACAACGTCGCGGGGTCCAGCACCTTGAGGCGAAGCTTCTTGACGGGCTGCTCTATCTTGGCGTTGGTCGCAAGATAGCCGATTTCAGCCAGTATTTTCTGAGCCGGCCCGCTGATCAGATAGTCATACAACAGCAACGCAGCGTGGGGATGAGGCGCGCCCCGAGGCACCGCCATGGCATCGGCGATGGTGATTGCGGGCTCGATGGCGAACCACTCGATGGGCGCACCATTCGCCTTGGCTTGATCCACGCTGTACTGGTAGACCGTCAACGCCAGGGGCACTTCTCCCGAACCCACCAGATTGGTCAGCAAGGGGTGGCCGTTGCGTACCGTCAACCGGTTGCGTCCGACCAAGTCCCTGAAGAACTGCTCGCCCTTCTTCTCGCCCATGCCGGCGATGACCGAAGTCATCCATTCATGGTCGGAACCTTCGATGGCCAGCTTGTCCTTCCATTTGGGGTCCAGCAGGTCTTCATAGGTTTTGGGCAGGTCCGATTGCTTGACGGCCTTGGTGTTGTACGCCTGTACGAAAACATATTGGAGCGTGGAAGCCCATTGGCGATGCGCCGGCGCGGCCGAAGAAATGAGCTCTTCGTGATGGGGCGAATGTATTTCCTGCAGCAGGTTTTCGCGCCGCATGGCCTCGATGGGGGGCGAAATGCTGGCGACCACGTCGGCCCGGGGCTTGCCCGCGCGAGCCTCATTGACCACTCGCTGCAAGATCAGTTCGGACCGTGCGCGCCAGACGTCCACCTTGACGCCGTATTGTTTCTCGAAGGGCTCGATCAGCATCTTGACGTACTGCGCCGGCGTCGTGGTGTAGAACACCACCGTGCCTTCCTTGCGCGCGCCCGCTTCCAGGCGCTGCTGCCGGTCGGCGCCCGACATCGTCGCCAGTGCCTGCAGCGACGCTTGCTGGGCGGCGGCATGTGGCAGCGTCACGCAGGCCAGGCAAAGCAAGACGATGCGTACAACAACATGGTTGAATGCCATGCGGTCCTCCAATCGGAAAAGGCGGCGCCCGGCCGCCTGCGGCCTCAATGCATGCAGGAGCCGCCATCCACCACCAGGGTCTGGCCGGTGATGAAGTCGCTGTCGGCCGAGGCGAAGAAGACCACCGCGCCGGTAAGGTCCTCGGGGCTTTGCACCCGCTTGAGGGCGCGCGTAGCGCTTGCCTGGGTGCGCATCTTCACGATGCTGTCGTCCGGGTTCTCTTCGGACAGCGTGCTGCCGGGCGCCACGCAGTTGACGCAGATATTGTCCTTACCCACTTCGTTGGCCAAGGTCTTGGTGAAGCCGAGAATGCCGGCCTTGGAGGTGACATAGTGGATGCGGCTGGGCGAGCCTTTCAGCGCGGTGCCCGAACTGACGTTGACGATCTTGCCGTAGCCCTGTTTGCGCATCTGCGGGATGACGGCGCGGCTGGCCAGCCAGGTGCCCTTCACGTTGACCGACATCATGCGGTCCCATTCGTCGATGCCGATTTCGTCGAAAGGCGAGCGCGACATGGGCACGGTGGCGAATATCGCGGCATTGTTGACCAGGACATCGATACGGCCGAAGCGCTGGACGGCGGCCTCGGCCATTTGTTCCACGCTGACGGGGTCGGACACGTCGGTACGCACGCCCAACGCTTCGTGGCCGGCATCGCTCAGTTCCTGCGCAACAGCCTGCGCCGCCTTTTCGTCTATCTCGGCGATGACCACCTTGGCGCCCTCCGCCGCAAGCCTTGCGGCGTACGCCTTGCCGATGCCATGTCCACCGCCGGTGACGATCACTACGCGGCCTTCGAGTCTTTCTTTCATCGTGTCTCCTGATGCATTGCTGTAGATGCGCTTCGAATGGCGCAACGCCCGGCGATGCCTCCTGTCGCGACCCGGGCCAGGCACGGCCGACTCTATCACCGGGCTTTGTCATACGTCAATAAAATTTTCCATATAAAAGAACACTATCCCTTTATACAGAAAAATTTTATTTCTTCCCAGGAGCGTGCTATAACCGAAGCTCATCTCGAGGAGACATCCTTATGATACATATGAGCATAAAAAGCCTGGTATCCTCCATTGCCCTGTCGGCGGCTTGCGTCTTTCCGGCCCATGCCGCCTCGTTCGCCGACCTGGCTTTCAAAGACACGCCGCAGCGCCATGAGCAGCTGGTGGAACGGGCGCGCCGGGAAGGTTCGCTTACCCTCTATACCTCCATTCCGTCGAAGGACATGGCCGTGCTCACCGCTGATTTCGAGAAACGCTACGGCGTGCACGTCAATGTGTGGCGCGCCTCCACGCTCAAGGTCGTCCAGCGCATGGTGGCCGAGAAAAAGGCCGGCCAGTGGAATTTCGACGTCGTGGATATTTCCTCTCCCGAGCTCGAAGCGCTGTACCGGGAAGGCCTCTTGCAGCAGGTCGACTCGAAGCTTCATGCCACCCTGCTGGAAGACGCCATGCCTTCCCATCGCGGCTGGGCGCCGCAGTTCATCACCTTGTTCGTACAGGCCTACAACACCAACGCCATCAAAGAGGCGGACCTGCCCAAGACCTATGCCGATCTGCGCGATCCCAAATGGAGGGGACAGCTGGGCGTGGAAGCCAGCGACGGTGACTGGTATTGCGGACAGGTCGAGCATCTGGGACAGGAACAAGGCAAGCAGCTGTTCGACGACATCGTCAGAACCAATAAATGGTCGGTGCGCAGCGGACACTCCCTGCTTGCGAACATGGTCGTTTCGGGCGAGGTGCCCATCGGACTGACCACCTACAGCTATATGATCGACCAGGCCAAGCGCCAAGGGGCGCCGGTCGACTGGTTCGCCATCGATCCCATCATCGCGCGCACGAACGGCATCGCGGTATCGCGCCAGCCGGCGAATCCGCATGCGGCGCTGCTGTTCTATGAATACATGATCAGCGATGCACAGCCCCTCATCCTGAAGATGGATTACTACTCGCCCGTCAAGAAACTGGCTTCTTCGCCGAAGGGGGCAAGCATCCGCTTCGTGGACCCATTGATGGATCGGGCGGAAATCGAACGCTGCAACCAGGCCTTCATGCAACTGAACAAATTGTCGAACTAGAACTTGGGCCGCCAGCCTTGCGCGGCCGGGAGACGAAAATGGCGCTTTCCTTCATTCCATTCGATGCCCCGCTTGGAGCGCGCGTGACCGGTCTGGACATCACCCGCCTCGGTCCCGACGAAGCCGGGCAACTGTACGATGCCTGGCTGAAGTACCACGTGCTCGTCATCCATGGGCCGATTGTGTCCGAAGACCAACTGGTCGATTTCGGAGCATGTTTCGGCAAAATCGAGAACGCGAGACGGCGATCGTCGCTGGCCTCGCGGCCCGAAATCATGGTCATCTCCAACATCCGCGAGAACGGCCAGACCGTGGGCGCCCTGCCCGACGGCGAGCTGACCTTCCACTACGACCGCATCCACCAGAAGGTGCCGAACAAGGCCGGCGTGCTGCATGCTCTGGAGGTTCCCGACGCCGGCGGGGAAACCTTGTTCGCGGACATGTGCCTGGCCTACGAGACCCTGCCGGCCGACACGCGCAAGCGCCTGGATGGGCTGACCGCCTTGAACACCTATGAGTATGGCCAGACCCACGCCGAGAACAAGAAGCTGGCGCAGGACGCGCCGACGGCGGTGCATCCGGTCGTCAGGACGGTGCCCGAGACCGGGCGCAAGGCCTTGTTCGTCTGCCGCCTCATGACGGACCGCATCCTGGGGCTGAGCGAAACCGAGAGCCGCGAGCTGCTGGACAGCCTGTGCGACCACGCCGAGGATGAGCGCTTCGTGTACGCGCACCGCTGGCAGGCGGGCGACATCTTGGTTTGGGACAATCGCTGCGCCATGCACGCGCGCCGCGACTTCGACGGCAGCCAGCGCCGCCTCATGAAGCGCGTCACCGTGGGAGAAAGCCGGGCGCCGCAATGAGGCAATGCCATCACACAAGCACGGCCGGCTATCCCTTGCCATGCGCAGCGAACTGAAGAGGCTGAAGCAATGATGGAGGCGCGCCATGAGGCTAGGCATACAAATGCAGTAAGCTAAGGCTCATCGACACCAGCCTTTCGACAGATCATGTGCATTGCCTACCTGGCCATCGGCGCCCATCCCGACTGGCCCTTGTTCATCGCGGCCAACCGCGACGAATTCCACGCCCGCCCCACCACGGCGGCGGGTCCCTGGCCGGCGCATCCCGATCTGCTGGCGGGCATCGACGAAATGGCCGGCGGCACCTGGCTGGGCGTCACGCGCCAGGGCCGCTTCGGCCTGCTGACCAACTATCGCGACATGGCTTACGATCCGCAGGCCGCTTCACGCGGCGCGCTCGTCGCCGATTATTTGAGAGAGGAAATACCGCCGGAAGACTACGCCGCCCGGGTCGCCCGGCAAGGCGGCCGCTACAACGGCTTCAACCTCATCGTGGGCGACCTCGGACAAACCTGCTATGTGGGCAACCGGCATGGCGAGGGCCGGGCCATGGGACTCGAACCCGGCAGATACGTGTTGTCCAACCACTTGCTGAATACGGCCTGGCCCAAGACTCAAAGGCTGAAAACCCGGCTGGACGAATACCCCCTGCAAGAACTGGCCAAGACCCTGAACCCGGTTTTCGACATTCTGAAAGACACCACCCCGGCCGAAGACGACGCGCTGCCGAGCACCGGCCTGTCGCTGGAGCGTGAGCGCCTGCTGAGCAGCCCCTTCATCGTCAGCCCCGAATACGGCACGCGCTGCTCCACCGTCGTGGCCATAAGCGGCGATGGCCGCGGCTTTTTCAGTGAAATCACCTACGACCCGCAAGGGGTGGCGGTTGAACGCCATGATTGGCCTTTCATCGTGGCTGAGCGCCCCGCCCTGGCGCACGGCTCCTGACGCTGCGATACATGGCCTTGGCCACGACCGGGTTTTATCAGTGCAGTGTCCGTGAAGGCGGGTCGAGATCATTCAGGTCGGGAACGTCGGGGTCGCTGCGCAATTCACCCAAAGCGGCTTTCCAGCTGCGCAGCGGCACACAGGTCTGCAAGCGGTATATGGCCTGCCGGATCAGGGCGTCGTGCAATTCGTGTCCCACCTTGGTGGCGATGTCCAGGGTGGCGTCGCCTTGCAGCTCGGCCAGATGCTCGTGTGTTTCGCGCATGAACTCGACCGGCACGAGCGGGTCTTCTTCGCCGTGCAGCAGATGCAGGGTGGTGGCCGGCGGCGCCATGTCCGGCAAGCGGGCGTAACAGCCCGAGAAGGCCAGCACCCGCCCCGCCAGATCGAACTGGGCATGGACCGCCTCGAGCGCGATGGTGGCGCCCTGGCCGAAGCCCGCCAGCGCAGTGTGCTCGCCTTCGAGCTGGTATTGTCTTTGCAGGCGCTGGATCAGGTTGATCAGGGCGGGCAGGGCCGTCTTGACGCGCTCTACGTAGTTTTCTTCGGTCAAGCCATTCTGTTCGAACCAATGGTGGGCGGTATCGGCCGAACGCAACGGCGCATAGGGCAGCACGACCATGCTTTGAGGAAAGGCCTGCTTGACGGACTGGGCCAGCTGGCTCAATTGCACGGGTGATGAGGCGTCGTCGTGAAGCAGGACGAAAAGCTGCTTGGGCGCGCCCTGCGCGGGCACGTAGATCAGCGGCATGGGCATTTGCCCTTTGGGTGTAGTCATGAAAATCGGTTCCACACAAGCAAGAATGTATGAAGCTAGGTTAGCCCAGGCCGGCCTTTTGTGACAAACCGCCGGCCGGTTGGAAATCGCCGATCCGCCTGATATATACTGTACATAAATACAGTATCGAAGCGCGATCCCATGAAGCTTTCCTCTTCCATTCTGCGCCACCCCGAGCGCATCCACTCCGGTCTCTGGAAAGGCTCCCAATTGGCCCAGGCCCAGCGCCCCGCCCTGTCCACCGGCTTCAGCCAACTGGACGACGAACTGCCGGGCCGGGGCTGGCCCTTGGGCGCCCTGATCGAAATCTCCCTCGAACGTCCAGGCATCGGCGAGATCGCCCTGCTGCGCCCGGCCCTGGCTCAATTGGGCGGCGAACGAAGCATCATGTTCATCCAGCCGCCCTGCGCGCCGCACTTCCATTGCTGGACCAACTGGGGGCTGCACGGCCAGCGCCTGCTCTGGGTGCAAACCGATAGCCTTCCCGACACTCTGTGGGCCTGCGACAAAGCCCTTCGGCACAACGCCTGCTCGGCCCTGCTTTGCTGGGCGCCCGGCGCGCGGGCCCAGTCGCTGCGCCGCCTGCATCTGGCCGCCCAGCAAAGCGACACCCTGCTTGTCATGCTGCGTTCGCCGGCCGACACCCGACAGCCCTGCGCCGCGCCGCTGCGCCTGGGGCTGCGGCCGGCCGAGCAGGGCTTGCAGGTGTCCATCCTCAAGCGTCGCGGGCCGGCCTGCGGGCACACGGTGCCCATCGTCCTGCATCCCGAACGCGCCTATTCCAGCTCAGCCGCCTCCCATGTCTCTCTGGATCAGCCTTCACCTGCCCTTTCACAGCCTGGACGCCGCTTTTCCTCATTGGCGCACTAGGCAGCTGGCCGCGGCCGTCCTCGATCAGGAGCAAGTCTGCGCCTTGACACCGGCCGCGCTCGAGGCCGGCATCACGCCCGGCATGCGCCACGGCACGGCGCGGGCGCGGGCGCCGCAGGCCTTGCTCAGCCGCCGTGACTTCCAGGCTGAAGCCCAGGGCTTGCAGCAGGCGCTGCTTTGCCTGCTGCAGTTCACGCCCGACATTACCCTGCTCGATGCGCATTCATTGGCCATGGAGGTGGACGCCAGCCTCGACCTGTTCGGCGGCCCCCGCAGCTTATGGAGGCGGGTGCAAGACTCGCTGCAAGGCCTCGGCCTGAATCCGAGCCTGGCCATGGCCCCTACCTGCCAAGGAGCCTGGGCGCTGGCTCTGCAGACGCAAACCCGGCGGCGGCGGGTGCTCAAGCCCGCCACCTTGTCCCGGCGGCTCGATCCCCTGTCCGCCGCTTGCCTGCCCGCTCTGCACCCCTGGCTCGAATGGCTGGAGAGCCTGGGCTGTTCCACCCTGGGCCAGTTGCGCCGCCTGCCCCGCAAAGGTCTGCAGCAACGCACCCGGCCCGAAGCCATGCAAGCCATCGATGCCGCCTATGGCCGCCACACTCCACCCTGCACCTGGGTCACGCCGCCGGCAAGGTTCGGGCGCCGCCACGATACGCTGCAGCGCCTGGAGCACGTCCATGCCGTGCAGGCCGTGGCCGCAAAGCTCATCGACCAGCTTTGCGGCTGGCTGCAGGCGGGCCACCGCTCGGCCAGCCGGCTCTCGTTCATGCTGCATCACGAAAAAGGCCGCCATGCCCGGCCGCCCTCCATGCTGGAGCTGTCCCTGTCCCAGCCGGGCTGGCGTCCGGACGACTTTCTGCCTGCGCTGGCCGAGCATTTCAGCCGGCTGGTCCTGCCCGACCACGTCATCGCCATCGAACTACGGGTCGACGAAACCCGGGAGCGCATGGCGCGCAGCCAAGGCCTGTTCCCCGAGCCCGCTCAATGGGCCCGCCAGGAAAGCCGCCTGCTCGACCTGCTGCGCGCCCGCCTGGGCGAAGACCACATCCTGAAAGCCAGGCCTTTTGCCAGCCATCTGCCCGAAGCCGCCAATCGCTGGGTGCCCGCCGCCGAGGCGGACGCACCCTCCACCGAGGCCGCACCCGCCTTGCCGGAGCAGGCCCGGCCTTTCTGGCTGCTGGACCCGCCCCTGGCCTTGCAGGTCGACCGCCACACTCCCCTGTACCAAGGCCGCCGCCTGCGCCTCATACAAGGACCCGAGCGCATCGAAAGCGGCTGGTGGAGCGAAAAGCACCAGCAGCGCGATTACTTCATCGCCCAGGATGCACAGCATGCGCGCTACTGGATCTACCGCCAGCGCGCCGCCCTGGATGCACGCTGGTTCCTGCACGGCCTTTTCGGATAGCATCATGCAGCCTGACACGCTTCCCGACTACGCCGAGCTGGACTGCATCTCCAATTTCAGCTTCCTGCGCGGCGCCTCCCATCCCTACGAACTGGTCCGGCGCGCGGCCAAACTGGGCTACAGCGCCCTGGCGCTGGCCGATGAATGCTCGGTAGCGGGGGTGGTGCGGGCATACATCGAGTCGCTGGAACACAGCATCCACCTCATCGTCGGCAGCCGCTTCCGGCTGGACGCCGACGAGCCCGCAGACGAACTGCACATCATCGCTCTGGCGCGCAACGGCGAAGGCTACGCCAATCTTGCCGAACTCATCACCCTGGCGCGCACGCGCAGCACACCCAAGGGGCAGTACCAGCTAAGCCTGCAAGACATCCTCGAACCGCCGCAAGGCCTCACTCATCTGCGCGGCCTGCCCGGCTGCGCCATCATCTTCAAGCCCGCCTACGGCATCCAGGCCGAAGCGCTGCGGCGGCAACTGCAGCGCTTGCGCCATGCCTTTCAAGATGGCTTCTGGCTGGGGCTCACCCTGCACCATCGCCAAGACGACGCCCGGCATGCCATGGTGCTGCAGCAAGCGGCCCAAGAGCACGGCCTGCGCATCACTGCCGCCGGCGAAGTGCATATGCACAGCCGTTCGCGCCAGCCCCTGCACGACACGCTCACGGCCATCCGGCTGCGCACCCCCATCGCCCAGTGCGGCTATGCCCTGGCTTCCAATGCCGAGCCTCATCTGCGCAGCCGCCTGCGCCTGCTGCAGCTGTATCCGCCGCAGGCTTTGGAAGAAACCCTGGCCATCAGCCGGCTTTGCCGTTTCGATCTCAACAGCATCAAGGATCGCTACCAGTATCCGCGCGAAATCGTTCCACAAGGCCTGACACCCACCCAGTACCTGCGCCAGGAAACGCTTGAAGGCGCCCGCGGACGCTATCCTCAGGGCATACCGTCCAAAGTACAGGCCCAGCTGGAAACCGAGTTGAACATCATCGCCTCGCTGGGGTACGAGCCCTATTTCCTCACGGTCTACGACATCGTGCGGTTTGCGCGCCGCGAGGGCATTCTTTGCCAGGGCCGCGGTTCGGCCGCCAATTCGGCCGTCTGCTATTGCCTGCGCATCACCGAGGTCAATCCCGTCAACGGCAACGCCCTGTTCGCCCGCTTCATCAGCGCCGAGCGCAACGAGCCGCCCGACATCGACGTCGATTTCGAGCACCAGCGGCGCGAGGAGGTCATCCAGTACATTTACAAGGAATACGGGCGCAAGCGGGCGGCCCTCACCGCCGTGGTCATCACCTACCGTGCCCGCAGCGCACTGCGCGACACCGGCAAGGCCCTGGGCGTGGAGTTCGACCTGATCGAAAAAGTGACCAAGTCCTGCCGCCACTGGGACGGCAAGGGCGAACTGATCCAGAAAATGATCGAACAGGGTCTGGACCCCGATTCGCGCCTGGCCCGGCAGTGGGCCGCCCTGGCACAAGAGCTGCGCGATTTTCCGCGCCATCTCTCGCAGCATCCGGGCGGCTTCGTCCTGGCCGACGACAACCTGGCCCGGCTGGTACCCATCGAAAACGCCGCCATGCCCGGCCGCAGCGTCGTGCAGTGGGACAAGGACGACCTCGACGCGCTCAAAATCCTGAAGGTCGACGTGCTGGCCCTGGGCATGCTGTCGGCCCTGAACCGCATGCTGGCCATGGTTTCGCAGCGGCGCGGACGGTGCTTTACCCTGGGCGATATCGAGGCCCACGACGAGCCCACCTTCGAAATGATCCGCAGGGCCGACACCATAGGCGTCTTCCAGATCGAATCACGCGCGCAGATGAGCATGCTGCCGCGTTTGAAGCCCAAAGTGTTCTACGACCTGGTCGTGCAGGTGGCCATCGTGCGGCCCGGACCGATACAGGGCGGCATGGTGCATCCCTACTTGCGCCGGCGCAACGGAGAAAAATTTGACTACCCCCATCCCGACATCAGAAAGATACTGGAGCGCACCCTGGGCGTACCCATCTTCCAGGAGCAGGCCATGCAGATCGCCATCGATGCCGGCGGCTTCACGCCTGACGAGGCCGACGAGCTGCGCCGCTCGATGGCGGCCTGGCGGCGCAAAGGAGGTATCGGCCCTTTTCATGCCAAACTGATCAACGGCATGAAAGAAAAAGGCTACGACGAAGACTACGCCGAGGCCATCTTCAAGCAGCTCGAGGGCTTCGGCGAATACGGCTTTCCCGAAAGCCATTCGGCCAGCTTCGCCCAGCTGGCCTATTTCAGCGCCTGGTTCAAGCGCCGTGAACCCGAAGCCTTTCTGGCGGCCCTGCTCAACTCCCAGCCCATGGGATTTTACTCGTCCAGCCAGCTCGTACAGGACGCCCGGCGGCATGGCGTCGAAGTTCTACCGGTCGACGTCACGGCCAGCCTATGGGAAACCAGCCTCGTCCTGCCCGATGGAAAGGGCCTGACCGGCGGTGGACGGCCGTCCAAAGGCATGAGTCCGTCCAACGGGCTTGATGCTCTAGAAGCCATATCTCAAGCCCATGATGTGGCGGATCACTTAGCGACGTCATCCGACGACGGCGCTCCCCGGCCCGCGGTCCGCCTCGGCTTCAACCAGATCAAGGGCTTTTCCGAAGAAACCGGCCTGCGCATCGAAGCCGCGCGACGGCAAGGCCCATTCCGCGATCAGCACGATCTGGCCCTGCGGGCGGGCCTCGAGCGCGCCGACCTCGAACGGCTGGCCGGCGCCGACGCCCTGCGTCCGCTCAGCGGCCACAGACGGCAGGCACAGTGGCAGGCCGCCAATCCACCCCTGAAGGGCCTGCTGCGCAATGCCCCGGTACGCGACACGGACGCCCCTGCCCTGCTCCCTCCCACCGAAGGCAGCGAAATACTGGCCGACTACCACTCCATGCAGCTCACATTGCGGCGGCATCCACTGGCCCTGCTGCGCCGCCTGCCCGAACTGCGGCCCTTTGCCAGCGCCGCCCAGCTCGAGCAGCATCCCGACGGCCGCCTGGCCCGGGCCTGCGGCCTGGTCACCATGCGCCAGCGGCCGCAGACCGCGAACGGCATCATCTTCGTCAGCCTCGAAGACGAAACCGGCATCGTCAACGTCATCGTGCGACCCCAGGTGGCCGAGTGCCAGCGCGTGCCGCTGCTGCAATCACGCCTGATGGCGGTGCATGGGGTGTGGCAGCAGCACGAAGGCGTCCGCCATCTGATGGCGGGCCGTCTCATCGACCTGAGCTTCCTGCTCGGCACCCTGCCCACCCGCAGCCGCAATTTTCATTGAGTTTTCATTGAGCATCGAGACGGATCCATGGACAGCCGCCAACGCAAGCCGCTCAAGAACCCAGAAACGCCCTTCCACGCGACACTCACTGCCGAAGCCTGCGCTAAAATGAGATGGACAATGCCCGGCCCAGGCCATTCCCTACAATGCGGCGTCCAAGCGACCGCCCTTTACTCTCCAGGACTCACCATGAGCAACACGCTCAAGCCCCAACTGAGCGACGCCGTCAAAGCGGCCATGCGCGCCAAGCAAAGCGAGCGCCTCGCCACGCTGCGCTTTCTTCAAGCCGCCATCAAACAAAAAGAAGTCGACGAAAGACGCGAGCTGGACGACGCCGAAGTGACCGCCATCATCGAGAAACAGGTCAAGCAGCGCCGTGAGTCCATCGCCGCGTTCGAGCAGGCCGGCCGTACCGAAACCGCCGAGCAGGAAAAAGCCGAGCTGCAGGTGCTGCAGGAATTCCTGCCCGAACAGGCCAGTCCCGAGCAAGTGGACGCCGCCATCGAGCAGGCCATTTCCCAGGTCGGCGCCGAAGGCGCGAGCGGCCCCGCCGCCATGGGCAAGGTCATGGGTCTGGTCAAGGCGGCATTGGCCGGCAAGGCCGACATGTCCGCCGTATCCGCAAAGGTCAAGGCGCGGCTCAACCCATGAGCCCCCGTACCTCGAGCCCTTCCGGCCCGGCGCAAGAAGATTCGCCCGACTACTTCGGGCTGAGCATTCCGTTCATGGCGTCCATCGGACTGGTGCCCGAACACCTGACGACCGAGCTGGCCCGCACCCGCATGCCCCACCGGCCCGACCTGGCCAACAGCCGGGGCGACGTACATGGAGGGGCATTGATGAGCGCGCTGGATTTCACCTTGAGCGCCGCCGCGCGCGCCCACGAGCCCGGCACCGGCATGGCCACCATCGATATGACCACGCATTTCCTGGCGCCCGCCCGGGGCACCGTGATCTTCGAGGCGCGCTGCCTGCGCATCGGGGCCTCGCTGGCCTTTTGCGAAGGCCAGGCCCGCGACGAAGAGGGCACGCTGCTGGCCACGGCCAGCGCCACCTTCAAGATCGTGCGGCGCAAGCGCGCGGCGGATTGAGCGTTAAAAAACCGGCGGCATGCCGCCGGCCGGGCGATGTACGGATTTTACGGGGCACGGCCCCGCCGGCGCGCTGTCATTGCCCGCGCGGACGGCCGCATTCATTTATACACGTGGCATACCGAAGCGTCCATGCGGATGGACTGCTGCATGGCGTTGAGCACGTCCTGGTTCCATGAACCCCGCCCGGAAACGATTTGCACCACCTCGGTATGCCTGGCATCGACCGCCTTCAGGCTGGTGCGCGCCATTTCCACGCCGGTGATGGGATCAAGCACCGACACGACGCCGGTGTTCATGGCCGGGTCGATGCGGCTCTGCACCTTGACCTCGCTGTTTCCGTACTGGCACTCGTTGGCCTGGTGCGCGGCCCGCATATAGACGACCTGGTAGCTGTAAGGCACCGTGTACGTCACGCTGGGCGAACTGCCGTCAGTCTGTATACCCAGGGCGCATCCTGCAAGCAGGCTCGTCGCCAGAACCGTCGTCCATGCCTTCATGGTGTTTCTCCGCCTGATGATACTGTCCGAATCATACGCCCCCGGCGGCCCACAGGCCAGCGTCCTAGTCGGTGTCAACAGGCCCTATGCGGACAGCGCGGAGGTGCTACAGGCGGACACGCAGGGATAGTCGGTATAGCCCTTGGGGCCGTCTCCGTAGAAAGTGGCGGGATCCCAGGTGTTCAGAGGCAAGTCTTCGCGCAGGCGGCGCACCAGATCGGGATTGGCGATAAAGGCTTTGCCGAACGCCACGGCATCGGCACGGCCCTCGTCAAGCAGCCGCTGGGCGCTTTGCAGATCGTGTCCTTCGTTGGCGATGACCGGTCCGCCGAACAGGCGCTTGATGTCCGTCAGCAGGCTGTCCGGCCCGGCCGATTCACGCACGAACAGGAAAGCCAGCTTGCGCTGGCCGAGCCGCTCGGCCACATAGCTGAAAAGCGCCTCGGGGTTGGAATCGTTCATGGAATGCGTGTCGCCGCGGGGGGATAAATGCACCCCCACCCGATCGGCGCACCAGATGCCCACGCAGGCATCGACTATCTCGAGCAGGAGGCGGACGCGGTTCTGCACCGAGCCGCCGTATTCGTCCGTGCGCTGGTTGGAGCCGTCGTGCAGGAATTGGTCGATCAGATAGCCGTTGGCGGCATGCACTTCGACCCCGTCGAAGCCCGCCTCTTTGGCGTTGCGCGCCGCCTGGGCGAAATCGGCGATCACGCCACGGATCTCGTCGGTTTGCAGCGCCCTGGGCACGACGTACTCGCGCTTGGGACGCAACAGGCTCACGTGGCCCTCGCAGGCGATGGCGCTGGGCGCGACCGGAATCTCGCCGTTCAGATGCTCGGGGTCGGAAACACGCCCCACATGCCAGAGCTGCAGGAATATCTTGCCGCCCTTGTCATGCACCGCCTGGGTAATCTTTTTCCAGCCTTCGACGTGCGCATGGCACCATACGCCGGGCGTGTTGGGATAGCCCACGCCCTGCGGCGAAATCGAAGTGGCCTCGGTCACGATCAGGCCGGCGCTGGCGCGCTGGCAATAGTACTGCCGCATCAATTCATTGGGTATGCGTCCCGGCGCGGCGCGCGTGCGCGTCAGGGGCGCCATCACGATGCGGTTCTTCAGGGACACGGCGCCCAATCGGACGGGTTCAAACAAACTGGTCATGACGAAATTTGTATTAAGGTAAACCCTAGTACTCATAAAATTAACATAGTTCGACCGGATATACTCGCTCAAACCACTTTCAGGCAGTAAAAACATGGCGCAATTTGCCGTTATGGGGCTGGGCCGATTTGGTTCGGCGGCCTCTCAGGAACTCATCAAGCTGGGGCATTCCGTGCTCGGCGTCGATATGGACAACAAGCTGGTGGCCAAGTACGCGGATGAGCTCACCCGGGCCGTCATCGCCGATGTCACCGACAAGCACGCCCTGGAAGAACTCGGTGTCGACAATTACGACGTTGTGCTGGTGGCCGTGGGCACCGACATCCAGACCAGCCTGCTGTGCGTCGTCCATCTCAAAAGCCTGGGCGTCAAAACCATCTGGGTGAAGGCCTCGTCGCATGCCCACCACCTTATCCTGAACAAGCTGGGCGTCGACCGCATCATCCATCCCGAAGAAGAAATGGGCATACGCATCGCCCAGGCCCTCAGCTATCCCATGGTCGAGGACTACATCTCGCTGGGCAACGGCGAATTCATCGTCGAGATCCACGTCAGCGAGCAGCTCGACGGCGCGCCCATCGGTCGCTTTCTGCGCGACACCCCCTCGCCCCTCCATGTGCTGATGGTCAAGCGGCGCGCCGACATCACCGTCCATCCGCCCATGGAGTTCGAAGTCCACGGCAACGACGTGCTGGTGCTGCTGGGCCAGTTGAACGCGCTCAAGGCCATCGCTCCCAAACTGGCCTAGGGCCACAGGATCGCAGATGCGTCTTTTCAAGCTCTGGCCCGGCCGCGGCCCGTACAAGAAGCTGCGCACCGGCGGCGTGTTCCGCGCCAGTCCGCCCATGGTGCTGGCCGGCGGATTCATGCTGCTCATCGTGCTGGGCGCCGGCCTGCTGTGCCTGCCCTTCGCCGCCGACAAGCCCCTGGGCTTCTTCACCGCCCTGTTCACGGCCACCTCGGCGGTCACGGTCACCGGCCTCAGCATCCTCGACGCCGATACGCATCTACAGCCGTTCGGCTATGCGGTCGTGGCCGCCCTGGTGCAGATCGGCGGCCTGGGCTTCGTCACCTTCGCGGTGGTGGCCGCCATGTCCCTGGGCAAGAAGGTGGCCCTGCAGTACCAGGCCGTGGCGCTGGAGGCCTTCAACCAGACCAGCGTGTCCAAGATCCGGGCCACGGCCTTCGTCGTATTCAAGCTGAGCGCGGCCATCGAGCTCATGGGCATCCTGGTGCTGACGGCATGGTGGCTGCCCGGCACCGGCTTCCTGCAGGCCCTGGCCCAGGCCGTGTTTCACACCATCATGGCCTTCAACAATGGCGGCATGGCGCTGCCGGGCACGGCGATGGGCCGCTATCTGGGCGACCCCATCACCATTCTGGCCACGACCGCTCTCATCATCCTGGGCGGCATCGGCTTCTCGGTGGTGAACGACGTCCGGACCAAGCGCAAATGGGGTTTGCTTACCTCCTATACCCGCATCATCCTGCTGGCCACGCTGCTGCTGAACGTGTTCGGCTTCTTGCTGATCTGGGCCTTGGAGCACGGCAATCCCCACACGCTGGGCGCCCTGCCCATGCATGCCCAGGCCCTGACCGCCTGGCTGCAAAGCGTCGCCTCGCGCACCGCCGGCTTCCACAGCATCGACCTGGTCCATCTGCAGGACGAGACCACCCTGGTGCTGATGCTGCTGATGTTCATCGGCGGAGGTTCGCTGAGCACCGCCAGCGGCATCAAGGTCGGCACTTTCGTCGTTCTGCTGGCGGCCGCCTGGTCGTACATACGCGGCCACCGCGAAATCGTGCTGCTACGGCGCACCATCGCGCCCGACACCGTGCAGAAATCGCTGGCCCTGCTGCTGGTGACCGGCGCACTGGCCTTCGTGGCCACCCTGCTGATGTGCATCATCGAGAAAGCGCGCTTCCTGGACATTCTCTTCGAAGTCGTCTCGGCCCTGAGCACCACAGGCGCCACGCGCGATCTCACGCCCAGCCTTTCGGCGCCCAGTCATCTGCTGTTGATCGTACTGATGTTCGTCGGGCGGCTGGGTCCGCTCACGCTCATATACAGCCTGAGCACCCAGCGCGCCAGCCGCGTGCGCCACCCGGAAGCTCCCTTCCAGGTGGGCTAGGGCCTGTTGACACCCAGCAGCCGGTCAGCGGCCCGAATCGGGAACGTCGCCCGTATCAGGCCCGCTGGGCGCGGGCCCCAGCGGGCCGGGATTGGAGCCGGAGGCCGGCCGGGCCGGTCCGACATTTTCGCCGCTTTGCGCATGCGCCTCGGATGAGCCCGGCTCCGCTTCTGGGCGAGGCTCCTCCGGCGCCTGCTGCAGCACCAGCCCTTCGGCATCCCCGGGCTGCGGCTTGGCGAAATGCAGTACGGTCTGGGGATACGGCAGGTCGATGCCGACCTCGGCGAAACGCTTGCGCACCAGGCGGTTGAAGCCGCGCTGCACCGGCCATTGCATGCCGGGCACCGTCTTGATCAGCACGCGGATGTTGTAGCCCCGCTCGTGCAGCGAGGTCACGCCGGGAATCTCGATGTTGTCCAGCACCATGCCGGCCAGCTCGGGGTCCTGCATGAACTCGTCGAACGCCGCATGCAGATGGCGGACGGCTTCGTCCACGTCGGCGCCATAGGCGATGGCATATTCGCCATAGTGGTAGCCGAAGTCGCGCATATGGTTGGACACCTTGTCGATGGCCGAGAACGGAATCAGATGATAGCCGCCGTCGAGCGTGCGTATGCCCACCGAGCGGATGGTGATTTTCTCGACCGTGCCGAAGATGCCGGCCACTTCGACCACGTCGTTGTGGTTCATGCCGTTTTCAAGCTGGATGAACACGCCCGTGATCACATCCTGGACCAGCTTTTGGGCGCCGAAACCGATAGCCAGGCCGACAACGCCCGCGCCTGCGATCAAGGGGCCGATATTCACGCCTATCTGCGACAGCACGACCAGCACCGTCATGGTGACGATGACGGCCAGCGCTGCGCTGCGGAAAAGGGACAGCAGCGTCTTCTGTCTTTCCGTCGTGCGTCCCGAGGAACTGTCGTCGTTGAGCCGGCTTTCGATAATGCTGGCCACCACCGTCCAGACCCCCATGGCGAACAGGAGTATTACCGCCACGTGCACCACGGTGGCGATGGCGTTGCGCCCTTCGGGAGAATAAAGCCATTCGCTCAAGTTGAAGGCGTGCCATGCATCCAGCACCAGCAGCAAGGCGATCACGAGGATGACGCCGCGCAACAGGCGTATGGCGCCCGGCACGTAAGAGTTCAGACGTTGCTCCAGCAAGGGAAGGCGTCTGCGCAGGTCGGACGAAAGCGTGATGCGGCGCGTCAGCAATGAAGAAAGCGCGGCGGCCAGCACTGTCGCCACGCCCGCCACGATCAAGGTGCGCAGCGTCGCCTGCGCCATGAAGGGCAGCGCGTCCTGCTGATCGACTTGCGTGGCGATCAGCAAGGCGGTGAAATACGCCAGGCCGACCCAATGCCACAGCCTGCCGGCAATCCGGTACAGAGTGGAGAAAAAGGCGTTGGAGGCCGATTCGGCGCGCTGCTCGAGGCGGCCGCGCACGTCATGCCGGTTGGTCCAGATCACCCTCACGGCGTATATGTAGACTCCCAGCATGATGAACAGCCCGGCAAGCTGGCCCACCGACGGCGTCAGCATCTGCTGGACGACGGGCACCGCGACCAGCATGCCGTAACCCGTGATGCTGATGATGCGCTGCAGCCAGGCGCTCCAGTATCTGGCCTGGGCGTCGTCCATGTGCCACAGGCGCAGATGGGGGTGGCGCTCGGAAAACACGGCCCGGCACAGCGAACGTGCAAATTCGACGGCCACGAAGGCGCTGACGAAGATCAGGGCCAGCAGGATGGACGTGCGCCATTGCTCCTGGATGAACAAGGCCAGGCCGTAGCCCACCAGGGCGGCCAACAGAATGGCGCCGGCATCGATGGCCAGCGCGCCGACGATGGCGCCCACACGCGGCGTCAGGCGCACGGCCCGCCGCCCGTGTGAGGAGCTGAGCGGCTTCTCTGCCTGGCTGGACCTGACCCATGCGTCCAGACGCCTGAAGAACCACTGGGCAATGAGCCTGAAGACGGCAAACGCGACCAGGGTGGCGGCGACGACCAGCGCGAGATTCAAGAGGCGCGACCGCCATTGTTCGGCCGTCATGCCATGGATGCCCTCGCCGGCGAAGAGCCCGCGCAGCATGACCGCCGTCTGCGAGAAGTCCTGGGCCAGGCCGGCCGCGAACCCCTGCAGTGCGCCGGCCGTGCCGCGCAGCGGGTCTTCGTCGCGCTGGTCCGCCGCGGCATCGCCGCTCGCGCCTTGCCGTTCGGCCGCAGGTCCCGCGGCTTCGCCTTGCGCGGAGGAGGTATTGCCGGTCGTTTCCCCGGCCAGTTCACGCAATTGTGCGATCAGGGCCTGCCGCGACCGCTCATTCTCGAGCAGGTCGGCCAAGGCCGCATAGGAAGGTACGGCCGCGCCGGTGGCGGGGCCTGCGGAAGAGGTAGACGAAGTCTCGGCCTGCGCCGGCGTCGAATCCGCCGGCTCGGCCGAAGAGGCCGACTGCTGCGCCAGAGCCATGGGCGTCAGCGCGAAAAGACCGAGAAACACTATGCACAGCAGCAGATTCTGCACCAGGACGGCAAAGGCGCCCTCACCGTTGCGACAATTCAATACTTATCTCCTTCTTCTTTCGTCAAAACGGCTGCAACGGCGCCGCCGCCGCAGTTTCCCCGTACTTTCCCTTACAGGGTAACATCCGCAGCCGCGCACAAAAAACCCGGGCAAAAGAAAAGGGGCAAGACCCAAGGTCTTGCCCCTTTTTGGAGAATTTTGGTCGGGACGGAGTGATTCGAACACTCGACCCCTTGCACCCCATGCAAGTGCGCTACCAGGCTGCGCTACGCCCCGAATTTACCGCTTGAATTTACCGCTTATGCAGGCCTACTGCCCCACATCTACTGCTTACTTCTCGTTATTACCCGCTTTTTGCGCTTTTTGCTATTTGAGCAAGTTAAAGCGCAGTCAATGCGTATGGCTAAGAAGTAAAGAACGAAATTCTAGCACAGATTTTTTTGCCGTGTAAGCGTTCTTTCGGCCCCCTTCACTTGGCTTAAGTCTTTCTTCTCGCATGCGGTCCGCCATACGGCTCATGCCCCGCTGTTGCACTTTGTCTAACATTTTCGCCAGGGGTTTGAACATGAGGGGAATAAGCCAATGCGCCGTGCCGTCCGAAACCACAACATTCTGCCATCGGCGGCACGGCCAGCGGCATTGCGCGCCGGCTTGCTGCACGGCGCGGTCTTTCTGCTGGTACTCGCCGCGGCCAACGCGGCCCAGGCCAAGACCAGCACGACAAGCCAAGAATACCGCCATGTGATCGAAGAAGCTCGCGCCGGTCGTCATGCCTGGGCGCTGGAACAGTTGGCCGAGCAGGCCCGGCTCCATCCGAAGGACGCCCGCATCAAGCACGATCAATTGATCGTCGCCGGCTGGGCGGGTCGCCATGAGGAAGTGATCCGCTTGTACCGGGCCCTGCCTTCCGAAGCCCTGCCCTTGCCGCGCGCCGCCCTGGCCGCCGTGGCGCGGGCCTATCGGGACGATCGCCAATGGTCCGAGTCCCTGTCGCTGTATCGCGAGGGCATGCGCCGCTTTCCCCGGGATGCGGATTTCCGCCTGGGAGAAACACTGGTGCTGGCCGACTCGGGAGACGCCCGCGCGGCCCTCGACATGGCCGTCGGACAGGTGCGGCGGTCTCCTCGCGACGCATCCAGCCTTCTCGTGCTGAGCTACGCGCACAGGCTCAACCATCAGCCCTATGCCGCCCTGGAAGCCGCCTCCAAAGCGTATGCGCTGGCGCCGGCAAACGCCAGCGTGGTAGAGGAATACGTCGACGCCTTGACGGCCGCCGGCCTTGCCGATACCGCACTGCAGACGGCGCGCGCGCACCCCGAACTTTTTCCGCCGGCCCGGCTGCGCGCGCTGGAAGGCGACCGCGCCGCCGAACTGACGCGGCTGTCCTCGCGGCCGTCGCGGCAGGAGTCCACGCGCTACGCCGTGGCGGACGAGGCGCTGCAGGCCTACGACGCGCTGTTGCAAGAAGACACCGGGGCGCCTCAGCCGGCTCAGGCCGGAAACGCCCAGGCCCAGGCGCAGCGGGCGCGCGTAGACCGGCTCATCGCCCTGCATTCGCGAGCCCGCATGAGCGACGTGGTGCGCGAATACGAGAGCCTGCAGGCCGAGGGCGTGGCCGTGCCCCAGTACGCCCTGGGACATGTCGCGGACGCCTATCTCGACATGCGCCAGCCCGAGAAAGCGGCCGAATTGTATTTGCAGATTCTCAATGCGGAACGCGCCGCGTCGGTGGACCCGGCGGTGCGGCTGAGCCACCAGTCCGGCCTCTTCTACTCCTTCGTGGAATCGGAGCGCTTCGACGACGCGCACACAGTGATGGCGGACGCCCTGCAGGAACAGCCCGCCTGGCTCTATCTGAAAGGCACGCCGCTGCCCGAGCCCAACGATCTGAATCTGGAAGCCAGCCAATATGCGGCCTTGGGCTACCACTACGCGGACGACGCCGAAGAAGCACAGCGACGCCTGGAGCAGATGGTGGCCCGCGCGCCGGGACACTCCGGCTTGCGCAGTTCACTGGCCCAGGTCTACCTGGCGCGGGGATGGCCGCGTCGCGCGGAGCAGGAACTGAAAATCGCCGAAACCCATACGCCCCGCTCCATGGCCGTGGTGTCGGAACAGGGCAAGACGGCCATGAGCCTGCAGGAGTGGAGGCAGGCCGAGATACTGATCTCGGACGTCAACGCGCGCTTTCCGGAGAACGCCCACGTGCGTCAGTTGGCGCGGGACTGGGAACGCCACAACCGCGCCGAGTTGCGCATTTCGGCGACGCGCGGACTGGCGTCGGACAATCCGGTGGCCGGCAATCGCGATCTGGGAGTGGACACCGTCGTCTACACACCGCCCATAGGCTACAACTGGCGCGGCTTTGCCGGCGGCGGCCTGGCGAAAGCCGATTTCGACGAATACGACGCCGACTACCACTGGTTCCGGGCCGGCGCCGAATGGCGCAGCCGGGGCCTGACCGCCGAGGCGGAAGTGTCTTCCAACCACTACGGCCAGGGCGCCAAGATCGGAGCGCGCATACAAGGCGCCTACGACTTGAGCGACCAGTGGCAGATAGGCGGCCAGGTAGCCTTCCGTTCGCGCGAGACCCCCTTGAAGGCGCTGGCCAACGACATCACCTCCAACCGCCTGGACGCCTACGTCCGGTGGCGGGCCAACGAACGGCGGGAATGGAGCCTGACGCTCTCGCCTTCTCGCTTCAGCGACGGCAACCGCCGCATCGAAGGCGCCGTGGCCGGCCGCGAGCGGCTGTACACCGCGCCGCACCTCAAGCTCGATGGCCACCTGGAAGTTTCGGCTTCGCATAACACGCATCAGGAAACGCCCTATTTCAATCCGCGCGCCGACCTGTCGGTCCTGCCCTCTCTATCCCTGACACACACGCTGTACCGGCGCTACGACACGGTGCTGGAACATCGCTTCATGCTGGGCGCGGGCATCTACTCGCAACGCGGATACGGGTCCGGAGCCATCGCCACGGCCGGTTACGGAATTCGGGTGCGCTTCGACGAAAAACTCGAAGCGGGCATCAGCATCGCCGGCATCAGCCGTCCCTACGACGGCGTGCGCGAACGCGAGGCCCGCATCATGTTCGACCTTCAACTTCGATTCTGAGACACGAGATGGCTGCCTATTCGACCCGTCTGTCCTGCCTCGCCTTCATGTTCTGCGCCCTGCTCGCCATGGCGGGCTGCGCGGGTCAGCGCCCGGCCTTCGTCCCCCCCGAACAACGCCCCTTGGAAAAATCGGAGCAGCCATGGCCGCGCAACCACTATCTGGTACTGGCCTATCACGACGTCGAGGACGAAGACCCCGACCAGTCCTTCGTGTCCGTGCGCACCGATCATCTGGTCGAGCAGTTTTCCTGGCTGCGCGACAACGGCTATCAGCCCGTCTCCGTCGACCAGATCCTGGCGGCCAAGCGCGGCGGGCCGCCCCTGCCCGATCAGGCTGTATTGCTGACCTTCGACGACGGCTACCGCAGCTTCTACACCCGTGTTCTGCCGCTGCTGCGTGCCTTTCAATGGCCCGCCGTCCTGGCGCCCGTCGGCTCGTGGGTCGACACGCCCGACGACAGCAGCGTCGATTTCGGAGGCAAGATGGTGGAGCGCAGCCGCTTTCTGACCTGGGAACAGGTGACCGAGATCGCGCGGTCGGGTCTGGTGGAGATCGGCGCGCACACCGATGCCCTGCACTACGGCATCGTGGCCAATCCCCAGGGCAATCTGCAGCCCGCCGCCGCGGCGCGCGCCTATGACGCCGCCAGCAGCAGCTATGAAAGCGACGCGGCCTACGAAGACCGCGTGCGCCGCGACGTCCAGCGCATCACCGAAAAAATCAGGCGCGCGACCGGCAAGAAGCCGAGGGTGTGGGTGTGGCCCTATGGCGAAGCGAGCGGCCCCGCGCTCAAGATCGTGCAGGAAAACGGCTATCAGATGGCTCTGAACCTGAGCAATAGGCTGGCCTCTCTCGACGACATCATGAGCATGCCGCGGCTGCTGGTGTCCGCCGATCCCACGCTTCAGACCTTCGCCCAGACCGTCATCGGCATGGAGGACGCGCCTGAAATGCGTATCGCCCATGTCGACCTGGACTATGTCTACGACGACGATCCCGAGCAGATGGAACGCAATCTGGGCAAGCTCGTGCAGCGCGTAGCCAACATGGGCATCAGCGCCGTCTTCCTGCAGGCCTTCGCCGACCCCAGCGGAGACGGCCTGGTGCGCGAGGTTTATTTCCCCAATCGCCACCTGCCCATGCGGGCAGACCTGTTCAATCGCGCAGCCTGGCAGTTACGCAGCCGCGCGTTCGTCGAGGTATTCGCCTGGATGCCCGTACTGAGCTTCCAGCTGGACCCTGAGCTGGAAAGAGTCACCCGCTGGTATCCGGAGGACGGGCAGGCGCGCGTGGATCCCGACCAGTATCAGCGGCTTTCGCCCTTCGACCCGCGGGCCCGGCAGCAGATCATCGATCTCTACGAAGACCTGTCGCGCAATGCGATCTTTGCCGGCATCCTGTTTCACGACGATGCCCTGCTTTCCGACTTCGAGGACGCCAGTCCCTCGGCCCTGGCCGCCTACCGCGCCGCGGGCCTGGGCGACTCGATCGAACAGATACGCTCGGACCCGGCGACCCTGCAGCGCTGGACGCGCTTCAAGAGCCGCCAACTGGTCGACTTCACCGAGACCCTGGCCCAGCATGTGCGCGCGCTGCGCGGACCGCAGGTCGAGACCGCCCGCAACATGTTCGCCTCGCCCGTGGTCGATCCGAAAAGCGAGGCCTGGTTCGCTCAGAACCTGGATGATTTTCTGACTGCCTACGATTGGACCGCGCCCATGGCCATGCCCTGGATGGAAGGCGTGTCGGCCCGAGACAGCAAGGGCTGGCTGAAGCGCATGGTCGAGGAAGTGGCCCGGCGTCCCGGCGCGCTGGATCGCACCATTTTCGAGCTGCAGGCGCGGGACTGGCGCGAGAACCCGGACGGATCGGACGGCGGCCATATCGATTCCGCCCTGCTCGCCGAATGGATGCAATGGCTGCAATTGAATGGCGCCCGCAATCTGGGCTACTACCCCGACGACTTCGTGCAGGACGAACCGCGCCTGGAAGTCATCCGGCCCTTCCTTTCCAACAATTGGCATCCCTTCCAATGAGAGTCCGTCTGACCGCCCTGCTGATCCTGTGCATCGCCATCGGCATCCCGATCGGCCTGACCTTTGCACTGACGACCACCGTGCTGCTGAGCTTCGTGTTCTTTTATCCGCTCTTCATGGCGGGCATCTGGATGGCCGGCGGGCTGTACTTCTGGCTGGTGTGGGAAAAGCGCTGGCCATGGGCGCCGGGCAAGATCGCGCCGGTGCTGCCCGGCAACCCTCTCATCACCATCGTGATTCCCTGCTACAACGAAGCATCCCACGGCGGGGAAGCCATTCTTGCCGCGCTCGGACAGCGCTATGGCCACATCGAAGTCATCGCGGTGAACGACGGCTCCACCGACAGCACGGCCCAGATGTTCGACGAACTCGCCGCCCTGCATCCGACGCTGCGCATCATTCATCTGGCCCGCAACCAGGGCAAGGCCATGGCGCTGCGCATGGGTGCGATGGCGGCGCGCGGCGAGTACATCGTCTGCATCGACGGCGACGCCATGCTCGAGCCGGACGCGGTGGCCTACCTCGTGGCGCCCATGCTGGGGCGGCCGCGCGTGGGCGCCGTGACGGGCAATCCGCGCATCCGCACGCGCTCGACCCTGGTGGGCCGCATACAGGTGGGCGAGTTCTCTTCCATCATCGGACTGATCAAGCGCACACAGCGCGTCTATGGCCAGATCTTCAGCGTTTCGGGCGTGGTCACCGCCTTCCGGCGGCGGGCGCTGGACGACGTCGGCTACTGGAGCCTGGACATGATCACCGAGGACATCGACATCACCTGGAAGCTGCAGCGCAATCAATGGCTGGTCTTCTTCGAGCCGCGCGCGCTGTGCTGGATACTGATGCCCGAAACCCTGCGCGGCCTCTGGAAGCAGCGCCTGCGCTGGGCGCAGGGCGGCGCCGAAGTCCTGCTGAAGAATATTTCGCTGCTATGGAGCTGGCGGCACCGGCGCCTCTGGCCTCTGATGATCGAGTTCATGCTGTCGACCATCTGGGCTTTTGCCATGGCCATGACGATCGTGCTGTGGGTCGTCGGGCAGTTCGTCGACATGGACCCGGCCTTGCGAGTATCGCGCGTATGGCCGCCCTCTTTCACAGGCATGGTGCTGGCCGTGACCTGCCTGCTGCAGTTCGGGATCAGCGTCTTCATCGAACGGCGCTACGAGCCCAATATCTCCCGTTCCCTCTTTTGGATTGTCTGGTATCCATTCGTGTACTGGCTCATCAACCTGTGCACCACCCTCGTTAGTTTTCCAAAAGTCATGCTGCGCATCCGCCGCCGGCGCGCCCGGTGGACCAGTCCGGATCGCGGCATCAAGGAGTTGTCATGACGCCCATCATCCGTACCCAACGTCCCCGTACCATTTTACTGCTCGATACCCTGCTTACCTGCGCGGGCTGGCTGGCTTTCAGCTACCTGATCACCGCCGGGCTGATCTCGGTCGCGAACGGCACCGACCATAGTCTCGAATTTTCGGTGATGGGCCAGCCGGCATCCACCACGCTGGTATTGCTGCTGTACGTGACGATCGCAGCCATCAACGCGCTGCTGCTGATGCTGTGGGGCACTTATCGCAAGCGCCTGACCCGCAGCGCACCGCAGTCGCGCGTGCCGATGGACGACGTGTCGCAGGCCGAGCGCTTTGCGCTGTCGGGAGCCCAGCTGGAAGACATCCGGCTCAGCCGGCTGCTGGTCATACACCACGCCGAAGACGGGGAAATCAGCCGCTGGGAAAGCGCCGACACCTCCGCAATACGCCTTTCGGCGTAGGCCGCCGGGCCGGCTTGCGCGGCGGAAAAGACGTAGGCCGTATGGCTGCCGCCGCATAGGGCATACGTCTCATGTCCGTAGGCAAGTGGCTCTTTATTATGAACATACGGTTTCCACAAGTAATAACACCTTTCTTTTGTAAACGCGAGAGGGGGCAGGAAATGACTCGCTGGATCAAGCATTGTCAGGCGGCGCTGCTGGCCCTCAGCTGGGTGGCGGCCTATGCGGCTAGCGCTCAGCTGGACAGCGACCTGCTGCATTCCAAGCCTGAGAAAAGCGTGCTGGACGACCCCCTCGGCGGCATCGTGGTGAACCGTACGGTCACGGTCCTGGGCAACGACTTCTACCGGTACTTCGCCCGGGCCTGGCGCGAAAAGGACGGCGACCACCGCTATTCGATCTCCGTATATGAACGCCCTTCGGCACGCTGGGGGAGCGAAATCTGGGTGCAGTACCGCCAGGGACGGGTATTCCACATGTTTCTGTCGCCCGCCCGGCAAGCGGCCAAGGAGATCGGCGAACAAGCCGCCGAACTCGTCTACGAGAACGTGGTCAACAGCGACATCCAGCGGATGCTGGTTCAAAGTCAGGACCTTGGAGAAGAGGAGCTCTAAATGAAAACCACACGCAAACCACGCGGCGCGGCGCTATATGCCGCAGCGGCGTTGGCCGCCGCGCTTGCCGGCCCAACGGCCTGCGCCACCGAGCTGGTGTACTTTCCGCTCAATCCGTCCTTCGGCGGCAGCCCGCTGAACGGGCCCGTGCTGCTCAATTCGGCGCTGGCGACCAACAAGCATACCGATCCGGACGCCGATGACGAGCTGTACGGCAACTCCCAGCAGTCGCCCCTGCAGATATTCCAGGACACGCTCGAACGCTCCATCCTCGGCCGCCTGGCCGCTTCGGCCACCTCGCGCATCGTGGGAGAGGACGGCAAGCTGATTCCGGGCAACCTGGAGACCGACAATTTCACCATCAACATCGTCGATATCGGTGGCGGCCTGCTGTCGATCACGACGATCGACAAGGTGACGGGCGGCTCAACCACTTTCCAGGTGGGACAATGAAAGCGCCCGCCCGCCGCACGAACGCCGTGCATCCGCTCCGCGGCCTGAGGGCCGGCATCCTGATCGCCGCTTGCGGGGCGCTGACCGCTTGCGCGTCCTACCGTGAACCGGTGGACGTCGGCAACGCGGCCCAGCTGACGCCTGCCACGCCCTCCACCCATGATCTGCTCAAGCTGCCCGAGCCCAAGGGCAGGATCGTGGTGGCGGTCTATGGCTTTCGCGACCAGACCGGCCAGTACAAGCCTTCGCCCGACAGCTCCTTCTCCACCTCGGTGACGCAGGGCGCCGCCTCCATGCTCGTCAAGGCACTGAAGGATTCGGGCTGGTTCACCCCTGTCGAGCGTGAAAGCCTGCAGGAATTGCTGACCGAGCGGCGCATCGTGCGCGCCCTGGACGGTTCGCAGGACAAGAATACGCCTCAGATCAGCATTCCCGCCCTGATGCCGGCCTCCATATTGATAGACGGCGGCATCATCTCCTACGAAAGCAACATCAGAACGGGAGGAGCCGGGGCGCGTTTTCTTGGCATAGGCCTGTCCACGCAATACCGTATGGACCAGGTGACGGTGGGTCTGCGCAGCGTGGACATCCGCACCGGCCGCGTGCTGCAGACCGTGTCCACCACCAAGACGATTTTTTCCTACGAAGTCAGACCCAGCGTCTTCAAGTTCGTCAACTTCAAGGATCTGCTTGAAATAGAAGGCGGCATCACCCAGAACGAACCGGCCCAGCTGTGCGTCAAGGAAGCCATCGAGGCCGCCGTGGTGCACCTGACGGTGCAGGGATTGAAGGACAGCAACTGGGCCCTGAAAAACCCCGACGACTGGAACTCGCCGATCATTCAGAACTATCTGCACGCCGAGGCCAATTACGCCCAACCGCTCGATGCCGCGCAGGCTCCGACCGTCGCGGCTTCCACCGCGACGGCGACCGACCGCGTTGAATGAGGCGGACCGAGTTGTGATCGGGCCCGGTTCTGGAGACCGCCGGGTGCCGTGAAGTATTCCCGGTCTTCATCATGAGGAGAAACACTATGACTTTCAAACTATCCGCTCTTGCCCTGGGCATCGGCTTGGTGTTCGGCGCGGGCTCTGCGCTGGCCGATACCGCGACGATTTCCCAGACCGGCTCGTGGAACGATTCGTCGATCGAGCAATACGACAACAACGGCGCCACCGCGTCCATCACGGTGAACGGTTACGGCAACGACGCCGTGGTCATTCAGCAGGACGTGAACAATTCCAATGCCGTCATCACCCAGACGGCCAACGCGGGCGATGCCACGATCGACCAAAGCGGATCCAGCTACTGGTTCCATACCGTGCCCGGCAACAACCAGAACGCCACCATCAATCAGAACTGGGGCTGGGACAACACCGCATGGGTCACCCAGCGCGGCAGCAACACCGACGCAGTCATCAACCAGGGCGGCGTCGACAACCTGGCCGGGGTGTACCAAAAAGGCTCCGGGAGCTGGGTGGTGGCCCGTCTCACCCAGACCGGGCATGGCAACGATGGTTATATCCGTCAGGAAGGCAGCGCTCTGAACGCGACCATCAACCAGAACGGCTATCGCAACGAGGCGGTCATCCTGCAGGCCAACTCGGGCCATACAGCCACGCTCACGCAAGTGGGCTCCCACAACGTCGGAGTCATCCAGCAGCGCTGACGACCGACACGGCGGACCGCGCGGCGATGCACGGCAGAAACCGGGCCTTGCAGCGCCGCCGGCCCCGCCGGCCCGACAACCCGGACGCGCTACCGCGCGGCCCACGCCACGAGGACTCGCAACATGAACGCCGACACCGACCTGCAGGTATGGCTCGAAACACAAGCCCAGCCCCGTCCGGGAGTGATTGTTCCTTATGTGCAGAGCAGCCATTCCACCAATCTGCGCTATCTGCTGCGCACCACCGTAGTCAACGGCGGCGGCAGCAGCCGCGTCAGCCAGGGCGGCGCGCTGACTGTGCCGGCCGGCACGGCGGTGGCCCTGCCCCGGTTGGCCATCAGCCAGTCTTCGGGAGAGTGCCTGATCGAACTTGTCCTGACGGAAAGCAAGGGCGCCGAGAAGCGCTACGAATTCGATTGCTCGACCCAAAGACCAGCTGCAAGCAAGTGACTATTTTGCACAAACGTTGTATTATTTTGTTGCATATAATTTTCAATGTATTCATTTACTTACGTATATCAATTCATTTAAATTATTGACGTCGCTGAAAAGGCCGAAATAATACGGCCCATAAGAGGGGAAACACGCGTGCTGGGCCGCCCAGTACAGAAACGTCCCACGTGCAACAGCCGTCTGCTGCGAACGGCAGGATGCTTGTGCGCCAAACCGGGCAGACGCGGAACCACCCCTTCGAAAATGCAACGTCGCACGTAGGAAGACAAGCATGACCATTATCAAAGTAGTGGAGCCACATGCAATACTCCGACTGGGTCTCCTGCAACTCATCGCCAACGTCGTCCCCGACGTCAAAATAGAAGGCGCCGACTACGGTAGCCTGTTCGACTCCAGCCAAGATTCGCGCGACATCGACCTCGTGCTTCTATCGATCTCGCCAGCTGAAGACACCAACCATCTGATAGACGCGGCGATGCATGCCTATGCGCCTCGCTCGATCATGCTTCTGTCCGAACACAACCAGTTGCCGGGCTCCATCACCCTGCCCCCTGCGGTGTGCGGCTACGTTCCAAAAAACGCCGATCCCGAAGTGCTGCAAGCGGCCATCCGCCTGGTTCTTGCCGGCGGCACCTGCTTTCCCCTGCGCAAACAGCTCGCGCCGGAGCAAAAGGCGCGGGCTGTGAAACGTCCCGAGACGCCGTGTCTTCCAGGCAAGGAGGACGAACAGGGCCAATCCAAGCTTTCGCTGCAGGCGCATGCCGAATCCGAAATGCTGGGCCTTACCCCGCGCCAATACGAAGTACTGGTGCTGTTGGCGCGCGGCTATCCCATGAAGACAGTGGGCCGGTACCTGAATATCTCGGTCGCCACCGCCAAGGCTCATACCGAAACGCTGTATCAGCGCCTGGATGTTCACAACCGCAACGCGGCGGTGTATGCCGCGGTGTCGCGGGGCGCCAAGCTGGGCTGGACGTGTATAGGCGGCCAGTCCGAGTGCTCAGGCCGATAGCTGGTGGATGTCGGCCCCTCCGGCTCCGCCCGGATGGGGCCGGTGGCTGTGGCGCCGTTCGATGTGCAGGCTGTTGCCGCTGATGTTTTTCGCCAGCGCCTTGGCTTCGGCGGCCGCGGCGGCGATCTGGTGGTAGCTCTCGTATTGCAGGGGCTGGGCCTTGACGATGCCCAGCGAGATGCTGGGCCAGGCGAAGAAGCGTTGTTTGCCGGCCCTGTCGCGCGCGCAATAGCCGCCGTCGGCGTCGCCGTTGACAAGCCCGTTGTCCGACAGATAGGCGCTTACCATCGAGCCGAAGGCCTTCAGCAGTGCATGGCAGCGCGCCTCCCAATCCTGGCTGCACCACAGGATCAGGAAATCGTCGCCGCCGATATGGCCGACGAAATCCCGGCTGCGTGCGTAGCTGCTGAGCAAACGCCCGGTCATCTGGATGATCTCGTCGCCCTTGACGTAGCCATACACATCGTTGAAGGGCTTGAAATTATCCAGATCGGCGTAGCACGCGCAGAAAGGAACTTCGCTGGCGAGCAGATGTTCGATATGCAGATTAACGGGCACATTGCCCGGAAGCTGGGTCAGCGGGTTCGCGTGCCTGGCCGCCATGATCTGGACTTCGGTCAGTTCGCGCAGCAGATCGTAGCTGGTGCCTATGCCCAGATAGCGTCCCTGGCTGGTGATGATGAAATCGCTGATGAGCCTGGAGCGATCCGCCTCGATCAGCATGTGGCTGAGCTGCTGCAGGCTGGTGGACTCGTCCGCCATGGGCGGGTTGGAGTCCATGAACAGCGTGCAGCTTCGGCGGCCGTACAGTTCGCGCTGATACGGCCGGGCGAAGCGGCCGATGAGGTCGTCGCGCAATATCATGCCCACCGGCGTTCCCCGGTCGACGACCGGGATCGATTGCAGTTCGGGGTGGGCGGCAAACAGTTCGCATACACCGTCATTGGACATGCCGGGCGCCGCATGCGGCACGTTGCGCAGCAGCTTGCCGGCGTTGACTACGCCGCCGGCCGGAGGCGTCCAGATGGGCTTGCGCGCCTCTCGGTAATCGGCCAGTTCCGAAAGCAGGGATTCGGGCAGCTCGACCAAAGGCTGGGCACTGGGCACGGCAATGTAAAAGCCCTGGCCGCCCCGGATGCCGATGGCGGCCAGATACTCCAGCTCTTCCTGATGCTCTATGCCCTCGGCCACCACCAGCGCCCCGGATTCGCGCGCGATGTCGCGGATCGAACGCAGGAACTGCTGCTTGAGAGAATCGAGATGGATGCCCTGCACAAAGTGCAGGTCGACCTTGACGTATTCCGGTTTGAACTCCGACCAGCGGCGCAGGCTGGAGTGGCCATCGCCCAGGTCGTCCAGCGCCAGTTGAAAGCCGGCATCGCGATACGATGCGAGCAGCCCATGAAAACGCTCGCCGTCATGGGCGGCATGCTCGGTCAGTTCGAATACGATCTGGTCGGGCGACAGCCCGAGCGTCTGGAGATCTCGCACCAACACTCGGGCATCGCGGGCGATATGAGGCAGCGCCGGCGGGCTGATGTTCAGAAACAGCTGCCCCGGCAAGGACAGATCCGCAAAACGGCCCAGCAGGGTCTGGCAGCACAGTATCTCTAGCTCGACGGTAAGGCCGTTTTGGCCGGCCACCCGAAACAGGTCCACGGGTGAATGCAGCGGCCCGTCGGCCGGACCCCGAATGAGGCCTTCGTAGCCTACGATGGCGCCCGCCTGCAAGTCTATGATGGGTTGGAATACCGGGACCAGCCGGCCTTCTTTCAGGATGTCTTTGAGGCAGCCGTACCAGGTCGCTTCGATGCTTCCGTCCAAAAACCCGCGGGGGTTTCCAGCCACCTCATGCAACGACATATCCAACGCCTCCCGACCTTTACGCTAAAGACTGCAGCACGCAACTATAGGGCTCGCACATGTATAACGGATGACGAGGGCGAAAATTAAACCATGCCGCATCCACGCTGAATCTTACATCAGTGTATTGATCGTCGGCATCCTACATTAGGCCTAGTTCGAGTTTGCCGTGTTCGCTGATCATCTCCCGGCTCCAGGGCGGATCCCAGACGAGGTCGACGCTGACGCTTTCGACGCCGGGGATCGACATCAGTTTGGTACGCGCTTCTTCAGCAATGAACGTGCCCATGCCGCAGCCCGGCGCGGTCAGCGTCATGTCCACTTCGATGCGGAACCTGCCCTCTTCCTGGCCGGGCAGGACTTCGCAGCGATACACCAGGCCCAGGTTGACGATGTCCACCGGAATCTCGGGATCGTAGCAAGTGGCCAGCAATTCCAGCGCCGAGGCCTCGACCGAATCGGCCGTGGCCGGCCCCGAGGAAGGCTGGACCGCCGGCGCCTCGACCGGCTCCAGGCCCAGCGCATCGGCGTCGCGCCCTTCGACGCGATAGAGATTGCCTTCTACATAGACGGTGTAGCTGCCTCCCAGGCGCTGGGTGATCTGTGCGACGCAGCCTTCCTGGATGGTGACCGGCTCGCCGAAGGGCACGGAAACGGCCGGGCAGTCACGGTTTACGACCACTTCGTTGGGTTTTCTGTTGTGATACATGGAACAGCCTCATTCGGTTTTGGCGGTATCCGATACGCCAACCAGTGCATTGTGCAGGGTGTGCCAGGCCAGGGTCGCGCATTTGACCCGTACCGGAAACTCTTTGACGCCGGCCAGCACCTGAAGCTTGCCGAAGTCGCGCCCCTCGGGCTGGCTCTCGGTCAGCATGGCGTGGAAATCGCGAAACAGGGCTTCGACTTCTTCCACCGGCTTGCCCCGCACGGCTTCGGTCATCAAGGAGGCCGAAGCCGTGGAGATCGCGCAGCCCTGGCCCATGAAGCTGGCCTCGGCCACCACGCCGTCCTCGACGCGCAGATAGACGGTGAGTTCGTCGCCGCACAAGGGATTGTGGCCCCGCGCCACGTGGCTCGGACGTTCCATGCCGTGGTAGTTGCGCGGGCTTCTGTTGTGATCGAAGATCACTTCTTGATAAAGCTCTCGCAGGTCGGGCTGCATGTCGCTCATGGCGCCTCCGTGATGCCGAACAGGGCCTGCGCCTTGCGCACGGCGCCGATCAGGGCGGTGATGTCTTCAGTACTGTTGTACAGGGCGAACGAGGCCCGTGCGGTGCCGGGTATGCCGTAGCGGGTCATGATGGGCATGGCGCAATGATGGCCCGCCCGTATGGCCACGCCTTCGGAATCCAGGATGGTGCCCAGGTCGTGCGGATGGATGCCGTCGATGACGAAAGACAGTATCCCCGCCTTGTTCCGCGCCGTTCCGATCAGCCTGACGCCGGGCAAGGCCGATATTTCGTCGGTGGCTAGGTCGAGCAGGCGCTGCTCGTGCGCGGCGATGCGCTCCAGCCCCACCGCCCGCACATAGTCGATGCCGGCGGCCATGCCTATCACGCCGGCGATATTGGGGGTGCCCGCTTCGAAACGCTGCGGCGCATCGGCATAGGTCGAGCCTTCGAAGCTGACGGTGTGGATCATGTCGCCGCCGCCCTGCCAGGGCGGCATGGCCTGCAGCAGTTCGCGCCGGCCATACAGCACGCCGATGCCGGTCGGGCCATACAGCTTGTGAGCCGAAAACGCATAAAAGTCGCAAGCCATGGCGTGCACGTCCACCGGCTGGTGCGCCACCGCCTGCGCGCCGTCGACCAACACGAGCGCGCCGGCCCGATGCGCCAGGCGCACTATTTCGTCTACGGGGTTGATCGTGCCCAGCGCGTTCGACACATGGGCGACACAGACGAGCCGCGTGCGTGGACTCAACAGCGCTTCGTATTCGTCCATCAGCAGCTCGCCGCGGTCGTCGATGGGCGCCACTTTGATCTGCGCGCCGGTCTGATGGCAAAGCAGTTGCCACGGAACAATGTTGGAATGATGCTCCATGGCCGTGATCAGGATTTCGTCGCCGGCCTTGAGATTCGCCCGGCCCCAGCTCTGGGCCACGAGATTGATGGACTCGGTGGTGCCGCGTGTAAAGACGATTTCGTCATCGCGGCTTGCGTTCAGGAAATCCCGCACGGTGGCGCGCCCTGCTTCGTACAGGTCGGTGGCATGCTGGGACAGCCAATGCACCCCGCGATGGATGTTCGCGTTGGACTGCTCGTAGAAGCGCGACTCGGCCTGGATCACCGGCAGCGGCTTCTGGGTGGTGGCGCCATTGTCGAGATAGGCCAGGCGCTTGCCATGGACGGGGCGCGCAAGAATGGGAAAGTCGTGCGCCAGGTCCAGGACCGTGTCCGCAATCGTGCTGGATGCGTTCGCACTCATGAGATGTCTCCTAGCAGGCTGCCGCCGGGCAACAGCGCCCGCACTGTGCCGGCGACGCGGCGGCGCATGGGTTCGAGCGCAATGCGCTGAAGGGCCTGCGCCGCAAAGGCGTAGGTCATCACGCCATGGGCGTGCGCCTCGGACAGGCCCCTCGAACGCAGATAGAACAGGCTTTCTTCGTCTATCTGCCCCACCGTCGCCCCATGCGCGCACTTGACGTCATCGGCATAGATCTCCAGCTCGGGCTGCGAGGCGACGCGGGCGGTGCGCGACAGCAGCAGGTTGTCGGAACGCTGGACGGCGTCGGTGCCGTCGGCGCCCTGCCTGACCTGGATGCGACCGGTGAACACGCCCTGGGCGGCATCCGACAAGATGCCTCGGTAGTATTCGTGGCTGGTGCTGTCGGGCTGGGCATGGTCGATGCAAGTGTGATGGTCGACGTGGCGCCGCCCGTCTGCATAGAACAAGCCATTGAGCAAGGCATGGCACCGGCGCCCGTTGAACCGGGTCGAGATGTCGTTGCGGGCCAGCCGCGCGCCGAACGATATGGAATGCGATTCGTAGGCGGAGCCTTCGTCCTGCTGGATGTCGACCGATGCCAGATGAAAGGCTTCTGCATGCTCTTGCTGCACTTTCAGGTGGATCAGGCTTGCATCGCGCTCGAGTCTGCCGCGCAGTACGGTGTTGGTCAGCGTGGACGACTGCGCATGCCCGATATAGTGCTCTACCAGCGTGGCGCGGGCGCCTTGTCCCAGCAGCACTACGCTGCGCGGGAAGCTGGCCGTGCCGGCGCCGGCTGCAATGTGCACGACATGCAGAGGTTCGTCCAGGGATGTGCGCGCCGACAACTCGACATAGGCGCCGTCGGCGGCCAGGGCCAGATTCAGGGCCGCCGGGCTTCCGCCTTCGTCGGCCTCTCCCAAGCTGGCTTCGAGCCGCGCCGCATCGCCGGCCAGGACCTGGGCCAGCGGCGCAACACGCGCTCCATCGGGAAGGTTGCCGATGCGGGACAGGCCGGCTTCGAACCGTCCGTCCACGAAGACCATCCAATGCCCTTTCTGCCCCTGACGCAACGTCTCGAGATCGAATCCTGTTGGAGCGCCGCGCGCGCCATCGAACTTCTGCTGCTGCAGAAAGGTCAGCGAGGTATGGCGCCAATCCGGGTGGCGCGTCGTCGGCCACCCCTCGGCCATGAAACGATCGAGGGCCCGCTGGCGCGCGCTCGCCAGCCATGGCGCGCGCGCGCCCGGCAAGCCGGGCCGCTGGGCTTGCGCCCGCTCGAACCAGGGTTGAAGCAGCTCGCTCATGCACTGGCCTCCTTGTCCTGGACGGCTTCCTTCTTGATCCAGCCATAGCCGCGCTCTTCAAGCTCGAGCGCCAGTTCGCGCCCGCCCGAGTGGGCGATGCGTCCGCCGGACAGCACGTGGACGTGGTCGGGCACGATGTAGTCGAGCAGGCGCTGATAATGGGTGATGACGATCAGCGCGCGATCCGGAGAGCGCAGGCGGTTCACGCCTTCAGCCACGACTCGCAGGGCGTCGATGTCCAGGCCCGAGTCGGTCTCGTCGAGCACCGCCAGGCTGGGTTGCAACAGCGACATCTGCAGCACCTCGTTGCGCTTTTTCTCGCCGCCCGAGAATCCCTCGTTGACCGAACGGTAGAGGAATTCTTCTTTCATGCCCACCTGCTTCATCTCGGCCTTGACCAGGGTGAGGAAGTCCATGGCGTCCAACTCGGCTTCGCCTCGATGGCGGCGGACGGCATTGACCGCGGCCCGCAGGAAATAGGCGTTGGATACGCCCGGTATCTCGATGGGATACTGGAAGGCCATGAACAGGCCCTCTCGGGCGCGCTCTTCGATCGGCATCGAGGTCAGGTCCCGCCCGTTCCAGCTGATGGAGCCGCTTTCGATCCGGAAGTTTTCACGCCCCGCCAGTACCTGGGCCAAGGTGCTCTTTCCCGATCCGTTCGGACCCATGATGGCGTGGACCTCGCCCGCTCCGACCGATAGGTCGAGCCCGCGCAGTATTTCCTTTTGACCGATCTTGACGTGAAGATCCTTGATTTCCAACATTGACGTTTCTCCTTAGCCGACGCTGCCTTCAAGGCTGACGCCCAATAATTTCTGTGCTTCCACCGCGAACTCCATGGGCAGCTCTTTGAAGACCTCTTTGCAGAAGCCGTTCACGATCATCGACACCGCATCCTCGGCCGACAAGCCGCGCTGCATCGCATAGAACAGCTGGTCCTCGCTGACCCGCGATGTGGTGGCCTCGTGCTCGACGTGGGCGCTGGGGTTCTGCGCCTCGATGGTCGGAAACGTATGGGCAGCACATTCCTTGCCTATCAGCAGCGAGTCGCACTGCGTGTAGTTGCGCGCGTTCTCGGCCTTAGGCGTGACGCGCACCAGGCCCCGGTAGGTATTGCTGCCGTGGCCCGCGGAGATGCCCTTGGAGATGATGGTGCTGGAGGTGTTGCGGCCCATGTGGATCATCTTGGTGCCGGTGTCGGCCTGCTGGCGATGATTGCTCAGGGCCACGGAATAGAACTCGCCCACTGAATCGTCGCCGCGCAGCACCACGCTCGGGTATTTCCAGGTAATGGCCGAACCGGTTTCCACCTGGGTCCACGAAATGCGCGAACGGGCGCCGCGGCAATCGCCGCGCTTGGTGACGAAGTTGTAGATGCCGCCCTTGCCGTCCTTGTCGCCCGGATACCAGTTCTGCACCGTCGAGTACTTGATCTTGGCGTCGTCCAGCGCAACCAGTTCGACGACCGCGGCGTGAAGCTGGTTCTCGTCCCGCATGGGCGCGGTGCAGCCTTCGAGATAGCTGACGCTGGCGCCCTCTTCGGCAATGATGAGCGTGCGTTCGAACTGCCCGGTATCGCGCGCATTGATGCGGAAATACGTGGACAGCTCCATCGGACATCGCACCCCCTTGGGTATGAACACGAAGGAGCCGTCCGAGAACACCGCCGAGTTGAGCGCGGCGTAGAAATTGTCGCCGGGCGGCACCACCGTGCCCAGGTACTTGCGCACCAGTTCCGGATGCTCTTGCACCGCCTCGGAGAAAGAACAGAAGATGACTCCGACCTCGGCCAGCTGCTTGCGAAAGGTGGTGGCCACCGACACCGAGTCGAACACGGCATCGACCGCGACGCCCGCCAGGCGCGCGCGCTCGTGCAGCGGCACGCCCAGCTTCTCGTAGGTGCGCAGCAGTTCGGGGTCGACCTCGTCCAGGCTCTTGGGGCCGTCGGCCTTGCTCTTGGGCGCGGAATAATAGACGATGTCCTGGAAGTCGATGGGCGGAAAGTGAACCATGGCCCACTCGGGGGTTTCCATCTCGAGCCAGCGCCGATAGGCCTGCAGCCGCCATTCCAGCATGAACTCCGGCTCGCGCTTGCGGGCCGACAACTGCCTGATGGTTTCTTCGTTCAGGCCTTTGGGCAAGGAGACGGACTCGACTTCGGTCACGAAGCCCGCTTCGTACTCGCGATCGAGAAACGATCCGATGTTGGGAGAAGCATTATCCATTTGATATCCCTCTAGAGAAAGCGCGCCGCGCGCGCATCGTCAAACCATTCAAACGACCGGTTGCCTGCGCACCACGGCCTGCGCTCCGCCGGAGCGGGAAAGCGGCATCGGCTGGGGTCGCGCCATGTCGGCCACCGAGACGTCCTCGAGCGTGCGCCGCACGATGGCGTTGATGCGCTGCCAGTTCTCGCGCAGCGTGCAGCCGGTTTCGAAATCGCAGCTTCCGGGGATGGCCGTGCACTCCGTCAGCCCGAAGGGCTGATCTTCGAGCGCGTCGATGACCTGGGCGATCGATATCTCGCTTGCGGGACGCCCCAGGGCATAGCCGCCCTGCACGCCGCGCACGCTGCGCACCAGGCCGTGCCGGCCCAGCAGCTTCAGTACCTTGCTGACGGTGGGAGGATTGAGGCCCAGGGCCCTGGCCAGCTCGGACGCGCTGCAGAGGCGTTCGGGGCAGCCGGCCATATAGGTAAGCACCAGGGTGCCGTAATCCATGATCTTGCTGATGCGCAACATGATGGGCTCCAATCAATGTCTCGATGGCGGGCAGCTCGTACCCGGCTTTTTCCACCGTTTCGTATACCGTACCTCTGCGGTACTGTATCAGTCAAGCATGACCCTACGGGCGATGGGGTTGCAACAGGCTCAACCTGAAGAAATCTCGTCGTCCCCCGCCTGCTGCAGCATCCACATCTGCGCATAGCGCCCTCCCTGCAGCAGCAACTCGCGATGCGAGCCCTGCTCGATCACCCTGCCGTGGTCCAGCACCAGGATCTCGTCGGCGTCCACCACCGTCGACAGGCGGTGCGCGATGATCAGGGTCGTGCGGTCTCGGGCGATCTGGCGCAACTCGTCCTGGATGGCCCGTTCGGTGCGGGTGTCCAGCGCGCTGGTCGCCTCGTCCAGGACCAGTATGGGCGGGTTCTTCAGCAGCGTGCGCGCGATCGCCACGCGCTGCTTCTCGCCGCCCGACAGCTTCAGGCCTCGTTCCCCCACCTGCGTGTCATAGCCTTCGGGCAGGCTCATGACGAAATCATGGATGCGGGCCGCCCTGGCTGCCTCGACGATGTCCTCGCGGCTGGCGTCCGGATTGCCGTAGGCGATGTTGTACAGGATGGTGTCGTTGAACAGCACCGTGTCCTGTGGAACGATGCCGATATGGCGCCGCAGGCTCGCCTGTTCGAGATCGCGGACGTCGATGCCGTCGACCTCGATCGCGCCTTCCGTCACGTCATAGAAGCGGAACAGCAGGCGCGACAAGGTCGACTTGCCCGCGCCGGAGGCGCCCACCACCGCCAGGCTGTGGCCGGCGGGAATCTCGAAGCTGACATCGAACAATATCTGGCGGTTCAGCTCGTAGCCGAAGTCCACGTGTTCGAATCGCACCGAGGCGCTGCGTGTATTCAGCACTCGCGCCGAAGGCTTGTCGGCCACTTCCAGGTTCTGGTCCAGCAAGCCGAACATGCGCTCCATGTCGGCCAGGGCATGCTTGATCTCGCGATAGACGAAGCCCAGGAAGTTCAATGGCGCATACAGCTGCGTGAGATAGGCCGAGACCAGCACCACGTCGCCCACCGTCATGGTCTGTTCGACCACGCCGCTGGCGGACAGCCACAGCAAGGCCGTGACGCCCACCGTGATGATGACCCCCTGCCCCATGTTGAGCAGGTTGAGCGACACCTGGTTCTTGACCGCCGATTCGACCCAGCGGTTCAGGTTGCGATCGTAGCGGTCCAGTTCATAGGCTTCGTTGCCGAAATACTTGACTGTCTCATAATTGAGGATCGCGTCGATGGCCTTGCTGTTGGCCTGGCTGTCCAGGTCGTTCATGCTGCGCCGGTACACCATGCGCTTCTCGGTCACCAGCAGCGTAAAGACAATGTACGAGGCGATGGTGCCCAATGTCACCAGCGCAAACAGAAGGTCGTAGCGCCACAGCAATATCGCCGCCACCATGCCTATCTCGAGCAAGGTCGGCAGCACATTGAACACCATGAAGTTCAGCAGGAAGCCGATGCCCTTCGTGCCGCGCTCGATGTCCCGGCTCAGCCCGCCGGTCTGGCGCTGCAGATGAAACCGCATCGACAGCGCAAAAAGATGCTCGAACAGGCGCGTGGCGATGCGCCGGATCGAGCCCTGCGTGACGCGTGCGAAAAGCGCGTCGCGCAATTCGCCGAACACGCTGGTGGCCAGCCTGGCAAAGCCATAGCCCAGCAGCGCGGCCACAGGCAGCACCAGCAGGGTCTGCGGCAGGCTCAGGCCATCGACCAGTTCCTTGAGATAGAGCGGCGTGATCACGCTGGCGACCTTGGCCGCGATCAGACAGGTCATGGCGAACACGACACGCCACTTGAACTGCCATACGAAGGGAAGAAGCGAACGTATCGTCTTGATGTCGTCGCGATTGGAAGGGGCCGGGCCCCGGTAGTGGATTCTGCTCATGAACAATGATGAAAAATGAAGGGCTGCGCACGGCGGCGCAGGCAACACCTTATACAATAAACCCGCAATCAAGAAACCGGAGAACTCATGGTCGATTCGTCCTTCGACTACCACGCCGCGCTGTCCGCCTGCGCGCAAGGCGATCCCGCGGCGCTGCAGCGGCTGTACGCCCAGGAAGCCCCACGCATGCTGGCCCTGGCCAACATCATGCTGGGCGACCAGGCCGCCGCGCAAAACGCCGTCCATGACGCCTTCGTGCTGGTGTGGAAGAATGCCGGCAGCTACGATTCGCGCACCGGCAGCGCCCGCGCCTGGATCTACAGCATCATGCGCTACCGCACCCTGAGCATGCTGCGGCGCAGCCCGGCGCCGGCCGCCTCCGCGCCGGTCACGCCCAGCGTCCTGCCTGCTCATGAAGACGGTGCCGCCGGCGTGGCGGCGGCGCTGCAGCAGCAGCCCGACGGCTCTCGCAAGCCAGTCCTGATGGCCTTCTACAACGGCATGAATTACTCCGACATCGCCGCCCGGCTGGGATGTTCGGTGGCGGAGCTGCGCAATCGCGTGCGCTCCTGCCTGCGCGCCTTGCGGGAGTGCGAACCGGCATGACTGCGCTGCATCACAAAGACGATTTTTTCATCGCCGAATATACCCTTGGCCTGCTCGATCCGGACGAAGTCGCGCAAGCCCACTCCTTGCTTGGGGCGGACGACAACGCCGTGGTATCGGCCCTGCAATGGGAAGCCCGGCTGCTCGAACTGACCGACGCGCTCACCCCGCTGAATCCTCCCGGCGCGCTGCTGGGCCGCATTCAGGACACCCTGGGCCTGCCGCGCAGCGTCCCCGCGGCGCCACCGCGGCCCGCACCCGAGCCGGCGGCCCGGCCCGCCCGCGCGCCTGCTCCGCCGCCATCGGCGCCGCCCGCCTCCACCGCGCAATCGGGGATGGCCATGGACTTCGAACCCCGGCTCATCAGGCCGGACGCCGCCTCGAAGCCCCCGGAGGCCGCCCGGCCGCCCCGATCCGCGCGCCCGGCGGAAGCGCCCGGCGCCGCCACCGCCCGCCGTGAAGCTCCGGCCGTTTCCGACGCGCCGGCACCCGAACCCGCAAGGGTGCGCGCCGCGCCGCCGGATCCCATCGAGGCCTTCAGGCCCGAGGCCGGCGCACGTGTCCCGTCCCGACGGGCGATCTGGCGCAGCCTGTGGTTCTGGCGCGCCCTCAGCGCGGCCCTGGCGATACTCGCCGCCGTGCTGGTGCTGCCCAAGGACACCTTCAAGCACGATCCCGCGCTGAGCGCCTCGCTTCAACCGCCCACGGCGCCGGCGCCCAAGATCGTCCAGATCGCCATCATGCAGGCGCCGGGCCTCAGCTCCACTCCGGGCTGGGTCTTGACGGTGGACAGCCGGCAGAATCTCGTCCTGGCGCCCCAGGTGGACATCGTCGTGCCCGAATCGGAATCCGTGTACTTATGGACCTACACCGAGCAATCGCCTCATCCGCGGCTTCTGGGCGTGGTCGACCCCGCCCGCTCACTGACCCTGCCCGTGGACGTGACCGGCGAAGTCAGACCCGGGCAGATCTTTGAAATGACCCAAGAGCCCAGCATCGCCCCGCCCCAAGAGCCCGACGGGCCGATACTGTTCATCGGACGCACGGTCAGTCTCGGTTGAGGGCCTTCGCATCTTTTGCAGGCGGAACTCCCTCGTCAGGCCGGCCGCCTTTCCCGCGGCGGCGCTTCAGTGCGGAGCGGCCGCATCCTGCTCTTGCAAGGCTTGCAACTCCGCTTCGCTGAACCCCGCCTGGCGGCGGGCCTGCATATTGAAAGGGCCACGCAGGCGCGGCGCGCGATAATGCCGCGCCAGATCGCGGTACTGCGCCACCGGATCGAGCCCGCGCTGCCGGCACAAATGCCCATACCATTTGTTGCCTATGGCCACATGCCCGATCTCGTCGCGCAGGATCACGTCCAGGATGGCCGCTGCCTGCTCGTCGCCCGCCTCGGCCAGCTTGGCGCGGATCGGCGGCGAGGCATCCAGTCCCCGCGCTTCGAGCGTGCGCGGCACCAGGGCCAGGCGCGCCAACAGGTCGTCCGAGGTGCGCTGGGCCATCTCCCACAGGCCGTCATGGGCCGGAAAATCACCGTACTCGTGGCCCATGCCGCGCAGATGGCCGGCCAGCAGGCTGAAGTGATGGGCCTCCTCGCGCGCCACGCGCAGCCAGTCGTGATAGAACCGCGCGGGCATGCCGGCAAAGCGCCAGACGATGTCCAGGGCGAGATTGATGGCGTTGAATTCGATATGGGCCAATGAGTGGATCAGCGCCGCCCTGCCCGCCGCGGTGTGCGCGGAACGCTGCTTGACCTTGAACGGCCCCACCAGTTCGGGGCGGGCCGGACGCCCCGGTATGCCGGGCGGTTCGGCCGCGCGCCACGCCGCGTCCACGTTCTGCGATGAATCGATGGCGGCCACGGCCGCCACCTTGTCGGCCGGCGCCTGGCAAAGCAGCGCCGCCAGGGCTTGCGCCCGCATCAGTTGCCGCCGGAGGCGCCCAGAACCTGAGCCAGTTCGTCGCGCGCGGCCTGCAGTTCGGCTCGCAGCGTCTGCAGTTCGTGGCCGCTGAGGCGTACCGCGGCCTCTTGGTCGAAAGGCGCCTGGGCGTCGCCCAGGCGATTGCGCGCCCCGCTGATGGTAAAGCCCTGCTCGTAAAGCAGGTCGCGTATGCGGCGGATGAGCAGGACTTCGTGATGCTGGTAGTAGCGGCGATTGCCGCGCCGCTTGACCGGCTTGAGCTGCGTGAACTCCTGTTCCCAGTACCGCAGTACATGCGGCTTGACGCAACACAGCTCGCTGACCTCGCCGATGGTGAAATAGCGCTTGGCCGGAATCGGCGGCAAGGTGACGGAAGTTTCAGTGGAACTCATGGGCGGAAGTTATGTGGTTTTGATGGCGGGGCTCGATCGGGACGAACCGGCGCGAAGGCGCGGCCGGCTTTCGCAGCTCAGTCGGACTGGCGCTGCGGGGCGGCCCCGGCCTGTTCGACCACGCTTTTGAGCTTCTGGCTGGCGTGGAAAGTAACAACGCGCCGGGCTTCGATGGGAATCACTTCTCCGGTCTTGGGATTGCGGCCCGGGCGCGGCGGCTTGTCGCGCACCTGGAAATTGCCGAAACCCGACAGCTTGACTTCGGTTCCGCGCGCCAGGCATTCGCGGATCTCTTCGAAGAAGGTGTCGACGATGTCTTTGGCTTCCCGTTTGTTCAGCCCCACCCGCTCGAACAGCAGCTCGGCCAGTTCGGCCTTGGTCAAGGTACGCGAGTCTGAGTTCATACTTGATAAGCTCCTTAAGCGCGCTGGCGCGCCCCGTGGGCGTCGACGAGCGCCTGCAGCAACCGGTTCATGCATTGCTCGACCCGGGCGTCATCCAGAGTGACCTGGTCGTCCTGCAGCCAGAACCGCAGCGCCATGCTCTTGTCGCCGCCTCCGGCCGCCTGGGCGGGATCGCGCCATACGTCGAACAGCCTGATGTCCTGGATAATGCCAAGAGTAGCATCAGATTCAATGGTTTGGGTAAGCGTGTTCAGTAAATCCTGATACAAGACGTTGGCGCCGACCCAGAAAGCCAGGTCGCGCACGACCACGGGCTGGCGCGAAAGCTCGCGCGGATGAGGCATGAGCTGGGTTTCGATGGCCTGTACGTCCACTTCGAACACCACGGGCGCATGCGCCAGGTCGGCCTGCTGTATCAGGCGCGGGTGCAGTTCGCCTATCCAGCCCACGGCCCGCCCTTCCAGCACCAGGCGGGCGCTGCGGCCGGGATGCAGGGCCGGATGCTCGGCCGACTCGCAGCGCAAGTGCGCGGCGCGCCCTCCCAACAGAGTCTCGACATCCTTCTTCACATCGTAGAAATCGACCTGGCGTGTGGGAACGCCCCACTGCTCTTCCAGGGCGGGCCCCCAGGCGGCGCCGGCCAGGCGCTGCGGCTGCGCCACTCCCGCGACCGCAAGCTCGCCGTTACGCACCGAGGCGTCACGGTAAAAGACGCGGCCCAGCTCGAATACACGCACCCGAGGCTGCTTGCGGTTGGCGTTGTGACGGATGTTGTCCACCAGGCCGGCGATCAGGCTCGAGCGCATGACCGCAAGCTGGCTGGCGATGGGATTGAGCAGGCGGATGGGATCGGCGTTGCCGGCGTACTCGCGCTCCCAGTCTTCCTGGACGAAGGAGAAATTGACGACCTCTTGATAGTCCATGGCGGCCATGGCATGGCGCAAGGCGTGGGGTCCGCGCAGATTCTCGGCGTCGACGCGCATCCGGGCGCGCGCGCGCGGCGGCTCGTCCGGTAGGCGCTCGAAGCCGTAGATACGCGCCACCTCTTCGATCAGGTCCTCTTCGATTTCGATGTCGAAACGGTACGAGGGCGGCACCACGCTGAAGATGCCGTCCCGGCATTCCCACGACAGGTCGAGGCTGTCGAAGATGCGCTCGACCTCGGCCTGTTCGACCGGCACGCCCAGCACGCGATGGCAGCGCTGCAGGCGCATCTGCACCGGCTTGCGCTCGGGCAGATTGATCACCTGGTCGTCGATGGGGCCTGCCTTGCCGCCGCAGACCTGCAGAATCAGGCTGGTGATGCGCTCGAGGTCGCGCACCACGTTCTGGAAATCGACGCCGCGCTCGAAGCGATGGCTGGCTTCCGAACTGAATTTATAACGGCGGGCCTTGCCCATGATGGCGTCGGGCCACCAGAACGCCGCTTCGACGTAGATGTCCGTGGTGTCGAGCGTCACGGCGGTGGCTTCGCCGCCCATGATGCCGGCCATGCTTTCTACGATCTCGCCCGCGGCGATGATGCCCACGTCGGGGGCGAGTTCCACCGTCTGGCCATTGAGCAACTCGAGCTTCTCGCCCTGTTTCGCCCAGCGCACCGTCAGGCCGCCCTGTATGCGCTGCAGATCGAAGACATGGGTCGGACGGCCCAGTTCCAGCATCAGGTAGTTGGAAATATCCACCAGGGCAGAGACGGAGCGCTGGCCGGCCCGCTCGAGCCGCGCCACCATCCAGTCCGGCGTCCTGGCGCGCGCGTTCACCCCCCGGATGACGCGCCCGCCGAAGCGGCCGCACAGGTCGGGCGCCTGCACGTCGACCGGCAGGCGGTCATCGATCTCGACCGCTGCCGGCGCGGCCTCGGGCAAGGCCAGCGGCGCGCCGGTCAGGGCCGCCACCTCTCGCGCCACGCCCAGGATGGACAGGCAATCGGCCCGGTTGGGCGTGAGCTTGAGGGTGAACAGCGTGTCGTCCAGATCGAGCGCCTCGCGCAGCGATTGGCCGACCGTGGCGCCCGCGTCCAGTTCGAGCAGCCCGGCGTGGTCCTGCGACAGGCCCAGTTCGCGCGCCGAGCACAGCATGCCGAAGGACTCGACCCCGCGCATCTTGGCTTTGCCGATCTTCATGCCGCCGGGCAGCACGGCGCCCAGGCGCGCCAGGGGAACCTTCAGGCCGGCGGCCGCATTGGGCGCGCCGCAGACGATCTGCAGCGGCTGGCCGGAACCGTCGTCCACGCGGCACACACGCAGCTTGTCGGCGTCGGGATGCTTCTCGACGTCGACGATATGGGCCACCACGATGCCGCTGAAAGGCGGCGCGACCGGCTCGGTTTCTTCCACTTCGAGACCGGCCATGGTCAGGCGATGGGACAGTTCGTCGGTGGACAGGTCGGGATTAACGAACGTGCGTAGCCAAGATTCCGGGAATTGCATGATGTATTGTCAGATCCGTTTGCAACGGCTGGCGTCCAGACGGCGCTCAGCGATTGAATTGACGCAGGAAGCGCAAGTCGCCTTCGAAGAACTGGCGCAGGTCGTTGACGCCATGGCGCAGCATGGTCAGGCGTTCGAGCCCCGATCCGAAGGCAAAGCCGATATAGCGTTCGGGGTCGAGGCCGAAGTTGCGCACCACCTGGGGATGCACCTGCCCCGAACCCGAGATCTCGAGCCAGCGTCCCTGGTTGGGGCCCGAAGAGAACATCATGTCGATTTCGGCCGAGGGCTCGGTGAAGGGAAAGAAAGAGGGGCGAAAGCGCACTGACAGTTCGTCGGTCTCGAAGAAGGCGCGCAGGAAATCCGTGTAGACGCCCTTGAGATCGGCAAAGGAGATGTCCTCGGCGATCCACAGGCCTTCGACCTGGTGGAACATGGGCGAATGCGTGGCATCGCTGTCGACGCGGTAGGTGCGGCCCGGCGCAATGACCTTGATCGGCGGCTTGTTCATGCGCGCATAGCGCACCTGCATGGGGCTGGTGTGCGTGCGCAGCAACAGCGGCAGCCCGCTTTCATCCTTCATGTCCACGTAGAAGGTGTCCTGCATGGACCGGGCGGGATGGTTCTCGGGATTGTTCAGGGCGGTGAAGTTGGTCCAGTCGTTCTCGATTTCAGGCCCCTCGACCGAGTCGAAGCCGATCGACGCGAAGATGGCCTGCACCCGCTGCCATGTCTGGATGACGGGATGGATGCCGCCGGCTCCCCGGCCTCGACCGGGCAGGGTCACATCGATGGTTTCGGCGGCCAGGCGCTTGTCCAGTTCGGCCTGTACAAGCTCGGCGCGGCGCTGGTTGAGCAGCCCTTCGATCTGCTGCTTGACCTGGTTGATGCGTCCGCCCTGCTCGCGCTTTTGTTCCGGGTCGAGCTGGGCCAGCCCCTTGAGCAAGGCGGTAAGCGCGCCCTGCTTGCCCAGAAAGCGCGCCTTGGCGTTCTCGAGCGCGGCCGGGTCGGCGGCCTGGGCGAAGAGTTCTTTTGCCTGGGATATCAGGTCATCAGCCGGTAAGGTCATGGATCATCGCTTCCAAAAGCAAACGGAGCCCACAAAGAGCCCCGTTCGCAGCAACACAATATCGTGATCGGCGGCTTAGGCAGCCAGAGCGGCGCGCGCCTGGGCGACGACGGCGGCGAAGCCCGCCTTGTCGTTCACCGCCATGTCGGCGAGCACCTTGCGATCCAGTTCGATAGAGGCCTTCTTGGTACCGGCGATGAAGGCGCTGTACGTGATGCCCAGTTCGCGGCAGCCGGCATTGATGCGGGTGATCCACAGAGCGCGGAAAGTGCGCTTCTTGTTGCGGCGGTCGCGGTAGGCGTACTGGCCGGCCCGCATGACCGCCTGTTTGGCGATGCGGAAGACGTTGCCGCGGCGACCGCGGTAGCCTTTGGCGGCACTGATGACTTTCTTATGACGGGCGCGGGCGGTAACGCCGCGTTTTACGCGTGGCATGGTAGGGAATCTCCGTTAGTGATCAAGCAAAAGGCATCATGGCCTTGACCGAGGCGACGTCGGCTTTATGCACGGCCGCCGAACCGCGCAGATGGCGCTTGTTCTTGGTGGTCTTCTTAGTAAGGATATGGCGCTTGAACGCCTGTCCGCGCTTGATGGATCCGCTACCACGAACCACGAAGCGCTTGGCAGCGCCTCGCTTGGTCTTCATTTTTGGCATGATAAAACTCTGTTGTGATTTATGGCCGCAGGTGGCTTGCCCGCTAAGGCAGCACTTGACAAACCCACCGGGGTAACTCGGCCTGGACAGCAAAAAGCCGCTGCCAAGGCATCGCCCCGTTTTTAGCCATTTTTTGGGTTTCTTCCCGACTTGCAAAAGGTGCGCAACTGGGAAAAGCCCTTGATTATAAGATAATTCTTGGCCTTTTGCATAGGGATCGCCGCCCTGTGCATGACCGCCATGGCGTGCAAGCGCCAGCAGGCTGCGGTGGCGCCGGGCCTGGAGCAAGCGGTGGGCGTCTCGCAATAGGCGGTCAGCCCCAGGGCTGCCGATAGCGGGCCGCCTCCGCCAGGTGGCCGCCGTCGATCGAATCTTCTTCCGCCATGTCGGCCAGCGTGCGCGCCACGCGCAGCACGCGATGCACCACCCGGGCGGACCAGCTCCAGCGCCGCATGGCCTCGCGCAGCAGCGAGCGCGCATCGTCCTTCAGGCCGCAGTGGCGTTCTATGGCTTCGACGTCCAGCTTGGCGTTGAGGCCGGACTGCCTTTCAAGCTGTCTTGCGCGGCAGCGCTCCACCCTGGTCCGTATGGGCCCGGACGCCTCGCCGGGAGGCGCGTCCAGCCAATCAGCCTCGGCCGCCGGCAGGCTGATCTGCAGATCGATGCGGTCGAGCAGCGGTCCCGAGATGCGGCCGCGGTATTTGTCGATGCGATCGGGCGTGCAGGCGCATCGCATGCGGGCATGGCCCAGCCAGCCGCAGGGGCAAGGATTCATGGCCGCGACGAGTTGGAACTCGGCGGGAAATTGCAAGGTCACGCTGGCTCTGGCTATGGATACGCAGCCGGTTTCGAGCGGTTCGCGCAAGGCCTCGAGCACGTGGCGCTGGAATTCGGGCAGCTCGTCCAGAAAGAGCACGCCGTGGTGGGCCAGGCTGATTTCGCCGGGCTTGGGACGCGCTCCTCCGCCCACCAGCGCGGGCATGGAGGCCGAATGATGCGGCGCCCGAAATGGCGCCAATGAGCTGAAGCGCGGCTCTTTGCCGCCGACACTGGCCAGCGCGGCCACCTCGAGGGACTGTGGGTCGCTCAGCGCCGGCAAAAGGCCCGGCAGGCGATGTGCAAGCATGCTTTTGCCCGCGCCCGGCGGGCCCGACATCAAGAGGCTATGCCCGCCGCAGGCCGCTATTTCGAGCGCCCGGCGCGCAGCCGGCTGGCCTCGCACCTCGGACATGCAGGCCAATGGCGGGTGCTGAACCGCCCACGGCGACGCCGCCGCCGGCGCGAGGGGATCGCCGCCGCAAAAATGCTCGACGACATCGCGCAGGCAGCCTGCCGCCAAAACCCGCAGCCCGGGCACGTGGGCGGCCAGCCCGGCGCAAGCGACCGGCAGCACCAGGGCCGCGCCGGGCTGGCTGCGGGCGACGGACAGCGCAATGGCCAGCGGCGCCGCCACCGGCACCACGGCTCCGGTGAGGGAAAGCTCGCCCGCGAATACATATCCGTCCAGCTCCGGAGGCGCCCCGCCGCCTCGAGCCGCCGGCGCGGCGATCTGGCCCGAGGCCGCCAGCACGCCGAGCGCGATGGACAGGTCGAAGCGCCCGGACTCCTTGGGCAGGTCGGCCGGCGCCAGGTTCACCGTGATGCGGCCGGCGGGAAACTCGTAGCCGCTGCTGATGATGGCCGAGCGCACCCGCTCGCGGCTTTCGCGCACCCCGGTGTCGGGCAGGCCGACCAGGCCGAAGGAAGGAAGACCGGGGCCCACGTGCACCTCGACCCGGACGGCAAAGCCTTGCAGTCCGCACAGCGCCTGGCTGGCCAATACCGCTAAGGACATGGACGCATACTCCGCTGCAATGATGATGAGCGGCAGTATGCGGCAGGAATGCTTTCAGGCGGACCACCGCCGGATGAAGTTGCCCATCCGTAGTAGTCCGCCCGAGTCTATCGGCCGGCTTGCACCTGTCCCGCACAAAACCGACCGGCGCTGAATCAGCCTCCCACCTTCTTGGCGATGGTGTCTTCCGCCAGCGAGCCCTGGTAGCCGTTGAGGAAGAGGTTGAGCAGCAGGGCCGTGACCGCGGCAAGGACGATGCCGCTGTGCGTGAACGCCGACATCCACTGGGGCAAGGCGCTGAACACCTTGTCGTTGACCATGGGGATCATGCCCACGACCACGCTGACGGCGACGATGAACAGATTGTGGCGGCTCTCGTCCCGCTTGTAGTCAACGCCGGCCAGCATCTTGATGCCGGTGGCGGCCACCATGCCGAACATGACGATGCCCGCGCCGCCCAGCACGGCCTGCGGAATCAGGGCGAACATGAGGGACAGCTTGGGAAACAGCGCCAGCACGATCATGATGACGCCGGCCGTGGCGCAGACCCAGCGGCTCTTGACGCCGGTGACACCTACCAGGCCGACGTTCTGCGAGTACGTGACATAGGGAAAGGTATTGAAGACGCCGCCGATGAAAGTGCCCAGGCCGTCGACCCTCAAGCCGCGCGTCACGTCCCGAGACGTCACCTTCTTGCCGACCATTTCGGCCACCGCCAGCATCATGCCCGTGGTTTCGACCATGACCACGATCATGACGATGGACAAGGCGACGATGGGTGCGATATGGAACTCCGGGGCGCCGAAATGAAAGGGCGCGATGAATTCGAACCAATGCGCCTGGCCCACTCGCGAGAAATCGACCCTGCCCAGCAGCGCCGTCACGATGAACCCTATGACGATGCCCAGCAGCACGGCGATGTTGCGCAGGAAGCCGCGTGCATACTTGTTGATGGCAATGATGGCGAACAACACCAAAAACGTGATGCCCAGGTTGACGGGGTCACCCGCGTTGGGCCCGCGGCCCGCCACCCAGCCCACGCCGACCGGAATGAGATTGAGCCCCGTGACCGTAATGACCGTGCCCGTGACCACCGGCGGGAAAAGCTTGGTCATGCGGCCCACCAGCGGAGCCAGGAGCATGGTAATGACGCCCGCGGCAATGATCGCGCCGAACATGCCGCGCAAGCCTATGTCGGGACTGGACACCATCGCCATCATCGGCGGCACGGCGGCGAAGGTGCAGCCCATCATGAGCGGCAGGCGGATGCCGAACTTCCATATTCCGACGGACTGGATGAAGGAAGCGATGCCACAGACAAAAAGATCGGCGCTGATCAACAGCCCGATCTCCTCGGTGGAAAGCCCTGCCGCGCCTCCTATCAATATGGGTACCGCGATGGCGCCGGCATACATCACCAGCACGTGCTGCAAGCCGAAAAAGAAAAGCCTGTTGGCCGGCAGCACCTCATCCACCGGCGCCACCTTGGGCTGCTGCCCCGCTTGCTCGGCCATGCCGGCCCGGGTCCCACTGGCAATTGCTTCCATAATGATCCTCCTTGTTGCGCCGGCCCGCTCTTCATGGCGGAGCTCGTCGCGTCTTGTCTCGGGTAGTGGTGTTTTTTTGGTGTTTGCTATGCGTCGGCGGTCAAGCTCCTTCCTGTGCCAGGGCCGATTCGCGCGCCGCATATTCGCGTTCGAGCTCGTCGTATGTCCGGCGAATGAATCGGCCCACGGCGACGCTGCTTTCGAACGTGTCGTAGCAAACTCCCAGGCCATAGTCCGGCAGGTTGATGTAGTCGACGGTCATCAGCTCGAGCGGGCTGTCGTCATGCTCGAAGTGATGGCGCAAGGTCTTTCGCACCACTTCCTTCGTGGGCTCGAGCAGATAGGCGTGCCATTCGTCATACCATTCGCCTTTTCGAGGCCGAACGAAAGGATACTGCACGCCTCGTCCCGGCTTGCCGTCGTCTCCTTTGGCCCATATGTTCTTGGGTCCGTTCGGCACGGCGGGCCGGTTCTGCTGCCACCAGACCATGTTCATGGACAGCCACTCGTCCGCCAGATTGCCTTCTTCGAACGGGTCGAGCACCACTTTGCCGGCCGCCACATCTTCGCGTATGCCGGAAATGTCCTGTTCTTCGGGATTGCCGATCTTGAATATGCAGTGGCTGTAGTCCATGACGAAATTGAAGCGCACCCCCCGGCCACGCACTTTCTCGGCAACCGCCGAGACGCGCCGGAAATCTTCCGACCACATCAGGATGTGCACTTCGAAGCCGATCTCGACCCGGTACCGCTGGCCCAGCTCATAGGCGCGCAGATACAGATCGACCACTTCCTCGTCGCTGACCACATGGCCGTCGGCATGGTGGGTCAGCACCATCATGTTGTGATAGCGCACGCCGGTGGCGGCGCAATTGACGAGATGGCCCTTGAGCACCTTGAGCGGTTCCTCGCCGATGCGGTAGGTCCAGGCCGAGCCCCATACCGGGAAGTCGTATTTCTCGACCGCCCGTATGTAGTCGTCCACCTTGTCGCTCAGGGGCAGCCGATCGAAGAAGTCGAACACGCCCGACTCAACGACCATGCGAAACTGGGTGTCGACCGGCAGCTCCTGCAGTGAAACAGGATTGGACGGGCTGGAATTCTGCACGCCCCGCCCGGCACAGCCCAGCTTGACGCGCCGGTCCTTCCTTTGCATGTGCATGTCTTCCTCTTCCTCAAGCCACGGTCGCCGCGACGGCGCCGCTCTGGGTTTCTTTGATCAGCTCCATATACCAGCGCCGGTAGGCCAGCGTCACGGCATCGGCGCCGCCCACCGGCAGCTCCAGCCGGACTTCCTCGCCCACCATGGGTGCCAGCTTTGGCTGCTGGGACTCGATGACGGGCTTGTCCTGTTCGAGCACGACGCGCTCGAAATCGAGCAGGAAGTCGTCGTTCTCGGGCTCGGTGGCGAAATCGCGGGCGATCCACCAGAAGCTTCGCGTCTTGACGGCGGAAATGGGCGAGGCGGCCATCATCAGCACATAATGCTTGCCGTTCTCGAAACTGCGACGCAGGTGCACGGTGTGCGGCATGGTGACGCGATAGGAATTGGCCACGGCGATCCAGTCGTCGCCTTCGATGCCCAGCATCTTACGCTTCTGGCCCACGCTGGGCTCTTTGATCGGAGGGCGCTCGAAACGAAGGACATGCCCCTCGCGCCACGGCTCGACCGTGTCCACTTCGGGTCTGGAGCGGCTGCCGATGCTGCCATCGTGCACAAAGGCGAAATGCGAGAAGTCAACGAAGTTCTCGAGCCGCCGCGGCGCGCTGGTTTCCCAGTCGTAGGCCGGCCCCTGCTGCAGGCGGTAGGCGGGATCGTCGAACTCGGGAAAATCGGGCACCGGGAATTTCGGCTCGGGGTCCAGACAGACCCATACGATGCCCGCGGACTCGCACACATGGAAGGCGGGGATGCGCGGCTTCATCACCGCCACCATTTCGTTGCGGGCGGGAATCCGCGTACAGTGGCCGGCCGCGTCGTAGCGCCAGCCATGATAGGGACATTCGAATTGCCCGTCGACGATCATGCCGACCGACAGGGCCGCGCCTCGATGGGCGCAGCGGTCGGCCAGCGCCACCACGCGGCCCTCGATGCGCGCCAGCACAATATGCTGGTCCAGCAGGGTGACCTGCATGGGCTTGTCGGCCACCTCCGACGAATAAGCCACCGGATGCCAGAACCGGTGCATGGTCAGGTACAAGGGATGGCGGCTGTAGTCGCGCGCTTCGGATTCGATTTTCACTGCTGCGTCCTCCGTTCTCATTGCTCTTGCTGATCGCGCCGCCGCCAAGCCATGCTCCTGCAAAGCACATGCGTCCCGCTCGCGATCCGTTTTTTTATTAAATAGGAAGCCAACTCATCACACAAATTGTTAATTTCGATAGACTTATAGAAAATTACGATAAATCTAGGAGGCAATATGGATCTGACCCTGCGCCAATTGCGCGCCTTCATCCTGGTGGCGCAGACCGGCCAGTTCACTCAGGCGGCCCAGCATATGCACATCACGCAATCAGCGCTCAGCACCTTGATCAAAGAGCTGGAAGCCGCCGTGGGCCTGCGGCTGTTCGACCGCCATACGCGCATGGTCCAATTGACCGAAGCGGGCATGCGCTTTCATCAAGAGGCCGACAAGACCTTGCGAAGCCTGGACAGCGCCGTGGCAGACCTGCACGACCTGGCCTCGCTGAGGGCCGGCCGCGTGCGCGTGGTGGCGTCTACCGTCATTTCGTCGGGCCTGCTGGCCAGGGCGTTCAAAGAGTTCAAGGAACTGCATCCCAATATGCAGTTCGTCCTGCATGACGTGGCCGAGGAAGACATCATGCGCATGGTATTGTCGGGCAGCGTGGATTTCGGCATCGGCACGTCGAACGAGCTGGAGCATGGCCTGGACGAAGAGCATTTGTTCGACGACCGCTTCATTGCCTTGTTCGATCAGAACCATCCCTTGGCACAGCGCCGGCGCATCGCCTGGTCTGAACTGCAGGGGCTGCCCTTCATCGCCCTGGCGTCCAAAAGCCCGATCCGCAAGCTCATCGACAACGCGGTGCAAAGAGCCGGCCTGCGGCTCAATATCGTCAACGAGGTTTCATTCGCCACCACCGTGCTCAGCCTGGTCGGCGCGGGAATCGGCGTCAGCGTGCTGCCCATGAACAATCATCCCTCGCTGCCGGCCTTCCAGGTGCACGGCAGCCGGCTGGTCGATCCGGTCATTACACGCAAGATATCCATCTTCAAGCCCGGCCATCGGGCGTTGTCGCCGGCGGCACAAGCCTTTGCGCGCTTTCTGCACGACTATGTAAAGCGAAGGGACTGGGCGCCCGCGCCCGTGCTCTAGGGCTGTTGACGCTAAAGGGGCAGCCGCACCGGCCGGTGTCGCAGGCGGGCGCTGCGGGCTGGCCTGCGCCCTATTCCTGCGGCGGCGCACCGAGGCTGGCCGAAGTCTCCAGGGCCTGCACCTTTGCTTCCAGCACCGCGATCCGGGCCAGGGCCCGTTCCAGCAGCTCGGACTGGGTATCGAACTCTTCGCGCGTGATCAGGTCCAGCCGCGAGAAAGTCTGCGCCATCATCGCCTTGACGTTGCGCTCGATGTCGGCCGCGGGGCTTTTTGCGATCAGCTCGGAGATGTTTTTTTGGAATTCTTCAAAAAAATCGCTGCGGTTGGCCATGATGCGCTCCAGGAAAAATAATCGGATTCGAAACTACCCCTAGTTTAATTAAATTCGGACGGCCCAGAATAAAAACAGGCGGGCCGCTGAAGGCGGCCCGCCTGTTTCTTCATGCGCCTGAACGGCTTAGTTGGACGATCCGTTGCCAACCTTGTCCTGGATGGCGGCATCGGCCTTGGCGGCGCCGTCCGCAACGGCCTGGCGGGCGCGTTCGGCCGCATCCGCGGCGTCGGCCTTCAGTTCGCTGCCCTTGGCGGCAAGGGTAGTGCCCGCGGAGCTCAACGAATTATCGGCGCCGTCGGTAGAACCGGTGTCGTTCATCGAGTTGCTGGGGGCGGGAGTGGCGGGAGCCGGCGTGGCCGGGGTGCCGGTATCCGGTTGCGCATCAGGCGTCATCGGATCGGCGGGCGCGGCGGCCGGCGGGGTGCCGGTATCGGCCGGCGGTGCGTTGTCGTCCTCGTTCGAGCATGCAGCCAGCAAGCTGACGGAAGCGGCCATGGCCAGAACAGCAACGTAGGTACGGGTTTTCTTCATGGATTTCCTCACTTTGTCCAGAGTCGCGGTTTTGATTGACACTGATCCCGGTGCGACTAGCGGTTCAGTAGCGAGCTTGTAACAACTGGCTTGGTTACAAGTCTATCCACCGATTCGGGAAACCACCTAAAGCTAGTGTAAATCGTGATTACAGCGGTCGCTGGCGAAACAGCCTCTCATTTGCGCCTCGAACCGCGCCGACACAGCATCCGCGGCCGCCGCCGGTCCTTTCGTCGGCATACATCAGGACACAAAACCCGCACGCCATCCACCTCTTGTTACACCGCTTGGGCCCCTTCGCGACAATCACGCAAATTGCACCGCCATGGTCCTCGACGCACCACAACGGGGCAGCGGAAACGCCCGGACGCGACATTCATGATGTCTGGGGTCCTACAGCCGCCATGCGGCCGGAAACCCTGGACCATGTCCCGGGCGGCTGCCCGCGCGCCCCGCGACCGCGACATCCAGTATTTGCACCGGGTTCGACGCAGGCCTGCCTCGGCTGAAAAAACTGGCATGGATGTTGCGTTCAGCCAAGAGCCACCCTTTGAAAAGGACCACCTCACATGAAACTCATCACCGCGATCATCAAGCCGTTCAAGCTCGACGAAGTGCGCGAAGCCCTGGGCGCGATCGGCATCCAGGGCATGACCGTAAGCGAAGTCAAGGGCTTCGGCAGGCAAAAGGGCCACACCGAACTGTACCGGGGCGCGGAATACACCGTCGATTTTCTGCCCAAGCTGCGCATCGACATGGCCGTCTCCGAAGCCATGCTCGAACAGGCGATCGAAACGCTGTGCGCGGCGGCCCACACGGGCAAGATCGGCGACGGCAAGATCTTCATCACCCCTCTTGAACAGGCCGTGCGCATCCGCACCGGCGAATACGACGACGCGGCGCTATAGGAGTTCACAACATGGATAAAGCGGATTTTGTTTGGGTGAGCGTTTCCACCGCTCTGGTGCTTTTGATGGTCGTGCCCGGCCTGGCTCTGTTCTATGGCGGCCTGGTGCGCGCCAAGAATGTGCTGTCGGTGCTGGCTCAAGTGCTGAGCGTGTTCTGCCTGGCGATCATCCTGTGGTTCGTCTACGGCTATTCACTGGCCTTTACCGAAGGCGGCGCGCTGATCGGCGGCTTCTCGCGCGTGCTGTTCAGCGGCATGGCCGACCTGAGCACCATGAATTTCGAGCTGGCGGGCAGCATCCCGGAACTGGCTTTCGCCGCTTTCCAGGCCACGTTCGCCGGCATCACCTGCGCCCTCATCGTGGGCGGCTTTGCCGAGCGCGCTCGCTTCGGCGCGGTGCTGCTGTTCACGGCGCTTTGGCTCACCTTCGCCTACCTGCCCATCGCCCACATGGTGTGGGCCCCCGGGGGCTGGCTGTTCGAGCGCGGGGCTCTGGACTTCGCCGGCGGCACCGTGGTCCACATCAATGCCGGCGTCGCCGGCCTGGTCGGCGCCTACTATGTCGGCAAGCGCCTCGGCTACGGGCAGGAAGCCATGCCGCCGCACAACCTGCCCCTGACCATGGTCGGCGCTTCATTGCTGTGGATGGGCTGGTTCGGCTTCAATGCCGGTTCGGCCCTGGGCGCGAACGAAACCGCCGCCCTCGCCTTCTTCAACACGCTGCTGGCGACCGCCGCCGCGGTACTGGCCTGGACCGTCGTGGAGTGGCTGGACAAGGGCAAGCCCTCTTTGCTGGGCGGGGTGTCCGGCGCCGTGGCCGGCCTGGTGGGCATCACGCCCGCTGCGGGCCTGGTGGGACCGGGCGGCGCGCTGATCATCGGCGTGGTCACCGGCGCGGCCTGCGTGTGGGGCGTCAACGGCCTCAAGCGCCTGCTGCGCGCGGACGACGCGCTGGACGTGTTCGGCATCCACGGGGTGGGCGGCATCGTGGGCGCAATGCTGACGGGTCTGTTCAACGCCCAGGCGCTGGGCGGCCCCGGCCTGGCCTCGATGAGCGAGGTGCCTCATCAGCTGTGGATACAGCTGGAAGGCATCCTGATCACCGTCGTATGGTGCGGAATCGTGTCGTGGCTGGCCTATCTGATCGCGGACAAGCTTTGCGGCCTGCGCGTCAACATTGACGCGGAACGCCAGGGGCTGGACGTTCACGAACACGGGGAGACGGCTTATCAGCGTTGATGCTGTCGTTATAAGGTAATACGCCCCAAAGGCCGGATTGGCGTCCGGCTTTTGGGGTTTGGTTTTTGAGGACGGATCGTGTTTGAGTTCTTAACGTAGGCCTTGGTTTCTTGTCGGTTCGTGTTTGGGTTCTTGAGCGCTGCCGAAGGCGCAACTGTTTTAGGCCGGGCGGTCGGGCGGTCCGAGGCAGCGCCCTCCAACGCCCAGCCCAGATTCGCCCACCCCCAGCGGCGCTCAAGAACACAGAACTATCAGCCCTCGAGCGACGCCAGATCGATGCGCTCGGCGCGGTTCAGCGCCGACGCCACCTTGACCCGCAGGGCGTTGGAATGGGCCAGGCGGATCTCTTTCTTCACGTCGAGCAACTGCTGCGGGTGCATCGAGAACTCTTTCAGGCCCAGTCCCAGCAGCATGCGCGTCATGCTGGAGTCGCCCGCCATCTCCCCGCACACCGCCACCGGCTTGCCGCCGCGGTCGGCGGCGTTGATGGTGTGGGCGATCAGGCGCAGCACCGCCGGATGCATGGGGTCGTACAAGTCGGCCACGTCGCTGTCCCCCCGGTCGATGGCCAGGGTGTATTGAATGAGATCGTTGGTGCCGATGGAGAGGAAATCCAGCGCCTCGACGAAAGGCTCGATGGCGATGGCGATCGCCGGGATCTCCACCATCGCGCCCAGCGCCACGTTCTTGTCATGGGGCACATGGCGGGCGTCGAGTTCGCGCCCCGCCGCGATGATGGCCTGCTTGACCGCACGCACCTCGTGCATGTGGGAGATCATCGGTATGAGTATGCGCACCGGCCCATGGACGGCCGCCCTGAGCAGCGCGCGCAGCTGGGCCGCGAATATCTCCGGATTGGCCAGGCAATACCGTATGGCGCGCAGGCCCAGCGCCGGGTTGGTGGCCACGGCGATCTCGCCGTCCAGCGTCTTGTCGGCGCCGATGTCCAGCGTGCGTATGGTGACCGGCCTGCCCTGCATGGTGCGCACCACCGAGGCGTACGCCTGGTATTGCTCTTCTTCGGTCGGCAGCGTGCTGCGTCCCATGAAAAGAAACTCGCTGCGGAACAGGCCGATGCCGTCGGCGCCCGCCCGCATGGCTTCCTCCGCCTCTTCGGGCAGCTCGATGTTGGCCTCGAGCTTGACCGCCACGCCGTCCAGCGTCAGCGCCTCGGCATCGCGCAGCAGGGTCAGCTCGGCGCGCGCATCGGCATAGGCGCTTTGCCGGCGTATGTATTCGTGCAGCACGAAGTCGGGCGGGTTCACGATGACGGCGCCGGTCATGCCGTCGACGACCAGCACGTCGCCGTCGCGCACCAGGGCGCGTATATTGCCGATGCCCACCACGGCCGGAACGTTCATGCTGCGGGCAACGATGGCCGTGTGCGAGGTAGGGCCGCCCAGATCGGTCAGAAAGGCGCCGAAGCGAGCGCCTCGCAGGCGCAGCATGTCGGCCGGGGAAATGTCGCGCGCCACCACGATCAGGGGTTCGCCGTCCTGGCCGGCGTCGAGCTGCGGCAGGAGCGCCGTGCTGCCCGACAGCACGCGCAGGACGCGCTCGATGACCTGGCGGATGTCCGCGGCGCGCTCGCGCAGGTATTCGTCTTCCATCGCGGCGAACTGCTCGGCCAGGAGCTGGCCCTGCGTGGTCAGCGCCCACTCGGCGTTGTACTGCCGCTCGGCGATGAGATCGCAGGTCTGCTGGGCCAGCATCGGGTCGTCCAGCAAGAGGCTGTGCACGGTCAGAAGCGCCGCCATCTCGCGGGGCGCGTCGGCCGGCAGATTGCGCACCATGTTCTGCAGGTCGTCGCGCGCCGCGCCCAGGGCCTCGATCAGGCGCCGGCATTCGCCCGGCACGTCGTCCGGCTGTATGCGGTAGTGGGCCACCTCGAGTGCGGCCGCTCCCATCACCGCCGCCCGCCCGATCGCGTAGCCCTTGACCACGCCCTGCCCGCGCATGCAGAGGGTGGCGTTCAGGGCAGCGGGCGCATATTCGGCAGCGGTCATGAGGCGATCCTGGAGGGCGGCTATTCGTGCTCGCCGAACTTGTTGGCGAACAAGGCCTGTATCTCGGCCAGGGCCCGGTCCGCATCGGGCCCCTCCGCATCGACGGTTACCGTCACGCCCAGCCCGGCCGCCAGCATCATGACGCCCATGATGCTCTTGGCGTTGACCCGCTTGTCCTTGCGCGCGATGAAGATCTCGCAATTGGCGAAGCTGGAGGCCAGTTGGGTGAGTTTCGCCGCCGCGCGCGCGTGCAGCCCCAATTTATTGCTGATGACGATATCGACTGCCGGCATGTTTGTTCTACTTGAAGTGTTCGTATGATGGACTGGCGTTGAACGAAAGCAAGCCAGGACTCAGGGAATACAGTCGGCCCGCACGATGCCTCTCAGGGCACCCTGGCGGACTTTCTCGCTGAGTTCCTCGGGATTGTCCTGGTTGTCGGTAAGCGCCTTGAGCACCATGCAAAGATTGGTGCCGGTGACCAGCGCCACGTTCATGCCGCGGGCGGTCAGGGCGCGCACGGCCCGGCTCGCGATATTGAAAGGCGTTGCGCCGTAGATGTCGCACAGGATCAGGGCGCCTTCTTCGCGGTGCGGGGCCAGCAGGCCTTCCAGCCTTTGGGCCGAGTCGTCCGGCGGCTCGTCGGCATGCACGTCGAACACCAGGATGTCGGGCTGGCGGCCCAGGATATGGGCGGCGCAATCGGCAAAGGCGCTTCCGAGCGGCGCGTGCATGACGAGGGCCAGCCGAACCATTTCAGCCACCCACCGCCCGTTCGAGCGCCACGGCAAAAGCCTGGGCAACGTCGAAATCGGTCTGTTCGGTGATTTCAACGAAACAAGTGGGGCTCGTGACATTGACTTCGGTCAGGTAGTCGCCGATGACGTCCAGCCCCACCAGCAACAGGCCCCGTCCGGCCAGCTTCGGGCCGAGCGAGCGGGCGATTTCCTCGTCGCGCGCAGACAGCGGCTGTGCCACGCCCCGGCCGCCCGCAGCCAGGTTGCCGCGGGTTTCTCCGGCCAGCGGAATGCGCGCCAACGCATAGGGCACGGGCTCTCCGCCGATGATGAGGATGCGCTTGTCGCCGGCCACGATTTCCGGGATATAGCGTTGGGCCATGATCGTGCGCTGGCCGTTGTCGGTCAGCGTCTCGAGGATGGCGCCCAGATTGGCTTCGGCCTTCTGAAGCCGGAAGATGCCCATGCCGCCCATGCCGTCCAGCGGCTTGACGATGACGTCCTGGTGCTCGGCATGAAAGGCGCGCAGGCGCGCCATGTCGCGGCTGACGAGCGTGGGCGACGTGAATTCGGCGAACTCGGTGATGGCCAGCTTCTCGGGATGGTTGCGTATGGCCGCGCCCGTGTTGAAGACCCGCGCGCCCTGCTTCTCGGCGAATTCGAGCAGATGGGTGGAATAGAGATACTCCATGTCGAATGGAGGGTCTTTGCGCATCAGCACGGCGTCGAAGCCGTTCAGCGGCACGTCCGCCTGGGCGCCGTCGCGCCACCAGCCCGGCTGGTGGAGGTCGGCTCCCTCGACGAGCTGGATGGCCCGGCACTGCGCCTTGACCACGCCGGCGTCGATGTACAGGTCGCCCTGCAGCGCGACGCTGAGTGCGTGGCCTCTGGCAGCCAGGGCACGCATCATTGCCACGGACGAGTCTTTGTAGGCCTTCAGGGAAGGCAGCGGGTCGATAACGAACAATACGTGCATAGAAAGCTCTGCATGCGCCCGGCCGCCCAAGGGGCCGGCCGGGCGGCGCTGTGGGGGATCAGGAGGCGGAGTCGCTTTGCTTGCCGCCCGCCTTTTTGCGGGGCGCCAGCACCATCACCATCTGGCGTCCTTCGAGCTTGGGCATGGCTTCGACCTGGATGAGCTCGCCCAGATCGTCGCGCACACGTTCGAGCACCCGCATGCCGAGCTCCTGGTGAGCCATCTCGCGGCCGCGGAAACGCAGCGTGACCTTGGCCTTGTCGCCGTCTTCGATGAAGCGGCGCAGATTGCGCAGCTTGACCTGATAGTCGCCTTCGTCGGTTCCAGGGCGGAACTTGACCTCTTTGACCTGGATGACTTTTTGCTTGGCACGGGCTTCGGCCTGGCGCTTTTGCTCTTGGTACTTGAACTTGCCATAGTCCATGAGCCGGCACACGGGCGGCGACGCGTTGGGGGCAATCTCGACCAGATCGACTTCGTTTTCTTCTGAGAGACGGAGAGCCTCGGAGGTCTTGACTATACCCAGCTGCTCGCCGTCGACGCCAATGAGTCGCACCTCGGGGATACGGATTTCACCATTGATGCGATGTGCTTTTTCGGTTGCGATATCTACGACTCCTAAGTTGTTGTAAGAATGCGGCCCTAGGCCGCCCCGACGTCACGCCGGGTTGCGATGTCTTCTTGAAGACGCTGCGAAAACTGTGCCAACGGCATGCTGCCCAGGTCGCCTCCTCCGCGGACCCGCACCGCGACAGTGGCCGTGTCGCGTTCTTTTTCACCCACTACCAAAATGTAGGGAACTTTCTGCATGCTGTGTTCCCTGATTTTACGGGTGATCTTTTCACCGCGCAAATCCGCGCTGGCCCTAAACCCTTGTTTTTTCAGGCTTCGGGCGACTTCATCGGCATACTCGGCAAAATGCTCGGAAATGCAGCACACCACCACCTGCTCGGGAGAGAGCCAGGGAGGCAGCGCACCGGCATAGTTTTCGATCAGGATCCCGATGAAACGCTCGAACGAGCCCAGGATGGCCCGATGCAGCATGACGGGTGTCTTGCGCTGATCGCTGGCGTCGACATACTCGGCGCCCAGGCGCTGCGGCATGGAAAAATCGACCTGGATGGTGCCGCACTGCCAATGGCGGCCGATGGCGTCCTTCAGGGTGTATTCGATCTTGGGGCCATAGAAAGCGCCCTCGCCTTCGGATATTTCGAACTCGCAGCCCGTGCGGTTCAGACTCTCGATGAGGGCTTGCTCGGCCTTGTCCCACACTTCGTCCGAGCCGATGCGTTTTTCGGGGCGCGTGGCCACTTTGTAAAGAATTTCGGTGAAGGCGAAATCGGCATAGACTTTTTGCAGCAGCGCGGTGAAGGCGGCGCATTCGTCCTGCAGCTGGTCTTCGGTACAGAAGATGTGGCCGTCGTCCTGGGTGAAGCCCCGCACGCGCATCATGCCGTGCAGCGAACCCGACGGCTCGTTGCGGTGGCACTGGCCGAATTCGCCATAGCGTATGGGCAGTTCGCGGTAAGAGTGCAGGCCGGCGTTGAAGATCTGCACGTGGCCGGGACAGTTCATGGGCTTGAGCCCGTAAGTACGGTTCTCGGACTCGGTGGTGAACATGTTCTCGGCATAGTTGTCCCAGTGGCCGGTTTTTTTCCACAGCGACAGGTCGAGGATTTGCGGCGCCTTGACTTCTTGATAGCCATTGTCGAGATACACGCGCCGCATGTATTGCTCTACCTGCTGCCAGAGGGTCCAGCCCTTGGGATGCCAGAAGATCAGGCCCGGCGCCTCGTCCTGGAAATGGAACAGGCCGAGTTCGCGGCCGAGCTTGCGGTGGTCGCGTTTCTCGGCCTCTTCGAGCATGGTGAGGTAGGCGGCCTGCTCTTCCTTGGTGGCCCAGGCCGTGCCGTAGATGCGCTGCAGCATCTCGTTCTTGCTGTCGCCGCGCCAATAGGCGCCGGCCACCTTCATCAGCTTGAACACCTTGAGCTTGCCGGTGGACGGCACGTGGGGCCCGCGGCACAGGTCGATGAAGTCGCCCTCGCGATACAGGCTGATGGGCTCGTTGGAGGGAATCGACGCGATGATCTCGGCCTTGTAGTCTTCGCCTATGCTCTTGAAGAACTCGACCGCGTCGTCGCGCAGCCATTCTTCGCGCGTCACGACCTCGTCCTTGCGGGCCAGTTCAGCCATCTTCTTCTCGATGGCCTGCAGGTCTTCCGGGGTGAACGGACGCTTGTAGGAAAAATCGTAGTAAAAGCCGTTGTCGATCACCGGGCCGATGGTGACCTGCGCGTCGGGAAACAGTTCTTTGACCGCATAGGCCAGCAAGTGGGCGGTGGAATGCCGGATCAGATCGAGCCCGTCGGAGTCCTTGGCGGTGACGATGGCCAATTGTGCATCCTGCCCGATGACGTAGCTGGTATCGACCAGCTTGGGCTCCTGGCCGGGCAGCGTGACGCGGCCCGCAAGCGCGGCGCGTCCCAGCCCCGCTCCGATGGAGCTGGCTACGTCGTGGACGGACACCGGGCCGGGAAACTCGCGGCTGGAACCGTCGGGCAGGGTAATCTGAAGCATAAATCGTCCTAATACAAAAAACGCGGCCTATGCCGCGTTTTATGGAAATGCACTGCTGGGGTCTGTTGGTGATCGATACGCGGCGACGACTAACAAGCCGTTGTCGTAGTTCGCTCGAATGGAATGTGCATGGATTGCGGACCCCTTTTCATGATCTACACAGTGTAACACTTAACGGCTTTTCCTCCGGCCAAATCGGCATCGGCGAACCGCTTCCCGCCGCAGCGGGCGGCCTTCTGTTGTGAAAACCCCACCTCGCAACAGTCTCGGGGCTCCGATGACGGCCCGCGACACAGGCGGGCATCGCCGGACTTGAACGATGCTTGCCGCACACGAGGCGTGGCGCCGCGGCCTTTCGGGCGCGAGGATGCGGCGATTCAAAAGCCGTCTTCTTCGACGGCCTGCCGGGCCCGCTCGATGAAGACGTCCATCATCGATACAAACTGCTGGATCTGCCTGGGCGAATAGCCCTCGATCAGCAGCGCATTGCGCGCAATGGCGGCATGCGCCAGATGCCGGTACACGGACGCGCCCTCCTGGGAAAGCGACACCTGCGCTTCGCGGCTGTCGGCTTCGCTGCGCTTGCGCTCGATATATCCGCGCTCGGCCAAGCTGGCGATGGCCCGGCTGATTTGCGCCGCGTCCCGCAAAGCCTGATAAGCCAGCTCGCGTATGGAGATGGGCTGAAGCACCCCCAGCAAAGCCACCACCTGCCATTCGGTCTGGGACAGCGCAAACTCTTCCTTGGCGAACTTGACCGCATTCCGGATGAGGAACTTGCTGAGTGTATTGACCCGGGGGGCGAGCAGATTGGCCGGCAGGGCCGGGCCCGAGGGCAGGCTCTCGGCGCTGCGTGTCTTCGTGGGTTTCCGTGTCGCCATATTAAGAAGTACCGAGGTCGAACAAGCTGTCAAGCTCTGAAAACGCCGGCAGCGGCTGGCTGATGCGGCGCCCCTGCCGCACGACGATGCGGTCGGCCTGGGGCCGGGCAAAGAGTTCTTCAAGGCTGCGGGCATTGAAGACGACGAAGTCTGCCGCCTGCCCGGCCTTCAAGGGTCGGCCAATATTAGCACCCATCAACCCGGCCGGCGTGGTCGTGACGCTTCCCAGCCACTCGAAGGCGCGCCGGTTCAGATGCCCCGCGCGCACGGTCTCGCGCAGCACCTCGAGCAAATCGTAGTCACCATAGGGGTAGAAGGCGTCGCGGCAGTTGTCGCTTGCCAGGGCTATGGGCAGCCCCATGTCGGCGATTCTTTGCAATGGAGGCAGCCCCCTCCATTGCGGCGCGCACTCGGGGTTTCTGTCCTGCAGGAAGGTGTTAAGAAGAGGCAGGCTGACGATGGCCAGGCCCGCCTCTTTGCACAGCTGCAAGGTTTGCGCCTGCCTTTCTTCGGTCTGCACCGACAGGCTGCAGCAGTGCCCGCATACGACACGCCCGCCCATGTCGTGCTCTTGCGTCAGCCGTGCCACTTGCTCGAGGGAACAGGCCTGCGGATCTCCGGACTCGTCCACGTGAAGGTCCACATCCAGGCCGAACTCCTGGGCATAGCCAAACAGGGCCGCAAGCGCCTCGTTGAGGCGCGCCCCGGCCTGCTCTCCCTGCACGCTCACGACCTTGGTCACTGCGCCCAGCAAGCCGCCATCGGCCGCCACGCACTCTATGAGCTCGCGCGCGGCCGGCTCAAGATAGAACTCTATGGGCGCCATGGCGACCGTCTGCAGGGTTACCCTGCCCTTCCACTGCTCGCGCATGTCCTGCATCACCGGCCAGGAGGCCTGTGCCTGCGGACCGAGAATGTCGACATGGGTGCGCATGTTTGCGCTGCCGTGCACCCAGGCGCAGGTCAGGGCGAACTCGGCCCGGGCCCATAACTCTTCGCGCGTCCAGTGCGCTTTGTCCCGCATCGTCACCATGACGGCCTCGACCAGGGTGAAGCCGCCGGGAAAGATGCGCGGGATGGTGCCGGTCTTGTCCAGATGCGTGTGCAGGTCGGAGAACACCGGCCATACTTGCGCACCCTTGAGGTCGAAGGATGGACGTGCCTGTTCACCGGATTGGCCCGCGGGCAGGATGCCGATTATGCAGCCGTCGGCGACTTCCAGGTTGACGCGCGCCATCTCGGCCTTGGCATCGCCCCGTACCGCCTGCTGCGCCAGAAGCGGACCCGGCACGCTGGCGTTGGCCAGGACATAGCTTCCATAGCTCGCGTCGATATACGCAGCCGCCTCCCTCATGATTCTCGTTCCAGGGCGCTTTCGTGCCAGCGGCTCAGTATGCGCTGCGAAACGTAAGTGGTAAGCAGAAAGATAATGATGCCGGTGACCGAAATCAGCAAGAGCGCGGCAAACATCCTGGCCGTCTTCAATTGATAGCCCGCCTCCAGGATGCGGTAGGCCAGGCCCGACCCCACCCCGCCGGTACCTGCCACGAACTCGGCGACGACCGCGCCGATCAGCGACAAGCCGCCGGAGATCTTCGCACCCGCCATGAAGTACGGCATGGCATAAGGGATGCGCAGGCGCCGCAGCGTCTGCATCTTGGTGGCGCCGTACAGCTTGAACAGATCGCGCAGATTGTGATCGGCGCTGTTCAGCCCCACCACCGTATTAGACAAAATGGGAAAGAAGGCCACTAGCCAGGCGCAGATCAGCAAGGCGACGTACAGATTGTCGACCCAGATGATGAGCAGCGGCGCAATGGCCACGATGGGCGTCACTTGCATGATGACCGCGTAGGGGAAGAAGGCGATCTCCACCCACCGGGAGAGGCTGAACAGCAAAGCAATGAGGCCGCCTCCGACAATGGCGCAGATGTAGGCGGTCAGCGTGATCTTGAGGGTGACCAGCAGGGCCCCCGAAAGAAGTCCCCAGTCTTCATGCAAGGTATGCGCCACGTCCGTCGGCGCGGGCAGCACATAGGGCGAAAAGCCCGCCAGGCGCGCAACGGCCTGCCATAACACCAGGGCCAGTATCCCCATGCCCAGCGGCAGCAGGACGCGAAGCAATTTCTGTGAATCGACTGAACTCATGTCTTCATCGCCTTTTCAAGAGCCTCGGAAGTTTGCCGGCACAGCCGGGCGTAGTCGGCGGACGTTCTGAACTGCTCTCCCCTTTCGTGCTCGGTCTGGATGGCCAGGTCGGCCGCAAGCCGCCCGGGACACGCGGCGAGCACCAGGACACGCTCGGACATATACACGGACTCGAACACGGAGTGTGTGACGAATATCGCCGTGAAACGCTGTTCTTTCCACAGTTCCAGAAAGTCGTTGTTGAGCTTGAAGCGGGTGATCTCGTCCAGGGCCGCAAAAGGCTCGTCCAGCAGCAGCACCTGCGGCTGGGTGACGAGCGCGCGCGCAATGGAGACCCTCATCTTCATGCCGCCGGAAAGCTCGCGCGGGTAGGAGCCCTCGAAGCCCTTGAGCCCGACTCTGGCCAGCAGCTCGCGTCCCTTGGCCGCGGCCTCGGCCTTGGGCGCGCCGGCCAGATCAAGCGGCAAGGTCACGTTGTCCAGCGCGGAGGCCCACGGCATGAGGGTCGGTTCCTGGAAGACGAAGCTGGTGGTGCCCACTGTTTGCGGGCGGGTTACCGAGCCGGTCGTGGGCTCGGACAGGCCCGCCATCAAGCGCAGCAAGGTGCTCTTGCCGCAGCCAGAGGGCCCCAACAAGCTAGTGAAGCTGCCTGGCTGGAGCGCCAGCGTCACGTCGCGCACTGCCAACGTACCGTTGGCAAAGCTTTTGCTTACATTGCTCAGCGCGACGACGGGAGAGGAAGTCGGAACGCTCATTCTGCTTCGGGCCCTTTGTTGACGAACTGCAAGGTATACGCCTTCTCGACCTCGAGCCCGCCGGGCAGCACGCCCGAATCGACCATGGACGCATAGAAGTCCCTCCAGCGCTCGTCGGACATGGCGCCTATGCCGTCCCGGCTCGCATCGCCTCCGGCGACCAGGCCCCGTTCGCGTATGGTTTCGATGGCGAAGGCGATCTCCTCATCGGTCATCTCGGGGTTTTTCTCCTGGATCAGCGCATTGCCCAAAGACGGATCCTTGAACAGGTAGTTGCGCCACCCTTCCGCCGACGCCTGCACGAAACGCTGGACATAGTCGGGCTTCTTCTCGATGGCATCGCGCGTGGTGGCGATCGTGACGGCATAGGGGTTGTAGCCATAGTCGGCCAGCAGGAAGGTGACGGGATTGTCCACGCCGGTCTGTTTCAAGGCATAGGGTTCATTGGTGACGTACCCCTGTTGCACCAGGGACTTGTCCGCCAGGAAAGGCGCCAGCGAAAACGTGTAGGGGCGCGTCTGTTCGTCCGCGAACCCATAGCGCTCCCGCAGATAAGGCCAGAATGTGGCTTTGCCCAGGGCGCCGACCAGCACCGTGTGCTTCTTGATGTCTTCGAATTTCTCGATACCCTGCCCCGGATGCGCGATGAGGATGCGGGGGTCTTTCTGGAAAATGGCGGCCACCGTCACCAGGGGCGCGCCCTCGCGTACGGCATTCAAGGCCGTGCCGCTGCTGCCGGTGGAGAAGTCGGCGCGTCCGGCCAGCAGCATTTGCGTGGGGTTGCTTTGAGGGCTGCCCAACTGCAAGGTGACGTCCAGCCCGTGCTTTTTATAAGTGCCGTCGGCCACGGCCTGGAAAAAGCCCCCGAACTCGGCCTCGGCCCGCCAGCCGATATACAGCACTGCCTTGTCGGCTTCGGCTTGTTCCGCATGCGCCAAGGGCGCGACGATGCCGCCGGCCAACAGGCTTGTGCCCGCCAGCAGCGTCGCCACATAACGTTTTCCTAACATATCTCCTCCTGTTGTTATCAGCTTACAAGGCCATAGGGGGTTCAACCGGATACCTGCGCCTGCGTAAAAAAAGCCTCGACGTCGACGTCGCCGTCCAAAAGACTTGCTCCCTTCAACACCTTCACCCATGCCTCGTACATGGACCGCAGCTCGGGGGCGTTGGCGGCAAAGGCGTGGAAGAATACCGTCCTGAAGCCGATCTCGCGCAAGAGGGATGAGTCTTTGCCCGTGTGCACAGCCATGGCGTCCATGGCGGCCTTGGGGTCCTCATAGATGACATCGACGGCCTCGGCCAGGGCTTCGGCCGTGTGCTCGAAGAGCTCGGGATGGCGCTCGACGCTGTCGGCGGTGGCCCACCAGTTGGAAACCAGCGAGGGGTTGCCCGTTGCGGCCAGCGCCACCGAGGTTCCGCCCAGCACCTCGTCCACGGCATGGCCCAGGCCGCGCCGCTGCATTTCGGTCACCAGAGGCTCCACGCAGATCGCGATGTCGATCTCGCCCGCCTCCAAGGCCTCGGGCATCTGATGAAAAGGCATGGTCTTCCACTTGATGCGGGTTTCGTCCACGCCGAACTTCCGGAACAGATAGATGGGTGCGCAGTGCGTAATGCCGCCGTCCAGGGCGAAGGCTCCCAGGGTCTTTCCTTCAAAATCCGCCGGTTTGTCGATCTTCACGTGATTGGCGGCAATCAGGTTCATGAAATCGCCGCTTCGGCCGCCAAGGCTGCCGCGCAGGGCACCCGCGGAAATGAACTTGGTCGCCAGTCCGAAACGCGCTTTGGCCATGATGGTGAAGGTGGGGCCGGAGAAGGAAAGATCCATGAGATTATCCCGCATTTGCTCGACGGCCTGCACAGCGGTTCGTCGCACAAACATCGGCTCGATTCCCCGTTTGCGGAAAAGCCCCATTTCAATGGCTGTGAACATGGGGAGCAGGCCCATCATGGGGTCCGGGTGAGCATCGATTCTGAGCTGCATGGAAATTCCATCCTTCTTTTGGTTTGTTTCAAACGACGAAATCGCCGCCGTTATTTCTCAATTTGGATGACTTTATCATTCTTTTTATTGAAGAATAAGGCCGGGAATACCCGCATATTTGCGGAATAACAATAATGCATAAACTATTGCATGATTTTGTCACTCAATTACGAAGAGCGAGACAGGTAATGCGCTGAGCGGACAAATCATCCATATCCATACGCGAATACTTCAAATCAACAACCAGGAGACTTTCATGAAGACAAAGCGCAGCATGCTTTGGGCCAAGGCCGCGGCAGCCTCGGCGCTTCTTGCTTCGGGCACGGGCGCCCAGGCCGACACCAGCGTGACCCTGCATGGACTCGTCGATGCCTACGTGGGCAGCGTGAAATACAGCGGCATGTCGGGACGGGAAAACTCGGTAGGCAACGGCGGGTTGACGACCTCGTGGTTCGGACTGTCCGGCGAGGAGCAGCTCAAAGCGGACCTGAGCGCCGTCTTCGACCTGGAAAGTTTTTTCCGCGTCAACACCGGCGAGGTGTCTCGTGCCCGGCCCGGCGACACTTTCTTTTCCCGCCAGGCCTCGGTGGGCCTCAAGGGCAACTGGGGAACGATCAGGCTCGGCCGCAACACCGCGCCCAACTTCTTTCCCTCGCTGTTCTTCAACCCGCTGGGCGCGTCATTCAACTTCTCGCCGCTCTTCCTGCACTCGTATTCCCCCACCATAGACCGCGGCGTCAAGTGGGCCAATTCCATCAATGGCGACACAGGCTGGAGCAACAGCGTTTCTTATCAGACGCCGCGCATGGCCGGCCTCACGGCCAACCTCGTATACCAGTTCGGTTCGGCGGAACACAGCCGAAGCAACGTCGGAGCCAACATCATTTATCGCAACGGCCCCTTCGCAGCGACCGTGTTCGGCCAGAAGGTCAAACTGAACAACCCGAGCGGCATGCCCTTCACGGGCGTCTACAGGGAAGAGACAAGCTGGTTCGGCGGCTTGAGCTACGACTTTGACTTCGTCAAGCTGTTTGCAACCTACCAGCAGGCCAAGCACGACACGGCGCTGCAGGATAAGACTTGGCAATTGGGGGCCAGCGCTCCGCTGGGGAAAGGCAAGGTAATGATCAGTTGGGCCAATACCCGCCGGGACACCGGCACCGACACGCTGAAGCGCAATACCGCCACGGCCGGATATGACTACTTCATTTCCAAACGGACCGATGTCTATTTATTGGGCATGTACGACAAGGTCACCGGCATGGACGAGGGCACGAGCGTAGTCGCGGGGATACGCCATCGGTTCTGAACCGGCGTCTGCAAGCAGATTGGATCTCCCGCGACGAAAGAGCATCTTCCGGCGCGGCAGATCCGTTTCGCTCTGGGCCTTGCGGGAAAACCCCGCTTATCTGGCAAGGGCGAAACTGCTATGCTCTAGCGGCTAAAAAGTAAGCCAGAGGCGCAGCGTCGGGGCCTTTCCTGGAGGAATATCCGCAGCAGCCTTCGACCAGGACAAAGATGCCAAACACCGCAGAAGCGTTTCTCAAGTTCTCCCATGTCCGCAAAACCTATGATCAAAAGACCCTGGTCGTCGACGATTTCAATCTGGCCGTAGACAAGGGCGAATTCATCACGCTTCTGGGCCCGTCGGGCTCGGGCAAGACCACCGTACTGATGATGCTGGCGGGCTTCGAGAACGTCACCAGCGGCCATATCACCATAGACGGCCAGCCCATCACGCGCATTGCGCCGCACAAGCGCAATATCGGCATGGTGTTCCAGAACTACGCCCTCTTCCCGCACATGACGGTGGCCGAGAACCTGGCCTATCCGCTCAAGGTAAGACGCATGCCGGGCGCCCAGATCAGGCAGCGCGTGGCCGAATACCTCAAGCTCATCGAACTGGAGCCTTTTGGCGACCGGCATCCGGGCCAGCTGTCGGGCGGCCAGCGCCAGCGAGTGGCGCTGGCGCGCGCCCTCATCTTCGAACCCGCCCTCGTCCTGATGGACGAGCCTCTGGGGGCGCTCGACAAGAAGCTGCGCGAACAGATGCAGTTCGAGATCACCCGCCTGCACCGGCGGCTGGGCTTCACCGTCATCTACGTCACGCACGACCAGTCCGAAGCGCTGACCATGTCCAGCCGCATCGCCGTCTTCAACGCGGGCAAGGTGCAGCAGTATGCCGGTCCCGACGCGCTCTACGAGCAGCCGGCCAACGCTTTCGTGGCGAACTTCATCGGCGAGAACAACCTGATCGCGGCCGGACGCCCCGAACTCGACGACGCCGGCATGGTCCGCACCACCCTGCCGGACGGCACCCCGCTGCAAGCGCGCAACGGCGACTGCCACGCCGCCACACGGCGGTGCCTGCTCTCGATCCGTCCCGAAAAACTCGCCATCGTCCAGCCCGGGCAGGCGTTCGACAATCAGGTGACGGTGGGCTTCCTCACCCGCCATTACGTCGGGGACTTCATCCGCTACTACTTCCAGCTGCCCGGCGGCGGACGCGCCGTCGTCAAGCTGCTGAACGACACCCGCGCGCCGCAGCTGCGGGATGGCCAGCCCGCCGCGCTGGGCTGGTCCGCCGCCGACAGCTTCGCATTCCAATCCGACGTACCGCTTCAAGGAGAAGCCATATGAAGAAGAAAACAGCCCTGCCACTGATCACGGGCGCCTTGCTGGCGCTGGGCCTGGCGGGCGCCGCCGCGGCGCAGGAGGCCTTGACCGTAGTGTCCTTCGGCGGTGCGTACGGCGCCACCCAGAAAAAACACCAGATCGATCCCTACGTGGCCGAAACAGGCAAGCGGGTCATCTTCGAAACCTACAGCGGCGGCATTGCCGAAATGAAAGCGCAGGTGCAGTCGGGCAATCTCCAGTGGGACGTGGTCGACATGGAGACCATCGACCTGGAACGCGCGTGCTCCGAAGGCCTGCTCGAGATCATTCCGCGCGATATTCTCCTGCCCGGGGACGACGGCACGCCGGCCGAACAGGACTTCATCCCCGAAGGGCTGGCAAGCGAGTGCGCGGTAGCGGAAATCGTCTACAGCACCATCTACGCCTACAACGACAAGACCATAGGCGACAACCGTCCCGCCACGGTCGAGGACTTCTTCGACACCAAGAAGTTTCCGGGCAAGCGCGGGCTGCGCAAGAGGCCGCAATTCGTCATGGAATGGGCGCTGATGGCGGACGGCGTGCCCGACCAGGACATCTACAAGGTGCTTGCAACGCCGGAAGGCCAGGCCCGCGCCTTCGCCAAGCTCGACACCATCAAGGACGACGTGGTCTGGTATGACAGCTGGTCGCAGGCGCCGCAGATGCTCAACGACGGGGGGGTCAGCATGGTGCAGGTCGCCAACGGCCGCATCTTCGATGCCATCCGCAACGAGAACAAGCCTTTCACCATCGTGTGGGACGGCAATATGTACGACCTGGGCGCCTGGACCATACTGAAGGGCACGCCAAAGCTGAAGCAGGCGCTCGAGTTCGTGGCCTACACCACCAGCACCAAGGCCCTGGCCGGCTTCCAGGACGTGGCCTACGGCCCGCCGCGCAAGTCGTCCCTGGCCCTGGTCGACAAGGACGTCGTCCGGCACCTGCCCAGTGCCCACATGGATGAGGGCGTGCAGGTCGACAGCGTGTTCTGGGCCGACTACGGCGAGAGCCTCAGCGAGAAGTTCAACGAATGGCTGCTGAAATAGGCGCGCTGACCCCCGACGAGGCCCGCGCCGAGCGGCGCGAGCTGCGGCGGCGCCGGCGCACCGCCCTGCTGCTGGTGGCCCCGCTGCTGGCCTTCGTGCTGTTCGCCTTCTTTGCGCCGATCGCCAACATGCTGTATCGCAGCGCCTACAACCCGACCCTGGCCGAGCTGATTCCCGAGACGCTGGAGCAATTGAGCCAATGGGGCGACGCAGCGCTTCCGTCCACCGAGACCTATGCCTCGATGGCGGTGGAGCTCAAGAAACTCTCGGCCGATCGCAAGGCCGGTGTCCTGGCCGCGGCCGTCAACCAGGCCTATCCGGGCGCCTCCAGCCTGATCAACTCGTCGGCGCGCCGCATGCGCAATCTCGAAGAAGGCATCGCGCCGGACCAGGCGGCCGATGCCTTGCGCCAGGCCGACGGCCGCTGGAACGAGCCCGATCTATGGCGGGCCATCGAGCGCAGCGGACAGCTGTATACGCTGACCCACTACCTGACGGCCCTGGACCTGGAGCGCAATCAGCAAGGCGACATCGTACCGCGCGAATCCGCGCGCATCTATGTGCAGCTGTACAGCCGCACCCTGGGCATGGCGCTGGCCATCACGCTGATGTGCGTCACCCTGGGCTATCCCCTTGCCTACTATCTCTGCCGCGCGCCCAAGCGCATGGCGGGCATGCTGATGATATTGGTGTTGCTGCCTTTCTGGACCTCTTTGCTGGCGCGCACCACCGCCTGGATCGCGCTGCTGCAGCCTCATGGCATCGTCAATTCCGTGCTGCTTTCGCTGGGAATCATCCGGCAGCCGCTCGAGCTGCTGTACACGGGCCTGGCCACGGTCATCGTCATGACGCACATCCTGCTGCCCTTCATGATTTTGCCGCTGTACAGCGTGATGCGCGGCATCGATCCGGCCTATGCGCGCGCCGCCCAGTCGCTGGGCAGCACGCCGTGGTCGGCGTTCTGGCGGGTGTTCCTGCCCTTGAGCATGCCGGGGCTCAGCGCCGGAGCCCTGCTGGTGTTCATCATCTCGATCGGCTACTACATCATTCCGGCGCTGGTGGGCGGCACCGACGGACAGATGATCTCCAACATCATTGCTTTCCACATGCAGCGCTCCAACAACTGGGGCCTGGCCGCGGCGCTGGGCACGCTGCTGCTCATCGTCATCGTGATTCTTTACTGGGTGTACGACCGCCTGGTCGGCGCACGCAACCTTCGGCTGGCATGAGGCAGGTACAAAAGACATGCGCATGAACCCGCGAACAGCCGATCAAGGCAATCCAGGCCGCAATGGGAAAGAAACGCCGACGGGCGCCGCCGGCGCGGCCGACTGGAACGGCATGCTGGGGCAATGGGCGCTTCGGGTCGCGGCATGGGGGGCGCTGGCCTTCCTCATGCTGCCCATACTCGTGGTCATCCCCCTGTCATTCAATGCAGAGCCTTTTTTCAGTTTCACCTCCGGCATGCTGCGGCTCGATCCCGACGCCTATTCGACCAAGTGGTATGACGCCGTCTTCGCGAGCGGAAGCTGGATGATGGCCATACGCAACAGCCTCGTCATCGGCGTATGCTCGACCGTCATTGCCACCGTGCTGGGAACGGTGGCCGCGGTGGGGCTGGCCAGCGCCGACATGCCATGGCGGCGGCCCATTACCGCCGTGCTGCTGGCGCCCATGATCGTGCCGCTGATCATCGTCGCCGCGGGCATGTTCTTCTTCTACACCCGCTTCAACCTGGTGGCCACCTTCAGCGGCATCATCATTGCGCACGCTACGCTGGGCGTGCCCTTTGTGGTGATGACCGTCACGGCCACGCTGTCCGGCTTCGACCGCTCCCTTTATCATGCCGGCCTCAACCTGGGGGCTTCACCCCTGCGCGCCTTCCTCGACGTGGTGGTGCCTGTCATCCGGCCCGGCGTCATCTCGGGCGCCCTGCTGGCCTTCGTCACCTCGTTCGACGAAGTCGTGCTAGTGCTGTTCCTGGCGGGCCCCGAGCAGAACACCATTCCGCGCCGCATGTTCTCGGGGCTGCGCGAACAGATCAATCCCAGCATCCTGGCAGTGGCTACCTTGCTCATCCTGATGTCGATCTGCCTGTTGCTCGCGCTGGAGCTTCTTCGCCGCCGTTCGGAGCGAATCAAGGCGGGACGATAAGGGAGACGCCATGAAACTCGTACAGTTGCGCAATCTGCTGGTGATTTCGGAACAAGGCAGTGTGCGCGCCGCCGCGCGCCACCTGGGCATTGCGCAGTCGGCTTTGACGCGCAGCATACAAGAGCTCGAGCGTGAGCTCGACATCGTTCTGTTCGAGCGCCAGGCAAAGGGCGTCCGCCTGACTGAAGCCGGCAAACGCTTTATTGTCCGGGCCCACGCCATTCATAATGAAGTCAGGCGCGCCCAGGAAGAAATAGAACAGATGCGCGGCCTTACCAAGGGCGTGATTCATCTGGGCGTGTCGACGGTTTCCCAGATTGCGCTGTTTCCCTACGCCGCAAAGGCCTTTCGCGCCCGCTATCCCGACGTCGTGCTGCACGTGCGCGACGGCCTGTATCCCACGATGGAGCCCCATTTGAAGAACGGCACGCTCGACGTGTATATCGGCCCCATCCTCAATCACCAGTCGGCGCCCGACCTGACGGTGGAAAAGCTGCTGGACAATCCCCGAGGGATCATCTGCCGCAAGGGCCATCCATTGGCCGGGGCCAAGTCACTGAGTGAGCTCGTCGACGCGGGATGGGTCACCACGTCCGTCACGTTCAAAGCGGAAGAGGAACTCGGGCCTTTGTTTGCGCAGCACGGCCTGCCCAAGCCCAGGCTGATATTCCGCGCCCACTCCGCCTTGTCCTTCGTCACGGCCATGGTGTCCTCGGACGCCCTGGCCATGCTTCCCGTGCAGTTCGCCGAGCTGACCATGGCCGGGGCCGAGCTGGAGGTCATCCAGATAGCCGAGCCCCTGCCCGAACCCCCGCTCTGCCTGGTGCGCCGCAACGACATCCTGCTCACCCCCGCGGCGGAGTACTTCTGCGACATGATCCGGCGCGCCAGCGGCCACATCGAACACGAAAGAAACGCCGCCAGAACGGCCCGGTGAATCCGGCGTCGACCTGGCGCGTTGCCGTTCGCCGTGGCTCGAACTACACCACCTTCTGCGTCTGGGTGCCGAGCTGGTCCATGCGCAGCGCGATGACGTCGCCTTTCTTGAGAAACTGCGGCGGTTTCATGCCCAGGCCGACTCCCGAAGGCGTGCCTGTGATGACCACGTCTCCAGGCAGCAGAGTCATGAACTGGCTCAGATGCGAAACGATTTCCGCAACCGGGAAAATCATGTCGGCCGTCGTGCTTTTCTGCCTGGTTTCGCCGTTGACCTTGAGCTCCATCTCCAGAGTCTGCGGGTTCGGAATCTCGTCGGTGGTGACCAGCCATGGGCCGATGGGCCCGAAGGTATCGAAGCTCTTTCCCTTGCTCCATTGGCCGCCGCGCTTGGTCTGCCAGTTGCGCTCGGAAACATCGTTCGCCAGGCAATAGCCGGCGATATGCTCAAGCGCTTTTTCAACCGGCACTTGGCGCGCCGTCGTGCCGATGATGAAACCCAGTTCGATCTCCCAGTCTCCTTCTTGAGCGCCATCGGGCAGGATGATGTCGTCATTGGGCCCGCTCAGTGAAGTGATGGCCTTGGTGAAGATAACGGGCTCTTTGGGAATGTCCATGCCGGCCTCTTCGGCGTGCTTGCGATAGTTCAAGCCGATGGCGACGAACTGACGCGAACCCGCGACCGGCACGCCGATGCGCACCGACTCGTCGACCAGAGGCAGACGCTCCAGATCGATGGCGGCCAGGGCCCGTAGACGCTCCGGCGCCAGCCAGTCGGGAGTCAGGTCGGGCACCAGAAGAGAAAGGTCGCGAATACGCCCCTGCGCGTCGAGCGCACCGGCTTTTTCCTGTCCAACCGGGCCGTAGCGGAGTAGTTTCATGGCGGTTTCCTAGTGAATGATTGAAAGTCATTGCATCGTACACATAGCGCTTCACAAAGCCAACAAATTGTCGATTGCTCCAATGGGCCGAGAATTTCCCCATCAATCAAGCGCTTATAGAGATCGATTCCAGTTGGGCATGGGCAATGATGCGTTCAGTAGATCAACGGCATGTTTTTCTCATCTGTCGCGATACATCCCTCTTGCCTACACTCGAGCAAAGAAAATCCGTGAGACAACAGCGCCGAAGTTGCGCCGGCTCGTCCTTTACCGCACCGCCGCGTTCGGCGATACGGCCCACAAGCCCGATCAATGAGTCCAGCATGAAAAAAATCGATATATACAACCATGTGCTTCCGCCAGAGTATCTGGAACTGGTCAAGACACACTCCAAGGACGCGGGTATCGTCAAGCGCATGGTGAGCCTGCGCATGCTTTGGGACCTGGAAGCGCGCGCCGCCATGATGGCGGAGAAGTTTCCCGACGTGGTCCAGGTTCTGACCTTGAGCCAGCCCTCGCCTGAAATGCTGGGCGGGCCGGAGCAATCGCCGGAGTTCGCCCGCGTGGCGAACGACGGCATGGCGGAAATCTGCGGGCGCTGGCCCGACCAGTTTCCCGCTTTCGTGGCGGCGCTGCCCATGAACAATGTGCCCGAGGCGTTGAAGGAAATGGATCGCGCCATCAATGACCTGGGTGCGCGGGGCGTCCAGGTCGTCACCAATGTGAATGGCCGGCCGCTCGACGACCCCGAGTTCTTTCCTGTTTTCGAGGCCATGGCCACGCGCCACGACCTGCCGGTCTGGATGCATCCGTTCCGACCCGGTACCGTCAACGACTACCAGGGCGAAGAGCGCTCGAAGTACGAAGTCTGGCAAGTGTTGGGCTGGCCCTTCGAGACATCGGTGGCGATGTCCCGCATCGTCTTCTCGGGCATGCTCGAAAAGCTTCCCAGTCTGCGCATCATCACGCACCACTGCGGCGGCATGCTGCCCTACTTCTCCGGCCGAGCCGAAACACTTTGGGCGCAGCTCGGCAGCCGCAGCGCCGATGGCGGCGAGGCCGAGGTGCTCAAGCGCTTGTCCAAGCCGCCCATCGAGTACTTCAAGATGTTCTATGGCGACACGGTGCTTGGCGGCTCGGCGTCGGCGCTGCGCTGCGGCCTGGATTTCTTCGGTGCCGATCATGTTGTCTTCGCTTCGGATTGCCCATTCGACCCCGAAGGCGGCCCCATGTTCATTCGCGAAGGCATACGTTCCATCGAAAGCCTGGACTTGAGCCCGGAGGACGCCGACAAACTTTACTTCGGCAACGCACTGAGGCTGATGCGCATGCGGCGCACCGGCAAGCAATGAGCGGCCGGAGCCGCTCCCGGCAACATGATGAACGAGGAACTTGAAATGACTCATGCGATAGCGACCCAAACCCGCCGGTACCGCCAGTTGATAGCCGGAGAATGGGTGGACGCGGACAGCGGCACCGCATTCGATGACCTCAATCCCTACAACGGTGAGGTCTTCGCCCGCATACCCGCCTCCGGCGACGCCGACGTGCAGCGCGCGATCGAGGCGGCCGACAAGGCCTTCCCGGCCTGGGCCGCGATGGGAGCCCGGGAGCGCCAGGCGCTGTTTTTGAAAGCCGCCGATATTCTGGAGCGCCGAGCGGACGAAGTGGTGCTCATCATGGCGGAGGAAACCGGCACCGCCGCCCCGTTCGCACGGTTTCAGCTTCAGTGGGCATCGGGGCTGCTGCGCCAGGCCGCCGGCTATCCCTATCTGCCGGGAGGCGAGATCGTGCAATCGGACACGCCGGGGGTTTTCGCCATGGCGGTACGCAGGCCCCTGGGAGTCGTCGCAGGCATTTCGCCGTGGAACGGCGCCCTTGCCCTGGGCTTTCGCACCATTGTGGCGCCGCTCGCCTGCGGCAATACGGTAGTCCTGAAGCCGTCGGAAGAAGCCCCGGTGTCCGCGGGTCTGTTGATGGGCGAGATCATGACCGAGGCCGGCTTTCCTCCGGGAGTCGTCAATGTGATTACGCACGCGCCGGGCGCGGTGGGCCCCATCGCGGACCATTTGTTCGAAAGCCGCAAGGTCCGGGCGTACAACTTCACCGGCTCTTCGGCCACGGGCGCGCTGCTGGCCGCCCGCGCGGGCAAGCACCTCAAACGCATCGCGCTGGAGCTGGGCGGCTACAACCCCATGGTCGTCCTGCAAGACGCCGATCTCGATTACGCCGTGGATACCGGCATCTTCGCCGCCTTCTTCCACCAGGGCCAGATCTGCATGAACACCCGCAAGATCCTGGTCGAACGCTCGCGCTACGACGATTTTCTGACGCGTTTCGCGGCACGCGCCCGGGACATCAAGGCCGGCGATCCCAGCAATCCGCAAAGCAAGATCGGCCCCCTGATCAACGACGCGGCGGTGGAAAAAATGAAGCGGGCCATCGAGCAGGCAGTGGACAAGGGCGCCCGCGTCATGGCCGGCGGCGGTTCCGAAGGCCGCTGCGTCGAACCGACCGTGCTGGTGGATGTGCCCGAAGACGCACCCATTTATTGCGAGGAAGTATTCGGACCGGTGGTGATCGTCGAACCTTTCGACTCCGAACAGGAGGCGGTGGACAAGGCCAATGGAAGCAACTATGGCCTGTCGGCCTCTATCATGACGACGGATGTCTGGAAAGGCATCACCCTGGGCGGCCGGGTACAGGCCGGAATGGTCAACGTCAACGGCCCCACCATGGGCGGGGAACCGCAGATCCCGTTCGGCGGCGTCAAGGACAGTGGCTGGGCGCGCTTCGGCAGGTGGGCGATCGATACATTCAGCGACCTGAACCTGATCACCGTCAGCAACGACAAGCGCAGGTATCCATTATGATGCGCCCCGACACCGGCGCCGCCCCCCTGGTCCTTCATCTTCCGCGTACATTGTGCGCGGCCGGCGCCATTTCGGCCCTAGCTGCCGAGCTGGACGCATTGGGCGTCAGGCGTCCCTTGCTGGTCACGGACAAGGGCATACTGGCCGCGGGCCTGGCGGCCAAAGTCATCGAAGCCTACGGCGATGCGGACGCCATGATCGTCTTCGACGACGTCACCGAAAATCCATTGTTCTCCGACGTGGACCGCGGTATTGCCCTGTACGCGCGGCAATCATGCGACGGCGTCGTGGCGCTGGGCGGCGGATCGGTGATCGACACGGCCAAATTCATCGCCTTGCTGGCGGGCAATACAGGGCACATCGCCGATTATGCGGGCAAACCGGGAACGCCGCACAAGGCTTCCGCGCCGCTGCTCGCCATTCCCACCACGGCCGGCACGGGCAGCGAAGCCTCGCACTCCGCCGCGATCCATCCCGACGCCGCCGCGCCCGCGCTGGGAATGAGTTCACGCCACCTCATTCCCCGCGTCGCCATCCTCGACCCCGTCCTGACCATGGGCCTGCCGGCCCGCCTCACCGCCGCCACCGGCATCGACGCGCTATCCCATTGCATCGAAGGATATCTGTCGACCAAGGATCAGCCGCTGGGCAAGGCCATCGCCCTCGATGGCATCGGGCGTGTCGCCCGCTCTTTGCGGTGCGCCGTCGCTGATCCGCAGAATACCGACGCGCGCATGGCGATGATGCTTGCCGCTTATGCCGGGGGCGTGTCGATCGGCATGGGCCTGGGGCCGGCGCATGCCGTGGCGCTGGCGTGCAGCGACCAGGGCTTCCACCACGGGGTATTGAGCGGCATCGGGCTGGTCGCCACGCTGGATGCGACCGCGGCGCAGGTTCCGGAGCGCATGGAGGCCGTAGCCCGGGCGTTCGGCCTGGCGCCGGCCGCCTCGCTGGCGGACGAGATCGCCGGCTTGATGCGCGAGCTGGGCTTGCCGGCCACCTTGGCCGAGCTGGACTACTCGGCGGGCAGCATACAGACGCTTGCCGATGCGGCGCAGCGCAGCCATTTCAATCTGTTTGCGCCCTTCAGACCGACATCCGAGCAGTATGCCGGCATGCTGGCGGCATCGTTGGCCGTGCCTCAGCCTTGAGGCAGGTGGAATAGCCGGCGCGCGGGCGAATGCGCGCCGCATGGCATGAGCTAGACGCAACAGACCGATTACAGTTCGGTCGACATGGGCTTGTCCAGATCCAGTTCCAGTGCCCGGGCGAAAGCGCGCGGGCCGTCCGGATCCGCCGACAGCCGGCTGAAGGCGGTATAGGCTATCCAGCGCGCGTCCACCTCGAAGAAGTCGCGCAGGTTGGCGCGCGTATCGCTGCGGCCGAATCCGTCCGTGCCCAGCGTGGTATAGGATCCCGGCACGAAAGCGCGAATGCCTTCGGCCACGGCCCGCACATAGTCGCTGGCGGCGATCACCGGCGCGCCGCCGTCTCCCAGAACCTGCGTTACATAGGGCTGGGCGGCCGAATGCCCCAGGCGCTGATTGCGCTGCGAGGCGACGCCGTCGCGGGCCAGCTCGGTATAGCTGGTGACGCTCCATACCTCGGCCTCGATGCCCAGCTTTTCTTTAAGCAATGCCGCCGCGCCGATGGCCTCCTTCAGTACCGGGCCGGACGCAAGCAGCCGCACTTGCGGATCGGGCAGCGCGTTCAGGCAGTACATGCCGCGCCGGATGCCCTCTTCCGCCCCTGCCGGCATGCTGGGCTGGGCATCATTCTCGTTGGTGACCGTGACGTAGTAGAAAATGTCCTCGTGCTCGTGCGCCATGCGGCGCATGCCGTCCTGCAGAATGATGGCGACCTCGTAGGCGTAGGCCGGATCATAGGCGATGCAGTTGGGAATGGTGGACGCCATCAAGTGGCTGGCTCCGTCCTGATGCTGCAGCCCTTCGCCCGCCAAGGTCGTGCGGCCCGACGTGGCGCCGATCAAGAAGCCGCGCGCCCGCTGGTCGGCCGCCGCCCAGATCAGGTCGCCGATGCGCTGGAAGCCAAACATCGAGTAGTAGATGTAGAACGGCAGCATGGGCACGCCATGCACCGAGTAGCTGGTGGCCGCGGCCGTCCACGACGAGATAGCGCCCGCCTCGGTGATGCCTTCTTCGAGGATCTGTCCGTCCTTGGCCTCGCGGTAGGACAGGATGGAACCGATATCCTCCGGTTCGTACAACTGACCCTGGGAAGAATAAATGCCCACTTGGCGAAACAGATTGGCCATGCCGAAGGTGCGGGCCTCGTCGGCCACGATGGGCACGACATGCTTGCCGATGCCATCGTCCTTCAGCAGGCCGCCCAGCATGCGCACCAGCGCCATGGTGCTGGACATCTCCTTGCCCTGCGCCTCCAGCGCGAAGCGGGCGTACGAATGGATATCAGGAACCGGAAGCGTCGCGGGCCGCGTGTTGCGGCGTGGCAGGAAACCGCCCAAATCGGCGCGGCGCCGCATGAGATGCCGCATTTCGGCGCTGTCCGGCGCGGGCTTGTAGAACGCCAGCGCTTCGCACTCCTGATCCGAAATCGGCAGGCGGAAGCGATCGCGAAACTCGAGCAGGCTGTCGGTATCCAGCTTTTTCTGCTGATGGGTGGTCATCTTGCCCTGGCCCGCCGCACCCATGCCGAAGCCCTTCTTGGTCTGCGCCAGAATCACGGTCGGCTGTCCCCGATGATTGGCTGCCGCATGATAAGCGGCATGGATCTTCTTCATGTCATGGCCGCCCCGTTTCAGGCGATCGATCTCGTCGTCGGTCAGCATGGAGGCGATGGCGCGCATGCCGGGCGTCTGGCCGAAGAAATGCTCTCGGTTGAAAGCCCCGTCGTTGGCGGCGAAAGTCTGCAACTGGCCGTCCACCGTGCGGCCCAGCACCTCGATCAGCTCGCCGGCCGGATCCCGGGCGAAAAGAGGGTCCCAGTCGGAGCCCCACAACAACTTGACGACGTTCCATCCGGCGCCCGCGAACAAGGTTTCGAGCTCGTCCACAATGCTGCCGTTGCCCCGCACCGGGCCGTCCAGGCGCTGCAGGTTGCAATTGACCACGAACACCAGGTTGTCCAGATGCTCGCGCGCGGCCAGGCTCAGGGCGGCCAGGGATTCAGGCTCGTCCATCTCGCCGTCGCCGAACACGCCCCATACCTTGCGGTCCTGCGCAGCCAGCAGGCCTCGATGCTCCATATAGCGCATGAACCTGGCCTGATAAATGGCGCTGATGGGGCCGATACCCATGGAGCCCGTGGGGAACTGCCAGAAATCGGGCATCAGCCAGGGGTGCGGATAAGAAGAAAGGCCCCGCGCACCTTGTTTCCTGGCCTCGATTTCCTGCCGGAAAAGCGCAAGCTCCCGTTCCCCGAGGGTACCTTCGAGAAAGGCGCGCGCGTATATGCCCGGCGCGGAATGGGGCTGAAAGTACACGAGGTCGCCGCCGAAGTCGTCGCTGCGGGCACGGAAGAAATGGTTGAAGCCCACCTCGAACAGATCCGCGGCGGACGCATAGCTGGAGATATGCCCGCCCAGCTCGCCATACGCCCGGTTGGCGCGCACCACCATCGCCAGCGCGTTCCAGCGGATGATGTTGGCCAGATTCTGTTCGATCTCCAACGCGTCCGATCCGCCGGGAAACGGCGGTTCGTCCTGGACGCGAATGGTGTTTTCGTAGGGAGTGTTGCGTGAGTCCCGCCATTGCAGTCCCAGCCTTCTGGCGGTCTCGCTCAATTGCGTCATCAGATACCGGGCCCGCGCGGGTCCAGCGGCCTGCACGACGCCACGCAAGGCGTCCAGCCACTCCGCCGTTTCCTGCGCATCGTCATCCGCGGGGCTCAGATAGTTGATCGACGACATCTCCATGACCTCTCTCCTGGTTCAATTTGTACCGAATAGGATAATTCCGAAGACGCCGAATAGGTAACTGAATCAGCCTTCAGAAAACATACGGAACAGCATAAAATGTCGAAACAAGAACTTAATGCGGCATATCCATGCTGAATTTGCGAGAACGAAAAAATGGAGCTCGATGCAACCGACCTGCGTATCCTGCGAGTGCTGCAGGACGACGCCAAGATCAGCAATATAGAGCTGGCCCGGAAAATCAATCTGTCGGCCTCGCCGACGCTGGCGCGGGTCAAGAACCTGGAAAAGAACAAGGTCATTTCACGCTATGTGGGGCTGGTCGATCCCGCCGCGCTGGGGCTGAAAATGAATGTCTTCATCCAGGTCAGCCTGGACCGGCAGGAATCGGCCGCTCTGGACCGCTTCGAACACGAAGTCAGCCGTTTCGGCGAGGTCATGGAGGTCTATCTGATGACAGGCGACGAAGACTATCTATTGCGCATCGTCGTGCCCGACATCCAGGCGCTCGAGCACTTCATCCTCGACCATCTGACCAAGATCCCCGGCATCAAGAAAATACGCTCCAGCTTCGCGCTGAAACAGGTCAAATACAAGACAGCGCTGCCGATGGACTCGTAGCGCTGTCTTGTGCATCGAAGCTCGGCAAAACGCCGGAGCCGCCTGTCAGCTCATTGGGCACTGCTCGTAATAGGCGTCCTTGTGGGCCTTCATCGGCGTCGCTTCCGTACGCACCGTGTAACGCCCTTGCTCGTCCTGGATCACCTTGTATATGGAGAAATTCTGGATGGGAAAGTGATTGTTGTTGAACTTGAAGTCGCCTCGCACTGAGTCGAAGTCGGCCTCTTTCAGGGCGGCCCTGAACGCATCTTTGTCGGCGACGTTTCCTTTTACCTTCGCGATGGCCGAATCGAGCAGCTGTGCGGCGTCATAAGCTTGAGCCGCCCACGTCGATGGAATGACGCCGTATTTTTCTTCGTACGCTTTGACGAACTTCCTGTTGGCCTCGTTGTCGATGTCGGGGCCCCAGAAATGGCCGCCGAACGCGCCCACGGCGCTGTCCTTCAGTGCCCGGAGCATGGGCAGTTCCAGAATGCCGCTGGAAAGCAAGGGGATGGATCCGAGCAGGCCCGCAAGCTGATACTGGCGCACGAAAGTCACCGCCATGCCTCCGGGAAAGAAGGCATAGACCGCGTCAGGTTTCTGCGATGCGATCTGGGTCAGTTCGCTGGAGAAATCGAGCTGGTTCAGGGGCGTGTAGACCTCGTCCAGCACCTGGCCGTCGTAGAAACGCTTGAAACCCTCCAGCAGGTCTTTCCCGCCCTGGAAATTGGCGGTCATCAGCACGACCTTCTTGTAGCCTTGATCGGTGGCGTACTGGCCGACCACCTCGGCGATATTGTCGTTCTGCCACGAAGTGGAGAAGAAATTGGGCGAACATCCGGCGCCGGCCAGGGGTGACGGGCCGCTGTTGGTGCTGATCAGGAACACCCCTTTATCGGTGATCGGCTTGGCCACGGCCATCATCACGTTGGATCCCGTGATGCCGGCAATGATGGGAACCTCGTCGCGCTCCATCAGCTTTTGCACGACCTGCGTCGCCACCTCGGGCTTGAACTGGTCGTCTTCCTTGAGAACCTGCACAGGCACGCCGCCCAGCTTGCCTCCGCGCTGCTCGATCGCCAGCATGAACGCCCTGTATTGCTCTTCGCCCGGAACAGCCACCGCTCCGGAAAAGGTATTCATGAAGCCGATCTTGAGGGGCTGTTGCGCATGGGAGGAAGCCGTAGCGCCCACCATGATGGCTGCTGCAGCCATCGCATTGCGTATGAAACAGTTCGCCATCGTGTTGTCTCCGTTGTGTAAATATTTGTTTTCACTCTACCTCTGCCGCAATCGCTCGGGAAGATGACAATAAGCCCAGCTCGATACCCGAATCGCATCGCCCTTTCCGAAGTCCGCCGCAGCGCATACACTTGCCGGCGCAATTGCGCGCTTAAGCGCCTTCAACCCCAGGAGACATCAATGCCCGCGACAAGATATGCCTATTTCATCGGTCGGCCGGCCGAAGGAAAATCCGAACAGTTCATGCAGGCGCTCAACGCGGTCGCAGCCGGCTTTGCAACCTTGCCGGGCGTCCGATCCGCCCAGTTGGAGCGGCCCTATTTTTTCGAATCGGAGGCCCTCGACGTCTATGCCGCGATCAGGCTCAGCTTCGATCGTCCCGAAGACATCGATGCGGCGCTGGCGACACCGGAACGCCAGCAACTCAGGCAGCAGTTCGTCGAGCAAGTGCTGCCTCTGTTCCAGGGCGTCGTGACGCACATCAACTACAGCGCCGATGAACACCTGCGCTGAAGAGCGGCTCCGCGCGCATCCAGCGCCGGGCCATGCCTTCATGCCTCGGCGTTGGCGAGAACCCTCATGCCGCTGACCATGGGAAGCACATCGTCCGTCCAGACGTCGCCCGTCCAGGCGATGTGCTGATCAGGCCGGACCAACGTCAGGGCTTGGGGATACAGGCCGCGGACACCGGCCTCGTCAGGCCGTATTATCGCCAGCGGTATGCCAAGGCGCCGCGCATCGGCCTCGGCCGCCGCCACCCCGGCGTGCTTCTCTTTCGATGACACCAACAAGGTCAGGCCCAGGCCGAAGTGATCGAACAGCGAACTGCCGTCGTGCATCCACGCATGCGGCGCCCGGCATCCGGGCTCGGCCCTGGGTATGTAGTTCAGGAAATCGCGTGGCGGGTCGGCGCGGCCGGCCCGGTCGATGACCGGCGAGTCGGCATAGCAGTCGCCCAATATGGTTCCCAGGGTATAGAACTCGGAAAGCTTGCCGCTTTGGATATGTTCGGCGGCTCGCCTGCGGGCGGCTTCGCCCAGCTCGTTGTCCGCCTCGATATCGCCTTCGAGCAAGGCGTTGCTCATGAGATTATGGTTGGCGGTCGCTTCGCCCATGACGTGTATGTGCACGGGGCGGCGTTCGCGTTCATAGCTGTCCAGCAGCGCCGGCCCGCCCCAGCCTTTCAGTACGGCCGAAAGCTTCCAGCCCAGGTCGACCGCATCGCCTATGCCCATGTTCATGCCAAAGCCGCCGAATGGCGGGTGCATGTGGGCGGCGTCGCCCGCCAGGAAGACCCGGCGGTCGCGATAATGGGTTGCCAGCAGGCGGCTGGCGACCCATTCATCGGCGCTGAGGATCTCGTAGGGAACGTCGACGCCGGTCGCGCGGCGGATCAGGGCGGGCGCGTCCTCCTTCGTGAGTCGGACGTCGGGCGCCAGGCCGGTGGGCATGAAGAACCAGCGGTCGCCGGTGTCCATGGGGCCGATCAGGCTGGGGACATCGCTGTTGATCTGCCAGTACATGATGGCGGGGCCATGCATGTGCGCCTTGGCCAGGCCAGGCGCCCGGAATACGAAGTTGTAGTTTCTGGACAAGCCATATTTGCCCTCGAGCCGGGCGCCGATGGCATCCCGCACGAGGCTGCGCGGCCCGTCGCACCCGACCAGAAACTGCGCCTCGATCTCGAATCGATCGCCGGTCGCAAGATTGCTCAAGCGCGCCACGACGGAATCGTCCCGCTGCTCGAAGCCCTGCAATTCGCACTGCAGCTGCAGCTTCACCGAAGGCAGGGTATGCAGCCTGTCGCGCATGACCTGCTCGACCGTATATTGCGGAATCCATTGCGCATGCTCGGAATACAGGGGATTGCGGCCCGGAGCGCAATACAGCGCATTGTCGAATCTCGCCAGCCGATAACCCGACAGTCGGGTGGTGAACACAATATTCGACGGGTAATCGATACCCAGCGGCGATGCGTCGCGCAACGCCTGTGCAATCCCCCAGCGCCTGAAGTGCTCGCGCGACCGGACGTTGGTGGTCTTGGCCCGCGGTGCGACGCCTACCCGATCGTTTTTGTCGATGACGAGGCAATCGATGCCACGCAGTCCGAGCTCGATGGCCAGCCCCTGGCCGACAGGGCCGGCCCCGACCACGAGCACCTGTGTTGATGTGCGGCTGATCTTGGCTGTATTCACGTATTTTCTCCACGGTTCTTTCCGGCGTCGGCTGCCGCCTTTCCCTGCGAGAAAATTTACTGAGCCGACCCTGGCGGCATAAGATGGCAATTCCATCCGGGTGATGCCGAACCGTAATCAGCCGGACAAAACCGGTTGCGCCCCAGGCCGCCAAAACGGGCCAAAATGGATTGACAGGGGCAACTGGTATCGTCACCATACTAAAAAAGAAACCGCATCCCGCGCGAGACGCATGGGCAATACATTAGGAGACACAACCATGAACGTGGCAACCCAACATCACGCCGCTTCCGCCGAAGTGAAAGAGCCCGCCGTCAACCTGAAGTTCAGCCATATGGGGCTCAGCGTCAAGAACATACCGGCCATGGAAGAGTTCTACACCAAGGTGCTGGGCTTTACCGTCACCGATCGCGGCCACGCCGGCGGCATGCAACTGGTGTTTCTTTCCCGCGACCCGCTCGACCATCACCAGATCGTTCTGGCGTCCGGCCGCCCGCCCGAACTTCCCGCCAATACGGCCAATCCCCAGTTCGGGCCCAGCATCAACCAGATCTCATTCAAGCTGGGCGGGCTGTCCGACCTGCGCGACATCCACAAACGCCTGCTCGCAGCGGGCGGCGAAAGCATTTTCCCCGCCAATCACGGTATCGCCTGGAGCATCTATGCGCACGATCCCGAAGGCAACAACCTGGAATTCTTCGTCGACACCGACTGGTACATCACCCAGCCCTTCCTGATTCCGCTCGATCTGACCCAGGCCGACGACGACATCTTCGAGCTCACCAAAAAATTGTGCGAAGACAGCGAAGGGTTCGAGCCCTATACGCAGTGGCGCGACCGGATATCAAAAAAGATGACTCCGTTCGTGGACCCGGCCAGGTAAACCCTGCGCGAGTCGGACTTCGCTCCACCGTTCTTTCGACATTGAAGCGCCCGGGCGTTTGTATGCGCCCGCTTTGGCGCGCGCCCTTCTTCGACGTCTGTAAATCGTCCCGGCCATAAAGCTGGTCTCGCTTGCCAAGGAGCACTCCATGTTTATCCGAAACGCCTGGTATATAGGGGCCTGGGCCCACGAGATCGAACAGGCGCCCTTCGCGCGCACCATCATGAACGAGCCCATCGTTTTCTTTCGCGACCGGACGGGAAATATCTGCGCATTGGAAGATCGATGTTGCCATCGGGGTGCGCCGCTGCGCTTCGGGCAGGTCGTCGATGCGGGGCTGGAATGCGGCTACCATGGCATGGTGTTCGACGGCTCGGGTCAATGCGTCAAGATCCCGGCCCAGGACAAGATTCCCGCAAAAGCCTGCGTTCGGCATTACCCCGTGGTCGAAAAAGATGAATTCATCTGGATATGGATGGGCGACGCCGAATCGGCCGATGAGTCCAAGATCATCGACTACCCCTTCCATAATGACCATAAACGCTGGCCGCACAAACATGCGATTTACGAAATCCAGGCCAGCTACAAACTGATGGTCGACAATCTGATGGACATGACCCACGTCGGCTATGTTCATAAATCGACCATAGGCGGCAATCCCAACGTCCACGTGGATGCCAAGACTATCGTCACCCCTGGCGACAATGGCCTTAAATACGTCCGGTGGCTGCTCGACAGCCCGCCTCCGGCCACCTATTCCAAGGTCGTGCACTTCGAGGGCAATATCGACCGCTGGGCCGAATTCGAATACATTGCGCCGTCGTCGATTATCCAGTGGACCGGCGGCATCGACGTCGGGAAAGGCGCACAGGAAAACCGCGATCAGGATGGCGTGGCCATTCGTGTGTTCCATGGCCTGACTCCGGTCACCGAAACCAGCTGCCTCTACTTCTGGGCACCGGCCCACGGCTTCCGGCAGGACGAGCCCGAGATCACCGAGGCGCTGTACCGGGAAATCGACACGGCGTTCAAAGAAGACAAGCGCATCGTCGAAGGGCAACAGGCCATGCTCAACGCCACGGGCGAAGACAGAACCGTCGATCTGGTTTCAGATGCCGCGCGCATCCAGATGCGGCGCGTCATGCAGCGGCTCGAAAAAGAAAGCAATCCAGCGGCCGGCTAAGGCGTCCGACACCGATGGCGGGCCTTCGGAAGCGCCTCAGCGCCTCAGCGCCGCACGCGCACCCGCGCGGACCTGGCCCCCTCGTCGCGCACCGCATCGTCATGCAGCGCCCGCAACGCCCTCAGCATGGCCGCCATGTCGTCTTCGCCCGTAACGCGGGCCATTTCCTCCTGCACCTCGATCATGGCGGCGCGTATGGCTTTCATCAGCGCCACACCCTGCTTGGCGAACGACACCACTTTCGCCCGGCCGTCGTCCGGATCGACGCGAAGCTCCACCAAGCCCAATTGCTCGCATTCTTTGACGATCTTGCCCATGGACCCTTTGGTGATCCGTGCCCGTGCCGCCAAGTCGACGATACGCGTCCCTTCGGGATCTAGGTGACGCAAGACATTGAAATGAACATGGCGAACCATCGAAAAGCCCGACTGCTCGAGCCTGTGCATCAGCCTGCCTTCAAAAACACCGAATCCGGCAAGCAGCAGGCGGCCCACGTTGTCCGAACGCCAGCTGTGCGTCAAGCCCAGGTCCAGATCCGATTCACCCAAAGTCACGACCGCCCGTCTCTCGCGAAAAATTGAAATCTTACTCTGATTTCAACCTGCGCCAGAGCGTGGTTCGGCTTATGTTCAGGACCTCGGCGGCCTTTGCCTGATTGCCGCCGCACTCACGCAGCACCTTTTCGATATGGCGTAGATCGGCGGCGCGCCGATGCTCGCTCAGTTCTGCGGTCCGAGGTTCGCCTTCATTTTCGAAGATCTCGGGCACCAGGGCCTTCAATGCTTCGGCAGCGGCCCCCTGCATCGGATACAGGTCGCTCAACACCATGATGCGCTCCAGCACATTCTCCAGCTCGCGCACGTTTCCCGGCCAAGCGTAATGCCGCGCAGTCTCGAGCAAGGCTTCGATCAAGCCTGCCTCGGGCAGCCGCCGATCGCCCGGCTGCTTTGCCCACTTTTTCTGCAAGGCATGGATAAGCGGCCGCAAATCTTCGGGCCGCTCGCGCAACGACGGCAAACGGACGAGGAGAATGTTCAACCGATAATAAAGATCTCTTCTGAACTTGCCCTGGGCCGCTCGGGAAGCCAGGTCCTGGTGCGTGGCCGCTATGACGCGCACGTCGATCGGCGTAGGATCGGTGGCGCCGATGCGCAACACCTCCTTTTCCTGCAGGACCCGCAGCAGGCGGGTCTGCAAGGACAACGGCATCTCGCCGATTTCATCGAGGAAGAGGGTGCCCGTGTGAGCGGCCTCGAACAGCCCCGTCTTTCCGCCGCGGCTGGCGCCGGTGAAAGACCCCTCGGTGTACCCGAACAGTTCGCTTTCGAGCAGGCTTTCCGGAAAGGCGCCGCAATTGATGGCCACGAACGGCTGGCTGGAGCGCTCGCTTTCCATATGGATGCTTTGCGCGATCAACTCTTTGCCGGTGCCGCTTTCCCCCGTAATGAGAACCGTCGCGCCGCTTTTTGCGCAGGCCGCCACGCGCGCCCGGACATCGGAGATCAGTGGGCTGTCTCCTACGATATCGCCCAGGCCGTAGCGCGTCGAACGCGTGCGCGATGCACTGCGGGTGCGCAAATTGCGATCCATGCGCCGTATCGCCTCCGGGTCCTGGCAGATCAGTACCGCGCCGGTCAGCCTGCCCTGCTCGAGAATGGGGACCCGGCTCGTGATCAGTGTTCTGCCGGAAAGCCTCTGGACTCTTTCGAGTTCGGGCCGCTGCCAGCGCAGGGTGGACTCCAGGTCTGACTCGCTCATGAAAGAGCTCAAGGGCTCTCCGACGAGCTTGCTTGCCGGCCGGCCCAGTATCTTCTCCATCGCGGGGTTCAGCACCTCGATGCGTCCCTCGACATCCACCGCCACCACGCCGTCCCTGAGTTCGCCCAGGATCGTGTTGATCCGGTCGCGTTTGGCCAGTTCCGCCCTTTGCAAGCGCCCTACCTCCACGGCGTCTTCGATGGCTTGCCGCACCAGCCGCTGTGAATAGATCAGTATTCCGGTCAAACCGCTGGCTCGGGCCAGATCGACCACGAGGCCCGGCGCGACGATGACCTCGATGCCGGCCGACTTCAGCTCATGAACACAGGCGCGCGCCTCTTCTTCGCTGCGGTAGCTGCGTAGTGCGACCGGGAGCGCAAAGGTGTCGACGAACTGGCGGATTTCATCGGACACCGCATCGTAGGTAACCAGGGCGATGCGATCTGAATAATTCCTGGCCTTGGCCAGTGCCTGCATGACGTCGAACCCGCTGACCCTGACCAGCACGACCGGTATGTCCATGCGCTGTCGCAGATAGTTTCCATTGGATCCGGCCGCCACGATCGCGTCTATGGTCGATTGCCGGCGCCGTGCCGCGATGTCGGCCACCGCTTCGTCATAGGCCTTCTCGATCAGGGTGATTTCCGCAGCGGCATGGAAATCCGGTATGAGTTCTTCGAGCAGGTGTCGCAGGCCATGCAGACCCACGGCCACGATGTGCACGGGATGCGGAGCAGCACGCATGATCATGCCTTCTATTCGGGTTTTCGTTGCCGCTATTGAAACACTTTAATTTCAAAAATGAAACATGCTTGTGAAGTGCAAATGAGCAGGCATTGAATTCGACGATTTTTCGTTTAAATAACAAAAGCTTATAGGCATTACCTTGGTCTTAGAAATTGGCATGTAGTTTGCGTAATGCGTATTACCTATCTCTTAGAGCACAATGCCATGTCCCTGGATCGACAACCCGCGCTTTCACCCGGAGCCTTGTTCCGCGCCGCGCTGGCCGATGAGAAGCCGCTGCAAATCGCCGGCGCCATCAATGCCAACCATGCCCTGCTTGCACAACGTGCGGGATACCGGGCGATCTACCTCTCCGGCGGCGGCGTGGCCGCCGGCTCGCTCGGGCTTCCCGACCTGGGCATCAACACGCTGGACGACGTGCTGACCGACGTGCGGCGCATCACCGACGTGTGCGACCTGCCGCTGCTGGTGGACATCGATACCGGCTTCGGGCCTTCGGCCTTCAACATCGCACGCACCATAAGAAGCCTGGAGAAGGCCGGCGCCGCCGCCTGCCACATCGAGGACCAGGTGGGCGCCAAGCGCTGCGGACACCGCCCCGGCAAGGAAATCGTCAGCACACAGGAAATGGCCGACCGGGTCAAGGCAGCGGCCGACGCGCGCACCGACTCCGGTTTCTACTTGATCGCCCGCACGGATGCCCTCGCATCGCAAGGCCTGGAAGCCGCGCTGGAGCGCGCCCAGGCCTGTGTCGAAGCGGGCGCCGACGCCATCTTCGCGGAAGCGGTTCAGACTCTGGAAACCTATGCAGCCTTTACCGAAGCCCTTGACGTCCCCGTACTTGCAAACATTACCGAATTCGGACAGACCCCCTTGTTCTCACTCGAAGAGCTGGGCAGCGTCGGCGTGGGGATGGCGCTTTATCCCCTCTCGGCTTTCCGGGCCATGAACAAGGCGGCCGAAACCGTCTACGGCGCCATCCGGCGCGACGGCCACCAAAGAAACGTCATCGACCTGATGCAGACTCGCGAAGAACTGTACGACCGCATCGGTTACCACGCTTTCGAGCAGAAACTGGACGAACTCTTCCGGCAAAACGCCGGAACCCTCGATAAGTAACCCGGGCATACTGAAGGAGATACCCATGGCCAAGACCGACCATCGCCCCGCCCTGCCGGCGTCGGCCCAAGAAGCCGACGCCACAGCTTCGCCCCAAGGTCCCAAAGTCAAGAAATCCGTCGCCCTGTCCGGCGTCGTGGCCGGCAACACGGCCCTGTGCACGGTGGGGCGCAGCGGCAACGACCTGCATTACCGCGGCTATGACATTCTCGACATCGCCGACACCAGCGAATTCGAGGAGATCGCCCACCTGCTCGTTCACGGCAGCCTGCCCACCCGCGCAGAGCTCAAGGCCTACAAAGAAAAGCTGCGGCGGCTGCGGGGCCTGC
>NZ_PDUW01000011.1 GCF_003545815.1 Pusillimonas caeni
ACCCCCACCGACTCACAGACCTCAGACACGCTATAGCCTCGGTCTCTGACCATCCGTACCGCTTCGAGCTTGAAGTCCGTCGTAAACACCCGCCTTCTGTCTTGGGACATGATGATCTCCTAGTGATCCACCTATCTCAGTGTCCACCAAAATTAGACCACGACAGTCCGAGGCAGCGCCCTCCAACGCCCGGCGCAAATACTCCCCGCTCCAGCGGCTGATGTTTGGGCAAGCCATACAAGCCGAAGTTCTTTTGCTGCGATAGGGGATGTCGGCAGTCCGCGAATATCTATCGGCGTCGCCACATCCGTGTGAGCCGCAGATTCGAGATTCCGCCCTCTCCATGGTGGGCTGGGGATCCGGGGCTCTCCCCGTCCATGGCCAGCCGCCAATGCAAGCCGTCGGGGGCGAGGCTGTTTAGGCCGGGCGTTGGAGGGCGCTGCCTCGGACCGCCCGACCGCCCGGCCTAAACAGCCTCGCCCTCGGCGGCGCTCAAGAACCCAGATACGAAACTAACGCAAGAACGCTAACCCAAGAGCGGCGCTAGCAATAGTCTAGAGTCTAGAGCGACCCGGCAGCGAAAAATTTCACCGCTGCGAAAACACCAGCCGCAGCGCCAGCCCCACAAAGACAACCCCCGCGACCCGATTCAGCCACTGCTGCGCCCGCACCGACCTCTGCAGCATCTGTCCGAAGGCGCCCGAAAAGAAAGCGATGGCGCCGAACACCAGCAGCGTCGCCAGCATGAACAGCGCCCCCAGGCTCACCGTCTGCAGCGCCACCGAGCCCCGCGTGGGCGTAGTGAACTGCGGCAGGAAGGCCAGAAAGAACAGCGACACCTTCGGATTCGTCAGATTCATGATGATGCCCCGCCGATACAGCGTGCCGTAAGGCAGCCGCGGCGCCTTGCCCGCGTCCGTCGCCGCCATGGCCGGCGCCCGGAAAGCCCCCCAGGCCAGATACAGCAGATAGGCCGCCCCCGCCAGCTTCAGCACCATGAAGGCCGTCTCCGACGTGGCGAACACCGCCGCCAGGCCGACCGCCACGGCCACCGTATGGCCGATCAGCCCCGTGCACAGGCCCAGCACCACCACCATGCCCGCAGCCTTGCCCCACAGCGCCGCCTGCATCAGCACGAACAGATTGTCGGGCCCCGGAGCAAGGGCCAGCAGAATAGCGATACCGAAGAAAGAAAGGGCGATCTGGTAAGTGAGCATGGAACGGGCGGATTATGTGGTAGCTTTAGGCGTACAGAGCAAACACCTCGAAAAACCATGGCCAGCACTCCGTCGCACATCGATACCCTGTTGTTGCACTCGGGCATCGCCGAGTTTAATCCCAAAACCCAGTCCGCCCCGGTGGCGCTGCCGTCCATGCGGACCAGCACGGTGCGCTTTGCCAACATGGACGCCCTGGACAGGGCCATAGCCGAAAAGTCGCGCGGCGAGCGCGCCGCCACCTACGGAAGGGCCGGCATGGACACGCATGCGGCCCTGGAGCAGGTGTTCTGCGACCTCGAGGGCGCCCAACGGGCATTTCTGGCGCCCTCCGGCCTGTCGGGCATCACGCTGGCCTTTCTCGCCCTGCTGAATGCCGGCGACCACGTCCTGGTGGCCGATTGCGTCTACGGCCCGGTGCACTACCTGGACAAGATCGTTCTGGGCCGGCTGGGCATCGAGGTCAGCTACTGCCGCGCCACGCCCGAGGCGCTCGAGGCCCAGCTGCAGCCCAACACGCGCATGCTGTATATCGAATCGCCGGGTTCGCTGCTGTTCGAGATGCTGGACGTCCCGGCTCTGGCGGAATTCGCGCGCCGGCACGGACTGGTGCTGGTGGACGACAATACCTGGGGGGCGGGCTATGTCTACAAGCCCCTGCATCTGGGGGCCGACGTCTCCGTGGTGGCGGGCACCAAGTACATCGGCGGGCATTCCGACCTGATGCTGGGCGCGGTCATGGCCAAGGATCCGGACCTCGTCCGCCGCATCAATGAAACCCACTACGCCATGGGCTATTCGGTCAGCGCCGACGATGCCTGGCTGGCGCTGCGCGGGGTGCGCACCCTGCCGCTGCGCATGCGCCAGCATGCCGCCAATGCGCTCGAGATATGCCGCTACCTGGCCGCGCGGCCCGAAACACTGCGCCTGTTCCACCCGGCCTTTCCCGACGACCCGGGCCATGCCCTATGGAAGCGCGACTGCCAGGGTTCGAACGGCATGCTGGCCGTCGAGCTCGCGCTGGACGAGGCCCGGGCGCGCCGTTTCGTCGACAGCCTGCGGCTGTTCAGCATCGGGTATTCGTGGGGGGGCTTCGAAAGCCTGGTCCAACTGGTCGAGCCCTCGGCCCTGGCTGTTCATGGCTACTGGGCCGACGGCGAAGCGGACCGCTCGGTGGTGCGCCTGCACATCGGCCTGGAGGCCCCGCAGGACCTCATGGCCGACCTGGATCAGGCATTTCAGGCGGCCCGCTGAAGCATTTTGCCGGATTGCCCCCTTGCCGGGGGCCAGAATTCCGTCGTGCTTATTTCTTCATGCCTTCCAGCAGGCGCTGCGCTTCGTCGATAGCGCCCTGATAGCTGCCCGTCATGGAAGGCGACACCACGTACTTGCCGCCAACCGCCAGGCTGGGCGTGCCCTGGATACCGTAGGTATCGGTCAGTTCGTTGGCGCGGGCGATCTTGGTCTGGATGCCGAACGACTTGAAGACCGATTCGAACTTGGCCTTGTCGACGCCTTGCTCGGCCACCCAGTCGATGATGGCGTCCTGGGTGTAGATGCGCTTGCGTTCTTGGTGTATGGCCTTGAAGACGGCGGGATGCAAGTCGAGGCGGCCCAGGCTCTCGAGCGAATAGTACAGCTTCTGCAGGTCGACCATGCTGGCGTTGAAAGCAACCGGCACGCGCTTGAGCACCGTGTCTTCGGGCAGGGACTGGGCCCATTTTTCGACCAGGGGCTCCATGCTGGCGCAGTGCGGGCAGCTATAGGCGAAGAACTCCAGCACTTCGGTCTTGCCGGCCGTGTCGGAAGGCTGGGCGGGATCGACGACAGTGTGGGACGCCGACTGCGCCAGGGCGGCCGGGGCCATGAAAGCGGCCGCGCCTATCGTCGTTGCGGCCAGGGCGCGGGAAAAAAAAGTTTTGAGCGACATGTGTGGTTATCCTGAACGAAGGTGAGCTTTGAGACCGAAAAAAGGGCGCCAAGTTCAAGCCGGCATCAAGGGCGTACGACGGACGACTCGATCTTGGCCTCGCCCAGGCGCACGCGCGAGCGGTTCATTTCGTCTATGCCCTTGAACGGGCCGACCCGCACGCGATGGATGGTGGAACCATTGACCTGGGCCTGCTGAACCTGCACCGGCAGGCCCATCATGAGGATTTGCGCCTTGACCGCCTCGGCGTCGTTGCCGGAACGGAAAGCGCCCGCCTGCAGGTAGTAGGTGGTTTGCGTGGTGGCTGCGATGTCGGCGGCCGACGGCGCCTGCTTTTTCTCGGCCTGGGCCGGCGGCGCGGGTTTGGGCGGGGTGCCGGGCTCGGGCGTGCTCAGTGTCTCGAGCAGGGCGCCGATCTCGTCCGACATCGAGCCGCGCGCCTGGCTGGGCGGGGTGCCGGGCAGCGGCGTGGGCGGGGTCACGGTGGGCCCGTTCGCCGCGCTGCCCGCCCCCCCGCCTTGGCCGTACAGTCCTAGATTGGGGTCGGGGGCATCGCGCACGTCCGGCAGAAGGATATTGGCGGGGTCGCGGCTGGCCTTGTCGACGAAGGGCATGGGCACCTGGGTGACGAAGTACGCGACCGCCGCCGCGGCGGCGAGGCCGATGATGAGCCCGGCCAGCAGGCCGAAAAGGGTGCTGCCGCCGGATTTCGAGCCGGATGATTTGCGACGTGCCATATCAGCGATTACATCCTTTCAGGAGCCGAGACCCCCAGTAGTTGCAGCCCGCCGGCCAATACCTGCCGCGTGGCCCGGGCCAGCCGCAGCCGCGCCAGCTTGAGCGCCTCGTCGTCCACCAGCACCCGCTCGCAGTTATACCAGGTGTGGAAGTCGGAGGCGCAGTCGCGCAGCCAAAACGCCACATGATGCGGAGCGAGCTCTTGAGCCGCCTGCGCGACGACGGCGGGATACTCGGCCAGGCGCTGCAGCAGGGCGATTTCGGTGGGCGCGGTCAGGCGCGCCGAGTCGGCCTGATCGAGGCGGGCCTGCGGTTCGGGCGACTGGGCCAGCATCGAACAAATGCGTGCATGCGCATACTGAATATAGTAAACCGGGTTTTCTTCGCTTTTGGACAACGCCAGGTCGATATCGAAAACGAATTCGGAATCGGCGCGCCGCTGCACCAGAAAGAAGCGCACGGCGTCCTGCCCCACCCAATCGATGAGGTCGCGCATGGTGACGTAGCTGCCGGCGCGCTTGGAGATCTTGACCTCGGCGCCGTTGCGCATCACCTTGACCATCTTGTGCAGGATGTAGGCGGGGAATTCCTTGGGTATGCCCAGGTTCAGGCCCTGCAGGCCGGCGCGCACGCGCGCGATGGTGCCGTGGTGGTCGCTGCCCTGGATGTTGACGGCATGGTGGAAGCCCCGCTGCCACTTGGCCACGTGGTAGGCGACGTCGGGCACGAAATAGGTGTAGCCGCCTTCGGACTTGCGCATGACGCGGTCCTTGTCGTCGCCCGTGCCCAGCTCGGTCGTGCGCAGCCACAGCGCGCCGTCCTGCTCATAGGTGTGTCCCGCCCGGGTCAGGGCCTGGACGGTTTCTTCGACCCGCCCGCTGGTGTAGAGCGAGCTTTCAAGATAGAAGTTGTCGAACTTCAGGCCGAAAGCCTGCAGGTCGAGGTCTTGCTCGCGGCGCAGATAGGCGACCGCGAAGCGGCGGATGTCGTCCAGGCTGTCGAGGTTGCCGCTGGCCGTCACCGAGTCGCCGTCGGCGGCCTGCACGGTGGCCTTGGCGGCAAAGTCGCGTGCGATGTCGAGGATGTAGTCGCCCTTGTAGCCGTCGGCGGGGAACTCGGGCGCGTCCGGCGCGATGCCCTTGGCCCGGGCCTGGACGCTGATGGCCAGGTTGTCGATCTGGTTGCCCGCGTCGTTGTAATAGAACTCGCGGGTGACGTCGTAGCCCTGGGCGGCAAGGAGGCGGCACAGCGAATCGCCCAGGGCCGCCTGGCGCGCATGCCCCACGTGCAGCGGGCCGGTGGGGTTGGCCGAGACGAACTCGACCAGCATTTTTTCATTGCGGGCCGGCTGCATGCCGAAGCGGCCGCCTTCTTTCTGGATGGCGTCGAGCACCGCCTGATGGGCGGCGGCCGTCAGGCGCAGATTGATGAAGCCGGGCCCGGCCACTTCGGCCGAGGCGACGAGGTCGGCGGCGCCGGGCTGGGCCGTGAGCGCCTGCACGATCTGCTCGGCGAGTTCGCGCGGATTGCGGCGGGCCGCCTTGGCCAGCTGCATGGCGATATTGGTGGCGACGTCGCCGTGGCTGGCGACCTTGGGCCGCTCCAGCAGGATGGCGGGCGAGGCGTCCGGAACGATGGGCTCGATCGCGGAGCGAATGAGGGAGATGAGTTGCTGTTGTTGCCCAGAAAGCATAGAAGGTTCGAGATATAGGCGACTGATGAGGCATCGCCGCCTTGGGGGGCGGCTCGGCGTGTGGAGAGCGCAGGACTCCCGAGCAGTCGTCTCTACCGTTGATTTATATGATTAGGAAATGCGCACTGGCTGGAACCAGCGGCCCATTGCAATGCGCGTAAAGACTTAAATCATAGCGTGATTTTCGTGGCCGTGGCCCTTCAGCCCGTCCGGGCGGGTGCGCCGGCAATTGTCCCGATTGCGCGGCGCGCGTTGACGGCCGGGTTTTTGCATGATCATGCAGCCGACTTTTCGGGCTCCGGCGGGCCCTGCCGGGGCGCGGCATGCCATCCCAGTTCATCGTAAAGCCAGCGTGCATAGGCGTCCAGGTCGACCGTGCCGACCTCGCTCGAACCGCTGCGGCGCCAGTCCTCGTAGCGGTTTATCAAGGCTTCGGTGGCCTGGCGCTGGGCCCGGCCCAGGCGATGATGGTCGTCCTGATAGTCGTACTGCTTGCGTCCGTCGGGCCCGTCGACGCGGCGGTCGCCCTCTTGCACGCTGCGCGCCAGAGACGAGCGCGGGTCGTGCAGGACCGGGCGGCTGACCACGGCCTGCTCGGCGGCGAGCCTGGTCAGCGGCACGGACGCCGCCCGGGCCTGCCACAGCATCCAGTTCAAGGCGACGTCGGACAGATCGCCGTGCGTTTCGGCCGAAGGCTTTTGGCCCAGAGGCACGCCGCCGCCGATGTCGGCATGCGCCCCCACGAAAGGCGCTTCGACGACGTTGTCGGCCGCATCGCGCGTGGCGGCAAGCAAAGGAAACAGCCAGCGCCTTTCGTGCAGCGCCACGGCGTGGGCCACCCAGGCCCAGGCGGCTGAAATGCTGAAATCGTATTGGGTGTCGAGCGCACCGCCCAGGCCGAAGTGCCGGGCCAGCGCCGCGCCGCGCGAATAGCCGATGATGTCGATGGGAACGGTGTGGTCCGGACGCAGCGTGGCGGCATGCAAGGCGTTGAGCAGATGCTGCCACTGGGTTTCGATGGTCTGGGAGGCGGTATGGGCGGCCACGGCGTCCATATCCAGATAATAAGGATTGCCGGGCCCCGAATGGTAAAACACGGAGCCGTCCTGATAGTGCTGGCCGAAAAGCCAGACATTGCTGCGGTTCCGGGCATTCTGGCGCGTTCCGTCGAAGGCGAACAGCAGCAGGCCCATGGGGTCGATGTAGCGCCTGGGCTGCTGGTCGGCGTAGCCCAGCGCCTGGGTGCCGGGCAGCGGTCCCAGCGGGTCGGGTTCCAGATATTGGCCCCAGCGCGGATGGTAGGTGCGCAGCAGGTTGTCGTGCCAGCCTGTGACGGCGTCGGCGATCTGGCCGGGCAGCCGCAGATCGAATTCCAGGTCGCCCGCCACCCGTTGGGCCGCGCCGAAAGGCGTGACGCGGGCCAGCCAGCGTATGCGCCGCTGGGCATCGGTCACCATGCGTGGCGCGCCAAGCAGGTCTGCATGAACGGCATACAGGGCGCCCGAGGGCGCCTCGCTCGAGTAGTCGATCATGCCCACGATGGCATCGCCCGCATGGATGTAGCGGCGGGTGACCAGCCGGCCGTCCGGGCGCGACGCCGGCTTGCCGGGTTGGCGCGATTCGGCGACGAGGCGATTGTCCAGGTAGAAGTACTGCGCATACTCGTTCGGGGAGTCGGCTTCGATGCGGTGCCCGAAGGCGTTGTGCCGATAGCGCGCCAGAATATTTCCGTCGCGCCGCAGCTGCTCCAGGCGGCGCTGGGGCCCGTATTCCAAATCGAATCCATCCACTCGCAGGGGCAGGCCGCTGGCATCGCGCTCGATGTGCGGCTTGGCATCGTCGCCATTCAGCCGCAAGGCGGCTGCCGAGCCATCGGGCAGCCAGGCATGCCAGTGTTCCGAAACCGTAGCGGCATGGGCATCCGCTGAAAAGGACGAACCATGTGGGGAAGCATTTGCATCGGAGGCGGAGGGAAGAGAGGGGGCGAGTGGAGCGGGGGCGGGGAAGGTGGAAGCTGCAATGCCTTGCGTGGGCGCGGCGACCGCGATGGCCAGGCGGGACTGGCCGTCGTAGGCGTAGCGCCAGCCGCGGGCGGAGCCGGGCGCCATGGGGAAGCGGTCCGTCTCGCGGACCGGCCGGCCGTGGGCGTCGGCGGCACGGAAATGGTCCCAGTAGACTGCGCTCTCGTCATGAACGCTCAGGGCGCGGGTGTTGCCGTCCTGGAAATGCAGCGCCAGCGCCAGGCCGTTGCCATACCGGTAGCCGGCTTGGCCAGGCCAGGCGCCGATGACTTCGTGCCGGTGTCCCCCGGTGTCGAGCCACGCTATGCGCATCAGCCTGCCCCGCGGGCTCCAGTCGTAAAGCAGCGCGCCGCCCTCGGGCAGATGATGGACGGCGAGCCGGTGCCGGGCATCGTATTCGAAACGTTCAACGTATTCGGGGACAGTGGCCGCCATCCGGGCAAGGGGCCGCTGCACGCGCCGCTCGATCAGGCGCCCCTGAGCGTCGTGGCGCCGGAACTCGTTCTCTTGCGGATGCCGTATGGCCGCGAGGCGCTTGCCGTCCCAGGACAGCCGGGTGGCCCGGGCGGCGCGTTGGTTGCGCGCCGTAATCCGTGTCGGCCGCCCTTGCCCGTCGTAGTGATAGCGCCATGCGTCGCCGTTGGCGAAGCGCCGCAGGACAGGGCGGCCCCGGTCGTCGAACACGGTATTTTCGGCGCCGCTCAATGCCGTCAGCCATGCCTTGCGACGGCCCTGCGTGTCGAACTCGAAGGCCAGCCCGGGCCAGCCCGGCGCATCGGGAGCCAGGCGCCGCACAGCGCCCGAGGCGTGGCGCAGGATGCGGACATTATTGAGCCGCTGCAGGCGGCCGTGTTCGTCGTAACCGGCGGCGCTGCCCGGTGCCGCGCAGCCGGGACAGGGTGCGCCGGAGACCTCGAGCAGGCGCAGCCGCCCGGCCTGGGGGCCGAATTCAAAGCGGGTCTGGCGGCCGTCCGCGCCTTCGACCACCGTCAGGCCCGGATGGCGGGCCGATGCCGATCGCGCATAGGAGATGCGCAGCGCATAAGCGCTATGCCGGGGATGATGTTTTTCCGAAGCGACGGCGCGGCCTTCTGCATCATAAGCCCAGCTATGCATGCGCAGAGGCGGCCCTTCCGGCGGGGCCAGGGCGATGCCGGTAACGAGATGCGGCATGCCGGACTGCCGGTCCGCTTCATGCAGATAGCGCCGTTCATATCCATCGGGGCGGCGCACGGCCGTCAAGCGCAAGGGCGAGGCGCCGTCGGCCTGCGCCGAGGGTTCGTAGCGATAATCGAATCGGCCCAAAGGGGTGTCGATGGCGCTGACGTAGGCACGGCCCGCATGGCGCCGATAACGGAAGCTCAGCGTAGCGCGTGTCCGGCGGCCGTCGCTGGCGGCGACGCGGGCGATGCTTCCCTGCAGGAGCCCGGCCTCGGCGTGGCGGACGATGTCGGCGGCGCTGCCGTCCGGCGCGGCGATGCGTATCAGCCGCCCCCGAGCGTCGAAGCGCAGGCTGCGGCCGTCGGGCCAGGTCCATGTCCAATGATCCGCGCCGGCTTGCAGCAGGCCGTGGCGGTTGCGCAGGGGCCACTGGCCCGCGGAGCCGAAGTCGATGCGGCTGCCGTCGGCCTGGACGACCTGGTAGCGGCCGCCGGCGTAATACAGGCGTGTGTCGTACGAGCTGGTCCAGCCCCGGCCGAAAGCGCCATGGCGGAGATCGAGGGAGTTGTAGTGCCGCGCTATCTGCAGCAGCGGAGCCCACGGATTGGCCGGAAGGTCGGTTTCGTGCTGATGCTTGTTGCCGGTGGCCAGGTTGACCGGGTTGCCGATGCCCAGGCTCAGGTCCGGTTCGGCCGCGCCCTGGGTGGCCACGCCGCCCGCCGAGCAGGGGTGACCCAGCGCGGGCGGGGAACAGGTGCCTTGGGCAAGGGCACCGGCCGTGGGCGCCAGCAGAGCGAGGCACGCAAAATGCAGCAGGGCGATGCACGGGAAACGGGCGACCATGGGCTTGTTCCGGGGGCGAAATAAACCATGATCTTGCTGCTTGGCAGGGTCTTGATGTTAGGGTAGTGTAGAAGTCCGTCTATTGAGGAAAACCGACATGCTAGTAGTCTTTCATTCCAAGCCCGCCGCCGAAGTCCTCATGTTCGCCCAGCATGCCCTGCCCATCCTCAAGGCAGCCGGCAAGCCCTACACCGACACCCTGCCCGAGCGCGGTGTCATCACGCGCGAACAACTGGCCGACGCCATCGCCGGCATAGAAAGGGCTATTGCGGAAGGCCCCGCGCTGGACCACGTCGAAAGCGACGACGAAAACGACGACCGCGAGCATCCCATCTCGCAGCCGGTGAGCTTCCGCCAGCGCTCGTTTCCGCTGCTGGCCATGCTGCGCCTGGCGCAGCAGCACCAGGCCGACGTCACCTGGGAGCCGGCCCCCTCCTGGTAGAGAAGGCCGCGCCGGGACTATACCTCCACGGCCTGCGATTTTTGCGCGGGATGCGCCACGGCGTGGCGATTGACCGCGCTCAGAATCGCCTGGAACGAGGCCGTGACGATGTCGGCATTGATGCCCACGCCAAAGCCGGTGGGCGAGTCTCCCACGCGTACTTCGACGTAGCAGGCCGCCTTGGTCTCGGTACCGGTGCCGATGGCGTGCTCGTGGTAGTCCATGATGCGGATGTCCAGGTCGAGCGCGTTGACGAAGGCCGAAATCGCGCCGTCGCCGTGGCCGGTCAGGCGCCGGGTTTCACCCTGATGCTGCAGCTCGACCTCGATCGAGAACTGCTCGCCCGACTTGGCCTCGGGTGTGCCGGTGATGCGGTGGCGCACCAGCTTCCAGGGCGCAGCGAGCTCGAGGTATTCGCTGCTGAACAGGCTGTAGACCGCGCCGGAGGTGACTTCGGCGCCGGTTTCGTCCGATACCCGCTGGATGGCCCGGCTGAACTCGATCTGGAGGCGGCGCGGCAACGCCAGGCCGTGCTCCTGCTCGAGCAAGTAGGACACGCCGCCCTTGCCCGACTGGCTGTTGACCCGGATGACGGCGTCGTAGCTGCGGCCGAGGTCGGCCGGATCGATGGGCAGGTAGGGCACCTCCCAGGGCGTATCGGGTTTTTGCTGGGCGAAGCCCTTTTTGATGGCGTCCTGGTGCGAGCCCGAGAAGGCCGTGAAGACCAGATCCCCGGCATAGGGATGGCGCGGGTGGACGGGCAACTGGTTGCAGTATTCGACGCAGCGCCGCACTTCGTCGATGTCCGAGAAATCCAGGCCGGGGTGGATGCCCTGGGTGTACAGATTGAGGGCCAAGGTGACGAGGTCGACGTTGCCGGTGCGCTCGCCGTTGCCGAACAGGCAGCCTTCGATGCGGTCGGCGCCCGCCATGACGGCGAATTCGGCCGCCGCGACGGCGGTGCCGCGGTCGTTGTGCGGGTGCACGCTGAGCACGATGCTGTCGCGATGCTTCAGGTTGTTGTGCATCCATTCAATCTGGTCGGCATACAGATTGGGCGTGGTGGCCTCGATGGTGGCCGGCAGATTGAAGATGATCTTGGACTGCGGGGTGGGGCCCCAGGCTTCGCACACAGCGTTGCAGACTTCGAGCGCGAACTCGGGTTCGGTCGTGCTGAAGACCTCCGGGGAATATTCGTAGCGCCACGAGGTTTCGGGGTGCTGCGAGGTGTAGTGCTTGACCATCCGGGTGCCGCCCACAGCCAGTTCACGCACCTCGTCCTTGCTCATGTTGAACACGATCTTGCGGAAGGCGGGCGCGCAGGCGTTGTAGAGGTGGACGATGGCCTTGTGTGCGCCTGCCGCGGCCTCGACCGTGCGCTGGATGAGGTCTTCGCGCGACTGGGTCAGCACGATGATGGTCACGTCGTCGGGGATGCGTTTTTCGTCGACCAGCTTGCGCACGAAGTCGAAATCGGTCTGCGAGGCCGAGGGAAAACCCACCTCGATTTCCTTGAAGCCGATCTTGATCAGTTGCTCGAAGAAGCGCAGCTTGCGCTCGACGCTCATGGGTTCGATGAGGGACTGATTGCCATCGCGCAGGTCGGTACTCATCCAGATGGGGGGATGGGTGATGCGCTTGCTGGGCCATGTGCGCTCGGCGTAGTCGCGGTCGAACGCAACGAACGGGCGATATTTATCGGACGGATTGGAAAGCATAAAGCACCTATTGACGGAATTCTTTCTTGGTGTAGAGCATCGTTTGCAGCGCCGGATTCGTGATGGGCGTTTTTCAGCTCAAGGGGCCGAATGGAACAAACTGATGACGAGAAAATATCGGCGTGGCGAACAGGCTGCCGAACTGCCACACGACGCTAGGCCCGGCAACCGATCGGTAGCAGCAGCGATAGGGCCAGAGCGAGAAGGGGAGCGCGGCGAACGCCGGCTTGGGAAGGAGCCGCCACCGCGCCGGCAGCAGTGCTGCCGACGGCGATAGAAGAGGGGGTGGCGCTCGGGGATTTCATGCTTAATAGTCTAAACATTGTTACGCACGCGCGCAAGCGCAGGCGGCTTGGGCATGGTTCGGCCATATCGGGCAAGCAAGGGCGCAACGAAGCAGCGTGCGACCCTAAGCGGAGGGCGCCTCGGCGGACCGCTCTCGGGAAACGGCGGCTGCCGCGGGCTCGTCCAGCAATTGGGCCTGTTGGCGGGACAGCAGGATCTTGCCCGCCCGGCCGGAGCGCAATTCTTCGGCAGTGCGTTGCAAAACGCCAACAGTGACCGGCTGGCTGCGGTCTTGCCAGGCCCAGCGCAGGACGTCCCGAGCCGGTTCCGACAACTGCGCTACCAGGGTCCGGAAGGTGTCGGCCGTGACAATTTTGCTTTGCACCCTCTGGCGGCTGGCCTGGACGAAGCCGAACAGCAGGTAGGCAATGATGAGCGTGCAAAGCGCCACCAGCGCCCACCAGAAGAAAGGGTTGTAGCGCTGCAGGAAGGCGATGCCTTCTCCGCCCAGCACCTGCAGGCCCGAATAGTCGATTTCGTCGCCGAAGGCGACCATGCGGTTGAGCAGGTCATACCAGACGATGGCCACGACTGCGACGACCACGGTGCACAGGATTTTTTGCGTTGCGGTAAGCTTGAGCAGCGTGCTGCGCAACACGGCGGTGTCTTGCGGGGTCGCCAAAGGGCTTGAAGTCTGTTTCATGCAAATCATTTTACCTATGCAATCGCGCCAGTCGATCGAACTACGTCAGCATCAGCAGCTTGCGCTGACCCCACAGCTGCAGCAGGCCATTAGGCTGCTGCAGTATTCGGCGCAGGATCTCGAACAGGAGGTGGCACAGGCGCTGCTGGACAACCCCCTGCTCGAACGTGATGAAGAGTATGACATCGAAGGCGCCGCGGCGGAACCGGCGGCGTCGCACGATGACGACGGTTTCCGCGAGCCCGCGGAGTTTGCGTCGCGATCGCGCGACGGCGACGATGAATACGTGCGGCCGGAGGCCGCGCCCGCGCCCACGCTGCGCCAGCACCTGCTGGAGCAATTGCGGCTTACCCGGGCCGCGCCGCGCGACCGGGTCCTGGTCGAGCTGTTGATCGACGAACTCGACGACAACGGCTACCTCGTCACGCCCCTGGACGAGCTGGCCGACCTGCTGCCCGGCGAACTGGGCATCGAGCGTTGCGACTGGCAGGCGGCCTTGCGACTGTTGCAGTCCTTCGACCCGCCCGGCGTGGGCGCGGCCTCGATCAGCGACTGCCTGCTGTTGCAGCTGCAGCGCGGCGAGCGCGATGCGCCTCCCGAGGTGCTGGCCTGTGCGCGCGAGCTCGCGCGCGAGCATCTGGCGCTGCTGGCCTCGGGCAATCTGCCCGGCTTGCGCCGCAAGCTGGGGTGCAGCCTGGGCGTGCTGAGGGATGCGCGGCAATTGCTGCTGCAACTCGATCCCAAACCGGGACGCGGCTGGGCGCACGACGTCGCCGATTATGTCAGGCCCGAGGTCATCGTGCGCAAGGCTGGGGGGCGCTGGAAGGCCTTCATCAATCCCGCCGTCATGCCCGGCTTGCGGGTCAATGCCGATTACGAACGCATCATCAGGCAGTCGCGCCAGGCCAGCGGCGAGGGTCTGCAGCAGCAGCTGCAGCAGGCGCACGGCCTGATCAGGAGCATCCACCAGCGATTCGACACCATATTGAGGGTTGCGAGCGCCGTGATAGAACATCAGCAGGCCTTCTTCGAACTGGGCGAGCAGGCGCTGCGCCCGCTGGTGTTGCGCGACATCGCCCAGGAACTGCAGATGCACGAATCCACCGTATCGCGCGCCACCCGGCACAAATACGCCCAGACGCCCTGGGGCGTGTTCGAGCTCAAGTATTTCTTCACCACCGCGGTAAGCCGCGACGATGGCGAGACCACGTCATCGGCCGCGGTGCGCTCGCTGATCCAGGATCTGGTGCAGGGCGAGCCGGCGGCCAAGCCGCTGTCGGACAACCTCATCGCCTCGATGCTGGCCGAGCGCGGCGTCGTGATCGCGCGGCGCACCGTCGCCAAATACCGCGAAGCGGCGGGCATTCCGGCCGCCTCGCTCAGGCGCGCCCGGGCGCGCCTGGATAGCATGGGCTGAAGTTTTTCAGCACGTTTACAATTTTCTTGCGGCGGGGGCGGAAATAGGCGTTGATTTTTCCGATCGCCTAGATAATAATTATTCTCATGTTCATTTGTATATGTAGCGCCGTATCCGAGCGCCAGGTCATCAAGGCCGTAGCAGACGGAGCCCAAACGCTCGACGATCTCCAGGTGGACCTGGGGGTTGCGATGTGTTGCGGCCGTTGCGCGGAAACCGCCAGCGAGTATCTCCCCGGCGGGCGTTATGCCGAGCACCTGTCGGCCACCGCCATCGGTGCGGTCGTCGAAGAAGCCGCCAACGACGCCTCGGCGGGAGGCATGGTGGTTCAGGTCGTCACGCGTCGCGCCTACGCCTGATTTTACAAAGCGACACAATTTCTTCTCTTCCGTCTTTCCGCCGGATTCCGCTGCGCGAATCGGCTGCCCTTCCCTTCAAGTCATATATTGTTACCCGCCATATGGCGGGTTCGACGCGTGTCCAGGCGCATGAGACGGTCATCGTCCATGAAGTGCTAGCGACAAGCGGACTCATTCCTATTTAGCCAAACACTTGTATTCATGCGGGTTTCCAGCCGTCGGACAGGGGCTCGGCCATGCTGATAAATCGTCTGCGCCATGTTAGGCTAGCGCCATACCGATAATCATGGCGCCGCGCGAGCGGCTGCAGGGCTTTCCAGGAGAACCTCATGAAGGGCGACCCCACCGTTATCCAGCACTTGAACAAACAGCTCAAGAACGAACTCACGGCCATCAACCAGTATTTCCTGCATGCGCGCATGCTGAATCACTGGGGCCTGAACAAGCTGGGCAAGCACGAGTACGACGAATCAATCGGCGAAATGAAGCACGCCGACCGCCTGATCGAACGCATTTTCATGCTCGACGGCCTGCCCAATCTGCAGGACCTGCATAAGCTGCTCATCGGCGAAGACGTGCCCGAGATCCTGTCCTGTGACCTCAAGCTCGAGACCGCCGCGCACGGCACGGTCACTGAAGCCATCGCTTATTGCGAATCCGTACGCGACTATGTGTCGCGCGACCTGTTCCAGGACATTCTCGACGACACCGAAGAGCATATCGACTGGCTCGAAACCCAGATCGAACTCGTCGACAAGGTGGGCCTGCAGAATTACCTGCAGTCGCAAATGGACGAATAAGGCAAAACCGCCGAACAAGCGCGGGCCGTATCGAACATTGACAAAAAAGCCGGGCTCCTCAAGGGGCCCGGCTTTTTTTGCGACGTGCTCGCGCCTGAAACGCTTTAGAAGTTCTTGGCCGGGCAGTCGGCGACGCGGCCCCAGGCGTTGTTGGGCGTGCAGTATTTATTGCGCGCCGCCCAGGCGCAGCTGGGCCGGTCGAAGAAGCTCTCGGCGTCGCAGGCCTGTAGATCCTGGCGCAGTTGGGCCTGCCAGGCGCCGGTATTGCCGACCGGCCGGGACGCCACCTGGGGAGGCGCATTGGGCGCCTCGATCGGCTGCAGGGGCTGGCCACCCTGCCCGCCCTGACTACGCTGGTTCAGCCCGCCCATGAGGTCGCCGACGTCGGCGATGCCGGTGAAGCTGTTGGAGCCGCCTCCGGCCGCAATCTGCTGGGCCTCGACCATGGTGATGGACGTCGTGGCCACGGGGATGACCTGATTGGACTTGGTGTCGTCCAGCGAGGATTCGGGAATATGCCAGGCGATCTGGGGCAGGTCCTCGGGTATGGCCAGGCGGCCGTCGACGAGCGGCTGCGGCGGCTGGGCGGTATAGGGTTTGCCGTCGGCATCCAGCACCGGCACGGTGACGAGCGGAGCGTGGTGGGACGTTGCCGTGGCCACCGGGCCGTGCGCCACCAGCCATTCACCCAGGCGCAATCCGCCCCAGACGGAAGCGCCCGCGGCCAGTATCAGAATTACGAAAATTGAACGCCAAGACATTGAGGTCCTTCGTGTGCTTTACCTTGTCTAGTATAGAACGTTAGCCCAGCGCCTCCGCGGGCAATGTAAGCGTTTTATGCGAAGACCTGGCCGCCGTGTTCGCGCATGGCGTGGAACTGGATGGCCGGATACAGTTCTTGCGCCACGCGCAGCTGAGCCGGCGATCCGGCCAGGAAAGCCACCGCGTCGACCACGTCGTAGGCGATGTTGGCCGCGTTGGCCTGCATGAATTTGCGCAGCTCTTTGGGGTCGTCGGCGGTAATCCACCGGGCCATGTTGTAGCGCGTGGGCATCATGCGCGCGTCCACGCCGTATTCCGTCTTGAGGCGGTGGGCCACCACTTCGAACTGAAGCTGGCCGACCGCTCCCAGCAGCAAGGCGCCGCCTGCGGCCTCGGGCCGGAACACCTGGATGGCGCCTTCTTCGCCGAGCTGGGTCAGGCCGGTGCGCAGCTGCTTGATGCGCAAGGGATCTTTGACTTCGACCGCCTGGAAGAGTTCGGGCGCGAAGAAGGGCAGGCCGGTGAACTGCAGGGCTTCGCCCTCGGTCAGGACGTCTCCCAGGTGCAGCACGCCATGATTGGGGATGCCGATGACGTCGCCGGCGTAGGCCTCGTCCACGAGCTCGCGGCGCTGCGACAGGAAGGACACGACGTTGTTGGGGCGGATTTCTTTGCCGGTGCGCGCCACTTTCAGGCGCATGCCCCGTTCGAAGCGCCCCGAGCTGACGCGCACGAATGCGACGCGGTCGCGGTGCGCCGGGTCCATATTGGCCTGTACCTTGAACACCACTCCGCTGAACTTGCTTTCTTGGGGCTGGACCAGGCGTTGCAGCGCCTCGCGCGGACCGGGCGGCGGCGCGAAATCGACGAGCGCGTCCAGCACCTCCTGGACGCCGAAGTTGTTGATGGCCGAGCCGAAAAACACCGGCGTCTGCCTGCCCTCCAGAAAGGCCTGGGGATCGAAGGCGGGCGAGGCCTCCTGGATGAGTTCGATTTCTTCGCTCGCCTTGGCGAAAGCATCGCCGAACCGTTCGGCGATGAGGGGGTTGTCCAGGCCGTCGATCATCTCGTCGTCGCCGCCGCGGCGCTCTTGTCCGGCCTTGAACACGCGCATGCGATTGCGGCGCAGGTCGAACACCCCGCCGAAGGAGCGGCCCATGCCCACGGGCCAGGACAGGGGCGCGGTGTCCATGCCCAGGTGGGATTCGATCTCGGAGAGCAGCTCCAGCGGCTCCTGCACTTCGCGGTCGAACTTGTTGACGAAGGTGATGATGGGGGTGTTGCGCGCGCGGCAGACCTGCAGCAGCCGGATGGTCTGCGGCTCGACGCCGTTGGCGGCGTCGAGCACCATCAGGGCCGCATCCACGGCCGTCAGCACACGGTAGGTGTCTTCGGAGAAGTCCTGGTGTCCCGGCGTGTCGAGTAGATTGATGACGCAGTCCCGGTACTCCATCTGCATCACCGAGGACGCCACCGAAATGCCCCGCTGCTTTTCGATCTCCATCCAGTCCGAGGAGGCGTGGCGGCTGGCCTTGCGTGCCTTGACGCTGCCGGCGATCTGGATCGCGCCTGCGAACAGCAGCAGCTTCTCGGTCAGGGTCGTCTTGCCCGCGTCGGGGTGGGAGATGATGGCAAAGGTGCGTCGCCGGGCGACTTCGTTGGCTATGGTCATCTGTACTGAATAGTCATGGAGAGCCCGGCACAGCCGGGCAGCGTCGGATTTTACTTGTTCACATGAACACCGGGCGCTCAGGCGCGCGCCGGATCGCGCCGGCTTCCGGCCGGGGCGTTGCCCGAGCGAGCCGGGCGTCCGGGCCGGCCCCCCTGGCCCGATCCGCGCGCGCCGCCGCGGCGAGCCGCTTCGCCTGGCGCGGGCCGCCGGGCCTGGCCCTGCGGACGGCCCGGAGCGCTGCCGCGTCGCGGCGGGCGCGGTTCGCGCTCTTCGGCGGCGAAGGATTCGGCGGCGCCGGCCGGCGGCGTCCAGCCCTCGATGGTGGTGCGATCGATGGGGCGCTTGATGAGTTTCTCGATGGCGTTCAGGTACTTGATCTCCGTCCTGTCGACGAGGGACAGGGCCGAGCCTTCGCTGCCGGCGCGGCCGGTGCGGCCGATGCGGTGCACGTAGTCTTCGGGCACATTGGGCAGCTCGAAGTTGACGACGTGGGGAAGCTGGTCGATGTCGATGCCGCGCGCCGCGATGTCGGTCGCCACCAGCACGGCCACCTTGCCTTCTTTGAAGCCGCTGAGCGCGCGAGTGCGGGCGGCCTGGCTCTTGTTGCCATGGATGGCGGCCGCCGTCAGGCCGTCCTTGACCAGCTTCTCGGCCAGGCGGTTGGCGCCGTGCTTGGTGCGGGTGAAGACCAGCACCTGGTGCCAGCCGCTTTCGCGGATGATGTGGCTGAGCAGATCGCGCTTGTGCGCCTGCTCGGTCATGACCAGGCTTTGCCTGACCAGCTCGGAGGCCGTGTTGCGGCGCGCGACCGAGATTTCGGCCGGATTGTCCAGCACGCCGCGCGCAAGTTCGCGGATCTCGTCCGAGAAAGTGGCCGAGAACAGCAGGTTCTGGCGCTGCTTGGGCAGCAGGGCGAGGACGCGGCGGATGTCGCGGATGAAGCCCATGTCGAGCATGCGGTCGGCTTCGTCCAGGACGAGGATCTCGACGCCGGACAGGTCGACGGTTTTCTGCTGGGCGTGGTCGAGCAGGCGGCCCGGCGTGGCGACGAGGATGTCGACCGGCTTGCGCAGCGCGGTGATCTGGGGATTGATGTTGACGCCGCCGAACATCACCATCGAGCGTATGGGCGTGTGCTTGCCGTAGGTGCGCACCGACTCTTCCACCTGGGCGGCGAGTTCGCGCGTGGGGGTCAGGATCAGGCAGCGCGGCCGACCGGCCTTGGCCTGGCGCAGGGGCGTCTCGAGCAGGCGATGAAGAATGGGCAGGGTAAAGCCGGCCGTCTTGCCGGTGCCGGTCTGCGCGGCGGCCAGCAGGTCGCCGCCCTTCAGCACTTGCGGAATGGCCTGGGCCTGGATGGGGGTGGGCGCGGTGTAGCCGGTCTCGGCGATGGCACGCAAAAGGGATTCGGCCAGCCCGAGGGCGGCAAAAGGAATTTGGGTATTCAAGAAGACAACTCCAGCGACAGCCTATCGCTCGAGTCGAGAGACACCAATCTAGGCGGACGGAAAAGTAATGAGGCCAAAACGAGGCCGGAAATGGCAAGGCGAGGAAGTACCGCTTGCTGCTGCGCGCTGATTGGTTGCGCGCGAAGCTGCCATTGTACTGTAACTGGCCGGTTCGCGCGTCGGCGCGGCATTTCTTTTTATTGACGCCGCTCATGCGCTTCTATACACTCCGATCATAATAAATTGGAATGGTGTTCTTTATAACAGAACATTCCGAGCAAAGGCGGCACTCATGGGCATGACGGCGTTCAAACGCCGTCCAAAGGAGGGTGTATGAGCTGGAGTGAATGGAGGCGGCGCATCGCCGTGGCGATGATGGCGGCGATGGCGGCCTGGCCCGCCATGGGGCAGGAGCGACCCGATACTTCGCTGATGCAGTACAAGGGCCAGGACCGCGCCGCGCGGATCGAGGCCGCGGCCAGGCGCGAAGGCACGCTCACGCTCTACACCAGCCTGGCCGAAAAGAACATCCGCGCTCTGGTCGACCCCTTCGAGAAAAAGTACGGCATCAAGGTGGTGGTGTGGCGTTCGGGCCAGAGCCGGGTATTGCAGCGCATACTCACCGAGGCCAGCGCCGGCCGCCACGAGGTGGACGCGATACACATGGGCTCGCCCGAGCTCGAGGCCCTGCAGCGCGAGCGCATACTGCAGCCGGTGGATTCGCCCGTGTTCCAGCAGTTGTCCGAGGGCTCGGTGCCCGAGCATCGCGAGTGGGCCGCCACCATACTGCAGGTGTTCGTGCAGGCCTACAACACCGACAAGATCAAGAAAGAAGAACTGCCCGAAAGCTACCAGGACCTGCTCGATCCGAAGTGGAAGGGCAAGCTGGGCATCGAGGCCAAGGCCTGGCCCTGGTATGCCGCGCTGGTGCGTCGGCTGGGCGAAGAAAAAGGCGTCAGGCTCTTCGATGATCTGGTCGACCGGAACGGCATCTCGGTCCGCCATGGCACGTCGCTGCTGAACAATATGGTGGTGGCCGGCGAGGTGCCCCTGGCGCTGACGGTGTACAGCCACATGCCCCAGGCTTCCAAGGACAGGGGCGCGGCCATCGACTGGTTCACGCTGGACCCCACCATCGCCCGGGCCAACGGCGTGGCGATAGCCCGCCATGCCAAGCATCCCAACGCGGCCCTGCTGTTCTACGAATACATGCTGTCGGCGGACGGTGCGCAAAAGGAATTCGCCGCCATGGACTACGTGCCGACCAACGCCCGGCTGGATTCCCCGCTTCCCAATGTGAAGTTCGCTCTGGTCGATCCCGAAACCGTACTCGAGGAGGTGGACAAATGGACCCGGCTGTTCGACGAGACTTTTGTGAAGCGCACGGACTAGGAGTGAACGATGGAGCAGGCGCGCGCTGTCGCGAGCCCCATGTGCGGAGCGGGCAAGTGAAGGACGTGACGATGAAGCGGATCATACGGGTGGCGGGCGCCTGGCTGACGGCTGCGGTTCTGGCCGCGCCCGCAATGGCGCAGAACGAATCGTTGTTGCTGTACCAGGGATCCGACCGCCAGGAAAGGCTGGTCGAGGCCGCCCGGGCCGAGGGCGAACTCATGCTCTACACGACGCTGGCCGAAAAAAACCTGCGTCCGCTCATCGAGCCGTTTGAAAAGCAATACGGCGTCAAGGTGGAGGTGTGGCGGGCCGGCACCAGCCGGGTGCTGCAGCGCGCGGTGAGCGAAGCCGCGGCGGGACGCCACGAGGTGGACGCCTATCATTTCGGCTCGCCACAGCTCGAGGCGCTGTACCGCGAGAATCTGCTGCAGCCGGTCGAGTCGCCGCTGTTCGCCCAGCTGGCCGATGAAGCCGTGCCGGCGCACAAGCAATGGGCCTCCACCGTTTTCCAGGTCTATGTCCAGGCCTACAACACCGACAGAATCAAGAAAGAAGCGCTTCCCAGGCGCTACGAAGACCTGCTCGATCCGAAGTGGAAAGGCAAGCTGGGCATAGAAAGCGAATCATGGCTGTGGTATGCCGCCCTGATGAAGTCCATGGGCGAGGAGAAAGGCCGCGCGCTCTTCACCGAGATCGTCGAGCGCAACGGCATGTCGCAGCGCTATGGCTACTCGCTGGTGAACAACATGGTGGTGGCCGGCGAGGTGCCCCTGGCGCTGACGGTGTACAGCCACATGCCCCAGGCGTCCAAAGACAAGGGCGCGCCCATCGACTGGTTCGTGCTCGAACCGGCGATTGCGCGCGCCAACGGCATCGCCATCGCCCGCCACGCCAAGCATCCCAACGCGGCCCTGCTGTTCTATGAATACATGCTGTCGGCCGACGGCGCCCAGGGCGTATTCGCTTCCATGGACTACGTCCCGGCCAACACCAAGCTGCCCTCTCCTTTGCCGGACCTGCGCCTGCGCATGGCGGATCCGGTCGCGGCGCTGGATGAGGTGGACAAGTGGGTGGGGCAGTTCAGGGAAGTGTTCGGACAAGGCCCGACGCGTTGACGGGCCACGGGGCGCGCTGTCCGGCGCGCCCGTCATGACGATATGGAGGCGACAGAGTGAATCTTGCAGACGGTTTTGCAGCACAGGTATTGAACCGGGCCCGGGAGGAAACCCAGGACTGGAAGATGTTGATCAACAATGAATGGGTGGCCAGCCGTTCGGGCGCCACCATGGCGTCGGTCAACCCGGCCTACGACGAGGAAATCGCCCGGGTGCCGGCGGGCGGCGCGGACGACATCGAACTGGCGGTGCGGGCCGCCAAGGCGGCCTTTCCCGCCTGGAGCCGCCTGCATGTGGACGAGCGGGCGGCGTACTGCCGGCGTTTCGCCCAGGCCCTGCGCAAAGAAGCGCGCGAATTCGGCATGCTGGACGCCATAGACAGCGGCAATCCCTTTCTGGCCATGGTGGACGACGCCAAGAAGGGCGCCTCGCTGCACGATTTCTTTTCCGGGCTGGGCATGGAGATCAAGGGCGAGACCATTCCCACGCCCGGCGGCGGGCTCGACTACACGCGGCTGCAGCCCTTCGGCGTAGTGGGCCGCATCATTCCCTTCAATCACCCGATCTCGTTCGGCGCGGGCAAGCTGGCGCCCGCCCTCATCGCCGGCAACACCGTGGTGCTCAAGCCGGCCGACCAGACGCCGCTGTCGTCCTTGTGGATGGGCAAGCTCGTGCGCGAGTGCTTCCCGCCCGGGGTGGTGAACATCGTCACGGGCGACGGCCCGGCATGCGGTGGGGCGCTCGTCGCCCACAAGGACGTGCGCCGCATCGCCTTCACGGGCAGCGTGGAGACGGGGCGGGCCATTACGCGGCAGGCGGGCATCAAGACGCTGAGCCTCGAACTGGGCGGCAAGAATCCGCTCATCATCTACCCGGACGTGGACATCGACAAGGTGGCCGCCGCCGCGGTGGCGGGCATGAACTTCACCCGCTCGCAGGGCCAGTCCTGCGGCTCCAACTCGCGCGTCTTTGTCCATGCCTCCATCAAGAACGATTTCATGGACGCGGTCCTGGCGCTGACCGACCGGATCGACATCGGGCTGCCCGAGCTCGAATCGACCCAGATGGGGCCTGTGGTGACACGCCGCCATTACGAGCGGGTCATGGGCTATATCGAGACCGGCCGCAAGGAGGGCGCGCGCGTGGTGCGGGGCGGCGGCCATGCACCCGGCGAGGCGCTGCGCAAGGGCTGCTTCGTCGACGTCACCGTCTTCGACCAGGTGCGCCACGGCATGGCGATAGAGCGCGAGGAAATCTTCGGCCCGGTCATGAGCGTGCTGGAATGGGACGACGAGGCGACCATGCTCGAAGAGGTCAACGACAGCGACTACGGACTGTGCGCCAACATCTGGACCAACGACATCTCCACCGGCCTGCGCATGGCCGATGCCGTGGAATGCGGCTACGTGTGGGTCAACGGCCATGGCGGGAAACGCTACAAGGGGGCGCCCTTCGGCGGCTTCAAGAACAGCGGCATCGGGCGCGAGCACTCGCTGGACGAGCTGCTGAGCTACACCCAGGTCAAGAACATCAACGTTACCTACTGAGCATCCGCATGAGTGTGCAAAACGACGCGGGCAAGCGCCTGACGCCCCGCCGCTATGGGTCGGACTTCATCGTCGACCTGTTGCGCCGCTATCAACTGCCCTACGCCGCCTTCAATCCGGGCGCCTCTTTTCGCGGCATCCATGATTCTTTGGTGAATTACCTGGGCAACGAGTCGCCCGAGTTCCTGGAGTGCATGCACGAAGAGATCTCGGTGGCCATCGCCCACGGCTACGCGCGCGCCACCGGCAGGCCCATGGCGGCCATACTGCACAATGTGGTGGGCCTGCAGCACGCCACCATGGCCATCTACAACGCTTGGTGCGACCGCATCCCCATCATCCTGCTGGGGGGCACGGGCCCCATGTCCTACACCAAGAGGCGGCCCGGCAGCGACTGGGTGCACACCGCCCTGGTGCAGGGCAACCTCATCCGCGACTTCGTCAAATGGGACGACCAGCCGGACGATCTGGACAGCACGCCCGAATCGTTCGCCCGCGCCTATCAGACCGCCATGACCCACCCGCAGGGGCCGGTCTATATCTGCTACGACGCGCAGATCCAGGAGGTCGAGTGCGAGCGGTTTCCCGAGCTGCCGGATCCTTCGAAGTTCCAGCCCCCCGAACCGCCCGCGGCGGGCCCGCAGACCATACAGCGCATTGCCCGGGCGCTGTGCGAGGCCGAGGCGCCGGTCATCGTGGCCGATCGCATGGGGCGTTCGGCCATCGCCTTCGACGCCCTGCTGCGCCTGGCCGAACTGCTGGGCATTCCGGTGCTCGACCAGGGCAACCGCCACAACTTCCCCACCCGGCATCCGCTGTTTCTGGTCGAGTCGGCGGCGCAGGTGCTGGCCGAGGCCGATTTCGTGCTGGCGCTGGATGCCATGGACCTGTATGGCGCCCTGCACACCGTCGATCGCCTGACGCGCGAGACGCGCCCCATGTACAAGCCGGGCACGCGCATCGCCCACGTCACGCTGGACGGTTATGCGGTACGAAGCTGGAGCCACGACTTCCGGCGCGTCCAGGAAACGGACGATGCCATTGCGGCCGATACCGAAAGCTTCGTTCCAGCCCTGCTCGAGCGCTGCCATGCCGTGGTCGAAGGCCGCGGCGATGTGGTGAAGGCGGCTCAGGAAAGGCTGGCCAAGTGGAGCGCGCACAGCGAGAAGCTGCGTAACGAATGGCGCGCCAGAGCGCAGTCGGAGAGCGGTGGCGAGCCTATTGCATTGTCCACTTTCGCCGCCATCGTCTGGGACGCCGTCAAGGACGAGCCCTGGGTGCTGACCAACGGCATCGCCAATGGTTGGGTCAAGCGGATCTGGGACATCAGCCGGCCGGACCAGTACATGGGCCGGTACAGCGGAGGAGGCCTGGGCTACGGCATGGGGTCTTCGCTGGGCGCGACGCTGGCCAATCCGGGCCGGCTGTGCGTCAATCTGCAGGGCGACGGCGACTTCCTGTTCACCCCCACGGCCTTGTGGACGGCGGCGCACCACGGGATACCGCTGCTGACCATCATCATGAACAATCGCAGCTATTACAACTCCGAGGAGCACGGGGAGAAGATCGCGGCGCATCGCAGCCGGCCGGTCGAGAACGCCGCGCTGGGCACGCGCATCGAGAACCCGGACTTCGACTACGCCGCCATGGCGCGGTCGATGGGGGTCCATGGCGAGGGGCCGGTCATGCGCAGCGCCGATCTGCCGGAGGCGCTGCGCCGGGCCATCGAGCAGGTCAAGCAGGGGCGGCCGGCTTTGGTCGAGGTGCGGACGCAGAATCGCTAGGGCATGGACCCTCCTCCGGGCTAGCCGCTCCGACTGCCCTCGGCCGCCATGCGGATGCCCTCCGCCGGCGCTTGGTAAAGAATGGTAAACACCGCGGCCTCGCGGGCAGATCGGGTGATCGGAATACGTCAAACTGCTTTACACTTCCGTTTGTCCCGACCTCTCGAGATCTGCAGTCATGAAACGAATCCTGCTCCTGCTCTTGGCGCCCTTGCTGGCGATGTTCCTCACCGGCTGCGGCTACAACGAGATTCAGCGGCTCGACGAACAGGTCAAGGCGGCCTGGTCGCAGACGCTCAATCAGTACGAGCGCCGCGCCGAGCTGGTGCCCAAGCTGGTGAACTCGGTCAATGCCTATATGGTCAACGAGCGCACGGTGCTCACCGAAGTGACCGAGGCGCGCTCCAAGGTGGGCAGCATACAGATCAGCGTCGACGACCTGGACAACCCCGAGCTCATGGCCCGGTTCGCGCAGGCGCAAAGCCAGCTGTCCTCGGCGCTGTCGCGCCTGATCGCGGTGTCCGAGAATTATCCGCAGCTCAAGAGCGACGGCCTGTTCCGCGACCTCATGACCCAGCTCGAGGGCACCGAGAACCGCATCGCCACCGAACGGGGCCGCTATGTGCAGGCCGTGCAGGCCTATAACGTCTACATCAGGCAGTTTCCCACCGTGATCACGGCCAAGATCTTCGGCTACGACGTCATCCAGAACTACGGCGTCGACCGGCAGGACCAGATCATGCGCGACCCCGAAGTGAAGTTCGATGTGCCGGCCGGAGCCGGCGCCAACGGATAAGGCAATGCGAACGCACCCAATGCCTGCGGCCGCCGGCCCGGGCCGGGCGCTTCAATCGTGGCAGGCCTGGCTCTGGCTGCTGGCGGGCCTGCTGGCCTTCATGCTTGCTTCGCAGGCGTGGGGCCAGCCGGCGCCCATCCCCGCGCTCGAGCAGCGCGTCACCGACACGACGGGCACCCTCGACGCCTCGGCCCAGAGCCGCATCACCCAGGCCCTGGCCGACCTGGAGCAGCGCAAGGGCGCCCAGATCGCCGTCCTGATGATTCCCACCACCGGGCAGGAAGGCATAGAGCAATACGCGGTGCGGGCTTTCGAGCAATGGAGACTGGGCCGCGAGGACGTCGACGACGGCATTCTCTTCCTGGTCGCCAAGGATGACCGCCGCCTGCGCATCGAGGTGGGCTACGGCCTGGAGGGTGCGGTGCCCGACCTGCTGGCGGGCCGCATCATCCGCGAGCAGGTGGCGCCGCGCTTTCAGCAGGGCGACTTCGCCGGCGGGGTCGAGGCGGGCGTGAACAGCCTGATTGCCCTGGTCGACGGCGAGGACCTTCCGCCGCCGCAGGCAGCGGAAGAGCCATCGGACACGGAAGACACCTTCGGCATCATCGCCATGCTGGTCATCATGGCCACCGTGCTGCCCCCCCTCATCGCCGTGGCGGGGGCGGCCCTGCTTACCTACCTCATTTTCGGCAGCGTGGTCTTTGCCGTGCTGGCGGGCATGGCCGCCTTCCTGCTGAGCCTGGCTGGCCGTGCCTTGAAGGCGGGGGGCGGCGGCGCGCGGGCTTCGCGGCGGGGCGGCGTCATCGGCGGGCTGGGAGGCATGGCCGGGGGCGGTTTCGGCCGAGGCGGCTTTGGCGGCGGCGGTTTCGGGGGCGGCGGCTTTGGCGGGGGCGGCGGTTCCAGCGGCGGAGGCGGCGCCTCCGGAAGCTGGTAGGGCCGCCGCAAGGCGTGGCGCGGGGGCCGCAAGCCGGCCCATGAACAGGAGGTACAGGTGCGGGGCAGCGGCTGGAAACGATTGACGGGGTGGGCCACGATCGAGGGCCAGATCCTGCGCAGGCGGCATTTCACGCCGGCCATACTCGAACGCATCGCCCAGCGCATCGGCGAGTGCGAACGCGCGCACACAGGCGAGCTGATGCTGGCGATCGAGGCCGTCTCGCCGGCGCACGAGCCCGACAGCCATGCCCGCGCGCTCGAGGTCTTCGGCAAGCTGCGCGTCTGGGATACTCCTTTGAATACCGGCGTGCTGCTGTATCTGGCGCTGGACCGGCACTGTATCGAACTCATCGCCGACCGGGGCGTGGCCGCGCCCGCGGCCGCCTGGCCCGAAGTCTGCGAACGCCTGCGGCACCACCTGCGCCAGGGTCGCTATGTCGAAGGCATACTGGCCGCCGTGGACGATATCGAAGGCATCTGCGCCCGCCATTGCCCGCCGGCCGAAGGCCAGGACGGCGCCAATCAGCTGCCCGACCGCCCCGTCCTGCTCTGACTTCCCGGCCCATGGCGCCTGTCATACAGCGTGTTCAGCCAACCGCCTGCCAGCAGCAGGGCCGCATTGCTCCAGAAGATCGGAAACACGCCGAAGGCCGCGCCCATCGAGCCGAAAGCCAGCGGCACGATGATCTGTATGAGCTTGTTGACCGTCAGGCGCATGCCCAGCGCCTCGCCGGCCCGGCCGGGCGGTGAATGGTTGTACGTGAGAATGATGGACAGGGGTTGTCCGCAACCCAGCGCCAGGCCCAGGATGAAAGACACCGCGGCCAGAAGGACGGGCTGCTGCAGCAGCGGGAACAGGAAATAGGTCAGGCCCGCCATCAGCAGGCAATAGGTCAGGACGCGCTTCTCGGTATAGCGCTGGGCCAGTCGGGGCAGGGCCAGGCGCACGATGAAGGCGGCCGCGGCCTGCATGCCGATGACGATGCCGATGAAGGAGGCCGTCAGGCCGATCGAGCGCCCATGGATGGGCATGTAGAAGTTGAACAGGTCTATGCCGGTCAGGATCAGGCCGCTGGTGATCAGCGTGTTGCGCAGGGGGCCATTGGCCAATAGTTCGCGCACCCCGCCGGGCGCATGCTCTTTCTTGCCCACCGCATGCGCGGGGATGAAGCGGCCGTACACGCACAGCAGCGTGCCGGGAATGAACGCGATGGCGGCCAGGATGGCCAGCGCGCTGGGGTATCCCGCGCTGTCGATCTGCCAGCCGACCAGCACCGGCCCGAGAAACCCCGATATGGAAGAGCCCAGGCTGAAGGTGCTGAAGTTCTTCGTGCGCGCCTGCTTGTCGCCCAGCGCTCCGATGAGGTTGTGGGTGGCGACGTGGAAGAAGATGTTGGAGGTGCCCAGGATCGCCGCCGCCAGGTACAGCGAGGACAGGGCCGGATGCAGCAGGGGAATCAGCAGGCCCAGGCCCATGCCGAACGAGCCCAGGATCATGGGCGGGCGCACCCCGGCCCGGTCGGACACGCGGCCCGCGTAGACCGCCACCAGCAACGGCACGCTGGCATAGGTGGCGGCCAGCACGCCGATGGCGATGGGCCCGGCGCCGAAGTGCAGGGCGTACAGCGCCACCAGAACCTTGCTGCCCTTGAGGCCGATCTGGTTCAGCACCGACAGCGCGACGGTCAGGTAGACGGCCAAGGCGGGATTCAAGCGGCTGCTCCGTGCATGACTTCGGCCCTGGACGGCGGGCCTACTTGTCCTGTTTGCCGTTCACCGAATCGAAATAGCCCGAATCGATGAAGCGCAGCCACAGGCTTCCCACCGTCTTGATGCTGTCCTGGGTGAAGAGGTAGTGGTGCATGTCGCGCACCCGGGCCACGCGGTACTTGCCCGCATAGGGCTCCAGCACTTCGCGGTGCGCGTCCACGGTCTTCGGCGGAATGGCCTCGTCCCGCGTGCCGTTCATGTCCAGGATGGCCACGTTCTTCAAGGCCTCGGGCGGAAAGCTGGGTTCCATGACGTCCTGGATCAGGCCTCCAAGACGGCGCTTTCTGTCTTCTTCGGGCAGCCAGTCGGACAGCCACATGCGCAGCGCGCCCTCGGTCAGGGCCGCCGGGGTGAACTGCATCCCCATGTCTTCGCCGCTCTTGAAGCGCGGGCCTTTCAGCGCGCCCTTCCACCATTGTTTGCGCGTGGCTTCGTCCAGGTCCTTGGTGTAGTAGCCGAAATCATCCTCGCCGCGTTCACGCAGGCGTTGCGCGGTCTTTGAATACGAGTTGGAGAAGTCGCCGTACTTGGCCTTGCGGTAGGCATAGGCAATGCCGACGTTGCTGGTGCCCCAGCCCAGATAGCCGTCGGGCTGGATGTACTTGGCCAGCGGATAAAGAAAGGCGCCGCCGGTGGACATGCCCCAGTACAGCAGATAGGAATCCTTGCGCTCGCTTTCGGGCACCGCATGCTCGACGGCCAGGCGATAGCCCTCGACGAAGGTGTTCGGCGTGGCGGCCAGCATCTGCCGGTACAGAGGGGAGTCCTCTTTCGGATACCGATAGACGGCGCTGTCGCCCGACGTGGCCTGCTTCACGTCGCTCTGCTTGGTGGCATAGTCGGCCTGCGTCCAGGGCGCTTTCTGATGGCGGCTGAAGATGGGCATGCGCTGCTCCAGCGGGATGCTTTCCCATGAGCCCCTGCCTTTCTCGTCGAAGAAATTCCAGCGGCCGACCCGGGTCAGGGCGACGAACTTCACGCCCCGCTTGGCCAGCCACACGCCCGGGCCTTCCTTGCCTTCGGGCGTTTCAAGAAAGTCCATGGCGTATTCGCTGCCGGGCTCGCCGCCCACCACCACGATCTTCCTGCCGTCGTGCAGCCTGGGCTTGGCAGGGGTCAGGGTGACGACCACCTGGGTGAAGGGTTGGCCGTAGGCCTCGAAGTCGATGTAGTCGATCTTCTCGGTGTAGTCGCTGGTTTCGGGGTAGTCGCCGCCCTGAAGGATGGCGGCGACGGTGTCCGGTTCGACCATCCCTTTGTCGGGCGGCAGGCTCCAGGCCGCCGCCTGGTCGGCGGCAAAGCACAGTGCTACGGCAAGCAGCGAAAGATGTTTGAACATGCTTGTTGTCTCCTCTGTGGAACCGTCTGACGCGGTTTTCATCGTCGATGGAAAGAAACGATTCTATCAACGGACGGGCAATTTTTGTTAAAAATAGAACATTGTTCTTTATACAAGAACAACTAGGGAGTTGTTGTAACGGCTTGCGGCCTGCCTCTGGTAATGTGCTGTTATGTGGAATAGCATTCCAAAAATAAAGAATTTATCGACGCGCAATGACGTGAAACCAAGGAGGAGACGATGGAAAAACCGTTGGAAATCGAGGTCAATGGCAGACGGCACGCGGTCGAGGCGCCGCCCGATACGCCTCTGCTCTATGTGCTGCGTAATGAAATGGACTTGCGCGGCCCCCGCTTCGGCTGCGGCTTGGCGCAGTGCGGCGCCTGTACCGTGCACATGGATGGCGTAGCCATCCGTTCCTGCGTTACGCCGGCATCGGCCGCAGCGGGCGCCCGCATCACCACGCTCGAGGGCCTGGCCGCCGCCTATCACGGCAAGGAGGGCGAGGGGCTGCATCCCGTGCAGCAGGCCTTCATCGACGAGCAGGCGGCGCAGTGCGGATACTGCGTCAACGCCTGGATCATGACTTCCGCCGCCCTGCTCGACAAGACGCCCGATGCGTCCGATGAGCAGATCAAGGAGGGTCTGCGCGGGCTCAAGTGCCGCTGCGGAACGCAGATCAGCGTCATGCGCGCGGTGCGGCGCGCTTCCAAGGCCATGGCATAGGAGGGCGGCATGGACAATCTTTCATCCAAGGCTCCCGGCGGCGTCACGCGCAGAAGGTTTCTCGCTGCTTCGGGCGCGCTCGTCGTGTCTTTCGCGCTGCCGGCGGCCGCCCGCACGCAAGCTCCTTCCGTTGCCGACGGTTCCGCCGCCGGATACCGGCCCGGGCCGTGGGCCGATACGGTGGACCAGAAACAGCTCGACTCCTGGCTGGCCGTACTGCCCGATGGTTCGGTGGTGGCCGGCGTGGGCAAGATCGAGGCGGGCATGGGCATCAGCACAGCGTTCGCCCAGATCGTGGCCGACGAACTCGACGTGTCCCTGGACAAAGTCACCATTCACATGGGCGACACGGCCACCACGGTCGATCAGCGCGGCACCGGTTCCAGCAACGGCATCATGAAGGGCGGCGACGCCTTGCGCAAGGCCGGCGCCCAGGCGCGCCATGCGCTGGTGTCCATGGCCGCCGCGCGCCTGGGCGTTCCCGCCGAGCAGCTGGAGGTCGAGGACGGCGTGGTGCGCGTCGCGGCGGACCCGGGCAAGTCCATCGCCTATGGCGATCTGATCGGCGGCAAGCGCTTCGAGATGGCGCTGGACGACAAGGTCGCCACGAAAGAAGCCTCCCGCTACAAGCTGGTGGGAAAGCCCGTGCCGCGCACCGACATTCCACTCAAAGTGACGGGAGAATACGTCTACCTGGTCGATCACAAGGTGCCGGGCATGCTGCACGGCCGGGTCATCCGCCCGCCCAGAGCCGGTGCTCGCCTGATAAGCGTACCCTCGGGCCAGAAACTGCCGGGCTTGCTGAAAGTAGTAGCCAAGGGCGATTACGTGGCCGTGGTGTGCGAGCGCGAAGAGCAGGCCGTCAAGGCCGCGCGCGAATTGAAAGTCGAATGGTCGACGCCGGAGCCGATGTTCGCCGAGTCTTATGAAGCGCTGTACGCTTCCTTGCGCAGCGACACCCCCAAGCAGTCCAAGACGGCGGACGTGGTGGGCGACGTCGAGCAGGCCATCGCCGGCGCCGCCAAGGTTTTGCAGGCGCAGTACGAATATCCTTTCCAGTCGCATGCCTGCATGGGACCCGCATGCGCCGTGGCCGACGTGCGGGCCGACGGCGCGCAAGTGTGGTCGGGCGGGCAGAAGCCTTATCCCCTGCGCCGCGCCGTGGCTGAACTGCTGGGGATGGAGGCCGAGAAGGTGCGCGTCACGTGGATGCCGGGGCCGGGCTCCTACGGCATGAACGATGCCGATGACGCCGCCATGGACGCCGTGCTGCTTTCACGTGAAATGGGCAGGCCGGTCCGGGTGCAGTACATGCGCGTCGACGGCACGGCCTGGGATGCCAAAGGGGCGCCCATCGCGTTCAACATGCGCGCGGCCCTGGACGGACAAGGCAAGGTACAGGCCTTCGACTACGAAGCCATGGGCTATTCGAGCCGCGTGCGCCCTTCGGGCACCGACCATCCGGGCGACACGATATCGGTGCAGCTGATGGGCGACGGCACGGCCGCCAGCACCGAAAAGCACCAATTCTCGGAAGAGAACTACGTATTTCGCAACAAGCGCAAGACCAGCCATCTGTTCGAATGGCGCCAGTCGCTGCCCACCGGCCTGCGCACCACTCATTTGCGCGATCCCGACGGCATGGCCACCTGTTTTGCCAGCGAATGCTTCATCGACGAGATAGCCGCGGCCGCGGGCGTCGATCCAGTAGCGTTCCGTCTTGCTCATCTGACCGAGCCGCGCGACAAAGGGGTGGTCGAGGCGGTGGCGAAGGCGGCCGGGTGGGAGCCGCGCCCCGTGCCGGCCATGATGCGGGACGGAGCCGAAATGGTCGGCCGCGGCATCGCCTATTCGCCTCGCGACGCGAGCGTCGTGGCGCTGGTGGCGGAAGTCCGTGTCAACATGGAGACGGGGCAATTCCATGTCACCCGCTTCGTCGTGGCCCACGATTGCGGCTTCGTGGTCAACCCCCTGGGACTGGACCGGACCATCGAAGGCAATCTGCTCATGGGCCTGAGCCGCGCAAAATACGAAGCGGTACGCTTCAGCGCCGACCAGGTCACGAGCGTCGACTGGGCTTCCTACCCCATCGCGGAGATCGACGATGCGCCCGACCGCCTGGACGTCGTGATGGTGAACAATCATCCCGGCGCCAAGCCGGCGGGGGCCGGCGAGCCGAGCATACGGCCGGTGGCCGCCGTCCTGGCCAATGCCCTGTTCGACGCGACGGGGGTGCGCATACGCCGCGTGCCGTTCACACCCGAGAACCTCAAAGCGGCTTTCAAGGCGCACGCCGCCGCGACGTAATGCCGTATCCGGCCGCGCGCCTTGCGCGCGGCCGCCTTTCTGCCCTCCGCATTGACTTTTGCGGCGGCTTTGTCTACCATTTTTACTATAACAGAACGATATCCCATATAACAGAACATTGGCGCGGCCAACGGCGGTCGGCCAGGCATACGGAGGAACAACATGCCGCACGACAAGGACCGGACCCACTGGCACGAGCCGGCTGGCCATAAAAAGGCGGGGTTCGGGCAGTTCAAGAAGCAGCCCACTCCTTACGATGCCTTCATGGAAGAAGAAGGCATACCGGTATATCGCGACCTGGGCATCAGCAAGGTGCAGAATCTTCCCCTGTATCCCTGGAAGCGCAAGGGCGGCCGCGGCCACTACATCCAGCTGTACGGCACCGAGGGAAAATGGGGCTGCTACGTGGTCGAAGTGCCGCCGGCGGGCGCCCTCAATGTCGAGAAACACATGTACGAGGAGATCTTCCTCGTGGTCGAAGGGCGCGGCACGACCGAGGTATGGCAAGAGGGCGATACCAAGAAGCACGTCTTCGAGTGGCAGGCCGGGTCGATGTTCTCCATTCCGATGAACGCGATGTACCGCATCGTCAATGGAACCAACAGCGGCGCCCTGCTGCTGGCCGGCACGACCGCGCCCAATGTGATCAACATGATCAACAACTTCGATGCGGTGTTCAATAACCCGTTTGTCTTCCGTGACCGCTTCAGCGGCGCGGAAGACTTTTTTAAACCCAAGGACGACATCGAGCCCGACCCGGTGCGCGGACTTGCCATGCGTCGCACCAACCTCATCCCCGACGCAATGAACTGCGAACTGCCGCTCGACAACCGCCGCTCGCCCGGCTATCGGCGCATCGAGCCGTTCATGACCAACAACGTGTTCTACTTCTGGATAGGCCAGCACGAGAACGGCCGCTATTCCAAGGCGCATGCCCATACCTCGGCCGCGGTGCTGATCTGCCTCAAGGGCAAGGGCTACACCTACACCTGGCCCGAAGAGCTGGGCGTCAACCCCTGGAAGGATGGGCACGGCGACAAGGTGCGCCGCCTGGACTACGAGCCGGTGGGCATGGTCACGGCGGCGCCGGGCGGCGCGCGCTGGTATCACCAGCACTTCAGCGTGTCCGAAGACCCTTTCCGCCTGACGGCCTGGTTCGGCCCCCACAACCCGGGCCGCGACCCGGGGCCGCCGGGCGAGAAGCACACCGATTACACCGCCATCGACGTCAACGAGGGCGGAACGGCCATTCCGTACTCCATGGAAGACCCCCACATCCGCCAGGAATACGAGGCGCTGCTCAAGCAGAACGGCGTGACCAACCGCATGAAGCCCGAGTGGTACGAGCGCTCGTACGACAAGTGAGCCGGCAATGAGCGACAGTTCGGGCGGACGCATCTTCTTCAGCAATATGGGGCGCAGCCTCGAGGAGGAAGACGAGATCCGCCTCGTCAGCGTCGGGGTGGACATCGGCTCGTCGACGTCGCACCTGGTGTTCTCGCGCATCGTGCTCGAACGGCTGGACAACCGCTACATCGTGTCCGAGCGCGTGGTGCTGCACGAGTCCGAGGTGCTGCTTACCCCCTATGCTCAAGACCAGACCATCGACGCGGCGGCGCTGGGCGCTTTCATCGACCGCCAGTACGAGCTGGCCGGGGTCGAGCCGCGCAACATCGACACGGGGGCGCTCATCCTCACCGGCGTGGCGGTACGGCGCAGCAATGCCCGCGCCATCGGAGACCTCTTCGCCTCGCAGGCGGGCAAGTTCGTGTCGGTCAGCGCCGGCGACGGCCTGGAAACCACGCTTGCCGCCTATGGGTCGGGCGCCATGGCCCGCTCCATCCGCGACAATTCGCGCGTGATGAACATCGACATCGGCGGAGGCACGTCCAAGATCGCGGTGTGCGAGGCGGGCGAACTCATTGAAATGACGGCGATGGACGTGGGCGCGCGCAGTGTCTCCTTCGACGAGCAGGGGCGCGTGGCGCGCATCGAAGAGGCCGGCCGGCGCTTCGCGCATGAAGCGGGACTGAACCTGGAGCCGGGGCTGGCGCCCGACGAGGCGGGCCTGCAGCGCATGGTCGAGATCATGGCCGACCGCTTGATGGAGGCGGTGCAGCAGCCCAAGCTCAGTGAAAGCACGGCGGAACTGCTGCGCCTGGACCCGCTGCGCAACGCGCGCCCGCCCGACGCCATTACGTTCTCGGGCGGCGTGTCCGAATACATCTATGGCCGTCAGGCGGCCGGCTTCGGCGACCTGGGCGCGCGCCTGGCCCGGGCCATGCTAAAGCGCGTGGACGCTTGGGGACCGCGATTGCACCGGCCCGAACAGGGCATACGCGCAACGGTGGTGGGCGCATCGCAATACACCATACAGGTCAGCGGCAGCACGATCTACGTGGAACCCCTCGAAGCGCTGCCCCTGCGCAATGTGCCGGTGATCAATCCCGACCTGGACCTGGCGCCCGAAGAGCTGGACGCAAAGGGCATTGCCCGGGCGATCGCCGCGGCGCTGCGCCGGCTCGATCTGCATGAGGGCGACAGGCCGGTGGCCTTGTGCTACCGCTGGCGGGAGTCGGCGATGTATGGGCGCATGGACGCATTCTGCCGGGGGGTGAGCGAAGGCCTGTCGAATCATCTCGCCAAGGGCCGGCCCTTGATCCTGGTGGGCGAGGGGGACATCGGCGGGTTGATCGGAATGCATCTGAAGCAGGTGCTGGGCATGAAGAACACGATCGCCTCGATCGACGGGATTGCCTTGAAGGAGTTCGATTTCATCGATATCGGGAAGATGCTGGATACGTCGGGCGCGGTGCCGGTGGTGATCAAGTCGCTGGTGTTTCCTTCCAGTGCGGCGCTGGGGCGGGTCCTTGAAGCCGATTCAGTCTAGATCTGCGACGCATGTAATCAAGACGCCGCCCGCCCAGGCGGTGCAAGAATGAGCACGATCACCAGACGCCAAGCGCCAAACTCCGCCGTTCTATACAGCCGCAACCGCCCGGGCTTTGCACAGCTGCATCCTACGATCGAGCCCTATGACGCGGGCTGGTTGGAAGTGGGTGAGGGGCATCGCGTGTACTGGGAGGCCAGCGGCAATCCGCGAGGCGAAGCGGCTCTGCTGCTGCATGGCGGACCGGGAGGGGCAATCATGCCCCGCGACCGGCGCTTCTTCGATCCCGGCCGGTATCGCATCATCGCTTTCGATCAACGGGGCTGCGGCCGCTCTACACCTGCCGCCGAATTGCGCGCCAACACCACGGCGCACTTGATCGGCGACATGGAGCGCCTGCGCGTCCATCTGGGTGTGGAGCGCTGGCTGCTGTTCGGAGGGTCGTGGGGCGCGACGCTGGCGCTGGCTTATGCCCAGGCGCATACCGGACGTGTCAGCCGCCTGGTGCTGCGAGGCGTGTTCCTGGCCTGTTCGCGCGAGCTGCGCTGGCTGTACCAGGGCGGCGCGGCGCAATTCCATCCCGAGGCCTGGCAGCGTTTCGTGGGGCGGCTTCCCCAGCAAGGGCGGCGGGACGTGTCCGGCGCCTATGCCGCTGCCCTGGCCGGCCCGATGACGGAGGATACGGTTGCACTGGCCCGGGCCTGGTGCCATTGGGAGGACTCCCTGATGGCGGGGCCGGACTCCATGGCTTCGGAAGAATCGGCCGGCGATATCGGAACCTGGGCGACGGCGCGCATCGGCGCGCATTATCTGGCGCATGGCGCCTTTCTTCAGGAGGGGGCATTGCTGGCCGGCGCCGACCGGCTCGGTGGCCTGCAAGGCGCCATCGTCCAGGGCCGCTACGATCTCGTCACGCCGATGGCTTCTGCCTGGGCCCTGCACAAGGCATGGCCGGGCTCCGTCCTACGCGTGGTGGAAGGCGCGGGCCATGCCTCGGATGAGCCCGGCGTCGCGTGCGCGTTGCTGGAGTCGGTTCAGGCGCCCAGTTCGGTCAGCATGTCGGGCACGTAGCTTTCATCCGATGCGATGACCAGCATGTCGGATGCCGCGCGCAGGGCGCGCAGTTCGGCATGCTGGGCTTCGGTGACGATGGCGGCCGAGACGAGGATGCCCGTGGTGATGATGCCGCGCCGCTGGGCCACCTCCCGGATGCGCGGGGCCCACGACAGGTCGTCGCCGCTGCAGGCCACGATGAAAATCATTTCAGCGTCGTCCAGCGTGGGCGGTGTCTCGCCGCCCGGCGCGCCGGCGTCCGCCAGGCTGAGCGCCTGGACGTTCCTCCAGCGTTCGATCGGCAGTGCCGACACCAGGCGCGCGCCGCCGCTGTGCAGGCCCACCAGCTTGATATGGCGCGGCCGCGAGTTCGGCGCGTCGATGCGATTGCGCGTGTCGCTGTTGGCGCGGGCGTTGCTCAGGGGCTGCACCAGCGAATGGGGCGGCAGGTGATGATACTGGCGGGCTTGGCTGTACAGGGTGGTGAACGACATGGGGTCCTCGCGGTGGCAACGTATGGGACGTATGAGGGCGGGCGCTATGGGATGCCGTGAGCGCCGCCGGATTCGGCGGCGCAGGCTTCGAAGGCCTCGGGCAGGCCTTTTTCTTCGAGCTTGCGCCCGATGAAGACCAGGCGGCTGTAACGCTCTTCGCCGGGCCGCCAGAATCGCTGCCAGTCGCCCTCCATCAGCATGTGCACCGACTGGAACACCAGGCGCCGGTCGTCGCCCGCGACGTCGATGATGCCCTTGGCGCGCAGGATGTCGGCGCCCTGCTCGGCCACCAGCTCGCCCAGCCATTGGCTGATCCGCGTCTCGTCCATGGGGCGGTGCGAGGTGAGCGACAGGCTGGAGATGCCGCTTTGATGGATGTGGCCGGCTTCATGGGCGTGATCGTGGGGCTCGCCATGGTGGCCGTGGTCATGGCCATGCTCGTGGCCGCAGGCCTCATCGTGCTCGTGTCCGCGACGATCGTGATCCTCTTCGCATGCGTGTCCATGATGCACCGGGGCTTTGCGCCCGTCTTCATGCGCGTGCGCGTGCGGCGCCGGAGTTTCCCGGGCCAGCGTGCCGATGCGGCCGATGTCGAAACCGCCGCGGTTCAGGATGCGGTCCAGCGCGACGTTGGCGCGCTGGCTGCGATGTATGGGAGCCAGGGGGTTCAGTCCGCGCAGCAAGGACTCCAGGCCAGCCAGCTCCTGCGGAGCGGCGAGCTCGACCTTGTTGAGCACGATCTGGTCGGCGAAGGCGATCTGCCCGGCCGCATCCGCGCTGTGCTCGAGCTGGCGGCGTATATTGTGCGCGTCCACCACGGTGGTGATGGAGTCCAGGCGCGTGCGGGCCAGCAAGTCCTGGTCGACCAGAAAGGTCTGGGCCACCGGGCCGGGATCGGCCAGGCCGGTGGTTTCGATGATGATGGCGTCGAAACGTCCGGAGCGCGCAAGTCCGGGACGCGCGAGCAGGCCGTGCAGCGTGCGTATGAGGTCGCCGCGCACGGTGCAGCAGACGCAGCCGTTGTTCATTTCGAACAGCTCTTCGTCGGTGTCCACGACCAGTTCGTTGTCGATGCCGATCTCGCCGAACTCGTTCACGATGACGGCGTAGCGCCGGCCGTGGTCTTCGGACAGGATGCGGTTCAGCAGGGTGGTCTTGCCCGCGCCCAGATAGCCGGTCAGTATGGTGACCGGAAGGCGATCGTCCGGCGCGGGCGCCGGGTCCTGAGTGCGGAAAGCGTCTTGCATGGCGTCGCCTACATCCAGGGTATGAGAGAAACGTGCACCACGTCCTTGGCGCCTTCGCCGCCCACCGACTTGATGGCGTATTCGGTGTCGTCCAGGCCGAAGCGGTGAGTGGTGAGCAGTTCCAGCGGGAAGCGCTTTGACGCCAGCTGCTGCAGCGCCAGCTCGCAGGCGCGATAGCTGTGCCCGCGGGCGCTCTTGATGGTGATGTACTTGGTGGTGACCTTGCCGATGGGAAAGTTGGGGAAGTCGGCCATCTCGCCTTGTATCAGCAGTGTCCCGCCCTTGCGCTTGAGGGCTTCGACGCCCAGCAGGATGGCCATCGTGCCCGCGCCGGCGGTGCAGTCCAGGGCTACGTCCACGCCCTTGCCGCCGGTGATCTCCATGATGCGGGCCAGGGGATCTTCGGCCTGCACGTCGATGACGTAGTCGGCGCCCAGTTTCTTGGCCACTTCCAGGCGGGCCTTGTCCTTGGTGGTGCCGGTCACGATGATCAGCGATGCGCCGGCCTGCTTGCATGCGATGGTCTGCGACAGCCCCTGCTGGCCCGGCCCCTGTATCAGCACAGTGGAGTTGTAGCCCACCTGGCAGTCGAACAGCGCCCATTCGATGCCGTTGGCCATGGGGGTGACGAGGCCGGCCAGCTCGGGCGTGACGCCTTCGGGCACCTTGTGCACCACGGCGTTCCAGGGCAGGTACATGTACTGGGCGAAGCCCCCCCACAGATGGGGCGGCTTGTCGGACGTGGAATAGCCGTAGCGGATGCCGTCCGGGTTGGTGCGCCAGTCGGTCAGCTCGCAGTGGCGGTATTCGCCCTTGTGGCACCACTCGCACTTGCCGCAGGCCACATAGTGCTCGACGAAGACCAGATCGCCCTCCTTGAAGCCTTTCCGGGCGGTGAACTCCGGCCCCGCCTTGACGATGTAGCCGATGTTCTCGTGGCCCATGATGACCGGGCCGCCCGTCTTGAGCGGTTCCTTGAACATCTTGACATCGGTGCCGCAGATGCCCGCGACCTCGACTTTCATCAAGGCCCCGTCGACCGGGATGTCGGGCATGGGGAACTCCTGGAGCTCGATCTGGTTGGGACCGACCTTGACTGCTGCTTTCACTGTTTCCACATTGTTTCCTTCGAGTGTTTCTTCGTTTGGCGATGTTTGGGCGATGGATGAATTCATGGGTGTTCCGGAAGGTTTGTCGTGGCCGGCGGCTAGCCGCGGCCGGCCAGGGTGCGCGCCTGGTCCAGGTTGGCGAAGCTGCGCGGCGCGGCGCACATCAGAAAACGGTAGCCCTCGTCGATCACGCGCTGCGCGTTGGCCGGCGTGACGTGCGGATGGCCCACCACCACGTCGTGCTCGCGGCAGATCGACACCACCTGGGCCATGGCGTCCAGCACTTCCTTGTGCTCGGTCTGGCGGGGATAGCCGAGCTCCTGGCTGAGGTCGCCCTCGCCGATCAGCACCGCGCCGATGCCGGGCACATTCTTCAGCATGTCGGGCAGGTTCTGTATGCCGGCGGTGTCCTCGATCTGGATGATGACGAAGATCTCGCCCTGTCTGGCCAGCGGCCACACGTCGGCGCGCTCGTAGTATTCCTGCTGGGTGATGCCCCAATAGCGGGCCGCCTGCATGGGGCCGTCGCCGCGTATGCCGGCCGGTTCGTACAGCGGCTTGTCCTTCAGGCGCGGATAGCGGCAGGCGGCCACGGCGTTGTAGGCTTCTTCGACCGTGCTGACGTGGGGCCATACGATGCCGTAGCAGCCCAGGTCCAGGGCCTGCTTGGCCAGGAACTGGTTTTTCTCGATGCCGTTGGCGGGCACGCGGGCCAGCGGGGTGACGGCCGGCGCCACCGAGGCCGAGCGCGCAATCTGGCCGCGATTGAGCAGGAACTGCAGGCTGTTGCGCAGGGCGGCGATGTCCCAGCCGCGATGCTCGCCTTCGAACACCACGCTGTCGTAGCGAGAGGCCTGGAGCTCGACGGCGGTTTCGATTTCGCAGGGCGCGAACAGCGAGAAGGCGTGCCGGCCCGATTCTAGGGCGCGGATGATGCCGTTGAGGCGGGGAATGCTTTGCATGAAGAGTCCTGTGTGTGTCGAGACTTAATTCGCCATGGCCTCGCGGCCCGCGCGGCCGCGTTTTGTCAGCAGTGCGTCCAGGCGAGGATAGACGCGCCGGGCATTGCCTTCGAAGATCTTGTAGCGGCTTTCCTCGTCCAGGTTTTCGATCTGGTCGAGATAGCGCTTGGTGTCGTCGAAGGGATGGCCCGTCTCGGGGTCGATGCCCTTGACCGCGCCCAGCATTTCCGAAGCGAACAGAATGTTGTCCACCGGAACCACCTTGGTCAGCAGTTCGATGCCGGGCAGGTGGTACACACAGGTGTCGAAATACACGTTGTCCATCAGATGGTCGTGCAGGGGCGCATCCTTGAGCGCCAGGCACAGGCCGCGATAGCGGCCCCAGTGATAGGGAACGGCACCGCCGCCGTGCGGAATCACGAACTTGAGCGTGGGAAAGTCCTTGAAGAGGTCGCCCTGGATCAACTGCATGAAGGCCGCCGTATCGGCGTTGATGTAGTGCGCGCCCGTGTGGTGGAAGTTGGGATTGCAGCATGACGACACATGGATCATGGCGGGCACGTCCAGTTCGCACAGCTTTTCATACACCGGATACCAATACCGGTCGATCAGCGGCGGGTCGGTCCAGTAGCCGCCCGAAGGGTCCGGGTTGAGGTTGACGCCGACGAAGCCGAGCTGATTGACGATGCGTTCGAGCTCGGGCAGGCAGTTCCTGGGCGACACGCCGGGATACTGCGGCAACTGTCCCACGGGGGCGAAGTTGTCGGGCAGCAGGGTGCAGACGCGGTGGATCAGGTCGTTGGACAGGGTGGTCCATTCGACGCTGGTCGCCTCGGTGCCGATGTGATGGGCCATGCCGGCGGCGCGCGGCGAGAACACGGTCAGGTCGCTGCCGCGTTCGGCCTGCAGCTTGAGCTGCGGCGCCACGCTCTCGCGCAGCTGGTCGTCGGTGATGCCCAGGTCGGTGCTCGATGGCCGGCGCGCCGGGTCGGCCAGGGCGGCCAGGGCGGCCAGCTGCTTGTCGCGGAAAACCTGCAGGGCCTTGGGCTCGGTCGTATAGTGGCAGTGGATGTCGATGATCATGATGAGGCGGCTTCCAGGGGGTCGCGTTGGCCGGCGGCTTCGAGAAAGCGCAGCAGGCGCGCGCCGGTGTCTTCGGAGGTCTGCGCGTCGACCGGCACGTTCCAGATTTCGGCCTGGGGCAGGCATTCTTCCAGGTACCAGGCGGCCGAGGCGGCATGCGCGGCGTCGCGCCCCGGTACGACCAGCGCAGGCACGTCGAGCCGCAGCAGGTCTTCGGGCTCGGCGCCGGGCACGGTGTCGCGGTCTATCAGCGTGCGGCCCATCGACGCGACGATGAGCTTGTACTGATCGACGTCCTGGCGCGCGTATTGCTCGGCGAAATCGGGGTCGTTCAATATGACCGAGGCCCACGGTCCGCCGCGCGGATCGGCGCCAAAGGGCTTGCCCTCGGTCCGCACCAGTTCGACCACGCGCTGCAGCCCGTGCTCGTGCACGTAGGCCAGGTGGCGGGCGAAGCGCTCGTGGCCGCCGATGCGGTACTTGGCGCCGCCCACCGGCCAGTACAGAATCATGCCCAGCGTGCGCCGGGGGTGGGCCACGGCGAAGGCGGCGACCGGGCAGCAGCCCATGCAGCCGCCCATCAGAAAAGCCTTGTCTATGCCCAGATGATCGAGCAGCCCTGCGCCCTGGGCGACGTAGTCGGACCAGCCCACCCGTTCGACCCGTCCGCCCGAGCGGCCGGTTTCGCGCCGATCGAAAATAATGCAGCGGTAATGCTTGCTGAGATGGTCCAGCGGCCTGACCTTGGCGTAGATGCCCAGGGAAGACCATTGGTCCAGGGTGGCATTGAAGCCGCCCGGCGAGAACATGAGCAGCGGCGGACCCGATTGACCCACGACTTCGTAGCGGGTCTCGATTCCGTCGATGAGTGCGCTTGCCATGAACGAATTTCCTTATGCTGATGCCGACGCCATGGCGTTACGCCGCGGGCCTGGGCGCGGGTACGGCGCCCTTGATCTGGCGCGCCGCCCGCACGTCGGTCGAGTACTCGGTGATCGCATCGAGCACGATGCGGGCTACGTTGGCGTAGGTTTCGGCGGGCGAGTCGATGGAGCTCGCGGCATAGCCGATGGCCGCATTGACCATGCGCATGCGTCCGTCCAGCCAGGGTCCGCCGCCGAAGCCGCCGATGACGGGGATGGACACGGCCTTGGCGACGGCTTCGCCGGCCACCGGCCCCGAATTGGTGAAATCAAGCAGCGAGGCGCCCGCGGCCTCGAGCCGCTGCGCTTCCTCGACGAAGCGGGCGGTGAGCTCGGGCGGAATCTGTGCCCCCGGCTTGGCGGCATTGCTGTACTGCAAGCCGTATTGCAGCGCGGTTTGCGGCGTGATGCCGAACTGCGCGAAGACGGGTATGCCGGCGCGCGCGATGGCGGTCACCGCCTCGGGAAAATCATTGGCGCCGTCCAGCTTGACGATGTCGATGCCGCCTTCCTTGACCAGCCTTATGGCGGCCCTGACCGCGGCGTCCGCGCCCTCTTGCAGCGGCCCATAGGGAAAGTCGCAGCTGACCAGGGCCCGCTTGACCCCGCGCCGTACCGCCTTGCACACGACCAGCACTTCGTCCATGGTGATTTCAAGCGGATTGGGGTGGCCCCATAGATTGATGCCCACGGTGTCGCCCACCGAGACGATGTCGACGCCGGCGCGATCGACGATCTGCGCGATTTGATAGTCCCAGGCCACGACCCCGACGATTTTCTTGCCTTCGCGCTTCATTTGCTGAAGGGCCGGGATGGTGACGGAATCCTGTGTCTCCATGGGTGGTTCTGCCTCGTTATTGAATGGATGCTGGAGCCGGGAAACTCTTGCGTCCGGGCGGCTCCGTATCCCGGCTCGGTTCGCGCCTCAGGCGCTGCGGGTCGACGCCCGCACGGGGGCGAAGAGTTCGTCCGCGGTATAGGCCCGATCGATGATTCCTTGTTCGCGGGCGTAGCGGATGACGGTGTCCACCATGGCCCGATTGGGTTCCAGTCCATAGGGCAGCGGATCACCGCCCAGGGTCTGCATGACGCGCCGATAGGTCTGGTCGGCCTTGGTCGGCGCTTCGATTTCGCCCTTGGCCAGGCGCGCCAGATAAAGCTGCTTGGCCTGATCGAAAGCGTCGTAGACGGCCTGCGCCAGCCCGGGATGGGCCTGGAGCAGTTCGTCCTTGACCACGATGGTGTGGTTGATGGGATAGTGCCCTTGCCCGGCCAGCAGCCGGAAGCCGCGTTCGGCGGCATCGGGGATGAGGGGACGCAGGTCGGGATGGTCGGAGGCGATGCCGATGGCGGCGTCCAGTTCGCCCGCCTCCAGCATGGCCTCGAGTGTCCGGCCCTGGGGCATTGAGACCACATTGGCGCCCGGCCGGAACTCTTCCACGTGCTCGTCGCCGGACAATACCCAGGTGATGCGGCCGAGATCCACGCCGTATTCGTCCTGCATGATGCCGCGCGCCCATACGCCCGTGGTAACCGTATAGCCCCGGTTGACGCCCACTTTGCCGCCTTCGAGCTGGCGCGGGTCGGTGATGCCCGACTTGGCGTTGACCAGGATGGCGCCGTGATGGAAGGCGCGCACCACGAAGACGGGCAGGGCGGTGAAGCGCTTGCCGTGCGACTTGGCGCAGATGTAGGTGGTGAGCGCCATTTCGCTGACGTCGAACTCCAGGCCCCGCACCATGCGGCGGAAGGCCTTGATGATGGGGCTGACTTCTTCGAACTCCAGTTCGAAGCCGCGGGGCTGGACGGTGCCGTCCTTGAGCGCCTGGGTGTGTCCCAATGTCTGTATGGCGGTTGTCAGTTTATGGTTTGCCATGATGCCTCCGTAATGCCTGCTGGAATTCTAGGATGAAAATCGGACCAAGGCAACAAATTTGAAACGCAGTTCTCTATATCAGAACACACGGCCGCGATGGCGGACGGTCAGCAGCAGTCGCAGCCATACCCTTCCGGAACAATCAGCGCGGGCTTCATCCAGTGAAACGGCAGATCGTCTTCGCCGACCTCGTGCAGAGGCTTGAATACCTTGAACTGATGGCGGTCGGCCGGGCTGGTCCAGAAGACCACCACGGTCTCGAGCGGCGGACAGCCGGGCGAGGCGCAGGCCACCTCGGTCACCAGCAGCGGCGTGTCTTCGTCCAGTTCGAAGCGTTCGCGGGTCATGGCCTTGACGCGTTCCATGGATGCGAGATGGGAAGCTTCGCGCCGGAAGGATCCCATTCTTCCGGCGCCCGAAAAGGCCCGGAAGGGAGAGTGCGTCGAACCGTTCATCGGACTTCCCCGGGTGACTGAATATTTTCCATTATACAGAACGACGTTTCATTTTAATTGCCCTTGCCGAAATATGTCCGTACAATGAATCGCACAAGAGGCATGCATTGCATGCGGCAAAACGAGACGAGACCCCGAGCTGAATGGAGGAAGCATGAACAACAGGTGGACAGTCTGGATGCTGGCGCTGGCAACGGCCTTATGCATCTATGCGCCGGGCGGGAAGGCCCAGGAGGCATCTCCCAACGAGGCGATCTACCAGTATCAGGGCCCGGACCGCGAACAGAAGCTGATCGAGGCCGCGCGCAAGGAAGGCTCGCTCACTCTCTACACTTCGCTGGCCACATCGGAGTCCCGCCCGCTGGCCCAGGCCTTCGAGGACAAGTACGGCATCAAGGTGACGCTATGGCGTTCCACCAGCGACAAGGTGGTGCAGCGCGCCGTCACCGAGGCGCGGGGCGGGCGGCACGCCGTCGACGTGGTGGAGACCAACGGTCCCGAGATGGAGATGCTGGCGCGTGAAAAACTGCTGGCCCACTTCGAAAGCCCCCATATCGCCGACCTGCCGGCGTCCGCGCGGCCGGCGCACGGCCTTTGGGTGACCGACCGGCTGAATTTCTTCGTGGTGGCGTACAACACCAATCTGGTCAAGAAAGACGAATTGCCCGAGCAGTACGAAGGCTTTCTCGATCCGAAATGGCAGGGCAAGATAGGCCTGGAGGCCACCGACGTCGAGTGGATGGCCACCCTCATCAAAGAGCGCGGGCGCGACAAGGGCGAAGACTTCTTCCGCAAGCTGGCCGCCATGAGGCCGGACGTGCGCAAGGGCCACATGCTGCTGTCCGAAATGGTGGGGGCGGGCGAGGTGCCGGTGGCCCTCACCGTCTACAACTCCGAAATCGAGTCCATCTCCCGCCGCGGCGGGCCGGTGGCCTGGAAGCCGGTCCAGCCCGTGGTGGGCCGCCCGCAGGGCATAGGCGTGATGCGCAATGCGCCCAATCCGCACGCCGCGCTGCTGTTCGCGGACTTCGTCCTGTCGCGCGAAGGCCAGGAGTTCTTCCATTCGATGGGGCGCATCCCGGCCAGCGAAAGCGTCAAGACCGACCTCAAGGCGTTTCCCTACATCATGGTCGATCCGGCCACGGTGCTGGACGAGCACGACGAGTGGTACGGATTGTGGAACGAACTGTTCCTGACCCGTTGACGGTATGGACGGAGGCAGCGGCGGCAATGACTTTACGCTACACTGCTGTTCTGTATAACAGAAAAGGACGGTGTTTATGGAACAGGGTGCCAAAGTTTTGAAAGCCGCCAAGAAGCCGGCCAAACCCAAGACGCGACTGTCGTCGGTGGCCAATGCGATACGCATCATCAAGGTCTTTTCCGACGAAGAATACGAGATCGGCATCAGCGATCTGGGCAAGCGCCTGTCGCTGCCGAAAAGCACGGTCCATCGCCTGGCCAGCACGCTGGTCGATGCGGGCATGCTGGAGCAGAATGCCGAGAACGGCAAATACAGGCTCGGCCTGACCATCTTCGAACTGGGCTCGCTGGTGCGGCGCAAAATGGATTTCTCCAACGAAGCCAAGCCCTATCTGATGGAACTGCGCGAGAAAACCGGCGAAACCGTATTGCTCAGCGTGCTGGAGCACAGCAGCATGCTGGTGATCAACAGTCTGGAGAGCAAATACTCTGTGCGCATGACGGTCGACGTGGGCGTGCGCCGCCATGCCTGCTACACGGCGGGCGGCAAGGCCTTGCTGGCCTTCCAGCCGGTCGAGGTCATCGACGAGATCATCGCCGAGGGCTGGGAAGCCGAAACCGACAACACCATCACCGATCCCGCCGCCTTTCGCCAAGAGCTGGCCGGCATCCGCAGTTCCGGCTATGCCCTGGACGACGAAGAAGGCGAGATCGGCCTGCGCAGCATTGCCGTGCCCATCCGCGACCATGGCGGCAACGTGGTGGCGGCGGTCAGCGTGGTGGGGCCTTCGCAGCGCCTGACCAAGCGCATACTGGCCTCGTATGTGTCGGACGTGGTGTCGGCCGGCGAGGCGATTTCGCTGCGTCTGGGCTACCAGCCCTTGCGCAACGCGCGACGCCGGGCCTGACCGGCGCCCAAGGTCGCAACCAGCCGCCAAGCCGAGCTTGGCGGCTATTTTTGAAGCAACACAAATTTACAGAACACTATTCAACATATCGGAACAGCAGGCGGACAACCGCCCTGTTTCTTTCAACGAGGAATGGTCCCGGCCGAAGCCGGGCGGAGGAAAGGAGACGAAGTGGCCAAGCTGAGAATGACATTTGCCTGCTGGAACTACGACCGCACGCGCGCGCTGATGGACGATAGCGTACGGCCCGACGGCATCGAGCTCAATTATCTGAACCTGTCGGTGGAAGAGACCTTCTTCCGCATGCTCAGGCATCGGGAGTTCGACGCGGCCGAGATGTCCCTGTCCTCGTACACGATGTCCCTGTTCCGGGACAGCCCCTTCATCGCCATACCGGTGTTCCCCTCGCGCTTTTTCCGCCATTCCTGCATCTATGTCAACGCGAACAGCGGCATCAAGGAGCCGAAGGACCTGATCGGAAAGCGGGTGGGCTGTCCCGAATACCAGATGACGGCCCCGGCCTGGATACGCGGCATACTTGCCGACGAATACGGCGTGCCGGTCGATAGCGTCACCTATTGCACCGGCGGCGAAGAAGAGCCCAACAGGCCCGAGAAGCTGAAGCTGGATCTGCCGTCCAACATCCGCGTCGAGCCGATCGGCCCGGACAAGACCCTGTCGTCCATGCTGGCCAGCGGCGAGATCGATGCGCTGTACACGGCCCGCATGCCTTCGAGCTACCGGAACGCGGGCGGCAAGGTCAAGCGCCTGTTCGAAGACTACGTGCCCCTGGAGCAGGATTATTTCAAGCGCACCGGCATTTTCCCCATCATGCATACGGTGGTGATACGCCGTGATGTCTATGAGCGCGACCGCTGGGTGGCGCAATCGTTGTACAAGGCGTTGTGCGAGGCCCAGCGCATCACCTACGAGGACCTGTACCAGACCGCCGCGCTCAAGGCCATGCTGCCCTGGACGGCCGCGCACGTCGAGCAGGCCCGCCGCGACATGGGCGACGATTTCTGGCCCTACGGTTTCGCGCGCAACGAGCACACGCTTTCCACTTTCCTGCGTTACTCGCACGAGCAGGGCCTGTCCAAGCGCCGCCTAGACCCCCACGACCTCTTCGCCCCTGAAACTCTGGAGGAGTTCCGGGTTTGAGCTAAGCAAACCCGAAACCGACAGGTTTGGGTTTGAGCTAAGCGAAGCGACTGTCAAATCCGAAACCGACTGGGTTGGGTTTGAGCCGGGGGTTAGTTGGGTTCTTGAGCCGGGCGAGGGGCGGAGGGTCTTTTGCAGTCCACATCATGCGGCCCTTCGGGCTTCCCGAATTTCTCTTGCCTGGTCGGGCGGCGGCAGAACTCGACCTCAGCGCTTCGCGCTTCGGGATTCGGACAGGCTGTCGCCGAAAGCCCCCGACCAGGCAAGAGAAATTCGGCGCATGCTGGATGGACTGCAAAAGACCCTCCGCCCCTTGCCCTGAAGGTTGCCTTCAATTGGTCGACCGGGTCTGCATCAACCAACCACGGTATCAATTCAAATCGAGCGTATTCAAGAACACCTCAAGTCGAACACCAAAAGAGGTACTGGAAGTAAAAGGAAGAGAGAAATGATTGAAGACAAGAAACCCGACGACAAGAATCCGCCCGCGAAAGGGGGGCACAGCCTGGACGACCACCGGCTGGGCGACCTCTATTACGACCATGTGCACCTGCCCGGCGAGGAGTCGGACCACGATCACGACGATTTCGAATCGCTGGGGCCGCTCGAGGACAATCCCATCTGGCAGCAGGACCACGTCACCCTGGTCAGCGTCGGCATCGACATCGGTTCCTCCGGAACCCAGGTGGTGTTCTCGCGCATCAACCTGCGCCGCCTTGGCGAGGATCTTTCCAGCCGTTATTTCGTGGTCGACCGCGAAACACTGTATCAATCGCCCGTGGCGCTGACCCCCTACCAGAGCGAGACCCGCATCGACGAGTCGGCGCTGGGCGGCATCATCGACGAGGCCTACCAGGCGGCCAGGCTGCATCCCGACGACATCGATACCGGCGCGGTCATCCTCACCGGCGAAGCCCTGCGGCGCGAGAACGCGCAAGCCATTTCCGACGTGATCGCCGATCGGGGCGGGGAATTCGTCTGCGCCACGGCGGGCCATCACATGGAATCCATGCTGGCGGCCTACGGCTCGGGCGCGGCGCGGGCCTCCCATGACCTGGGCAAGCGCATCCTGAACGTCGACATCGGCGGCGGCACGACCAAGCTGGCCGTGGTCGAAAAGGGCAAGGTGCTGGGCACGGCGGCCATCCACATCGGCGGCCGCCTGCAGGTGGTCGACGAGCAGGGCCGCATCGTCCGGCTGGATCCGGCCGGACGCCACCTGGCAAGCGAGGCGGGGTTCTCCTGGAGGCTGGGCGACCGCGTCAGTCGCGACGACATGAAGAAGCTGGCCGACTGGATGGCGGACGCCCTCGTGACCGCCGTCGGCCGACGCCCGCTGCCGCCCGAGATCGATCTTCTGTACCTGACCGACCCCCTGCCGGACTTCGGTCCGATAGAGGGCGTGATGTTCTCCGGGGGCGTCTCCGAGTACATCTACGAGCACGAAGAACGCGACTTCGGCGACATGGGCAAGCTGCTGGGCACGGCGCTGCGCCGCCGGCTGGACGAAGGGCGCCTGCCCTGGTCGCGCCTGCCCGAGGGCGAATGCATACGCGCCACGGCGCTGGGGGCGTCCGAATATTCGGTACAGCTCAGCGGCAACACGACCTACATCTCCAGCCCGGGCCGCTTGCTGCCGCGGCGCAATGTGCAGGTGCTGCTGCCCGCGTACGACTGTTCCGGCGAGATCGTTCCGGACGACCTGGCGCAGGCCATACGCGAGCACTTTACCCAGTTCGACCTGGTCGAGGGCGAGAACGAGGTGGCGCTGGCCTTCCGCTGGAGCGGCCCGCCTTCTTACACGCGCATCCGCGCCTTCGCCGACGGCGTCATCCAGGGCATGAACTCGACGCTGGCCCAGGAGAAACCGCTCTATCTCATTCTGGACGGCGACCTGGCGCACACGCTGGGCGCCCTGCTGCGCGAAGAACTGGAGCTCAAGAGCGACGTGCTGGTGATCGACGGCGTGATTCTGTGGGACTTCGATTACATCGATCTGGGCCGCATCCGCATGCCTTCGCAAACCGTGCCCGTCACGGTCAAGTCGCTGGTCTTCAGCCAGGACCCGCGCACGCCCGCCGGCAATGTGCGCACCGACCTCAAGTACCGCCCGCACGCCCACGAGCACGGCAGCCGGCCGCACGCGCATCATCATCATGGGCACGCGCACGACCATGATCACGGCCACGATCATGCGCATGCGGACAGGCAGGATCATGGCCACGCCCACAGCCACGAGCATGATCATGAACACAGCCATGCCCACGGCCGTGAGGGCGGCGGCGGACATGAGGATCGCCGGAGCGAGGACCGGAACGCATGAGATGTCCGGCCGGCGCAACGGTCGGCGCCACGCAGGCCGCAGACCGGTTTCCGGCTGGGTGAGACAAGAAACGCGCCGAGCGGGCGCCAGCCGGCGCGGCGCATCCAAGACACGCATCAGCGGCGCATCGCCGCAAGGAGGCCGAGTGGAGACAGATACCGCCAAGCTCAAGCAGATGCTGGTCGATGCCATCACGATGATGGAACGGGCCGGCATCATCGACTTCAATGGGCACTTCAGCGCCAGGCTGCCGGGCGATCGCATGCTGATCAATTCGGGCAGGTCGGTGCGCAGCGCGCTGACGGTGGACGACATCGTCACCATCGACCTGGACGGCAATCTCATCGAGGGCGATGCCGTGCCGCCCATGGAGTTCCACATCCACGCGCAGACCTACCGGCGCCGGCCGGACGTCAACGCGGTGGTGCATACCCATCCTTATTGGTCCACCCTGTTCAGCATGGCGGGCCAGCCGGTGCTGCCCGTCATCATGCAGGCCGCGGTGCTCGGACCGATTCCGGTTTTTCCCAAGACGGCTTCCATCAATACGCGGCCATTGGGGGAGGAACTGGCCGAGTGCCTGGGCGACAACCGGGTGGTGATGCTCAAGTCCCACGGCGCGGTGGCGGCCGGCGGCGATATTGTCGAGACTTTCGTTCTAGGGGTTTACCTTGAGGAAACCGCCCAGAAACAGTACATGGCGTCCCGGTTGGGAACGGTGACGGTCCTCGATGCGGAACAGGTGGACACCATTTCACGCAACCTGTGGAAGCCCCACCTGCTGCGCAAGGTCTGGGACTATCACTACGGAAAACGGGGCTGAGCGGCGTTTTTCCTTGTCCCCCAATGTTGCCCGGCCTGATATTCAGAGTGCTGAGTATATTGCGTGGAGCCCCATTTCATGCGGTTTTTAAGAAGATTTTAAGTTTCTTCTTACAGCTTGGGCACGGGTCATTTTTTATTGACACCGCCTTAAAGCGTTGGTAAATTAGCCCAGGTCTACTATACAGACCGACGATCCGTATAGCAGAACATAAATCATTCAATCAGAAACTGAGGCCGGATACAGGGCATCCGAGCTCTTCAGCAAGGAGACGCAGCAATGGAAGTAGTCGCCAAAGGACACGTGCGACCGGAAGCCAAGCCTCCCCTATGGCGGCGCTTGGACTTGAAATGGATCATCATCGGGGTCTGTGTGATAGGGGTCGCCTATCTGGCTCTCATGCCCTTGTTTTTTCTGCTGTGGCAAAGCTTCTACACGCCTCAGACGGCGACGGCGCCGGCGGAATTCACATTGGCCAACTACGCCGACGCCTACACCAGCGTCGAAACGCTGCGCCTGCTGGGCAATTCGATATGGTTCGCCACGGGCACCGCGGCGCTGGCCTTCGTGGTGGGCACCGGCCTGGCGTGGATGAACGAGCGCACCAACACGCCGTTCAAGTCCCTGTTCTTCGCGCTGTCCATCATCCCGCTGATCATTCCCGGCATTCTTTTCACCGTGTCGTGGATTCTGCTGGGCAGTCCCAAGATAGGCATCTTCAACCTGTTGCTGCAGAACTGGTTCGACACCGACTACGTGTTCATCAACGTCTACTCGATGTGGGGCATGATCTGGGTCGAAGGCCTGCATTATTCGCCCATGGCCTTCCTGATCATGACGGCGGCGTTCCGCTCCATGGATCCCTCGCTCGAGGAATCGGCGTTGATGAGCGGCGCGAGCGTGCGCCAGATTGCCTGGCGCATCACCTTGAAGCTGACCTGGCCGGCCATTTTCGCCACCATACTCATCCTCTTCGTGCGCGCCATCGAGTCGTTCGAGGTGCCGGCGCTGCTGGGGCTGCCGGTGGGCATCCAGGTGTTCACGTCGTCCATCTACCAGGCGATCCACCAGTATCCCAGCAAAGTGGGCCTGGCCTCGTCGTATGCGGTCACCCTGCTGCTCATCACCACGGTCGGCGTCTACCTGCAGTCGCGCCTGTCCAGCCGGGGCAACAAATACTCGACCGTCACGGGCAAGGGCTATCGCCCGCGCGCCATGGACCTGGGCAAATGGCGCTATCTCACCGCCGCGATCTTCATCGTGTACTTTTTTCTGATCGTGGTGCTGCCCTTCCTGGTGCTGGTGTGGTCCTCGATGCAGAAGTTCTACAGCGTGCCGTCGATGGAAGCCGTGAAGAACCTCACCTTCGACGCCTATCGCTTCATGCTCGACTATCCGACCCTGTGGGACTCGGTCTGGAACAGCCTGGTGCTGGCCCTGGGCAGCGCGACCATCATCATGCTGGCCACTTCGGTGATCTGCTGGATCGTGGTCAAGACCAAGCTGCCCGGCCGCTGGCTGCTGGACAACATGGCCTCGCTGCCCATGGTGTTTCCGGGCCTGGTGCTGGGCCTGGCCATCATGGTGTTCTACCTGAACTTCGACATCGGCATCTACGGCACGATGTGGATCATGTTCATCGCCTACGTGACGCGCTTCCTGCCCTACGGCCTGCGCTACAACACCACGTCCATGCTGCAGATCCACAAGGAGCTCGAAGAATCCTCCGCCATGAGCGGCGCATCGTGGGGCACAACGTTCTGGCGCATCATCCTGCCGCTGCTCAAGCCGGGCCTGATGGCGGGCTGGATCTACATCGTCATCGTGTCCATACGCGAGCTGTCCACCTCCATCCTGCTGTACAGCCCCGGCACCGAGGTCATCTCGATCATGATCTGGGAGCTGTGGGAGAACGGCCAGTATGTCGAGCTCTCCGCCCTGGGCGTCATGTTCATCATCGCCCTCTTCCTGCTGGTCATGACGGCTCAGCTCCTGGGCAAGCGCTTCGGCGTCAAAGAATCCTGATCAAAACCGAGAAACGAATTCCAGTTGGAGACAAATCATGTTGAGCGTGCAAAACCTGTACACCGAATACCCCAATGAAAAGGGCGAGACCGTCAAGGCCGCGCAGGACATCTGCTTCGAGGTTCCCGAAGGCAAGCTGTTCACGCTGCTGGGCCCCAGCGGCTGCGGCAAGACCACGACGCTGCGTTCCATCGCGGGACTCGAGCGTCCCAAGTCCGGCCTGATCTCGGTCAACGGCACCACGGTGTACTCCTCGGCCAACAATGTGTTCATCGCGCCCAACCGCCGCAACTTCGGCATGGTGTTCCAGTCATACGCGATCTGGCCGCACATGAACGTGTTCCAGAATGCCGCGTTTCCGCTCGAGGTGGGCACGAAGCGCTTCAGCAAAAAGGAAATCCAGGACAAGGTCATGCGCGTGCTCACGGCCGTGGGCCTGGACCAGTTCGCCGACCGCGAGGCCACCAAGATGTCGGGCGGCCAGCAGCAAAGGCTGGCGCTGGCTCGCGCGCTCGTCATGGAGCCCAAGCTCCTGCTGCTGGACGAGCCTCTCTCCAACCTCGACGCCAAGCTGCGCGAGCGCATGCGCTTCGAACTCAAGCGCATGCAGCGCGAACTGGGCCTGACCACCATCTACGTGACCCATGATCAAAGCGAGGCGCTTGCGCTGTCCCACGAGATTGCGGTGATGTCCACCGGACGCATTGCGCAGATCGGCACACCCCGCGACATCTACGAGCGTCCCCGCAACAAGTTCGTGGCCGATTTCGTCGGGCTGACGAACTTCCTCGAGGCGACGGTCGAAGGGCCCGACGAAGGCGAGAACAGCTATCGCGTCTCGACCGGCATCGGCCAGCTGAAGACGACCGCCTACGACTCCTTCAACAAGGGCGATGCCGCCGTGATCTCGGTGCGTCCGGAGGACATCCGGGTGCACGAGCATCAGCGGCCCGAGGGCGCCAATGTGTTCGAGGGCACGGTGGCCTTCAAGGTCTTCCTGGGCGAGTACCTGGACCTGCAGATCAAGGTGGGCAACCGCGAAGTGCTGGCGCGCGCCCACCCTTCGATCAAGGCGCCCGTCGGCGACAAGGTATACCTCAGCCTCGATCCCGCCAAATGCATCTGCATCGCCGACGATCCCAAGCTGAAGAAGGCTGCCTGAACGGGACGCACGGACGATGAACACGCTTTCCTTCTTCTTGCGCGGCCTGCTTCTCGCACTGGGGATCTCCTGTGCGGCGGGGGCGGCTGCACAGTCGCCCCTGCAATACCAGGGGCCCGACCGCGGGCAGCGCCTGCAGGAAGGCGCACGGGAGGAGGGCAAGCTGATGCTGTATACCTCGATGGCCGAGAAAGACGTCCAGGATCTGGTCGGGGCCTTCGAGAAGCGCTACGGCATCAAGGTGGAAGTATGGCGCTCGGGCAAGAACAAGGTGCTGCAGCGGGCGCTGGCCGAGGCCGGCGCCGGGCGGAACGTGGTCGACGTGGTGCAGAATCCCGCTCCCGAAATGGAGGCCCTGCACCGCGAGAAGCTGCTGCAGCCGGTGTCCTCGCCCTTGCACGCGCAGCTCATCGAGCAGGCGCTTCCCGAGCATGGTGAATGGGCCGGCATGCGCACCTATGTGTTCGTGCAGGCCTTCAATCCGCAACGGGTATCGCGCGACGAGCTGCCGGCTTCTTATGAAGACCTGCTCGATCCGCGCTGGAAGGGAAGGCTGGGCATCGAGGCCAAGAACCAGGAATGGTTCATGACCCTGATGCAGCAGATGGGCGAGAAGAAAGGCCTGGATTACTTCCAGAGGCTGGTGGCGACGAACGGCGTTTCGCTGCGCACCGGCCATTCGCTGCTGGCCAATATGGTGGTGGCGGGCGAAGTGCCCTTGGCCATCACCATGTACAGCTATCTGGTCGAGCAGAAGAAGGCCGAGGGCGCGCCGATCGACTACGTGGCGCTTGCGCCCACCATCGCCTATACCGACGGCATCGGCATAGCCCGCAAGGCGCCGCACCCCCATGCGGCCATGCTGTTCTACGAATTCATGCTGAGCGAGGGACAGCAAATGGTGGCCAGGGACCACCAGATCACGACACATCGGCGCGACCTGCCCAAGCTGGACGCCTTCTCCCCCGTGTACATCGATCCGGCCAAGGTGCTGGATACCTATGATGAATGGCGCAAGCGGTATGACGATGTGCTCAATGGTCGGCCGATCGCCGACGCGCCGTCGAAGTGAGCCGATATGAAAGCTGAACAGAACGAACTGCTGACGCGCACGGGGCCGGGCACGGCGATGGGTGAACTGTTTCGCCGCTACTGGCTACCGGCGCTGCTGTCCGAGGAGCTTCCCGAGCCGGACTGTGCGCCGGTGCGGGTGCAGTTGCTGTCCGAGCGCCTGCTGGCGTTTCGCGACAGCAGCGGGCGCCTGGGCCTGGTGGACGAGTTCTGCGCGCACCGTGGCGTGTCGCTCTGGTTCGGGCGCAACGAAGAGGACGGCCTGCGCTGCCCGTACCATGGGTGGAAGTACGACGTGACGGGCCAATGCGTGGACGTGCCTTCGGAGCCGGTTGAAAACGGCTATGCCGCGCGCATCAAGCTCAAGTCCTATCCGCTGATCGAGCGCGGCGGCGTGCTGTGGACCTATATGGGCCCGCCCGAACTGCAGCCCGAACCGCCCATGTACGAGTGGGCCACCGTGCCGGACGGCCATCGCCATGTCTCCAAGCGCCGGCAGGAGTGCAACTATCTGCAGGCCATGGAAGGAGGCCTGGATTCCTTCCACTCCACCTTTCTGCACCGCATGTCGGTGGGCGACGATCCGCTGCTCAAGCGCGATGCGCGCAGCGCCGGGTATCTCAAGGCCGACCCGCACCCGGTCTTCGTGCCGCGCGAATCGCCCGGCGGGCTGTACATCGCCACCCGCCGCAGGAACGGCGACGAGAGCTACTACTGGCGCGTGACGCAGTGGCTGATGCCCTGCTTCAACCTGTTCCCGCCCTACGAGGGCAACCCCTACGGCGCCCACGCCTGGGTGCCCATCGACGACGAGCACTCCTACACCTTCAGCATCGACTACCACCCCGACAGGCGGCTGACGAGCGATGAGCTCGAGGCCATGGAAGCGGGCCGGGGCATTCATTGCCGCACCATCCCGGGCACTTTCATCCCGGTGGCCAACAAGGGCAACGACTATCTCATCGACCGCCAGGCCCAGAAACAGCGCCGCACCTTTTGCGGCGTGATGGGCGTGGCCGAGCAGGACGCCGCGGTGCAGGAAAGCATGGGCCCCATCGAGGACCGCACGCGCGAGAATCTGGTGGGCACGGACAAGGGCATCATCATGACGCGCCAGCGGCTGATGCGCGCGGCCAAGGCCGTGGGGCAGGGGCAGCCGCCGCCGGGCATCGATCATGCCGCGCAGCGGGTCCGGGCCTTCTCGGCCGTCCTGCCGCGCGGCGCCGCGCTGGAGACGGCGCCCGAAATGCAGGTTTCCGTCAATCTGCGCGTACAACCCGAAGAGGATCACGCATGACCAAGGTCGGCCTTATCGGCGCGGGGCGCATGGGCATGCCCATCGTGGGGCATCTGTTGCGCGCGGGCTACTGCACGCTGGTCGGCGAGCGCAATCCGGCGGCGGTCGAGCGTGTCACGCAAATGGGCGCCCAGTGTGTGGACACGCCCGCCCTGGCGGCGGCGTCCGACGTCATTCTGCTATGCGTGGGCTACGACGCCGAAGTGCGCGCCCTGCTGGAGGGCGCCGAGGGCATTCTGGACAATGCCCGCCCCGAAACCATCGTGGCGGTGCTCAGCACCGTCCATCCCAGGACAGTGCGCGAACTGGCGGCTCTGGCTTCGCCCCGGCGCATCCACGTGGTCGATTCCACGGTGTGCCGCGGCGGCCGCGCCGCGGACGAGGGCACCTTGCTGTCCTTCGTGGGCGGCGACACGGCGGTGGTCGAGCGGCTGCGGCCGGTGTTGTCGGCCTATTCGTCCGACGTGGTGCATAGCGGCGGGGTCGGCACGGCCCAGGTGTCCAAGGCCGTCAACAACCTCATATTGTGGGCCTGCCTGGTGGCCAACCACGAGGGCATGGCGCTGGCGGATCGCTACGGCGTCGACACCGAGGCGCTGCGCGAAGCGCTGATGATGAGCAGCGCCGTGAACGGCGCCCTGGGAAACTGGGGCAAGCAGTCCATGGCGTGGGCGCAGGACGACATGAACATCGTGGCCGAAATGGCCGACGACTGCGGCATCTCGCTGCCCCAATCCGGCCTCGTGCGCGAAATCTGCCGCACGCTCAAGCCGCGACGCTATCGGATAGACCAGTACGGAACCTGACAAGCAACGGAGGCAAGGAATGAAAACAGAAGCATCGACGACCGGCGTGGCGACCGACGGGGAAACCCTGGGCGAGAAACCCGCGCGCGAAGATCTTTACCACAGCAACAAGAACCGCGTGTTCGTGCGGGCGATAGCGGGCCCCTACAACCTGAAGGACGAACTGACCCGCTTGCGGGCCATGCCGCGCGTGCGCAAGGGCAAGGAGATCCATTTCGTGGACGGCCCCCAGGCATACAGCCGCCACTACATCGAACCCAAGGACGGCATCACGCAGACCTTCCATCTGCATCTGGAGGAATACGGCCCGGGCGGAAAGTCGCAAAAGCACGGCCACGTGAACGAGGCGGCGTTCTACATCCTGGACGGGGTGGGCTACGAGATCCACGACGGCATCCGCTACGACTGGAAGGCGGGCGACGTGGCCATCGTGCACAACAACTGCGTGCATCAGCATTTCAACGCCGACCCCGAGAAGCCGGCCCGGGCCCTGGTCATCAAGACCAAGCCCATGTACCTGTTCATGAACATGCTGTTCCAGTACCAGGTCGAGCCCCGGGCCGGCAAGCCGGCGCCCGGCGGCGAGGGCTTCGAGCCGAGGCATCTTGAAGACAACTACAACCACGCGGAGTGATCCGCGCGATCCGATCAACGAAACACAAGGAGCAAAGCACATGGCATGGGGAGAATCGAAGGCGTGGTTGGCCGGAGCGCTGAACCAGGGACTTTATCAAGAGCTGCTGGAGGACGCGGCGCAGCTTCCATCGCTGCAGTCCAAGCGCAAGAAGGTGGTGCATCCGGAGGAGATGCCCTGGGAGATGTCGCGCCAGGGGCTGCTCAAGCACTTGCTGAACGAGAAGATGAACACGCGCATGGAGTCGGTGGACGCGTACATGCAGTTGATTCCGCCGGGCAGCCGCTCGGGCAAGCACCGGCACCTGGCCGAGGAGTGCCTGTACGTGCTGGAAGGGCGCGGCTACGACCTGCACCAGGATTGCGACGTGGAGATCACCGATACGTACCACTGGAAGGCGCAGGATGAGGTCAAGCGCTACGAGTGGGAAGCCGGGGACGTGATCTACATTCCGCCCAACACGATCCACCAGCACTTCAATGCGGACCCGGACCGTCCGGTGCGGCTGATTTCGGCGATCAACCGGATCTACGAGAAGTTCGGTCTGAACGATCTGGAGCAGCTCGAGGATGCGCCCGAGTACGAGCCGGGGCTGGTGCTGACGGCCGAGCTGGTCGAGCAGTACATGAAGAAGAAAACCACCCAGACCGCGTAGGACGCGGTGGGCCGGGCGGCCGTACAAGCAGGCGCGCCCGGCAACGATCAATCATCACCTAAGCAGGAGTTTTGCATGACCAAGAACGCTCTAGTAACTGAAGAGCTGGCGAGCAAGTTCGCTACAGAAAAAGAAACACCCTATACGCGTTGGGTCGCCAACGAGGGCCTGGACATCATCAGCGCCCATTACATTCCCGATCTGCATACGGTCGACCTGAAGCCCTGGGCGCGCCGTGGCGGCAAAGGCGTATACATCAACCATGAAGCGTCGCGCACGTCCAACGACTGCTACGTCTGCGAGATTCCGCCCGGCAAGCAGCTCGAGCCCCAGCGCCAGCTGTTCGAGGAAATGATCTATGTGCTGGACGGCCGCGGTTCGACCACGGTCTGGAACGACGCCGGCAAGCGCATCACGTTCGAGTGGCAGGCGGGTTCGCTCTTTGCCATTCCGCTCAACGCCTTCTGCCAGCATTTCAATGGCTCGGGCAAGGATGCCGCCCGCTTCGTCGCCGTCACCAACGGCCCGGGCATCATCAATCTGTACGAGGACATCGATTTCATCTTCGGCACCCAGTACGACTTCAAGAACCGCTTCTCGGGCGAGCCGGACTACTTCGACAACAAGGGCGAGCAGAAGGGCCTGCTGCTCGAAACCAACTTCGTGGCGGACGCGATCAACCTGCCGCTCATCCACGCCAAAGAGCGCGGCGCCGGCGGCGGACACATCCGTTTCAACATGGCCAAGGGCTCGATGAACAGCCATATATCCCAGTTTCCCGTGGGCACCTACAAGAAGGCGCACTGCCATGGCCCCGGCGCGCACGTCATCATGATGTCGGGCACCGGCTACAGTCTGATGTGGCAGGAAGGCGAAGAGCCGCGCCGATACGATTGGGGCAAGGGCACTATGATCGTGCCGCCCAATATGTGGTACCACCAGCACTTCAATACCGGCTCGGAACCGGCCCGCTATCTGGCGTTCAAGCACGAGGTGGTGTCGATCCGCAATGCGCAGGGCGTGCCCAAGGCGTGGATCAGCAAGCGCCTGGGCGGCGACCAGATCGACTACGCCGACGAAAGCCCGGTGGTGCGCACCATGTTCAAGGACGCCTTGGCCGAGATCGGGCTGGAGCCCCGCATGGAATCCGTATACGAAGCAGAATTGGCCGACTTGCCTGAAAAGGTCTGAGCCGGCTTGGCGCGTCCGCGCAAAAAGAACCACCGATATTTTCGGTTCTTTTTTTTGCGCGAACTTAAATGGACCGATGTTCCGCATAAAGATACTCAACTATTGCTCATCTAGCGGACGTCGATCCGACTCTACAATTCAGGGGGAGACAAAAATGAAGCACGTGAAGAAGGCAGGACTGGTCGCGGTCGCCGCGGCCCTGGGGCTGCCTTGGGCCGTCCAGGCCGAAACCAGCGTCACCATGTACGGCAAGCTGTATCCCGAGATCGTCTATGGCAAGGTCAGCGGCGCCAGCGACGCGGGCACCAGCTCGCTCAGCAATCAGACCCGCCTGCCCAATGCCGACTACAGCGGCACGGGCATGGCATCCAGCAACTCCAAATTCGGCCTGAAGGGCTCGGAAGACCTGGGCGGCAACCTCAAGGCGATTTTCCAGCTGGAGATGAACGTCGGCGTCCACGACGGCAGCGGCGGTTCGAGTTCGTCGATGTGGAACCGCAATACGTTCGTCGGCCTGAAGGGCGACCTGGGCACCATCAAGTTCGGCCAGATGGACACGCCGTACAAGGAAGTGGGAGACACCTTGAGTTTCCTGGGCGTGTCGAGCGGCAATTTCGTGGCCAACAGCACCATCTTGTCCAAGCACGCCTTCGGAACCAGTTCGGCGTCCAGCTTCCACCTGCGTCGCAGCAACGCCATCACCTACGAATCGCCCAAGCTCAACGGCTTCCAGTTCCTGGCGCAGTACTCCAAGAACACCCCCGACTTCACGGCGGACGATCCCAAGCCATGGGTGTTCTCCACCGGCGTTCTCTATGAACAGGGGCCCCTGTACCTGGCATTGGCCTATGAGTATCACAAGGACCTGTATGGCGGATCGCGCAATATGCCCACGGCGGCTCAGCGCGACCTGGCGGGCAAAGAGGCCAAGGACTCGGCGGTGCGCCTGACGGCGGGCTATCGCTTTACCAAAAACACCCGGGCCGAGGCCAACTTCGCTCACCTCAGGCTGAAGGAGTCGGGCGGACCGGCCGGCGACTTCGAAAGCTACCGGCACAACACCTGGTCGCTGAACGTGCAGCACAAGATAGGCGCCACCACGCTTCAGGCGTCGTATGCCCAGGCGACGGCGGGTTCCTGCACGCTGGTGGGCGACGTGGAATGCAGCACCTCGGGCCTGCAGGGCCGGCAGTTCAACATCGGCGCGTCCTATGCATTGTCCAAGCGCACCTATCTGTTCGCCATCGCATCGAAGCTGATCAACGGCGAGTCGGCGCGATTCAACAACCTGAGCCTGGATGGGGACATCAGCCCGGGGGCGGACATCACCCAGGTCGCCGTGGGCCTGGCCCACAGCTTCTGACCGGCCGGCCGGACCGCAATCCATACCTATAGGACGGATGAGCCATGGACCATCAATCCGGTAGCAAAAACTCGCGCCCCGGACCGCGCCGCGAGTTCATCGGAACCTTGTTGTCGGTATGCCTGGCGGCGGGCCTGGGCGCGGCGCCGGCCGCCATGGCCCAGCCGTCCGGCATGGCCGGCTACACCGGCCCGGATCGCCAGCAGAAACTGGAAGAGGCCGCTCGCAAGGAGGACGGGCTGCTGATCTACACTTCCGCCACGGTCGAGGACATGACCGTGCTGATCGATGCATTCGAGAAGAAGTACGGCATCAAGGCCAGGCTCTGGCGCGCGGGAGGCGAGAAGGTCACCCAGCGCACGCTCACCGAGGCGCGCGCCGGCCGCAACGAGGTGGACATCATCGAAACCGATGGAATAGAGCTGGAGGCTTTGCACCGCGAGGGCGCGCTGCAGCCGGTCAAGTCGCCCTATCAGGCCGAGCTGATGGAGGGCGCGGTGCGCCCGCACGGGGACTGGACCGCGACCCGCCTGAACGTCTTCGCCATGGCCTACAACACCAATCTCGTCAAGAAGGAGGAGTTGCCCAGGACATACGAAGACCTGCTCGACCCGCGCTGGAAGGGGAGGCTGGGCATCGAGGCCGAAGACCTGGACTGGTTCGCGACGGTGAACGCCGAGCTGGGCGAAGAGAAAGGACTGAAGCTGTTCCGCGACATGGTCGAGAAGAACGGCATATCGGTGCGCAAGGGTCATACCCTACTGACCAACCTGGTCGCATCGGGCGAAGTGCCCCTGGCCTTGACGGTCTACAACTACAAGGCCGAGCAGCTCAAGAACAAGGGCGCGCCGCTCGACTGGTTCACCATCGACCCGGCCATCGTCCGGGCCAACGGCGTTGCGCTGGCCAAGGGCGCGCCCCATCCCAATGCGGCGCTGCTGTTCTTCGACTTTCTGTTGACCGACGGCCAGCAAATCCTTCTTGAGCGCGACTTCGTCACCACCAGCAAGAAGGCGCAGTCCAAACTCAACCGCATGCCGCTCAAATTCGTAGACCCGGCGGTGGTCCTGGACGAGAATGCGAAATGGGCCGGGCTTTACGAAGACATCTTCACCAAGCGATCAAAGTAAATCTTTTTATATTTTGTTGGAAGACATCATGACTATAAAATCGACTCCCTTCACTCATCCCGGGCCTGCGACCGGCGCCGGCCGGCGCCACGCTCTCAAGGCCCTCTCGGCTTCTCTGCTGCTGGGCGCCGCCTTGTCGATGGGGGCGGCGGGCGCCTGGGCGCAGGAATCGACCCAGCAGACGGCCGCGGGCTATGCCGGCTCGGATCGCGAACAGTTCCTGGCCAAGGGCGCCAAAGAAGAAGGCCAGCTGATGATCTACACCTCGGCGCCCGTCGACGACATGACCGCGCTGGCCAAGGCGTTCGAAGACAAATACGGCATCCGGGTGCGGATGTGGCGGGCGGGGTCCGAGAAGGTGCTGCAGCGCACCGTCACCGAAGGCAATGCGGGGCGTTTCGATGTGGACATCGTCGAGACGAACGGCCCCGAACTCGAAGCCCTGCATCGCGAAGGGCTGCTTCAGGAGGTCAAGTCGCCCTATCTGGCAGATCTGATTCCCGAAGCCATCATGCCTCATAAGGAATGGATCAGCACCCGCCTGAACATCTTTGCGGCCGCCTACAACACCAACCTCATCAAGAAAGAGGAAGTGCCCAAGTCGTACGAAGAACTGCTCGATCCCAAGTGGAAGGGCAAGCTGGGCATCGAGGCCGAGGACGCCGACTGGTTCGCCGGCGTGGTCAAGAACATGGGCGAAGAGAAGGGCGTGCAGCTGTTCCGCGACATCGTCGAGAAGAACGGCATCTCGGTGCGCAAGGGCCATACCTTGCTGACCAATCTGGTCGCGTCGGGTGAGGTGCCCATGGCCTTGACTGTCTACAACTACAAGGCCGAGCAGCTCAAGAACAAGGGCGCGCCGCTCGACTGGTTCACCTTCGACCCGGCCATCGCCCGCCCCAACGGAGTGGCCATGACCAAGAAGGCGCCCCACCCGCATGCGGCGGCCTTGTTCGTGGATTTCATGCTGAGCGATGCGCAGCAGATCCTGCTGGAGCGCGACTTCGTTCCCACCAGCGAGAAGGTCGACACCGCCCTGAACGACATGCCGATCAAGTTCGTCGATCCCAGCGTCATCCTGGACGAAAACCAGAAGTGGACGGGCTTGTACGAAGAAATCTTCACACGGCAATCCAAGTGAGCCACGATTTTTTATAAGGAAGCATCATGGGAAAGGAATCTCACTACAACAGCAAGCGCGACCGCGTGTTCCTGCGCGCCATCGCCGGTCCCTACAACCTCAAGGACGAACTCAATCGCCTGCGGGCCATGCCCCGGGTGATCAAGGGACGCGAACTCCTGTTCAACGACGGCCCGCAGTCCTTCAGCAAACACTTCGTCGAGCCCGAGGACGGCCTGACCCAGACCCTGCACATCCATCTGGAAGAATACGCGCCCGGCGGCCGCACCCAGAAGCACGGCCACGTGAACGAGGCAGCCTTCTACATTCTGGATGGGGTCGGCTACGAGATCCACGACGGCATCCGCTACGACTGGAAGGCGGGCGACGTGGCCATCGTGCACAACAACTGCGTGCACCAGCACTTCAACGCCGACCCCGAGAAGCCGGCGCGCGCCCTGGTCATGAAGCCCAAGCCGATGATGATGTTCATGAACCTGCTGTTCCAGAAGCAGGTGATACCGCGCCCGACCGAGCCCGCTCCCGGCGCCGAGGGCTACGAGCCGCGCCACTTCGAGGAAAACTACAACCATCCGGACTGAGCGTCCCGGCCGGTTTTCCAATCGTCTACATCAAGTCAAAGGAGCAAAGCACATGGCATGGGGAGAATCGAAGGCGTGGTTGGCCGGAGCGCTGAACCAGGGACTTTATCAAGAGCTGCTGGAGGACGCGGCGCAGCTTCCATCGCTGCAGTCCAAGCGCAAGAAGGTGGTGCATCCGGAGGAGATGCCCTGGGAGATGTCGCGCCAGGGGCTGCTCAAGCATCTGCTGAACGAGAAGATGAACACGCGCATGGAGTCGGTGGACGTGTACATGCAGCTGATTCCGCCGGGCAGCCGCTCGGGCAAGCACCGGCACCTGGCCGAGGAGTGCCTGTACGTGCTGGAGGGCCGGGGCTACGACCTGCACCAGGATTGCGACGTGGAGATCACCGATACGTACCACTGGAAGGCGCAGGATGAGGTCAAGCGCTACGAGTGGGAGGCCGGGGACGTGATCTACATTCCGCCCAACACGATCCACCAGCACTTCAATGCGGACCCGGACCGTCCGGTGCGTCTGATTTCGGCGATCAACCGGATCTACGAGAAGTTCGGCCTGAACGATCTGGAGCAGCTCGAGGATGCGCCCGAGTACGAGCCGGGGCTGGTGCTGACGGCCGAGCTGGTCGAGCAGTACATGAAAAAGAAAACCACCCAGACCGCGTAGAGCCCCCGGGTGGAAAACCACCCGCTGAGCCCGTGAGGACGGGCTCTCCGACGAAGCACGAAGGGGCTGACAAGCTCGGTCCTTTCATGCTAATTTATCCAATATAAAGAACATCGTTCTTTATAACAGAACAATAATCGTAGCCAGCGGACGGGCGGACACGCCCGAAGCGCGCGGGTCTCAGGCGCCGTGCCGTCGCATCGACGGCATGCCCCGGCCCGCGGCTCTAGCCCGCCAGCGGATACGAGAAGGAGCAGACATGAGCAGTTTCGATTTCACACGCTGTCTGGCCGCCGCGCTGATGTCGGTGGCGCTGGCCGCGCCGGCTTTTGCCCAGCCCTTGCTTGAATACCAGGGTGCCGACCGTAGCGAAAAAATCGTCCAGGCGGCCAAGGAAGAAGGCGAACTCACCTTGTATACGTCCATCGCCGAAAAAGACATTCCCCCGCTGATCAAGCCGTTCGAAGAAAAGTACGGCATCAAGGTCAAGATATGGCGCGCGGGCACCGACAAGGTCTTGCAGCGCACCCTTACCGAGGCCCAGGCCGGCCGGCACGACGTCGACGCCATCCATATCAGTGCACCCGAAATGGAGGCCCTGAGCCAGGAAAAAGTGCTGCAGCCCGTCAAATCTCCCTTGTTTGGACAATTGCTGCCCAAGGCCGTGCCCGACCATCGCGAATGGGCGGCCACCATGCTGACGGTGTTCGTACAGGCCTACAACACCGACCGCATCAAGAAAGAAGACCTGCCCCAAAGCTTTGAAGACCTGAAAGACCCCAAGTGGAAGGGCAAGCTGGGCATCGAGACCGAGGACTTCGACTGGTTCGCCGCCGTGGTCACCGCCCTGGGCGAAGAAAAAGGCGTGCAGCTGTTTCGCGACATCGTGGCCACCAACGGCATTTCGGTGCGCAAGGGGCACTCGCTGCTGACCAATATGGTGGTCGCGGGTGAAGTGCCCCTGGGGCTTACCGTGTACAACTACATGCCCGAGGCCGCCAAGGAGCGCGGCGCCCCCATAGACTGGTTCACGATCGATCCCGTCGTGGCCCGCGCCAATGGCATAGGCATTACCCGCAACGCCAAGCACCCCAATGCCGCGCTGCTGTTCTACGACTACATGCTCTCCCAGGACGCGCAGCGCATCCTGGCTTCACTGAGCTACGTGCCGTCCAGCACCCAGGTCGAATCACCCCTGAAGGGCATGGAGCTTACGCTGATCGACCCCGAAGTATCGCTGAGCGGCATGGCCAAATGGAGCCAGCTGTATGACCAGGTCATCGTGAGCCAGGGGCGCCGATGAAGGAAGCACGCGGGCTCCGGGCCGCCGGACCGGAACCCCGCGCGGTATAGAGACACAACCTCCCTGCAAGGAAACGCCATGAGCACTGCCGCCATCACACCCGAAGCGCCACCCCGGAAATCGTTCCGGGACGTATGGCTCATTACCGTGGGCCACGCGCTGACGCACTGGTATCCGGCCACGTTCTACCTGATCCTGCCCCTGATCGGCGCCGAACTGGGTCTCAGCTACGGGCAGATCGGCTTCATCATGACCTGCCAGTACGTGGCGGGCGCCCTGTCCAATGTGCCGGGCGGAATGCTGGTCGATACGGTGGGCAAGAAGGGGCTGCTGATGGCCCTGTCCCTGATGTGGGTGGGCGTGCCCTACCTGCTCATGGGCTTTGCCCATAACTACATCATGCTGCTGATCTGCATTTCGATGGTCGGCATCGGCAACAACCTCTGGCACCCCACCGCCATTCCCACGCTGGCCCAGCGCTATCCGGAAAAGAAAGGCCTGGTGCTGTCGGTGCACGGCATGGGCGGCAACGCGGGCGATGCCATCGCGCCCCTCGTCATAGGCGCCCTGCTCGTCACCTTCACATGGCGCGAAATCGTGGTGCTCAACGTGGTTCCGGGCGCGATCATGGCGGTGCTCATTCTGGTGAGCATGGGCGCTCTGCGCATGGGTTCGCGCAAGAAGAAGGCCCCCGCGGCGGCCGAAGAGGCGAGCCAAAGCCTCAAGGAATACGGCACGGGGTTCAAGAGCCTGGTGCGCAACCGCATCATGATCCTGCTCGCGGTCAGCTCGGCCTTCCGCTCCATGACCCAGACCACGCTGCTCACCTTTCTGCCCGTCTACCTGGCGCACAAGATGGGCTATTCGCCTTTCTGGGTAGGCGCCTGCCTGTTCACGCTGCAGGCTGCGGGCTTTCTGGCGGCGCCGGTGGCCGGCCACCTGTCGGACAAGATGGGCCGCCGCCGCATCGTCATGAGCAGCATGGGCATGACGGCGGTGGTGCTGGTCTTCATGGTGCTGGCCGGCCAGTCCAACCTGTTCATCCTGTTCATCGCCCTGCTGGGCTTCTTCCTGTACGCCATCAGGCCCGTTCTGCAGGCATGGCTGCTCGATTCGACCCCCAAGAACATGGGCGGCACCAGTATCGGCTTCCTGTTCGGCACCCAGGCCGTGGGGTCGTCCATCGGGCCGGTGATAGGCGGCCTGATCGCCGACACCTATGGCCTGATGGCGACCTTTACCTTCCTGGCCTTTACCATCGTCGTGGCCAATCTGTTCATATTCTTCGTGCCCGTGCCCGTGCCCGAGCGCGGCCGGGGCGCGGCGGCCCAATGAACACACAGCGCCGCTGCGGCGGCGTCGGATTCAATGCTTTGGCGCCGGCGTCAGGTCATCGACCAGGCGCCGGGCGAGCGCTTCTCCCGCTTGCTGCACCGTGGTGCGCACGCCCTGCTCGGCCAGGTCGGTGGTGCGCAGGCCTTCGTAGCCGCAGGGGTTGATGCCCAGGAAGGGCGTCAGATCCATGTCGACGTTCAGGGCGATGCCGTGATAGGCGCAGCCGTTGCGCACCTTGATGCCCAGGGCGGCGATCTTGGCCAGTTCGGCCGTGTCGGAGGGCGCGCCCACGGGCACATAGACGCCCGGCGCGCCCGGCTTGCGGCAGGCGCCGTCCAGGCCCAGGTCGCGCAGCAGCCCGATGACGGTGTCCTCCAGCAAGGCGACGTATTCCTTCACGTACAAGCCGGCACGGCGCAGGTCGACGAGGCAGTACGCCACGACCTGGCCCGGCCCGTGATAGGTGACCTGTCCGCCCCGGTTGGAGCGGACGACGGGAATCGCGCCGCTGTTCAAAATGTGTTCGGGCTTGCCGGCCTGGCCCAGCGTGTAGACGGGCTCGTGCTCGACCAGCCAGATTTCATCAGGCGTATCGGGGCCCCGATCTTCGGTGTAGCGCTGCATGGCCTGCCATACCTGCGGATAGGGAGCGGGCCGGGGCAGCCATTTGACGGCAATCATTACAGCACTATCGATACCAGGGGATGGCCGTGCAGGGCCCGGTACAGGTCGTCGAGCTGCTCGCGCGAGGTGGCGCGCACAGTAAAGGTCAGGCCGATGTAGTTGCCCTGTTTGCTGGCGCGCATCTCGACCGTGGCCGGATCGAAGCCGGGGTCGAAGCGCAGCACGACTTCCGTCAGGCGCTGGGCCAGCTCGGGATGGCTCTTGCCCATGACCTTGATGGGAAAGTCGCTGGGATACTCGATGAGGGATTCTTCGGGCGGAATGGGGGGCGGTGTGGTGACCATGTCGTTTCAACCCAGGATCTGGTCGTAGGCGGCGCGCAGTGCGGCATAAATGGGGCCCGGCTTGCCGTTTCCGACGGGATTGCCATCGTACTGGACGACGGGGAGCACCTCTTTGGTGGCGGACGACAGCATGATCTCGTCGGCCTGCGCCACTTCGGCCTGCGCAATCCGGCGCGATTCGAAGGGAATGCCGGCCTTGGCCGCCAGCTCTTCCAGGAAACGATAGCGTATGCCTTCGAGGATGAGGTTGTCCAGGGGGGGCGCCAGCAGGACGCCGTCGCGCGCGATCCAGACATTGCAGGACGCGCCCTCGGTCAGGAAGCCGTCGCGAAACTGCAGCACCTCGTCCACGCCGGCCTGGACGGCCTGCTGCTTGGCCAGCACGTTGCCCAGCAGCGAAACCGATTTGATCTCGCAGCGCAACCAGCGGATGTCGGGCACGGAAATGGCGGTGAGGCCCTGTTCGCGCATGCGCGCATCGGGGCGCGAAAACGGCGAAACCATGCAGAAGACCGTGGGTTGGGCGGTGTGGGGAAAAGCGTGGTCGCGCTTGGCCGGCCCGCGCGTGACCTGCAGGTAGACGGTGAAATGGCTATGGCCGCTGCGCGAGGCCATGCCGTGCACCAGCGCGCGCCAGTCGTCGCGGCTGTAGCCGGGATCGATGCCGATGCTGGCCAGGCTGCGTTCGAGCCGGGCCAGGTGCTCTTCCATGCGGAAGGGCTCGCCCCGGTAGAAGGGCACGACTTCGTAGATGCCGTCGCCGAAGATGAAGCCGCGGTCGAGCACGGACACTTTTGCGTCGGCCAGACGCAGATATTGGCCATTCAGATAGACGACGCTGTCGCCGTCGACGTCGGGAATCATGATGTAAGCCCTGGGCGCAAGAGGATGGATACGTGCCGTGGCAGCCGCTTATTGCAGCATGAGCCGGACCTTGTCGTACATGCGGCCGAAGAAGCCGGCCTGGGGCACGTCGTTCATCACGGCCAGAGGTTCCTGGCGCAGCACTTTGCCGTCGAGCGAGAGCGACACCGTGCCCACCTCGCTGCCCTTGGTCAGGGGAGCGACGAGAGGCTGGGTGTAGCGGGCGATGGGTTCGACTTCGGGGCCCTTGCCGCGCGGCACCGTGATCCAGATGGGCGTGGTCTGCCCGAGATCGACGGTTTCGGCCTCGCCTTCCCAGACCCGGGCCTGGACGGCGGGCTGGCCTTCGTCGAACAGCTTGATCGTGTCGAAGTTCTGGTAGCTCCAGTTGAGCAGCTTCAGGCTGGCCTCGGTGCGGGCGGCGTCGCTGTCGGCGCCCACCAGTACCGAGACGACGCGGCGGCCGTCGCGCAGGGCGGTGGAGACCAGGCAGTAGCCGGCCGACGAGGTGTGGCCGGTCTTGAGGCCGTCGACGGTGGGATCGGCCCACAGCAGCCGGTTGCGATTGGGCTGCTTGATCTTGTTGTAGGTGAATTCTTTCTGGCTGTAGTAGTGCAGGAACTCGGGAAAGTCGGAGACCAGGTTGGCGGCCAGGGTCGCCAGATCGCGCACCGTGGTCATGTGCTGGGGATCGGGCAGGCCCGGCGAGTTGGTGTAGTGCGTGTCGGCCAGCCCCTGGCGCTTGGCTTCTTCGTTCATGAGGGCGACGAAAGCGCCCTCGCTGCCGGCGACGGCCTCGGCCAGCGCGACGGTGGCGTCGTTGCCCGACTGCACGATGACGCCCTGCAGCAGCTCATCGACCTTGACGCGGGTATTGACGTTGATGAACATGCGCGAGCCTTCGGTGCGCCAGGCTTTTTCGGAGACGTTGACTTCCTGATCGAGCGACAGGCGGCCGTTCTTGATGGCGTCGAAGACGACGTAGGCGGACATCAGTTTGGTCAGGGAGGCGGGTTCGACTTTCTGGTCCGGGTTGTTTGCGCCGACGATCTGTCCGCTGTTGACGTCCAGGGTAAGCCAGGCCTTGGCCGGCACCGCGGGCGCCGGTATGGACGACAGTTCGCCGACTGCGACGACCTCGGCGGGCGCGGAGGCCGTCGCCGGCGCCGGCGCGTCGGCCTGGGCCGAGGCGAGCGCGGGGGCGCAAGCCAGTGCGATGCTCAGGGCCAGTTGTCGGGAAACTGCGGTCAATGGACGTAGCGGGGTAGGAGTCATTGATAGTCGTAGATCAAAAAGTCGGTGTTCAACACAAATTGCGCGTCGCGCTCCATTATAGGCAGACGGCCGTGCTTCGATGATATGCCTTGTGCGTGTTTCTCATGCGGCGGTCCCTTCGGCTTCAGCCTCGACAGGCGCCGAGCAGGGACAGCCGTTGCTGCACGAGCCGGCGCAACGTCAGAAGCTTGCCATGGAAGAAATGCGAGGCGTCGGGAATGACCACCATGGGCAGCTCGTGCTGCCGGGCGAAGCCCATGGCTTCGTCCAGCGGCACGACGTCGTCGGTTTCGCCGTGGATCAGCAGCGTGTCGTCCGGCAGTGCGATGTCGCGGAAGGTGAAGCGCTGCGCCGCCGTGCCCGCCAGTATCACCGCCTGGGGAAGGTGCTCTTGCAGGCCCGAATAGAGCTGTGCCGCGACGGCCGTGCCGAACGAGAAGCCGCCCAGCACCCAGGGGCCGGCGGCGACGTCGGGATGGCGTTGTGCGAACTGGGCGACCAGTTCGTGCATGTCGGCCGTTTCGCCCTTCGCATTGTCGAACTCGCCGTTGGACGCGCCGACGCCGCGAAAGTTCGGCCGCAGCGCCGCCAGGCCCTGCTGAACGCAGCTGCGCGAAATGGTCGTCACCACTTTGTTGTCGCGCGCGCCGCCGTGAAGGGGGTGGGGATGCAGCACCAGGGCCCAGCCTCTGGGCGTGCCTTCCGGCCAGTCGATGGCGCAATCGATGTCGCCGGCCAGGCCGGCGAAAGTGGTGTGTTCGGTGCGTGCGGACATGGATGCTGGGAAAATGGCGGATGGAATATTGTAGACCTTCACTACAATATGTCCTGATACAGACGGCCCTTCGGGCTTTTCCGCCTTGAACTCGACTCCTTCCGCCACCGCGTCGCCGATGCTGCCCCCGCCTTTGCCCATGGCAAACCGCTTGCGCTCGGCCTTGCCCGGCTTTTGCCACGTCGACTGGGTCGAGCGCACCGGCTCGACCAATGCCGATCTGCTGCAGCTGGCCCGCAGCGACAGCCAGCCGGCCCGCCCCTGGCTGCTGGGAGCCCATTTGCAGGACAGCGGACGCGGCCGCGCGGGCCGCACCTGGCAGAACCGGCCGGGCGCCAATCTGATGTTTTCCTGCGCCTTCGACGTCTTTCTCCCGCCGCGCTCCTTGCCGGCGCTGTCGCCCCTGGCGGGGGTGGCGGCCTGCGAGGCGCTGCGCAGCCTGCTCGAGCCGGACAACCAGCCGCTGTTGTCGCTGAAATGGCCCAACGATCTGCAATGGAGGTTTTCAAAGCTGGCCGGAATACTGGTCGAGGCCACCCGCTCGGGCGCCATACGGCAGTCGGCCGACCACCATGTCGTGATCATCGGCCTTGGATTGAACCTGCATGACGCGCGCGCCCTCAGCAGCTCGCTGAACCGTTCGGTGGCCGACTGGACCGAGATCATTGCCTGCGACGAGCGGGCCCGGCGCGCCGAGGCCCACGACATCGTGCTGACGATTGCGCGGGCCTGGTCGCAGGCGCTGACCCGCGTGGTGCGCGAGGGCTTCGCGGGCTTTCCCGAGCGCTATGCCTCGGTGGACCATTTGCTGGGCCAGCATATCGAGGTGCTCGACGACGGAAGGATCCTGCATGCGGGCATTGCCGGCGGCGTCGACGAGCACGGCCAGCTGCTGGTCAGGACGGCGGGGGATATCGTGCGGGTGTCGGTGGGAGAGGTCTCCGTGCGGCCGCTGCCCGTGGACCGCAGCCTTTATCCTCCGAAGTCATGATGCTTCTCGTCGACGCGGGCAATACGCGCATCAAGCTGGACTGGATGGACGCCGGGAGCCCGGCCCGGGCCCGTTGCGTCCATGCATTCACGCCCAATGATCTGGAGGCGGCCCGCGATTGGCTGGCGGCGCTGCCCGCGCGGCCTTCGCATGTGCTGGGCGTCAATGTCGCGGGCGAAGCGGTCGCGGCGATGCTCGAATCCCTGCTTCAGCGGCCTATAGAGTGGATCCAGGCGGGCGCATCGGCCATGGGCGTGCGCAACGGCTATCGCGATCCGGCTCAACTCGGCGCCGACCGCTGGGCCGCCATGCTGGGCCTGGCACGGCACGAGCGGGAACGCCGGTCGGCGGATTCAGGCAGCCCGGCGGGAAGCGCCATGGCGCCGCCGCGCGGACGGGCCTGCGCCTTGCTAGCGAACTTCGGCACGGCCACCACCATCGACACCTTGCAGCCGCTGTCGGCCGCATCGGTCCGAAGCGGCGCCGTGGACGAGGCCGCCTTCGAGTTTCCAGGCGGGCTGATACTGCCGGGGCCGGCCATGATGTTGTCGTCCCTGTCGGCGGGCACGGCCAACCTGCCCATGGGCGAAGGAGACGCCGCGCTGTACCCGACCCATACCCATCAGGCCATCGCCACGGGGGTGGCGGCGGCCCAGGCCGGCGCCGTGCTGCGCCAATGGATGGCGGGGCTCGAGCACAGCGGCGTGCCGCCCGAACTGTATGTCTCGGGGGGCGGCTGGCCGGCGGTGCGGGACGAGACCCTGCGCCTGCTGGCCCGTGCCCGCGCCGGCCTGGGCCTGCCGGAGCAGGCGGCCCGCTGGCTGGATGCGCCGGTGCTGGACGGCCTGGCCTGCCTGGCCTTTGCCAGGTCTTGACCATTGTGTTGAAGAGGTATCCATCATGCGCTTGCTGCTTTTACTGATCGTTGCCGTGAACGTGGGCCTGTTCGCCTACGGCCAGGGTTTTTTCGGCGTTCCGCCCAGCCAGGAGGGGCGCTCGCCGGCACGGCTGTCCCAGCTCAACGCCGAGCGCATCGTCCTGGGTGAACCGGTGCTGTCCGCTCATGACAGGCGTTAACAGGCCCTTGGGAAATCTGCAGCTATTCAGGCGCCGCATGCCTCGGCGGACTCGGGCGGCCCGCCCGGCCGCGCAGGTACAATCATGAGCGCCTTTCCCTCAAGTTTTTCTTCAATCGACCGCTAAGCTATGAAACCTATTCGCAAAGCTGTATTTCCCGTGGCGGGAATGGGCACGCGCTTTCTGCCGGCCACCAAGGCCATGCCCAAAGAGATGTTGCCTGTTTTCGACAAGCCGCTGATACAGTATGCGGTCGAGGAAGCCATTGCGGCCGGGGTGACCGACCTGATCTTCATCACGGGGCGCAACAAGCGTGCCATCGAAGACCACTTCGACAGCGCCCCCGAGCTCGAAGCCGATCTGGCCGCCAAGAACAAGACCGAGCTGCTGCACGCCGTGCAGAACGTGATCCCTTCGTACGTCAACTGCATCTATACGCGGCAGCCCGCGCCGCTTGGGTTGGGCCACGCCGTGCTGTGCGCGGCGCCCATCGTGGGCAATGAGCCTTTCGTGGTGATTCTGGCCGACGACCTGATCGACGCCCAGACGCCGGTCACCCGCCAGCTCGTCGAAGCCGCGCACCAGCAGAACGGCAGCGTCCTGGGCATCAACAATGTCGAGCGCAGCCAGACCAACAAGTACGGCATCATTTCCGGCCCCCGCGTCAACGACAAGACCAGCCGGGTCGAAGGCATCGTCGAGAAGCCCTTGCCCGAGGACGCCCCCAGCACGCTGGCGGTGGTCGGCCGCTATGTGCTCGAGCCCGAAATCTTCGAGCACCTGCGCCAGACCCAGGCCGGCGTGGGCGGCGAGATCCAGCTCACGGACGGCATCGCGGGCCTGCTCAAGGCGCGCGACGTATTCGGCTACGAATACGAAGGCATCCGCTACGATTGCGGCAGCAAAGAGGGCTTCTATCGGGCCACGCTCGAGCTGGGCCGCAAGTACCACGGCATGTAGGGTTTTTCGGAACCCGCCCCCCGGGTTCTTGAACGCGGGCCGCATGGCGCCCTTTGGTCCGGGCGCTTCAGGACGCCTACGCGGCTGCCAGCTCGTGCAGCCCGATGAGCACGCGCTCGACCGCGCCCGCATGTTGCTTGACCCAGCAGGCGCCCGCTTCTCCCATCCTGCCCAGCCGTTGCGGATCGTCCAGCAGCTGCAGCGCGAGCTGAACCGCGCTGGCGGCGTCGGGGGCGCGCAAGGCGGCGCCTTCCTGGATGGCATCGGCGGCGGCCTGCTCGAAGTTGCGCGTGTGCGGCCCCACGATGACGGGCAGCCCGACCGCGCAAGCCTCGATCAGATTCTGCCCGCCCAGGGGCGCAAAGCTGCCGGCGACGATGGCGATCTGGCTGGCGGCGTAGTAGCGCGTCATTTCGCCTATGCTGTCTCCCAGCAGCACCGCCGCGGTGGCGCAGGCCTTGATGTTGCGCGAGGCCGTGCCGTCGCCGCTGGCGAACTGGCTGCGGCGCACGAATGGAATGCCGGCCTTGGCAAGCAGGGCGGCCGCTTCATCGAAACGCTGGGGGTGGCGCGGGATCAGGCAGAACAGGACTTCATCGGACAGATGATTGCCCAGGGCCGCCGCGCGCTTGAGCTGCTGCGCGATGGCATTGACGAAGAGCTCGTCCTCGCCCTCGCGCGTGCTGGCGATGGTGAGCATCTTGCGCGGCAGGGCGGCGGCGAAAGCCTTGCCGCGCGCTACTTCCTCCGCCGGCGGCGAGACGTCGAATTTGAAATTGCCCGATACCCGCACGGCGACGGCGCCCGCCTGTTCCAGGCGCTGCGCGTCCTGCAGGGTCTGGGCGTAGACGGCCTGCAGGCTTTCGTAGGCCTCGCGCATGACCCGGCCGGCGCGCAGGCTCTGGCGCAGGGAGTGATCCGAGAAGCGGGCGCTGGCCAGGACCATGGGTATGCCCATGCGGCGCGCCGTGGCGATGATGTTGGGCCAGACTTCGCGCTCGATCATGACCCCCATGTAGGGCCTGTAATGAGCGAGAAAGCGCTGCACGCTGCCGGGAAAGTCGTAGGGCAGCCATTCCTGGACGAGGCGGCCCTCGGCGACGGCCTGGGCGAACATGCGTCCGGCTTCCGCGCGGCCGGTGGCCGTCATGTGGGTGAGCAGGACGATGCGCCCTTCGTCGAGCAGGGCCTGTATCAGCGGCTGGGCGGCGCGCGTTTCGCCCAGGCTTACGGCGTGGACCCAAACCGGCCGGCGCTGGGGCGCGGCCTTGGCGTAGCGTCCGAAGCGCGGGCCCGACATGACTTCCCATCGGCCGCCGGCGCGCCGGGCGCGCAGGCCCATCCAGACGAGCAGCGCAGGTGCCAGCAGGGTGACGCAGGCGGTGTAGGCGAAGCGATTCACGTCGACAGGCCCTGGCCGGCGGAGGACTGCCCGGTGAGCGGAGCCGGCTTGCTGTAGTCGAGCGCCTGTTCGACGGCGCTGAGGACGGTTTGCGCCGAGGGGGCGTTGCCCCGCTCGCCCAGGCTGGCCGTATAGGCTGCGCCCTGCAGCGGCGTGCGCACCGGGGTAGAGGCTTTGTAGATGCCGATGGTCGGCCGGCCCAGGCCCGCCGAAAGATGGGTGAGGCCGCTGTCCAGCCCCACCATGATGCGGGCGCGGGCCACGACCCTGGCGATGTCGGTCAGGTTCATGCGCGGCAGCACCTCGGCGCCATGCCGGCCGGCGATCAAGGCCTGGCCGCGGGCGGCCTCGGCCTCGTTGCCGGCGAGCAGCTTCAGATCGAGCCCGTGCTCCTGCAGCCGGTCGAATACGGCGTGCCAGTCTTCGGCCGGCCAGAGTTTGTCCGGCCGGCTGGCCGAGGGCATGATGATGGCGTAGGGTTCGATGGGCTGTCCGTCGGTGAAGGCCTGCAGGCCGAAATCGGGCGGCCCCTCGTACTGGTAGCCGAAGGTCGCGGCGGCCAGTTCGCGCTGGCGCGTGACGGCCGGCTGCCAGAACTTGACCGTATGCTTGACGTCGTAGAAAAACGACGCCAGCGGTTCGCGCGCCGACTTGCGGTCCAGGCCATGGCGCAGGCCGCGGGTCTGACGCACCACCCACACGGATTTCATCAGTGCTTGCATGTCCAGCACGACGTCGTATTGGCGCGATCTGAGGGTTTCGCGCAGCGCCGCCCGCTCGTTGCGCGACTGGCGCGACCACCAGTGCTTGCGCCAGCGGCGGTGCGCCACCGTGATCACCTCGTTGACGGCGGGGTGCCAGGCGGGGATCTCGGCGAAATTCTCTTCGACCACCCAGTCGATGCGCGCATGCGGAACGTGCCGCGCGATATCCGAAATGGCCGGCAGCATGTGGACGAGATCGCCCAGCGAGGATGATCGAACGATGAGGATTTTCGTTGTCATGGCGCGATTATAAAGAGAACGGCCCGGACGGGCCGATGCCGGAATAAACCGGAGCCGCCGGGGCGGTACACTGCGGGTCTGTCCTCAACAATATTTCGGCCCCGCTTCGCTTCGCCGCGGAACGCGGCCGGTCCAGCAATATGGCATCGAATATTCTCGTCACAGGCGGCGCCGGCTTCATCGGCAGCCATACGGTGGTCGCGCTGCAGCAGGCCGGCCATCGCGTGCTCGTTCTGGACAATCTGTGCAACAGCAGCGCCGACGTCATCGACCGCGTCGCCCGCATCACAGGCGCCCGTCCCGGTTTCGTCGAGGGCGACATCCGCGACCCCGATATGCTGAAGCGCCTGTTCGCCGACCACGACATTGACGCCGTGCTGCATTTCGCGGGGCTCAAGGCGGTGGGCGAGTCCACCCGCCTGCCGCTGTCTTACTACGACAACAATGTCCATGGCAGTGTATGCCTGCTGCAGGCCATGCGCGAGGCGGGTGTGCGCACCTTCGTGTTTTCGTCGTCCGCCACCGTATACGGCGACCCGCAGCAGCTGCCGCTGGTCGAGTCGCATCCGCGCTCGGCAACCAATCCCTATGGCCACAGCAAGCTCGTGGTCGAGGACATTCTCGAAAGCGTGCACCGGTCCGAACCGGGCTGGCGCATCGCGCGCCTGCGCTACTTCAATCCGGTGGGAGCGCATCCCAGCGGCCTCATCGGCGAGGCGCCGCAGGGCGTGCCCAACAACCTCATGCCCTATGTGGCCCAGGTGGCCTCGGGACAGCGCCCGCGCCTGCAGGTGTTCGGCAACGACTACGACACGCCGGACGGCACCGGGGTGCGCGACTACATCCACGTCATGGACCTGGCCGAAGGGCACGTGGCGGCGCTGCGGCATTGCCTGCAATCCGAGGGCGACATGCTGACGGTCAACCTGGGCACGGGCACCGGCTATTCGGTGCTGCAGATGATCGAGGCCTTCGAGGCGGCCAGCGGAAGGGAGATCGCCTACGAGGTGGTGGAAAGGCGCCCCGGCGACATCGCCGCATGCTGGGCCGACACCACGCTGGCCTGGCGCGCCCTGGGGTGGCGGGCCGAAAAAGGCATCGCCGACATGTGCCGCGACGCCTGGCGCTGGGAAAGCGGGCGTTTCGAATAGGCGAGCCGGCGCCTGCAGATATTCACGGCGGACGCCCACAGCGTACCGGCACGGCGGCGCCCGCCCGCCGCTGAAGCGCTTACTGCACGCTGTCGGCCGCGTTGATTGCCGCCAGCGCCCCCGCGACGCGGTTTTCGAGCAGGCTTTGCAGCGCGGCGGTGATGCAGCGGGTGAACTCCATGTCCTGAGGCAGCGAGGCGCCGAACACGGCCTCGACCTGCAGCACCGCATCGACCAGATCGTGCGGGCTGGCCCGGCGTCCGCCGGCCTTGTCGACGGCGGCCAGCAGTTTGTCGCGCAGTGGATCGTTAACGAACAGTTCTTCGAGGCGCTCGTTCAGGCCCGTGAGGCAGCGTATCCAGGCCGCGACGACCAGGGCGTGGCGGTCGATGGGCAGGCCGTGGGCGAGGCGGGCCTGCATGGGCTGGATGATGCTGCCGGGCAGGACCAGGGTGCCGTCCATGGCCGATTGGGAAATGGAGCGCTCGACGGCGCTGTTGGTGAAGCGGCGCAGCAGGCGCGCCTTGTAGTCCTGCCAGCCGGGCTTGGCCAGCCGCGGCAGGGTGGCCGCCGCGTCGACCATCAGGTCGTCGATGAAGCGCGCCATGTCGGCCAGCTGCATGGCTTCGTGCGTGGTCCGGTATCCGGCCGCGCTGCCCAGGTAGGCCAGCGCGCATTGCGCGCCGCCCAGCAGGCGCTCGTGCATCTGCTCGTAGGGCAGGACGTGGGCGGTGAGGACCGCGCCCGCCTCTTCCCACGGCGGCCTGCCGGCGGAGAACCAGTCCTGGATGACCCATTGCGAGAAGGGCTCGGTGACGACCGGCGCCGCGTCGTGCAGGCCCAGCAGCGTTTCGACCTGAGCCAGGTCGCCGGCCCGCGCCGGCGGGGTGTCGCGGTCGACCAGCGAGCAGGGGCAGGCGTAGCGGTCGAGGAAGTGCTGCAGCAGATCATGGTCGCCCAGGTCGCGCTGCACGCGCTCGATGTAGTGCTCTAGCACGCGTTGCAGCACTTTGCCGTTGGCGGCCATGTTGTCGCAGCTGAGCAGGGTGAAGGGCGCAAGGCCCAGCCGCTTGCGCTGGTATATGGCCCAGGCCAGCAGGCCGATGGCGGTGCCGGCGTTCTGGGGCGAATTCAGGTCCAGCCGGATGTCGGGATCGTCCACGTCGAGGGCGTCGTGCACGGCATCGTAGCAGTATCCCCTTTGCGTGATGGTCAGCGTGACGATCTGGGTCTGTGGCGACGTCAGGGCGTCGAGCACGACCTGGCGTTCGTCCCGCAGGCAGGCGCTGCGGGCGATGCTGCCGATGATGCGCGCTTCGAGCTTGTCGTCGTCGCGCACCAGCAGGGTGTAGAGATTGTCTTGCGGCCCCAGCGCCTGGGCCAGGGCGGCGTTGCGCAGGCTGACGCTGAGGATGCCCCAGAGCGCTTCGCCGGCCTGCATGGCGTCGTCGGTGTAGACGGCCTGATGGCTGCGGTGGAAGGCGCCGGCGCCCAGATGGACGATGCGCGTGGGCAGGGCGTCGCGCGGATAGCCGGGGCGCGCGATGTGACCGGGTACCGCTTGCAGGCTTGCACTGGAGAGTCGTTCCATGGCGTCGGCTCCATACCGATAAGGGGGCGGTTTATGTTGGGGTTTATGTTGGTATCGACCGGCCCTGGGGTAGACCCCTATTATGAGACGGCTTACGGGGCAAGGCAAACGGTCGGGCCGCGTTCGGTCGGGCTCCGTTCGGCCGCGCCGCGCCGGTTTAGCTGCTTTGGGCGAACGGCGTTAAAATGAGCGCTGGCCGCGCGCCTCGTGTCGTGCTTGTCGGTGCCGGCCATTCCATTATGCGGCTGCCCGGCGCGGCCGCTTGTTGAACGCGAAGCCGCCGGTTTCGCACCTCGGGAACAGGTAATGACTACACCCCTCGATCGGCCCGCCGCCCACGAAGCGGCAGGCGCTGCACCTGGCTACGATCCGAGCCAGAAACAGAAGTCGCAAGCCAAGACCTCGCGCATTCCCATCAAGATCATTCCCGCCGAGCGGCTCAAGAAGCCCGAGTGGATCCGCGTCAAGGCGGCCTCGCCCGGTTCGCGCTTCTACGACATCAAGCGCATTTTGCGCGAGCACAATCTGCATACCGTCTGTGAAGAGGCCTCGTGTCCCAACATCGGAGAATGCTTCGGCAAGGGTACGGCCACTTTCATGATCATGGGCGATAAATGCACCCGCCGCTGTCCCTTCTGTGACGTCGGCCACGGCCGGCCCGATCCCCTCGACGTCGACGAGCCGCTCAACCTGGCGCGCACCATCGCCGCGCTCAAGCTTTCGTATGTGGTCATCACCTCGGTCGACCGCGACGATCTGCGCGACGGCGGCGCCGCGCACTTTGTCGAGTGCATCCAGAAGGTGCGCGAGCTGTCGCCCTCGACCCGCATCGAGGTGCTGGTGCCCGACTTCCGCGGCCGTCTCGACCGCGCGCTGGCCATCCTCAACGGCGGTCCGCCCGACGTCATGAACCACAATCTTGAAACCGTGCCGCGCCTGTACAAGCAGGCCCGTCCCGGCTCCGACTACCAGCATTCGCTCAAGCTGCTGTCCGAATTCAAGGCGCTGCACCCCGACGTGCCGACCAAATCGGGGCTGATGCTGGGCCTGGGCGAAACCGACGAGGAAATCCTCGAGGTCATGCGCGACCTGCGCGCCCACAACGTCGACATGCTTACCATCGGCCAGTACCTGCAGCCTTCCGAGCACCACCTGCCCGTGCTGCGCTACGTGCATCCCGACACCTTCGCCATGTTCGAGCGCGAAGCCTACGACATGGGCTTCACCCATGCGGCCGTGGGCGCCATGGTGCGTTCCTCGTACCATGCCGACGAGCAGGCGCACGCCGCGGGAGTCGACGCGCTGTAACTCGGCCGCGCCGCCTTGCGGCGGCGCGCCGTCCGGCGTTCCGCCGGGTTCTAGTGGTTGTAGTCGTCCTCGAGCTGCCGCGGCTCGAAGCCCTCGGCGCCGGGGGCGGGCTCTTTGGGCCGCGATATCACACGTTTCTGAAACAGCATGTTCATGAACATGTACATGGGCTTGGTCTTGATGACCAGGGCCCGGGCCGGCTTTTTCGGGTCGGCGTTGAAATGCTGGTGCACGCAGTTGCTGTGCACGATGGCCACGTCGCCCGCCTTCCAGTCGTAGCGGATGCCGTCATGGATTTCATAGCCCACGCCATCCAGAATGTAGAAGGCCGCCTCGTTCACGTGGCCATGCTTGCCGTTGCGCCCGCCCGGCGCGTATTCCTCCAGATGGATGTGCAGCGTCTGCGTGAGCCCGTCGGGCGGTTCGACATAATGGCGGCTGAATGACTGCGGCCCGTCCTTGAGCTTGATCGTGGCGCCCTTGATGACGCGGGGCGCGGATCTCAGGCGTTCGAGCTCGTCCTTCAGGCTGTATTCGCCGGCGATGGCGCGCAGGAAAGTGCGGTCCTTGGTGCTGAAGTGGTGCGATTCATCGGCCATGTCTCTTCCTCGTTTCGTAGGCTGCGCAAGGCGGCGCTGGAACGCCGCCCGCGCAGGTTCAACCTTGCTTCGAAGCGGCCTGATCCTTCAGGAACAGGTCTTCCCATATGGCTTGCCACTTCCGGGCCTCGTCCAGCACGATGACCGGGTCGATCATTTTGTAGGGAAACTTGTTGAGCGGGCTGTCGACGGCATTGCTGGAGGGAACGCGATTGCGGGCCTTGATGAGCTCCTGCCCTTCCCGGGACAGCATGAAGTCGGTGAACAGCAGCGCGGCATGGGGATGGGGCGCGTGCGCGGCGATGCCGATGGCGTTGGGGCGTCCGAAAGTGGGCGCCAACGGCTTCCAGCCCACCGGCGCGCCTTTCAGGCGCAGGCGCTCCACATTCTGGTTGTAGACCGTGGCGGCCATGGGCATTTCGCCCGCGGCCAGCAGTTCGGCGATCAATGTGTGGCCGGTGCGTATCTGCGGCTTGGTGGCGGCCAGCTTGCGAAAGTACTCCAGCCCCTTTTCTTCGCCCATGTTCTTGACGACGGCCGCGAACCAGTCGCTGTCGCCGGCTTCGATGGCGACCTTGCCGTGCCAGCGCGGGTCGAGCAGGTCGTCGTAGCTGCCGGGCACTTCGTCTTCCTTGACCAGGTCGGTGTTGTAGCCCAGTACGAAGAAGTTGAAGCGATCGGCCACGTAATGCCGATGTTCGGGAAAGGCGACGTCGGGTATGTCCTTGAAATGCGGGCTGAAGAAGGGGGTAAGAATCTGCTCGCGGTACAGGGCTTCCATTTCAGGGCCGTTGGTTTCGATGACGTCCGGCGAATAGCGGCCCGCACGCGCTTCGGTGACTGCGCGATTGAGCACTTTCTCGCTGCCCGCCCGCCACAGGGTGACCTTGACGCCCGGATACTTCTTTTCGAACGCCTCGGTGATGGGCACGGAGTCTTTCAGGTTCAGCGAGGTATAGATGACGACGGTGCCCTCTTTGCGGGCGCCCTCGAGCAGGCGCTGTTCGCGGTCCTGGCCTTCATAAGACAGGACCGCCCCGACTTCGTCGGGCGTGGGCCGGGCATGGGAGGCATGGAGGGAAAGCACAGCGCACAGGCTGAACAACATGAAGCTTTGGAACAGGTACAGCGGTCGTTTTTTCATTGCTTGTCTCCTGTAAGCCGCGTGGCATCATTGATTTTATTCCTTTATATGGAACATTGATCTATATAAAGGCACAAACGAATGTAGTCCTGGCCGTGTTCCCAGTCAACAAGAAATTGGCGCGGCGCTTCCTTTTCGACGGGGGATGGGCGCGCCGCCCGGTTCTTTCCGTATTGACAGACGGTTTTCTTCGGTGCTATCTTATCCCTATATAGGAACGCCGTTCTTTATAACGGAACAACGAAGGTCCAGCCCCTCGCCCGCAATAGGCGGCGCTCCTGCCAAAGGGATTTTCATTATTGCCGCGAGGAGAACAAGCATGGCAACAAAACAGGAACAGAACGAACTGCTGACGCGCACGGGGCCGGGCACGGCGATGGGTGAACTGTTTCGCCGCTACTGGCTACCGGCGCTGCTGTCCGAGGAGCTTCCCGAGCCGGACTGTGCGCCGGTGCGGGTGCAGTTGCTGTCCGAACGCCTGCTGGCGTTTCGCGACAGCAGCGGGCGCCTGGGCCTGGTGGACGAGTTCTGCGCGCACCGTGGCGTGTCGCTCTGGTTCGGGCGCAACGAAGAGGACGGCCTGCGCTGCCCGTACCATGGGTGGAAGTACGACGTGACGGGCCAATGCGTGGACGTGCCTTCGGAGCCGGTTGAAAACGGCTATGCCGCGCGCATCAAGCTCAAGTCCTATCCGCTGATCGAGCGCGGCGGCGTACTGTGGACCTATATGGGCCCGCCCGAACTGCAGCCCGAACCGCCCGAATTCGAGTTCTGCACCGTGGCGCCCGAGCGCAGCTACGTCTCCAAGCGCTTCCAGGACTGCAACTACCTGCAGGCCATGGAGGGCGGCATCGACTCCAGCCACGTGTCCTTCCTGCACAGCGGCGCGCTCAACCACGATCCGCTGTTCAAGGGCGCCAAGGGCAACCAGTACAACCTGGGCGACTACAAGGTCAAGTTCGAAGTGGTCGAATCGAAGGGCGGCCTGCTGATCGGCGCGCGCCGCAACGCCGAGAACGGCAATTACTACTGGCGCATCACGCAGTGGGTCATGCCCTGCTTCACCGCCATTCCGCCGCGCGGCGACCATCCCATCCACGGTCATTTCTGGATTCCCATCGACGAAGAGACCTGCTGGGCCTGGAGCTACGACTACCATCCCACCCGCGCCCTGACGCCCGAAGAACGCAAGGCGATGGAGGACGGCAAGGGCATCCACGTCAAGCTGATACCCGGCACCTATATTCCCGCGCAGAACAAGGACAACGATTACCTGATGGACCGCGCCGCCCAGAAGGCCGGCGTCACCTACAGCGGCATCGAAGGCATAGGCATCCAGGACGCCTCGCTGCAGGAAAGCATGGGCGCCATTGTCGATCGCAGCAAAGAAAACCTGGTGGCGACGGACAGCGGCATCATCATGGCGCGGCACCGCCTGCGCAAGGCGGCGATGGAGCTGCAAAAAGGCGTCCAGCCGCCGGGCCGCGATCTGGACGAGCAGAGGGTGCGCTCGGCTTCGATCGTGCTGCCGCCCGACGCGGTGTTCAAAGAGGCCGCCAAGGAAGCGCTCATCGCCAAGCCGGACGTGCCGGCGGCCTCGGTGTAGGCCGCGACAAAAATGGGTTGGGCCGCCGTCATGCCGGCTCTCCGCTGGTGCTGTCCTACCAGCCGGCATGATGCGATTTTTTTGCAGCGCATAAAAATGCCTGGCCCGCCGCACTCCCCAGGCCGGCCATGCCGCTATTTCATAATGTGCCGTCATAGCGCCTGGCGTTCCGCATAGAGGTATGTTACACTGCACTGCACAATTCCCTTGTACAGTTAGGAGTAGCATATGTCCGTCGTTACCATCGACGACAACGCCGGCGTGTCCCGGGGCAAGGCGACCAGCCTGGCTTCGCTCGCAGCCGCTCTTTTGGCCTTGATCGGCAAAGAATTCAAGCATGCTTTCAGCCATGGCGAGCCCATGGGCATCATTCAATCCCAGCTGGCGGCCAAATCGGGCAATGCCATCGTCTACGAGTGCGACAGCTGGCTGGGCTGGACGCGCACAGATCTCGACTGAACCATCGCGGCCGCGGGCGCCGCGGGGCGAGTCAGGAGCTTTCCCATTCATGCCCATGCAAATGGGTGTGCTCGCCGCTGCCGTGGCGGTGACGGTGCCGATGCGCGAGATTGCAGCGTTCCAGCAATTGCATGTCGCGCATCGCGGGGCCGACGGGTCCGTCGTAAGCCAATTGCCCGTTCTCGCCCAATACCAGGCAGCGTGAACCGAACTCCGCCGCCATCGACAGATTGTGGGTGCTGACCACCACGGTTGCCGTTGTATCCAGCAGAAAGTCCACCAGCCAGCCCACCGAGCGCGGGTCCAGGCTTGCCGAAGGTTCGTCCATCAGAATGACTTTGGGTTCCAGTATCAGTATGCTGGCCAGCGCCACCTTCTGTTTCTGGCCGCCCGACAGCGTGAACGGGGCTTGGTCCAGGATGGGCCGCAGACCCAACTGATCGGCCCAGTAGGCCACGCGCTCGTCCGTGTTCTTCCAGCCTAGGCGCTGCGGGCCGTAGGCGATTTCGTCACGCACCGTGGGGTTGAACAGCATAGCCTCGGGGTGCTGGAACAGCAGGACCACCTCCTGGCGGAAGCGCCGCAGCCATTGGCGGTCGGCCATGCTGGCCTTGTCGATGGCCCGGCCTTCGTAGCGGTAGCTGCCCCGGCTGGGCGTTACCAAGCCGTTCAGCAGCTTGAGCAGGGTGGACTTGCCGCAGCCGTTGGCTCCCAGCAATATGGTCTTCTCGCCGGGGGCCAAGGACAGGGAAATATCCTTCAACGTCTCGCGCGAGTCGGGCCAGCCGAAATCCACTCCTTGCAGTTCAATCATCGAAGCATCCCCTGGAGCGCATGGCCATGGCGGTGTCGGCCGCGCCGCAGACCGACTTGTCCAGCAGGTGCCCGGCCTGGGCGGCGGCATGGCGTCCTCGCGAGGCCAAGCTCGCCCGCACCGGGTTGCGGCTGGCGAAGGCGAGCCGGAAGTCCCGTATGATGCGCGTGAACGTGCCTATCTGGCCGACCGCCAGGGTGGCGACGAAGGCCAGCGTGCGCGAGAAGCCCAGCGCCCGCAACACATTGACGCGGCTGATGAACCAGAAACCCAGAAACACCAGCAGCACGACGCGTAGATTGATCATCAGCAGGTAGTGGCCGGAATAGCGGCCCTGCCACCACGCCACGGCGGCATAGCCCGCGCTGACCGCAAGATTGAAGGCCAGCACCGCCAGTATCGTGCGGCGCAGCAGCCGCCAGCGCGCGGGCCCCGCGGCGCTGATGGCGGCCGCCAGGGCGGCGGCCAGCCAGGCCGGCTGGTGAACGAAGGTAATGGCCACCACGCCGGCCAGATAGGCAGCCAGCCAGAACTGGGTCGTGGCGCGGCCCTTGAACGGCGACGGAGCGCGCAGCGCGGGGATTCTTTGCAGTGCTTGAGTCTTCATGCGGGGCACCAGTTTCGCTTGCGCGCAAAGCGCCATACGAATAATGTCAGCAGGGCTTCGCCCACGCCGATCAGGGCATGGGGCAGCAGCACGGCCGGCAGGACGATGGACAATCCGAACGGAAAGAACAGCGGCGCGCCGTCGGCGCCATGGGCGACGAGCGGTTGGGCGCCCAGCACCAGCGCCACCGCAAGGCCCGACGTCATGACCGACAGCCAGGCTGCCGCCACGACGGCCAGGGATTCATTCAGGCTGCGCAGGGCGTGGAAGGCGGCGACGGCCGACCAGGCGCCGACCAGTCCCATGGCCAGAGCATTGACGGGCAGGGCCGTGACGCCTCCCGCTCCGAACAACAGCGATTGCAGCAGCAGCACCAGGCTATAGGAAAGAAAGGCCAGCCTCGCGCCGAACAGCAGCGCCAGCATGGCGATGCCCAGCGCGTGCCCGGACGTTCCGCCCGGTATGGGCACCATGATCAGTCCCAGGCCATAGGCCAGCGCGGTCATCGCAGCCAGCTTGGGCACGGTCTGCTCGTCCAGCCGCCGGCGCAGGCCCTTGGCGGCCCAGAACCAGGCGGCCGCTGCCACGCCGTAAGCCGGCAGATAGGTTTGGGGAGAGAGGAAGCCGTCTGGGATATGCATGCGAAGGCCTTGCGGTAAGCCGTGGTCAGGGCTTGTTCTTCTTGCGGACGAACAGCTGCCATCCGGCGAATAGCACCAGGATGGCGGCCAGCCCGGCCAGGAGTTTTGCGGGTCTGCCCAGCGCCGCCGCGGCCGCCTCGTCGCCGGCCGCCGCTTCCGGCGAGGCGGCCGGCACTTGAAAGCGCAGGTCCACGCCATGCCCGTCGGCGGAAAAGGCGCGCAGGCGCATCGCGTCTTCCCGGCCCGGCAGGAACACGACCCGGCCATGAGCATCGGTGCGGCCGGTTTGCACCGGCGTCTTGCCGTGGCCGGCGTAGAGCTCGTAGGTTTCATATGAAAACGGTTCGCCGTCCGAGTACTCCAGCGTGACCGTCACGGCTTGCCGGCGCTGGATCTCGTTCACTACCTCATGGGCCCGCGAGGGGGCGGCGAAGATGAACGCCATGGCCGCCAGGGCCACGGCGCGGTGCGCGCCGTTTCGCATCAGGGAAAGCAGAATCGTCAAAAAAGCTCCTTTATGGGTCTACGCTGGATGGCGCGTTTACTGCGCCTGGAAGATCAGGTTGGCCGAGGCCGAGTACTCGTCGGCCCGGGGGTCGCCTTGCAGGGCTTGCTTGTGCATGACGGCCCACGCCTGCCTGCCGGCTTCCACGGGCAGGCTGGCCTTGCCCTGGGCGTCGGTGACCACGGGCTTGTCGTCGTCATGGCCGCGCATCAGCCTGGCGTCGGGCAGGGGCTTGCCGTCCCACAGCACCTGCACCGGCAGGGCGCCGCCGGCCTTCGGCGCTTCGCCGCCCTGCGGGACGATCTCGAGACGCTGGCCATGGGCCGCGGCCGCGGCCGGGCTGAAGCGCAGCACGGTCTTGCTGAACTTGACCGCATGGGAGGCGCTCAGCGCGCCTTCGGCTTTGTTCTTGGGAAGATTGACCGAGCCCTTGGTGGTCTTGCTCCAGTAGCCGTTGTCGAATTCCAGCATCAGCACGGCGGGCTCGCCCTGCACGGCGAAGTGCACGCCCTTGTCCGTGTCGTGGCGCGTGGTTTGCAGCGCCTGCCCCTGGGCGTCGAAGGCCTGGATCCGGCGCACTTTGTCGCCGGCATAGGCTTCCTGTTTGCCGAGATGCCCGTAGACAACCGTATAGCCGCCGTCCTGCGCCACCGGCCAGGCATCGTGGGCCTGCGCGCAAGGCAGCACGACCGCCGCGCCGGCAAGAGCCATGAGGGAGAGTTTGCCTATCAGATGTTTCATGTCGTTCCACCGGTTCAGAGATTGAGGTTGACGCCCACCATGAAGCTGCGGGGCGCGCCGGGGGCATACAGCTGCTGCCCGCCCATGATGAAGGAGTTGGTGCTGTAGTCGCGGTTGGTCAGGTTGTTGATGGCCAGGTAGAAGCGCTGGTTCTGGCCCCACAGCTTGCGTTCGTACGAAATAGTGAGGTCGGCGATGGTAAAGCCATCGAGCGTTTTTGACCCGTCGGGCGAGACCGGATAGCCCGAGTTGCGCTGCAGGGCCAGGTCGGCCGCCCAGCCGTTGTCGAAGCGATAGGTGCCGCGAAGCAGGGCGGTGCGCCTGGGCACGGTCGGTACCGCCTGGCCTTCGATGGCGGTGTCGGCGTGTTCCAGCACCTTGGTGTCCAGCCAGGTGAGGGCGGCGGAAAGGTCGAAGCGGGGCGTCACGGCATAGCTGACGTCCAGTTCGATGCCCTGGCGGCGGGTCTTGCCGAAATTCTCGTAGATGCCGTCTCCCAGGCTGCGCACTTCGTTCGAGGTATCGATGCGGAACAATGCGGTATCGATGAACAGGCCGTCCAGCGGCTTGAGGGTCAGGCCGGCTTCGATCTGGCGCAGCACTGTAGGGTCCAGCGCCTGCCCGTCGGGGCCGTAGCGGGCGTCGGAGGGCGGCAGCTGGAAGCCCTCTGAATAGCTGACCCGGGTTTCGACCATGGGCGACCAGGCGGACCGGATGCCTATCTTGGGACTGGTGTGCGTGTAGCGGGGCATATCGCCACAGGAAGTGCCGCCCAGGATCTCGTCGGGCTTGGCGCTGCAGTCGCCGGTCATGCGGTCGTGGCGCAGGCCCAGTATGGGACGGAACAGGGGCGAGAGGTTCCATTCGGCCTGCCCGTATACCGAGAAAGTCTTGCTGCCGTAATCCCGGTCCAGGTAAGGCAGCGTGCCGCTGGTGGTAAGCGCCGTGTCTTGCCGGTTGTCCAGGCCGTCGCGAAAGTGATAGCGGGTGGACTCGTCCACTACTTCGGTGCCCAGGATCCAGTTCAGGTCGTGTCCGGCCACGGCGTTCAAGCCGTTGAGGCTGACCCCGGCGCCCAGGACGTCGCGGTCGTAATCTTCTTCGCGCTGCCGCCATTCCGTCGCGGAAACGGGCCGGCTGAACGAACGGGTGAAGGTCTGGCGCGTGAAGTAGCCATAGGCCAGGAGGCTGACGTCGTCGGAAAGCGGCGTGCTCAGGTCGATGCGGCCGGTGTAGAAGTCTTTCTTGCCGCCGTCGTTCTGCACGCGCGGATCCTTGTCGAAGCGCCGGCCCGAACTGTCGTTTTGTTCTTCAGTGATGTAGCCGGCGGAGTCCCAGCGTCCCTGGTGGGCCCGGCCCGACACGGCGAGCGTGGTGCCGCCGCCCAGCTGGAAGCCCAGGCGTCCGGCGACGGTGCCCTGTTCTGTCTTGGATTGCTCGCGAAAGCCGTCCGAACGATAAAGCTGGGCGGCGAAGTTGCCTTCGTGGCCATCGCCCAGCGGCGTGCCCAGCGCGCCCTGCAGGTCGACCGTGCCGAAAGAGCCTGTCTTGAGATCGAGCTCGCGGTAGTCGCCGCCCTTGCGCGATTCGAAGGCCACCGTGCCGCCGCGATTGTAGTTGCCGTACAGGGCGGACGAAGGGCCTTTGAACACCGTCATCTGCTCGATCTCGAGCGGAATGATGACGTTCTGGTCGACATAGCCGTCGGCGTGCGACATGGCTTCGTTGAGGGGGATGCCGTCTATGACCATGCCGATGTCGCCGCCGTGGCCGCCGTTGGCGAAGCCGCGCATGACGAGATTGTCGGCCACGCCGCCCAGGCCCAGGCCATTCACGGACATGCCGGGCACCTCGCGGAACAGTTCCTGGATGTGTCCGGCGTGGCGTTCGCGGATGGTGTCCTGTTCCAGCACGTTGGCGGTGAAGCCGGAATTTTCGGGGGCGAAGCGCTGTCCCTTGACGACGAGACGGGAAAGCTGGACGGGCTCGGCCTGGGCGAGCAGCATCGGCTCGCTTCCGGTGTCCGGCGTTTCCAATGCGTGGGCGGTGCCGGCTCCAAGGGCGGCGCCCGCGGCCAGGACGGCGAGACGCAAGGGGGTGAAGTGCAGCAAGACGAGTCTCCTTTTATTCTGCTTCGCGCATGGCTCCCGCTTTCCCGATCCTTGCTGTATGAAGAAAAGATTTTTCTTCATACATATGCGCAAAATAAAAGCCAACGAATTGGCCTTTGCCGGTGTTTCTGGCGCTTGCTGCGGCGAAAATCTAGCAACGGCGGAACCGGATTTCCTCCCATCAGCATCTTTATGTTCTGATAAGTGGAACGTGGTTCCTTTATATGGTTTAATCGTACCCAAGCCGTCTTGACGCGTCAAGCACTTCTTTATGTGGTCTGCCTGAAATTTCATACGCGACCACACCTCTTCAAAGGAAAAGACATGGAGCGTTTCACGATTTCCCTCAGCGCGGAGCTGGCCCGCGAGTTCGACGAACTGATCCATGCGCGGGGATACCAGAACCGCTCCGAAGCGATGCGCGACATCCTGCGCCGGCACATCGAGGAACAGCGCCTACGGGTGCGCGAAGCCTCGCATTGCGTGGCCAATGTCAGCTATGTGTACAGCCATCACGAGCGCGAACTGGCCGATCGGGTCATCGCCCTGCAGCACCATTTCCACGACCTCGCCATTGCCACCATGCACGTGCATCTGGACCACGATCAGTGCATGGAAAGCCTGTTCCTGAAAGGTCCCATAGACCGGGTGCGCGCCTGCGCCGACCGCCTCACGGCCGAAAGGGGGGTCAGGCATGGAGGCATGAATCTGGTCCCGGTGGATATCCGTACGCACAGCCATGCGCATGTGCCGGACGAAAGCCACGCGCATGATCACGGCCATGGGCATGACCATGGCGAGGGTAGAGAGGAAGAGCCGGCCGCGGACCTGATGCACCAGCACACCCGGCCGAAATCCTAGACGGAATCGGGAGGCGGTTCGGACTGGAACTCGGCCAGGCACCGGCCGACCACATCTTCCAGCCATTCCATGAAAACACGCACGCGGGGCGGCACGCGGCGGTCGGGATAGAGCAGGGTCAGCGGCAGCGGGGCGGCTCTGTATCGGGGCAGCACCTCTACCAGATCGCCGCTCGCCAGATGCGCGGCGCCGCCCAGCAAGGGCGCCTGGATCATGCCCAGCCCGGCCAGGCAGGCGGCCATGTAGGCGTCGGCATTATTGACGGTGAGCACGCCGCCCATCTCCACGGCGCGGCTGCGGCCGCGCTCGTGGTATTCCCAACCCAACGGCCGGGCGCCCAGCACGCTGGCGTAGTGCACCAGGCGATGCCGAGCCAGATCTTCGAGCCGCTGCGGCGTACCGTAGCGGCTCAAGTAGGCGGGGCTGGCATAGTTGATCTGCGTCATGTGCCCCAGCGGGCGCCCCACCAAAGAGGAGTCGCGCGGCCCGCCGGCGCGCAGCACGCAATCGAAGCCCTCGCGCACCACGTCGACCAGCCTGTCGGTGCTGCTCAACTCGAGCGACAGGCCCGGATGCGCCAGAAGGAATTCGGGAAGGCGGGGAATCACCGCATGGCGGGCTATGCCCGAGGACATGTCGACGCGCAGGCGCCCGGCCAGTGCCACCGGCGTGCGCCGGAACATGCCCTGCAGGTCGTCGAGCCCGGCCAGGAGCTCCCTGCCTCGTTCGTATGCGGCCTGGCCTTCCTGCGTGAGCTGCACTTGGCGCGTGGTCCGCTGCAGCAATCGCGCGCCCAACTGGGCCTCGAGCTGCTGCACGGCCTTGGAGACAGTGGCTCGCGGCAGGTTGAGGGCCAGCGCCGCCTGGGTGAAGCTGGCCAGTTCGGCCACCTTCACGAATACCTGCAAGGCGTCCATGCGATTCATGACGCTATCCTTATTGTCTACACACTAACAACAGTGTAGTTCCAGAACCCCGGTTTATTGCCTTCATATACATCAATAGACTCGTATCCACGAGGTGCCGATGTGCGGCATCCGATCAAGCAAAAAGGAACCACCATGCAAGACAAGATCGCACTGATCACCGGCGGCAGCCGCGGCTTAGGCCGCAATACGGCCCTTCACGCCGCCCGCCGGGGCGCCGACATCATCCTCACCTACCGAAGCGGCGAACGCCAGGCGGAAGAGGCCGTGGCGGAGATCCGGGCCATGGGCCGTCGCGCCGCCGCCCTGCAGCTGGATGTTGCGGACGCAGCGAGCTTTGCCGGCTTCGCCGAACGGATCGGCCGGGAACTGGCCGCGCAGTGGCAGCGCGGCCAGTTCGATTTTCTGGTCAACAACGCGGGCATGGGCGTGTACGCATCCTATGCTGAAACCACACCGCAACAGTTCGATGACCTGGTGAATGTGCACTTCAAGGGTCCGTTCTTCCTGACCCAGGCGCTGCTGCCGCTGATTGCCGATGGCGGGCGCATCGTCAATATATCCAGCGGCCTGACCCGCTTCGCCCTGCCCGGTCATGCGGCCTACGCGTCGATGAAGGGCGCCATGGAGGTGCTCACGCGCTACCAGGCCAAGGAGCTGGGCGCGCGCGGCATCGCCGTGAACATCGTTGCACCGGGCGCCATCGAGACCGACTTCGGCGGCGGCGCCGTGCGCGACGACCCCGAGCTCAACCGCTACCTCGCCGGCCAGACGGCACTGGGCAGGGCGGGATTGCCGGACGACGTCGGCGGCGCCATCGCCGCCCTGCTGGGCGAAGGCAACCGCTGGGTGACGGCGCAGCGCATCGAGGTTTCGGGCGGGATGTTTCTGTAGCGGGATCAGGCCGCGGTATAAGCGGTCTTGACGATGGTGAAGAACTCGCGCGCGTAGCGCCCTTGCTCCCGGGGCCCGTAGCTGGAGCCTTTGCGGCCGCCGAAGGGCACGTGGTAGTCGACGCCGGCCGTAGGCACGTTGACCATCACCATGCCGGCCCGCACCGAGCGCTTGAAGTGGGTGGCATGCTTGAGCGAACGCGTGCAGATGCCCGAGCTCAGTCCGAACTCGGTATCGTTGGCCAGCGCCAGGGCATGTTCGTAGTCGTCGGCCGGGATCACGCTGGCGACCGGGCCGAAGATTTCCTCCTGCGCAATACGCATCGAACTGGCGACGTCGGCAAAGACGGCGGGGCTGAAATAATAGCCCTCGGTATCCCGTTGCAGGCGCTCGCCGCCGCACAGCAGCCGCGCGCCTTCCTGGCGACCGATGTCTATGTAGGACAGGTCCTGTTCGAGCTGGGACGCCTCGCTGACCGGGCCGATCTGCGTGTCGGGACGCAGGGCGTGGCCCACCCGCAGCGCCTGGGTGCGATGGGCCAGTTCGCTGACGAAGCGGTCGTAGATGCCGCGCTGGACGATGATGCGGCTGCTGGCCGTGCAGCGCTGGCCCGTGGAGTAGAAAGCGCCCTGTATGGTGCAGTCGAGCGCGACCTCGAGGTCGGCGTCGTCCAGCACGACCAGCGGGTTCTTGCCGCCCAGTTCGAGCTGCACCTTTTTCTGGCGGGCCGCCGCCTGCTGCAGCACCTGGCGGCCGGTGGACACGGAGCCGGTGAAGGTAATGGCCTCGACGCGGGGGTCTTCGATGAAGGCGGCGCCCACGATCGAGCCGCGTCCCATGACCAGATTGAACACGCCGGCGGGCAGGCCGCTGCGGCTGATGATCTCGGCCAGCGCCCAGCCCGAGCCGGGAACCAGGTCGGCCGGCTTGAACACCACGCAATTGCCATAGGCCAGGGCGGGCGCGATCTTCCAGGCGGGGATGGCGATGGGGAAGTTCCAGGGCGTAATGATGCCCACGACGCCGATGGGTTCGCGCGACACCTCGACCTGGATGCCCGGGCGCACCGATGCCAGCGACTCGCCTTCGATGCGCAGCGCTTCGCCGGCGAAGAACTTGAATATCTGGCCCGCGCGGCCCACCTCGGCGATGCCTTCGGGCAGTGTCTTGCCTTCTTCGCGCGCCAGCAGTTCGCCCAGTTCGCTCTTGCGCGCCAGCAGTTCGCTGCCGATCATGTCCAGCGCGTCGAAGCGCTGTTGCGGCGTGCTGAGCGACCAGGCGGGCCAGGCGGCGTGCGCGGCTTCCAGCGCCATGTCCACGTCGGCGGCGCTGGCGCGTACGTACTCGCCCACGACGTCGGACAGATCCGACGGATTGATGTTCTGCTGAACGTTGTCACTCCCGGTCCATTGTCCGGCGATCCAATTCTCGTGCATGGGGCGGTTTCCGTTTGGGTGTGCGAAGGGATGACAGAATACTGCCTATCGCAGCCAAGGCGCTATTGCCTGTTTCAGCGTTCCAGCTCGTCCAGCTTGCCGGTCTTGTCCTTCCATTCCTCGGCATCGGGCAGCGGGCCCACGCTGCGGGAGATGACCTCCCATTGCTGGGCCAGCTCGGCGTTGATCTCGATGAAGTGCGTCTGGTCCGCCGGCAGGTCTTCTTCGGCGTAGATCGCCTCGACGGGGCACTCGGCCACGCACACGGCGCAGTCTATGCATTCGTCGGGATCGATGACGAGGAAATTCGGGCCGGCGTGGAAACAGTCGACGGGACAGACGTCGACGCAGTCGGTGTAGCGGCAGCGTATACAGGCTTCGGTGACGACGTGGGTCATGGTGAACCTATCTTAAAATGGATTCGGACGATGATTTCCGGCGTATCGTAGTGTATTCAATGAATGTAGTAAACACCAAATTTTTCGGTATTGACTACATTTTTTTGTTAGGTAGAATCTGGATGGGTCTGAACCCTCAAGCCTTCATGCCCATGCCCACCAACGCGCGCAAGAAAGCCATCGCCCCCGAAGAAGGCCCGCGCGCCGTGCCTTCCGACGCCCGCTTGCCGCCTTCCAAGGGGGCGTCTGCCTCGAAGCGCGCCGGGGGCAGAAAAAGCTCGGCCGAGGGCGTGCGGGGCAAGGCTTCGATACACGTGGCCACCCAGGTCCGCGCCCACAAGACCCGCGAGGCCATCCTGAAGGCGGCCACCCGCGTCTTCGCGCGCAACGGTTTCACCGACGGCAAGATCGAAAGCATCTCGCGCCTGTCGCGCACCCACGACCGCATGATCTACTACTACTTCGGCAGCAAGGCGCAATTGTTCGTCGAAGTACTGGAAACGGCCTACGAAAAAATGAACGAGGCCGAAGCAAAGATCGACATCGACCTGAGCGAGCCGGTCGATGCGCTGACCACCGTCGTGCATTTCGTGTGGCAGTACTACCTCGACCATCCTGAATTCATCACCCTGCTCAACAGCGAAAACCTGCTCAAGGGAAGGCACATCAAGAAGTCGGCGCGCGCCAGCCAGTTGTCCTCGCCCGCGGTCGCCATCCTGGACGACGTCCTGCGCTCGGGCGTCCAGCTGGGCCTGTTCCGCTCCGACAAGACCGCGCGCGACCTCTACATCGAGATCGCGGCCCTGGGCTATTTCTATCTGTCCAACCGCTACACGCTCAGCGTCTTCCTGAACTCCGACCTGCGCGGCAAAGGCGAGCTCGAGCACTGGAAATCCGTCATCACCGACACCGTCCTGCGCAGCGTGCTGCTCAAGCTGCCTGAGTAAACGGCCGTCGCGCAACGAGCCGAACTCTAAGGGTTGAAACCGTCTTGTCGCGCCATGGCTTTTACGCTAATATCAAGCAGTAAATGTAGTAACCACTACAATTTATAGTAAGCACTACATTCAGTTTTCAGGCGGATGGCGTCACCGGGCCTGGATGTGGCGCGGTTCGATACCCAAGCAAGGAGTCGCCGGCAATGACCGAACATACCAAAGTGGACCACAGCTCCGACAACCTGGACGAGACCATGCCGTCCACGCCCGGCCCCACCGTGCTCGAGAAGTCCAAGCCGCGCAGCGCCAACATGGCGGCCAACAAGGTCGAGTGCAATGCCTGTCCGGTTCTGTGCCAGATCACCGAGGGCCGCACGGGCGCCTGTGATCGCTGGGGCAACGTCGAGGGAGTACTGACGCGCATCGACCCGGTCATTCTCATGCGCCGTCCCTTCGGGCCGCCCGCGTCGCCGGCCTCGCGCCTGGAGGCGGAAGCCCGGGCCGAGGGCGATGTCGCCGTGCAGGAGGCGTCGGCGGCCACCGGACTGGTGCCCGAAACCGACCTGTTCGTCAGCGGCGTCGGCTCGGGAACCACTTATCCCGACTACAAGCCCGCGCCCTTCATCGTGGCCTCCAAGGCCGACGGCGTCGACATGGTCACCGTGGTGACAGAAGGCATATTCAGCTATTGCAGCTTCAAGGTAAAGATCGACACCGACCGCTACCTGGGCCCCGAGCAGTCCAACATCCGCCACAAGGGCGAGATCGTCGGCCACGTCACCACGGCCGAATACGGCTCGCAGATGCTTTCCCTGGGGGGAGTGCACCACCTTACGGGCGGCAGCAAGAAAGAAGGCCGCATCACCTGCGATGTGATGATGGCGCTGGGCAACAAGCAGGCGGTCGAGCTCAGCATCGACGGCGGGGCGCAGCTGGTGGTGCAGGCGGGCAAGGCGCCCATCGTCGACGGCGTCGAAGAAAAACGCATGCGCGTGGGCTGCGGATCGGCCGCCATCGGCATTTTCGCCAAGCAGTGGTACGGCCATACGGACGAGGTGGTGGTGGTGGACGACCACATCACCGGCGTGCTTACCGAGCACCAGGCCGGCCGCTGCCTGGACATTCCGCTCTCGGGCATCAAGATGAAGGGGCGCAAGTCGACGCCGGGGCGCTACTTTCAGGTGGCCAACCCGGGCAACGGCTGGGGCGGCACCGACATCTCCGACCCCCTTTCCATCATCGAGGGCTTCGACCCCGAAGTGGCCCGGCCGGGCCTGCGCCTGCTCATCACCTCCACCACGGGCGAGCATGCCGAATACTACGAACTGGACGACTCCCTGCAGCCGCAGCGCAAGCCCATGCCCGCGCCCCTGCAGAAAACGGTCGACCGCATCGGCGAGAACTGCGAGCCGTCGCTGGCCAGTGTCCTGTTCCTCGGCGGGGCGGGGGGGTCCCTGCGCGCCGGCGTCACCGAAAACCCCATCTGGCTCACCAATTCCATCAAGAAGTCCCTGGTCAACGTCACCTGCGGCGGCGCGCCTGCCTACATCTGGGCGGGCGGCGGCATCACCGTCATGGTCGACGTCATGCGCATGCCCGACAACTCTTTCGGCTATGTGCCCACGCCCGCCATCGTGGCCCCCATCGAGTTCAGCATGCGGCTCAGCGACTACGAGCGCCTGGGCGGTCACGTAGGCGACGTGCAGGCCATCGGCGACGTGCTGGCCAGGGCCAACCACCGCATCATCGACTGGGTCGACGGCGCAAGCCCCTGGCCCATCGCCGGCAAGCCCGTGTTGGGCTAGGACGGGCGTGAGCAGGCCTGTGTCCATTCCCTCCATGGCGGCCGCCGTGGCGGCCCCCCATCCGTCGGGGGCCGCATGCGCGATGCTGCAGGACGGCCGCTGGCATTTCCAGCATGGGCCCATCGACCTCGTCATCGGCGTCGATGGGTCTTCGGACGCCGTCCACGCCGCCATTCCGGGCGCCTGGCAGCGCTTCACGCAGATACTGCCCGAACTCGCCGGCGAACTGGCCTGGCTGCGCAGGCCTGCCGGGCAGGGCACACAAGCGCAAGGCCGGGTCGCCGCCCGCATGCTTGCGGCATGCCGGCCTTATGCCGCGCAGGTCTTCGTGACGCCGATGGCCGCCGTGGCGGGCTCGGTGGCCGACGAGCTCATCGGTTTCTTTTCGGCTCAGGCAGGCATCGAACGCGCCTATATCAACAACGGCGGCGACATTGCGCTGCATATCGGGCCGGACCGGACGTATCGCATCGGCTTGTTCTCCGACCTGGGCCGTGTCGGCCACCTTCCGCCGGGCCTGGACGGGGCCTTCGAAATCACGGCCGGCATGCCGGTGCGCGGCGTCGCCACCAGCGGATGGCGCGGTCGCAGCTTCAGCATGGGCATCGCCGACAGCGTGACGGTGCTGGCTGCCGACGCGGCCCAGGCCGATGTGGCCGCCACGCTGGTCGCCAACCAGGTGTTCGTCGATCATGCCGCAGTACGGCGCGCGCCGGCCGACACGCTCAAGGACGACACCGACCTGGGCTCCCGCCTCGTCACCGTGGACGTGGGGCCGCTGCCTCGCGCCGCCATCGATCAGGCGCTCGGCTTCGGAGCCGCCTATGCGCAGCGCCTGTGCGACGACGGCTCTATCCATGGGGCGGTACTGATGCTGCAAGGCTCGGTGCGCACCGTGGGCATCGCCTGCGGTCCGGATGCGCTGGAGTCCGGCCCGCGCCCGCTCACTCAATTCAAAGCGATGGAGGGGCGCGCCAGCCTCTCCGGAATGCAACGACAAAAGGAAAGCCATGTCTGACTTGATCGAAGTACGCCAGGTCCTGACCGAAGTGGAGACCATCTTCCACGAGTTCGGGCCCAGGGATAAAAAGCCCTTGATCCGCGGCACGGTCGCGGCGGTGCTCAAGAACCCCTACGCCGGGCGCTACGAAGAGAACATCCTGCCCATGATGGAAGAGCTCAACGACGTAGGGCTGGACATGGCCAGGCGGCTGGTGGCCGCCATGGGCGTCGAACCCGACGATATCGAGAGCTATGGCAAGGGCTCCATCGTCGGCGGCGCCGGCGAGCTCGAGCATGGCGCGCTGTGGCACGTGCCAGGCGGCTACGCCATGCGCGAACTGCTGGGATGGAAGGGCGACCGCTCGTCCTACAAGCAGGGCCAAAGCTCCGGCCCCAAGGGCCTGGAGATGGGCCGCGCCCTGTCCATCGTGCCGTCCACCAAGAAAGTGGGTGGCCCGGGCACCCGGCTGGACGTTCCCCTCACCCACGTCACCGCCAGCTATGTGCGTGGCCATTTCGACGCGATGGAGGTCCATGTGCCGGGGGCGCCGGCGGCGGACGAGATCGTGTTCGTCCTGGTCATGACGACCGGCGAACGCATACACCAGCGCGTGGGCGGCCTGCGCCCGGAACAGATCAGCAAGTACGACGGCCTGCGTTGATCGCCGCATCCCGGTCGTAGCGATCGATCCGGGCCATGTGGCAACATTGAATACACGAGGAGAAATACATGTCAGCAAACATCCGCAAACTGGTGGTCGTGGTCGATGAAACCCGCGTCGAAATGGGTCGGCGCATCGAGCCGGCGACCCGCCGCGCGGTCGCCATGGCCGTCATCGAGAATCCCTATTCCGGGCGCTACGCCGAGAACCTCGACGAGCTGACCGCCATCGGCGAAGAGCTGGGCGGCCTTCTGGGCGAACAGTGCGTCAAGGCCCTGGGCATCCAGCCCGAACAGGCCGAGAGCTATGGCAAGGCGGCCATCGTCGGCGAGGCGGGCGAGCTCGAGCATGCCGCCGCCATCCTGCATCCCAAGCTCGGCGCGCCGCTGCGCAAGGCGGTCCAGAAGGGCGCGGCCTTGGTACCCTCGTCCAAAAAAATGGGCGGCATCGGGGCGGCCATCGACGTGCCGCTGGGCCACAAGGACGCGGCGTTCGTGCGCAGCCATTTCGACGCGGTCGAAGCGCGCGTTTCCGATGCGCCTCGCGCCAACGAGATCGTGGTCGCCGTCGCGGTCACCGATTCGGGCCGGCCGCTGCCGCGCGTGGGCGGTTTGCAGGTCAGCGAGATCAAGGGCGAGGACGGCCTGCGCTAGGCCGCAGCGCGCCGCATCGCGATCACGGCCATGGGCCGGCGGACGCGATGCGGCGTCCCGCATCGACACAGAAAGGAGAGTAAACATGGCCACCGCCGCTGCAGTGGAGAAATCAGGAAAAGTCGTCATCAAGAACATCGGCCTGCTGTTGTCGGGCGATCTGGACAAGCCCATACTCGATGCCGACACCATCGTCGTGGACGACGGCCGCATCGCGGCGGTCGGCAAGTACGCCGACTGCGACGTCGAGGGCGCCAAGACCGTCATCGATTGCCGCGGCACCACGCTGTCCCCGGGCCTCATCGACTCGCACGTGCATCCGGTGGCCGGCGACTGGACGCCGCGCCAAGGCCAGCTGGGCTGGATCGACTCGTCGCTGAACGGCGGCGTGACCACCATGATCTCGGCCGGCGAAGTGCACTACCCCGGCCGCCCCAAGGACATCCTGGGCCTGAAGGCCCTGGCCATCACCTCGCAGCGCGCCTTCGAGAACGCCCGGCCGGGCGGCGTCAAGGTGCTGGCGGGCGCGCCGGTGATCGAAAAAGGCATGGTCGAGTCCGACTTCAAGGAACTGGCCGACGCGGGCGTGAAGCTGCTGGGAGAAATCGGCCTGGGCAGCGTCAAGGCCGGCGACGAGGCGCGCCAGATGGTCGAATGGGCCCGCAAGTACGGCATCCAGAGCACCATCCATACGGGCGGGCCCTCCATTCCGGGTTCGGGCCTGATCGACAAGGACGTGGTGCTGGAAGCCGATGCCGACATCATCGGCCACATCAACGGCGGCCATACCTCCCTGCCTTACAAGCACGTGTGCGAACTGTGCGAACGTTCGAGCCGGGGCATCGAAATCGTCCACAACGGCAACGAGCGCATCGCCATCCTTACCGCCCGCCACGCCCACGAGCTCAAATGCCTGCACCGGGTCATCCTGGGCACCGACGGCCCGGCCGGATCGGGCGTGCAGCCGCTGGGTATACTGCGCATGGTTTCACAGCTTTCCAGCCTTGCCGACATTCCCGCCGAGATTGCTTTCTGTTTCGCAACAGGCAACACCGCCCGCATGCGCGACCTCGACTGCGGCCTGATCGAGGTAGGGCGCGCGGCCGACTTCGTCATCATGGACCGCGCGCAGCACACGGCCGCGTCGACGCTGCTGGAAAGCGTGCAGCTGGGCGACCTGCCGGGCATCGGCATGGTCATCATCGACGGCATCGTGCGCTGCCAGCGCAGCCGCAACACGCCGCCGGCCACCGAGCTTCCGGCCATCGAGCGGCACTGACCGAGTCAAGGGATCAAGGCAAGACATGACAGCAGCATTGCAGGATGTGGTGGTACTCGATCTGTCGCGCATTCTGGCGGGGCCCTGGTCCACTCAGAATCTGGCCGACCTGGGCGCCGACGTCATCAAGGTCGAGCGCCCGGAGACGGGCGACGACACCCGCAGATGGGGGCCCCCCTTTGCCATCGGCAGCGACGGCGCCGCCGGCGACGCTGCCTACTTCTTCTGCTGTAATCGCGGCAAGCGTTCGCTCACGCTCGACTTCACCGTCGAGCAGGGCCGCGCCGTGCTGATCGAACTGGTCAAGAAAGCCGACATCCTGGTCGAGAACTACAAAGTGGGCGGCCTGAAGAAATACGGGCTCGACTACGAAACGCTGTCCGAGATCAACCCGCGCCTGATCTATTGCTCCATCACCGGCTTCGGCCAGACCGGCCCCTATGCCGCACGCCCCGGCTACGATGCCCTCATCCAGGCCATGGGCGGGCTCATGAGCATCACCGGCGAACCCGACGAGGCGCCGGGCGGCGGGCCGCAAAAAGTGGGCGTGGCCGTGGTGGACATCCTGACCGGCCTGTACGCCACCACCGCCATCCTGGCGGCGCTGCACCATCGCGGCCGCAGCGGCAAGGGGCAGCACATCGACGTTGCGCTGCTCGACGTACAAGTGGCCGCACTGGCCAACCAGGCCAGCAACTTCCTGATCGCGGGCCAGGTGCCCGGCCGGCTGGGCAGCGCCCATCCTTCCATCGTGCCCTATCAGCCGTTTTCCTGCGCCGACGGCCATGTGATGCTGGCCATCGGCAACGACACCCAGTTCGCCAACTTCTGCCAGGCCGCGGGCTGCCCCGAGCTGGCAGGCGATGCGCGCTTTGCCACCAACGCCGACCGGGTGCACAACCGGGCACAGCTCATCCCGCTGCTGCAGGAGCGCATCCAGGCCAAGACCATCGACCAGTGGTGCGAACTGGCCACTCGCCATGGCTTCCCTTGCGGGCCCATCAACACGGTCGACCGGGTATTCGACGACGAGCACATCCGGGCCAGGCAGGTTCGGGTCGACGTCGATTCGCCGCGCTACGGCAAAGTGGGGCTGGTGGCCAGCCCGATGCGGTTTTCGGAGACCCCCATCCACTATGATTCGGCGCCGCCTGAACTGGGCCAGGATACCGAGGCGGTGCTGGCCGAATTGGGCGTGGACGCCGCCCGGGTGGCCGAGCTGCGGGCCCTGAAAGCCATCTAGGGCCTGTTGACGCCCTTGCGGAACAGGCCCTAACCCGGCTTATTTCTTCAGCACCGAATCCAGCAGCAGGTCGCTCATGTAGCTGGCCCAGCCGTCGATCTTTTCGGCGTCCATGAGGTCGACGTTCAGGAAGGCCGAGAACGTATAGCGGTTGGAAACATAAAAATAGCCCAGCGCCGTCATGGCCATGTACAGCTTGCGGCAGTTGACGCCCTTGCGGAACAGGCCTTTGTCGACGCCCCGCTGGATGACCTCCTCGAGAATGGAGATGGCGGGCAGCGCGTACTGGTCGGCGGTGCGCGACTTGCCGATGTGTTTGCCCTTTTGCAGGTTCTCGGTGCCCAGCAGGGTGATCACCTCGGGGTTGGCGAGGTAATACCGGAAGGGAAACTCGATGATCTTGCGCAGCGAGCCCACGGGGTCTTCCATGTCGAGCTCGAGATTCTTCTCGGCCTCGAAAATGTCTTTGTACGCCCCTTCCAGCACTTCCACGAACAGCTTTTCTTTGCTGCCGAAGTAATAGTAGATGAGGCTGTCATACGACTTGGCCGCCTTCGAGATCTTGTCGACGCGGGCGCCGTCGTAGCCGTCCTTGGAAAAAATCTTCTTGGCCGCCCGCAGAATGTTCTCGCGCGTGGTCTTGGCCGACCGGGGCCGGGACTTGCGTTTGGCCGGCTCCGGGCCGGGGGCCTCGGACCTTGCGTCAAATGCCGTGCTGCCTCGGATGTCTTCGTCGTTGGTGTTCATGGCTCGCTCAAAGTGGTGGGGCGCCTTCGCCTCGGGCGGCCCGGAGAGGGCGAAAAAAAACAGTTTGCCACATCAGGCGCCTTCCAGTATATTATACGCTAATGTAGTGAGTACTAAATAAACTTGGCGGTTCGGGCCCCGGCTGCCGGGCAGTTTGGCGGGCGGCGGGGCGCAAACCTCTGCATCTGGAGACACATCATGGCTGATTACGTTCTGAACACCTGGTATCCCATTGCCTGGTCGCGCGACATTTCATACGAGCTGGCGAAGCGCCGCATCGTCGGCAAGGACATCGTGCTGTACCGCAGCAGCACCGGCCAGGTGGCGGCCCATCTGGACGTCTGCCCGCATCGCATGGCGCCGCTTTCCATGGGCCGGCTCAAGGGCGATTCGATCGAGTGCGGCTACCATGGCATGACTTTCGATTGTTCCGGCGCCTGCATCCGGATACCGGGCCAGCGCATCGTCGGCAGCCCGGCCGTCGAAACCTATCCCACCCATGAAAACATGGGCCTGGTCTGGATCTGGATGGGCGACCCGGCCAAGGCCGACACTTCGCTGGTGTACAACCTGCCCCAGTATCACGACCCGGCCTGGAGCTCGGCCGAGGGCGATGCATTGGAGATCGGCTGCCATTACCTGAACCTGTGCGACAACCTGTGCGACCCCGCCCACGTCAGCTTCGTTCACCTCAGCACCCTGGGCACCCCCGCGGGCGAGGACATTCCCGTGCAGATGAAGCAGACTCCGGACGGCCTCGTCACGTGGCGCTGGATCAATGATTCTCCCGCCATACCCCTGTTCCAGAAGTTCGGCAATTTCACCACCAACGTCGATCGCTGGCACTACTACCATTACACGGCGCCCAGCATCGCCGTCATCGATTTCGGCAGCGCGCCCACCGGCACCGGCGCGCCCGAGGGCAATCGCGACGACTGCATCCAGATCTACGCCTGTCACTTCATGACGCCGGTCGACGAAAACACCACCATCGACCACTGGCTGCACGTCAAGAATTTCAAGGCCGACGAAGAAACCAACAAGAAGCTGTCCGCCGAGTTCCGCGTGGCTTTCAACGAAGACAAGACCATACTCGAAGCCATTCACCAGAACGAGCAGCGCTCGGTCAACCCCACTCCGGTCCGGCTGGCCATCGACGCCTCGCCGATACGCATGCGCAAGATGGTCGAAGAATGGATCAAGACCGAGCGCAGCCAGGGCGCAGCGACAATCGCGCAGCCCGAGCCTTCGCACGCCTGACCATGGCCCGCCCCGGCAACACAAGCGGGGCCGCCTTCTCGTTTTTCTGCACCATGCCCGCAAGCCCGCGTCCACGGGCGCGGGCTTGCCGCTGCAACAACTGTTCCGGACGGAGACAAAACACATGAAAGATGATTTTCCCTTCTTGCTGGGATGCAATGGACGCGGCGCGCAGGCCTCGTCGATCGACAGGCCGGTGTCGCTCGAAGAGCATTCCATCGACGAGCAGTTCAGGCTGGTGAAAGAGGCGGGCGTCTTCGACTATTTCGACCGCCTGCCGCTGCGCAGCAACCAGGGCGAGTACGAAAAGGCCATGCAGAAGTACGATCTGCCGGTGCACACCTGCAGTTGGTTCTACATGCTGGGCCGCGACGAGGCGCTGCTGCACGACAACCTGAAGATCTGCCAGGAAGTCGGGGCCACCTGCCACAACATCATGACCTTCACCCATCATGCCGATGGGCACGTGCTGACCGACGACGAGATCGTCGATCATTATCTGGACGCCTACGACGTCGGCATGAAGCTGGGCGTCGAGCCCTCGTTCGAATTGCACGTCAATATGTGGACGGAGTCCTTCGCCCGCGTCACGCCGATCGCGCAGCGCATCATGGCGCGGGGCATACCGTTCAACTACACCATGGACTACAGCCACGCCATCTTCAAGATCGGCGATCCGCAAGAGCTGGACATCTCCGAATGCCGCGAAGCGGTCGAGGCCGGGGACATGGTGCTGGACCCTTTCGCCCACGATTCGCTGTGCCAGCAATGGCTCGATCTGGGCATCGTCAAGTGGACGCAGCTGCGCACGGTGGGTCCCAATCAGCCCAAGAACCTATGGCATGTGAACGAAGATGGTTCGAATGGCCGCGGCATCCAGTATCCCATCACGCGCCCCGAGCCGGGCGAGTGGCATTCGCCCTGGCACGCCTACATGGTGGAGCCCTCGAAAGAGGCGATACGCCGGGCCATGCGCTACCACATCACGCATGCGGACAGCCCCCTGCGCTACATCACGACCGAGATGATCAATCTGCCCGACTATGCCTTGAACGCCAAGTACAACCTGTTCGAGCAGAACGTCGAGGCCGCCCGTTTCATCCGCCGCGCCTGGGAAGAGGTCAAGGCGCTGCATGGGGCTGGGTTGCTGGATGACGCACCGGCGCATGCTGCTCTTCAGGCTGAGAGCTGAGTCGATCGTCTTTTTATAAGCGGCGCTGGTCTTCTATGTTGCCGTGATTTTGCTGTGTTCCAAGGTGGCGCTGAGCTTACTTCTCTGGGTCTCTTTGTTGGGTTCTAAATTGGCGCTGGCCTTGTTTTGCAGGGCTTCTATTGTGTTCTAAAGCGCCGCCGGAGGGGCAGAGCCTGGGCCGGCCGGTCGGGCGGACCGAGGCAGCGCCCTCCAACGTCCGGCCCAGGCTCTGCCCCTCCGGCGGCGCTAAAGAATCTATGGTCAGCCCGCATTTTGCAAGCGTGACGGTGTTGACGTAAATTAGGCTTGCTTGAATCTATCCGGAGTCAGTTGGGGTTCCATCCCCGCTCCATGATGAGAGCCGCGCCGGGCAAGCCTAAGAACTCAATCAGCGTCGATGCGCTTTTCTTAAGCTCAGGTTTCCTGCCCGGCCGTTGAGCCGTTTATGTCTTCACGTATCTCGC
>NZ_PDUW01000012.1 GCF_003545815.1 Pusillimonas caeni
ATCGGTTGTTTCGTTGTTAAAGAGCAAGTACTGCGTTACTGCAAAGAAACGAGATTATGAAGCAGTTTTTTTAGCTTGTCAAGTGAACCGGTTTTGTGTGGGACCTTCTGGTCTAGCACCGCTACCGCCTTCACCAACCTGCCCTGCCCCGCTCTCGCCGGCTTTAAAACCCAAGGCGCCAACAACACACCCTGCTTTTAAAACCGCCTTGCGGCATCGCGGCCCGAACATCACTTTCCTGAATCACGTTCCTGCATCAAACTACCCCTTGGGGTTAACCCTGATGCAGGTGGCTGCGAAAGAACGTAACTATAGCAAGCATTTTTAGCCCGTGCAACTGCAAATCCGCCCCTTCCACCCGCCTGCCCGCCCCAAAACCGCCCCCGCCGCCCTTAACCCCTTGATCGGATACAGGAAATATTTTTTTCATCGCAATGAAATATTTTTTTTGCTCCGACGATCTCTTTATGGACGCCCTTTATGGCCGGCTTTTTGTTGTATCTTGCAGGGGTCGGCTTTTACAGTGCTATTGGCCGGCAGCGCCCATAGAGAACAGACATGACCGAAGACATACTCATCAATGTAACGCCTTTTGAAACACGCGTCGCCATCGTCGAACAGGGCGCGGTGCAGGAACTGCACGTCGAGCGCAGCATACAGCGAGGCCACGTGGGCAATCTGTATCTGGGCAAAGTGGTTCGGGTGCTGCCGGGCATGCAAAGCGCCTTCGTCGACATCGGTCTGGAGCGCGCCGCCTTCATCCATGTGGCCGACCTGCGCCAGAATCGCAGCGAGCGAGCCGCCGGCATGGCGCACACCCCGATCGAAAAGCTGCTTTTCGAGGGCCAGCCGCTGATGGTCCAGGTGATCAAGGACCCCTTGGGCACCAAGGGGGCCCGGCTTTCCACGCAGATCAGCATTGCCGGGCGCATGCTGGTCTATCTGCCCCACGATCCCCATATAGGCATTTCCCAGAAGATAGACTCCGAAGAAGACCGCATTTCCCTGCGCGAGCGGGTGCAGCGCCTGCGCCCGGCCGAAGAGAACGGCGGCTTCATCGTGCGCACCCAGGCCGAAGGCGCGACCGACCAGGAGCTGGAAGCCGACATCTCTTATCTGCGCATACTCTGGAGCAGCATCCAGGGCAAGGCCAAGACGCAGCCGGCCCCCGCCCTGCTGCACAGCGACCTCACCCTGGCCCAGCGCGTACTGCGCGACATGGTCGGCCCGGAAACGGGCACCATTTTCGTGGACTCGCGCAGCACAGCCCAGAAACTCGTGGAATGGGCCGGCACCTACACCCCCTCGGTGGTGAACCGCATCAAGCACTACAGCGGCGAAAGGCCTTTGTTCGACACCGCCAACGTCGACGAGGAAATCGCCCGCGCCCTGTCGCGCCGGGTAGAGCTGAAGTCAGGCGGCTATCTCATCATCGACCAGACCGAAGCCTTGACGACGGTGGACGTGAACACCGGGGGCTACGTCGGCGGGCGCAACTTCGACGACACCATATTCAAGACCAACCTGGAAGCCGCCGTGGCCCTGGCCCGCCAGCTGCGGCTGCGCAATCTGGGCGGCATCATCATCCTGGACTTCATCGACATGGATGACGCCGAGCATCGCGAGGCTGTGCTGAGCGAGCTGAACAAGGCCTTGCGCAAGGACCGCACGCGCATGACGGTCAGCGGGTTCAGCCAGCTGGGCCTGGTGGAGATGACCCGCAAGCGAACCCGCGATTCGCTGGCGCATCAATTGTGCGAAGTCTGCCCTACCTGCGACTCGCGCGGCGTGGTCAAAACGGCTCGAACCGTGTGCTACGAGATTCTGCGCGAAATCCTGCGCGAATCGCGCCAGTTCAATCCCAAGGAATTCCGCATCCTGGCCTCGCAGGCCGTCATCGACCTTTTTCTCGAAGAAGAAAGCGCCCACCTGGCCATGCTGGGAGACTTTGTCGGCAAGCCGGTTTCGCTGGAGCTTGAGGGCTCTTACTCGCAAGAGCAATACGATATTGTGCTGATCTGAGCCACGGGTGACGACGCAGCCTGGACCTCAGGCGTTCATACCCCGCTCAAACGCTAAAGAGCTTGAACCGACACCCCACCGTCCTGACAGCGTCAGCGGTCGCGGGAACCCTCTTTTTCTTCCGGCTTCTCGGGCGGCGTCTCGCCCGGGCACAGGTCGGGATGCAACAGGGCGTTGTAGATCGCCCTGACCCGCTCTTTGCCGGGCGCGTAATAGCTGTAGAGCCGCGCCCGCGTGGACGGCTCGTCGCCCTCGCGCAAGGTGACGCCCAATATCTTGGCCGATGAATTCTGCAGCAGGGTCAGGCCCAGCACCAGCTGCTTGTCCCAGTCTTCGGGCGCGGCGCCCTCGACCAGGGGCTGGGTGACGCGCGCATAGCTGGGATGCTGCTCGTCGACCTTGAACTGCAGGGTCGAGCCGCAGCGGGCCTGCTGCTTGAACACGGCTCGCTGGATCTGGACGAAATCCATGGGCAGCTTGCGGTCTTCGCGCATGTACGGCGCGGTCTCAAGCTGGTAAAGGCCGATGCCCTGGTTCGGGCCGGCGCATCCAGCCAGCAGCAATGCCGTGGCAATCGACAGGGAGGCTTTCTTCATGGCGCGAGGTTCCTTGCTGTGTTCTGGTGACTGTGGCTGTTCGAGGAATGATTGTATCGGCGGCATCGCCTCAGGTCGCGTCCCGGAACTGCATGCGATACAAAGAAGCGTACAGGCCGCCTTGGGAAAGCAATTCGTCATGGCGGCCTTGTTCGACGATGCGCCCGCCGTCCAGCACGAGTATCTTGTCCGCCTTCTGCACCGTGGACAGCCGGTGCGCAATGACCAGCGTGGTGCGTCCGGACATCAGGCGCTCGAGCGAAGACTGCACCTGATGCTCGGATTCGCTGTCCAGAGCCGAGGTGGCCTCGTCCAGGATCAGGACGGGCGCGTTCTTGATGAGCGCCCGCGCAATCGCCAGGCGCTGGCGTTGGCCGCCCGACAGGGTATTGGCGTTTTCTCCCACCTGCGTGTCCATGCCTTCGGGAAGGCTGTCGACGAACTCGGCCAGGTTGGCGGCTTCGAGCGCCGCGCGAACCTCGTCGCGGCTGGCCTCGTGCAAGGAACCATATCCTACGTTCTCGGCCACTGTGCCGTCGAAAAGCACGACATCCTGGCTGACCAGGGACAATTGCGCGCGCAAGCTGCGCAGGGTGCATTGCTCGACGGGCACGCCGTCGAGCAGGACCTGCCCGCTGGTAGGCATGACGAAGCGCGGCAGCATGTTGACCAGCGTGGTCTTGCCGCTGCCCGAACGCCCCACCAAGGCCACCGTCTGGCCCGGCTCGGCAACGAAGGACACGTCGGAAATCGTATCCGCCTGAGCGTCGGCAAAGCGGTGGACGATGTTGCGGAATTCAACCCGGCCCTGAGCCTGACCGGTGAAGCGATGCGTGCCGCGGTCTTCTTCGGGATCGTAGTCGATCAGCGCGAAAACGCTCTCGGCGGACACCAGCATGCGCTGCATGGCCCCCGCGATGTTGGTCAGCCGCTTGAGCGGATCGAAGATCTGCCCCAGCGCGGCCATGAAGGCGGCAAAGCTGCCCACCGTCAGGCCTTCGGTATTGGCCTGGTACAAGGCCACCGCAATCACCGCCGACACCGACAGGCCCACGAAGAACTGGGTGATCGGCGACATGGCCGCATCAGCTGAAACCGCCCGCATCGCGAAGCGCCGCAGGCGGCCGTTGACGTACTGGAAGCGGCTGGACTCGCGCTCGTAGCCGTCGAACAGCTTGATGACGCGCTGACCGTCGATGGCCTCGCCCACCACCCGGGTCAGCTCGGCATTCATGTTGATGGTGTCGCGGTTGATGCGGCGCAGGCGCTTGATGAAGATGCGCGATACATGCACCGACAGCGGCAGCATGACCAGCACGATCAGCGTCAATTGCCAGGACATGTAAAGCAGCACCGCAAGCAGCGCCACCACGATCATGGTTTCCCGGATGATGACGGTGATGACTTCAGTCGCCAGGCTGGTGACGTTGTTGGCGTCGATGGTGAAGCGGTTCAGCAATCTGCCGGTGTCGCCGCGCTTGAACTCGGCATCGGGCAGGCCCAGCAGACGCTCGAACATCTCGCGCCGAATGCCCAGCAGCATGTTGTTGGCAACCCACGCCAATACATAGTTGCTGGCGAAAGTGCACAGGCCGCGCACCAGCATCAAACCGATGACGGCCAAAGGAATGGCCCAGATGTAATAGGGCTTGGCCCCTGTGAAGCCCTCGTCGAGCAAAGGCTTCATGATCACGGCCAGGCCCGGCTGCGTGGCGGCGCTGACGCTCATCAGCAAGGTGGCGACGACGGCGGCCTTCCAGTAGGGACCCAGACGGGAATAGATACGTCGCCACATCTCGAAACGAACGGGCGCCGCATGCGAGGACTGGCTGGAAGGGACTGAACTCAATGACTGACTCGCTTCTGTATGGGTAAACCAAAGAACGTATCATTTTAACGTTCTTGAAAAACGGTTAATAATAGACGCCAATCCCATTGACTGCCCGCTCCATGCCCAATTATTCCGCCCTCTACGTGCGCCTGCCCAACTGGATAGGCGATGTATGCATGAGCCTGCCCTGCCTGCACGCTCTGCTGAACACGAAGGTGCCTGTGGTGGTGTGCGCGCGCCCCTGGGCCAGAGACCTGCTCGCGGCGTTCCAGCTGGCCGGCTTCATTGAAATGAGCGGGCGCTGGCGCGAGGACCGGGCCCGCGTGGCCAGTTTCCGCAAGAAGGCCCGCCATACGCATGCGCGCGGGCTGATCCTGCCCGACTCACTGTCCAGCGCGCTGGTATTCAAGTTCGCCGGCATTCCCGGCGCGGGATATCGCGACGACGGTCGCAGCCTGCTGCTGCGCTGGCCCATTTCCAAGCCGGGCCCGGGCACGCATGCCGCCCAATCGTGGTTCCAGCTTGCCAGCCAGGCGCTCGAGCGCTGGAAGCTGCCCGTGCTGCCCGCTACCCTGCCCACCACATTGGGGCTGGAAACCACCGCGCAGCATGAAGAGCAGGCGCAGGAAGCCATCAGGGCGGCTGGCCTGACTCCGGGCGGATTCATTCTGATCGCGCCCACGGCGACGGGCCTGCATCGGGGACGCGTCAAAGTCTGGCCGCATTTCGACGCGCTGGCCCGCGAACTCCAGCAGCAAGGCCACGTCGTCGCCATGTGCCCGCCCGCATCCGAACGCGAGGCGGCGCTGCAGGCCGCCCCCACCGCGCTTTGCCTGCCGCCCTTGGGGCTGGGCGCTTTTGCTACACTGACCCGGCTGTCGGCCCTGGTGATATGCAACGACTCGGGCGTCTCGCATCTGGCGGCCGCCGCCAATGCGCGCCAGCTCACCCTTTTCGGCGTCACCGACACGCAGCGCACGGGGCCCTGGTCTCCGCACGCCACCTGCCTGGGTTCGCTCAATCGATGGCCCGGGCTGCCCGAAGTGCTGGATTGCGCGACCCGGCTCACAACAGAATCCGTCCTGTAAAGCATGTCTTTTTCGAGCTTTTTCGCCAACCTCATCATCCCGCTGAATTTGTGTGTGACGCTGCTCGTCATCGCCGTCGTCCTGCTTATGCTGGGACGGCGGCGCATCGCGGCCGCGCTGATCGCGCTCAGCGTGGCATGGGGGCTTTTCTGGTCGCTGCCGGCCTCCACACTGTGGGCCGGGGGCAGGCTCGAGCAGCTTTACCCCTATACGCCCCCTTCCGAGCTGCCGGCGGCCCAGGCCATCGTCGTGCTGGGCGGCAACACGGCGGGGGGACGCCTCAACTGGTTTCAGCCCTACGACCGCGAGAAAGCGCTGACGCGGACCGACTCGGCGGCCATCCTGTACAAGGCCGAACGCGCGCCCTTGATCCTGCTGTCGGGCGCCGCGCTGGAGGGCTCCCAGAGCGAGGCCGAATTCATGGCCAGCGCCCTGCGCAGGGACGGCGTTCCGTCCGAAGCGCTGCTGCTTGAAAAAAAGAGCTTCACCACCTATGAGAACGCGCTGTATTCGGCCCCCATCCTCAAAGAGCGCAATATTTCACGCGTGCTGCTGGTGACGTCCGCCCTGCATATGCCGCGCGCCATGGCGGTCTTCAGCAAACAGGGCCTGACCCCCATCGCCGCGCCTTCGGCGCCCCAGATCGTGGTGCCGAACGATCCGGATTTTTCCTTCTGGCTGCCGGACGAACGCACTTTTTTCGCAGCCCGCTCCATCATCAAGGAGTACGCCGGCCTGCTCGTCTATTGGCTGCGGGGCTGGATTTGAACGAAGCCGCCGCCTCGTGCCGCGAAGGCTGCGGAGCATGCTGCACCGCGCCGTCCATTTCCAGCGCGATTCCGGGCATGCCTTTCGGAAAGCCCGCCGGAATGCGCTGCGTACAGCTGGACGATAGCGAACGCTGCATGCTGTTCGGACGGCCCGAGCGACCCGCGGTGTGCGCCTCGCTGCAGCCGAGCCGGGCCATGTGCGGACCGGGGCGCGAACACGCCATGCGCTGGCTGACGCGACTGGAGCAGGAAACCCGGCCCTGAGCCCTGGGCGGCAGCCCCCTTTCGGATGCACCCCGGCGGCTTTGCGGACCCGCCTCCTTGCAACCTACCGCCGGCCGTCTCCGCCAACGGCCACCCTGCTGCGCGCCTCGCGATAGATTTCCTCCATGCGCCGCAAAAAGACGGGCACGGAAAAGGCCGCTTCGATTCTTGCCCTGGCCGACGCCCCCATGCGGGCAAGTGTCGTCTTGTCCTCGTGCAGAATCGACTCGAGGCGTTGTGTCAGCGCCGTCAGGTCTCCCGCCGGCGCGATCCATCCCTCGGCGCCTTCGCGCACCCCTTCGGGCAGTCCGCCCGCGTCGGACACCAGGCCGGGCAAGCCCATGGCCATGGCTTCGTAAAGGGCATAGGAGGCCGCCTCTTTGTACGACAGCACGAACCCCACGTCGCAGGCGCCCAGGACCGGCCGCACGTCCTTCACGAGCCCCGGGAAGACTATTTGGGCGGCATCCAGTCCGAGCCGGGCAAGCTCGGCCAGGGTGGATGCCGAAGGAGGATCGCCGGCGACCACCATGCGCACTCGCCGGCGCTGCGGCGCGGGCAGCGCCGCGACGGCCCGGGCCAGCAGCATCCAGCCTTTTTCCAGGTCGGTGCCTCCGGTACTGCCGAAGACCACGGCGTCGTCCGGTAGCGCGCCGAACAATGACCCGCGATATGCCTGGCGCTCGCCCGCGTCGGGCGGTGCGAAGAACATAGCATCCACACCATGATGCACGGCATGGACGGGACATCGGCCGTAGGCCGAGGCGCGCAGTTGCGCCGCCACGTATTCGCTGACGCCGATCGCAAGATCGGTGCCCAATCGGGCGCGCAGGCGATTGCCGACACTGTCCACCTTGTTGGTGTTGTGCTTGGTCCACACGATGGCGGGACGATGCCGCAATCCCAGGCGCGCCAGCATCACGTGGCGATGGTCCGCGCTGCCGTTGACGTGCACCACGTCGAAGCGCTCGCGCGCCAGGAAGCGCCTCAGGCGCAGCACCTCCTTGACGAGGGTCAGCGGCCGCGAAGTGTAAAGCCCCGGCAGGACCCGGATTCCCTCCATGGCCTGCGCCTGCTGGAACAGGCGACCGGTGGCAGGCGAGGCCAGCGTCAGGTCGCAATGCCCTCTCAGCCCTCGCAGCAGGCTGAGAACATAAGTGACGTGGCCCCCGCCGTTGCCATGGTGTATGTCGGTAATGAGGATTTTCATGCGAAATGACAGATGGGTCAGCCGTTCGTGGACGAAGCGGTCTCGGCCAGCACGTCGCGGTACAACGCTTCGTACTGCTGCGCCACGCGGGGCCAGCTGTGGCGCGCCACGACGCGCGCCCCGCCTTCGCGCAGGCGCCGGCGCAATGCCGGCTCGTCCATCAAGCGCCGGATGCCGGCGGCAAGCTGTCCGGCATCTTCGGGATGGTTCAGGATGAGCGCCTCGTCCCCCTGCGCCAGGTATTGCGCGAAGCCGCACCACGGCGCCGGGCTCAGCACCACCGGCAGCCCGAACGACATGGCTTCGAGCGGAGCCATGCCGAAGCTGTCGTTCAAGGTGGGATGCACGTAGACGTCGGCCGCTTCGTAGTATTGCGCCACGTGGGGCGTCTCGCCCAGCAGGCGCACCCTGGACACCAGGTCGTCCGCATTGCGCCGAGCCACATGTTCGCGCACGGCCGCATTGCCGCCGACGACCAGAAGCTTGACGTCCTGAGGCAGTTGGTCCAGCGCCTCGAGCACGGCGGGCAGGCCCTTGCGCAAGGGGTTGCGCGCCACCAGCAGACAGACGAGATCATTCTCGGCATAGTCCAGCGCCTGGCGGGTGGCTGCCCGCCTTGCCGCGTCGCCCTCGGAAGCCGGCATCACGCCGGGGGGAATGATGGGCACCGACGGCAGATCGGCGTAAGCCTGCCGCAGCTGCTCGGCAATCAGGCCCGATACCGCGACGGTACGGTGGCCGGCCCGGGGCGCGACGCGGCGCGCTTCGAGCTGCAGGTAGGTCTGGACCCGAAGACTGACGCGGGATAGTGCGCGCTTCAGCCAGGGCAGCGGCCGCACGCGCCAGTTGTAGCGCACCGGCGTGACATGGACCACCTCGATATGGCCGCACCAGCCGTTCATGTGCGAATGCACGATGTCGTAACCGCTGCGCGTGCGCCGGCGCGCCCGCACCGCGAACAGCAGCACGCGCATCCAGCTGGGCCAGTGCTTCCAGCTGCGCAGCGAGACATAAGGCAGGCGCAGGTCGCAGGCATCGTCGTATTCGCGGGCGAAAACAGTCACCTCGTGCCGCGACGAGAGCTCGCGCATCAACTCCACGCCATAGGCTTCGGCGCCGCCGAAACGGCTGCCGAAACGGTCCACGACGAAGGCGATCCGAAGGCGGCGCTCAGGCATGTCGTCTTTTTTCCTCGAGGCGGGTCAGGCATTTCTGCAGGAAACGCACGATGTGGGTGGAGCGCGCGACAGTGACTCGGGGCAGGCCGAAGAGGTCGTCCGCAGGCCCCGCCAGCCCGCCGCCGGTGGTGGTGGCGTTGAGGTAGCCGGCCTGCCTCACCATGTCGCGCAGAGCGGGGGTTTCGTGGCCATAGGGATAGCAAAACGCCGTCACCTCGGCGCCCAGGGCTTCTTGCAGCTCGTGACGCGACCGGTGGATCTGTTCGAAGGCCGCGGCCTCTGGAAGTTCGGGCAGATCCGGATGGTCGAGGGTATGCGAGCCCGCTTCCTGGCCGCCCGCCACCCACTCGCGCGCCTGCTCAAGCGACATCAGGGGCGCGGGCGGGACGCCGTTCGCACGGTCCCACTCGTTGCTGCCGCCAAAGCGATGGGCAAGGAAATAATTGGTGGAGGTGAAACCCATGTCGCGCAATATGGGCAAGGCATTGGCCAGCACATTGACATAGCCGTCGTCGAAGGTAATGCCGAATACCTTGCCCTGCCTGTGCCCTTGCAGATAAGGCATGAGGTCGCGCATGGACAGGCCGCGGTAGCCCAGCCGGCGCATCCACGCCATCTGGCGCCGGAAGCTGGCCGGATGCACGGTCAGGCCCCTGTAGGGCGTACCGCGCGGCGACGGCTGGCCGATCTGGTGATACATGAGGATGGGAATCATGTCGGCGCCCTTCATTCGCCCCTGCCCAGAAAATACAGCTTGGCGTAGCGGAAGAAGCTGCCCGCCGATGCGGTCGCCGCCAGAATGAAGCCCTCGCGGCCGTCGAGAAAGCCCCTGCGTAGCAAGTAAATGCGGATGAAGGTCCAGATTGCATGGCCCACCGCGCCCGGTACCGAACTGCGGCGCCCTTTTGCGTGCATCATGCGCGCCGCGTCGGTCGAATAGCGGTTGACCTTGGCGATGAGGGCGTCCATGTCGGCATAGGGATAATGCAGGAAATGAGCGTCGAGCGTGGCGACCGGCCCCTGGGCCTGCACACGTTCGTGGACGGCCGCGTCGGTGAAGCGGGCCGTGCCCCGCTTGAACAGCCTCAGGACATGGTCGGGCCACCAGCCGCTATGGCGGATCCATCGGCCGCAGAAATTGGACAGGCGGGCGATCTGGTAGGCCTGCGCCGCGGGCTGCCGGATGGCCTGAGCGATGGCCTGCGCCAGCTCGGGCGTGACCCGCTCGTCGGCGTCCACGGACAGCACCCAATCCTGTGTGGCCAGGTCGAGCGCACGGTTTTTTTGCGGGCCGAAACCCGGCCAATCGGTCGTCTCGACCACGCGCGCGCCCTTCTCCCGGGCGATGGCGCAGGTGCGGTCGCCGCTGCCCGAATCGACCACGATGATCTCGTCGGCAAACGCCACCGAATCGAGGCACGCGCCGATGTGCGCTTCTTCGTTCTTGGTGATGATGATGACCGAGAGCGTCATGCCCTTTGCCTGCGTGCGCGCTTCCAGAGCTTGAACCGGTTGAACACCGGCGCGATGACCGGGTGCGCGGCCACCTGGATGCGCCGCCCCACTGAATCGCCCGTGGTGTTGCGCACGGCGAAGCGATGGATGTGGGCCGGGTCCGAGCCCGCCCGGTTCTGGCCGAAGGCGTGCGTGGTGTACAGATACTTGAAGCCGGCCTGCTGGGCCGTGCGCACGTAGTCGGCGTCGAAATAGCCCTGGGGCCAGCAGAAGTGCTCGGAGACCGAACCCAGGTTCTCGAGCAGCGCCTGGCGCGATTGCTGGAGCTCTTGCGCCATGAGCGCGTTCTTTTCGTGGGCGCGTTCGCTTTTGTCCCAGCGGGTATGGGTGTGGGTATGGCTGTGAAACTCGATCAACCCGCTTTCCTGCATGGCCTTGATCTCGCTCCAGCGCAGGATCACGCTGTCGGAATCGCCTTGCGCGATGCGCCGCTCGCATTCGGCATGGCTCGGCGTGTCGGGCAGAGGCTGCCCCTGCCCCGCTATGGGGCGCACGGGGCCGTCCTTGACCCACGAGGTAACGACAAAGATCACCGCCTTGTATCCATACTTCTTGAGCAGCGGAAAGGCATGGACCCAGTTGTCCAGATAGCCGTCATCGAAAGTGATGAGTATGGATTTGTCCGGCACCGGTTCGCCGGCCAGGTGGGCGGCGAACTCGTCGGTGGTGAGCGAGCCGTAGCCGTGGCGGGAGAGCCAGGCCAGCTGGTCTTCGAAATGCTTGGGCGAGACGGTGATGGCGCCGTCGGAAGGCGACACGTGGTGGTACATCAGGACGGGAACCGTATGGGCTTTTTTCATTTTCGTTCGCTCAACCAGCGCTCGTAGCAGGACTCGACACGTTGCACCATGGCCTGGGGCGTGAACCGGCCCTCGTCCAGCACGCGGCGCTGCCCCGCGCTGCCCATGCGACGCCGCAGCCCCGGGTCTTCGATGAGGGTGCGCAACGCCTCGGTGAGGGCCTTTTGATCGTGCAGCGGAACCAGCAGGCCGGTCGTCCCATTTTCCATCATTTCGGGCACACCGTCGACGTCCGTGCCCACCACCGCCAGGCCCGCGGCGGCCGCTTCGACGAATACCGTGCCCGAGGCCTCCTGCTCGGTGGCCAGGGCAAAGAGGTCGAACCCCGCCAACAGATTGGGAACATCGCTGCGCCGTCCCAGCAGATGGATGCGCTTGCCCAGGCCTTTTTCGGCAATGTGGGCCTGGACCTCCTCGAAGACGGGCGAACCGCCTCCCACGAACACCAGGTGCAGGTTGGGCCGGCTTCGGATCAAGGGCTCCATGGCATCGATCAGCGCGCGATGGCCTTTTTTGGCCCGCATGACGGCCACGCAGCCCACGACGATGTCGTTCTGCGCCAGCTTGAGCTCATCGCGAAGCGTAGAGGGCTGGTCCCACTTGACCAGGTTCACCACGGGATAGACCGTGGCCACATGGTCGGGCGGCACGCCCCGCTCGATGAGATGGTTGCGCACGAAGTTGCTGGCGGTGGTGACGCGGTGCGGAATGACGGTATACGACAGCAGCGACCCCACCCGCTTGGCCAGGTGGCGCGTGCGGACGATGAGCGGAGTGCCCGCCAGGCGGCCGGCCGTGCCGGCCAGTATGGTGTCGCGCCGGCTATGCGTATTGAGCACGTCGAAGCGGCCTTGGCGCAGCACTTTGCGCAGCCGCGCCACGCCCTTCACGAAGTTGGCCGGTCCGTCCATCAGCAAGGTGTGCACGGTGAAGCCGTCATCGCGCAGGCGCTGGGCCAGAACGGCGTGCGGCTGGCAGATGGCTTCCATATGGTGGCCGCGCTCGCGCATGGCCGTCATCATCTGGTAGATGTATTGCTCCTGGCCGCCGAAGCTGGTCGCCGCCTCGGAGTGGACGATGCGCAAGGGCTTCATTGATAGGCGATCTCCACGCTGTCGGCGGACACCCAGCCATGCAGCTTCTCGAACATGTCGTCGGCCATGCGCACCCGCCAGTCTTCGCCCAGGCGCAGCACGCACTGATAGTCGTCGCGCTCGAGGCAGACTTCGACCCGCACGCCCGACGCCTGCTCCTGGTCGGCGGCGCGGAACGGGTCCAGCACCTGCCGCAGGCGCTGCACGTCGGCATTGCCGTTGAGGGTGATGCGCAAAGCGCGGGCGCGCGCCTCGCGCGCCAGCTGCAGGTCGTAGATGTCTTCGGCCGACACCCGCAAGCCGCCGGAATAGTCGTCGTTGCTGACCTTGCCGTGGATGATGACGAGGCGATCTTCTTTGAGGCGGTTGCGATGCTGCTCGTAAAGCTCGTTGAACACCGCCACCTCGACCTGGGCCGAGCCGTCGTCGAGCACCGCATAAAGCATCTTGCCCCGCCGCGTCATGCGCGGGCGCACCGAGGCCAGGACGCCGGCGAACCACTGCAGGCCGCGGGCCGGTTCCAGGCGGGCCAGGGGCTTGGGCGCGAAGCGGCGCACTTCGTCGCGCCAGGCATCGAACAGATGCGCGCTGAAGAAAAATCCCAGCGCCGCCTTTTCTTCGGTCAGCTTGGTTTGCAGGTCCCAAGGCGCCACCTTGGCCAGCTCGCCCTCGACGATGTCGTTGCTGTCGTCGTCGAACAGCGAGACCTGATTGGCGCTGCGCTCGGCCTGCTCGGCCGCCTCGATGGCATTGCCCAGCGTGGCCAGCAGCGCGGCGCGGTTCTCGTCGATGGCGTCGAAGGCGCCGGCCCGGATCAGGGCCTCGATGGTGCGCCGATTGACCGTGTGGCGGTCGATGCGGCGGCAGAAGTCGAACAGGCTGGTGTAGGGGCCGCCTTCCTGGCGGGCGCGGATGATTTCCTCGACCGCCGACTGCCCCGTGCCTTTCACAGCGCCCAGGCCGTAGCGCATAGTGCGCGGCGGGCGCCCTTCCTGGGTATGCCGGTCGGCCACGGGCTCGAAGCGGTAGTTGGAGTGATTGACGTCGGGGGGCAGCACCTCGACCCCATTGACCAATGCGTCCTTCCAGAAGATCTGCACCTTGTCGGTGTCGTCCATGTCGGAGGACAGGGTCGCGGCCAGGAACTCGGCCGGGTGGTACACCTTGAGCCAGGCGGTCTGGTAGGCGATGAGCGCGTAGGCCGCCGAGTGGCTCTTGTTGAAACCGTAGCCGGCGAACTTCTCCATCAGGTCGAACAGCTTCACGGCCAGGTCGGCGTCATAGCCTTTTTCGACCGCGCCCTTTTCGAAGATGGCGCGGTGCTTGGCCATTTCTTCGGGCTTTTTCTTGCCCATGGCCCGGCGCAGCATGTCGGCGCCGCCCAGCGTATAGCCGCCGATGATCTGCGAGATCAGCATCACCTGCTCTTGATAGACGATGACGCCGTAGGTGCTGCGCAGCACGGGTTCCAGGTCTGTATGGAAGTAGTCGACCTCGGCGCGGCCGTGCTTGCGGTTGACGAAGTCGACCACCATGCCCGATTCGAGCGGCCCCGGACGATACAGGGCCAGCATGGCGATCACGTCTTCGAAGGTGCTGGGGCGCAGATTGCGCAGCAGCTCTTTCATGCCGCGCGATTCAAGCTGGAAGACCGCGGTAGTGTTGCCCTCGCTGAGCAGCTGATAAGTGCCCAGGTCGTCCAGCGGCAGCGACATGATGTCGAAGTCGCGCTTGTCTTCGTTGAACTGGCGCACATAGCGCACGGCCCAGTCCAGAATGGTGAGGTTGCGCAGGCCCAGGAAGTCGAACTTGACCAGTCCGGCCGCCTCGACGTCGTCCTTGTCGAACTGCGAGACAGCGCTGGTGTCGGTGCCCGGCTGGCAGTACAGCGGGCAGAAATCGGTGAGCTTGCCCGGGGCGATCAGCACGCCGCCGGCGTGCATGCCGATGTTGCGCGTCAGGCCCTCCAGCGGCTTGGCCAGGTCGACCAGGGCGCGCACCTCTTCGTCCTGGTCGTAGCGTTCCTTGAAGGCCGGCTCGTCCGACAAGGTGCGCTCCAGGCTCCAGGGATCGGCCGGATTGAAGGGAATGAGCTTGGAAAGGCCGTCGCACAACATGTAGGGCATTTCCAGTACCCGCCCCACGTCTCGCACCACGGCCTTGGCGCCCAGCGTGCCGAAGGTGGCGATCTGGCTGACGGCCGCCTTGCCGTACTTCTGCTTGACGTACTCGATCACCCGCTCGCGGTTGTCCTGGCAGAAGTCGATATCGAAGTCGGGCATGGAAACCCGCTCGGGGTTGAGGAAGCGCTCGAACAGCAAGTCGTACCGGATGGGATCCAGGTCGGTGATGCCCAGCGAATAGGCCACCAGCGAGCCCGCGCCCGAGCCCCGGCCCGGGCCCACCGGCACGCCGTTCTGCTTGCCCCAGTTGATGAAGTCGGCCACGATCAGGAAGTAGCCGGGGAAGCCCATGTCGATGATGGTCTTGCATTCCCACTCGAGCCGCTCGCGATATTGCGGATAGCGTTCATTGCGCTCGGCCTCGTCCGGAAACAATTGCCGCATGCGCACGTCCAGACCCTCGTGCGACAGCTGCACCAAGTAGTCGTCCAGGGTGACGCCGTCTGGCGTGGGGAAGTCGGGCAGCTGCGGTTTGCCCAACTGCAGCTCGAGCGTGCAGCGCTTGGCGATCTCGACGGTGTTGGCCACGGCCGAGGGCACGTCTGCGAAGCGCCGCTGCATCTCTTCGGTGTCGAGCAGATACTGGTCGTTGGTGAACCGGCGCACGCGTTTGGGGTTGGCCAGCTGCTCGCCCTGGGCGATGCAGACCCGCGCCTCGTGCGCGCGAAAATCATCGGCATGCAGAAACTGCACCGGATGCGTGGCCACCACGGGCAGGCTCAGCTCGGCGGCCAGGCGCATGGCGGCCTGCACGTAATGCTCGTCGCCATTGGCGGCGCGCTGAAGCTCGATGTAATACGCCCCCGGAAAGGCCTCCGCCCACTGGCGGCCGAGACGGCGCGCCAGTTCGACGTTGCCCGCTTCGAGCGCCTGCCCGACGTCGCCCGCGCGGGCGCCCGACAACACGACCAGGCCTTCGAGGCCCATCAGCCACTCGCGCTTGACCTCCGCACGGCTGCCCTGCTGGTTCTCGAGCCAGGCGCGCGTGAGCAGCTCGCACAGATTCAGATAGCCGGCATGGCTGCGCACCAGCACGAGCACGCGGTGGGGCTTGTCGCGATCCTCGTCGTTCTCGAGCCACAGATCGCAGCCCGCGATGGGCTTGACCCCGGCGTTGCGGGCCGCCTTGTAGAACTTGATCAGGCCGAACAGGTTGCACAGGTCGGTCAGCGCCACGGCCGGCTGGCCGAAGCCCGCCACCTTCTTGACGAGTTCGGGAATGCGGACGATGCCGTCCACCACCGAAAATTCGGAATGGACGCGCAAGTGGACGAAAGAATCAGGCATGGCGGAGTTCATGAACGGGATTGTACTTAAGGAAGCCCGGAGCAAGTCGCTCGGCAGGCTTGTCCGGGCTTCAGCGCTGCATGGCAGCCCACGCTTTCTGCAGACGCTTTGCGGAAACCGGCATGGGGGTGCGCAGCTCCTGGGCGAACAAGGCCACGCGAAGCTCTTCGAGCAGCCAGCGGAATTCGTCCAGGGCGGCATCGGGCGCCCCTTTCAGGGCGCTGCGGGCGCGCTGGTATTGCGCCAGCAGCGGCGCCATTTCGGCCATCTGGCGCTGGTCGCGCGCCGGGTCGGCGCGCAGCTTGTCGATGCGCGCCTGAGCGGCCTTGAGGTAACGGGGAAAGTGAGACAACTGCGAGTATGGCGTGTCGCGGATGAAGCACTTGCCCATCAGGCCCGACACCTGGCCGGCGAGATCGGCGTAGGCGGCCGGATGCGCCTTGGCTTGCGGCAGCTTTTTCTGCAAGGCCGACCACTCGGCCAGAATGGTCGCCGCCAGGCGCGCCACTTCTTGCGCCAAAAGCCCCAGGCGCGTACGGCCCTCGGCCACCCGCGCCTCGAAGGCGGCGCGGTCGTTGGGCCAGGGCTCGGTCAGGCAGGCGCGCTCGACCGCGGTGTCGATGATCTGGTCCCGCAGTTCTTCCTGGGTGCCCAGGCTCATGTACAGCATGCTCATGCGGGTCAGGCCGTCCAGATTCTTCTCCAGGAACTTGACCTGCTCGCGCAGGGCCAGCCTGAACAGCCGCAGCAGCCCCGCCTTGTGACGCCGCTTCGCCTCACCCGGGTCGTCGAAGACATCGAGGTCGCAATGCGTCTTGCGATCTATCAAGGCGGGGTATCCGATGAAGGACTGCCCCTTGCGCCGGATTTCCATCAGCTCGGGCAACTCGCCGAAAGACCAGTCGACCAGGTTCTCGTGCGCCAGCACCTGGCCCACGTTTTCGTCACGCGCCGCGACTTTCTGGAAAGAAGCCTGCGCCTGGCTGCCGTGCTCGGCCTTCAACTGGTCCAGGTTGCGGCCGCCGGACAGCATGCGGCCGTGCTCGTCCACCACCTTGAAGTTCATGAACAAATGCGCCGGCAGCGTCTCGAGCTTGAAATCGCCGGGCGCGGGGCGCACCTTGACCTGCTCCCACATATCGCTGCGCAAGGCGTCCAGCAGGCCCATGGGCGGGTCGCCGGCGCGATCGAACCAGCGCTCGTAGAAGCCGGCCGCGTAATCGGGCAGCGGCACGCAGTGGCGCCGCATTTTCTGCGGCAGCGACTTGAGCAGCAGATGGACTTTCTCCTTCAGCATGCCCGGAACCAGCCATTCGCAGCGCATGGGGTCTATCTTGTTCAGCGCAAACAGCGGCACGGTCAGGGTGACGCCGTCCCGTGCCGAGCCGGGCTCGAAGTGGTAGTCCAGGGCCATGTCGACGCCCTGCCAGGACACTTTCTTGGGAAAGACGTCGGTGGTCACGCCGGCGGCCTCGTGGCGCATGAGGTCGTCACGCGTCAGACGCAGGGCGTCCAGGTCGGCCTTGTCGAGCCCCGCCGCCCATTTCTCGAGCGTGGCCGCCTGATGGACGTCCGGCGGGATCTGCTTGTCGTAGAAAGCGAAGATCAAGGCGTCGTCGACGAGAATGTCGGGCCGCCGGGTCTGGTGCTCGAGCTTCTCGATCTTGGCGATGAGCTGCCTGTTCTGGTTGACGAAGGGCAGGCGCGTATCGATTTCGCCCTGCACCAGCGCGTCGCGGATGAAGATTTCGCGCGCCTGGGCCGGATCGACCTTGCCGAAATGGATGCGTCGCCCGGTGTAGACCGGCAGGCCATACAGGGTGGCGCGCTCGTTGGCGACGACCTGTCCGGTTTTGCGGTCCCAGCGCGGGTCGGACCAGGTCCTGCGCAGCAGGTGGGCGCCCGCCCTCTCGAGCCACGGCGGCTCGATGCGGGCCACGCAGCGTGCATACAGACGGGTGGTCTCGACCAGTTCGGCGGCCACGATCCAGCGCCCGGCCTTCTTGACCAGGCTGGAGCCCGGATGGATCTGGAAACGTATCTCGCGCGCCCCCAGGTAGCCGCCCCCTTCCTCGTTCTTCAGGCCGATATTGCCGAGCAGCCCTGACAGCAGGGCCATATGGGTTTGCTCGTAGGTGGCCGGCGCGGTGTTCACGCGCCAGCGCTGTTCGCCCACCAGGGCGGCCAGCTGGCCGTGCACGTCGCGCCATTCCCGCAGCCGCGGCGGTGAAAGGAAATTCTGACGCAGCAGGGCCACCAGCTTGCGCTGCGAGCCCTTGTGGGCAACCTGCTCGTGATACCAGTTCCAGAGCTTCAGATAGCCCAGGAACTCGGATTTATCGTCGCGGAACTTGGCATGGGCCGTCTCGGCCGCCTCGCGCTCGTGCATGGGCCGGTCGCGCGGATCCTGCACCGACAGGGCGGCCGCGATGATCAGGATTTCCGCCAGGCATTGCTGCGCCTGCGCCTCCAGAATCATGCGCGCCAGGCGGGGGTCGACCGGCAGTTTGGACAGCGAGCGGCCGGTCGGGGTCAGCTGGTTCGCGCCGTCCAGCGCGCCCAGTTCCTGCAGTTGCTGATAGCCGTCGGCGATGGCCCGGCCCGTGGGCGCCTCGACGAAGGGAAAGGTCTCGATGTCGTCCAGCTTGAGCGCTTTCATGCGCAATATCACCGAGGCCAGGGAGGAGCGCAGGATCTCGGGGTCGGTGAAGGCCGGCCGCGACGTGTAGTCGGCTTCGCCGTACAGGCGGATGCAGACGCCCGGCCCGATCCGCCCGCAGCGGCCGGCCCGCTGATTGGCCGAAGCCCGGCTGATGGGCTCGATGCGCAGCTGCTCGACCTTGTTGCGCCATGAATAGCGCTTGACCCGCGCCAGGCCGCTGTCGACGACGTAGCGAATGCCGGGCACGGTCAGAGAGGTTTCCGCCACGTTGGTCGCCAGCACCACCCTGCGCGCATTGCCCTGCGGACGGAAGATGCGCTCTTGCTCGGCCTGCGACAGGCGGGCGAAAAGCGCCAGCACCTCGGTGCCGGGCGGATGATGTTTGCGCAGCGCCTCGGCCGTTTCCCGGATCTCGCGCTCGCCCGGCAGGAACACCAGCACGTCGCCGGCGCCATGCCGGGCGCATTCGTCCACGGCGTCCACCACCGCGTCGACGAGATCGCGCTCCTCGTCCTGCGAGGCCGCGGCGCCCTGGCGGGGGCCGCCGCGCTTTGCTGCGGCCTCATTCGACTCATCCTCGCGCAGCACGGGCCGATACAGCACTTCGACGGGATACAGCCGCCCCGACACCTCGATCACGGGCGCAGGCCGATCGCCGACGGCAAAATGGCGGGAGAACCGGTCCGCGTCGATGGTGGCCGAGGTGATGATGAGCTTCAGGTCGGGACGCCGGGGCAGCAGCTGCTTGAGAAAGCCCAGCAGGAAGTCGATGTTCAGGCTGCGCTCGTGCGCCTCGTCGATGATGATGGTGTCGTAGCGGCGCAGCAGCGGGTCGCGCTGCGACTCGGCCAGCAGAATGCCGTCCGTCATGAGCTTGATCGCGGTGTCCGCCCCGCTGCGGTCGCTGAAGCGTATCTGGTAGCCGACCCAGTCGCCCAGTTCGGAGCCGAGTTCTTCGGCGATGCGGCGGGCGACCGAGGTGGCGGCCAGCCGCCTGGGCTGCGTATGGCCGATCAGGCCCTTGCGCCCCCGGCCCAGCTCCAGGCAGATCTTGGGCAGCTGGGTGGTCTTGCCCGAACCGGTCTCGCCGCTGACGATGACCACCTGGTGCGCGCCGATGGCCGCCGCGATGTCGTCGCGCCGCGCGCTGACGGGCAGCTCTTCAGGATAGCGGATGGGCGGCAGCGGACGCGCCGCCCGGGGCTCGGGACGGCCGGACCGGGCTGCGCTTCTGTGTTGGTTTACCGACAAATCGACGGGCTCTTGCATGAAAACTCAAATAAAACGGGTACCCGTCATTATAATTTTGCATTAGCGCAATAAATGGGAACCCTCGTGCAGAACGACCTGGCCCTCAACGACCCTGAAACCCTCTCGGCCCACGATGCGCCCGAGTTCGCCCCGGCGCAGTTCGTGCGCTGGTTCCGCGAAGTGGCGCCCTACGTCCACGATTTTCGCGGCAAGACCTTCGTGGTCGCCTTTGGCGGCGAACTGGTTTTCGACGGCGCCCTCAATGCCTTGATACAGGATCTTTCGCTGTTGTCGGCGCTGGGGGTCAAGCTGGTGCTGGTGCACGGGTCGCGCCCGCAGGTCAACGAACAGCTTAAATTGAAAGGCTACTCGACGCAATTCGGCCGCGGCACCGAACCCACCTCGCCCGAGGCGCTCGAATGCGCCAAAGAAGCGGCCGGCGAAATCCGCCTCGACATCGAGGCGGCCTTCAGCCAGGGCTTGCCCAACACCCCCATGTCCCATGCCCAGATAAGGGTCATATCGGGCAATTTTGTTACAGCGCGCCCGGTCGGCATCATCGAGGGCGTCGACTACCAGCATACCGGCGCGGTGCGCAAGCTCGACATCGACGCCATCAAGTCGGTGATGAACCAGGGCGCCATCGTCCTGCTGTCGCCGCTGGGTTTTTCGCCCACGGGCGAGGCCTTCAACCTGGCCATGGAAGACCTGGCCACCAGCCTCGCCGTGGCCCTGCGCGCCGAAAAACTCATCTTCCTTACGCAGGACCGCATCGTGCGGCACGAGGACGGCTCGGTCGACACCGAACTGGCCCGCGAGGACGCCGACGCCCTGCTGGCCACCGATACGCTGGACGAGGACACCGCCTTGTTCCTGACCCACGCCTCGCGCGCCGTCAAGCGCGGCGTGGCCCGCGCCCATCTGCTGCCCTATACGCTGGACGGCAGCGTGCTGCTCGAGATCTTCACCCACGACGGCGTGGGCACCATGGTGGTCGAGGACACCCTCGACGACCTGCGCCCCGCCACCATAGACGACATCGGGGCCATCGTGCGGCTGATCGAGCCGCTCGAGGCCGACGGCACCCTGGTGCCGCGCGGCCGGGCCGTCATCGAGCGCGAGGTCGAGCTCTTTACCGTGCTCGAGCACGACGGCGTAATCTATGGCTGTGTCGCCCTCAAGCCCTATCTGGACGAAGGCATGGTGGAGATGGCCTGTCTCATCGTCCACCCCGAGTGGCAGGGCTCCGGCGAAGGCGAAATGCTGCTGCGCCATGCCGAAAGCAAGGCTCGCGCCATGGGGGCCCGCCGCCTGTTCGTACTGACCACGCGCACCTCGCACTGGTTCATGAAGCGCGGCTTCGCGCGGGGCGGCGTCTCCGACCTGCCCAGAGAGCGCCAGACGCACTACAACCGCTCGCGCAACAGTCTGATCTTCATCAAAAGGCTGTAAGGTCCGCGCGGCAAGCCGCTTGAAGCGGTTTTATACCGTGCAGCTTGTACAATGGGGCCATCGATCAAACGTACTTTTAGGTAGGAATGTCATGGCACGCATGGTCCACTGTGTAAAACTCAAGCGCGAAGCCGAAGGCCTGGACGCGCCGCCCTATCCCGGCGAACTGGGCATCCGCATCTGGCAGAACGTATCCAAGCAGGCCTGGGCCCAGTGGGTCGAAACCCAGACCCGCCTCGTCAACGAAAACCGCCTCAACCTGGCCGACGTGCGCGCCCGCAAATATCTGGCGCAGCAGATGGAAAGCTTTCTGTTCGACGACGCCAACGTCGAAGCCCAGGGCTACGTACCGCCGTCCGCCTGATCCCTTCAGCCGTCCTCGCGGGCGGCGTCAGGCGTCGTTTTCTTCTTCGTAGGTTTCGCCGCGCGCGGTGCGCTCGGTGGCCTTGACGCCGGTGTGTCGCACATCGTCGCCCCGCACCATGTAGATGACGCGCTCGGCCATGTTCTTGGCATGGTCGCCGATGCGCTCGAGCGAGCGGGCGATGAAGATCAGGTCGATGGAGCGGGTGATGGTGCGCGGGTCTTCGATCATGTAGGTGATGAGGTGGCGCAGCGAGGCCTTCCACTCTTTGTCGACCTCTTTGTCGTTGCGCACGACCTGGGCGGCGTGGATGGGGTCTTCGCGGGCGAAGGCGTCGAGCGACTGGCGCAGCATGGACACCACGTACTCTCGCATGTGGCGCAGTTCGACGGCCGGTATGTAGCGGCCTTCGGACTCGTGCAGCCGCCGGGCCACCTTGGCGATTTTTTCGGCCTCGTCGCCGCAGCGCTCCATGTCGGTCAGCATTTTGGACACCGACAGCAGCAGGCGAAGGTCGCCGGCGGTGGGCTGGTTGCGCGCAATGATGAGGCCGATGCGCTCGTCGATCTCGACTTCGAGGCGGTTGACCTCTTTTTCGCGCTCGCGCACGCGGTCCACCAGGGAAAGGTCGCCCGAAATAAGCGTTTCGACGCCGTCGTAGACCATGGTCTCGACCAGGCCGCCCATTTGCAGGAACAAGGACTTGGTGGTTTCGAGATCGGTGGAAAACTGCCTGTTGGTGTGCTCGGTCATATCGGCCTTCGTCGCGGAAAACTTTGAAATCAGGGTCTGCAGCCGGGTTTGCCACCTACTGCTGCAAACATGATAATCCATTCAAAGGAAAAAGCTTAGCCCCCGATTATGACGCTATTGTGAAACCCGGCCGGCATGCAGCCGGCGCACCCCGTCCTGACCGGAAACCAGCGCCACGTCGGCGCCCGCAATGGCGAACAGGCCGCAGGTGACCACGCCCGGGATATCGTTGATGCGCGCCTCGAGCGCCGCCGGATCGGCGATGTCCAGGCCTGAAACATCCAATATGCGGCAGCCGTTGTCGGTGACGAAGTCCTTTCTTTCGCTGGGCCGGCCGCCCAGCTGCGCCAGGCGGCGCGCCACGGCCGCCATGGCCATGGGTATGACCTCCACCGGAAGCGGAAAAGCGCCCAGTTTCTCGACCAGCTTGGATTCGTCGACGATGCACACGAACTGCTGCGCGACCGAGGCGACGATCTTCTCGCGCGTCAGCGCCCCGCCGCCGCCCTTGATCATGTTCAGCCCCGCATCGATCTCATCCGCGCCGTCCACGTAGGCCGGCATGGTTTCGATCTGGTTCAGGTCGAAGACCGCGATGCCGGCCTGCGCCATGCGGGCCGAACTGCGTTCGGAGCTGGAGGCTGCGCCGCGGAAACGGTGCTTGTGCGGCGCCAGGGCGTCGATGAAGAGATCGACGGTGGAACCGGTGCCCACGCCCAGAATCGAATCCGGACCGAGCAGCGGCAGCACGTAATCGACGGCCGCCTGTGCCGCATTGCGCTTGAGCGTGTTCTGATCGAGCATGGCCTACCCCTCGAGTTCGTCGTATTTCTTGGCCGAAAAGCCGACGCTTACCCGGCCGTCGGCATCGACGCGCACCGGCCGGCGCACCAGGGTGGGAAACTCCGCAATCAAGGCCAGCCATTCGGCATCGTCCTTGGGAGACTTGCGCGCCTCGGGCAGATTGCGCCAGGTCATCGAGGCGCGATTGACGAGTTTCTCCCAGCCGCCCAGTTCATTCTTCCAGCCGGCAAGAACGGGACCCGGCACCGGCTCGTCCCGGTAGTCGGTGAACTCGTAGGGCTGGCCGTGCTCGTCCAGCCAGGCCATGGCCTTGACGCAGGTGCTGCAGCGTTTCAATCCGTAAAGTCGTATGGCTTTCATGTTTCCTCTTTGCGCCATTGCACCTTGCTTGCCACGATCACGCACAATCCCACGATCAGGATGAACAAGGTTGCCAGGGCGTTGATTTCAGGTTTGAGTCCCAGGCGCACCCGGGAGAAGACTTCGAGCGGCAAGGTGGTATAGCCCGGCCCCGACAGGAAGGAGGCGATGACCACATCGTCCAGCGACAAGGTAAAGGCCAGCAGCCAGGACGCCATGAGGGCCGGCGCGATCAGCGGCAGCGTGATGACGAAAAACACCTTCAGCGGCGACGCGCCCAGGTCGAGCGCCGCCTCCTCGAGCGAACGGTCCAGGTCGCGGATGCGCGCCTGGATCACCACCGCGACGTAGGCGATGCACAGCGTGACATGACCCACCCAGATGGTGAACATGCCGTTGCCGGCCGGCCAGCCGATGAGCTCGCCCAACTCGACGAACATCAGCAGCAGGGAAATGCCCAGCACCACCTCGGGCATGGCCAGGGGCGCGCACAGCATGCCGACATACAGGCCCGAGCCGCGGAACCGCCCCATGCGCACCAGCACATAGGCGGCCCAGGTGCCCAGCGCCACGGCCGCCGTCGCCGTCAGGGCGGCGATCTGCAGTGACAGCCCGGCCGCCGACAGCAGCGCCTGGTCGCTGAACAGTTCGTGATACCAGCGCAGAGAAAAGCCCGTCCATGACGTCATCATGGCCGAATCGTTGAACGAGAACAGCATCAGGCAGGCGATCGGCACATACAGAAAGCCGTAGCCCAACGTCAGGACGAAGGCACGCAGGAAACGGTCAGGCTTTGCCACGGCGCCTCTCCGAATCGAACTGCCGCGCCTGGTTGTACTGCAGCAGAGCCAAAGGCACGATGAGTATCAACACCATGACGCAAGTCACCGCCGCGGCCATCGGCCAGTCAGTGTTGTTGAAGAATTCCGTCCACATGAGGCGGCCCATCATCAAGGTGTCCGCGCCGCCCAGCATCTCGGGGATGACGTATTCGCCGACGGTGGGGATGAAGACCAGCAGCGAACCGGCGATCACGCCGGGCAGCGACATCGGCAGAGTGACCCGCCAGAATGCCTGGAAAGGCTTGGCGCCCAGGTCGTAGGCCGCCTCGAGCAGGCGCATGTCGAACTTGACCAGGTTGGCGTACAGCGGCAGGATGAAGAACGGCAGATAGGCGTAGACCAGCCCGATGTACACGGCGAGGTCGGTGCGATAGATCTCCAGCGGCGCGTCGATCAGTCCCAGCGCCATCAACGCATTGTTCAGCAGGCCGTCGCTGCGCAATATGCCCACCCAGGCATAGACGCGCAGCAGCAGCGAGGTCCAGAACGGCAGGATCACCCCCAGCAGCATCAGGTTGCGCGCCTTGGGGTTGGCCCGGGCGATGTAATAGGCCATCGGGTAGCCGATCAGCGCGCAGCACACCGTGGTCACCAGCGCCATCTTGACCGAGCTGATGTAGGTGGCGATGTACAGGCTGTCGGTGAACAGCAGCAGGTAGCTGCTCAGGTGCACGCCCAGCGTCAGCGTCTCGTTCTCGAGCGTGGCCAGCGGGGTGTACGGCGGGATGCCGAAGCGCAGGTCGGCAAAGCTGATCTTCAGCACCAGCAGAAAAGGCACCAGCAGAAACAGCGCAAGCCAGGCAAAGGGCGGCACGATGGCCAGCTTGCGCATTGCGGGCAGGCGGTCGTGCGTAAACAGGCGCCTCATGATGCGAGCACCACGGCGCTGTCGCTGGACCAGTGGATGAATACCTCTTCATCCATGCCCGGCGCATCGGTTTGCGCCAGAATCTGGCGCGGCACGGCGGACTCGACCATCGTGCCCGAATCCAGGCGCAGCTGATAGCGGGCATGGCTGCCCATCCAGGCGACGTGGCTGACGACGCCGCGCGACCAGTTGTAGTCGGCTTGCGGCTGTTCGCGCCCCACTCTGATCTGCTCGGGTCGCACCGATACGTGCACCTGCATGCCCAGCGGCTCGCTGACGCCATGGTTGACGTACATCGGCCGGGACAGCTCGTCGCTTTCGATCAGCACGTGGTCCGGCTCGTCCACCGTAATGGTGCCGGTGAACAGATTGGTGCTGCCGATGAAGCCCGCCACGAAGCGCGAGCTGGGAAATTCATAGACTTCTTGAGGCGTGCCGCACTGGACGATCTGCCCTTCGGTCATGACCGCCAGCCGGCCGGCCATGGTCATGGCCTCGTCCTGGTCGTGGGTGACCATGATGCAGGTGACGCCGACCTGGTCCAGGATGCGCACCAGCTCGATCTGCGTCTTCTGCCGGATCTGCTTGTCCAGCGCCGACATGGGCTCGTCAAGCAGCAGCAGCTTGGGCCGCTTGACCAGGCTGCGGGCCAGGGCCACGCGCTGCTGCTGGCCGCCCGACAGCTGATGCGGCTTGCGGCGCGAATAGCCGGCCATCTGCACCAGGTCCAGCGCCTCGAACACCCGCTCGTGGATCTCGTTGCGCGGGACGCCTTCCTGCTTCAGGCCGAAGGCGACATTGGCCTCGACCGTCATGTGGGGAAACAGCGCATACGACTGGAACATCATGTTGACGGGCCGGCGGTAAGGCGCCAGCGCAGTGATGTCCTCGCCGTCCAGGTAGATGCGGCCGGAAGTGGGCTCTTCGAAACCGGCCAGCATGCGCAGCAGCGTCGACTTGCCGCAGCCCGAGCTGCCGAGCAGGGCGAAGATCTCGCGGCGCCTGACCGACAGATTGACCGACTGCACGGCCACGACGTCGCCGTAGATCTTGACCACGTCGTCCACGCGGACGAATTCGTCTTCGTCGGCCGGCCAGGCGGAAGGTGTATTGCGGTTGTCCATGTCAGCGCCCCGACCGAAGTTCGGCCCACAGCCTATTTTGCACGCGCAGCACGTGCAGGGGCAGGGCCTTGATGACGAAAAGCTGGGCCGCCACGTCGTCGGGCGGATAGATCATGACGTTGTTGGCCACTTCCGGATCCACGTACTGGCGGGCGGTCTTGTTGGCGTTGGGATAGAACATGGTGTTGGTGATCGCCGCGTGCACTTGCGGGGTCTCGATATAGTTGATGAAAGCATGGGCCTCGTCGACGTGGGTTGCGCCCTTGGGGATGGCCATGGTGTCGAACCAGGCCGGTGCTCCGCCCTCGGGCAGGTAGTAGTCGATCTCGTAGGGCTTGCGCGCCTGCCTGGCGCGCTCGCGCGCGATCAGCACGTCGCCCGAGAAACCGTAGACCATGCACAGGTCGCCCGAGGCCAGTTCGTCGATGTAGCCCGAAGAACTGAACTGGCGCACATAAGGCCTGATCTGCTTGAGCAAGTCGACCGCGGCGCGATAGTCGTCCGGATTGGTGCTGTTGGGATCCTTGCCCAGATAATGCAGCGCGGCCGGGAACACCTGCGCGGCCTCGTCCAGTATCGCGATGCCGCAGCCCTTGAGCTTGCTGGCGTATTCGGGCTTGAACAGCATGTCCCAGCTCTCAAGGGGCGCGTCCCGGCCCAGGATCTCGCGCACGCGAGTCACGTTGTAGCCCAGGCCGTTGGTGCCGTAGCCCCAGGGCACGAGATACTGATTGCCCGGATCGACCGCCGACAGAAGCTTCATGATCTCGGGATCGAGATGCCTCCAGTTGGGTATCCTGCTTTTGTCCAGCTTCTGGAACAGGCCCGCCTCGAGCTGGCGCGCGGCATAGTGGGTAGAAGGCACCACCACGTCGTAGCCCGATTTGCCCGTCAGCAGCTTGGCCTGCAGGGTGTCGTTGCTGTCATAGACGTCGTAGCGCACCCGGATGCCGGTCTCCTTCTGGAAACCCGACAGCGTGTCGGGCGCGGTGTACTCGGCCCAGTTGTAGACGTTGACCACGCCGCCCTGCGCCCAGGCGGCGGGCGCCGCCAATGCGAGCACCGTCAACAGCCATGACGCGACCCTGTTCCAACCCACGATGAATGCCTCCGGAAACGATCCACCCGAAAAGACGTGATGATAAAGCTTTTTGCGCCGGCGCCGGCCGCCGAGCTAGGCGGAAAGCTGCCGATAGGCCCGCTGGATCTGCTCCCAGCAGCCCAGCCCCCGCTCGCCGGCCGCCTTGAGCATCGAACGGCGCAGACGCAGCAGGTTGGACTGCCTGTGCCCCGCCCGCACAGGCCCGTGGCGGGCGCGGTCGAAATCGATGAGCCAGGCCTGGTTCGACTCGTCCAGCAAGATGTTATAGGCATTCAGGTCGGCATGCCAAACCCCTGCCTCGTGCATGGCGAAGATGGCCTCGGCCACGGCTTGCGGCGCCTCCAGCGCCTCGGCCAGGGTGCGCACACCCGGAATGCGCTCGATCAGGATGGCGGCGCGATAGAACGGGCCCGATTTCCAGTAGGCGCCCGCCAGCGGCGCCGGCACCCTCAGTCCCCGGTCGTGCAGAAGCCGCAGAATGCGGAACTCGGCGAAGGAGCGCGTGGACGAAGCGCCGGTCCACAGGTAGCGGTCGCGGCTGACGCGGGCCGCCAGGCCGCCGCGCCGATAATGGCGCAACACCGCCGAACCGAAATCGCCCGAGGCGAACCAGGCCGACTGCCGCCCGCCGACGGCCACCGGAGCCGCCTTCAGCGCCGGATTGCCGGGGTCGAACAGGGACTGGGCCGGATGGAGGACGCGCGCCGGATCGAAACACAGGGCCCCCGACTCGAAGGCCAGCAATCCGGCGCCGGACGTCGCCGCGTTCACGCGGCCTCCCGAAGCATGCGCAAGGGAGGGGTGCGCAGCACGCCGCGCAAGGCCAGCCCCCCGCCCAGGCAGGAAATCAGGGCGCCGCCAACCACGCCTGCTACCCAGGGCCACCATGGCCACCCAAGCGAAAACTCGAAAACCCGCTCGGCCAGCAGGCGCGCCAGCAGTATGGAGCCCAGCGCCGCCAAGGCGCCCGACAGGCCCCCGAGGGCGATCAGCTCGATCAATTGGGTGCGCCGCAGCCGCGTCGCACCCGCTCCCAGCACGCGCAGCACGGCGACTTCGTGAATGCGTTCATCGCGCGTGGCCGCGAAAGCGGCGGCAAGCACCTGCACGCCTGCCAGCACGGTGAAAAGAAACAGCAGCTGCACCGCCAATACCGCCTGCTCGACGATGCGCCGCACGTGGCCCAGGATGGCGCCCACGTCGACCACCGTCAGGTTGGGAAATTCATCCACCAGCCGCTGGTTCAGTTCCAGCCGGTCCGGCGGCAGATAGAAAGAAGTGATGTAGGTCGCCGGCGCGCCCTCCAGGACCGTCGGCGACATCAGCGCAAAGAAATTGACGTCGAAGGAGTCCCATTTGACCTCCCTCAGGCTGGTGACCGTGACCCGGACCGCCTGGCCGGCAATGTCGAAGGACAGCGTATCGCCCATTCCTATCGCCAGCGTCTGGGCCAGGCCGGTCTCGAGCGACACCTCGCTGCCCTGGGGATCGAGCCAGCGCCCCGCCACCAAGCTGTTGCTGGCGGGCAGCGCAGCCATGTGCGAAAGGTTGAACTCGCGCTCTACCATGCGCTGCGCGCGCTCGTCCTCGTAGCTGTGCGCATCGACCGGCACGTCATTGATGGCCAGCAGCCTGCCCCTGACCATGGGGGCCGGAGCGGGTGCGCGTATACCGGCCACTTCGAGCCGGGCGCCCACCGCCTGGCGCTGCTCCGGCTGGATGTTGATGAGGAAAGTATTGGGCGCATCGGCCGGCAGGGTGCCCCGCCAGCCGTCGAGCAGGTCGGTGCGGGTGAGGGTCAGCAGCAGCATCACCATCAGGCCGACGGACAAGGCGCATACCTGGGCCGTGGCCAGGCCCGGGCGCCGCATCATGCCTCTCAAGGCGAATCGCAGCGAGGAGGCGTTGCGCAAGCCGCCCGCCAGGCCGCCCAGCAGGCGAATGGCCGCGTAAGCGACGCAAAAGAACACCGCCAGGCCCGCCAGGAACCCGCCCGACACCAGCAGGCTCATCCGGGCATCGCCCGACATCCACCATGCCAGCAGGAAAAACGCCAGCAGCCCCGCGGCATAGGAAAGCGCGGTGCGCGGCGCCCACCGGCCCGCTGCCTGGCGCAGCACCCGCATGGGCGGCACACGGTACAGGGCCGAAAGAGGCGGAAGCGCAAAGCCGGCCAGGAGCAGCAGCGCGGCCACGCCGCCATGCCATGCGGGCGTCCATGACGGCTTGGGCAGGTCCACGTCGAGCAGCGCCGCCACGAGTTGCGCCAGCCCCGCTTGCACCAGAAAAGCCAGCGCCACGCCCAGCGCGGCGGCGCACAGGGCCAGCAGCAGGAATTCGATGCAGAACATGGCCGCGATCTGCCTTCTGCCCGCCCCCATGCAGCGCATCACCGCCACGCCGTCGCGATGGCGCCGGCTGAATCGGCGGGCCGCCAGGGCCACCGCCACCGCCGCGATGATCACCGTCAGCAAGGCCACCAGGGTCAGAAACTGATAGGCGCGGTCCAGCGAACGCTGTATCTCGGGGCGCGCCTCGCCGGGTTCGGACAGTTGCTGGCCGCGCGCCAGGCGGGGCTCGAGCCACAGCCGGTAGGCGTGCACCGCCTGGGCGGGGCCGGCGAACTTGGCCGTATCGCGCACGCGGCTGGCCGGGCCCAGCAGGCCCGTCGCACCCAGTTCGTCCAGGCGCATCATGACCCGCGGCGCCACATTGATGAACTGTACGGCCCGGTCGGGCTCGTAGGCGATGACCCCCTCGATGCGTAAAGAAGACTCGCCCAGTTCGATCGTGTCACCCACGTCCACGCCCAGAAGGCCGGTCAGTTGGGGGTCTATCCACACGCTTCCCGGCGACGGCCCCGAAGCGACCGCCCTGCCCGGCGGGGCCGCCTCATCGCGCAACAGCAGTTCGCCCCGCAGCGGGTACGAGGCATCGACCGCCTTGAGCGAGACCAGCCTCATGCCCTTCTGCGTACTGGCCATGGACGACATCGTCCGATACAGGGACACTTCCAGCCCTAGCGCGGCCGCCTGGTCGATCACTTCCTGCGCAATGGGTTCGTCCGCCCGAAGCACCAGGTCGCCGCCCAGCATCTGGGCCGAACTGCGATCCAGGGCGGCCGACACGCGATCGGACAGAAAGCCCACACTGCCGACCGCCGTGACGGCGATCAGCAGGGCCAATGCCAGTAGGCCCAGTTCGCCCGAGCGCCAATCGCGCTTCAGGGCGCGCAGTCCGGGGGCAAGGTAGCGGGTCCATATCCGCGTCATGGGCAGACCCTCATCCTCGCAAGCGTTCGATGGCGGCGTCGATTCGGTCGACGGGCCAGATCTCCAGGCCTTCGATGGCCTGACGGGGCGCATTGGCCTTGGGCACCAGGGCCAGCCGGAAGCCCAGCTTGGCCGCTTCCTTCAGGCGTTCCTGCCCGCGCGGCGCCGGCCGGATCTCGCCCGCCAGGCCGACTTCGCCGAATGCGATCAGGCCCTCGGGCAGCGGCTTGTCCCGCAGCGAGGACATGATGGCCAACAGAACCGGAAGGTCGGCCGCGGGCTCGGTGATCTTGACCCCGCCCACCGCATTGACGAATACGTCCTGATCGAACGTGGCCACGCCCGCATGCCGGTGCAGCACGGCCAGCAGCATGGCCAGCCGGGTGCTTTCCAGCCCCACCGAAAGCCGGCGCGGGTTGGGCACATGGGCGCCGTCGACCAGCGCCTGGATTTCCACCAGCAGCGGCCGGGTGCCCTCTTGAGTGGCCATGACGCAGGAGCCCGACACATTGCGGTCATGCTGGGAAAGAAACAGCGCCGAGGGGTTGTTCACGCCGCGCAGGCCGCGATCGGTCATGGCGAAGACGCCCAGTTCGTTCACCGCCCCGAAACGGTTCTTGATGGCCCGGATCAGGCGGAAGGACGAATGCGTGTCGCCCTCGAAATACAGAACGGTGTCCACGATATGCTCGAGCACGCGCGGCCCGGCCAGCGCGCCGTCCTTGGTGACGTGGCCGATGAGCACGATGGCGGTGCCCGTCTGCTTGGCCAGGCGGGTCAGTTGGGCCGCGCATTCGCGCACCTGTGAGACCGAGCCGGGCGCGGCGCTGAGTTCGGATGAATAAAGCGTCTGGATGGAGTCGATGACGGCGACGCGGGGCCGCTCCTCGGTCAGTGCCGCGACGATGGCCTCGAGCCGGATCTCGGCCAGGAGCTTGACCTCGTCGGTGGCCAGGTCCAGCCGCCGGGCCCTCAGCGCCACCTGCTCGGCCGACTCCTCGCCGGTCACATACAGCACCGGCGTGACCCGCGAGAGCGACACCAGGGCCTGGAGCAGCAAGGTCGACTTGCCTATGCCCGGGTCGCCGCCGATCAGGATGACGGCGCCCGTGACCAGGCCTCCGCCCAGCACCCGATCGAACTCGGCGATGCCGCTGGGCTGGCGCGGCAGTTCGCGCGCCTCGATCTCGGCCAGGTTCCGTATCGGACTGGCGCCCGCCAGGGGCGCGAAGCGGTGCGGCTGGGTCGGCGCGGCAAGGGTTTCGGTGAGGGTGTTCCATTCGCCGCAATGCGGGCACTTTCCCTCCCACTTGGGGGTGGTGCCGCCGCATTCGCTGCAGACGAAGGTGGTCTTGGCCTTGGCCATGCCTGCTTTAGCCTTGGCCATGCTAACGACGGCCCGCCAGGCTGCCGCCGCCGTCCACGCCCAGCACCTGCCCGGTGATGAAGCCCGCCTCGGCCGACAGGAAGAAAGTGACGGCCGCCGCCACCTCGGCAGGCTGGCCCAGCCTGCCCATGGGTATCGATTCGAGCGCCGCCTTCTCGGCCTCGCTGCCCACCGGGCTGTTGGCCCGGAACAGCTCTGTTTCCACCGGCCCCGGCGACACCGCGTTGACCGTGATGCCGAAGGGCGCGAGTTCGATCGCCCAGGTGCGGGTGCAGGCGATGAGCGCGTTCTTGGCCGCCGCATAGCTGGTGCGGTTGGGCGAGCCGTGCACGACGCGGCTGCAGATGTTCACGATGCGCCCTTCGTGGCGCGCCTTCATCGAGGCGACGAAGGCCTGCGTGACTTGCACCGCAACGCGCACGTTGAGGTCGTAGACCTGGTACAGCGAGCCCAGGTCGATCTCGCCCAGCGGTTCGGGCTTGACGATGCCCACATTGTTGACGATGGCGTCGACCGGATACTTTTCGCGGATCACGCGCAGCATGTCCTCGGTTTCGCCGGCGTTGGACAGGTCGCACGAATACAGATAGCCGGGAAAATCGATGTCCTGCGTATGGCGGGCCAGGCCCACCACGTGGCAGCCCAGGTCGGCCAGACGCCGGCTGATGGCCCAGCCTATGCCCTTGGTGGCGCCGGTGACCAGCACGCATTGATTCTTCACGATGTATTCCTTTCGTAAATTGGAGCTTGCATGGATGCGGGGCCGGCGAACGGCGGCGTGTAGCACGCCCTGCCGGGCAACGCCTATTCGGCCTGGACGGAAACCGGCACGCGCGGTGCCAGCGCGCATAATAACTCGTACCCGATCGTGCCGGAAGCGTGGGCGACCTGATCGACCGAGGGCCCGTCATGGCCCCACAGCACCACGGACGACCCGATGCCCGCCTGCGGCACGGGGGTTAGATCCACGATCAGCATGTCCATCGAGACCCTGCCCAGCAGATGGGTCGGCCGCCCGTCCACCGTCACGGGCGTACCGTTGGGCGCATGGCGCGGGTAGCCGTCGGCGTAGCCGCAGGCCACGACGCCCACCCGCATGGCCTGCGGCGCCACGAAGGAGTGTCCATAGCCCACCCCCTGCCCGGCGGCCACGTCCTGGACGCCTATGATTTGCGAACGCAGCGTCATGGCGGGCTGCAGGTCCAGATCGTGGGCCGACTGATTGGGAAACGGCGAAGAACCATAAAGACAGATGCCGGGACGCACCCATTGCTCGAATTCCGGCGGCGTCCACAGCCAGTAGCGCGGCGTCAGCGTGGCCGCCGAATTACATAGGCTGACAGGGCCGGGAAGGTCGCGGGTCGCTTCAAGAAAAACGCCGAACTGGTCCTCGGTGACGCTCACGTTGTCGTCCGCGCGCGCAAAGTGGGTCATCTTGCCTACCGTATCGAGCACGCCGCGCCGCTGCTCGGCCAGTGCCTGATGATAGGCGTCGGCGTACTGGTGCGCCGCAAAGCCCAGGCGGTTCATGCCCGTGTTGAGCTTGACCAGCGCGTGCAGGGGCCGGCCGGGCCCCGTTGCCTTCAGCATGTCGAACTGCTCTTGGCAATGCAGTGTGGTCCATAAACTATAATCCCGAAACGCGGCAATATCGGCGGGCTCGAAAAAGCCCTCGAGCATCAGGATGGGCTTGCTCCATCCGGCTTCGCGGCATCTCACGGCCTCGTTCAGATCGAGCATGGCCAGGCCCTGCGCCTGCTCGAACGCGCGTACCGCATTGTGAATGCCATGGCCATACGCATTGGCCTTGACGACAGCCCAGATATGGGGGGCAACCCGGTTGTCCTGCTGGCTGAAACTGTTCAATTGCCTGGCGACGACCGCCAGATTGTGCTTTAACGACGGCAACGAAATCGAAGCCGAAATTGGACGTGGCATAAAACTCCCCTAATAGCGAAAGTCTAATCCATGTCGACACCCGATGTGAAACGGCGGGAGCACTACGAAAACTTCCCGGTCGCCTCCCTGCTGCTGCCCCGGCGCCTGCGCGCGCCGGTCTCGCATATTTATCATTTTGCCCGCAGCGCAGACGACATCGCCGACGAAGGCGACGATGCGCCGGCTGTGCGTCTGGAGAAACTGGCCGCTTACCGCCGGGCCCTGCTGGCCATGCGCGACGGACAGCCCGGCATGCCGGCCGACGCCCCCCTGCACGACGTCTTCGCCCCCCTGGCGTACACGGTGCACGCCTGGCGCCTGCCGCTGCAGCCCTTTCTCGACCTGCTCTCGGCCTTCGAACAGGACGTCACCACCCATCGCTATCCCGATGACGCCGCCCTGCTGGATTATTGTTCGCGCTCGGCCAACCCCGTGGGGCGGCTGATGCTGCATCTTTACGATGCGTGTGAACCGGAAAACCTGCGCCGGTCCGATGCGGTCTGCACCGGACTGCAGTTGGTCAATTTCTGGCAGGACGTGGCGATCGACTGGCGGAAAGCGCGCGTCTACCTGCCGCAGGACAAGCTCGCCCGCCACGGCGTGGACCAATCACATATCGCGGCCGGACGCTGCGACGCCGCCTGGCAATCCCTGATGCGGGAACAATGCGCCCAGGCCCGCGGCCTGCTTTTGCAAGGCATGCCGCTGGCGCGGCGCCTGCCGGGACGTATCGGCCTGGAACTGCGCCTGGTCGTGCTGGGCGGCCTGCGTATCCTGGAGCGCATGGAACCATTACACTACGACGTATTCCAAAACAGACCCACGCTGCGCAAGCGCGACTGGCTGCTGCTTTCATGGCGGGCGCTGCGCGACGTCGCGCGCCCTCACCCTTACCCGGCTTCGACCACGCAATGAGCCCCGACGAATACTGTCAGAACAAGGCCGCCCAAAGCGGCTCCAGCTTCTATTACTCGTTTCTCTTCCTGCCGCCGGAGCAGCGCAAGGCCATCACCGCCCTGTACGCCTTCTGCCGGGAAGTGGACGACGTCGTGGACGAATGCAACGACCCGTCGGTGGCCCGCGCCAAACTGGCCTGGTGGCGCAGCGAAGTCGAACGCATGTTCGAAGGCAAGCCCGACCACCCCGTCACCCGCGCCCTGGCCCCCCATCTGGCCGAGCGCCGCATCACCGCCGAGCGCATGCAGGCCGTCATCGCCGGCATGGAAATGGACCTCGACCAGACCCGCTACCTCGACTGGCCCGGCCTGCGCACCTACTGCTGGCATGCGGCCGGCGTCGTGGGCGAGCTGTCGGTGGGCATATTCGGCTACACCGACGACAGCACCCTCGTCTATGCCGACAAGCTGGGCCTGGCCTTCCAGCTGACCAACATCATCCGCGACGTCGGCGACGACGCCCGCCGCGGACGCATCTACCTGCCCATCGACGAACTGCAGCGCTTCGACGTCAAGGCCTCCGAGATCCTGAACAGCCAGCACTCCGACCGCTTCGAAAAACTCATGCAGTTCCAGGCACAGCGGGCGCGGCAATACTATCGCGAAGCCATGCAGGCCCTGCCCGAAGCCGACCGCCGCAACCAGCGCCCGGGCCTGGCCATGGCCGCCATCTATCACGCCCTGCTCGACGAGATCGAGCGCGACGGCTGGCATGTGCTGGAGCAGCGCGTCTCGCTCACGCCCATCCGCAAGTTCTGGCTGGCCTGGAAAACCTGGGTCAGCGGCGGCCGCGGCCTGGTCAAGCAACTGGCCCGATGAAGGTCGCCGTCATCGGCGCAGGCTGGGCCGGCCTGAGCGCCGCCCTGGAGCTGCACCGCTTGGGGCACGACGTGACGGTATTCGAAGCCGGCCATAGGCTGGGCGGCCGGGCGCGCGGCGTGCATTCGCCACGGTTGGATGCGGTTATAGACAATGGGCAGCACATTATGCTGGGCGCTTATACCGAGACCCTCGTGCTGATGCGCAGGCTGGGGCTGGAGCCCGACGATTTGCTCTACAGCATGCCGCTGGCCCTGCAGTCCGCTGACGGGCGTTTTGAGCTACGGGTGCCGAACCTGCCCGATGCGCTGGCCCTGCCCGCCGCCCTGCTGAGCGCAAAAGGCATCAGCTGGCCCGAGCGCCTGCGGCTGGCCACGCTGATGTCGGGCCTGGCACGGCGCGGATGGAAGGTCGACGCAGGTTCGGTCCGCCTGACCGTCGCCCAATGGCTGGCGCGCGGCCGGCAGTCTGCGCGCCTGATACGCAGCTTCTGGGAGCCGCTTTGCCTGGCCAGCATGAACACCCCCATAGACCAGGCCTGCGCCCAGCTCTTCGCCAATGTGCTGCGCGACAGCCTGGGCGCCGGGCCTCGCGCCTGCCAGGTGTTGATCTCGCGCGTCGACCTTTCGTCCCTGTGGCCTGAACGGCTTCCAGCCAACATACGTGTGCTGCGCGGGCATGCGGTTCGCCGCCTGGACTTTGGCCTGGGGCCCATGGAAGCCCTACGCGCCCTAGAAACCCCTGACACCCGGACTTCAGACGCACCGGATGCCCGCGCAGCAAGCTCGCCTGAGCTCCATCGCCCGGACGCCGTTGGACATCATGGCGTGCTAGTGGATGGCCAGCCTCTCGATGCGGTGGTAGTAGCCACCAACGCCCAGCCCGCCCGCCGCCTGCTAAGCCGGCTGCCTGCTACCGAAGACTCGCAGAAATATCTGGCCATGCTCGACGTCTTCGAGCCCATGCCCATCGCCACCCTGACCCTGGAGCTCTCGGCCCTATGGGACATGCCCCACTCCATGTTGATGCTGGCCGACTCACCCACAGACGGCCGCTTTGGCCAGTGGCTGTTTCACTGCAATGTGTTCCTGTCCGAGCCGCCGCCCACCAGCCGGCTGAACATCGTGATTAGCAACGCGGCGGGCCTGCGCGACCACAGTGAAGAACAGGTGGTACAGGGCGTACTGGCGCAGATTGCCGAACAGGCCGCCGGCATGCCTTCCATGCCTTCAGTGCGCAACCACGAGCTGATCACCGAAAAGCGCGCCACCTTTGCCGCCGTGCCGGGCCTGAAGCGGCCGTCCAACGTCACGCCCTGGCCGCGTGTATATGTAGCGGGCGACTGGACGGACACCGGCTACCCGGCCGTGCTCGAAGGCGCAGTGCGCAGCGGCCTGGAGGCGGCGCAGGCGGTGTGCGGAGTTAATAACAACAGCCGGCAAGACGTTAATTAAGCTGCTGTCCGACGCGTATTCGCTTTGGCCCTGGACAAAAATGCCCCCCATGCATTCCTACACTGTTATGATGCGTACCACACACTCATGAATAGCAGTGACCTCCGTGAAATACCCCATCGCTATTGAGCTGGGTACCGACACTACCGCCTGGGGCTAGTCGTACCCGACCTGCCCGGCTGCTTCGCCGCAGCGGACGACGGCGTAGACGAAGCCATTGAAAACGCCAAGGAAGCCATCGCCGCCTGGATCGAAGAAGCCATTGCCAATGGCGAATCCATTCCCAAGCCGTCCAGCATTACAGCGCTGCAAAAAACCGGCGAATATGATAGCTGGATCTGGGCCATTGCGGAAGTCGACCCTGCCCTGATCGACGACACCACCGAACGCGTCAACATCCCTGCCCCGCAGGATTCTCGCCTTGCTCGACCAGCGGGCGAAATCCGCCGGAGAAAGCCGGTCGGGTTATATCGCCTGGATGACGCTAATGCATTAAGCATGAAAGCCTGAAGGCCGCTTCTTCAAGAGCCAGGCCGGCCCGGGAAGCTGGAGCCCTACCAGTAATACATCAAGGATATGTGCTTCTATAGAAAATGAACAGGCCGGCCCTGCTTCTTCAACAACGATGCGGCCCGTTTATCGAATGAAGCAAATATTTCTCCATCCATCCAACCAAGCGCCAATGCCATTGGCAAAATCGTCCCTCCTTTCGAGTAAGACAATGTCCGCTCGCGACCCAAAAGCGACGGTGGGCATCGCGTCTCAAAGCGGTCAGCGTCTGTCGCTCAGTAGGCCAATACTCAGGAAGCTTTTCGTCAGACGCTCAGATTCCAAGCTATAGTTCGCCTTAGCAAATATGCCGGGATTTGCGGGATTTTTATGCTTGACCAAGTGCATATTGAGTCATTAGTAAACGCAGACTGCAAGCTGTATTCGGAGGAAAGCCGTGTGCAGCTTACTCCGCATGTTCTGCGGTATACACACCATTCAACTAATAATTCGCTACTTCGGAAACGATAAAAGTGATTTCATCCTTTCAGCTTAAGTTCGGACGATCCCCAGACACTCCCGGCGAAACAATTGCTGCGACACCAGTAACGGTGTTCGTCGGTCCGAACAATTCCGGTAAGAGCCGCATCCTACGGGAAATTGAGCATTTCTGCCGAACGGGTCAGAAACATGCCAATGATTCGCTCCTAGCCGAGCTAACCTTTTCTGGACTAACTTCGGAGCGAGCAGCCCAATCAATTGAACGAATTTGCCAACCTCCTCAGCCAGGTGAGGCGCAGCAGTTGGATCATGTCTTCGTAGGTAGCAAGTACGGCAGAAACCAGGTGCCAATTGCATCGCTCAAACAATTTGTAGAGGCCCCGACGTCGAACATTTCGGCGTTCTGTCAGTGGTATTTAACGCACCTAACACTGATGCTTGACGGCAGCAGTCGCATTGGGCTCGTTAGGCAGCAAGGAGCTGGCGATCTTCAGCATCCCCCCGAGAGTAGTTTTCAAATGCTCTTCCGAGATGACGCCAAACGGCACGAAGTGCGGCGTATCGTCTTTGACGCTTTTGGCCGCCACTTTGTCTTGGATCCTACCAATCTGGGGCAACTGCGAATCCGGCTCTCTGATAGAGCTCCACGAGACGACATGGAGGAGAGGGGCATTCATGCGGATGCGGTCCAGTTCCACTCGTCTGCGCAGATCATTGATGAGGCGAGCGATGGCGTGAAGGCTTTCACAGGCATTGTCACAGAGGTCATGGCCGGTGATCCAAGTGTGGTGCTGGTTGATGAGCCTGAAGCCTTCTTGCATCCGTCGCTCGCCTCCAAGTTGGCGCAAGAAGTTGCTCGCGCGGCTCTATCGGCAGATAAGAGGATATTCGCGTCTACGCACAGTCCTCAGTTCGTAATGGGGTGTATCCAATCGGGGGCCCCAGTGAACATTATTAGGCTCACATACAGAGGTGGAGTAGCCACCGCACGAATCCTTCCAAGCGACGAACTATTGGAGCTCATGAGGCATCCTCTGCTGCGCTCGACTGGACTGCTAAGTGGTCTTTTCTACGAGTTTGTGATTGTCACTGAGTCAGATGCCGATAGGGCGTTCTACCAGGAGGTTAACGAACGTTTACTTCAGTTCAAGCCCGAGTGGGGTATTCCGAATTGCCTATTTATTAACGCCCAGAACAAGCAGACAGTTCAGACATTGCTTAGACCATTGCGTAAGCTCGGAATTCCTGCTGCGGGCATTGTGGACGTGGACATTTTGAAAGAAGGCGGGGTGAACTGGATGAACTTGCTGATGAGTATGGACGTTCCTCATCTTTCCCGCGGGGGCTTTGCCACGTTGCGAACGGCAGTGAAGAATGCAATGGACGCTACCGGCAAAGACATGAAACGGCAGGGTGGCCTGGCGATCCTTAGCGACACAGACAGGCAGGCGGCCGAGGATCTGCTCAATCAGCTAAAACAGTATGGGACCTTTGTCATCCCGGGTGGCGAGTTGGAGTCCTGGATGAAACATCTTGGCGCTACTGGTCACGGCCCAGCGTGGCTGATCGACATCTTTGAACGTATGGGCGAAGATCCGAGCAATCCCAATTACGTCCGACCATCTGAGGATGATGTATGGGTGTTTATACGTGATATCAGAGGCTGGTTAGTAGACCCGACGCGAAGAGGCATTCCGGCATAGCCCGCCATACTTTGTGGTCGACTAGGTCAACCAATATCCACCTTAACGGCGGCTTTTCCTGAAGTCAATGGTTGTTTTGGGCCGTCTGAAGTCTATTACCGCGGTCACAACCGATCCTTTGCAGCCGGTCAGCATAGGTTGAAACCACAGTCAAAAGCAGTCGGTCGAACCAGCCGTTATCGACGGGAATCCGCCTCTACGAGGGAATAGTTCAGACCAACTTCCAAGGGGAGGCTGCGGTTTTCAACTAGACCCAGCGCCCTAAGGTTATTTGTCTCTCATACGTCCACTATCAGCCAGATGGCGGATGTAGGGCGTAAGGCTATCCACATAAGCTGCAATAAACTCCTCAAGGTCAATGTGATCGCTACCCGCGAAACGACGCTCCATAGCCTCCCTCGATTTGCCCAAAACCTCTTCTAGGTGCTGCTCCTGCTGCCGCTGTATCTCAGGGCGGATGACTGTGTGCCAGGCGTCGGAAACTACTTGCGAATCGTAGAACTGATATTCATAGATTTGTTTAACCCCTGACTCATCAAATTCCAAGTCGAAATCAACAGTAATTTCCTGACCTTTGGTTGGATCTATCGCATACGAATGCTTGAAATCATCACCCTCGTAATTTGCGCTCAACGAGATAACGATCCGAACGACGCCAAAGTATTCAAGGTATGCTTGGACCGTCCGCTCGGCCTTATTTCCCTTCACGCAAATACAGTGGACGGGCACGCCGACAGGCCTGTTGATGAGTAGGTCATGGTGATAGTAATAGCCGAAGCAGGGTTCACCATCATTGAAGATATAAGCGTTCGCTCGCTCGCAGATTTTGGGGTTGATACCGTTTACGGATAGCAACGCTAGAGCCGTTTTCACGAACGACTTGCCAACGCTTAAGCCGCCGAAGCTAAATTCAAAGTTGAAATACCCATCAGGGTATTTAGTCTGTGTCGTTGCGCTAGCTAAGGTTTTTTCGACATCCAGCGTGGGATAGGAGCGTTTCAAGCCAGTCGCGATCTGACGAGCCTGATTCATGTCATTGGCGCTGATTTGAAAGTGAACGCTATCCTCCCTAACTTCCTTCTTTATCACTGGCGCGAAGAATTTCAATGAACTCTTGGTGTAAATCAACTTTTCGCCGGCAGATGTTTCTATGACCTCGGCGCGATTCTCTCCTCGGTCACGCACGACACGAAAAAACAAGGCCAGCTTGTTCAGTTGCTTGGCTAGATCTGCATCCCATGCCTCACCAGCCTTACCGTTGCAAGCACGACATATGAAACCTTTAACTTCACGCATTCCGCCGATTGAGTTCGGGATGATGTGTTCACCAGAATCGTTTTGAGGCGTCATAGGCTCACTGCACAGGTAGCAATCCATACTTCCAGGTTTTCTAAGTCTTCGGAGCCGATTTTATATGGGGTTCAACGTACCTTAATGCTACCCGCAATCTCGTTCGTAGTAGGAATAAGGCGCGACATATTTGGAACATCTGCAAAGATGTATGCGAGCGCATATTGCGGAAGCTCGCAGTTAAACGCAAGCATACCCAGATTGAACGGCCGGTTGTGGCCGAAAGCAGTCAACCAGTCACTGCCACTATAAGCCAGGCCTGGATCAGCGACTATTAATCCAACGCTGCGTATCCCGGATAAACCAGGGAAGATTCAGTTTTTCCCCCTCGCCGGACTCTATGGTCAAACGCTGACCCGATGAACGAAGGGTATTGTTCGTACTCTGCGCCGTGGGCGATGACTGGCTTCGATAGTCCAGATCGGCTTGCCGGGGCCCATTACCCGCGCAGGCGACAATCGACGTGCACGCGACCACAGCTAGGACTAGCTGCAGTGCTGAGCGAAAGTTCTTCATCATGTACTGGCTCCTGGAGTGATGAATGTCGCCATTGAACTGGTAAAAGACGGCGACGATCTTGACGGCCTGCCCGGTGAGGGCGCCCTCGATGTTGATGGGCTTCCATCCATAAGAAGCTCCATCAAGAAATCACCGCAGCGCATTCACCGTCAACAGCCCCATCCCCGTAAGCACCAGCGCCCCGAACAAGCTCAGCCCCGAATACCCGATCGCCAACAAAAACTCGCCGCGCTCGACCAGCCCCACCGTCTCGGCTGAGAAAGTAGAAAAAGTCGTCAACCCGCCCAGGAACCCGGTAGTCACCAACAGCCGCATCCAGCCCGGCGTCTCGGGAAAGAGCAGGAAACAGCCCAGGGCCAAACCGATGAGATAGGCGCCCACAAGGTTGGCCATCAAGGTGCCCCAGGGCAGCGTAGACGCGGCGTGATTGAGCCATAGGCCCAGCAGCCAGCGGGCGATGGCGCCCAGCGCCGCGCCGATACCGACTGCAAGAACATTGCTCAGTATCGACACGGTGGGCCTCCTTGCTTACAGCTCGGCGTGCTGCCGGATGTAGTCTTTGACGAGGCCTGCGTCGCAAGCCATGACTTGAACGCGCTGGGGCAGGCCGGGCAGGTCTTGCAGGTGCTCGGGCACGGGGGCGATCTGCCCGGTGGCTTCGCGGATGGTGTCCGCGAACTTGACGGGCAGCGCGGTTTCCAGCACCAGCATGGGGGTGTCGGGGTCGGCGTGCTCGGCGGCGACCTTGACGGCGTCGGCGGTATGCGGGTCGATCAGCACGCCGGTGTCGTCGTAGACCGAACGGATGGTCTTGAGGCGGTCTTGATGGGTGCTGATCCCGGCGATAAAGCCATAGCGGGACTCGAACTGCGGCTTGAGTTCGCTGAGGTCGAATTCGCCCTGCTGCTCGAGCTGCTTCCACAGCTGGGCCACTTTGCCGGCGTCGCGGCCGACCAGGTCGAAGACGAAGCGCTCGAAGTTGGACGCCCGCGAAATGTCCATGGAGGGGCTGGAGGTGGCGTGCGTCTGGGCGGCGGAGCGCGGCCGGTAGACGCCGGTGCGGAAGAACTCTTCCAGCACGTTGTTCTCGTTGGTGGCCAGCACCAGCTTGGCGATGGGCAGGCCCATCTCGCGTGCCAGATGACCCGACAGGATGTTGCCGAAGTTGCCTGTGGGCACGGCGAAGGAAACCTGCTGGCCGGGCCCGGTGGTGGCGCGCAGCCAGCCCCAGAAGTAGTACACGATCTGGGCGGCGATGCGCGCCCAGTTGATGGAGTTGACCGCGCCCAGCCGGTAGGCGGCCTTGAATTCAAGGTCGCCCGCCAGCGCCTTGACGATGTCCTGGCACTCGTCGAACACGCCCTTGACGGCCAGGTTGTGGATGTTGGCGTCTTGCAGCGAATACATCTGGGCGCGCTGGAAGTCGCTCATGCGGCCGTGGGGCGACAGCATGAAGACGGCCACGCCCTTCTTGCCGCGCAGCGCGTATTCGGCCGCCGAGCCGGTGTCGCCCGAGGTGGCGCCCACGATGTTCAGGGTGGTGCCGCGCTTGGCCAGCACGTATTCGAACACCTGGCCCAGGAACTGCATGGCCATGTCCTTGAACGCCAGGGTCGGGCCCTGCGACAGGCCCAGCAGGCTGGTCTTGCCATACAGGGGCTTGAGCGGCACCACGTCGGGCGAATCGAATATGCCCGGGGCGTATGCCGCCTGGGTGAGGCGGTTCAGGTCTTCGCGCGGGATGTCGTCGATGAACAGGCCCAGCACCTCGGCGGCCAGCGATGCATAGTCGAGCGCGCGCCAGGCTTCGAGCTGTTCGGCCGACACCTGCGGCAGGGTCTCGGGCAGGGCCAGGCCGCCGTCCGGCGCCAGGCCTTCGAGCAAAATGTCTGAAAACGGCAGCGGGTTCATCCCCCCGCGGGTCGAGCGGTATTTCATAGCAGGTGCTCCATGCGCAGGCGGGTGACCTTGGACTTGACGAAGGGCAGGTACTGGATCTTTCTCAGCGCGTCTTCGACGTTGCCTTCGCGGGCTTCGTGCGACAGGAAGATGATGTCGGCGTCGTTGTCGCCATGGGGCTCCTGGAACATCGAGCCGATGGAAATATCGGCGTCGGCCAGAATGCGAGCCAGATCGGCCAGCACGCCGGGACGATCCTCGACACGCAGGCGCAGGTAATAGGAAGACACGACGTCGTCCATCGACAGCACGGGAATATCCACCACCGATTCGGGCTGGAAGCCCAGGTGCTGGACGCGGTGCGCCGGTTTCACGTCGAGGGCGCGCGCCACGTCGACGAGGTCGGCCACGACGGCCGAAGCGGTGGGCATTTCGCCGGCACCCTGGCCATAGTAAAGCGTAGGTCCCACGGCATCGCCGCTGACCAGCACCGCGTTCATGGCTCCTTCGACGTTGGCCAGCAGGCGCTCGGCCGGAATCAGCGTGGGATGCACCCGCAGCTCGATGCCCCGTTCGCTGCGGCGGGTGATGGCCAGCAGCTTGATGCGGTAGCCCAGGCGCTCGGCATGGGCGATGTCTTCGCGGGCGAGATGCGAGATGCCCTCGGTGTGGGTCTTGTTGAACTGCACCGGAATGCCGAAGGCGATCGAGGCCAGCAAGGTGAGCTTGTGGGCGGCGTCCACGCCTTCGACGTCGAAAGTGGGGTCGGCTTCGGCATAGCCCAGCAGCTGGGCTTCGGCCAGGGCCTCGTTGAAGGACAGGCCGCGCGAGCGCATTTCAGACAGGACGAAGTTGCTGGTGCCGTTGATGATGCCCGCCACCCACTGAATCTGGTTGGCGGCCAGGCCCTCGCGTATGGCCTTGATGGCCGGTATGCCGCCGGCCACCGCGGCCTCGAACGCCACGGTAACGCCCTTGGCCTCGGCCGCGGCGAAGATCTCGTTGCCATGGCGGGCCAGCAGTGCCTTGTTGGCGGTGACCACGTGCTTGCCGTGGGCAATGGCTTCCATGATCCATTCGCGCGCAATCGTTTCGCCGCCGATCACTTCGACGACCACATCGATGTCGGGGTCGCGCACCACGCGCATGCCGTCCTGCGTAATGTAGGCTGAATCGCCGACCAGGGCCTGGGCCTTCTGGACGTCGCGTACCGCCACCCCTGCCACTTCGATGCGCCGTCCGGCGCGCCGCTCGATCTCGCCGGCGTTGTTCGTCAATACCTTCCAGGTGCCGCCGCCGACGACGCCCAGGCCCAACAGACCTACTTTCACTGCTTTCATTTACTCAATCCGTCCTTTCGGAACATTTCTTTGATGCCGCGCACCGCCTGGCGGATGCGCTGCTCGTTTTCGATCAGGGCGAATCGAACGTAGTCGTCACCGTACTCGCCAAAGCCCACGCCCGGCGAGACGGCCACTTTCGCCTGCGCCAGCAGCTTCTTGGAGAACTCGAGCGAGCCCAGCTCTTGATAGAACTCGGGGATCTTGGCCCAGATATACATCGAGGCCTTGGGCACATCGACCATCCAGCCGGCCTCGTGCAGGCCCTTGGCCAGGACGTCGCGCCGGTTGCGGTACAGCTCGGCCACGCGCTGCACCTCGTCCTGCGGCCCCTCGAGCGCGGCGATGGCCGCCACCTGTATGGGCGTGAAGGTGCCGTAGTCGTGATAGCTCTTGATGCGGGCCAGCGCATTGACGAGCTCGCGGTTGCCCACCATGAAGCCGATGCGCCAGCCGGCCATGTTGTAGCTTTTGCTCATGGTGAAGAATTCGACCGCCACGTCGCGCGCGCCCTCGACCTGCATGATGGAAGGCGCCACATAGCCGTCGAAACAGATGTCCGCGTAGGCCAGGTCGTGCACCACCAGAATATTGTGCTCTTTGGCCAGCGCCACCACCCGCTCGAAGAAGCTCAGGTCGACGCACTGCGCCGTGGGGTTGCTGGGAAAGCCCAGAATCATCATCTTGGGCTTGGGAATGCTTTCGCGCACCGCCCGCTCGATTTCCTCGAAGAAGTCCACGCCCGGCACCATGGGCACCGAACGGATGTTGGCGCCTGCGATCACGGCGCCGTAGATGTGGATGGGATAGCTGGGATTGGGTACCAGCACGGTGTCGCCGCGGTCGAGCGTGGCCAGCATGAGGTGGGCCAGGCCTTCTTTGGAGCCGATGGTGACGATGGCTTCGGAATCGGGGTCGATCGAGACGCCGTAGCGGCGCTCGTACCAGCCCGAGATGGCCCGGCGCAGCCGGGGAATGCCTTTGGACACCGAGTACCCATGCGTATCGGGGCGGCTGGCCACCTCGATGAGCTTGTCGACGATGTGCTTGGGGGTGGGACCATCGGGGTTGCCCATCGACATGTCGATGATGTCCTCTCCTCGACGACGCGCCTCCATCTTGAGCTCGCCCGTAATATTGAAGACATAGGGAGGCAGCCGCTCTATTCGAGGAAAATTCGTCATGATGGGAGTCCTTCGGGGTCCGGAGAAAAGCTGAAAAAGGCTGAAAGGGAAAAGATAACCTGTTAGTTTAAACGATCGCGATGGCGCCGTAAAAAGGCCGGCCGGCCGGCGCCCGCCGGCATGAAAACGACCGCCGCGCCGGCCCGTTCAGGCAGCGTGGCGACCAGGCGGACGATACGGCGGAACGCCTTCCGGCAGAAGGCGGCGCCGCCACGTCCAGCCGCCCCTCTTCCGCCCCATAATTGCGCTATGATCGGAATGAAGATGGGAGTTACCGAGTGCAATTACAGTCCGAGTCCAACCCCGCGCTGAATACTGTTACAGCCTACGGAGAGGATTACATCGAAATCAACGCCGTGACCTACAGGCATGCCGTCTGCTTCGGCCCCGAAGGCGAAGTCCGCCGCTGGTCGGCGGACGACCCCGGCGCCATCAGCACGGCCTCGCTTCGACAGGCCGCGGGCCTGGCCGAATCCCGGCCCGACCCCATGGCCTTTCTCGACGGCGCACCGCCCTCCCGTCCCCCCGACGCCCCCGAAGTCCTGCTCATCGGCACCGGCTCCAGGCAGCGCCTGCTGCCGGCCGAGACGGTGGGCGAACTGCTCGCCATGGGCATAGGCGTCGAAGCCATGAGCACCCAGGCGGCTGCTCGCACCTACAACATCTTGATGGCCGAGGGCCGGCGCGTCGTCGCCGCCCTGCTGCCACTGGAGCCCACACAATGAGTCAAGTCACCGTCGGCGCCCCGCTGCCCGATTTCACCGCAGCCAGCACAGAAGGCGACATCACCAAGGCCACGCTGGCCGGCAAATGGACCGTGCTGTATTTTTATCCCAAAGACCACACGCCGGGCTGCACCACCCAGGCGCAGGGTTTTCGCGACCACTACGCCCAGTTCCAGAAGGCCGGCTGCCGCATCATCGGCGTCTCGCGCGATTCGCTCAAGACGCACGGCAACTTCATCGAGAAGCAGGGCCTGCCCTTTCCCCTCATTGCCGACACCGACGAAACGCTCTGCGAACTGTTCGGGGTCATGAAGCTGAAAAATATGTACGGTAAACAGGTAAGAGGAATCGAGCGCAGCACTTTCCTCATCGACCCGCAAGGCGTGCTGGTACGTGAATGGCGCGGCCTGCGCGTGCCCGGGCACGTCGAGGCGGTGCTGCAGGCGCTGCACGAAGCCGCGGGCTGACGCGGCGCCACGATCCGTACCAACGACCACCACCAGGAGCCTACGCCTCATGCCGCTGCCCAAGTTGCCTACCCGTATGGGAACCGTGCTGTCCACCGCCGATGTCGCCGTCGAAGCCGACGTCGCGACCGTCCCGGCCCCGGTCGAAGTTCCCGCGGCGCGCCAGCCGGCCGAAACCAAGGCAACACCGCCCGCCGCGCAGCCCAAAGAGCCGCGCCTGGCGGTCGTCAAGCCCAAGGGGGCCAAGAAGACACGCCTGCCCACCGCCCGGCGCAAGCTTTTCGTGCTGGACACCAATGTGCTGCTGCACGACTCGAACTCGCTGTTCAAGTTCGAAGAGCACGATATCTTCCTGCCCATGATCGTGCTCGAAGAGCTCGACCACCAGAAAAAAGGCATGTCCGAAGTGTCGCGCAACGCGCGCCAGGTCAGCCGCTTCCTGGACGGCCTGGTCGGCGCGACCGGCGACCTGGCCCAGGGCATGGCCCTGGACGCCCTGGGCAATCAGGAAGCCCTGGGCTCGCTGTACTTCCAGACCAGCGCCCTGTCGTCCGAACTGCCCATAGAGCTGCCCATGGGCAAGGCCGACAACGTCATCCTGCACGTCGTGCATGCGCTGCAGGCCGTCTACGCCAAGCGGCAGGTCATCCTGGTGTCCAAGGACATCAATATGCGCCTCAAGGCGCTGTCTCTGGGCCTGGAGGCCGAAGACTACTACAACGACCATGTCCTGGACGACTCCGATCTGCTCTACGACGGCGTCATGCCCCTGCCGGAGAACTTCTGGACCAAGCACGGCAAGGACGTCGAGTCCTGGCAGCAGGGCGGCACCACTTATTACCGCGTCAAGGGGCCGCTTTGCGCCGAGTTCATCGTCAACGAGTTCGTCTACTTCGAAGGCGAATTGCCCTTGTACGCCCAGGTGAAGGAAGTCAGCGGCAAAAGCGCCGTGCTGGCTACCCTGCGCGACTACAGCCACGGCAAGAACAACGTCTGGGGCATCACCGCGCGCAACCGTGAGCAGAATTTCGCGCTCAATCTGCTGATGAACCCCGATTGCGACTTCGTCTCGCTGCTGGGCCAGGCCGGCACCGGCAAGACCCTGCTGGCCCTGGCGGCCGGGCTGACGCAAACGCTTGAAACCAAGCGCTACAACGAAATCATCATCACGCGCGCCACCGTGCCGGTGGGAGACGACATCGGCTTCCTGCCCGGCACCGAAGAAGAAAAGATGCTGCCCTGGATGGGCGCCCTCGAAGACAACCTCGAAGTGCTGCATCTGGGCCCCGGCAACGAAATGAGTCCCGGCGGCGGCGGCCAGGAATGGACCAAGAACTCCACCATGGAACTCATCCGTTCGCGCATCAAGGTCAAGTCGCTGAGCTTCATGCGCGGCCGCACCTTCCTGAATAAATTCCTCATCATCGACGAAGCGCAAAACCTTACGCCCAAGCAGATGAAGACCCTGGTCACGCGCGCGGGGCCGGGCACCAAGATCGTCTGCCTGGGCAACATCGCCCAGATCGACACGCCCTACCTCACCGAGGGCAGTTCGGGCCTTACCTACGTGGTCGACCGCTTCAAGGGCTGGCCGCATGCGGGGCATATCACGCTGCAGCGGGGCGAGCGCTCGCGCCTTGCCGACTATGCCAGTGAAACGCTGTAGCCGGAACCCGTGGGGCGGCGCATGAGCACGCCGGCGCGCGCCGCCCCGCCCTTGGGCATCACCATGGGCGATGCCGCGGGCATCGGCCCCGAGATCATCCTCAAACTGTTCGACGCGGGGCTGGACGTCCCCGCCGTGGTCTATGGCGACGCGGGCGTGCTGCGCCGCACGGCGCGCGATCTGGGCCTTCAGCGCATCCCCATCGTCCAGACCGATGCGGTCGACGCCCTGCCGGCCGCCCCTTCCGCCGATTCGCTCACCGTGGTCAATCGCTGGCGGGCCCTGCCGCCCGACCTCGTTCCCGGCCGGCTCGATGCGGCCGCCGGCCGAGGCGCTTATGAATACCTGTGCCACGCTATAGACGACGCCCTGGCCGGCCGCCTGCGGGCCATCGTCACCGCTCCGCTCAACAAGGAGGCCATGCAGGCGGGCGGCGCGGACTTTCCGGGCCACACCGAGATCCTGGCCGAGCGCACCGGCACGCCGCACTACGCCATGATGCTGGCCAACCGCGAGCTGCGCGTCATCCTGGTCACCATACATATGGCGTTGGCCGACGTATTCAGGCACATCACCGTGCAAGGCGAACTGGACACCATCAGGCTGGCCCATCAGGCCTGTCTGCAGGCAGGCGTGAAACAGCCCCGCATCGCGGTCGCAGGCCTGAACCCCCATGCCGGCGAGAACGGCCGCTTCGGCCGGGAAGAAATCGACATCATCGAGCCGGCCATCCGCCAGGCCCGGGCGCAAGGCCTGGACGTCAGCGGACCGTGGCCGGGCGACACCATTTTCATGCGCGCCCGCAGGGGCGAATTCGACATCGTGGTGGCCCAATATCACGACCAGGGCCTGATACCCGTCAAATACCTGGGCGTTGAGGAAGGCGTGAACGTGACGGTGGGCCTGCCCTTCGTGCGCACCAGCGTCGACCACGGCACGGCCTTCGACATCGCGGGTCGCGGCATTGCCGACCCGGCCTCGCTTCGGGCCGCCTTCGACATGGCCGTGGCCATGACCGCCCCCCTCTCCACGCAAGCTGGATAACACCCCTCTTTCAAATCATGCTTCGCATCGACCCCTTTCTGGTCAAGCTGCTCGTCGTCGTACTGCTCGCCAGCCTGCTGCCGGCGCGCGGCGGCGCCGCCGATCTGCTCGGCTGGCTGACCACCTTCGCCATCGCCCTGCTGTTCTTCATGCACGGCGCCCGTCTTTCACGCGAGGCCATCGTGTCGGGCATGACGCATTGGCGGCTGCATGTCGTGATCTTCAGCATGACTTTCCTGCTCTTTCCCCTGCTGGGAGTGCTTGGCGCGCCGCTGACCAGCGCTTACCTGACGCCCGAGTTGCAGTCGGGCCTGCTCTTTCTGTGCTGCCTGCCGGCCACGGTGCAGTCGGCCATCGCCTTCACGTCGATGGCGCGGGGCAATGTGCCGGCGGCGGTATGCAGCGCCTCGGCCTCGAGCCTGCTGGGGGTGTTCGTGACGCCGGCGCTGGCCGGCCTGCTGCTGCTCGACTCCGGGTCGCAAGGGGATGGATTCCACTACGACACGATCGGCAAGATCATGCTGCAGTTGCTGCTGCCCTTCGTTGCGGGCCATCTGTCGCGCCCATGGACGGGCGCCTGGATGGCGCGGCGCAATGCGTCGCTGAAGCTGCTCGATCAGGGAACGATACTGCTGGTGGTGTACACGGCATTCTCCGCGGCGGTGATCGACGGCCTGTGGGCGCGCACGCCGATCGAGGCCTTGGTGGCGGTGGTGATCATCAGCATGGTTCTGCTGGCGCTGGTGATGGGCATCGGAATGGGGCTGGGGCGGCTGATGGGCTTCAGCCTGGAGGACCGGATCACGCTGCTGTTCTGCGGCTCGAAGAAAAGCCTGGCGACGGGGATACCGATGGCGAATATCCTGTTCGCTTCGCATGCGGTGGGCTCCATCGTGCTGCCCTTGATGGTGTTTCACCAGATACAGCTGATTGTCTGCGCGGTGATCGCCGGCGCGTATGCGCGGCGGCCGCAGCTTCGGCCATGAGCCGGTTCCGTCCCTGGCCTTGACAGCATTCTAAAGATCGCTTCAGACTCATCCTCAATATGTATTCATATCGCCCACGCAGCGTCCGAAGAACCCGCCGCGCAGAGCAGCCATCAAGAACGAAGAAGGTAGAGACAAGGTGCAGACTCCCATCAGAAGCTTTCAAATTGGCGCAGTGAATGTCGAGCTTTTGATCGAATCTTCCGATCCGCTGCTGCATCCGGGCGAGCTCTATCCCGATTCCAGTCCTGAACTGATTGCCCGGCAAAGCTGGCTCACCCCCCATTTATACGATGCCGCCTCCGATCGCCTGGTGATCTGCATGCAAAGCTTTTTATTGCGCAGCGCCGGAAAAATCATTCTGGTCGACACCTGTGTGGGCGATTGCAAGCAACGGCCCCGGCCCGAGTTCGACGGCGCCGTATGGAACTGGCTGGAGCGGCTCGAGCAAAGCGGCGTCTCGCCCGAAGAAGTCGACGTCGTCCTGTCCACCCATCTGCACGTCGACCATATCGGCTGGAATACCCGGCTGGTCGACGGAAAATGGCGGCCCACCTTCCCCAATGCCCGCTATCTGTTCGTCGACAAAGAATACGAATACTGGAGCAGCGACGCAGGCCGCGTGGCGCTGCAGCGTACCGGCGACTATGTCGCCGACAGCGTGACCCCCATTTTCGAAGCGGGCCTGGCCGACATCGTCGACTTCGATCATCGGATCGACGACGCGCTGCGCCTGATTCCCACGCCGGGCCACACTCCCGGCCATGTGTGCGTGGAGATCGACAGCGAAGGCAAGAAGGCGATCATTACCGGCGACCTGCTGCATCATCCGCTGCAATGCCGATTTCCCGACTGGAGCACCCGTTTTTGCTTCGACGCCCATCAGGCGCGCCAAACCCGCCTGGCCTTCATGAAGCAGCATGCCCATGAAGGCACGCTGCTGTTCCCGGCGCACTTCCCGAGCCCTACAGCAGGATATCTGCGCTTGGTCCAGGACGAAGCCGAATTACGCTACCGATATGAATTCGTGGATGAATAGCTGCAATTTCACTAATGCTTTTTTATTTTCCCTCGCGCTCGGACAGCAACGAGACAAAATACCAGAGTTGAGCCTACGCCCCATATCGACCACTTGAAGAGACAGCATGGCAAGCACATCTGTAAACCCGGTCCTGCAAGCCCGTCCCGAGCCTTTCAGGTTGAACCCCGATCGCTGCGCCATCGTCGTGAACGATATGCAGAACGCCTTCTGCTCGCCGGGCGGCTACCTCGAGCGCATCGGCTTCGACATCAGCGGCGCAAGGCAAGTCATCGAAGCGGTCGGCCGTGTTTTCGGTTCGGCCCGCGGCGCCGGCATCCCCATCTTTCATTTCCAGAACGGCTTCGCACGCGACTTGAGCGACATTCCCGAAAATTCGCCATGGTGGTTCAAGTCGCCCGCCATGCGCCATTTTCGGCAGCACCCCGAGCTCGCCGAACCCATTCTGGTCGAAGGCAGCTGGGATTTCGCCATCGTCGACGAGCTGTCTCCGCGGCCCGGAGAAGTGGTGATCCGCAAGTCTCGGCCCAGTTGCTTTGCCGGCACCAGCCTGGACAATCATTTAAGAGCCAGGGGCATCGACACGGTATGCGTCGTGGGCATCGCCAGCAACGTAGGCGTCGAATGGACACTGCGCGAGGCCGTCTCCAAGGAATACTTCGCTATTCTCGTACGCGACGCAACCATGCCCGCCGGGCCGGATGAAGTACAGCGCACGGTCGAACACAACGTCGAGAACTTCATCGGCTGGACCACCACCAGCGCGGAGTTCGCGGCCGCGCTGAGCCGATAGAGAACACCCTAAATCGTCATGCCCGGCGTGAAATTGAGGAAGCGCGTGCTGGAACCCTGGAACGTAAGCCGCACCATTCCGATGGGGCCGTTACGCTGCTTGCCGATGATGATCTCGGCCGAGCCCTTGTCGGGAGAGTCGGGGTTGTAGACTTCGTCCCGATAGATGAAGAGGATCAGGTCGGCGTCCTGCTCGATGGCGCCCGATTCGCGCAGGTCGCTCATGACCGGGCGTTTGTTGGGACGCTGTTCCAGGCTCCGATTGAGCTGGGACAAGGCGATGAGGGGGCAGTTGAGCTCCTTGGCCAGGCCCTTGAGCGAGCGGCTGATCTCCGAAATTTCAGTCGCCCGGTTCTCGCCCGCGGAGTTGGCCGACATGAGCTGCATATAGTCGATGATGATCAGGCCCAGCTGGCCGCACTGGCGCGCCAGGCGCCGGGCCCGGGCGCGCACTTCCATCGAACTCAGCGCAGGGGTCTCGTCGATGTAGATCTGAGCCTCTTGCACTTTCTGCACGGCATGGGTCAGGCGCGGCCAATCGTCGTTGGTGAGCTTGCCGGTACGCATGCGGTGCTGGTCGAGCATGCCCACCGAACCCACCATGCGCATGGCCAGCTGCACAGCGCCCATTTCCATGGAAAACACAGCGACGGGCAGGCCCTGCTCGATGGCGACGTGCTCGCCGATGTTCATCGAGAACGAGGTCTTGCCCATGGAGGGGCGGCCGGCGACGATGATGAGGTCGCCCGGCTGCAGGCCGGAGGTCATGCGGTCCAGGTCGCTGAAGCCGGTGGGCACGCCGGTGATGTCGGAGTCGCCCTCGCGATGGTAGAGCTCGTCGATGCGCTCGACCACCTGGGACAGCAGGGGCTGGATCTCCTGGAACCCGGCGGCGCCGCGCGAGCCCTCCTGGGCAATCTGGAACACACGCGACTCGGCCTCGTCGAGCAGCTGGCGCGCCTCCTTGCCCTGAGGGTTGAAGGCCGCGGCCGAGATCTCGTCGGCGACGGACACCAGCTTGCGCAGCATGGAGCGCTCGCGCACGATTTCGGCGTAGCGGCGGATATTGGCCGCCGAGGGGGTGTTGTGGGCCAGGGCGTTCAGGTAGGCCAGGCCACCCACTTCGTCGCCCTTGCCGGCGCTGGACAAAGACTCGTACACAGTCACCACGTCGGCCGGGCGCGCCAGGCCGATCAGGCGGGTGATGTGCTGCCAGATGATCTTGTGGTCGAAGCGATAGAAATCTTCTTCGCCCAGCACGTCGGTGATGCGGTCCCAGGCCGCGTTGTCCAGCAGCAGCCCTCCCAGCACCGACTGCTCGGCCTCGACGGAATGCGGCGGCACCCTCAGGTAGTCGAGCTGGGGATCACCCGATAGTTTCTTAGCATCCAACATGTTTGTCCCGGGAGCCGTAGCCCCTCGTGGGCCCGGCATGAACGAAAAAGCCGGCTCGCGCCGGCTCGTTACTGCGTGGCGTGGTACATGGCCGTGAACGGCCAATGTACCATGGCGAAGCGAAAGCCGATCAGGCCATTTCGCCTTGCACCTGCACCGTGATGTCGGAGACGACGTCGGCGTGCAGCGCGACCTGGGCGGGAAAGTCGCCCACGGCCTTGATGGCGCCGTCGGGCAGGCGGACCTGCGACTTCTGGATGCCCTCGAAGCCCTCGGCTGCCAGCGCGGCGGCGATGTCCATGGTGGTGACCGAACCGAACAGACGGCCGTCGACGCCGGCCTTTTGCGTCATCTTGAGGGTCAGGCCATTGAGCTTGGCGCCGGTGGCTTCGGCGGTGGCCAGCTTCTCGGCCTGGGCCTTCTCGATCTCGGCGCGGCGCGCCTCGAACTCTTTGAGGGCCGCATCGGTGGCACGGCGGGCGATTTTTTGCGGGATCAGGTAGTTGCGGGCGTAACCGTCGCGAACACGGACGACTTCACCGAGATTACCCAGATTGGCGACTTTTTCGAGCAGAATGACTTGCATGACGATAGCCTCGGCTTATTTGTGGTTGTCGGTGTAAGGCAGCAGGGCCAGGAAGCGCGCGCGCTTGATGGCGGTGTCGAGTTGGCGCTGGTAGTGAGCCTTGGTGCCCGTCAGGCGAGCGGGAATGATCTTGCCGTTTTCCTGGATGAAGTCACGCAGGGTGTCCAGGTCTTTGTAGTCGATCTGCTCGACGCCCGCGGCCGTGAAGCGGCAGAACTTGCGACGCTTGAACAGCGGGTTTTGCTGGTTGAACTTGCGCTTCTCTTTGCCTTTTTTGAAGAAAGCCATAATGTGCCTCTTGTCTGTTGCCCGGGCACTGCCCAGGCTGTGTATTTACAATGCGTCGAACCGATGCCGGCCCGCGCGATTCAGTTTCGTCCGTTCGGAAAGCGTCTAGACCACGGCGCTGCCGCTGCCCGCATAAGCCCGGCTCGCCTTCTGTATGTGGACCACCAGCTTGCCGGACCCTTTGCGGGTAGGAGCCAGAAAGCCCTCTATGGCCAGTTGGGCGCCAAGCGGGGTATCGGCCAGCAGCAAGGCGATATCGCCCAGAGCCACCGCCGAGACTGTCATGCTGATGCGGCGCTGGAGGCCCGCCTGCATGACGTCGGACTCGTGCTCCAGCTGCATTTCGATGGCCGGCACGCCGGCCGGGGTGTATCGCAACGGCTTGAGTTCAAGAACGGTGGCCGTCAGTGCAAGCTGGTTCACGCCGGGATTCCGAACGACTGGGTTATTCCTTGTCGGTGCTGGCGGACTCGGTCGTGGCCTTGCGGGCCTCTTCGCGCTCGACAGACTTCATCATGATGGAAGCCGAGGTATCGGCCTTCTTGGTCTTGATGACCAGATGGCGCAGCACCGCGTCGTTGTAGCGGAAGGAATGCTCGAGTTCGTCGAGCGTGGCCTGGCCGCACTCGATGTTCATGCAGACGTAATGGGCCTTGACGAGCTTCTGGATGGGGTAGGCCAGCTGGCGGCGGCCCCAGTCTTCGAGGCGATGCACCTGGCCGCCTTCGTTCGTGACGACGGACTGGTAGCGCTCGATCATGGCGGGCACCTGCTCGCTTTGATCGGGATGCACGATAAACACTACTTCGTAGTGACGCATGTAATACTCCTTGTGGATGTCTTTTGGCACAGCGCCAAAAGGTCAGCCCGCCGGCACAAGCCCTGAGTATTCACCCCCAGACGCCTGGCTCGGTCGAGCAAGAAACCAGCTAGTTTAGCACAATTTGCCGCGCAACTGCTTGGCGCCATGTGTTTTTTGCCGCCGGCCCGCCATCTGGGCGAACGCCCCCTGCGGGACCGGCAGGCCGAACCGTGTCAGCCTTCGACGACGGCGTAGGCCGAATGATTGTGTATGGACTCGAAATTCTCGGCCTCGACACGGAAGCTCTGCACGCCCTCGATATTCTTGATGGCCATGGCGACGTCGCGCACCAGGTCTTCGACGAACTTGGGATTGTCGTAGGCGCGCTCGGTAACGTATTTTTCGTCGCCGCGCTTGAGCAGGCCCCAGAGTTCGCAGGAGGCTTGTCCCTCGATGCGTTGAATGAAGGCCGGCAGGTCCACATTGGCCGGATCGCTCAGCACGGCGCTGACCGTGACGTGCGAACGCTGGTTGTGCGCGCCGTATTCGGAGATGGCCTTCGAGCAGGGGCACAGGCTGGTGACGGGCACCACCACGGTGAGCTCGAATCGGGTGGCTTCGCCCTCGGCGGAGCGCGCCAGCCACTTGACCTCGTAATCCATGAGGCTGGAGACGCCCGACACCGGCGCCACCTTGTCGATGAAATAGGGAAAGACGGCCGTGATGTCGCCCTGCTTCGCATTGAGCAGCGGCAGCATTTTTTCGGTCATTTCGCAGAACAGGACCGGGGTCATGGGAAGCCGGCGGTACTGCTCGAGCTGCGCCACGAAGCGGGACATGTGAGTGCCCTTTTCTTCGGCGGGCAAGGCAACGGTGAGCTCCCAATTGGCGACGGTGGGCAGCGCTTCGCCATTGGAGCAGGCGACCAGCATGGGATGCCGCACACCGCGCACCCCGACGCGCTGGATGGGCAAACGGCGGGTATCGACACTGCTCTGCACATCGGGCATCGCCATGGCCGAATCGGTAACTGAATTCATAACTTGACCTGGATGGGCCGGGCTGCAAAGCCCGACCATTGACGAGATAAACAACTGTTCATTATGGAACAGTTTAGTCGCTAATGCCCTTATTCCCCTAATGAGCTTGCGACTTTATCCTTTTTTCGGACGGCCGGCGCCGGGAAACGGGCCATGATGCTGCGCTCGATTCCATCCGCATCCAGCCCCACGGACCGAAGCAGCGCGCCCTGCTCGCCATGGTCGATGAAGCGGTCGGGCAGCCCCAGTTGCAGCACGGGAATCGCCACCCCCTGCTCGCTGAAGTATTCGAGCACGGCGCTGCCGGCCCCGCCCATCAGGGCGGCTTCTTCGACAGTCACGACGGCATCGTGACTGCGCGCCAGCTCGTCGAGCAACCCGGTATCCAGCGGTTTGACGAAGCGCATGTCGGCCACGGTGGCGTTCAGTCTCTCGGCGGCTTCGAGTGCGGCCGGAACGAGCGTGCCGAAACCCACGATGGCGATGCCCTGGCCCCGGCGCAGGATGCGTCCCTTGCCCAGGGGCACGGTATCGAAACCCGCTTCGACCGGCGCGCCGCGCCCCGCGCCGCGCGGATAGCGCACAGCGGCCGGCCCCTCGTGCCGGTAACAGGTCGTCAGCAGCAGGCGCGCCTCGTTCTCGTCCGAGGGCGCGGCCACCACCATATTGGGAATACAGCGCAGGAAGGCGATATCGTAATTGCCGGCGTGGGTGGCGCCGTCTGCGCCGACGAGCCCCGCCCGGTCCAGGGCAAAGGTGACGTCCAGGTTCTGCAATGCCACGTCATGGATGAGCTGGTCGTAGGCGCGCTGCAGGAAGGTGGAATAGATCGCCACCACGGGTTTCATGCCGTCGCAGGCCAGGCCGGCGGCGAAAGTGACCGCATGCTGCTCGGCGATGCCGACGTCGAAATAGCGTTGCGGAAAACGCTTGTGGAATTCGACCATGCCGCTGCCCTCGCGCATGGCGGGCGTGATGCCCACCAGGCGGCTGTCGTGGTCGGCCATGTCGCACAGCCAGCGCCCGAATACCTGGGTGAAGGTTTGCCGCGGCGGCGTGGAGGGCTTCTGGATGCCCACCGAGGGATCGAACTTGCCCGGCCCGTGATACAGGACGGGGTCGGCTTCGGCCAGCTTGTAGCCCTGCCCCTTGCGAGTGACCACGTGCAGGAACTGCAGGCCGCCCAGCGAACGCAGGTTTTCGAGCGTGGGGATCAGGGCGTCGAGGTCGTGGCCGTCGATGGGTCCCACGTAATTGAAGCCCAGTTCTTCGAACAGCGTCGCGGGCGACGCCACCAGGCCCTTGGCATGGCCCTCGAAGCGCCGCGCCAGCTCGAGCACCGGGGGCATGTGCTGCAGCACGGCGCGGCCCATATTCTTGGCGGCGGCATAGAAGCGCCCGGAGAGCAGGCGGGCGAAATAATGATTCAGCGCCCCCACCGGCGGAGAGATCGACATGTCGTTGTCGTTCAGCACCACCAGCATATTGACGTCCGGTGTGACGCCCGCGTTGTTCAGCGCCTCGAAGGCCATGCCCGCGGTCATGGCGCCATCGCCGATGACGGCAATGTGCTGGCGCTGTATGCCCTTGTTGCGGGCCGCCACGGCCATGCCCAGGGCGGCCGAGATCGAGGTGGACGAATGCGCCGTGCCGAAGGCGTCGTAAGGCGATTCGCTGCGCTTGGGAAAACCCGATATGCCGCCCAGCTGGCGCAGCTTGGCCATGGCTTCGCGGCGCCCGGTCAGGATCTTGTGCGGATAGGACTGGTGGCCGACGTCCCATACGATGGGGTCGTCGGGCGTGTTGAACACATAGTGCAGGGCTATCGTCAGCTCGACCGTGCCCAGGTTGGACGACAGATGCCCTCCTGTCTTCGAGACCGAATGCAGGACGAATTCACGCAACTGGTTGGCCAGTTCTTCCAGCTCGTGCCGGTCCAGCGACCGCAGGTCGGCGGGGGACTCAATGTGTTCGAGAGAGACAGTAGTCATACGTATGGGACGTGTATCGGGTTTAACAGGCCTAGGGCCTGTTGACGCTAAAAGGACAGCCGCACTGGCCGGCCAAGGCCAGGCAGGCTAGGCGCGGGCGAGGCCGCGTGGTCGATCCACGCAACGAGCTCGCAACAACGCATGCCTGGCCTTGGCCGGCCAGCCCGAAGGGTGAGCGCGCAAATAGCCGCCCCTCTGCGTTGCGAATGCTCGCCGGGGAACCACCCCGACTGCGCGTCGCGCCTTGATGGTCAGCTATTTGCGTGCTCATGCGACTGTCCTTTTAGCGTCAACAGGCCCTACCGGTTGCGTCCGACGATATAGTCGGCAAGCTCAGCAAGGCGTGTGCCGGCCGGGCCCAGCGGCAGCACGGCCGCGTGCGCTTCCTGGCGCAGCGCCTGCAGCAGTTCGCGCGACCCTTCCAGGCCGAGCAGCGAGACGTAGGTGGGCTTGTTGCCCGCCGCGTCCTTGCCTGCGGTCTTGCCCAGGGTGCTCGTGTCGGACACCACGTCGAGCACGTCGTCCACCACCTGGAAGGCCAGGCCGATGGCGTCGGCATAGGCCTCCAGCCCCTGGCGCGCGGTCGAGCTGGCGCCCGCCACGATGCCGCCCAGCAGCACGCTGGCCTCGAGCATGGCGCCGGTCTTCATGCCGTGCATGATCTGCAGCTGCTCCTGGCTGAGGTCCAGGCCTACGCTGGCGCAATCGATGGCCTGGCCGCCGGCCATGCCCAGGCTGCCCGCGCATCGCGCCAGGGTTTCCACCGCCTGCACCACCAGGGCCGGGGCGACGGGCATTTGCGACAGCAGTTCGAACGCCAGGGGCTGCAAGGCGTCGCCGGCCAGCATGGCGGTGGCTTCATCGAATTGCACGTGCACCGTGGGGCGCCCGCGGCGCAAGGCGTCGTCGTCCATGCAGGGAAGATCGTCGTGCACCAGCGAATAGGCGTGGATGAGCTCGACGGCCGCGGCGGCGTGGTCCAGTGCAATGCCCTGGGCCGAGGTGACCGACTTGCCGGCGGGCACGCAGGCTTCGCCCGCGGCATACACCAGCGCCGCCCGGACTCGCTTGCCGCCGCCCATGACGGAATAGCGCATCGCCTCGTGCAGGCGCATGGGCACCACCGAGGATTCGGGCAGGAAACCGTCCAGCACGGTTTCCATGTGCTGTACCCGTTCAGCGAACCAGGTGGGAAAATCGCTTCTTCCCATGCTCAGCACTCGCCGCGCGAGCCGCCCTCGGCCTCGTCCAGGGGTCTGAGCAGGTTGCCCTGCAGTACTTTGATCTGCTGCTCGGCGGTATCGAGCAGCTTCTGGCAGATGCGGGCCAGCTCCACGCCTTTCTGGTAGGCTGCCAGCGACTGATCCAGAGGCAAGGAGCCGTTCTCCATTTGAGACACCAGCGCTTCGAGCTGCGCCAGGGCGCTTTCGAAGTCTTGCGGCAAGTCGCCTGGCGCGGAGCTGCCGGCAGCGGAGCCGGCGTCGCCCGGTGTCCTGCTGTGATCGACCATGAAGAGTTCCAAAAAAGAAATATCCGGCTTGCGCCGCAAAATTGGGTTGGCAATACCCGAATTGTACGAGATGCGGCGGGACCGCTTGTTAATTTTCGTGCCAGGCCTTGTTTTATAAAGAAAAATCTACGGTACAATCGAATGTTCACTTCCAATCTCTTTACAATTCGGCGATTGCCGTTTTTTTCTTCGCATCGGACTTAGGCTTAATAACTCTCGCTTTGGTTCATGGCAGGCTCGATAGATCCGAGCCCGAGCCGCGGCAGGCGAAAGCCGGGAACTACCCGGTTCTTTGAGGGCCCAAGCATTAAGCGTCCGTTTTTCAGCACAGCGGGGGAGGAATCCATGACCGACATTGGTCGGGAGGCGCAATTTGCGCTGGCGCAAACGCAGCTGTCTGTCAGCAGCTACTTCGACGAGGCGATATTCGCCCGCGAACAGGCGCTGATCTTCAAACAATCGTCTCTTTATGCGGGGCACGAAAAGCACGTCCCCGAGCCGGGCGACTGGCGCACGCTGCCGCACGAGAAAGGCGGCCGGGTCTTGGTGCGCGGTCCCCAGGGCGTCGAACTCATGTCCAACGTCTGCCGCCACAGGCAGGCCATCATGCTGGGCTTCAATCAAGACGGTGCCGGCAACCTGCGCCAGACGGGCGGCAACATTGTGTGCCCGGTGCATCGCTGGACGTACAGCGTGCAGGGCAAGCTGCTGGGCGCGCCGCAGTTTCCCGAGACGCCCTGCATGAACCTGCAGCGCTTCACGCTCAAGAACTGCCACGGCCTGCTCTTCGAAGGCCCTCGCGACCCGGCGGCCGATATGGCTGCGCTGTTCGAGCGCCCCGAGTTCGACTTCTCGGACTATGTGCTCGACCATGTGGAGATCCACCACTGCAACTACAACTGGAAGACCTTCATCGAGGTCTATCTCGAAGACTACCATGTGGGCCCCTTCCATCCGGGCCTGGGGCGTTTTGTCACCTGCGACGACCTGAGCTGGGAATTTGCCGAGTGGTACAGCCTGCAGCGCGTAGGCGTGCACAATGCGCTTGCCCAGCCGGGCAGCGATGTGTACCGCCAATGGCACGATCGGCTGCTTGATTTCCGGGGCGGCGAAACGCCCGACTTCGGCGCGGTGTGGGTCACTTATTTTCCCACCCACATGATAGAGCTGTATCCGCACGTACTGGTGCTGTCCACGCTGCATCCGGTCGGCCCGCAAGAAACCGTCAATGTGGTCGAGTTCTACTACCCCGAGGAAATCGCGGCTTTCGAACGTGAATTCGTCGAGGCCCAGCGCGCGGCATATATGGAAACCGCCGTCGAGGACGACGAAATCGCCGAGCGCATGGATGCGGGGCGCAAGGCCCTGATGCAGAGGGGTGTCGACGAGTCCGGTCCCTACCAGTCTCCCATGGAGGACGGCATGCTGCACTTCCATGCCTGGTATCGCCGCATGATGGAGGGGCGGGCCGCCTAAACTGTGGCCCGCCGGGTCGCTTTGATGGAAGTGCCTGAAAGCGATCCCGGCGCCGGAAGAGAGGCGTCGGGTCTACTGTCGGTCTACTGTTTCTGAGTTCTAAAACGCCGGCGCTGGCGCGGGTGCCAAGGGCGTCGCGGAGGCATGTCGGAAGGCTCAAACCGCTATTCCTCAACAGCTATTCGCCCGTCGCCACGGGCCTTTGGGGGTCGCTGCACCATTCGCTCCATGAACCGGGGTATAGCGCCGAACCGTGCAGGCCGGCCAGTTCCATGGCGAAGAGGTTGTGGCTGGCGGTGATGCCCGAGCCGCATTGATGCACGATCTGCTCGGGGCGGCGGCCGTCGAGCAATGCCAGGAATTCTTCCTGCAGCTGCGCGGGCGGCTTGAAACGGCCGTCGGACTGCAGATTGAGCGAATTGGGGCGGTTCAGGGCGCCCGGGATATGGCCCGCTACCGGGTCCATGGGTTCGACCTCGCCGCGAAAGCGTTCTGGCGCACGGGCGTCCACCACGGTGAAGACGGGGTCCTGCAGATTGGCCAGCACCGCCCGCGCATCGACGGTCGGCATGCCTTGTTTCCCCGCTTCGCGCCCGTCTTCCAGCCGGCCTGCCCCGCCCTCTGTGCCGTCGCCCCGCGACGTCGTCGCACGGGCAGTCTGCGAGGCAGGTTCGGAACCCGGCTTTGCCGCTCGCGCGCCGCCGTGGGCAACGCCCGCTTCGACCAATCCGCCTTCGGACAGCCAGGCCTGCCAGCCGCCGTCCAGCACGGCGGCGTGCTCGTGCCCGATCCAGCGCAGCATCCACCACAGGTGGGCGGCGAACATGCCGCCGCTGGCGTCGTAGATGGCCACCTTGGACTCGGGACGCAGGCCCAGGCCGCGCATCAGGGAAGCGAAGCGGGACAGCTCGGGCAAGGGGTGGCGCCCGTTGTTGCCGGTGCGCTGCGCCGAAAGCTGGCGCTCGTGATCGAGATACAGCGCGCCGGGGATGTGCCCCTCGTCGTATGCCCTGCGCCCGGCGTCATGGTCGGCCAAATCGTGCCGGACGTCGAAAACGAGCCAGGGCTCCTGCGCCATGGCATTCTGTAGCTGGGCTGGGCTGATGAGAATATCGGACAAAACTTGCTCCTGCGTTCGAGTGGGTGGGAAGCCGAAGGACAATCGCGGGGCTCAGGCCGGTTTGCGGTTCGGACGAGCCGCTGTGCGCCGCTTGCGGCTTTCAGTATAGGTGCGCCACGTGGACAGCAGGCCCGAACCGATGATCAGGGCCATGCCCGCCCAGGCAAGGACGTCCGGCCGGTCTCCCCAGAAGACGATGCCCAGCATGGCCGCAAAAATAATGGTGGTGTATTGCAGGGCCGCGGTCAACAAGGTCGACCCGGAGCCGAAGGCGCGCGTCATGGCCAGTTGGCCCACCAAGCCCGAGAGGCCCAGGCCCACCAGCCCCAGCCAGGCGGTCAGGCCGGGGGTGTTCCAGCCTTGCGCCAGCAGCCCGGCAATGCTGGTGAGGCAGACGCAGCTGGAAAAGATCAGCACCGTGCGCCACTCGGGCTCGCCCACGCGGCCCAGCTGGCGCACCTGCAACATCGCGGCCGCTCCAAGGCCGCCCGAACACAGGCCCATCAGGCCGGCCAGGAAATGTTCCTGGCCTATGCTGGGACGCAGCACGCCGATCACGCCCAGAAAGCCCAGCATGACGGCCAAGCTGCGCAGCCCGTCGCGCTGGGCGCCGCCCGACACCAGCATCCAGCCCGTAATGAACAAGGGCGACGTGTAGTTGAGGCTGACCGCCGTGGGCAGGGGAAGATTGGACAGGGCATAAAAGCTCAGCCACATGGCCGTGATGCCGGACAGATTGCGCCACAGATGCAGTTTCCAGCTGGGCGGACGCAGCTTGCGGCCTGTCCCGAGCGCCCAGACGGCCAGCAGCAGCACCGAGGGAACGCCCCGGAAAAGGACGATCTGGGACAGCGATGCGCCGAAATCCGCCGCCACCTTGATGCAGGCGCCCATCACGGCGAACATGGCACAGGCCAGCAACATCCATAACGACTGCATCCAGGGCCCCCGCAACCGGTCCGAGCAAAGACGCTACTATACTTGCCTCCCGCACATTTTTGCGATGCGCGGTGTCTTGCGGTCGCGGCGATTTCTTCCAGCCGGGCACTTTAACCCGCGCATATTGTCTCCATATAATTCCAGACAACTCCAAAACTACAGTTCGCAATAGGAAATCAGCCCATGAAACGCATATTTCTCTTTCTGATGACCAACATCGCCGTCCTGGTCGTGTTGAGCATCACCATGAGCGTCTTCGGAGTCGGACGCTATCTCACCGCCAATGGCATGGACCTGGGCCAATTGCTGATCTTTTCAGCCTTGGTGGGTTTCACCGGCTCGATCATTTCCCTGTTGATGAGCAAATGGATGGCCAAGCGCAGCACCGGCGCCCGCGTCATCGACCCTCAGGCGCCCGCCAACTCCCGCGAGCGCTGGCTGGTGGACACCGTCCATCAATTGGCCGACCGCGCGGGCATCGGGCATCCGGAAGTCGCCGTCTACGAAGGGGCGCCCAACGCCTTCGCGACCGGCGCCTTCAAGAACAACGCGTTGGTGGCGGTCTCGACCGGGCTGCTGCAAAGCATGACCGAAGAGGAAGTGACGGCCGTGCTGGGCCACGAAGTGGCCCACATCGCCAACGGCGACATGATTACGCTCACGCTGATACAGGGCGTGGTGAACACGTTCGTGGTTTTCCTGGCGCGGGTCGTGGGTTATTTCGTTGATCGCGCGGTGCTCAAGAACGACCGGGACGGCGTCGGCATCGGCTACTTTGCCACCGTCATCGTCTGTGAGATTGTCTTCGGCATCCTGGCCTCGATCATCGTGGCCTGGTTTTCGCGCCAGCGCGAGTTCCGTGCCGACGCGGGCTCGGCCAAGCTGCTGGGCGCGCGCGAACCCATGATCCGCGCCCTGGCGCGGCTGGGCGGCGTACAGGCCGGCGAGCTGCCCAAGACCTTCGAGGCCTCGGGCATATCGGGCGGCGGCGCCATCAGCGCCCTGTTCGCCACCCATCCGCCCATCGAAGTGCGCATCCAGGCGCTGCAGCAGCGCTCGCCGGCGGCCTGATCATAGCCGCGTCTTGAACCACTCCAGCGCCTTGGCCCAGCCGTCCCTGGCGTCCGCTTCGCGGTAGCTGGGGCGGTAGTCGGCATAGAAGGCATGGCCCGCGTCGGGATACACGACGATGCGGGAAGCCTGGGCCGCCGCATTGCCCTTGGCCAGCTCGGCCTCCATGCGGCGCACGTCCTCGAGCGGAATGCTGGCGTCCTGTCCGCCATACAGGCCCAGCACCGGCCCTTTGAGCGTCTGGGCGACGTCCACCGGATTGCGCTTTTGCAGCGGGCCGTGCCCCGTGGCCAGCTTGCCGTACCAGGCCACGCCGGCCTTGGCGGACGGGTTGTGCTCCATGTACATCCAGGTAAGGCGCCCGCCCCAGCAAAAGCCCGTCACGCCCAGGCGGGAGGCATCGCCGCCCTCTCCTGCGGCCCATTTGGCGCAGGCGTCCAGGTCGGCAAGCACCTGTTCATCGGATACCTTCGAGACGATGTTGGCCACGAGGTCGGGCACGCTGTCGTAGGCGCCGGGGTCGCCCTGGCGCTGGTAGAGTTCGGCCGACACGGCGAAATAGCCTTCGCGCGCAAAGCGCCGGCACACATCGCGTATATGCTCGTGCAGGCCGAAGATTTCCTGGATGACCAGCAGCACGGGCGCGTTGGACGCGTCCTGCGGCCGGGCGTAGTAGGCGTCGATGGCGCCATCGAACGTCGGCAATTTGAACGAGCCCTCGTCCAGCCCCTGGGCCGGAGTGTGGATGGTGGTCTCGGCTTGGCCTGTAATGGGTGAAAAAGACATCAACAACCTCCTTTGAAAATACCTTGGCCGGGGCCTTGAAGCTGGAAAGCCCTGATCGGCTCAATGAGCCTGTTCCCAGTTGTCGCCCACGCCCACTTCGGCCACCAGCGGCACGGCCAGTTCGGCCACATTGCACATCAGTCCGGGCAGATGGGTGGTGACGAGCTCGATTTCGCCCTCGGGCACTTCGAGCACCAGTTCATCGTGAACCTGCATGATCATGGCCGTGTCGAGCCCTTCGGCGTCGATCCACTGCTGCACGGCCACCATGGCCATTTTAATCAGGTCGGCGGCCGTACCCTGCACCGGCGCGTTGATGGCCGCGCGTTCGGCCGCGGCAAGGCGCGGCCCCTTGGCCCCGCGTATGTCGGGCAGCCACAAGCGGCGCCCGAACACTGTTTCGACATAGCCCTGCTCGCGCGCCTTGAGCTTGGTCTGCTCCATGTAGGTGGCCACCCCCGGGTAGCGCGCAAAATAGCGGTCGATGTACGAGCGGGCGGCATCGCGCGTGATGCCCAGGTTGGACGCCAGGCCGAACTCGCCCATGCCGTAGATCAGGCCGAAATTGATCGCCTTGGCGGCGCGGCGCTGCTCGGACGAGACCTCGGCCAGCGGCGTGCCGAAGACTTCGGACGCCGTGGCCATATGGATGTCCTCGCCTCGGGCAAAGGCGCTTTGCAGGTTTTCGTCTCCGGACATGTGGGCCATGACGCGCAGCTCGACCTGGGAGTAGTCGGCCGAGGCGATCTTGCCCCGCGCCGGCACGAAGGCGCTGCGCACCCGCCTGCCTTCGGCGGTGCGCACCGGAATATTCTGCAGATTGGGGTCGGACGATGCGAGCCGGCCGGTGATGACGGCCGCCTGCGAATAGCGGGTATGGACGCGCCCCGTGCCGGGGTCGACCATGCGCGGCAGCTTGTCGGTATAGGTGGACTTCAGCTTGGACAGGCCGCGGTATTCCAGCAGCGTCTGGGGCAGCGGGTAGTCGAGCGCCAGCTTGGTCAGGACGTCTTCGTCGGTGGACGGGGCGCCGCTGGCCGTCTTGCGCACCACCGGCAGCTCCATGCGCTGGAACAGGATTTCACCCAGCTGCTTGGGCGAATTCAGGTTGAAGGGCTGGCCGGCGAGCTCGTGCGCCTTCTGCTCGAGCCGCAGCATCTGCTGCCCCAACTCGTGGCTCTGGGCGTTGAGGACCTGCACGTCGATCTTCACGCCGCTGCGTTCAATGGTGGTCAGCACGCCCGACACCTGCATCTCGAGCTGGTAGATGCGCTCGAAGCCGGGCTCGGCGGCCACCTTCGGCCGCAACACCTGATGCAGCCTCAGCGTGTAATCGGCGTCCTCGCAGGCGTATATGGCCGCCTTGGCCAGCTCGACCTCGTCAAAACAGATCTGCTTGGCGCCCTTGCCGCAAAGCTCTTCGTAGGTCACGCCGGTGAGGCCGAGCCAACGCTGGGCGAGCTCCTGCATGTTGACCCGCCGGTGCGATTCGAGCACATAGGACTGCAGCATGGTGTCGTCGGTGATGCCCGCGAGGGTGATGCCCTCGTTCTTGAAGATGTGCGTGTCGTACTTGGCGTTGTGCAGCAGCTTGGCCGCTTTGGGATCTTCCAGCCAGGGCCGCAGGCATTCCCAGACCTCGGCAATGGGCAGCTGGCTCGGGCTGTCCGGCCCCCGATGCGTGAGGGGCACATAGCAGGCCCTGCCCGGCTCCACCGCCAGTGAAAGGCCGACGATGCGGGCCTGCATCGGGTCGAGCGAGGTGGTTTCCGTATCGAGCGCAACCAGCTCCGCGCCGCGAAGGCGCTCCAGCCATGTATTCAGCGTCTCGCGGTCCTGGACGGTCTCGTATTCCACCTGCGTCGGCGCCTCGGGCAGTTCGGGCGCAATACGCGCGTCCTGTTCGGGGATGCGCTGTGCATCCCCGCTGAGTTCGCGCAGCCAGGTCCTGAAGCCGTACTCGTCGTACAAGGCCATGAGGGTTTGCCGGTCGGGTTCCTTGGGAACAAGGTCGGCCAGGCTTTCATCGTCGAAGAAGGGGATTTCGCAATCGAGCTTGATGGACACCAGCCGCCGGGTCATGTCGAAGTCGGGTATCGCCTTGCGCAGGTTGTTGCCCGCCACGCCTTTGATCTCGTCGGCATGGGTCACGAGGTTATCGAGGGTGTCGTAGGCGTTGAGCCATTTGGCGGCGGTCTTGGGCCCCACCTTTTCGACCCCCGGGATATTGTCGACCGCGTCGCCTGTTAACATCAGATAGTCGATGATCTGGTCGGGCCGCACGCCGAACTTGCGCATGACGCCCTCCACGTCGAACTTCTCTCCGCTCATGGTGTTCACGAGCTCTACGTCGTCGTTCACCAGCTGGGCCATGTCCTTGTCGCCGGTGGAGATCACCGTATGCACGCCCAGCGCCATGGCGCGTCGCGCCAGGGTGCCGATGACGTCGTCGGCCTCGACGCCCGACACGGCCAGCACGGGCCAGCCCAGGGCCGTCACGACTTTGTGTATGGGCTCGACCTGGGTGCGCAGGTCGTCGGGCATGTCGGGGCGATGGCCCTTGTACAAAGGATAAATATCGTCACGAAATGTGCCGCCTTTGGCGTCAAAAACACATGCTGCGTAGTCCGCCTTGTAATCCTGAAGCAGTCTACGTAACATGGAAACGACACCATAAAGGGCGCCGGTTGGTTCTCCCTTCGCGTTACGCAGATCGGGCAAGGCGTGATAGGCGCGATAGAGATAGCTGGACCCATCAACAAGCAACAAGGTTTTTTTCATGACTGTAAATAAAATAGTGCGTGCGTCAGCAGCGAAGCAGATTCCCGAGATTATGTCAGAGATGCAGGCCGCCGCCGACACGCTGCAACAGGTGGGCTGGGGCGTCAGCATTTTTGGCAGCGCCCGCATCACGCCCGACTCTCCCTACTATGCATTGTCCGAGAAACTGGGCCAGCGCCTGGCGCAGGCGGGGCTGCCGGTCATCGCGGGGGGCGGCCCGGGCATCATGGAGGCCGCCAACAAGGGCGCCTTCACCGCCGGAGGCACCAGTATAGGCCTGAATATCAGCCTGCCCCGCGAAACCACCAACAACCGCTACCAGACCCACAGCCTGCAGTTCGAATACTTTTATTCGCGCAAGGCCACCTTCTTCATGCACAGCGCGGCCTACATCGCCATGCCCGGCGGCTTCGGCACAATGGACGAGCTCTTCGAGGTGTTGACGCTGGTGCAGACCCGCAAGGTGCCGCCCGCCCCCATCGTGCTGATGGGCACCGAGTTCTGGAGCGGCCTGTTCGACTGGATGAGGCAGCAGCTTCTGACTCACAAGCTGATCGGCCCCAACGACCTCGAACTCGTCACCATCAGCGACGACGTCGACGAGGTCATGCAGCATATCGAAGCGTTCTGCTCCGATTACGCCGAACACCTGGGCCGCGGCGCCATCCTGCCCACCGAATAGCGCCGGGTCGGCCGCCGCAACGCGCTATTTGCCCGCCAGCGCCTGGGCGACCAGATAGCCCGAGCCGCCGCCCAGCCCCGGACCGGGATGGGTGGACGCCCCGATGTGAAAAACATTCTTATAGGGTGTTTTATGCGCCTTGGCGCCGTTGGCGCCGGCAAAGGGACGCAGCCAGAAGAACTGGTCGGGCGAGCATATGCCCGAATAGGGGTCGCCCCCCACCAGATTGCAGTTCATGGCCTGGAGATCGCCCGGAGAATAGGCACGCCGCCCGACGATCAGGCCGGACAAGCCCGGCAGCACGGACTCCAGTCGGGCTTGCACGCGATCGGCCATGGCCTCGCGCACCGCTTCGTTCCACGAGCCGTCGGCCGGCACGTCGATCTGCCCCGCCGCATCGCCCTTGAGGCGCGAGGGCATTTCCTGCAGTTGCAGCCACAGTATCCATTTGCCGTCGGGCGCGCGCGAAGGATCGACCGCCACCGGCTGGCCGATGGCGACCGTGGGCGCGCGCGGCAACAGGCCGTTGTTGGCCTCGGTGACCGACATGCACACCGACTCCATGCTGTCCGCGAGGTGCACCAGAGGCACTTTGAGCATCTCGGGATCGCGCCAGGGCGCAGGACCATCGAGTGCGAAGTGGATCTGCATGCAGCCCCGGCCGAAGGCATAGGCCCGGGCGCGATCGCGCACCGCTTCAGGCGCCTGGGGAAGCAGGCGCCCGTACAGCTGGGGCGGTGTGACGTTGCACACCACCGCCTGGGTCGCCGTATAAGTAAGATCGCCGACCTTGACCCCCGTGGCGCGATCGCCCGAGACCAGGACTTCGGTGACCTCGGCGCCCGTGAGCACCCGGCCCCCGTTTCGCTCGATCAGCGCCTGCAGGGCCTGCACCAGTTTCTGGCTGCCGCCCTTGACCACCGGCATGCCGCCCGCCACCACCGCCGCGAAAGTAAGCTTGCCGATCAGCGCCGATGTGGCATCGTCGGGGCCCAGGCCGGTATGAAGCACCCAGGGGCTCATCATGGCGCGGCTGAGATCGGACGAAAGAGCGCGCTGCCCCCAGCGGCGAAAGCTTTCCAGCGACTCGGCGGCATAGCCCAGCAGCCCGTCGGTGCCGCGCTTGCGCCATTCGGAAAACAACAGGCGCCCCACCTTCCAGTCGTAGGGCGAATTGCCCAGCAGGCCGAAGGTCAGCGCCGCGTCCTTGCCGAAGAGCTGCCCGGCCATGGCGCCAAAGGCCTGTCCGTCGCCCGGCGCGACGGCCTCGATGCGGCGCACGGCGTCGTCGACGTCCTGGCGCAGGGCAAGGGTGCGGCCATCGGGCATGGCTACGCCCGTCGTGTAACCGTTTGACACGAATTCGATGCCCAGGCCCGCCAGGTCGTCCTTTAGCTCAGGATATGCGGCGCCGCCCAGGAACAGGGGATACCACGAGGACAGGACCTCGTGGTGAAAGCCCGGGAAGAGTTCTTCGGTGCGTATGCATCCCCCCGCCCTGTCGTTGCGCTCGAGAACCAATACCGACTTGCCCCGTTTAGCCAGCAAGGCAGCGCAAACCAGCGAGTTCATGCCGCTGCCGACGACGATGATCTGGGCTTCGGTGTTGTTCATGCGTCCTCCTGTGCGTCGATGGGCGGTCAGGGTACCAGGGCCAGAACGCGCAGCGGACTGCCCGAGCCGGACTGGATCTTGAGCGGCGCGGAGATGATGACGGCGCCCGTGGGCGGGAGCTGGTCGAGGTTGTTCAGGCATTGCAGCCCGTACTTGCCGGCCCCGTGCATCAGTGTGTGGCAGGGATAGGGCACCGGCCACCCGAAGGACTGCCCCGCGTCGGTATTGATGGTCTCGACGCCGAAGCCGTGCACATTGCGCTCTTTGATCAGCCATTCGACCGCTTCCTGGCTGGGGCCGGGCGTATGGGCGCCGTCTTCGCGCATGTTGACGTACGAAGCGGGGTCGCTCAGGCGCTTGGACCAGCCGGTGCGGAACAGCACCCAGCTGCCCTCGGGAATGCGGCCGTGTTCGGCCTCCCAGGCCTTGAGGAAGTCGGGCGTCAGCACCCAGTCCTCGTTCTGGCTGACCTGTTCGGTGGCGTCGACGACCACGGCGGGCGCAATGAAGTTGCTGGGGTCGATGGTGTCGACCGAGTTGTTGGGCACGTCCTTGCCGGAGATCCAGTGCACGGGCGCGTCGAAGTGGGTGCCGGTATGCTCGCCACAGGTGAAGTTGTTCCAGTACCAGGCCGGCCCCGCGTCGTTGTACTGCGAGATGGTCTCTATCTTGAAGGCGGAAACCTGCCCGAACTGCGGGGGAAGCTGCAAGGGAGGAAAGTCAGGCGAGAGCGTGTGGGTCAGGTCGATGACCTTGAAATCGCCCTTGGCCATGAGGTCGACGAAATTAGAGGTGTTTGTACTCATTGCGGTCTCCGTTGTAGATTCTGTAGGATAAGGATAAAGGCGCTTGGCAATCGGCGCCTTCCGGGTTTTTATGTATGGCTTCTATCCGCACTTAGTTTAAACTTAAATAATCCATGCAGTCATCTGCGCGATCCACGCGTCTTCCGCTGCACCGGCGCGACCCCTTCCCTGGAGGTCTGCTTCCATGAACCTGCCGTCTTTCCCAGCCCGCCGCGATGCCTTTCCGCTTCGCCTCTTTCATTCGCACGACCTGGACGAAACCCGCAGCACTGTGGGGCGCGTCTTCAAGCCCCACGACCTGGGCGTACTGGGGCGGCGCCAGAAGCTCGACGCCTTCATGGACCATCTGCCGCTGGGCAGGGCTTCGATCAACCGGCTTTGCTATGGGGCCGACGTCAGCATAGAACCCGATTGCCTCGGCGACTTCCTGCTGGTGCAGATGCCCATGCAAGGCAGCGCCGTCATCCGTTGCGGCGACCAGCAAATCACTTCGGGGCCGCACAACGCATCGGTCATCACCCCTTCCCTGCCGCTGCACATGCGCTGGCAGGGCCGGTGCGACCAGCTCATCGTCCGCCTCGAACGCGCAGCGCTCGAAGCGGCCTGCAGCGCTCAGCTGGGCCATGCCCTGTCCCGCCCCATCGAGTTCCAGCTGGGCATGGACCTTTCCAGCCGGCAAGGCGCCGCCTGGAAGTCCCTGGTGCAGTTTCTCGCTTCGTCGTCCTTCACGGGCGACGCGGCCGGAAACGCGCTGGTCGGGCAGCAAGTCGAACAACTGCTCGTCACCACATTGCTCACCCAGCATCCGCACAGTTATTCCGAAGCCCTGTCCAGGCCGGTACAGGCGCCGCCCAGGCATTATGTGCAGCGCGCCGAAGACTACATCCTGGCCCGCTACGCCGAACCCATCACCATCGAAACCCTGGCCCGCCACGCGGCCATCAGCGCCCGCAGTCTGCACAAAGGGTTCCAGCAGCACAAAGGCATGTCGCCCATGGGCTTTCTGCGCCTGGTTCGCCTGCAGCGGGTCCGCGAGCGGCTGCTGCAGGCCAGCGCCCATGCCGAGCCCGTCAGCATCACCCGCGTAGCGCTCGAAGCCGGCTTCAGCCATCTGGGCCATTTCACCCAGGCCTATCGCAGGCAGTTCGGCGAAACCCCCACCCAGACGGCAACGCGCCGCGCCAACTGAACGGGCCCGAGCGGCCATGGCGCAACTCAAGCCGCCGGCCGGCCGCGCAAATCGGGCGCGGGCCGCTCGGCTGACTTGGAACGCATCCGCTGGCGCTTCAGCAGCCCACGGGTCACCGAGCGATAATCCTTGGCGTTGGAAGGCAGCAGCCACTGCTTGAAGCGCGTGGCCGCCGACACATTCAGGCCCATCTCGTTCAGCATCTCGTCGATGTTGTGCATCGAGAACGGAATAATATTGGTGCCTCGGGCGTGCTTGCCCTCGGTGCGCTCCTGCATCCAGCGCAGCCGCTTGCGCACATGGGCGCGCCTTTCCTCCAACGCCGGAAGACGGATGTCTCCCATCAGATAGGCTGCGATCCACAGCGCCGCCACCTCGGCGCTCAGTGGGCTGTAGAACGAAGAGTTGTAGCCGCAGAAGAACAGATTGGGCACCTCCAGCGGATGAATCTGGCGATACAGCATGAAATTGCCTTCATCGTCCGTCAGCCTTTGCTGCAGCGCATCCGAGAAGAACGGCACCACCTGCTGGAAGCCCGTGCCGCAGATCACGATATCGGCCGGCACCCGCCTTCCGTCGCTCAGATCGGCGACGGGCCGGCCGCCCTCCTGGCCCAGGCGGACGATCTCGCAATCACGCGCGACCTCGCTGCGTCCCTGCTCGACCTGGCGATACAGGGTGTCGGTGGCGAGGCTGACCGTGCTGCGGGCGATGCGATCGAACGTGCCCTCGGGCACCAGGCCCAGCTTGTCGAGCTTGAGCTGCCGTGTCGCGACCGATTGCAGCGACTTGATCATGCCGTCGCGCACCCCTTTGCCCGGGCCATGCAGGAAGCGCTCGAAGCCGCGCTGCTCGATGTAGGGAAACAAGCCTTCGCCCATGCGCGTCAACATCAGGTACTTGTAGTTGAGCACGTTGAGAATCTTGCGCGGCATCTTCCACAGCAACTCGCGGGCAATCACCTTGGTGGACATGGCCACCTCGCCCACCGCCGCCGCCACGTCGCAGGACGACTTGCCATAGCCCACCACCAGCACGTGCTTGCCGCGCGCCTCTTCCACGTCGTGAAAGTCGGACGTTGCGCACAGGCGCCCGCCGGCCGCCTCGAAGGCCTCGCGTCCTTCATAGGGCGGAATGAAGGGTTTGGAGAAAATGCCGTTGGCCACCACCAGGCTGTCGGCTTCGTGCTCCATCGTTCCGCCGGTGTTCACATCACGCAGCCTCAGGCGCCAGCCCTCGTCCCCCTTGGGCTCCGCCGACAACACCTCGGTATTCAGGCGTATGGAGCCGTTGAGGTCGAAATGCCGCGCGTAGTCCTCTAAATACTGCTGCACCTGTTCCCCCGAAGGCCACTCGGGATAGGACGCGGGCATGGGAAAATCGGTGTAGCAATAGGTGCCCTTGTTGTTCTGGGTGCGCAGGCCCGGATAGCGCCGCGTGGCGCTCCACACGCCGCCCACGTCGGGCGTTTTCTCGAACACGGTCACTTCATGGCCGAACTGCGACAACACCTTGGCCGAGGCCAGGCCGGCGAAGCCGGCGCCTATGATTGCAATCTTCATGTCTGTCTCCTGATGTATTTTTATTGAGCCAGCAAGGGAATGGCGGGGACGCCCTGTTCCGGCCCCATGGCGCTGTAGCCGCCGTCGACTGGCAGATCGGCGCCGGTGATGAAAGACGCCTGCTTGGAGCACAGAAACACCACGCCCTGCGCCACTTCCTCGGGGTCGCCCACGCGGCCCAGCATGTGGAATGGCGCGGCCACCTTGTCGGTCTTGGCCCTGTCGCCCTGCGTCAGCTCGTCCATGACGCGCGACCAGGTCCAGCCGGGCGACACGGAGTTCACCCGGATGCCGTCGCGCGCCAGGTCCATGGCCATGCTGCGCGTCAACTGCGCCACGGCGGCCTTGCCGACCGGATACAGCCAGCGCCCCGTCTGCGCGACCTTGGCGCTGATGCTGCTGAAATTGACGATGGCGCCGCCGCCCCGGGCGATCATGTGGGGACGGCAGGCCTTGCTCATCATCACCGCGCCCACCACGTTGACGGCCAGGCTCTGGTTCCAGTCCTGCCGCGAGGATTCGAGGCCGTCGTCGACGTAGCTGCAGGCCAGGTTGACCAGGATGTCGATGCCGCCCAGCTCGGCCACGGTGCTCGCCACGCAGGCGTCGATCTGGGCGTCGTCGGTGATGTCGGTGGCGATGAAGCGCGCGCCCTCGCCCAGGCCCGCGGCCACGCGCTGGCCCCCTTCTTTATCGATATCGGCAATCACCACTCGCGCGCCGCCCGCGTGCAGTGCCGCGGCAACGGCGGCACCGATAATGGTTGCGCCGCCGGTGACGATGGCCACCTTGTCCTTGATTCCGTCCATGGTCTGTCTCCTTTCCCGTTACGGTGGAACGGGTTCTTTTTGATTGAAGTGTGTTTACAGACCATTATGGGCAGCGCCTGCGCGGCGACTATCCCGTGCGCGCCAATTGCTATCCCGAAAATGCAATGGGGCGAGTTCGGGGTGGCTCGCAGGAATATCCCGCGTTCGGGCTACTCCAGCGGGACTGATTGGCGCAGTGGTTTTTCGGTCTTAAATGCCGTGGGTGCTTGCCGCCATGCTTTTTTGGGTGCTTAAGCGCCGTGGGTGCTGCTGCCATGCTTTTTTTTGGGTGCTTAAACGCCGTTGGCGGTGAGAGCATTTGGGCCAGGCGGTCGGGCGGACCGAGGCAGCGCCCTCCAACGCCTGGCCCAAATGCTCTCACCACCAACGGCTTATGCTCAGGGCAAACCATACAGCCGGCGTTCTGTTGTTTGGTGGGGAGTATCCCGTGAATTCCGGAGCTCACCATGTTCGCGATAGGCCGCGATCTTGAGACTCGCCTCGCCCGCGGCCAGCCGCAACGGCAAGCCGTCGGGGGCGAGGCTGTTTAGGCCGGGCGTTGGAGGGCGCTGCCTCGGACCGCCCGACCGCCCGGCCTAAACAGCCTCGCCTCCGACGGCGTTCAAGAACTCAGACTGAACGCCCGGATGACAGCCTCGACGACGCTCAAAAACCCGGGACAAAAACCGAAACAAAAAAAGCACGGCCAATTAGCCGTGCCTTTTCCATACGAACTATTCCGTTCCCGGAATCAGCTAGCTTCCCGCATTGCGCGGCGTCGCTCATGCTCTTGCAAATGACGCTTGCGCAAGCGTATCGATTTCGGCGTCACTTCGACGAGCTCATCGTCCGAGATGAACTCCACCGCATACTCGAGCGTCAAGCGGATGGGCGGAACCAGATCGATGTGCTCATCCTTGCTGGTGGTGCGGATGTTGGTGAGCTTCTTCTCTTTGATCGGGTTGACGACCAGGTCGTTGTCGCGGCTGTGGATGCCGATGATCATGCCCTCGTACAGCGCCTCGCCGGGGCTGACGAACATGCGGCCCCGGTCCTGCAGCTTCCAGAGCGCGTAAGCCACCGCGGCGCCGTCGTCCTGGCTGATCAGCACGCCGTTGCGGCGCTCGCCCACCCCGCCTTCGCGCATGGGCGCATAGTCGTCGAAAATATGGCTCATCAGGCCCGTGCCCCGGGTCAGGGTCAGGAACTCGCTTTGGAAGCCGATCAGGCCGCGCGCCGGAATACGGTATTCCAGGCGGGTGCGCCCGCGCCCGTCGGACTGCATGTCCTGCAGGTCGCCCTTGCGCCGGCCCAGCTCTTCCATGACGGCGCCCTGGTGCCCTTCCTCCACGTCGACGGTCAGCAACTCGTAGGGCTCGTGGCGCACGCCGTCGACCTCCTTGAGCAGCACTTGCGGCCGCGACACGGCCAGCTCGTAGCCTTCGCGGCGCATGTTCTCGATCAGGATGGTCAGGTGCAGCTCGCCTCGCCCCCGTACCTCGAAGACCATGTCGTCGGCCGTGGGATTGACGCGCAGCGCCACATTGGACTTGAGCTCGCGCTCGAGCCGGTCGCGCAGCTGGCGGCTGGTGACGAACTTGCCCTCGCGCCCCGCCAGGGGCGAGGAATTCACCATGAAGTTCATGGTCAGCGTGGGCTCGTCGATGCGCAGCATGGGCAGGGGTTCGGGAGTCGCCGGGTCCATGACGGTGCAGCCTATGCCGATGTCCTCGATCCCGTTGATCAGCACAATGTCGCCCGCCTCGGCCTCGTCGACCAATTGCCGTTCGAGGCCGTGGAACTGCTGCACCTGGTTGATGCGGCCCTTGAAGCTTTCTCCATCGGGGCCGAACTGAATGGCGACGTCCTGCCCGGCGCGCACACGGCCGCGGTTGACCCGTCCGATGCCGATCTTGCCGACGTAGCTGCTGTAGTCCAGCGAGATGATCTGCAGCTGCAGAGGGGCCTCGGCATCGTCGTCGCGCTGCGGCACGTACTTCAGGATGGCGTCGAACAGGGGCCGCATGTCGCCGCTGCGAACGTCGTCGGTCAAGCCGGCAAAGCCTGCCAGGCCCGAGGCGTACACAATGGGGAAATCCAGCTGCTCTTCGGTGGCGCCCAGCTTGTCGAACAAGTCGAAGGTGGCATTGATGACGTGGTCGGGGCGTGCGCCCTGACGGTCGATCTTGTTGACGACCACGATGGGCTTCAGACCCAGACCCAGCGCCTTGCGGGTCACGAAGCGGGTCTGCGGCATCGGGCCTTCCACGGCGTCCACCAGCAGCAGCACACCGTCCACCATGGACAGCACGCGCTCGACCTCGCCGCCGAAGTCGGCGTGGCCCGGGGTGTCGACGATATTGATATGGGTGCCCTCGTACTCGACCGCACAGTTCTTGGACAAGATGGTGATGCCGCGCTCTTTCTCGATGTCACCAGAGTCCATCACGCGTTCGGACACCTGCTCGTTCTCGCGGAACGTGCCCGACTGGCGCAGCAGTTGGTCCACCAGGGTGGTCTTGCCGTGATCGACGTGAGCGATGATGGCTACATTGCGCAAAGCGCGTTTCATATTCAATCCTTAGTTTTGAGGTTTTCCGGCCACAAGCCATGGGGCAGGTCTTGCGGCGCGATCAGCACGGACTGGGGTTGGGGCATTTGCTGCAGCGCCTCCAGGCCCACCGCATCATCGAGCCGGAACGGCCCGACCTGGGTTCGCCGCAACGCGGCGAGGTGAGCGCCGCAACCCAGAGCGCGGCCGATGTCCTGCGCCAGGGTGCGAATATACGTACCCTTGCTGCAATGCACCAAAATACGTGCATCACGGCCGTCGAAATCCAGCAGTTCCAGGCGATGTATTGTTACCTGCCGCGGCGGCCGTTCCAGTTCGATGCCCTGGCGCGCATACTCGTACAGCGGCTTGCCGTCGCGCTTGAGCGCCGAATGCATGGGCGGGATCTGCTCGATGGGCCCGCGAAACCGCTCCAGCACCGCTTCGAGGCGCGCCCGATCGACAGGCGCGGCATCGGGAGGCTCTTGAAACACGATATGCCCGGTCAGGTCGCCCGAGTCCGTTTCCTCGCCCAGCCGCACCGTCGCCTCGTAGACCTTGTCGGCTTCCAGCATGGCCGCCGAGATCTTGGTGGCGCGGCCCAGGCAGCACACCAGCAGTCCGGTTGCAAACGGGTCGAGCGTGCCGGTGTGCCCGGCCTTGCGCGCGTCCAGCGCCCGCTTGGCCCTTTGCAGGGCGTGATTACTCGACAAACCCTCGGGTTTGTCCAGCAACAAGACACCATCGAGCATCTGCCCGCGTCGGGAAGCCATCGTCTCGTCTCTCTTTGAACAGCAACGACAGCCCCATCAGGAGCGCTCGTCGGGGTCCTCGGGTTCGGCAGGCTTGGAAGCGGAGTAGCTCTGCGGCCGGTTTGCCTCGTCGATGAGGCGCGAAAGTTCCATGCCCCGCACCAGCTGCGCGTCGTGGACGAAGTGCAGCGTGGGGACGGTGTGGATGTGCAGCATCTTGAACAGCAGCGAATGCAGCCATCCGGCCTTTTCGTTCAGCGCCGCCTGCGCGGCCTCGGGCTCGGCGCCCATGACCGTGAAATGGACCTTGGCGTGGGCGTAGTCGGCGGACAGATCGACGCCCGTGAGGGTGACCAGGCCGGCGCGCGAGACGTCTATCTCGCGCTGAATGAGGCCGGCCAGATCCTTCTGGATCTGGTCGGCCAGCCGCGTGTTGCGGCCCGCGCTCGGTCTGGACTTGTGTCGACCCATGCTTACAGCGCCCTCGCGAACTCTTTGATCTCGAAGATTTCGAGCTGATCGCCCACTTCGATATCGTTGTTGCCCTTGAGGGTGATACCGCAATCGAAGCCGGACTTGACCTCTTTGACGTCGTCCTTGAAGCGGCGCAGCGAATCGATGTAGCCGGTCCAGTGCACGACATGGTTGCGCAGCAGGCGGACCTGCGCGTCGCGGCGCACCACGCCGTCGGTGACCATGCAGCCGGCGATATTGCCGATGCGCGACACGCTGAACACTTCGCGGATCTCGACCATGCCGATGACTTCTTCGCGCTTTTCGGGCGCCAGCATGCCGGACATCGCACTGCGCACCTCGTCGATGGCGTCGTAGATGATGTTGTAGTAGCGCAAGTCGATGCCGTTGCTTTCGGCCAGTTTCTTGGCGCTTTGCTCGGCACGGACGTTGAAGCCGATGATGACGGCATGCGAAGCGATGGCCAGGTTGACGTCGCTTTCGGAAATTCCGCCCACCGCGGCATGCACCACCTGGACGCGGACCTCGTCGGTGGACAGCTTGAGCAGCGACTGCACCAGGGCTTCTTGCGAGCCCTGCACGTCGGTCTTGACGATGAGCGCCAGCGTTTGCGTGCCCTCGCCGATGTTGTCGAACATGGACTCGAGCTTGGCAGCCTGCTGGCGCGCCAGCTTGACGTCGCGGAACTTGCCCTGGCGGAACAGCGCGATCTCGCGCGCCTTGCGCTCGTCGCTCATGGCGATGACCTCGTCGCCCGCCGCGGGCACCTCGGTGAGGCCCTGGATCTCGACGGGGGTGGCGGGGCCGGCGCTATTGACCGGTTTGCCGTTCTCGTTGAGCATGGCGCGCACACGGCCATAGCTGGCGCCGGCCAGCACGGCGTCGCCGCGCGACAGCGTGCCGCTTTGCACCAGAATGGTGGCGACCGGGCCACGGCCCTTGTCCAGTCTCGCCTCGATGACGATGCCCTTGGCGGGCGCGTCGACCGGAGCCTTGAGTTCGAGCATCTCGGCCTGCAGCAGCACGTTTTCGAGCAGATCGTCGATGCCCTGGCCGGTTTTGGCCGACACCGGCACGAAAGGCACGTCGCCGCCGTATTCTTCGGGCACGACCTCTTCGGCCACGAGTTCTTGCTTGACCCGGTCGGGATTGGCTTCGGGCTTGTCTATCTTGTTGATGGCCACGACCAGGGGCACCCCAGCCGCCTTGGCGTGGTGGATGGCCTCTTTGGTCTGCGGCATGACGCCGTCGTCGGCCGCCACCACCAGGATGACGATGTCGGTGGCCTTGGCACCGCGCGCCCGCATGGCGGTAAACGCCTCGTGGCCCGGGGTGTCGAGGAAGGTGACCACGCCGCGATCGGTCTTGACGCTGTAGGCGCCGATGTGCTGCGTGATGCCGCCCGCTTCGCCCGACGCCACCTTGGCGCGGCGGATGTAGTCCAGCAGCGAGGTCTTGCCGTGGTCGACGTGGCCCATCACGGTGACGACCGGCGCGCGGGGCTGGGCCTCGACCTCGCCCAGTTCGCTTTCGGCCGCGTCGAGGAAGGCCTCGGGATCATCGAGCTTGGCGGCAATGGCCGTATGGCCGAGCTCTTCGACCACGATCATGGCGGTTTCCTGGTCGAGCACCTGGTTGATGGTGACCATCTGGCCCAGCTTCATGAGGTGCTTGATGACCTCGGCGGCCTTGACCGACATCTTGTGGGCCAGATCGGCCACGGTGATGGTTTCGGGCACGTGCACTTCACGGGCGATGAACTCGGCGACTTGCGGTTCTTTGCGCTCGACCTGAGCCTGCTTGTTACGTCCGCCGCGGGCGCCCTTGCCGGACTTGCCGGAGGCGCGCCAGCCGTCGCGGCTGGGGCTGGATGGGGTGGCGTCAGCCCGGGCGGCCGGCTTCTTGCGGCCGCTGTCGTCGCTCCAGGCGGTGGAGACCTCGGAACCCTTGACGGTTTTCTTGACTTCGCCGGCCTTGCCTTCTTTCTTGGCCGCGCCCTTGCCGGCGGGCTTGTGCAGGGTGCCGGACAAGCCGGGCTGCTCGGGTTCGGGGGCCTTCAGCACTTTGCGCGGACGGCTCAGCATCTGGCGCAGAGCGGCTGCCTCGGCCTCGGCGGCGCGGCGGGCCCGCTCGCGGTCTTCGTCGCGCGCCGGACGGTCTTCTTCCTGCGGCTTGGCTTCGGCGGCCGCGGCCTTTTCCTGGACGGGTTCGTCCTGCTCGTCGGCGGAAGCGGCAACAGGCTCGGCGGATTCAGGTGCAGCCGTCTTCGGAGCCTCGGGCTGCGGATCGGGCGCTTCGGGCGCGACGGCTTCAGCGGGCTCGGCTTCAGGGGCGGCGGCCTGCGCGGAGGGCTCTTCGGCCTCGGCCCGAGGCTCGGCGGGCTGGAGCTCGGCTGCCTCGGCCGGCGCGGCCGCGGACGGCTCGTCCGCCGGCTCTGCGGCCGGAGATGCGGCAACCGGCGCCTCGCCGGCCTGGGCGGGCGGAGCCGCGCTTTCGGGAGCGGCAGCCGGCGCCTCGGCCTGGCTGACGGGCTCGGCCGGCGGCAGCTCGGCCTTGGCGGCCTCGGCCAGGAGTTCGGCGGGGTCGCGCTTGACGAACACACGCTTCTTGCGCACCTCGACCTGAATGGTGCGCGAACGTCCCGAACTGTCCGCCTGGCGGATTTCGGAAGTCTGGCGGCGGGTGAGCGTGATCTTCTGCCCCTCGGAAGCCCCGTGGGCGCGCCGTAGAGACTCGAGCAGCTTCGCCTTGTCTGAGTCGGTGACGCCATCGTCAACCGACTGGAGTTCAACGCCTGCGGCACGCAACTGCTCCAGCAGCACGTTGGCAGGCATTTTCAGCTCGACTGCGAACTGGGCGACGGTGTTACTCGACATTCGACTCTCTCTTACTTACAACTACGATTTCAATAAATTGGCGGTTCAGTTCGGCATGATCACACTCATGCTTCGTCGCCGAACCAGTGCGCGCGCGCCTTCATGATGAGGGCGCTGGCCGCTTCTTCGTCCAACTGGGTGATTTCCGACAGCTCGTCGGTGGCGAGCTCGGCCAGGTCGTCCAGGGTATAGATGTCGTGCTCGCCCAGCTTGACGGCCAGTTCGGGCGTCATGCCTTCGAGCTCGAGCACGGCCGGATCGACCTTTTGCACCTGTTCTTCCTGGGCGATGGCCTCGGTAAGCAGCGCGTTGCGGGCGCGGGCGCGCAGCTCGTTGACCGTGTCCTCGTCGAAGGCGTCGATTTCGAGCAGTTCCTGGATGGGCACGTAGGCGATCTCTTCGAGGCCGGTGAAGCCTTCGTCGATGAGGATGTCGGCCACCTCTTCGTCGACGTCCAGGCGGGTGATGAAGGCCTGGCGCAGCTCGGAACGCTCTTCTTCCTGGCGATTCTGGCTTTCTTCGGGCGTCATGATGTTGATCTGCCAGCCGGTGAGCTCGGAAGCCAGCCGCACGTTCTGTCCGCGCGCGCCGATGGCCTTGGGCAGGTTCTCGGCATCGACCACGACGTCCATGGCATGCCTGTCTTCGTCGACCACGATGGACTCGACGTGGGCGGGCGCCAACGCGCCGATGACGAACTCGGCCGGGTCGTCCGACCACAGCACGATGTCGACCTGCTCGCCGCCCAGTTCGTTGCGCACCGCGGTGACGCGCGAACCGCGCATGCCGACGCAGGTGCCGATGGGGTCGATGCGCTTGTCGTAGGCCACGACGGCGATCTTGGCGCGCACGCCGGGATCGCGGGCGGCCGCCTTGATTTCGAGCAGGCCCTGCTCGATTTCGGGGACTTCGTTTTCGAACAGCTGGCGGATGAACTCCGGCGCGGTGCGCGACAGGATGACCTGCTGGCCGCGGGCCGTGTGATCGACCTTGTGCACCCAGGCGCGAATGCGGTCGCCGACCCGGATGTTTTCTTTGGGGATCATCTCGCTGCGGGGCAGGCGCGCCTCGATCTTGCCGGTTTCGATGATGGCATCGCCTTTGTCCATGCGCTTGACCGACCCCGAGACGATGGTTTCGCCGCGCTCGAGGAAGTCGTTGAGCACCTGCTCGCGCTCGGCATCGCGAATGCGCTGCAGGATGGCCTGCTTGGCCGCCTGCGCGCCGATGCGGCCGAATTCTTCGGGCTCGAGCGGCTCTTCGATGTACTCGCCCACCTCGATGCCGGGCACGAGTTCCTGGGCGTCGGAGTAAAGCTCCTGCTGATCGGGCTCTTGCAGGCCCGCATCATCGGGCACGACCAGCCAGCGCCGGAAGCCCTCGTGGGCCCCGGTCTCGCGATCTATGGACACGCGGATATCGGCTTCTTCTTTGAAGCGTTTTTTCATGGCCGATGCCAAGGCGCTTTCCAGCGCGCCGAAGACCACTTCGCGCGCCACGTTTTTTTCACGCGCCAGGGCGTCAACCAATAGAAGAATTTCGCGACTCATCGCTTTTTACCCTTGAAATCAAGAACGGGATCCAATTTGGCACGATCGACATCGTCGAAGGTGAAGTTCAATACCTTGACCTCGCCGGACTTGCCTTCCGGCTCGAGCTCGAGCCCGAATTCCGGGCCGGCGGCCTGCTCGCCGGCGTCTTCGGGGGCATGCAATATGCCCGAATAGACCTTGCGGTTGTCGACGGCCCGGCGCAGCCTGATCTCGACGCGCTGGCCGGCAAAACGAAGGAAGTCGGCCACGCTCTTGAGAGGGCGGTCGACGCCGGGCGAACCCACTTCGAGACGCTTGTAGTCGATGTTTTCGACTTCATATACGCGCGACAGCTGTTTCGACACCTGCTCGCAGTCTTCTATGCGTACCCCGTCGGCCCGGTCTATGGTGACGCGCAACAGCCCCAAGGGCGCGCGTTCGACATCGACGAGCTCGACATCCATGCCGGCGATGGCCTGTTGCGTCAGTACGAATAGATCTGCCATAAATTCAAAAAAAAAGGGCTGTCATCCAGCCCACTATTGTGGCACCTCGCGCGCCTTGCCTCTATACCGGCAAGGCGCCGGATGCACTAGAAAATGTGCCGCTATATTTCAGTGTTGTCTTTCAGTGCCGCGCCAAAGATCTTGCGCTGCAATCCACCGTCGCAAACACATATAGCTGTAAAGCCCTATATTCTAACAGAAAAGGGCAAAAGCTCGTGGTTTCTCACGAACTTACCGCTAAATATGCCCCCACGCCGCGCAGGCTGACGCTGCTTGCCGCCCCCACGCCGCCGCGAAGCCCGCGCCTGCTGGCAACGCCTAGCGGCCGCGGCCGCCGATGATGCCCAGCCGCGATTCGTGGGCCGAGGCGCTGCGCGGCTGCCAGTCGTCGCCGCGTGCCTGGCCTTTGCCCCGGCCGCCGGCCTTGGGCTCGCCCTGCCTGGCCGCCGTCTTGCCGGCGGCGCCTTTGCCCTTGCGGGGCGTCCTTCTTTTTTCAGCGGCCGGAGCGGGACCCTGCGCCGCCTTCGCGGCCGGGGCCGCCTTGCGGCGCCCCTTGGGCTTCTTGAGGCCGGCTTCCGGATGGCCATTGGGCAGCCCGCCGCTGAACATCAGACCCGTGCCATAGGGGTCGGAGGGGAAGGACTGATTCACCGCGCCCCCCTTGGCCGGCCGGCCGCCCGCGAGCTTGCCGCGCCGGCTGATGCGTGCGCCGTTCAAGCCGTTGCGCTCCATGGTGCCGAAGCCCGGCGGCAGCGCGTTCTCGTTGGAGACCGGCTGGCGCGCCTTGCTGCGCCCGCGCCGCCCTTCGCCGTCCTCGCCGTCGGGGCTGATCAGGCCCAACTGGACCATCAGGGCGGTGACCAGCGTGGAATCAAGCTCTTCCCAGCGTCCACGGCGCAGATTGCGCGGCAGCACAACCTCGCCGAAGCGAGTGCGGATGAGGCGGCTGACGGTGACCCCGGCCGCCTCGAACATGCGCCGCACTTCGCGGTTGCGGCCCTCGTGCAGGGTCGCTCGATACCATTTATTGCTGCCCTCGCCCCCCAGATACTCGAGCGTACCGAACTTGGCCGGCCCATCGTCGAGCTCGATGCCCTCTACCAGACGGGCCTGTTGTTCGGCAGTCAATTCGCCCAGCACCCTGACCGCGTATTCGCGCTCGGCGCCATAGCGCGGATGCATGAGCCGGTTCGCCAGGTCGCCCGAAGTCGTGAGAATGAGCAGGCCCTCGGTGTTCAGGTCGAGCCGTCCGACGGACAGCCACTTGCCCACCTTGATCTTGGGCAGGCGCGCAAATACCGTGGCGCGCCCTGCCGGATCGTCGTGGCTGACGATTTCGCCCGCCGGCTTATGGTACAGAATGACGCGCGGCGGCTTGGAAGCGTTGGGCCGCGCGATGAGCCGTCCGTTGACCCGCACCTGATCCTGTGCGCCCACCCGCTGGCCGATGTGGGCGGGCTCGCCATTGACGGAAACCCGCCCCGCCACGATGAGCTCTTCCATTTCGCGGCGCGACCCGATGCCGGCGTCGGCCAGCACCTTGTGCAGCTTGGGCGTCACGGCATCGCTGCTGAGATACTTGCCCAGGCGCTGCTCCATCTTGGCCGCCTTGTCCAGGTAGGCCAGCGCGTGCTCGGCCTCTTTCTCGGCCCCGGCCTTGGATGCGCCTCGGGCGCGCGGCGCACGAGGGGCGGGACTGGCCTCCGGGGCGGGCGCTTCGCTTGCGCCCTCGGCGGCCGCTTCGTTTACCGCGTCGCCGCGCCGGCGGCGAAAAGGCGTGCGCAATTTGCGCCCTCTTCCCCGGGCCGAGCCGGTCTTGCCTTCGGCCTGCGCGCTCGCGCCGGCTTCGGAACCCTGGTTGGCGGGCGACTCGGTGTCGGCCGCAGTGGGATGTTCTGCTTGATTCATATTGTCAGAAAAGCTCCGTATCAATCTTCTTTGTCGTGCTCGGCGGCCACGCGCTCGGCGGTTTCGCCCGTAGCTTGTGCGTCCAAAACAGGGGGTTCTTCCGCCGCCCCGCCTTGGCCGGCAGCTTCGGTTTCGCTCGGGGCCTCGATGTCCCCCGGCGTCGTCATGTCGCTTGAAGCCTCCGCCCCGCCGGGAGCGGCCGCTTCGGCGAAGGTATCCGCCCCGCCGGGACTTTCTTCATCCGGCGAGGCCTCTTCGGGCTCGTCGCCCGAAGCCTCGCCCAGGTCTTCAGGAGCGCCGGCCATGGCCTGGGCGACCTCCTCGAAATTCAGGCCCGCCAAGGCGGCGACGCCTTCGTGGGTTTCGAGTTCGGGCAGTTCGTCCAGCGCCCTGAGCCCCAGGTCGTCGAGGAACTGCCTGGTCGTACCCAACAAAGCCGGCCGGCCGGGCGCATCGCGATGGCCTAGAACCTCGATCCAGCCCCGCTCTTCGAGGGTCTTGACGATCTGGGACGAGACCGTCACCCCCCGGATGTCTTCGATGTCGCCCCGCGTGACGGGCTGGCGCCAGGCGATGATAGCCAGGGTTTCGAGCACGGCACGCGAATAGCGCGGCGGCTTCTCGGGATTGAGGCGCTCGAGATAGCGCTGCATTTCGGGCCGGCTTTGGAATCTCCAGCCGCTGGACAGGCGGACCAGCTCGAGCCCTTTGTCGGCCCAGGCGTTTTGCAGGCTTTCGAGGTGCCGGCGCATCTGGCTGCCGTCGGGCGCCGAATCGCCGAAGAGCCTGCTCAATTGTTCGATCGACATGGGCTCGTCGGCGCATAGCATGGCCGCTTCAAGCACTCGTATTATCTCTGTTTCTGTCATCAAGTTGCGGGCGGCGCGGCCGCCTCATTTGCATTGCAGGAATAATTGCGTTAATATTTTGTTTTCCAGACGCGGGGTGGAGCAGTCTGGCAGCTCGTCGGGCTCATAACCCGAAGGTCGTAGGTTCAAATCCTGCCCCCGCAACCAGTATTCAAGATGGGCCAAGCGCGAAAGCACTTGGCCCATTTTCATTTGGGCTTTGTGCAGCGCGACGCCGGTCAAAGAACGCCCTTTCAAAGAATGGCCCGTCATCGCACGACCCGTCGCCGAACGGCCTTCCAAAGAACGGCCTTCCAAAGAACGGCCTATTAAAGAACGGCCGCCTATTAAAGAACGGCCCATTAAAGAACGACCCATTGCCGCATGAGCCGCAGCTGAACGCACTGCCACGCCATCCGGCGGCAGCGGGACGGCGCATGTACAGGAACCACATCCTATCGAGAACATATTGGCCAAATAGCTTTCAGCATTAAGCTTTGATCGCAGACTTGCTTGGCGTGCGGACGGGCCGCGCTTGCCGCACGAGGGATCCGCCGAAAGAGTAAAAGCGCGGATGCAAGCGTGGCAGACGGATATATCGGCACAGAGCCCTTTTGGGCCCGCAAAGCACTATGAGCGTATGTGTCAAACACCACCCTGGCCGGGCCGGATTGAAAAATCCAAAGCCGGGTGTCAATTATTTTTGAATTTGCTTATAACCCGCCTGAAGTGCACGGCCCGCGCAAGCGGCGGCATAAAAGACAGGCTGTGTCGGAGAGCTTTGCAGGTTCGCCTTCGGCAAACAGCAGCTTCAATCACGACGAAAATATTAGCGATATTTAAGCCCTATTACACCATCGCGCGCCGCATATTGCAATCTTTTGCGCTGCAAAATCCGTATTTTTTACAACGGCTAGCTGAACGGCTAGCCGGTTTCTATGCCTTCTTCATGCAGAATGGCCCGCAAGCGCGTGGAAAAGCTCGCAGCATCGGCGCCGCTGACGATGAAGACCAGGACCGGCCGCAATTCGCCGGACCGGCCAGGCGCCGTATCGGAGAGCTGTTCGATCGGATAAAGCTGGCGATGCACGCCGTGTACGGCGCTGAAGCTTTCTTCGCCCTTGAAGCGCAAAAGGCCTTTGAGCCGCAGAAGATCCACCCCCGGCAACTCGTGAACGCGACCCATCGCCCGGCTGAAAGCGGAATGGGAGACTTCCTGCAGAACGGGCAAGGTAAGCACCTGGACGGCGCCATGAAGAAGCCTTCGCGCCGCGGGTCCGGCGAGATCGGCCCCGCGTTCGGAAAAAAGCCGCGCGGCATCGCGGCCTATGGCATCGCCCACTGTCGCGGCGGCCAGCAGTTCGTCCAGGCTGGGCAGCGATTGCTGATCGAACATCCGGGCCTGGGCGTTGACCGCCCGTATGGCGTCGACCAGAGCCTCTTTGGCTTCAGGCGAAGCCAGGTCGCCCTTGCTGAGCACCACCGCGTCGGCCTGCACCGCCTGCTGCAAAGCCTGTGGGTGGACCCTGAGATGGTCCGCGCCATGCACACAATCGGCCACCGTAATGCATCCCGCGTAGACGTAGCGGTCGCGCAGAAAGCCCTCGTACTTGAGCGTATGCATCACCGCCGCCGGATCGGCCAAGCCCGTGGTTTCGATCACGATGCGCGAAAAGGGAGGGATCTCTTTGTGCAGGGCCGACAGGAACAGTTCTCGCAAGGCCTCTACCAGATCGCCGCGCACGCTACAGCACACGCAGCCCGACTCCAGCAGAATGACGTTGTCGCTGATGTGCCTGACCCGCTCGTGGTCGATGCCTATCGTGCCCACCTCGTTGATCAGCAGCGCGATCCGGCGCACGGCCTCGGGGTCTGCCCTTTCGGGGGCCAGGATCCGGTTGAGCAGTGTCGTCTTGCCGCTGCCCAGAAAGCCGGTGACCACGGTGACAGGAATTCTGTTGCTCATTGCTCGCACCCCCGCTGGAAAATCACTACACTTGAATGGGCTGCCTTGCGGCCGCGTAATTCTCGATTCACATTTTGCCTTGGTCGCCGCCTTGTCCGAACACTTTGCTCTGGTTGAACATATCAGCGATATTAACGCCGAACATTGGAACAGTCTGACCGAAGGTCACCCCTTGGCGCGGCACGAGTTCCTTCTGGCGCTGCAGGAAACCGGATGCGCGGCTCGCGAGACGGGATGGACGCCGCACTTCCTGGCCCTGTACCGCGATCAGCGTCTCGCCGCGGCAATGCCGCTGTACCTCAAGTTCCATTCGCGCGGCGAATATGTGTTCGACATGGCCTGGGCCCGGGCCTTCGCCCAACACGGCCTGCAGTACTACCCCAAGCTGCTGTCGGCCATTCCCTTCACCCCCGTACCCGGGCCCAGGCTGCTGGCCCGCCGCCACGAAGACCGCGTCCTGCTCGCCCGCCACGCCATCGCCCTGGCCGACCAGAACGAGCTCTCTTCCCTGCACGTGCTTTTTCCGACGCCGGCCGATCTCGCCGCCCTGGAAGAAGCCGGCTTCATGGTGCGCGAGAGCATACAGTTCCATTGGCACAACGAGGGCTACCGGAACATCGACGACTTTCTTTCCCGGCTGAGCCAGAAGCATCGCAAGAAGCTCAAGCAGGACAGAAAGAAAACCGCGCAGGCGGGATTGCATTTTCGCTGGCTCGAAGGGTCCGGCATCGACGAAAACGCGCTGGCGTTTTTTTACGAATGCTATGTGCGCACCTATTTCGAGCATGGCAACCCGCCCTATCTCAGCAAGCGGTTCTTCGAGCAGCTGCTTGCGCACATGCCCGAGAACCTGCTGATCGTCATGGCGTGCCGGGGCGATGAACCGGTTGCCTGCGCCCTGAACGTGCGCAGCCACGACACGCTTTACGGACGCTACTGGGGCACGACGCAGTTCGTATCGGGCCTGCATTTCGAAACCTGCTACATGCAGGCCATTGAATATTGCATCGCCAGGGGCCTGCAGCGTTTCGAGGGCGGCGCCCAGGGCGAGCACAAGCTGTCGCGCGGGATGCTGCCCGTCCGTACGCACTCGGCCCATTGGATTCGCGACGCCCGCTATGCCCGCGCCATCGCCGAGTTTCTGGAGCAGGAAACCGCGATGATGGACGACTACGCCGACGTCCTGCAAGAACACAGCCCCTACAAGAAAAAGGCCCTCGACCTGTTGAACAGCGAGAGCCTCGACTAGGGCCTGTTAACAGGCCCTAGATAGTTTGCGCTTCGGGCGCGGCCCTACTTCTTTTTATCGGGATCGGACGCCCCCGTGGGCGGGAAAGGAAAGACGCTGAACATCGACCGGGTCTGGTCTTGCATCTGGTCCTGCATCTGCACGAACAGATTCTTGCTTTGATCGATGTAGTTGTTCATCATGTTCTGCAGGATGGGAGTCTGCACATTCATGAACTGGGTCCAGGCCTCGGGCCCGAACTGGTTCCCGTACAAGCCCTTCGATTGCTCGGCCATGCGTTCCTGGATCTCCATGAAGGCCTGGATGTTCTTGTCGAGAAACGACCCCATCACGCCTTGCATCGAATGCCCATAGAAGCGAATGATCTGCTGCAGCGCCGTGGATGAAAAAATGGGCACGCCGCCGCTTTCTTCTTCGAGGATGATCTGCAAGAGAATGCTGCGCGTGAGGTCTTCGGCCGTCTTGGCGTCGACGACCTGGAATTCCTCGTGCTGAAGCACCAGCTGCTTGACGTCGGCCAGCGTGATGTAGGCGCTGGTTCGCGTATCGTAGAGCCGCCGGTTTGGATATTTTTTTATCAGTCTTGGCGAGTTGGCCGTCTGGGATTGCGTCATGTCTGTCTGGCGGAAGCGTTTGTATATGGATTGAAGAAAGCGCCGCGCTACGAGAGCGCGGCTTTATCTGCGGACCGCGTCGGCATTCGCCGTCAGCCCATGTGCAGGCCGCCGTTCAAGGAGAAGTCTGCACCCGTGGCAAAGCCCGATTCGTCGGAGGCCAGCCACGCCACCATGGATCCGATCTCGTCCGGTGTGCCCAGGCGCTTGACGGGAATGGTGCTGACGATTTTTTCGAGCACGTCGGGACGGATGGCCCGGACCATGTCGGTACCGATATAACCCGGCGAAATCGTATTGACCGTGACGCCCTTGCTGGCGACCTCTTGGGCCAGCGCCATGGTGAAGCCGTGGATGCCCGCCTTGGCCGTGGAGTAGTTGGTCTGGCCGAACTGCCCTTTTTGGCCATTGACCGAGCTGATGTTGATGATACGCCCCCACTGGTTTTCTATCATACCCTCGATAACCTGCTTGGTGACGTTGAACAGGCTGTTCAGATTGGTGTCGATGACGGCGCGCCAGTCGTCCTGGCTCATTTTACGGAACAGGCCGTCCCGCGTGATGCCGGCGTTGTTGACCAGCACCGCCACCGGCCCATGCTCGGCCTTGACCTTTTCAAAGGCGGCCACGGTGGATTCCCAGTCGGAGACATTGCCGACCGAAGCATGGAACTTGTATCCCAGCGTGGCCTGTTCGCCGAGCCACTGTTGATAGTCGCGGCTGGGGCCGCATCCCGCGACGACCGTATAGCCTTCCTTGGCAAGGCGTTGGCATATGGAAGTACCGATGCCCCCCATGCCGCCTGTGACGTAAGCCAATTTCCCGCTCATTTTGCTTCTCCTTGACGCGAACAATTCTTATGGCCGCACGCTACTGCGATCGTACCGTGACGTAACGGCCCGGGGCCGGCTCGATGGGCGCATAGCGCGCGTTGCCCAGCTTGCCCGACGCTTTCTTGCGCGGACCCGAGTGCGCTGCAAGCCACTGCGACCAATCGGGCCACCAGCTGCCCGGGTGCTCGGTGCACTGGGCATGCCAGAGGTCGGGATCGCCCGGCATGTCGGCATGGGGAACCGCGCCGGGCGCCGCCCAATAACTGCGCTTGCCTTGCGAGGGCGGGTTGACGACGCCCGCAATGTGGCCCGAGGCGCCGAGCACGAAGCGCATGGGGCCGCGCAGCAAGGCGGTGCTGGCGTAGGCCGAGCGCCAGGGCACGATGTGGTCCTCGCGCGACCCGTATATGTAGGCGGGCATCGAGAGCGAGCCGAAATCGAGCGCATGGCCGTCGATCTTGACATGACCGGGCGCCTTGAGGCGGTTCTCGAGGTAGGCGTTGCGAAAATACCAGGTGAAGAAGGGGCCGGGCAGATTGGTGCCGTCCGCGTTCCAGAACAGGAGATCGAAGGCCTGGGGCGCCTGGCCCTTGAGGTAATTGTCGACGACGTAATTCCAGACGAGCTCGTTGGGTCGCAGAAAAGAGAACGTCGTGGCGAGCTCGCGCGCCGACATCAGGCCGCCCCGGTTGAGCTGGCATTCGCGCGCCTCGGCGTGGAACTCGTCGACGAAGACGTCGAGCACCCCCGTGTCGCTGAAATCGAGCAGCGTGGTAAGCAAGGTGAGCGAAGCGACGGGGTCCTCGCCGCGCGCCTTGGCCAGAGCCAATGCCGAAGCGAGCAGCGTGCCGCCGACGCAGAAGCCCAGGGCATTGATCTGTTTCTGGCGGGTGATGTCGCGCACAGCCTGCACCGCCTCGAGGACGCCCTCTTGGAGGTAGTCGGCCCACGTGGCGGTGTCGATGCCGTCATCGTCGGCCGCCTGCGGATTGCGCCATGACACCATGAACACCGTAAAGCCCTGTTCGACGGCATGACGCACGAAGGAATTGTGCGGCTGGAGGTCGAGTATGTAGAACTTGTTGATGCAGGGCGGCACCATGAGCAGGGGAAGCTGATGGACCGTCGAGGTAAGCGGCGCATACTGGATCAGTTGCATGAGCCGGTTTTCGTAGACCACCTGTCCCTCGGTAAGGGCCAGGTCCTGACCGACCTTGAAGCGGGTTTCGTCGGTCTGTGTGATGCGCCCCTTCTGGATGTCGGCCCACAGGCTGTTCAGGCCGGCCCGCAAGGATTCGCCGCGGCTGTCGAGCATGCGCTGCTGCACATCGGGATTGGTGGCCAGGAAATTGGACGGCGACATGGCCTCGACCCATTGCATGCAGGTAAAGCGCAAGCGCTCGCGGGCACGTTCGGGAAGCTGCGCCGCGTCGACCATTTGCTGTATGGCCTTGCCGGACAGCAGGTAGGCGTGTGCCATGACGAGGCTGTAGGGATTGGCGGCCCAGGCGTTGCTTTTGAATCGCCGGTCGGAGGGGGGAGCTAGCGTGCCTTGCTGCGCCTGAAAGAGCATGTCGGCCCAGCCTTTGGAGAACTCTGCCTGAATGCTGGCCAGCTTGTCGGGCGAGACGCTGACCGGAACAGGCCATTCAGGTGAAGATGGGGCATGCATCGCAGATCCTACACAAAACTCTTTGGCTGAATGGTCTCCTGCCAAAAGGGCACTGTCAATCAGGGTAAGTCGCTAGGACCTTTCAATACCAAAGATGACAAGGCTAGGCCGAACGGCCCATGGCCAGCCAGGCCAGCGTCGCCATGCGTCCCGTCCGGCCGTCGCGGCGATATGAATAAAAAAGGTCGGAGCGAGCATGCGTGCACAAGCCGCTGGCCTGCACCTGATGGACGCCCGCGCGCTGCAGGCGATGGACGGCCAGTCCCGCCAGGTCGGCTTGCCATTTGCCCGGACGGCCGGGTGTGAAGAAAGCCTCCACGCCGCCCGGACCGCCGTCCGCCCGATGCCTCCCCGCGGCCTTCAGGTCGTGCTCGACGAAAGCGGACCGCACCTCTTCGCCCACTTCGAATGCGGCTTGACCGATGGCGGGCCCGACCCAAGCGCGCCACTGCGCGCCGGCCGGCGCCCGCTTGCGCAAGGCCGCCAGCATGTTCTCCAGCACGCCGCCCGCCAAGCCGCGCCAGCCCGCATGCGCCACGCCCAGTACCGATCCGTCCAGATCGGAAAGCACGATCGGCAGGCAATCGGCCGTCATGATGCACAGCACGCGCCCGGGCGTCGAAGTGACCGCCGCGTCGGCCTCCGGCGGCAGCTCATCGCCGCCGCAAGCATCGGAGTCGGCATCGAACACCTGGATGCCGTGCACCTGCCTGAGCCATATCGGCGGCCGCGGCAGCAGGGCCGCCAAGCGCTCGCGATTGCTGCGCACGGCCTGCTCGTCATCGCCGACATGCTCGCCCAGATTGAAGGTATCGTAAGGCGCGGCGCTGACGCCGGCCTGGCTTGTGCCGCTCGCATCAACGGCCGCGGCGCTCAGGCGCAAGGTGGTGAAATAGCAAAGCCCCGGCCAGTCGCTTCCTGTGGCGACGGGCATGCCCCGCCAGGTCACGATTCCCATGCGATCTCCTCGAGCGCCGCGGCGAAATCCGCCGGCAGGGCCGCCGAAAAAGAGAGGCGGCGGTCCGACCCGGGATCGTCGAAACTCAGGGCGCGGGCGTGCAGCATCTGCCGCTGCATGCCCGCCGACGCCTTGCCGCCGTACAGCACATCGGCGACGAGCGGGTGCCTGAGGCTGGCCATGTGGACCCGTATCTGATGGGTTCTGCCGGTTTCAAGACGGCATATCACCTCGGTGACCGGGGCGCCTGAACGCAGCCGTCCCGCTCGCCGCGGCTCGTAATGGGTAACGGCCTGTTTGGGCGCAATGGGACGGTCGGTGGACATGCGCACCGGCACTCGCGCATCGCGTCCGATGGGCAGGTCGACCGTGCCGGCGGCACGCAGTTCGCCATGCACCAGGGCGATGTACTCGCGGCTGACCGTGCGCGCCTGAAGCTGTCTTACGAGATGGGTCTGTGCCCGCTCGTGCCGCGCCACCACCAGCAGGCCCGAGGTATCCTTGTCGAGCCGGTGCACGATGCCCGCGCGCGCCACGTGGGCCAGCTCGGGAAAGCAATGCAGCAGGCCGTTGAGCAGCGTGCCGCTCCAGTTGCCGGCGCCGGGATGGGTGACCAGGCCCGCGGGCTTGAAGACGACGATCCAGTCGGCGCTTTCGTCGATCACGTCGAAATCGACCGGCTCGGGCGCGAAGGCGAGCGCCTCGGGCGGCTGCTGGCGCCACACCGTGATCTCGTCGCCCGGATTGACCGTCTGCTTGGCGCGCGTCTGGGCGCCATTGACCAGAACGTGGCCGCCTTCGATCCAGCCTTGCAGGCGGCTGCGGGAATGCTCGGGCATGAGCCTGGCCAGCACCTTGTCGAGACGTTCGGGCGCGGCCTTGGAAGGCTGGCGGAAACACAGGGGTTCCGGCGAAGTTAAACTGTCTGGATCGCTATTTGTGTCAGGCATGGCGACAAATCATATAATCTGACTGCATGCTAACACCAAGGACTCTTTCGTGATTCGCTCCGACTCCCAAACCTCTCGCTTTTCCGGCCTGAAACACTGGTCGCGCGCCCTGGGCGCGCTGGCTGTCGTCCTGGCGGTATCCGGCTGCGGCTCGTTCAAGTCCGAAGTCGACCCCACCGCGGGATGGAGCGCGGAGCGCCTTTACGAAGACGCCCGCACCGAAATGAGCGACGGCAACTGGAACGACGCCCGCACGCGGCTCGAGGCGGTCGAGGCGCGCTATCCGTTCGGCGGATATGCGCAGCAGGCCCTGATGGACCTGGCCTACGTCAACTGGAAGGACGACGAGCCGGAACAGGCCCTGGCGGCCATCGACCGCTTCCAGCAGCAGTACCCCAATCACGCCGGCACCGACTACATGCTGTATCTCAAGGGCCTGATCACCTTCACGCCCCCCAGCGCGGTGTTTTCCCGCATTACCCGCCAGGACCCGAGCGAACGCGATCCCAAGGGCCTGCGCGAATCGTACGAGGCCTTCAACGAGCTGATCAACCGCTACCCGGACAGCCGCTACACCGAAGACGCACGCAAGCGCGTTGCCTGGCTGGTTACGACTCTGGCGCAGAACGAGGTGCATGTCGCCCAGTACTATTACGAACGCAAGGCCTATGTGGCGGCGGCCAACCGCGCGCAAACCGTGGTCACCGACTTCCAGGGCGTGCCCGTGGCTGAAAAGGCGCTTTACATCATGTATTTGTCTTACGACAAGCTCAACATGCCCGACCTGCGCGACGACGCCAAACGCGTGCTGGACGAGAACTTCCCCAACAGCAGGTACTACGAGCAAGGGCTGGACGAGCCGGTCAATGGCTGGAATCCGATCAACTGGTTCTAGAGCGGTGTGGTTGTTGGTTCTTGCGGCGCCGCTCGGGGTATTGAGCGGCGCCTTTGCTTTGTTGCGCTGGGTTCTTTAGCGAAGCCGCCGTTGTGTAATGAGATGGTCAGCCCGCCCCTCGGCGAGGGCGGGTACGCTGTAGGGGGATTTCCCCCTGGAGATAAGGAGACCATCATGGCGACGATCAAGCTGATAGGCATTGACCTGGGTAAGCGCTGTTTTCATCTTCACGGTCAAGATGAGAGCGGCCGGCAAGTACTGCGCAAGAA
>NZ_PDUW01000013.1 GCF_003545815.1 Pusillimonas caeni
TTCTTGCGCAGTACTTGCCGGCCGCTCTCATCTTGACCGTGAAGATGAAAACAGCGCTTACCCAGGTCAATGCCTATCAGCTTGATCGTCGCCATGATGGTCTCCTTATCTCCAGGGGGAAATCCCCTACAGCGTACCCGCCCCCGGCCGGGGGCGGGCTGACCATCTCATTACTCAACAGCAGCGAGGCTCAAGAATCCAAGCGGAGCAGCCAACTTCAAGGCCCAAGAAGAATCCAAGATCAAAGCCACGCCACAGCATTCTTGGTTCAAATGCGTAAGCCAAAAAGTCCTACGACAGCACCGCCCCCGCCTCGACCGGCCTGGCCTTCCAGACCACCGGCTCGGGAACCAGTTCGCCCGCCACCACCGCGCGCGTCAACTCGCGCTTGAGAATCTTGCCGCTGGCCGTCATGGGGAAAGCATCGATCAGCACCACGTATTCGGGCATGTCGTACTTCGACAAGCCGTTTTCATAGAGATACTGCAGCACCGAGGCGTAGTCGGGGCTCTCCGCCCCCTCCCAGATCATGCCCAGGCAGGCCTTCTCGCCCAGCCGGGGATCGGGCACGGGAAACACGGCAGCCTTGCGGATGTGGGGATGGCTGTGCGCCAGGTCTTCGATGATGCCCGGGTAGATGTTGCGCCCGCCTCGAATCACCATTTCCTTCTTGCGGCCCACGATGCGCAGGCAGCCGCTTTCATCGATGGTGCCCAGGTCGCCGGTCAGGAACCAGCCGTCCTGGTTGAAAGACTCTTCGGTCGCCTTCTGGTTGTCGAAGTAGCCCAGCATCAGCAGACCGCCCCGGCCGCCCAGCTCGCCGATCTCGCCCGGTTCGGCTTCGGCGTCGGGGTCGTCCTGCTTCCAGATGCGGGTTTCATAGCCGTTGCAGCTGCGGCCGCAGGTGCCGACGATGACCGCCTCGGCGTCCGCCGGCACGGTGTAGTGATGCGTGCCGTTCTCGCTCATGCCGAAGCCGTTCTGCGGCACGACGCCGAGGTTGAAAAATTCCTGCGCCACCCAGGGCGGAATCACCGAGCCCGACAGATAGAACACCTTGACACGCCCCAAGGCGTTCATGCCGCGCTGGTGGACCTCTTTCAGCAAGTCTATGCCATGCGTGGGAACGCCCAGCAGATAAGCGGCTTGCGACTCGACGATCCAGTCCAGCCATTGCGCGGGCACGGACGAATCGCTGACCACCAGCTCGGAGCCGGCGACAACGGACTGCTCGAGCGCCACCGTACCGATGTGATGGCTCATGGCGCTGAGCGTCAGCATGATGGTGTCGGCCGTGTGCCCCCAGTCTTCGACCATGCTGCGGCCATTGGCCAGCAGCGTGTTGTCGCTGTGCATCACCCCCTTGGGATTGCCCGTCGTTCCAGAGGTGAAGGCGAGATACAGGACCTTGTCGGGATCGGTATCGACCGGAGCCGGCGGGACGTCGGCATCGGCTTGTGGATAAGCCGACACCGGCCGGCCCGGCTCGCAGGATGCCGAAGCATCCTGCCCCACCAGGATCACCTGCTTGAGCGCGGGCACGTCCGCCATGCGCTCGACGATGGACCTGCCCGTGACGTCCGAACCATAGCCCGGACGCGTGAAAAGCACTTTGCAGCCCACCTGCGTGAGCAGATCGACGATGTTCTGCACGGTATGGTTCTTGTGCAGCGAAGGGCAGCACACATAGCCGTTTCGCGAGCAGGCCAGAAACGCCACGATGCTCTCGATGCAGCTCGGCAGCCATACCGCCACGCGATCGCCGCGGCGCAGGCCCATGCCGTGCAACACGCCCGACACCCTGTCCACTTCCCGGACGAGCTCGGGCCAGGTAAGGCGGCGCCGCTTGTCCCGCGCCGCATAGCCCAGGGGATTGCGTTCGGCGTTGCGCGCCGTCAAGGTATAAAAAGTATCGTCTTTCCAGATGCCGCGCGCGTAGAAGTCGCGTGCCGCGCGCGGATTATGCAAAGTCAATAAAGCGCTCATTGAGTCGTGTCCCTTCGCACGCGGCGATTGACGGCGTCGGGGCGGCCTGGGCCCGCCGTTGGATTGTCTTTACTCCACCCGACACCGCTGATAAGATCCTATTTATGGTATGACAGGATTATTCTACACCTAAGCCATACCACCCTCAAGGAGACTGATATGCGCGTCATGGACATCCTCAAGAACAAAACAGGCATTCTCTACACGACGACGCCGGACACGCTTCTGACGCACGCCATACAAACCATGGCCAGCCAGGACTCGGGCTCGCTGTTGGTCATGCGCCACAACCGCCTGGTCGGTCTGCTGTCGTTCCGCGAAGTCATCAACATCCTTGCCCGGCAGCAGGCCCAGCCCAGTTGCGAACCGCCCATCGTGCTGGAACAGCTCAAGATAAAGGACGTCATGAACGCCGACCCCATCGTGGTTCATCCGGACATGGACATACACAGCCTGCGCGGGCTGATGATCAAGGTGCGCCAGCGCTTCATGCCGGTGGTCGACAAGGACGTCGTGCTGGGAGTGCTGTCCTTCTACGACGTGGCCAAAGCCGTGCACGATGCTCAGGAATCCGAGAACCTGCTGCTGAAGGCCTACATCAACGATCAGCCGGCGCCGGTTTACGCCTAGACTGACCGCTCAACGCGGACGAGGACGCAACGGCGCCAAGGTCCATGACAGCCCCGGTCGGAGACCGGGGCAGTGGCGACGCTGTTGAGGTCGCTTGTCACCATAACCGCTGAGGGTGCATGGATTCTCAGGCAGCGTGGCCGTTCGCATCCTCGTCCAGGCAGGGCTTGAATTCGCCCGTGGCCGGGTCGCGCATGAACAGCAAGCCGGTGGCCACTCCGAAATAAGCGCCGTGCAACTCCAACTCGCCGTTCTCGACCGCGCGGCGCACAAACGGAAAAGTCATGAGGTTCAGCAGACTCTGCTCCACCACCGCCAGCTCGAGCCGCCTGATATCGGTCTTGAGATCGCCCGTCAAAGGCCCGATGCGTTCGGCGGCGGGCTCGATCTGCGCCATCCACTTGCTGATGAAATCGCCCTGACTGAGCGGCGCCGCGTGGTCGTGAAACGCGCGCACGCCGCCGCAGGACGCATGGCCCAGCACCACGATGTGCTTCACCTTGAGCCCGTTCACGCCGAACTCGATCGCCGCGCTGGTGCCGTGATGCGATGCCGTGGGGTCGGTCTCGTATTGCGGCACCAGATTGGCCACATTGCGCACCACCAGCATTTCGCCCGGCCCCGCATCGAAGATCACCTCCGGCGACACCCGCGAATCGACACAGCCGATCAGCATGATCTCCGGGCTTTGCCCCGTTTCGCCGAGCTGCTGGTATCGCGTGCTTTCGGTTTTGAACCGGCCATCTAGAAAGCTTTGATAACCTGCGGCTAATCGTTGGGGCAACATGAGATTTCCTTTTGTGTTTTCGACGGGACCAGGCCTGCCGCACGAACCATAGAAGCCATTCGCGCGAGCAACCATATAGGTACTATGTTTCTATAAACCGATCCATTATCCACAATTTGGCAATGCATGAACAGGGACGGCAAAACAGAATTTTACCCACACGCCCGATGATGCCCTGCTGACGCGCCCACGTTGGCCTCATAAAAGGCTGGCGTCATCAAGGAAGCCGCATACAAGTTCGGGAAATGGCCGGACCTGGCTTTCTATCAGAAGACACTGAGCACGCCGGAGCGGCCGATGGAAGATTGATGCCCAGCCGCTAAGCGACGGCTTCCATTGCTTCGCGGCGCGGAGCTGCTTCTCATGGCGATACGCGCACTGGCGTCCTCGTCATGGCGATAGGATGCAAACGTCCAAACTCGTAGATAAACAACTACGGCCTCGCGCATACTACATTTCCAGTTTCCAGCAGACTTCCGGAGTCGTGCGTTCCTTTATCCATACGCAATTTACGTATACAATAAAAATGAAAGCCAGCTTTATCGAGTTGCCTGCATTTCAAAGGCATCGTGAACACTATATGGACGACGCTACGTTGCGTAACTTCCAGTCCATGCTGCTTCAGCAGCCCGAAGCGGGCGATGTCATGGCAGGTACGGGCGGCCTGCGCAAGGCACGTTTCATCGACCTACGCAGAGGAAAAGGCAAGCGAGGCGGTTTGCGAGTAATTTACTACCAATGGGTTGCGGGCCGTCAGTTCTGGCTGTTCACTGTGTACGACAAAGGCGAAATGAACGATTTGTCCGCCAAAGAACGAGCTATCTTGGCAACACTTTTGCAAAACGAGCTGGAAGCAAGAACGTTATGAACAGCAAACGAAATCTATTTGCCGAATTGACTGAAGGATTCGAAGCGCTGACCGCCGAACGCGAGGGCAAGGTCACCTTGCGAAAACATGTAATAGAGTTGCCCCCTGCTCCTGAACTATCAGCCGCCGAACTGCTCGGTTTGCGCAAACGCCTGAACCTTTCGCGAAGCGTGTTCGCACGCTATCTGCGCACCAACCCGCGCACACTCGAAAACTGGGAACAAGGGCGCGCAAAGCCCAATGCCCAAGCCGCGCTGCTGATTCGATTGGTAGAACGCTATCCCGACACCGTCGACAGGCTGGCGACTCTGTAACCTCCCCCCCTTACGCTGCATTCTGGCACGGCAGCCGTACGTCTACAGATATCTCCGAATAAGGCGCAAACACCTTGCCCTTCGAGTTTTTTTCAATGACTTGCCACTCGATAAGCTGCGCGACATCGTTATAAACGTTCTTGTAGTCGCGCGACAGCCGCCTGGCCAGCTCAGCGACCGACACAGGGCCGCTTTGGCGTAAAACCGCTAAAAGCTCCCATCGACGGGGCGTGAATACAGCAAACAGCTGCCCAACATTTTCGAACCCTAGTCCAAAATATGGCCGAGGCGTTTTGCCTTGCTCTAGGGCAGTCAACGTGCTTGCGAATTGCTTAAGCGCCGTCTGCGGGTCTTCACCGACCTTCACATGTAATGTACGGGGTTTCATAATGCCGCCTTTTCGATATCAGCCAGACGATACTTATAGCAATGAGACGACGCCGGCACCGAACGATGCAAACGCCATATCACCATCTCGATAAAACCCTGCCGATACAGCACCCTGCGACGAAGCAGCAAGACGGAACTCATGAGTCTATTGACTCATGATGGGTTATGGTATTAGAGGCCATATTAATTCCTCTCCAACAAAATCTCAATGTATGTTCGGGAGCTAGACGCAGGACGAGCGCCGGCAGGTGTTATCCAGCTCGGGATTTTCGCAGGTCAACACCTCAAGAGCTTATGTATATCGAGATCAGCGAGTTGGCTGACGCGATGAGCGTGCACAGAAACACGCTCAGCAGAATCGTGCACGACAAGGGAACCCTAACCGCTCCCATGGCCATCAAGCTGGCCGCGGCACTTGGCGACACTCCCGAGTTAACCTTCCCAAGGCCCTCAACGCAGCCTCCGGCTCGCGATCCAGTACTGTGAGCAAAGCCTTTGCCGCGCCTATCGGCTAGCGCTTGCCCTGCTCCCAATTACGTATCGTCTCGATGGGCACATTGATGCGCTCGGAAAATTGAGCTTGGCTCAAGCCCAAACGGATACGATCACGCTGCGCGAACTTTGCGGCATCTTGCAAGCCGTTCTTGTCGTCCGCCAACTGATGCTTGGCGATATCTCGTTCTGTCGTGGCATCGATCCGCGCAAGATCGACCCTTCCTTGCCGCAACGAGGCCGGTACGGATGCATCAATTTTCATTCGTACGGTTTTCATAGCATCGAACCTGGCGTCGATTGGCTTTCCGAGCGGAGAGAAATGAGGTTTTTCTCCGGCTGGGAAAACATGCAACACCGTAGTTTCCGAAGCTGTCTGCGTGGACGCTCTGAGGCAAGCTGACGGGACCGGCGCATCCCCTTTTCTTTTGCCCGGCCATAATTATTGGGGCTACAATAATGATGCAAGAACGTCTTGACTGGCATGAGTCAAAACGCCGGGCAAATTTTCTCAAACATGGCGTGGATTTTCATGAGGTAGCGGCCTTCGATTGGGATAACGCTCTGGTCAAGATCGATACGCGACGCGACTACGGAGAGCTACGCTGGATTGCCCTGGGCCTCATCAAAAGGCGCCTTCATGTCATGGTATACAGCCGGCGATCAGACGCCATACGCCTGATCAGCCTGCGCAAAGCCAACCGCCGGGAGTTTTTATATTATGTCTCGCAAATTGATCCGGCCGACTGACGCCGAAGACGCAGCCATCACCGCAGCCGCCCTTCAAGACCCCGACAACCCTCCGCTAACCGACACCGAGCTGGCCTCACTGCGCCCGCGCCGTGGACGCCCGCTCAAGGACCAGCCCAAGGTCCAAATCTCCATCCGCTACTCGCCCGAAGTGGTGAGGTTCTTCAAATCAGGCGGCAAGGGATGGCAAGCGCGCATGAACGCCGTATTGTTGGAATACGTGGATGCACAACAAGGAAAATAGCGGCGCTCAACCGTATCATGCGGCTGCAGACGCAGGCGAACTACGACCCATGATGCTCCATCGCCAACTCGCGCAATACGTCGGGGTGCCGAATGGCGACCGCCAGCAGCGTTTGCGCCGCGCCGGACGGTCTGCGGCGGCCCTGCTCCCATTCCTGAAGCGTACGCACAGAGACGCCCATGAGTCCGGCAAACTGAGTTTGTGACAAGCCGGACGCAATCCGCGCCTGAGCCGTCGGCGAATGAACAACCGTCCCCGCGCCCGCCTTCATCTGTCTGACCGAGGCCAGCAGCTTCTGGCCCAGTTCTTCACCGGTCATGTTGCCTTTTCCAGTCATGCCGCCAAGTTCAGCCATGGTCCAGTTCCTCTTTGATAGCCCGCAGAATGTGCGCCGGGATACTGCCCCGCACTGGCTTGGCGTAGATCACCAGCAGGTAGATCACTCCGAATTCCAAACGGTTAAAGTAAATCACCCGCACCCCGCCTCGTTTCCCCGTTCCCGGACGCGCCCAGCGCACCTTGCGGCAGCCGCCGGATCCGGGAATGACGCGGCCTGCCTCGGCATGGCGTGCCATGCCAAGCACAAAACTCACCGCGCTCGTCCTCCCGCCAGATGACGCCCGCATCCGCACTGAAGAGCGGCGTTTCGACGACTGTGTACACAGATATACGTCAATGACGTATTAAACCATAGAAGGAGAATCTGAGTCCCACGCGGGTAAGATGCTGTGTAAACAGGTATCGGACAGAGACAGCGTGCCGGCCCATGATCGATCTCCTTTGAACAAAGAAGTCAATCATGAGCTATGCCTATGCATAGCGGCATAATGAGTGAATGGATTTATCACGGTGGAAGCCACTAATTCCGTCGGCGAAACGGCGATTAACGCACCCAGGTAAAGATCACGTCAAAGTTCATGACCCATCGCCTTCACATAAAAAGAAGCCCCGCGATCGTTGACCTTGGGGCTTCTTGTCGATCCATGGCGGCGATGCCACCATGGACCTTCGGTTCCAAACGAGCCGGAAATAAAACAGCTTGAATCCGGCTATTCGAAACTCGCGGCTTGTGTATTAACGCAGCAGCGACAGCACGGTCTGCGGAACCTGGTTGGCTTGCGCCAGAACCGAGGTGCCGGCCTGCTGCAGGATCTGCGCGCGAGTCATGTTGGAGACTTCGACGGCGTAGTCGGCGTCTTCAATACGCGAGCGGGCTGCGGACAGGTTGTTGACGGTGTTGTTCAGGTTGGCGATGGTGGATTCGAAACGATTTTGAATCGCACCGAGGTGGCTGCGCAGGTCGTCGACTTGCTGCAAAGCGTCGTCCAAGGCTGCCAGCGGGTTTGCATTAGCACCGGTAGGGGCTCCGGCAGGTGTAGAAGGAGCGGACCAGTCAGCAACTGCCACAACGCCGTCGCCATCAACGGTCGCTGCATAGTAACCATTTTGAGCTGCATCGGTAGCACCCGAAACACGAACATAGTAGCTGTCGTTTTCAGTGTCGTGTACCAAAGTGGCAGTACCACCGGCGGGTACAGTAAGACTTTCAAGATCTACATCGACACGGTTACCCGTGGCCACCGTCGTAGTCGTTGCACCGCCAACTTCAGCGGCCGTCCTCACGTTGGCTGCGTCAAGTACGATCGCATTAGCGTCACCGTTGCTGTCGAAAGTGACCTGATAAAAGCCGTTTTCTGCAGGCGTATCACTAGTCGTTACTTCGACGTAATAGTTGCCATCGTCGCCCTTGGTTACAGCCGCACCTACTGCAGCGTTGTCGTCAAGACCGGTAACACTGATACCGCTAAGATCGCCAACAGCAACCTCTTCATTAACTTGGCTAACAGTCGCAAACGGCGTGCCGAAAGCTTCGGTGACGTTGAAGTCGGCCAACTGCAGCGTATCGGCGCTGATTTCCTGCAGGTTGATGGTGATGGTCTGGTTGTCGTGCGCACCCACCTGGATCGTCAGGCTGCCGCCGTCCTTGCCCAGCACGTACTTGCCGTTGAACTGGGTTTCGTCAGAGACGCGGGTGATTTCGTCCAGACGCTCTTTGATTTCGTTTTGAATGGACTGCAGATCTTCGGCCGAGTTCGAGCCGTTGGCGGCCTGCACGGTCAGTTCACGAACGCGCTGCAGGTTGTTGTTGATTTCGTTCAGTGCGCCTTCGGTCGTCTGAGCGATGGAGATACCGTCGTTGGCGTTACGAGCAGCTTGGGTCAAGCCCTTGACGTTGGCGGTGAAGCGGTTGGCGATGGCCTGGCCGGCAGCGTCGTCCTTGGCGCTGTTGATACGCAAGCCCGAGGACAGGCGCTCAATAGCGGTGCCCAGAGCGCTTTGCGAGCGGGTCAGGTTGTTCTGCGAAACCAGAGCCAGGTAGTTGGTGTTGATGACTGACATGGATTACTCCTGTAGGGAAAAGGCGGCATCTACCGCCGGTTGACCAGGAAAGCCCGTTTCCGGGTGGAATCCTGGCCCTTCACCTGGGTGTTGGGCAGGCCCGGTATTTCCTGTACATCCTGGATTACGGAGCCCGCGGTGCTTAATTTAGGGGTGGGAAGACCGGTTTTTGAGGCGACCAACACGCTTTGCGGCGGTTTGCAAAACGGTGGTGCCGAAGTGATACCGACGACCCGATATTGGGGTTGACGGCCCTGGAAGAGGAAAATTTAGCTCGGGCGCTAAAAAATTGCGCGATATCGGGCGAATGCATTGGCCCGGCCGCTTGAACACCATGCTAGCCGCTCGGCGGCAGGCCAATATTTGGCATGTTTATCTGTTATTGTCGTCGCGCGAGCGGCTTTCCGGTTGCCGACCGCCTCGTTCTATGGAGATGAACCCGCCCAGGGAGTAGTTTTCATATCCGGCCCGGCCGCTGTCGCCGCGGGCGTCGTGGTAATAGGCGGGCGGCGTACGTAGAACCTTGCCGCCAGCGTCGCTCCCAGCGCCTTGGCTGCCGCCATGCGTGCTCAGCGACTTATACGAACCTTTGTGGTCCCCTCGGGCCGAGTCGTCGCCCCTGCCGTTGCTGTACACGCCCTTCCCCGCTTGAGCCACACTGTATGCCTGCGGTGAGTCGGGCGGCGACGCCTGCGCGGCGAAGGCCGGCATGCTGCCGGCAACCAGCAGGGCAATCAAGGCTGTGCATCGTTGCAGGTCCATATCGCCCCCTTTCAATCAAACTATGACGGACCGATTTATCTGACGGAGCAGCAGTCCGCTCCCTTCGGCTTTCACGAATAGTCGTCCTCTTTATCTGCCGTCATCATTGTCTCTTGGCTCCTGCATCGACCGCAAGTAACAGCACGCCGAGAGCTCTCATATCCGTCCCTATAAGTAGGTACAATAACCACCGTGAACAGCAAACAGATCATCAAGCGACTGGAGGCTGAAGGCTGGTATTTGACGCGCGTGCGCGGCTCGCATCACCAGTTCAAGCATCCCTTCAGGTCCGGCCTGGTGACTGTGAAACATCCTGACAGCGATCTACCTGCCGGCACGCTGAACAACATCAGGAAACAGGCGGGATGGAAGTAGGAAACACATGCGATTTCCCGTGGTTCTGCATACAGATGATGGCATCCGCTACGGCGTCTCGGTGCCCGACCTGCCCGGTTGCTTTTCGGCGGGCGATGCGCTGGAAGAAGCGCTGGAAAACGTAAAAGAAGCCATCGATCTTCACCTGGAAGGCCTGGTGGAAGAAGGCCACGATCTACCACTACCCCGTCCGATTGCACAGCATCGCACCAATCCCGATTTGGCGAACGGCATCTGGGCGCTGGTTGACGTCGATGTGTCGCGCTTCGATGGACGGGCCGAAAAAATCAACATCACCGTGCCGCGCCGCATGCTGGCGAAGATCGACAGCTACGCGAAGGCGCACGGCGCGACACGCAGCGGATTCCTCGTAGAAGCGGCACGCCGAGTGATGGAAGGGCATGATTAGGCGATCGACAACCGACACGCCGCTCCTACGCAATACCGGCTTCAATGGCCTTCTTGAGCGCATCGTTGATACGAGCCCGGCCGCAGCCCGCTTGACCAAAATCAATACCCGCCCCACCCGATTGATTAACATTTCCTCAAGACCATCGTTGTTCCATCTACAGTGAGAGGACGAAATGACAATCGAAAAAGCCATGAGCAGTACGGTCGTCACCATCGACGCGGACGACACCCTCCTTCATGCGACGCGCATGATGAAGGACAACAAGATAAAGCACCTTCCGGTGGTCGACCGTTCGGGCTCGCTGGTGGGCATCGTGACGGACCGCGACCTGAAAAAGGCTTCGGCATCCGATGCGACGACGCTGGAGGTGCATGAATTACTGTATCTATTGGATAAAGTGACGATCCAGACCATCATGAGCAAGAACGTCGTCACGGTCGACAAGGGCACGCCATTGAAACAGGCGGCGCTGCTCATGGTCGACAAGGGCATCGGCTGCCTGCCGGTCATGGACGGCAAGCAACTGGTCGGCATCGTTACCCGCACCGACGTGCTGCGGTATTTCGCCAGTCTGGACGGCTAGCTCTCCGAGTCGGCGGCAAGGTCCAGGCGCAAAGCGGTTTCATACAGGCGGCAGTCTCGCGTCCATAGTTTTACGCCGAGCGTCAGACGAACCGAGGCCAGCAGATGGGCATCGACATAGCCGATGCCCAGACTGTAAAGCGGCTGGTGCTCGATGAATCTCTCTACTTCTTCAATGGGTCGGGCGCCCTACAACCCCCTCTCGAACCTGGCAGGCAGGAAGTCGGTCTCGTTGTCGCGGAACATCTTGTAGATCAGTTCGCGCAGCCATCGGTGCCCGGCGTCGTTATGGTAGCGGCCATGCCAGTATTGCGAGATGGTGTATTCGGGAAAGGCGATGGGCGGCTCGATGATTTTCAGGTTGGTGACCGGCACATAGGATTCGGCCAGCATCGTGGGGATGGTCACGATGAGGTCCGTGCTGGCGACGATGAGCGGAATCGCCAGGAAGTGCGATAAGCGCAGCGCAACGCGGCGCTGGTACCCCTTTTTGGTCAAGGTGTTTTCAATGATGTCGTGCCCCGAGCCCGGCGCCGAGACCACGGCGTGCGGCATGGCCAGATAGTCTTCCAGGCTGATGGTGTCGCCGATCTTGGGGTGGTCGCGGCGCACCATGCACACATACGAACGGCGAAACAGCTGCTGCTGGTAGCAGTCGGCGAACAGGCCATGTATGAAGCCCAGGGCCAGATCCATATCGCCCGACTCGAGGGCGTCGCGCATGTCTTTCACAGGCAGCTGCACGGTGTTCAGATCGACGTTCGGCGCGATGCGGCTGAGCTGTCCCAGCAAAGGCGGCAGGAATACCCGCGCGCCGATGTCGGTCATGACCATGTGGAACGTGCGCGTCGACGTGCTGGGGTCGAAATCGTGCGTGTGGTTCAGCGTCTGGCGCAGCAGGTTAAGGGCCTGCAGGATCGGCTCTTTGAGCTCTTGCGCCAGCACCGTGGGCTCCATGCCATGCGAGGTGCGCACGAAAAGCGGGTCGTTGTGCAGCTCGCGCAGCTTCTTCAGGCAGACGCTGAGCGCGGGCTGGGTGAGGCCGATGGATTCGGCCGCCGCGGTCACGTTGCGGTGCGTCATCATGGCTTCGAAGACCAGCAGGAACCTGATGTTCAAGTCCGTAATATTCATTTTTCGATATACATGACATTACTGATGCGACATGGACAGGGGGTGGACGCTTCACTACATTGAACACATCGAATGTATCTGTTTCACGCACAATAGAACAAGGCGGCGGATATGGCGTCAACAGTGATCGTAGGCAGCGGCCTGGCAGGCTATACAGTGGCTCGGGAAGCGCGCAAGCGCAACAAGGCCGACGAAATTATTGTGGTGACGCAGGATGACGGGCACTTTTATTCCAAGCCTGTTCTGTCTGAAGTATACCGTCTGGGCATCCCCGTCAACGAGCTGGTTTCGCGCACCGCCGAAGAGATGGCCCGTCAGTTCAAGGGCCGGGTATTGGCCGATACGAAAGTGCTGGCCATCGATCCCGCCGCCCGGACCCTTGCCCTCGATCGGGGCAGCCTGGGCTACGACAAACTGGTGCTGGCCCTGGGGGCCGAGCCGGCGGCCTTGCCGCTGGACAGCGAGTCGCTCGGCTGCCTCGTCACGGTAAACAGCCTGGCCGACTATCGGCGCTTCCGCCAATTGGCCGAAGGCAAGAAGACGATCGCCATCATCGGCGCCGGCCTGATAGGCTGCGAGTTCGCCAACGATCTGGTGCGCGCCGGCTATGCAGTCACCGTGATCGACATCGCCCCCCTGCCCCTGCCCCGCCTGCTGCCGGACGCCAACGGCCAATACACCTATGCCGCGCTCGAAGGCCTGGGGGTGCGGTGGCATCTCGGCACCGGCGTCGCCGCGCTTTCGCGTCGGGGCGACTCCATTGCGGTGGCCCTGTCGGACGGTACGCAATTGACAGTGGACCTGGTGCTGGCGGCCACCGGCCTGCGGCCCCGGACCGAACTGGCGCGGCGGGCCGGCTTGCAGGTTGCGCACGGCATCGCCGTGAACCGGGAACTGCGCACCAGTGATCGGAACATCTACGCCCTGGGCGATTGCGCCGAGATAGGCGGCCTATGGCTGCCCTATATCGCGCCCATCGCCCCCGCCGCCCGCGCGGTCGCGGCGTCGCTGGCCGGCGGCCCGCAGTCCATCAGCTACCCCTGTATGCCGGTCACGATAAAAACCCCGGCCTGCCCCACCGTCGCCTGTCCTCCCGCTCCCCGGGCGGAAGGCCGGTGGCACAGCATCGTCGCCGACGACGGCGTCCAATCCCTGTTTCAAGACTCGAACGGCCAATTGCTGGGCTTCGCGCTCAGCGGCGCCTATGCGGAGCGGGCCGCCGAACTGGCGCCCGCCCTGCCCGCTCTGCTGCACTGATTCGGTTTCACGCAGTTCTCCGGCTGCTTACGGCGCCGGCAACATCATGATTCACAGGAGACAAGAAATGAACGATCCACGTCCATTGCCATTCGTCCCGGCCCCCGCATGGAAACGGGAAGGCACGGCGAGACTGCCGTTCTGGCTTTATACCGACGAGGACATCTACCAGCGCGAACTCGAGCGGCTGTTCTATGGCCCGCACTGGAGTTATGTGGGATTGTCTTGCGAGATTCCCAAGCCCGGCGATTTCAAGCGCACCTGGATCGGCGAACGCAGCGTGCTGATCGTGCGCGATCCGGACGGCAGCGTCAACGCGGTGGAGAATCGCTGCGCGCACCGCGGCGTGCAGTTCTGCAAAGAGCCTCAGGGCAATCGCAAGGGCTTCGTCTGCCCCTACCACCAGTGGAGTTACGACCTCAAGGGCAATCTGCTGGGCGTGCCTTACATGCGCGGCATCAAGGGCAAGGGCGGCATGCCGCAGGATTTCAAGCGCGAAGACCACGGCCTGCGCAAGCTGCGGGTGGTCGATTACAACGGCGTCATCTTCGCCAGCTTCGATCCCAAGGTGCCCGACTTCAAGGAGTTTCTCGGTCCGACCATGTTGAAGTACTTCGAACGGGTCTTCGACGGCCGCGAGCTGACGGTGCTGGGCTACAACCGCCAGCGGGTGCCGGGCAACTGGAAGCTGATCCACGAGAACCTGAAGGACTGCTACCACCCCGGCCTGCTGCATACCTGGTTCATCAATTTCGGCCTGTGGCGCGCCGACAATGAGTCGCTGAACGTGATGGACGAGAACTTCTGCCATTCGGCCATGGTCACCGTGCGCAACAAGGGCGGCAAGGGGGAAGCGACCGAAGGCGTTTCCAGCTTCCGGGAGAACATGCAGCTGAACGACGGCCGTTTTCTCGACGTCGAGGACGAGTATTGGTGGGGCGGCCCCTCGGCCGTCATACACAGCATCTTTCCCAGCCTGATCGTGCAGCAGCAGATCAACTCGATCGCCATGCGCCAGGTGATACCGCGCGGCCCGCGCAACTTCGACTACATCTGGACCCACCTCGGCTTCACCGAAGACACGCCCGAGATGACCGAACGCCGGCTCACCCAGGCCAACCTGTTCGGCCCGGCGGGCTTCGTGTCCGGCGACGACAGCGAAATCATCGGCATGGTGGAGGACAACATGCACACCGACAAGGACGGGGAAGTCCTGTGCGAGCTGGGCGGGCGCGACGTCGCCGACACCGACACGCACATTTCCGAGACGCTGCTTCGGGGCATGTATCACTACTACCGCAAAATCATGGAGATCTAGGAATGGAAGAGGTAATGGACCAGAGGCTGGAGGAAGTGGCGCTGAATCTTGCGGTGCAGAACCTGTACAACGATTACACCACCTGTGTCGACAACACCAAGTTCGAGAAGTGGCCCGATTTTTTCGCCGACGAATGCCGCTATCGCATCGTCTCGCGCGAGAACTTCGACGCCGGCTCGCGCATGTCCACGCTATTCCTGGACAGCAAGGCCATGCTGCTGGACCGCGTCTATGGCATGAACGACACCATTCTGCACGTTCCCTATCATCAGCGGCACGTCGTCAGCCCGCCGCGCCTGCACCGCATCGAAGGCGACACCATCCACGCCGAGGCGAACTACGTCGTGATCAGGTCTCGCGTGGACTTCTTCTCTGAAGTCTTCAATACCGGCCGCTACCTGGACATCATCGTCCGGCAAGGCGACGGCCTGAAATTCAAGGAGCGGGTCTGCGTCTTCGATGGCGACCTGGTGCCCAACTCCATCATCTACCCTTTGTAAGGAGAACCATGAGCAGCGAAGAGATCGGAACCGAATGGGAGCGCGTGGCGCTGGCCGAAGACGTGATGGACGACGACGTCCTGGGCGTCCAGGCCGCAGGCAAGGCCGTGGCCCTTTATAAAGTGGACGGCCGGTTCTATGCCACGCACGGCATATGCAGCCACGAATATGCGCATCTGGCCGACGGATTCCTGGAGGGGTGCGAGATCGAATGCCCCTTGCACCAGGCGCGCTTCGACATCCGCACGGGACAGGCCATGTGCTCGCCCGCCACCGAAGGCATCGCAGTGTATCCCGTCAAAGTCGTAGGAAACGAGGTGTTTGTAAAAGTATGAAGCCGGCAACGTAATTCTAAATAAGCGGACCGGCATCGCGACGCCGGCTCCGCCATAAAGGAGGCATTACCATGCGCAATGTACTACTAAAGAGCATTCTTCTATCAGGCTGTATCTTGCTGGGCGCCGCTGCTCAGGCGCAAGAAACCATAAAAATCGGCATCATCCAGCCCTTGAGCGGTTCGGTGGCGGCCTCGGGCAATTTCGTGCTCAACGGAGCCCGCATCGCGGTCGACCAGATCAACGCCAAGGGCGGCGTGCTGGGCAAGAAGCTTCAGCTGCTCGCCGAAGACAATAAAAGCAGCCCGACCGAAGCGTCCAATGCCGCCGAAAAACTCATCGTACGCGACAAGGTGCCGGTGCTGATCGGCGCATGGGGCTCCACCTTCACCCTGGCCGTATTGCCCAAGCTGATGGAATACAAGGTGCCCATGGTGGTCGAAACGGCGGGCGCCGACAAGATCACCACGTCGGGCAACCCCTACGTATTCCGCATCTGCCCCACCAACGATATGGAGGCCCAGAGCTTCGCCCGCCATATCGAGCCGCTGGGCATCAAGAAGGCCGACATCCTGGTCGTGAACAACGACTGGGGGCTGGGCTCTTCGGCGTCGATACAGCGCATATTGAAAGAAAAGGGCCTGGCGGTCGGCAAGACGCTTACCATGGACCACAATGCCCAGGATATGACCTCGCAGCTTTCGGAAATCCGCTCGTCGGACGCCGACACCCTGTTCATCGTGACCGCCGTCGAGCAGCTTACCCTGGTGCTGAAGCAGGCCGAGTCCCTGGCGGTGAAGCATAGAATCATCACCCTCGGAGGCTCGCAAAGCCCTGATCAGCTGATCGCCCACGCCGGCGCCGCGGCCGAAGGCACGATGCACAACGTGATGTTCGCGCCATGGGTGCTGGAGGCCTCTTCCGATCCCGAAACCGCCAAGCGCTTCGTCGACGAGTGGAACAATCGCAAGCTGGACAAATCGGGCTTGACGGAAAGCTTCCGGGGCTATGATGCCGTGCGCACGGTGGCGGCCGCCATCGAGAAGGCCGGCGAGGCCGATCCCGAGAAGATCCGGGAAGCGCTCTGGAACGTCGAGCTCACCGGTCTGAACGGCCAGATCAAATTCAATAAAGCGGGACCCGAAGGACGCGAGAGCGGCCAGAGCGTGCCCAACACCTATCTGGTCAAGATCGACAACGGCAAGATAGACATCGTCGAATAAGCCGCCGGCCCGCGGCGGCCGCATTCCCCTCCCGCCCCGCCGGGAGGGGAATGCGCGTTAGGGTGCGTAGCCGCGCATCATGGCGCACAAGAACGCCACGTCCTCTTCCGACGCGGTTTCGCCGTCGTTCAAATGGTAGTTCAAGGCGTATCCGTCGAACGCCATCAACAAGAACCTGGCCAGGGCGCGGTGCTGTTCGCGCGCCAACGCCGGCAGGCACTCCGCCAGCATGTCGGCCAGGCCGCGCTCGACCACCACGCGCAGGCTGGAGCTGTATTTTTCTTTGCTGCCGGGCGCGGAGAGAGCCTCGATGAGGCTGTTGCAAAAGCCGTTGTCGGCGGCGGGCAGGTCGCGCCAGACAGCCATGACGATCTTGCGCAGCTTGTCGTCTGGGGTGGCGCAGTGCGCCAGCGCGGCGCGCAGCTCGTCCAGCCTTTCGGCGAACCATTGCTCGTACACCCGGGCAAGCAATTCGAGCTTGGAACTGAAATACACGTAGATATTGGCGGGCGAGACGCCGGCGGCCCTGGCCACCTGCGGAACGCGGGTGCCGGCATAGCCGTGCTGCATGAACAGTTCTCGGGCCGCGCAGACGATGGCCTGCTCGACTTCCGCCTTTCTGATCTGTACCACTTCCTGTCCTTGTGATGGCGCTGTTTTTCGGGCGCCGCAGGCGTGCCGGCCCCTTCAGGGAAAACCACAATATACGCTCTCGGTGCAATCTACCATTATTGCCCATAAAACCGAATATTGTTCGTTATTGTCGCAGTTGCCGTGGCGGCCGTGGTTCGAGAAGATCGAACTCTCTATCATCCACGGGCGCGGCCACGCTTGCCGAAGCATCCCCTATCTGGACCGATGATGAAAATAGAGCTTTACCCTCCCCAGGAACCCATGTCGGCCAATATGCTGGCCTACCACAAGAAACTGGTCAGCCAGGCCGACGAAAGCCGCGCCCACGAAATCCAGTATGGCGCCGATCCCTACCAGAGCCTCATGGTGTATCCGGCCGACCAGCCCGACGGCACGGTGCTGATGTATATGCACGGCGGCGGCTGGACCAACGGCTACAAGGAATGGATGGCGTTCATGGCGCCGGCCCACAATGCGCTGGGCGTCACCTTCGCCACGGTGGGCTATCGCCTGGCGCCGCAGCATGTGTTTCCCGCCGGCTTTCAAGACTGCGGCGACGCGCTGCGCTGGCTGGCCAACAATGTCGCGCAGTACGGCGGCGACCCGGAACAGATCTTCGTCGGCGGTCACTCGGCGGGCGGCCATTATGCCGCCCTGCTGGCCACCGCGGAAGCCCTGCCCGACGGCGGCGACGTGCGTTCCTTGATACGCGGCTGCGCGCCGGTGTCGGGCAGCTATTACTTTGGCGAAGACTCCGGCATGGCGGTGCGGCCGCGCTTTCTGGGCGCGCCCGAAGCCGGCAACGAGCGGCATGCCGCTCCCCTGTGGCGGTTATCCGGCCCCGCCTGCCCATTTCTTCTGACCTGGGGCGAAAACGACTTTCCCCATCTCATCGCTCAAGCCCGGAAAATGTCCGACGCGTTGCAGCAGCACGGCACCCGCGTCGACACTCTGGTGCTTCCCGGGCAGGATCATTTCACGGCCAGCTACGCGGCCGGCGAAGCGGGCGGATTGTGGCCGAACCGTCTTCATTCGTGGATGCTGTCCATTACCGGATAGAACCTGCGACGGGGCTGCGCGGGGTATCCACCGGCCTGCCTGCGCATGGCAACGGCGCGCGCGGCGCTAAACTGATAATGTCCAGAAATGTTCAGAACGCAGGGGGGCCCTGGCGTCCCGGTGCTGCTTCATGGTACTAATAAGCGCTGCCGCAGCCACGTACGGAGCAAGCATGCCGTCTCGCCCAAGAACCACCATCAACCGTCCCGTCTTCGCCGCATCGGCCTTCTTCATCCTGGCCCTCGTCCTTTTCGCCATACTTACGCCCGAATCGGCCCAGCGCCTGTTCAGCGTTGTCCAGGACTGGATACTCACCAACGCGAGCTGGTTCTACGTGCTGACCGTGGCCATCATCCTCATCGCGGTGGTCTTCCTGGCCTTCAGCCGCTACGGCGACATCAAGCTGGGGCCCGACCACAGCCGGCCCGACTACCGCGACGTCACGTGGTTCGCCATGCTGTTCTCCACCGGCATGGGCATCGGCCTGATGTTCTTCGGCGTGGCCGAGCCCGTCATGCACTTCATCGATCCGCCGGTCGGCGCGGGCTCGACGGTATTCGACGCCCGCGAAGCGATGAGCATCACCTTCTTTCACTGGGGGCTGCACGCCTGGGCCATCTACGCCATCGTGGGGCTGATCCTGGCCTTCTTCAGCTATCGGCACGGACTGCCGCTGCGGCTCCGCTCCGCGCTGTATCCGTTGATCGGCAATCGCATCCATGGGCCGATAGGCCATGCCGTGGACGTCTTCGCCATCATCGGCACGGTGTTCGGCGTGGCCACTTCGCTGGGCGTGGGCGTGTCCCAGATCAACAGCGGCCTGAACCATTTGTTCGACCTGCCAGTCACCATCCCCGTGCAGATCGGCCTCATCGCCATCGCCTGCGGGCTGGCCACCATCTCGGTCGCCAGCGGCCTGGACCGGGGCATACGCATGCTGTCCGAGTTCAATCTGATTCTGGCCGTGCTGCTGCTGTTGTTCGTGCTGGTGCTCGGGCCGACCGTGTTCCTGCTCCAGGCCTTCGTCCAGAACACCGGCAGCTATCTGTCCGACATCGTCCACAAGACCTTCAACCTCTATGCCTACGAACCCAACGACTGGATAGGCGGCTGGACCCTCTTCTACTGGGGCTGGTGGATCGCCTGGTCGCCCTTCGTGGGCCTGTTCATCGCCCGCATTTCGCGCGGCCGCACCATACGCGAATTCGTGCGCGGCGTGCTGCTGGTGCCGGCCGGCTTCACCCTGTTCTGGATGACGGTGTTCGGCGACAGCGCCATTTATCTGATTTTGGTCGACGGCGCGCAGAATCTGGCCGAAATCGTGAGGGCGGACAGTTCACTGGCCCTCTTCGCGTTTTTCGAGACCTTGCCGCTGGCCAGCATCACGTCCTTCATCGCCATCGTGATGGTGGTCGTGTTCTTCATTACCTCGGCCGACTCGGGCGCCCTGGTGGTCGACTTGCTGGCGTCCGACGAGGCCAGGAACTCGCCTGTCTGGCAGCGCATATTCTGGTCGGTGCTGATGGGCGTCGTGGCCATCGCCCTGCTGCTGGCCGACGGGCTGACCGCGCTGCAGACGGCCACCATCGCCAGCGCCCTGCCGTTTTCCATCATTCTGCTGGTGGCGATATGGGGGCTGTTCAAGGCCCTGAAACTCGACGCCACCAAACGGCGCATCCGCTACCAGACCATTACGCGCTCCCAGCCGCTGGTCGGCGGACAAGGCTGGCAGCGCAGGCTGCGCAACATTGTCATGATGCCCACCCGCAGACATGTGCTGCGCTTTATCGACGATGTGGTGGTGCCTGCCATGGAGGCTGTGGCGAACGAACTGCGGCGCCAGGGGTACGAAGTGAACGTCGGCCGCGACGCCGAAAACGGCCAGGCCGATCTGCACGTGGAGCATCACGGTGAATACCTGGACTTCAGCTATGCGGTGCGCCCGCTCGAGCAGATGCAGCCCAGCCTGGCCATGGACGAGGACAGCGGCCAGGAAGAACGCCGCTATTGCCGGGCCGAGGTCTTCCTGCGCGAAGGCGGCCAGGACTACGACATCATGGGCTGGAGCAACGACGAGGTCATTGGCGACATCCTGGACCAGTACGAGCGTCATCGCCAATACCTGCACATGGTGCACGGCTCGACGCGGTCCAAGCCCGAGCCGGAGTCCGGCGACTGACAGGCGGCGCTCCTCATCGATCAGGGCCGCTCCCATGGCTCCGCAAAGGCGGGCGTAGCGGCGCGCCCGGCCGCCCTGCAATGCGCTTGCGATAGAATGCGGCCCTGCCCGGAGGCAGGGCCGGGCCTCAACCGGCGCACCCCCGCTGCGGGGCACATTATTTGCTGCCTGCGAAGCCTATGCAGCTTCGGAGAACGCCATGACCACCCAGCCCCTCCGCATCACCGTGAACGGCCAGGAGCGCCGGCTCTCCGTGGGCGCCGACGTCACCCTGCTGGACGCGCTGCGCGAGCATCTGCAGCTTACCGGCACCAAGAAGGGTTGCGACCATGGGCAGTGCGGCGCCTGTACGGTGCTGGTCGACGGCCGGCGCATCAACGCCTGCCTGACGCTGGCGGTCATGCAGGAAGGCCGCCACATCACCACCATCGAGGGCCTGGCGCAGGATGACCACCTGCATGAACTGCAGCGCGCCTTCATCGAGCATGATGCCTTCCAGTGCGGCTACTGTACGCCGGGGCAGATCTGCTCGGCCCAGGGCCTATTGAATGAGAAACGGCTGGATGGCGGCGAAGGCGATTTGCGCGCCGCCATCCGCGAATACATGAGCGGCAATCTGTGCCGCTGCGGCGCCTACGTCAATATCGCCGACGCCATCGAAGCGGTGCACCGCAAAGGGGTTGCGCGATGAACCCATTCCGCTATGAACGCGCGCTCGACGTCGATCACGCTGTGCAGGCCGCCAGCCAGGGCGGCCGCTTCATCGCCGGCGGCACCAATCTGCTCGACCTGATGAAGGAGAATGTCGAACGGCCCCGGCGGCTGGTGGACATCAGCCGCCTGAATCTGGACCGCATAGAGCCGCTTTCCGACGGGGGCCTGCGCATCGGCGCGCTGGCGCGCAATGCCGACCTGGCGGGCCATCCGCAGGTGCTGCGGCAATATCCTTTGCTGAGCAGCGCCCTGATGGCGGGCGCCAGCCCCCAGCTGCGCAATATGGCCACCACGGGCGGCAACCTGATGCAGCGCACGCGCTGCTATTACTTCTACGACACCGCCACGCCTTGCAACAAGCGCTCGCCCGGCTCGGGCTGCGGCGCGGTGGGCGGCTGTACGCGCATCCACGCCATTCTGGGCGCCAGCGAACATTGCATCGCCGTCCACCCTTCGGACATGTGCGTCGCCATGGCGGCGCTTGGAGCCACCATCAACGTCGCGGGGCCTCAGGGCCGGCGGACCATACCCTTCGAGGAATTTCATCGCCTGCCCGGCGATGCGCCCCAGTACGACAACACCCTGGGCGAAGGCGAACTCATCACCGGCGTGGACCTTCCCGCCGAAGGCTTTGCCGGGCACTACAGCTATCTGAAGATACGCGACCGCCTGAGCTATGCCTTTGCCCTGGTCTCGGTCGCAGCCGCCCTGCGCCTGGAAGACGACGGCCGCATCGCCGAGGCGCGCGTGGCATTGGGCGGAGTGGCCCACAAGCCCTGGCGCCTGCCCGATGCCGAGCGCATGCTGGCCGGCGAAACTCCGGGCAGCCGCGTATTCGCCCGCTTTGCCGACGCCCTGCTGGAGGGCGCAACGGGACAAGGCGACAATGAATTCAAGATCGAGCTTGCCTGCCGCGCAATCGTGCGAGCCCTCGAGCAGGCCGCCAACGGCACACCGCAATCGCAGGTGGACAAGCGCATTGCATGACAAGGCGCGGCGCCCCATGCTGCCATGGGAAGCGCCACGCCGGCAGGCTAAGGAGGCAACATGACCCAATCACCCGGCAACAGCACGATTCCCGGCATCGGCGCGGCCATAGACCGTATCGAAGGCATCGCCAAGGTCACCGGACAAGCGCGCTATGCCGCCGAACATCCGAGCGAGGCACTGCTATACGGCGTGGCGGTATGCGCGGGCGTTGCGCGCGGCCGCATCCAGTCGCTGGACATCGCCGGCGCCATGAAGACGCCGGGGGTGGTTCAGGTGCTGACCCACGAGAACCGGCCCCACGTGCCCTGGTATGAAACCACCGAAGACGACGACACGGCCGGCAATGCCAAGCCGCCCGTTCCCTTGCTGCTCAATGACGTCATCATGTACAGCGGCCAGCCTATCGCGCTGGTCGTGGCCGAGACGTTCGAGGCGGCGCGCCAGGGCGCCATGCAGGTCGAAGCCGCCTATGAAACCCAACCGCACAACACCCTGCTCGATACCGCGCTGGCGCAACGCTTTACCCCCGCCGACAAGGCCCAGGGCAACATCGTGCGCGGCGACACGCACACCGCGCTGGCCGAGAGCGCGGCCCGGATCGATTGCCGCTACGAGCTGGCCATGGAGCATCACAACCCGATGGAAATGCATGCTACCACCGTGCAATGGCATGGCGAGGGACGGCTGACCGTGTACGACAAGAACCAGGGGTCGCAAAACGCGCAGCGCCAGCTCGCCCAGGCCTTCGGCCTGGACCCCGATTCGATCGAGGTCGCCAATCATCACGTCGGCGGCGCCTTCGGCTCGGGCCTGCGTCCGGGCTATCAAGCCTATCTGGCCATGCTGGCCGCCCTGATGTTGAAGCGTTCGGTGCGCGTGGTGATGACGCGCCAGCAGATGTTCACCCACGTACACCGCCCCGCCGCCATGCAGGACATGCACCTGGCCTGTGATACGCGCGGCAGGCTGCAGGCCATGGATGTCACCGCCACCACCAGCACGGCGCGGATCGAGACCTATACCGAGAACCTCGTCAAATGGGGCGCCATCGCCTACCCTTCCGACCACGTCCGGCTGGATTACGCCGTCGCCCCCATCGACACGCCCACGCCTGGCAATATGCGCGCACCCGGCGCGGCCACCGGCGTCAATCTGCTCGAAATGGCGCTGGATGAACTGGCCTATGCCAACGGCATGGACCCGCTCGCCCTGCGCCTGGTGAACTGTTCGGACGTGGACGGCATCACCGGCCACCCCTTTACCAGCAAGGCGCTCAAGAAAGCCTACGAGGCCGGCGCCGAGCGCTTCGGCTGGGACAGGCGCAGCCTGGAGCCCCGCTCGATGCGCAAAGGCAAGGAACTGATGGGGTGGGGCATGGCCACCGGCATCTGGGAAGCACTGGTCCTGCACGCCAGCGCCACCGCCACGCTGGACGCCGGAGGCATATTGACCGTTCGCTCCGCCGCCTCGGACATCGGCACCGGCACCTATACCATCATGGCGCAGATCGCCGCCGGCGCGCTGGGCCTGCCCCTGGATCGCGTGCGGGTGGAAATAGGCGAATCCGGCTTGCCCGACTCGCCCTTCGCGGGCGGCTCCGCCATGGCCGCCTCGGTGGGCGCGGCGGTCCACCGCGCGTGCAAAGGCGTGGCCCGGCAGCTCTCCGACCGGGCCGGCGGCCGGAACCGCGACATCGATCTCGGGCAGCTCGCCGCCCAGGCCCCGGACGGACGCATCGAATGCTCCGCCACCGTCGAGCCGCCGCAGGAAGACGGCAAGGCCCGCAACACGCATTCGGCGGTATTCGCCGAAGTGTGCGTGGACGAAAGGCTGGGCGTGGTGCGCGTCACCCGCCTGCTGGCTTCTGTGGCCGCCGGCCGCATCATCAACCCCAAGACGGCCCGCAGCCAAGTGCTGGGCGGCCTGGTGATGGGCATGGGCATGGCGCTGCAGGAGGAAGCCCTGTTCGACCATCGTCTCGGTCGCATCATGAACCACAACCTGGCCGAATACCACATACCCTGCCATGCCGACGTGCACGACATGGAGGTGATCTTCGTCGAAGAACCCGACGGCCAGGCCAGCCCTCTGGGCGTGAAGGGAGTCGGCGAGATCGGCATCGTGGGCACCGCGGCGGCCATTGCCAACGCCCTCTATCACGCCACCGGAAAACGCATCAGGACACTGCCCATCACCCTCGACAAGCTGTTGTGACATACATATCGTTACAGACAATAATGTCTGAAATGATATGATTTTGTCTCAATGGCCGCTATGGCTATCCGCCGTGCCGCCGGCTCTACGACGAGCCGGGCGCGAATAAGGTCAAATTCTATGGATGAGCCATGCAAGGTTTCTGGAAGGAACATGCAGGCCTGGGAATGCTGGGCCCGGGCGCCGACGAAGCGCTCGCGCCCCTGGCGGCGCCTGAAATCAGACAGCGCGTCCTGATCGCCCATTTTTTTGCCCGCCTGCGCCATGCCTCGCAGCACTACATCGGCCTGCCGTTCGGCCGCGCCATGCTCGAGCGCTGGATGCGCGGCAAGATCGGCGGCCGTCTCGTCGAAGACTGGGGGCTGCCCCGCCACGTGCTGAGCGAAGTGATGGGCGAAGAAGCCCTGACGCTGCACGTCGACCCGCGCAAGCTCATCCAGGAAGCCATCCACGCGCCCCTGCATGTCGAAAAGCGCCCCTCCCCCCTCGCCTTCATCTGGGACGGCTCCTGGGACGAGCGCCGCGAAGACCTGCGCACGGGCAGCCGCTATCGATTGATCAGCGAACTGGACCAGAACCGCCATCGCCTCGAAAACACCGCCCGGTATGCAAAGCTTCTGGCCCGCATCGAGACCGGCAAGCCATGGGCCTCCCACCAGCAGGGCGTCTTTCTCGACACACCCGAAAAAATCCGGCACTACCTGCGCGTCTATATCGGCTTCATGGACGACATGGCTCTCAACGGCTTCGACCCGGCGCGCGGCAAGGACGCGCTGGACGTGGCGATTTCCCGCGAGGGACGCATTCTTAAAATCGATCGCGGGCTGCATCGCCTGGCCATGGCCCAGCGCCTGGGCCTGCCTTCGATTCCCGTGCGCGTACGCCACGTCCACCGCCTATGGTGGAAGCGCATCACAGAGGGCGCCCACGGGGCAGAAGCCCTGCAGCGCGTGGAACAGGCTCTGCGCCAATGCATGCCTGAAGAGTCGCCCGGCCCGCTGGACGAAATGCCGGCTCCGGCATTGCCCGACGATTTCTGGCCCGAGCCGCGGCTCCCCATCCGCGGGAACATTCAGTAAAATCCAGACGCGAAACGTTGCTGCCTGTGAGCCGGATGTTCCGAACGGCGTGCGGGCCGCGACGCGGACAGCAAGCCGGAGGCACGCGGGCCAACTTCAATAATGCCGGCATGGAGCGAATATGACTGGAGCGAAACTCCGGAACCGAGAGCAATTGCTTGTAAGCCTGGCCAATGCGCTGGCGGACGAGCCGCGTGCGTCGATGGGCCAGTTGGCCGCGATGGTGGGACTGAGCCGCGCCACGCTGTGCAGGCATTTTCCGTCGCGCGAGGCCATGATGCTGGCCCTGTTCGAAGCGGGCGTCAGCCAGGCCGAGCAGGCGTTGACGCGCGCCCGCCCCGATGAGGGCGATGTGGAACAGTGCGTGAAGCGCCTGATCGAAGAGCTGCTGCCCATTGCCGAACTGTATGCCTACATCGATCAAGAACTGCGGGACGATGATGCCGTGGCTTCCCGGGCCCAGCCTTTCAGGGAGTCGCTGATCGGCCTGTTCCAGCAATGGCAGGCTTCGGGCCGATTGCGTGTCGACCTTCCGGCCGCCTGGCTGGTCGAATCCATGTCGGCCCTGCTGCGCAGCGCCGCAACCATGATACGCTCTGGAAGGCTGGCGCGCCGCGATGCTGTGCAAAGCGTCTTCGGCCTTCTGTGGCATGGCATGTCCAGATAGGCGTCCGCCGGCACGAGTTCCATCTGCTACTGTATCGACATGAAGACTTTGATTGTTGGCGCCGGCGCGGTCGGCGCGCTGTTCGGCTCGAGCCTGCATCAGCACGGCGCAGAGCTGCACTTTCTGTTGCGCCCGGCACGCAAGGCGCTGGTCGACGCCGAAGGCCTGACACTCGAACTGCCATCCGGCTCGCGCCGCATCCAGCCGCGCACCGTCACCGCCGATCGGCTGGAGGGCGGCTACGACCTCGTCGTCCTCGCCAACAAGGCGCCCGCGCTCGACAGCGTCATCGCCGACATCTCCGCGGCCGTGGGCCCGGCGACCCACATCCTGCCCCTGCTCAACGGCCTGCGCCATCTCGATCGCCTGGATCAGGCTTTCGGACAAGAACGCGTGCTGGGCGGCATTGCAAAAACCATCGCCACCCAGGTGTCGCCCACCCGCATCCGCGTCAGCAATGCCTACAGCAGCCTGACCGTGGGCGCCCGCATCGCAAGCCAGCAGGCCAAGGCAAGGGCCGTCTGGCAATTGATGTCCGAGGCCGGCGTGGACGCCGAGCTCAGCGAACGCATCATGGACGATATGTGGGACAAATTCTGCCGCATGGCTGCGCTGGGCGCCGCCAACTGCATGCTGCAAGGCACCGTGGGCGAATACATGCGCAGCCAGGCGGGCGGCGCCATCGCCCTGCAGTTGCTGCGCGAATGCACCGACACCGCGCAGGCTGCCGGCCACCCCATGCATCCGCAGGACATCGCGGGCTTCCAGCGCGCGCTCACCAATCCCCATTCCAGCTTCAATTCGTCGATGTATCGCGATATGCGGGCCGGCCTGCCCATCGAGGGCGACCACCTGGTGGGCGACATGTTGCGCCGGGGCGAAGCAGCCGGCCTGGCCTGCCCCATGCTCGCCGTCGCCAATGCCGTGCTGCAGACTTATACCGCCAGGCGCGAGGCCTGAGACCCCGTCGCCGCGCTGGAATCGAGCAGATACGCCACCACAGCAGCGAAGTCGCCGGCAAACACGATGCGCGACGACTTCTGCTCGCGCTGATAAGCGTACATGGGATCGTAGTATTCCGTCAGCAAGGCTTCTATCCAGCCATGGTGCGGGTCGACACCGCCGCCGCGCCGCTGCTCGGCCAGCGCCTCGTCCATGATGGCCGCCAGGCGCGCGTAGCGCTCGCCGCCCAGCCGGCGCTTGATATTGTCCAGGCTCTGGCGCAAGCGCCGGGCGTATAGATCGAAACCCGGGTCCTCGCCATGAAGCGCGGTGAACTCGGCGCACAGGTCGACGACGTAATCGCGCGCAATGCGCCGCACCCGGTTCTCGAGCGTGTCCTCCAGCCAGACCACGGGACGGCGCTGCATGTCCTGGTACAGATCAAGCGGCAGGCTGCAGCTGCCTATGAGCCGGCTTTCGTCTTCCACGACGAAGCCCGCATGGCCGGCGGCGCGCTTTCTGAGCACGTCGATGGACAGGCGGTTCTCGAAATCGATCTGCGCCGGCTGAGCCGACGCGCGCTTGCCGAAGCTGGAGCCGCGGTGATGGGCATGCCCCTCCAGGTCCAGCGCATGCGCGAGCTGCGCCAGCACGTCGGTCTTGCCCGTGCCGGTCATGCCTCCCAACACGGTGAACCCGCATTCGGCCACCGCGCTCTCCAGGGTCTGCAGCAGAAAGCCGCGCATGGCCTTGTAGCCGCCCACCACTCTGGGGTAGGGTATGCCGGCCTCGGCCAGCCATTGCTGCGTGATGCGCGAACGGTGGCCGCCGCGGAAGCAGTACAGGTAGCCCTGCGGATGGGATGCGGCAAAATCCGCCCACGCCGCAATGCGTTCGGCCTTGAGTTCTCCGCTGACCAGGCGGTGCCCCAAAGCGACGGCCGCCTCGGGCCCATCGCGTTTGTAGCACACGCCCACCTCGTGCCGCTCGGCGTCGTTCATCAGCGGCAGGTTGACGGCGCCCGGAAACGCCCCTTTGTTGAACTCCACGGGCGCGCGCACGTCCATCAAGGGTAGGCCGCTTAGAAACAACGCGCGGTAATCGTCGGTATCGTTACGAGTCATGATGCCGCCAATTTTAACGCCCGACCGGCGCAACCCGACGTCCACTCGATATGAATTACGCCCTTGCCGCCAACGCCGTCCTGATCGTCCACGGCCTCTTCGTCGCCTTCGTGATCTTCGGCGGCCTGCTGGCGCTGTGGCGCCGGCGCCTGGCCTGGCTGCACCTGCCCGCCCTCGCCTGGGGCGCGACCGTCATCGCCATGGGATGGATATGCCCGCTGACGCCGCTGGAGAATCATCTGCGCGCCTTGGCGGGCCAAGGCACATACGACGGCGGCTTCATCCAGCATTACCTGTGGCCGCTGATCTACCCACCCGGCCTGACTCGCGGCATGCAGGCCGGGCTGGCCGCGCTGCTGGTCGCGGGAAACACCGCCGTCTACCTGACCCTGTGGCGGCGGCGCAAAAGGCCCGAAGCGCCGGCGCCAGATGGAAATGAACCGCGAGCGTTCGAAGGGACGCCAATAGCCCGAGGCCTCCGGCGGAGAAGGGGCAACGGACGGATAAACGATGCCGATCAATAATGCGGCGGCCTTTCCTGGGCATACGGGTCGGGGCCTTCGGCCTCGCCCTCGTTCATTCTGCGCACCAGCGCCTTGTACAAGGCTTGCAGCTCCTGTATCTGCTTTTGCTGTTCGTAGACCAGTTCGCTCAGCTGCTGCGTCAGGTCTTCCTGAGCGGTGAGCTTTATCTCGATGTCGATGAAGCGTTGTTCGTAATCCATATCGCGCCAATGCATGGTGCCGATTCAAAGCACCATTTTACTTCGCCAGCATATTGGCCAGCATGAAGCCCGAACCCGCCCCCGTGCCCGCGCCGGGCCAGGTGGACGCGCCGCACAGATACAGCGACTTGATCGGCGTGCGATAGCGCGAATAGCCCGCCACAGGCCGGAACAGGAAGTTCTGGTCGAGGTGATGGCTGCCGCCCAGGCTGTCGCCTCCGATGAGGCAGGGGTTTTCGCGCTCCAGATCGGCAGGCGTCATGACGCGGCGCGCCAGTATCTTGCCGCGCAGGCCGGGGGCATAGGTTTCCAGCAGTTCGAGCACGCGGTCGGCGTATGCCTGGCCGCAGGCCTCCCAGTCGGCGCCTTCTATCCGGCCCAGCGCATCGCCGCGGATCTGCGCCGGCAGGACGCGTACCTGCAGCCACAATACGTGCCTGCCCTCGGGCGCGCGGGACGGATCCAGAGCCGTGGGCTGGCCCACCACCACCACGGGCTCGGCAGGCAGCAGGCCGGCGGCGGCTTCGGCATAGACGCGCGACATCATGGCCATGTCCGGCGCCACATGCACATAGGCGTACTTTTGCAGGTGCGCACCGGCCTTCCAGTCGGGCAGGCCGTCGGTGGCCAGGTGTATCATCATCGCGCCCGGCCCGGCACGGAAGGCCCTCACCCTGGACTCGAAGGATTCAGGCGCCGACCCGGCAGGCAGCAAGCCGCCGAAAACCAGCCTGGGATTGAGGTTGGCCACCACGGCGCGCGCCGCGGCAAACTCGCGCCCGTCCTCCAGCACGACGCCGGTGGCCGCGCCGTCGCGCACGGTGATGCTGCGCACCGGCGCGCCGGTGATGATGTCACCGCCCTTGGCGCGCAACAGCCCGGTCATGGCGCGGATGATGGTGTCCGCCCCGCCCTTACCGATGACCATGCCGAAATTCTGGTTCGCCATGGACTCCAGGTAGGGAAACAGGGCACCGCCCGCCGCGTCGGGCGCGAAATCGACGTGCAGGCCCCAGGCCGCCATCATGGCCTTGAGCTTGTCGCTTTCGAAATGGCGGTCCAGGAAATCGCGCGGCGAGGCCAGCACCAGGCGAAGCAGTTCGTACAAGCCGCCCATGCCCTGCCCGCGCCAGGCGTTGAACAGCGTGCGCACCGCGCCCCACGAGGGCATGGGCGACCCCAGCAGTCCGAAAAGATGGGGCGCGGTCTCTTTGAAGCGGGCCGCCATCTGGCTCCATGCCACGGCATCCCTGGGCGATAGCGCATGGATCGCCGACACGGTCTCTTCCAGGTTCACGCCCACGCCCAGCGCAGTGTCATCGCGGAACACCGAGGCGAAGCAGTGCTGCGCGGGCACGAATTCCAGGCCATGCGCGGCGAGCTCGCCTTTGTAGCGCTGGCAAAAGGCCGAACCGGCGAAATTGGAAAGATTCATGGCGCAGAGGTCGTGCCGGTAGCCGGGCAGCGTGAGTTCCTGCGTCTTGACGGCCCCTCCGGCCTCATCGCGGGCCTCGACCACCAGCACCTTGCGGCCCTGGGCGGCCAGATGCACGGCCGCCGCCAGGCCATTGTGGCCCGCACCCACGACGATGACTTCATAGCTCATTGCGTCTCCTTTATGATTCACGCGATTTCGCAAGGATTCTACGCCCAAAGCGCGAGCGCTGGCCTGCGGAATCGAGCCACGGCCATGCGGCCTGTCTCGCGGACACTCTCTTATTGAAACAAAAGTTACGCAATGATAAATTCGGGCAGCGGCACGGCAGGCTTTTTCAAAATCCATCACGGCCCGGGCCAAATGCCCGAACATAGATAGGGGGAATCATGACCACGAAGAACGCGGCACGCTTGGCCGTGCTGGCTTGCCTGGTGGGGCTGATTTGCGCTTGCGGCGACTCGCCAAACCCCAATGCCGACGCGAAAAAAAATCATGCCGCCACCGTCTTCCAGGTGCAGGCGCCCGATTGGCAGCCATGCATCGTCGTCTTCCCCGGCGATACCGCCCTGTCCGCCTCCGACGAAGAGCCGCTGGACTGCGCGGTCGTCAGCGTTCCTCTCGACTATGCCCGGCCTGCTGGCCAAACAATGGACCTGGCCTTGCGCCGTCGGCCGGCCGATGCACCCGAACGCAAGATCGGCACGCTTTTCATCGAACCCGGCGGCCCGGGCGGCTCGGGGGTGGACGCCGTTCCCGACTTCGCGTCCAAACTGTCGCCCGAAGTGCTCGCCCGCTTTGACATCGTCGGCTTCGATCCGCGCGGCGTGGGACGCACGCGGCCAAGCAGGCTGCCGCCAGGCGCGCCGGCCCTGCAATGCGGCGCAGGGCTGGGCGAATACTTTTCCCACGACTTGGCCGACACCCGCCCGGGGAATGCCGCAACACTAGCGACAGCGGCATCGCGATACGCCGACACCTGCCGGGACGACCCCATACTGCCGTTCATGGGCACCTTGAATGTCGTGCGCGACCTTGAGGTGCTGCGCCGCGCGGTCGGCGACGCTGAACTGACGTACCTGGGCGTGTCCTACGGCACCGAAATCGGCATTGTCTATGCCGACCTCTATCCGGCCCACGTGCGCGCCATGATCATCGACGGCGTGGTCAACCCCGCGCTATCGCCCGAAGAGATTCTCGTTCGCCAAGCCGTGGGCTGGCAGGAAGGCTTGGAGGCCTTCTTCCGCTGGTGCAAGCACAACGCCGACGAATGCCCGATCAGCGACGATCCGCAGGCCCGGTTTCAACACATGCTGGACTTGGCCCGCACCACTCCGGCAATGTTCGACTACAAGGGCAGGCCCTTGCCCCTATCGACGGGGTGGGTGACGCTGCTGTCGGTGCTCAGCATCTATTCCCCTGACGGCTATCCCTCGATGGCCCGGACGATAAACGGGGTGCTGCAACCCGTGCCCGACTGGACACCCTTGATCGCCACGGCTTCCAGCATGGCCAGCGCCGATTCGCTCGGCCCTACAGTATGGACCGGCTGTATGGATCAACCCCTGCCCCGCCCAGCGGACTATGACGCGCTGGTGGCCAAGTCTGCCGCAGCAGCGCCGCTGACCGGCGCCGTACAGGCCAACATCAATCGACCCTGCGCCTACCTGCCGGTAGACCCCGACCCAGTACCGCGCCACTACGAAGCGCAAGGTGCGCCCCCTATCATGGTCTGGGGCACCACTGGGGATCCCGCCACGCCTTACCAGAACGCAGTGGAAGCCGCCGGACAGCTTGCAAACGCCATGTTGTTCACCTTTGTCGCCGATCAGCACGTGGCCATGGGCGGCGGCCCCCACCGCCAGTCTTGCGTCGTGGACGTGCAATCAGACTATCTGCTCACCGCCGTGCTCGAACCACAGGCGGCACCATGCCACGCCTATCCATAACGTCGGCATAAGCTTCGCATGATTCAGGATGCCGCCCACTCCGTCTGGCGCTGGCGCGCCAGGATATCGTCATAGGCCTGCCAGGCGTCCCCGCCGGCGAGCCGCGAGCCCAACCTTGCCCAAACCAGGCGGAATGGCGGGCCGGGGTCAGTTTGAAGCCTGTCTGGGAGGAATATCCAGCCCCCTGGCGACGGCCGGCCGGGCCACGAAAGTGGCGAGCACCCGCGTCACGTTGGGAAAATCCTTGATGCCCACGAGTTCGCCCGCTTCGTAGAAGCCGACGAGGTTGCGCACCCAGGGCCAGACGGCCATGTCGGCGATGGTGTAGTCCTCGCCCATGATCCAGTCGCGCCCCTCGAGCCGGCCCTCGAGCACGCCCAGCAGGCGCCGGGACTCGGCCGCGTAGCGATCGCGGGGACGCTTGTCCTCGTAGTCCTTGCCGGCGAATTTGTGAAAAAAGCCCACCTGGCCGAACATCGGCCCGATGCCGCCCATCTGGAACATCAGCCACTGTATGGTCTCGTAGCGAGCGGCCGGGTCCTGCGAAATGAACTTGCCCGATTTGTCCGCCAGGTACAGCAAGATGGCGCCGGACTCGAACAGGGGCAAGGGCTTGCCGCCGGGGCCGTCCGGGTCGATGATGGCCGGAATCTTGTTATTGGGATTGAGCGACAGAAACTCGGGCGTCATCTGGTCGCTGTTCTCGAAACCCACTCGATGCGCCTCGTAAGGCAGCCCGGTCTCTTCGAGCATGATCGACACCTTGACCCCGTTGGGAGTAGGCAGCGAATACAGCTGGATGCGGTCGGGATGCCGGGCGGGCCACTTCTTGGTGATCGGGAAAGCGGACAAATCGGTCATGGAGATCCTATTTTTCGCGCATCAGCCTGGTTGCCTGGGCCGACGCGGTGTTGAGCGCGGTCGGAGCGGACTGCTCGCCGCTGAGGGCGCGTTGCAGCGTCAGATGGAACATGGCGCGGATCTTGGGATAGTTCTTGATCTTGAACGAACTGGCGGTGACCGCGGGCTTCTGATTGTAGACCGCGACGAGATGGCGCCAGTCGCCCAGATTGCGGTAGTAGCTGTCGCCCGTGGCCGCAAACGCCTGTTCGGTCAGCGGCAGGAAGCCGGTTTCCTGGTACCAGGCGGCGGCGTTCTCGGGCTGGGTCAGCCACGCCAGGAATTCGGCCACGGCTTTTTCCTGGTCGGCGCTTTGTCCTGCGGTAAGCCAGAAGGCCGCGCCGTCCACGAAAGGATTGCCCGGCTGCTTGGTGACCTGCGGGTAATACGGCAGGCCCGACACGCCGAAGTCGAGCGAACGCGCCTCGCGGAAGGCGCCCAGGTTGCCCGACTCGGACAGCAGCACGGCGCACTCGTTGTTGGCGAAGCGCTGCGTGGCGCTGCTGTCGAACTCGGGCTTGACCATCAGTTCGCTGCGCACCCAGCTTATCATCAGCGACAGATGGCGCACATACACCGTATCGAAGGCGAAGGACGGCGCGCCCTTGGCCTTGCCGTTCTGGTTCGAGGTGAAGAACTGGTTGTTGACGGCCGCCAGGTTCTCCAGATTGATCGATACCGGCTGGTCGCTGGTGGCGGGGCAGTTGCGGGTGGCCTTGTTGGCCAGGTCGACGAGCTGGCCCTGCAGCTCGCTCCAGGCGCGATTGGGCACCTCGGGCTTCAGGCCGGCTTTCTTGAAAGCGCCGATGTTGTAATACATGACCGGCACTTCGGCCATGTAGGGGAAGGCCAGCAGGCGGCTCTTGTCGTCGCGGGCGAAGCCGCTTTCGGGGTGGATGAACCACTTGGCATCCTTGATCGGATGCTTGGCCAGCAGCGAATACAAGGGCTTGACGTTGCTGTGGCCGTCGTTCTGGTCGGGCGAGCGCCTGGCTTCGAGCTGCACCAGGTTGGGCGCGGCGCCCTTGGCGCTGCGCGCCAGCTTGCTTTCCAGCACTTCGGGGCTGTTGAAAGATTCGAGCCGCACCTTGACATCGCCGCTTTGGCGATTGAACTGCTTGACGAGCTTTTCGAAAACCGTGGAATTGTGGGCGTTGAGGGCGTGCCACACCGTGATGTCGGTTGCCGCAGCGGCCGGCGACATGGCTGCCAGGGCGGCCGCCACGGCCGCCCCGCCCACCGCCTTCGGCATACGCTGGAGCCGGGTGCCGAAAAGACGATGTACTTTCATATGACTAACCTAACCTAGAAAAGGAAACTCGGGCTCCGGACGGTTGCCGGAGATCAGGTCGGCCAATGCGCGGCCCGAACCCACGCCCATGGTCCAGCCCAGGGTGCCATGCCCCGTATTGAGATAGAGATTGGGGATGCGCGTGCGGCCGATCAAAGGGACGTTGGATGGCGTGGACGGGCGAAGTCCCGACCAGAAACGAACATTATCAAAATCGAGCGCGCTTGGAAACAAGGCGCGCGCCATCTCCCTCAAATTTTCGCAACGAGTTGTATTCAGGGCACGCGAATAGCCGCCCAGTTCGGCAACCCCCGCCATGCGCAGCTGATTGCCCAGGCGCGAATACACCACCTTGTGGGCGCTGTCGGTCAGGCTGACGGTGGGTGCGGCCATGGCGTCGACGACATCGAACGTGGCCGAATAGCCTTTGGCGGGATACACCGGGCAGCGCACTCCCAGAGGATTGACCAGCTGCGGCGTCCAGCTGCCCAGCGCGGCGACGTAGGCGTCCGCGCGCAGCGTCTGGTACAGGCCCTGCGAGTCGATGAGCTCGACGGCCCGGACCTCGCCGCCGGCCGCCAGCAGGCGGCTCACCTGGGTCGAGAAGCGGAACTCCACCCCCGCCTGTTCCGCCAAGCGGGCCAGCGCGGTGGTGAACAGGTAGACGTCGCCCGACTCGTCCTCGGCGGTGTAGTCGCCGCCCACGATGGTGGCGCGCGCCGGCGCCAGCGCAGGCTCGATCTGAATCACCTCGTCGGCGGTGACGATGCGCCGGTCGAGGCCGAAATCGCGCATCAGGTCGGCGGCGTCCTGCGAAGCGTCGAATTCGACCGGATCCTGGTAGAAATTGAGAATGCCGCGTTCGAGGTGGTTGTACTCGATGCCCAGCTCGGCGCGCATGTGCTTGAGCGTGGCCAGGCTGTATTCGGACATCGCCACCATGGCGCGTATGTTCGGCGCCAGCCGGGACGGCAAGCACTCGCGCAGAAAAGCCAGCCCCCAGGCCCACTGCCGCAGGTCGAGCCGGGGCCGGAACGAAATGGGCGCCTTGTCCGATAGCAGCCACTTCAGCATCCGCAATGGCATGCGCGGATTGGCCCAGGGCTCCGAATACGACACCGAGATCTGGCCTCCGTTGGCGCGGCTGGTTTCCAGCGCCGGGCCGTTCTCACGCTCGATCACGACCACGTCGTGCCCCGCCTGCGACAGCCACCAGGCCGTCGCCGTGCCGATGATTCCGCTTCCCAGTACCGCTACTTTCATGGCTTTCACCTTATAAACGTCGAGCCGCTGCGCGGACCGCGCGGCCCGTGCTTAATGCACGTCGGCCTGCGAAGTGAAGGCGTCGGCAAAGAACGCTTCATCCGGCAGGCCACAGAGCTGCGTGAAGTCCCGGCGGGCGCTTTCCACCATGATGGGCGCGCCACAGGCATAGACCTGATGGCCCGAGAGATCGGGCAGATCCTGCATGACGGCCTGGTGCACGAAGCCGGCGCGGCCCGTCCAGCCGTCTTCGGCCTGGGCCTCTGACACCACCGGCACATAGCTGAAGCCGGGCAGCGTGCGCGCCCATTCCTGCGCCTTGTCGTGCATGTACAGATCGCGCGGCCGGCGGCCGCCCCAGTACAGCACGGCCGGGCGCTGCGTGCCCTGGGCGATCATCTGTTCGACGATGGCCTTGATGGGCGCGAAACCCGTGCCGCTGGCCAGGAACACAACTGGCTTGTCGCTGTCTTCGCGCAGAAAGAACGAGCCCAGCGGACCTTCGACACGCAGGATCTCGCGCAGCTTCATCTGCGTTTCGCCGGCCCCGAATACGTGGTCGGTAAACACCCCGCCCGGCATATGGCGCAGATGCAGCTCGACCAGGTTTTTTTCGTTGGGCGCGCAGGCCATCGAATAACTGCGGCGGCTGCCGTCCTTGAGAATGAATTCGATGTACTGGCCGGCGTAATAGCGAAACGGCTCGGAAGGCGGCAACTGCAGCTGGATGGCCTTCACGTCGTGCGCCAGGTCTTCCAGCCCCATGACGCGCGCGGGCATCTTGCGGATCTGTATGTCGCTGGCCATGCGGATCTCGTGCGCCTCGACCACCAGGTCGGAAGTGGGCTTGGCCTGGCAGAACAGGGTATAGCCCTGCGCCAGTTCTTCCGGCGAAAGAATCTGCGCCGGGCTGGACCCGGCGTCGTAATCGCCCGACACCACCTTGCCCTTGCAGGTGGAGCACGCCCCGGTGCGGCAACTGTATGGCAGCACGATGCCCGCCTCCATGGCGCCATCCAGTACGGACTGCCCCGGCGCAACCTGGAACTCGTGCTCGCTGGGCAGCACCTTGACCTTGAAACTCATACTACGCACTCATCCATAGAAAAAGCCATTTTAAGCGCGCCGCAACACCGGCTGCTTGACCTTCAGCGACAGCGCCCTGCCCTTGCGCGCGCGCTTGCCGATATAGGGCGCCAATTCGCCCGCATCCAGCAGCTGTTCGGTCTGCTTGTTGCGATACACGCCTTCGGCCACGATACCATCCGGACCCGCCGCCACCCACTGCGCAATGCCGTCGCCCGCATCGAGGCCCATCAGCACCGTGCCGCGGCCGCCGCCCGACAAGGTCTTGAGCTCGGCGAGCTCGACCACCAGGAAGCGGCCCTTGCCGGTCAGCAGGGCCAGGTGCAGATCGTCGTCCGCCAGCACCAGCGGCTTGAGCAGCGTGTCGTCCTTCTCGAGGTTGACGAACTGCTTGCCCGCGCGCTGGCGCGTGGTCATGTCCTTGAGCGTGGTGATGAAGCCGTAGCCCAGCCGCGTGCCGATCAGATAGCGCCGGTTCTCGTTGCCGGCCACCATCTGCACGATGCGGGCGCCCGCCTCCAGGTCGATCATGGACGTGATGGGCTGGCCGTCGCCGCGGGCCGAGGGCAGGCTGGATACCGCCACGGTGTAGACCCGCCCCGTGTTCGACATGGCCACCAGATTGTCCGTACTGCGGCATTCGATGGCGTCGTACATGGCGTCGCCGGCCTTGAAGTTGAATTGCGAGGCGTCGTGCCCATGCCCCTGCCGGCTGCGCAGCCAGCCCTTCTGCGACACGATGACGGTAACCGGCTCGTCGACCACGCGATTCTCGAGCACGGCCCGTTCGGCCACCTCGATCAGTGTGCGCCGTTCGTCGCCGTATTGCTTGGCGTCCGCCTCGATCTCCTTGATGATCATGCGCTTGAGGGACGAGGGATTGTCCAGCAGTTCTTGCAGGCGCTGCTGCTGGTCCTTCTGCTCGGCCAGTTCTTTTTCGATCTTGAAGCCCTCGAGCCGTGCCAGCTGGCGCAGGCGCATCTCCAGGATGTCTTCCGCCTGCCTTTCCGAAAGATCGAAACGCTGCATCAGGGCGGCGCGCGGCTCGTCGGACTCGCGTATGGTCTGGATCACTTCGTCGACGTTGAGGTAGACCACCATGCGTCCTTCAAGCACATGGATGCGATCGGTGACTTTGTCCAGGCGATGGCGCGTGCGGCGCGTAACCGTCTCGGTGCGAAAGCCCAGCCATTCCGTCAGGATGCGGCGCAGGGGACGCTGGGCCGGGCGCGAATCGGTGCCGATGCACACCAGGTTGATCGGCACGCTGCCTTCCATGCTGGTCTGCGCCAGCAGCAGATTGACGAATTCGTCGCGATCGACCCGGCTGGTCTTGGGTTCGAACACCAGCCGCACGGCGTCCTCTTTGCCCGACTCGTCTCGCACCGCATCGAGCACGCCCAGCACCAGGGCCTTGGTCTGCTGCTGGTCGGCGGTCAGGCTCTTCTTGCCCGCTTTGACCTTGGGATTGGTGCGATCTTCGATTTCTTCGAGGATCTTCTGGGCCGATGTGCCGGGCGGCAGCTCGTACACCACTAGCTGCCACTGGCCGCGCGCCAGCTCTTCGAAGCGCCAGCGCGCGCGCGCCTTGATCGAGCCCCTGCCGCTGCCGTAGATATGGGCGATGTCCTCGGGCGAAGAAATGATCTGCCCGCCGCCGGCGAAGTCCGGCCCGGGCACCAGTTCGTGCAGCGCCTCGTCGGGCAGCTTGGGGTTCTTGAGCAGCGCCACGCAAGCTGACGCTACCTCGCGCAGATTGTGCGAAGGGATTTCCGTGGCCATGCCCACCGCGATGCCCGATGCGCCGTTCAGAAGCATGACGGGCAGGCGGGCCGGCAGCAGCAGGGGCTCTTGCTGGCTGCCGTCGTAGTTGGGGATGAAGTCGACCGTTCCCTCGCCCAGCTCGTCGAGCAGCACGCGCGCAAAAGGCGTCAGGCGGGCCTCGGTATAACGCATGGCCGCCGCGTTGTCGCCGTCGCGCGAGCCGAAGTTGCCCTGGCCATCGATGAGGGGATAGCGCAGGGAGAAGTCTTGCGCCATGCGCACCATGGCGTCGTAGGCGGCCTGGTCGCCGTGCGGATGGTATTTGCCCAGCACGTCGCCCACCACGCGCGCGGACTTGACGGGCTTGGCGCCGGGGCCCAGCCCCATGGCGTCCATGGCGTACAGGATGCGCCGCTGCACCGGCTTCTGGCCGTCGGCCACGTCGGGCAGGGCCCGGCCGCGCACCACCGAAACGGCGTAGTCCAGATAGGCCTGTTCGGCGTAATAGCCCAGCACCAGGCTGTCGCCGTCGTCGCCGCTGTCGAATAAACCTGCTTGTGTAGTGTCCATGATGCTCTCTTAGATGTCGACGTCGGCCAGGTTGCCTTTTTCTTCGAGCCAGCTGCGCCGCTGGCCCGATTCGCCCTTGCCCATCAGCATGTCGAACATGCGCACCGTGGCTTCGACGCCCAGTTCGCCGCAGCTTACGGCCATCAGGCGGCGCGTGTCGGGGTTCATGGTGGTGTCCCACAACTGTTCGGCGCTCATTTCGCCCAGCCCCTTGAAGCGGCTGATGCTCCATGAGCCCTCGCGCACGCCGTCGGCGCGCAGCTTGTCCAGCGCCGCATCGAGTTCGCCCTGGTCCAGGCAATACAGTTTGCGCACGGGCCGCTTGCCCAGCGCCGGAACGTCGACCCGGAACAGCGGCGGCCGGGCGATATAGACATTGCCGGCCTCGACCAGGCGCGGAAAATGCCGGAAGAACAGCGTCAGCAGCAAGACCTGGATATGGGCGCCGTCGACGTCGGCATCGGACAGGATGCAGATGCGGCCGTAGCGCAGATTGGACAGGTCCACCTTGTCGTCCTGCCCATGCGGGTCGACGCCGATGGCCACGGAAATGTCATGGATCTCGTTGTTGGCGAACAGGCGGTCGCGCTCGACCTCCCACGAGTTGAGCACCTTGCCGCGCAACGGCAGCACGGCCTGGAATTCCTTGTCGCGGCCCATCTTGGCCGAACCGCCGGCCGAGTCGCCCTCGACCAGGAAGATTTCGGTGCGCGAGGCGTCGGACGACTCGCAATCGGTCAGCTTGCCGGGCAGCACCGCCACCCCCGAACTCTTGCGCTTTTCGACCTTCTGGGCCGAACGCGCACGCGCCTGCGCCTGCCGGATGGCGGTCTCGGCCAGCTTCTTGCCCAGGTCCACATTGGCATGCATGGCCAGTTCAAGCGCATTCTTGACGTAGCCGCCGACCAGGCGCACCGCGTCGCGGCTGTTCAGGCGCTCTTTGATCTGGCCCTGGAACTGCGGGTCGAGCACCTTGGCCGACAGGACGAAACTGGCGCGGGCGAACACGTCTTCGGGCAGCAGGCGCACCCCCTTGGGAATCAGGCCGTGCAATTCGGCGAAGGACTTGACCGCATTGAACAGGCCTTCGCGCAGGCCCGCCTCGTGCGTGCCGCCGGCGGGGGTGGGGATGAGGTTGACATAGGACTCGCGCACCACGTTGCCCTCGGTCGTCCAGGCCACCGCCCAGTGCGCGCCCTCGCCTTCGGAGAAGTTTTCGTCGTCTTCGCCGGCGTACTGGCGCCCTTCGAACAGGGGCACGATCTTCTCGGCGTCGGCCAGGGCCTCGTTGAGATAGCCCTTGAGGCCGTCTTCGTACTGCCACTGCTGGGTGTCGCCGGTCTTTTCAGTGACGAGCACGACCTTGATGCCGCCCAGCAGGACCGCCTTGCTGCGCAGCGAGTGGATCAGTTCGGCCGCCGGAATGGCCGCGCTGTCGAAATACTTGGGATCGGGCCAGACCCTGACCCGCGTGCCGCTCTTGCGGCGCCCGACCGTATCGGTCTCGGTCAGGGGCTGGGCCACGTTGCCGCCGGCGAACACCAGTTGATGCTCTTTGCCGTCGCGCCACACCGTGACCTCCAGGCGCGAGGACAAGGCGTTGGTCACCGACACGCCGACGCCATGCAGGCCGCCGGAAAAGGCGTAGGCGCCGCCGCTTTTCTTGTCGAACTTGCCGCCCGCATGCAGGCGGGTGAAGACGATTTCCACCACCGGCACCTGCTCTTCGGGATGCAGGCCGACCGGAATGCCGCGCCCGTCGTCCTCGACCGAGATGCTGCCATCGGTATGCAGGGTGACCTTGATCTGCTTGCCATACCCCGCCAGCGCCTCGTCGGCCGCGTTGTCGATGACCTCTTGCAGCATGTGCAGGGGATTGTCGGTGCGGGTGTACATGCCCGGCCGCTGGCGCACGGGCTCCAGGCCTTTCAGGACCCGGATGGACGCTTCGTCGTAACGTGATGTAGCCAAATTGTCCCCAAATTTCGGTGGATGAAAAAACAGTATTTTACGGACATCGCCCGGCCGGACGTCAACAGCGTGAAAAGAAGCGCGTACAAAACGGTCCGCCAAGGCGGCCCGTCGCGAGTCCGCCTCGAGGGACTCGCCGGACCTCGCTCGCTTGTATCGGTAGGCGTTGGATAGGCGCAAAAGCGCCTTGGTTCCAGCGTCCGGGCATATGCAGCGCCCGCTCGAGAGTGGTATGCTTGGAAAAATCGACAAAAAACCGGCGCCCCATCAATAGAACAACGTTCCGGCCGTTCCAGCCAGCGCGCATTTCCTAATCAGAAAGCAAACCGGGACGAGGATTACACGGTTTGTCCATCCGCACAGTTTTAGTATCCACATCCATCCTTATCACTATGAGCGAATTAATACGAAACGTAAGCGATGCCAGCTTCGAGGCCGAGGTATTGCAGGCCGACGGGCCGGTTCTGGTCGACTACTGGGCTGCGTGGTGCGGCCCTTGCAAAATGATCGCCCCCCTGCTGGACGAGGCCGCCAAGCAGTATGAAGGCCGTGTTACCATTGCGAAACTCAACGTCGACGAAAACCCCGACACCGCGGCCCGGTTCGGCGTTCGCGGCATCCCCACCCTGATGCTGTTCAAGGACGGCAAGGCCGCCGCGACCAAGGTGGGCGCATTGTCCAAATCCCAATTGGCCGCCTTCCTCGACGAATCCGTTTAATCGCAATCACCGCCTTGCGCGCGGGCCCCTCACGGGCCCGCCACCCACTTTGCACGAATCCCCTTCTTTCTTCTCATGCATCTCACAGAACTAAAAGCGCTGCACGTTTCGCAGTTGCTCGAAATGGCATCGAGCCTGGACATCGACAACGCCAGCCGCCTGCGCAAGCAGGAAATCATGTTCGCCATCATGAAAAAGCGCGCCAAGCAGGGCGAGCAGATTTTCGGCGACGGCGTGCTCGAAGTCCTGCCCGACGGCTTCGGCTTCCTGCGCTCGCCCGATACCTCGTATCTGGCCAGCACCGACGACATCTACATCTCGCCCTCGCAGATACGCCGCTTCAACCTGCACACCGGGGATTCGATCGAAGGCGAGGTGCGCACGCCCAAGGACGGCGAACGCTATTTCGCCCTGGTCAAGGTGGACAAGGTCAACGGCATGCAGCCCGAGGCCATCAAGCACCGCATCATGTTCGAGAACCTGACCCCGCTGCATCCGGACGAGGTCATGACGCTCGAGCGCGACATCAAGAGCGAAGAAAACATCACGGGCCGCATCCTCGACATCTTCGCGCCGCTGGGCAAGGGCCAGCGCGCGCTGATCGTCGCCAGCCCCAAGTCGGGCAAGACGGTGATGATGCAGCACATCGCCCATGCCATCACCACCAACTACCCCGACGCAACCATGATCGTGCTGCTGGTCGACGAACGTCCCGAGGAAGTCACCGAAATGCAGCGCACCGTGCGCGGTGAAGTAGTGGCTTCGACCTTCGACGAACCCGCCACCCGCCATGTGCAGGTGGCCGAAATGGTCATCGAAAAAGCCAAGCGCCTGGTCGAACTCAAGAAAGACGTGGTGATTCTGCTCGACTCCATCACCCGCCTGGCCCGCGCCTACAACACCGTGGTGCCGGCGTCGGGCAAGGTGCTGACCGGCGGCGTGGACGCCAACGCGCTGCAGCGCCCCAAGCGCTTCTTCGGCGCGGCGCGCAACATCGAAGAAGGCGGCTCGCTCACCATCATCGGCACGGCATTGATCGAAACCGGCAGCCGCATGGACGAAGTCATCTACGAAGAATTCAAGGGCACGGGCAACTCCGAGGTGCACCTCGAGCGCCGTCTGGCCGAAAAGCGCGTCTACCCGGCCATCAACCTGAACAAATCGGGCACCCGCCGCGAAGAGCTGCTCATCAAGCCCGAACTGCTGCAGAAAGTCTGGGTGCTGCGCAAGTTCATCCACGACATGGACGACGTCGCCGCCATGGAATTCATCCTCGACAAGATTCGCGCCACCAAGACCAATGCCGAATTTTTCGACATGATGAAAAAATAATCACCACAATCTTCGACAACACCGCCGGGCCCGCGCGGGTTCGGCGCGCACCACAGAGCACCACTTGATGAAACTAACTACTCTGAATCAATTCCTCGACCACGTACAGGCCCGCGACCCGCATCAACCCGAGTTCATGCAAGCGGTGAAAGAAGTCATGGGCTGTTTGTGGCCCTTCATCGAACAGAACCCGCGCTATGCCGAGATGGGGCTGCTCGAGCGCCTGGTGGAACCCGAGCGAGTGATCCAGTTTCGTGTTTCGTGGGTGGACGACAAGGGCCAGGTGCAAGTCAATCGCGCCTTCCGCATCCAGCACAGTTCGGCCATCGGCCCCTTCAAGGGCGGCATGCGCTTCCATCCCTCGGTCAATCTTTCCATCCTCAAGTTCCTGGCCTTCGAGCAGACTTTCAAGAACGCCCTGACCACGCTGCCCATGGGCGGCGGCAAGGGCGGCTCCGACTTCGATCCCAAGGGCAAGTCCGACGCTGAAGTCATGCGCTTCTGCCAGGCGCTGATGATCGAGCTCTACCGCCACCTGGGTCCCGACACCGACGTGCCCGCCGGCGACATCGGCGTGGGCGCCCGCGAAGTCGGCTTCATGGCCGGCATGATGAAGAAGCTCTCGAACTCGGCCTCCAGCGTCTTCACCGGCAAGGGCATCACCTTCGGCGGCAGCCTGATCCGCCCGGAAGCCACCGGCTACGGCACCGTGTATTTCGCCGAAGAAATGCTCAAGCACATGCGCCAGTCGCTCGACGGCCTGACGGTGTCGGTGTCCGGCTCGGGCAACGTGGCCCAGTACGCCATCGAAAAGTGCATGCAGATGGGCGCCAAGGTGGTCACCGTTTCCGACTCGCACGGCTGCGTGGTCGACAAGGCGGGCTTCACGCCGGCCAAGCTGGCGGCCCTCATCGAACTCAAGAACACCCGCCGCGAACGCCTCGAGACCTTTGCACAAGAGCAAGGCCTGGTCTATGAAGCCGGCAAGCGTCCCTGGCACGTTCCGGTCGACGTCGCCCTGCCCTGCGCCACCCAGAACGAGCTCGAGCTCGAAGACGCGCTCACCCTCATCAAGAACGGCGTGCGCTGCGTGGCCGAAGGCGCCAACATGCCGACCAGCCTGGATGCCGTCGACGCCTTCATCCAGGCCGGCGTGCTGTATGCCCCGGGCAAGGCCAGCAATGCCGGCGGCGTCGCCGTGTCGGGCCTGGAAATGAGCCAGAACGCCCTGCGCCTCAGCTGGACCCGCGACGAGGTCGAGACCCGCCTGCATTCCATCATGCGCGACATCCACGAAAGCTGCGTGCGCTACAGCAATCAGGCTCCCGGCAAGCCGGTCAACTACCTGAACGGGGCCAATATCGCGGGCTTCGTCAAAGTGGCCGATGCCATGCTGCAGCAAGGCGTGTACTGAACCGTACTGGCCTTACTAAAATCGGCGGCGGGCCTCGGCCCGGCCGCCGTTTTTCATTCCGGCGCCGCCGCGCCGCGGCGGCCCGCCCCCGAGTTCGCGACCGAGCCCTTCGCCCGGCCATTGAGTTCGACCGCGTCGTGCAGTCCCTTCCCGGCCTCGCCGTCCAGTTCGATGCCCTGGCCCTCTATCTGCCCCGCCGGAGCCGTTTTGTCCCCCGCCTTCTCGGCGGGCGCCGGCGCTTCCTTCAGTTGCGGCGCGTTCAGGTCGCCCGATACGTCGTAATGCGCCGTCATGGCTTTGGACAACGGCTTGCTGAGCAGCCACTGGGTCACGAAGGCGCCCAGGCCGACGATGGGATTGATGGCGATGCCCGCCGCCACCGTCGCGCCGCTGACGTCTAGCTTGGGCACCACCATGGCCTGCAGATCGATCTTTTCGGTTTTCAGGTCCACGTCGCCGCCGATGCTGATGGTCGCCACCGGACCGGTCACGCGATAGTCGTTGGTCGTCATGACGCCGTCTCGGATGTGCAGCGTTCCGGCCACGCGATCGAAGGGAAAGCCTTCCTTGAAGATGGATGCGGGATTCATACTGAAGGTGGCCAGCCTCTGGAGCGACTGCAGGGACAACAGTTCGAGCAGGCGGGCCGAACGCGAATTGAGCGTGCTCAGCCGTCCCTTCTCCAGTTCAAAGCGCAACTGCCCGTTCAGGTCGGAACGATCGAAGCGCCATGGCATGTTGCGCCATTCGAACCGGCCCTTCAGCGAACCTTGACCGCCCTCCATCATGTTCTTCATGTCGATCTGGTCCAGGAAGGCGCCCATGTCGCTGAAGCTCGCATCGGCGTCCAGCGTCAGCCCGCGCTGGCCGCCCGCCAGCCGCCAGATGCCCGAGCCGCGCAGTTCGGCCGTAGGGCTGGTCAGGCTGAGCTTGTTCAAGCGCCAGAACCGGCCGCGCTGCTCGTTCACGCCCTCCACCGCCAGCTTGCCGACCGAACGGCCATACAGGATGAGCTTGTCCACTTTGAGATCGACCGCCGGCACATCCACGTCTCCGTCCCAGGAGCCGTCTTCTTCAGTCGCTTCCAGCAGGGCGTCGGGAGACTCGGGTTCGGGACGAGCCTGCGGACTCGGCTTGTCGTCGCCCAGCGCCAGTCGATCGAAGCGGGCGTCCACCTTGCCGGTGGTCGTCGCGTCGGCCTGGTTCCAGAACACCGTGCCCGCCGTACGCGCCGAAGCGACGTCCATGCGCCATTGGAGCGGCTGCTCTCGCTGCGCCGTCAAGGTGGCGGCGTCGAGCTGCAGCCCGTACATCGCCATGCTGTCGGCCTGCAGCCGCAGGCGCTGCAGCGGCGGGAAGATCTCGCGCTGCGATGACCGGGCATCCCCGCCTTCGTCCTGCAGGGGCGCGGAGAATTCGTCGACGATGGCGTTCCACTCGTTGACGTCGATGCGGCCGTGGCGCGCGTCGACCACCAGGCCGGCATCGGGCAGCTTCTGGGGCAAAGCCGTGCCCACGGCGCCCGCAACGAAATAGGGCCCGTCCGCGGCGCCTTGTCTGCGCAGGAACTGCGCCTTCACCGCCGGGCCGAGCGCGGCCTTCAATATCATCTGCCGGGCCGCAGGCGCGGGAGTCCACTGCACCTCCAATCTGACCGGCGTCCCCGCCGGCTTGCCGACAGGCGCGGGCAGATCGATGGCGAGCTCGCGCAGGTCGCTCTGGGCCGTCATGGCATAGCGCCCCGACGGCTGGCGGCGCAGCTGGGCCGTGTAGGCCAGCGCTCCTTCCAGGCGCTGCATGCCTTTCAGGCCCACATACCGCCGCAGCGCCTCGGCGCCGATTCGACCCTTCATCTGCAGGCCCTTGCGGCCGCCCCCGATGCCGCCGTGGAAGTCGGCCGGACCGCCCAGGAAGCGGGCCTTCAGCCCTTCTGCGCTGAAGCCCGTCTCGGAAAATTCGAGCGTCCCCTGCACTTGCTCGAAAGGCGGCGCCTGCGGCTCCAGCGCGACCAGGCCCCCGCCGAAGCGGACGGCGCCGCGTACCCGGGTATGGTCGACGTCCAGCAGCGGTATGGTCAGGCGCAGCGGCACCTCCCAGTCGCCCTCTGCCCGGGCCGGATCGAGAAACCCGTCGAGCAGCCGATGCAAGGGCGAGTGGCGCGCCAAGGCGAGATAGGCCGGGGCGGGCGCCTTGGACCGGCCTTCGATGTTCAGCATCGAATCCCGCTCGATATCCGGAATGTGCGCCCGGACGTCGCGCAGCTCGATGACATGGCCTTCGGCGGGCGCGACGAGGGCCTCATCGGCCACCAGACGCAGATCCACGCGGTCCAGCGCTACCCGGCCCCGTACTTGGCGCAATGCGGGCCAGCTCTCGTCCCCGCCGCGGCCGGGGGCATAGTCGATGACGCCGTCGCGGAAACTGCCCTCGATGCGGAAACGGCCCGTTCCGTCGCCGAAAGGAAAATCCTCCAGATCGCCCTGCAGCAGCGCAGCGGCGTTCTCGATCTCGCCGTCCAGCAGGCCATGGACCAGCCACTCGCGCGCTTCCAGGTTGATGCTGTTCGGCATGTAGAGATCGATGCCGTCCAGGGTGGCGCGATGGAACACGCCCCGGATGTCGGCCAGCCCGGCCGCGCCGGAGCCGCCTTCTTTCCAGCTTCCGCGCCACTGCAGGTCCATGTCCCGGTTGATCACGCGTGTGTTGTCGAAGCGCGCGGCAAGCCGTCCGCCTGCGGCGCGCCGCAGGCCGCCGCGCGTCTCGATGTGATCGAATGCCAGCTCGTGATCGAAAACCTCGGGAGCGTCCAGCACCATGCCCTGGGCGTCGAACCAGAAGCGCACCGGCTCGCCCTCTTCGATCGCCGCGCCGTTTCCCTCGTCCTGATCAGGGCGGACATCATGGACAGCCGGATCGGCGGCCTCCGAATCTGCTAGCCCCGGCGGCGTCGGCGCCACGAGCGCCTCGAACGCTTCCAGGGCGCCGGCGTAGGCCGGCCAGGATCCGTCCAGAAACAGCTCGACCGTCCCCGCCCGCACGCCGCTCCGGTCGCCCAGCCGCCAGTCGCCGTCCCGCACCCTGACCTGGGCCGCCACCCGGCTGGGGGCCGACCGGGCGAAGCCCAGCCACCATTGCGCCGACACCCGGCCCGACGTCATATGGCCCGGGATGTCCATCCAGGGACGCCATTGCGCCGGCGACATGCCTTCGACCTGTACATAGAACAGGCCTTCCCAGGCCATGGGATCGGTGGCCGCGAGGCTGGAATCGGCATGCTCGAATCGGGCGCGCAGCTCGAACTCCCTGCCCAGCGCCTCGGGCGGCGTCGCGGTCAGCAGCAGGCTGTGTTTCCCGGGCTCGGACGCCAGGCCCAGGGTGACCCCGTCCAGCCTGAGCGCCGCACCGTCCCGCGTTTCGTCCCGCCAGGTGATGGCGGCGTCCCGCAAGGCCACGCGCGGTTGCCGGGCCAGCCATTGCACTAGGGGATGGTCCAATCCCAGCTCGGGAGAGTCGCGGGAATCATCGAGGCCGAGCTCCTTGCCCAGGACCCATATCCGCCCCTGCGCGTCGCGCCGGGCCTCGATGTCCAGCCCCGACGCCTCGATGTAGGAAAACCTCGGCAAGCCGGAAAAAAGGCCCTGCCAGCTGAGCATGGTGCGGATGACCGGCAGCCTCAGCACCTGTTGTCCCCGCTCGTCGAACACCGCCACGTCGTTGAGCTCGAGGCGCGGATGCAACCCCTTCCAGCTCGCTTCGATGCGCCCCAGTTCGATGCGGGTATCCAGCGCGGATGACAGTTCGGCCTGGATGCGCGGCCGCCAATGATCGATGTTGGGCAGGACTCCGTGCCGGAAGACGAGAAACAGCACCGCGGCCGACAGGTACAGGACCAGCGCCGTTCGGCCCAGTACGCGAAGGAATGCGGAAATTCGAAACACGGGTTGAGTAGCCAGTACGGGGGGATATGCAGTATCTTTTCAGACCTTATACCTGAAAATCCACCGATCGTCGCGACCAACCCCTACTCATGACCGCAAGTTCCCGTCTGTCCAAAGCCCTGGAATGGTCCGGCGCCCTGCGCCGCAAGACCGGCTCGAATCAAGCCTTCGCGGCATGGCTGGAACAGGCCTGCGCACAACCGGTGGACGACCGGGCCATCGGCGCCTGGTTCGACGAGCTGCGCGGCGGCGCCGCGCCCGGCCCGGCCCTGCCCACCGCCGACGCGCGCCGGGTGCTGCGCCAGTTGCGCCAGCGCGTGTTCTACGCCCTGATGGTGCGCGACATCAATGGCGAAGCGCCCTTGGCGGAGGTGGTGGAAGCCACCAGCAATCTGGCCGACCTGGCCATCGCCCAGGCTTACCAGAGCGTGGCAGCCGACCTGGCCGACACCCATGGCGCCCCGCTGGACCCGGGCACCGGCCAGCCCCAGGAGATGCTGATCATCGGCATGGGCAAGCTGGGCGGCAGGGAATTGAACGTGTCGTCGGACATCGACCTGATCATGCTGTATGGCGAAGAAGGCGAGACGACGGGACGCCGCAAGATCAGCCACCATGAGTTCTATGGGCGCCTCGTGCAGCGCATGATGCCGGTGCTGTCCGAGCCGGACGCGGACGGCCAGGTGTTTCGCACCGACCTGCGCCTGCGGCCCGACGGCGACTCGGGCCCGCTGGCCTGGAGCCTGGACGCGCTGGAGCACTATCTGGTGGCCCAGGGCCGCGAATGGGAACGCTACGCCTGGCTCAAGGCCCGCCCGATCCCCGGCGCGGCGTTCCAGGGCAGCGACCGCCGGCCCCAACTGGCGCAGCTCGAGTCGCTGCGCGTTCCCTTCGTGTACCGCAAGTATTTCGACTTCGATGCGCTGGCCGCCCTGCGGCAGCTGCGCGAGCGCATCCGCGAAGACTGGCAGCGGCGCGCCCAGGCCCGCAGCGGCGTGGACGCCACCCACAACATCAAGCTGGGCGACGGCGGCATCCGCGAAATCGAGTTCATTGTCCAGTTGAACCAGTTGATACGGGGCGGGCGCATGCCTTCGCTGCAGAAGCGCGGCCTGCTGGCCGCCCTGCAACGCCAGAAGACCGCCGGCGTGATGCCCGAGGCCATTGCCGACAAGCTGCAGGCCGCCTACTGCTTTCTGCGGCGCACCGAACACATGCTGCAATACCGCGAAGACGAGCAGACTCACCTGCTGCCCTTCGATCCCGCCCTGCGCGAGCAGCTCGCCCACGCCATGGGCATGGCGCCCCGCGACTTCGAACAGGCGCTGGCCGAGCACCGGCATTTCGTCAACCAGACTTTCCGCAACGCCTTCCGGCTCGCCGGCATGGGCGAGGCCGAGGACGAGGACGAAACCGCCTCCGGCCCGGCGCCGGACTGCAGCCTGAGCGACTATGTCGACGGCCAGCTGGGCGAGCACGCCGACGCGCTCAACCAGCGCATCCAGGCCCTGCTCGACACGCACCGCATCCGCAGCCTGCCGGCCAACAGCCGCAAGCGCCTGGACGCCCTGCTGCCCGCCCTCGTCGATGCCGCCGCCAAAACGCCCGATCCCGAACAGACCGCCATCCGGCTGCTGAACCTGATCGAGCACATCGCTCAGCGCAGCGCCTACCTGGCGCTGCTGGCCGAGTATCCCGAGATCCTGGCCCGCGTGTCGCGCATCGTGGGCGCCAGCCCCTGGGCGTCGCAATACCTCTGCCAATACCCCTTGCTGCTGGACAGCCTGATCGAGTGGCATTCCTTGATGTCGCCGCTGGATCTGGCCGCCCACGCCAAGAGCCTGCACGACGAACTGGACGCGTCGCTGTTGCCCGACGGCAAGCCCGACGTCGAGCAGCAGATGAACCTGATGCGCGACTTGCAGCGCCAGCTCAGCTTCCAGCTGCTGGCCCAGGATCTGGCCGGCGTGCTCACCGTCGAGCAACTGGCCGATCAGCTTTCCGGGCTGGCGGACATGCTGCTGGAAGAAACCCTGCACCGCGTCTGGCCCCTCGTCCAGCCCCGCGGCGCCCCTACCGGCGGCGCCTTGCCGCCGCCCCGCTTCGCCATCATCGCCTACGGCAAGCTGGGAGGCAAAGAGCTGGGCTACGCTTCCGACCTGGACCTGGTGTTCCTGTACGACGACCCGCGCGAGGACGCGCCGGAACTCTATGCCAAGCTGGGCCGCCGCATGGCCTCGTGGCTGTCCACCATGACTTCTTCGGGGCGCCTCTACGACATCGACCTGCGCCTGCGTCCGGACGGCGACGCCGGCGTGCTGGCCGTATCCGTGGAAGCGTTCTCGCAGTACCAGTTGAACCATGCCTGGCCCTGGGAGCACCAGGCCATCACCCGCGCCCGCTTCGCCGCGGGCGACAGCACCGTGGGCGAGCGCTTCGAGGCCGTGCGCCGCGAAATCCTGCTGGCCCCGCGCGACCCGCAGCAGCTCAAGCAGGACGTGCGCGCCATGCGCGACAAGATCAGCGCGGGCCATCCCAACCACTCGCTGGACTTCGACCTCAAGCACGACCGCGGCGGCATGGTCGACGTCGAATTCGTCACTCAGTACCTGGTATTGGCATACTCCAGCAAGCACCCCGTGCTGGTCGACAACCTGGGCAACATCACGCTTCTGAAACTCGCCGGCGAACACGGCCTGATTCCGCGGCAGCTGGCCACCGAAGTGTCCGATGCCTATCGGGTGTTCCGCAGGATGCAGCATTCGCTGCGGCTGCAGGGCGCGGAAAAAGCCCGTGTCTCGCCCAGCCTGCTCGCTGCCGAGCGCGCCTGCGTGCGCCTGCTCTGGAACACCGTCATCGGCGAATGAGCCCGACGGGCCGGCAGGCGCCGGGCTGCATGCGCGGCTGGCGCGGACCGTGCGAGGCATTACAATCGGTGTGCCTTTGACATCAACACTGGAGCCGCCCAATGAGCAACGCCATCCCGCGCATGACCAATCTGTTCCTACAACTCGGGCTGGACGCCAGCGAAGAAGCGATCGCGCAATTCATCAAGGACCATCAATTGCCCACGGACGTCGAGATTGCCGACGCGCCATATTGGAATGACGCCCAGCGCCAGTTCCTGACCGAGCAGATCGCGGCCGATGCGCCCTGGGCCATCATCGTCGACCAGTTGAACGAGTCCCTGCACGAAGACGCGGTCAAGCTCAGTTCGGGGCTGGAATAAACAATGAGCGGGCAAGACGTGACACAGCACTACGACTACATCGCCATAGGCGGCGGCAGCGGCGGCATCGCCTCCGCCAACCGCGCAGCGATGCACGGAAGAAAATGCGCGCTGATCGAAGCCAAAGAGCTCGGCGGCACCTGCGTCAACGTGGGATGCGTGCCCAAGAAAGTCATGTGGCACGCGGCGCAAATCGCCGAGGCCATTCACCACTATGGGCCGGACTACGGCTTTAACGCCACGGTGAACCGCTTCGACTGGAACACCCTGGTCGAGAACCGCAGCGCCTACATCGACCGCATCCATGCTTCGTACGACACGGTGCTGGGCAAGAACCAGGTCGACGTGATCCGCGGCTGGGCCAGCTTCGTCGATGCGCGCACCATCGAAGTCGACGGCAAGCGCTACACCGCCGACCACATCCTGATCGCCACCGGCGGCCGGCCCGTGCGCCCCGACATTCCCGGCGCGGAACACGGCATCGATTCGGACGGCTTCTTCGCCTTGTCCGAATTGCCCCGGCGCACCGCCGTGGTGGGGGCGGGCTACATCGCGGTCGAACTGGCGGGCGTGATGAACGCCCTGGGTTCGGAAACCCATCTCTTCGTGCGGCAGCATGCCCCGCTGCGCAATTTCGATCCCCTGATCAGCGAAACCCTGGTCGAAGTGATGCAGGCCGAAGGCCCTCTGCTGCACACACACTCCGTACCCAAGGCGGTTTTGAAGAACGCCGACGGCAGCCTGACGCTGCAACTCGAGAACGGCGAAAGCCACACCGTGGACTGCCTGGTCTGGGCGGTCGGCCGGGAGCCCCATACGGCCCACCTGAACCTGAAGGCGGCGGGCGTACAGGTGAACCCGCTCGGCTACATCACGGTGGACAAGTACCAGAACACCAATGTGCCCGGCGTCTACGCGGTGGGAGACATCACCGGGCAGGTCGAACTGACGCCGGTGGCCGTTGCCGCCGGACGCCGCCTGTCCGAGCGGCTGTTCAACGACAAGCCCGACGAACACCTCGATTACAGCAATGTCCCCACGGTGGTGTTCAGCCACCCGCCGATAGGCACGGTCGGCCTCAGCGAACCCGAGGCGCGGGCCAAATACGGCGACGATGCGGTGAAGGTGTACCGGTCTTCTTTCACCGCCATGTACACCGCGGTGACGCGGCGCCGCCAGCCCGCGCGCATGAAGCTCGTCTGCGCCGGGCCGGAAGAGAAGATCGTCGGCATACACGGCATCGGCTTCGGCATGGACGAAATGCTGCAGGGCTTCGCGGTGGCGCTGAAGATGGGCGCCACCAAGAAGGACTTCGACGACACCGTGGCGATACATCCCACCGCCTCTGAAGAGTTCGTGACGATGCGGTAGAGCTAAATTGGGTTCTTGAGGGCCGTTGGGGATTGTTGCGATGTTGCTATTGGGTTCTTGAGCGCCGCTGGGGATTGTTGCGATGCTGTTATTGGGTTCTTGAGCGCCGCTGAAGGAGCCCCGGGTTTTCCCCGGACGGTCGGGCGGTCCGAGGCAGCGCCCTCCAACGTCCGGGGACAACCCGGGGCTCCTTCAACGGCTTGCGTCATTTGCCAGACTCGCGTCATTTGCCTACTCGCGTTATTTTCTCAGACGTAAGCCGCTGGAGGCGGGCATGCCCAGGCCGGGCGTTGGAGGGCGCTGCCTCGGACCGCCCGACCGCCCGGCCTGGGCATGCCCGCCTTCAGCGGCGTCTCAAGAACCCAAACGCCAAGTCCCGACCCAAGAGTCACGTCCGAAAAAACCCGATCAAAGCTGCACTCGCGCATTTGGGTATAACCCGACAACAGACTAAAATCGCTTAATACTCCCTAAATAAATGGCATCGCCAGGCTCACTGTGCGTGCCGACCGCATCGCCTGCTTCGAACACCATGACCGAATTAAAACGCCCCACCCTCGAACTGCCGGACTCCCGCAAGAAAGTGCTGCTGCACTCCTGCTGCGCGCCCTGCTCGGGCGAAGTCATGGAGGCCATGACGGCATCCGGCATCGATTACTCCATCTACTTCTACAACCCCAACATCCACCCCGACCGCGAATACGAGATCCGCAAGAACGAGAACATCCGTTTTGCCGAAGAGCATGGCATCGAGTTCATCGATGCCGACTACGACCGCGACAACTGGTTCGAGCGCGTCAAGGGCCTCGAGAACGAACCCGAACGCGGGGCCCGCTGCACCGTCTGCTTCGACATGCGCTTCGAGCGCACCGCCCTCTATGCCCACGAGCACGGCTTCGATACCATCACCAGCTCGCTGGGCATCTCGCGCTGGAAGGACATGAACCAGATCAACGGCTGCGGCGAACGCGCCGCGGCGCGCTACCCCGACCTGGTGTACTGGACCTACAACTGGCGCAAGGGCGGCGGCTCGGCGCGCATGATCGAGATCAGCAAGCGCGAAGAGTTCTACCAGCAAGAGTACTGCGGCTGCATCTATTCGCTGCGCGACACCAATCGCCACCGGCGCTCGCAGGGGCGCGAGGCGATCGAGATCGGCGTGAAGTTCTACGGCAAAGACGACTGAACGGCCGGCGCATTGCCTACCGCCTTGTTGATCATCACATAGCGCGTGGCGAGCCGCCCTTCGCTGACCGCCAGGTCGCGGCGCGCCTGCAGGTAGCCGCGCTGGCTGTCCAGCACCGCCATGAAGTCGACCATGCCGCCCTCGTAGCGCGCCTGGGCCAGTTCATAGGCCTCGCGCGCGCTTCGCTCGCGTGACGCCAGCTGGCGCGCCCGCTGCTGCTCGGCGGTATAGGCGCTGAGCGCGTCGTCGATTTCCTGCCACGCCCCGAGCACTGTCCGCTGATAATTCACCGCCGCCTCCTGCTGCTCCAGTTCGCGCAGCCGTACGACGCTGCGGCGCCGGCCGCGATCGAAGAGCGGCAGGTTCAGGCTGGGTCCGACCGACCAGCTTCGGCTGCCCCAGTCGGCGAACTCTCCGCTCAGATAGGATTCATAGCCGAAGCGCGCTCCCAGGCGTATGCTGGGATACAGCTCCGCCTGCGCAACGCCGATGCTCGCCGTGGCCCGATGCAGACGGGCTTCCGCCGCCCTGATGTCGGGACGGCGCAGCGCAATCTCCGAAGGCAGCCCCAGGGATAGATCGGGCAGCGCCGATGCCGCCGCCTGGCCTCGCTCCGGCTGCGGCACAAGCAGGTCACGCAGCGCGCCGGGCGGTTCGCCCAGCAGAAGCGCGATCTGATTGATGCCTGCGCCTTCCCGGGCCAGCAGGTCGGGTAGCTGCGCCTTGTTCGCCGCCACCTCCGTGCGCTGGCGCTCCAGATCGAGATGGTCGGCGACACCGCCCCGCACCCAGGCTTCCAGTATCCGCAGGCGCCCCTCCAGGGCGGACACGTCCTCCCGCAGCAATCGAATCTGGCGCTGCGTGGTGCGCAGCTCGATGTAGTTGCGCGCCACTTCGCTGGCCAGGCTCAGCCGCGCCAGGTCGTACAGCGCGGCCTGCTGGGCCACGTCGGCGTCCGCGGCTTCGACGGAGCGCCGCACGCGCCCCCATAGGTCGGGCTCCCATGAGGCATCGAAGCCCGCCTGGTAAAGCGTGAAGGGTTCGCTCAGCACATCCACCAGCGCCGAGCGGTCGCCGCCGATGGCATCGATCATGCGCACGCCGGCGCCATATTCGCTTTGGCGCTGGCGGGTGACGCTGCCGCTTGCGCCAATGTCCGGGCCCCGCTGGGCGGCGACCGTGCTGCGCTGGACACGCGCCTGGGCGAAATGCAGCGCGGCGGTCTGCAGGTCGGGGCCGGCCCGAAAGGCGCGCTCCTGCAGCGTGTCCAGCACCGGGTCGCCGAACGCGCGCCACCATTCCGCCGGAAGCGTCCCTTCGGTATCGACAGGCGTTCGAAGCGATTCATCCGCGCTGCGCCAGCTCGTCCAGTCGTCCGGGGCCTGCGGAGCCGGCCTGGCGAAATCCGGTCCCGCCGTGCATCCGGCCAACACCAGTACCAGCGCCAGGCCGGCATACGAGCTTGCTCTACGACGAAAATGCAAATCAGACATGTCAAATTTCCCGACTCAGGAAAGACGGTGGCGAAACAGCCAGGCCGCCATGGGCAGCGTGACGCAGGCCAGCGCCAGCAAGGGAATGAAGTCGCGCCACACATCCCGCAGGGTGGCGCCCTCGAGATAGACGCGGCGCACGATATTCATGCCGAAGCGCAAGGGGTTGGCATAGGTCGCGATCTGCAGCGCCTCGGGCATGTTGCGCACCGGGGTCAGCAGGCCCGACAACAGCATCAGTGGCATGATCAATAAAAACGTGTAGAGCATGGCCTGCTGCATGGTGAGGGAGAGCGCCGAAATCGAAAGCCCCATGCCCACCGCCGCGACGGTGAAAGTCAGCAGGCCGAGATAGAGCAGCCACACCGAGCCCGCCAGGGGAACTCCGAACCAGAACCGGATCACGAGAAAAATGATGGTGGACTGGATCAGGCCGATCAGAATGGCCGGCAAGGCCTTGCCGATCAGTATCTGCATCGGCGTCAGCGGGGTGACCAGCAGCTGGTCGAAAGTGCCCTGTTCGCGCTCGCGGGCGACGGACAGCGCGGCCAGCAACAAGGTCTGAAGCATGCTCAAGGCTGCAATCAGGCCCGACATGAGGTTCCAGCGCGACTCCAGGTTGGGGTTGAACCACACGCGCCGATCGATGGCGATGCCCGGGCCGCCCGCGCCCATCGACGCGTTGTAGTCGGCCACGATGGCGCCGACGTAGCCCGAGGCGACGCCCGCGGTCGTGGAGTTGCGCCCATCGAAAATGACCTGAAGCGCAACCCGCTGGCCGGCGGCCAGCCGCTCCTCGAAATCCGGCGGAATGCCGAGCACCAGCAAGGCTTTCTGCTCGTCGACGATCCGGGCGATCTGCCGCGACGAAGTCAGCGTGGCCTCGCGCACGAAGACGCCCGTGCCGTCCAGCCGCGCCAGCAGCTCGGTCGATGCCGCGCCACGGCTCTGGTCCAGCACCGCGTAGGGAACGTGCCTGAGGTCATAGGTGGCGCCATAACCGAACAGCAGCGCCTGCACCAGCACGGGCATCAGCAGGATGGCGCGGCTGGCGGGCTCCTTGATCAAGGCAAGCAGTTCCTTGCGAATCAGGGAAGCGATCTGTGCGAGCGGTGCGAGCAAGGCGTCCATAATGGGTTTCAATCCAGCCTCTTGCGCAGCGTGCGCCGCGTCGCCCACGCCAGCACCAGGGCGTAGGCCGCAAGAATCACCGTGCCGCGCAGGATGTCGGGCCAATAGTCGCCCGCCAGCAGCAGCGTCTTGATCAGGTTCATGAAGTGCGTTGCCGGCAGCAATTGGCCCACGCCCTGTATCACCCAGGGCACGTTGCGCAGGTCGAACACGAAGCCCGATAGCATCATGGCCGGCATGAAGCTGACCAGCAGGGCCACCTGGCTGGCCTGGAACTGGCTGCGCATCGTCCCGGAAATGAACAACCCCAGCAGCAGCGAGACCGTGAGATACAGCATCGAGACCAGGAAGATGATCAGCAGCGAGCCGCGCATCGGCACGTCGAACAGGAAGCGGGCGGCCAGCAGGCACATTGCCAGGTCGATCGCCCCGATGACGAGATACGGCGCCACTTTGGACAGCACCAGTTCCGTGGGCCGCAGCGGCGTGACGAAAAGCGACTCGAGGGTGCCGCGCTCCCATTCGCGGGCGATCAACAGCGAAGTCAGAAAGGCTCCGATCAGCGTCAATACCAGCACGATCAGCCCCGGCACCAGATACCAGGTGCTGTCGCTCGCCTCGTTGAACCAGATGCGCTCCTGCACATCGATGCCCCCGGACGCCTTGCCGCCGGCCCGCTCGGCCTGCCGTTGCGCCCAAAGGCCCGCCGCTCCGCGCACGTAGCCGTCCACGATGGACGCGGTGGTCGAGTTGATGCCGTTGAGCAGCAGCTGGATGTGCGCATCGCCCGAAGCGAGCCGGCGCGAGAAATCCGCCGGCAGGCGCACGATTCCATCCACTTCTCCCGCGCGCATGCGGTCTTCGGCCTCGGCCATGCTGCCCGTCCACACAGGCGAAATATAGGGCGAACCCTGCAGCCCCTGGACGACTTCGCGCGCGGTGGGCGAGCTGTCCTCCAGAACCACGGCTATGGGCGCGTCGTCCACATCGAACGACAGGCCGTAGCCGAACAGGAGAATCAAGGCGACGGGCAGGAGCAGGCCCACGGCCAGATTGCTTTTATCGCGCAGCAGCTGCCGCACTTCCTTGCGCAGCAAGGCGGTGAACCGGCGCGCGAATCCCGATGCTTTCATGCGCCCGCCTCCGCCGACCGGGCCCGGGCGCGTCCCTGCTCGACGATGGCGATGAAGGCGCTGTCCATGTCGGCGCCGCTGTCGCCCGCCATTTCGCGCACCTCGCGCGGCGTGCCCAGCGCCAGCACGCGCCCGGCATCCTGGATGGCGATGCGGTCGCAATACTCCGCTTCTTCCATGAAGTGGGTCGTGATGATGATGGTGACGCCGGTCTGCGCCAGCGCGGTGATGGTGCGCCAGAAGGCGCGGCGGGCCAGGGGATCGATGCCGCTGGTGGGCTCGTCCAGGAACAGGATCTCCGGCTCGTGCAGCAGGCCGGCGGCCATCGCCAGGCGCTGCTTGTAGCCGCCGGGCAGCAAGCCGCTGGCGGCGGCGGGATCCAGTTCGAACTGCTCGATCATGGCGTCCACCCTCCGGTGCAGCGCCTGGCGGCGCAGTCCGTACGCGCCGCCGAAGAATTCCAGGTTCTCGCGCACGGTCAGCTCGCCGTACAGCGCGAACTTCTGCGACACATAGCCGATGCGGCCGCGCGCCCTTGCGCGCGCCGTGCGCAGATTCAGGCCCGCGACCTCCAAGTGGCCGCTGGTGGCCGGAAGCAGCCCGCACAGCATGCGAAAGGTCGTCGTCTTGCCCGCGCCGTTGGGTCCCAGCAGGCCGAAGATCTCGCCCCGCGCCACCTCGAACGAGGTGCTGGCGACCGCGGTGAAGTCGCCGAACTTGCGCACCAGGTCTCGCACCACGATGGCCGGCTGGTCCGTCCTCTCCGGCGCATCGGCCGCCACGGAGCGCCCGGGGGCGGGCGGCGCCGCGTCCTCGCGGGCTTGCTGCCGGCGCAGCAGCATCATGAAGGCGTCCTCCAGCTCTTCGGGCCGCGGCCCATGGTCGACGCCGCCGAGCAGGCGCCGCAGCGCCTCCGGCTCTGCCTGCGGTTGGCGAATGAACCATACGGCGCCGCCCTTGGGCACCGCATCGACCACCTGCGCTCCGGCATCCAGCAGGCGGGCCTGCAGGTCGCGCGCGGGTGTGCCGGGGGGCGGCGTCGCCGTAAAAGTCAGGCCCCGGGCACGTTCACGCAGCGTTCCCGGGTCGCCCTGGTCCAGCAGGCGGCCCTCGTGCATCACGAACACCTGGGCGCAGTGCGCGGCCTCGTCCATGTAGGCCGTGCTGACAATGACGCTGAGATTCTCGTCGTCCACCAGCTGCTGCACGATCTTCCAGAGATCGCGCCGCGACAGTGGATCGACGCCCACGCTGGGTTCGTCCAGCAAGAGCAGATCGGGCAAGCGCACCAGGGTGCAGGCCAGGCCCAGTTTCTGCTTCATGCCGCCCGACAGCTTGCCGGCCGGCCTTGCGGTGAACCGCGCCATGTCGGTCATCTCGAGCATGCGCCTGAACCGTTCGCGGCGCTGCTCGAGCGGGACGCCGTGCAGGTCGGCGTAAAGATCCAGATTTTCCTGGACGCTCAGGTCCTCGTACAGGCCGAAACGCTGCGGCATGTAGCTGATGCGATCCTGCACCGCCTGGGGATCGCGGCCCACGTCCATGCCCAATACCCGCAAGCTTCCGGCGTCGGGTTCCAGCAACCCGGCCATCATGCGCAACAGCGTCGTCTTGCCCGCGCCGTCCGGGCCCACCAGGGCCGTGAGTTCGCCCGCGCGCACCGTCATGGAAATGTCTCTCACCGCGTGCAGCGGACCGCCCGCCGGCGCCACGAAGGTCTTGCGCAGGCCTTCGGCGACGACCGTGGCGCCGGCGGCGCTCATTGCGCCTCGCCGGCAATCAGGTGAACGGTGGCAGGCTGCCCCAGCCGCAGCACATCGCCCGCATCCTCGACCAACACTCGCGCCTCGTAGACCAGGCTCGTGCGCTGCTCTTCGGTCTGGACCGTCTTGGGCGTAAACTCGGCCACCGACGAGATATAGCCTACTTTGCCGGCGACCGCCTCGCCCGGGCGTCCATCGGTAAAGACGCGGGCCTGCATGCCCGGCCGTATCCGGCCAAGGTCCGGTTCGGCGACGTAGACGCGTATCCATTTCGGCCGCGTTAGGGCCAGCGCGAAGACAGGGCGCTGCGGCGTGGCCATGTCGCCCGGTTCCAGCAGGCGCGACCGCACCACCGCGTCGGCGGGCGCCTTCAGTTCGCCCTGCGCAATCTGATGCCGCAGCAGCGCCAACTGCGCCCGCGCCGCCTCCAGCTGAGCCTGCGCACCCGCCACTTCTTCCGTACGCGGGCCCGCCTCCACAAGATGCAGGGCTTCGCGCTGCTCCGCCACCCGGGCCTGCGCGACGCTCAGCGCGCTTCGAGCCCGATCCAGGTCTTGCGCGCTGACCCCGCGCCCTTGCGTCCGGGCCGATATGCCCTGCACGCGCTTGAGGTCCTGCTCGGCCTGCGAGGCCTCTGCCCGGGCCGCGGCAAGGCGGCTGCGAGCCTGCGCAAGCTCTTGCGGCCGTGCGCCGTTGCGCAGGCTGAGCAGGGCCTGCTCTCTGACTTCTACCTGAGCCTGCGCCTGCTCGGCCTGCAGGGCCAGCGTGCGAGTGTCCAGCACGGCCAGCACGCTGCCCGCCTCGACATGGTCGCCTTCCTCGGCGCGCACTTGCGCCACGCGGCCGTTGCCATCGAAAGCCAGCGATATCTGCCTGATGTCCACATTGCCGTACAGCACGAGCGGCCCCTCCTCATCGCGCTGGCTCGAATGCCACCAGGCCCATGCCGCAAGAATCACGGCCAAAGCCGCCGCGACGAGAATGAGAGGCTTCTTCATGATCGGTATTCCGGGTAGGAGGACGATTGATCAGGACATGCAGGAGGAATCGATTCGAGCCGCCGCCGGCTGGACGGCCGTGAATGAGCAGCTTACCCTAAATTTAAATTGAATTTAGTATCTAATTCAAGCAAAATCTTTATGAACATGAGCTCATGCACAAGGTCTAGCCACCGCCACATCGCGTCGACCTGAGTCTCGACATCCCGGCCCCGCAGGAATATGAATCCATGACCACAGCCCCGCGCGCCCCTCGCACCGACGGTGAAACGACCCGCGCCCGCATCCTGGATGCCGCGGGCGAACTCTTCGGCGTCACGGGATTCGCCGAAACCACCAGCAAAGCCATCGCCGCGCGCGCCGGCGTGGACCTGGCATCCATCAACTACCACTTCGGCAGCCGCAACGGCCTGTACCGCGCCGTATTGAGCGAAGCGCACCGCCGCGTGGTCGACCTGGCCGATCTGCAGCAGCTCGCCCAGAGCCCCCTGCCGGCTTCCGAGAAGCTTCGGGTCTTGATCGATCAGCTGGTTCAAAGAGCGGCCGATGGTTCCGAAGGATGGCACCTTACCGTGCTGGCCGCCGAGCTCGTCGCGCCCTCTTCCCACATCAAAGTGCTTTTCAAGTCGGAAGTGCCCATGAAGGCCTCGCTGATCGCCGACATTCTCAGCGAGATAAGCGGCATCCCCGCGGACGACCCCGCCCTGCGCCGCTGCCTGTTCAGCGTCGCCGCCCCCTGCCTGCTCCTGCAGATCGGCCGGCGCGGCCTTCCCGGCCCCGTGCAAGCCATGCTGCGCACGCCGCGCGAAGTGGTGGTGGACCACCTCCACCGATTCGCCATCGCCGGCCTGGAAGCCATCGGAAACGAATACCACGCGGGAAAAACGCCCCCACGCTGCGCAGGCTGATGCCTGCTTGCTGCCCCCCAAGGGGGCTTTTTTTCCCTTGGGGCGGCCCGGCGGCTCGGCGCCCCCGGCAAAAAACCGGCCTCGAAAAGAGGCCGGTTTTCTCGACGATGAAAATACCGATCGGCGAAAAACGATTACTGCAGCGTCCGCTCGAACACGAACTTGTCGTCCCGCCAATCCACCGGCACCACGTCCTTGGGCCCGAACTTGCCCTCGAGCAAGAGCTTGGCGACCGGGTTCTCGATGTACTGCTGGATCGCCCGCTTGAGCGGACGCGCCCCGAACACCGGATCGAAGCCCGCGCGCGCCAGCTGGGCCAGCGCCGCGTCGGATACCTCCAGGCGCATGTCCTGCTGCGCCAGGCGGTCCGCCAGCCGCTGGATCTGGATGCGCGCAATCGATTCGATGTGCTTGGATTCGAGCCCGTGGAACACCACCACCTCGTCGATGCGGTTCAGGAACTCGGGACGGAATGCCGTCTTGAGCTCGTCCCAGATCACTTCCTTCACCACCTCGTACGGCTGGCCCGCCATGCTTTGGATGTGCTGCGAACCCAGGTTGGACGTCATCACGATGACCGTGTTGCGGAAGTCCACCGTGCGCCCCTGGCCGTCCGTAAGGCGGCCGTCGTCCAGCACCTGCAGCAGCACATTGAAGACGTCGGGGTGCGCCTTCTCGACCTCGTCGAGCAGGATCACGCTGTACGGATTGCGCCGCACCGCCTCGGTCAGGTAGCCGCCCTCTTCGTAGCCCACATAGCCCGGAGGCGCGCCGATCAGGCGGGCCACCGAGTGCTTCTCCATGAACTCGCTCATGTCGATGCGTATCATGTGGTCGTCGGAATCGAACAGGAAGTTCGCCAGCGCCTTGGTGAGCTCTGTCTTGCCCACGCCCGTCGGGCCCAGGAACAGGAAGGACCCATAGGGACGCGACGGGTCGGACAGCCCCGCGCGCGAGCGGCGAATGGCGTCGGACACCAGCGTCACCGCTTCGTCCTGGCCCACCACGCGCTTGTGCAGGAACGCTTCCATGCCCAGCAGCTTTTCGCGCTCGCCCTGCATCATCTTGGATACCGGGATGCCGGTGGCGCGCGACACGACCTCGGCGATCTCTTCGGCGCCGACTTCGGTGCGCAGCAGGCGCGGCTGATCCGACTTGTGCTCTTCCTTGCCCGCCTCGGCCGCCGCCAGGCGGCCTTCGAGTTCGGGCAGCTTGCCGTACTGAAGTTCGGCCAGCTTGTCGAACTGGCCCTTGCGCTGCAACTCGGCCATCTCGGCGCGCACGCGCTCGATTTCTTCCTTGATGGACTGCGAGCCTTGCACCGAGGCCTTCTCGGCCTTCCAGATCTCTTCGTAGTCGTTGTACTCGCGCTGCAGCTTCTCGAGTTCGGCATCGATGGCCTGGAGCCGGCGCACCGAAGCCTCGTCGCTGTCCTTCTTGACCGCCTCGCGCTCGATCTTGAGCTGGATGATGCGGCGGTCGAGCTTGTCCATGACTTCGGGCTTGGAGTCGATCTCCATGCGGATGCGGGCTGCCGCCTCGTCGATCAGGTCGATGGCCTTGTCGGGCAGGAAGCGGTCGGTGATGTAGCGATGGGACAGCTCGGCCGCCGCCACGATGGCCGGGTCGGTGATGGCCACGCCGTGGTGAAGCTCGTAGCGCTCTTGCAGGCCGCGCAGGATGGCGATGGTGGACTCGACGTCCGGCTCGTTGACCTGCACTTTCTGGAAGCGGCGCTCGAGGGCCGCGTCCTTTTCGATGTACTTGCGGTATTCGTCCAGGGTGGTGGCGCCGATGCAGTGCAGCTCGCCGCGCGACAGCGCGGGCTTGAGCATATTGCCCGCATCCATGGCGCCCTCGGCCTTGCCGGCCCCGACCATGGTGTGCAGCTCGTCGATGAAGACGATGATGCCGCCCTCGTCCTGGGCCAGTTCCTTCAGCACGGCCTTCAGGCGCTCTTCGAACTCGCCGCGGTACTTGGCCCCGGCCAGCAGCGCCGCCAGGTCGAGCGCCAGCACCCGCTTGCCCTTCAGGGTCTCGGGCACCTCGTTGTTGACGATGCGCTGGGCCAGGCCCTCGACGATGGCCGTCTTGCCCACGCCCGGCTCGCCGATCAGCACCGGGTTGTTCTTGGTGCGGCGCTGCAAGATCTGTATGGTGCGGCGGATTTCGTCGTCGCGCCCGATGACCGGGTCGAGCTTGCCCCGGCGGGCGCGCTCGGTCAGATCGGTGGTGTACTTGGCCAGTGCTTCGCGATTGGCTTCGCCTTCGGCGTCCGACACCGACTCGCCGCCACGCATGGCGTCGATGGCGACTTCGAGCGGCTTGCGCTGCAGCCCGGCATCGCGCAGGATGCGGCCCGCCTCGCCCTTGTCGTCGATCAGGGCCAGCAGGAACAGCTCGCTGGCTATATAGGTGTCGCCCCGGTTGGAGGCCTCTTTGTCGGTGCGCGTCAGCACCGATTGGAGCTCGCGGCTGACCTGGATGTTGCCGTCCGAGCCCTGCACCTGCGGCAAGGCGCCGATCGCCGTGTTGACGTCGGAAACGACGCGGTTGACCGCCACGCCGGCGCGCGCCAGCAGGCTGCCCGCGCCGCTGTCGTTGTCGGAGAGCAAGGCGGCCAGCACGTGCACCGGCTCGATGTAGGGGTTGTCGTTACGGACAGCCAGGCTCTGCGCATCGGCGATCGCCTGCTGGAATTTGGTCGTTAGTTTGTCGAATCGCATAATCGCTCAGCTCGTAGAAGGTTTTTCAGGCCCGGGGCCTGTTGACACTGCAAACAGGCCATGAACCCACGATGATGACTAGATGCGGTCGTTGACCGAAATTTCAAGATGCGAAATGCCGGCGGAATGGCGCCGCCCGGCGCCTCATCCATACTTTACACTCAGAATCTCGTTTCCCACTTTTATCAGGACGAAGCACTTTCAATGGGCAAATTCAGGCAGCTGGAAAGCTTTGTTTCCGTCGCCACCCTGGGCAGCCTGTCGGCGGCCGCCCGGGCCGAGGGGGTCGCGCCCGCCATGATGGCGCGCAGGATGAACGCGCTGGAAGCCAGGCTGGGCATCAAGCTGATGGTACGCTCCACGCGGCGCCTTTCCCTGACCGCCGAGGGCATGCTGCTGTTCAACGAAGCGCAGCGCATCCTGCGCGAGCTGGCCGACGCCGAGAACCGCGTGGCCCAGGGCAGCGAACAGCCCAGCGGCCATCTGCGCATCAGCGCGCCGGCCGGCTTCGGGCGGCGCCACGTGGCGCCCCTCCTGCCCCAGTTCCTGAGCAACCATCCCAAAGTCACCGTCACCCTCGATCTCACCGACCGGCTCGTCGACCTGATAGAAGAACGCTACGACTGCGCCATCCGCATCGGCGATCTGGACGACTCCAGCATCATCGGCGTGCGTCTGGCGGACAACCGCAGGGTCGTGGTCGCCGCCCCTTCCTATCTCGCCCTGCATGGCGCCCCCCGCACGCCGGACGACCTGGCCCGCCACAACTGCCTGACCTTCGGCGGCAGCAACCAGTCCAAAGGATGGCTGTTCCGCCAAGCGGACGGCCAGGTCAAGCCGATGCGCGTCAAGGGCAATATGTCCTGCAGCGACGGCTCGGTGCTGCACGATTGGACGCTGCAGGGCTACGGACTGGCCTGGCGCTCGCTCTGGGAGGTACGCGAGGACCTGGCCCACGGGCGGCTCGTCAGCGTGCTGGACGACCACGCGGCGCCGGCCAACGGCATCTTCGCCATGCTGGCCGAGCGCAAGCACCTGCCGCTGCGGGTGCGCGCCCTGGTCGACCTGCTGCGCGCCACTTACGCGCAGGAAAGCTATTGGGCCACGCACTAGGGCCTGTTCACGCTAAAAGGGCAGCCCTTTTAGCGTGAACAGGCCCTAGGTCGAACGCCCCTGCAAAGCTAGTACAATGGAGGCCAGGGCCGTATAAAAACAACAACGACTCATTCGGCGGTTACCAGGAAGCGTATGCACAAAAGAATTTCGCTCTCTCCCGAGTCGACCCGCTGTTCGACCTGCATGCTCAACAGTCTGTGTCTGCCCCTGGGCATCAACAGCAATGACATAGCCAAGTTCGACGAAGTAGTCAGTGAACGCATTCGCATTCCCAAAGGCGAAGCCCTGTTCCACCAGGGCGACCGCTCGGTCGCCATCTACGGCATCCGCTCCGGCTCCATCAAGACGCAGCTCGAAGACGCCGTCGGCCAGGTCCAGGTCACGGGCTTCCTGCTGCCGGGCGAAGTGGTCGGCATCGACGGTTTTTTGAACACCACCCAGCTGTCGAACGCCATCGCGCTCGAAGACACCGAGGTCTGTGTGGCCCGCATCGAGGACATGGACCGCGTGGCCGCCCACGTGCCGGCCGTGCAGCACCAGCTGCGCCGCCTCAGCAGCGAGGAAATCAAGCGCTCGCAGCAACTGGTGGTGGCATTGGGGGTCTTGCGCTCCGAGCAGCGCCTGGCGGCCTTCCTGCTGAATCTGTCGCAGCGCCTGGCGGCGCTGGGCTATTCGCCCAATGAGTTCGTCCTGCGCATGAGCCGCGAAGAAATCGGCAACTACCTGGGGCTTACTCTGGAAACCGTCAGCCGGCTGTTCTCGCGCTTTGCGCGCGAGAACCTGATCCGCATCCATCAGCGCGAGGTGCAATTGCTCGACCTGCCCACCCTGCGGCAGCTTTCAGGCGTCGATTGCGGCTGAGCGAAAAGCCAGGGCGGCTGCCCTTTTAGCGTCAACAGGTCCTAGAACGTGTCCAGCGGGTCGGCGTCCGGCGCGCTGGGCGCCATGAACAGGCTCAAGGCGCTCGAAAGCGCCGCCATCAGCCAGAACAGGAAGAATCCCCCGGCGTACATCTGCTGCCGGCTGAGCTGTATGGTGCCGAAAATGGCGATGTCCAGGGGGTCGATCAAGGCAAAGACCGTGGCGCTGGTGGCCGCCCCGATAAGAAACGACGGCCACAATATCCACATCAGCGAACGCCACTTCATGATGCCTCTCCCTTGGCTCCGCCGTCGGACGTTGCGGCCGGCGCGGCGCGCTCGATGACCAGGCCGCGCTTGCTGCCGCCGTCGGTGATGGGCTGGTCCGCGAAGTTCTGGACCGCCAGGGCGATGGTCACGACGCAGCCCACCACGGCCACCGCGGGCCCGGCCATCAGTATCCACGGCCAGGGTTCGCGCCACCAGGGTTTGCTGTCTTCTGTCTCGGACATGGTCCTTGCCTCGTATCGTTCTTGGATATGCATGCTGCGTTCGCCTCCCGTCAACGGGGAACGTAGAAACTGCTCGCCTCGGTCACCACGGTCCTGCGGCCCTGGTCGGACGTCGCGGTAACTTGAAGCTGAATATCATACAGCCCGGGCGCCGCCCCCGCCGCGGGCGCCTGGACGACCACCGGCACCAGCCGGTTCGACGATCCCTCGACGACCACCTGCTGCTCGGGATGGTCGGCGGGCGTGACGACCATGCCGGGCACGCCCGAGGCATCCAGTTGCAGCGTCAGGGGCGACTCGGACGTATTGATGACTTGCAGCCGGTAGACGTTTTCGATCAGGCCGCCGGCCACTTCGCGCCCCAGCGCGCCGCGGTCGCGTATCACGTCCACCCTCAGGGTGCTGCGCGTGGCGATCGAGACGATGAGGCCTATGCCTATGACGAGCAACAGCAGGGTGTAGGCAATGACGCGGGGACGGAACAGCCTGCGGCGCACCTGGCCTTGGGTCAGGCCTTCGGTGATGGCGCTGCCCGAGGTATAGCGGATAAGGCCCCTGGGGTAATCCATTTTGTCCATCACCTGATCGCAGGCGTCGACACAGGCCCCGCAGCCTATGCACATGTACTGCAGCCCGTCGCGGATGTCGATGCCGGTGGGACAGACCTGCACGCACAGCGTGCAGTCGACGCAGTCGCCCAGCCCCGCTTCTTTGTGGTCGACGCGGCGCGACCGCCCCCCGCGCGGCTCGCCGCGCTTGTAGTCGTAGGTGACGACGAAGGTGTCGTCGTCCACCATCACGCTTTGAAAACGCGCATAGGGACACATGTATTTGCAGACCGCCTCGCGCATGAAGCCGGCGTTGCCCCAGGTGGCAAAGGCGTAGAACAGCATCCAAAACCACTGCCAGGGCCCCAGCGAAAACGCCAGCAGGCCCGCGCCCAGCTCTCGTATGGGCGCAAAATAGCCGATGAAGGTAAAGCCGGTCCAGAAGGCGATCAGCACCCAGACGGAATGCTTGGCGGCCTTGAGCCCCAGCTTGCGCGCATTCCAGGGCTGCTCGTCGAGCCGGATGCGGGCCAGGCGGTCGCCCTCGATCTTGCGCTCGACCCACATGAAGATTTCGGTATAGACCGTCTGGGGACAGGCGTAGCCGCAGAACAGCCGGCCCGCCATCGCCGTGAACAGAAACAGCGCAAAGGCCGACAACACCAGCAGGACGGCCAGATACACGACGTCCTGGGGCCACAGCACCATGCCGAACAGATAGAACTTGCGCGCGCCCAGATCGAACAGCACCGCCTGGCGGCCCTGCCATTGCAGCCAGGGCAGCCCGTAGAAAATGATCTGGGTGGCGAACACCATGACGATGCGCCAGCGCGCGTAAAGACCCGACACCGAGCGCGGGTAGACCTTGTTGCGCACGTCGGCCAGCGCCTTCTCGACGTAGGGCGACGTGCCCTTCTGCGGCCTGGCGACCGCCTGCGGCCGCCAGGCGGGGGAAGCACTGGCCGGGCTGGCGCCCTGCGTGGAAGACTTGCTGCGGTCGGTGTTCATGGCGGGTCTCTTCAGTCGACGGTTTCACCCTCGTTGGACAGCCCCCACACCCAGGCGGTCAGCATGCGGATCTGCTGCGTCGTCAGGATGCGTTCCTGGGCCGGCATGTGGTTTTCGCGGCCATTGAGGATGATGTCGACGATGGTGGCTTCGGAGCTTCCGTGCAGCCACACGTTGTCGGTGAGGTTGGGCGCGCCCAGGGCCTGGTTGCCCTTGCCTTCCGCGCCATGGCAGGCCACGCAGTAGGTGTCGTAGCCGCGCTTGCCCGGCACCACGCGCAGCGAATCGGCCGCCAGGCCCGAGAGCGAACGTACGTACTGCGCAATGTCGGCGGCTTCGGCGGGCTTGATGGTGCCGCGCCAGGGCGGCATGACGCCGTGGCGGCCCTTGGCGATGGTCTGTTCGATCTGCTCGGGCGCGCCGCCGTACAGCCAGTCGCCGTCCGTCAGGTTGGGAAAGCTCGGGCCGCCGCGGGCGTCAGAGCCGTGGCATTGCGCACAGTTGTTCAGGAACAGGCGCTGGCCGATCTGCTGGGCCTCGTGGTCGCCCGCGATCTGCGGGATGCTCATGCTTTCGTAGCGCGCATACACGGGCCGGATCTGCTCGGCCTGCGCCCGCTGCGCCTCCCGCACGGCCTCGGCCGACGAATACTGGAGCACGCCCTGGAACCTGCCCAGGCCGGGATACAGCACGAGATAGCCCAGGGCGAACACGCACAGCCCGAGATAGAACACCGTCCACCAGCGCGGCACGGGGTTGTTGAGCTCGGACAGGTTGCCGTCCCAGACGTGGCCCGTGTTCTCGGCCTGCTTGACTTCCTTCTTGAGCCAGGCGCGCTGCGAAAAAAGCAGCCACACGCAAAAGACGATGCCGCCCAGCGCGATGATCGAAATGAAGTAACTCCAGAAACCGCTGAAAAAGTCACTCATGAGATTCCCCTTGTTTCTTTTGTTCTGCCCCGCCCGCCTTCTCCTCGGCTTCTTCGCGGGCCGCCTGCCCGGTTTCGTCCGGCTGGGCGAATGGCAGCATCGACGCATCGCGATTGGCCTTGGCCCTGCCCCGCGAAAAAGCCCACCAGACGATGCCGATGAAGGTGAGCAATGCGATCAGGGTCGCGATTCCGTTCAGTATGGACATCAGGGTTCTCCCGCCATGATATCGGCGGCCGCTTCGCGGCCCGCCACGCCCAGGCCCTGCAGATACGCAACGATGGCGTCTTCTTCCGTCTTGCCCTTGAGGGCCGCGGGGGCTGCTTCGATCTGCTCGTCGGTATAGGGCACGCCCAGATAGCGCAGCACGCGCATGCGCTCCTGGATGTTGATGCCTTCGACTGTGTTGTGCTGCAGCCAGGGATAGGCCGGCATGTTGGACTCGGCCACCACGGCGCGCGGATCGCGCAGGTGGATGCGGTGCCAGTCGTCGGAATAGCGCTGCCCCACGCGGGCCAGGTCGGGCCCCGTGCGTTTGGAGCCCCACAGGAAGGGACGGTCGTAGACGAACTCGCCCGCGACCGAATAGGGGCCGTAGCGCTGCACTTCGGACTGCAGCATGCGGATCTGCTGCGAGTGGCAGCCCACGCAGCCTTCGCGCATGTACAGGTCGCGGCCGACCAGCTGCAGCGCTTCGTAGGGCTGCACGCCCTCGATCGGCTTGGTGGTGGAGTGCTGGAAGAACAGCGGAATGATCTGGGCCAGGCCGGCGATGGAGATCACCAGCACGCTGAAGAAAATCAGCAGCCCGACGTTGGTTTCGAGCAGTTCGTGACTGAAGCGTTTTTTCTGCTTGCTTGCCATGTCGAAGCTTCCTTTAAGCGACCACTTTTGCGGCCGCGGGGACCGGCTGGGGTATTGCAGGCCCCACCAGGGCGGGGTCGGTGCTGTCCGGGTTGTACTTGTACACCACGGGATTGGGCTTGGGCTGGCCCTTGATGGTGCGGTAGGTGTTCCACGCCATCACGAACATGCCGCTCAGGAAGAACAACCCGCCGAGCAGCCGGATGGCATACAGCGGATAGGTGGCGCTGACGCCCTCGACGAAGCTGTAGGTCAGCGTGCCGTCGGCGCCGGTGGCGCGCCACATCAGGCCCTGCATGACGCCGGCCACCCACATCGAGCTGATGTACAGCACGACGCCGATGGTGGCGAGCCAGAAGTGCAGTTCGACCTGCTTGATGCTGGCCATGGAGCTGCGGCCGTACAGGCGCGGGATCATGTAGTAGAACGAACCGAAGGTGATCATGGCGACCCAGCCCAGCGCGCCCACGTGGACGTGGCCGACGGTCCAGTCGGTGTAGTGGGACAGGGCGTTGACGGTGCGGATGGACATCATCGAGCCCTCGAAGGTGGCCATGCCGTAGAAGGACAGCGCCGTGACGAGGAATTTCAGGATGGGGTCGGTGCGCAGCTTGTGCCAGGCGCCCGAGACCGTCATGATGCCGTTGATCATGCCGCCCCAGGAAGGCGCCAGCAGAATCAGCGAGAACACCATGCCCAGCGCCTGGGTCCAGTCGGGCAGCGAGGTGTAGTGCAGGTGGTGCGGGCCGGCCCACATATAGGTAAAGGCCAGCGCCCAGAAGTGCACGATGGACAGGCGGTACGAATAGATCGGACGGTCGGCCTGCTTGGGCACGAAGTAGTACATCATGCCCAGAAAGCTGGTCGTCAGGAAGAAGCCCACCGCATTGTGGCCGTACCACCACTGCACCATGGCGTCCTGCACGCCCGCATAGGCGGAATACGACTTCCACAGCGAGACGGGAATCTCGATGTTGTTGAAGATGTGCAGCACGGCGATGGTCAGGATGTACGAGCCGTAGAACCAGTTGGCCACGTAGATGTGCTTGACGCGCCGCTTGGCGATGGTGCCGAAGAACACCACGGCGTACGAGACCCACACCAGGGCGATCAGGATGTCGATGGGCCACTCGTATTCGGCGTACTCTTTGGTGGTGGTAAAACCCATGGGCAGCGTGAAGAAGCCCGCGAACAAGGCCAGCTGCCAGCCCCAGAAGGTGAAGGCCGCCAGCTTGTCGGAGAACAGGCGCACCTGGCAGGTGCGCTGCACGACATAGTACGAGGTGGCGAACAGCGCCGTGCCCCCGAAGGCGAAGATGACCGTGTTGGTGTGCACGGGCCGCAGGCGGCCATAGCTGAGCCAGGGCGTGTTGAAGTTCAGCTCAGGCCAGATCAGTTGTGCGGCGATCAGCACCCCCACGCCCATGCCGACGATGCCCCAGAATATGGTCATGATCGTGAACTGCCGAACCACGCCATAATTGAAGGTTTCCGGCTGGCCGGCCATCGTACCCGAAGTACTCATGGATTTCCCCTAATACAAACAAATAAGAGTCGTCTCGGCTTGACGCCGACTTGCCCATCGGGCTTTGCAGCTGCGAGCCGCGAAGTCCGATGCGTTATTCCTTCTTGCCGCCCACATCGCCGTCGTGCGACTTTGGCGGCGCCCTGGAGTTTTCATCCTCGTCGCCCAGAATGGACTTGCCCGCGGAGTCGCTGTCGTCGAACTGGCCTGCGAAAATCGCCCACCAAAATGCCGCGCCGATCGCCACCACGAACACCAGCGAGATCGCGATCAGCAGAAACATTGCCTCCATGGCCGCCTCAGGTCCTGTTGACGCTAGCCTGCGGCGGCGGCGACACGCGACGGCGCGGCCGCGGTTTGCCGCCGGAACAGCCGCCAGGCATTGGCCGCCACGGCCAGGGACGAGAGCAGCATGGTGATGGCCGCCAGCCAGGGCTGCACCCAGCCCAGGGCGGCCAAAGGCATCATCAGCACATGCCACAGCATGGCGCCCAGCAGGCTTTGGCGCGCCACGCGCCCGCTTGCCCGGGTCAGGCCGGCCAGCTGGTATTCGGTGGTGGAAGGCCGAGCCATGAGACTGGCATGGGCGGCGGCGATGGAGGTGGGCACGGCCATGGCCATGGCGCAGGGACAACTGATGACCAGCATGGCGACCATGATGCCCACTGCGCGTTCGGGCGCGTGTAAGTACCAGACGGCGCCGGCCGCGAAAGCGACACCCAGCTGGATGATGGTGAACCAGATGGCGACGCGGTCGGCCTTGTCAGACAGAACGACGCGATGCCGCTCGATGGCGTCGTGCATGCGCCCGCTGCCCACGGCTTGGCGCGCACAGAGCTCCAGATAGCGGGCGGTGAGCAGGAAGGCCACGAACATCGTGACCGAGTCGAAATAGACTTCGCCGCGCCCGCTGAAGGTGGCGTAGGCGCTGGGAATGAAGGCGGCGACGATGCCCAGGGCGACCGGCACGTCCATGCTGAGGCTGGCGCGGCGCATCCGGCGCAGGGCGCCCTGCCATACCGGCCAGGCGCAATACAGCACCACGGGGACGGTCAGCGCCAGGCTGACCCAGTTCATGAGGACGATGGCGCTGTCGAGAAAGGTCTGGTCTTCCGCGCCCATGGGCCGGGTGCGCAGATAGCCCGGGAAAGCGAACATCATGACCTGCATCATGGCCAGCCACGCCAGGCCCAGGCGGGCAAGCATATGCCGCCTCTGTTGGCGCCGGTCTGGCGCGAGCGTATCGGGAATGGAGAAAATCGAGAAGGCGCGCATGGTGTAACGAACTATAGCGTTGCACCGCACAAACCGCCTTGATATAGATCAAGGAGCGGCATGTTCCCGTATCGAACATGCCGCTCTTCTTACCAGGCATGGAACGCGGCCGCGCCCCGCCCGATGGGCGCCGACGCCCCGCGTGGACGCGGGGCCGTCGCGGTCAGGCCACTTTGCGGCTGCTGACCGGGCTGTCGAACTGCGCTTCTTCGGTCGAACCGCTGAGCGCCGTGGTGGACGACCGGCCTCCCTCGATGGTCTGCGTCACGGCGTCGAAGTAGCCGGTGCCCACTTCGCGCTGGTGCTTGACGGCGGTGAAGCCCAGTTCGGCCGCGGCAAACTCTTTTTGCTGCAGTTCGACGAAGGCGCTCATCTGGCGGCGCGCGTAGCCGTGGGCCAGCTCGAACATGCCGTAGTTCAGCGCGTGGAAGCCCGCCAGCGTGATGAACTGGAACTTGTAGCCCATGGCGCCCAGCTCGCGCTGGAAACGCGCCACCGTGTCGTCGTCCAGGTTCTTCTTCCAGTTGAACGAGGGCGAGCAGTTGTAGGCCAGCATCTTGCCGGGAAACTGCTTGTGGATGGCTTCGGCGAAGCGGCGCGCATAAGCCAGGTCGGGCGTGGAAGTCTCGCACCACAGCAGATCGGCATACGGAGCGTAGGCCAGGCCGCGCGAAATGGCCTGGTCGATGCCCGGCTTGGTGCGGAAAAAGCCCTCGGCCGTGCGTTCGCCCGTGATGAAGGGATGATCGTTCTCGTCCACGTCGCTGGTGATGAGGTCGGCCGCATCGGCGTCCGTGCGGGCCAGCAGCACCGTCGGCACTCCCATGACGTCCGCGGCCAGGCGGGCGGACACCAGCTTGGAGACCGCTTCGCGCGTCGGCACCAGCACCTTGCCGCCCATGTGGCCGCACTTCTTGACCGAAGCGAGCTGGTCTTCGAAGTGCACGCCGGCGGCGCCCGCCTCGATCATGGCCTTCATCAGTTCGAAGGCGTTGAGGACACCGCCGAAGCCGGCTTCGGCGTCGGCGACGATGGGCGCGAAGTAGTCGACGTAGCCTGCGTCCGCGGGGTCGGCGCCTTCCATCCACTGGATCTGGTCGCAGCGCGCCAGGGCGTTGTTGATGCGGCGCACCACCTGGGGCACGGAATTGGCCGGATACAAGGACTGGTCGGGATACATTTCGCCCGCCAGGTTGGCGTCGCCGGCCACCTGCCAGCCCGAGAGATAGATGGCCTTGAGGCCGGCCTTGACCTGCTGCATGGCCTGGTTGCCGGTAAGCGCACCCAGGGAATTGACGAAATCCTCGGTCTGCAGCAGAGACCACAGCTTTTCGGCGCCGCGTCGTGCCAGCGTATGCTCGACGGCTAGCGAGCCGCGCAGCCGCACGACTTCCTCGGCGCCATAGCCGCGCTTCACGCCCTGCCAGCGCGGGCTTTCGGCCCAATGGGTTTGCAATTCACGCACTGCCTGTTCACGTGTGGACATGGTTTTGCTCCTGATGAAGTGAAGAAAGCTTCGGAAGAAGTTCCACCGCCCAAGGCCCCCTGGGAACTTCGTCGCCATGGAAAAAATTCTACGCCTCTTGTGCGGAGCAAAACACACTTATGTCTTATATAAGACTAAAAATATTTTTCTTTAAAAACAACGATATAATATTATTATTCCGCATTACAAAACGATTTTTTCCTTTATGAAAGAGACGACGTTGCCCCGCAGCAAGCTGTTTTCATATTGCGGCCGTTACATCCCACATCATGAAATCGGCCTCGAACGCTACAATCCTCCCGTCACTTCTTCTTTTCATCGCCCATGAACACCCCTCTCACCCACGCCCCTCTGGGCCAGGAAGTGGTCTATCCCACCGCCTACGATCCCACCCTGCTGTTCCCCATCGACCGTGCGCCCAACCGCCAGACCCTGGGCGCCCTTCCGGACTGGGCCGGGGCCGATATCTGGAATGCGTACGAGATCTCCTGGCTGAACACCCGCGGCAAGCCCATCGTGGCAACCGCGCGCTTCGTCTTTCCGCATGACAGCCCCAGGCTGGTGGAGTCGAAGTCGTTCAAGCTTTATCTGAATTCCTTCAACGACGAGCGGTTCGCCGACGAAAAAGAGGTATGCGCGCGCATGCGCACGGATCTGTCCGCCGCCTGCGGAGGCGCGGTCGAGGTCGAACTGGCTCCCGTGGGCGGCCAGGCGGCGCAAAGCTATCAGCCGCTGGAAGGCATCAACATAGACGGCATCGACGTGGACATCGAGGTGTACACGCCTTCGCCGGAACTGCTGCAGTGCGTGCCCGGTGGGCCGGCGGTGGAGGAAACGCTGGTGTCCGACCTGCTGAAGTCCAATTGCCCGGTCACGGGCCAGCCGGACTGGGCCAGCGTGCAGATCCGCTACACGGGGCCGCAGATCGATCGGTCGGCGCTGCTCAAATACATCGTGTCGCTGCGCCGGCATGATGAGTTTCACGAGCAGTGCGTGGAGAAGATGTATTGCGACATCTGGCGCATCTGCCGGCCGCAGTCTTTGCTGGTGTACGCGCGCTACACGCGCCGCGGCGGGCTGGACATCAATCCCTGGCGCGCCAGCCATGCAGCCGAGGTTTCGCAGGCGCGGACTGTTCGCCAGTAAGCGGTTGCCCTTTTTGAACGCTCAGCGTGGGCGGGGCTTTTATTGTGTCGAACTCTTGACCGCCGCCAGTGTGTTTATTGCGATGCTGTTGCTGAGTAATGAGATGGTCAGCCCGCCCCTCGGCGAGGGCGGGTACGCTGTAGGGGGATTTCCCCCTGGAGATAAGGAGACCATCATGGCGACGATCAAGCTGATAGGCATTGACCTGGGTAAGCGCTGTTTTCATCTTCACGGTCAAGATGAGAGCGGCCGGCAAGTACTGCGCAAGAA
>NZ_PDUW01000014.1 GCF_003545815.1 Pusillimonas caeni
TTCTTGCGCAGTACTTGCCGGCCGCTCTCATCTTGACCGTGAAGATGAAAACAGCGCTTACCCAGGTCAATGCCTATCAGCTTGATCGTCGCCATGATGGTCTCCTTATCTCCAGGGGGAAATCCCCCTACAGCGTACCCGCCCTCGCCGAGGGGCGGGCTGACCATCTCATTACTCAGATACAGCCGAACACAGCATCGCTACGTCAATCCCATTCTCTGACGTAGCCCCCAAAAAAAAGAACCCCGGCAATTACGCCGGGGTTCCAGTTTGAAGCTATCGGACAGTCAGCAGATTACTTCTCTGCCTTGCCCGGATCCTTCACCTTCTCGATCACGTCGAACTCCACGTTCTCGAGGCGGCCGTTGCGGCGCTCGACCTTGCGGATGTAGATGTTCTGGACAATGTCGCGCGTTTCCGGATCGATGCTGATCGGACCGCGCGGGCTTTCCCAAGACATGCCCTTGGCGGCCTCGACGAACTTGTCGCCCGACGCATCGCCGTTGGTCTTCTTGAGCACTTCATAGATCAAGTGCATGCCGTCGTAGCCGCCCATGGACATGAAGTTGGGGCGCACGCCGGGATAGGCCTTGGCATAGGCTTCCGTGTACTGCTTGTTGAGCTCCGAGTCGTGCGCATCGGAATAGTGAAAGGAAGTGATCAGGCCCAGCGCCGGATCGCCCATGGCGTCGAGCACGTCTTCGTCGGTGAGGTCGCCGGTGGCGATGAGCTTGATGCCGTCTTCGGCCAGGCCGCGCGAAGCGTAGCTCTTGAGAAAGGACACGCCCTGCTCGCCCGAGGGCACGAACATGAAGATGGCATCGGGCTTGGCATCCTTGATGCGCTGCAGGTAGGGCGAGAAGTCGGGATTCTGGACCGGCGTGCGCACCTGGCCGATGATCTCGCCGCCGCCTTCGGTGAAGGTCTTGATGAACTGCTTCTCGGCGTCATGGCCCGGGCCGTAGTCGGCGGCCAGCGTGTGAACCCGCTTGATGCCGTTCGCCAGCGCCCAGGTGGCCATGGGCGCCGAGTTCTGCGGCAGCGTCATGGAAGTGCGCACGATGTAGGGCGACTTCTCGGTCACCGAGGAGGTGGCCGCATTCATGATGATCATGGGCATCTTGGCCGACGCCGACAGCGGCGCCACGGCGAACGCCGAAGGGGTCAGGCCGAAGCCGGCGAGCACGTTGACGTGTTCGCGGTTGACCAGTTCTTGCGCGGCGCGACGGCTGATCTCGGGCGCGACGCCCGTGTCGTCCTTGACGAGGATCTGAACCTTCCGGCCCGCCACCGTGTCGCCGTGCTGCTGCATGTACAGCTTTGCGCCGTTCAGGATCTGCAAGCCGTATGAAGCATGCGGACCCGACATCGGCAGAACGAAGCCGATCTTCAGGTCGTCGGCCGCATGCGCGGACGCGGCAACGCCCAGCGACATGACGGCGGTTAACAGGGCTTTAGTGATACGCATCGGTTCTCCTCCAGAGATTATCGAGATATTTACGAATGATAGTTAATCCGTATAGTACAAGGCTAAAAAGCGGGTTACTTTTTGTCAATGCTTAACGCCCAAGTCTAGGGTTTACGCCAATAAAAATGGGCCTCGACGCTTCATGCGCCGAGGCCCACTCCTACGACAGGGACGCGTCAGTTTTTAGCCTTGACCGGGTCCTTGAACTCTGCCACGCGGTCGAATTCCACGTTCTGCAGCTTGCCGTCCACATCCTTCACTTCGCGGATGTAGATATCCTGCACGATGTCGCGCGTCTCCGGGTCGATGGTGACCTGGCCGCGCGGGCTTTCCCACGACAGGCCCTTGGCCGCCTCGATGAAGGCGTCGCCGCCGGCGTCGCCGCCGGTCTTCTCGAGCACGGCGTCGATCAGGTGCATGCCGTCATAGCCGGCCACCGACATGAAGTTGGGGCGCTTGTTGGGATAGGCCTTGTAGTAGCTTTGCACGTACTGCTTGTTCAGTTCGGAATCATGCGCCTCGGAATAATGGAAGGAGGTCATGACGCCCACCGCCTGCCCCATGGCGTCCAGCACGTCCTCGTCGGTGAGATCGCCGGTGGAGATCAGCTTGATGCCCGCATCCGCCAGGCCGCGCTCCTGATAGCCCTTGAGGAAGGCCACGCCCTGCTCGCCGGCCGGCACGAACAGGAAGACCGCGTCGGGCTTGGTGTCCTTGACGCGCTGCAGGAAGGGAGCGAAGTCGGGGTTGCCGACGGGGGTGCGCACCTGGCCGACGATCTCGCCGCCCGCCTCGGTGAAGGTCTCGATGAACTGCTTCTCGGCATCGTGGCCCGGACCGTAGTCGGCCACCACGGTGTAGACCTTCTTGATGCCGTTGTCCACCGCCCAGCTGGCGATGGGAGCCGTGATCTGGGGCAGCGCCATCGAAGTGCGCACGATGTAGGGCGACTTCTCGGTCACCGAAGACGTGGCCGCATTCATGATGATCATGGGCATCTTGGCCTGGGTGGCCAGCGGGCCGACCGAGAACGCCGAGGGCGTCAGGCCGAAACCGGCCAGCACGTCGACCTTGTCGCGGTTGACCAGCTCTTGCGCGGCCCGGCGGCTGACGGCGGGGGCCACGCCGGTGTCGTCCTTGACGATCAGCTGGACTTTGCGGTCGCCCAGCTTGTCGCCGTTCTGCTGAAGGTACAGGCGCGCGCCGTTGAGGATTTGTTCGCCATAAGAGGCGAAAGGACCCGACATGGGCAGCACCATGCCGATCTTCAGGTCGTCGGCCGCCTGCGCGGCGCCGGTCGCGCCGAGCGCCAGGGCGACGGCGAGAAAGGTTTTACTGATACGCATTGACAATCTCCTGCGGTAAAGCAGCCCGGGGCGGTCGCCTCGGGCCAAAGCAAAATGTTCGTTCTGCAAACATTTATTCACGTAAAGAACACAGGCGGCTAGGTTAGAAGCCTCGCCGGAGTTTGTCAAACGAGGGTCCAGTCCCGTCCCGCGCCGCGGCGCAGCTCGGCCGTCTCGCGCAGTATCTCCATGAGCGATGCGGCGCAGCGTCCCGATTGGGCCTCGCTTCGGCGCAGCAGGCCGACGGGTTCTTCGGTGCCGCCGGTGACCAGCGGCAGGCGGCGCAACAGGCCCTGGGCCAGGTCTTCGCGCACTGCTCCCATGGGCGTGAACCACACCGCATCCGAACGTATGGCCACCAGGCGCGCCACCGAGACGGACAGCGTCTCCAGGCAATTGGACGGCAGGCCGAGGCCGCGCGAGCGCAGAAAGCTTTCGGTATTGTGGCGGGGCACGGTGCCCCGCGTGGACACGATGAGCGGAAATTCGATGATGCGGTGCAGCCCCGCGTCGGTTTCCTGGAAAAGCGGATGGTCGGCGGCGGCCACCGCCACCAGCGGCTCTACATACAACAGCTCGAAGGACAGCCCGACCATGGCCTCGGGATCGGCCATGCGGCCCAGCACGAAATCCACTTCGCCCGAGCGCAGCTTGTCCAGCAAGGGCGCATTGGCGGCGATCTGGATGTCGACCTTGGCCTCGGGCCACACGCGGCGGAAATCGGCCAGCGCCAAGGGCAGCAGGTCGGGCGCCACCGTGGGCAGCGCCCCGACGTGGACGACTTCCTGTGTGGCCTTGGCATCGTCCAGCATGGCCCGCCGCGCGCCTTCGAGCGCGTCGAGCACCGACAGGGCGTGGGCAAGGAAGGACTGGCCGTCGCGCGTGAGCCGGGCGCCGAAGCGGCCGCGCTCCATCAGGCGAGCGCCCATCAGCTCTTCGAGCTCGGCCAGCGTCTTGGACACCGCCGGCTGGCTCAGGTGCAGGCGCTCGGCCGCCTTGCGCAGATGCCGCTCTTGCGCGACCGCGACAAAACACTGGATGTGCCGCAAGCGGATGCGGCTGTTGAACTGCTGCTGATCGATCGATGCCATGGCGCCCGCCTGCCGCCCGCCTGTAGACTTCGCAGAATCGAAGGGGGCGAGCGGCTCGATATTCAATAACTACAAATTATCAAATATTGGCGTTTAATTCAATTTACATGATTATTACCAACGCTTACCATGTGCAGCACTGAGTCGTTGCACGACGCAGCAAAGACCACAAGGAGATTCCCCATGACCACCCCCACCGAACAATTCGGCGAGTTCCTGCAGCGCGACCGCAGCTGGCACCCGCCCGCCTATACGCCTGGCTACAAGACCAGCGTGCTGCGTTCGCCCCAGAAGTCGCTCATCTCGATCGAGAACTCGCTGTCGGAAATCACCGGCCCCCGGTTCTCTCCCGACGAGCTCGGCCCGCTGGACAACGACCTCATCCTGAACTACGCCAAAGACGGCCTGCCCATCGGTGAGCGCATCCTGGTGCATGGTTATGTGCTCGACGAAAACGGCCGTCCGGTGCCCAACGCCCTGGTCGAAGTCTGGCAGGCCAATGCGTCCGGCCGCTACCGCCACAAGAACGACACCTACATCGCCCCCATCGATCCCAACTTCGGTGGCTGTGGCCGCGTCCTGACCGACGAGAACGGCTACTACTTCTATCGCACGATCAAGCCCGGTCCCTACCCCTGGCGCAACCAGATCAACGACTGGCGTCCGGCCCACATCCACTACTCCATCTCCGCCTCGGGCTTTGCGCAGCGCCTCATCACGCAGATGTACTTCGAGGGCGACCCCATGATTCCCGACTGTCCCATCGTACGCTCCATCCCCAGCGAAGAAGCGGTCCGCAGCTTGATCGCTCAGCTCGACCGCGGCGCCTACGTCGCGCTCGACAGCCGGGCCTACCACTTCGACCTCGTGGTGCGCGGCAGCCGCGCGACCCTGTTCGAAAACACCATCCAAGGAGCGAAATAATGTTCAGGGAACTCAACAAGCCCTTCTACCTGAAGGAAACCGCTTCTCAAACCGCGGGTCCATACGTGCACATCGGCCTGGCTCCCAAGCAGGCCGGCTTCGACATCTTCGAAAACAACTTCGGCAACGTGCTGGTCACGCCCGAAACCAAGGGCGAGCGCATCCGGCTCGAGGGCCGCGTGTTCGACGGCAGCGGCGCGCTGATCCGCGACGTGCTGCTCGAGATCTGGCAGGCCAACGCGGCGGGCCGCTACAACCACCCCGCCGACAAGCAGGAAGACAAGCCCATCGATCCCAGCTTCCGCGGCTGGGGACGCGGCACCTCCGACTTCCAGACCGGCGTGTACAGCTTCGACACCGTCAAGCCCGGCGCGGTCGTGGGCCGGCACGGCAAGCTCATGGCGCCCCACATCAATGTGTGGATCGTGGCCCGCGGCATCAACATCGGCCTGCACACGCGCGTCTATTTTTCGGACGAGCAAGAGGCCAATGCCAAGGACCCCGTCCTGAACGGCATTGAATGGGTCGAGCGCCGCAAGACGCTCATCGCCGAGCGCACCGAAAAAGACGGCCAAGCGGTTTACCAGTTCGACGTCCACATCCAGGGCCCGAACGAGACCGTGTTCTTCGACGTCTGATCCGCTGAAGACACCTGGGCGGCCGCAGATCCTAGCCGCCCACCCCGCGCCCGCCGCGTCCACACGACGCCGCGGGCGTTTTCCGTTTCTGGAATATGCATTTGACACCATATGGTCTTTAAGACATAATTTGCGGCTTGTCCAAAACGAGACCTCCTCTATATGGCAAAGAAGCACAAAGACGCGACCTCGATCCGGGCGCAGCACGGCGGCCAGCACGCCGACGGGCTGGCGCTGGCCGAACCGATGGCGCTCACGACGCTGAAAGACCTGCGCAAGCGCGCCGGCCAGACTCAGGAAGAGCTGGCGGCGGCGCTGGGCGTGGGCCAGGACACCATCTCGCGCCTGGAAAAGCGCAGCGACATGCTGCTCTCGACCCTGCGCCACTACGTCGAATGCATAGGCGGCCAGCTCGCCCTGGTGGCCACTTTCCCCGACCAGCCGCCGATGGTCATCGACTATCGCGACGAGAAGCACATCGAACCCAAGAAGCGCGGCCGCAAGCCCGCCCTAGACTCACCCTGAAACATCAATGATCCAGACGCCCTACTACCTGATCGACAAGGCTTCCCTGCAGCGCAACCTGCAGGTCATCGACCGCATCCGCGAGCGCTCCGGCGCCAAGCTGCTGCTTGCCCTCAAATGCTTCGCCACCTGGTCGGTGTTCGATCTGATGAGCCGGCACATGGACGGCACCACCTCCTCTTCGCTGTATGAAGTCAAGCTCGGGCGCCAGAAATTCGGCAAGGAAACCCACGCCTACAGCGTGGCCTTCGCCGACCGAGAAATCGACGAAGTCGTGGCCCACAGCGACAAGATCATCTTCAACTCACTCGACCAGTTCCTGCGCTTCGAATCGCGCGCGGGCGGCAAGCCAAAGGGCCTGCGCCTGAATCCCGGCGTCAGCCGCGCCGGCTTCGACCTGGCCGACCCCGCCCGCCCCTTCAGCCGCCTGGGCGAGTCCGACCCCGAGCGCATCCTGTCCGTCATCGACCGCCTGGACGGCGTGATGATCCACAACAATTGCGAGAACGACTGCTTCGACAGCTTCGACGCCCTGCTGGGCGAAGTCGAGCAGGGCTACGGCGGCATCCTGCGCCGGCTCGAGTGGGTCAGCCTGGGCGGCGGCATCAGCTTCACCGAACCCGGCTATCCCGTGGACGATTTCTGCGACCGCCTGCGTCGCTTCGCTCGGGACTACGGCGTGCAGGTCTATCTCGAGCCCGGCGAAGCGGCCGTTCGCCACACCACCACGCTCGAGGTCAGCGTGCTCGACGTGGGCTTTCGCGGCAAGCATCTGGCGGTGGTCGACAGCTCGACCGAAGCCCACATGCTCGACCTGCTCATCTACCGCGAGACGGCGCCCATCGGCAAGGGCCATGGCGAGCACGTGTACGAGATCTGCGGCAAGACCTGCCTGGCCGGCGACATCTTCGGCGAAGGCCGGTTCGAGACGCCGCTGCGGGTGGGCGACCGCATCTCCATCGGCGATGCGGGCGGCTACACCATGGTCAAGAAGAACTGGTTCAACGGCATCGACATGCCGGCAATCGCCATCCGGGAAACCGATGGCAGCGTGCGCCTGGTACGGGCGTTTTCCTTTGACGACTATGTCGGCAGCTTGTCCTGACGACATCAACCTGACTTAAAAGAGAGCACATCCATGAAACGCAATGTCCTCATCATCGGCGCCGGCGGGGTCGCCCATGTCGTCGCCCACAAGTGCGCCCAGAACAACGGCCAGCTGGGCGACATCCACATCGCGTCGCGCACCTTGTCCAAGTGCGAAGCCATCATCGCCTCGGTGCACGAGAAAGGCGCCATGCAGCAGCCCGGCCTGCTGCAGGCGCACCAGCTGGACGCGATGGACGTGGAGGCCACGAAGTTCCTGATCCGCGCCACGCGCAGCCAGATCGTCGTCAACGTCGGCTCGCCCTTCCTGAACATGTCGGTGCTGCAGGCCTGCATCGAGACCGGCGCGGCCTACATGGACACCGCCATCCACGAAGATCCCGCCAAGGTGTGCGAGGCCCCGCCCTGGTATGCCAACTACGAATGGAAGCGGCGCCGGGCGTGCAAGGATGCGCGCGTCACCGCGGTGCTGGGCGTGGGTTTCGACCCCGGGGTGGTGAACGCTTACGCCCGCTACGCCATGGACACCTACTTCGACAGCGTGGAGTCCATCGACATCATCGACGTCAACGCCGGCAGCCACGGACGCTACTTCGCGACCAACTTCGATCCCGAGATCAACTTCCGCGAATTCGTCTCCACCGTATGGTCCTGGGAGGACAACGCCTGGAAAGCCAACAAGATGTTCGAGCACCGCAAGGAATGGGATCTTCCCGTCACCGGTAAAAGCACCACCTATCTTACGGGCCACGACGAACTGCACTCCATGTCGCAAAACCTGGGTGTGCCCAACATCCGCTTCTGGATGGGTTTCGGCGACCACTACATCAATGTGTTCACCGTGCTCAAGAATCTCGGCCTGCTTTCCGAACAGCCGGTGCGCACCGCGCGCGGCCAGGAGGTCGTGCCGCTCGAGGTCGTCAAGGCGGTGCTGCCCGACCCCGCTTCACTGGCGCCCGGCTACACCGGCAAGACCTGCATCGGCGACCTGGTGAAGGGCGTCAAGGACGGCCGGCCGCAGGAAGTCCTGATCTACAACGTCTGCGACCATGAAGAATCGTTCCAGGAGGTCGGCAGCCAGGCCATCTCGTACACTGCCGGCGTGCCCGCCGTGGCGGCGGCCCTGCTCATCGCCAACGGCACCTGGGACGTAGGCGGCATGGTCAACGTCGAAGAGCTCGACCCCGCGCCTTTCATCGCCCTGATGAACCGCATGGGCCTGGTCACGCGCGCGCGCCACGGCGAAGACGACTATGTGGTCGATCCGCAGCAGGAAGTGGTCGAGCGCTTCTCGACCGACAAAGTGGTCAATTCGCGATAATTAAAGAAAAGCGAGACCAATTGTTGCGGGCGTTGAATATGGGCGCGATCTGACAGAAAATGCCAGCGTCGTCCGGCCCGCGCGGCCCCGGCGATCAGAACCAACTCCAAGAAAGGGGAAACCATGCTCAAGAACAAACATTCGATCGTGAAATGCATCGCCATGGGGCTTGCCGCCCTGGCCCTGGCGGGATGTGAACAAGAAGGACCCGCCGAAAGGGCCGGCAAAGAGATCGACAAGGCCATCAGCCAGGCCGGGCAGGAAATGGAGAAGGTCGGAGACAACATCCAGGACGCGGCCAGGACGGCGCAGAAGTAAGATCGGACGCAGCCGGCGGCGAACGGTCTTCGGCTGCACCCGGTTTTCCGAGCGGCGGCACGCCGCTTGCTCGTCAGCCAAATGCCGCCGGGCTGTTCCGGTCTACGACAGGTTCCGCCCGGCACACCCATAATGTGCACTTCGCATACGCACCTGGAGAAGCCCATGAAAACAAGAACCCTCCCTACCCCGCGCACGCTCTTCGCGGCCGTCGCCATGGCCACGGCCGCCCTGGCGCTTACCGCCTGCACCACTACCGTGCCGCGCTCCGAACAAAGCGGCGTCGAGCGACGCGACAGCATCAACGAGCGGGCCGACTCGACCCTGAAACGGCTCTACGAAGTGGCGCCCAATTCGCGCGAGCTGGTCTCGCAGGCCAAGGGCGTGCTGATCTTTCCGCGCGTCATCGGTGGCAGCTTCATCGTCGGCGCCGAGCATGGCGACGGCGTGCTGCGTGTCGGCGGCCAGAACAAAGGCTACTACAGCACTTCCAGCGGGTCGATCGGCCTGCAGGCCGGCGCCCAGTCCAAGGCCATCGTCTTCGTGTTCAAGACCCAGGAAGCCCTGGATAAATTCCTGGCCAGCAACGGCTGGACGGCCGGCGTGGACGCCACGGTCGCCGTCGCCAACCTCAGCGCCAACGGCTCGGTCGACCTGAACACCCTGCGCGAACCCGTGGTGGGCTTCGTGATGACCAACGCCGGCCTGATGGCGGGCGTGTCGCTCGAAGGCACCAAGGTCAACCGCATCGACGACCGCGGCAATCCCACCCCCGTCACCACCGGGACGTCCAACTAAGCCGGTCGATGCAAGGCATGCATCAGCCTGATTATTAAGCTGCTCTAAAGGCGGCGAGCGCTTTATGGGCCGCGGGATGCGACCGGTAAAGCGCTCGCCGCCTTTCGTATTGCGAGCTGGGCGTACTGTCAGGGCCTGAATAAAACTGCTCTAGCGCGCCGCGGTCACCATATTGATCTTGGCGGCCGCGGCCAGCAGGCGGGGCAGACAGACCTTCAGCAAGTGCTCGGACGTGACGGCGCGGGCATGGCCGCTGACGTTCAGCGCCGCGACCACGCGGCCGTTCTGGCCGCGAATGGGCGCGGCCACGGATACCAGGCCGGGCTCGAGTTCTTCCGAGACCAGACTCCAACCCTGCACCCGCACCTGGCGGATCTCCTCGATCAACGCCTCGGGGTCGACAATGGTGGAAGGCGTGTGCGCCACCAGATGCATCGCGGCGACGCGCTCGCACAGCACCTCGTCGGGCAGGCCGGCCAGCAGAACGCGGCCCATGGACGTACAGTCGGCCGGCAAGCGGCTGCCCACGCCCAGATTGATCGACATGATGCGGTGGGCCGGGACGCGCAGCACGTAGACGATCTCATCGCCATCCAGCACGGCCGCAGAACTGGACTGGCGCAGTTCCTCGACCAGGTTTTCCATGACCGGCTGGGCCTGGGACCACACCGGCAGCGAACTGAGATAGGCGAAGCCCAGCTCGAGCACCTTGGGCGTCAGGCGGAACAGCCGCCCTTCGGCCGAGACATAGCCCAGGCTCAACAGGGTCAGCAAAATACGGCGGGCGCCGGCGCGGGTGAGCCCGGCACGCTCGGCCACCTCGGACAGCGTCTGCGCCGGCGCGTCGGCCCCGAAACTGCGCAGCACCGCCAGCCCCCGCGCAAACGAGCGCACATAGCTGTCGCCGGGCTTGGGAGCCTCGTCGGCCTGCGCGCCGCCGAAGGCGGGTTCGATGAAACTGGATTCGCCGGAATTCATGGGCAACCTCGATAAAAATCGTTTTTTTACGCGCGAAGCATATATAGTCTTCCGCATGCGTAGGCTGGCCGGCTTTTCATGCGCAGGCGGGCGGCGCTCTCGGCCACTGCCGACGTCATTGACAAGCCCGCCCACTGTCATTATGCTAAGAGCATTAGTTCTACATCCGAATAAAAGTTCATTATAAGAACTTCGTCACCCATTTTCAACGAAATGTTCGCATTGAACGCATTGAAATATGATCAATAAAATCTCCCCCTCGGTCGAACAGGCGCTGGCCGGCATCCATGACGGCGCCACCGTCATGATCGGCGGCTTCGGCGGCGCAGGCCAGCCGGCCGAACTCATCGACGGCCTCATCGCCCACGGCGCCAAAGACCTCGTCATCGTCAACAACAATGCGGGCAACGGCGACACCGGCCTGGCCGCCCTGCTCAAGGCCGGCCGCGTACGCAAGATCATCTGTTCCTTCCCGCGCCAGGCCGACTCCTACGTGTTCGACGAGCTCTACCACTCCGGCAAGATCGAGCTCGAACTCGTGCCCCAGGGCAATCTGGCCGAGCGCATCCGCGCCGCCGGCGCGGGCATAGGCGCCTTCTTCACGCCCACCGGCTACGGCACCGAACTGGCCAAGGGCAAAGAAGTCCGCGAGATCAATGGCCGCCACTATGTGCTCGAGTACCCCATCTTCGCCGACTTCGCCCTGATCAAGGCCGAAACGGGCGACCGCTGGGGCAACCTGCTGTACCGCAAAACCGCCCGCAACTTCGGCCCCATCATGGCCACCGCCGCCCAATGCACCATCGCGTCGGTGCACGACATCGTCGAACTGGGCCAGATCGACCCCGAAGTCGTCGTCACGCCGGGCCTGTTCGTCAAGCACATCGTCAAAGTGCCGCGCAGCGCCACCGGGCCCGCAGGTTTCAAACAGGATTAAGGACAGCGCCATGAGCGAACAGAAAACCACTCCCGCCTGGACGCGCGACGAGATCGCCGCGCGCGTTGCCGTCGACATCCCCGACGGCGCCGTCGTCAACCTGGGCATCGGCCTGCCCACCAAGGTGGCCAATCACCTGCCCGCCGGCCGCGAAGTCATCCTGCAAAGCGAGAACGGCGTCATCGGCATGGGCCCCGCGCCGGCCAAGGGCGAAGAAGACTACGACCTCATCAACGCCGGCAAGCAGCCGGTCACCCTGCTGCCCGGCGGCTGCTACTTCCATCACGCCGACAGCTTCGCCATGATGCGCGGCGGCCATCTCGACGTCTGCGTGCTGGGCGCCTTCCAGGTGGCCGCCAACGGCGACCTGGCCAACTGGAGCACGGGCGCGCCCAACGCCATTCCCGCAGTGGGCGGCGCCATGGACCTGGCCATCGGCGCCAAGAAAACCTATGTGATGATGGACCTGCTCACCAAGACCGGCGAATCCAAGCTGGTGGCCGAGTGCACCTACCCCCTCACGGGCGTGGCCTGCGTCAGCCGCGTCTATACCGACGTCGCGGTCTTCGACCTTACCCCCGAAGGCACCCGGGTGATTGAAATCGTGCCCGGCCTCAGCTTCGAAGCACTGCAAAAGCTCACTCCGGTCGCACTGACGGACGCGCGGACGAACTGATCAGCCGTTCCGGCGGCAGTGAAGAACTCCGGCCCGACGGCCGGAGCTTCTCTAACACAATTCAATGGCGCTCCGGCGCCGAATCGATATTGCATCGCCAGGCCTCGCCGTAACCGGCGAGGCCTGCGCTTTGCTTCGTGGCCAAAAGGCCGTTCGACCCCGCTTCGTCAACGATAATTTCGCAGGGTGTCGGACAAGCCTTCAACAGCCTGCCTGAACAGATTCACATCGCTGCCGACTGTAAACAGGCTGTAGCCCCAATCGCTATACCGGGCCACGTCCTCGATGGTGCCGGCCGCGATGCCGATCTTGCAACCCTGGGCCCGGGCACGCTGGCCGATGGCGCGGATGGCTTGCTGAACCGGCGCCGCCTTGATCCTTCCCAGATGGCCCAGGCTGGCCGCCAGGTCTCCCGGGCCGACGAACAAGGCGTCCACGCCTTCGACCGCGGCGATCTCTTCCAGCCGCTCCATGGCCTCGACCGTTTCGATCTGCGCGATGATCGCGATCACATCGTCGATGAATTCGAAATAGTCGGCGATGCGGCCATAACCGTTGTTGCGATGGTAGCCCGACACACCACGCACCCCGACAGGCGGATAACGGCTTGCCCTTACCGCCTGGCGCGCCTCATCCGCCGACTGGACATTGGGGACCAGCAGATTGCGAAAGCCGATGTCAAGCAAGCGTTTTATTTCCACCGGATGATTGCGTGCCGGCCGGACGACCGCGGGCACGCCCGAGAAACGGATCGCCTGCAGCTGCGCCACCAAGGTATGGACATCGTTGGGGGCATGCTCGGTATCGAACAGTATCCACTGGAAGCCGGAGTGCTCGGCGACCAGTTCCGCCAACACGGGATTGGCCAGCGAGCTCCAGAAGCCCAGGGCCGGGCCGGCATCCTGCAAAGCGGCCTTGAACGGGTTCTCGGCCGCCGCGCGACCGCTCATTGCTGCCATGACATCGTCTCCTTTTCCCTTAGGCGGCTTCTTCGCGGTACAGGTTGAGGAACTTCATCGCAGGCGCGTCGGTCACCGAATACAGGTAGGCGTCCTGGGTCGAACTGAGGTTTTCATGGCGATGCGGCATGCCATTGGGGATGACGAACATATCGTTCGGCCCCCATTCAAGCACCGTGTCGCCCACATGGGTGCGGCCGCGCCCTTCCAGGCAGCAGTACGCCGAACTGCTCGTCTGGCGATGCGCCTTGGTCGCTTCGCCGGGACGCAGAAGCTGTACAAAGAAGCTGGTCGTCGTCGTGACCGACTTGCCGTTGACCGGGTTGACGTACTCGAGAATGATGCCGTCGTACGGAGAGCCTTCCAGATGGCGCATGCGGTTCAATGCGGCTTTGGCGTCGGCCCAGCGGTAGACGAACATGGGCGACCCGGCGCTTTCGCCCCGCTGATGGTCGACGAACGCGGGAAGGAAACCGCCATAGCCGTAAACCATGCCCGAGTAGTCATCGGGCAGGCTTACCTTTTGCACGTCTTTTCTGACGGCATTGCCCGCGTCGTCCTTTTCGTAGTATTCGAACTCGAACTTGCTGACCGCCAGATTCTCGACCAGCGGCAAGTCCAGCACGTCGACCCAGATGACGGGTTCGGTGCCTTCGTTGCCGTGATCGTGCCACGTGCCGGCGGGAGTGATGATCAGGTCGCCGCGCGACATGGTGCATTTTTCGCCTTCGATGGTGGTGTAGCCTCCGCCGCCCTCCAGCACGAAACGGCTGGCGTTGGAGGTATGGCGGTGCACCGGCGCGGTTTCGCCCGGATTGTAGATAGAGCAGCTCAAGTACAGGGTGTTGGTGGAGTGATGCTTGTGCCGGGCCCCCGGGTTCGACATGATGATCACGCGGCGGTCGGCGTCTTCGAGCGTGATGTTTTCGCTGACTTCGCCCATCAAGGGCTTCAAGATGTCCCAGCGCCACAAATGCGGCACAAACCCTTTTTGCAGTTCGGCCCCCTCCACCTCGCGAACGATCTGCCACAAACCGATCAAGCTGTTTTCCACGGCCTGCGCGGCGATCGACTCTTTAACTACGTCCATGACAATTCCCATCCATTATGAAATACAGGCAGTCGTTCAGACGGCCGCCGCGTCAGACCTGTGTCCTGACCCACTCGACCAGCTGATCGGCGATCTCCTGGTCGATCGTGGCCGGAAAGCAGCCGCTGATGCCGATGGCGCCCACGGCGACCCCGCCGTGGTTCTCGCCCGCCTCGGCTTCCAGCTTGATGGCGGCGCCGCCTTCGGCGAGCATCCAGTCGTTGCGGGCGTTGAGCGAGGTCAGCATCGTGCCGTACAAGGGGCGCTCTTTCTGCAGGCGGGCGTACATGGCGCCCGTGCTGGTCTTGAAAGCGCTGGCCAGGCGCGCTTTGCCCAGAGCGAATTCCGGGGTCTGCCAGCTGGCGTCGGCGTGGCGCAGCACGCTGACTGTGCGCCCCGCGTCGTCGACCAGGGCGCACGACACATTGAAGCCCCGCTTCAAGCCCTCTTCTATCGCGCGTGCCGTGATCGAGGCAACCAATTCGTGATTCAACTTCATAGCTAGTCTCCTGATGAAATGCCGGCCCTACAAAGGCGTGGCAATAAGAGTGGGCACGCAGAACGTGTCGACCACCACCAATTTTTCCTTGATGCGCATGGCGCCGTCCCGGACCACTACACGGTCTCTGTAAACCCCCGAACTGAATACTTTGCTGGCGCCATGCTGGTCGGTTTGAATCACGACATAATTGGCTTCGAAAGCGACTTCCTCGTCACTGACCTGCATGTACTTGGGAACGCTGATCACGTGTCGGTCGTAGTGCAGGTTGTATTCATTCGCCACGCGCAGGGCGAGGACCCGGTCGCGCAGCATGGCCCGGTTCCGGCAACACATCAGCGCAAGGGGATAGCCGCGGTCGACGTTGTCGCGCGGCAGTATTTCGTAGCGCGCGTCTTCGGTAAACAGCTCTGTCCACGCTTCAAGCTTGTCGTTGTCCAGCCGCCAGGCATAGTCGGCCAGCAGATCCTCGACCCGTTCTCGATACTGTGTCATCGCTCTGCCCCCGTAGGCTCCAGCCCCATCAACCTCGCGTATCTCGACCAGAAGCCGCGGATCGGTATCTCGTTCACCTTGTTGTCGCAATCCGTCAGAATCGCCCCGCGCCCTCCCATCTCCACCACCGCGCACGCTTCACGCTCATTGCGGAAAGCCGTTTGCATGTTCTCGATGACCTCGGCGTCCTCCATCGATACAAAACCGGCCGGCCCGATGAAGTTGGCCTGGAACTTGCGCAGCTCGGCCAGGTCCTCGGTGTCGTCTTCGTAGCCGAAGACCGTCCACACCACTTCGAACATGTCCGGGCCGCGGGGAATCATCTGCCTCGTATTGAGGCAATTGTTCATCTGCTGATAGTGGGCATTGGGGAACAGGCAGGCCAGGTACAGGCGCATGTCGTCGTCGTACTGCTTGTGGAAACTCAAGAACCACGTGTCTTCGAGATTGACGCGCTCGGCCTTTACGCCCTCGGACGCATAGACTTGCGACGAGGCTTCGTTGACCAGCGTATCGGCCGCCGCGGGATCGGGCCGGTTGAACACGAAGCTGTGCCCTTTCGATTCGTCGAGCCGCGTGCCTCCGGGATTCGTGACCCGATCGAGCCCGAAAGTGACGAAGAACGAGTGCAGCAGGCTGGCGTGGTAGGTATCGCGCAGGTTCTCCTGGTATAGCTTCCAGTTGCCCTTGATGATCTGCTTCTGAAAGCCAAGCACCTTGATGGGCTTGCACATGATGCGCGCAATCTGCTCACGGTTCAGCGGCCCCAGATAATCGTGCAGCGACTGCATCTCGTGATCGAAGGTGACGAACATCATGCCCTTGAACGATTCGATGCGCAGGCGCTGCAGGCCATGCTCCTTCTGGTCGAACGTCGCATCCAGGCCCCCCTTTCCATTGACGCCGCGCTTGAACGGGATGCCGATCAGGTCGCCTTCCAGTGAATAGCACCAGCGATGGTAGATGCAGGTATGGGTCCGTTCGTTGCCGTGGGTTTCACGGCGGACCATGGCTCCCCGGTGGCCGCAGCGGTTCACCAATGCGATCAGCTCGCCCTCCTTGCCCCTGCTGACAATGATGGGGGTTTCGCCGACATAGGTCGTCTTGAAGTCTCCCCAATCGGGGATTTCGACGTCAAGGCCGACATAGTTCCACGTCGATCCGCGAAAGATCTTCTCGAGCTCCTGCTGGTATAGCTCCTCGTCGGTGAACAGCCAGTATGGAATCCGGGCATAGTCCTTGGCAGGCCAGACATCATCGCCTGTTTTAGCTAGCATTTACCACTCTCCTCAAAACGATTGCTCGTCAGATAACAGCCATCGCCTCGACTTCGATGAGCATGTTGTTCAACAGCCTAGGCACCTCGATCATGGTCGAGGCGGGAGGCTTGTCGGTGCCGAAATACTCGGCCCGCACCTTCCGCACCCCCTTCGGATGCGCAGCGAGATCGGTGACATAGGTGGTCATGCGGATCACGTTGGAAAGGTCGGCTCCCGCCGCGGCAAGCGAGCGCTTCAGGTTTTCGTAGCAGGCGCGGGTCTGGGCTTCGATGTCGCCCTCGCCGATGAGCTTGTTGTCCTCGTCCAGGGGCAGCTGCCCCGAAACGACGACGAGCTTTTGGATCCCTGTAGCGGCCACTACCTGGGTGTAGCCCCGGGTGCCCAGCGAGTCGTATGTGTCCTGCGGAGTGATGTGTTCGATTTGCATGGCCTTCTCCGCTTAGCGGGCCACAATGGCGCCGTCGGCCAGGCGCCGGTAGCGCCTGAGGAACCCCAGCTTCTTCAAGGTCGGCTCGTCGCTGACCGCGTACAGCATCAGGTCATTGCCCGGGTCGGTATTGACGTGCCTGTACCACGTGCCGCTGGGCACCACGAACACGTCGTTTTCCTCCCACTCGAGGGTCTTCCCGTCGTCGAGCTCGGTACGGCCCCGGCCCTGGATGACGCAGTACACCGTGCTGGAGCTCTTGCGCTGGAAGTCGGGCTGAAAGCCCGCTTCGAACAGGTGGACGCCGAACGACATGGTCGGCACTACCGAGGCGCCGGTGGTCGGGTCGATATACTCGACCGAGATGCCATCGCACGGATCGGCTTCGAACTCGCGCAGTTTATTCAGCGCCTTGACGGTGTCGGCCCAGCGATACACGAACATGGGCGACCCGGCGCTTTCGCCGCGCTGATGGTCGATGAAGGTGGGCTTGATGCCGCCGATCGCGTAGAGCTTGACCGAGTAGTCGTCGGCTTTGCTGATGGTCTGGGTTTTCTTCTGCAGCGCCGTCTCGCCCGGCTTGGCTTCGAAGTAGTCATACTCCATGACCCAGCGGTTGTTGAGGTTCTCGGCAAGCGGCAGATCGAGAATGTCGACCCAGATCACGGGCTCTTTGCCGTCATTGCCGTGGTTGTGCCAGGTGCCGTTGGGCGTCAGTATCAGGTCGCCGCGCGACATCATGCATTTCTCGCCTTCGACCGCGGTCCAGCCGCCATCGCCGTGCAATACGAAACGGCTCGCGCTGGGCGGGTGCCGGTGCACCTCGGCCGATTCGCCCGGGTTGTACCAGGAACACCCGCCGTAGATGGTGGTGGTCATCCAGGCCTTGGGAGCCAGGGCCGGATTGGAAAACAGCAAGGCGCGCCGATAGGCCTCTTCCATCGGCACGATGTCCGAGGCCTTGGCCAACAGCGGCTGCATATCCTTCCAGTGCCATACAAAAGGCACCGCCGTGGTGCGATGGGCGGGATCTTCGATAATTTCGCGCTCGACCCAGTATTCGGCCAGGCCCAGCTGCCTTGAACTGCTCGTCAGGTTCTCACGCTCGTGTTCGACATTCAGCATCTTTGCTGCTCCTATTTGATTTTCAGGTCCGCTTGCGGACTCAGACTCCGACATAACGCTCGAGCAACTCCGGCCGAGCTCTCAGACTGGCGGACGATCCCGACCAGACAACTTGTCCCTTCTCTACGATGTGATGGCAATCGGCAAGGCGCAACAGCGGGCCGATGTTCTTGTCGATCACGATGACGGTCTGCCCCATGCGCTTGAGCTCTGCCAGGCATTCCCAGATTTCCTTTCTGATCAACGGCGCCAGGCCCTCGGTCGCCTCGTCCAGAATGAGCAGCCTCGGGTTGGTCATCAACGCGCGTCCTATGGCCAGCATCTGCTGCTCGCCTCCGGACAGATTGCTGCCCAGGTTCTTGTCGCGCCGCGCCAGCGAAGGAAAGAGCTGGTAGATGCGCTCCAGTGTCCAGTCACCGCCGGAGCGGCCTGCGCTGCGCGCCGTAGCTACCAGGTTCTCGTGGACCGTCAGATTGGTGAATATCTGACGTCCCTCCGGAACCAGCCCCAGACCGAAGCGGGCCACGCGATAAGGAGGCAGCTTCTCGAGAGGCCGGCCTTCGAACAGAACCTGGCCGCGCGCCGGACTGAGCAGGCCCATGACGCTCTTGACCGTCGTGGTCTTGCCCATGCCGTTGCGGCCTATCAGGGTGCAGAACTCGCCCTCCTGCACCGAGAACGACATGCCGAAAAGGGCCTGGCTTTTGTCGTAGAAGGATTCGATGCCCTTCACCTCCAACAAGGACCGCGCCATCACACTTCCTCCTGGTCGCCTAGATAGGCCTCTTTGACGAGCTCGTTCTCGCGGATTTCTTCGGGTGTGCCGGTGACCAGGACGCGCCCGTACACCAGCACGGAGATCCGGTCGGCCAGGGAAAAGACCGCATCCATGTCGTGTTCCACCAGGACGATGGCATAGTGTTTTTTTATTTCCTTGAGCAGCCTGATCATGTCGACCGACTCGGCCTGGCTCATGCCGGCCATGGGCTCGTCGAGCAGCAGCACCGTCGGGCGGGTGGCCAGGGTCATGGCCAGCTCCAGTTGCCGGTGTTCGCCGTGGGCAAGAATGGACACGACGGTGTTTTCTCGAGCGCCCAGGCCGCACAGGCGCAGGTGGTGCCTGGCCGCCTCGAGCAGCTTTTCATCGTCGAATACGCTGGACAGGAATGAAAAGCTGCTGGCTTCGGTGGCCTGTACCGCGAGCAAGACGTTCTCGAGCGCGGTCATGTCGCGAAAGACCTGGCTTATTTGATAAGAACGGCCGACACCGGCCTGGGCCCGCTCGGGAACCGGCTTGTGCGTGATGTCGACATCGCCGAACACAATGCTGCCCTCGTCCGGCCGCAGTTCGCCGGCCAGCTGGGACAGAAAGGTGGTTTTGCCCGCGCCGTTGGGCCCGATGACGGCATGGACCTCTCCGGGCAACAGGTCGAAGTCGATGTGATCCGTGGCCAGCAGCCCGCCGAAGCGCTTGACCAGCCCCCGGACGCTCAATATGGGTTTCACTTCGCTCATGGCGTGCGCCCCCTTTTGCCGACGTAGCCATAAACACCATTGCGAGCCGTCAGTACGACCACAATGACGAACGCGCCCAGCACCGCCAGCCAATGCTCGTTGACGAGTTCTCCGAAAGCGGGAAAGCTTGCGGAGTGGAAATTCGACAGCCACTCTTCGAGCAGCAGAAATACCAGGGCTCCGATGACGGGACCGAACACGGTGAACATGCCGCCGAGAATCACCATGATGATGAGTTCGGCCGACACCATCCACTGCATATACGACGGCGAGGCGTACAGGGTAAGGTTGGCCAGCAGGAAACCGGCTACGACACAGATCTGGGCCGAGATCACATAGGCCGCGAGCTTGTAGCGGAATGTGGGGAATCCCAGAGCCAGCATCCGCCGTTCGTTCGACTTGCTGCCCCGGATCGCCATGCCGAAGCGCGACGTAATGCTGCGGTTGACCCACCACAGCGTTGCCATCAAGCAGGCGAAGATGGCGTAATACAACACGACGGGGTTGGCAAAATCGAGCAGGTACATCTGGCTGCGCGACGAGAGCGCCCTGCCGTCTTCGCCCCCGTACGTGCGCAGCGTGACGGCCAGGAAGTAGCCCATTTGCGCGAACGCCAGCGTGATCATGATGAAGGTCATGCCCTTGAGCCTGACCACCACCGCGCCTATGGCCGTCGCGAACACGCCGCCCACGCCCAAGGCGGCAAGCAGCTGCAGCCAGCCGTTCGTGACGCCATGAAAGTCGAGCATGCCCACGCCATAGGCCCCTATCCCGATGTACAAGGCATGGCCGAGGCTGACCATGCCGCCGAAGCCCAGGATGAGGTTCAGGGCCACCGCGGCCAGCGCATAGATCATGATGCGCGAATACTGCGCCATGTAGAACGCCTGATCGGTCAGTATCGACACGATCGGCACGGCTGCGAACAGCAGGATGACCAATCCGGCGACCCACGTTTTCAATTCACGAATTTCTAATTTAGCCATGCTTCACCGGAAATAGGCCTTGGGGTCTGAACGCCAGCACGATCGCCATCAGGATGTAGATCAACATCGAGGCGATGGCTGGTCCGATGGCTTGTCCTACCGAACGCTCAAATATCTGCAGCAAGCCGATCTGCATGTAGACGCGGGCGGCGGTATCGATCAAACCGACGATCAAAGCACCGTACAAGGCGCCCCGTATCGAACCGATCCCGCCCACCACGATCACGACCAGGGTCAGGATCAGAATCGGTTCGCCCATGCCGGGCTGCACCGAGACCAAGGGAGCGATCAACAGTCCGCCCAGACCGGCCAGGCCCGCGCCCAGCGCAAATACCACCGTATTCAGGAACTTGATGTTGATGCCCAACGCGGACACCATGTTGGCGTTATTGGCTCCGGCGCGAATCAACATCCCAAGGCGAGTACGGCTGATGAGCAGGTAAAGCCCCAGCACCACCACGATGCCGGCCACGATGATGGCGAAGCGATAGGCCGGGTAGTTCTGCCCGAAGATCCTGACGGTGCCGTCGAGCATCTCCGGCACGTTGATGAATACGGGAGACGGCCCCCAGATGTAGCGCACCGCCTCGTTGGCGATAAGCAGCAATCCGAAGGTGCACAGCACCTGATCCAGATGGTCCCGAGCGTAAAGCTGGCGTAGCAGCGTCCTTTCCGCCACGACGCCCAGCAGCATCGTGGCCACGATCGCCGCAATGATCGCTATCGTGAAAGAGCCCGTTTTAGCGGCCACCGTCGCACCGACATACGCTCCCACCATGAATAAAGAGCCATGCGCCAGGTTCAGGAAATTCATGATTCCGAAAACCAGCGTCAAGCCCGCCGACATCAGGAACAGCAAGGCCCCGAGCTGAAAGCTGTTGAGGATTTGCGCAACGAATAAAGACATGTTCATCTTCACTTCATGGGGCATTGAGCGGCGAACTTGTCCTGCGCCTGTACCATGGGCGTCGCGATGCGCCGTACGTTCATGCGTCCCTTGTCGTCTTTGTAGGCTTCGAAGATATGGAAATCCTGAATGGGAAAATGGTTGTTCCCGAACTTGAAATCGCCACGCAGGGACTTGAAGTCGGCCTCTTTGAGCGCGGCGCGGAACGCGTCTTTATCGGAGATGTCTCCCTTCACCTTGCGCAATGCCGAATCGATCAACAACGCGGCGTCGTAGGACTGCGCAGCGTACTGTGAAGGAATCCGCTTGTACTTGGCCTCGAAGGCCTCGACGAAATGCTTGCTCGTGTCGTTGTCGAAATCGGGTCCCCAGAACGAGCCGTTCACCGCTCCTGTGGCGGCCTCGCCCTGCGCCGGCAGATTGATGCCCTCGGTGGTGGCGGTGTTGAGCAACGGGACGGTGCTCAGGCCGGCCTGGTGATACTGCTTCACAAAATTGACGCCCAGCGCGCCCGGATAGAATACGTAGACGGCATCGGGGCTGGCCGCCTGGATCATGGACAGTTCGGCCGAGAAATCCTGCTGCGCAACGGGGGTGTAGACTTCATCGAGCAAGGGCTTGCCGTAAGCATCTTTGAAGCCGGCGACGAAGTCTCTTCCGGCCTGATAGTTGGGTGCCAGCGCGAAGACGTTCTTGTAGCCCTTTTCTGCGGCATATTTGCCGACCACTTCGGACAGCTGGTCGTTCTGCCACGTGCTTGCAAAGAAGTTCGGCACACAGCCCTGGCCGGCAATGGGAGCCGGCCCCGTGTTGGACGCGATCATGAAACCGCCTTTATCATTGATTTTCTTGTAGACGGCCAACGCGATGTGGGTATACGTCAAGCCGGTAAAAAGCTCGACCTTTTCGCGATCCATCAGGCGATCGACGATCTGGCTGGCCACATCCGGCTTGAACTGCGTGTCTTCTTTAAAGATCTGAACGGGCACGTCACCCAGTTTTCCGCCGCGCTCTTCGACCGCCAGCATGAAAGCGTCGTATTGATCTTGCCCCGGCGCGCCGTAGATGCCCGCCATTTCAGCCAGAAAACCGATTTTCAATGGCTGTGTCGTTTGAGCCTGAGCGGTCATTACGCCAAGCGCGCATAGACCCAGCCCAGCCAACGTTGCTTTAATCCTCATGAGACTGCTCCTTTGGTGGTGGATGACAATTTGCAGAGATCCGTTCAGAAAAACCGCGAGAGAAAGCACTACGTACCACGCAACGACCAAGCAACCAGCTTAAAATAAGTGTACAAAGATAGTATGCTTATTTAGAATCCTAGCAACTTAGTTTTTCCGACGTCATTAGAGAAAACCCGAGACCGGGATAGCCCTTACTCGACACAGCGCGCCCTCGCTGATACTCATGGGGCTGCGGGATGTCGTATTTGTTCGTTTATTTTTTAAGAAGACTTTGCCGTGTTGAAACGCTCTAGAAAAACCATAAAGCTTGATAGCATCTTTGATTTTTATGGCAGCCCCGGCTACCTGCTGCGCCGAAGCGGCCAGTTCGTCACGTCGACGTTCGACAACGTGACCAGCGATGCCGGCGTCACGGCCGGACAGATGACCGTCCTGCTGGCCATCTCCCTGGAGCCGGGCTTGCAGCAACTGGAGCTGGCCGCACTGCTGAACTGGGACGAGGCCACGATGGGCGGCATGATCCGGCGGCTGGAGAAGAACGGCTACATCGAACGCCGGAGCAGTACGAGATCGTCGCGCGGGCGCCAGATCTATCTCACCGAAGAGGGACATGCCTTCTACAAAGAGCTGCATCCGAAGATACTTCTGACCCAGCACAAGCTGCTAAGAAACCTGACTCCCGAAGAGGCCTCGATGCTGCTGCGCCTGCTGAGCAAGCTTCTGGACATCACCACTCCGCACTACGACGCCGGCCAGCGCGAGAAGGACCGCAAGGCGTCCGGCAAGGAAATGCGCAGCTCCAGCGTCGGCTAGGTCGGCTGTCGGGGTTCTTCGCTTTACTTTGAGTCCGCGTCGCCGGCGCTTCCGTGGCCGGATACGCATTCGAACACCTTGGCCCGGAACCACCGGTGGCTCGGGTCGTCGTTGAAGCGTGCATGCCAGTGCTGCTTGACGGAGATGTCGGGCACCGGAAGCGGCAGCGGGAAGGTCTCGATTTCGGCCAGGCGCTGAAACAGGTCGGCCAGTTCATCGGGCACGGTGGCGATATAGCCCGTGCCCGCCACGATGGCCGGCACGGCAAGAATGTAGGGGCACTCCAGGGCTATCCTCAAGGTATGCCCGCGCTCTTTCAAGCGTTGCTGAAGCAGCTCGTTCGTAACCGCCGTGGCGTTGGCCAGCACATGCGGCGTGTTCACAAAGGTATCCAGCGTCATCGCCGCCCGGCGGCGCCCTTTGCGCCGGATGCCGATCAGTGCGCGGCGAAACAGGCTTTGCTGGTACAGGCCGGGGCCGAGCCGGCCGAAGTAGCCCCAGGCCACGTCCACGGCGCCGCGCTCCAGCATCGACCCTATCTCGGACGACGACGCGACCTTGGGCTGCACGGTGATGCCCGGCGCCTGCCGTTCGAGCATCTGCATCACCTTGGGCAGGATGACCGTGCCGCCCATGTCGGTCATGCCGACGGTGAATCGCCGTTCGGACTGCCGCGGGTCGAACAGGGGCTCGGCGAGAACATCAGACTGAATCAGGGACAGAGCGCGGGCGGCGCCCCGGGCGACCCGCTCTCCCAAGGGGGTGGGCGCCATGCCCGCTCCCGAACGCACGAAGAGCTGGTCGCCGAAGCGGGCGCGCAGCCGATTCAGGGCGTGGCTGACAGCGGGCTGGGTCAGCTCCAGCCGTCGGGCGGCGCCCGAGACGCTGCCCTCCCTGTACAGGGCGTCGACCAAATACAAGAAGTTCAGATCGTGCATCGGCTCGGACATTTTTTTCTCTCCCCCCGGTTTGCAACAGCAAAACTTGCCGTCCGATTCTCCAACCATGAATCCTGTGCATACATAGAATGTCTTCCATTATATAGACACATAAACCTCCTGCGCCCACACTAGATGCCAAAGAACGGAAGCCGGCGCATGGCCGCGGCGCCGACGGAATGCATAACGTGGAGCGAGCATGAATTTCGATTGCGACGTCATCGTCGCCGGAGGCGGGCCGGTAGGCCTGTTCCTGGCGGCCGAACTGGGCATGCGCGGCCTCTCGGTACGCGTATTCGACGACAAGCCCGGCACCAGCACGCATCCGGCGGCCAATGCCAACAGCGCGCGCACCATGGAGCATTACCGCCGCCTGGGCATCTCGGCCGAGATACGCGCGCTGGGGCTGCCGGCCGACCACCCCACCGACGTGGCCTACTTCACCCGCCTCGGCACGCACGAACTGGCCCGCCTGCGCCAGCCCTCGTCGTCCTTCGCCGTGAACCGCCTGCGCGAGCTGGAACTTCTCTGGCCCACGCCCGAGCTGCCGCACCGCTGCTCCCAGCTTTATATCGAGCCCGTGCTGCGCCGCGCAGCGGAGAGCCACGCCCGCAACCGGGTGCAGTACCTGTCCACCGTGCAGAGCCTGAGCCAAGACGATGAAGGCGTAGAAGCGGAGATCGCGCTGGCGGACGGCGCGACCCAGCGCTGCCGAGCCCGCTACCTGGTCGGCTGCGACGGGCCGCGCAGCACCATACGTTCGCTGATGGGCCTGCACTACGCCGGCACGGCCGGCGAGAAGCGCGGCTTCATGGGCGGGCGGATGGCCGCGGCCTACTTCAGCGCGCCGGCCTTGTACGAGCGCATGAAGGGGGACCGCGCCTGGCAGTACTGGACGCTGAACCCGGTGCAGCGCTCGCTGATCGTATCGGTCGACGGCCGCGGCCGCTTCATCATCAACATTCAGCTGCAGGAAGGCGAGGAACCCGACGACGACGACGTCGGCCGGCGCATCGCCACGGCCGTGGGCGCCGACCTGCCCTTCGAGCTGATCAGCAATTCGGCCTGGACGGCGGGCTTTGCCCTGGTGGCGGAAAAGATGCGAGCCGGCCGTATCTTTCTGGCCGGCGACGCGGCTCATCTCTTCACCCCCACCGGCGGCCTGGGCTACAACACCGGCATCGAAGACGCCGCCAACCTGGCCTGGAAGCTCGAGGCCGCCATCAAGGGCCATGCCGGCACCGGCCTGCTCGACAGCTACGAAGCCGAGCGCCGCCCCGCCGCCTTTCGCAACACCGGCTTTGCGCGCCAGTTCGCCGACAGCATCGGCCATGTACGTATTCCAGCCGACATCGAGGACGAGACGCCTTCGGGCGAAGCGGCACGGCAAGCCCTGGGCGGCTATCTGAACTTCCATGCCTACAAGGAGTTCTCCATCCCCGGCGTGCACCTGGGCACGCGCTACGAAGATTCGCCTATCGTGGCGGCCGAAGCGGGCGGCCCGCCGCCGGACACCGCCAACCTGTATCTGCCCTGCGGCCGGCCCGGCCATCGCGCGCCGCACGTCTGGCTGGAAGACGGCTCTTCGCTCTTCGACCGCTTCGGCCGAGGCTTCACCCTGCTGCGCCTGGGCGCCGCCGCGGCCGGCGCCGCGCCCTCCGTCGGCCCCATGCCGCTGCGCGACCTGCCCCTGGGCAGCGTGCAAGCCCGCGATCTGTACGGCGCCGACTATGCGCTGGTCCGCCCCGACCAGCACATCGCGTGGCGCGGCAATCGCCTTGACGAAGGCTTTGCCGCCGCCCTGACCCGGACACTGGGCCTGGCGTAGACAAAGACCGCAATATCCGCCGGCCCGAATCGGCAATGGGTCTGATGATCACAGGTTCTAGGGCCTGTTAACACTAAAAGGCCCTAGATCAATAGAAGCTTGAACAACCACAAAGTAGACTACCCATGAAACTGCGTCATCTACTGGCGGCCCTGACCCTGGGCGCCATGGCCGGCAATACCGCGATGGCCGCCGAACCCCTGCGCATCGGCCTCGTGCTGCCCATGTCGGGCGTGTTCTCGGGCTACGGCAAGCAGATCGAGCATGGCGTGCGGCTTTACCTGCAGGAGCACGGCGACAGCTTCGAAGGCCGCAAGGTCGAGATTGTGCTGAAGGACGACACCGGCGCCGCGCCCGAGATCAGCCGCCGCCTGGCGCAGGAACTGATCGTGCGCGACAAGGTGGACATTCTGGCCGGTTTCGCCATGACGCCGGGCGCGGTCTCGGCCGCCGCCGTGGCCACCAGCGGCGACAAGCCCATGATCGTCATGAACGCCGGCACCTCGAGCCTGACCACGCGCTCGCCCAACATCGTGCGCACCTCGGCCACCGTGGCGCAGTACACCGTGCCGCTGGGACCGTGGGCGGTGCAGAACGGCATGAAGAAGGCCTTCACCCTGGTGGCCGACTTCGGCCCCGGCTATGACGCCGAAGGCTACTTTCAGAAAAGCTATGCCGCGGCGGGCGGCGAAATCGTGGGCGAAGTGCGCGTGCCGCTGCAAAACCCCGATTTCGCGCCCTTTCTGCAGCGCATCAAGGACGTCAAGCCCGATGTGGTCTTCCTGTTCCTGCCGGCGGGCGAACTGCCCATCGCCTTCCTGAAGGGATTCCAGCAGCGCGGCCTGGCCGACGAAGGCATCCGCGTCATCGCCACCGGCGACCTCACCGACGAAGACAGCATAGACGCCATGGGCGACGCCGCCCTGGGCCTGGTGACGGCTCACCATTACTCCGAAGTGCACGATTCGCCCGAGAACAAGGCCTACACCCAGGCTTATTACAAGGCTTATCCCAACGATCGGCCGAACTTCATGTCGGTGGGCGGCTACGACGGCATGCGCGTCATACACGAAACCCTGAAGAAGACCGGCGGCGATGCTTCCACCGAGAAGTTCATGCAGGCGGTGCGCGGCGTCTCCTTCGTCAGTCCGCGGGGACCCGTCGCCATCGACGCCGAAACGCGCGACATCAACCAGACCATTTACATCCGCAAGGTCGAGCGCCGGGACGGCAAGCTGGTGAATGTGGAATTCGACGACTCGCTGAAGAATTATCGCGACCCGGGCAAGGAATAAGAGGCTTTCAGGGCCTGCGCGGCAGCATGGTCGCGGCGCAGGCGATAAAACCAAGGAATCGCGGGGCTATTCGAGCAGAGTGGCCGCCTGGCGCCGGAATTCCTTGGGCGAAACGCCCACCTCGCGCTTGAAGAAGCGGGTGAAATACGCCGGATCCGAGAACCCCAGCGTGTGCGACACCACGCTGACCGTCATCGAGGTATAGACCAGGTTGCGCTTGGCCGCCAGCACGACGCGCTGGTGGATGAGCTCCAGCGCCGAATGGCCCACGATCTGGCGGCACAGATTGTTGAGATGGGCCGGCGTGATGCCGATGGCCCGGGCATAGCGCTCCACCGGCCACTGCTCGGCATAGTGCTCTTCGATCAATGTGTTGAAGGTGCCGAAATGGCGGCGCCCGCGATCCGCCGCCTGTGACGGCTCGGCGGGCGACCGATTCATCCGGCGGCCCGCCCAGACCAGCAGCGTGGTCAGCATGGCCTCGATCAGCGCATTGCGATGCGGCCTGCTGGCCAGATACTCATCCTGCAAAATATCGAAGGCCACGTCGATCCGCGCACTTTCTTCGGGCCGCACGGTACAGATATGCGGCGTGGGCGGCAGCACCCCCGCATCGTCTATGCCCTGGGCCAGGCGGTTGGCCAGAGGATAGCCGAGCGTCACCACGTGGCCCACGGCATTGGGCGCAAAGCGAAAGCCGTGCACGCACATCTGGGGCACCACCACCAGCTGGCCTGCCTGCATGTCCTGATAGCGGCCGTCCAGGCCCACGCGCGCATCGCCGCCCTTGAGGTAAAGCAATTGCATCAAGCCATGATGCTGGTGCAGCTTGATCTGCCAATCGTGCAATTTGCTTCGGTCGGCAATCAGCTCGCAATGCACCATGTCGGGCGTGGGCCATTGCTCGCGCTCTCCATAAAGCTGGTAAACCGGTACGGACGCCGTGGTAGCCATAAGCCGCTCGGATTTTCGAAAAGTACAATTATTATAGGCAGAAATGCATTCCTTCCCGAGGCGTTTCGGGCCATGATTGCAAGTGATCGACGACTTACAGTCGTTTACGAACTTCACTGTGATAAGCCCGCGGGCCCGCCCCGCCGTCACCAGGAGACGCTATGAAAACCCAAGTCGCCATCATCGGCGCCGGCCCTTCGGGCCTGCTGCTGGGCCAGCTGCTGCACCATCAAGGCATCGACACCGTCATTCTCGAGCGCCGCTCGCCCGAGTACGTGCTGGGCCGCATCCGCGCCGGCGTGCTCGAACAGGGCATGGTCGACCTGCTGCGCGAGGCCAAGGCCAGCGAGCGCATGGACCGCGAAGGCCACGTCCACGAGGGCGTGTCCCTGGCCTTCAACGGCAAGATGCACCGCATCGACTTCAAGAAATACGCCAAGGGCCAGACGGTCATGGTCTATGGCCAGACCGAGGTCACCCAGGACCTGATGGACGCCCGCAAGCGCGAAGGCGGCGTCAGCATCTACGAGGCCGAAGACGTGCAGTTGCACGACTTCTACACCGACAAGCCCCGCGTCACCTTCGTGAAAGACGGCGAAACCATCGAGCTCGAATGCGACTATATCGCCGGCTGCGACGGCTTTCATGGCGTGTCGCGCCAGTCGGTCCCCAAGGACGAGATCCAGACCTTCGAGCGCGTCTACCCCTTCGGCTGGCTGGGCATCCTGTCCGAAACCCCGCCCGTCGACCATGAACTCATCTACGCCAATCACGAGCGCGGCTTTGCCCTGTGCAGCCAGCGCTCCGACGTGCTGAGCCGCTACTACGTGCAGGTATCGCTGGACGACCACATCGACGAATGGTCCGACGAACGCTTCTGGGAAGAGCTCAAGACGCGCATTCCCAAAGAAGCCGCCGACCGCCTGGTGACCGGCCCCTCGATCGAGAAAAGCATTGCGCCCCTGCGCAGCTTCGTGACCGAACCCATGAAGTACGGCAAGCTCTTCCTGGTGGGCGACGCCGCCCACATCGTGCCGCCTACCGGCGCCAAGGGCCTGAACCTGGCCGCCAGCGATGTGTCCACCCTGTACCGCATCCTGGTCAAGGTCTACAAAGAAGACCGCGTCGACCTGCTGGACAAGTACTCCGAGATCGCCCTGCGCCGCATCTGGAAGGCCGAGCGCTTCTCGTGGTGGATGACTTCCATGCTGCACAAGTTCTCGGACGACGGCTTCGGCAAGCGCATCCAGCTGGCCGAGCTGGAGTACTACACCAGTTCGGAAGCCGGACTGACCAACATCGCCGAAAACTATGTCGGCCTGCCGTACGAGCCTATCGAGTAGATACAGGCCCGGCGTCGTGCGGCATGGAGCGCAGCGCTGTCTTACACGTCGTTGGACGACAGGTAGCGCTTGCGCACAAAGTAGCCCAGCAGTCCGACGGCGATAAGCGCCATCACCGCCAGCGACCACCAGAACCCGTTCCTGGTATGCAGCCAGGGAATGAATTCGAAATTCATCCCGAACACGCCCGCGATCAGGTTCAGCGGCAAGAAAACGGCCGTGATGGCGGTAAGGGTTCGCATGACATCGTTCGTGCGATTGTTCTGGATATTGAAGTGGATCTGTATGGCCGTCTCGGCGCTTTGCTCCAGCAGGCGGACATGGTGCGACACGCGTTCGATATGCTCGATGACGTCGCGGCTGCGCACCAGCAATTGATCATGCTGATGCTGGGCCTCGCCGTCGGCGGGCTGGGGCCAGTCTTCGAGCACGTCCATCCAGCGGGTCATGGCGCCTCGCTGGTCTTCGCAGATATCGTATAGATGATGCAGGGCCTGGCGCGACTGCAGCAGCCCGTTCCAATCGTCGAAACGCGCGTTCGTGCGCATGAGCCCCTGCTGCCAACGGTCCAGTTGGCGCGTCAGGGCCTTGCGCAAATCGAGATAGCCGTCGACGATCAGGCTGACGACGCGCAGCATCAATTCGGCCGGGGAATCCGGCAAACGGGCCGTGCTCACCGGCATGCCCGCCGCCCGGCGCTCGGGCTCGTGCGACTTCAACATGTTCAGGCGCGCAATGTAAGCGTGAAGCACGCTGCACCGCGCAGGATGGATGCTGAGCAGCACCTTGTCGAACACCACGAAGCCCACCGGCGCGGTGCGCAGCCTGCGCGCGGCCGCCAGGCCTGTTCTATGCCGATCGTCCTGGCCGGTGCCCCGCGGGGCCTCCGCGGCGCCGGGCGCCTTCGCCTCGTCATCGCCCAGGCGCCGAAACACCAGCATGTCGTAGTTGGACGTATAGTCGAAATGCGAAGGCAGATTCACGTTCAGCAAGTCGGATACATGCAGGTCGAGCAGCATCAGCCCCGTCAGCCGGTGCAGATGCTGCTGCAGCGCATCCAGATGCCGGGGCAGCGAATCCCGCTCCAGCGCCAGCCACAAGAAACCGTCCGAAGGCATCGCCTCGGGCACCTCTTTGAGCTCCTGGACCGACGACGCCGGCCGGATCAAGAAAATGCGCGCACCATCCATACACCCTCCGGTTGGGTCCGGCCCCCCGGCCTATAACAGCTCTTTTCGAAGCTGCGCCGCGCTCTTGGGCGACAGCAGGCCCGGGGGCACGTCGAATACCGACTTGGCGCCGGCCTGGCCCATCTGATTCAGGCGATGGGCGGCGCGTGCATAAGCCACCAGCACGCTGGCGGTGAATTCAGGATTGCTTTGCAGCTTCAGCGAATACTCCACCACCTGCGTATTGCCGGTCCCGGTAGTGCCGCTGCGAATCACGAAGCCGCCATGCGGCATGGCTGCGTGGTCGCGCCGCAGGGTTTCCTCGTCGATGAAATTCACCGTGGTGTCGTAGTCGGCGAAGTAATCGGGCATGGTCACGATGGCCTGCTCCACCGAGGCCGCCTCGGCGCCCTCCTCCAGCACCACATAACATTCGCGCTTGTGCTTTTCGCGTGTGCTCAGTTCGGGCAGTTCGCCGCTGCGCACGCGCTCTACCGCCTCGGGCACGGGCAGCGTGTATTGCACGCCGCCTTTCACGCCCGGCACGCGGCGCACGGCGTCGGAGTGCCCCTGGCTGAGCCCTTTGCCCCAGAAGGTATAAGTCGCCCCGGCGGGCAGCACGGCCTCGCCGAACAGGCGGTTCAGGGAGAACAGGCCCGGATCCCAGCCCACGGAAATAATGGCCGTGTTGCCTGCGGGCTCGGCCGATTGGTTCACCGCCTCGAAGTACTCGGGCACTTTGGCATGGGTGTCGAAGCTGTCGACCGTATTGAACAGGGCGGCCAGCGCCGGCCCCTGCTCGGGCAGGTCGTTCTTGGAGCCGCCGCAAAGAATCAGCACGTCGATCCGGCCCTGGTGGCGGCCGATGTCGTCGATGTGATGCACCGGCGCGCCGCCCAGCAGCTTCAATTGCGAGGGTTCGCGGCGCGTGAACACGCCCACCAGTTCCATGTCGGAAGTCTGCGCCAGCGCCGACTCCACGCCGCGCCCCAGATTGCCGTACCCCGCAATGCCTACCTTGATCTTCGTGCTCAAAACCACCTCTCCTGCCTGGACTTTTAGAAACCGAGGTATTTTAAAGCATGGGTGAAGACCGGGGCCGGGCCCGGACGGGACTCGCCCGCCGCGCTTCGGCGGATCAGGCCGCTTTCAGCATGTCTTCGATGACTTTCTTGGCGTCGCCGAAAACCATCATCGTCTTGTCCATGTAGAACAATTCGTTGTCCAGGCCCGCGTAGCCGGACGCCATGGAGCGCTTGTTCACGATGACGGCGCGCGCCTTGTAGGCCTCGAGGATGGGCATGCCGGCGATCGGCGAGGCCGGATCGTTCTTGGCGGCGGGGTTCACGACATCGTTCGCGCCGAGCACCAGCACCACGTCGGCCTGGCTGAACTCGCCGTTGATCTCGTCCATTTCGAACACCTGCTCGTAGGAGACTTCGGCCTCGGCCAGCAAGACGTTCATATGCCCGGGCATGCGGCCGGCGACAGGGTGGATGGCGTACTTCACGTCCACGCCCTGCTCCGCCAGTTTCTCGGTGAGCTCCTTCAGGGCATGCTGGGCGCGGGCCACGGCCAGACCGTAGCCGGGCACGATGATGACCGACTCGGCGTTGCCCAGCAGAAAGGCCGCATCGTCGGGGCTGCCCGACTTGACGTTGCGCTGCTGGGCGCCGGCGCCCGAGTCGGCGCTGGAAGCGGTATTGCCGAAGCCTCCCAGAATGACGTTGAAGAACGAGCGGTTCATCGCCTTGCACATGATGTACGAGAGAATCGCCCCCGACGAGCCCACCAGGGATCCGGCCACGATCAACATGGGATTGCCCAGCGAAAAACCGATTCCCGCCGCCGCCCAGCCCGAGTAGCTGTTCAGCATGGACACCACCACGGGCATGTCGGCGCCGCCGATGGGGATGATGATGAGCACGCCCAGGATGAAGGCCAGCGCAGTAAGCAGGGCGAACGGCGCCCAGGCCTGCGTCACGGCGAACCATGCGCCCAAGCCGATCATCACCAGCGCCAGCAGCAGGTTCAGGTAATGCTGGCCGGGAAACAGAATGGGCGCGCCCTGGAACAGGCGGAACTTGTAGCGCCCGGACAGCTTTCCAAAAGCGATCACCGAACCGGAGAAGGTGATGGCGCCGATCGCCGAGCCCAGGAACAGCTCGACCCGGTTGCCGACGGGGATGGCGCCCTGCCCGTCCACGATGCCGAAGGCGGTCGGCTCGGCGACGATCGCGATGGCGATGGCCACCGCGGCCAGGCCGATCATGCTGTGCATGAACGCAACCAGCTCGGGCATTTTCGTCATCTCGACGCGCTTGGCCATCAGCGCGCCGATCGAACCGCCTATGAGCAGGCCCAGCAGCACCCAGCCCAGCCCGCTTGCCGCCGTCTCGCCCGCCTGGGACCAGATCAGGGCTGCGGTGGTGGCGATGGCGATGCCCATGCCCGCCATGCCGAAGGTATTGCCCAGGATCGAGGTCGTCGGATGGGACAGGCCCTTGAGCGACTGGATAAAGCATACTGAGGCAATCAAGTACAACAGAACCACCACGTCAAGCGAAATCATGGCTTGCCTCCCTGGGTCTTCTTCTCTTTCTTCTTGAACATTTCGAGCATGCGCCGGGTGACCAGAAAGCCCCCGAACACATTGACGGCGGCCAGCGCCACGGCAAACACCCCCATGCCCTTGGCCAGGGGGTCGACCGTCAGCGCGCTGGCCAGCATGGCGCCGACGATGACGATGGCGGAAATCGCATTGGTCACCGCCATCAGGGGCGTGTGCAATGCGGGCGTGACGTTCCAGACCACGTGATAGCCGACGTATACGGCCAACACGAATATGATCAGGTTCATGATGGTTGGATTGATCGCATCCATTATTTTCCCCACAGAATTTGGCCGCCTTCGCAAACGAGACACGCCTTTACGATTTCATCTTCTTTCTGGATCGCCAGCTTGCCCTCGCCGTCGATGATGAGCTTGAGGAAGTCCTGCAGATTGCGCGCATAGAGCGCGGAGGCGTCCGCGGCGATCATGGACGGCAGGTTGGTCAGGCCCACCAGCGTCACGCCATGCTTCTGGACCACCTCGCCCGCCACCGACAAGGGGCAGTTGCCGCCGCGCTCGACGGCCAGATCGACGATGACCGAACCGGGCTTCATGGAACGGACGGTTTCCTCGCTGATCAAGGCGGGCGCGGGGCGGCCCGGTATGAGCGCCGTCGTGATGACGATGTCGGCCTGCGCGCAGCGTTGCGCCGTGAGCGCCGCCTGGCGGTCCATCCAGCTTTGGGGCATGGGCCGCGCATAGCCGCCCACGCCTTCCGCGATTTCGCGCTCTTCGTCGCTCTCGAAAGGAACGTCGATGAATTTTCCTCCCAGGGATTCCACCTGCTCCTTGGCCGAGGGGCGCACGTCGGAGGCCCACACGACCGCGCCCAGCCGCCGCGCCGTCGCAATGGCCTGCAAGCCGGCCACCCCCGCCCCCAGCACCACCACCTGGGCCGCCTTGAGCGTGCCGGCCGCGGTCATCATCATGGGGAATATGCGGCCGTAGTATTGCGCCGCCAGCAGCACGGCCTTGTAGCCGGCCAGGTTGGCCTGCGACGACAGCACGTCCAGGCTTTGCGCCCTGGTGATGCGGGGCGCCGCTTCGAGGGCGAAGCCGACGGCGCCCGACCGGGCCAGGCTCTGGAGCCGCTCGCCGTCGTGCGGGTCCAGCATGCCCAGCACGACCTGGCCGGGAGAGATCGAGGACATCTCGGCCTCGGACGGTGCCCTGACCTTGAGGATCAGTTCCGAGGCAAAGGCCTCTTGGGCCGTTCCCAGTGTTGCGCCCGCCTCGGCGTAGGCCTCGTCAGTGCAGCTGGCCGCCAGGCCGGCGCCCTTCTGGACCACCACCTGGTGGCCGGCCTTGACATATTTCTTGACTGTCTCGGGGGTGGCGGCGACCCGCGACTCCCCGGGAAAGGTTTCAACAGGAACTCCAATTTGCATAATGGCCCTCAGGCAAAGTCCATGATGATGTCGCCGCCGGCGAGCTTGTCGCCCGGCTTGACTTCGATACGGGTGATGACTGCGTCTTCTTCTGCTTCCAGGCTGACTTCCATCTTCATGGCCTCCAGAACGCACAGCGGGCTGCCCGCCGCGACCTGGTCGCCGACCTTGACGGCCAGCGACACCACCATGGCGGGCATCGGGCAGACGAGACTCTTTTTATCCAGTTCGGCCTGGACTTCGGGCATCAAGGCCAGCAGCTCGCTTTCTTTGGGGCCGAGCACCATGGCCCGCGCGAGCGTGCCGGCGTGGGAAAGCACGAAAGGCTCTTGTCCGATGTCCACGCCGACCACGGCGGTCTCGCCGTCCACCAGGCCCCGCCAGACCGGCTGATCGGTGCGCCAGTCCGACTGGACGATGTGCTCGGCGGCATCGCCGGGGATACGGACCCGCCAAAGGCCGGCACGCCCTCTGATCGACAAGGGATAGTCCTGCGCCCCCAGCCTGACGACGGCCTCGCGATACGTGCCTTCACTCTGCGGCACGGGATGCAGGCATGCGTCCATGACCCCCGCGACCATGGCCATGCGGCGCGCACGGTCGCCCGCGGGCTCGGCCGCAATGTATCCGCCCGGGTACTCTTCGGCGATGAAGCCCGTGGACAGCTTGCCGCTGCGCCAGCGGGGGTGATGCATCAGCGCGGAAAGAAAGGACAGGTTGTGCGCGATGCCCTCGATGGCGAAGGCGTCCAGCGCCTCGCATTGCGCCTCGATGGCCTGCTCGCGTGTGGGCGCATGGGTGATCAGCTTGGCGATCATGGGGTCGTAGTGCAAGGCGATCTCGCCGCCCTCGTAGACGCCCGTGTCGTTCCTTACCGTGATGCCGTCGGGCCGGCTCTCTTCGGCCGGCGGACGGTAGGTGCGCAGGCGGCCCGCGGCGGGCATGAAGTTGTTGGCCGGATCCTCGGCATACACCCGGCTTTCGACCGCCCAGCCCTTGATCCGCACGTCTTCCTGCCTGAGCGCCAGCGGCTCTCCCGCCGCCACGCGTATCATCTGCTCGACCAGGTCCACGCCCGTGATCAGCTCCGTCACCGGATGCTCGACCTGCAAGCGGGTGTTCATCTCGAGAAAATAGAAAGACTTGTCCTGCCCGCATACGAACTCGACGGTGCCGGCCGAGTCGTAATCCACCGCACGGGCCAGCGCCACCGCCTGCTCGCCCATCCGGCGCCGCGTGTCTTCGTCGAGCAGGGACGAAGGCGCCTCTTCCAGCACCTTCTGGTTGCGGCGCTGGATGGAACATTCGCGCTCGGCCAGGTAGATGACATGGCCGTGCTTGTCGCCCAGCACCTGTATTTCGATGTGGCGCGGATTCTCGATGAATTTCTCGATGAACACCCGGTCGTCGCCGAACGAAGCCGCCGCTTCGGAACGCGCGCGCGCAAAGCCCTCGGCGACTTCGCCGATCGAGCGGGCGATGCGCATGCCCTTGCCGCCGCCGCCCGCCGACGCCTTGATCATGACGGGCAGGCCTATGTCGCGCGCCACCTCGGTGGCCTGCTCGGCGTTCTCGATGACGCCAAGATAGCCGGGTATGGTCGACACCTTCGCCATATTGGCGAATTTCTTGGATGCGATCTTGTCGCCCATGACGTCGATCGCCTTGCCGTTGGGCCCGATGAACACAATGCCCGCGGCCGCCAGGGCCTGCGCGAAGGAAGAGCGCTCCGACAAGAAGCCGTAGCCCGGATGCACGGCCTGGGCGCCGGTTCGGCGGCAGGCTTCGATGATCTTGTCTGCCACCAGATACGACTCGATGGCCGCGGCGGGGCCGATATGCACCGCCTCGTCCGCCATCCGGACGTGCAGGGCGCGCCTATCCGCGTCCGAGTAGACGGCCACCGTCGCAATGCCCATGCGGCGCGCGGTATTGATGATCCTGCACGCGATCTCGCCCCGATTTGCAATCAGAATTTTTGAAAACATGGTGCCCCTGTATGTCAAGTTCGCCGGCCCGCGGGCTGGCACAACGAGGCCACCGTTTCACTGAGCCATTGCCTGGTCTGCGCAGGGTCGAGCACCGCATCGACATAGGCGCCGCGCAAGGCGTGGCCGACATCCGGCAGGCTTTGCTCCACCTCGGCGTCCGAGCGCCGCGCCACGCTCCGCACCCCGCGAGCGCCCATCAGCCCGAGGCTGGCGCCGCGCCATGCGGCGATCTTGTCGGGCGCCGTTGCCCGCGACCCCAATGCCACGCCGGCGGCGCCCAGCGCTTTGCCGACGACCACCGTTATTTTTGGAACGGGCGCCCGCACATAGGCGCGGATCAGTTCGGCGACCGCGAGGGCCAATCCCCCGGCCTCCTGCTCTTGTCCCGGAACAAAGCCCGGCACGTCGACGAAAGTGGCGACGGGAACACCCATGGCCCCGCACAGCCGCAGATGCCTCAGCGCCTTGCGGCAGGCCTGGATGTCCAGAGCGCCTGCCAGCTCTTTGTTCTGCGATGCAAGGAGGCCGACGGCACGGCCCCCGACCGGCGCGAAGCCCGCCACCATGCTGCCGCCGAAGCCGCCGCCCAGCTCGAGGAAGGACCGGGTGTCGCTGACTTCGCGCAGCAGCTCGCGCACATCGTAGCTGTCGGCCAGTTCGTCGGGAATCAAGGTATCGAGACCCGGACAATGGGACAAAGAGCCGCTCGCCGGCCACATCCAGCCGGACGACTCCGCGCTGTATTGCAGCAGTCGGCGGATGGAGCGGATGCCCATCACTTCGTTGTCGCACACCAGGTCGGCCATTCCAGTCTGATCCGCATGCACCTTCCAGCCGCCCAGCTCGTCTTCCTGCATGCAGGTGTTCGTGATGCGGTTGGCGATCGCCGCGTCGGTCAGGGTCAGGGACGTTGCCCCGCGCGCCATGACGACGGCGTCGAAGAGGCTTGCCAGCAAGGCCCCCGGCCCCGTGTTGGCGCCAAGAAGCAATGCCAGCTTGGGCGCCGGGCTCGCCGCCGCGCCGCCCGCGCTGTGCGCTATGGCGGACCAGGCCTGCAGGCCGCCTTCCAACCGGGTGGGCGCGCCATCGAAAATGGCCACCAGGGGCAGATGCCTGCGGCAGGCGAAATCGATGGCCAGCTGCATCTGGCGCCAATGCGCGCCGCCCAGGCCCTGCCGAAGGGCCTGGGCATCTTGCGCAATCGCGCAGACGGTCATGCCGTTGACGCGGCCTATCGCGGACAGCAAAGGCCACGATGCGGCGTCAGGCTCTTCTTGAAGATGGGGCCGCCGATCGAATTCCGAACCGGGGTCGAACAAAAGCTCGAAACGCTCCAGTACGCTCAGGCTGCGCTTTGCCGCCGCGCCGTCGCCGGCCGCGGGGCCCAAGACCGCCTCTTCAAGGGCATCCGTCTCTCCACCACTTTTTAGGGTCATGTATGTAGTCCTGGATGTTCGCAGAGAATCGCCGGTGGCCTGGCGGCCGGCTCGCGCGCCGCCGGGCCTTGCACCAAGGAACGGTCAGCCCTTGTTCTTTTCCGCGGCGTAGGCGCGCAGGCGGGGCACGATTTCCTTGGCGATGACCTCCACCTGGTCCATCTGGTATTTGTAGGGGACGAAGATCAGTTTCTGGACGCCCGCGTCGATATGCTCTTTGAGCTGGTCCACGCACTCGTCGACGTTGCCCATGATGGCGCTGTCCATGGTCGACTTGCTGCCCTGGGCGATGTCGAAGTCCACATTCAGCCACTCCATCATGGTGCTTTCGACGGCGGCCCGCGAGTCGCCCACCATGATGGGCAGCTGGTTGCCGTTGAGCAGCGTGGCCGGGTCGCGGCCCGATTCTTCGGCGTAGTCGCACACTTTCTTCCACGACTCCACGAACGCGTCGGGCTTGTAGAAATAGGTCAGCCAGCCGTCGCCGTTGGTGGCCGCGCGCTTGAGCACACGGTCGGCGTAGCCGCCGATGAGAATGGGGAATGGCTGCTGCACGGGCTTGGGAAACATCACCCCCGCCGGTATGCTGTGGTTGGGCCAGTCGCCCGACACCAGGTCCTCGGTGAAGAAGCGCCGCATGATTTCAAGGTTGTCGTCCATGATGCGCCCGCGCTGGTCGAAGGGCACGCCCACCGCGTCGAACTCGCGCTTGTACCAGCCGGCCGCCATGGCCAGAAGCAGGCGCCCGCCCGAGATCTGGTCCATGGACGACAGCTGTTTGGCCAGGGAGACCGGATTGCGCAGGGGCAGCACCAGGATGCCGGTGGAAAGCTTGATCTTCTTGGTGCGCGCCGCGATGGCGGTAAGCAGCGTCAGCGAGTCGAGAATGGGAAAATGGGGATCGACGCCCAGAAGGATGTGATCCCACACCCATAGCGAATCGAATCCCAGCTCTTCCATGCGGACACCGTACTCGATGAGCTCCTGGGCCTCGGGAATGATGGGAAACGCCGTGAAGTTGCGGGCTGCGATGCCGAACGTGCCGTGAAGTGTAGCCATGCTATGGTCTCCTCGATAAACCGTCTAAAAAATTCAAGTACTTTTGCTCAGCCGATATAACGCCGGTCCGGATCCAGCTCCCGGAGCGCTTGCAGCTCTTGTTCCGTGGGCGCCTTCGTGACGTCGATGCCGCCTTCGTCGTACAGAAGGTCGAAGCCCGTGTTGTCCTGCACTTCTTCGAGCGAGACGCCTTCATGCAGCGCCAGCACTTTCATGGCTCGAGTGGTGTCATCGAATCCGAAGATGCCCAGATTGGTAATGACGCGGAACATGCCGCCGGCGCGCAGGCCGGTGTCGTAGCGCGACGTGCCGCCGCTCAGGAAGCCCGGGCTGGTAATGAAGTCGACCTTCTCCACGAATCGCCGGGGCTCGTGCTTCATGGCGACGATCATGTTCGTCAGGCTGGAGATGTCGTTGCCGCCGCCGGTGCCGGGCAGGCGCACCTTCGGATTGGACGGATCGTCTCCCAGGAAGGAAGAGTTCAGGTTGCCGTATTTGTCGATCTGCGCCCCGCTCATGAAACCGATGTCGACGTGCCCGCGCTGCAGCAGCAGCAAAACGTCGGTGCTGCTGACCACCATGTTGGCCCGCTTGGTGCAGCGCTGTTCATTGGTCGACGGCGGCAGCTTGCCCGGCTCGATGAACGGTCCGATCACCCCGCCCTCGAACAGAATGGTCAGGCCCGGGCAACGCTGCATCTGCGCCAGCGTCGCCGCCAGCAGCGGGATGCCCACCCCGGCGAACACCACCTTGCCGTCCTCGAGCACGCGCGAGCTCATCACGGTAAGCATCTCGGCTTCGGTGTAGTTCTTCGCGGCTTGCGCGCTTTCGTCGTGCGTTGCGACGGCTGATGTATTAGTCATTCAAAAGACTCCTTCCACGTTTGGCGGCATCCAGCACCTCTTCGAGCCCCAGCAGCGCCAGGTACTCGTTCCAGGATTCGGGCCCGCGTATGTATTGGTCGATGTACTCGTTCATGGCGCCGACGGGATCCTTGTTGACCGAGCCGGTGTAGTAGTCCATGTGGGACAGGAACGGTTCGTACACATTGGTGCACTCGTGCGGCGCGCAGCCGAACGGCACTTCGACCACGGCGTCGACGTTGAAGAAGCCGATCTTCGTCTGGTCGGGCGCGCGGCGGATCTGGTCGTTGGAGACGATGCGCTCGGTGGTAAGAATGACGCTGTCGGCCGCCATCGCCAGTTCGATGTCCATGAAAGGCAGGCCGTCGATCTGAGCGTTGCCGTAGGCATCGCAGCGCTGTACGTGTATCAGCGCGACGTCCGGGTTCAAGGCCGGGACCAGCAGCAAGGGTTCGTTCGTGAAGGGGCAATCGATGGTCTTCGTCTCGGGCCTCAGGCTCACCACGTCGGATCCGATCATGGAACGCATGGGCATGAAAGGCACGCCCATGGCCCCGGCCCGGAACCTCATGCCCATGCCCAGGTGGCTCCACTCCTGGAAGCTGGCCTTCTTGGTCTCGACGTAGTGGCGCATGACCTTGGAAATGCCCCACACGATGCCCTGGCTGAACCAGCTGGTCTCGATGTGCTTGCAGATGCCCGATGCAAACAGCCAATCGCCTTCGCTCGACACAATGCTGCGATACACGGAAAGGTCTTTCTTGTTGTCCCGGATCAGCTGCCAGATCATGGCCATCGGGGTGCGCGACAAGGTGCTGCCGCCCACGCCGACGTGGCTGCCGTCATGAACCAGGGCCGACGCCTCTTCGAGCGTCATGACCTTCTCCCGCAGGCTGCGGTCCCGTTTCGAGAGACGTTGACGCAGATTTAGATAAGGCGAATCTTGCATGTGTGACCTCCGGCCCGGCTCAACGGGACATGAAAATTGAATCAGACTTTTTATCTATCGTACTAATGATAGTATGATAATACCTAAAAAAACAAATAAGGCAAAACCCTGAACCCGGCCGGGCCAGGGTTTGCGTCGCTCAACCTCCCAGATAAGCATGCCTCACGTGCGGGTCGCTGATCATTTCCTGGCCCGTGCCCTGCAGCGTCATGCGGCCCGATTCGTACAGATAGGCCCGATCGCACATGTCCAAAGCGGCAAAAGCATTCTGCTCGACCATCAGCACCGTCGTGCCGCTTTCCCGGACCTTGCGAATGATGTCGAAGGTCTTTTCGACGATATTCGGCGCCAGCCCCAACGAAGGCTCGTCGAACATGATCAGCTTGGGCCTGGACATGAGCGCCCGGGCGATCGCCAGCATTTGCTGCTCGCCCCCGGAAAGCGTGCCGGCCGCCTGTTCGCGCCGCTCCTTCAGCCGCGGGAACGTCTCGTACATCTTGTCGATGTCGTCCGCGACCGCGCTGCGGTCCTTGCACACATAGGCGCCCAGCTCGAGGTTCTCGTGCACCGTCATCTGCGGAAACACCCGCCTGCCCTCCGGGCAATGGGATATCCCCATGGAAATGATCTGCTGCGCGGACGCTTTGGATATGTCCTGGCCCATGAAGCGGATGCTGCCTTCGGCGGGATTGAGCAAACCGGAAATGGCCTTCAGGGTGGTGGACTTGCCGGCGCCGTTGGCGCCGATGATGGTGACCAGCTCGCCCTGCTCGACCGTCAGCGACACATCGTTCAAGGCGTTCACCTTGCCATAGCGGCACACTACGTTTCTTAGCTCAAGCATGCTGTTTGACCCCCTGTCCCAGATAGGCTTCGATGACGTCGGGATTGTTCTGGATCTCGGCCGGCGTGCCGTCGGCGATGATCTTGCCGTAGTTCAGCACGATGACCCGGTCCGACACCCCCATCACCAAAGGCATGTCGTGCTCGACGAGCAGGATGGAGATGTTCCGCTGCCGGATCTTCTGAAGGATTTCCATGAATCTGGCGGTTTCGGCGCCGTTCATGCCCGCGGCGGGCTCGTCCAGCAACAGCAGCTGGGCCCTGGCGGCCAGGGCGATGGCCACCCCCAGCAGGCGCTGCTCGCCGTAGGGCAGAGAACCGCTTTGCTCTTTGGCCCGATGGCTCAGACCGACGAAATCGAGCAGATCCCAGACCTGTTCTTTGAGATCCCTTTCCTCGCGCCTGAAGCTGGGCAAGGCCAGGATGGTATCGAGAAACGAAGCCTTGCCCTGCAAGTGCAGCCCGGTCAGGACATTGTCGAAAACCGTTTCGTTCGTGAACAGGCTGGTCCGCTGGAATGTCCTGACCAGCCCCATGGACGCGATCTCGTAGGGACTGTGATCGGCCAGATTGACGTCCTTGAAATGGACCGTGCCCTTGGTGGGGCGTATGAAGCCGGTCACGACGTTGAAGGCTGTCGTCTTTCCCGCGCCGTTGGGGCCGATCAGGCTGAGCAGCTCGCCTTCACGCAGCGTAAAGGACATGTCCGAAATAGCCACCAGCCCGCCGAAGTGCATCGCCACATTGCTGACCTTCAGCAAGACGGGGTTCGCCTTGCCGGCCTGTGCAGTGCGGGGGCTTGTTTGATGTGCGCTCATGCGTCGGCTCCTGTTGCTTTCAGTGTCTTGCCCTTGGGAGGCGCGGGCTTTGGCGCAGTGCCGTCCCTTTGCCGGCGTTCACTCTGGGGATCGTTCCCGGATCCGAACTTGCGCTCCCACACCCGCAGAAGGGCCGGAACGATGCCCTGCGGCAGGAACATCACGATGAGCACCATCGCAACGCCGTAGACGATCCACTGGATCTCGGGCCCCGCGACTTCACGCAGGCCCACGGGCAGGATGCCGAAAATGATTCCGCCGACGATGGGGCCGATCAGCGTGCCCTTGCCTCCGGTAATCACCATGATGACCATCGTGACGGTATAGATGAACAGGAACACGTCCGGATCGATGATGCGGATGTAATGCGCGTACAGGCTGCCGGCCGCGCCCGCCATGGCGGCCGACACCGTGGCCGCGAAGTTCAGGTATCGCGTGACGTTGATGCCCGCCGACACGGCCAGGGGCTCGTTTTCACGCAACGCGATCATGGCCCGCCCCACCCGCGAGCGGACGATGCGCCGGATGATCACATAACATACCAGGCCGAGCGCCAGCACGAGGTAATAGTTGGGCGTCTTGGACCAGAACTCGCCCGACCCGATGAACGGCAGGTTGTAGCCCATGGGCGGGATGTTGTTCAGGGCCAGCGGGCCCTGGGTGAGCTCGACCCAGTTCAGCGCCACGAGACGGGTCACCTCGGCGAAGCTGATCGTCACGATGACGAAGTAGGCGCCTCGTATCTTGAACGACAGCTTGCCCACGATGAACCCGCACAGCCCGGCAATGACCACGGCCAGCAGGAAGCCGACAACGGGCGAACCCGGTTCGACGACGATGCGGCCGTCGCCGAAGAATGCCGGGATGTCGAAGCCCAGCGAGGTCAGCGCGCTGATATAGGCCCCGATGCCGAAGAAGGCGATATGGCCCAGGTTGAGCTGGCCGGTGTATCCAAGCAGCAGGTTCAGGCTCATTGCGCCGATGATGAACAGGCCCGTCGTGATGACGATGTGCTGGTAGTAAGGATCTTGCAGCCAGAACGGCAGCGTGAGCAAAAGCAGCAATATGACAACTGTGGATAGACTCTTCATCCGATTCTCTCCCCGCGAACACGAAACAGACCCGTGGGCCTAAACATCAGGACAAGGATGATCAGGACGAATCCGACTGCGTCCCGATAGCCCGACGAGATATATCCGGAGCCCAGCTCTTCGGCAAAGGCCAGGATGAAACCTCCGATCATTGCGCCCTGGATACTGCCCAGGCCGCCCAGGATGACGATGGAGAACGCTTTCAGGGCCGCCAGGTTGCCCATCGTGGTGGTCACCACGAACACCGGCCCCAGCAAGGCGCCCGCCGCCGCGGCAAGACCCGATCCCAGTGCGAAGGTCGCCGTATAGATCAGATTGATGTTGATGCCCATCAGCGAGGCGGTGTCCCTATCCTGGAACGTCGCGCGCATCGCCTTGCCCAGCGAGGTCTTCTGAAGCAACAGATAGGCCAGGATGATCAAGCCGACCGCGGCGCACAGCACGAATATGCGCAGCCACGACAAGGCAATGGGGCCGACCATCAAGGGCTCGGTCGGAAACGGCGTACTGACCGATTTGGCCACCCCGCCCCAGACCAGCAATGAGAGGTTCTGCAAGGCGATCCAGCATCCGATCATCGCCACCATGGTCGAGTCGATGTCGGCCGACCGCATTCGTCGCAACACCAGGCGCTCGATCAGGGCGCCCAGCAGGATGCCCAGCATGACGGCCGCCACGAGCGCGACGAAGAAGTTCCAGCCAAGTCCGGAAACAAAGTAATAAGCCATGAAGCCGCCAAAGGCGTAAAGCTCTCCATGGGTGAAGTTAACCACCTTCATGACGCCGAGAATCAACGTCAGCCCGATACCCAGCAGCGCATACGTGCCTCCGAGTATCAGCGCATTGGCTACGTGCTGAAGAAACTGATCCACAATCCGCCCCACTTTCGCGCCTGGACAGAGAGTGACGAGAACGGCGCGCTATTCTCGTTCACCCGTATTCGAAGCGTTGGCCGGCCGAGGCGGGAACGCCCCGGCGCAACGGAACACCGCGGGCCCGACGGCTGCCCGCGGCTTCCGACGGCTACTCCTGAACCGCGGCTACCTTGCCGTCCTTGATGACCACGAGATAGGTGTTCGCGTCGTACTGCGCGCTGGCACGGTCGCCCTCGCCGTCCTTGCGGAAAGAGATGTCGCCGTTCAGGCCGTCGATCTTGACGTTCCAGAGCGCTTCGCGGATTTTTTCCGGGGTGGGCTCGTCGACCGCTTCGAGGGCGGCAGCAATCGTGCGAATGCCGTCATAGCCGCGGAAGCTCTCGGTCAGGCCGGCCGGATTCAGCTTGCGTTTTTTCCATTCGGCAATGAAAGCCTTGGACATCTCGGGATGCGCTGTACTGTCGGGCGTCCAGGGCGTGAAGAAGAGCAGATGCATCGTGCCTTCGGCCGCGCTGCCGGCCTGTTCGACGAGCTGATCGGGGCTTTGCGAACCGCCCGTGGTGATGATCTGGCGCTTCAGACCCAGCGACTGAGCCTGCTTGAGCAGCAATGTCAGCTGCTCGACCGCGGTGGTGACGATCAGAGTGTCGGCATCGCTGCCGCGGATCTCCGACAGCTGCGCCGTCATGTCCTGCGCCGCGGCGTCCATGATCAGTTCTTTGCCCACTTGCGCGCCATTGGCTTCCAGCACGCGCCTGAACTCGACCGCGGCGCCTCGCCCCCAGTCGTTGTTCACGACCAGCAAGTCGGCTTTCTTGATGCCCAGGGGCTCGATGTACCGCACGAAGTTGTCCGCCTCGATCGCGCTGGTGGGCGCCAGGCGGAATACATAGGGATTGCCCGACTTGGTGATCTTGACCGAGCTGGAGGTTTCAACCACCATGGGAACCTTGTATTCCATCAGCTTGGGCATGCTCGCCAGAGTCAGCGTCGAACCCCACGCCCCCATGAGGACCGGCACTTTGTCTCGCACGATCAGCTTCTCGGTAACGTTGGAAGCCTCGGTCGGGTTGCTCTTGTTGTCCTCGACGACCAGTTCGATCTGCTTGCCCTTTATGCCTCCGTTGGCATTGATTTCTTCAGCCGCAATTTTCGCCCCTTGCAGGATGTAGTTGCCGGAAGCGGCGACGGCTCCCGTCAAGGGCTGATTGATGCCGATCTTCAAAGTTTCGGCATGAGCCGGCGCCAGCATGGCGAAAGAAACCGCGGTTGCTGCAAGACTGGAAGCGAGAAGTCGACTTCTGCGTTTCATTGCATTACTCCTTTGATGTGTGAGAGAGAACTGCAGTCAAGCCCTAAAGTTTTGTTATTCCATCAACCCATTAATAGTAAGACAATACGTATAACAGCTTACGCCGTATATAGTGGTTCTTACTAATACCGGCACTGAGATGCTGCTGATACTGCCAACTGCCAACGACACATGGCGCGCGGACTGGACTGACTGCTTGAGACTCAGCGTGCCCCGAAGAGGCGTTTGAAGAAACCGGCCACCCGGTTGCGCAGCACCGAGAACAACAGGGCCCCTGCGTTCAGCTCGGTTACCTCGGCATGCGTGGCCGCGCCCTGCTCCGGCGCCCCACGATTTGAAAGACGGTGATGCAGATTCTGGGCAAACGCATCCGTCATGCGTTTGGCGATGTCCATGACGATGCCCGAGCGGCTGAACTGCGCCAAGGGCCCCGTCAGGGCGAAGCCGAGCTGCACATCCACCTGCGTCTCGGCCCCGTTATTGATTTCGGTAAGAACATACTCGACTTCGCCCCGCGTCGCGGACGCCGACTTGGTGTCGCGCGCCGAGCCGTAGATGGTTCCCTTGTAGTGGGCGTCGTCCCGCTCGACGTCCGCCGCACCCTCGAAATCGGCCACGATGGGGCCGACCTTGACCCGCAGCCGGGGCTCCACATGCGTTGCCGTCGGCTCGGACAAAAGCGATGCGCCCGGCAGGCAAGTGGTGACCTGATCGAGCCGCCCGAAGAACTCCCATACCTCGTCGCGCGGAAACGCCACCGTGAACGACTGCTGCAAGCGGGTCATGGGCTTGGAGTCGTCGACCTTGCGGCTCGCCGCCGGGGCGGCAGGCCTGGCCTTCGCTGCCGGCGCAGCCGCCCCGGCCGCGGAAGGAAGCACGATGCCGGCGGGGTCGGCCGCCATGACCTCCGCATGGCCCGAACCCACGGGGCCGACCGCCTGCCTTGGATTGACCACCTGATCGAGGCCGGCGGAGCAGCGCTCGTCCACCACGCGCTTGACCGCCTTGACGATGCCCACATAGCCCGTGCATCGGCACAGGTTCCCGCTCATGGCGTAGCGGATGTCCTGCTCGGTGGCGCCGGGCATCCTCAGGACCACATCGCGCGCGGACGCCAGCATGCCCGGCGTGCAGAAGCCGCATTGCAGGGCATGTTCTTGATTGAATGCAGTGCGCAAAGCCTGCATGACTTCATCGTCGTCCATGCCTTCGACGGTGGTGATCTGGGCGTTGTCGCATGCCACCGCCAGCGAAATGCAGGACCGCGCGGGCGTGCCGTCTATCAGCACGGTGCATGCGCCGCAAACGCCGTGTTCGCAGCCCAGGTGCGTGCCGGTCAGGTTCAGGTGATCGCGCAAGACGTCGGCCAGCTGCGTACGCGGTTCGATGGTCAGCCCCTTATGGGCTTTTCCATTGACATTCAGGGATATGGTCTTCATAACTGTGCTCGCTGGACGGCACGCAAAAGCGCGGTCATGTGGATCTGGTTGGCGACCGGGTCGATCAGACCCGCTTGCTTGAACAGCTGCTCTATCTCGTGGGTCTTGATGTCGCCGTTGCGTTCGAAATAATCGCTTGCGTCGCTGATGACGATGGGCTTGGCTTCGATCGCGCCGATCACCACCCGGCACACGTCCCGGGCGGGGTCTTTCAGCACCACCGACATAGCATGCGCGAACTCTCCGGTCTTGCGGTTGATCTTGCAATGCCCCCATCTGGCATCGGCCGACAAGCGCGGGATGAAGACCGAATCGACCAGGTCGCCGGGCCCCAGGTCGGTTTCGAACACGCTGGTCATCAGATCTTCGACCGGGATGCGCCGGTCGCCGGAAGGACCCACGATTCTGACCGTGGCGCCGATCGCCGCCAGGGACGTCACCCAGTCCGCCGCGGGGTCGGCATGAACCAGGCTGCCGCCCACCGTGCCGCGATTCCGTACCGCGCGATAAGCGATGCCCCGCGCGACCGCGGGCAAGGCCCCGTGCGTGACGTCGGGCACCCGCTTGTCTTCGATGTCGGCATGGGTGATGCAGGCGCCCAGGGTCACGCCCTCGGTGGTTTCTTCCACGCGCTTGAACTCGGGGACGTGCGTGATGTCGACCAGGAGGTCGGGCTGCACCAGGCGCAGGTTCAGCATGGGGCCGAGCGACTGGCTTCCCGCCACCACCTTGACCATGATGTCATCGCGCTGAGTCAACTGGATCGCCGACTTGGGGTCGGCAACGCGCTCGTAATCGAACAACGACGGCTTCATAGTTCCTCCATGGCCAGCGGCGCTTCTTGCCCGGCCGCCTTTTGGGACTGGGCCGACCGGGCCTTGAAAATGGCCTCCAGCACGCGATGGGGCGTGGCCGGCGAGGTATACAGCGCCGCGCCGAGCGGACGCAAGGCGTCGTTGATCGCATTGAGGATGGTCGCCGGCGGAGCGATGGCGCCGCTTTCGCCGATGCCCTTGACGCCGAACTCGGTGTACGGCGAAAGCGTTTCCATGTGGATCAGCCGCGGCTCGGGCACCTCGGTGGGCCCGGGCAGCAGGTAATCGGCAAAGGTCGAGGCCAGCGGCTGGGCGGCCGCGTCGAAAGGCATTTCCTCGTACAGAGCGGTGCCGATGCCCTGGGCGGTGCCGCCATAGATCTGGCCGTCGACCACCATGGGATTGACGAGCTTGCCGCCGTCCTCGACGACCACATAGTCCAGGATCTCGACATCGCCCGTTTGCGGGTCGACCGCCACCAGCGCGGCATGGGCGCCATATCCGAACGTGCCGGTATCGCGCTGTGGCTTATAGCCTTCGGTCACTTCCAGGCCGCCCGCATTGGCCTCGGGAGGCAGATCCTGCGGGCGCCGATACCAGATGCGGGCCACCTCGCTGATGGGCACGCTGGCCCCGTCGCTATGCACGGCGCCCTCGGAAACCGTGACCTTGTCGGGTGTGGTCTTCATCACGAAGGCGCCGATATGGCACAGGCGCTTCAGCAGCTCGTCGCACGCCCGGGACACCGCGCCGCCGGACATGACCATGCAGCGCGAGCCCCAGGTGCCGGTCGAATAAGGCGTGTACTCGGTGTCGCCGTGTATGACCTTGACGTCGGCCACATCGATGCCCAGCTTCTCGTTGGCCACCTGAGCCAGCGTGGTTTCCAGGCTCTGGCCGTGCGAGTGCGCCCCGATGCGGATCTCCAGGCCGCCGTCCGGCGTCATGCGCAAGGTGGCCTGCTCGTGGCCCGGCACCATGGGGATGCCCCAGCCAGCGTACACCGAGGTGCCGTGCGCCGCCTGCTCGCAGTACACCGCCAGGCCCACACCGATCAGCCGGCCATCGGGCTCTCCGCGCTTCTGCCGCTCGCGTATGGCAGGCAGGTCGATGGCGGCGACGGCGCGGCGCAGCGCTTCGGGATAATCGCCGCTGTCGAAATGCTTGTTGGTGATGTTGTCGAACGGCATCTGCTCGGGCCGCACCAGCGACTTCATGCGCAACTCATAAGGCTCGACGCCGGCCGCGCGGGCCAGGTCGTCGAGCAGCAGTTCCAGGGCAAAACAAACGCCCGTACGGGCGACGCCCCGATAAGGCAGTATGGGGCACTTGTTGGTGGCGACGGAATAGGTCGCGCAATGGTAAGAGGGAAAATCGTAGGTGCCCGGCAGGATGCTGCCGATCTGCCCCGCTTCCAGACATGCCGAGAACGGATAAGAAGAATAGGCGCCCGAGTCGACCGTGGCGTCGCAATCGATGCCGAGCAGCCTGCCGTCGGCGGAGGCGTAGCCGGTGATGCGATAGTGGTGTTCGCGACAGTTCGCGCTTGCGGTGAGATGCTCGCGCCGGTCTTCGATCCAGCGCACCGGGTGGCCCAATTGCATCGCCAGCCAGCTGACGGCCACTTCTTCGGTCAGCAGTATGCCCTTGTAGCCGAAGCCGCCTCCCACGTCGGGCGTAATGACGCGCACCTGCCCCTCGGGCAGGCCGAGGCATTCGGCCAGGCCCGTGCGAACGATATGCGGAATCTGGGTGGCCGTGTACAAGACCAACTGCTCGACGCGCGTGTCCCAATAGGCGACGCACCCGCGTCCTTCCATGGGCGCCATCACCTGGCGCGAAGTGCGTATCTCGCGCGTCACCTTGATGGGCGCATCGCGGACCGCGTCCATATTGACGCTGAAATCGGTGGTCAGGAACAGGTTGTCGGGCCATGCTTCGTGCAGCCGCGGAGCGTCGGGCTCGCGGCCCTTCAGCATGTCGGACACCGTGTCCAGCTCGTCGTATTCGACCTGCACGGCGGCGGCCACGTCTTCCGCCCTGGCGCGGGTTTCGGCCACGCACATGGCGACCAGTTCGCCGACGTGGCGGACCTTGCCGTCGGCCAGGATGGGTTGGGCGGATGAGCGGAAGCCCGGCAAGGCCGTATCCGCCACGATCGGCTTGACGCCGGCCCGGTTCAGGTCGGCGGCGGTATAGACCTGCCCCCGGCAATGTTCCGGAACATATATGTCGGCCAATTTCGCATGCGCCACCGGGCTGCGCACGAATGCCACGTCCCGCATGCCGGCCAGGCGTATATCCGCAACGTACTGGCCTTTGCCACGCAAGTAACGGTCGTCTTCTTTGCGAAGCACCCGTTTACCCACACCCTGATTCGACATCGCGATCTCCTATGTTTGCAGGGGCTCTGGACGAGCATGCTCGATGAAGAAACTAGCTAAGTATTGCTCTTACCATCATTCTGAATATAGAACCATATATACTCCATCCGGGTTTACGTGGATATCCGGAAAAAGCATGGGAAAAAAAGAGGAGTGCGGGCTCCCCGGCCCTTACTTGGCTCGCCGGCGCGCTCTGGCCTCTTGGATCTGCCGAGGCTCTTCGGCATCCAGCAAGTCCATGTAGAGGCGGATGCAGTCGCTGCGATAGGTGATTTCGCCGACGTAGATGGCCACGTCGTTGTCCGACGTGACGACACAGCGGCACTCGGCGGTGGGCGCGCTGAGGGAAACGCCGAGAAGCTGCGCGACTTCAGGGTCGGCGGTGCCGATGGTCATGGTCTGATGCGCTTTCTTCACGATGGTGCCCCTGAGCTTGTCGAGCACGGTAAGCGCCGTGTGCTTCATGAACTCGTCTCGATATTGCTCGAGCACCGATTTTTCGATGTGCACGCTGACCACGGCATAAGGCATGCCGTCGCGCAATTGCAGGCTGCGCAGAAAGCCGTATTGTTCGGCCAGCTGGCCCTCTTCGGGGCTCAGGCGCGGATAGGCCGGCGGTTCTTTGACGTCGATGAAGCGGGGAACGTTGTTCTTGATCGACTGGATCATTGCGTCCCAGGAGGTTTCCAGGGTGAGCCAGCGCTTGTCGTTGACGTGTTCGGCGACAAAAGTGCCGCGCCCCTGCTGGCGCATCAGCAGGCCTTCTTTTTCCAGCAGCCCCACCGCTTGGCGGACGGTGACCCGCGCCCGCTTGAATTCTTCTTCGAGCTCTTCGAGCGTGGAGATTTTTTCGCCAGGAAGCCACTCACCCGTTTCGATGCGTCGCCTGAGCGCGGACGCCACCTGTATATACGCAGGGATGTGTCCGCTCAAACTCTCTACGTGCCTTTTCTGCATGGGTGAAGCTCCACAATCAGTTACCCTGTTGACAATAAGACAATCTTCGGCAAGATTTTACCCAAGCCCTTCAAACGTTGCCTCAAACTACCCCGCTCGTCAAATTTTCCGTCCGCAGCGCCGCCAGGTCGATTACGCCGGCCGGCGCCACTTCCCGCAGGCCATATTCCGCGATATTACACAATCGCGCGTGCAGGTCGCGAGCCAGCGCCTCGGCTTCCTCCAGCGACACTTGCTCGAACCGGACGGCGGAACCCGGGCGGCGGCGCGCCAATACGGAAATGTCGCTTGAAATCACCGTCGCGATCTTGGGATAGCCTCCCGTGGTCTGAGCATCGGCCAGCAATACGATGGGCAGGCCCGAACCGGGCACCTGAATGGCCCCGCTGACGATGCCGTCCGACACCAGATCGTAGCCGTCGGCATGCTCCAGCGCGGGGCCGTCCAGGCGAAAGCCCATGCGGTCGGCTTTGTCCGACACGACGTATTCCCCCGAAAAAAAAACGTGCCTGGCCTGCGGCGTGAAATAGTCGTCCTGCGGCCCGAGAACGACGCGTATGGCCTGCGAATACCCGTAATCGTAAGGCGCGGCAAGCTCTTTCTCGGAGCGTACGTCAACGTCCGGCGCAGCCAGCGGGAGGATATCGCCACGCTGCAGGACCCGGCCCTGCAGTCCTCCTATGCCGCCGCGGACATAGGTGGAAGCGCTGCCGAGCTGCATGGGCAGGTCGAAGCCGCCCTCCAGCGCCAGGTAGCCGGACAGGGACCGGCCCAGCGATGTCACCTTGACGACGTCGCCGCGAACCAGGCGCACGCTTCGGCCGGCCGGAACCGACAGCCGGCGCGCGCCCGTCACGGCAAGCTGGCCGTCGCAGCCGAACAGCGCCACCCGGGCGGCGCTTGCCTGCACTTCGAACGACATGCCTTGCAACAGCATTTCCAGGACCGCGGCGCCCGGCGGGTTGCCCACCAGTACGTTGGCCAACCGGGCGCTTACCTTGTCCACGGCGCCCGACACGGGCACGCCGACGTCCTGATATCCCATGCGGCCCATGTCCTGGAAGGTGGTGTAGGGCCCCGCGTCCAGCACTTTCAATGCGCTCGTCATGATGCCACCCTCTCGCAAACCATTTCAAAGTCACCGGCCTGGACGGCCTTGCGGATGCCGGCGTATTCGGCCGACCCGATGGGCTGGAACCGCACTTTGTCGCCCGGCCGCAGCAGGGCGGGATCCTCGGCGTCGGCATCGAACAGGCGGATCGGCGTCGCGCCGATCAGGTGCCAGCCGCCGGGACTTTCGAGGGGATAGATGGCGGTCATGACCGAGGCAATGGCGACAGAGCCCGGCGGCACGCGCGTGCGGGGATTGCTGCGCCTCGGCAGCACCAGCGCCGGCGGCAGATCGCCCATATAGGGATAGCCGGGGACAAAGCCCAGCATGTACACATGAAAAAGCGTCCCGGCGTGCTGTTCGACGACCTGGATTGCGGTGAGTCCGCTGGCCTGCGCCACGTCGTCGACGTCCGGCGCGTACTCGCCTTCGTAGCAGACCGGAATGGTCCATTGACGCGCCTCTTGCCGCTGGGCGTCCGATGATTCCAGCAAGCCTTCGAGCCGGCCCTTGAGTTCGTCGCCGCCGACGATGAGCGGATCGTAATGCACCAGCAAAGACCGGAAGGTGGGCACCAGGTCGGTCACGCCCGGAATGCCCAGCGCCCTTATTCGCCGGCTCAGCCGCAGCACGCGGTCGCTCAGCGCCCGGTCGATGACGTCGCCAAACTGCACCACCATCGCCGTGTCGCCCTCTTTAAGAAACTGCACAGTCATCAGCTTTCTCCGCTTTCCCTTGCCGAAGTTCAGGCCCGGCGGGCCTGCAACGGGGCTTGGGGCCTGTTGCAGGCCCTAGGGTTTCCATGAGTCAAATGATATTGTCTTTCTATCTTTAGCACAATATACTTATCAGGACGTAGATAAGCTTAGATCAATTCGGGCAAACGCGCCAGACAATGTAAACAGCTCAACTCAAAGGAACGCGAACATGACCTTATCGGTGAATCTCAATGCAGACATGGGCGAGGGCTTCGGCGCCTACGACATCGGCGACGACAACGCCATCCTGAAAATCATCCGTTCGGCCAACATCGCCTGCGGCTTTCATGCGGGCGACCCGCTCACCATGCGCCGCGTCGTCGAACGGGCCAAGGAAGAAGGCGTCAGCATCGGAGCGCATCCGGGGTTCAACGATTTATGGGGCTTCGGCCGCCGCCGCATACAAATGAAGGCCGACGATCTTGAAAACATGATCGCCTATCAGATCGGCGCTTTGCAGGCGATGGCCTCATTCTGCGGCGAAAAAGTCACTCACGTGAAGCCGCATGGCGCACTCAACAATATGGCCGCCGAAAGCGCCGACTACGCCCTGGCCATCGGCCGCGCCATCAAGGCGGTCGATCGCGACCTGATCTACGTCGCCCTGTCCGGATCGGAGATGGAGAAAGCCGCCGTCCAGCTCGGCCTGCCGCTGGCGCGCGAAGGCTTCTGCGACCGGCTGTACGACGACAACGGCAACCTGGTTTCGCGCAGCATCCCGGGTTCGGTCATCCACGACCCGAAAGTCGCCACCGAGCAGGTGGTGCGCATGGTCGTCGACGGCGAAATCGTCTCCACGTCGGGCAAGCGCGTCAAGCGCCGGGTGGACTCCCTGTGTGTGCACGGCGACGAGCCGACGGCCGTCGCTCTGGCCGCCATGGTCAGGGAAGGCCTGGAGGCCGCCGGCGTCAAGATCGTTCCCCTCACCGAAATGAATCTTTCCTGAGCCTATCAGCAATCTATTGAGGAGTCCTCCATGCAGAACCAAGTGAAAATAGCCATACTCGGCGGCACGGGCGCCCTGGGTTCGGGGCTGGCCAAACGATGGGCCAAGGCGGGCCACGAGGTCATCGTCGGATCGCGCACGGCGGAAAAAGCGCAAGAAGCGGCAAGCGGCCTGGCCACGCCCGACGGCGCGCCCAAGGCGCGGGGCGCCACCAACCTGGAGGCCGCCAAACAGGGCGACGTCGTGGTGCTGACGGTTCCCTTTTCCAACCACAACGCCCTGCTGGAGGAAATCAAGGACGCCGTCGACGGCAAGATCGTCGTCGATGCGGTCGTGCCCCTGGTTCCGCCCAAGGTCGCCGTGGTCCAGCTGCCGCCGGAAGGCTCGGCCGGCATGATCGCGCACAAGCTCATCGGCGACAAGGCGCGCGTCGTCTCGGCGTTCCAGAACGTGGGCGCGGCCAAGCTGCAGGCCGACGAAGCCATCGCCTGCGACATCCTGGTCACCAGCGACGACCAGGAAGCCAGAAAAACCGTCATCGGCCTGATCCAGGACATCGGCATGCGCGGCATCGACGCCGGCCCCATCGCCAACTCGGCGGCCGCCGATGCGATGACTTCGCTGCTGATCGGCATCAACAAGCGCTACAAGGTCGATTGCGCGGGTATTCAGATCACCGGGCTGGCGGCGGGCTGAGCGCCATGCAAAAGCCGGACGCATCGATCCGCCTCACGGCGCTGGACGGCTTCCCCATGATCGCGCCCGGCGACGACCTGGCCGCGATCATCCTGGACAGCCTGGAGCAGAACGGCATCCGCCTGGAGGGGGGCGACGTGGTGGTTCTGGCGCAGAAGATCGTGTCCAAGGCCGAGGGCCGCTTCGTCCGCCTGGCGGACGTCACGCCCTCGGCGCGCGCGCTGGAAATCGCCCGCGAGACCCGCAAGGACGGCCGCATGGTCGAACTGATCCTGTCGGAAAGCAAGGCCGTCATCGCCCAGAAGCCCGGCGTGCTGATCGTCGAGCACCGCCTGGGCTACATCATGGCCAATGCCGGCATCGACCAGTCGAACATCGACCATGCCGATGGCCAGGAGTACGCCCTGCTGCTGCCCGAGAATCCGGATGAAAGCTGCCGGCAGCTCAAGGAACGCTTCGACGCCCGCTTCGGCACGCATGTCGGCGTCCTGATCAACGACAGCTTCGGCAGGCCCTGGCGGCTGGGCGTCACCGGGGTGGCGCTGGGCGCGGCGGGGCTGCCCAGCCTCATCAGCCTGATCGGCGAGCCCGACCTGTACGGCCGCTCGATGCGCGTCTCGGAAATCGCCTTCGCCGACGAGATCGCGGCGGCGGCATCGCTGATCATGGGCCAGACGGATGCGGGCAAGCCCATCGTACATCTGCGCGGGCTGCGATGGAACAGCCCGGACAATGCCGCCGACGCATTGATACGCCCCAAGCACCAAGATTTATTTCGCTGAGCGACGAGGTCCGGACATGACACAAGACACTTCCTCTCTCCATACCCCCGCCGGACGCGTCCTGGCCTTGTGCGGCGGCGTGGGCGGCGCCAGGCTGGCCCGTGGACTGAACGCGCTGATTCCCACGCCCGGGCAACTGACGGTCGCCGTCAATACCGGAGACGACTTCGAACATCTGGGCCTGACCATCTGCCCCGATCTCGACTCTGTGCTGTACGGGCTTTCCGGCAAGAACGACGAGCAACGGGGCTGGGGCCGGGCCGACGAAACCTGGCACTGCCTGGAGGCGCTCAAGGAACTGGGCGCGGCCGACTGGTTCGCCCTGGGCGACCGCGACCTGGCCATGCACATCGAGCGCAGCCACAGGCTTCGCGCAGGCGAGACGCTCAGCGGCATCACCGCCCGGTTCTGCGAGCGGCTGGGCATCGCCGCGCACGTGCTGCCCATGTCGGACGACCCCGTCCGCACCACCGTCCATACCGACGAGGGCGAACTGGCCTTTCAGGAATATTTCGTGCGCCGGGCCAGCCGGCCCAAGGTGCAGAACATTTCTTATCGCGGGGCCGACACCGCCCGGCCCAACGAGGCGCTGCTGCAATGCCTTGCCGACCGTTCGCTCGAGGCCGTCGTCATCTGCCCCTCGAACCCTCAGCTCAGCATCGACCCCATACTGGCCCTGCCCGGCATGCGCCAGGCGCTTCGCGACGTGGACGCCCCCGTCATCGTCGTATCGCCCCTGATCGGAGGGCGCGCGGTCAAGGGGCCGGCCGCCAAGATCATGGCCGAGCTGGAGCTGTCCGTCGACTCGGCCGGCATCGCGCAGGTGTACCTCGACTTTCTGGACGGACTCGTCATAGACACCCAGGATGCGGACGACGCGGACCGCGTGCCCGTGCCCGCTCTGGCCACGCCCACCCTGATGCGGTGCCAGGAGGATTCGACGCGGCTGGCCGCGCAGACGCTTGCGTTCGCGCATGCCTTGCGCACGGGACCGCAGCGCGTCAACGGCACCACCGGCCGGTGAAGAGAGGGCCCATGAACGCGCAACGCATCGCGGCGGTGATCCCCGTCAAGAACTTCAGCGAAGCCAAGCACCGCTTGCAGCCGGTGCTGTCCTGCAAAGAACGCCGCCGCCTGGCGCGCATGATGTTCCAGGACGTATTGAATGTTCTGGTCGAATGCAGGCGGCTGGCTGCGGTCTATGTCGTCACTTCGGACCCCGACGCCGCCCGGCTGGCCGGGACGCTGGGCGCCGCCGTCCTGCCCGACCCGATGGCGGGCGGGCTGTCGGGCGCCATCGCCCACGCGGCCCAGGCCTTGAAGGCCGGGGGCATGGACGGCATGCTCGTCATGCCCGCCGACGTGCCCAATGTCGACGTCGCCGCGGTGGAGCGGCTGCTGGACGCCCATGCCTTGCCCCGAGCGGTAACGCTGGTCGGGGCGGCCCGCGACGGCGGCACCAATGCCCTGCTCTGTTCGCCCCCGGACGTCATTCCCAATTGCTTCGGCCACAACAGTTTCAGGGCGCATTGCCAGCTCGCCGCCTCTTCGGGCATCGAGCCGAACGTCGTAAGCCTGCCCGGGCTGCACTACGACATCGATCGCCCGCTGGATCTGCTGTCTTTCCTGAACGCCCCCAGCCGGACCAGGACCTACGCCTACCTGACCGGCAGCCGCATCGCGCGGCGCCTGCAAAACACCGCCGCTTTCCCATCGGCTGCAACGATGCTGTCCCGGGCGTTGCCCGGCGCCGTCTCGAACAGCTTTCAGAAAGGATGAACATCATGAGCAGCTTATTTTTGACGCCGGACCGCTCCAAGTCAAAAAAAGCCCCCTTGGGGGGCAGCAAGCAGGCGTCAGCCTGCGTAGCGTGGGGGCATTTTCCGCTGGACCACGCACCGCTTTCCGACGAGGCGGCCTACGCCCTGATCGATCGGCCGACGGACCAGCTGCTGGCCCCCGCGGGCGCCCTGCGCGACAAAGGCCACGGCGAGGCCGTTTCGTTCTCGAAGAAGGTGTTCATTCCTCTGACCCAGTTGTGCCGGGATGTCTGCCATTACTGCACCTTCGCGCAGACGCCCCGCAAGATGCCCGCGCCCTATCTCAGCATCGAACAGGCGGTGGAGATCGCACGCCGGGGAGCCCAGGCCCAGTGCAAGGAAGCCCTGTTCACGCTGGGCGACAAGCCCGAGCTGCGTTATGCGGCGGCGCGCGAGGCCCTGGACGCCATGGGCTACGACAGCACCATCAGCTATCTCGTCGACGTCTGCAAGGCCGTGTTCGAAGAAACCGGGCTGATTCCCCACGTCAACCCCGGCCTGCTCGGCCGCGAAGACCTCGACCGCCTGCGCGCCGTCAGCATCTCGCAGGGCATCATGCTGGAAAGCGCATCCGAACGGCTGTGCGAGCCCGGCGGCGCCCACTACGGTTCGCCCGACAAGCTTCCGGCCGCCCGCCTGGAAACCCTGCGCCTGGCAGGCGAAGCGGGCGTGCCCTTCACCACCGGCATCCTGATCGGCATCGGCGAAACGCGGCGCGAGCGCATCGATTCGCTGCTTGCGCTGCGCCGCCTGCATCGGCGGCACGGCCACATCCAGGAAATCATCATCCAGAACTTCCGGCCCAAGCCCGGCACGCAGATGGCCAAGACCGAGCCTCCCTCACTGGAGGAACACGTCTGGACGATCGCGGCGGCGCGGCTCATCTTCGGCGCGGAGATGAATATCCAGGCGCCCCCCAACCTGCAGCCCGAGGCCCTGAAGCAACTCATCGACGCGGGCATCAACGACTGGGGCGGCGTCTCGCCCGTGACTCCCGACCACGTCAACCCGGAAGCGCCCTGGCCCCATCTGAACGCGCTGGCCGAGGCGACGAAACGGGCCGGCAAGACATTGGTCGAGCGCCTGGCCCTCTATCCGGGCTATGTAAGACGGATGCAGCAGTGGGTGGACCCGAAGTTCCACACGCGCGTGCTGCAGGCCACCGACGGCCAGGGCCTGGCCTATGCCGGTGAGTGGACCGCGGGCAGCCAGGTGCCTCCCCCTTCCAACGCCCTGCTTTGGACCGGCAAGACCGCGCGCTCGCCGCAGGCCGTCGGCGAACTGGGCTCCATACTGCGCCGCGCCCAGGCCGGCAGGGCCCTGGGCGAAGCGGAGATCGCCCGCCTGTTCCGCGCCCATGGCTCGGAGTTCGCCGCCGTCTGCAAGGCCGCCGACGAAATCAGGGCCGCCGTCAACGGCGATACGGTGCGCTTCGTCGTCAACCGCAACATCAACTACACCAATATCTGCAGCTACCGCTGCCAGTTCTGCGCCTTCGCCAAGGGCCGGGGCGCCGAGGACCTGCGCGGCAAGCCCTACGACCTGCCTCTGGACGAGATCCAGCGCCGGGTGCTCGAGGCATGGGAGCGCGGCGCCACCGAAGTCTGCATGCAGGGCGGCATCCACCCTTCGTACACGGGCCACACTTATATGGAGATCTGCGAAACGGTCAAGCAGGTCGTGCCGGAAATGCACATACACGCCTTCTCGCCGCTGGAGATCTGGCAAGGGGCCCAGACGCTGGGAATGCCGCTGAAAGAGTATCTGCAGCGCCTGAAGCAAAGCGGCTTGTCCACCCTGCCTGGCACCGCGGCCGAGATCCTGGACGACGAGATCCGGGCCGTGATCTGCGCCGACAAGGTCAGCACCGGCCAATGGATGGAAGTGATGCGCACCGCGCACGCCGTGGGGCTGAAAAGCACCGCCACCATCATGTTCGGCCACATCGAAGGCTATGAGCACTGGGCCCGCCACCTTTTGCTCATCCGCGAACTGCAGGCCGAAACCGGCGGCGTCACGGAGTTCGTTCCCCTGCCCTTCGTCCACATGGAATCGCCCATCTACCGCAAAGGCCGGGCGCGGCGCGGCCCGACATTTCGCGAGGCCCTGCTGATGCACGCGGTGGGCCGTCTGGCCCTGCATCCCCATGTGCCCAACATACAGGCCTCGTGGGTGAAGATGGGCGAAGCCGGCGTCGAAGCCTGCCTGAACGCGGGCGCCAACGACCTGGGCGGCACCCTGATGAACGAGACCATCTCCCGCTCTGCCGGCGCCTCGCACGGCCAGGAGATGACCGCGCCGCGCATGGAAGCCCTGCTGCGGTCAATGGGCCGCGTGCCGCGCCAGCGCAGCACCTTGTACGAAGACGTGCCCGAAGCGATACAGCTGCGCGCGCGCGAAGCCAGGGCGCCCATCCAGCCCTTGCAGCCGCTGATGCGCAAGCATGTGAAACGCGAAAAGGATGTCAGCCTTGCTTAGCCACGCTTTGGATCCGGACGCGCGCGAGCTCGACGGCCCGGAGCCCGATACCACCCTGGACGAGATGGCGCGCCTTCTGGCCGGGCGCCGCTCGGTCAGGCGCTACCTGCCCATACAGCCGCCGGTCGATCTGGTCGACCGCCTGCTGTACCTGGGCACGTGCGCCCCCTCGGCCCATAATCGCCAGCCGTGGCGCTTCGCCGTCATCCGCTCGCACGAGACCAAGGCCCGGCTGGCCCGCGCCATGGGCGACAAGCTGCGGCGCGACCGGCTGGCGGACCAGGACGACCCCGGCGATATCGAGGCCGACGTATCGCGCTCGTTCGCCCGCATCACCTCGGCCCCCACGATCGTCCTGCTGTGCCTCACCATGGAAGACATGGACCGCTATCGCGAACAGGCCCGCAACGACCACGAGTTCCACATGGCGACGCAAAGCCTCGCCATGGCCGGGCAGAACATCATGCTGGCGGCCCACGCGGCGGGGCTCTCCTCGTGCTGGATGTGCGCGCCCATGTTCTGTCCCGACATCGTCCGGGGCGTGCTCAAGCTGGCCGGGCACTGGATTCCGCAAGGCATGCTGACGCTGGGTTACCCCGCCAACCCGGGCAAGCCCTTTCGACGCATGCCGCCCTGCGAGACCACGCTTTACCTGGACGAAGACGATCACCACTCGACCCCCACCGAGCCGGCCGGCTGACGTGCGCGCCGGCAGCCTGCCACTGGCTGCGGCGCCCCGTCGGCATGCCGGTTTGCCAACAGGAGACACCATGCTTATCAAGAACAAGCTCGCCGCCCGCGCGGCCTACCCCGACGACTTGCGCGCCATCATGAACCTGCAGCGCGCGGAAGAGTCGCGCGAGTGGCTCTCGCACTGGCGCATGCTCAGCCCCGAGCCCACGCCGCTGGTCTCCCTGCCGGGCGTGGCCAGGACGCTGCGGCTGGGCAGCGTCCTGCTCAAGGACGAATCGAAACGCTCGCCCCTGGGCAGCTTCAAGGCGCTGGGCGCCTCGATCGCCCTGGTGCGCCTCATCCTGCGCCACTTTCCTTCGGCGGGTTATACGGCGCAATCGCTTTTCGCCGGCGAACACGCCCAGGCGCTGAAAGACTTCACCGTGGTCAGCGCCACCGCCGGCAACCACGGCTGCTCGCTGGCCGCGGCGGCGCGCGACATCGGCTGCCGCTGCGTGATCGTCCTGAGCGAACAGGTCAATCCCGACCGCGAAAAAGCCATCGCCTCGCACGGCGCCGAGATCGTGCGGGTCAAGGGCGACTACGATGACTCTGTGGAACACGCCGAATCGCTGGCCAAGTCCGAGGGCTGGCTGGTCGTGTCGGACACCTCGTACGACGGCTACGAAGAAATCCCCCGCGACGTGATGCAGGGCTATGCCACCATCCCGGCCGAAGCCATCGGCCAGTCGAACGCCTCGAACGACGCCGAGCCGCCCTATACGCACGTATTCCTGCAGGGCGGGGTCGGCGGCATGGCCGCCGGCCTGGCGGCCTACTTCTGGGAGCGCTATGGCGCCAGGCGGCCCACGCTGATCGTGGTCGAGCCCGAGCAGGCCGACTGCCTGTATCAAAGCGCGCTGGCGGGCCATGCCGCCAGCGCGACGGGCAGCATCGACTCCGTCATGGCGGGCCTGGCCTGCGGCGAAACCTCGCCGCTGGCCTGGCGCTTCCTGCAGCCCTCGGCCGATTTCTTCATGACGATTTCGGACGCCAGCGCGATCAGCGCCATGAAGACGCTGGCCTACGGAGAGTACGGCGACACGCCCGTGGTCAGCGGCGGCTCGGGCGCGGCCGGTCTGGCGTCATTGATCGAACTGGCCAACGATGCGGGCTCGCGCGAGGATGTGGGCCTGGATGAGAGCTCGAAGGTGCTTCTGATCAACACCGAAGGCGCCACCGCTCCCACCGACTATTTGGCCCAGGTGGGCAAGACCGCCGACGAAATACTGAAGACGGCGGCCGAAGCCTGAGTGCCGGCGACAGTTGAAACGGGGCCGCGCCATGAAGGTGCGCCCCTATTCGAAACCGCTTCGACTGCAGAACACGTTGCGTAGTTATGCCCTGCCTGGAGTCTGTGTTCTTAAGCGCCGCCGCGGGCGATGCCATCAGGCCGGGCGGTCGGGCGGTCCGAGGCAGCGCCCTCCAACGCCCGGCCTGATGGCATCGCCCACGACGGCTTGCAGTGGCGGCTTGCCACGACCGCAGAAGAACGCCAGGGTGCACGCAAGAACACCGGCGTGTACAAGTTGCCCAGACCCGAGCCGCTGGAGGCGGGTGCACTTGGGCCAGGCGTTGGAGGGCGCTGCCTCGGACCGCCCGACCGCCTGGCCCAAGTGCACCCGCCTTCAGCGGCGCTCAAGAATCTATGGTCAGCCCGCATTTTGCAAGCGTGACGGTGTTGACGTAAATTAGGCTTGCTTGAATCTATCCGGAGTCCAGTTGGGGATCCATCCCCGCTCCATGATGAGAGCCGCGCCGGGCAAGCCTAAGAACTCAATCAGCGTCGATGCGCTTTTCTTAAGCTCAGGTTTCCTGCCCGGCCGTTGAGCCGTTTATGTCTTCACGTATCTCGC
>NZ_PDUW01000015.1 GCF_003545815.1 Pusillimonas caeni
TTCTTGCGCAGTACTTGCCGGCCGCTCTCATCTTGACCGTGAAGATGAAAACAGCGCTTACCCAGGTCAATGCCTATCAGCTTGATCGTCGCCATGATGGTCTCCTTATCTCCAGGGGGAAATCCCCCTACAGCGTACCCGCCCTCGCCGAGGGGCGGGCTGACCATCTCATTACACAAAAAAGGCGCCACATCAGTTAAAGGCACCACGCCGAGTAAAGCACCACACAAGACTCCGCACCGGTTCGCGTCCGAGACCGTGTCGGCTATCAGCAGCGCCGGCTATCTTTCGGGCGGTTCATAGGGTACAACTGACATAAGAACCCATTGCCGGCGGCATCGAACCCGGTATCCAAGACAGCGACCGTTACATGAGCAATTCGAAGCACCACGACCACGATCATTCACATGATCACGATCACGGCGGGCATGGCCACGCCCACCACCATCACGGCCCGGGAGGACATGCGCACGGCGTCACCGACGAACGGCGCCTGATGCGGGCCTTCATCATCATCGCCGTCTTCATGGTCGTCGAGATCGCCGGCGGGATCTGGTCCGGTTCGCTGGCGCTGCTGGCCGATGCCGGCCATATGGCCAGCGATGCCGCCGCCCTGGCGTTCAGCTGGCTGGCCATACGCATCGGCAAGCGGGCCGCCACCGAGCAATTGTCCTATGGCTTTCGTCGCGTCGAGATCCTGGCGGCCTTCGTCAACGGCCTGGCTTTGTTCGCCATCGCCGTCTGGATCGTGATCGAGGCCGCGCGCCGCTGGTTCGAGCCCGGGCCGATATTGGGCGGCCCCATGCTGGCCGTCGCGGTGGCGGGCCTGGCCGCCAACATCGCCGCGTTCTTCGTCCTGTTCCGGGGCAGCCAGGACAATCTCAATCTGCGCAGCGCCATGCTGCACATCGTGGGCGACCTGCTGGGTTCAGTAGCCGCCATCGTCGCGGCCCTGGTCATACTCGGGACGGGATGGACGCCGATCGACCCGATTCTGTCCGTGCTGGTGGCGGTCATCATCCTGAAAAGCGCCTGGGGGGTGGTGCGTTCCGCCGGCCACATTCTTCTGGAAGGCACGCCGCCCGGCGTCAGCATCCCGGAGATCAAGGACGACCTGGAGCGCCACGTGTCCGTGGTGCACGACGTCCATCACATCCACGTCTGGTCCATCACCGCCGATGCCCACCTCTTGACGCTGCATGTGGTGCCTCGCGAAGGCGCGGCGGCGCAGGCGGTGATCGGTGCGGTGCGCGCCCGGCTGGCCGAGCGCTTCGGCATCGAGCATGCCACCATACAGGTGGAGGAAAGCCCCTGCGCCGACCTGCCCGGCGACCGCGCCGCCTGCTGCTGAATCAGGGCTGCAGCACGCCGTCCTTGTCGTAGTCGTGGCGGTCGAAGTCGCGCATGACGTGTTCGATGAACTCGTCCAGCGTGACTTCGCCGTCGCCATTCTTGTCGACCGCGGCGAACTGCTGCGGCGTCATGACGACGCCGGCTTCGGCCTTGCTCAGGCGCTTGTCGCCGTCAGTGTCCAGCTTCTGGAAGGATTCGCGCATGAACTGTTCGTATTCGTCCTTGCTGATGCCCCCGCTCTTGTTGCGATCGAGCTGGGAGAAATGCTCGGGCGTGAGTTCGACCTGGGCCGCGGGCCGGGTCTGGGCGTAGCCGGTGCCAAGCAGGGCCAGCGCGAATGCCATGGCGGCGATGGGTTTGATCGTGACGTGTCTCATTATTTGCACCCCATCCGGTTTCCGAGATAGCCGCCCGCGCCAATGCCCACGGCCGTGGCGGCGGTGCGTCCGCGTCCGCCGCCGATGGTGCTGCCCAACAGGCCGCCGATGACGGCGCCGCCCACGGTGCCGGCAATGCAGTTGAATTCGGAATTGCCGGAACCGCCGTGCGAATGCGAGGGCGTCTGGCATGCGGCCAGCGCGCCCAGGCCGGCCAGGGCCAGTATCAGGGTCGTTCTTCTCATGGTTTCGTCTCTTTATGAAGGGATGGCGGGCTGCCGATTTTGCCTTGAGTTTATATACGAAAAGCTTCACAAGAATCAAAAAATATCTTCTTGTAAGCGTCTGCGGCGAGCAAAGCGTCTGCCATTTGCGACACTTGACCTTGACACGATGGCAAGGTTTACAGTGGTCCTATCGTAAAAACCAGAGGCCTATGTGCCGTCCAGCCATGAATGCCAATTTTTCAGGCGCATCCGCGCCCACACAGCAGCCCGTAAAGCCGGTCACCTTCGACGTCGAGGGCATGACTTGCGCCTCGTGCGTGGGGCGCGTCGAGCGCGCCCTCAAGGCCGTGCCCGGCGTGGCGGACGCCAGTGTGAACCTGGCCACACAGAAGGCCCAGGTGTATTTTGAACAGGCGCCCGACGTGCAGGCGGCCATCCAGGCGGTCGGCAAGGCCGGCTACGAGGCTCGCCAGGCGCGGGCCGACACCGCCGCGCAGGACGAGCTGGCCGAGCGGCAGCGGGCCGAAAGCGCCGAACTGCGCCGGGCGCTCATCATCGCCTTCGTCCTGACCCTGCCGGTTTTCCTGCTGGAGATGGGCTCGCACTTTTTCGTGCCGGTGCACCACTTCATCATGGACACCATCGGGGTGGAGTTCAGCTGGCGCCTGCAGTTCGTACTGACCACGCTGGTGCTGGCGGGGCCGGGACGGCGTTTCTTCCTGCGCGGCATACCGGCGCTGCTGCGCGGCGCGCCCGACATGAATTCACTGGTGGCGGTCGGCGCGGGCGCCGCCTACATTTATTCCGTAGTGGCCACCTTCCTGCCGGGCCTGCTGCCCCCTGGCACCGTCCATGTGTACTTCGAGGCGGCCGCCGTCATCGCCACCTTGATCCTGCTGGGACGATATCTCGAGGCGCGCGCCAAGGGGCGGACGTCCGAAGCCATCAAGCGGCTCATGACCCTGCAGCCGCGCACGGCGCGCGTGCAGCGCGACGGCGCTTACGCCGAGCTGCCCATCGACCAGGTCGTGGCGGGAGATACGCTGCTGGCGCGGCCGGGCGAAAGGCTGGCCGTGGACGGCGAGGTCGTGTCCGGTGAAAGCTTCGTCGACGAATCGATGATTACCGGCGAGCCGGACCCTGTGCGCAAGCGCGAGGGCGACGCGGTGGTGGGTGGAACAGTGAACCAGTCGGGTTCGCTCACCTACCGGGCCACCCAGGTGGGCGCCGAGACGGTGCTGGCCCGCATCATCGCCATGGTCGAGCACGCCCAGGCCGCCAAGCTGCCCATCCAGGCATTGGTCGACCGCATCACCATGTGGTTCGTGCCGGCGGTCATTGCCGTGGCCATCCTGACTTGCGCGGTCTGGTTCTTTTGGGGCCCGTCGCCCGCGCTTACCTTCGCCCTGGTCAACGGCGTGGCAGTGCTGATCGTCGCCTGCCCGTGCGCCATGGGCCTGGCCACGCCCACTTCCATCATGGTCGGCATGGGGCGGGGCGCCCAGATGGGCATTTTCTTTCGCCGCGGCGAGGCCTTGCAGCAATTCGCCGAAACCCGGGTGGTGGCTTTCGACAAGACCGGCACCCTGACCCTGGGCAAACCCGCGCTGACCGATCTCATCGTGGCCGACGGCTGGGAGCGCGCCGACGTGCTGGCCCACATCGCCGCGGTCGAAGGGCATTCCGAGCATCCCATCGCCCAGGCGCTGGTGGCCGCGGCCCAGGCGGAGGCGCTGGCTCTTCCGGACGTCGAGCAGTTCCAGGCGGACACGGGGTCGGGCGTATGGGGCGTGGCCGGCGGCAGGCGCATCGAGATCGGCGCCGACCGCTACATGCGCAAGTTGGGCATCGAGCCGCAACGGTTCGGCGATGACGCCCGGCGTTTGGCGGACGAAGGCAAGACGCCCATCTATGCCGCCATCGACGGCCGCCTGGCCGCCATGCTGGCGGTGGCCGACCCCATCAAGCCCACTACGGCGCAGGCCATTGCTGCCCTGCACGACCTGGGCCTGAAGGTGGCCATGATTACGGGCGACGATCGTCGTACCGCGCAGGCCATCGCACGCCAGCTGGGCATCGATGAAGTCGTGGCCGAGGTGATGCCCGAGGGCAAGGTCAGCGAGGTGGAGCGGCTGCGCGAGCAGCATGGCGCGCTGGCTTTCGTGGGCGATGGCATCAACGATGCGCCCGCCCTGGCGGCGGCCGATGTGGGTGTCGCGGTGGGCACGGGAACCGACGTCGCCATGGAGGCGGCCGACGTGGTGCTGATGTCGGGAGACCTGACGGGCGTGCCCGGCGCCCTGGCGCTGTCGCGCGCCACGCTGCGCAACATACGCCAGAACCTGTTCTGGGCCTTCGCCTACAACACGGCGCTGATTCCTGTGGCGGCGGGCGTGCTGTACCCGGTGATGGGCGTGCTGATGTCGCCCGTATTTGCGGCGGGCGCCATGGCGCTGTCCAGCGTCTTCGTACTGGGCAACGCCTTGCGCCTGCGGGGGTTTCAGTTGCCGGCCGGTTCGGGCGTATAGCCGGCGTCCGCGATGGCGGCCTTGACCGCGTCGCCGTCGGCCTCGCCCTGCACCCGCACCCGGTGCTGATCGAGGTCGACCTCGACGGAAGCCTGGGGAGCAACCTGCTTGACGGCCTTGGTGATGGCGCCGGCGCAATGATTGCAGGTCATGTCCTGGACGCGAAATTCGAGCATGTCTGTTCTCCGAAAAAGAAGGGACATTCACTTTAAACCTTGCCGCCGTGGTAAGGTCAAGCCAGGGCCGAAACGGCGGCACCGGAGGATAGCGACATGAATATTGGCCAGGCCGCCGAGGCCTCGGGCGTGACGGCGAAGATGATACGCTACTACGAGAGCGTGGGCCTGATGCCGGCCGCCGAGCGCTCGTCGGCCGGATATCGCCAGTACGGCGAGGTCGACGTCCAGACGCTGAGGTTCATCCGGCGCGCGCGCGACCTCGGGTTTTCGCTCGAGCGCATCCGCATGCTGGTCGGCCTCTGGAAGGACAAAGGCCGCAAGAGCCAGGACGTCAATCGCCTGGCGCGCCAGTACATCGGCGAGCTCGACCAGGACATCGCCAAGCTGCAGTCCATTCGCGACCAGCTTCAGGTTCTGGCAGACTGCTGCCATGGCGACGACCGCCCCGATTGTCCGATACTCGAGGAGCTTTCCAGCTTCGGAACCAGCGAAAGGTGAATGCATGGGTTTGCTGATAGACGGTCAATGGACCGACCAGTGGTACGACACGAAAAGCACGGGCGGGCGCTTCGTGCGCAGCGAGGCGCAATTCCGCAACTGGATCACGCCGGACGGCGCGCCGGGCCCTTCGGGCGAAGGCGGCTTTGCGGCCGAGCCGCAGCGTTACCATCTTTATGTCTCGCTGGCCTGTCCCTGGGCCCATCGCGCATTGATATTCCGCGCGATCAAGCAATTGGATTCCATGATAAGCGTGTCGGTGGTCAATCCGTTGATGGCGCTTCACGGCTGGACCTTCGAGCCCGACGAAGGCGTGGTGCCCGACCATGTCAACCATGCCAGCTATATGCATCAGCTGTATACGCTGGCGCAGCCCGCGTACACGGGGCGCGTCACGGTGCCGGTACTGTGGGACAAGCAGCGGCGCACCATCGTCAACAACGAGTCGTCCGAAATCATCCGCATGCTCAACAGCGCGTTCGACGGCGTGGGCGCAGCCGCCGGCGATTACTATCCGGCCGAATTGCGCGCGCAGATAGACGAGGTCAATGCCGACGTCTATGCCAACATCAACAACGGCGTCTACCGCGCCGGCTTCGCCACCTCGCAAGAGGCCTACGAGCAGGCGGTTCACGAGCTGTTCCAGGCGCTCGACAGAATGGAGCGCCGCCTGCTCAAGCAGCGCTACCTGACGGGGGCCGCACTGACCGAGGCCGACTGGCGGCTGTTCACGACCCTGTTGCGATTCGACCCGGTGTACTACGGCCACTTCAAGTGCAACCTGAAGCGCCTGGTGGATTTTCCCGGCCTGTGGGGATTCACGCGCGAACTGTACCAATATCCGGGCGTCGCCGCCACCGTGGACATGCAGCACATCAAAAACCACTACTACCGCAGCCACACGCAGATCAATCCGACCGGCATCGTTCCCGCCGGGCCCGTCATGGACTTCTCCGCGCCGCATCAGCGCGAACTCGTCTGAACGTGCAGTGACTCGCATCGTCTCGAGACGGTCGGCTCGCCGGACAAGGGGCGGCCGCCACATGACTTGAAGCCTTCCGAAACCATGCCCGACGGGCATGGGGGTTGCTGCCTTTCCTGCTTGCAAGCAAGCAGGAAAGCGGAAAATGGAAAACGTATCGGACTTTATCGTCAAGCGCCTGGGCCAGTGGGGCATCAAGCGCGTGTTCGGCTATCCGGGCGACGGCATCAACGGCCTGATGGCGGCTTTCGGCCGCGGCGCCTCCACTCTGGAGTTCATCCAGACCCGGCACGAAGAGGCAGCCGCCCTGATGGCCTGCGCCCATGCCAAATTTACCGGCCAAGTGGGCGTGTGCGCGGCCACGTCGGGGCCGGGCGCCATCCATCTCGCCAATGGCCTGTACGACGCCAGGATGGATCATCAGCCGGTGGTGGCCATCGTGGGGCAGCAAGCCCGCAGCGCTCTGGGCACCAACTATCAGCAGGAGGTCGACCTGCACAGCCTGTTCAAGGATGTGGCGCGCGACTTCGTCCATACGGCGAGCACCCCCACGCAGGTGCGTCATCTGATCGATCGCGCACTGCGCATTGCCATGGAGCGGCGCACCGTGACCTGCGTCATCCTGCCCAACGACGTGCAGGTCCTGCCGGCCGTGGAAGCGCCGCCGCGCGAGCATGGCGTCACCCATACCGGCATCGGCTATACCCATCACGCCAACGTGCCCGATGCGCATGCGCTGCGCAACGCCGCGGAGGTCCTCAACAAGGGCAAGCGCGTCGCCATGCTGGTGGGCGCGGGCGCCCTGGGCGCCGAGGAAGAGTTGCGGCAGGTCGCCGATACGCTAGGCGCGGGCGTGGCCAAGGCGCTGCTGGGAAAGCCGGCGCTGGACGATACCTTGCCTTATGTGACGGGCTCCATCGGCATGCTGGGCACCCAGCCCAGCTGGGAGCTGATGAACGGCTGCGACACGCTGTTGATGGTGGGAACTTCCTTTCCGTACTCGGAGTTCTTGCCGCCCGAAGGGCAGGCCAGGGCGGTGCAGATAGACCGGGACGGCAGCATGCTCAATCTCCGCTATCCGGTCGAAGTCGGGCTCGTGGGCGACGCCAAGCAGACTCTGCAGGCCCTGGTCCCTTTTCTCGAGCCGAGCGGCGACTCGTCATGGCGCAGCAAGGTCGAAGAGCAGGTCGCGGAATGGTGGCGCAAGATGGAGGCCCGCGCCATGGTCGAGGCCAAGCCGATCAATCCGCAGCGCGTGTTCTGGGAACTGTCCCCGCGCCTGCCGGACGACAGCATCATCACCTGCGATTCCGGCACGGCGGCCAACTGGTATGCGCGCGACATCAAGCTGCGCCCCGGCATGCAGGCCTCGCTGTCCGGCGGCCTGGCCACCATGGGCTGCGGCGTGCCCTATGCGCTGGCGGCGAAGCTGGCCAGTCCCGGCAGGCCGGTGCTTGCTTTGGTCGGCGATGGCGCCATGCAGATGAACGGCCTGAACGAATTGATCACCATCGCCAACCGCTGGCGTGATTGGCAGAATCCGACCCTGGTCGTCATGGTGCTGAACAACGGCGATCTCAACGAAGTCACGTGGGAGCAGCGCGCCGCGGGCGACCCGCGCGTGGACGTGACCCAGCGGCTGCCGCCATTTCCCTATGCCGACTACGGGCGCATGCTGGGTCTGCATGGCGTGCGCGTGGATCGGCCCGAAGGCATCGCGCCCGCCTGGGAGGACGCCTTGAGCGCGGATCGGCCCACCGTGCTCGAAGCGGTGGTCGATCCCAACGTGCCGCCCCTGCCGCCGCACATTCCATGGAAGCAGGCGCGCGCTTATTTCGAAGCGCTGAGCAAGGACGACGAGCGCACCGCCGTCTTGAGATCCACCTTGAAACAATGGTGGGCCGGCCGATGAGCAAAGAGGGGAATCTCATGCAAGCATCATCTATACAGACACACGGCGGGGCCAAGCGCCCCGGCCAGGATCGGGAAAAGAACACGCCGGCGACGCCGGGCGGCGCGCCAGGTAAGGACGAGGCGCAACCCAAGCGTGTGCCGCCGGACGCCATTCCCGACCTGATGCCGGGCGTCGACCCGCAGCAGACGCCGGGCGTCGACCGGCCGCCGGCGGAGTCGGACTGAGTCCGGGCAGGATCAAAGCGCCCGGCACAGCGTTTGCTCCACGTTCTTCCCTGGTGGGCGCCCCGCGAAGGGCGTCCGATTCATATAGTCATAGCGAAAAGGAGTGGATATGGCCCAGAATCCAGCACGAAACGACGCCGATGCAAAACGCGAGGACGTTTCTTCCAGCTTCAAAGATCTGATCAGCAGTGCGGAAGAACTGCTGCGTTCCACAGCCAGCTACAGCGGGGCGGAAATCGAGGCCGCGCGCGGCCGCTTGAAGAATCAGCTCGAATTGGCGCGTCTGGAAGCCGGCAATTACCGGCATACGCTCAAAGAGAGCTATCACGCCGTGTCGCAGGCCACCGACGAGTGTGTGCACGAGCACGCATGGAAGGCCGTGTGCATCGCCGGGGTGATCGGCTTGCTGTTGGGCAAATGCCTGTCTTCCGACCACATGCGGAGGTGATCCATGGCGCCTAACACAGGGCGGAAAGATTCGGAAACCGAACGCTACGCGGCCGGCGGGCGGGACGACGAAAAGGGCGCCAGGCGCTCCGGCAAGTCCGCGCAAAAGCCCGATGAGCTGAGCAAGCCGGACAGTCACGAAGCGGGGCGGCAGCCCAAGCAGCAGCGGACGGTCGGCAACCACCCCGCGGATCCCAACCGCGCGGGCGCCGATTGGAATCTTCTGCCTCCGGGTATTTCGGACGAAGACGTGCGTGACCCGGGCGGCATGAAGGACGACGCCGATCGGGCCGGGGGACGCAAGAAGTAAGAGCGGTCAGGTCGAGTCAGGCCTGCAGTTCTTTCTGAAACCCCAGGCGCAGGGCCTTGCGGTTCGACGCATAGTCGTGCCAGGGGTCGCCGCCCTGTTCGCGGCGGTGGTGCAAGGCGTTGGTAATGTTGAACTGCGCGGCACGCAGGTCGTGCCGCGAGTCCAGTTCGTCCCACGCCAACGGCATGGACACGGGCGCGCCCTGGCGCGCCCGCGCCGAAAATGCGGCGATGGCGGTGGCGCCGTTGCCGTTGCGCAGGTAGTCGACAAAGATCAGCCCCTTGCGGCGCGCCTTCGAGACGCTGGCCGTGAATTGCGCGGGAGCCTCCCGCGCCAGATAGGCGGCCATCGCGCGCGAAAAGCCCTTGACCGTGTCCCAGGAGTGCGCCGCCTTGATGGGAGCCACCAGATGCAAGCCTTTGCCGCCGGTGGTTTTCAGGTAGGGGACCAGGCCGGCCTCTTCCATCAGGCGCTGGACCAGGCGCGCGGCAACCACGATATCGGCCCATGGAATGTCCGGGTCGGGATCCAGATCGAGCGTGATGCGGTCGGGCCGCTCGGGCCGGGGCAGGGAGGAGCCCCAGGTATGGAACTCGATGACGCCGAACTGCGCCAGCTCGAGCAGGCCCCGGGCGTTTTCCACGACCACCTGTTCGCCGTCCAGCATGATGCCCGCGGGCGCTTCGCTGCGCAGGTGCTTCTGAAAAAAACATGTGGCGTTGGTGCCCTGCGGGCAGCGCAATAACGCTACTCGCCGTTTCAGCAAATGGGGCAGCATCAGTTCGGCGACCGAATCGTAGTATTCGATCAACGCCTTTTTGCTGAAGTTCGGCTTGGTGTAGATGATGCGTTCCGGATGGGTGACGGTGACGCCGCCGACCACGACGGGGCCTTTTCGTGTTTTCTTACCGGCAGGCCTGTCCGTGTCGCCCCGCGTCCGGCGTTTGCGGCGGCCGTCCGCTTCGTCCGCCATATCCGCTTCGAGCGCCTCGGGCGTCGTTGCCTGTTCGCCTGTGACGGCCGACGGAGGTTTATCCTCGCGCAGGCCCCGGAAGGCGGCCTGGCGCAGCAGCCCGTCTTCGGTCCATCCGGCGTAGTCCACTTCGGCAACCAGCTTGGGGCTGACCCATTGGACGGCTCCGCTGCTCCGGCCATAGCGGCCCCGTCCCTCGGTGGCGGTGGCAAACGGGCTGGTCTTGCGATGCAGCTTTTGCAGCCGCTCGTGCAGGTCCTTGAGCGTGGCCTGCGTGAACCCCGTGCCCACCCGGCCCGCGTAGTTCAGTTTTTTGCCGTCGCGCAGGCCCACCAGCAGCGCCCCCAGATGCGAGCGCGCGCCCGAAGGTTCGGTATAGCCTCCCACCACGAATTCCTGCTGGGGCCTGCACTTGAGCTTCAGCCAGGTGGTGCTTCGCCCTTCGGTGTAGGCGGCGTCCTTCTTCTTGCAGATCAGGCCCTCGAGGCTCAGGCGGCAGGCTTCGGTCCAGGCGCTCGCGCCCTCGGTGTCGCTGGAGATGTCCAGCTTCTGGGTGAACATGATGGGGCTGTCCGCCGGCACTTGCTCGAGCAGTTCTTCCAGGCGCTGCTGGCGCTCCGACAAGGGAAGAGGGCGCAGGTCGGTCCCGTTCCAGAAGGGCAGGTCGAAGGCGACGAAGACCAGATCGTTCGACGCGCCGTCCAGCGCCTGCTGCAGCGCCTGGAAGCGGCTGATGCCCTGCTCGTCGAAGCAGACGACTTCGCCGTCTATCCAGCCGTCTCCCAGCCCCAGTTGGCCCAGGCTACGCGCCAGGCCTTTCATGCGCGCATTCCATTCGTTGCCGTTGCGGCTGACCAGCTTCACCGTCTTGCCTTCGAGGCGGCACAGGATGCGGTAGCCATCGTACTTGACTTCATACGACCAGCCCGGGCCTGTGGGAGGGCGGTCGACCAGCGTGGCCAACTGGGCCGACAGCGTAGCGGGCAGCTCGCGCTGCGACTTGGGCGCGCGCGTCCTGCGCGCCTTCGCCTTCGCCGGGGCGATGGGCTTCGCATGGCTCTCCGGCATCGCCGCCGCGACGCCGTCGCGCGGTTCGCCGTCCTGTTCGGCGTCATGGCCGGGCCGCGCATACTCGTCGTCCAGCTTGCGCAAAAGCCATTGCGTGTCCTCTTTGCCGGTGCGCAGCAACACCCATTCGCCTTTCAGGCCTCCGTCGAGCTCGAATTTCAGGTGGCCGTCTGCCAGCCCCCGCGCCGGATCGGAAGAAGGCGTCCAACTTCCGCTGTCCCAGATGTCCACGTGGCCGGCGCCGTACTGGCCGACCGGAATCTCGCCCTCGAAGTCGCCATATTCCAGCGGATGGTCTTCGACATGGACGGCCAGGCGCTTGACCGAAGGGTCCAGCGATGGGCCTTTGGGCACGGCCCAGCTCACCAGCACGCCGTCGATCTCCAGGCGAAAGTCGTAGTGCAGACGCCGTGCCTGGTGCCGCTGTATGACGTAGCGCAGGGCGTGTCGGGACGACTTCGACGAACGTCGTCCCTGGGGCTCATGGGTAACGCGAAAATCGCGCTTCTGACGATAGGTTTCCAGCCGGGTTTTCAATTGGGATCACCTTGCTGACATTAAGCCATTTCACGTTGCGGGAGAGAAAGTCAGGTCAAGCCGTCTTGCGCCGCGTTCCCGCGGATGTGGATTTCTTTGCCGCGGCCTTCTTGGCCGGCGCGCGTTTCTTGGCGGCCGTCTTGGAAGTCTTGCGCGCTGAGGGTGTTTTTTTTGCCGGTCCGGAAGCGGCCTTGTCCGACCCGCCGCCGCGCTCTTCTATGCTGCGCTGCAGCATGGACATGAGGTCGATCACCTTGCCCGATTTGCGGCGCGGCGCTTCTTCGGCTTCCTCCAGAGAGTGGGTTCTTCCCGAGGCGATCTTTTCTTCGATGGTGGCCATGAGATCGTCGCGGTATTCGTCCCGGTATTGTTCCGGATCCCAGGGCTGGGTCATGTCCTCGAGCAGGCGCGAGGCCATCTGCATCTCGCGCGCGCTGGGCGCGCTGTCCTTTCCCTGGGGAATGTCCAGTTCTCCGGCGTCGCGGATTTCGTCCGCGTAGCGCATGGTGACCAGCATCAGGACGTCGTCCAGGGGAAGCATGGCGGCCAGATACTGCTTGGAATGCAGCACGACCGAGGCCAGGGCCAGCAGGCCGCTCTTGCGCAGCACTTCGCGGAACAGCACATAGCCTTTGTCGCCCCGCTTGTCGGGCGCCAGGTAGTAGGGGGTGTCGAAGTAATAAAGGGGGACTTCAGAGGCCTGCACGAAGCTCAGCACGTCTATCGACTGGGTCGCGGCGGTGTTGGCGCGCTTGAAGTCGTCGTCGTTCAAAAAGACGTAGTCGCCTTTTTCATACTCGTAGCCTTTGACGATGTTCTCGGCTTCGATCGGCTTGCCGGTGCGCTTGTTGATGCGCTGGTAGCCTACGGGAGAGTTGTCGCGCTTGTCTATCCAGTCGAAATCCAGGCGCGTCACGCGCGTGGCCGGATGCAACACGATGGGGACATGAACCAAGCCGAAAGTAATGGCGCCTTTCCAGATGACACGAGCCATGATCCGGACCTCCAGCAGTATAGTGCAGCCTGTTTCAGCAATCCGTGTTCCCGATTGTTTCACACCGGCTCAGGAAGGCGAGCAGACGGCGCTCGTCCGCGCGCAGGCCCCGTGGAGTGCTGCAGGCTTCTTTATCGGGCAGTTTCCCCGCCATATAGGCTTCGATGATGGCCGGGTGTATGTAGCATGCGCGGCAGACCGCCGGGGTATTGTTCAAAGCCCGCGCCACTTCCTTGACCACCCTGACCACGGTGGCGCGATCGGGCGTCCCCGCCTCGGCATGGCGCTGCAGGGCCGTGAAGGCCTTGAGCGAGCCCGCCCAGGTGCGATAGTCTTTGGCGGTGAAGTCGGCGCCGCTGGCCTGCTTCAGATAGGCGTTCACGGTATTCGAGTCCAGGCCGTGGGCTTCGCCTTCCGAGTCAAGATACTGGAACAGCTCCTGGCCGGGAAGCTCCATGCAGCGCCGCACGGCGCGTGCGATGCGGCGATCGTTGACCGCCACATCGTGCATCACGCCGCTTTTGCCGCGGAAGCGGAAACGCACGCCGCCGTGCGCGAGCGTCGCATGGCGGGATTTCAGCGTGGTGAGGCCATAGCTTTTGTTGCGCCGCGCATATTCGCGGCTGCCGATGCGTATCAAGGTGGTTTCCAGCAGTTGAACCACCAGGGCGGCCACTTTGTCCCGGTTCAAGTTCCGCGCCGCCATATCGCGCGCCACCCGTCTGCGTATGCGCGGCAGCGCTTGCGCGAACTGGCTCAGCTGGCCATAGTTGCTGAGGCGACGCTGCGCCTGCCACAGGTCGTGATAGCGATACTGCTTTCGGCCCTTGGCGTCGCGACCGGTCGCTTGCAGGTGTCCCTCGGCGCTGGGGCTGATCCATACTTCGGTATAGGCGGGCGGAATGGCCAGCGCCTTGATGCGCGCGAGCAGTTTTTTATCGGTTACAGGCCGCCCGTCCGGATGGCAGTAGCGGAATCCGCGTCCCGAGCGCTTGCGGCTGATCCCGGGCTGAAGATCGCTCGAATAATGCAGCCGCGGCGCGTTGTCGCGCAGCGACGCCGGCACGGGCTGCATGGCGGCCTTACGGCTGGTTGCCGCTCTTGCCGCGGGTGCGGCTGCTTTGCTGGTCCTGCCCCGAGCCGATCTGGCTCGTGTGTCCTTCCTTCTTGCTGCGGTTCTGCTGGGTGCCGTGGCTTTTCTGCTCTTCACGGCGGGTGTCGTCGTCCTGGACTCCCTGGTCGGGTCGTTGTTCGCGTGTCGCCATGTCGATCTCCTTGATAACGGTTGGGTCATGTATGTGCTGCTACCGCTTTTCCGCGTCCGGACGCTCCTTCTTGCCGCCCTCGGACCCTGCATTTTTCCTGCCCCGCAGGCGGGCTTCGATCAGCAGGTAGGCGGGCACGGCCAGCGTCAGAGGCACGACGCAGTACAGAATGCGGTACATCAGTACCGCGGCAAGCACTTGGTGGGCCGGCAGGGTGCCCGAGAGGGCGCCCACGAAAATCGCTTCGTTCACGCCCAGCCCGCCGGGGATGTGGGCGATGAGGGCCGCAATGCTGCAGAAAAGCAGTATGCCCAGCACGGACGCATAAGCGATTTCCCCGCCCAGCAATATGTAGATGACGCCGCCCATCAAGATCCAGGACACCGCCGCCAATCCGCATTGCGCGAACGCCTGCCCCACCGGCGGCAGTTCGAAGCGCTGGCCGCGCACTGTCCATACACGGCGGCGTGAAAAAGCGCACAGGCCCAGATACACCACCACGCCCGCCACCATGGCCAGGCCCGTGAGCTGGATCACTGTACGGCCGACGTCCCATGCGCCCGGCAGCGGCATGGCGTCGGCCATGAACAAGGCGCCGGCCAGCCAGCCGTAGCCTATCCAGTTGGTCAGGGTGGCGAACGCCACGACGCGTCCGGCCGTCGAGGCGCGCACACCCAACTGGTGGTACAGCCGCAGGCGGACCGCCACGCCGCCGACCAGCACGCCCAGGTTGAGGTTCATGGCATAGCTGATCGCAGCGATTCCCATGACCTGCCATGCGCGCAAAGGCGTCGGGGCATAGCGCTTGGCCAGCAGGTCGAAGGTCGTATAGACCAGATGGCCAAGCACCGCGATGCCCATCGCCGCCGCGATGGTCGGCGTGCCGATCTCGCCCGCCGAGCGCAGCACCTGCATCCAGTCCAGCTTGCGCGCCAGATTGAACAGCAGCACCACGGCGGCCGCCACCATCAGGCCGGTGAGAATGCGGGTGATCCAGCCCCAGGGTATGCCGCTGGCCCTTGCTTGCAAAAAACGGCTGTTCATGCGGACTCCTGGCTTCCGGTTTCGACGATGGCGTCGGCGCCCAGAGATTCGAGGCGGGGCTTGTGCGCCGGCAGGCTGCCCGCCCAGGCGGGGAAGCGGCGCAGGAAGTGAAATACGAGCACGCTGACCCAGGGGCGGCGCAGCCAGCTCTTGCGGGTCTGCTGCCTCGCAATGCGGCGGCAGTGGTTCTCCATGAGACGCTCGAGATTGTCGCGCAGGGTCTGGTTGAATTCCCGATCATGGATCACGACATTGGCTTCGAGGTTGAGCGCCAGGCTGAAGGGGTCCAGGTTGCTGGATCCCACCGTGGCCCAGCGCTGATCGATGCAGGCGACCTTGCCATGGAGGGGCCGGTCGCAGTACTCGTAGATCTGGATGCCGGCCGACTCCAGATAGTCGTAAAGCATCTCCGCCGCCATCTGGGCGACTTTCATGTCGGGCTCGCCCTGCAGGATCAGGCGCACGCGCACCCCGCGCCGCGCTGCATTGACCAGGTCGCGCAGCAATCTATAGCCCGGGAAAAAGTAGGCATTGGCGATCAGGATGTCGTGGTGGGCGCCCCGGATCGCGACGCGGTAGGCGCTTTCTATGGACGTGGGATTGGCGTCGTTGTCGCGCACGATCAGGCGGCCGCTTGCGTCGCCCTTGGGCGGCGCAAGCTTGGGCACCCGCCGCCAGGGCCGCCGGGCCACCCGCGCCGCCTTGAGCACCTCGCGCACGTAGTTGGCCATGTCCGAGGCCAGGGGGCCTCGCACCTGCACGGCGTAGTCCTGCTTGGCCATGGGTCCGAAATCGGGCAGGTGGTCGGCCGAGAAATTGATGCCGCCTATGAAGGCGAGCCGCCCGTCCACCGCCACGATCTTGCGGTGCATGCGGCGGAACAGATTGGTGCGCACCCCCATCAGTCGCGGGCGCGGGTCGAACACGTGCAGCCGTACTCCCGAGTCGGTGAGCCCCTTGATGAATTCGTCCGACAGGGTGTCCGAACCGTAGCCGTCCACGGTGATGTCCACCTGGACGCCGCGGCCGGCGGCGTCGATCAGCTTCTGCCTCAGGGCGCGGCCCACCTTGTCGTCGAACAGGATGAAGGTTTCGATCAGGACTTCAGAGCGCGCCTGATCGATGGCTTCGTTGACCCGCGGGTAGTAGGCCTCGCCATTCTCCAGCAACACGAACTCGTTGCCTTCGCGCCAGGGGCTGCTCATACATCGATCTCCGCGACGAGCGGGAGATGGTCCGACAGGGTGTTCCAGGGTCTGCGGGCCATCGCCACGGGCCGGTGTCTGGCCACGTTGCGCACATAGATGCGGTCGAGCTGCAGCAGGGGGCAGCGGGCTGGAAAGGTGCGCACGGGGCGTCCGTGGGCCGCGGCGAATACGTCCACCAGCCCGCAGTCGCGCAAGTGCCCGCTGGCCTTCAGGCGCCAGTCGTTGAAATCGCCCGCCACGATGGCCGGCTCGCCGTCGGGCACCGAGTGGACGAGTTCGCACAAGCGCCTTAGCTGCTGCCGCCTGTGCGTCTCGCGCAAGCCCAGATGTACGCATACGGCATGCAGCCGCAGGTCGCGATCGGGCGATTCGATTACGCAGTGCAGGATTCCGCGCGCTTCATGGCGATTGATGCTGACGTCGTGGTTCTCGTAAGTGGAAATCGGATACTTGGACAGCACAGCGTTGCCATGATGGCCGGCGGGGTAGACGGCATTGCGCCCATAGGCGAAATCCGACCAGATGGTGTCGGCCAGGAACTCGTAGTGCGAGGTGGTGGGCCAGCCGTGCAGCCTGGCCGCGTGGCGATGGTGCTCGCCCAGGACTTCCTGCAGGAAAATGACGTCCGGTGCCGTGCTGCGGATTGCTTCGCGCAGTTCGTGCAAAATGAAACGTCTGTTGAATATCGTAAAGCCCTTATGTACGTTCACAGTCAATACTTTGACCGTTCGCGGCGTCCCGGACCGTTCACGCATGCATTGCTCCATCAGCTTTGTATGCCGCAGTGCGATGCAAGTTTCATACCCGGCTGGGCGACATGCGCGCGCCCACTACCATTTCCGTGGCCCAATTGAGCAGAATGGAGGTGTAGGAGCGCTGGGCTTCCTTGCGGGTCAAACCATGGTCGGCCTCGTCGACAATGCGATGGGTCAATGAATGCGCCTCCTGGAAGGCCGCGCGATAGTTCATGATGGTGGAATGGGGCACGAAATCGTCATGCTCGGCCTCGACGATCAGCACGTCTCCCCGGAAGCGCCGGCAGGCCGCCAGGGCGCGATTGTCGTTCGGCGTCACCGTGCTCAGGCGGTAGGCCGTGAGGCTTTCGCGGTTCAACTGGCGCTTGGGCAGCATCCATTCATCGTCCCGATACAGGGCCGGCACATGCAGGGCCAGCCACTTGACCGAACGCAGGCTGGTCAGGATGGCCGCCAGATAGCCGCCGTAGCTGCTGCCCACCACGGCGATGGCCGAAGCGTCGATGGCCGGATGGGCGGCCAGCGAATCATAGGCGGCCATGACGTCGCGCAGATTGTCCTCGCGCGAGACCTTCATCTGCTGCTCCAGCGTGGCGGCGTGGCCGCGCAGGTCGAAGGTAAGGCAGACGCAGCCCAGGCCGGCCAGGCCGCGGGCGCGCAGCAGGTCGAAATCCTGGCTGCCGCCCCAGCCATGGATGAAGAGCACCCCCGGCACTTTGTTGGAGGGCTCCAGGAAAGTGCCTGCAATGTGCTGGCCCTCCACAGGGATGAGTATGTTTTCACTCAGAGTCGCCATGAGAATCGATTGCACCGAATTTGGTGATGAAGCCGGTTTCAGGGTCGTCGCCCCGATAGACGATCTGGGCGTCGCGGGGCGCGCTGTAATGTTCTCCGTAGCGCTCGCAGGTATAGGCGCGCACCACATTCAGCTCCGGCGAAGCGCGAAAAGCCTCCAGCGCGCACGCTTCGGCGAAGCTGGCGCCGCCGGCGCGCCAGCTTTGTTCCAGCACGCCGGCCTTGATGCGTCCGCGGGCATCTTTGCCGCGCGCGACGTCGTAGTTGCGGCGCGAAGCGAACAGGCCGGGATAACATCGCTGGGCCGCGGCGTCGTAAAGGCGGGCCAGGCGTACCGCCTCGCGCTGGGCCTCGTCCAGCGGCAGCGCCAGAAGCTCGTCATAGCCGCCTCGCGCGCAAAGCAGGCTCGATCCGCCGTAGACCAGCTGCGCTTCATTATCGGGCGTCAACGATTGCGTGCCCACATACGATATCGTCATGCCGCCTGCGCGAGCCTGTCCGACACTGTAGGTTTCGACATCCCGCAGGTGTTCTTCCAGTACCAGGCCGTGGCGGGCGATCTCTTCTTCGTCCTGGGCCGCGAGCGCCTCTTCGAACTCGCGGCGGTCCGAGGCCAGGATCTGGCCCCGGCCTCCGCTCGCCCGCACCGGCTTGATGCGGATGGGGCCCAGCGCCAGAAGCCGGATCCCCGCCAGCCGGGCGTCGGCCATGCTGAACACCGTGGCGCCCAGCAGGACGGCCGGCCCGGCGTCTCGCGAGAACGAATGGCTCCACCCCTCGGGCGCCATGGAGTCCGGATGGAGCAGGGCGTGCGTAATGGCCTTGGTGGCGACGAAGTCGTAGGGGACGATGCCGCCGAACAGATCCTCGTCGCCCCGGATGTCGTGGACGAAGCGCTCGAACGGCTCCGGAGCGGCCGTCCGCACCAGGGTGCGGGAGGGCACATAGTAGATGCCGCCGGCATGCGGCGGATCGTGGGGCGAATAGTCCGCGGCGAAATCCAGCTCCAGTAGCCCCGCCAGCTTGCGGGCAAGCGCTTCTTGCGAGGCGCACTCGTGGGGCGGGGCGTTTTGCCTGCGCGGAAAGGCGACCACGGTGCGGGGTCCATTCTTGGCTTCGGCAAGGCGTAAGGTGGCGGCCATGCAGCGCTCCTGCGAAATCGGGCCTTGCTGAGCGCAAACAGCGTGCCCGGCGCCCGCCGGCCTGACGTTTGCACAGAAGGCGGCGCGCGGCCCTGGCCGGGGATGCCCATACGGCGCTATAGTGTGATGGATGGAATAGTCCGGCGGCAGGCGGCCTGCCGGCGCTCGCGCGGTGGCGCGAAGGCACCCGGGCTTTCTTCCTTGATATACAGGAGCGCAGGAATGGATCTCGATGCCTTGATGTTGTCCCGCATTCAGTTCGGCTTTACGATTTCCTTCCACATCATATTTCCGGCCATCACCATAGGCCTGGCCAGTTATCTTGCCGTGCTCGAGGCCTGTTGGCTGCGCACCTCCAACGCGGTCTATCGCGATCTGTACCATTTCTGGGTCAAGGTGTTTGCCGTGAATTTCGGCATGGGAGTGGTGTCGGGCGTGGTCATGGCCTATCAGTTCGGCACCAACTGGAGCCGGTTCTCCGATTTCGCGGGCAGCATCACCGGCCCCTTGCTGGCCTACGAGGTGCTGACCGCCTTCTTCCTCGAGGCGGGCTTCCTGGGCGTGATGCTGTTCGGCTGGAAGCGCGTCGGCCCCGGCCTGCATTTTTTCTCCACCGTCATGGTGGCGTTGGGCACGCTGATTTCCGCGACGTGGATCCTGGCCTCGAACAGCTGGATGCACACCCCCCAGGGCTACGAGATCATCAACAACCAGGTCGTGCCCGTCGACTGGGTCGCCGTCATCCTCAATCCCTCGTTTCCCTACCGCCTGGTGCACATGACCCTGGCGGCGTACCTGGCCACCGCTCTCATGGTCGCCGCCTCGGCGGGATGGCATCTGCTGCGCGGCAATGACAGCGCCGCGGTGCGCAAGATGCTTTCCATGGCGATGTGGATGCTGCTGCTGGTCGCGCCGCTGCAGGCCGTGGTGGGGGACTTCCACGGGCTCAACACGCTCAAGCATCAGCCCGCCAAGATCGCCGCCATAGAAGGGCACTGGGAGAACAAGCCGGGCGAGGCCGTGCCGCTGACACTCATAGGCTGGCCGGACATGAAGGAAGAACGCACGCGCTTCGCGGTCGATATTCCGCACCTGGGCAGCCTCATCCTGACCCATAGCTGGGACGGCCAGTTCAAGGGGCTGAAAGAGTTCGCGCCCGAAGACCGGCCCAACGCCACCGTGGTGTTCTGGACCTTCCGCATCATGGTGGGGCTGGGCCTGCTGATGATTGCGCTGGGCTTGTGGGGCGCCTGGGCGCGATGGCGGGGCACGCTGTACCGGCAGCGAGGCCTGCACCGCTTCGCGCTGGGCATGGGCGCAGCGGGGCTGGTGGCGCTGCTGGCCGGCTGGTATACGACTGAAATCGGACGACAGCCCTGGATCATCCACGGGCTGATGCGCACCGCCGACGCGGTCACGCCGCACAGCGCCGGCGAAGTCGGGCTGGCGCTGGCGCTTTTCATCGTCGTGTACTTCATTCTGTTCGGCGCGGGCATCGTATATATCCTGCGGCTGATACGCACCGGGCCGCAAAGCCACGAGCCCCAGGAGGGCGGCCCCGGAGAGCGGCGCACGCCGGCCCGGCCGATGTCGGCCGCCGAAGAGGGCAAGCGCTCCAACGACACTGCAAGGGGATAGGACATGGGCATCGATCTGGCGCTGCTGTGGGCGATCATCATTCTTTTCGGCATCCTCATGTATGTGATCATGGACGGCTTCGATCTGGGCATAGGCATACTGTTTCCCTTCATGCCCGATGCCCACGACCGCGACGTCATGATGAACACGGTCGCGCCGGTGTGGGACGGCAACGAAACCTGGCTGGTGCTGGGCGGAGCAGGCTTGCTGGCGGCCTTTCCGCTGGCCTATGCGGTGATACTGCATGCCTTCATGCTGCCGCTCATCTTCATGCTGCTGGGGCTGATTTTTCGCGGCGTCGCCTTCGAGTTCCGCTTCAAGGCCGAGCCCGACAAGCGGCATTGGTGGGACAAGGCCTTCATCTTCGGTTCGTTCTGCGCCACTTTCTTCCAGGGTGTCGTGCTGGGCGCCTACATGGACGGCCTGACGGTGGCGGACCGAAGCTATGTCGGCGGTGTGCTCGACTGGATCACGCCGTTTTCGATCTTCACCGGTCTGGGCCTGATCGTGGCCTATGCGCTGCTGGGATGCACCTGGCTCATCTTCAAGACCGAAGGCCTTCTTTACGATCGCATGCGCGCCCTGGCGCGTCCATTGACGCTGGTGCTGCTGGCCGTCATCGTCGTCATCAGCATCTGGACGCCGCTGGCCCACGCGGCGATCGCCGACCGCTGGTTCAGCTTTCCCAATCTGATCTGGTTCGCCCCGGTGCCGGTGTTGGTGGCTCTGGCGGCATACTATTTGCTTGCCATGCTCGGGCGCAAGCCGCACGCCGGTCCGTTCCTGCTGACGCTGGGACTCATTTTCCTTGGCTACAGCGGTTTGGGCATCAGTATCTGGCCCAATATCATTCCGCCCGACATCTCCATCTGGGACGCGTCGGGACCGCCTCAAAGCCAGGGGTTCGCGCTGGTGGGCGCGTTGTTGATCGTGCCGTTCATACTGATGTATACAGCGTGGTCCTACTATGTGTTCCGTGGCAAGGTCCGGCACGGCGAGGGCTATCACTGATGCCGGAGCGTCGTCCATGGGCGGCCCGCATCGGGTGGCTGCTGCTGTTCTGGGCGGGCGGCGTGGCAGCCTTGGGCCTCGTGGCCTATCTGTTGCGCTTGTTCATGAACTGGGCGGGTTTCAGTTCCTGAACGCCGGCATGCGTATTGCTGGCTAAGTATTTCGTTACCACTGGGGTGATAACACCAATGTATTTTGGCTCGCTAAAGCTTTATCCTTGAAGGTTAAAGAAGATGGGAGAAGCGCCGGCCGTACTGTTCAACTTCGGCTCCAGGCTGATTCAACTGCCGCGAGGTATCGCGGATTCGATTCAAACCAGGTTCATCCATGATTAAAACCTCACGATTCCTCGGGCATTCGCCGGCCGCCTTTCGGCTCGCACGCTCCATCGTCAAGGCGGCTCCCACCGGAGCCAGCGTGTTGATCATCGGCGAAAGCGGCACCGGCAAAGAGGTCGTGGCCCGCGCCATCCACGGGCGAAGTCCGCGCCGCAACCAGCCCTTCGTCGCCGTCAATTGCGGGGCCATCAGCCCCTCGCTGGCTGAAAGCGAACTCTTCGGCCACGAAAAGGGCAGCTTCACCGGCGCGGTCAGCAGCACCGAGGGCTGTTTCGGGCGCGCCCACATGGGTACTTTGTTTCTGGATGAAATCACCGAGATGCCACTGTCCATGCAGGTGCAACTGCTGCGCGTGCTCGAGAACGGCACCTATCACCGCGTGGGGGGCTCCGAGCAGCGCAAGGTCAACGTGCGCATCATCGCCGCCACCAACCGCGACCCCAAGATGGCTGTGCAGGCTCATACCTTCAGGTCCGACCTGCTGTACCGCCTGGCGGTCTTCCCCATTCGCGTGCCTTCGCTGCGCGAGCGCAAAAGCGATATCGCCTACCTGGCGCGGCGTTTTCTGAATGAGCTCAACGAACAAGAAGGCACCAACAAGGTGTTTGCGCCCGACGCCCTGTACCAGCTCGAAAACTACCATTGGCCCGGCAACGTGCGCGAACTCAAGAACACCGTCATGCGCGCTTTCATCCTGGCCGACGACGAGGTCGAAGTCCTGCCCATGAACGCCGAGGGGCAGCCGCGCCGGCTCGAGGTCAAGCACGGCCTGCTCAAGATTGCAGTGGGCACGCCGCTCAATTCGGCACAGCGCGCGGTCATCATGGCCACGCTCGAATACTATGGCGGCGACAAGCGCCGCACCGCCATGGCGCTGGGCATCAGCCCCAAAACGCTTTACAACCGGCTCGAAGAATTCCGCAAGCAGGGCTACGCCTTCCAGGCGGCCTGAGGCATGCGCTGAAACCCTGTGCCGAGTAAGTAGCCGTCTGTTCGCGGCATCCGTGGCAAGCCGCTAATGCAAGCTGTTGGAGGCGATGTTGTACATGCCGCGCGTTGGAGGGCGCTGCCTCGATCCGCCCGACCGCGCGGCATGTACAGCATCGCCTCCAACGGCGCCTAAGAACCCGGAAAGCCCATCATCCAAGCAGAGACATGACGGCTACATTGATGCCATAGCCGCCCACCAGCAAGAAGGCGAACAGCGTCGCGGCCAGCAGCATGGGGCGCAGTCCCGCTTCGCGCAAGGCGCCGGCGCGGGTGCGCAGACCCAGGGCGGCCATGGCCATGGCCAGCAATACGGCATCCACATGCAGAATCGCCTGCACGACCGCCGCGGGCAGAAGCTGCAGCGAATTGATTCCCGCCGCCGCGATGAACAATACCGCAAACCAGGGGATGACGACACGGCGGGCGCCGCCGCCTTCGCCGCGCGACAGCACGCCGGACAGCAGGACCAGGAAAGGAGCCAGCATCATCACCCGCATCATTTTCTCGATCACCGCCGTCGATGCCGCCGCCTCGCTGACCGCCGAGCCCGCCGCTACGACCTGGGCCACTTCGTGGATGGTGGAGCCGGCATAGACGCCGAAGGCCTGCTCCGACATGCCGATGAGGGGATAGAGAAGCGGATAGGCGAACATCGCCAGCGTGCCGAACACCACCACCGTGGCGACCGCGACGGTGACCTTGTGCGCCTGGCCCTTGACGACGGGCTCGGCCGCCATGACGGCGGCGGCGCCGCAAATGGCGCTGCCGGCGCCGATGAGCATGGCGGTTTGTTTGTCCATGCGCAGCACGCGCGTGCCCAGCTGCACGGCCAGTACGAAAGTACAGGCGACCATCAGGGCGGCGATCAACACCCCCGCCCAGCCGATGTGGGCGATGTCCTGGAAGGTGATGCGGAATCCGAACAGGATGATGCCGGCCCGCAGCAGTAGGTTCTTGGAAAAATCCACTCCGGCGGCGGTGCGCCCGGCAATGGCGGGGAAGAAGGTATTGCCGGCGACCATGCCCAGAACGATGGCCAGGGTGAGGGGGCTGAGGCCCGCCTGTTGCAGCCAGGACGTCTGCGCCAGCAGCGTGCCGACGGCGGCCAGCGCGGCTGTCAGGGCCAGGCCAGGCAAGAAGCCCGGGCGAGTCAGAATGGAAAAACGGGAAGAAGAAAGCGTGGCGGTCTGCGTCATGCGCTATTGCCTGTATGAAAGTCCAACGGAAGTCAGGCTTAAGCTTATAGTTTGCAGTAATATGAGTCCAATACCCATTTTTCACAAATGCATGAATTGAACTCATAGGGCCATGCGACTGAATCTTCATCTCACCCGCATATTCTTCACGGTCGCGACCCGGGGCAGCTTTTCGCGCGGCGCCGAATTGCTGCACATCAGCCAGTCGGCGGCCTCCAAGGCGGTGCGCGAGCTCGAAGAACAACTGGGCCTGGCCCTGGTCGAACGCGGCGGGGCGCGCGGCAAGGGCGGCCGGGGCCTGCGCCTGACAGAGGCCGGTCGGGCCTTGTACGAACATGCGCGCGGCATCTTTGCGCTGGAACGCGCGGCGCTGGAGGATCTGGGCGCCCGCACCGGCCTGCAGAAGGGCAGCCTGGTCATCGGGGCCAGCACGACCGTCGCCGGCTATTGGCTGCCGGGCTATCTCGCTTTGTTCGCCGAGCAGTTCCCCGACGTCGAACTGCGCGTCGTGGTCGGCAATACGGCCACCATCGGCCAGGGGCTGCTGGACTGCATCGTCGATGTCGCGGTGGTCGAAGGCGGGGTGAGCGACCCGGGCATCACCGCCTTGCGCTGGCGTGAAGAAACCTTGCTGCTGGTCGCGCCGCCCGGGTCCGGCATGACGGGAAGCGCCGAGGTGGACGCGCGCAGCCTGAGCCGCGCGCGCTGGCTGGTGAGGGAGGCCGGTTCGGGCACTCGCGAGGTCACCGAGCGTCTGATGCGGGACGAAGGCGTCCAACTTGGCGACACGATCGAAGTGGGCAGCAACGAAGGCATTGCGCGCGCCGTGGCGCAGGGCCTGGGCGTCGCCATGCTGCCCGAAGTAGTGGTTCAAGACTTGCTGGCCCTGGGCCGCGTGGCTACCATGAACACCAGGCGGGCAGAGCGCTATCGCCGCCCGCTATTTCTGTTGAAACGGGCGCAGCGTCCCTTGTCTCCCGCGGCCCACGCGTTTTCCACCATGCTGCAGGAGCGCGAGCCGCCTGCGCACCCGCAGCCATAGAGGCACGGCATGAACAAACCCGCTTCGTCGTCCATAAACCGCAACGCTCCTCCCAGCCCGCTGCCGGCCGGGCCGGGACTGCGCTGGCTATGGATAGTGACGGCTCTGCTGCTGTGTGTGCTTTGCGTGCACGTCTACCAAGCCATCAGCGCCGGCGACGCTGCCATGCAGGGCGCTTTGCTGGGCGGCCTGGGGGCGGCGGGCGCCACGTCGCTGGGTACCGTGCCGCTGCTGTTGTCGCGCAGCTATTCGCAGCGCTTCACCGACACCCTGCTGGGATTCGGCGCCGGCGTCATGCTGGCGGCCAGCTCGTTCTCGCTCATCCTGCCGGCGCTGAACGTGGCCAGCGACCAGGGTTCGGGTCCCTGGGGCGCGGGCGGGCTGGTGGGCCTGGGCATACTGGCCGGCGCGGGCGCCCTGTTTCTCATCGATCGCCTCATGCCTCACGAGCACTTCGTCAAAGGGGTCGAAGGGTCGCGCTCGCGCGCGATGAAGCGCGCCTGGCTGTTCGTGATGGCCATCATGCTGCATAACTTTCCGGAAGGGCTGGCCATCGGCGTGGCCTTCGCGGGGCCCGACAGCGTGGGGGCCAGGTCGCTGGCGGCGGGCATTTCGATCCAGGATCTTCCCGAAGGCATGGTGGTGGCGCTGGCCCTGCATTCGGTCGGCTACAGCAAGAGGCTTTCCGCCGGCATCGCCATTCTTTCGGGCCTGATCGAACCGGTGGCGGCGGTGCTGGGCGTCATCGTCCTGGGCTTGTCGGCCGCCTTGCTGCCCTGGGGCCTGGCCGCCGCCGCGGGCGCCATGCTGTTCGTCATCAGCCACGAAATCATTCCCGAGTCGCACCGCCAAGGCCACGAAGCCTGGGCCACCGGCGGGCTGATGGTGGGCTTCGTGCTGATGATGGTGCTGGACACCGCGCTGGGCTAGCATCTTGCCGCCGTCGCGGGGGCTCCGAAAAACAGGCGGTGGCGAGCGGCGGCGCTAACGGCCGAGTCGGGCGCGCAGGCGCGCGATCTCGGTTTCCAGGTCATCGACCCGCCGCAGCAGGTTCAGCGCCAGGGCCAGGCCCCGGGTGTCCAGCTCGAAGTCGTCGCGCAGGCGCCGCGCCTTGCGCGCCACCACGATGCATTGCGTATGAAAGAAATAATTGCCCGGATCGTCGTTCGAAGGTTCGATGATGCCGGTCTCGATCAGTTCGCGCAGCTCTTGCGCGCTAAGCCCCGACACTTCGACCACGTGCTCGAACGAGCAGATGTCCGAGGCGTTGAGCCAGACGCTTTCGGTGATTTGGGTCTTCATGTGCTTGCTCCCGGATAGGAACGCGGATTGAAGCGCGACTCGGCGGCAAGCTGCTGCATCAACTCGCGCTCACGGGCGGACAGCTTTGCCGGTACGTCGATCTGGACGATGGCATAGAGGTCGCCATGTTTGCCGGACGAGTCGGGCATGCCCCGGCCCGACAGGCGCAGCTTGCGGCCGGCCACCGTGCCTTCGGGGATTTTCATTTCCACGGCCCCGCCCAAAGTGGGGATCTCGACCACGGCGCCCAGCGTGGCCTCCCAGGGCGCCAGAGGCAGATCGATGGACAGGTCGCGTCCGCCGACCCGGTACAGGCGATGGGGCTGGAACTGCATCGTGACATACAGGTCGCCCGCACGGCCGCCGTTGAACCCGGCGCCGCCTTTTTGCGGCAGGCGCAGGCGCTGGCCGTCGGAGGCGCCCTTGGGAATGCGTATGCGATAAGTCTTGGGGCTGCGGCGGGGCATGCCCTGTGCGTCGTAGTCGGGCAGCGAGACGGTAAGGTCGGCCTCGGCGCCGGTATAGACCTGTTCCAGCGTGACCGGCATGCTGACTTCGAAATCTTGCCCGTTCAAGGGGCGATGCGCGCGCTGTTGTCTTTCGGCACGCTGCGCGGCCGCGAAAGCGGCCAGAAGGTCGGCCAGATCGACGTCGGAGAAATCAGCCGATTCTTCATGAAAATGCTGCTGCCACTGGTGCGGCGGGACAAAGTCCTCGCCTTGGGGATGGCGGCCCAGCGCGTCGTAAGCCGCTCTTTTTTCGGAGTCTTTGAGCGTGGCGTAGGCCTCGGCGACCTCCTTGAACTTTTGTTCGGCGCCGGCTTCTTTGGATACGTCCGGATGGTACTGGTGGGCCAGCTTTCGATAGGCCTTTTTTATTTCGTCTTGTGTGGCGTCGCGCGCCACTCCAAGGACTTCGTAGTAATCGATGTATTTCATTCCGACTCCCGAAGGGTTTGCCGCCAGATTACCAACAACGGCAAATCTTGCAAAGCACATGCCCGCCGGCGCGGGACGTCCACCGGCCGGCGCTCCGTTCATGGGCCCTGCCGGCGAGCATCGATCGTATTCCGGCCCACGACGCAAAGAGGCGTCGGATCCGGGGCGCCTGCCCTCTGTTGAACCTCGCAGGTATGGGGCTTGCTATGAGGCAGACGCGGGTGCCCGGGCCGCAGGCCAGGTGAGAGCCCGGACCACCTGTCCAAAGGGCGGCACCGGGCATTCGCACCTTCGCGAGAGCAGAGCAGCGGGCTCTGCTCCGCCAATTTTTCTGAGAAGGAGTTCGCTCATGAATAAAGACACGATGGAAGGCCAATGGAAACAACTGGCAGGCAAGGCCAAGGCAGCCTGGGGAGACCTGACAGACGACGAACTCACCAGAACCAAGGGCGACGCCCAGCAGCTGGCCGGCCTGGTGCAGGAGCGCTACGGCAGGACGCGCGAAGAAGCCGAGCGCGAGGTCAAGGAGTTTTTCGACAACAACCGCTGAAGGCGATAGAAGCCGGCATCCGACCGGCTTCCGGGCGCCCGCCGGCGCCGTGCCATGACGCGCCGTCGCCGGCGTAAACAACGGCCAACGTGGCCGCAGAAAGACACTGCGGCATTTGCGTTGGCCGCCTCGTATTCAATCTTCACGGCTTTTCCGGTCACGGGCACGGCACATGCCCCGGCTGCCGGCGCACGGGCGTTGACACCGTTGCCGTATTTCAGGAGACACAGATGGCTAAATCGACACCGCCTGAACAGGCCGCGCAAGCCGCGGCGACAGGCTTCAACTCAACCGACAGCGGTCCCGCCCATGATCCTGCCGATGGAATGAAGGACGGCGAGGGGGTGGCCAAGGCCGCCGCCGTGGGCAAGATGGCCTCGGCCATGCCCCACAATCCCAACAAGCAGGCCGAACACGGCCACGACAATGCACTGGCCCCGCCGGAAGGCGCGACGGCCGAGCCGCCTTCACGCGATGCGACCGGCAGCACGTTGGCGGAAAAAAACCATACCGACAAGTATGGCAAGCCGGCGGCTCCCGGCGTCAATGCGGCGGGCGGTTCGCTCGAACGCGTCCGGGCCGATCCCGAAGGGCAGCCCCTGACGACCAATCAGGGCGTCAAGGTGGCGGACAACCAGAATTCGCTCAAAGCCGGCCTGCGTGGGCCGGCCCTGCTGAAAGACTTCATCCTGCGCGAAAAAATTACCCACTTCGACCACGAGCGCATTCCCGAGCGGGTGGTGCATGCGCGAGGCTCGGGGGCCCATGGCTACTTCGAGTGCTACGAGCCCCTGACCGAGCTGACGCGCGCTTCGCTGTTCGCCGAAGCGGGCAAGATCACGCCGGTTTTCGTGCGCTTTTCGACGGTGGCCGGCGAGAGGGGTTCGAAGGACACGGCGCGCGACGTGCGCGGCTTTGCCGTGAAGTTCTATACCGACGAAGGCAACTGGGACCTCGTGGGCAACAATATGCCGGTGTTCTTCATCCAGGACGCCATGAAGTTCCCCGACCTGGTTCACGCCGTCAAGCCCGAGCCGCATCACGCCATGCCGCAGGCGGCTTCCGCGCACGATACCTACTGGGACTTCGTCTCGCTGATGCCCGAATCCACCCACATGCTGATGTGGCAGATGTCGGATAGGGCGATCCCGCGCAGCTACCGCATGATGCAGGGCTTCGGCGTACACACCTTCCGTTTCGTCAACGAGCAAGGCAAGTCGACCTTCGTGAAGTTCCACTGGAACCCCAAGCTGGGCACGCATTCGCTGGTGTGGGACGAGGCCGTCAAGATCTCGGGCGCCGATCCCGACTACAACCGGCGCGACCTGTGGGAAGCGATCGAGTCGGGCGCCTATCCCGAATGGGAACTGTGCGTGCAGACCTTTACCGAGGAGCAGGCCGAAGCCTTCAGCTTCGATGTGCTGGACGCGACCAAGATCGTGCCGGAGGAACTCGCGCCCCTGCAGCCCATCGGCAGAATGGTGCTCGATCGCAATCCCGACAACTTCTTTGCCGAGACCGAGCAGGTCGCCTTCTGCGCGGCCCACGTCGTGCCGGGCATCGACTTCACCAACGATCCCTTGCTGGCCGGCCGCATCCATTCCTACGTGGACACGCAGATCAGCCGTTTGGGCGGCCCCAATTTCCATGAACTGCCCATCAATGCGCCGCTGGCGCCGGTGCAGAACAACCAGCGCGACGGCATGCACAGGCAGGCCATCCACCGCGGCCGCTCCTCGTATGAACCCAACTCGCTGGGCGGCGGCTGTCCCTTCCAGGCGGGCGCCCAGGGCTTCGTGTCCTTTCCCGAGCCTGTGGAACAGGATGAGGTGCGAGGCAAACCCGAAAAATTCGCCGAGCACTACAACCAGGCGGCGCTGTTCTACAACAGCCAGACCGAGGCCGAGCAACGCCACATCGCTGCCGCGTTCCGCTTCGAGCTCAGCAAGGTGACCGTGCCGGCGGTGCGCCGCCGCGTCGTGTCCATGCTGCGCAACGCCTCCGAGGAATTGGCGGCGGAGGTGGCTCAGGGCCTGGGCATGGAGCTGCCCGAAGCCATGCCCCGGGCCCTGGCCAAGCCGCCCAAGCCCGAGGTGGAAGTGTCCCCGGCCCTGTCCCTGACGGCACGCCAGGGCGAGGCCGGCATACAGACCCGCCAGGTCGCCGTGCTGGTCGCGGACGGCGTGGACGGTGACGCGGTATGGGACGCCACCTATGCGCTGCAGGAGCAGGGCGCCGTGGTGCGCCTGGTCGGCCCGCACATCGGCACCATCACTCCCGGGAACGGCCAGGCCATCGATGCCGACGCCTCGCTGGAGAACCATCCCGGCGTATTGTTCGACGGAGTCATCGTGCCGGGCGGAGCGGAGGCGGCCAAACGCCTGGCGGCGGATCCCAAGGCGCGCGAGTTCCTGACCGATCAGTTCCTGCATTCCAAGACCATCTGGGCCTCGCGCGATGCCGAGGCGCTATTGCGCCAGGCGGGCATCACGCCGCAGGACGAGGAGCTGCCGGGGATATTCGTTACGGAAAAGAGCGAAGCCAAGGCCTTGCAGAACTTCATTTCCGCCCTGGGCCATCACCGGCATTTCGAGCGGGAGCGTCCTGCCGCGTGATTCATATGTACTTTGCTGTTCCGCCCGCCCTTGGCCGAGGGCGGGCGGCAGCCGGCATGAACGCCCTACGCGGGCTCTTTTTGCTTTACGATTGCTGCCTACGGATCGACGCCGGGGAGTAAAGCACATGCGGGCCGATCTCGGACACTCTTCTGACACCGCAAAAAGCCATGGTGCTCAGCATCTCCTCCCTCAGGATCTGCAGCACGCGGTACACGCCGTCCTCTCCGCCCGCGGCTACCCCATAGAGCCATGCGCGGCCGGCCAGTACGCCGCTTGCACCAAGCGCGCAAGCGCGAACGATGTCCTGTCCGCTTCGCACGCCGCCATCAAGCAGAAGTTCCGCCTTGCCGCCTACGGCGTCGACAATGGAGGGCAGTGCCTGCACCGCGGCTGGCGCGCCATCTAGCTGGCGTCCTCCCTGGTTGCTGATACTCAGTGCATCGGCGCCGGCATCGATGGCAAGCAGTGCGTCCTCGGCATCGAGCACACCTTTGACGATTAGGCGGCCGTCCCATGCCTCCTTGAGCCGCTTCACCTGGTCCCAATTAATGTCGAGTACGAACTGGTTCGCATGCCACTTGGCAAAAGAGGCCAGATCAGAGACACCCTTGGCATGTCCGATGACGTTGCCGAAGCCGCGGTTGGAAGTGCGCAGCATCGCGAGACACCAGCGAGGCGACGACAGCAGATCCAGCATCTGCCTGGGCGAACGGCGCGGCGGCAGCGTCAAGCCATTGCGAGCATCGCAATAGCGGCGCCCGGCCACGTGGTAGTCCATGGTGAGTATGAGCGCCTCGCAGCGGGCTTTCTTGGCTCGCCGTATCAGCTTCTGCAAAAAGTCTGTATCTTTCAGCAGCGAGACCTGCATCCATAGTGGCCCATCCGTATGTTTGCGCACGTCTTCCAGTGAACATACGCTGCCGATCGACAGGCTATAAGGGACGCCGAAACGATGCGCCGCCCGCGCGCCAAGGATCTCGGCATCGGGCCAGACGAAACCGGCCAGCCCGGTAGGCGCCACCGCCAGCGGCAGTGCGGCTTCGCCGCCCAGTATCGTGGCTGCCGACGTCACCTGATCGACGTTCTTGCCTATGCGCTGACGAAACTTCAAGGCGGCGAACGCGGCCTCGTTGTCCGCGTAGGTCGAGCCGGTCCATGAGCCTGAATCAACGAACTCATAGAACATCTTCGGAATCCGGCGCCGAGCCTGCCGGCGGGCGTCTTCCACGCATTGCAAGGCCTGCATTCTGTTCTCCTGAGCCTCGAGGTTATACGGTCGAACTGCGACAGGGCTCGAGAGCGGGTGCGACGGCGTTCATTCCTGGGAAAACGCCTCATCGAGCTTCAATCTTGAGGGGATTTTAGGAATTTGCGAGACGGAGAGTTATCATCAAGTTCACCTGGTGAACACTTTTTATCGAGGCCATGAGTGCTGTGAGTGCAATCAACGCAAAAGTGAAGACCATCGATTCGCTTGCTCGCGGTCTCATCGTGCTGCGCCGGCTTCAGCACGAAAAGAGCATGAGCATGCCCGACTTGATGGCGAGCACGGGTTTGTCGCGGGCTACGTTGCTGCGCATTCTGAAAACTCTGGGGCAAGCGGGCCAGGTGGATCGCAATCCTATGAACGGCCGTTACTTCTCGGTGCCGGACGCCTCGGCGGCGCCTTCGTTGTCGCAAGCGCGCCGGCTTCTGTCGGAGATTACGGCGCCGGTACGCCGAACGCTGGAGCGCAAAGTTCCTTGGCCCACCAACTTAGCTGTCCTGGATCGTTTCGAGATGGTGATCCTGGACACCAATACACGTTGCAGCCTGACACCGAACTACCACGCGCTCGGACTCCGGCCTCCTTTGCTGTTTACTGCCGTCGGCAAAGCTTTTCTGGCCTGGAATAAACCCGCTGACAGACAAGCTTGGATCGACGCTGCGTTGCGCCATCGCAGGGTCGGTGGAGATTTCGACTTGGCTTTCCTTGACAAGGAATTGCTCCAGATCCGGCAACAGGGGTATGCCATTTATGACTCCACGCGCGCGGCGCCGAACACGCCCGCCCGATATGGCGCCTTGGCCGTGCCCATTTTTTCAAGCAAGCGCTGCGTGGCAAGCCTGGCCTTGATCTGGATTCCCGAAGTGATGGCGCTGGAACAGATTCTTTCTTCGTATCTGGCGCCCATGCAAAAGGCTTCGGAAGCCATGTCCCAATTACTCACGGCGCGCGGATTCGAATCAAGCGAGCTGTAGGTATTTGAAGGACCTGCCGTGTCCGGCCTCTTCTTGCTTCAGTAGAGGGAAGGCTTTGCACATATTGAGCTGATGTGTTTTCACTTCAAAGCTTGATTTTTATCAAAAAACCGCTTCTAGAACGCACTATGATGCCTATTAACGATTAAATGTGCATAAAAATGCATTTTTAGTCGGGGCCGGGAGCATTCCCGTCGAATCAGCCAGTTAGTGTCGGGCCCAGGCGCCCGCCGGGGAGAACATCATGAGCGCAAGCGAAGCCATCCGCAGCAAGAACTATGTCGAAGTCAATTACGACGACAAAATTCCCAACAACGTCGACCTCAACAGCGACCGCCAGTTGCAGCGCGCGCTGGAGGCCTGGCAGCCCGATTATCTGGAGTGGTGGAAAGAAGCAGGCCCCGAAGGGTTCCAGGAAGCCGACGTCTATCTGCGCACCGCCGTCGGCGTCGACCCCAGCGGCTGGGCGGTATTCGACCACGTCAAGATGCCCGAATACCGCTGGGGCATCCTGCTGGCGCCCAAGGAAGAAGGTCGCACCATTCCATTCGGACGCCATAAGGGCGAGCCCGCGTGGCAGGAAGTGCCCGGCGAATACCGTTCCGTCTTGCGGCGCCTCATCGTCGTTCAAGGCGACACCGAGCCGGCCTCGGTCGAGCAGCAGCGCTACCTGGGCCAGACGGCGCCCTCGCTGTACGATCTGCGCAATCTCTTCCAGGTCAACGTGGAAGAGGGCAGGCATCTGTGGGCCATGGTCTACCTGCTGGTCAAGTACTTCGGACGCGATGGCCGCGAAGAGGCCAAGGGTCTGCTCGAACGCCGCTCGGCCGACAAGAACAACCCGCGCATCCTGGGCGCCTTCAACGAACGCACGCCCGACTGGCTGTCCTTCTTCATGTTCACCTACTTTACCGACCGCGACGGCAAGATGCAGCTGGCCGCGCTGGCGCAATCCGGTTTCGACCCCCTGTCGCGCAGCTGCCGCTTCATGCTCACCGAAGAAGCGCATCATCTCTTCGTCGGAGAGACGGGTGTAGGCCGCACCATCGAAGCCACGGTCAAGGCCATGAACGCCGCCGGCATCAAGAACCCGTACGATGTCGACGCCATCCGCGCTCTGGGCGTCATCGACCTGCCGACCCTGCAGCGCAAGGCCAATTTCCACATGTCGGTCACGCGCGACCTGTTCGGCTCGGAGATCTCGAGCAACGGCGCCGAGTTGTACAGCGCGGGGCTGAAGGGCCGCTACGAGGAAACGCGTATCGACGACGATCACGTACTGGCCGATGCGACGTATCCGGTGATGAGGGTGCGCGACGGCGGGATCGTGACGGAAGAGGCGCCGGCGCTCAGCGCGATCAACAGCCGGCTGCTGGACGACTACATCAAGGATTGCCAGGGCGGCATGGACCGCTGGAACAAGATCATCGCCAATGCGGGCGTGGATTTCCGCTTCACCCAGCCGCACAAGGGTTTCAACCGCAAGATCGGCGAGTTCGCGGGGCATAGCATCACGCCGGAAGGCGAGCTGATCTCGGCAGAGGAATTCGAGGCGCGCAAGGACGAATGGCTGTGCAACGAGGCCGATCACGACTTCATCAATTCGCTGATGAAGCCGGTGTATGAACCCGGCAAATACGCCAGCTGGATCGCGCCTCCGCGCGTAGGCATCAACAGCAAGCCGGGCGATTTCGAATACGTGAAGATCTACGATAACGACGCGGCGGCTGCGGATTGACGGTCGGATAACCTTGGCAAGGGAGAGGCCTTCATATCCGGCTCCGCCTCTGTGTTCTTGGCCTGCCTCTGCGGTTGGTAGTGAGGTTCTTTGTTCTTGATCCGTCCCTGCGCTGCGGGGGTGTGCTTGGGCGGGCAGCGGCGGTCGGCCCTTCGGGCACGCCTGTCCCGCTCGTCCGCCCGTTCGGGCTCCCTTCGCGTGCGCCTGGCTCTCCCACCAATGCCCGCCCAAGCACACCCCCGCAGCGCAGGGACTGCATCGCAGCAAGGAGACGGCTTGCGTGCGAGGCACGTATCGTATCGGCGGCATGCTGCCACCATGAAAGTCGGTAGCGACTCAAGTACGGCCACCGCAAAGTCACTGATATCGTCACATCTACAAAACCACCGGGCGCCGCACCATTCGAAACCATGAGGCGTGGGGCCGGTTGATATTTTGGGCGACGTTCGAGCAAGCCGAGTACCCTGTTATTTTCGGGGGTGCAAGCCCGCAGCTGTCTGAGCGGCACGCTTGGCGGACCACCGGTCCGCCGCCGCGAGTTCTGCGGGCGCCCCGAAAATGATAGGGTAGGAGGGAAGCCCGGCAAAGCCGGGCCGCAGCGAGCGGCGCCCAAAATATCAACCGGCCCCATGCCGCTTCAAGAACTCAAACATGGTCCCACCACATCACAACAACAACGACTCGCCAAAAACAAAACGAGTGTCCGATACGCAATCCAGACACTCGCTATCGCCAGAATGCTCTCTCTAAAATCAGACAGCATTCGAACATTGAACTACTAGGAGGCCAAGCCCAATAAGATTACTTCGCCTTGTCCCCTTGAGCCGCCTCGCGCTCAGCGATATTGGCCAGAATCTCCGCGCCCCGGTTCGCCGCCGAAAGCCCGCGGAACAGAAAGGTGAGATTGACCACGTCCTGCATCTCCTTCCAGGTGGCCCCCGCGCGCCGCGCCGCCATGCCGTGCAGAATCGCCGCATCGCTGAGCGTAATGAGCAGCATGCCGAACAGCATCAGCTGCGTCGTCTTCACATCGAAGCTTTCCGGATACATCGCATGTTCGCGCATCTGCTCCTGAAGGTCGACCATCTTCGGATCGAGCGCGCCCGTGACGTTCATGCGCGCCTCGATGCGCGGCGGTACGAAGCCCAACAGCTCTTCATAGATCTTGCCGCGTTCCTCCGCGGTTTTCTTGGTATCGCTGTATTCACCGATGGATTCGCGGACCACGTCGACGTTGATTCGTTTGGGTAGCATTTGACAGACTCTTTATCAGTTGGAAGAAATAGGAGAGGGCGCCTGCGACCAGGCCGACACCACATCTTGCGTCGTGCACACCTCGCCGAACAGGAACTGCATGTTCATCAGGCTGGCCTCGTGAAGATTGGCCGTATGGGAAGCGACTGCGTCCTTGGGCACCACGCAGGTAAAGCCCAGCGAATGGCCCTCGCGGGCTGTGGACTCGACGCAGATCTGCGTTTGCACCCCGGTCAGCACCAACGTTTCCACGTTGCGGGCGCGCAGTTCCTGCTCGAGTTGCGTGCCTGAAAAGCCGCTGTAATTATGCTTGATGACGACCGGCTCGCCCCGTTCGGGACTGACGCAGAACCAGTCGGCGCCCCAGGTGCCCGGCTCGCAACACACCGCCGTGATGCCCCGCTGGCGAAGCTTGCGCAGCATCGAGGCCGGAATGCGGTCATGGGAATAGTCGGCGCCGATCCACAGCACCGGCACCTTGTGGCTGCGGGCCGCCCTCAGCAAGCGCGACAGATTGTCGCAAATGCCTGCGGCAGCGTTGACGTCCTTGCCCATGACTTTGTCGATGTAGCCGCCGGGCGCGCAGAAGTCGTTCTGCATGTCGATGACCAGCAGCGCCGCGGACTCGGGCCGCAGAGCCTCGCATAAAGGCCCGTCTTGCACGGTTTGAGCTGTGTTCATGCAGCCTCCTGCAGCGCCCAGTACGAGCCGCCCATGCCGCAGCGCATGGGAACCGACGGCACATAGAAGACGCTTTCGGCCTTGGCATTGCCCAGCTCGGCCGCTGCGCCCATGGCCACCAGCCATGCCAGCAGCTCGCCCGCGCCGCCGTCGCCGCCGGTAAGCAGCTTTTCGAAAGTGGCCTCTTTGCGGACCTTGTCCAGATCGCCCGTTTCGAGCAGCTGCATGAACCAGCGGTCGAATTCTTCGTGTACGGTGAAGTAATCCAGCCCGCCCGGGTCGTGCGAGAGACCGCCCGTGGTCATGAGAACCACGCGTTCGTCGGAAGGAAAGTTCTCGACGATGCGCGCGATTTGCGCGCCTACGTCGAGGCAGTGCGAAGCGCCGGGAACGGGAGGCACGATGCAGTTCATGTGCATCGGCACGAAGCGCACATCGTACTGCGGAAACAGGAACATGAGCGGCACCGACCAGTTGTCGTCGAACAGCAGTTCTTCGGCGAAGGCGTGGTTGATGCCGGCCTTGGCCGATTCGCGCACCAGCGCGCGGCCCAGTTCGCGATGGCCCTTGATCTGGTAGTCGGGCACATTGAGCCAGTCTTTGAACCAGGGCGCCGGGCCCTGCCAGTGGTCGCCGATGCCCACGCAGAAGTCGGGCACGTTCTCCATGGGGAAGTTGAGCAGGTGGTCGTTGGCCACGCCGATGACCACGTCCGGCTTGAGTTCCTGCATGCGGCGGTGGAATTCCTTATACCCGGCCAGCACCGCTTCCTGCTGTTCTTGCGGGGCGCGGTCTATCCAGCCGGTAACGCCGGGCGCGTGGGCAATGCCCAGTGTTGCAACGAGCTTTGCCATGATTATTTGTCCTCTTGCTGGATGCCCATTTTTTCGGCGTACAGTCGCGCGGCATCGCTGTTGTTGTGGTTGTAGCCGCCGCCTTTGAACAGGCGGCTGATCTGGGGAAGAAAATAGGGGTGCACGCCCATGCCGGCCAGGCCGGCGATGTCCATATTGCGCCACGCCTGCCGCTCGGGCTCGGTCAAGCCGTAGTGTTCCATCGAAGCTTCGATGTCTTGCTGGAACTGCTGGTAGCGCTGCCGATCACGACGCAGTTCAAACACCATGCGATTGGACGGCAAAGTGCGGTCCGTATCCTGGATGCCCATCGATATTCCTTTTAAATTTCGATTTAGGATAATAATATCGATTTAATGTAGTTGGGTTTATAATCGCTGTCAATCGGGGGCTTTCCCGGGCGACAGACAAATCCATGAACAAGGCCGACTCCACACCCACTCTTGCCAGCAGCATTGCCGCCATGCTGCGCGAACGCATTGCCCATGGCGACTTCGCGCCCGGCGCCAAACTGCGGCTGGACGAATTGCGCAGCATGTTCGGCGTCAGTCTCAGCCCGCTGCGCGAGGCCTTGTCCCGCCTGTGCGCCGAAGGCTTCGTGGCCACTGAAGACCAGCGCGGCTACCGGGTCGTGCCCGTGTCCCAGAACAATCTCGATGAAGTGATCCGCCTGCGCGTGCAGTTCGAAAGCTACGCCTTGCGCGAAGCCATCAAGAACGGGGACGACGTATGGGAAGGCGAGGTGCTGGCCGCTTTGCACCGGCTCAACAAGATCGAGCGCGGACGCGTCGACGCCCAGGGCGTCAGCCAGTGGGAGCAGTTTCACAGCGTCTTTCACCGGCGCCTAATATCGGCCTGCGGCATGCCGCTGCTGCTGCACTTCTGTGAAACCCTGCACGATCTCAACGACCGTTACCGCCGCATTTTCTTGTCCGACAACCCCATCGACCGCGACGTGCGCCAAGAGCACGTCGACATCTGCACCGCCACGCTCGAACGCCGCGCCGACGAAGCCTGCGAACTGCTGCGCTCTCATGTGGAGCGCACCGGCGCCAACGTGCTGAAGGCGCTCGGCGATGGGCGCGCGTCCACGCCGGCGCTCTGAAGCACCGCTTGCGACGGCGTACGCCATCCGCGCGATTCCCGTAATAAAAAAGCCTTTGGTCCGGCCGTACAAGGCCGGACCAAAGGCGTCGCCGGGCCGCCCGGGTCCGGGTGCCGTCGCCCTAGCGATGCTTCTCTAACGATGCATGTCAGGCATCGCCCATGCCGGCGGCGGGGTCGTCGCCGCGGCCTGAAAACACATGTTCTTCGATGCGTCGGCCCACATCGGCGTCGATGTTCTTCCAGTATTCGATGGCCCGCTCGAGCACGGGGCTGCGCACCCCGCCAAGCAGGCTTCCGGCCACCTGGTCGACCAGCTTGTCGCGCTGTTCGTCGCTGAATACTTCGCGGACGAGAGTGCCGGGCTGGCTGAAATCGTCGTCTTCGGCATGCAGCGTATAGGCCGAACGCACCATGTCGCCGTCGGACTCCCAGCCATCGGGCACGGGGCCGGTGTCGTCGGCCCAGGGCCGGCCGCCGCTGTTGGCGGCGTACACCGGCGCATTGCCGCTGTGGTGGTAAGCCATGTGGCCATCGAACATATAGGTATTGACCGGCACCTTGGGCTGGTTGACCGGCAACTGGTGGAAGTTGGCGCCGATGCGGTTGCGCTGCGCATCGGCATAGGCGAAGGCGCGGCCCAGCAGCATCTTGTCGGGCGACAGGCCGATGCCCGGCACCGTATTGCCCGGCGAGAACGCCGCCTGTTCGATCTGGGCGAAGAAGTTCTCGGGGTTGCGGTTGAGCGTCATGGTGCCCACCGGAATGAGCGGGTAGTCCTTGTGCGACCAGGTCTTGGTGAGATCGAAGGGATTGAAGCGGTAGGTCTTGGCGTCGGCATAGGGCATGACCTGCACCGACAGCACCCATTTGGGGAATTCTTCGCGCGCGATGGCATCGAAGAGGTCGCGGCGATGGAAGTCGGCGTCCTTGCCGGCCATTTCGGCGGCTTCTTCGTTGCTGAAAAACGCCATGCCCTGCTGCGTGTGGAAATGATATTTGACCCAGAACTTCTCGCCCTTGGCATTGATCCACATATACGTGTGCGAACCGTAGCCGTTCATGTGCCGCCAGGTGCGGGGCAGGCCGCGTTCGCCCATCAGATAAGTGACCTGATGCGCGCTTTCGGGGTTGTTGGTCCAGAAGTCCCACTGCATGTGGTTGTCGCGCAGGCCCGAGTCGGGCAGGCGCTTCTGGCTGCGTATGAAGTGGGGAAACTTCATCGGATCGCGCACGAAGAAGATCGGCGTGTTGTTGCCCACCAGGTCGTAATTGCCTTCGGTGGTGTAGAACTTCAGCGAGAAACCGCGCACGTCGCGCCAGGTGTCGGGGCTTCCCGCTTCGCCGGCCACCGTGGAAAAGCGGGCCAGCATTTCGGTCTTACAGCCTTTTTGAAAGAGCGCGGCCTTGGTGTAGGCCGAGACGTCCTCGGTGGTTTCGAACACGCCGAAAGCGCCGGCGCCTTTGGCATGCGGCTGTCGCTCGGGAACTTTCTCGCGGTTGAAGTGCGCCATCTGCTCCAGAAAGTGCACGTCGTGCAGCAGCAGGGGGCCGTCGGCGCCCACCGACAAAGTATTGCGATCGCTTTGCGCCGGTGCGCCCGAGCCGGTCGTGGAATGTCTGGCCAGATCTTTGCTGGAGTCGCTCATTCGGATTCTCCTTTTTGGGTTGACTTCCGGCGCGCTGGATGCCGAACGGAGCGCCGGATCACCGTCCACTATAGCCGCGCCCCCGGCCCGTGCCAATAGATGGGCGGCCATCAGCCCATCAGGCTGAGCCGCAACGCCAGCGCGGCCAAGGCCAGCAGCAATACCGGCAGAGTCAACACCACGCCGACCCGGAAGTAATAGCCCCACGAAATCATCATGCCCTTGCCCGCCAGCACGTGCAGCCAGAGCAGGGTGGCCAGGCTGCCTATCGGAGTGATCTTGGGGCCCAGGTCGCTGCCGATCACATTGGCGTAGATCATGGCTTCCTTGACGAGACCGCCGGCCTGACTCGCATCGATGGACAGGGCGCCGATCAGCACAGTGGGGAGGTTGTTCATGACGGAGGAGAGCAGGGCGGTCAAGAGGCCCGTGCCGAAGGCGGCCGCCCATACGCCGTGCTTTGCGCAGGCATCCAGCAAAGCCGCCAGATGGTCCGTCAGACCCTGGTTGCGCAGGCCATACACCACCAGATACATCGCCAGCGAAAACACGACGATCTGCCAGGGCGCTTCGCGCAGCACCTTGCGCGTGTCGATGACGCGGCTGGACCGGGCCACGACCCACAGCGCAAAGGCTGCGGCCGAAGCCACGGCGCTGACCGGCACGCCCAGCGGCTCCAGCCCGAAGAGGCCCACCAGCAGCAGCGCAAGCACCAGCCAGCCGGCACGGAAAGTGTTCGGATCGCGGATGGCGCTTGCCGGGGCGCGCAGCCGCGTCTTGTCATACACGGCCGGCAGGCTGCCGCGGAAATAAGCCACCAGTACCAGCAAGGTGGCCGCCACCGAGACTACGTTCACCGGCACCATGACCGACGCATAGCGGCCGAAGCCGATGCCGAAGAAATCGGCCGACACGATGTTGACCAGATTGGACACGATGAAGGGCAGGCTGGCGGTATCGGCGACGAACCCCGCCGCCATGATGAAAGCCAGGGTGGCTGCCGGGCTCAGGCCAAGGGTCACCAGCATGGCCATGACGATGGGGGTCAGGATGAGGGCTGCGCCGTCATTGGCGAAGAAAGCGGACACCACCGCGCCCAGCAGGACGATGGCCATGAAAAGGCGCCGCGCCCGTCCCCGGCCCCAGCGCGCCACATGCAGGGCCGCCCATTTGAAAAAGCCGGCCTCGTCCAGCAAAAGGCTGATCACGATGATGGCGATGAAAGTGGCCGTGGCGTTCCAGACTATCGCCCATACCGCGGGTATGTCCGCAAGATGAACCACCCCTGTCGCCAGCGCCAGCCCCGCGCCGATCAGGGCGCTCCAGCCTATGCCCAGGCCCCGGGGCTGCCAGACGACAAGGACAAGGGTAAGAAAAAAGACTGCGGTGGCGGTGAACATGGATAGCGTGTTTTTTAACGAAGACGCCGAGCGCAAGGGTAGTTGGCGTCGTGCGTATGGCTTGAAGCCGAGATTGTATGGGATAATGAAAAACTGTAGACAAATTATGGATTTGTAGATCCATTCGACTTAACGCGTCATCATGCGCACCAACGTCCGGGGTCAAATGAACATGGAAAACGGCAAAACCCTCTCGCAAACTATCGCCGACCAGCTCGCCGAAGAAATCGTCCTGCGCCGCATCCTGCCGGGTGCCCGGCTTGACGAGCAATCCATCGCGACCCGTTTCGGCGTCTCGCGCAGCCCGGTGCGCGACGCTTTGCGCCAGCTGGCCGTGACGCGCCTGGTGCATTACATGCCAAGGCGAGGTTTTTCCGCCGCGACGATCAAGCCGTCGGAACTCGACGAGCTGTTCGAGGCGGCCGGCGAAGTTGAAGCGTTGTGCGCCAAGCTGTGCGCCCTGCGGGCGGTTCCCGCCGAGCGCAAGAGGATAGAGCGCACGCACCACGAGGCCCGCCAAGCCGCCGCAGACAAGGATACCAAGGCTTATTCGCGACTGAACGACGAACTGCACAAACTCATTTACGCGGGCGCCCATAATAACGTCCTGCAAGAGATGGCCCTGGGAATACGCCAGCGCCTGGCGCCGTTCCGCGCCCAGGGCTTCTTCGTCTCCGACAATCGCATCGAAAAATCCAATAAAGAACACGACGAGCTGGTCGACGCCCTGCTGTCGCAAGACGCCGAAGCGGCCGCACGGGCCATGTACAGCCACGCCGCCAATTCCGCGATGAACGTGTTGCAGCATTTCGAGCACGGCTGAAGCCGCATACGCCCGTGTCGCGCTGCGCGTCGGCCGTGACGGCGGCATGACGACGTTCCGAACGCCCTGACAAGCTGTCGCCCCTATTCGGGCAGCGGCGCCTGCCAGGGCGTTTTTCGTCGAGCGACAAGCGGGCGCAGGCCTGCGCAACGCGCACGTACTTTTGTTGCGCCGGGAGCGGCGTTTTCATAGATATGGTTTTCCCTTAAATTCGTCGACAGTTATTGACTTGTAGAATTCAATAAAATATTCTTGTATACAAGTTATGAAGTTTGAGTACACAAACAAGACAGAGGAGTGGGACGATGAGTTGGATGGGATTTGGTACCTATGACGACGGAGCCGGCTTGAAACCCGCGCTCGCCTTGGGCGAAAAACTGTACGACCTGCAGCAGGTCCTCAAGGCCGGAGCGCCTCCGGCCAAGCAGGAGTGGCTTGCGCCGGAGGGTGTCCGGGCGATGCTGGGCGACTGGCAGGAAGCGCAGGCATGGCTCAAGGCCGCGGCGCCTCTCGCCGAAGGTCGGGCGCAGGAAGGGGGTTTGAAGCCGGTTCCCGATGCCGCGCGCATTGCGCCGCCTTACGTTCCCCAGCGCATTTTTTGCGCGGCATCGAACTACGCCGAGCATGCCAGCGAAATGGGTACCGAACTGGCCGCCAAGGCGCAAAGCAAGCCCTATATGTTCCTGAAGCTTTCCAACACCGTGATAGGAGACGGGGATACGATCCTGATGCCGCCCGAAACCCGGATGCTGGATTGGGAGATCGAGCTCGCGGCGGTCATCGGCAAGCGGGGCCGCCGCATCCCGGTGGAAGATGCCTTGAGCCATGTCGCCGGCTACACGGTCATCAACGACATATCGGCGCGCGACTTGAACGTGCGCTCCGACTACCCGTTCAAGCACGACTGGTTCCAAGGCAAGTGCCATGACACTTTTGCGCCGATCGGGCCCTGGATCGTTCCGGCGTGGCAGATTCCCGAACCTCAGGCGGTCCGAATGCGCCTTGACGTCAATGGCGAACCCATGCAGGAAGACACCACGGCCAATATGATCTGGACCGTCAGAGAGCAGATCTCTTATCTGTCCACTATCGTCACGCTGGAACCTGGCGATGTCGTGGCCACCGGCACCCCGACGGGTGTGGGCATGGGCCGGGGCATTTATCTGAAATCGGGCGACCGGCTGGTCGCAAGCATAGAGGGCATCGGCAGATTGTCCAACGAAGTCAAGGCCGAAGCGCTGTAGGATGAGCAGGCAGCACCGTTGTTGAAGTGAAAGGGGCCGGATCCGGCGCCACGCATGCAGTGACAACCATAACGGAGACAAGCAATGCGCACCGACAAAACCAGACTGAACTCCATCGCGAGAGGCTTCGCCTTATGTGTCGCGTTGGCATTTTCCTGCGCGCCGGCCGTGGCGCTCGAGAAGGTGACCTACAACATGGCATGGCTGCCGCAAGGCAGCTCCATCGGCGTCATCGTGGCACAGGACCAGGGGCTGTTCGAGAAGGAAGGCCTCGACGTCAACATCGTGCGCGGCTACGGTGGAAACCGCACGGCCAACGAGCTGGACCAGGGGCAGTACGAGTTCGGGTATGTCGATCCGGTCAGCCTCATATTGAACCGCGCCAATGGCGGGCACATCCGCATGGTGGGCGCCATGAACACCCGGTGGCCGGCCGGCATCTGTTTCGACAAGAAGCGGCACTCCATCAAAGAGCTGAACGACCTGAGCGGGCTGTCCATGGGAGGCGGTTCGGCCTCGCCGGTGCAGAGCGTCGTGCCCGCGTGGCTGGAGCTCAACGGCAAGCCGCGCGACTTCATCCGCCTGCTGCGCATGGACCCCGCCGTCATCGACGCTTCGCTGGTCGAGGGGCGCATCGACTTGGCCGAGTGCTGGCTGGCCAGCAATCGGGCCGTGATCCAAAGGAGGGCGGCGCAGGCGGGCGTCGAACTCGGCTGGATCGACTATGCGGATTTCGGCCTCGACGCCTACGGCAGCGGCTTTGCCACGCGCGAAGAACTCATCGAGAAGAATCCCGAGCTGGTCCGGAAATTCCTGCGCGGCGCGTATGCCGGATTCGAATTTGCGTTGAAGAGCCCGGAGCAGGCCGCGCAGATAATGGTCAAGATGTTCCCCGTGGTCGACCCGGACGTCGCCCTGCAGCAGATCAAGGAAATGAACACCCTGATCGTGGACCAGAGCGCGAAGGAGCAGGGGCTGGGCTATATAAAGCCGGATCGCATGCGCTCCACCGTCCAGTTCGTGGACAAGGCGTTCGACCTCGAAGGCAAGGTCAACGTCGACGATGTCTATACCAACGCATTGCTGAAGTAACGGAGGCGTCATGTCGAACCGTCCCAAGCCGCGGCGCATCGGGCACGTGGTGCTGAACGTACGCGATCTGCGCAAATCGGTCGAGTTCTACACCAAGATGGTGGGTCTGGAGGTGTCGGACTACATCGAGGACCAGATGGCCTTTCTGCGCTGCAGCGCCGATCACCACGATCTGGCGCTGGCGCAGATACCGCCGGGCCATCCGCTGCACGAGCATACGTATCGGCCCGGCCGTCCCGGCCTCGAGCACTTTTCGTATCAACTGGGGTCTCTCGAGGAAATCGAGGCCGCGGCGAAATACCTGCAGGAGCACGAGGTGCCCATCGTCAGAGGCGTGGGAAAGCACGGGCCGGGCGAAAACCTGTTCCTCGTGTTCGAGGACCCCGACGGCAATTATTGCGAGTTCTACGCGGAAATGGTGCAGGTCACGCCCGAGCAGCCCCACACCCCGCGCGTATGGCCCAACGATATACATGCCTTCGATCAATGGGAGTTCAGGCGGTTCGTCGTGCCGCCTCCGGAGTGGGGGCCGGCAAAGACCGATTGACGGCCTTGCGAAGTCGCGCGTACAGCGCACGGCGCCGGGCGGGGCCCGTCGCCACCATAACAATAATCTCAGGAGACTTTCATGCAACGATCGCCGAGGCGGCGGACTCGCTGGCGCGCTTATGTCGACCCCTTGATGGTGTTCGTCGTATTCGCCGTCTTGTGGGAGCTTGCCGTCGATCTGTTCAACATCAAGCCTTACTTGCTGCCCACTTTGTCCAGCGTGCTGAAAAGCATGTGGGACAACAAGGCCAATCTTCTGCTGCAGTCCTGGATCACTACCCGGGAAGTCCTGGCCGGTTTCGTGTGCGCCGTGGCGGCCGGGGTGGTCCTTGGCGCCATCATCCACTCGTGGTCCTTCGTCAGGCGCACGATCTATCCCTTCATCGTCGTCTTCCAGGGCATACCCAAGATCGCGCTCGCGCCGCTCATGATCATCTGGTTCGGATATGGAGACATCTCGAAGATACTGATGGCGTTCCTGTTTGCCTTCTTTCCGGTCGTCATTGCGACGATGGGGGGCCTGGCCGCCACCCCTTTCAACCTGATCGAACACTTTCGGGCCATACGCGCGCCGGGCTGGGTGATGTTCAGGCGCCTGTATGTCCCTTCCGCCCTGCCTTCCATCATGGACGGCTGCAAGCAAGCCATGCCGCTGGCCGTGATCGGCGCCATCGTGGGCGAGTTCGTCGGCTCGGAGCACGGCCTGGGGCATCTCATCCTGAACACGACGGCCAATGCCCGCACCGATTATCTTTTTGCGGCGCTGATCACGGTCTCGGCTTTGGCCGCTCTGCTTTATCTGGTCATCGAGCTGATCGCCAAGCGGGTATGGTGGCGCGGGCTTTGACGGCCCGACCGCCGAGATTTCATTACGCATACAACTCATTCGCTCAAGGAGGCGACATCATGGCAAAGCTGCGACACATCGCACTGGCTGTTTCCGATCCCGAGAAGGCAGCGCAGTTCTACAGCAAGGTCTTCGACATGGAAATTGTCGAACCAACGTATTCGCCCATTGCCGACGGCGTATATCTTTCCGATGGGATAGTGTGCCTTGCGCTGCTCAAGTACAAAACCGACGAAGCCGCAGGCCTGGAGCGCGGCAAAGACTGGGTGGGCACGCACCATTTCGGCTTCTGGGTCGACGACGTCGACGAGCAGAGGCAGGTTATCGAGGCCAATGGTGGAACCTTTTTTCTCGATCTCCCGCACGACAAGAGCAGTCTCTATTACGAGATGAAGTTCCGCGACCCCGACGGCATCATCTTCGACATCTCGGAAGGCGGCTGGGTGGGCGCCAAGAAATAAGGAAGGCATCTGTGAAAGTCGATCATGCAGACCCGAGCGCACAGGCTGCCATCCATGTTGACAAGGTGGGAAAGACCTTTGACAGCCACGTCAGGGTCCAGGCCTTGCAAGAGGTCAGTTTCACGGTGCCGCGGGGCGAGTTCGTGTCCATTCTCGGCCCGAGCGGCTGCGGGAAGAGCACGCTGTTGCGGGTCGTGTCGGGCCTTCTGGACCCGGACGAGGGCGGAGAGGTGCGCATCTTCGGGCACCGCCAGTCCCATCTTGACATGTCGGACGACGTCGGAGTCGTGTTCCAGACCCACAACATGCTGCCGTGGGACACCGTGGAAGCCAACATACGGCTCGCCGCCGAGGTGCGCAATCTGCCCAGAAAAGAACTGGACGCGCGCGTCGACGCGCTGCTTCCGGTGCTCAAGCTGGAAAAGTTCCGCCACAGCTACCCGCATCAGCTCTCGGGCGGAATGCGGCAGCGGGCGGCGCTGGGCCAGATCCTGGCCACACGGCCCAAGGTGCTGCTGCTCGATGAGCCTTTCGGCGCGCTGGACGCGTTGACTCGCGACCAACTGAACGTCGAACTGCTGCGCCTATGGCAGGAGATGCGCCAGACGGTGCTGCTGATCACGCACAGCATTGCAGAGGCGGTATTCCTGTCGGACCGGATACTGGTCATGTCCGAACACCCCGGGCACATCATCGAGGACATCAGGATAGATCTGCCGCGGCCAAGAGACCCCCGGGCCAGCAAGGAATCAGTCGAGTTCGGGCGCTATGTCGCCCGGCTGGGACAGATCATGGGAGTCGATTGAAGGGCTTCCCTTTCAACACAACGGAGACAAGATGGACATATCGAAATTTCACGGCGTCGTGCCGGCCATGGCAACGCCTTTCAAAAGCAATCATGAACTCGATGCGGACAGAATCCCGGAACTGATCGAGGGCTATATTGCAGCGGGCGTGCACGGCATCTCGGTGGCCGGCAGCCAGGGCGAATTCTTCTCCCTCGACATGGAAGAGCATTTGCTGCTGCTCGAAAAAACCATTGAGGCCACGGACGGACGGGTGCCGGTATACGCGGGAACCGGAGGGGTGACGACTCGGCGGGCGATCGAGCTGACCAGGGCGGCCGAATCCATGGGAGCGGACCTGGCATTGATCATCACGCCGTATTTCGTGCAGCCCAGCCAGGAGGAACTGATCGAGCATTACACGTCGGTGGCCAGGGCGACCCGTCTTCCGGTGATGCTGTACAACAATCCGCCCCGTACCAGTGTGAACGTTCTGCCGAGGACTCTGGCGCGCTGCATGAGTGCCGCTGAGAACATCGCAGGCATCAAGGATTCGGCCGGCGACCTTACTCAGTCCATCGAGTTCCAGCTTCTGGCTCCGAGGCCGGCGCTGCTGTTCTCCGGTCGCGACACCATTGCACTGGCCATGATGCGCCACGGCGCCCAAGGAACCATCTCGCCCGCGGCCAATGTGTTTCCCGAATTGATGGTGGCCATGTACGAAGCTTGCCGATCGGGCGACCACGACGCGGCGCTGCGCATCTCGAATATTTTTGCTCCGCTGCGGGCCGCCTGGGCACTGGGATCTTTTCCCGTGGTCATCAAGGAGGCCATGGCGCTGGCCGGCCGCGGCGCCGGTCCCGCTCGCCCGCCCATCATGCCGTTGACCGAACAGGCGCGCGCCGAGGTCGAGGCCGTGGTGAGCCGGATCGCGATGCTGGCATCGAAGGAGCACACGGGTGCGCACGCACAGGCGGATTGAGGGGGCAGGCAGTGAGGCGCTTTACAACGCGCGCGCCGCTACGCCCGACTATCTCCGCATATTCGAACGCTGGGCGCGCGATTCGGCAACGTATCGCGCGCAATGCGGGCAGCGCGGCAATTGCCGGCTCGACATTCCATACGGGCCGCATGCCATGGAGAGGCTCGACCTCTTCCTGCCGCAGGGAACCGCCGCGGCCACGCTCATGTACGTCCATGGCGGCTACTGGAGCTCGCTGGATAAATCCGATGCGTCATGGATCGCTCCCGCGTTCGTCGAGGCCGGCTACGCCGTCGCTGCGGTCAACTATGCGCTTCACCCGCAAGCTTCGATCGGTACGATGGCGAACCAGGTAAGGGCTGCTGCGGCGTGGCTGTATCGGCACCGCGCCGGCTGGCAAGGCGAGCGCGGGCGCCTGTACGCCTGCGGCCATTCCGCAGGCGGCCATCTGGCCACGCTGCTGCTGGCGACGGACTGGTCGCATTTCGATCCTGATCTTGCCACGGCGCAGCCGGTGACCGCCGTCATCAGCGTCAGCGGGCTGTACGACCTCGCCCCCTTGCTGGATGTGCCTTCGGTGACCGCTGTAAGCGGGATGGCGCGCGATGCCGCGGCGGAAACAAGCCCGGCCTTACTCAGCCCTCATCCACGCTCGCGGCTTCTGACGGCCATTGGAAGCGATGAGAATCAGGGCTTTCATCAGCAGGCGGCGATAGTCGCCGAGCGCTGGGCCGGCGTTCATGCGGGACAAGTCGTTTGTCCCCGGCGCAATCACTTCACCATACTGGACGAGTTGGCCCACCGCAACGGGCTGATCTTCAATGCCGCGCTCGATGTTTTGACCGAACCCTGAACAGCATGATTCCCGACTCGATACTGGATACATTGTTTCGCACTGCGCGCACCCACAATGCCTGGACGGACGAACCCGTTTCGGACGGGCAGCTGCATCGCTTGTACGAGCTGGCGAAATGGGGGCCCACTTCCGCCAACTGTGCGCCCATGCGCGTTCTGTTCCTGCGTTCTCCGGACGCCAAAGCCAGACTGAAGCCTTATCTGTCCAGCGGCAATGTCGAAAAAAGCATGGCCGCTCCCGTGACGGCCATCATCGGCTACGACACCGAGTTCCACCGCCACCTGCCCAGATTGTTCGCTCATAGTCCCGCCATGCATGCGTTGTTCTCCGATCCACGGAACAGCGCGCGGACCGAGCGAGCCGCATTTCAGAACTCGAGCCTGCAGGGCGGCTATTTCATCCTTGCCGCCCGCTGTATCGGGCTCGACTGCGGGCCGATGTCCGGGTTCGACGCGCCGGGCGTCGACCGCGAGTTCTGGGCCGGCACAGCGGTCAGGACCAATTTTCTGTGCAATCTCGGCCACGGCGACCCCGCTGGACTGTTCCCGCGCTTGCCGCGGCTGGATTTCGACGAGGCCTGCCGTATCCTGTAGGCAGCGAGACGGGCCTCTTCACCCGGCTTCGAGCGCCTCGCCCGCCTGGCCGCGCTGTCGATATCGCTGCGCCAGCACGGCGCATACCATGAGCTGGATCTGATGAAAAACCATGAGCGGGAGCAGGGCGGGGCCGACGGCGCCGGCCGAGAACAGCACTTGCGCCATGGGCACCCCGGTGGCCATGCTCTTCTTCGAACCGCAGAAGACGATGGTGATTTCGTCCTGGGTATTGAAGCCCAGTTTTCGCGAGGTCCAGGTGGTGATGAACAGCACGAGCGCGAGCAGGGCGCAGCACACGAGGGTAAGCGCGAGCAGCGCCGGGGGAGGCACGGCGCGCCACAAGCCGCCGATGACCGAGGCGCTGAAGGCGGTATAGACGACCAGCAGAATGGAGCTCTGGTCCACATTGCGCAGCCAGTGCTGGTTGCGGTCTATCCATCGTCCGATCCAGGGCCTGGCCAGGTGGCCGGCCAGAAAGGGCAGCAGCAATTGCACGCTGATGTGCAGGATGGCGTCCAGGGTCGAAGACGCGCCCGGGCTCGAACCCAGCATCCACTTCAGCAGGAGCGGAGTAAGCACGATGCCGATGATGCTCGAGGCCGAGGCGCTGCATACCGCCGCGGGGACGTTGCCGCGCGCCAGCGAGGTGAAGGCGATGGCCGATTGCACCGTTCCGGGCAGGCAGCACAGATACATCACGCCGACATACAGCGCCGCGCCCAGCGCCGGTTCCAGCGCCGGCTTCAGAAGCAGCGCCAGCAGCGGAAACATCACGAAGGTGAAGGCGAAGACCAGCAGGTGCAGCCGCCAATGCGTGGCGCCGGCGATGATGGCCTGGCGCGACAGTTTCGCGCCGTGCAGGAAAAAGAGCAGGGCGATGGCCAGGTCGGTGATCCAGCCGAATATCACGGCGCCGGCGCCATGCGCCGGCGCGAGCGTCGCGGCGACCACCACGGCGATCAATAAAAGGGTGAAGTTGTCGAAAAGCAGGCGGAGTCGGTTCATGGACGCACCTTACCTTAGCCCGGAACTTCCCGCTAACGCTAATGAGCGGCATAATGTAGGTAAAAGGACATGTGAGGCTTGAAGGGCGTTGCGTACGCCAAGCGGAAGCGATATGGAGCATTCCATCGAGGACACCGACCTGGCCGGCCTGAACCGGCTTCCGCGCCCGCTTTATGGGCATGCGGAGTCGCTGTCCAATCGGGTCATCGGCTATCGCCACATCCATCCATGGATACAGGTTTCGTATGCCGTGCGCGGCGTGCTCGAGGTGGCTACGGAAAAAGGGCGCTTCGTCGCCTTGCCGCATCGCGCCATCTGGGTTCCCGCCGGGGTCCCTCACCAGGTCTATGCCTCGCGGGAGACACAGATACGCAGTCTTTATGTCGACCCGCAGGCGGTGTCCCGGAGCAGCGACGCGTGCTTTGTGTTGGAAGTCAGTGATCTGTTGCGGGAGTTGATCCGCGAGTTCAGCGCGCTGCCCGAAGACTATGCGCTCGAAGGCCCGGAAGGACGGCTTGCCGCCGTGCTGCTGGACCGCTTGGCCGCGGCGCCCGCCACTACGCTGTCCTTGCCCTGGCCTTCCGAGCCGCGTGTACTGGCGATCTGCCAGGCCTTGCAGGCGCGGCCCGGCGCCGACGATGCGCTGGACGATTGGGCCCGCAGCCTGTCTGTGTCGCGCAAGACGCTCAGCCGCCTGTTCGTGCACGAGACGGGGCTCGGATATCGCCAGTGGCGGCAGCGGCTGCGGCTGATGCACTCATTGCCCCTGCTCGAGCGGGGGCAGTCCGTCACCGACGTGGCTTTCGATTGCGGCTATGGTAGCGTTTCGGCTTACATTGCAGCGTTCAAAGCGCAGTTCGGGCGTACGCCCGGCGAATTCTTTCCCATGGCGCAGGGCGCCGGTAAAAGGACCTCACGATAATGGCGACACGTCTGTCAAAAATCACCACACGCACGGGCGACCAAGGCACGACGGGCCTTGGCGATGGCAGCCGCGCCCCCAAAGATGCCCCGCGCATCGCCGCCCTGGGCGACGTCGATGAATTGAACAGCATGCTGGGCCTGCTGCGCGCCGAGGCCGTGCCCGCCGGCATCGACGCCCTCTTGGCGCGCGTACAGAACGATCTGTTCGATCTGGGAGCCGAGCTTTGCATCCCGGGCCACGTGGCCGTCCTGGACGAGCATGTGCTGTTTCTCGACGAAGCGGTGGCGCGGCACAACGCGGAACTGGGTGCGTTGCGGGAATTCATTCTGCCCGGCGGCACGCGCGCGGCGGCCCTCGCGCATGTGGCCCGCACTGTGTGCCGGCGGGCCGAACGTTCGGTCGTTGCGATGGAAGCGGCGGAAGCCGGCGTCGCGAATGAGCCGCTCAAGCAATATCTCAACCGCCTGTCCGACCTTTGTTTCATCCTGGCCAGGGCGCTGAACCGCGCCGCCGGCCGGCCCGACGTCCTGTGGAGCCGCACCAAGCACGAGCGGCAGGCAGATTAGGCGCCGAGGGTACATTTTTTGCTGCGATCATTGCTCAAAACACGTCCGTAAGGCTTTCTTCGGAAATGTTCTGAAACCCTTTAAAGGCAAGGAGAGCAGCATGCGCAACGATTATCAGAGAAGTCGGCAGCCAGGCTTTGACCGCGACGACGACTACGGGCGTCAGTCCTCGTTTGGCCAGGGACAAGGCGGTGGTCACGACTACGGCCAACGTGGCAGCTATGGCCGACCAATGGGGGCCCGGGAAAGAGGCGGCTTTGGCGGCGAAGAACAGTTCGGCCGAAGCCGGGAGTATGGCGAATCCGGCGACTACGACCGCAGCGAAGGCGGCGATTACGGCCAATTCGGCTACCCCGGCCAGGAAGGCGGCTATGGCCGGCAAATGAGGTCTCGCGAAAGAGGCCAGTTTGGCGGCGAAGAACAATTCGGCCGGGGCCGCGGGCAGGGCGGCTACGGAGATTACGACCGCAATGCAGGCGGCAACTATAGCGGCTACCCCGGCCAAGGCGGCGGGTACGACCGCCAACGCCAAGGTTACGATCGGGACGATGATTTCGGTTCTGTTGGCGTAGGCCAGCCCAACTGGCGCAATGTCAGGACTCCGGGTCTTCAGGGCACGCAGCAAGAGCGCCGCTATGGAATGCAAAGAAGCATGCCGAAAGACTACAAACGTTCCGACGAGCGCATACGTGAAGACGTTTGCGAACACCTCAGCCGCAGCGGATACGATGTCAGTGAGGTTTCCGTGGAGGTGTCCGACGGCAAGGTTACCCTGCAGGGCACTGTCAACGACCGCTACGCCAAACACGCAATAGAGGATTGCGCTGACGACTGCATCGGCGTGCAGGACGTGGACAATCGTATACGCGTACAGCGGGACACTTTCGCAGGCGGCGGCCAACCGGCTTCACGCGGCAATCAAGCGGACGCATCCTCGGGCGGCGTCCAGGGCGCATCTGGCGGACAGCGATCTTCGACATAAAGCAGAACCTCTGCCGAGTGCCTGATGGGCCGCCGCATCATCCCGGCTGCGCTTACATTCCGCTCGGCCATGTTTCCGGCGGTTGTTCGGGCACGTCGGGCGGAAAATGCAGTGCGTCGAGCGCGCGGCTCGCATCCGTAAAGATGAAGGCGTCGTAGCGCCGGGTTACGACGGTGGGCACATAATTGCCCCAGCGTTCGGCGCGCGGATCGTAGACGACGCCGATCGCGCGGTGATCGATCACGGCATCCAGGCCTGCGAGGCCGGCGTCGCGGGGGTTGTCGAAGATCAGCATGAGCGCTCCGGGCAAGGTCTCGTCGCCGGCTTCTCCGGGCGCATCGAGGACTTTGTGCAGCAGGTCTTCGAGACTGCCTTCGCGAGCGGGCGGCACCTGCATGCGCTCCATCGGTGCACCCCATTCGCGGCCGGCCATGACGGTGCCGCGGTGGGTTCCGAAGCCCAGCAAGAAAGTCTGCTCGGGCCCCGGGTGGTCCTCGCGCACCAATTGGCCAAGGTTGAACATGCCGGCCTGCGCCATGTCGGTATAGCGTGCGTCGCCCACATGTGTATTGTGTTCCCAAATGACGGCTCGAGCCTGCTCACCGTGATGGGCCATGAGGCGCTCCAGCGTCTCCATCATGTGGCGGTCGCGGACATTCCAGGAATCGGGCCCGCCCCTGACCATGGCGCGGTAGTATTCCTCGGCCCCTCGCGCGATCAAGGCATTCTGCTCGGCGTTGTACCAGGCCTCGCGGCCGTCGTCCTTGTACTCGGCTACGCGCGCGCGCAGCTTGCGCAACACATCGACGACTTCTTTTTCACAGCTTCGGGGAGCCATCAGCGTCGCTCTGGCATAAGCATGGGCGTTGCCGCCATAGGGCTCGAAACATTTGTAGGCTTCGCGCGCATCGCGGGCCAGCTGCGGGTCCAGCGCTTCCAGGTAGTCGACGACCGCTTCCATCGATTCCCACAGCGAGTAGACGTCCAGCCCATAGAAGCCCACCCGTTCCTCCTCCGGCAAGGTCTCGTTATGCCTTCGCAGCCACTCCGCCAGCTCGGCGATTTCGCGATTGGCCCACATCCAGGTCGGCCAGCGCTCGAAGGCGTGCAAGACCTCTTCGGCGCTATCGCCTGAATCGGGATAGCCCTTGACGTAACGATTCACCCGATAGCAGTCCGGCCAGTCTCCCTCGACCGCTATGAAGGCGCAGCGCTTTTCCTGGATGAGGCGTTTGGTCAACGCACAGCGCCAGGTGTAGAACTCGTGCGTGCCGTGCGATGCTTCTCCCAGCATCACATAGCGGGCCTCGCCGATGGCGTCGAGCAAAGGCGCCAGGTCGCCCGCGCCATGAAGGGGAAGGGCGGCCCGGCGTAGATTAAGGGCAGGGTCTTGCATGTCGGTGTCCCATGGGTTGAACGCTGTAGAAGAGGGCCTTGCGCAGCGGTCTGCGAGGCGCGGGCCGCGCTCTCGTGGCAACAGTCCCACTACCGGCCGGCGAGTATCGCGCTGACTTCTTCGTCGCTGGTTTGCGGGAAGGACGCATACCACTTCCCCACTGCTTGAAACGACTGGGGAGCAAGCAGGCAGACAATGTCATCCGCCTGCGCACGGAGGGTTTCGCGGGCCTCTGCGGAAGAAACCGGCACAGCAACCACCACCGCTGCCGCATCCGAACGGCGCACGGCCGCCACGGCCGCCTGCATCGTCGAGCCGGTGGCAAGACCGTCGTCCACCAGGATGACGGTCCTGCCGGCCAGATCAAGGGGAGGGCGGCCGGCGCGATAGCGCTGTTGCCGGCGTTCGAGCTCTTTCTGCTCCGCATTCCGGACCATGTCGACGGCCTGGCGCGTCACGCCCATATGGTCGACTACCCTGTCGTCCAGAATCGTGATGCCGCCGGACGCGATGGCGCCCATGGCGTATTCCTTGTGGCCGGGCAACCCCAGCTTGCGCACGATAAGGACGTCCAGCGGCGCATCCAGGGCCTTGGCCACATGCCGGGCAACGGGAACGCCGCCACGCGGCAAGCCCAGGACGATGACGTCTTCGCGCTCCCGATAGTGTGCGGGCATGGCGGCGCCCAATTGCCGCCCGGCGTCTTCGCGGTCGCTGAATATAGGAGACATGTCGCACAAGCTCCGATCTATTCGGAAATCGATCAGCAGCAAACCGGATGCCTGCGAGCCGGGCCATCAGGCCACGCCAGAGCGGCACGCGTCGGCCTCACGGCGCGGCATGGCGCATCGGCGTTTTACCCAGCTTCAGAAGCATTTATGCAAGACGATCGCCGAAGCATTTCGGAAACGGCCATCGGCTGAAGGCTCCATAAATGACGCATAATGTATATTATGTAAAGTTAAGTTTGGGGTGTATCGGCCCCTTCCTTCAGCCCGCCGCTTTGAGGCTTCTCTTGCATGGTCGTCGGCATGAGTCATGCGGGATCCTGCAGCCGCTTTTCGATGGCTCTTGTCACGCCTGACGAGTAACCATGGCTCAACTGATACAAGACCGGCAGCACCAGCAATGTCAGAAAGGTAGACGACATAATGCCGCCGATCACCACTGTGGCCAGTGGACGTTGCACCTCTGCGCCGGTTCCGGTATTTAGCGCCATGGGCACAAAGCCCAATGAGGCCACCAGCCCTGTCATCAATACCGGCCTGAGACGAGTCAGCGCGCCCTCGCGGATCGCCGCGTCCAGCGGCAGGCCCTTGTCTCTCAGGTCACGGATGAATGAAAGCATCACCAAACCATTCAGCACGGCCACCCCCGACAGAGCGATGAAGCCCACCACTGCGGAAATGGACAAGGGAATGCCTCGCAGCCAAAGCGCGACGATGCCGCCGGTAAGCGCAAAAGGAATGCCGGTAAATACCAAAAGGCCGTCTTTGATGTTGTCGAACATCATGAACAGCAGGATGAACACGAGCAACAGGGCGACCGGCACCACGATTTGCAGCCGCGATGTGGCCGACTGAAGCTGCTCGAACGTTCCGCCCCACTCCACCCAGTATCCGGCCGGAACTTGTACCTGGCTCTGGATGCGTTCTTGCGCCTGAGCGACGAAGGAGCCTATGTCGCGTCCCAGAACGTTGGACGTGACGACTACCCGGCGTTTGCCGTTTTCCCGGCTGAACTGATTCGGACCGGCGGTCGTTTCCAGCGATGCGATCGAGCCGAGTGAAATCTGATTGACGGCGCCGCCCGAGTCGGCCGGCAGCGCAATCGGCAATAGTTTGATGGCGTCCACATCGCTGCGCAAGGCTTCCGGCAAACGCACCACCATCGCAAAGCGCCGATCGCCTTGAAACAGCGTGCCCGCCTCGCGTCCGCCAACGGCCACGGCTACGGCGTCCTGCACCTCTTGAAGCGACAGCCCGTAGCGGGCCGCCTGAGAACGGTCTATGGAAACAGTGAGTACGGGCAGTCCCGTCGTCTGTTCGACATTGACACCCGAGGCGCCCGGCATTTGTTCTATTACCCGGGAAATCTGCGCCGCCGTCATGCTGAGCACTTCCATGTCGTCGCCGAAAATCTTGATGGCGACATCCGAACGCACGCCTGAAATCAATTCGTTGAAACGCAGTTCTATCGGTTGGGAGAACTCGTAAGCGCTGCCGGGCAGCCGCGCGGCTGAGGCCTGCACCTGGCGTATGAGCTCATCGCGCGGCAAACTGGGATCGGGCCACTGGCTCCGAGGCTTGAGCATGACGTAGGCATCGGAGATATTGGGCGGCATGGCGTCGGAAGCCACCTCGGCCGTGCCCGTGCGGGCGAATATGCGCTCTATTTGAGGAAACTCCTTGATCAGCTTGCGCTCCAGTTGCCGCTGCATTTCCACCGACTGAGTCAGGCTGGTGGCCGGCACGCGCAACGCCTGAATGGCGAAGTCTCCTTCGTTCAGGCTGGGAATGAACTCGGTTCCCATGCGTGCGCCGATGAGACCGGAAAGCATGACCGCGACGAGCGCAAAGGCCAGCACGGCGGGCTTGTTGGCCAACGCCATATCCAGGGCGGGACGATAGGCCCGCTTGGCGGCGCGGATGAAAATGCTCTCCCCCTCCGCGATGCGCTTCCCGATGAACAAGGCAACCGCCGCGGGCACGAAGGTGACGGAGAGAATCATCGCTCCCAGCAGCGCGGCCACCACGGTGAAGGCCATGGGAGTGAACATCTTGCCTTCCACCCCCGTCAGGGTAAAGACGGGCAAGTACACGATCATGATGATGAGCTGCCCGAATATCAGCGGCCGCCGCACCTCTTTCGATGCGGCGAACACTTCATGCAGGCGTTCTGGAAGCGTCAGCGGCCGGCCGAGCCGGGTTTGCGCATGGGCCAGGCGTCTTATGCAATTTTCGACGATCACCACCGCGCCATCGACGATGATGCCGAAATCGAGGGCTCCGAGGCTCATCAGATTCGCGCTGACATTGCCGGAAACCATGCCGGTGAAGGTAAACAGCATGGCCAATGGAATGACGAGCGCCGTAAGCACCGCCGCGCGGATATTGCCCAGAAACAGGAACAGCACCACGATGACGAGAATCGCGCCTTCGAACAGGTTCTTCTGGACGGTGGCTATCGCCTTGTCGACGAGCACCGTGCGATCGTATACAGTCACCGCGCTTACCCCTTCGGGCAGCGTGCGGTTGATGTCCTGCATTTTCTTGTCGACCGCGTGGGAGACGGCCCGGCTGTTTTCTCCCATAAGCATGAATGCCGTGCCCAGCACGACCTCGCGGCCGTTCTCGGTTGCTGCGC
>NZ_PDUW01000016.1 GCF_003545815.1 Pusillimonas caeni
TTCTTGCGCAGTACTTGCCGGCCGCTCTCATCTTGACCGTGAAGATGAAAACAGCGCTTACCCAGGTCAATGCCTATCAGCTTGATCGTCGCCATGATGGTCTCCTTATCTCCAGGGGGAAATCCCCCTACAGCGTACCCGCCCTCGCCGAGGGGCGGGCTGACCATCTCATTACCCAGACTAGAACCAACGCCAAGAACAGAAACAGAACAAGTCCCAGGCCATCTAGCCATGTCCAAGCAAAGCCCCGGCTAACGGCGCCGAAGCACAAGCATAAAAAAGAAAGCCGGCCAAAACGGCCAGCTCTTCCAACACAACAGACTCAAGCAAGAAACCTAATTGAGCCTGCCATGGCAATGCTTGTACTTCTTCCCGCTTCCGCAAGGGCAGGGATCATTGCGCCCCACCTTGGGCACCGCCCCGTCCGGCACAGCCTGGCGACCCGTGGCCGCCTCCGCGATGCCGGGGTCCTCGCCGCTCAGCGCCGCATCATAGTCCGAATGGTGATACTTCACGTTCTCCAGCTGCGCAGCCTCCGGCTCCGCCACCTCCACCTGCTCGGCCGACTGGATCCGTACCGTCAACAGCACCTTCACCACCTCGTCCCGCACCCGGTCGAGCATGTTCGAGAACAGCTGGAAAGCCTCGCGCTTGTACTCCTGCTTCGGATCCTTTTGCGCATATCCGCGCAAATGAATCCCCTGGCGCAAATGATCCAGCGCCGACAAATGCGCACGCCAGTTCGTGTCGATCGCCTGCAGCAGCACCGAGCGCTCGAACGGCGCCCAGTTATCGCGGCCCACCAGCTCCACCTTCTCGCCATAGATGCGGCGCGCCTCGGCCAGAACGCGTTCCAGCAGTTCGTCGTCGGTGACGTTGGGCTCTTGCTCGATCTGCTGGCTGAGAGGCACATGGACATGCCAGTCCGACTCCAGTGTGGCCTCCAGCGTAGCCACGTCCCACTGCTCTTCCATGCTGCCTTCCGGAATGTGGGCGCGGAACAGCTCGACAACCGCCGCGTCGGTGAGGTTCCGGATCGATTCCGACACATCGGCCGATTCCAGCACCTCGTTGCGCTGCGCATACAGCACCTTGCGCTGATCGTTGGCCACATCGTCGTACTCGAGCAGCTGCTTGCGTATGTCGAAGTTGCGCGCCTCGACCTTGCGCTGGGCCGACTCGATAGAGCGGGACACCATGCGCGCCTCGATCGGCTCGCCCTCGGGCAGGCGCAAGCGTTCCATGATGGCGCGCACGCGGTCTCCCGCGAAGATGCGCATCAGCGAATCTTCGAGCGAGAGATAGAAGCGCGAAGAACCCGGATCGCCCTGCCGGCCCGCGCGGCCGCGCAACTGATTGTCGATGCGGCGCGACTCGTGCCGTTCGGTGCCGATGATGCGCAGCCCGCCCGCCGCCTTGACCGCCGCGTTCGCCGGGGCCCACTCGGCCCGCACCCGCTCGATGCGGCCCGTTTTCTCTTCGGCGGAAAGAGATTCGTCGGCGCGTATCAGATCGATCTGCTTCTCGACGCTGCCGCCCAGCACGATATCGGTGCCGCGGCCCGCCATGTTGGTCGCAATAGTGATGTGCCCCGGCTTGCCGGCTTCAGCCACGATCTCGGCCTCGCGCGCATGCTGCTTCGCGTTCAGCACCTCGTGCGGCAGGCCCGCCTTTTGCAGCAGACCCGACAGCCGTTCCGAGTTCTCGATGCTGGTCGTGCCCACCAGCACCGGCTGGCCCCGCTCGTGGCAATCCTTGATATCGGCCAGAATGGCATTGTATTTTTCGGCGTCCGTCTTGAAGACCTGATCGTTCTGGTCCAGACGCTGCATCGGCCGGTTGGTCGGGATGATGACGGTCTCGAGGCCGTAGATCTCCTGGAACTCGTACGCCTCGGTGTCGGCCGTACCCGTCATGCCCGCCAGCTTGTCGTACATCCGGAAATAATTCTGGAACGTGATGGACGCCAGCGTCTGGTTCTCGTTCTGGATGCGCACGCCTTCCTTGGCCTCGACCGCCTGATGCAGGCCGTCGGACCAGCGCCGGCCCGCCATCAGGCGTCCCGTGAACTCGTCCACGATGACGACCTCGTCGTTCTGCACCACATACTGCTGATCGCGGAAGAAGAGATTGTGGGCCCGAAGCGCAACCATCAGGTGATGGATCAGGGAAATGTGGCGCGGGTCGTACAGCGACTCGCCCTCGGGCAGCAGGCCCAGGCGCGACAGAGTCTGCTCGGCCTTCACCATGCCCGCCTCGGACAAGTGCACCTGCTGGCCCTTCTCGTCGACCCAGAAGTCTCCCTCGGGTTCGGGTTCGTGAGGCTTGGGCTCGGAGGCCATGCGCGTCATCAGCGGCGGCACGGCGTTCATGCGTACGTAAAGCTCGGTGTTGTCTTCGGCCTGGCCCGAAATGATGAGGGGCGTGCGCGCCTCGTCGATCAGGATCGAATCGACCTCGTCGACGATGGCGTAGGAAAGCTGGCGCTGGCGACGGTCTTCGGCGCGGTATTCCATATTGTCGCGCAGGTAATCGAAGCCGTATTCATTGTTGGTGCCATACGTGATGTCGGCCGCATAGGCGGCCACTTTTTCTTCGTTGGGCTGCTGCGGAACGACCACGCCCACCGTCATGTTCAGAAAGTTGTACAGCCGTCCCATCCACTCGGCGTCGCGGCGGGCCAGGTAGTCGTTGACCGTCACCACGTGCACGCCCTTTCCCGCCAGGGCATTGAGATAGACGCTCAGGGTGGCCATCAGCGTCTTGCCCTCGCCTGTGCGCATTTCGGCGATCTGGCCGTTGTGCAGGGCGATGCCGCCCAATAGCTGAACGTCGAAGTGGCGCATCCCGAACACACGCTTACTGGCCTCGCGCACCACCGCAAACGCCTCGACCAGCAGATCGTCGAGGGAGGCGCCGCCCTGGTAGCGCTGGCGGAACTCGTCTGTCTTGGCTTTGAGCTCGTCATCCGAAAGCGCGGCCAGCGAGGACTCCAGAGCGTTGATCTGGGTAACCATCCTGCGGTACTTCTTGAGTATCCGGTCGTTACGGCTGCCGATGAGCTTTTTTAGCAAAGAAACCATTATTGTGTCGTTGATGCGAGCCAGTCGGGATGCGGGCCGGGCAAGGGCCGAACACATGACGCTGACGGGCGCATGCCTCTATGGGTTGGCGGGCGGGCCCGCGGAAAACGAAACAGTTTAACGCACCTTTGAGCCTCCGGCGCCCAACTGGCCGCTGGCGTCGGTGACCAGGGTGGGGTCGGGTTGCCGCTTCTCGAGAAAGAGCACAGGGTCCAGCGGATGCCCCGCCATCCGTACCTCGAAATGCAGGTGCGGGCCGGTCGAATGGCCGGTGGAGCCGACCGCGGCGATCTCCTGGCCCCGCTCGACGATGTCGCCGGCCTTGACCTTGAGCTTCGAGGCATGGGCGTAGCGCGTGACGAGGTCGTTGCCATGGTAGATCTCGACCATATTGCCGTAGCCCGACTTGTAGCCGGCGGCCGTGACCACCCCGCCCGAGGCCGCATGTATGGGCGTGCCCTTGGGGGCGGCGAAATCCAGCCCCTCGTGCATGACGTGGCGTCCGGAAATGGGATGGCGGCGCCAACCGAATGAAGAGCTGAGATAAGGATAATTGACCGGCATCAGCGTCGGCAGGCTGGCTTCGACGCCGGCGCGTCGCGTAAGCGCCAGGTCCATCATCCTGAACCATTCTTTCTGCCGCGTCACTTCTTGCTGCAGGAAATCCAGCCGCACGTTCAGGCCCGACCCCGGCTCGAGCGACATCTTCTGCTTGCGCGGCGCCTGTTCGGCGTCGCCGATATAGTCCATGACCGGAGGCGCCGCCTGGTCGAGACCGGCCTGGATCTCGGGATCGGTATAGGGAATGCCGGCAATCTCGGCCACGCGGCGGCTCAGCCCGTCCATCTCGATGATCTTGGCCTGCAGGTCGCCCAGCTTGGCAGCCAGGATCTCGACCTGTCCGCGGCTGTAGTCGCTTTCGCGGGCAAGGTTAGCGCTATAGAGATCCAGCGACGACGAAACCGTGACGGCGCCCTCGGCATAGCGGGAATGGACCCAGGCGCCCGCCGCCGCCGACATGCCCAGTATCAGCACCGCCAGCAGTGCGGCAATGGGCGCCTTGAGTCCTTTGGCGTTAGAATCAGTCGGACGCCCTTTCGTCAGTACTACTCTCACTGGTAAATCCTCTACAAATATATGTCCCGTGCTTCTGGGCCCACCCGCCATAGGTCAGGCAGCGCCGCCGATACCGCCATCGACTGGCTGGGCAGCGACCGCCACGGCGCCAACGTCCTGACCGCGGCACGCACCTTGCTGGCCCTGGAGGGCGCTTTGCAAGGAATGCTGCCGCCCGGGCTTGCGCAGGCCTGTCGGGTGGCACGCATGGAAAACCGGCAGCTGACGCTTGCCGTTCCAAGCGCCGCCTATGCCGCGCGGCTGCGCCAGCTTGCGCCACGCACCGTGGCTCAATTGGCAAACAGCGGATGGAACCTTACCGAAATCCAGGTAAGGGTTCAAGCGGGTCTCTTACAAAGCCGGACGAATACGTCTCAGCCGAAACAGAGCATCCCTTTGGACAGCCAGGCGCTCGATGCGTTCCGCGGCCTGCATGAAAACCTGCGGCCAGGTCCGCTGGCCGACGCCGTCGCAAGACTGGTTGCGCGCCATGGACGCGCCTGAAGCAAGACCGGCCGCTGTGCAAAAGAGGGCCGGCAGGTAATTTTAGCAGCCTAGGCCAAGGCCAGGCTGCCCTAGGCGAACTTCCATTCGTTGACGTAGGCCCTGGCAGGGGTCGCCGTCGCGTCGTAGGTGACGAGTTCCCAGGCGTCTTCCTGGGCCAGCAGGGCGCGGGCGAGCTGGTTGTTCAGTCCGTGGCCGGACTTGCACGCCACATAACGCGCCACCAGGGGCTTGCCGATGAGATACAAGTCGCCGATGGCATCGAGTATCTTGTGCTTGACGAACTCGTCTTCGTAGCGCAGGCCGTCCGAGTTCAGCACCCGATACTCGTCCATGACGATGGCGTTGTCCAGGCTGCCGCCACGGGCCAGCCCCGCGGCGCGCAAGGCTTCGACTTCGCTGACGAAGCCGAAGGTGCGCGCCCGCGCCACCGTCTTGACATAGGAATCCTTGGCGAAATCGACTTCGGCGAAATTAGCTGTGGAGTCGATGGCCGGATGGTGGAAATCGATGGCGAACGACAGAGAAAAGCCATCGTAGGGCTCCAGCCGCGCCCATTTCAGGTTGTCGCCCTCGCCTTCGCGCACTTCGACGGTCTTGAGCACCTTGAGGAACTGCTTGGCGGCAGACTGCTCTTGCAGGCCCGCCGAACGCAGAAGATAGACGAACGTGCCGGCGCTGCCGTCCATGATGGGCACTTCTTCGGCGGTGAGGTCGACGTGCAGATTGTCGATGCCCAGGCCCGCCAGGGCGGACATCAGGTGCTCGACCGTCGAGACCCGCACATTGCCCTTTTGCAGGACCGAAGCCATGCGGGTGTCGCCCACGCCTATCGCCCGCGCAGGCAGGTCGACGATTTCGGGCAGGTCGACGCGATGGAACACGATACCGGTATTGGGCTCGGCGGGGCGCAGCGTGATCTCGACGCGGCGTCCGGAATGCAGGCCCACACCCTTGGTACTGATTGCTTTTTGTATCGTGCGCTGACGTAGCATAAAAATTAGAACCGAACTGATGATGCATTCGCTGGCGGTTGGCCGCGAACAAGTGAACATAACATTGTAACCGGTTTCGCCGGTCCGCCCCTAAATTTTTTGCATCGCAACAATAGCCGGCGGCTATCGCGCCAGCTCATAAAATGCGGGCGTGGCCGTGCACTCTGCCGGGGAGGGAGAAGAATGCACCGGCGACGCCCGCCCGCAAGCGTCAAAATGCCCTATGCCGCGGCAAAAAGACGCTTCCTTACCATATGTGAGAGTCGTTTTTGCTGTTTTTGTTCCCGGGGCCCGCCGTTCGACGGGCCCCGAGGCCCTCAGTCAGCCTGTTTGCGCAGGAAGGCGGGGATGTCGAAGTGATCCATTCCCGCCGTCTCGAGCGCACGCACCTGGGCCGAAGCCTGGCCGCGCGGATTGCGGATGACGGCCGGCACATCGGCGTTGGCGAAGTCGTGGCCGTGCGCCATGGGCATGTCGTCCGTGCCGGTGCGCAGCGCCTCGGCCCGGTTGGAGACCAGCTGCGGACGCGAAGCCGCCGCGCTGCCCAGGCCGGTCGCCACCACGGTGACGCGCAGGTTCTCGCCCATGGACTCATCGTAAGCCGTACCGTAGATGACAGTGGCGTCCTCTGCGGCGTAGCTGCGGATGGTGTCCATGATTTCGCGGGTCTCGCGCATCTTCAGGGTGCGGCTGGCCGTGATGTTCACCAGCATGCCGCGCGCGCCATGCAAATCGACGCCTTCGAGCAGCGGGCACGCAATCGCCTGTTCGGCGGCCACGCGGGCGCGGTCGGGACCCGAAGCGATCGACGTGCCCATCATGGCCTGGCCCTGCTCGCCCATGATGGTCTTGACGTCCTCGAAGTCGACGTTGACATTGCCTTCCACGTTGATGATTTCGGCAATGCCGGCGCATGCATTGTGAAGCACGTCGTCAGCCGCCTTGAAGCAGTCTTCCTGGGTGGCGTCCTCGTCCATCAGGTCGTAAAGGTTTTCGTTGAGCACCACGATCAGCGAATGCACGTGCTTGGACAGTTCAGCAATGCCGTCCTCGGCCATCTTCAGGCGCTTGGAGCCCTCGAACATGAAGGGCTTGGTCACGACGCCGACCGTCAGAATGCCCAGTTCCTTGGCCACTTCGGCCACGACGGGACCCGCGCCCGTGCCGGTGCCGCCGCCCATGCCGGCGGTGATGAACACCATGTTCGCGCCGTTGAGCGCGGCACGGATTTCCTCGCGCGCCGTTTCAGCGGCGGCGCGACCTTGTTCAGGCTTGGCGCCGGCGCCCAGGCCGGTGCGGCCCAAACGGATCTGGATCGGCGCCTCGCTGGCTGCCAGCGCCTGCGCATCGGTATTGGCGCAAATGAAATCCACACCGTTGATGCCGGAACGGATCATGTGCGCCACGGCGTTGCCGCCCGCGCCGCCCACGCCGACCACCTTGATCACGGTGCCGCTGGCATTGTTGTCGAGCATTTCGAAATTCATCATGATTGACTCCCTCACATTTCCAAAAAAAGCAAAAATTAAAAAAACTCCCCGTACCACTTTTTCCGGAATCGTCTCAAACAGAATGCCAGCCGGCGACTCGCATCAAGTGTGAAACGTCTCCCGAGGACAGGCTGCTTCGCGCCCGCCCCTCAAGGGCTTGTCCCGCCCTTAATTCATGAACCACTCCTTCATGCGCGCCAGCAGCGTCTTGACGCTGCCGGTCTGCTGCGCCACCTTGCGGCCGCGGGCACGCTGCAGGCGGGCCTCGGACAGCAGGCCCATCACCGTCGAAAAGCGCGGATTGCGCATGACGTCGGCAAGGCTGCCCTCGTAGCTGGGCACGGCGACACGCACCGGCTTCAGAAATACGTCTTCGGCCAGTTCGACGATGCCGGGCATCAGCGACGTTCCGCCCGTCAGCACCACGCCCGACGAAAGCAGGTCTTCGTAGCCCGATTCCCGTACGATCTGCTGCACGAAAGTGAAGAGCTCCTCGATGCGCGGCTCGATGACCGCGCCCAGCGCCTGGCGCTTGACCTGGCGGTTGGGCCGGTCTCCCAGACCCGGCACTTCGATGTATTCGTCGGCTGTCGCCAGAACCTGCTTGGCGATGCCGTAGCGCAGCTTGATCTCTTCGGCGTCGGGCGTGGGCGTGCGCAGCATGGCCGCGATGTCGCTGGTGACCTGGTCGCCGGCGATGGGAACCACCGCGGTGTGGCGAATCGCGCCGCCGGTATAGATCGCGATGTCGGTGGTGCCGCCGCCGATGTCGACCAGGACCACGCCCAGCTCTTTTTCGTCCGAAGTCAGGCAGGCCATGCTGGAGGCCAGGGGCTGAAGAATCAGGTCCTGCACCTCGAGGCCGCAGCGCCGCACGCACTTCACGATGTTCTGCGCCGCGCTCACCGCCCCCGTCACGATGTGCACCCTGACCTCCAGGCGCAGGCCGCTCATGCCGATGGGCTCGCGGATATCCTCCTGCGAATCGACGATGAACTCCTGCGTCAGCACGTGCAGCACTTGCTGGTCGGTGGGAATATTGACTGCCTTGGCCGTCTCGATGACCCGCGCCACGTCGGTCGGCGTCACTTCCTTGTCCTTGACGGCCACCATGCCGCTGGAGTTGAAGCTGGTGATATGGCTGCCCGCGATGCCGGTGTAGACCTCGCGGATCTTGCAGTCGGCCATCAGCTCGGCTTCCTCGAGGGCGCGCTGGATCGAGTTGACCGTCGCCTCGATATTGACCACCACGCCCTTGCGCATGCCCTGGGATTCATGCTGGCCCAAGCCGATCACTTCGAAGCGTCCCTCGGGCAGAATCTCCGCCACCACGGCAACCACCTTGCTGGTGCCGATATCGAGTGCAACGATCAGGTCCTTGATGTCACGGGTCATAGCTTTTCTATTTGGTAGAAGAAGAGGGAACGGGCGCCAGGGTGATGGCAAAACCGTTGGCATAACGTAAATCGGCACTCTCGATGGAGCGGCCTTCGAGCCGCTGCGCAAGAACCGGCCAGGCCTGCACGAAGCGCTGGATGCGCGCCGCGAACGACAAGGCGCCGGAACGGCCGTGCGGGTCGGCCACGTCGGCGGCTGGGTCCCGGCCCAGGCTCAGGCGCACGCCGTCGGAAAGCTCGACCGACCAGGCGTAGCGGGGACTCAGGGTGATCTCGTCGACGCTGACATTGAGCGGCGCGAACCAGCGCGCCAGCTCGGCATAGCGCTGCACCACCAGGCGCTCGGAATTGTCCGGCCCGTTGAACTGCGGCAGGTGCGCGTCATCGGGCAGCTCGCCCTGATTGGCCCTGAACGCTTCGCCCCAGGTATTGATCATCTGATCCTCGTTCCACAGCGCCAGGGGCTGCTGCTCTTCCAATTGCACATTCAAGGTGTTCGGCCATACCCGACGGATGCGCGCATGGCGCACCCAGGGAACCGTCTCGAGCAGGCTGCGCGTCTCGTCGAGATCGACGGTGAAGAAATTGCCGGACACCCGACCCGCAATTGTCGCCCGGACACTGGCCGTAGAGACGTAATTCAATGTGTCGGCTTGCATCGCTTCGATCTGTATCCGCTCGATGGCGAAATACGGCCGCTGCACCAGCCAGACGACGACGCCAACCAGCATCGCCAACACCGCCAGCAGAGCCAGCGAGTTCGCGACGAAGTTGATGATGCGGGCGTCGTTGATCACGATTACGCGCCTCCCTCGACCGGTTCGGCGCTGGGCGCCGCCACCTTGCACGATGCGGTTTCAAGGATGGCCAGGCACAGTTCCTCGTAGCTCATCCCGGCCGCCTTCGCCCCCATGGGCACCAGCGAATGGCTGGTCATGCCGGGCGACGTATTCATTTCGAGCAGCCAGGGACGCCCTTGCGCATCGAGCATGAAGTCCGCGCGGCCCCACCCTTCGCAGCCCAGCACTTCGTACGAGCGCTCCGCCAACCGCAGGATGCGTTCGGTGAGTTCGGCATCGAGACGCGCCGGACATATGTACTGCGTCTCGTCCGAAAGATATTTGTGTTCGTAGTCGTAGTTGCCGCCGGGCGCCACGATCTCGACGATGGGTAGTGCACGGGCGTTGCGCGGCCCGCCCAGCAGCGGCACGGTCAGTTCGCGTCCCTCTATGAACTGCTCGGCCAGCACGGCGGCGTCGAAGCGCGCGGCCAGGCGGTAGGCCCGGCCCAGCTGCGAACGGTCGGTCACTTTGGTGACGCCCATGGTCGACCCCTCGTGCGGCGGCTTCATGATTAAGGGCAGCCCCAGGCGATCCGCGGCGGCGTCCAGCCCCTCTTCGTCGTTCAGCACCACGTAGTCGGGCGTCGGCAGGCCTTCATGGAGCCACACCTTCTTGGTCATGACCTTGTCCATCGACAGGCTGGACGCCAGCGGGCCGCTGCCCGTGTACGGCAGCTTCATCAACTCGAGCATGCCCTGCAGCGTACCGTCCTCGCCATAGCGCCCGTGCAGGGCGATGAACACGCGATCGAAGCCTGCATTGACCAGATCGGTCAGCGTGCGGGTGCCCGTGTCGAACAAGTGGGCGTCGACGCCGGCGCGGCACAAGGCTTCATGCACGCCGCGCCCCGACATCAGCGAGACCTCGCGCTCGGCGGAATGCCCGCCATACAACACGCCCACGTGGCCAAACCTGCTGCTCATGCCAACTCTCCGATACGCGCGGGAACCCGGCTGATCGTACCCGCGCCCATGACGATGACGACGTCGCCGTCCTCCACGAAATCCAGGATGGACGCGGCCATATCGGCCACGTCTTCGATGAATACCGGCTCGACCTTGCCCGCCACGCGAATCGCGCGCGCAAGCGCCCGGCCGTCCGCGGCCACCAGCGGCGCCTCGCCCGCCGCATACACCTCGCTGAGCAATACCGCGTCGGCCTGGCTGAGCACGCGCACGAAATCCTCGAAGCAATCGCGCGTGCGGGTATAGCGGTGCGGCTGGAAGGCCAGCACGATGCGGCGCCCCGGCCATGCGCCGCGCGCCGCATCGAGCGTCGCTTCCATTTCGACAGGGTGGTGGCCGTAGTCGTCGACCAAGGTGAAGCGTCCGCCGCCGCGGGCCTTGGAAACGGCGAAGTCCCCCACTTGTGTAAAGCGCCGGCCCACGCCGTTGAAGGCCTCCAGCGCCTCGGCGATCGCGGCATCTCCCACGCCCAGTTCGGTGGCCACCGCGATGGCGGCCAGCGCGTTGAGCACGTTGTGCCGGCCCGGAAGATTCAGGCGCACGGACAGCGAGGGAAGCGGCCCCGCCACACTGCGGCGCTCGACGTCGAACGTCATGCGGGTGCCGTCCGGCCGCACGTTCACGGCCCGCACCAGCGCATCGGGATTGAGGCCGTAGGTGGTGACCGGCCGCGAAATCAGGGGAATGATCTCGCGCACATTGGCATCGTCGCTGCACACCACGGCGCTGCCGTAGAAGGGCAGGCGATGCGTGAATTCGATGAAGGCGCTCTTGAGGCGCGCCAGGTCGTGGCCATAGGTGTCCATATGGTCCACGTCTATATTGGTGATGATGGCCATCACCGGCAGCAGATTCAGGAAGGACGCGTCGGACTCGTCGGCTTCGACCACGATGAACTCGCCCTGCCCCAGGCGCGCATTGGCGCCGGCCGAGGTCAGCCTTCCGCCGATGACGAAGGTGGGATCCAGGTCGCCGGCAGCCAGCACACTGGCCACGAGGCTGGTGGTGGTGGTCTTGCCATGGGTTCCGGCCACCGCGATGCCGCGCTTCAGGCGCATCAGCTCGGCCAGCATCAGGGCGCGCGGCACGACCGGAATGCGGGCCGCGCGCGCGGCCAGCACCTCCGGGTTGTCCGCCGACACCGCGGTCGAGGTGACGATGGCACCCACGCCTTCGACGTTGGCGGCGTCATGCCCGATGCTGACCCGGGCGCCCAGATCGGCCAGGCGCCGGGTGACGCTCGACTCCTGGACGTCCGAGCCGCTGATGGCGTAGCCCAGGTTGAGCAGGACCTCGGCGATGCCGCTCATGCCCGAGCCGCCGATGCCGACGAAGTGGATGCTTTGTATTCTATGTTTCATGCGGCCCTCCCTGCCACGTGTTCGCAGGCGTCCGCGATCTGTTGCGCCGCGTTCAGGCTGGCATGCTCGTGGGCGTGTCCGGCATAGCGAGCCAGCTCTTCGCGGCTGCGTTCCTTCAGCCAGCCGGCCAGCCAGTCGGGCGTGAAGCCGGCCTGCTTGCACAACCATGCCCCGTTGCAGTCGCTGAGATAGCGGGCGTTGGCCGTCTGATGGTCGTCTATGGCGTGCGGCAAGGGAATGAACAGGGCCGCCACGCCGGCCGCCGCCACTTCGGCCACGGTCATGGCGCCGGCGCGGCAGATCAAGAGATCGGCTTCGCCCAGCCGCGCCGCCATATCGTCGATGAAGGCATGGCACTCGGCCTGGACGCCGGCCTGCGCATAGCGCTGCTGCAGGCTTTCGATGTGCTGCGCCCCCGCCTGGTGAACCACCTCGGGGCGCTCTTGCCGGGGCAATAGCGCCAGAGCCAGCGGCACCACTTCGTTCAGCACCTGGGCGCCCAGGCTTCCACCCACCACCAGCAGGCGCAAAGGGCCCCTCCGCCGGCCATAGCGTTCATCCGAAGCAGGCAGGCGCAAGACCTCTTCCCGCACCGGGTTGCCCACCATCAGGGCGCCGGGCAAGGCGCCGGGGAATCCCGCCAAAACTTTACGCGCCATGCGCGCCAGCAGGCGATTGGCCGTGCCGGCAACGGCATTCTGCTCGTGCACCACGATGGGCACGCGCCGCAGGCGGGCCATCAGGCCGCCCGGAAACGCGACATAGCCGCCCATGCCCAGGACGACGTCCGGCTTGATGGCCTCCAAGGCCCGCCATGCCTGCCCGCAGGCGCTGGCCAGGGCGAACGGCAGCTTGAGCAAGGCCATCGGGCCCTTGCCGCGCACGCCCGCGAAGCGCAGCGGCTGCAATGGAATGTCGTGTTGCGGAACCAGGCGCCCTTCCATGCGCTCGGGATGGCCCAGCCACACCACGCGCCAGCCCCGCTGCCGCAATTCATGCGCCACGGCCAGGCCCGGCATGATGTGTCCGCCGGTGCCGCCCGCCATGATCAGTACGGTGCGCGCGCTCATGTCCGCTTGCCTCGCATCATGTTGCGGTTCTCGAAGTCGACCCGCAGCAGCAGGCCCACCGCCACCAGGTTCATGACGATGCTCGATCCCCCGTAGCTGACCAGAGGCAGCGTCAGGCCCTTGGTGGGCAACAGGCCCACGCACACGCCTATATTGATGAAAGCCTGGACGCCGAACCACACGGCCACGCCCTGGGCCACCAGGCCGTTGAAGATGCGCTCCATGGCGATCGCCTGCCGGCCGATGTCGAAAGCGCGCCAGACCAGGAAGGCAAAGACGATGACCAGCACCGACACCCCGACAAAGCCGAGTTCTTCGCCAATGACGGCCACGATGAAGTCCGTATGCGCCTCGGGCAGGTAGTGCAGCTTCTCCACGCTGGCGCCCAGGCCGACGCCGAACCATTCGCCGCGGCCCAGGGCGATCAGGGAGTGCGACAACTGGTAGGCGCTGCCATAGGCGTTGTCGGGGTTCCAGGGATCCAGATAGGCGAACAGCCGTTCGCGCCGCCAGGGAGAAAGCCAGATCAACAACAGGAAGCTGCCGATCAGCACCGCCAGCAGGCTGGAGAACAGCTTGCCATTGATGCCGCCTATGAAAAGGATGCCCACGGCGATGGCGACGATGACCATGAAGGCGCCCAGGTCGGGCTCGGCCAGCACCACCATGCCCACGGCGGCCAGCGCGCACGCCATCGGCATGAAGCCGCGCACGAAGTTGTGCATGTGCTCCTGCTTGCGCACCGTATATTCCGCCGCGAACAGCAGGATGGCCACCTTCATCAGCTCGGAGGGCTGGAAGTTGATGAAACCCAGCGGCAGCCAGCGGCGAGCGCCGTTGACCTCGCGGCCGATGCCGGGCACCAGGACGACGATGAGCAGCAGCATGCAAAGAAGGAACAGCGGCACGGCCGCTTTCTGCCAGACCCGCATCGGGATGCTCAGCGCAACGCCCAGCGCCAGCAGGCCCAGGCTCACGAAGGCCCCATGGCGTACAACGAAGTAATAGCGCCCATAGCTTTCGTAGCGGGGGCCGTCGGCCAGCGCGATCGAAGCCGAGTACACCATCAACAACCCGAACAGCACCAGGCCCGTGGTGGCGATGATGACGGAATAGTCGAAGCTGGGCATGGTGGTGCGTCCGGGCCGCACGGCATTGACGCTGGACGTCAGTTCGGCGAACAGGCTCATGCGACCTCCCCTTTGTCGAGCGCCAGCGCCTCGACGGCGTCGACGAAGGCCTGGCCGCGGTGGCTGTAATCGCGGAACATGTCCATGCTGGCGCAAGCGGGCGACAGCAATACCGCATCGCCCGGCCGGGCCAGCTCGAAACTGCGCTCGACCGCCTCTTGCATGGACCCGGCCCTTTCGATGGACGGCCCCTCGTCGCCCAACGCCTGCGCAATGACGCCGGCGTCCTGGCCGATCAGCACGACTGCGCGCGCGTGTTCGCGCACGGCCTGCGCCAGCGGTGAAAAATCCTGTCCCTTGCCCAACCCGCCCGCGATCAGCACCGCCGGCTGGCCCAGTCCCTCGAGCGCCGCCAGGGTAGCGCCGACGTTGGTGCCTTTGCTGTCGTTGATGAAATCGATGCCGCCCACGCTGCGCACGAACTCGGTGCGATTGGGTTCGCCGGCATAGTCCCTCAAGGCGTGCAGCATGCCCGCCCAACCGGCGCCCAGGCAGCGCACCAGGCATAGCGCCGCCATCGCGTTCAAGGCGTTGTGCATTCCGCGCACACGCAGCGCGTCGACCGGCATCAGGCGGAAGGGGCGTCCCTCGGGCCTTTGCGGCTTGGGCTCCGCCTTCTTGCGGCGGCCCGTCGGGGCCGGAGGATCGAAATCCATCGGCTCGCCGCAAGCCAGCCAGCTCAGGCCGGAATTGCCGTCCAGGCCGAAATCGCCTTCCCAATGCGGCGCATCCCGGCCGAAACTGCGGACGGTGACGGACCGCATGTCATCGACCATGGCGGCAACGAGCGCATCGTCGCGATTGACGACCGCAATGCGCGCCGCATGCAACAGGCGGGCCTTGGCCGCGGCGTAAGCCTCCATCGAACCATGCCAGTCCAGGTGGTCCTGGGTCACATTGAGCACCACGGCGGCGTCCGGCGCCAGGCTGTGTGTGGACTCGAGCTGGAAGCTGGACAGCTCGAGCACCCAGACGTCCGGCAGCTGGTCCTGGTCGCAGGCATCGAGCAAGGCCGCCAGCGCCGCGGGGCCGATATTGCCCGCCGCGCGTGCTTGGAAACCGCTGGCGGCGGCGAAGTCGCGGGTCATCGAGGTGACCGTCGTCTTGCCGTTAGTGCCGGTGACGGCCAGCACCTTGGGCTCATATCCCTGTCCGGCCATGTCGCGCAGCGCGCGGGCGAAAAGCTCGATTTCGCCGATGATCTCGATGCCTTGCTGCCGAGCCAGGGCGAGCAGCCCGGCGACCGACTCGTCGCGCGGCGACAGGCCCGGGCTGATCACGATGCTGCCGACGCCTTGCAGGACATCATCGTCGAAGTGGCGGGCGCCGAGCCGATAATCCACTTCGGCCTCGCCGAGCTCCCGGCGCAAGGCGTCCAGCCCTCCGGGCGTCTCGCGCGTATCCAGGATGCGCAGGGGCGCGCCATGCCGGGCGCACCACCGCGCGGCGGCCGCACCCGTCAGCCCCAGACCCAGGATAAGGGTATGGGCGTCGCTCCGGATCGAGGAAAAGGAAAAATCGCTCATCGCAGCTTGAGTGTCGCCAGACCGATCAATACGAGAATCATGGTGATGATCCAGAAGCGGACCACCACTTGGGTTTCTTTCCAGCCGCCCACCTCGAAATGGTGATGCAGCGGCGCCATGCGCAATATCCGCCTGCCTTCTCCATATCGTCGCTTGGTGTACTTGAAGTAAGCCACCTGCACCATGACGGAGAGGGTTTCGACGACGAACACGCCGCCCATGATGAAAAGCACGATTTCCTGGCGGACGATGACCGCAATGGTGCCCAGCGCGCCGCCCAGGGCCAGCGCCCCCACATCGCCCATGAACACCTGGGCGGGATACGCGTTGAACCACAGAAAGGCCAGGCCGGCGCCGGCGATGGCGGCGCACAATACCATGACCTCGGACGCCCCCGGAATGTAGGGAAACAGCAGGTATTTGGAATAGTCGACCCGGCCGACCACATAGGCGAAGATGCCCAGTGCGCTGCCGATCATGACCGTGGGCATGATGGCCAGGCCGTCCAGGCCGTCCGTCAGATTGACCGCGTTGCTGGTGCCCACGATGACGAACCAGGTCAACGCGGCGAAGCCGACCACGCCCAGCGGATAGCTGACACTTTTGAAGAAGGGCACGATCAGGTCCGCCCGGGTGGGCAGGGGCAAGGTGAAGCCGCTCAGCACCCAGTCGCGGAACAGCGGCCAGAGCTCGGCATTGGCGGGCGCGGACACGGCGAAGGTCAGATAGACGGCGGCCACCAGCCCGATCAGCGCCTGCCAGAAGAATTTGCGGCGGGCCGACATGCCCTCGGGGTCGCGGTTGACGACTTTCTTGTAGTCGTCCGCCCAGCCTATCCAGCCGAAGCCGAAGGTCACCAGCAGCACGACCCAGACGAAGCGGTTGGTCCAGTCGGCCCACAACAGCGTGCTGACCGCCACGGCAATCAGGATGAGCGCGCCGCCCATGGTGGGCGTGCCGTTCTTCTGTATGTGGGATTCCGGCCCGTAGCCGCGCACGGCCTGGCCGATCTTGAGCTCGGTGAGCTTGCGGATGACCATGGGCCCCGCCACCAGGCCGATCAGCAGGGCCGTGCCGCAGGCCAGCACGGCGCGGAAGGTGATGTATTCGACGACGCCGAACGCACGCAGGTGGGAGTCGGACAGCCAGCGGGCCAGTTCAAGCAACATTGTGGTCTCCTTCGGCCTGTGCCTGGAGTCGTTGTGCAAATCCTTGAACTACTCGTTCCATACGTGTGCTGCGGGAGCCCTTCACTAGAATATTGGCCGGGATCAAACTGAAGAGGCGCTCGAGCAGCGCCTCGATGTCGTCGAAAGAATAGGCGTTGCTCCCGAACGCCTGGGCGCAGCCGCGGGCGGCGGGGCCGAAAGTCAGCAATGCGTCGATGCCCCGCTCGCGGGCGTAGGCGCCCACTTCGGCGTGCATGGCCGGGCCGTCCGCCCCGACTTCCGCCATATCGCCCAGTACCAGCACCTTGCGCCCCTGCAACTGGGCCAGCACGTCGATGGCGGCCCTGACTGAATCGGGGTTGGCATTATACGTATCGTCGATGAGTTGCAGCCCGCCGGGCAATGCGTGCGGCTGCATGCGCCCCGCTACCGGATCGAAGCCTTGCAGGCCGCCGACGATCGCGGCCAGGGGCGCTCCGGCGGCCAGGCCGCAAGCCGCCGCGGCAAGCGCATTGCGCAGATTGTGCAGGCCCGGTGCGCCAAGCTGCACGAAGGCCGAGCCGCCGGGCGTATTGAGACGGAAGCCCGTGCGGGCCGGTTCGGCGCGGATTTCGTCTGCGTAGACGTCGAAATCCGTCTCCAGGCCGAAAGACAGCACGCGCCGCCCTTGCGAGAGCTCGCGCCACAGATCGGTGTAGGCGTCGCCGCCCGGGAAGACGGCCACGCCGTCCTCGGGCAGAGCGTTGAATACGCTGCCGTTCTCGCGCGCCACCGCCTCGACCGTATGCATGAACTCCTGGTGCTCGCGCTGGGCATTGTTGACGAGTGCGACGGTGGGCCGCGCCATATCCGCCAGCAAGGCGATTTCGCCCGGATGATTCATGCCCAGCTCGAAGACTGCCGCCCGATGGGCGGGCTTGAGCCTAAGCAGGGTCAGCGGTACGCCCAGTTCGTTGTTCAAGTTGCCCTGCGTCCATAGCGCGGCCTCGTCGCCCACCCAGGCGCGCAGGATGGATGCGATCATTTCCTTGGTCGTCGTCTTGCCGTTGCTGCCCGTGACGGCGATGGCCGGAATATCGAAGCGCCGCCGCCACTGCGAACCGAGCAGCCTCAGGGCGCAAGCGGTGTCGCCCACTTCGAACTGGGGCAGCTCCACGTCGGGATTGCGCCGCGCCACGATGGCGGCGCAGGCGCCCGCCTGGCGCACTTGTTCCAGATATGCATGGCCGTCGAAGCGCTCGCCCGCAAGGGCCAGGAAGATCTGCCCCGGTGCGATGCGGCGCGAGTCCGAGCTCAGCGAAGCGCCCCGCCGCCAGGTCAGCGCCAGTCTCGACCACTCCCGGTCGTCGAAAGGACTGCGCTGCCCTGCTGTTTCCTGGTAGGTTTCGTGGCCCTTGCCCGCCAGCAGTACGACGTCGGCCGGATCGGCCTGCCACACTGCCTGCAATATGGCCGCGGCGCGGTCCGGCTCGACCAGCGGCTGGCCTTCCATGCCGCGCAGGATGTCGTCCAGAATCGCCAGCGGATCCTCCGAGCGCGGATTGTCGTTGGTAAGAACGACCCGGTCGGCGAACTGCCCGGCCAGCCGGCCCATCACGGGACGCTTGGCCTTGTCGCGGTCGCCGCCGCAGCCGAACACGCAGATCAGCCGCCCGCCGCGAGAGCCGGCGGTATCGCGCAACGCCTCCAGGGCCCGATGCAGTGCATCGGGAGTATGCGCATAATCGACCACCACCATGGGATCGCTTGCATCCGGCTCGCTCCGGCCGCAATTCAAGGCCTCGACGATCTGCAGCCGCCCTCCGATCGAACGCAAGGCCGACAGGGCCCGGGCGATGCGCGACACCGACCAGCCGAGCTGCCCCAGCACGCCGGCGATCAGCAACAGGTTGGACACATTGTGCAGGCCCACGAGCCGCGTGACGATCTGGGCCGTGCGCTCGGCAACGGACAGATTGAAGACCAGGCCGTATGTGCCGGTATGTATGTCGCCGGCCTGGATCGACGCAGATGCGTCCAGTCCCAGGGAGTACGTGTCCAGGCTCATCCCGCCGATCTGCAAGGCCAGCTCGCGCCCGACCGGATCGTCGATGTTGACGACGGCGCCGCTCAGCCCTGGCCTGTGGAACAGGGCGAACTTGGCGGCCTTGTAGCGCTCTATGGTTTCGTGATAGTCGAGATGGTCGTGGGTCAGGTTGGTGAAGCCCGCGATCCGGATGTGGACGGCATCGAGCCGGCCTTGATCCAGTCCGATGGACGAGGCCTCGATCGCCGCGACCGTACCGCCCGCATCGCGAATGGCGGCCAGGCTGCGGTGCATGGTCAGCACATCGGGGGTCGTCAGCGCGCCGCCCAGATTGGTGCCGTCGGGCAATGTGACGCCCAAGGTGCCCACCGTGCCGCAGGGCACGCCGTCTTCATTGAGCGCGGCCGCCAGCCACTGCACCGACGAGGTCTTGCCGTTGGTGCCGGTAATCGCCACCACGGACAGCGCTTCGGAAGGACGCCCATACCATTCATGGGCCAGTTCGCCCAGCCTGACCGCAAGCCCGTCGACCTCCAGAACGGGCACCGCGGCTTCGCCGATGGGCTCCGGCCCTTCGCCCGCATGGACCAGCACGGCCGCCGCCCCTTTGTCGATCGCCTGCCGAATGTAGAGCCGCCCGTCGCTTTTCGAGCCCGGGCAGGCAAAGAACACATCGCCCGGCTGGACCAGGCGCGAATCGAGGCACAATTGCGCGGCGCGTGGAGCGTGGCTTTCCATCCAGGCGATCAATTGCGGCGTGTTCATTCTTGCGACTCCCCGGAGTTGCCGACTGCGACCAGAGACTCGAACGGGGCGTCGGGCTGTATGCCCATGCGCCGCAAGCTGCTTGCCACGATGGTGGAAAAGACGGGCGCCGCCACGCGGCCGCCGTAATAAGCGCCGCCTTGGGGCTCGTCCAGGGTCACGGCAACCACGATGCGGGGATCCGACACCGGAGCAAACCCGACGAAAGAACTGCGATACTTTGAAGTGCTGTAGCGTCCGTCGACGATCTTGCGCGCCGTGCCGCTCTTGCCGGCCACGCGATAGCCCTGCACCTGCGCCAGCTTGGCGCCGTCGGGACCTGCCGCGGCTTCGAGCATGGAGCGTATCAATGCCGCGTCTTCGGGCTTGTACACCTGCACCGACGTAGGCTTGCCCTCGCGCTTGAGCAAGGTCAATGAAACCATGTCGCCGTTGCGCGCAAAAACGGTGTAGGCATGCGCCACCTGCAAGAGGGAGGCCGACAAGCCGTAGCCGTAGGCCATGGTCGCCCGCTCGATGGGGCGCCAGCGCTCCCAGGGCCGAAGCTTGCCCGACGCCACCCCGGGGAAATTGGTGTGCGGCGCCCGGCCGAAACCCAGCTCGGTAAATTTAGTCCACATTTCCTGCGAGGTCAGCCGCTCGGAAATCATGGTCATGCCGATATTGCTCGAACGCCGCAAGATGCCGGCGACATCGAGCACGCCGTTGCGGCTCACGTCGGAGATGACCGAGCCTTGATAGCGATAGCGGCCGTTGCCGGTGTCGAACTTGGTGGCCGTGGTGACCTTGCCCAGATCCAGCGCCAGGGCCACCGTGAACGGCTTCATGATGGAGCCCGGCTCGAAAGTATCGGTGATGGCGCGGTTGCGCAGCACGTCGCCCTTGCGGTCGTCGCGCCGATTGGGGTCGTAGGTGGGCAGATTGACCAGCGCCAGTATCTCGCCCGTCTTGACATCGAGCACGATCCCAGCCGCGGCGCGCGCATTGTGTTCTTCCATGCCCTTTTTCAAGGCGGCATAGGTGTCGAACTGCAGGCCCGCATCCAGCGACAGCCGCAGGTCCTGGCCGTCGACCGGCGGCACCACGGCCTGCACGTCCTCGACGACCCGGCCCAGCCGGTCGCGGATCACGCGGCGGCTGCCCGGCGTGCCGGACAGTTCCTGGTCGAAAGTAAGCTCCACCCCTTCGAGGCCCTTGTCCTCGATATTGGTGAAACCCAGCACATGGGCCGTCATGCCGCCTTCCGGATAAAAGCGGCGCATCTCGGCCTGCTGGTGTATGCCGGGAATCTTCAGCTCTTTGATGCGATCGGCCATCTCGACCGACACCTGCCGCTTGATGTAGACGAAGTTCTTGTCTTCATTGACCAGCCTGCCCTGGATGTCGCGCACCGGCATCTCGAGCAGCCGGGCCAACTGCGCCAGCTGCTCGCCGGTGGCTTCCTTGGCGTCTTCAGGAATGGCCCAGATGGCGCGGACGGGCACGCTGGAGGCCAGCACGACCTCTCCGGTACGATCGAATATCTTGCCGCGCGTCGCGGGCAGCACCAGCGTGCGCTCGTAGCGGCGCTCGCCCTGTTGCTGCAGAAAATCCTTGGACATGCCCTGCAGGTACAGGGCCTTGACCACCACCGCCCCAAAGCCCAGCATCAGCAGGATCAGCACGAGGCGGGCGCGCCACATCGGCATCTGGATGCTCAACACGGGACTGTCATAGAAACGCACGCGCTTCATGGTCGCCCTCCGCCGGAAGCGCGGGGCGCCGGCATGGGAACGAAATCGCCCTTGAGGTACAGGGTGCGGTCCGGCGAGGCCGGCAGCATGCCCAGATCCTGTCGGGCGATCTCATCGATGCGGGCGTTGCGCACCAGTTCGGCGCGCTCGAGCTGCAGGCGGCGCCAATCGGTGTCCAGCTCGCGCGCTTGCGCGGCCTGGCGCTCCGAGGCCACGAACAGCTGGCGCGACTGATACCGCGCCGTTACCAGCGAGATGGCGGAAAGCATCAGCAGAATGGCGAAGACGATGCTGAGCCGGCCCATCAGTTCTTCCTCCTGGACCGGGAGGCCGCCTGGGGCACCAGGCGGATCTCGTTGATGAAAGAAGCCCCCGCATCAGCAGGGAGCGGCGCATCGGTGCGTCGGGCGACGCGCAACACGGCCGAACGCGCGCGCGGATTGCCCGCCGCCTCTTCGGCCGAGGGCAGCACTTTGCCCAGCGGCTCGAGAATGGGCTGGGGCATGTCCTTCTCGGGAATGGGCAGGCGGGCCTGCGCCTCGCTGCGGCGGCGCGCCGCGGCGATGCACTGCTTGACCATGCGGTCTTCGAGAGAATGGAAACTGATCACCGCCAAGCGCCCTCCCGGAGCCAAGAGCCTTAAAGCTGCCGCGAGGGCGCGCGCGAGCTCTTCGAGCTCTTGATTGATGTGAATCCGTAGAGCCTGAAAGGTGCGAGTGGCCGGATGTTGACCCTTTTCGCGCGTGCGGACGACACCGGCGACGAGCTCGGCGAGGTCGAGCGTTGTGCGCAGCGGCCGGGATTCGCGGCGACCAGCAATCGCCTTTGCAATCTGGAAAGCAAACCGTTCTTCGCCATATTTCGCTATGACCTCCTTGATCTCTTCTACACTGGCCTCTGCCAGCCATTGAGCCGCGGTCATTCCGCGGCTCGTATCCATGCGCATGTCCAAAGGGCCTTCACGCATGAATGAAAAACCTCTTTCGGCATCGTCGATCTGGGGCGACGACACACCCAGGTCGAGCATGACGCCATCCACCTGCGTCAGGCCCAGGGCCTTCAGCTCTTCCAACATGGAGGCAAAGCCTCCATGCACCACACTTACCCGGGCGTCCCGGCCCTGAAGTTCTGCAGCGGCCCGTATCGCCATCGGGTCCTTGTCGAAAACCACCAGCCTGGCGCCCGGTCCGAGCCGCGACAGCAGCAAGCGGCTATGCCCGCCCCGGCCGAAGGTTCCGTCCACATACACCCCGTCGGGACGCAGGACGGCGCCCTCCTGCGAGAACACACGCGACTTGGCGTCGAAGCCGGGATCAACGAGGGCGTTGACCGTGGGCTCGAGCAGCACGGGCCGGTGTGTGAACTCCATTGGTACTTCAGAACGAAAAATTATCGAGGGCGTCGGTCATGCCCTGCGCCAGCGCTTCGGCTTCGGAACGCGCCCACTCGGCCGCATCCCACAACTCGAAGTGCCCACCCATACCCAACAGCATGACTTCGCGCGTCAGCCCCGCCGCCTGGCGCAACTCGGGGGCCACCAGAATGCGGCCCGAACCGTCCATGTCGACGTCCTGGGCGTTGCCCAGCAGCAGGCGCTGCAGCGGCCTGGCCGAGGCGGGGAAAGCGGCGATCTGTTCGCGCTTCTGTTCCCAGACATTGCGGGGATAGACCAGGAGGCAACCATCGGGATGCCGGGTGAGGGTCAGCCGGCCCTCGACCTGCGAACGAAGCGCGTCACGGTGCCGGGTCGGAATCGAGATCCGCCCCTTGGCATCCAATGTGAGTGCGCTGCTTCCCTGGAACACCTATTTATCCCCACTTTTTTGCACAAAATCCTACTTTGCCCCACTCTACGGGATGCTTCGTCACCGGTCAAGCGCTAAATTGCGTTTTTTTCAATGACAACAAGCACTTACAGGCGAAACCGTGCAGGTTAGCCCAGAAAAATGGCAAAGAAATCAATGGATTGCAGAATGATGTAAAAGTGCTTTGTGCGATCGTGGCCCACAGCGCGCGGCAGCGGGCTTTGCTTTTGTTTACATACCGGAGCCGGTAGCAAAGAAGGGAAGGCAAGACAGACCTGTAGGCCGGATTCTGTACGCCGGACAGGTCCGGCGGGCAATCATTCCTCTGGGCGTGCCATTGCTGACGCGCTCTAGCCATCTACCCGCATGCTCGGGCGGGCCGCCCTTCAGGCCCCGAAGGACCAGCGCATGCCTATTTGATGTTGCTCCGGATAGAGGTTGCCGCGTTTCACCCTGCCGCGCCGCGCCCTGCTGACAGAACGCGCCGTACGGAGATGGCCGTACGGGTGCGCACGCGCTGTGCGCCCTCGCGGCAGACTCGTCTCTGTGGCCCTGTTCCTCGCCCGGATCGCGGCCGAAGCCGCGGACCCGAACGGACGGCCGTTAGCCGTTATCCCGCCCTGTGGAGTCCGGACCTTCCTCGATATCGAAATACCGCGATTGCCCGGTCTGCCTTGCGCTTCTATTGTAACCGCACTACCCCATCGACAACCTGCGACAATAGCGATTGCAGTCGGCTGCCCCTGTCCTCCGAATAGCATTACCCGCTTCTCTATATATTATTTATGGCTGTCAACCTCATTACACTCACCGATGTCCAGCTCGCCTACGGCCACCACCCTCTTCTCGACCATGCCGATCTGACGGTGCAGTCGGACGAGCGCATCGGACTGATCGGCCGCAACGGTGCCGGAAAGTCCTCTCTGCTCAAGGTGCTGGACGGACGCACCGCGCCCGACGACGGCGACATCAAGCGGCTCGGAGGGCTGCGCGTCGCCACCGTCGAACAGGAACCGCTGCTGGACGAAAGCGCCACGGTGTTCGAAACGCTGTGCGGCGACATCAACGAAAGCGAGGACTGGGTGCGGCCCGCCCGCGTACAGGCGCTCATCGACGAACTCGGACTGGACGGCGAAGCGTCCATTGCCGGTTTGTCGGGCGGCACCCGCAAGCGAGTCGCCCTGGCGCGCGCCCTGGCCGACGAACCCGACCTGCTGCTGCTGGACGAGCCCACCAACCACCTGGATTTCGTAGGCATAGACTGGCTCGAGAAACGCCTGCTGGCGGCACGATGCGCCGTGATCCTCATTACCCACGACCGGCGCTTTCTAGACGTGGTCACCACGCGCATCATCGAGCTCGACCGCGGCCGGCTGTTCAGCTTCCCGGGCAATTTCAGCGATTGGCAGCGCCGCAAGGCGGAATGGCTGCAGGCCGAGCAGCAGCAGAACGCCAAGTTCGACAAGGTGCTTGCCCAGGAAGAAGCCTGGATACGCAAAGGCGTCGAAGCGCGCCGCACGCGCAACGAAGGACGGGTGCGGCGCCTGGAAGCGCTGCGCCGCGAACGCGCCGCCCGGCGCGAGCGGGTGGGCAACGTCAACCTGGCCATCGCGGAAGGCCAGCGCTCGGGCAAGCTCGTCGCCGAGCTGACCCATGTCAGCCACGCATTCGGCGAGCGGATCATCGTGCGCGACCTCTCCACCACCATCATGCGCCAGGACCGCATCGGCCTCATCGGCCCCAATGGCGCAGGCAAGACCACGCTGCTCAAGATCATTCTGGGCGAATTGTCGCCCGACCAGGGGCAGGTGCGGCTCGGCGTCAACCTGACGGTGGGATATTTCGACCAGATGCGCGCCAAGCTCGAAGAGAACGTCACGGTCGCCGACACCATCAGCCCCGGCAGCGAGTGGGTCGAGATCGGCGACCAGAGAAAGCACATCATGAGCTATCTCGAAGACTTTCTGTTTTCACCGGCCCGGGCGCACTCTCCCGTCAGCAGCCTGTCGGGCGGCGAACGGGCCAGGCTGGTCCTGGCGCGGCTCTTTGCCCGCCCCACCAATATCCTGGTCATGGACGAGCCCACCAATGACCTGGATATCGAGACGCTCGAACTGCTCGAGACGCTGCTGCAGGATTATCAAGGCACGGTGCTCTTGGTCAGCCACGACCGCGAATTCCTGAACAATGTCGTGACGCAAACCCTGGCCTACGAGGGCAACGGCCGCTGGGGCGAATACGTCGGAGGCTATGACGAGTGGCTGGCGCAAAGGCCGGCCCCGCCCGCGCTGCAGCCGGCGCGCAAAGCGCCCGGCGAAGCAGGCGCCCAGGGCGCATCAAGCGAGGGCAAGCCGTCCAAAGCCGAAGGCGTCGGCCAAGACTCACCTCAAGCAGCCAGGAAAAAAAACAACCGGCCCGGGCGGCTGGCGACCTGGGAACAGAAAGAACTGGACGACATGCCCGACGTCATCGCTGCGATCGAGGCGAAGCAGGCTGAACTGGCGGCGCGCCTTGCCGACGGCAGTCTGTATCGCGACGCCCCGGACGAGGTGGAAGAAATCAATCGCACGCTGCAAACTCTCGAGGACGAACTGGCCGCATTGTTCGAGCGCTGGGAAACGCTGGAAGGCAAGCAGACAGGCTGACCGCCGCCTTGCGCCGCGGCCGTATTGTCTCAGCCCTGCGCCTCGACCTGCCAGCCGAGCTCTTCGCCGGCCGCCAAAGGCACGACGGTGGCGTTGCCCATGGGCAGTTCATCGGGAATCGTCATTGTGCGCCTGTGCAGCGTCAGGGTGCCCTCATTAACGGGCAGGCCATAAAAGGCAGGTCCATTGAGGCTGGCAAAGGCCTCGAGCGCCTCGAGCCGGCCGGCGGCTTCGAAGGCCGTGGCGTAGAGCTCCATGGCGTGAAGCGCCGTATAGCATCCCGCACACCCACAGGCATGCTCTTTGAGCCCGCGCGGGTGGGGGGCGCTATCGGTTCCCAGGAAAAAACGCTTGTCGCCGCTGGTGGCCGCCTCGACCAGGGCCTGGCGATGGGTTTCCCGCTTGAGCACCGGCAGACAGTACCAATGCGGGCGCATGCCGCCCAGAAACAGGGCGTTGCGGTTGTACAGCAGGTGGTGGGCGGTAATGGTGGCGGCCACGGGGCCGTCGGCCTGCTTGACGTAGTCCACCCCGTCGCGGGTCGTCAGGTGTTCGAACACCACCTTCAATTCGGGATAGCGCTTGCGCAAGGGGACCATCACCCTTTCGATGAAGACGGCCTCGCGATCGAACACATCGACGGCGGGATCGGTGACTTCGCCATGCATGAGCAAAAGGATGCCGTGCTTTTGCATGGCCTCGAGCGCCTCGCCGCAGTTGCCCAGCAAGTCTGTGACGCCGGCGGCGGAATTGGTGGTGGCGCCGGCCGGATACAGCTTGACCGCATGCACCGCGCCCGAACGCGCCGCCGCCGCGATCTCTTCCGCCGGGGTGTTGTCGGTGAGATACAGCGTCATGAGCGGCGTGAAAACGCCCTGAGCCACCCCGGCCTTGGCCAGCGCCGCCTTGATGCGCTCTCGGTAAGCCAGGGCCTGGGCCGTGGTGGTGACGGGCGGCTTCAAATTGGGCATGATGATGGCGCGGCCGAACTGGCGCGCCGAGTCGGCCACCACCGACTCGAGTACCGCGCCGTCGCGCAGATGCAGATGCCAGTCGTCGGGTCGAATGAGAGTCAGAGTGCTATCGGTGATCTGCATGAAAATGAAACACAAAGATTGCGGAAACCACCATATTACTTCGTGCCAGGCGGGTTTTGCCGGATTCAGGCACAAATTGCTTTGTCTTTGGCGGCAACTCAAGTTATGCTGCAGGAAAATGACTCACTCACCCCTATTGGAGCACAACCCTATGGCAACATCCGCAAAATCCGCACGCAAGCCCAATGCGGCCTTTATGAAGCCACTGACTCCCAGCCCCACTCTGGCCGCCATCATCGGTGCCGAACCGCTCCCTCGCACCGAAGTCACCAAGAAAATCTGGGAATACATCAAAAAGCATGATTTGCAGGATCCTGCCAACCGGCGCAACATCAACGCCGACGACAAGCTGCGCCCTCTCTTCGGCAAAGACCAGGTGTCCATGTTCGAACTCACCAAACTGGTCAGCGGACATCTCAAGTAATACCGGCTTCGCGGCTCGGCGCAGCCGCCGCAGGCATAAAAAAACGCTGCTTCAAGCAGCGTTTTTCATTTGAGGCGGCGGGCTCAGTCGATCGCCTGTGGCGAACTGCCCGAGAACAAGGCCAGCCAGCCCCGCGCGATGCGGTAGATGATCCAGATCAGGGCGATCATGCCGGTGATCCAGCCGATGAAGATGAAGGTCGCCAGGGCGCTTAGCACGCACCACAGCAGGCCCCACCAGAAGGTCTTGATGACCCAGTCGAAATGGCCCGCGTAGAGCGTGCCCGCCGCGTCGCTTCGCTTGAGATAGGCCACGACCACCGCCGCGATGGCGGCCAGCCCGAGGAACCCCGCGCTGATCAGACCCAGGGTAAATAGGCCATAGACGACGTGCGTCAGTGTGCGCATGGACAGACCACTGGAATTCTCTGGCGGCAGGACTTCAGGCATAGACCCTCCAAAACGATAAGTCGGATATTTTGATCGACCTATTTTACCCGTTTATGGGCGTCTACGACCTAGGCCGTTTTCATCCGAGCACGAAGCGGCGGAGCTTCACAAAGGACAAAGCCCCTGCATCGATGGGATGCAGGGGCTTTGCGGAGTAAGAGCCTGACGATGACCTACTTTCACAGGCGAATGCCAACTATCATCGGCGCAAAGGCGTTTCACGGTCCTGTTCG
>NZ_PDUW01000017.1 GCF_003545815.1 Pusillimonas caeni
GCGAGATACGTGAAGACATAAACGGCTCAACGGCCGGGCAGGAAACCTGAGCTTAAGAAAAGCGCATCGACGCTGATTGAGTTCTTAGGCTTGCCCGGCGCGGCTCTCATCATGGAGCGGGGATGGAACCCCAACTGACTCCGGATAGATTCAAGCAAGCCTAATTTACGTCAACACCGTCACGCTTGCAAAATGCGGGCTGACCATAGATTCTTAAGCGCCGCTGCGGCTTTCGTAGAAAGCCACGGCCTGGGCCGGGTCGCGGGTACGCGCGAAAGGCGGCAGGCCGCGCCATAGCAGGCGTCCGTAGGGCTTGTCGACCATGCGGGTATCGCCCACCATCAACACGCCCCAATCTCTTTCCGAGCGTATCAGCCGGCCCGCCCCCTGCTTGAGCGCAATGGCGGCTTCGGGCACCTGATATTCCATGAAGGGATTGCCGCCATTGCTGCGGCATTGATTCAAGCGTGCCTCCAATACAGGATCGTCCGGCGGTGCGAACGGCAGCTTGTCGATGGCGACCAGCGTCAGGGCTTCTCCGGGAACGTCGATGCCCTCCCAGAAACTGGCGCTGCCCACCAGCACCGCGTCGCGGCTGGCCTGAAAGCGCTCCAGCAGCGCGCGCCGCGAACTGTCTCCCTGCTTGAGCAGCAGCCGCTCTACGCCTCTTTCTTCGAACCGCTCTTCCAGCAGTTCGGCGATGCGGTCGACGGCGCGCAAGGTCGTGCACAGGACCAGCGCGCCGCCTGGAGTGGCCTCGATGAGAGGGGTCAGCACATCGACGAACTTCTGGTTGAAGTTGGGATGGCTGGGCAGCGGCAGGCCCTGCGGCACCAGCAGCAGCCCCTGGGTGGAGTAATCGAAGGGCGACTCCCAACGCAGGGTCTGGGCTTCCCACAGGCCCAGCTGGCGCTGGAAATGGCCGAAATCGCCATGCACCGACAGGGTCGCCGAAGTCATGATCCAGGTCTGATCCGGCCGCCGGTAACGCGAGAAGATGCGCGCCACGGACAAGGGCGCGCTATGCAGACGCATGTAGTGGGTGCCCGCCTCGACCCAGCGCACCGCCGCCTCGTCCTCGGCAGGGTTCTCGGCCCGCAGCGCATTGCGCCCCTGCCGGTCGGGCTGGCTCCACTGAAACAGGCGTGCCCTCAGTTCCAGGCAACTGTTGGCCGCGGCGGCCAGATCGGGATGCTTGTCCGACACCGCCTGCAGCAGGCCGCAGGCCTTGTCCATGGCTTGCAGCAGCTTGTCCAGCGCCTCGTCGAACTCCTGGGCGTTGGGCAGCGCCTCGAATGTGGCTTTGCGGCCGGGCAGCCCATCGAGCGGCGCGGCCGCCAGCCGCAAGGCGCGCGCGCCCTGCTCGACCGCCTTGCCCGCCTCGCTCCAGTTGGTCGCTTCGCGGGCATGGGCCAGGCCCGCGGCCTCGATGCCGCGCGCCAGGTCGAGCAATTGATGAGACGAGACGCTGACGCCCAGGAAGCGGGTGGCAATGTCAGGAAGCTGATGCGCCTCGTCGAAGACCACCATGTCCACGGAGGGCAGCAGGTCGGTGATGCCTTCTTCGCGCAAGGCCAGGTCGGCCATGAAGAGGGCATGGTTGACCACGACCAGGTCGGCTTCCTGGGCCTGGCGCCGCGCCTTGAGCACGAAGCAGTCGCGTACATGCGGGCACTCCTGGCCCAGGCAGTTCTCGCGGGTGGACGTGACCCGGCTCCAGATGTCCGCATCTTCGGGCACCTCGGCCAGTTCGGCCCGGTCGCCGCTGCGCGACTTTTGCGCGAACACCTGTATCTGGCGCAGCTGGCCCACCTCGGCGCGCGACTTGAGCGCGCGGTCGTCGCCGGACAGGCGCTGCAGATGGTAGTGGCAGACATAGTTGCCGCGCCCCTTGAGCAGCGCCACGTCGATGGGCAGCGCCAACGCTTCGCGCAGCCTGGGCAGGTCGCGGCGGAACAGCTGGTCTTGCAGCGTGCGCGTGCCGGTCGACACCAATACCTTGGCGTTGCTCAGGAAGGCGGGCACCAGATAGGCCCATGTCTTGCCGGTGCCGGTGCCGGCCTCGGCGATCAGGGTGGAGTGGTCGTGCAGAGCCTGGCCGATGGCCTGGGCCAGTTCCAATTGGGCCTGGCGCGGCCGATAGCCGTCCACTTTCTGGGCGATGGGGCCCTGTTCGGAAAAAATCTCGGTAAGCTCTTGCGACAGCATCGGGAACGCTTCTTTACAATATTTGCTCGGCCCACAGCGGATAATACCCGGCCGACGCATGTTCGGGGCCTGCCTTGTGGCAAAATGCCCCGCTTGAACCTGTTTTTCAGATTGGCCATGACTAGTACTTCCGCAGCATCCGCGCCCGACGCTTCCGTCCAAGGCAAACCCGAACACATCATCGCGCTGCTCGCCGGCGAGCTCGGCGCCAAGCCTCATCAAGTGGCCGCCGCGGTCGAGCTGCTGGACGGCGGCGCCACCGTGCCCTTCATCGCCCGCTATCGCAAAGAGGCCACGGGCGGGCTCGACGATACCGTGCTGCGCAACCTGGAGGTACGGCTGATCTACGTGCGCGAGCTCGAAGAGCGCCGCGCAGCGGTGCTGGAATCCATCGAGCAGCAAGGCAAGCTGACTGAAGAACTGGCCCGTGAAATTCGCGCCGCCGATACCAAGCAGCGCCTGGAAGACCTGTATGCGCCGTACAAGCCCAAACGGCGCACCCGCGCGCAGATCGCCCGCGAGGCGGGACTGGAGCCTCTGGCCGATGCCATTGTAGCCGAGCCGGGCTGCGATCCGGCGGCCATGGCGGCCGGCTACCTCAATCCCGAAGCGGGCGTCAACGACGCCAAGGCGGCCCTGGACGGCGCGCGTGACATCCTGGCGGAGCGCTATGCCGAGGATGCCGACCTGCTGGCCGATCTGCGTGAGCACCTGTGGAACACCGGCAGGCTGTATTCCAAGGTCGCCGACGGCAAAGAAGCCGAAGGCGCAAACTTCCGCGACTGGTTCGACTTCAGCGAGACGCTGCGCACCCTGCCCTCGCATCGCGTGCTTGCCCTGCTCCGGGGCAGGCAGCAGGGCGTGCTCGAGCTGCGCCTGGGCCTGGAAGCCGAACTCGAAGCCCAGACGCCCCACCCCTGCGTCGCCCGCATCGCACAGCGCCTGGGCCTGGACGTCGATTTTTCGGCCGACGCGGCGCCCCGCAAACGCTGGCTGGCCGAGGTGTGCCGCTGGACATGGCGGGTCAAGCTGCTTACCGCCTTCGAAACCGAACTCATCGGCCGCTTGCGTGAAAACGCCGAGGCCGAGGCGATCAGGGTGTTCGCCGCCAATCTGAAAGACCTGCTGCTGGCCGCCCCCGCCGGCCCCAAAGCGGTCATGGGGCTGGATCCCGGCATACGCACAGGCGTCAAGGTGGCCGTCATCGACCCCACCGGCAAGCTGCTCGACACGGCTACCGTCTATCCCTTTGAACCCAGGCGCGACCGCGAAGGCTCGATCAATACGCTGGCCGCCCTGGCCACCCGTCATCGCGTCGAACTGGTCGCGATCGGCAACGGCACGGCTTCGCGCGAGACCGAGAAGCTGGTCGGCGACATGCTAAGCGCCTTCCCCCAGCTCAAGCTTACCCGCGTCGTCGTCTCCGAGGCCGGCGCCTCGGTGTATTCGGCCTCCGAGCTCGCGGCGCAAGAATTTCCCGACCTGGACGTCAGCCTGCGCGGCGCGGTCTCCATTGCCCGCCGCCTGCAGGACCCCCTGGCCGAACTCGTCAAGATCGAACCCAAGGCCATCGGCGTGGGCCAGTACCAGCACGACGTCAACCAGCGCGAACTGGCGCGCTCGCTCGACGCCGTCATCGAAGACTGCGTCAATGCCGTGGGCGTCGATGTCAACACCGCTTCCGCTCCCCTGCTCAGCCGGGTCTCGGGGCTGAACTCCCTGCTGGCGCGCAACATCGTCGCCTGGCGCGACGAAAACGGCGCCTTCGCCAACCGCAAGATGCTGATGAAGGTCTCTCGCTTTGGCGACAAGGCCTTCGAACAGGCTGCCGGCTTCCTGCGCATCGCCAATGGCGATAACCCGCTGGACGCCTCGGCTGTCCACCCCGAGGCCTATCCGGTAGTCGAACGCATCCTGAAGAAAATAGATGCCGACGTACGCCAGATCATGGGCAGGCAGGCAGCCCTGAAGGGCGTGTCGCCGTCCGAATTCACCGACGACCGCTTCGGCTTGCCCACCGTGCGCGACATCTTCGCCGAACTGGAAAAGCCCGGCCGCGATCCGCGCCCCGAATTCCAGACGGCCCAGTTCAAAGAAGGCGTCAACACGCTCAACGACCTGCACGAAGGCATGATTCTCGAAGGCGTGGTCACCAACGTCGCCAACTTCGGGGCCTTTGTCGACATCGGCGTGCACCAGGACGGTCTGGTGCACATCTCGGCGCTGGCCGACCGCTACGTCAAGGATCCCCGCGACGTCGTGCGGGTCGGACAGACGGTCAAGGTCAAGGTGCAGGAAGTGGACATCGCCCGCAAGCGCGTCGGCCTGACCATGCGCCTGGATGACGATGCCGCACCCGCGGCGCGGCGCAACGCCGGCGCACGAGCAGATCGTCCCCGGGGGGCGGGCCAACCCCGGGCCGGCCGCCCCGAAACGGGCCAATCCATGGGCGCCATGGCTGCGGCCTTCGCCAAGCTCAAGCGTTAGGACCGGTTAAACACAAAAAGGAGGGGGGCATGGAACAAGACGAGGTCCAGCGCAAGCTCGCCACCCTGGTCGAGCTGCTTAGCTGCCACGACCTGGACGAGCACGAGGTCGAAGGCATTGTTTCTCTGTGCATGCAGGCGCGGCGCGAACCCGAACGCACCCTGGCCGAGAACTATGGCGAAGATGCCGCGCAAGTGGCGCGCTACGATCCGGCCGGCGTCGTGGCCTTTGTGATCTTCACCGAACTGGAAGACTACTTCGCTGTCTCCGACACGGTGGACGAGCTGCATGAGCAGATCATCGCCGCCTTCGAAACGCCCGCGCTGCCGGACTATCCTTACGACGACAATCGGTTCGAGACCGTCGCCGACTATTTTTCCTGGCTGGATGAGCAATTGCTCATCCACCACCCCAAGTATCGCCTGATCGAATTCGGGCAAAGCTATACGCACGATTTCCAGACCGTGCTGGTATTGCGCGACAGTGTGGCGCAGATTCTCGCCCTGTGCGAGGAACTGGACATGTTCGCCCAGCCCTGCTCCGATTGAAGCGCCGCCGGCGTTTAAAGCTCGGCCAGCGCCGCGCGCAGCGCCGGCAGTTCGGCCTCGGGCAGCCGGCATACCAGCACACCGTCCATCATCAGCTCGACGGTTCCCTCGCGACTCTGCACGGCCTCTTCGGGCAGGCCCTGCTGCAGGCGCTTGATCATCATGCCGGCCGCCTGCGGGTTGTCGAAGGGCTCGGAAAGCAGCAGCTCGCCGCCTCCGGCGGCCTGAAGCCTGAAGCGGAAGCGGCCGTCTTCGTCGCGAAAGCTGACGAAGCGCGCCTTTTTACCGGCCGGCTTGGCCGGAGCGTGCGCGGGCGCCGCGGCGGCCGATGGGCTGCGCAGGCCGACCGCCTCGCGCAAACGCTCCATCAGCGGCGTGGCCAGCGCCCGCGCCTTGAGCGCGCCGGCCTGAAGGATTTCCTCGATGCGCTCGGGGTGCGCCATCAGTTCATCGTAGCGCTCGCGCATGGGGCCGAGCTCGTGCTCGATGAGGGCGAACAACTGCTCCTTGGCCTCGCCCCAGCCCATCCCCTCTTCGAGCGCACGGCGGAACTGAGCGCTTTGCTCGGGCCGGGCGAAGGCGCGGTACAACATGTAAAGGTGCGATCCTTCGGCGTCCTTGGGCTCGCCCGGCTGGCGTGAATCGGTGACGATGCGCATGACGGCCGCGCGCGTCGCCTTGGCGCCGCCCTCGAAAAGCGGGATCGTGTTGTCGTAGCTCTTGGACATCTTGCGCCCGTCCAGACCCGGCAAGGTGGCCACCTCATCATCGATCTGCACCTCGGGCAGCACGAAGAAATCCTCGCCGCGTCCATACAGATGATTGAAGCGCTGCGCAATGTCGCGCGCCATCTCGAGATGCTGGATCTGATCCCTGCCGACGGGCACCTTGTGGGCGTTGAACATCAGAATGTCGGCCGCCATCAGCACGGGGTAGGAAAAAAGCCCCATGGTGACGCCGTCGTCCGGATCCACGCCCTTGGCGGTATTCTGGTCGACCGAAGCCTTGTAGGCGTGAGCCCGGTTCATCAGGCCCTTGGCGGTCACGCAGCTGAGCATCCAGCACAGCTCGGGAATCTCGGGGATGTCGGACTGGCGGTAAAAGGTGACCTTGTCGGGATCGAGCCCCGCCGCGATCCAGGTGGCCGCGATCTCGAGCCGCGAACGCGCCACGCGCTGCGGATCGTCGCACTTGATCAGGGCATGGTAGTCGGCCATGAAATAAAAAGCGTCGACCTCGGGCCGGCGGCTGGCTTCGATCGAGGGACGGATGGCGCCGGCATAGTTGCCCAGGTGGGGCGTTCCGGAGGTGGTGATGCCGGTCAGTACGCGGGTAGTCATGATGTGGCAGTCAAGGTTTACAGTTCGGCCGTCGCGCGGCGTTCGGATTCAAGGTATTCACGCGATTGCATCTCGACGATGCGCGATACCGTGCGATGGAATTCATTGGACATCGGGCCATCAGTATATAGCTCGTCGGCGGGGCATTCGGCCGAGATGACCAGCTTGACCTTGTGGTCGTAGAAGACGTCGATCAGCCAGGTGAAGCGCCGGGCGGCCGAGGCGTGGCGGGGTTCCATCCGGGGCACATCCGAGAGAATGACGGCCTGGAAGCGGCTGGCCAGATCCAGGTAGTCGTTCTGCGAACGCGGGCCCTCGCACAGGGTGGCGAAGTCGAACCACACGACGCTGCCGCTCAGGGCGATCGCCTGCAGCTCCCGGTTCTCGACCGTCAGCACCGGCTTGAGCGCCGCCGTGTCGGCCAGCCGATCGAAGATGGCGCGCAGCTGCTGGTTGGTATCCTGGCGTATGGGCGTCAGGTACATGGGCACCTGTTCGAGCGTACGGCGCCGATAGTCCACGCCTGTATCCACATTGAGCACGTCCAGCCGGTCATAGATCAACTTGATCGCCGGCAGGATGCGGTCGCGGTGCAGGCCGTCCGGGTACAGGCCCGAGGGTTCGTAGTTCGATGTCATGACGAAAGACGTGCCGTGCTCGAACAGCTTGAGCAGCAGCCGGTACAGAATCATGGCGTCGGCCACGTCGGACACGTGGAATTCGTCGAAACAGATCAGGCGGTAGCGCTTGGCGATGCGCCGCGCGACTTCGTCCAGCGGGTCGGCCCGGCCCTTGACCTCGCCCAGCTCGCGGTGCACGCCGCGCATGAACTCGTGGAAATGCAGGCGCGCCTTGCGCTTGAGCGGCACCGTCTGGTAGAAGGCGTCCATGAGGAAGCTCTTGCCGCGCCCCACCCCGCCCCACATGTAGACCCCGCGGGGAATGTCCGGCCGCTTGAACAGCTTGCGCAAGGGAGATGAACGCGCCTGCTTGTACAGCACCCAATCGTCGTAGAACGCCTGCAGGCGCTCTATCGCCGCCAGCTGCGCCTCGTCGGGCTGATAGCCCCGCTCTTCGAGCGCCTGCTGATAATAATCACGAACATTCATGAACCACGGAACCCATAAGATGAAAAGGGGGCGAGACGCCCCCTTTTCTTTTTTACCGCCGGGCCGCCCCAAGGTAAAAAGCGCCCCCCTGGGGGGCAGCAAGCGGGCGCCAGCCCTTGCGGCGTGGGGGCATATTTTCAGCCCCGGCCGCCCATCAGAAGTTGAGCGTGCGCTTGTCGACGGCGAGCGCGGCTTCTTTCATGGCTTCGGACAAGGTCGGATGGGCATGGCAGATGCGTGCGATGTCTTCGGCGGCGCCGCGGAACTCCATGATGGTGACCGCTTCGGCAATCAATTCGGAGGCCAGCGGACCGACGATGTGCACGCCCAGCACTTCGTCGGTCTTGGCGTCGGCCAGCACCTTGACGAAGCCCGTCGTGTCGCCCAGCGCCCGCGCGCGGCCATTGGCCATGAACGGGAAGCTGCCCGCCTTGTAGTCGACCCCGGCCGTCTTGAGCTGCTGCTCGGTGCGTCCCACCCAGGCTATCTCGGGCGAGGTGTAGATGACGTTGGGAATGACCGCGTAGTTGACGTGGCCGTGCTGGCCGGCGATGTGCTCGGCCACGGCGACGCCTTCTTCTTCAGCCTTGTGCGCAAGCATGGGCCCGCGCACCACGTCGCCCACCGCCCATACGTTGTTGAGGTTGGTGCGGCAGTCGTCGTCGACCACGATGAAGCCCCGCTCGTCGAGCTTGAGGCCCACGGTCTCGACGCCCAGCCCTTCGGTGTGCGGCACCCGGCCGATGGAGACGATGAGGTTGTCGACCACCAGGGACTGCTCGGCGCCCGAAGCGTCGGTATAGGGCACGGTGACCGACTTGGCAGCGGTCTTGACTTCGCCGATCTTGACGCCCGTCTGGATCTTGAGGCCCTGCTTGGTGAAGGACTTGAGCGCTTCTTTGGCAACTTGCTGGTCGGCAACGGCCAGGAAGTCGGGCATGGCTTCGAGGACGGTGACCTCGGCGCCCAGGCGGCGCCAGACGCTGCCCAGTTCGAGGCCGATGACGCCGGCGCCGATGACGCCCAGCTTTTTGGGAACCGCCGGAATGCGCAAGGCACCGTCATTGGAAAGAATTTTCTTTTCGTCGAAAGGCAGGCCCGGAAGCGCGCGCGGCGACGAGCCGGTTGCAACGACGACGTGCTTGGCGACCAGGTCTTCTTCGGACGGGCCGGACACCTTGATCGACCAGCCACCGTCCACCTGCGCCACGAACGAGCCCGTGCCGTGGAAGAAGGTGACCTTGTTCTTCTTGAACAGATACAGAATGCCCTCGTTGTTCTGCTTGACGACGGAATCCTTGCGACCCACCAGGGTGTCGAGCTTCAGGCTCAGGCCCTTGACCTCGATGCCATGCTCGGAGAAATGCGTCGAGGCCTGCTCGTAATGCTCGGACGACTGCAGCAAAGCCTTGGAGGGAATGCAGCCCACATTGGTGCAGGTGCCGCCCGGAGCGGGCTTGCCTTCGGCCGTGGACCATGCATCGATGCATGCCACCGACATGCCCAGCTGCGCGGCGCGGATGGCGGCGATGTAGCCTCCGGGACCGGCTCCAATTACCACTACGTCGAATTGTTTAGCCATTGTATGTACTCAATAAAAGAGGATGCGCATGCCTGTGCGCGTCAAAGCCCCGCGGCGCGCGGCGGCCGGGCCGCCACGGGCCACGCGAGGCCGCGCCCCGCGCCGACGCGAACGTGGGCGCGTTGGACGGGGGCGCGTGGGCGGGTCATGTATCCGAACCTGGAATCAGACGTCCAGCAGCAGGCGCTGGGGATCTTCCAGCGCTTCCTTCATGGCCACCAGGGACAGCACGGCTTCGCGGCCGTCGATGATGCGGTGGTCGTAGGACAGGGCCAGGTAGTTCATCGGACGAATGACGATCTGGCCGTTTTCGACCACCGGGCGGTCTTTGGTGGCGTGGATGCCGAGAATCGCCGACTGGGGCGGGTTGATGATGGGCGTGGACAGCATGGAGCCGAAGACGCCGCCGTTGGAGATGGAGAAGGTGCCGCCGGTGAGCTCTTCGAGGGTGAGCTTGCCGTCACGCGCGCGCGCGCCGAAGTCGGCGATCTGCTTCTCAATTTCGGCGATGGAAAGCTGGTCGGCATTGCGCAGGATGGGCACGACCAGGCCGCGCGGACTGCCCACGGCGATGCCGATGTCGAAGTAGCCGTGATAGATGATGTCCTTGCCGTCGACCGATGCGTTGACGACGGGGTACTTCTTGAGGGCGGCGACCGCGGCCTTGACGAAGAATGAGGTGAAGCCCAGCTTGACGCCGTGCTCTTTCTCGAACTTGTCCTTGTAGCGCGCGCGCAGGTCGAGGATACCCTGCATGTTGACCTCGTTGAAGGTCGTGAGAATGGCGTTCTCGGACTGCGATTGCAGCAGGCGCTCGGCCACGCGGGCGCGCAGTCGGCTCATGGGGACGCGCTGCTCGGGGCGGCCGTCCAGCGACAGCGCGGGAGCGGCGGCGGGCGCCGCGGCGGCCTTCTTGGGAGCGGAATCGGCCGACAGGGCGTCGCCCTTGGTGATGCGGCCGCCGCGGCCCGAGCCTTCGACGCTGGAGGGATCGATGCCCTTCTCGGCCAGGATCTTGCCCGCCGCGGGCGAGGCGATGGCCGAGGCCGGCGCGGAAGCCGGAGCCGCTGCCGGGGCGGCGGCCGCCTGGGGCGCAGGCGCCGCCTCGGCGGCGGGCGCCGCGGCCGCCGGAGCCGCGCTGGCCTTGGCTTCGGTGTCGATGCGCGCCAGCACCTCGCCCGACGCGACGGTGCTGCCGTCGGCCTTGACGATTTCGCTCAGGACGCCGGCGGCGGGCGCGGGCACTTCGAGCACGACCTTGTCGGTTTCGACCTCGATCAGGATCTCATCGGCCTGGACGGCTTCGCCGGGCTGCTTCTTCCAGTTGAGCAGCGTGGCCTCGGAGATGGATTCGGAAAGCTGCGGTACGAGAACTTCTGTGATTGCCATGGTGTTTTTCCGTGATGATGAGTGTTCGTTACTTGGTCAGCATGAAGCCCTTGAATTTGGCAGCCATGGCCTGTTCAAGCAGATTGCGCTGCTGTTCCTGGTGCTTGGCCAGATAGCCCACCGCCGGCGACGCGGACGCGCTGCGTCCGGCGTAGCCCAGGCGTTGGCCTTCCACCATATTCTCGTACAAATGGTGTTGAATATAAAACCAGGGACCCTGATTCTGCGGTTCGTCCTGAACCCAGACGATTTCTTTGGCGTTGCCGTACTTTTGCAGCTCGGCCTGGAAAGCCTTGTGCGCAAAGGGATACAGCTGCTCGACACGCAGAATGGCGATGTCGGAGCGGCCGGCGTCGGCGCGCGCATGAACCAGGTCGTAATACACCTTGCCCGAACACACGAGCACGCGCTTGACGGCGGCGGCGTCGATGGTTTCGTCCTGCTCGCCGATGACGAGCTGGAACTGGCCTTCGGCCAGGTCGCTGAGCGGCGAGGTGGCGTCCTTGTTGCGCAGCAGCGACTTGGGCGTGAAGATGACCAGCGGCTTGCGGAACGGACGGATCATCTGGCGCCGCAGCACGTGGAAGATCTGGGCGCCGTTGGTGGGCTGGACCACCTGCATGTTGTTGTCGGCGCACAATTGCAGAAAGCGCTCGATGCGGGCGGACGAGTGCTCGGGGCCCTGGCCCTCGTAGCCGTGGGGCAGCATCAGGGTAAGGCCGCACTGCCGGCCCCACTTGGCCTCGCCCGACGAAATGAACTGGTCGATGACGACCTGGGCGCCGTTGACGAAGTCGCCGAACTGGGCTTCCCAGATGGTGAGCGTATTGGGCTCGGCGGTGGCGTAGCCGTACTCGAAGCCCAGGACGGCCTCTTCGGACAGCACCGAATCGATCACCAGGAAAGGCGCCTGCTTGTCGGAGACGTTCTGCAGCGGAATGTAGGCGCCGTCGTTCCAGCGGTCACGCTTCTGGTCGTGCAGCACCGCGTGGCGGTGGGTGAACGTGCCGCGGCCCGAATCCTGGCCGGTGATGCGCACGGCATAGCCGGAGGCCACCAGCGTGGCCAAAGCCAGGTGCTCGCCCATGCCCCAGTCGAGCCTGGCCTCGCCGCGGGCCATCTTGAGCCGGTCATTGAGCAGTTTGTTGACGAGCGGATGGACGGTGAAGCCTTCGGGCACCGTGGTGAGCTTTTCGCCGATGCGGGTGAGCTCGGCGACGGGCACGCCGGTGTCGGCCTGGTCGGTCCATTTGGCGTTGAGGAAGGGAGTCCAGTCGGTCGAGTACTTGTTCTTGTAGTCGGTCAGAACCTGCTCGACGGTGCGCTTGCCGTCCTCCATGAGCTGGCGGTAGCCCTTGACGAGTTCGTCGGGCTCGCCTTCGCTCATGACGCCCTGGGCGACGAGCTTGTCGGCGTACAGCTTGCGGGTGCCGGGATGCTGGCCGATGCGCTTGTACATCAGCGGCTGGGTCAACGAGGGGGTGTCCTGCTCGTTGTGGCCCAGCTTGCGGAAGCAGACGATGTCGACCACGACGTCGTGCTTGAATTCGCGGCGATAGTCCAGCGCCAATTGCGTGACGTAGACCACGGCTTCGGGGTCGTCGCCGTTGACGTGGAATACCGGCGCCTCGATCATCTTGACGACGTCGGTACAGTACAGCGTGGAACGCGTGTCGCGCGGATCGGAGGTGGTGAAGCCGATCTGGTTGTTGATGACGATGTGCAGCGTGCCGCCCGTACCATAGCCGCGGGTCTGCGCCAGGTTGAGGGTTTCCATGACCACGCCCTGTCCCGCGAAGGCGGCGTCGCCGTGCACCAGCACCGGCAGCACCTGGCTGCGATCCGTGTCGCCGCGGCGCTCTTGGCGGGCGCGGACGCTGCCCTCGACCACTGGATTGACGATCTCGAGGTGGGAAGGGTTGAAGGCCAGCGACAGGTGGACGGGGCCTCCGCGCGTGGACAGGTCGCTGGAGAAGCCGTTGTGGTATTTGACGTCGCCGTCGGTCAGGGCCTGGCTGTGCTTGCCTTCGAATTCGGCAAACAGGTCGCTGGGCATCTTGCCCATGATGTTGACCAGCAGGTTGAGGCGGCCGCGGTGGGCCATGCCCACGACGATTTCCTGCACGCCGTTTTCGCCGGCGTGGTTGACGACCTCGTCCATCGAGGCGATGAAGCTTTCGCCGCCTTCGAGCGAGAAGCGCTTCTGCCCGACGTATTTGGTGTGCAGATAGCGCTCGAGGCCTTCGGCCTCGGTGAGCTGCTGCAGGATTCGGGTTTTGCGTTCGGCCGAGAACGCCGGCACGCCCACGGTGGACTCCAGGCGCTCTTGGATCCAGCGCTTGGCGGCGGGATCGGAGATGTGCATGAACTCGGCGCCCACGGTGCGGCAGTACGTATCGCGCAAGGCCTTGAGCATGTCGCGCATGGTCATGGCGTCGGCCTTGGTGAAATACGTGTTGGTGGCCGCATAGACCTGGTCGAGGTCGGCCTCGGTCAGGCCATAGAATGCGGGATCGAGCTCGGGGATGGTGGGACGTTCCTGGCGCTTGAGCGGGTCGAGGTCGGCCACGCGCACACCCAGCGTGCGATACGCGGCGATAAGCGTCTGGACGGAGACCTGCTTGCCGGCGACCGCGAGATCGGGCTCTTGCACGCGGGCGATGAAGGCATTGGCCTTGGCGCGCTGCGCGAACGACTCGATGATGGGCGCGTGGGCCTGGTCGCGGGTGATTTCCTGGCCGTCTGTGGCCGGCTGGTGCTGAAGCTGATCGAAGTAGTTACGCCATTGCTCGGAAACCGAACCTGGATTGTCCAGATAGGATTCGTAGAGTTCCTCTACGTATGGGGCGTTGCTACCAAAAAGATACGAGTTTGCTAAAAGTTCTGTTTCCGATGACATATAAGCGCTTCACCTATCCGAGTGTCTCACTCGTTATGATGCAGGACAACCTTCCGCGACACGGCCAGACCGGTTAGCGGATAGCGGGGGGCAGAAGGCAACGTGTACGACGCCTTGATTAGCCGTAGTACGGGTAGTATACCCACAAACTTCCAGTATGTAACGCGCGGAACGGCGGGGAACGGCCCTTTGCGGAAAAAGCGTTGACGATAAGTGACACTCGGCCGGCTGGCAACATCGCTCACGGCATCGTGACCAACGCATTACACTTACGCTTTGTACAATTCAGTCAACACGGTGGTTCTTGCCAGCCAAGACCGGCTCCAGACGGCCGGCCCCAAACCGGCCGGACACGCTATTTTTGCTTTTCGATTTCAGGAGTTACACCCAAGATGGATGCCAACGCGGACCTCTCGAAACTGGCGCTCGACTATCACGCCCACCCCACCCCGGGCAAGATCTCGGTGACGCCCACCAAAACGCTGGCCAACCAGGACGACCTGTCGCTGGCCTATTCGCCCGGCGTGGCGGTCGCCAGCATGGCCATCCACGCCGGCGGCGAAGAAGCCGCCGCCATGTACACCTCGCGCTCCAACCTGGTGGGCGTCATCACCAACGGCACGGCGGTGCTGGGCCTGGGCAATATCGGCCCCTTGGCCGCCAAGCCCGTCATGGAGGGCAAGGGCTGCCTGTTCAAGAAGTTCGCCGGCATCGACGTGTTCGACATCGAGCTGGCCGAAACCGACCCCGACAAGCTGGTCGACATCATCGCCGCGCTCGAACCCACCCTGGGCGGCGTGAACCTCGAAGACATCAAGGCGCCCGAGTGCTTCTACATCGAGAAGAAGCTGCGCGAACGCATGAAGATCCCGGTCTTCCATGACGACCAGCACGGCACCGCCATCATTTCCGCCGCCGCCATCCTCAATGGCCTGAAAGTGGTCGGCAAGGACATCGGCTCGGTGAAGCTGGTGTGCTCGGGCGCCGGCGCGGCCGCCATCGCCTGCCTGAACCTGCTCGTCAGCCTGGGCGTGCCCCGCTCCAATATTTTCGTGGTCGACTCGCGCGGCGTCATCCACGAAGGCCGCGAAAGCAATATGGAGCCCACCAAGGCGGCGTATGCGCAGAAGACCGATGCCCGCACGCTGGCCGACGTGTGCCGTGACGCCGACGTCTTCCTGGGCTGCTCGGCCCCCGGCGTGCTGACCGCCGACATGGTCAAGAGCATGGCCGACCGTCCGCTCATTCTGGCCCTGGCCAACCCCGAACCCGAGATCCGCCCCGAGGCCGCCAAGGCCGCCCGTCCCGACTGCGTCATGGCCACCGGCCGCTCCGACTATCCCAACCAGGTCAACAATGTCCTGTGCTTCCCCTTCATTTTCCGGGGCGCCATGGACGTCGGCGCCACGGTCATCAACGAAGAAATGAAGCTGGCCTGCGTGCGCGCCATCGCCGAACTGGCCGAGGCCGAGCAGAACGACGAGGTCGCCAACGCCTATGCGGGCCAGGACCTCACCTTTGGCCCCGAGTACATCATTCCCAAGCCCTTCGATCCGCGCCTGATCGTCAAGATCGCTCCGGCGGTGGCGCAGGCCGCGATGGAGTCCGGCGTGGCCACGCGCCCCATCGCCGACATCGAAGCCTATCGCCAGAAGCTCATGAGCCTGGTCTACCACACGGGCCAGCTCATGCGCCCGCTGTTCATGCAGGCCAAGAACGCGCCCAAGCGCGTCATCTATGCCGACGGCGAAGATGAACGCGTGCTGCGTGCGGCCCAGGTCGTGATCGACGAGCAGATCGCCCAGCCCATACTCATCGGCCGCCCCAGCGTCATCGAGATGCGCATCCAGAAGTTCGGCCTGCGCCTGACTCCCGGCGAAAACATCGAGATCGTCAACCCCGAGGATGACGAGCGCTTCAACGAGACATGGAGCGGCTACTACAAGCTGCAGGGCCGCAACGGCGTCACGCCCGACATCGCCAAGGCCATGGTGCGCAAGCACAACTCGCTGATCGGCGTCATGCTGCTGCAGCGCGGCGACGCCGACGCCCTGCTGTGCGGCGCCGCCAGCCGCTACGACAACCAGCTGCGCTACGTCGATGAAGTCATCGGCCTGCGCGAGGGCGCGCAAACCTACGCCGCCATGAACGTACTCATGCTGCCCGACCAGACGCTGTTCATCTGCGACACCCACGTCAACGAGAACCCCACGGCCGAACAGATCGCGGACATGACCATCCAGGCCGCCGCCGAAGTGCTGCGCTTCGGCGTCATACCCAAGATCGCCCTGCTTTCGCACTCGAACTTCGGCAGCCGCGTCACCGAGTCGTCCAGAAAAATGGCGCGCGCCCGCGAGATCATCGCCGAACGCGCTCCGCAGCTCGAGGTCGACGGCGAAATGCACGCCGACGCGGCGCTGTCCGAACGGATCCGCCTCAAGGCCTTCCCCGATTCCACGCTTAAAGGCCCGGCCAACCTGCTGATCACGCCCAATCTCGACACCGGCAACATCACCTACAACATGCTCAAGATGACGGGCAGCAACGGGGTCGCCATGGGCCCCGTCCTGCTGGGCGCAGCCCGCCCCGTGCACATCCTGACCACCAGCGCGACCGTGCGCCGCATCGTCAACATGACGGCGCTGGCGGTGGTCGATGCGCAGCAAGAGGCGGGGCAGGTTCAGTTGTAAGCCGCAATCCGCCGCTGCTGCCGCCCAGCGCGGCGCATTCGACCGGCAAAGCCTTCGGGTTCTGCCGGTTTTTTCTTGCTTCCAATGCGTCAGTGCCGGGGCTCTTTACGCCGGACGACGCAAAAAAAACGCCCCGAAGGGCGTTTTTTTTTGCGCGGTGTGCGAACGAACCGCAGCCGGTATTACTTGGCCGCGACGTCGCGAGGAGCGTAGCCGGTGTACAACTGGCGCGGACGGCCGATCTTGTAGTCGGGGTCGGACAGCATCTCGTTCCATTGCGCGATCCAGCCCGTCGTGCGGGCCAGCGCGAAGATGGCCGTGAACATCGAAGTGGGGATGCCGATGGCGCGCTGCACGATGCCCGAGTAGAAATCGACGTTGGGATACAGCTTGCGGTCGACGAAGTACGGGTCTTCGAGGGCGATGCGCTCGAGCTCCATGGCCAGCTTGAACAGCGGGTCGTTTTCCAGGCCCAGGGCGCCCAGCACTTCTTTGCAGGTTTCCTGCATCAGCTTGGCGCGCGGATCGTAGTTCTTGTAGACCCGGTGGCCGAAGCCCATCAGGCGAACGCCGGAGTTCTTGTCCTTGACCTTCTCCATGAACTCGCCGACCTTGGCCACGCCGCCGTTGGCCTGCAGCTCTTCGAGCATCTGCAGGCAGGCCTCGTTGGCGCCGCCGTGAGCGGGCCCCCACAGGCATGCGACGCCCGCCGCGATGGCGGCGAAGGGGTTGGTGCCCGACGAACCGCACAGACGCACCGTGGACGTCGACGCGTTCTGCTCGTGGTCGGCGTGCAGGATGAAGATGCGGTCGAGCGCGCGCTCGACGACTTCATTGACCTTGTACTCTTCGCAAGGCGTGGCGAACATCATGCGCAGGAAATTGCCCGTGTAGGACAGATCGTTCTGCGGATAGATGTAGGGCTGGCCCATGGAGTACTTGTACGCCATGGCCACCAGGGTGGGCAGCTTGGCGATCAGCCGGATGGCCGAGATCTCGCGATGGCGCGCGTTGGTGATGTCGGTGGAGTCGTGGTAGAAGGCCGACATTGCGCCCACCAGGCCGGTCAGCACCGCCATGGGATGGGCGTCGCGCCGGAAGCCGCGCAGGAACGTCTGCATCTGCTCGTGAACCATGGTGTGGTTCGTGACCAGGGAGTCGAACTCGCGCTTTTGCTCGGCGTTGGGCAGTTCGCCGTTCAGGATCAGATAGCTGACATCCATGAAGTCGCAGGTTTGCGCGAGCTGGTCGATGGGATATCCGCGATACAGCAGCTGGCCCTTGTCGCCGTCGATATACGTGATGGACGATTCGCACGAAGCGGTCGCCAGAAAGCCCGGGTCGTAGGTGAACATGCCCGTTTGGCCGTAGAGCTTGCGAATATCGATGACATCAGGCCCGATCGTGCCCTGGTACACCGGGAATTCGACGGACGCGCTGCCGTCGGATAGCGACAGGGTGGCTTTTTTATCTGATAGTTGCATCTTTTCAATCCTCAAAATGTTACAGCTCTCGCATTTGCGCGACCAGACGGTGCAGCTCGGGAGTGTCGTACTCCCCTTCGAGCTCGGTGCGGGCCAGCAATACGTCAAGCAATTCATTGTCCCCCATCTCGAAAAGCAGAGTGAGGGCCTGCACATCGGCGTCGGTAAGCTGGTCTTCGAACTGATCCAGAAACTTCGTGATGATCAGATCGTTCTCCAACAGACCGCGCCGGGCTCGCCAACGCAAGCGCGGGCGGTCGATTTCCGACTGTTTTTTCATTGGCTATCGCCTTAGATGGTGCGACGGACCAGGAGCTCCTTGATCTTGCCGATGGCCTTCGCCGGGTTGAGCCCCTTGGGACAGACGTCCGTACAGTTCATGATGGTATGGCAGCGGAACAGGCGATACGGGTCTTCGAGGTTGTCCAGGCGCTCGGCCGTGGCTTCGTCGCGCGTGTCGACGATGAAGCGATACGCCTGCAGCAGGCCGGCCGGGCCGACGTATTTGTCGGGGTTCCACCAGAACGACGGGCAGGCGGTGGAGCAGCATGCGCATAGGATGCACTCGTACAGGCCGTCGATTTCTTCGCGGGCCTCGGGGGTTTGCAGACGCTCTTTCTCGGGCGGCGGCTGATCGTTGATCAGGAAGGGCTTGATCGAATGATACTGGTTGAAGAAGTGCGTCATGTCGACGATGAGGTCGCGCACCACGGGCAGGCCGGGCAGCGGGCGCAGCACGATGGGCTCGCTGAGTTCGCGCAGGTTGGTGGTGCAGGCCAGGCCGTTCTTGCCATTGATGTTCATGGCATCGGAACCGCACACGCCCTCGCGGCAGGAGCGGCGCAGCGCCAGGCTGTCGTCGACGTCGTGCTTGATGCGCACCAGCGCGTCGAGCAGCATCTTGTCGTTGGGCTGCAGCTCGACCTCGAGCTTCTGCATGTAGGGACGCTCGTCCTTGTCGGGATCGTAGCGGTAAATCTCAAATTTGACGATACGTTTTTCGCTCATTTCTGTATCCTGCTTAGAAGGTCCGTGCCTTGGGCGGGAAGCTCTCGACGGTTAGCGGCTTCATTTGCACAGGCTTGTATTCGAGGCGGCGGTCTTCGGAGAACCACAGCGTGTGGCGCAGCCAGTTCTCGTCGTCGCGCTCGGGATAGTCGTCGAGGGCATGCGCACCCCGGCTTTCGGTGCGGTTGGCGGCCGACTTGGTGGTGGCCAGCGCGACTTCCTTCATGTTGGCCAGTTCGAGGGCTTCCATGCGGGCCGTGTTCCAGACCTTGGACTTATCCTTGAAGTAGACGTTGTCGCAACGCTCGGCGATCTGCTCCATGTCGGCGACGCCTTCGTTCAGCAGCTTGAGCGTGCGGAACACGCCGCAGTGGTTCTGCATGCTGTTGCGCATGGCGTTGTGGACTTCGTAGACGTTTTCGCCCGAGCTGCGCTTTTCGAGCTCGTTGACCCGGTCGAGCGAAAAGTCGATGGCCGACGGCGGGATGTCCTGATGGGCGTGCTGACGCTCGGGATGCGACTCGACGATGTGGTTGCCCGCGGCGCGGCCGAACACGATGAGGTCCAGCAGCGAGTTGGTGCCGAGGCGGTTGGCGCCGTGCACCGAAGTGGCCGCGCATTCGCCCACGGCGTACAGGCCGCGGACAGGCTTGTCTTCGCCGTTGCGCCAGTCCATGACCTGCCCATAGATGTTGGTGGGCAGGCCGCCCATCTGGTAGTGGATGGTGGGAATGACCGGGATCGGATCCTTGATGGGATCGACGTTGCCGAACTTGATGGCGATTTCGCGGATCGAAGGCAGGCGCTTCATGATGGTTTCCGCCCCGATGTGATCCAGCTTGAGCAGAATGTGATCGGCGTTGGGCCCGCAGCCGCGGCCTTCTTTGATTTCCTGGTCCATCGAGCGCGAGACGAAGTCGCGCGGGGCCAGGTCCTTGAGCGTGGGCGCGTAGCGCTCCATGAAACGCTCGCCGTCCTTGTTGAGCAGGATGCCGCCTTCGCCGCGCACCCCTTCGGTGATGAGCACGCCCGCGCCCGCCACGCCGGTGGGGTGGAACTGCCAGAACTCCATGTCTTCGAGCGGAAGCCCGGCGCGCGCCGCCATGCCAAGGCCGTCGCCCGTATTGATGAAGGCATTGGTGGACGCGGCCCAGATACGGCCCGCGCCGCCGGTGGCCAGCACGGTTTGCTTGGCTTCAAGAACGTAGATGTCGCCGGTTTCGAGCTCGAGCGCCGTAACGCCCAGCACGTCGCCAGCTTCATTGCGCAGCAGGTCGAGCGCCATCCATTCGACGAAGAACTGCGTGCGGGCCGCGACGTTACGCTGGTACAGCGTGTGCAGCATGGCGTGACCGGTACGGTCGGCCGCCGCACAGGCGCGCTGCACGGGCTTCTCGCCGAAATTGGCAGTATGGCCGCCGAAAGGACGCTGGTAGATGGTGCCGTCCGGATTACGGTCGAAAGGCATGCCGAAGTGCTCGAGCTCGTAGACGGCGTTGGGCGCTTCACGGCACATGAATTCGATGGCGTCCTGGTCGCCGAGCCAGTCCGAACCCTTGACGGTGTCGTACATATGCCAGTACCAGTTGTCTTCGCTCATGTTGCCCAGCGAGGCGCTGACGCCGCCCTGCGCCGCCACGGTGTGCGAGCGGGTGGGAAAGACCTTGGACAATACGGCGACCGACAGGCCCGCTTGCGCCAGTTGCAGCGAGCAACGCATGCCGGCCCCGCCGGCACCCACGACCACCACATCGAACTGGCGGCGAGGTAGGGAATGTTTGACAGCAGCCACGGCTTATAGACTCCAGAGAACTTTAGCGAAATAGATGATAGAACCCACCAGCCACAGCACAGTCAGGACCTGCAGAAAGAGGCGCAGGCCGGCCGAGGTGACGTAGTCCATCCAGATGTCGCGCACGCCGATCCAGGCATGCCATGCGACGGAGAAAAAGGCCAGTGTGGCCAGCAATTGACCTACGGGCAGCACGCCCAGATGGAAGGTGAACAGATGCTGCCAGGCTTCGAAGTTCATTTCCGAGGAAAAGAGGAAGCCGAAGAAGAGGATCAGCGTGTAGATGGCCATGATGATGGCGGTACAGCGCTGAACGATGAAATCGAGGGTGCCGTAGTGCGCCCCCACCACGAGGCGTTTCGTGCCGAGACGTTGCTGAGTCGTCATTACCATACTCCGAACAGTTTGAGACCAAATACCACGGTCAGAGCCAGGCTGACCCCAAAGACGACTCCCGCCGATTTTTGCGCCGACACTTTGTCCATGCCGATGTGCAGGTCGAGCACCAGATAGCGGATGCCCGCACAGAAGTGATGCAGATAGCCCCAGATCAGCACGAGCAGCACCAGCTTACAGAGCGGATGCGACACCCAGTCGCGCATGGCGGCGTAGCTTTCTGGCGAAGTGATGCTGGCGGCAAACAGAGGAACGATGACCAGCGGCAGGCTGAGAAACAGCAGGGCGCCGCTGACGCGATGCAAAATTGAGGACTTGCCGGCAAGTGGAAGGTGGTAGGAAAGTATCTGCGCGACGCTTAGATTGCGAAACTGCGGACGCGGCTTGGAAGCTGAATCGGACATGACGGCCTCAAGGTTGTAACAAGTAATTATTGCAAAGCGATACGGAGTATTTTCGCCTATTTGGACGAAGACGATCAAATAAGGAACAAACCCCTTTTGTTAGTTCAAGCTGTTTCGGTAATGGAAGCGTTCGGTGACGTAAAGGCCCCGGCGAACCTCCATGGGGCGGTCGCCGTAGGTGTAGGAAACCCGCTCGACCTGCAGCAGGGGCGTGCCCGGTTCGACTCCGAGCCACTGGGCCGGCTCGGCCGCCGCCGCCATGGCACGGATTTTTTCTTCGGCGCGCACCATGCTGACGCCGTACTCGGACTCGAACAGCGCATACAGCGGCCCCCTGTAGCGCGACAGCGAATCGGCCGTGAGCCCGCGAAACACCGAGCCCGGCAGCCAGATGTCGTCGAGAATGGTGGGCACCTGATCGAAAGACAGCAGCCGGCGAAGATTGACCACGGTGTCGGCCGTGCGCAGCTCGAGCAGGCGAGCAATGTCGACGGGCGCCTTGACACGGCGGCAGTCGAGGATCTGGCTGCCCGACACCGGCTGCTTGCCGTCGTCGGGCGTCAGGCGCAGGAAACGAAAACGCACTTTGGCTTCGTGGTGGGTTGCGACGAAGGTGCCCTTGCCCTGTCTGCGCAGCAGCAGGTTTTCGGCGGCGAGCTCGTCGATGGCCTTGCGCACCGTGCCCTGGCTGACCTGAAAGCGCGAAGCCAGCTCGAGCTCGCTGGGAATGGCCTCGCCCGGCTTCCATTCGCCCCGGTCGAGACTTTGCAGCAGCAAACCCTTGATCTGCTGGTACAACGGGCTGTAGGCCGCGCTGGCTGCAGCGCGCTCGGTGTCGGGCGCGGAGTCTGTCGAGGGTTTGTCGGACATGAAGAAAGACGTTTTCGAATCGTAGGAAATTGCGTGAAACGCCCGCTATTTTCGCACGGTTCCCACATTCTGTCTAACACTCTTCTGTCTTATATAAGATATAAGATTGACGCTATTTTTGATTTCCTCTATGCTTCTAACGTTTTAAACTAGGGAAGTTCTGAGCAAATTGCGCGTGTAACCAGCAGTGCGAATCACCCGGTCCGCAGCTGCGCGCGGCGCGCAATTTATTCAGTGTTTCCCGCCGGATGCCATCCAGAGTCCGTTGACGCCGAACGGCGGCACAGCCGCTCTTTCGGCATCGACGGACATTGTCCATTCATCATCAACCGGAGATCTCCATGTCCAAACCCGCCATGCGCGTCGCCGTCACCGGCGCCGCCGGCCAAATTGGTTACGCCTTGCTGTTCCGTATCGCCTCGGGCGAAATGCTGGGCAAAGACCAGCCCGTCATCCTTCAGTTGCTCGAAATCCCCGACGAAAAGGCCCAGAAGGCGCTCAAGGGCGTGATGATGGAACTGGACGACTGCGCCTTCCCGCTCCTGGCCGGCATGACCGCCCACAGCGATCCGCGAGAGGCCTTCAAAGACGCCGACGTCGCCCTTCTGGTGGGCGCGCGCCCGCGCGGCCCGGGCATGGAGCGCAAGGACTTGCTGCAGGTCAACGCCCAGATCTTCACCGCCCAGGGCAAGGCCCTGAACGAGGTGGCCAGCCGCGACGTCAAGGTGCTGGTGGTCGGCAACCCCGCCAACACCAACGCCTACATCGCCATGAAGTCGGCGCCCGACCTGCCCGCCAAGAACTTCACCGCCATGCTGCGCCTGGACCACAACCGCGCCCTTACCCAACTGGCTGCCAAGTCGGGCAAGCGCGTGGCCGACATCGAGAAGCTCATCGTGTGGGGCAACCATTCGCCCACCATGTACCCGGACATCCGCTTCGCCACGGTCGAAGGCCAGGGCCTGGCCCAGCTCATCAATGACGATGCCTGGAATCGCGACGTTTTCATTCCCACCGTCGGCAAGCGCGGCGCGGCCATCATCGACGCGCGCGGCCTGTCCTCGGCGGCATCGGCCGCCAATGCCGCCATCGACCACGTCCGCGACTGGGTGCTGGGCAGCAACGGCAAGTGGGTCACCATGGGTGTTCCGTCCGACGGCTCCTACGGCATTCCCGAAGGCATCATCTACGGCGTGCCCGTCACCACGGCCAATGGCGAATACACTCGTGTGGAAGGCCTTGAAATCGACGATTTCTCGCGCGAACGCATGGACCACACGCTGAACGAACTGCTCGAAGAGCGCGACGGCGTCAAAGACCTGTTGAGCTGATCGGCAGCCAGCCCCGAGACTGCGCTACGAAGGTCTCCCGGAAGGCCCCGCTGCCACCAAGGCGCGGGGCCTTTTTGCCGCCGGCACCGATCGAGGCGAGCCGGCGCACTGCGGAGCCCTTGCATTTTTCAACCAGCCAGGCCATGGTGCCAAAGGATCTCTCCGTGTCAACGCATACCAGACCCGCGTCGCCGGGCGCGCTGTTTCGCCAGGCGCTGCGACAAGAGCGTCCCCTGCAGATCGTCGGCGCCATCAATGCCAACCATGCCCTGCTGGCCAAGCGGGCGGGCTTTCGCGCCGTCTATGTGTCGGGCGGCGGCGTGGCCGCCGGCTCGCTCGGGCTTCCCGACCTGGGCATCAACACGCTGGACGACGTGCTGACCGACGTGCGGCGCATCACCGACGTGTGCGACCTGCCGCTGCTGGTGGACATCGATACCGGCTTCGGGCCTTCGGCCTTCAACATCGCACGCACCATAAGAAGCCTGGAGAAGGCCGGCGCCGCCGCCTGCCACATCGAGGACCAGGTGGGCGCCAAGCGCTGCGGGCACCGCCCCGGCAAGGAAATCGTTTCCGCCGATGAGATGGCCGATCGCGTCAAGGCGGCGGTCGATGCGCGCCGCGACCCCGACTTCTTCGTGATTGCGCGCACAGACGCCATCGCGGTCGAAGGCGTGGATGCCGCGCTGGAGCGCGCCCAGGCCTGCGTCGAAGCGGGCGCCGACGCCATCTTTGCCGAAGCCTCCGGAGACCTGAACACCTACACCAAGTTCAGCCGGGTGTTGGGCGTGCCCATACTGGCCAACATCACCGAGTTCGGCAGCACCCCTCTGTTCACCCTGCCCGAGCTGGAAGGCGCCGGCGTGGACATGGCGCTTTATCCCCTCTCGGCCTTCCGGGCCATGAACAAGGCGGCCGAAACCGTCTACGGCGCCATCCGGCGCGACGGCCACCAAAGAAACGTCATCGACCTGATGCAGACTCGCGAAGAACTGTACGACCGCATCGGCTACCATGATTTCGAACAACAGCTCGACGCCCTCTTCCGGCACACGAAACCCCGCTGACATCCAGCGACCCATACGGAGACACGCCATGGCTACTGCAACCAAGAAAACCGCCGACTCCACCCCGAAGCCCAAGAAATCCGTCGCCCTGTCGGGCGTCGTAGCCGGCAACACGGCCCTGTGCACGGTGGGGCGCAGCGGCAACGACCTGCATTACCGCGGCTACGACATTCTCGACATCGCCGACACCAGCGAATTCGAGGAGATCGCCCACCTGCTCGTTCACGGCAGCCTGCCCACCCGCGCAGAGCTCAAGGCCTACAAAGAAAAGCTGCGGCGGCTGCGGGGCCTGC
>NZ_PDUW01000018.1 GCF_003545815.1 Pusillimonas caeni
ATCGGTACGTCGCCAAGATCGACGCCGAGAACGAGGAGATCGCAAACTGGCTGCTTCGCCTGACGGACAACCACCGCAACTGGGGCTTTGGGTTGTGCTTTCTGTACCTGCGTAATGTCCGCGGCTTCCGGTGGAACCACAAGCGTGTGTACCGGATCTACCGCGAGCTCGAATTGAACTTGCGGATCAAACCGCGCAAACGGCTGGTTCGGCAGGCGCCCGAGTCGTTGACGGTACCGTCCCAGGTCAACCAGGTGTGGTCGATGGACTTCATGCACGACCAACTTGCCGACGGACGTAGCATCCGAGTGCTGAACGTGATCGACGACTTTAACCGCGAGGCGCTGGGCATCGAGGTCGACTTCTCGCTGCCTTCAGAACGTGTGATTCGCACGCTCAAGCAGATCATTGGCTGGCGAGGAAAACCCTCGGCGATTCGTTGCGACAACGGTCCGGAGTACCTGAGTGCGGCCATTGTGCAGTGGGCAGGCACATGGGGCATCAAGCTCGAATATATTCAACCGGGCCGACCCCAGCAGAACGCCTACGTCGAGCGATTCAACCGGACCGTTCGCTACGAATGGCTGTCCCAATATCATTGGGACGATCTGGATCACGTTCAGCGTGTCGCCACGCAGTGGATGTGGTCCTACAATCACGAGCGCCCGAACATGGCACTGGGCGGATTTACCCCGAAACAGCGGCTCGCCATGGCCGCATAGCGTTCCTACTTCTGGCAAACGCTAAAAATGGGGGGATTACCCGTCGACGCGCTAGCGCTTGAAGGCAAGCAAAAGGACACCGCCGGCGACCATAGCGATACCGAACCATTCACGTAGCGACGGCCGCTCACCCAAGAATGTGAATGCAAACACGGCAACCAGGACTAGACTAAGCTTATCAACGGGCGCCACCTTGGAGGCGTCGCCTATTTTGAGGGCACGAAAATAACATACCCAAGACGCCCCTGTCGCCAGGCCAGACAATCCAAGAAATAGCCAGGTCTTGGGCGAAAGCTCTAGTGGATTGGCCCATTTACCCGTGTAAACCACGAACAAAGACAGTACAACGATAATTATCACCGTACGGATCAATGTGGCTAGATCCGAATCGACGTCTTGAATACCAATCTTGGCAAAAATGGCGGTTAGTGCCGCAAAAACGGCAGATAAAAGTGCCCAAAAAAACCACCCGGTAGATGTCGCCATATTTTCCAAACCTTGTAAGGCCCGTGGTGAACGGGCAGACACACAGCACCGCGCGGTTATGCGCCCGCTAGCGAGTTAATTCATGTGGGCAGGTACAAATCCAGCGGAGTGGCTACAACATTTTGATATTAAATTGATAAATAGTTGATAATTTCTTGTTTGTAACTGTTCTACCCTGCCGTATACGAACACAACGCAGGCGAGACATGTCACCCTTAAACCGTTCTCAAGCTACTGTCGGCATAAGCCAACGCCTTGACGGACAATCGATCCCGATAAGGCTGTGCCACTCCAAAGAAAATCCAAAGAATATATATTCAAGGTTTTCGTATGGGCCTAACGCTAGAACGGTCGTTCAGCGACCTCTCGTACATAGCGTCAAAGAAACAATCCTTACCTCGACAAAAACGCCAGAACTGGCGGAAACGATCCCGAACGATCATTCCGAATCCTCCAGCGAAGACAAGCTGGAATTGTCCATTGTCCTCCCCCTGCGCAATGAATCTGAGGTTATTGTCCAAATATACCGGCAACTAACAACGGTTATCATGCCACTGGAGATTCGCTATGAGCTGGTGTTCGTAGACGACGGTAGTAACGATAACACCATTGATGAGCTGTCGAACATTGCACGTGACGATCCGTTCGTTGTCGTGGTTGTCCTTACTCGCCATTTTGGGAAAGAAGCGGCCCTAGCCGCCGGATTGGCCGAAGCAAGCGGCCAAGCGGTCGTCATCATGGATGCGGACTTACAAGACCCCCCTGAACGTATCCCCGAAATGCTAACGGCATGGCGCGAGGGCGCCGATGTGGTGCACATGCGTCGCCAGCATAAGATCGCTAGCTCAACACTCGGACGGTTGGGGAGCCGTAGTCTTCACCGTATACTGGACGCGATCGGGGATGTGGGGATGCCCGAAAGCCGCGTCGACTTCATGCTTTATAGTCGAAAGGCTGTGGACGCCCTGAGTCTCGTGGTCCATCGAAAGCGGTATATGCAGGCAATGTTCGACTGGGTAGGCGCGAGCCAAATCGTCATCGAGTATGAGAGGCTGCCACGCGCCGCGGGTTACTCCAAATGGTGTCTCCCGACGTTTCTAGGATTCTACCCAGATGGCACCAGCAACTATCTCGATGCGATGCTGCGGGTCATGATGTCCCTCGGACTGTTAGGCACGCTAACCAGTCTGCTCTATGTTTGCTACAACATTATAAAAGCAACAGCGCTAGGTTCTCTTCCGGAGGTCAAACCAGTAGCAATGTCCAATCAAGTTCTATTCTGGAGCGTAGTGTTTTTTTTAGTTGGTGGTCTAGGAAAATCCATCAGCCGTGCGCGTTTTCATCCTAAACGTCCTCAATACTTGGTCAAGGAAGTTATGCGTTTTCATAGGCCCTCGTCGTTATAGTCGCTGCGAGAAGAAGACTCCGTCTTCGACACTTGGAACAAAACCGTAGGGTCGCTTTCTGACGCAACAGCCCTCCAACCACAATACTTTAACGATAAGATTATCTATGTTGAGCTTGATACTTGACTGGTTCCTTCATCTCGATACACACCTTGGCGCATTGGCCGCGAATCATGGAACCTTTGTCTACTTGGCGTTGTTTGCCGTGATTTTCATCGAGACCGGCATCGTCGTGATGCCGTTCCTTCCGGGAGACTCTCTACTATTCGTAGCCGGCGCATTAGCGGCGCAACAAGCTTTGGATCTTCCTATTCTGGTTCCATTTCTGGCTGTGGCCGCCATCGCAGGCGACACCGTGAACTACGCCGTGGGTAGTACGGTTCGCAAACGTACGGTCGATACAGCCCGGTTGCGCTTACTGAAGCCCGAGTATGTCGAACGGACGAATCTGTTTTTTGAGCGGCATGGTCGCAAGACTATCGTGCTTGCTCGCTTCGTTCCCATTGTTCGCACGATAGCACCTTTCATCGCAGCGTTTGGAAAGATGGACTATGGGATTTTCCTGAAATACAACATCATTGGAGCTCTCTTTTGGGTCGTCTCGCTTGTTGGCGCGGGTTACGCACTGGGAACCCTTCCCATTGTGAGCGATCACCTCAACACGATCTTGCTAGGTATCGTGCTGCTGTCTTTTCTGCCAGGCGTTATCAGTAAAATGAGACGTTCCATAGGGGCGAAAGAAAGAAAAGGAAACGCATGAACAACGGCTACACACTCAACAGAAAATCATACTAGATAACCGACATGTCTCTAGAGCACTCAATACGGATGCTAATCGTCGAGGATCACGCGGGTCTGGCCACCAACCTGCTAGAGTTCTTCGATAATAGCCGATATGTATTAGATTTCGCCTCCGACGGCCTGACGGCCATTCATCTGATCGCCACCAACGAATACGATGTCATTATTCTGGATGTCATGCTGCCGGGGCTGTCTGGATTTGAAGTGTGCCGCCGTATTCGGAGTGACATTCATTGCTCGACTCCAGTCATTATCATGACATCGAAAGATCAATTGCAAGACAAGGAGGAGGGCTTTACCGTTGGTGCGGACGATTACGTTGTCAAGCCATTTAATCTACGTGAATTGCAATTAAGAGTAGACGCACTATATCGACGCAAAGCTGGATTTTCCAGAACCCCGGAAATCGGCATCCCGGGAATCCACTTTAATCCCGGCACGTTTATGGTACGCACCGACAATGGAGAACAGCTCGAACTATCAGGCATAGCAGCACGCATTTTCGAGGAGCTAATCAGGGCGTACCCCAATTTTCTTTCGTACACTGAGCTTCAAGATCGGGTGTGGGGCGAGCGAGAAGTCGATATGAATACTCTGCGCACCCATGTGTACTCCCTTCGCAAGTTGCTGCAAGATACATTTCAATATCCAATGATCAAGACCATGCATGGACGTGGTTACAGACTTCTTACGCCACACCAAGATAGCTGATGCAACATAAGTCAATTTCCCGTCGGGTTTATCGCGCCATACTGGCAGTCAGTGTGGTCAGCATGGTCGTCATGGTCATGACCGTGCTGCTCGTCAACGAAGATCTTGAACACACGATGCTTGACGTGGAGTTCGCTCAAGAGCGCGACTTCATTCTCATGAACAATACGGGCGAGGACGTGCTGGTATGGGACACACCGAACCTGGCGGTGGTGTTCATCCCCTCGGGCAAGCCACGCCCTAAAGTCTTACCGCCCGTATTTCGTGGATTGCCCGACAACTATTCAGCGGAGATCAAGCTTGGGGCTGAAACCTATCTTGTGACAGTGAGCAAAGTTGAAACGGGTCTACTTTATGTTGCCAAGAACATCACGCACTTTGAAGATCGGGAAGCGCTGTTCGAAATAGCTTTGATCATTATGACGCTGGTCATTATCGCGTTCAGTTTGCTGCTTGCGGTATTGAGTAGCCGACGCATTGTTAGGCCGTTGAGGTTGTTATCCGAGCGGATAAGTCGTATTCCAGTTGGAGCTAACATGCCTCGGATGGAAACCGACTATGCGGATGCCGAATTGCATTCTATCGCGATGACATTTAATCGGTTCCTGGATGAACTTGAATCCTACGTACAAAGAGAACAGTCTCTCTTGAGTTTGGCCAGCCATGAATTGCGCACGCCAATCGCCGTAATGTCGGGTGCCATCGATATTCTGGAGCAGCGCAATCAGCTAACGCCTAACGACCAGGCCACGCTCGGGCGTGTACGCAGGTCGTGTGACGAAATGCGGGACAACGTTAGTATCTTGCTTAAGCTTGCTCGCCGCGCTTCCGCCGATCAAAATCAAGAAGTATTTGACGTAGACCTCGTTGCTCAGGAGGTAATCGAGGATCTGAAGATCAGTCACCATGCAGGAGAGCGTGTGACGCTCGACGCACAATCCCCATTGACGATCAATACGGATCCCATCATGGTGCGTATGTTGCTGCGAAATCTTATACAGAACGCCGTCCAGCATACCCAAAGCGACATACGTGTAACGATATCGGAAAACGCAATAGCAATTGAGGACCAAGGTTCTGGCCTCACCGCCGAGCAGCAAGCTATTCTTCGGGGTGAGAGAAAAATTGTATCCGACGGATCGACACTTACAGGATTAGGGCTCTATATCGTGACGCTGATGACCGAAAGGCTGGGCTGGCAACTAGATATCACGCAGAACGACAACAATGGCACGAGAATCCTCCTAAATCCGAAGGGCGGCGCCATGGGCGTCCGAAACTGAACAGTACGCTGCCAATCCGTCCATGCGTATGACGGGTCGCTCTTCAAGGATGCACTGAAGTTGCCTACACATATTGGACTTTGTGGGGCGCCCCGCCTGCCTTTCATCGTCTGTCATCTCCGAGCCTAGGAACTTCGGTTGGCACCATCATACAAAGACCTCCTGATAGCTCATGCAAGAGTCTGCCTTCCACAGCCAACAAGATCAATTTGATGAAATTTTGATTTTTTCTTGATGAATTCTTGTTGTCGCTCCTTGTACTCTTTTCGGTAGATTTACCATAACCTCAACATGGTCGCTATCTAGCATGTGATGTGCAAAAGACGGCGTATTTGTTGCCGCGCCCTTGCTGGCTAGCACTGCATGACCGATAACGCTAAATGCGTGGACATACCCTAGCTTTTATCGCTACCAGCTTTTGCTTTCTGACACTTTGCCGCCTTCTGCTTTGCGCATGGCAGTGGCAACGTATCCAAGCCGCCGGCGGCCTATGGCCGGTGCTGAAGGGCGGCCTACGCATAGACGCGGCCCAGATTGCCATGCTTTCGGGAATTCCGTTGATTCTTGGACCCTGGTTAGGCCACTATCCATTTGCCGGCACGATCACCGTGAGCTGGCTTCTCATTGCATGGTTTGTACTCGTCCTACTGGAAGCATCGACCCCGCAATTCATTTTCGAATACGATACCCGTCCCAACCGTCTCTATGTGGAATACCTCAAACATCCCAAAGAGGTTTTCAGCATGCTGTGGAAAGGATATCGGCTAGCGATTTCCGGCGCACTTTTGTCAATCGCGCTACTGATGTGGGTGGGCTACCTATTGTTCGGCCAAGATCAAGTCGATGCACCGCTCCTATGGCGGCAACGAATCTTCTACACGCTCATTGCTGTGCCCCTTATCTTCCTGGCCATTCGCGGTACGTTGGGCCACCGGCCAATCAACCCATCCACCGTGGCATACTGCGGCGACGGCATGCTCAACACGTTGCCGCTCAACTCGCTTTACAGCGTTCTCTACGCTATTTACAGCATGAAGAATGAACGTTCAGCCTCGGACGTGTACGGCAAGCTTGCCAATGAGCAAGTCAGCGAGGAGGTCAATCTGCGCGCGGGCATCATCCCGTGCTACGCCGATATTCCGTCGCTCCACATCCAAGAGCCCACATGCAAGCGAACAAAGCCGTTGAACCTGGTGATGATCGTCGAAGAGAGCCTAGGCGCTCAGTATGTGAAGAACCTCGGTGGGAGCGGGTTGACGCCCTGCATCGATGATCTGGCAACCGAAAGCTGGAACTTCAGGCGTGCCTACGCAACGGGTACGCGATCGGTTCGCGGTCTTGAGGCCCTCGTCTCAGGGTTTCCGCCCACCATTTCAGATGCCGCCTTGCGTCTATCAGGGGCTCAACGAAATTTTTTCACGCTCGCCCAGGTACTCAAGCAGCATGATTACCGATCTCGATTCATCTATGGAGGAGAAGCCCACTTCGATAATATGAAGAGTTTCTTCCTGGGCAACGGCTTTGACGAGCTGCACGATTTGCCCACTTTCGACGAACCCGCCTTCGTCGGGACATGGGGCGCCTCCGACGAAGACATGTTCAACAAGCTCGATGCGCTGTTGAGCAATCCACCCAGCCAGCCAACATTCAGTCTCGCGTTTTCCGTGAGCAATCACTCTCCCTGGGAGTATCCCCAAGGACGGATCGAGGTCAACGACGACCCGGCGACCATCGAAAATACCGTTCGTTATGCTGATTGGGCGCTAGGGAAATTTTTTGAAAAAGCCAAAGCATCCGACTACTGGAAGGATACCGTCTTTCTCGTGGTGGCAGATCATGACTCACGCGTATTCGGCGCAAACCTTGTTCCGTTGAGGCATTTTCATATACCAGCGCTTATCCTTGGAGCCGACATTCAGCCACGACAAGACGATCGCATCATTAGCCAGATCGACTTACCCACGACGCTACTCTCTCTGATTGGGGTTCTTTGCGAGCACCCTATGATCGGGCGCGATCTCACGAAGGCGGACTGCAACCGAGCGATGATGCAGTATGGGGAGAACTATGGCTATCTCAAGGGCGACAAGCTCCTTGTTCTAGAACCACACCGGGCGCCCACTCAGTACGAGTACGCTGCACCTGCTTCTTACACCCCACAGAGCGTTGAGGACTCATTGTTCAAGGAAGCACTGAGTCATGTGCTCTGGCCCACGTGGGCGTACAAGAACCATTACTACACGCTCCCACATCTACGCCCCGCGCTTCCAACTGCGCAATCGCTTCCCTAGCGCGACTCTCCATACTCGTATTTCGGCCTATGCCGGCCACTTCTTTTATGCATGGCGTCTCAAGCTGTTCTTGCGTGCTTGCTCCTGGCAAGCTCGATCGTCCCTTGATGAAATCTTGATCTTTGATTGACGATTTCTTGTTGTCGGTCTTCGTATTCTTGCTCCATTGCAACAATGGATAAATTGAGTGACGACATTGAGAGCCATCTCGCCAAAAAAACAAACCAGCTCGCAGCGATTCCCTAATAGCTCCGGGACCGCTGCCGCATCGCTCTGTGCCCAAGTCACCCTGTTCTTGGCCTCAGGAGGCCTTGCCACCTTCATCCATTGGACTTCAATGGTCCTACTGGTCTGGGGAGGCTTGACGCCGGTTTTAGCCACCATCATCGGCGCGTTCGTTGGATCCATCTTCAACTACTGGCTCCAGTTTTACTGGACGTTCAAAGGTAATGGTATCCACGGTATGGCCATCCCAGCCTATATCTGCACGGTGTTTCTGGGCTGGTGCGTCAATGCCGTGCTTTTCTACATTCTTACCTCTTTCGCTCATATGGGCTTAGTTCTGGCGCAGCTCTCCGCCACCGCCGCGGTCGCCGTCATGAATTTCATTGCTTATAAGAAGGTTGTGTTCCATGAACGCTTTAGTTGAAAGCTGGCGCCCCGAATCTCAAAGGGAGAGCAAGATCGAATTGTCGATCGTGATTCCTCTCTATAACGAGTACGAAGTGATCACAATGATGCACGAGCGTTTGAGTGCCGTGCTCGCCAGTCTGGATATTTCTTACCAGCTGGTTCTGATCGACGATGGCAGCCGTGACGGTACCCCGAACATGTTGAACCGGCTGGCCGAAGTGGATTCCGCTGTGAAAGCTGTATTCCTAAGCAGAAACTTTGGAAAAGAGGCCGCGCTTACAGCGGGTCTAGATCATGCCGCAGGGGATGCAGTCATTATTATGGATGCCGACTTGCAGGACCCCCCGGAACTCATTCCAGAAATGCTGCGTGCCTGGAAGGGCGGTGCAGACGTAGTCTGCATGCGTCGGCGCTCAAGAGCCGGGGAAAGCTGGCTCAAGCGCTACAGCGCACATCGTTTCTACCGGGTGCTTAACGCCATCAGCGAAGTGGATATTCCTGCTGATACGGGCGACTTTCGCTTACTCAGCCGAAAAGCCGTCGACGCATTGAGCCAATTGAACGAACGCAACCGTTATATGAAAGGCTTGTTCGCCTGGATCGGCTTGCCCACCACCGTGATTGAATATGATCGCCTGCCACGCGCAGCGGGTGTGACCAAATGGGACTATCTAAGTCTATTCAACTTGGCCTTCCAGGGGATTACCTCCTTCTCGACGGCGCCGCTGCGTCTGGCGATGGCAGCCGGCCTTTTGACTGCGCTCTTTGGTGTCCTCTTCACTCTGTGGATTGTGTTCAAGGCGCTTGTCTTGGGCGACCCCGTGCAGGGATACCCTTCGCTTATTTCCATGATCACAATCCTGGGCGGTGCCCAATTACTTTCCATCGGCCTTCTTGGCGAATACCTAGGCAAAACGTATTACGAAACCAAGCAACGTCCAGTGTATCTAGTTCGTGAGGTAGTAAGCCGTCGCAATACCGTCAACGAAAGAGAGAGCACTCCCCCCTCGACCGCAACTGCAGGAAAAGAGTCGTATGCAACGTATAAGTAGGAGCACGTGGATAGTTTTATTGGCTGCGGTGTTATTGCCACTCGTCTCAATGATCATCGTGCCGTTCTATGATACGAGTGAGCCTCGTTATGCCGAAATTGCCCGCATCATGGCGCAATCAGACGATTGGATAACGCCCTGGTTCAGCCCTGAGCTGCCTTTCTGGGGCAAGCCCCCCCTTTCATTCTGGGCACAGGCGCTATCCATGAAGTTATTTGGCTTCACCGAGTTTGCAGCGCGTTTTCCTTCCTGGTTATGCCTGATTCTATCCAACGCCATACTCTTGGCAGGGCTGCGGTTAATACATGGCTCACGCGTTGCGCTTTTGGCCGCAATCGTCTATAGCACGTGTCTGCTCGTCTACATCAGCTCGGGCGCCGTACTCACTGACCCATTTCTCGCACTTGGCACCACCTTGTCTCTGGTTTCATTCGCTGTGGTCGTCCACGAGCCCGAGCAGCGCGTAGCAGGAACTGGCAATCCTGTAGGAAAGTCGGCCGGCGTCGGGCCAGCGCGGGGCTCCGTGTGGTGGCAATATGGGTTCTTCTTGGGCCTGGCTGTTGGCTTGCTAGCCAAAGGGCCTTTGGCTGCGGTACTCAGCTTCGCGCCGATAGCGGTTTGGTACTTGCTGAACAGAAGGAGGGGCTCTCTGGTTTCAGCGCTACCCTGGGCTAAAGGTCTAGCCTTAGTGGCTGCAATAAGTCTGCCCTGGTACGTTGTAGCTGAAATCAAGACGCCAGGCTTTCTGGATTACTTCATCGTGGGCGAGCACTTTCGACGCTTCCTAGATCCGGGCTGGAAGGGCGATCTATATGGAACCGCCCACAAACAGGCATACGGAACAATATGGCTCTGTTGGCTGCAAGCATCCTTTCCCTGGGGCATTATGGTGCTAGCAACATTCGTTGGGGCGTTTGTTAGCATGCGCCTGCGTTCTGCGGTACGAATCGCCAGCACAACATCGTTGTTTTACTACTGGCTGGCTGGCGCTGTCGTCACACCGTTATTCTTTACATTCTCTGCCAACATACTTTGGACTTACGTGCTTCCTTCGTTGGCCGGATTTAGTGTCTTGACTGCAATTCTCGCAGATCATATATACAGACAACTAGGCTTATCCAGGCGCGGGTTTCTAATTACCGCAGGAATCGTTCCAGTCGCCGTTCTTGTGTTGAGTGCCGTCGTTTGGGCTAATCCCAATCTGGGGAATACAGAACGGGAACTAATACGCTACGCGAGACAAGACGGTAACTTTACAATTCCATTGGTTTATTTATCGAAGATCCCTTTCTCAGCACAGTTCTACTCGGCAGGGAGGGCACGGGAAATTCAGCAATCAGATCTTGGGAACGCAATCAAATGCGGCACGCCCTTCTATTTGGCAATCCCCAAAGAAAGGCAATCGATCGTTGCAAAGATGACGAGCAAGCCACTTATTGCGCTTTACTCAAACAAGCGATACATCTTAGTGAAGATATCACCGCTCTCCAATTGCAGCGCTCAAGTTATAGCAAAACAGAAACCGATCAGCTTGCAACTAAAGCATCTCCCAAGTAACGAAGGCTCAATCATCATTAATTGAGAGGGCGTGGGATTTCATGCCAACAGAGTTCGTGCGTTATCGCTCTCATTCGAATAACTCCTTCGCACCCATTTCCCATGTATTCACCTTACAAAAGCAAGGGCGGATTTTCGCGTCTGCTTAGCGCTCTACGCTACTCAATCCAGGGACTGATTATCGCAGTCAAGCATGAGGCCGCCTTTCGGCAAGAGTTAATCCTTGCGGTTGTGCTCACCCCTGTGGCACTATGGATAAGTGAGAACGTTTTTGAAGCCGTACTACTGATAGGTTCACTTCTCTTTGTGTTGATTATCGAACTATTGAACTCAGCACTGGAGGCGGTCGCTGATACGATCACCATAGATCACCATCCCATGATAGGACGAGCCAAGGATTTAGGAAGTGCTGCTGTGCTGCTATCACTTACTATGGCGTCGCTGATTTGGATAGGTGTGATTTTGGCGTAAATCCGTTCCTGCTAGGTAGTGCAGGTTAATAGGCGCTCTCACTCAGCGTATACAAGGCCAGCATAGAAAGAACATGTGTGGTGTTGCAGAATGAAGTACAGCGTCAGGGAACCGCTCTCTTTTTCATTCGATCACCACCGGCCTCTTTTTTCCCAGGATTGATGCTTTGTCCTTGCACCGATAGCGTGTAATCGGACATCTTGAAGCCATGCTTTTGGCAAAAAACTTCAACAGCACGCTCAAGTTCGGGATCGAAAAGCCAATGCTCCGTGCCGGAATCTTGACATACTATTCTTTGACGGAACTTCCTGGATGTTAAATAATAATGTGTTTTCCAGCGACTCTGCAGGTCGAGAGTAGTTCTGCAGTTGTAAGTCGCTTGAGCGCCGCATATATGGACGACATAGCAATATCCAACCCATTACCAACAAGGTAACGCTTGATCTCCATGGCTATTATGGGTCGATCCGACTGAGCAATGACCCTCCATACGACCATGCGCGGCATGGTCGTAGCCACGCCTGCCTCTTTCATGACCTGCGCTGCCGAGCGGAGCGGATCGGCGTCAATACGAGCCCGGGGCAGCGAGAAGCTCCTATCTGCCATGATTCTCTCCTCTGGTCAATAACCTTGTTGCGTCGATCTCCGAGACCGTCCTACAACTCGCTAACACCATGGCGGCCTCCAGCTCGGTGCGCAATATGTTCAGCACATGGGCGACCCCGGTGGCGCCTGCCACGGCTAGCCCGTGTAGGACGGGGCGGCCCACTAACACCGCGTCCGCCCCCAAGGCCAGCATCTTGAAGACATCTGTTCCTCGGCGGATGCCGCCGTCCGCCAGGGTAATCCTCCCGCAAAAGCGTTGAGGTCAGAAGTAGAATTTTCTCGTTGAGGAGTTCTACAGCATGAAGAAGTCACGATTCACGGACAGCCAGATCATCGAAGCCATCAAACGGGTGGAAGCTGGCCTTGCGGTACCCGAACTGTGCCGGGAGCTGGGCATCAGCTCGGCGACGTTCTACAAGTGGCGATCGAAGTACGGCGGCATGGACGTGTCGCTGATGGCGCGGATGAAGGAGCTGGAAGCCGAG
>NZ_PDUW01000019.1 GCF_003545815.1 Pusillimonas caeni
CGGTAGCGGTGCTAGACCAGAAGGTCCCACACAAAACCGGTTCACTTGACAAGCTAAAAAAACTGCTTCATAATCTCGTTTCTTTGCAGTAACGCAGTACTTGCTCTTTAACAACGAAACAACCGATAAGTGTGGGCGCTTGGAATGAGTGCGCTGCAGGGTCTTTCACGAGGCCTTGGGCTCAACAAGTTTGAAGTGCTTGCACTTGAAGTGAAGAAGCCAAGTTTTTATGTCAAAGTAAGAACCGGCTCTTCCTTTGAGAAGCATAGCGACGTATGACCGCAAATGTCCTTTGGGATGTTTGAAGGAAAATACGATTTACAGGAATTGAACTGAAGAGTTTGATCCTGGCTCAGATTGAACGCTAGCGGGATGCTTTACACATGCAAGTCGAACGGCAGCACGAGATAAGCTTGCTTATCTTGGTGGCGAGTGGCGAACGGGTGAGTAATGTATCGGAACGTGCCCAGTAGCGGGGGATAACTACGCGAAAGCGTGGCTAATACCGCATACGCCCTACGGGGGAAAGGGGGGGATCGCAAGACCTCTCACTATTGGAGCGGCCGATATCGGATTAGCTAGTTGGTGGGGTAAAGGCCTACCAAGGCTGCGATCCGTAGCTGGTTTGAGAGGACGACCAGCCACACTGGGACTGAGACACGGCCCAGACTCCTACGGGAGGCAGCAGTGGGGAATTTTGGACAATGGGGGCAACCCTGATCCAGCCATCCCGCGTGTGCGATGAAGGCCTTCGGGTTGTAAAGCACTTTTGGCAGGGAAGAAAAGGCGCCGGTTAATACCTGGTGCCGCTGACGGTACCTGCAGAATAAGCACCGGCTAACTACGTGCCAGCAGCCGCGGTAATACGTAGGGTGCAAGCGTTAATCGGAATTACTGGGCGTAAAGCGTGCGTCGGCGGTTTGGCAAGAAAGGTGTGAAATCCCAGGGCTTAACCTTGGAACTGCACTTTTAACTGCCAGGCTAGAGTATGTCAGAGGGGGGTAGAATTCCACGTGTAGCAGTGAAATGCGTAGAGATGTGGAGGAATACCGATGGCGAAGGCAGCCCCCTGGGATAATACTGACGCTCAGGCACGAAAGCGTGGGGAGCAAACAGGATTAGATACCCTGGTAGTCCACGCCCTAAACGATGTCAACTAGCTGTTGGGGCCTTCGGGCCTTAGTAGCGCAGCTAACGCGTGAAGTTGACCGCCTGGGGAGTACGGTCGCAAGATTAAAACTCAAAGGAATTGACGGGGACCCGCACAAGCGGTGGATGATGTGGATTAATTCGATGCAACGCGAAAAACCTTACCTACCCTTGACATGTCTGGAATCCTGAAGAGATTTAGGAGTGCTCGCAAGAGAACCGGAACACAGGTGCTGCATGGCTGTCGTCAGCTCGTGTCGTGAGATGTTGGGTTAAGTCCCGCAACGAGCGCAACCCTTGTCATTAGTTGCTACGAAAGGGCACTCTAATGAGACTGCCGGTGACAAACCGGAGGAAGGTGGGGATGACGTCAAGTCCTCATGGCCCTTATGGGTAGGGCTTCACACGTCATACAATGGTCGGGACAGAGGGTTGCCAACCCGCGAGGGGGAGCCAATCTCAGAAACCCGATCGTAGTCCGGATTGCAGGCTGCAACTCGCCTGCATGAAGTCGGAATCGCTAGTAATCGCGGATCAGCATGTCGCGGTGAATACGTTCCCGGGTCTTGTACACACCGCCCGTCACACCATGGGAGTGGGTTTCACCAGAAGTAGGTAGCCTAACCGCAAGGGGGGCGCTTACCACGGTGGGATTCATGACTGGGGTGAAGTCGTAACAAGGTAGCCGTATCGGAAGGTGCGGCTGGATCACCTCCTTTCAGAGCGCATAGGGCGCACGAAGCGAAAGCGTCCACACTTATCGGTTGTCTGTTGCTGTTGCGTCAGGCGAGGTCTCGCCCGGTACCACAGGATCTGGGTCAGTAGCTCAGTCGGTTAGAGCACCGTCTTGATAAGGCGGGGGTCGTTGGTTCGATTCCAACTTGACCCACCACGGTTTTAGGAAGGGGGATTAGCTCAGCTGGGAGAGCACCTGCTTTGCAAGCAGGGGGTCGTCGGTTCGATCCCGTCATCCTCCACCACGCTGCTGTGGTTGGTATGGGGTCTGGCGCGTACGAGAGAAGGGGTTTGCGGGTGTCAACGCAGAGCGTCTGGGGGCGAATGGCCTTCGGGGGTTGTGCGTTGATTCTTCGGAATCGCGTGGTAGTACAGCAGTGCAGCAGTATTCGTTCTTTAACAATCTGGAAGAAGCACAACGAAGTAATTTATGGTGTGACTTGCGCCTTGTTGGGCAGGTCCATGATAAGTACGGGTTGTGATTGCAAAACACAATTTTGTTCAAATAGTTCTCATACCGAGTGCGTTGGCAACCGGGTACTCGGGCTTTGAAATAGATGAACGGCACAAACACGCGAAACTCAAGGTTCTATAGCCTATAGCGTTATAGGATCAAGCGACTAAGTGCACATGGTGGATGCCTTGGCGATCACAGGCGAAGAAGGACGTGGTAGCCTGCGAAAAGCTGCGGGGAGCTGGCAAACAAGCATTGATCCGCAGATGTCCGAATGGGGAAACCCACTCCCGCAAGGGAGTATCCCTGGCTGAATACATAGGCCAGTGGAGGCGAACCGGGTGAACTGAAACATCTCAGTAACTCGAGGAAAAGAAATCAACCGAGATTCCGACAGTAGCGGCGAGCGACCTCGGAGCAGCCTTGACGATTTAGGCAATTGGATAGTCGAACGGAATGGAAAGTCCGGCCGTAGCAGGTGATAGCCCTGTAGACGAAATTCAGCTGCTGGAACTAAGCGTCAGACAAGTAGGGCGGGACACGTGAAATCCTGTCTGAAGATGGGGGGACCATCCTCCAAGGCTAAATACTCGTGATCGACCGATAGTGAACCAGTACCGTGAGGGAAAGGCGAAAAGAACCCCGGAAGGGGAGTGAAATAGATCCTGAAACCGTGTGCATACAAACAGTAGGAGCGGGCTCGTCCCGTGACTGCGTACCTTTTGTATAATGGGTCAGCGACTTACATTCAGTGGCAAGCTTAACCGAATAGGGAAGGCGTAGCGAAAGCGAGTCCGAATAGGGCGATTTCAGTCGCTGGGTGTAGACCCGAAACCAGGCGATCTATCCATGGCCAGGTTGAAGGCACGGTAACACGTGCTGGAGGACCGAACCCACTAATGTTGAAAAATTAGGGGATGAGCTGTGGATAGGGGTGAAAGGCTAAACAAGCCTGGAAATAGCTGGTTCTCTCCGAAAACTATTTAGGTAGTGCCTCGCGTATTACTGCTGGGGGTAGAGCACTGTTATAGCTAGGGGGTCATGGCGACTTACCAAACTATGGCAAACTCCGAATACCGGCAAGTACAGCGCGGGAGTCAGAGCACCGGGTGCTAACGTCCGGACTCAAGAGGGAAACAACCCAGACCGCCAGCTAAGGTCCCTAAAATTGGCTAAGTGGGAAACGAAGTGGGAAGGCATAGACAGTCAGGAGGTTGGCTTAGAAGCAGCCATCCTTTAAAGAAAGCGTAATAGCTCACTGATCGAGTCGTCCTGCGCGGAAGATGTACCGGGGCTAAGCCAGTTACCGAAGCTGCGGGTGTATATCTTAGATATACGCGGTAGGAGAGCGTTCTGTAAGCCTGTGAAGGTGGCTTGTAAAGGCTGCTGGAGGTATCAGAAGTGCGAATGCTGACATGAGTAGCGATAAAGGGGGTGAAAAGCCCCCTCGCCGTAAGTCCAAGGTTTCCTGCGCAACGTTCATCGGCGCAGGGTGAGTCGGCCCCTAAGGCGAGGCAGAGATGCGTAGCTGATGGGAAGCTGGTTAATATTCCAGCACCGTCGTACAGTGCGATGGGGGGACGGATTGCGAAAGGTCATCGGGGTGTTGGAAGTCCCCGTTGCTGCATCGAAGAAGGCGCTTAGGTAAATCCGGGCGCGTAATTCAAGGGTGTGGCTGGATAGAACTTCGGTTCTAAACTGATTGGAAGTGGTCCCAAGAAAAGCCTCTAAGCTTCAGCTGTACGAGACCGTACCGCAAACCGACACAGGTGGACGGGATGAATATTCCAAGGCGCTTGAGAGAACTCAGGAGAAGGAACTCGGCAAATTGATACCGTAACTTCGGGAGAAGGTATACCCTGGTAGGGTGATGCGCCTGCGCGCAAAGCTCGAAGGGGTCACAGAGAATCGGTGGCTGCGACTGTTTATTAAAAACACAGCACTCTGCAAACACGAAAGTGGACGTATAGGGTGTGACGCCTGCCCGGTGCCGGAAGGTTAAGTGATGGGGTGCAAGCTCTTGATCGAAGCCCCGGTAAACGGCGGCCGTAACTATAACGGTCCTAAGGTAGCGAAATTCCTTGTCGGGTAAGTTCCGACCTGCACGAATGGCGTAACGATGGCCACACTGTCTCCTCCTGAGACTCAGCGAAGTTGAAGTGTTTGTGATGATGCAATCTACCCGCGGCTAGACGGAAAGACCCCATGAACCTTTACTGTAGCTTTGCATTGAACTGTGAACCGGCCTGTGTAGGATAGGTGGGAGGCGTTGAAACCGAGTCGCCAGATTCGGCCGAGCCATCCTTGAAATACCACCCTGGTCTGTTTGCGGTTCTAACCTTGGCCCGTTATCCGGGTTGGGGACAGTGCATGGTGGGCAGTTTGACTGGGGCGGTCTCCTCCTAAAGTGTAACGGAGGAGTTCGAAGGTACGCTAGGTACGGTCGGAAATCGTGCTGATAGTGCAATGGCATAAGCGTGCTTGACTGTGAGACTGACAAGTCGAACAGGTGCGAAAGCAGGACATAGTGATCCGGTGGTTCTGAATGGAAGGGCCATCGCTCAACGGATAAAAGGTACTCTGGGGATAACAGGCTGATACCGCCCAAGAGTTCATATCGACGGCGGTGTTTGGCACCTCGATGTCGGCTCATCTCATCCTGGGGCTGTAGCCGGTCCCAAGGGTATGGCTGTTCGCCATTTAAAGAGGTACGTGAGCTGGGTTTAAAACGTCGTGAGACAGTTTGGTCCCTATCTGCCGTGGGCGTTGGATACTTGACGGAGCCTGCTCCTAGTACGAGAGGACCGGAGTGGACGTACCGCTGGTGTATCGGTTGTCATGCCAATGGCATTGCCGAGTAGCTACGTACGGAAGAGATAACCGCTGAAGGCATCTAAGCGGGAAACTCGTCTGAAGATTAGGTATCCCGGGGGCTTGACCCCCCTGAAGGGTCGTTCGAGACCAGGACGTTGATAGGTCAGGTGTGTAAGCGCAGTAATGCGTTCAGCTAACTGATACTAATTGCCCGTGCGGCTTGATCCTATAACCTTGTAGGTTATACGTGTTCAGGTGCCGTTCAAACAAAGGTCTATATCGGGTGCGCCCCTCGTACAGCGCGCACCCCAATCACCCCACACATGCTTATCACACCACCGTAAGTGACCTTACGTGTGCTTCTTGCCCAGATTGGCCGAGCGCGCCTACAAGCGCGCCGGCAACCCGTTACGCTTGACGACCATAGCAAGGTGGTCCCACGCCTTCCCATCCCGAACAGGACCGTGAAACGCCTTTGCGCCGATGATAGTTGGCATTCGCCTGTGAAAGTAGGTCATCGTCAGGCTCTTACTCCGCAAAGCCCCTGCATCCCATCGATGCAGGGGCTTTGTCCTTTGTG
>NZ_PDUW01000001.1 GCF_003545815.1 Pusillimonas caeni
ATCGGTTGTTTCGTTGTTAAAGAGCAAGTACTGCGTTACTGCAAAGAAACGAGATTATGAAGCAGTTTTTTTAGCTTGTCAAGTGAACCGGTTTTGTGTGGGACCTTCTGGTCTAGCACCGCTACCGTCTTCACCAACGCGCCCTGCCCCGCTCTCGTCGGCTTTAAAACCCAAGGCGCCAACAACACACCCCGCTTTTAAAACCGCCTTGCGGCGTCGCGGCCCGAAAATCACTTTCCTGAATCACGTTCCTGAATCAAACTACCCCTTGGGGTTAACCCTGATGCAGGTGGCTGCGAAAGAACGTAACTATAGCAAGCATTTTTAGCCCGTGCAACTGCAAATCCGCCCCTTCCACCCGCCTGCCCACCCCAAAACCGCCCCCGCCGCCCTTAACCCCTTGATCGGATACAGGAAATATTTTTTTCATCGCAATGAAATATTTTTTGATGCCGGCTATGCGTACATCACACGATAGACGCGATGCGCCTCATCGGCGATGATAGTTCGGTCGACACCGGCCCGGCCAAGGTAAACACCGTATCCTTCAGGCCGTCCTCCAACCTCCAACCGGAGAGCCCGCATGGACACCTCATTCAAGCCTTGGGACAACCCCATGGGCACCGCAGGATTCGAATTCGTCGAGTACGCCGCGCCCGATCCGAAAGCGCTGGGCAAGGTCTTCGAGGCGCTGGGCTTCAAGGCCATCGCGCGCCACCGCCATAAAGACGTCACGCTTTATCGACAGGGCGGCATCAACTTCATCGTCAATGCCGAGCCGCATTCCTTCGCCCAGCGCTTCGCCCGCCTGCATGGGCCGTCGGTGTGTGCCATCGCCTTCCGGGTGGACAATGCCGCCCAAGCCTACCACCGCGCGCTCGACCTGGGCGCCTGGGGCATCGATTCGGGCAGCGGCCCCATGGAGCTCAACATACCGGCCATCAAGGGAGTGGGCGATTCCCTCATCTACCTGGTCGACCGCTGGGCCGGCAAGAACGGCCACGGCGGCATTGGCGACATCAGCATCTACGACGTCGACTTCGAAGCCATCGACCCCGCAACGGCCGACGCCGACATCCATCACCGGGGCGCGGGCCTGCGCGCCATCGATCACCTTACGCACAACGTGCACAAGGGCCGCATGAACGAATGGGCCGAGTTCTACGAGCGCCTGTTCAATTTCCGCGAAATACGCTACTTCGACATCGAGGGCAAGGTCACGGGCGTCAAGTCGCGCGCCATGACGTCACCCTGCGGCGGCATCCGCATTCCCATCAACGAAGAAGGCACCGAAGAAAAAGGCCAGATCCAAGAATATCTCGACACCTACAAGGGCGAGGGCATACAGCACATCGCCCTGTCCACCGAAGACATCCACGCCACCGTCGAGCAATTGCGAGCCAATGGCGTCCATTTCCTGGACACCCCCGACACCTATTACGAGCTGCTCGATGGACGGCTGCCGGGGCACGGCGAGAACGTAGAGCGCCTGCGCGGCAACCGCATCCTGCTCGATGGCGCCCCCGACGGCGGCCTGCTGCTGCAAATCTTCACCGAAAACCAGATCGGGCCGATCTTTTTCGAGATCATCCAGCGCAAGGGCAACGATGGCTTCGGCGAGGGCAACTTCAAGGCGCTGTTCGAATCCATCGAACTGGATCAGATGAGGCGCGGCGTACTCAAGGCGCCCGGCGCCGGCTAGCGGCGCGCGCTTTCGCCAGCAGCCTGTCAGGCGAGCATGCCGGCGAAGTCCTTGCGCAGCTTGGCCATCTTGGGCGCGATCACGAACTGGCAATAGCCCTGCTGCGGATTGCGCGCATAGTAATCATGGTGGTAGGCCTCGGCCGGCCAGAATGGGGCGGCGTCAAGCACCTTGGTGACCACCCGGGTATCCAGCGCAGCCTCGACCTGAGCAATCACGTCGCGGGCCACGGCCTTCTGCTCTTCGGATTGGCAAAATATTGCCGAGGCATATTGCGGCCCCACATCGGCGCCCTGGCGATCGACCGTGGTGGGGTCGTGGGTGGCGAAAAACACCTTCAACAGCGTGGCGAAGTCAATGATGGACGGGTCGAAACGCACGCGCACCACTTCAATATGGCCTGTGTCCTTGCCGCAAACCTGCTCGTAGCTGGGGTTGTCCACGTGGCCCCCGCTATAGCCGGGCGTCACTTCGAGCACTCCCCGCAATGACTGCAGCACGCCTTCGGTGCACCAAAAACACCCGCCGCCCAGGACGGCGGTTTCTACATTGGAGTCCTGCGATTGATTCATGGCCTTCCTCTTGTGAACAGTGGCGACAGGCGCGCGGACCGGGCGGCCGCCATGGCCGCGCCGGCATGGCTATTCGAGCTGGAGCTCGGGCTCGTCCAAAGACAGTATCCATTGCGCCAGCGCGCGCGCATCCTTGGGGCTGACATGAGCCTGCCGCGGCATGGGAACCGGCCCCCAGCGCCCCCGGCTGCCGTTGACGATGCTTTGAGCAAGATAGTCCGCAGCGTCGGCGTTGCCGGCAAAACGCTCGGCAATGGCCGAAAAAGCCGGCCCCACCACTTTACGCTCGACGCGATGACAGGACATGCAGTTATTGGCCTGAGCCAGCCCCAGACCGACCGTCTCGGCCGAAGCCGGGACCCCGGCCGCAGCTCCCAGCATCAGCATCGCACCCAGCGAAAAAGCAAAACGCACCGACATAGATGTACAACCTTGTCCGATTCAAAAGCCCGCCTCCGGCATCGCGCCGGCATGCGGACATGCAAACCGCGTTGCACGCGGCTAAACCAAGACCGGGAACAGCATGGCGCCCTGCCGCCTTCGCAAGGGAAAGGAAGGTGAATGCGCCTTGCTTGCCGATCACACTCTTCCTGTATTATCGACGATATTTGACCCGACCCACCCAAGCCTATGCTAGTCCATCCGCAATTCGATCCCGTCGCCCTGCAGCTTGGCCCCGTCGCCGTGCATTGGTATGGCCTGATGTACCTGGTGGGCTTCGGCCTGGTATGGCTCCTGGGCAGGTGGCGCATCAAGGCGGGCAAGACCGACCTGACTCTGCGCGATCTCGAAGACCTGATCTTTTACTGCGTCCTGGGCGTGGTGGTAGGCGGCAGACTGGGCTATGCGCTGTTCTACAAACCGGCCGAGTACCTTGCCAACCCGATCGAACTGCTCTATGTCTGGCAGGGCGGCATGTCCTTCCATGGCGGTTTGCTGGGCGTCCTTACGGTGCTGTTTCTGTTTGCCCGCAGAAAGGGCAAGCCTCTGCTGGCCATCAGCGATTTCCTTGCGCCCCTGATTCCGCTCGGCCTGGCGGCGGGCCGCCTGGGCAATTTCATCAATGGCGAACTGTGGGGCCGCGCCACCTCGATGCCCTGGGGAATGGTGTTTCCGCAAAGCGGCGACAATCTGGCCCGGCATCCCTCACAGCTTTACGAGCTCGGCCTCGAGGGCCTGCTGCTGTTCGCCCTGGTGTGGTGGTTCTCGAACAAGCCCCGGCCGCTGGGCCAGGTTAGCGCGGTGTTTCTGATGGGCTACGGCGCGCTGCGCTTTCTGGTTGAATACACCCGCGAGCCGGACGCATTTCTGGGCTTGCTGGCCGGCGGCCTGTCGATGGGCCAGCTGCTTTCGCTGCCCATGATCGCCGCCGGCGCCGTCATTTTTCTTTGGAGCGCAAGAAAATCGACCCTTGCATCGTAACGGCCACCCTTTCCGTGCCTGGCTCGAGAGGCACACGCGCGGACTCGTCAGCCGAAGCGGCCATGGCCATCATGCGTGGAGCCGGCTGGTAAGGCACGCCCATGCCGCCCAGATTGACGCTTTTTATCGAATAAGACTCATAGCCGAAGGCCGTGGCGAGCGCCTGGGCCCGGTCCTGGAAGGCTTTGGCGGCTTCGGCGAGCAGATCCTGTTCGTGTTTGACGCGGGTTTCGGGTGCGACCGAAAAACCCATGCCGGAAATCGGCATGCGATCGCTCAACTTGGCCGCCAGGGCCGAGGCCGCCGCAAAGTCGGTGGACTTGAGCACGATTTCGGCGCGCCCCCTCCAGTTGGTGATGGCGCCCTCGTCGTCGTTATGCGGCCATACGCGGTAGTCGCCGCTGCGCGCCTGAACCTTGCCCTCGGCCTTGGCGTCTTTCATGACCGAGTCCAAAGCATCGGACAAGGCTTTGACCACCGCCTCTTGGGACGGGTCGCTGACCTCTTTGGCGAGCGTGATGGTGACGGTGTCTTGCGACACTTCCTTGAAGGCCTGCGCTTCGAGCGTGGCCTGCGGCCATGCCTTGCGGCGCGCTTCGCGGTCGCCTTCCTCGTGCGCGTGGACTGGCACGGTCAGCACCATGGCCAGGCCCGCCGCCAAGCCCGACAACCAAATACGTTTCTGCTGCAACCAATACATATGACCTCCTGATGGGGGTTGGAAATATCATGCCGGCCTGCGAATGCATGCCGAGCCGGTCGCATGTCGAACGGCCCGCCCGAGGGCTCTGCAGGACTAGCTGGCTCTGGCATCGTCGACCCGGCTGTATGAGTGATGTTCACGCTTGTCGCGATACATGGCAAGGTCGGCGGCACGCAAGGCGCGCTCGAAGTCGTCGCGCCCGGCCGCCGTCGCAATGCCGACCGACACGCTCAGAGGCGTGCCGCCGTAGAACTGGTTGTTCAGGTCTATCAACCGGCGGATGTCCGCCAGGACGACCTCGGCATCGGTCTCGGACATGCCGGGCAGCAGGACCATGAACTCGTCTCCGCCGATGCGCGCCGCCGACGCGGGACGATCGATGACCTTGTTCAACACCTCGCCCATGCGGCGCAGCAGGCCGTCGCCGGCGGCATGTCCTTGCGTATCGTTGGTCACTTTGAGGTTGTTGAGGTCCAGGGCGATGAAGGAGACGGGTTCGATGCGCTTGCGGCCCAGGCGGGCCAGCTCCTCGACATAGAAAGAGCGGTTCTTGAGCTGGGTGAGCACATCGTGCTGGCCCAGGTATTCGAGGTAGGCTTCGGCTTTCTTGCGCGCGGTGATGTCGGTCAGCGCCAGCAATACTAGGTCCCAGTCCTCTTCATGGCCGGCAAACACCGAAAACTGCAAATGGATGTGCAGGACATCGCCCGCCAGCGTGCGATTGCGCACTTCGCGTTGCTGGAACAGCTTCCCGTCCCATAAATCGATCAGCTGCTCTGAAAACGACGCCGCCATCTCGTCATCGAAAACCTCGTTCAAGCGCGTGATCAGATCGTCGCGGCTCTTCGCCTTGTACATCTGCACGGTATATCCGTTGACGTCCAGCACGCGGATTTCGGACATGCAGCGCTCGACGAATTCGGGATGCACGTCGAGGAAGGTGCGAAAATCGACGATGCCCTGTTCGCGGACTTCCTCGAGCAGACTCTTTATGCGGCTGAAGTCCTCGACCCAAAGAGAGACCGGCGCCTGCTGGAAGAGTTCGCGCGCCATGCGCTCGTTGACGAGCGCGCTGCGACGCGACTGCTGCAATTCGGTGATGTCTTCGACGGCCACCAGCACCTGGTCCCAGCGCTGCTCGCGATCGGGCAGCACCACGCCTCTCAGGACGATGTCCATGCGCTGGCCGTTCAGCGTGTAGTTCACCGACGTGCTGCGAAAGCTGTCGCCGCTGTTCCATAGCTGCGCCATCTCGGAGGCCAGCCCGTCCAGCGTGTCGTCGCGCATGATTTCACTGAGCCGGGCCATCAGCGTAGCGGCCGTGTCGGCGCCATACAGGCCGAGTGTCTGGCCATTGACGCGCTGGATGCGGATCGCGCTGGCGCACTGCCGCACGCGTTCGTGGTCTTCGGCCAGCCAGGCCTCGATATCGTCGACCCCTTGGGACCGCCACTGTTCGAACAGGCGGTACAAGCCGCTGTAATCCTCGAGCCATAATGACATCGGCATGACTTCGAAGAAGTCATCCAGTTGGAACCCCTGGATATGCGGAATGTCCTGCGCCTGCGACGACTCGGCCTTCATGATGTCTACCTCGTGGTGGATCTGCGCAACGATAACATTTCCGGACCGGCAAAAAAATGCCCCCACGCCGCGCAGGCTGGCGCCTGCTTGCTGCCCCCCAAGGGGGCGTTTTTTGCCGGGGCGCCGAGCCTTGGGGCGGCCCGGCGGCAAAAAAAAGCCCGTCGCGAAGGACGAGCTTTTCGAAAAATGCCCCGCCTGTGCCGTATAGACCGGCATCCCGGAACCGAGGGTTCACGGTGGTCGCCATCAGCCAAGCTTCGGGATCACCAATTAAGGCGTTCACTCCTACTTGTCAATCCGGCAACCTGTATGCCTAAGCATTGGTTCAAGGAATGTATGGTCAAATCTCGAACACTGCAGGGACAAACCGCAGGGCGCCGCGCCGCATGGCCGACGCCCCGAATGTCTTAGGTTGCGGCCCTGGCGCCGCCTTGGCCCAGAGCCTGATCGATCATGTGGTTCATGTCGTCGATTTTACGCTTGAAATCGCCGACGGCCACGTCGCCCAACGGCCCGTCGGGCGCGCGCATGGCCAGCAATTCGGCTGCGATCTGAATGGCGGCCATGACCGCGATTCGTTCGTTGCTTGAAATTTTACCAGACCCTTTGACGCGCAACATGCGCTGGTCGACAAGATGCACGGCTTCGAGCAGAGCCTGTTTTTCGGATGCTGCGCAGGCCAGCGAATAATCGCGGCCAAGGATGGAGACATCGATTCGTTCCATGCGGTTACTCCTGGGGCGCGCCGGGCAGACGCATCAATACGGCGTCGATGCGCTGTTGGGCCGCAAGGGCCGCGGTGCGCAGGCGACCGGACTCGTCCTGGCTGGCCTGCAAGCCTTGCCTGGCGGCCTCGTAGTCGGCGCGGTAGCGCGCGGCTTCGTCGCGCAGCTGCGCCTCGGCGGCTTCAGCCTGTTTGCGCAAGGCGTCCATCTGGCCTGCATGATCGCGGACCTGTTCGATCGCCTCTTGCTGCGCGGATTGCTGGCGCGAGAGCTGGTCGCGCAAAGCATTGCGCTCTTGTTCGAGGCTGGTGACGCGGGCCTGCAGCGACGCGCGGTCGGACTGCATCCGCTGGACCAGCTGCACCAGTTGCCCAATACGGGCCGAGAGGGAATCGAGATCTTGCAACATGGGCGTTATCGTAAACCATCCTGGCTCAAGCTGGAAAGTGGATAAGAGGGAAAACCCTCGAACAAGGGGAAATCAGGGTTTTCATCAGGCATCATGTCGATTACCATGCAGCACCTTCGCTTGGCGGGAGACGCGGCAGACATGCAAGTCAGAAACAAGCAGGATTTCGGGGCGGGCGTCATGTTCGCCCTCATCGGCGCCTTCGCGTGCCTGGGCGCGCTCAAATACGACATGGGCACGGCGCGCGACATGGGGCCGGGCTACTTCCCTTTCTGGCTCGGAGCCTGCCTGACGCTGTTGGGCGCCTCCATCGCCCTGCGTTCGCTTTCCACCCACGCGCCCATCAGCAGGCTCGACCCCGCCGACTGGAAAACCGTCGCCATCCTCATCGGCTCGGTCGCCCTGGCAGGGGCGCTGCTCAACGTCCTGGGCATTTTTCTTACCGTCTTCGTGCTGGTCGTGCTCAGCAGCATGGCCAGCCATCTTTTCGACTGGCGGGTGGCGGCGCTCACCGGCATCGGCCTGGCGGCCTTCGTATGGCTGGCCTTCATCAAGGCGCTCGGTCTGATCTTTCCCCTCTGGCCGCCCATGTTCGGCCAGTAAGAGCCTGTTCTTCCCTCATCTTGCGTAATAGTCCTCATGGAACTCTTTGAACACTTGATGCTGGGGTTTTCGGTGGCCCTGACCCTTGAGAACCTGATCTACTGCCTGCTGGGCTGCCTTCTGGGCACCCTGATAGGCGTGCTGCCCGGCATCGGCCCCCTGCCGACCATCGCCATGCTGCTGCCCATCACCTATGTGCTGCCGCCCGTGGCCGGGCTGATCATGCTGGCCGGCATCTACTACGGCGCGCAGTATGGCGGCTCGACGACCGCCATACTGGTCGCCCTGCCCGGCGAAACCTCGTCGGTGGTCACCGTGCTGGATGGACACAAAATGGCTCGCAAGGGCCGGGCGGGCGCGGCCCTGTCCATCGCCGCGCTGGGCTCGTTCTTCGCCGGATGCGTGGCCACCGTGGTGCTGGCCGGCTTCGCGCCGCCGCTGGCCGAGCTCGCCTTCAAGTTCGGCGCGGCCGAGTATTTCTCGTTGATGGTGCTGGGCCTGGTCGGCGCGGTGGTGCTTGCCTCGGGCTCGCTGCCCAAAGCCATATGCATGATTCTGCTGGGCCTGCTGCTGGGCATGATAGGCACCGACGTGAACTCCGGCGTGGCGCGCTTCGAGTTCGGCATACCCGAACTGCAGGACGGCATCGATTTTGCAGTGGTGGCCATGGGCGTATTCGGATTGGCGGAAATCCTGGCCAATCTCGAACTGAAGGACAAGCGCGCGGAAGTCACCAGCAAGGTGGGCACCCTGTATCCCAACAAGCAGGAATTCAAAGAGGCCTGGCCCGCCTGCGTGCGCGGAACGGCCATGGGCGCGGCCCTGGGCGTCCTGCCGGGCGGAGGCGCCATACTGTCGTCGTTCGCCTCGTATACGCTCGAAAAAAAAATGTCGAGCACGCCCGAGCGCTTCGGAGAAGGGCACCCGGCCGGCCTGGCAGGGCCCGAATCCGCCAACAACGCCGCGGCGCAAACCTCTTTCATACCGTTGCTGACGCTCGGCATCCCCGGCAACGCCGTCACCGCCCTGATGCTGGGCGCCATGACCATACACAACATCCAGCCCGGCCCGCGCGTGATGAGCTCTCACCCCGACCTGTTCTGGGGGCTGATCGTATCGATGTGGATAGGCAACCTGATGCTGGTCATTCTCAACCTGCCCCTGGTCGGGCTGTGGATCAAACTGCTGAAAGTACCCTACCGCATCCTGTTTCCCGCGATACTGGTGTTCTGCACCATCGGCGTCTATTCGCTCAACTACAACGTATTCGACATCTGGATGCTGGCCGTTTTCGGGTTGGTCGGCTATGTATGGATGAAGCTGCGCTGCGAAGGCGCGCCGCTGCTTCTGGGCCTGGTGCTGGGGCCCATGATGGAAGAGAACTTCCGGCGTGCGCTGCTGCTTTCGCGCGGCGACTACAGTACTTTCGTCACACGCCCGCTGTCCCTGACGCTGCTGCTCCTGGCCGTGGCATTGGTTATTATCGTGGCTTTGCCGGTCATTCGTAAGAAACGCGCAGAAACCTTCGCCGAGAACGACTGAATTCTCACGGGACAAGCCATGACATCGATAGCCGAAAAACAATATCCGGACGCCACCCCCCTGGACGTCGCCTTTCTGGGGCTGGGCGTGATGGGCTATCCGATGGCCGGGCACCTGGCCCGGGCGGGACACCGCGTCACGGTCTACAACCGTACTGAATCCAAGGCGCAGAAATGGGTGCAGGAATTCGGTGGGCGGTCGGCTCCGACGCCGCGCGACGCCGCACGCGGCGCGCATATCGTGCTGGCTTGCGTGGGCAATGACGACGACCTGCGCAGCGTCGTGCTCGGACCCGAGGGCGCCTTGCAGGCCATGGACCAAGGCAGCCTGTTCGTCGACCACACCACGGCCTCGGCCCAGGTGGCCCGAGAGCTTCACCAATCGGCGGGCGAGCGCGGCGTCGGCTTCATCGACGCCCCCGTGTCGGGTGGACAGGCGGGCGCCCAGAACGGCGTACTGACCGTCATGTGCGGCGGCGACCCGGGGGCCTTCGCGCGGGCGGAGCCCGTGCTGCGCGCTTTCGCCCAGGCCGTTACGCTGCTCGGCGGCCCCGGCTCGGGACAGCTGTGCAAGATGGTCAACCAGATCTGCATCGCCGGACTGGTGCAAGGTCTGGCCGAGGCGATCGCCTTCGGCCAGACCGCCGGCCTGGACATGAACGAGGTCGTCAAGGTCATCGGCAAGGGGGCCGCGCAAAGCTGGCAGCTCGACAACCGCGGAACGACGATGATAGAAGGCCGGTTCGACTTCGGCTTTGCCGTGGACTGGATGCGCAAGGATCTTAGGCTGGTGCTCGACGAGGCCGGCCGCAACGGCGCGCGGCTGCCCGTCACGGCGCTGGTGGATCAGTTTTATGGCGACGTGCAGCAAATGGGCGGCAACCGCTGGGACACCTCCAGCCTGATCGCCCGCCTGCAGCAAAAAGCCGGATAAGCCGGCGGCGCTCAGCCCGCCGGGCGAACCCTTCTGGCGGGCATGGCTTCGCGCGCGTCGACGCCCGAGGCGAAGCGTTCGGCCTGGGGCCGGGCAAGCTGCTTGGCATCGCCCTGCCCTTTTTCGGCCCCGCCGCGCTGCGCATGCCCGCGCTGGCGCAGGTAGCGGGTTTCGTTGCCGCGCCTGAAAAGAATGCCCGCCAACTCGTTGAGCGCCTGGGTATAGACTTCGCGCTTGAATTCGATGACGGCATCGAGCGGCACCCAGTAATGGCTCCAGCGCCAGGCGTCGAATTCGGGATGGCGAGTCGCACGCAAACTGACGTCTGAGTCGCGCCCTATCATCCGAAGCAGGAACCAGATCTGCTTCTGCCCTTTGTAGATGCCGCGAGAATCGCGCCGGATGAAATCGCTCGGCACGTTATAACGCAGCCAATCCCGTGTACGTCCCAGAATGCGCACATGCTCGGGCAACAGGCCCACTTCTTCGTGGAGCTCGCGGTACATGGCCTGTACCGGGCTTTCGCCGTATTTGATGCCACCTTGGGGAAACTGCCACGCATGTTCGCGGATGCGTTTGCCCCAGAACACCTCGTTCTTGTTGTTTACGAGGATAATGCCGACATTGGGACGGTAGCCTTCACGGTCTAGCATAGGCCACCCCAATAGATTTAATACAATTACTTCCGATTATACGTATCTGCAGAGATCCACACCATGCGCGCATCCAAATATCACATCAACACCCTCAAGGAAGCCCCTTCCGAGGCGGAAGTCGCCAGTCACCAGCTGATGACGCGGGCCGGCATGATCCGCAAGGTGGCGGGCGGCATATATACCTATATGCCGATGGGGTTGAAGGTGCTGCGCAAGATCGAGAACATCGTGCGCCAGGAAATGGATGCGGCCGGCGCGATCGAAATGCTGATGCCGGTGGTGCAGCCGGCCGAACTATGGATGGAGTCGGGCCGTTGGGAGCAATACGGCCCCGAGCTGCTGCGCATCAAGGACAGGCACGGTCGCGACTTCGTGCTGCAGCCCACGTCCGAAGAGGTCGTCACCGACATCGTGCGCAACGAGATTCACAGCTGGCGCCAGCTGCCGCGCAACTTCTATCACATCCAAACCAAGTTCCGCGACGAGCGCCGCCCGCGCTTCGGCCTGATGCGCGGACGCGAGTTCACCATGAAGGACGCCTATTCCTTCGACCGCGACGAGGCGAGCGCGCAGGCCAGCTACGATGCCATGTATGCCGCCTACACCAGCATCTTCCAGCGCCTGGGCCTGGAGTTCCGCGCCGTGGCGGCCGACACCGGCTCCATCGGCGGCTCGCGCAGCCATGAATTCCAGGTCATCGCCGACACGGGCGAGGATCTCATCGTCTATAACCCGGATACCCAGTACGCCGCCAATATCGAATTGGCCGACGCGCCATGCCTGATCGAGCGACGCGCGGAGCCAAGCCAGGAACTGCAAAAAAAGGCCACCCCCGAAGCGCCCAAGTGCGAACTCGTGGCCGAGCAGCTTGGCGTGCCGCTGGACCGCACCGTCAAGTCCATCGTACTGGCCGCCGAAGACCCGGATGCGCCCGGCCAGAGCCGGATCTGGCTGCTGCTGGTGCGCGGCGACCACGAGCTCAACGAGATCAAGGTCGGCAAGCTGCCCGGGCTGGACCAGGGCTACCGCTTTGCCACCGAGGACGAGATCCGGGCGGCCTTCGGCTGCGCGCCCGGCTATCTGGGGCCCGTCAAGACGGCCCAGCCGGTGCATGTCGTCGCGGACGGCACAGTGGCCAACATGAGCGACTTCATCTGCGGCGCCAACGAAGAGGGCTTCCACCTTACGGGCGTCAATTGGGGCCGCGACCTGGCCGAGCCCGCCGTGGCCGACCTGCGCAATGTGGTGGACGGCGACCCCGACCCCCGGGGCGGGCGCCTGGCCATACAACGAGGCATCGAGGTGGGGCACATCTTCTTTCTTGGCGACAAATACTCCAAGGCGCTCGACGCCACGTATCTGGATACCGACGGCAAGCCCGCCATGCTGCAAATGGGCTGCTACGGCATCGGCATCAGCCGCATCTCCGCGGCCGCGATCGAACAGAATCACGATGACAAAGGCATTATCTGGCCCCGCGCCATCGCGCCGTTCGAGGTCGTCGTCTGCCCCATGGGCTGGGGCAAAAGTGAAACAGTGCGCAACTCGGCCGAAACGCTGTACGCGCAGCTGCTGGAACAAGGGGTGGACGTGATCCTCGATGACCGCGACGCCCGGCCCGGCGTCATGTTCGCCGACTGGGAGCTCATCGGCGTACCTTTGCGTGTGACGATCGGCGAACGCGGCCTGAACGAGGGAATTGTGGAACTCCAGCAACGAAGCACGGGTCAGACAGAAAAAATACCGGCTGACACCGCGCTTTCTTGCGTACTGGAACGATTAAAATCGCTGGCATGATCCAACTCGCCCCAAGCGCTACGAATCGACATTCCGCGACGGGCCGGCCGCGCCGCCGGCCCTGTCACACTGCCTAACGAACCCATGTCAACAGAAACACCCGGTTCCTTGTCCACCCTGGATATTCGCGTATATTACGAAGACACCGATGCTGCGGGCGTCGTGTTCTACGCCAACTATCTCAAGTTTTTCGAAAGAGGCCGTACCGAGTGGCTGCGCCGTCTGGGTGTGAACCAAAGCGAACTTGCCGCGCGCGACCAACGCATGTTCGTGGTCAAAAGCGCTCAACTGCAATACGTCAAGCCGGCGCGCTTCGACGACCTGCTGACCATCCACAGCCGCATTACCCGGCTCGGCCGGGCCTCGATCGACTTTGCCCAGGTTGCAAGCACACGTGGTGAAACCCTGTGCGAAAGCACGGTGGAAGTATGCTGCGTGGACACGCGCACCTTCCGGCCGGCCGGTCTTCCACCATCCCTCAGAACCCTACTCCAAAAGGTCCAGGACTAACCATGCAAGCCCCCACCAGCGACATGTCGTTGCTCTCCTTATTGATAGACGCCAGCTTCCCCGTACAGCTGGTGATGCTGATTCTGGTGGTCATCTCCGTCCTTTCATGGGCGTACATCTTTGCCAAGCGGGCGGCGCTCAAGCGCGCCCACGCGCAGACCCGCCGCTTCGAGGACGACTTCTGGGCCGGTGGAGACCTGACGGTGCTGCAGCAGTCCATCGCCGGACGCCGCGCCGAGCACGGCGCCCTGGCCCGCATCTTCGACGCGGGCATGACTGAATTCCTGAAGGCGCGCCGCAGCGCGACCGGCTCGGGCGAAGCCATGCTCGACGGCCCGCGCCGCGCCATGCGCGCCACCTATCAGCGTGAGATGGACAGCCTCGAATCGCATCTGAACTTCCTCGCGTCCGCCGGATCGGTCAGCCCCTACATCGGCCTGCTGGGCACCGTCTGGGGAATCATGCACGCCTTCATCGGTCTATCGAGCATGCAGCAGGCCACCCTGGCCGCCGTGGCGCCGGGTATCGCCGAGGCGCTGATCGCCACGGCCATCGGCCTGTTCGCGGCGATCCCGGCCGTGGTCGCCTACAACCGCTACACGAACGAAATCGATCGGCTGTCCATCCGTTTCGACAGCTTCATCGATGAATTCCTGAACATCTTGCAACGCCAGGTGCGCTGATGCCTTCCATACGTGGCACTACCGGCCGCTCGGGCCGCCGCTTGAAGAACGAGATCAACGTCGTGCCCTACATCGACGTCATGCTCGTGCTGCTCGTGATCTTCATGGTCACGGCGCCCATGATCACGCCGGGACTCATCGACCTGCCCACGGTCGGCCAGGCCAGCGAGGTGCCGGTCGAGCCGGTCGAGGTTCAGATCGAACAAGACGGGTCCATGTCGGTGCGCACGCGCCGCGCCGGCGAAGAGTTCCAGAAGATCGCGCCCGAACAGCTGGTCAGCGAACTCCAGTCGCGCATCACGCCCGAGACGCCGGTCGTGCTTGCGGCCGATGGCAAGGTTCCCTATGAAACCGTCATGAAGGCCATGGATCAATTGCGCTCCAACGGCATCACCCGGCTGGGCTTGCTGGTCGACCAGAGCGCCGCCCCCGACGACCAGAAACGATGACGCAACCCTTTCCTCCGAAGCCAAGGGCCGGCTCCGGGAAGCATCCCCATCGCTCGGCCCAGCGACCGGCACGCACGCCCGAGCAGGAAGACGAGCGGCGTGGCCTGGCCTATGCGCTGGTCGCTCACGCCGCGATCGCGGCCGTCATGCTGGTCGGCTTCCTGACGACCTCGCCCAGCAATCCCAACCCGGTGCAGATCGAGCTCTGGGCCGAAGGCGACACACTGGCGGCGGCCGAGCCGGAAGACCAGCCCGATACGCCCGAGCAGTCCCAGCCCCAGGAGCAGCCGCCCGAACCCCGGCCAGAGCCCGAACCGCAGCCTGCGCCTCAGCCCGAACCACAGCCGCAACCGGAACCGCCTCCCGCGCCCAAACCGCCGCAAGCCGAACCTCCGCCTCCTCCCGAGGTCGATCCCGACATCGCGCTCGAAAAGGCTCGCGAAGAAAAGAGAAAACGCGAAGAGGAAGAGCGCCGCATCGCCGAACAGAAGGCCGCAGCGGAAAAAGCGGCGGCTGAAAAAGCCGCGGCAGAGAAAGCCGCTGCAGAGAAGGCGGCCGCCGAGAAGGCCGCGGCGCAGAAAGCCGCCGCTGAAAAAGCCGCCGCAGAAAAAGCCGCTGCAGAGAAAGCGGCCGCTGAGAAAGCCGCGGCTGAAAAGGCCGCCGCCGAGAAGAAGGCTGCCGAGAAAGCCGCCGCCGAAAAGGCGGCCGCTGAAAAAGCCGCTGCCGAGAAGGCCGCGGCTGAAAAAGCGGCCGCTGCGAAGGCCGCCGCCGAAAAGAAGGCGGCCGCGGAGAAAGCTGCCGCTGAAAAGGCCGCGGCCGAGAAAGCCGCTGCCGAGAAAGCGGCCGCCGCCAAGAAGGCAGCCGCCGAGAAAAAGGCGAAGGAAGAACAGGCCAAGCGCGACGCCATACGCGCGGCGATGCGGGGCGACGCCCTGGGCGCCGCGGGCATCTCCGGAGGCACCGCCGACCGCAATCAGTCCGGCGGCGGAGGCACGGATTCGGGCTACGCCGCCCTGGTGCGCAAATGCATCCGGGATGGCGTCGTCTACCCCACTCCGCCTCGCAGCGGCGGCAACCCGACAGTACAATATAGAGCCAATCTGGACAGCAGTGGACACGTGACCGGGGTCCGCATATTGCGCTCGTCCGGCATTCCCGCCTTCGACCGCGCCGTCGAATCGGGGATCCGGGGCTGCAATCCCTTCCCCAAACCGCCCACGGGCAAGTATCCCTCGTATGTCGACGGGAACTACCTGATGTATGACCAATAGGAGATAAGCCGACATGACCACCGTCATCCCCGCAATCAAGACCATGCATCGCTCATGGCGGGCTTGCCTGTTCGGCCTGCTGCTGCTTGCGCTCGGCATGTTCGCCGCCGGCACGGCCCATGCGCAGCTTCGCGTCGACATCTCCGGCGTTGGGGCCACCCAGTATCCCATCGCCATCGCCGACTTCTCGGGCGACCCCAAGGGCCAGCTCATCAGCGAAGTCATCCGGGCCGACCTGACCCGCTCGGGCCAGTTCCGCCTGATCAACGCCACAGGAACAGCGCTGGACGCCGAAAGCACGGTCGACCACGAAAGCTGGCACGGCCGGGGCGCCGACTACATCGCCTACGGTTCGGTCTCTCAGGCGGGCGGCCAGTACACGGTCAGCTACCGCCTTGCCAACGTCATCCACAAAAGCCAGATGGACGGCGTAGCGTTCAACGGCTCCGAAAAAGAACTGCGCCGCATTGCCCACCAGATCGCGGACCGCATCTACGAAAAAATCACCGGTGTGCGCGGCGTCTTCTCCACCCGCCTCGCCTATGTCGTGCAGAAAAACAACACGCACGAGTTACAAATTGCAGATGCCGACGGCCAGAACCCCCAGGTCATGCTGCGTTCCAAGCATTCCATCATCTCGCCGGCCTGGTCGCCCGACGGCTCCAAGCTTGCCTACGTCAGCTTCGAATCGGGCAAGCCCGTGGTGTACGTTCAAACGCTTTCCACCGGAGAACGCTTCCCCATCGCCAACTTCAAGGGCAATAACAGTGCGCCGGCCTGGTCTCCCGACGGACAGCAGCTTGCCATCACGCTGTCGCGCGACGGAATCGCCCAGATCTACACCATCAACGCCGATGGCTCGGGCCTGCGCCGCGTGATGCGCTCGCCGCTCATCGATACCGAGCCCTTCTATACGCCCGACGGCAGCGGGCTGGTCTTCACCAGCGACCGCAGCGGCAGCCCGCAAATCTACCGCGTGCCCGTCTCGGGCGGCAACGCAAGCCGCATCACCTTCAACGGCAGTTACAACATTTCACCGGCCCTCTCGCCAGATGCAAAAGAACTGGTGTACGTTACAAGAAGGGATGGCGCATTTCGTATCGGCCTGCAAAACATGGGCACCGGCGCTGAACAGCTACTGACGGATGGTCCCGATGACGAGTCGCCCAGTTTCGCGCCAAACGGAATGCAAATCCTATATAGTTCCATACAAGGTGGACGTAGCGTCCTGGCCGTAGTATCCACAGATGGTCGGGTGCGTCAGACGCTGTCGACCCTGGACGGCAAGGTACGCGAACCCACCTGGGGACCATTTACCAACTAGTTTTTCGTGACTCTTTCTAAAAGGAACTCAAATGAGATCGCGCATCGTAAAAAGCCTCAGCATTGCCGCATTTGCCGCCTCCCTGGCAGCTTGCAGCTCTGTGCCTCTGGACGAATCCCAGTCCGGCAGCGGTGCCGGCACGGGTGCCGGCACCTCCACAGGCCAGGTCATGGACCCCTTCAATCCCCAAAGCCCCCTGGCGCAGCAGCGCTCGGTTTACTTCGAGTTCGACAGCTACGTGGTTCCTGACCAGTATCGCAACGTGGTCGAAATGCATTCGTCCTACCTGTCCAACAACGGCCAGCAGCGCATCGTCATCGAGGGCAACACCGACGCCCGCGGCGGCGCGGAATACAACCTGGCTCTGGGCCAGCGCCGCTCCGACGCCGTCGCCCGCATGATGACCCTGATGGGCGTCCGCACCGACCAGATCGAAACCATCAGCTTCGGTAAAGAGCGCCCCAAGGCGAACGGCAACACCGAAGCCGATTATGCTGAAAACCGGCGTGCAGACATCGTCTATCAGCGTTAATCTACGGTCTTGAGTCACTGCAGCGCCGCGGCGGCTTTCCGCCGCGGCGTTTTGTTTACTCCAACACATTATTGTCAGCTTGCCGCATTGCCGCGGCGCCGGAGCTTCCCGATGCGCAGATTCGTTTCCATGCCCCGTCACCTGCTATTGGCCACCGCCGTCACGTTCTCGACGGTCTTCATGCTGCCCGCCCATGCCTTCGCCGATGATGAGGCTCGCCGGGCCATACTCGAACTGCGCCAGCAGGTGCGGCAGATGCACGAACAGAACCAGCAGGCGCGCTTCCTGCTCGCCGACCAGATCGAGACCATGCAGCACGAACTCGCCGACATGCGCGGCCAGCTGGAGCGCATGCGTTTCGAGCTCGACATCAACAAACGCGCCAGCCAGGATCAATCCGGCGGCAGCTCGATCCAGGTCAGCAACCCGCAAGAGCAGGCGGCATTCGACAACGCCATGGGGCTGTTCCGCAGCGGCAAGTACAAAGAGGCCGCGCAAGGCCTCACGGGCTTCCTCAGCGACTACCCCAACAGCCAACTGGGCTCCGAAGCCAAGTTCTATCTCGGAAGCAGCCAGTACGCGACCAAGGATTTCAAGGGCTCCATCACCCAGCTGCAGCGGCTGGCCCAAGAAGCGCCCAACGACCCCCGGGCCCCCGACGCCCTGCTCATCGTCGCAGCCAGCAAAATAGAGCTCAACGACATGGCCGGCGCCAAAAGCAGCCTGCAGCAGATCGTGCGCGACTATCCGCAAAGCTCGGCCGCCGACACCGCCAAGAATCGGCTGGAACTGCTGCAATAACACCGAACACAGGCTGAGCGGCGCGGGGCCGAAATACGGTTCGCGCCGCATTGCGCATTCCGCTCGGCCGTCTGAAGCCGAAACGGGAGCCTCCCGCTTCATATCCCATGCTCGAACCCCTTACCCACGGCGCCTTGCGGTCCATCGATGCCTGCGGCAGTCCTCTCAGCTATGTGGAGTCCGGTGACGGTCCGGTCTTGCTGCTGGTCCACGGCTCGCTATGCGACCTGCGCTATTGGCGCTGGCAGATCCCGGCGCTTGGCCGGCACTTTCGCGTCATCGCGCCCAGCTTGCGGGGCTACTGGCCCCATGCTTTCGAACAGGCCGACCCTACGTTCAACCTCGTCCAGCATGCGGCCGACCTGGAGCAGCTCATCGACGCGGTGGCGGGCCGGCCCGTCCACCTGCTGGGCCATTCACGCGGCGCACGTGTGGCCCTGGAGCTTGCCGCGCGGACGCCCGGCAGAATCGCGTCGTTGATTCTTGCCGATCCGGGCCTGCAAACCGTGCCGTCCGCCGCTGCCATGGCATTCCAGAGGCAGGCAGTGGACCGCCTGGCCATGGGCGACGTCGAAGGCGCGCTGGAGGGCTTCATCGACACGGTCAACGGCGCCGATACATGGCGCCGGATGACGGGCTGGTTCAAGGAAATGGTGCGCGACAACGCGGCCACCCTGTTCTCTCAGGCGGCCGAGCAGGGAGCCGTTTTTGAAACCTCGCGCATCCAGCCGCTGCGATGCCCGGTCCTGCTGCTGGGCGGCGAACACAGCCCGCCGCGCTTTGCGCGCGCCATGGACTCGCTTCAGGCGGTGCTGACGCAGGCCGAGCGCGACGTCATTCCCATGGCGTCGCACGGCATGAACCTGGGCAACGCCCGTGCCTTCAACGCCCGCGTGGAGCGTTTCGTGCTTCGCGCCCACGCGCAGCCCTGACTATTTTGCGAGCGTATTGGCGGGCTTGACTTCGCAGTCGGCCTGGGCCTTTTCGCCGGACGCGAGAAGGAACTGCATGGGCACCGTATCGCCCACCTTGATCTCCCCGGAAGGCTTCTCGAGCATGATGTGATAGCCACCCGGCTTGAACTCCAGCTTTTGCCCAGCGGGTATCTCGACGCCCTGCACGTGCGACATGCGGCTCATGCCGTCGGTATGGGTGGTCTGGTGCAGCATGACGTGCCCGTAGCTTGCCGAGGCGGCCCCGGCGAGGGTGGCTGTTTCGGCGCCCTTGTTCGCCGCGATGAAGTATCCGGCCGAAGGAGCCGGCGAGGGCAAAAGGCGGATCCAGCAATCGCTGACGGCGACCGAGGCCGAAACCGGCATGGCGGCCATGGCGTCGGGCGAAGGCATGGCCTGCGCGCCGTGGCCTGCATGGGCATGTGCGGCATGGTCGCCTTGCGCATGGCCTTGATGGTCGCCGTGCGCATGAGCGAAGGACGGGCCCGCGGCCACCGCGCCGAACAAAGCCAATCCGACGGCAAATGCATGTTTCATGTTGACTCCAGGTGGTTGAACGATTTGGCCTTGAGTTTACCTCGAACTAAATTCGTTCCCTTGCGCGCCGTTAACTACGTTTCCAAGTACAAATATGAAACGGAGCGACTATGCGTTGGATCAGCAGCACGACAGTCAGGTTTCGACTGGTCGGCGGATTCCTCATCGTGGCGGCGATCGCGGCCGTCATCGGGGCCTTGGGCATTCTTTCGACCCAACGCATGAACGAGATGGCCCATCGCATGTACGAACGCGAGCTGCTGGGCGTGGTGTCGGCCGCCGAGGCCAACCTGCACATCGTCGCAGCCGGCCGCGCCCTGCGCAGCACGCTGCTGGCGCCCGACGCCGACGTGCACGTGGCCGAATACTACGCCATGGAATCGCGTTTCGACTCGCTGACCTTCGAACTGAAGAAGCTCGAAAGCATGTTCGATTCGGAACGGGCTCAGAAATCGATCAAGGACGCCCTCGACGCGGTCGCGGCATATGAAAAGGCCGTCAAATCATTGATCACGCAGAACCGCGCCGATCTGCCCAGCCAGGAGATCGTCACCGAACGGCTCTTCAATGAGATCCGCTCGCTGGGCGACACCGCCGAAATCCTGGTCAGCCTGCTTACCCTGGAGAAACAGAACATCGCCCAGGAATATGCCAAGGAAATAGCGGACATCTACCGCAGCACCCTCTACAGCATGCTCGCCCTGACGCTGGGCGGCGCCCTGCTCGCCATTCTGCTGGGCTGGCTCATCACCCGCTGGCTGACCCGCCAGCTGGGAGGCGAGCCGCGCGACGTCGCGCGCATAGCCAGCGCCATCGCTCAAGGCGACCTCACCAGCCATATCGATACCCGCCGGGCCAAGGACGGCAGCATCGTGTCGGCGATGAGCCGCATGCAGGAATCGCTGCGCAAAGTGGTGGCCGCCGTGCGCGGCAGCAGCGACCATATCGCAACCGGCTCCGGCCAGATCGCCGTCGGGAACGCCGATCTGTCGCAGCGCACCGAGGAACAGGCCGCCAACCTCACCGAAACCGCCGCCGCCATGGAGGAGCTTTCCAGCACCGTGAAGAACAATGCCGACGTCGCCCAGCAGGCGGCCGGCATGGCCGCCGCGGCCAGCGTCTCGGCCACCAAGGGGGGCGAAGTGGTGAACGGCGTGGTGTCGACCATGAGCGAAATCAACGCCTCGTCGCAGAAGGTAGTGGACATTATCGGGGTCATCGACACCATTGCCTTCCAGACCAATATCCTGGCCTTGAACGCCGCGGTCGAAGCCGCCCGCGCCGGCGAACAGGGGCGCGGATTCGCCGTCGTCGCCAGCGAAGTGCGCAGCCTGGCGCAGAAATGCGCCTCGGCCGCCAAGGACGTCAAGCTGCTCATCGACGACAGCGCGCAGAAGGTGGATGCCGGCAGCCGAATGGTCGATGCGGCCGGGGCGGCCATGTCCGACATCGTCGCCCAGGTCAAGCGCGTCACCGATCTGATCAACGAGATCAGCGCCGCAACGGTCGAGCAGACTTCCGGCCTGAACCAGATCAACGACGCAGTCGCCCAGTTGAGCGACGTCACGCAGCAGAACGCCGCATTGGTCGAGCAGTCCGCCGCGGCGGCCGACAGCTTGCGCGATCAGGCGCGCCAGTTGGTGGACGTCGTCAGCGTATTCAATCTGGGCCAGCAAGCCGATGATATTGCCGTCCCCGAACTGGATCCGGACCCGGCGCCGGCGCCCGCCCGCCGCCTGTCGGCGGCTACGAGCGCCGCCGCCGAGGAGTGGGACGAGTTCTGAGGCGCCGTGCCTTGGGCATGGGCGGTCCTGACCCTCTATTCCACGTAGAGAACGGACGATTGGGTGGTAACATTTAAAGTTGTTCCGTCATCTTCATCGAGCAGCGTTTCCATGGCCGTCTTCGACATCGATCCCATCGTCAAGTCTCTTCATGCCATTCGCCAGGACTGGCGCGATTCGCAAAGGCGTCCGCGCGAACCCGACGGGCGCGAGTTTCCATCGCGCGAAGCGGTGGCCCAGGCCATGAACGACCTGAAGGGCGCTCTGTTTCCGATGCGCCTGGGGCCTACCGACCTGCGCCACGAAAGCGAAGACTACTACGTCGGCTATACGCTCGAATCGGCCCTGCACTCGCTGCTGAACCAGGCGCGCCTGGAACTGCGCTATCTGGCGCGGCACGACGAGGACATCGGCGACTTCGCCATCCAGACGCGCGCCAGCGAGGCCATACGCAACCTGGCCACATCGCTGCCCCGCATACGCAGCCTGCTGGACAGCGACGCCCTGGCCGCCTACCACGGCGACCCCGCCGCGCGCACGGTCGACGAGGTGCTGCTGTGCTATCCCGGCATGGAAGCCATGATCTACCACCGCATCGCGCATCAGCTGTACAGGCAGGGCCTGCCCCTGTTGGCCAGGGTGGCGTCCGAACTGGCCCACGGCCAGACGGGCATCGACATCCACCCCGGCGCGCAGATCGGCGCCAGCTTCTTCATCGACCACGGCACGGGCGTGGTCATCGGCGAAACCACCATCATCGGCGAGCGCGTGCGCATCTACCAGGCGGTCACCCTGGGCGCCAAGCGTTTTCCCACCGACGAGAACGGCTCGCTGCAAAAGGGGCTGCCGCGCCATCCCATCGTCGAAGACGACGTGGTCATCTATGCCGGCGCCACCATACTGGGACGCGTCACCCTGGGCAAAGGCTGCGTCATCGGCGGCAACGTCTGGCTGACGCAGGACGTGCCGGCCGGCAGCTACGTCACCCAGGCCGATTGCACGCCCAGCCGCCAGGACGCCGCCGCCCGCCTCTGACCTAGAACGACTGCGTCAGCGTCAGCATGGCTGCAGCCCTGCCGGTATAGCGACCGCTGCTGTTGGTATAGACGTCCCGGTCGGCATTGGTGTCGACGTAGACCAGGGCCGCGCTGAAGCCTCCCCACGATTTGCTGAGGCCCAGCGACCAGTCCGTATACGAGCCGTCATCGAGATTGCGCACGCGCTGGTAGCCCACATGGCCATCGAGGTTCAGGTCCCACACGCCCGTGGGAATGCTGGCGTTCAACTCATAGTATTGGCTGTTCTTGCTGTCGGGAACGCCGAACAGATTGGTGAGGGCGTGCGAATACTTGAACGTGAGCGGTCCATAGCCCAGTCCAAGAAACAGCTCTGTCGTGTGCGGACGGGTATAGCCGCCCGGATAGTCGCCCGGATAATAGTACTGGAGCACGCCCGTGTCGATCGTGACATCGCCCCACAAAGGACCCGCATACCCGGCGAAGAAATCCATCTCCACCGGCGCCGAGACGTCGGGGTCGGAGTCGCCCAGCCAGCTGATGGTGGAATTCCAGTTGCCGACGTAGAAGCCGCTGGAATGCGTCAGACCGAAGCCACCCTGAACGGCGGGCTTGTTGTTGGTCTGCATCAGGCCGCGGTAGCGATACTGGCTGGCCAGCGATACATTGGCCTCGAACGTGAAGTCCGACATCTCGGCCTCGGCGGCCTGGCCGGACGACGCGACGCAGGCAGCCAGGCCCAGCGCAACGGCCGCCTTGATGGAAGTGGCTTTCATCTTGCATGCTCCTTGTAGAGTGAAAGGGTTGTACCCATCACTCCTTACGCAACATGCATGCCAATTTTATTTTGCGAAGCGGCCGCGGCAGCGCAGCTGTGGGGAAAGCGCAATGCACGGACACGGGGCCGTTCCCATTGCGTGCCGCCGAACCCCGCGGCAAGACGCCCGTTCGCGCCATGTCCGCCGCGGGCAGCCCGACAAGCCCTGGGACAGTGCGTCATGCCTTGCGTTGGTGCAATGCGTGAAAAACGCCCCAAAACAGCGTCTAGGGCAGGCGCGCTTCGGCGTCCTTGCGCCACACACTGGCCAGCCAGGGCTGCCGTTCGCGGGGCAGGCCCGCCGGCCGATAGTAATGCTCGAGTTCGATGAAACCGGCCTGCCCGAGCAGGCCGCGCCAGGACTCCAGGTCGTGGTAGACGCCGTAGCGGGCGCCGTTCCAGCCCTCTTGGTTGGCGCCCCGCGGATTGGAGCTGAACAGCACGCCCGCCGGTTTCAGGCAGGCGTTCAATTGAGCCAGGACGCGCGGTAGTTCGGCGCTGGGCACGTGGAACAGCGAGGCGTTGGCGAACACGCCGTCGAAATGGGCGTCGGGCAGTTCAAGCGTCAGGAAGTCCTGGTGCCAGACTTCGCACCCGGTGGCCTCGCGCGCCATCGCAACGAACTCTTGCGAGCCGTCCAGCCCCACCGGCCGATGCCCGAGCCGCGCGAAGGCGGCCAGATCGCGGCCCGGCCCGCAGCCGAAATCGAGAATGCGAAAAGGGGGTTCGGCATGGATGTGGCGCAACAAGGCGTCGATGTTCTGGCGAACGTCGTGGTCTTGCGTGCCCGCGCGAAAAGCCGCGGCGTTGCGGTTGTAATCGTCCAGCGTCGTGGCCGTAACCTCGTTGGCCGGACGGAATGCCTGCGTCATGCCGGGAAAGCCTACTCCATGGTGAAACCGACTTTGATCGTGACCTGCCAGTGCGCGACTTTGCCATCGACCACGTGGCCCCTGGTTTCGACCACATTGAACCACTGGATGTGGCGCACGGTTTCGCTTGCCTTGGCGATGGCCGTGGAGACCGCGTCTTCGATGCTGGTGGGCGACGAGCCGGTGAGTTCGATCTGCTTGTAGACGTGATTGCTCATGGTTCGCTCCTTGAAGTCGTTGGGGGTTGAACCATGGTAATGCCTTTGGCGACCCGCCACAAGGCAGCCGAATGCCCGCGCCTTCAGACCCTGCGCATGTGGTTGTCCCAGGCCCTGTCCGCCTCTTCAGGCAGAACGAAGCGCAGGTCGACAGTGTTGGCGACAGAGGGCGATGCCCCGCTTGCCGACGCGGCTGGATCGACACCGGCCAGGGCCCCCAGCCCGCTGCTCAGCAAAAAGCCGTCGGATGCCGCCGGCGCAACCCCGCAGCCATCGTCCAGCGCGGTGCGTCCAAGGAAGCGGCCCGAAGCCGCATCCCAGAACACGACGCAATTGCCCACCGGGCTGGACGTCGCGATGATGCGGCCCGATGCATCGGCCGCCACCGAGCCCACGTAGTTGCGCATATCGCGCAAGACCTCTTGCGGCCCCGAAAACAGCTGTATCGCTTCGCCGCGCCGGTGGCGGGCCACCAGCGCCGGCCGATCTCCCGCCGCCCCCATGTACTGGCAGCCCACCCACACCGCGCCCCCAGCGTCCAGCGCCATATGCCGCAAGGAGAGCCGATGCAGTTCCCGGGGCAGAAAGGCCTGCTCGAGCAATTGGCCGCTGCGTGCGTCCACATAGGCAAGCGAGGGCTTCATGGTGTCGAGATTGAGTTCGAGCTTGCCGTAGTCCGGATGGGTGAGAATGCCGCCATTGGCCACGCAAAGCGTGCGTCCGTCGCGCATGAGCACGGCTTCGTGCGGGCCGACGCCGCCGGTGGAGAATTCGCCCAACCGCTTGTAGCCTCCAGCATCCGAAGCATCGTAGATGCCCAGCACGCCGCGTCCCGCCTCGTAATCGTTCTCGGTCGCGAACATCAGGCCGCCGTCCGGCGTATAGACCCCATGGCCGAAGAAATGCCGCCCTTCGGCGAGATCGAGCTCGCGCGGCGGGCTTCGCCCCTGCAAGTCGAAGGCCACCGCAAAAAAGCCCGGCTGGCGCCCGAAGGCGACGGCGCGGCCGCGCCGGGCGTCGATGGCAAAGCTATGGCCGCGATCGGGCAGCGCCACGATATGGCGGTCGTTTCCCGCGGCATCGAAGACGACGGCCTCGTATCGCCTGTTGCGCTTGCGCGCCGCCAGATACAGCGGCGGGCCGGCGTCGCGCGCCATGGCCGGCCCGCCCAGGGGCAAGGCCCCTGCCGCGAGCAGCGCCAGGAAACGGCGCCGGTCAATCCCCATCGAGCGCATTGAAGCCTATCCTTACGCCCAAGGCGGGCGCCACGTGTTGGTCGATGAGATCTTTGGCGTTGTTCAGCAACAGCTTCACGAGCGTCAATCCGCGATGGCCATCTTCATCCGTCCACAGCTTTTCGGTGTCGCCTTTCAGGCCGGCCAGATGATCGGCGGCGCGTTGCAGTTCGCCCTGCACGTTCTGATCTATCCAGTCGGCGCCGGGATAGCGATAGCCGCCCGCCCGGTAGAAAGCGAGCATGCTCCGTGCGGCCGCCTCGAGTGAAGGGGTGGCAAGGTCGCTGCGCCAGAAAGGCGCTTTGCGCGGGCTGGCCTTCTCGGCGTCGGAGCCGAGCGAAGGAGCGAGCTTGACGTCGACCTGGAACTGCAGGCCCGTGGACAAGGCCTTGACGACTTCGGCTGCGACCTCTTGCGGATTGCGATACAGGGGGTTGTCGGGACCGGGGGTGGAAAACCATCGCGCGAATTCCCCATCGGCGCTCCAAAGCTGGTGCAGCTCGCCGCCGACATGCTCGAGGTTTCCCGCCACCGCCGCGGCGTAGGCGCAGGCCACATCCCGATCGCTGCCCTTCTCGGCCAGCAGGCCCTTATCGCGATAAAGCACGTACTCCAAGGCGGGCAAACCCTGCAGCGCCACACTATGCTTGGACAAAGCCTGTGCATCCGGCATCTCGCTTGTCGGCTTGGCCAGCAATCCCTGCACTTGTCTCGTGGTGATGCCGCGCGGATCGGGCCAGAAATAAATGCGCTCGAAACGGTTGGCCTCGACCAGCGGGCCGAAACGCAGGAACTCGATGCCCGACCAGGCCGCCACCAGGTGCCGGAAAGCGGCCGCCGCGTCGTCGAAATTGGCCTGCGGTTCGCCGCAGGCTTTTTGCAGCGCCTCGCGCATATGGCTGGCGGCGTGGTGGAACTCGCGCATCGCCGGCGCGATATAGCCTTGAGCCAGTCGGGCCCCAAGCCCTGAAGCCGGCTCGGATTGCGCCTGGGCGCCGGCCGCACCGGGAACGGCCGAGGCCAGGGCCAGCAACGCCGTCGCCATCCATTGTTTCATCATGTGTATTCCTACAAAGATTCCAGGAAGCGCAGCAGATTCTCCCGCTCTTCGGGAGTCATCGCCACCACGCGGTCGCGAGCGGCCTGCGCCTCGCCGCCATGCCACAGGACCGCCTCGAGCAGGCTGCGCGCCCGCCCGTCGTGCAGCCAGGTGGCATCGGGATTGACCGTTTTGGTGAGCCCGATGCCCCACAGCGGCGGCGTGCGCCATTCGCTGCCGCCGGCCTCGCCTTCGACCTGCCCATCGGCCAGGCCGGGTCCCATATCGTGCAGCAGCAGATCGGTATACGGCCAGATCAGCTGGAAGCGGTGCTCGGGCCGGGCGGCGTCGCGCCGCGTAACGTACTTGGGCACGTGGCAGGCCACGCATTGCGAGTCGTAGAACAGCTTCTTGCCCGCCAGTACGCGCTGGTCGTCCACGTCGCGCCGCTGCGGCAAGGCCAGGTTCTCGGAATAGAAGGTGACGAAATCGGCCAGCCGCTCCGGCACCTCATGCTCGCCCAGGTGCTCTTGCGCGCCGTGGGGCATGGCCAGGCAGTCCTGCTGCGCTTCGGTGCAATCGCCATGGTGATCGGGAAACAAAGGCGTGGACAGGCCCATGTCGTTCGAGAACGCCGTGGACGCCTGGTGGCGCACGTCGGGCTGGCCCGCCTTCCAGCTGAAGCGGCCCAATACCCGCTTTCCGTCTTCTGTCCAGACCCAGTTGGGCTTGCCGGCGATGCCGTCGGGCTTCGCTCTGGCCGCGTTGGCCAGGATGTCTTCTTCGTGTATGGCTTCGAGCAGGCCCAGACCCAGCATGGGGGGCGCCAGACGCGGCGAAAGCGTCGTCTCGGGATGCAAAGGACCGTAGTTCAGGTTCTGCACGCGATAGGTCGGCTCCATCAACACCGCCGTCTCTCCGCCGTTGAGCTCGACCGGTATCTCGCGGTACTCGATCAGCAGCTGGCCTTCGGCGGGCACGCCCGCCACGGCAAAGGGCTGAAGCTGATTGCCATAGACCGGGTCGGGCATCCACGGTATCTCGCCGTGCTCGATGCGTTCGCGCACTTCGTCCACGCTGGCGGGGCGCGACAGGCGCGCCAGCAGGGCCACCGCATCGCGCTGGCCCAATTGCTCGAAGCCGGGCACCGTGCCGCGCCCGTCCTTGACATGACAGGCCTGGCAGGACCGCGCATTGAACAAAGGCCCCAGCCCATCGGAGGCCTGGGTGGAGGAAGGCGACGACACCCAATCCTTGCGGAACAAGCCGTTGCCGACCAGGAATTCCTGCCTTCCTTCGAAGCTGAGGTTGGCCGCCGGATGCGAATAGATGTCGGCGTTGATGTGCTTGTTGACCGTGCCCGCCCCGCCCTGCATCACCTCGAACGGCTCGGGCGCGCTGAAGTCGGCGGCCGGCTGCGTGATCGCCGCCACGCGCGCGCGGTCCTCGGGCGTCAGGTCGCCACGATGCGAAAGCGGGCCGGATGCTTGCGCCGGCATCGCGGCGGCCAGCATCAAGACGCCGATGGCCAAGGGCAAGGGGCCGGCTAGGCGGCCCCTTTGGAACGAAGCAATCATCGCGGCCCTACTGGAAAACCGCTTCGGGGCTGTCGAGGCTGTCGGATCCTTCGATGTCGATTTCGCCCAGTTCGAGCACCGCAATGACCCGTTCGAAACTGCGCGTCTGGGCGATGAGCGCATCGATGGCGGCCTGCACCACCGCGTTGCCCTCGGCATTGCCCTGGGCGATCATCTGGTCGTAGGTTTCGACTTTTTCGGCGCGCTGCTTCATGGCCAGCATGGCATCGTAGGTGTCCTGCATGCGCGCCAGCACTTCCTTGTCCAGCGCGGCGTCCTTCTCGGCCACGAGCTGCGACAGGCTGACGCCTTCGACGGTGGAGCCGTCCGTACGCTTGTAACGTCCCTGGTAGACATTCATCATGCCGACCTGGTTGTAATAGTGCGAATTGTGGGTGTTGTCCGAAAAGCAGTCGTGTTCTTCTTCGGGGTCGTGCAGCATCAGGCCCAGCTTCATGCGTTCGCCGGCCAATTCGCCATACGAGAGGCTGCCCAGGCCGGTCAGCATGGCGGCCAGGCCTTGTTGCGGGTCGGCTTGCACGTCGGAGCGCGCGGCGCCGTCGGCCTTCCAGCTGTCGGCCATTTCCTGCAGGTCGTCCACCAGCATCTGGGTCACGACAGTGAGATAGGTGGCGCGCCGCTCGCAATGTCCGCCCGTGCAATGGGCAGGATCGAAATCGGTATGCGGGCGATCGCCTGCATGGCGCTCTTGCGGAGTGCCCTGGCGGTCGGCGGGCGCGGGGCCCGTGCCGTTGAGGTCCTGTCCCCACAGCAGGAATTCGATGGCGTGGTAGCCGGTGGCCACATTGGCCTCGTTGCCGTCGGCCTCGTGCAGCACCTCGCCGAGCAATTCGGCGCTGATGACGCTGGTATCCACCGCCTTGCCGCCCACGCTGATGGAATCGTTGGCGATGACGTTGACAACGTAATACGCGTTGGCGTCGGACTCTGTACCGTAAGAAGCGTCGACGTAGTCGATCATGCCTTCGTCGAGGGGCCAAGCGTTGACCCGGCCTTCCCATGCATCGACGATGGGATTGCCGAAGCGAAAGGCTTCGGTCTGCTGATAGGGCACCCGGGCGTCCAGCCAGGCGTGCCGCGCTGCCTGCAGGGTTTCCGCGCTGGGCGTAGCGACCAATGCCTGGACCGCGCCTTGGAGGCGCTTGGCCGCCTGCAGAGCGTCTTCGTATTCGGCCTGCGCCAAGTCCGCATAGGTTTTGACGACTTCGGCCTTGTCGACGGCCGCGTGGGCGGAACCCAAGGACAGGGCCAGAAATGCCCCGAACAACATGCTACGCATCAGACTACTCTCCTGGTTGGCGGACAGGCGCCGTTTTGTGAAAGGCTAAATTCTAAACGATTATAATTATTAATTAGCTATTCTTTAAGCTTGCGTTAAGCTTTTATCGGGCGCATGCCTGCCCCGAAGCCATAAACGGCGCCTGTTCGCCGGGCGCGGCGCTGCTGCGCAAGCCCCATAACGCCAGCGCCACCGAAGCCAGCGGCAGCCCGATCAGCATATATAGAATCCCGGTTCCCAGCGCAGCGGCGGGCTCCATGCCGACGCTCAGTCCCGACACCCCCAAACCGAAGAACACGCCCGCGAACAGCCAGCAGGCCAGCGGGGATTGGGTATTGGGCCAGCGCGCCCATGCCGCCATCGCGGCGGCTAAAAAGAATAACGGGATCAATGACCATTGCAACGACATAGATCACCCCTACACAATAATGAGAATAATTCTCATTATATAGAGTTTTGTACCGTGCTTCAAGCTTCCGATCACGCCCGAAGCGGCCTGCCCTCCTTGTCCTTCGTCGTACAATTCCCGTTTTCCATCGACTGCAAAGAAGCCTTATGACGACTCTGGGCACTCCTCTCTCTCCCTCCGCCACCCGCGTCATGCTGCTCGGCTCCGGCGAACTGGGCAAAGAAGTGTTGATCGCGCTGCAGCGCTTGGGCGTCGAGACCATCGCCGTCGACCGCTATCCGGACTCGCCCGGCCAGCAGCTTGCGCACCATGCCCATACGATAGACATGAGCGACCCCGAGCAGCTCAAGGCGCTGATCCAATCGTGCAAGCCCCACCTCGTGGTTCCGGAGATCGAGGCCATCGCCACACCGGCGCTGGAAGAGCTCGAGGCCGCCGGCCAGGTTCGCGTCATTCCCACGGCGCGAGCCGCCCGCCTGACCATGGACCGCGAGGGCATCCGCCGCCTGGCGGCCGAGTCGCTGGGGCTGCCGACCAGCCCCTACCGCTTCTGCGATTCGCTCGACGAATTGCGCCGCGCGATCGACGAGGGAATAGGCTACCCCTGCATCGTCAAACCGGTCATGAGCAGTTCGGGCAAGGGACAAAGCCGCATCGACAGCGAGGAAGACATCGAAGGCGCATGGAACTACGCCATGTCGGGCGGCCGGGTCAGCCATGGCCGAATCATCGTCGAGGGCTTCGTCGATTTCGACTACGAGATCACCCTGTTGACGGTGCGGGCCCTGGACGAGGACGGCGCCGTCAGGACGCATTTTTGCGAGCCCATCGGCCACAGGCAGGAAGCCGGCGACTACGTCGAAAGCTGGCAGCCCCAGCCCATGGCGGAGCTCGCCCTGCGCCGCGCCGAGGAAGTCGCCCGCAAGGTCACCGACGACCTGGGCGGCCTGGGCGTGTTCGGCGTCGAGCTGTTCGTCAAGGGCGACCAGGTATGGTTCAGCGAGGTCAGCCCGCGTCCCCATGACACCGGCCTGGTCACCATGATCAGCCAGTGGCAAAGTGAATTCGAACTGCACGCGCGGGCCATTCTGGGCTTGCCCGTGGATACCCAGCTGCGCAGCCCCGGCGCCAGCGCCGTGATCTACGGCGGTGTCGACGCCCGCGGCGTGGTCTTCGAAGGCGTGGACGAGGCGCTGCGCATTCCCCAGTCCGAGGTCCGCCTGTTCGGCAAGCCCGAAAGCTTCGTCAAGCGGCGCATGGGCGTGGCCGTGGCCTACGATGAAAACATCGACGCGGCCCGCGACCGCGCGCGGCGCGTCGCCGGCTGCATCACGGTGAAACGGTCGGCTATACAGTCCTGAACCGGAACGGCATGGTAAAACCGGCGCCTGACCCTTGCGGTTCAGGCGCCGGTTTCGTTATGCGGTTTCAGCAGTCAAGCCACGCCTGGACGTCAGGCCCGCGCCGAAGAGGCGTTGCGCTGCACGCCCTGGCCGACCAGGAAGACCGCAGTGCCGATCGCCAGAGGTATCCAGGAATCGATGAAAAACGTGACGGCGCCCAGAACCACGGCGACAAGGCAGGTGATACGAGCCAGACTGTTGCGCTGCCCAAGCACCGCGCCGATGGCGGTGCCGATGAGTATGGCGGCGAGAACATTGTAGATATAAAGCATGAATGCCCCCCTTTTTGATTGTTTTGCGTGAAAGCCCGCGCTATGCCGGCGGCTTGCCGGCCTTGAGCCGGCCGACGCAACGCTTGCAGCGTTGCCGGCCCGACCGGCCAAGTGCCACCGAGTGTAGCATCAACAGGATGCCGTCAGGCGCCGCCGAGATAGGCCTGGCGCACCCGCGCGTCGTTGATCAGCTGTTCCGCGGGGCCGCCCAGCGTGATGCGTCCGCCTTCCAGCACGTGACCTTCGGAGGAAACCTTCAAGGCCGCCCGGGCATTCTGCTCGACCAGCAGGACCGACAGGCCATCGTGGCGCAACTGCCCGATCTCGGTCAGGATCTCCTGCACGATCAAGGGCGCCAGGCCCAGGCTGGGCTCGTCCAGCATCAGCAGACGGGGACGGCTCATCATCGCGCGGCTCAGGGCCAGCATCTGCCGCTCGCCTCCGGAGAGCGTGTCGGCGCGCTGATTGCGCCTTTCGGCCAGGCGCGGAAAGCGCGCATAGGCCTCGTCCAGGCGCCGGCGCAGTTCGGCGCTGGAAAGCCGCCTGACATAGCCGCCAAGCACCAGGTTGTCCAGCACGGACATGTCGCCGAACAGCTCGCGCTGTTCGGGCACGAGGCAAAGCCCCATGTCCAGCCGTGTTTCGACGTCCAGGCTGCTGACATCGACACCATCGAAGCGAACCTCGCCCCGCGCGGCCGGCAGCAGGCCCATCAGGGTGGCCAGCAAGGTCGTCTTGCCGGCGCCGTTGGGGCCTATGACCGAACTGATATGGCCGGTCTGCAATGAAAACGACACGCCCCGCACCGCTTCGACCTGGCCGTAGGCCACATGCAGATCGTTGACTTCCAGCAAGGCGCTCATGCATCGCTCCCGAGATAAGCGGCCTGGACCTGGGGATCGGCCCGGACCTCTTCCGGCCGCCCCTCGGAAATCCTGCTGCCGAAATTCATCACCACCAGACGGTCGACCAGGTTCATGACGAACTCCATGTCGTGCTCCACGATCAGCACAGTCACTCCTTCGGATCTCAAGGTATCGAGCAGGCCCGCCAAGGCCTGTTTCTCGAGCAGGCGCAGGCCGGCGGCCGGTTCGTCCAGCATGATGAGGACGGGGTCCGAGGCCAGCGCTCGCGCGATTTCGACGAGGCGCTGGGTGCCCAGCGCCAGGCTTCCCGCCTGCTCGTAGGCCTGGTCGGCCAGGCCCACGCGCCTCAACTGGCGCATTGCTTCGGCCATGATGCGCGCTTCTTCTTCGCGGTCCATGCTCAGCCCGCCTCGCCACAGGCCGCAATGGCCCCGGGCATGGGCGCCGAGCGCAACGTTTTCAAGAACCGTCATCGCGGGCCGCAGCTTGACGTGCTGGAAGGTGCGCGCCACGCCCCGCAAGGCGATCTCGCGCTGCGTCAGCCCGGACGTCGGTTCGTCCATGAAGCGCACCGTGCCCTCCGTAAGAGGCAGGGTGCCCGTCAACAGATTGAACATCGTGGACTTGCCCGCCCCGTTCGGACCGATCAGGCCGACGATTTCGCCGGCGCGCAGATCGAAGCTCACGCCGTTGACCGCCACCAGGCCGCCAAAGCGCTTGGTGGCGTTCTGCACGCTTAGTATCTGCCTGCCGCGCTCGGGCATGCTGCGATGCGCGAGCTGGGAAGAAGGAACCGGCAGGACCGGCGCCTTGGCGCGCGGACGCAGCCGCGCCCACAGGCGCGAAAGCGGCCTGCCTATGCCGCCGGGCATGCGTTCGAGTATCAGCAGGAACAGCAGCGCGAAGACCAGCGAATTGACTTGCGCGCCGCGGTTCGTAAAGAGCGGCAGCAGGTCCTGCAGGAGATTGTTCAGGCCGATGTACAGCGCGGAGCCCAGCAGCGCACTGCCCAGCTGCGCCATGCCGCCGACCACCATCATGAACACATAATCGATGCTGGCATGCAGGGAGAACGGCGTGTGGCTGACGAAGCGATTGGTGTGCGCATACAGCCAGCCGGCAAGCGTGGCGTATGCGGAGGCGAGGACGAACAGCGTCAAGCGCAGGCGAAACGCATCGCTGCCAAAGCTGGCCATCAAGACCTTGCCGCCGCGCAGGGCCCTGATGGTGCGTCCTACGCGCGACCCGAGCAGGTTGTAGGCGAACCATGCGCCGCCCAGTACCACCAGCCAGATCAGGATGAAGACCGTGCGCGAATGATCGAGCGTCCAGGGCCCCAGCTGGATGGGCGGTATGCCGTCGATGCCGGAGTGGCTGCCCAGCGCGTGGGTATTGGCGAATACGAGCGGCACCGCCAGGCCCCAGGCGATCGTGCTCAGCGCAAGATAATGCCCGCCGAGCCGCATGGTGATGCCGCCGATCAGCCAGGCGCTGCCACAGGTCAGCACCAGTCCCAGCAGCAGGCCCGCCCACGGAGACAGCGCCTGGGCCGTGCTGAGCCAGGCGGTGGTGTAGGCGGCGATGCCCACAAAGGCCGCCTGTCCGAAAGACAGGGCGCCGCCTATGCCCGATACGAGAATCAAGCCTATGACCACCAGTGCGGCGATGCCGATGTCGTTGAGCAGGGCGATGTGAAAACTGCCCAGAATCTGCGGCACGATGAAAATCAGCAGCAACAGCAGCAGCGGCATCGCGAATGTCCAGACGCGTTGCTTCATTCTTCACTCTCTTCTTCATGGTGAACGACGAGGCCCGAACGGATCACCAGAATCGGGATCAGCAGGCCGAACACGATGGCATCCTTCAAGCCGCTGTTCCAGAACGATGCGTAGCTTTCGGCTACGCCGACCAGCAGCGCGCCCAGCGCCGTCAAGGGATAGCTGACCAGGCCGCCGATGATGGCCGCGACAAAAGCCTTGAGCGTGAGGATGAGCCCACTGTCGTAGTAGATGGTCGCCACGGGCGAGACCAGCACGCCCACGATGCCCGCCAGGAGCGCGGCGATACTGTGCGCGATGGTGGCCGTGAAGGCCGGCCGGATGCCGACCAGCCGCGCCCCGGTGGGATTGGACGCCGTGGCATGCAGCACCTTGCCCATGCGCGTGCGCTGCAGGCCGACATAGAACAGCAAGGCCAGCGCCAGCGCGACCGCGATGGTAAGCAGGGTCTGGTAATTGATGACCAGGTTCGACGACACGGCGATGGAGCCGTTCAGGGCGGCCTTGGTGCGCAGGCCTTCGGGGCCGAACCAGAGCAGACCCAGGCCCGCCAGTATCAGGTCCAGGACCAGGGAGACGATGAGCAGCGCAAGGACCGAAGCGTGGGCCACCGGCCGCAGGGCGACGCGCTCGATGAGCGGTCCCAGCGGCACGGCCAGCAGTATGGCGGCCACGACCTTCAAGGCTTCGGAGTCCTGGCCGGTGGCCCAGGCGGCCAGAAGGCAGGGCAGTAGCGGCATGACCAGCCAGCAGAGCAAGGCGCGCGGCGCGCGGCTCCATGCCCGCTGGCGCGCGATGCTCATGAGCTCCATGATCAGCGCGACCGCGACGAACACTCCGATGAGGTTGATCATGGCGGGCAACTGCCCCGTTTCCATGGCGCCCAGGCTCAGGGCCGAAAACACGGCGATGCTGCCGAACGGCACGAAGATGACCCGCGTGACCGAGAAGATCAGCACGAGCCCGAGCCCGATGATCAGATAGATTGCCGACCAGGCCAAGCCATCGGCCAGCAATATCATTGCAATTGTTGAATCCATCCGGGAGCGATCAGAGGGTTAAGGTGGGTCGGATTGCCCGATGCCGGGCATGGACAATCCTTTGCTTGTAAAGCCGGGCGCTGCGCGCCTGACCCGCATCAGGGCTGCAGCGTCCAATGGCCTTTTTCGAGCTTGACGATGACCACGGAGCTCTTGTCGACTCCGTAGGCAGTGTCGGGCGCGTAGCTGAACACCCCTTCGGTTCCGGCCAGCTTGGCGGTCGACTTGATGGCATCGCGCAAAGCCGTGCGGTATTCGGGCGTGCCGGGCTGGATGTCGGCGGGCACGCGCTTGGCCGCTTCCACGACCACCAGCCATGCGTCGAAAGCATAGGCCGAGAACACGTCGTAAGGATCTTCGCCGTGAGCGGCCTTGTAGGCTTTGCTGTATTCGTCGATGATCGCCTTGCTGGGGTTGTCGGCGGGAAGCTGGCTGCCGACCAGGGCCGGGCCCGTCGGCACGAGCAGGCCTTCGCCCGCCTCGCCGACCAGCTTGACGAACTCAGGGCTGAGAATGGCATGGGTGCCGTAGATGGCGCCCTTGTAGCCACGCTCGTGCAGCCCGATATAAGGCAAGGCGCCGGGGGTGCCCGCGCCTCCGCCCAGAACGGCGTCGGGCTTGGCGGCCATCACCTTGAGCACCTGGGCGGCCACCGAATTGTCGGCGCGCGCATAACGCTCGTTGGCGACGACCTCGATGCCGGCCTCCTTGGCGTGCTTCTGCAGCGCCGCATAGGCGACGTCGCCCCAGGCGTCCGCAAAGCCGATGTAGCCGACCGTCTTGACGCCGTTGCGCTTCATTTCGTCGACCACGGCCGAGACCATGGTGTCGCCGGACTGCGTGGTCGTGACCGCCCACGCCGCCGCGTCATCCTTCAGCTCGATCGGGGTGAAGGAGACCAGCGGGGTCTTTTCTTCGCGGGACACCGTTGCAAGCGCCATCGCGCCCGGAACGCTGCTGGTGCCGATCAGGACATCGACATTGTCCTGGCTGACCAGCTTGCGCGCATTGCGGGTGGTCATGGAGGGGTTCGAGGCGTCGTCCAGTTGAATGATCTTGAGCTGATGCCCGTTGACCGAGTTCTGATACTGGGCGCCCGCCTTGATGCCCTCGACCGTGCTCAAGCCCTGGGCGGCCACGGGGCCCGACAGGGGCAGTATGACGCCGACCTTGATGTCGGCCGCGTGCGCCGCGGCGCCGATGCCCAGGACACTGGCGGCGAGTGCATGGGCGACGAATCGCGCGGCTTTTGTTCTATTGATGTGTTGAAACATTGTTATCTCCTCTTCTCCGAAATGTGAGATGCATGGACCTTCTTCTTTACATGCGGATGCGACGCGCGGCCCGATGGCCAGCAATGTGCGTCCACCCTCCTACGTCAAACGCTCCCGCCCCGGCCCGCCAGCAGATCGCGCAGCCACTCCTGGCACTGTCCCGCCGCTTCGACGGGCCACTCGACGGCCACCGTTCTATCGATCTGCCGCACTTCGACGCGAATGACCGCGGCCGCGCTTGCGGACGTGCGGCCAACCGTCGGCCGGCTGTTTCCGAGCAGGCGCGAGAACCACCCTCTGGGTTCTTCTTCCGCCAGCCTTTCGCCGCCCTGGACTGCCGATGCGCCGGCCGTCACACCGTCGACGGGCGGCATGGCAGGGCTTTGCAAGCTGCGGGCCGCTTCGCCCGAGACCTTGCGCCGCGCCGCGCCGGCCGTCTGCGGCTCGGCCGTTTGCCCGCCGGCCTGCGCCTGGCTCGTTGCGGCCTCCTCGGGTTTGCCCTCGAGGCGTGCCGCCAGGTTCTTGCCGAACTCGTCCCACATGCGGTCGGCCTTGGTCTTCATGACCGACAGGCCGAAAGTGCCCAGTCGACCCAGCAGGTCGACATTGACCTTGATCTTCAGTTCGGTGCCCCCCTGGGGCGTCTCGGACAGGAATATTTCGCTCGTCTGCTTGAGCGAGCTGGCCACCGAAGCGTCTTCTCCCGTGCCCTCGACGCGCAGATACTCGGGTTCGCGCTGCTCGACGATGTGGGTGTGCAGCTTGAACTTGGCGCTGAGAAAGGAGATCTTCACCTTCATCAGGGCCACGTATTCCGTGGGGCTGATGACGTCGATGGACTGCATGCCCGGCACGGCGCCGGTCATGACGCGGGGGTCCATCAACAAGGCCCATACGCGTTCGCGCGGGGCTGAAACTGCCAGCGTCTTTTCAATTTCCATGATTCATTTCTTCTGCGGCATGCAGAACGGATTCAACGATTTGTGTATAGCCGGTGCAGCGGCACAGATTGCCCGACAGGCCGCGCTGCACTTCTTCGATGCTGGGGTTCGGATTGTTCTTGAGCAGGTCGCACGAGGCCATGATCATGCCGGGCGTGCAATAGCCGCATTGCAGCCCGCCGCACTCCATGAAGCTTTCCTGCAGGGGATGAAGCGCGTCGCCGCTCGACAGGCCTTCGATCGTCGTGATCTCGCGGCCGTCCACCTGCGCGGCCAGCATCAGGCAGGACTTGATCACCTCGCCGTCGATCAATATCGAACAGGCGCCGCACACTCCCGTTTCGCACCCGCGCTTGGTTCCGGTCAGATGCAGGTCGTCGCGCAGGAAATCTGAAAGCATGCGGCCAGTGGGTACGTCGAGGCTGTGCGCCTCGCCGTTCACCGTGCAATGGATACGATGCGTGCTCATGCAGGCACTCCTTGATCGATGGAAAGCTCAAACAACTCGCAAACCGTGCGGCGGGCCACGGCGCGCACCATGTCGCGCCGGAATTCAGCGCTGCCGCGCGAGTCGGATATCGGTTCGATGTCCTGGGCCACGATATCCGCCACCTGGGCGGCGACGGCGGCGGACACCTGCTTGCCCTGAAGAAATGCCTCGGCGCGCCGCAGCCGCATGGGCATGGGCGTCGATGCGCCCACGGCTAGGCGCGCTTCATGGCACGACGCCCCGTCTCGGCGCGCCACCAGGGCGACGCTGACCAGCGGGCGATGCTCTGCCGCCGTGCGCAGAAAGCGGCTGTAGACCCCGTCCGTACCCGCGGCCAGGGGCGGCACGCGTATTTCTACCAGGATCTCGTCGGGCTCGAGCGCGGTTTCAAAATAGTCCACGATGAACTCCTCGAGAGACATGGCGCGCTCGCCGCGCGTGCTGCCCAGGACCACGGTGGCATCCAGCGCCAGCAGGCAGGCCGGAGGGTCGGTGGATGGGTCGCCGTAGCAAAGATTGCCGCCGATGGTGCCCTGGTTGCGCACCTGCGGATTGGCCACCCGCTCGGCCATGCTGGCCAGCACCGGAAAGTGCCGGCGCACCAGCGGCGAGCGGGCGATATCGGCATGGCGCGACAGCGCGCCGATGCGCAGGCCCGACTGCTCGTCGAATTCGATGCCTCGCAAGCGATCGACCTTTGCCAGCGACACCAGATGGGTGGGGCGCAGCATCCGTTGGCGCATGGTGAGAATCAGCGCCGTGCCGCCGGCGCTGACCCGCGGCTCTTCGTCCTCGAGTTCGGCCAGCATGCGGCTGGCCTCTTCGACGGACGTCGGCTCCAGGTAATGGAAGTCACGCATGGACGGTCGCCTCCTGTTCTTTCTCGACTGAATCTTGTTGCTTGGCCGCCCTCAGGCCCGCCAATATCTTCTCGGGCGTGATCGGCAGGTCGCGGATGCGCACGCCCACGGCATCAAACACCGCGTTGGCAATGGCCGGCGCCGCCATGAGGATGGGAGTTTCGCTGGACGCCTTCGCGCCATAAGGACCGACGGGGTCCATGGATTCGATGAAGCCGCCGCGCAGCATGGGCACCGACTCGGCCGTGGCCATCGTGTAGTCGGCGAAATTGCCATTGACGATGCGTCCGTCCTCGACCTGCAGGTCTTCGTACAGGGCCCAGCCTATCGCCTGGACGCAGCCGCCATTGGCCTGCCCATGCACGGCATTCAGGTTCAGGGCCCGGCCCAGGTCGTCGGCAAGATAGCTGTCCAGCACGGTGACCTGACCGGTCTCGGTGTCCACCTCCACTTCGATGGCCTGGGCGGAAAACGAATGAGTGGGCGCGCAATTGCCGTATAGGTCGTGATCGGGCTCTTCGGTTTGGGGGTCCCAGGTTTCGCTGACCTGCAGGACTTCGCCGCCATGGCGCCAGACGTGCTGGCGGGCCAGTTCGGCCAGGGTCAGGCTTTTCCCGCCGCCCCGGACGCGCACCGCGCCGCCGTCGATTATTTCCATATCGTCGGCCGAGGCGCCGAGCAGGTCGGCCGCCAGGGCGAACAGCTTGGCGTGGGCGGCCCGGCTGGCGCAGATGGCCGCATTGCCGGCGGACATCGTCACCCGCGAGGCGAACGAGCCCAGCGCATAGGGTGCGCTGTCGGTGTCCGGCGGCAGCAGGCGCACCTGCGACAAAGGCAGCTTGAATTCATTGGCGATGATCTGGGTGATCATGGTCATTGCGCCCTGCCCCATGTCGCATTCGCCGTTGTAGGCCGTGATGCCGCCGTCTTCATTGAGACGCAGCACCACCGTGGAGCCGTCCCAGTTGCCCATGGTGCGGTTGCCGCAGACGTGCATGGCGGCCGCCATGCCGACGCCCTTGCGCCGCACGCCGGTGCCGCGCGGCGCCGCCCGCTTGCCGGCCCAGCCGATCGCCTCGGTGGCTCCGGCCAGGCACTGCTTGAAGCCCGTGCTCTGGATCTTCCAGCCATGCACCGAAGTCTCGCCCGCGCCGATGGCGTTGCGCTCGTGGATGGCGGCGGGGTCCAGCCCCAATTCACGGGCCATGGTGTCGATATGGCTGTTCAGCGCGAACAGCATCTGCGATCCGCCAAAGCCGCGGAATGCCCCGTGCGGAGGCGTATGGGTATAGGCCAGCACAGCGTGGCAGCGCACGTTCATGTTGCGGAACATATTGTCGCTGCGCATGGCGGACACGTGCATGACCTCGCCGGCCAGGCCGGAGTAGGCGCCGCAGTCGGCCACGATGCGCACGTCCTTGGCCACGATGATGCCCTCGCGGGTCATGCCCAGCTTGAGCGTGATGCGCTCGGGCACGCTGGTGCAACAGGACAGAAAGTCTTCCAGGCGGTTGTTGAGCAGGCGCACCGGGCGGCGCGTGCGCAGCGCCAGCAGGCCGGCCACGAGCTGGTTGTCGTCTTCCACGATCTTGCCGCCGAACCCGCCGCCGGTGGTCTGCTGGATGACCCGCACCGACGAAATGGGCAGCTCCAGCGCCTTGGCGATGCGTGCGCGCGCCAGAAAGACGGTCTGCGTGGACGTCCACACATGCAGGCGGTCGTCGGATTCGAGCGAGGCGACCGATACCATGGGCTCCAGATAGCCCGGATACTGGCGCGATGTGTTGTACGTGGCCTCGTACACCAGGTCGGCGGAGGCGAAGGCCGCGTCCACGTCGCCCCGGTTGAACTGGATGTCGTGGCCGATGTTGTCCTTGCGTCCCGGGTGCACGGTGGGTGCATCCGGCGCCAGCGCCTCGTCCGGCGTGAGCAGCGCCGGCAGTTCTTCATATTCCACCCGGATCAGATCCAGGGCGTCGCGGGCGATGTCCTCGGTGACGGCCGCTACCGCCGCCACTTCTTCGCCGGCAAAGCGCACCACGCCCTTGGCCAGAATGTAGCGTTCTTTGATGGGACCGCCGCCCCAGGGCGTGGCCGGCGCATCGTCGCCGGTCAGCACTGCCTTCACCCCGGGCAAGGCGCGCGCCGCCGACGTATCGATGCTGACGATGCGGGCATGCGCGTACGGACTGCGCAGAATCGCGCCGTGCAGCATGCCCGGCAGCTTGATGTCGCCCGCATACATCGCCCGGCCCTGCACCTTGGCCCGATGATTGACCTGAGGAAGCTCGGTACCCAAAGTGAAATGCGTGGAGGTCGCGTCCTGCGCGATGCTTTCCGCGGCACTTGCTTCAGCTGAATTACTCATGACGCCTCTACCTAAAATGCTCGTACGTTAGGTAGCATTGTCCGCCGATCAAATTGACAAATCAATTATCATCACTCCTTATTGACTTATCAATTTGACAGGTGTAAATAGTACGTTGATATATAGCGGTCGTTGCATCAACTAAAAACGCATCAGGACAGGAACGGAGGAGGCTAGAATTGAAGGCACGCAGATCCCGCGCTTCGACGCCGGCCGGCCGCCCCCCGCACTCCTGTGTGGCGTCCGGGGCGCGTCGGCACCAGAAAGACAGCCCTGGTCTTGATCTACGTCTTTTTTCAACATGCGGGTCCGGCTCCATCGCGGCCCGCACACCTTCATCCTGGCCGTGACGAACGAACCTTCCGCCCGCTGCCCCTGGGAGCACATTGAACCCGATGGCTCCAACCTCACCGTCGAAGATTTTCTTTCCGTGCCCATCGTGCGGATCGCCGCGCACCTGAAGCGCTTTCCGAGCATCTACGCCAGCAGCGCCGGCCTGACGCTGCCGCAATGGCGGCTGCTGTCCACCGTGGCGCACCACCGGTCCATTCCCCTGAAGCAGCTGGCCGAAGTCTCGGCCAGCGACAAGGCCCTGGTCAGCCGCACCGTCAAGGAGCTGGCCGCCAAGGGGCTGGTGTCCACCGCGTCCATGAAAAGCGGCGATCGATCACTGGTCTGCAACATCACCGCCAAAGGAGCGAAGGTGGTCGACAAGGTCATCCCCCTGGCGCGCGAGCGCCACGCCCGGCTGCTGTTGGCGCTGGACGTCGAAGACCGCGTGCGGTTGTATGGGATTCTGCAGAAGCTTCAGACGGTTTGCGCCGATATCGATTGAAAGCGCTTTGCCTGGGTCGATGCCGGACCGGCGACTATTTTTGGAGCGCACCGCCACCGAATCTTCGTTTCGGACGCCATGCCGCAGGACGGAACCGAGACAGAACGCCTGAGATAGAAATCAATGCTGACACATATAACTTTCATGGTGTTCGTCGCCATAGCGGTTTATGCACAGAGCGTGACGGGCTTTGCCTTGGTGCTGATTCTTCTGGGGCTGGTCGGGCTCGTCGACCTGGTGCCATTGCCCGACGCGGCAAATGCAGTAACGGTACTCATCATCGTCAACGCCCTGATGTTTTTTTATAGGCGCAGAACCGCGCGCGTCGAACGCGGAATCATGTCGGCGGTAGGAACGACCCTCGTCGGCACTTTCCTGGGGATGCTGCTGCTCGCTTTTCTCGCTGCCAACGCGTATCAAGTGCTCAAGCTCGTCCTGGGCTTCAGCATAGTGGCCTGTGCGGTCTTGTTATGGCGAACGTCAAGCCCGTTCAAGACCACTTCGGGTTCGGGCTACTTTGCCGCAATCGGGCTGGTTTCAGGCGTGCTTGGAGGGCTGTTCGCCGCCGCGGGCCCGCCATTGGTGTATGCAGTCTATCGCCAGCCATGGCCGATTGAACGCATACAGGAGTCGCTCATCTTCTGCTTTGCCGTGGGGGCCGTTCTGAGACTGTTGCTCGTCATTGCATATGGCGACTTCAGCCGCTTGGCTCTCATCCTTGCCGTCGAGGCGATTCCGGTAACGCTGATCGTCACCTCGCTGAGCGCCTCGCGCCCTCCCCCGGTGTCCGGCGCATCAATGAAACACATCGTCAGCCTGCTGCTCGTGGGCTCTGGTCTTGGAATGCTGTTTTCCAGCGTAAGCGCAATGCTTGCTTGATTGCTCAAACCACCACCCCGCCGGCCTGAAACGGCAAGGTTCTACCCTGCAGTCAGCACCTCCTTGCTCGACACCAGCTGGCCGAAATGATGCTTCCACAATCTCGCCCCCAGTTCGCCCGACCGGTCCAGCGATGAGCCCACCGTCAGATCCGTGATCAGCGTGGGCCGCAGGCCGGCGTCAAAGAGAGCGAAGCCCGCGGCCAGCACACAGGTGTCGGTCTGGATGCCGCACACCAGGACGCGGTCCGGATTCAAATCCTTCAGATAGGCCATCGTCTCGCCGGAAGGAATGTAGCCGTGCTTCACGAACACCCGATCGGCCTGCACCAGGCTGTGGTCGGCCGCCGCCGGGCACCAGCCCAGTTGGCTCATGAAAGGCGTCCGGCTTTCGTCGTGCACCTCGAGCGTGGCGACCGACGGCATGCGACCGGCAAGGTTCTGTATGCCCTCCACCAGCCATTCAGGCGGTGAAAAGGTGTTCTGGACGTCGATGATCAGCAGTATTTGTCGCATCGGAAAGCAATCTCCCTATATATTATTGTGCAGCGCCATGGCCGGCGCCACCATCCAACACACCTCCTCACCAAAATGCCTCATATCATCGTTGAATACACCCCCAATCTGCCCGCTCTGCCCTTCGACGCCATGCTGGCTGCGGTCACGCGCCGGTTGGCGGAAAGCCCCGAAGTCGAAGACGAGGCCGACCTGAAAGCCCGCGTCGTACGCGCCGACTGGTTTCGCGTCGGACTGGCGGACAGCCGGCGCGGGTTCATCCACGTTACGGTGCGAATTCTGGCGGGCCGCAGCGAGCAGGCGAAGCAGGACTTCAGCCAGCGCGTTGCCGACGGCATGCTGGAGCACATGCCGGCGTTTGCGACAGGAATGACCGCGCATCTGAGCGTCGAAGTCGTCGACATGGATCGCGGCAGCTATCGCAAGGTCAAGCTGACCTGAGGAATTTCAGCAATCCTCTCAGGTATGCCACAGTCGTAGCACATAGACGTTCGAATCCTGAATTTCATAGCAGACCTCGTACTCTCCAACAAGAATTCTTCGCACCTCTCGCGGCTCGAATTGGAAAAGCTGTTCGCCTATGCGTGTGTGGGTCAGCAGAATGGTCGGAGCCTTGGTCAACGCCCGCACCGCCCAGACCTATGCTGCACAGTGATTACAATCAAGAAATGACTACTATTCGAAGCTCTCGTCCCGGTGAGGGCGAACGTGCTGTTGAAATTTGGCGTTGCGCGGTAGCTGCCACTCATTTCTTTCTTGCTTCCGATGATCGCCAAGCCATCGACAAGATGGTTTGCGACTTTCTACCAAAGGTTCCGCTTTGGTTCGCGGTGGATAGCAATGATTATCCAATGGCATTCATGTTCATCGACAACGGACACATGGAGGCTTTGTTCGTTGACCCCGCATGCCGAGGAAAGGGCATTGGCGCTGCACTAGTTCAACACGGTCTTTCGCTGCACCCTGACATGACGACCGATGTAAATGAGCAGAACCCTCAAGCCTTAGGCTTCTACAAAAAAATGGGCTTCAAGTGCATAGGTCGTTCTCCGCTTGACGGCCAAGGGCGGCCTTACCCAATCATTCACCTGAAATATATTGACGTGTGAAGGCCTCCCCCTGGCCAAAAGCGGCCAGCATAGCTGGGTTTGCCCCAGAAATGAACAGTTCAGAACTGAGCGGCGGAAGTTCAAACCTCAGTGGCGTTCGACATGAGACCCTCGTCATCCCGCATTTGTAACAAAAATCACCCCTGCTCTTGAAGTATTCCAGACCATCCTTATAATTAGCACTCGAGGGGACAGAGTGCTAACAGCCCGCCCCCGTCGCTACCACTAACAATTTTTGAACAGGAGTTCCTTCATGGCACTGCGTCCTTTGCACGATCGCGTGATCGTCAAACGTCTGGACAACGAGCGTACCACCGCTTCGGGCATCGTGATCCCCGAGAGCGCCGCTGAGAAACCCGATCAGGGCGAAGTCATTGCTGTGGGTCCCGGCAAGAAGGCCGAAGACGGCAAGGTGACCCCGGTCGACGTCAAGGCGGGTGACAAGGTCCTGTTCGGCAAGTATGCCGGCCAGGCCGTCAAGGTCGATGGCGAAGAACTTCTCGTCATCCGCGAGGACGAAATCCTCGCCGTCATCCAGTAATCCGCAAACGAATACGAATCTAGCAAGGAATCAACAATGGCTGCTAAGCAAGTACAATTCGGCGACGATGCGCGCTCGCGCATCGTTCGCGGCGTCAACACCCTGGCCAATGCCGTCAAGACCACCCTGGGCCCCAAGGGCCGCAATGTCGTGCTCGAGCGCTCCTTCGGCGCCCCCACCGTCACCAAGGACGGCGTGTCGGTCGCTAAAGAAATCGAACTGAAGGACAAGTTCGAGAACATCGGCGCGCAGCTGGTCAAGGAAGTCGCCTCCAAGACCTCCGACAACGCCGGCGACGGCACCACCACCGCCACCGTGCTGGCCCAGTCCATCGTCGAAGAAGGCCTCAAGTACGTGGCCGCCGGCATCAACCCCATGGACCTCAAGCGCGGCATCGACAAGGCCGTCACGGTCGCCGTCGAAGAACTCAAGAAAATCTCGCGTCCCTGCACCACCAGCAAGGAAATCGCCCAGGTCGGCTCCATCTCGGCCAACAGCGATGAGTCCATCGGCAAGATCATCGCCGACGCCATGGACAAGGTCGGCAAGGAAGGCGTCATCACCGTCGAAGACGGCAAGTCGCTCGACAACGAGCTGGACGTCGTCGAAGGCATGCAGTTCGACCGCGGCTATCTCTCGCCCTACTTCATCAACAACCAGGACAAGCAGGTTTCCGTCCTGGACGATCCGTACGTCCTGATCTACGACAAGAAGATCAGCAACATCCGCGACCTGCTGCCCGTGCTCGAGCAAGTGGCCAAGTCCAGCCGTCCGCTGCTGATCGTGGCTGAAGACGTCGAAGGCGAAGCCCTGGCCACCCTGGTCGTCAACAACATCCGCGGCATCCTCAAGACCACGGCCGTCAAGGCTCCCGGCTTCGGCGACCGCCGCAAGGCCATGCTCGAGGACATCGCCATCCTGACCGGCGGCACCGTCATCTCGGAAGAAACCGGCGGCTCGCTCGAAAGCACCACCCTCGAGCAGCTGGGCCAGGCCAAGCGCATCGAAGTGGGCAAGGAAAACACCATCATCATCGACGGCGCCGGCGACGGCAAGTCGATCGAAGCGCGCGTCAAGCAGATCCGCGTCCAGATCGAAGAAGCCACGTCCGACTACGACCGCGAAAAACTGCAAGAGCGCGTGGCCAAGCTGGCCGGCGGTGTTGCCGTGATCCGCGTCGGCGCGGCGACCGAAGTCGAAATGAAGGAAAAGAAGGCCCGCGTTGAAGACGCCCTGCACGCCACCCGCGCTGCCGTCGAAGAAGGCATCGTTCCCGGCGGCGGCGTCGCGCTGATCCGCGCCAAGGCCGCCATTGCCCAGGTCAAGGGCGACAACATCGACCAGGAAGCCGGCGTCAAGCTGATCCTGCGCGCTGTCGAAGCTCCCCTGCGCACCATCGTGGCCAACGCCGGCGACGAGCCCAGCGTCGTGGTCAACAACGTTGCCAGCGGCAAGGACAACTACGGCTACAACGCTTCCACCGGCGAGTACGGCGACCTGGTCGAGCAAGGCGTGCTGGATCCCACCAAGGTGACCCGCACCGCCCTGCAGAACGCCGCCTCGGTTGCAGCCCTGCTGCTGACCACCGAAGCCGCCGTGGCCGAAGTCGTCGAAGACAAGCCCGCTCCCGCCATGCCCGACATGGGTGGCATGGGCGGCATGGGTGGCATGGGCGGCTTCTAAGCCCTCGTTATCCGATTGGCAAGGCCCCGCAAGGGGCCGCCAGCCAACAAAAAGCCTGGATCCGGTATTACGCCGGATCCAGGCTTTTTCTTTTTGCATCGTAGCAAGCGCCGTCCAAGGCCGGGGTTCCGCTGCGCGTCGGCCCTGGACACCCGCCCGGCCCCGGCGTGCGGGGCGGTCTTGCACCCGTGCTTACATCGATTCGGGCTGCCCGCTTACGTCGCCATCGCCCTTGACCTCTGGAAAACGGGCGAACTCGACGTTCTTGAGCTGACCGTCGACGCGCTCGACACGGCGGATGTATTCTGTATGAACCACGTCCCGCGTCTCGGGATCGATGAGCAAGGGGCCGCGCGGGCTGTCTATCTTCATGCCCTTCAGTATCTCCATCGCCTTGTCGCCGTCGATGTCTCCGTTCAGGGCTTTGCTTACCTGGAAGATGGCGTCCATGCCGTCATAGCCGCCCACCGTCATGAAGTTCGCCTGGCCCGCATTGGGATTGACTTCGGCGTAAGCCTTGAGGAACTTTTCGTTCTCGGGAGACTTGTGGGCAACCGAGTAATGAAACGCCGTGATCACGCCAAGGGCTTCGTCGCCCATGGAAGGCAGCACGTGGTCGTCCGTCACGTCGCCGGGGCCGATTACCTTGATTCCCAGTTCGGCCAGGCCGCGCGATTGGTAGTTCTTCATGAAGCCTATGCTTTGCTCGCCCGCGGGGACGAATACAAAGACGGCGTCCGGCTTGATGTCCCTGATTCTCTGCATGAAGGGGCCGAAGTCGGGGTTGTTCAAGGGAGTGCGTATGGTTTCCACGATCTCGCCGCCGCCTCGGGTGTAGGTCTTCTTGAACGCAGCCTCGGCGTCCAGCCCCGGGCCGTAGTCCGCCACCAGGGTGACGGCCGTCTTGATGCCTTCGTTGGCGGCCCAGTGGCCTATCACGCCGGAACCTTGCGCGGTGGCGAGCGACACGCGGGCAATGTACTGCGACTTCTCGACGATCGACAGCGTCGCGGCGTTCATGATGATCAGCGGCGTCTTGGAACGTTCGGCGATGGGCGCCGAGGCCAATGCCTCGGGCGTCAGGCCATAGCCCGTCAGGAAGTCGACTTGATCGCGATTGACCAGTTCCTGCGAGAGCCGGCGCGCGATCTCGGGCCCGGCTCCCCCAGTATCGCGCCGGATGATCTCGACTTTCTTGCCCGCGACTTCGTCGCCGTTCAGATGGAAATAAGCCTGTATGCCGGCGTACATCTGCGCCCCATACTGCGCGAAAGGCCCCGAGAACGGCGCGACCAGGCCGACCTTGATCGTTTCCGCGGCGCCCGCCGTCGCCGCGAACCCGAGCAAAGAAGCCGCCGAAGCGGCCGCGAGAATTTTACGCATGTGCATGAAGAAGTCTCCGTGTAATGTGGAATCGAATGTAGGGGACGAGCGCCCCGTTCGTTCCATTAGAAGACTTCATCTACCATAAAGGAAATTTAAATATCTTATCAACTAAAAACTTTTGAATATCAATCGAAGGCCTTACGCCGGGACGCTGGCCACGAATACCTTGGTGAAATCGGCCATGGCATCGGGGTCGGCTCGTCCACGCTTGGTAATGCGGTAGAAGCTCAACGGTGTGGCGGGTTCCGTCAAGCGGGCCATTTCCACCCCGTAGCGAAGGCAGGCGGTGCGCGCATACGACGGCACCACGGCCGTTCCCATCCCGGCGGCCACCATGGCGATCAATGTTTCAAAATTTCGGAAGGTCTGCCTTTCTTCGTGCGCCCGCCCTATTTCGTCCAGCCGCGCTTCGATGGCCTGCTGGATCTTGTTTTCCGGCGGCAAGCTGATCAGCGGCGCGTCCGCAATGGCCGCCCATGAGACCTTCTTGCCCCGGCTTTTTTTCATGCCGGCGGCCACGGGCGCGCGCCCGCCATGCTGCGGCTGCGAGAGTATCTTCGTTGAATCCTGGGGCGGCGCGCTGACCCACATCAGCTCGTACTCGAACAAGGGCGTCAATTCCACGCCCGTCACGTTCTTGAAGAAAGCGCCCAGGCCGAAATCCAGCTCGCCCGCCTCGACGAGCTGCTGCACGTGCATGGGATCCGTGTCGACGAACTTGAGCGTGACGTCGGGACGCAATTGCCGGAACGTCTGGCATGCCTGGGGCAGGATGCTCGTGGAAACCAGAGGCGTCACGCCGATGCGCAGAGTTCGCCGCGTATGGGCGCTGAGGGCGCCCAACTGGTTGGCGCTGTCCTCCAGTTCGTCCACGACCCTCTTGGCGACGGGGAGGAATTGCTCTCCGGCGGGCGTCAGGGTCACGAAACGGGTCGTGCGATCGAAAAGACGGACATCCAGCTGGGTTTCCAGCTCTCGCATCATGATGCTCAGGCCGGCTTGCGTCACATGCATCTGCTCGGCGGCGCGGGTAAAGTTGCCAAGCCGCGCCACCAGAAGAAAGGCTTTTAGCTGCCGAAAAGTCAGATTGATATTCATTGCTTATCAATACATTGGATATTCAAATTTCAATAATACATTCACCGGCGGTCTAATACATCCATCGACATGAATCCGACGAGAAGCCTATGTCCAAAGAATGTGAAGTCCTCATCATCGGCGCCGGAATCGGCGGCCTGACGCTCGCCCTTTCGCTCCATCAGGCGGGCATATCCTGCCGCATCCATGAAGCCGTGCCCGAGATAAAGCCTCTTGGGGCCGGCGTGAACCTGCTGCCGCATGCGGTGCGCGTACTCGACGAACTCGGCATGCAGGAAGCCCTGGCCGAAGTCGCGGTGACCACGCGCGAATCGATCTTCTTCAACCGCTTCGGGCAGTTCGTATTCCGGGAACCGGCGGGCCTGGAAGCGGGATACGGGTGGCCGCAGTTCTCGATCCATCGCGGCGATCTGCAGAACTGCCTGCTTGACGCCGTGGCGCAGCGGCTCGGCGCAGACGCCGTCCAGCTCGACAGGCGCTGCATCCGGGTGGAGCAGGACGAAGAGGGAACGACCGCATACTTCGAAACCGCCGATGGCGCTGAACTGAGCGTGCGCTCGTCGATCGTGATCGGCTGCGACGGCATCCACTCGGCCGTGCGCAAGCAGTTTTATCCCGACGAAGGCAAGCCCCGCTACTCCGGCGTGAACATGTGGCGCGGAACGACTGCGCTGAAGCCGTTTCTGTCCGGCGCCAGCATGGTGCGGGCCGGATGGCTGTCGGTGGGCAAGATGGTGATCTACCCCGTTCGCAACAACATCGACGCCGAAGGCAATCAGCTCGTGAACTGGGTAGCCGAAATCGAGTCCCCCCAGCCCGCCGACCGCGACTGGAACGGGCGCGGCCGACTCGAGGACTTCTTTCCCGCATTCGCGGACTGGCGCTTCGAATGGCTGGACGTGGCGGGCATGATCGAGCAGACACAAACTATACTCGAGTATCCGATGGTGGATCAGGACCCGCTTCCCAGGTGGAGCTTCGGACGGATCAGCCTGCTGGGCGATGCGGCCCATCCCATGGTGCCCAGGGGCTCCAACGGCGCCGGCCAGGCCATACTGGACTGCCGTTGCCTTGCGGACCAACTGCGGCAGCATGGGCTCACCGAAAAAGCCCTGCTCGAGTACGATCGCATACGCGTGAAGGCGACGGGAGACGTCGTGCTGATGAACCGGATCGCGCCCCCGGACACCATCCTGAAAGAAGTTCATGACCGGACTCGCGGCAAGCCCTTCGATCGGCTGGACGACGTCATTTCGCAGTCCGAGCTCATGGACATCTCGAATCGGTACAAGCAGGTCGCCGGAGTCAAGGTCGAAGATCTGCAGAAACTTTGAATAAAGCCCATCGAATGAATACCGCTAAACACTATATCAACGGCCGCTGGCTCGAGTCGGTCGGCGGACAGGCCGTCATCGGCGACGTATTGAACCCCGCCACGTCCGAACTCGCGGCGCGCTTTTGCGATGCAACGGCAAACGAAGCACGTGCCGCCATCGCGGCGGCCAGAGAGGCTTTCGAACACTCTTCCTGGGCTCGCTCGCCGCGCGTACGCGCCGAAGTGCTGCTCGACTTCGCCTCGGCCCTGGAGCGCCGTAAAGAAGAAATCGCCGACGTCATCGTCGCGGTAAACGGCAAGCTGCGGCGCGAAGCCCTGGGCGAAATCATGGCGGGCGTCTCCGAGCTCAAGTATTACGCCGGCCTGGCCCGCAACCTGTTCGGCCGTATCCTGCAGGTGGAGCCCGGCTGCTATGCCTCGCTCGACCGCGAACCCTCGGGCGTTGCGGCCATCATCCTTCCCTGGAACGCGCCGGTTACGCTGCTGGTGCGCTCTTTGGCGCCCGCCCTGGCGGCGGGCTGCTCAGTGGTCGTGAAGCCCGCCCATCAGACGGCGGTCGTCAACAACATGGTGTTGGAGTGCATCGCCGGCGATAGCCGGGTTCCTCCCGGCATCCTCAATTCGGTCATCGAGTCCGGAACGGAAGTCTCGAGCCATCTGTGCGAGTCGCCCGATGTCGATGTGATCAGCTTTACCGGGTCCACCCGAGTCGGGAAACTGATTGCGCAAAATACCGCGTCGACTCTCAAGCGCCTGTCGCTCGAGCTGGGCGGCAAGGCGCCGGCGGTGGTATTTGCGGACTGCGACATGGACGCCACGGTGGCGGGCGTCGTCGCCGGCGGCATGGTCATGGCCGGACAACAATGCACGGCTATTGCCAGAGTGCTGGTCGAAGCGTCCGTCTATGACGAGTTCAGCCGGCGCCTCGTCCAGGCGCTCAAGAACCTGCGGCCCGGGTTCGGCAACGACCCGCAGGCCGGCATGGGCTGCCTCATCGATATCGCCAACCGCGACCGCATCGCCGCACTGGTGGAGCAAGCCGAGCAATCCGAGCGGGTGCTGCTGAAGGGCGATATTCCCGGCGGCGAATTGAAGAACGGGGCGTTCATTTCACCCAGCCTGATCGAAGTGCAGGATCTGGATTCGCCCTTCATCCAGCAAGAACTGTTCGGCCCCCTGCTCATCATCGAGCGCTTCACCGACGAACAAGAGGCCGTCCGCCGCAGCAATGCAACCCGCTACAGCCTGGCCGCCAGCGTCTGGACCCGGGACGGCCTGACGGCCAGGCGGATGGCATCGCAACTGAAGTTCGGCACCGTCTGGCACAACGCCCACAACCGCCTCTTTGCCGAAGCCGAAACCGGCGGCTACGGAGACAGCGGCTATGGCAAGCTGCACGGCATCGAAGGCCTGAACGACTTCATGCAGACCAAGCATTTCTACTTCGAAACCCGCTGACCCAGCCGCCACGCCATGAAGATAAAAGCCGCCCTGTCCCGGACCGCAGGCCAGCCCCTGTCGCTTGAAACCCTGGAACTGGGCTCGTTGCGCGACGACGAAGTCCTGGTGCGCGTGGTAGCCTCCGGAATCTGCCACACGGACATCGGAATGCGCGACTCCGCCTCCCGCGTTCCGCGCCCCATCGTCCTGGGTCACGAAGGGGCCGGCGTCGTCCTCGATGCCGGCAAGGACGTCGGCAAGGTCAAGCCCGGCGATCATGTCGTCATGAGCTTCGATACCTGCGGAGCCTGCCATAGCTGCGTTCGCGGCGAGGTGGCCTACTGCCGGCATCTGGGCCAATACAATTTCGCGGGCAAGCGCCTGGACGGCAGCACCGCGCTCGGCAAGGGCCAGGAGGCCATACACAGCCATTTCTTTGGCCAATCGTCCTTTGCCACCCATGCCGTCTGCCATGAACGCAATGCGGTCCTCGTGGACAAGGACCTGCCGCTGGAAATATTGGGCCCGCTGGGTTGCGGCTTCCAGACGGGCGCCGGCGCGGTGATCAATTCGCTGCGCGTGGCTCCGGGCCACACGCTGGCCGTCTTTGGAACCGGGGCCGTCGGGCTGGCGGCGGTCATGGCGGCGAATGTAGCCGGCGCCGCCACAGTGGTGGCCGTCGACACCAATGCCGCCCGCCTGAAGCTGGCCGCCGAACTGGGCGCCACCCATGTGATCGATGCCGCCCGGGAAGAGGTCTTTTCCAGCTTGCGCTCCATCGTTCCCCAGGGCGTGAACTTCGCTCTGGATACGACCGGCAACCTCGATGTCATCCGGCAGGCCACGTCGAATCTGGCGCCGCTGGGCGTTTGCGGGCTGATCAACACGGCCCGCGGGGCGGACCTCAGCGCGAATATTCTCGAACTCGTTCTGGGCGGGCGCTCGGTGCGCGGCATTCATCAGGGCGACAGCCGGCCCGACCTGTTCATTCCGCTCTTGATCGATCTGTATCGACAAGGGCGCTTCCCCTTCGACCGGCTGCTGAGCTTCTATGATCTGGCGGACATCAACGCGGCGCTGAGCGACATGCAGGCGGGACGGAGCATCAAGCCCGTCATCCGCATGCCCGCCTGATTCGCGCCCGCCGCCCGCATCCTGGGTCCGTCCGCTTGGCTGGCCGTCCCCCTTGCCCTCTCCTTCTTGACAAGCCCGGCTGCGGATATCGGCGTGCCGGAGCCCCCGCTTCATCGAGGGCTTTTTTTGCCGCCGGGCCGCCCCAAGGCTGGGCGCCCCCGGCAAAAACGCCCCCTTGGGGGATGAGCCCGGACGCATAACAGTCCCTGCGGACTGTTATGCGCCTGGCGAATCCGAGCGGCATGCAGGCCGCGAGGTGGATAGCAAGCAGGCATGAGCCTGCGCAGCGTGGGGGCATTTTTTGCGCCCGCTCCCCGGCGCAACGGTGCGTTTCCTCTTTCTTATTACAATGCTCCTGTCCCGGCAGTTCGCCTCAACCCGAAGGGCGTCATGACGCAACACAAATCACCGTATAAAAGCCGCGGCGGGCCAGCCCGCCTCATCAACGCGCTGCGTTATTCCATGCAGGGACTTGGAGCCGCGCTCAAGCACGAAGCCGCCTTTCGCCAGGAGCTGCTGCTGTGCGTCGTGCTGATACCCGTTGCCATCTGGGTGGGCAACACATTGGCCGAGCAGCTTCTGCTGATCGCCACCTTGTTCTTCGTGCTGATCGTCGAACTGCTGAACTCGGCGCTGGAGGCCATCGCCGACAGCGTCACGCTGGAGCGGCATCCCCTCATAGGACGCGCCAAGGACCTGGGCAGCGCCGCCGTGATGCTGGCCATCATCGGCGCCGCCATCGTCTGGATCGCCGTATTGACGGGCTTCGGATCGCCGGCGCCCTGACCTTATTCACGCATACTCTTGCCACCGATATTATTCCGATGACCACTTTCACCCAAAAACTCGATGCCGCCTGGAAGCACGCCAACTCCCTCCTGATGGTGGGGCTGGACCCGGACCCCGTGCGCTTTCCGGCCGAACTGCATGGGCGCCCCGACGCCATCTATGAATTCTGCCGCGGCGTGATCGACGCCACCGCACCCTATGTATGCGGCATCAAGCCGCAGATCGCCTACTTCGCGGCCCAGGGCGCCGAAGAACAGCTGGAAGCACTGTGCCGCTATGTGGGCGAACGCTATCCGCAGCTGCCCCTGGTGCTCGATGCCAAGCGCGGAGACATCGGCTCGACCGCCGAGCAGTATGCGCGCGAGGCCTTCGAGCGCTTCGGCGCCGATGCCGTCACCGTCAGCCCCTATCTGGGCTTCGATTCGATCGAGCCCTATCTGTCCTGGGAAGAAAAAGGCGTCATCATCCTGTGTCGCACTTCGAACAAGGGCGGCTCCGACTTGCAGGCGCTGGAACTGGAGTCTTCCGAACCCCTTTATCTGCGCGTCGCCAGCCTAGTGGCCGACAAATGGAACCGCAATGGCCAATGTGCACTGGTGGTCGGGGCTACGTTTCCGCAGGAACTGGCCCAGGTGCGTCAACGCGTCGGCGACATGCCCCTGCTGGTGCCCGGCATCGGCGCACAGGGCGGCGATATCGACGCCACGGTCAAGGCGGGATGCTCCTCCCATGGCACGGGCATGATGATCAATTCTTCGCGCGCCATTATCTATGCGGGCGCGGGCGACGATTGGCGCGAAGCCGCGGCCAAGGCGGCACTGGACACCCGGGACGCCATCAACAAGGCTCGCTCGGCGCTGTAGAATCCCGGCCCGAAATCGGCCCCAAACGGCCTGGGCGCTTTGCGTCGACCGTCCACGCAGCACAGGTACCGCAAGGCGCGCCGTGCCGCTATTCGGGTTCGATGAGCTCGATGGCGGTGTTCAAGGCGAACTCCACCGCGGCCGCGCGCACTTGGGCGCGGTCGCCTTCGAACACCCGGGTCATGGCCCGCGTGGTGATGCCCTGGCCGCTGCGCTGAGCGAAGCCGAAACACACCATGCCCACCGGCTTGCCCGGCACGGCGCCGCCCGGGCCGGCAATGCCGGTGGTGGCCACCGCAAAGTCGGCATGGCTGGCTTCGAGCGCACCGCCCGCCATCTCCATGGCCGTTTCTTCGCTGACGGCGCCAAAGCGTTCCAGCGTATCCGCCCCCACGCGCAATTGTTCCATCTTGGCGGTATTGCTGTAGGTGACGAAGCCGCGCTCGAACCATTGGCTGGAGCCCGCCACATCGGTGACGGCGGCGCTGAACAGCCCGCCCGTGCACGATTCGGCGCAAGCCAGCATCCAATCGCGGTCGGAAAGCAGATGGCCCAGACGCTGGGCGGCGATGGTTCGGGTGTCACTCATAGGATCTCCAGGCGGACCAGAATGGCCAGTACCAGCAAACTATAGGCCGCGGCAAGAATATCGTCCCACATCACGCCCAGGCCGTTCTTCAGCCTTCTGTCGAAGTAGCGGACCGGAGGCGGCTTGACGATGTCGAAAAACCTGAAGATGACGAAGGCGAGCGCCTGGACGCCCAGTTGCTCCGGTATCAGCCAGAGCACCAGCCAGAAGGCCACGATCTCGTCCCACACCATGGCGCCGTCGTCCGGGCGGCCTAGTTCGCGGCCCACGCGATGGCAGGCCCAGCAGCCATAGGCGAACGAAAGCAGCAGCACGGCGGCGATGCCGGCGTCGGGCAGGCGGGACACCACGGCCACCCAAAGCAGCCATCCCAAGGCCGTGCCCCAGGTGCCGGGCGCGGGGCGCAGCAGGCCGCTGCCCAGCCCGAAAGCCACGACCCGGCTCGGAGAGCGAAAGACCCAGCCCAGCGAAACGGGCTGAGCACTGCGGGAATCGGAAGGCGTGGGAGACATTAAGGCGTCCTGTCAGGCAAAATGATCGAAGCCCCGCGACGAAATCGGGAGCCGTCCGCCGGCGGCATCCTGTACCGTCAGCCCGGCCGCGCTTTCGATCACGCCTATGCGTGTCGCCCTGACACCCGAGGTCCGGGCCAGCTCGGCAATGCCGTCGCGGTTCTGGGGTGGAGAGGTAAAGCACAACTGGTAGACGTCGCCGCCCGACAGCACGGCCTCGCGCACCTGCGCCTCGTCCAGATGCGCCAGGGCGGCGTCCACGGGCAGGGTTTCATAATGGAGACGGGCGCCGCAGCCACTGGCCTCCAATATATGCCCCAGGTCCTGCAGCAGCCCGTCGGAAACGTCCAGCGCGGCATGGGCCAGCCCAGGCAGCTTCTGCGCAAAGCCCCAGGGCGGGCAGGGACGCTCGAGCGCCGCCCGGGTGGCGGCAAGCAGGGCCGGCTGCGCCGGCCATTGCCCGGTGAGCCATTGCAGGGCGGCATGCGCCGCCCCCAGGGTTCCGGTGACCCAGATGTCGTCGCCCGGTTGCGCGGCGTCCCGGCGCAGCGCCCTGCCCGGCTCCACCTGGCCGAACACGGTGACGCTGATGACGATGCCGTCAGGGCTGCGGGTCGTATCCCCGCCCACCAAGGGGCAGTCCGCCGCGTCGGCAAGCGCGTGAAAGGCCTCGGAGAAAGCCTTTAGCCAGGCCTCGTCGATCTTGGGCAGGGAAAGCCCCAGCATGCAGCCCAGCGGTTGAGCGCCCATGGCGGCAAGGTCGGAGAGGTTGACCGCCAGGGCCTTGTGCCCCAATGAGGCGGGATCGGCATCCGGCAGGAAATGCCGGCCTTCGATGAGCAGGTCGGTGCTGGCGGCAAGCTGTTTGCCGGCGCCTATGGGCAGCAGAGCGCAATCGTCGCCCGCGCCCAGATAGCCCGGCGGCACTGGCCGGGAGAAATAGCGCCGGATGAGATCGAATTCGTTCAATGGCTCTCTGCCTGCCGTGACATGGCCACCGGCCCGCCGTTGCTAGCGGGGACGCGCCGCCGCCTCGACCTCGACGGAGCGGACGTCGGCCGCCATGCGGTCGAGCACGCCGTTGACGAACTTGAAGCCGTCGGTGCCGCCGAAGGACTTGGCCAGTTCGACCGCCTCGTTGATGGCCACCTTGTAAGGCACCTCGACATGGTGGATGAGCTCGTAGCTGCCGATGAGCAAAATGCCGTGCTCGATGGGGGACAGCTCTTCGAGCGGCCGGTCGAGATAAGGGGCAAAGCGCTCGCGCAGGTCAGGCGCCTCGCGCAATACACCGTGCAGCAGCGTCTTGAACCAGTTTGCGTCGGCTTCGGGAAATTCTTCGTCGTCGCGCAAATGGGCGTCGATGGCGCCGGCTTCCTGCACGCCTTCATCGCCGCGCAAGAGCCAGGCGTAGACGCCCTGCAGCGCGAATTCGCGCGCGCGGCGGCGCGCGCTGCGAGGGTTGGCGCGCGCCGCGCCGCCCTGCGTTTTACCTTTCGTCAAAATCTTCGTCCTCGTCGTCGAAGTCGTCGTCATCATATTCATCGTCATCGTCGGACTCGGGTTCGAGCGCCGCCGTGAGATTGGCCATCTCGACCGCCGTGCGGGCGCAGTCGCGTCCCTTTTCGGCGGCGCGGGCATGGGCCTGCTCTTCGTTTTCGGTGGTCAGCACCCCGTTGGCGACCGGAATGCCGGTTTCGAGCGCAATGCGGCTGATGGCCGCCGCGCTTTCGTTGCTGACGATCTCGAAGTGATAGGTTTCGCCGCGCACCACGGCGCCCAGGGCGATGAGGGCGTCGAACTCGAAAGTTTCGGCCATTTGCGCCAGGGCCACCCCCATTTCGAGGGCGCCGGGAACCGTCACCACCATGACGTCGCGTTCGTCGACGCCCAGTTCGGCCAGCTCGGCCAGGCAGGCATCCAGCTCGGCCAGGCCGATGTCCTCGTTGAAACGCGCGCGGACAATGCCCAAATGCAGGCCTTCTCCGTTCAGGTCAGGCGATAAAGTATAAGGGTTCATGTCTGGTTCCTTTTAGGCGGAAGGGGTGGGTTCACTATCGTAACCGGTTACGGTCAGGGCAAAGCCGGTCATGCTGGGCATTTTGCGTGGCCGCGCCAAAAGGCGCACGCGACCCACATTGAGGTCGCGCAAAATTTGCGCCCCGATGCCATAGGTGCGCAAGTCGAAACGCTGGCCGTCGGCCGCGGCGCTGGGCGCCATGGGCTTGTCCCAGGCGCCGAACTGATCGAACAGCAGCTCGGCCGAGCCTTGGCAATTGAGCAGCACCATGACCCCCGAGGGCGCCTCGGCGATGGCTTTCATGGCGCTGGGCACCGTCCAGCTGTGCGCCGTGGCATCGGCCGAAAGGATATCCAACATGGTCGTGGGTTCGTGCACGCGCACCAGAGTCTCGGCCTCGGGCGTGATGTCGCCGCGCGCCAGGGCGAGATGGGGCGCCCCCGAAGCCAGGTCGCGGTAGGCGACCGCCTGGAATTCGCCCCAGGGCGTTTGCAGGCTGCGCTGGCCGACCCGCTCGACCATGGACTCGTGTTCGCTGCGGTACTGGATGAGGTCGGCGATGGTGCCGATTTTCAGGCCGTGTTCGCGCGCGAACACCATGAGGTCGGGCAGCCGCGCCATAGCGCCGTCGGGCTTGAGGATCTCGCAGATGACCGCCGCCGGGGTAAGCCCCGCCAGGGCGGTGAGGTCGCAGCCGGCCTCGGTATGGCCCGCCCGCACCAGCACGCCGCCGCGCACCGCCTGTACGGGGAAGATATGGCCCGGCTGGACGAGGTCGGACGGCTTGGCGTTGCGCGCCACCGCCACCTGGATGGTGCGGGCCCGGTCGGCGGCCGAAATGCCGGTTTCGACGCCTTCGGCGGCCTCGATGGACTGCGTGAAATTGGTGCCGAAGCGCGCCCCGTTGCGGCTGGCCATCAGCGGCAGGTCGAGCTGCTGGCAGCGCTCTTCGGTCAGGGTGAGGCACACCAGCCCGCGGGCATGGGTGACCATGAAATTGATGGCCTCGGGCGTGACGTATTCGGCGGCCAGAACCAGGTCGCCCTCGTTCTCGCGGTCTTCTTCGTCGACCAGGATGACCATGCGGCCAGCCCGCAATTCGGCGATGATTTCCGGAACTGGGGCGATATCGTAGCTTTGCGCGCTATCGGTTTGCGCCGCGGACAGATTGCTCATGACAAAAGACTCGATGGAAGGTCGTTCATTTTAACGCCTGGCGCAGGCGAATTCCTGCGTATTGTCGCCCGAACCGGGCATTCTTGCAGCGCACGGGCCGCCCGCCCCGCAAAGCCGCGGCGCGCCTTGAAAAAACCGCACATCCGGTAATAATTCAGAGATACTATCCGTCTCTTGCTTGCGGCAAACGCATGTGCGCCCCCGGGGTCACATCCGGAATGCCCTTTTGTCCTGGAGCAGCATGGAAAGAGAACTCAGCCTTCACGTTCCCGCCGCGGTCAAGGCCGGCGTGGCCAAGGCCATGCGCGCCCAAAAGGCCCGCCAGATCACCTTGCGCGCCCTGTATTTCGATACGCCCTCGCGGGCGCTGGCGCGGGCCGGCATCGCACTGCGCGTCCGCCGCGAGGGCAGGCGCTGGATACAGACCCTGAAGGCGCCCGGCGGCGATCCCCTATCCCGCACCGAGCTCAATCACGTCCGCCAGCAGGGCGCCCTGGACCTCTCGCTCTACGATGAGGAGCCGCTGGCCGGCTTCTTCGCGCGGCTCGACGAGCCCCTGGAACTGCGCTACGAAACCCGTGTGCTGCGGCGCGTGCTGCTGGTCGAACGGGCCGACGCGGTGATCGAGATCGCCCACGACGATGGCGCCATCCACTCGCGGGGTTGGAGCCTGCCCGTCAGCGAGGTCGAGTTCGAGCTCGTGTCCGGGAGCATGGACGCCGTCTTCGAAATGGGGCGCGAGTGGCTCGTCCGGTACGGACTCATACTCGAAACGCGCAGCAAGGCGGAGCGCGGCGACCGGCTCGCGACATTGGCGCCCAAATTTCCCGAACCGGGCGCGCTGTCGCTCGACGACGACAGCGCGCCGCCCGCCGCGCTGTTTCCGGCCCGCCGTGCCGCCCGGGTCCGGCTTTCCCCCGGCATGACGGCAGCCCAGGGTTATGCGGCCTGCGCAGGCGAATGCCTGTTGCAGGTCGCGGCCAACGCCGCCTTCCTGGCTGGGGTGGACACGGCCGGCGCCGAGGACGACCGCCAGGCCGCCTACGTTCATCAGCTTCGCGTCGGCATAAGAAGGCTGCGCTCTTGCTGGAAATTGTTCGAAGACATGGCGCCGGCCGTCCAGCCGGCCGCCGAGCAGGCGCTCAAGACCTACTTCGGGCTGCTGGGCGAAGCGCGCAATCAGGATGTCATCCGCCTGCATATCGAACCGATGCTGCGCAAGGCCGGCATGCCCGAAGGCGCCGCACCCGCGGCAAGCCCCGGCGATTCGGCCACGGCCTTGATGCGGGCCACCGCCGGCGGCGTCGAATTCCAGTCCATGCTGCTGTCGCTGCTGCAGCACCTGGTGAGCGTGGCGGACGCAAACAAGAGTCCGGCGCCCAAGGGCGGGAAACGCAAGGCCGCGAAATCCGCCGGTTCGCCGGAACTCGCCGCCCTGATCCGGCAACGGCTGGACAACAGGTGGACACGCATCCTGAAGCAGGGACGCCGCTTCAACGAGCTTTCCGTGGATCAGCAGCACGCCGTGCGCAAACGGATCAAATCAATACGCTACGGCCTGGATTTCGGCTCCAGCCTGCTGCCCAGGCACGAAACCGAGGCGTTGGCCGCCGCCCTCACCCATATTCAGGACGTGTTGGGCGACTTGAACGACTTCTACGTGGCCGAAGAATACTATCAAGGCCTGGACAAAGGCTCGCCCGCCCCCTGGTTCGCCATAGGATGGCTGCGCGCCATGCAGGCGCATCAAGTGGAGTTGGCCCAGGCGGTCTTCGAACAGCTGCATGCCGCCCGGCGAAAGCGCCGGAAAAAGACCTCCGCCTAGGCTGACAGGCCCGGCTTATTCTCCGACGACGGCCGTTGCGAACTCGCGGGCCACGAAGGGCTGCAGATCCTCCAGGCCTTCGCCCACGCCGATCCAATAGACCGGCACAGGCCTTACGCCCTGGCTGCCCGCGGCCACCGCGGCCAGCGCGCCGCCCTTGGCCGTGCCGTCCAGCTTGGTCACCACCAGACCGGTAAGCTCTATGGCCGCGTCGAACGCCCTGATCTGCGAGATGGCGTTCTGGCCCGTATTGCCGTCCACCACCAGCAGCACCTCGTGCGGCGCCTGGCCGTCGGCCTTGCCGATGACGCGCTTGATCTTCTTGAGTTCCTCCATCAGGTGCAGCTGGGTGGGCAGGCGGCCGGCCGTATCGACCATGACGACGTCGGCGCTGCGCGCGCGCCCCGCGTTGACCGCGTCGAACGCCACGGCAGCGGGGTCTCCGCCGTCCTGGGCGATGACGGTGACATTGTTGCGCGCGCCCCAGGCGATCAATTGCTCGCGGGCGGCCGCGCGGAACGTGTCCCCGGCGGCCAGCAATACGCTTTTGCCCTGGCGCTGGAAGGCGTTGGCCAGCTTGCCGATGGAGGTGGTCTTGCCGGCCCCGTTGACGCCCGCGATCATGATGACCAGCGGCGAAGCGCGATCGATGGGGAACGGCTTTTCGAGCGGCGCCAGATGCTCGGCCAACAGGTCGCGCAGCGCGGCCTTGACCTGAGCCGCGTCGGCGATTTTCTCCTTGCGCACGCGGGCCCGCAACGCGGTCAACAGTTTTTCGGTCGCCTCCACGCCGGCGTCCGCCATGATGAGGGCCGTTTCCAGCTCTTCGAACAGGGCCTCGTCGACCTTCACGCCCACAAACAGGCTGCTGATGTTCTGGCCCGTGCGCGAAAGCCCGCTGGTCAGGCGGGAAAGCCAGGATGTCTTGGCCGGCGCCTTCTCGGCCTCGGCGGCGCGGGCGCGCTCCGCTTCCAGGCGTTCGGTCTCTATTCGCTCGGCCTCTATCCGTTCGGCCTCCAGGCGCTCGATCTCCACGCGTTCAGCCTCGAGCCGTTCAGCTTCAAGCCGCTCGGCTTCGATGCGTTCGGCTTCCAGGCGCGCGGCCTCGGCACGTTCGGCCTCAAGGCGTTCGGCGGCGATTCTTTCCGCTTCAAGGCGCGCGGCTTCCGCTCTCTCTGCTTCGAGCCTGGCGGCTTCCAGTCGCTCGGCCTCGGCGCGCTCAGCCGCCAGGCGCTCGGCTTGCTCCCGTTCCTGGGCGGCGGCTTCGGCTTGCGCCTGCCGCACGTCGGGCTGTGCAGCCTCGGCCCCCGCGTCCGAGGCGTCCCGGCTGCCGTCCAGCGGCGCCTCGTCGTCCCTGAGCTTGGCCTCGGGCGACTTCTTTCTTTTAAAAAAACTGAACATAGGCTTTACACTACCGTAAATAGCTTTGAGCGATACGGGAAACCCGGATCAACATGAAGAAACATCTCGTCCGTATTGTAGGCGGTGATTACCGGCGCACTCCAATCTCGGTCATCGACGCCCCGGGCCTGCGCCCCACGCCCGACCGGGTACGCGAAACGCTGTACAACTGGCTGCATCACCTATGGGGCGGGCAGTTTTCAGACAAGCAGGTGCTGGATCTTTTCGCCGGCACCGGCGCCCTGGGTTTCGAGGCGGCTTCGCGCGGGGTCCGGCATGTGCAGATGGTCGAGAACAATCCGGCGGCGGTGGCGGCCTTGCGGGCGCTGCGCGCCAAATTGGCCGCGCAGAATGTCCGTATTCACGCCGGCGACGCCGCCATGGTGGTCAAGCGACTGGACGCCACGCGCTACGACCTGGTGCTGCTCGACCCGCCGTTCGGCCAGGGCTGGCTGCCCCGGCTCTGGAACCAGTTGCCGCAATTCCTCACCCCCGAAGGGCTGGTCTATGTCGAGGCCGAATCGCTGGCCGAAGTGCCCGATGAATACTCTGTGATCCGGCAAAGCCGGGCCGGCCAGGTCCATTTCGGACTGCTCCAGTTTGCTGCACTGCAAGAAAAAGACAATAATCGCTCTTTTTCCCCCACAGAAACTCCCTTCCCATCGGAAACCCCATGATAACTGTCGTCTACCCCGGAACGTTCGATCCCCTTACCCGTGGTCATGAAGATCTGGTTCGTCGCGCGGCCAGTCTGTTCGATCATGTCGTCGTGGGGGTTGCTCACAGCCAAGCCAAAAGGCCCTTCTTCACGGTCGAAGAACGGGTCGAGATCGCTCAAGAAGTGCTGGGCCACTATCCCAATGTCGAGGTCAAGAGCTTTGCCGGGCTGCTGAAGGACTTCGTGCGCGAGCAGGACGCCCGCGTCATCGTGCGCGGCCTGCGCGCGGTGTCCGACTTCGAATACGAGTTTCAGATGGCCGGCATGAACCGCCATCTGCTGCCCGAGGTCGAGACATTGTTCATGACGCCCTCCGATCAATATCAGTTCATCTCCGGCACCATCGTGCGCGAGATCGCGCTGCTGGGCGGCGACGTCAGCAAATTCGTGTTTCCCTCGGTCGAGCGCTGGCTGCACGAGAAAGCCAGGACCCTGCGCGAAGCCAAGGCGGGCGCCTGAGCGGTCGATTCGCCCTCGACAGGCAACAGGACTAAAATAGGCGCATCCGTCTTTTTGCAGGAACAGCCATGGCATTGCGTATCACCGACGAATGCATCAATTGCGATGTCTGCGAGCCTCAATGCCCCAACACCGCCATCTACATGGGGGCCGAGATCTACGAGATCAATCCCGATCTCTGTACCGAATGCGTCGGCCACCACGACGAGCCGCAATGCCAGGTGGTGTGCCCTGTCGAATGCATCGAAGTCGACCCCGCCCATCGCGAAGGCGCCGAGGCGCTGATGAACAAGTATCAACGCCTGGTGAAGCTGGCCGTCTAGACACGGCCAAGCCACGCCGGCGGCCGGTTCAGGCGTTTGTTGCCGATGAGCCCGGCCCCATCGACACGCTTCAGTTGCCCAGCAATCCCTTCAGCGCCTTGCCCAGGCTCTTGACCGGATCTTCGCCGGCCGGCGCCGCAGCGTCAGGCTGGAGAGGTTGAGCGGGCGTCGCCGGACGCTCCTGCACATGACGCTCGACGAGGTCGAGCAGGCCGCGCTCGATCGCGTTCTTGACCAGGCTGCCGCCCATCTGCTTCCATTGAACGTTGAATTCCGGCGCTGCCGTGGCGCCCGTGACATGCACCGGCACCGTCATGCCCCTGAGGACGGACAGATTGGGCTCACCCTCGCCGCCCCCCGCGTTGACCACCCGTACATTGGCCAGCAGATCGAGCCGGCTTCCGACCAGGTCGACGCTTGCCGGCTTGCCCTGGGTCACACGCAGCAGCGGCGTGCGGAAATCGAGCTTCTGCACATCGGCCACGCCGTTCTTGATGGCCAGCGACGCATCGAGTGAATTGAATTGCGTGCGGCGTCCGAGGTCGAAGCCCGTCTGCAAATCGGGGCCTTCGCCATCGAGCACCGTCGTCAGAACCCCGCCCACCTGCGCCAGGGTTTGATTCAGGTCTATGCCCCGGATCGCGCCGTCGCGCGCCTGCAGGCGCGCGCTTCCGGCCAGGCCGCTTTTGAGCGCAGGCACCGTCGCGCCCTGGGTCTTGAGGTCGAGGGCCAGGCTGCCGACGCCGCTGACGCGGTCGCTGCCGCTGAGCGCCTGCAGCAGAGGCCCCATCGACACCTGCTTCAGATCGAGCTCGCCCGTGAACTGGTTCTTGGAATCGGCGGTCAGCGCGCCGGTGAGCGACCCCTCGTAGAGATTGGCCGATATTCCGCTTACGCTGAGCTTGCCCTCGCGCGCGGCGACCGACATGTTGACGTTGCGGGCTTCCAGGCCGCGCAGGTTCAGGCCGCCCAGCTTTACGGTTCCGGCCACGTCGATGTCGTTGAGCAGGGTCAGGTCGATGGGCGCCGGCTGCTGTTCCGGCTCGTCCTCGGGCGCCGCCTCCGGAGCCTTCTTGGCGTCGGCGCCTTCTTCGGCCTTGGTCGCGGGCTCGCCCTGCGGCGCGGCCTGCGCCGGCGCGGGCCTGGGCATGGGAAAGAGCTTGTCGAAATCGAGCATGTCGGCCTGCAAGGCGAAGCGCAGCTTGGGGTCGGACAGTTCGATGGCCTTGAAGTTGAAGTTCAGCGGCGCGCCATTGAGCACGGCATTGATCTCGCTGCTGATTTCGTCTTTGAAGAGATCGGCGTGCAGGCTGCCGATAAGGGGAAACTCGAAGGTGCTGGCGGGTTCTTCGGTGTTGTCCTGGATGGTGACATCGCCCTTGATGGCCGAGAACGTGCCCTTCTCGTTGATGACGTCCCACTGCACGGGAGTGGACATATTGACCAGCATCAGGTGGTCGCCGTCCTTCAGGCTGCCATCGACCTTGAGCTCTTTGAGCGACAGGTTCCAGGCATCGCCGCCCAGACCGTTCATGCCCAGCTTGAGCCCCAGCGACTGGCTGCCCTCGAGCTTGATGGTGCCGGCCACGGCCTCGCCTTCGGCGGTTTCGGGCGAGATCGACAGCCGCGGCGCATCGAAGGCCAGATCGAAATTCTTGTCGGGCAGGCCGCCGGTGGCCCGCAGCGACATCTTTTCGATGTTGAATTCCGAATGGGTCTGGTCGACCTTGAGCCGCGGCATGGTCAGGGTGGCATTCAGGTCGCTGATGGGAAGTTCTCCCTGGGTGGCGCCCTGCACCAGCATTTCGACGCCACTGGCGTCCACCATGCGCGAATAGCCGTTGTAGGCGAAATTGCCGCGCAGGGCGACGGTCTTGGCGTCCAGCGGGCCGACCTGGCCGGACACGAGCAGGTTCAGCTTCTGGGCGGAATAGGTTTCAAGCAAAGGGTCGATCTTGACCAGCGCCTGGCCTTCGACCGTCGCGTCGGCCAGAGGGTCTTCGCCCTGCAAGGCGCCCCGCATGGCGACCTCGAAAGGCTGGTCGAAAGTCATGCGGCCGGTATTGAGCTGCAGATTGACCAGCCGGGCCGCCTTGGCCCGCTTCACGTCCAGATAATGGATTTCGCCGCCTTTGAGCTCGAGGCCGGCGATATCCACGTGCAGCGCCGCTTCTTTGCGGGGCTCGACGGGCTTGACGCCGCCTTCCGCGAGGGGCTGGGCAAAGGCTTCTTTCAGGACGCCCACCGAATGCTCGTGCTCGAGAGCGGCATCAGGCTCGGGTGCCAAGGCGATGGGCTCGGGCGGCCCGGCCGCGCCTTCGAACAGATCGTGGAAGTTGTATTCGCCCTGCTCGTCGCGGCGGATCCAGGCCTTGAATCCGCTGATCGCCACGTGGTCCACCACGAAACGGTTGGAAAGCAGAGGCCAGATGGCCACGGCAAAGCGCGCGCTGTCGATGGATGCGAACAGGTCGTCTTTATCGCCCGGGTTCGAAAGCGAGACGTTCTGCACCGACAGGCCGATGCGCGGGAACATCGAGAGCTCGATGTCGCCCTCGATGGACAAGGTGCGTTGGTAGCGTTCGTAGACAAACTCTTCGAACTTGCTTTTATAGGCGTTGGGATCGAACGTCAGCAGGAAGATCGCGAGGGCCCCCAGAGCCAGGACCACCAGTGCGATCAAGCCCATCAACGCGCGTTTGAACCCAACTTTCATTTGCTTCCTCGGAGTGCCGGGGTTTACCCCAGACATATGACACAATCGATACGGTGAATGCTAATCTACCCTGGCGGCCGCGTGACCGAGGGTTCTTCTAGGCGGAATATTGCGCATTGCGAAACGTGGCAGATCCCAAATACGCTATCTTATAGTTTTCGTATAAGACCGACAAAGGCCGGTTCGGTTCATTGGCCATATAACAAGATTTCCGTCGCTTAAGGTTCACCCGGCGCAGCTTTGTTGTTATGCTGCGCTCCATCCCATACCAGCCCTATTAGAACAAGCATGAAACTCGAGACACTTGCCGTACACGCCGGCTACAAGCCCGACCCCACCACCAAATCGGTGGCGGTGCCCATATACCAGACCACCTCGTACGCCTTCGACAGCACCCAGCACGGGGCCGACCTGTTCGACCTGAAGGTGCCGGGCAACATCTACACCCGCATCACCAACCCCACCAACGCCATACTCGAAGAGCGCGTGGCGGCCCTCGAGGGCGGCGTGGGGGCGCTGGCCGTCGCCTCGGGCATGGCGGCCATTACCTACGCCATTCAGGCCATCGCCCAGGCGGGCGACAACATCGTGTCGGTCAGCAAGCTGTACGGCGGCACCTACAATCTGTTCGCGCATACCTTCCCGCGCCAGGGCATTACCGTCAAGTTCGCTCCCCATAATGATATCGCAGCGCTCGAGGCCCTCATCGACGAGCATACCAAGGCCGTGTTCTGCGAAACCATCGGCAATCCGGCCGGCAATGTGGTCGACATCCAGGCGCTTGCCGAAGCAGCCCACCGCCACGGCGTGCCCCTCATCGTCGACAACACCGTCGCCTCGCCGGCTCTGTGCCGGCCGTTCGAGCATGGCGCCGACATCGTCGTGCATGCGCTGACCAAATACATGGGCGGCCACGGCACCACGCTGGCGGGCGCCATCGTCGACTCGGGCAAGTTCCCGTGGGCCGAGCACAAGCAGCGCTTTCCCATGCTGAACGAGCCCGACCCGTCCTACCACGGCGTGGTCTACACCGAGGCCCTGGGCCCGGCCGCCTTCATAGGCCGCTGCCGCGTGGTGCCCCTGCGCAATACCGGCGCCGCCCTGTCGCCGTTCAACGCCTTCCTCATTCTCCAGGGCATCGAGACATTGTCCCTGCGCATGGAACGCCATACCGAGAACGCCCAGAAGGTCGCCGAATTCCTCAAGCAGCATCCGCAAGTGGCATGGGTGCAGTATGCCGGGCTCAGCGATCATCCCGAGCACGGCCTGGCCAAGAAGTATTTCGACCTGGGCGGCAAGCCCGCGGCCATCCTGTCCTTCGGCATCAAGGGCGGCTTCGAGGCCGGCGCCCGGTTCATCGACGCGCTGCAACTCATATTGCGGCTGGTCAATATCGGCGATGCCAAATCGCTGGCCTGCCATCCGGCCTCCACCACCCACCGCCAGCTCAGCCCGGAAGAACTCGCTTCGGCCGGCGTGGGCGAAGACATGATCCGGCTGTCCATCGGCATCGAGCACATCGACGACATCCTGGCCGACATCTCGCAGGCACTCGACGCCGGCAAGGGTTGACGCTGCCCGTCCGCCAGGGCCGGCGCCCCGTCCGTCGCGGCGGGCCGCAACCCCACTTCGGTTATAGTTAACGATCTAAAAACACGAGCCACATACCAAGAGCCGTAAACTCCGGGGGAACATCATGCTGATTGGCATTCCGCGCGAAAGCGCGGCGGGCGAGACACGCGTCGCCGCAACGCCAGAAACCATCAAGAAGTACATCGCAGGCAAGCACAGTGTCTTGGTAGAGGCCGGTGCGGGCGCCGCCGCCAGTTATACCGACGAGGCCTACCAGGCCGCCGGCGCCACGCTGGGCAGCAGCCAGGATGCGCTGGGCGCCGACCTGGTGCTCAAGGTGCGCTCGCCGTCGGCGGCGGAACTGGCCCACATGAAGGCCAATACGGTCCTGGTGGGCATGCTCGATCCCTTCAACCAAGAAGGCCTGCAGGCCCTGGCGCAGGCCGGGCTAGCTTCCTTCGCCCTCGAAGCCGCGCCGCGCATCACCCGCGCACAAAGCCTGGATGTGCTTTCTTCCCAGGCCAACCTGGCCGGCTACAAGGCCGTCATGCTGGCGGCCAATCAGTACGGGCGCATCTTCCCCATGATGATGACGGCCGCGGGCACGCTCAAGGCCGCGCGGGTGGTAGTGCTGGGAGCGGGTGTGGCGGGGCTGCAGGCCATCGCCACCGCCAAGCGCCTGGGCGCGGTGGTCGAGGCGTCGGATGTCCGGCCGGCCGCGCAGGAACAGGTCGAGTCGCTGGGCGCCAAGTTCATCGAAGTACCTTTCGAAACCGACGAAGAACGCGAGATCGCCCAAGGCGTGGGCGGCTATGCGCGTCCCATGCCGGCCGCCTGGATGGCGCGGCAAGCCGCCCTGGTCTCCGAGCGCTGCAAGCAGGCCGACATCGTCATCAGCACGGCTCTCATACCGGGGCGACCGGCGCCCACGCTCATCAGCGAGGAAACCGTTCAGGGCATGAAGCCCGGGTCCGTCATCGTCGACCTGGCGGTCGAGCGCGGCGGCAACTGCCCGCTGTCGGAAAAAGACCAGGTGGTGGTCAAGCACGGCGTGTCCCTCATCGGCTACAGCAATCTGCCGGCCCTGGTGGCTACGGACGCTTCGGCCCTCTATGCGCGCAACGTGCTCGACTTCCTCAAACTCATCACCGACGCGGAAGGCGGACTGGCCATACAACGCGAGGACGAGATCGTCGCGGCCTGCCTGATGACCCTCGATGGCAACGTACTAAGGAGCGCCTGATGGAAGCCATCAATCCCACCCTGCTCAATCTCATCATCTTCGTGCTGGCCGTCTACGTGGGCTACCACGTGGTCTGGAACGTCACGCCCGCACTGCACACTCCTCTCATGGCGGTCACCAACGCCATTTCCGCCATCGTCATCGTGGGCGCCATGCTGGCCGCCGGCCTGACCGAAGGCGGTCTGGCGCGCTATATGGGCGTATTCGCCGTGGCGCTGGCCGCAGTCAATGTGTTCGGCGGCTTCCTGGTCACCCGGCGCATGCTGGAGATGTTCAAGAAGAAAGAAAAGAAGGCCGGAGGCAAATCGTGATCTCAATCAATCTCGTCACTTTCTTCTACCTGCTGGCTTCGGTCTGCTTCATCCAGGCGCTCAAGGGCCTGTCCCATCCCACCACCTCGCGGCGCGGCAATGTATTCGGCATGGTCGGCATGGCCATCGCGGTGCTGACCACCGCCGCCCTGATCGTCAGCCTGTCGGGCGAGGGCTCGGCCGCCGTCGGACTGGGCTGGATCGTGCTGGGCCTGCTCATCGGCGGCGCCATCGGCACCATCATGGCCAAGCGGGTCGAAATGACCAAGATGCCCGAACTGGTGGCCTTCATGCACAGCATGATCGGCCTGGCCGCCGTGGCCATCGCCATCGCCATCGTGGCCGAACCGCATGCCTTCAATATCGCGGCCGAAGGCGAGGGGCTGCCGGTGGGCAACCGACTCGAGCTCTTCATCGGCACTTTCGTGGGCGCCATCACTTTCTCGGGCTCGGTTATCGCCTTCGGCAAGCTGTCCGGCAAGTACAAGTTCCGCCTGTTCCAGGGCGCACCGGTCGTGTTCGGCGGCCAGCACATGCTGAACCTGCTGATCGCCCTGGTCATGCTGGCCTGCGGCCTGTGGTTCATGGGCACGCAAGAGTGGCTGCCCTTCATCATCATGACGGTGCTGGCCTTCATCCTGGGCGTGCTCATCATCATCCCCATCGGCGGCGCCGACATGCCGGTGGTGGTGTCCATGCTGAACAGCTATTCGGGCTGGGCGGCGGCGGGTATCGGCTTCTCGCTCAACAACCCCATGCTGATCATCGCCGGCTCGCTGGTGGGTTCGTCGGGCGCCATCCTGTCCTACATCATGTGCAAGGCCATGAACCGCTCGTTCTTCAACGTGATTCTGGGCGGCTTCGGGTCGGACGGCGGCGCGGCGCAAGGCGGCGCGCAAGAGCAGCGCAGCGTCAAGTCGGGCAGCCCCGACGACGCGGCCTTCCTGATGGGCAACGCCGAAACCGTCACCATCGTGCCGGGCTACGGCCTGGCCGTGGCGCGCGCCCAGCACGCCCTGAAGGAACTGGCCGAAAAGCTCACCGAAAAGGGCGTCACCGTCAAATATGCCATCCATCCGGTGGCGGGCCGCATGCCGGGCCACATGAACGTGCTGCTGGCCGAGGCCGAGGTGCCCTACGACCAGGTCTTCGAAATGGAAGACATCAACAGCGAGTTCTCGCAAACGGACATCGTGCTGGTGCTGGGCGCCAACGACGTGGTCAATCCGGCGGCCAAGACCGACCCGCAATCGCCCATCGCGGGCATGCCCATTCTAGAGGCCTACAAGGCGCGCACCGTCATCGTCAACAAGCGCTCGATGGCGGCAGGCTATGCCGGCCTGGACAACGAGCTGTTCTACATGGACAAGACCATGATGGTGTTCGGCGACGCCAAGAAGGTGCTCGAGGACATGGTCAAGGCGGTGGAGTAGGCGCCCCGCTTCGGCCCGGGCCCGTCAGTGCACGGGCCCGCGGTCGGGTTTTCCGCCCCGCAGATAGCTGGGCGCCACGGATTCCAGCGGCGTGGGAACCACGCCCAACTCGGGGGCCATGGCTTCGTCGCTGACATTGTCCACCTTGAGCGAATCCAGGTTGTCGCGCGACATCAAGGGCTGGCCAGGCAGGAATTCAAACAACAGGGCCTGCGTATAGCCCACGAAATGCGGCACGGGCAAGACCGGACGCGGCCGGCCGCTCCATTTTGCGGCCAGGCGCACGAGTTCCGCCAGAGTGTATTGCGACACGCCCGCCACCGTATAGGTTTTGCCATAGGTTTGCGAGTTTTCCAGCGCATTGGCCATGGCCGCCGCGACATCGCGCACGTACACGGGCTGCAGGCGCGCCCCTGCCCCGGCCAAGGGAATGACGGGCAGCCATCTTGCCAGGCGGGCGAACAGATTCATGAAATTGTCTTCGCGGCCGAACACGACCGAAGGCCGGAATATCGTCAAAGCGCCTTCTGGGTAGGATGAGAACTCGGCCCTGACCGCTTCTTCGCCCGCCGCCTTGGAGCGCTGATAGCCGCTTGGGCCTTGGGCATCGGCGCCCAGCGCACTGACATGCAAAAGGCGCCGCACGCCCGCCTCGCGGCAGGCCGCCGCAATGCGCCGCGGCAATTCCACATGGGCCCGCTCGAACTCGAGCCCGTAAGGCCTGCCCGGCTTGCTGTGCAGGACGCCTACGAGGTTGACGACCGCGTCGGTTTCGGAGAGCAGGCGCTCGAGCACCGCATCGTCGTGGACGTCGGCCTCGAACAGAGTAAGGGTCGGAAAGACCAGAAGATTGCGCCCCCTTTGATAGCGGCGCGTAGGAACGTGAACGGCATGCCCGGCCCTGACCAGGCATGCGACCAGATGTTGTCCGATAAACCCGGTTCCGCCAATCACCAAGACGCGCATCCAGCCCCCCGCTGTCCAATGTCACAAGGCCATTTTCGGCCGAGACGCCGCTGCGCGCAAGCGGGAGCGCCTATGCGCCTAACGTATTAGGCTAGGCATCCATAGGGCGATTTGCGGAAAGATCAGGATCAGCACCAGGACGAACATCTCGATCGCCAGGAAGGGCACGGCAGCCTTGTATACGGTCGACATGCGGATCTCGGGCGGGGCGATGCCCTTCATGACGAATAAAAGCAGGCCGAACGGCGGAGTAAGGAAACCCATTTCCATGGTGATGAGATAGATCACGCCCAGCCAGATCGGGTCCAGACCCACTGCATGCGCGATGGGAATGAACAGAGGCACCGTGATCATGACCATGCTGACCTGATCGACGAAGCAGCCCAGGATCAGCAATACGACCATCATCATGATCAGCACTACCAGCGGGTCGGCCCCGAACCCCGTCACCAGCGTCACCACACCGCTGGTGGCGCCCGAGAACGCCAGGATCTGGCTGAATGTGGTCGAGGCCATGATGATGAAGAGAATCATGGTGCTGGTCTTGGCCGTTTCGGCCAGGGTGGTCTTGATGGCCTGCCATGAAAGACTGCGATAGCCCGCGGCGGCCACAACGGATGCGATGACGCCCAGGCCGGCCGATTCGGTCGGCGTGGCGATGCCCAGGATCAGCGTGCCCACCACCACGATCAGTATGCCCGACAGCGGCACCACATAGACAAGAAAGGGCTTCCAGCGTTCAGCGCGTGTGCGCTCGACCGGATCGTCGGGCGGTGCGTCCTGGGGACGCCGCTTGGCGCGGACGACGATGTAGGCGAAGAACAGCAGCGACATGAGCAGCGCCGGGATGATGCCGGCCAGCAGCAGCCGCGAGATCGACATGCCCGCCAGGCTGCCCACCAGCACCGCCAGCGCCGAGGGGGGAATCAGCATGGCGATGGCGCCTGTCGCCATGATGGGGCCCATCGACAGCGTGGGGTGGTAGCCGCGCTGCAGCATGATGGGCATGAGCGAGCGCCCAAGCATGGCCGTATTGGCGATACTGGAGCCCGACAGGGCCGAAAACACGGTTCCCGCCGCCACGGTCACCACCGCCATACGCCCGGGCACCTTGGTGATCAGGCGCTCGATTGCATCGATGGCCTTGAACGCCATGCCCGTATGCAGCAGGATCTCGCCCATCAGGATAAACAGCGGAATCGGCGCCAGGTTGTAGTTGGTGATGGCCGTGACCACGTTGCGGGTCATCTGTATGAGGCCGATCTCGCCATTCAGGAACACAATGGCGCCGATGATGTTGACGCCGAAGAAAGTAACGGCCACCGGCAAGCCCAGCATGAGCAGGACCACCAATGATCCCGTCAGCAGCAACAGAGCAGAAATCCAGTCCATGTAGGCGTATTCCGTTTACCGCGCAGAAGCATGCGCCAGGATGCGAAGCTCGCCCCTGAACAACAGCAGAAACTCGATGGCGACGAGAAACATGCCGAAAGGCACGAACGCGCTTATCGTCCACTCGGGGATGGTGAAGGTCTTGTAGATTTGGCTGCCCCGCTCGAAGGCCCTCTCGGTGGCAAGGGCGCTGTAGTAGCAGATGACGAAGCAGATGACGCTGCCCAGCAGGCAGACGAAGGCATTGACCCCATGCCGGAGGCGCCTGGGCAGGTTGGACGTGACGACGTCGACACAGACGTGGGCGCCTTCGCGCAGCACCCAGGGCGCGGCGAAGACGGTCGCCACGTACATGGCGTACTCCATGAGCTCGATGACCCAGGCCAGTCCGCCGCCGGTGAGGTTGCGCACCACCACGTCGGCGCCGATGAAGAAGGCCATCAGGCCGAAGATGGCCCCCGCAATGATGGCCAGGCCTACGATGAGGGCGTCGTAGGCCCTGACTATTGCGCTGTTGGAGCCCGCCGCGCCCGTCCCCGGTCTAGTCATGCGGAAGCACCTTTGCTACTTGGACTTGGAGAGCAATTCGCGCAGGCGCGGCCCATCGTCGGGAGCAGCCTTGAGCACCTGGGCCCAGCCGGCCTCGCGCGCCGTGTCGAGCCACTTCTGGCGCTCTTCGCCCTCGAGCGTATAGACCGTCATGCCGGCGTCGGCCTGCTTCTTGGCTTCTTCTGCGTTGATCTGCTCGTTCTCGGCGTTGGTGGACTCGACCCACTCGGCCATCTTGTTCAGGAAGGCGCGCTGCTCGTCCGTGAGGGACTTCCATTTGTCGAGATTGACCAGGATGTTGACGTCCACAGTGTAGAAACCCGGATCGACGCGCGCCTTGGTGACCTCTTGCCAGCCCAGGTCGAGCACGCCCTGGATGGGCCAGCCATAGCCGTCGACCACGCCCCGCTCGAGCGCGGTGTAGACCTCGGAAGGCGGAGTCTGGATGCTGTTGGCCTTGAGCGCTTCGAAGAAGGCTCGGTAGACCGGGGTGACCCGCAAGGTGAAACCGCTGAGATCGGCTTTTTCGACCGGCTTGTTCGTATACATGTGGAACGGCACCCCGTCGCCGGTACGGGCCAGGTACCAGGCGTTCATCTTTTTGTTGTGCAGTTCGTTGATGTATTCCCAGCCGCCGTTCTTGCGCAGTTCCTGGATGGAGTATTCGGTCAGTTTCAGACCGTCGCCGGCGGGCAGCAGATTGGTGTAGAACGCCGCGGTGACGAAGGCGACGTCGATGACGCCCGAGGCCAGCGAATTGCCCACTTCGAACGGAGGCATGGCCGAAGGCCCGCCCATATAGTTGATCTGCACCAGACCCTTGCCCTCGGCGTTGACCTTTTCGACAAAGCGGGCAAACGGACGCTCGATAAGCGAACCCTGCTGGAACGAACTGACAGCACGAAGGACAACCTCTTTCGCGCTGACCGGGGCCGCGGCGAACAAGGTTCCGACAGCCAGGGCCACGCCCGCTATCCTGGTGAGTGTCTTCATGGGGGGTCTCCTGTTTATTTGTTTATGTATCAATCAATTCTGGCACAAAGCAAACGGCGTTGTCACTAGGGCTTGCCCCATGAAGTGGGTTGATGGGCGTCATGGAAAAGCCATCTTGTGTACGTAGGCTGGCGGCAAAAAACGCACCATCGCCTTTGCGGGGCCTGCGAAAATGCCCCAGTGGCACTTCCCATGTCCGTGCTTGAAAACGTCAAAAAACCCATCTTGACGGATGAAGTTGCTGTTACATTGCAATAGCTTTCAATAAGTACAAGGTGAGTACAAGGCAAATATGATGAAGCTCGATCTTCATGATCGCTGAATTCTTGTGACGGGTGGAAACAGTGGGTTTGGGCGCGCCATGTGCCTGGCTTTCTCGACGTGTAGAGCGCGCGTCGTGTTTGAAAGCCTTTGACGGATAATGGCCACGCCAGAAAGACATTCAGGTCGATGGCAGGATGACAGTTGGCCATATAGGTTTGCCACGCCTGCTTGCCCGCTTTGGATAAGCGGGGTGGGAATGCGGCTGTGATGCTTTCTCGGATGCTGGTAAAGAGCTGCCCTTTCCAGCGCCCCAGCATCTCCGCAGCGTTCGGCCTATCCTCCCTTTCGGGCCACGCTTTGACAACGATGTCGCATTGCTCCTGTACCTGCTGGCAGAGTCTCTGTAGCGCTTCGATGATCCGGCGTAGATCTGCAAAGTCTTCACATGCCGTGGCGAGGCGAATGACTCAGGGCAGATAGACAGCCAGGTCGAAAAACTGCGGTAACACGAGCACGTGCTGGGTGAAGGCACGGAAGAACGCACGACGATGTGCTGTCCAGGCTTCGGGCAACAGATCGCGTTCATAGGCTTCGAAGTCGCGCAGTTTGATGGCGAAGCCAGCTCGACGCATGGTCAACGCATCCGCCTTGCGCAGGTTGTCGGCGGCCTCTCCGTCTCGCCTACCAGGATGAATACTTTGTTCTTGCCATTGGCGAAATGCACCTGGCTCTTCCCTTCACCTTCGCTGAGGTACGTCGGCTTGTAGCCAATCTGTTTTTGCCTTGATCCACCCAGCCTAACGTCTCCTGCGACCGTTCAAACAGCCATTCCCACAGCACCGCCGTCGAGGCAAAGTTCGCGCCGTTTTCCATGACCAGCAAGATGTCATCGACGTAGCGCCCGTAATAGAGGGGTGCAACCTGTTGCTCTATACAGCGATCCAGCTCAACCAGCGCCATGTTGGCAACGATGGCCGATGCTGGCAGCCCCACGGGTAACCCCTTCTTCAGCGGTGTTGCCGCTGCCCACGCCTGCAGGGCACGAATGAACAAACGATGGAGCTTGACTTGGAATTGCGTTAGCTCAAGTTTCAGTACATCGGTGACAAAATCCGGATTAAGCATGAAGCCGGGATTCAGTTCGTGATAAGAAGGAACTGACATCCGCCGTTAATGCCACGATCTTTTTGTCGGCATCCAGCGCGGTACGCATGGCAGTAATGCCCTTGTCACGCCAGTCGCGGAAGGGCTTCAGATAAGGCTGGAACGAACCAAGCGACAGCTTATTGATGCCTTTGCCGTCTTGAGTACGGCGCAAGCGGTTGCCATATGCGCACTCGCTCAACTTAGCATCGAACAAATGCCCGACTTCCAGCATCCATAAGGTGGAGAGCACATGAAAGTCCAGGCTGCATCGGGCCATTATTCGGAATTCGGCTTTGGGCTTTGGGCTTTGGGCTTTTCTGGCATCTCCTTCTCCGCCAAGGCTCTCAGCGCATGTTCCCACTCATCAGTGGGTGAGGAGAAAATCAGTCCATTGTTATTTTCTTTCTTGTGCTTCGCCCAGCAGTCCATCTCGACAGACTTGGTGGCCAGTGTCCAAGTCCCGATTAATTTCGATGATGTCACCCAGATTTCATCCTCGCCATTGATCTTTTCCTGCAACAAGGAAAGGTTGGAATGCAAATTTTCTTCATAGCTTGCAATTGCATCCAGATAGGCATGGGATGAATAGTAGAGATCAACTTTCGCTTTTCGATAGGCGAGGCCCAGATATTGCAGGTTGGTCATGTGGTCACCTCGTTACTGGCTTGAGTCTTCTTCTTCGGGCACATCCCAGTCCTTCGAGCGCGCCTCGCCAGTCTGGTAAAACTGCTTGACCAATTTGACATAGTTCAGGAAATCTCGATTCTCCGTGGCCAACCGGTTAGCCATGTCCCAATCAATTTCATCGCGTTCACGCGCGGGAATCAGCACTTGGCTGTCAGCGGGGTTGTCCACATCCAACTTGATGAAACCAATACCATGCGCCGCGAATAGCATCCGTAACTCTTTCAGTGTGTCCTGCCCACTGATTTCCGCCGCGACCAAGTAGCCGAAGTTACCCCACGACGAGTTCGATACCGCTTGGAAAAAGCACTCACGCACATTCGAGCGATTGATCAGCAGCTTGACCTCAAACGACCAAAGTTTGGTGCGCTTGTCGGAATACTGCTTCACGCAGTCCCGCACCTCCCGGTGCCAGTCCACACCTAAGTCTTCCATGCCGACCATGTCCGGGTACAGCCATCGATTTCCATTCGGCCCTCGCTTGTTCGATGAGCGCTTCTCGTCGATGCGTTTGGAAAAGATGCCGAACTCTTCCCAGACATACTGTGAAAGCAGTGGGTACAGTGCGTGTTCATCGAGCACCGAAGTACCGGCACCTGCTGCTGCCAAAGTCCCCTCACCCTCGGCGGCGGCCACCTCGGCACTGTCCGACTTCTCCGAGTAGTAGTACTTACGCGGTCGTCCTTCCGTAGTTTTCAGAGCTGGATGCTTCGTTTGCATACGGGGGCGTTGCGAGCTAATTTCCGCGACAAGCTGCTGCACCAAATTCGCATCCGACTTGATGTAGTCACCTCGGCTATTAGCCCGTTTTTCCTGGCACTCCGCGGGGTAAGTGGCGAACACCCACTCGGCGATCTGCCTGGCAGTGAATTTTTCCTCGGGCCGCGCCTGTAAATAGCCCACTACCGCTTTCGAGAGATTCAGCGCCACGTTATTTCTCCATTATTCACCGCCATGATCTCACCGCTGAAGATTCACATTGACATGCACGACATGGATCTTTTCCCAACCTTCGGCACGATTAAAAAGTCGTCACTAGTCGATATCTAATCTTGATTGCTGCATGGTCCTTGGTAGCAGTCCTTGAGGAATGATGTTCTCCCTGCCCAGCCAATCAAGCCATCGGCCAAGTTCGGCTGGGGTGAAGCGTGCTTTGCTTTCGTGCCAGTTCTCGCGAACATCGGAGATGATCTGTGCATCCGTCGGTTGAACACCATCGATCAGAAAATCGTTCCAGACCGCGAAAAGTGTGGTTATGATCTCGACTTCTTCGGTCTTCTTGTCTGCCAAAGCGTAGATCAGGCGGTCAAATTTAGTCTTCTGGCCGGGCGACATCAGTGCTTCGGCTTTCGCTGCTGGCTCCGACAACGCAGACAAGCAGCGGTATTCCGTCTTTTTCCTGCCGTTGGCCAAGGTCTTTTCATTGACCTCGAACCAGCGCTTGTCTTGACCTTGCCGCTCAAAATCATAAATCCAAGGATCCAGTGGCCCGGCAGCTTTACGTTCGGGTTTCAGATTCAGTTCCAAGCCGACGTGTGCTTGCGCCAGATACATCACCTTGGCGGCGGCGGTTCGACCGAAGTACTGGGCGTTGGCGAGTTTGCTGAACGCATAGCAGCCGATGTTGGCACGGTAGGCGGCGAGGTCAATAACTTGGGCTCTTGTATGCGATGCTCGCTGGGGGCCTTCCGCTGCGTTGCCTTGCGATTGCGCACGAATCAGATTGCTCAGCAATTCGGTTTGTTTGTCAGTGGTCGCGTCGATCTGCTGTTCTAGAGAGTCGCATAGGGCCATCAGCTCGTTAATTTTTTTGACGATGCGATGCTGTTCCTCTAATGGAGGTATCGGAATCGGAAGGCTACTCAATGTTTTTTGATTTATTTTCGGCATTGTTCCGGATGTGCCGGACGCTCGATCACGAAGAAAATCACGACTCGGTGTGGCACTCATCACAAAATAAACATAATCCTTGTTGAGCTCGGTAGAAATACGCAACTTCATCATTAGGTCTGGATAAATGTACGTATTTCGCTGTCCGCGATAAATAGCCGGAACGCCGACATATTGAAGCGTGTTTCCACGCTGCACGAGGATATCCCCCTCCTGCAACCAAAGCTCCGAGTCAACGGGGATTTCTTCCGCAATAAATTTGAAGCACTCATCCCTGAAGGTGCCAGACGTTGTTGCACTCAATGTTAATGATTTAACGTTAGTTTCGTAATCAACAGCTCTGGGTGAGTACCCATTGGTAGGGCCGAAGATCAAAATCTCACCCAAGGGCAATATGGACCAATGCTCTGGAATGAAATAGCCAAGCCTGTTTGGTTCAATTCGTTTTAAGGTTGTACCGCGAACTTTTAGATGCAGCCGCTCAGACTTAATCTTCTTCAAAAGTTCGCTTACGGCGCTGTCATCTTTGCTGCATTTAGTAAGCTTTCCTATCACTGCTAGTTGCAGGACAGCTTTGCGCAGGTCCGTGACGTTTTCTTTGACGGAGTAGAGCTCGCCGAAATGTTCGGCGAGGAAGGCTTGAACGCGCTGGTACTGGTCGGGTTCGGCGATATTCAGCAGTTGCTTGACAGCTGCGGCATGAACGGTCAGACGTGCTCCCTGCTGTGCAGTACGCAGTTTTTCCAGCTCATCGCAACGAGCCATCAGTTCGTTAATTTTGGAGACAACGCGGTGTTGCTCTTCAAGTGGCGGGAGCGGGATGGGTATCTCGACAAACTTGGCAATGGAAACGCCGCCAATGATTCCTGTCATCGCGGCTATAAATGATGCACGGAAAATAGGAGACAGATAAACGTGGAGGATGAATCGTGACGGGATCCGTCCATACAGTTCATTGGCAAAGAGCTTGTTGCCAAAGCAGATATCGCGATCGGTCAGACCACACTTTTTCCCGGCACTGCCACCTTCCGCGCAAATCAACACGGCGCCTTCGTGGGCTACCCTGAACTTTTCCTCATCCAGAGGAATGTAAATTCCATTGTTATAGTCCAGGGCCTCGAAGCCGTAACCGACATCCTTGGTTGCTATGTAAGGCAATCCCTCGACACCGACATATTTTGATTCTTTTTCTCCAGCGTTAATGCTATTGCCGTTGAAAATATTGCCAATAGCGCCGATTCGAGTCCACTCCCATCCCTGCGGTAGCGAATAAAGCTTTTCTTTTTCCATCACCGGTGGCAGGGGCTTGGGTTTCTTGATCTTGCCTTCCTTCACCAGCCGCTGTTTCTCAACCTCAATTTCTTTCAGCAGCTTGCTGGCGGGCTGGTCATTCGGATTTTGCGGCACCAGCTTGCCCTGCATGGCCAGCGTCAAGATCAGCTCGCGCAGTTTCTTGATGCCATCAGGTGCGGCAAAAGCGGAGTCGAAATGCTTTTCCAGCATTTCGGTGAAGTGCTTATTCATGCTCGCCCCCCAGTTCGCGCTCGATCTGTTCGATGCTGGGCAGGCTGGTTTGTAGCTCTTCAGGCAGGGATTCGATCAATTGGTATTCCGCCACACCGATGGGCTGGGTTTTGTCGCGCAATGCGTATTCGGCCACCACGGTGTTCTTGCTCTTGCACAGCAACAGGCCGATGGTGGGGTTGTCCTGTTCGGCCTTGACCTGCATATCGACGGCGGTGAGGTAGAAGCTCAACTGGCCGAGGTGTTCTGGTTTGAACTTCTCGGCTTTCAGCTCGATGACCACGTAGCAGCGCAGCTTGAGGTGGTAGAACAACAGGTCGATATAGAAGTCGTCCCCCCCCACTTCCAGATGGATCTGGCGGCCGACGAAGGCGAAGCCCGCACCCAGCTCCAACAGGAACTGGGTGATGTGCTTGACCAGCGCTGACTCGATTTCCCGCTCGTTGGCTTCCTGGCCAATATCCAGGAAGTCGAACAGGTAGGGATCCTTGAGGGATTGCCGGGCCAGATCGGTTCCCGGCGCTGGAAGACGGTCAGCGAAGTTGGTGATTGCCTGGCCTTCCCGCTCCAGCAGGCGGGATTCGATATGGATTTCCAGTGTGGCGCGTGACCAGCCGTGTTCCACGGCGCGCTGGGCGTAGGCCAGGCGTTGTTCTGGCTGCTTCAGCTTGGCCAGCAGCACCAGGTTGTGGCCCCAGGGCAATTGTCCAACAGCCTGTTGGACAATTGCCGCGTCCGGCCAGGCGTCGGCAAAGGAGCGCATGTACATCAGGTTGGCGCGGGAAAAGCCCTTCATCTCGGGAAAGGCGGTCCTGAGGTCGTGCGCCAGCCGCTCGATGACCTTGGCCCCCCAGCCCTGCTCGGCCTGCCGTTGCAGGATGTCACGGCCGATCTGCCAGTAGAGCAGCACCAGTTCGCGGTTGACGGCCAGCGCGGCCCGCTGCTGGGCACTGTGGATGCGGTTCTTCAGCGCGCCCAACCAGTTGGCGTAACCTTCCGGCGCTGGGATGAGGGACACGGGCTTGTCGCTCATTCTGTCTCCCCGCTGGTGGTCTTGAGCGCGGCCAGCAGTTCGGTTCTCAGCGCTTGCTGGGCGGCCAGCAACTGGCGGGTGATGCCCTGGTATTCGGCCATCAGTTCGTCCGGATCACCCAGTTCGACAGCCACCTCGTGCGGGTTCTTGCAGTCCAGGTCGTAGTTGCGCGCAGCCAGATCCTTGGCAGAGATCTTCCAGGCATGCTCGGTAGTCTTGCGTCCCTTACGCTGCGGGCCGCCCCACCAGGTTTTCTCGAGATCGAATTCCTCAATGGTCAGCGGCTTGGAACGGGAATAGCTCTTGTAGCCTTCCGGGTAGGGGTGCTCGAAGAACCATACGTCCTTGGTGGGGCCGCCCCTCTCGAAGAACAGGATGTTGGTGGCGATGCTGGTATAGGGGGCGAACACGCCTTTGGGCAAACGCACGATGGTGTGCAGGTTGAACTCTTCCAGCAATTCGCGCTTGAGCGTAGTTTTCACCCCCTCACCGAACAGGAAACCATCCGGCAGCACCACGGCGGCACGGCCCGTGTCGCGTTTGAGCAGGTGCATGATCAACGCCATGAACAGGTCGGCAGTCTCGCGAGTTCGATATTTGGCGAGGAAGTTCTTTTCGATGCCATCCTCTTCCATACCACCGAACGGCGGATTGGTGATGATGATGTCTACCCGTTCACGAGGGCTGTAGTCCTGAAGGGGGCGTGCCAGCGTGTTTCGATGATCAATCTTGGGTATACCAATGTCATGCAGCATCATGTTGGTCGTGGCCAGCATATGCGGCAGGGGCTTCTTCTCAACACCACGAATGTGTTCAGCCAAAAGCTTGCGGTCGTCGGTGGTCGCTTCTTGCTTTTTTACATGCTCAACAGCGCAAATCAGGAAGCCAGCCGTACCACAAGCCGGGTCGAGAATGCTCTCGCCGAGTTTCGGGTCGAGGATATCGACCATGAACTGCGTGACCGCGCGTGGCGTGTAGTACTCGCCCGCGTTGCCGGCCGACTGCAGGTCGGCGAGGATTTTCTCGTAGATGTCGTTGAACAGGTGCCGGTCGCTGGACGAGTTGAAATCCACGTCCTCTTCAATGGTGTTGATCACCTGGCGCAGTAGCGTGCCCGACTTCATGTAGTTGTAGGCATCCTCGAACACCGAGCCGATCACCCGGCCTTGTGCGGACACGCCGGCCTTGGTGGCAAGCTGTTTCAAGGAAGGAAAGAGGTCGTTGTTGACGAAGTCGATCAGCTCTTCGCCAGTCATGCCTTCCGGATCCTTGGCCCAGTTGCTCCAGCGAAAGCGGCTTTGCAGCGGCGAACGGTAGCTGGACTGGGTCAGTTCCCACTCCTGTTCTTTGTCGTCAAAAATCTTCAGGAACAACAGCCAGCAAATCTGGCTGATGCGCTGGGCGTCGCCATCGACGCCGACATCCTTGCGCATGATGTCCTGGATAGCTTTGATGAGAGTTGCAAGTGACATGAATACTTCCTGGGTCTAGTTCTGGTCAGGCACGGTAGAGCTCACGCTCGAGCTCGCCCACGGCCTGTTGGTATTGGGTCTTGCCGCCAAAGGCACGCACCAGTTCGATCGGTGTGCCCAGACGGTTGAAGGGAGCGATAGCGAGAATTTGCGTTTCCTCGATGGCGGCCACGCCTTCGTCGGCATACTTGTCGAGCAGGGCTTCGAGCACCTTCTGCGCCTGCTCGCCGTACTTGGCGAAGTAATGGAGCTTCTTGACCTGCTCGGCCCGCTCCTTGCGCGTGAGTGGGGGTTGGTCCCAAGCTACGTGGCATAGCAGGTCAAAAGGGTCGAAATCCTTGCCTGATTGCTCGTCCACCTCGTCGGCCAAAGCCTCGAAGAAGATGCCTTGTTGAGCCAGCTCGTCGATGATGGCCTGCTTCTTCTCGGCCCTGCTCCAATGGCGCAGAAAATCATCGAGCGATGCGAATTCTTTGGCCAGGGTATTGCGGGTGTAATCCTTCAGGGACTCGGTGATCAGTTTTCCGTTGGCGTCGAAGTACTGCACCCGCTCGGCCACCACTTTGACCTCGACGTTGGCGACAACGTAACGGCGCACATTGCTGCCTTCCTCGCCTGGCAGGGGCTCGGCTACGCCGCCAGGAGACGTGGGGTTGTCGTCCGGCATGGGATAGGTGGATTCATCGTCAGGCGACGCCTCCTCATCTTCTTCATCCGGCGGAAGCGGTGGCTCGCCGGGGCCTGGCTCATAGATCTGCACGGGATCGCCGTCGAAAGCAGGATCGGCGAACAGCTCGGTCGCTTTCTTGAAATCGAGGATAGTGAACCAGTATTTGTCGAAGTCTTCGTTGATACGCGTTCCGCGACCAATGATCTGCTTGAACTCGGTCATGGACTGGATGCGCTGATCCAGCACGATGAGCTTGCAGGTTTGGGCATCGACGCCCGTAGTCATCAGCTTGGAGGTAGTCGCGATGACGGGATACTTGCTTTCCGGGAAGATGAAGTTGTCCAGCTCCATCTTGCCTTCTTCATTGTCGCCGGTGATGCGCACGACATAGCGATGGTTCTGCGCCACCAGGTCGGCGTTCTCGTTGACCAACGCCTGGCGCATGCGTTCGGCATGGTCGATGTTGTCGCAGAAGACGATGGTCTTGTCAAAGCGGTTGCTGGCCTTCAGGTATTCGCTGATCTTGCGCGCCACCATGTGCGTGCGCTGTTCCAGTACCAGCGTCTTGTCAAAATCACGCTGGTTATAGATCCGGTCTTCGATCTCGTTGCCGTGCTTGTCGAGCATGCCCTTGTCGGGACGCCAGCCGGTCAGGTCTTTGTCCAGGTCGATGCGCACTACCTTGTAGGGTGCGAGAAAGCCATCATTGATGCCCTGACGTAGCGAGTAGGTGTAAATGGGCTCGCCGAAGTAGTCGATGTTGGATACGTCCCTGGTTTCCTTGGGCGTAGCGGTCAGGCCGATCTGTGTGGCGGAATGGAAATACGTCAGGATCTCGCGCCAGGCAGAATCTTCGGCGGCGCTGCCTCGGTGGCATTCGTCGATCACGACCAGATCGAAGAATTCCGGGCTGAACTGCTTGTAGATGTTCCGTTCTTCTTCGTTACCGGTGACGGCCTGGTAAAGCGACAGATAGATCTCATACGACTTGTTGGCCTGCCGCTTCTGGATCTTGGTCATCGCCGCGCCGAACGGCTTGAAGTCGTTGGTCATGGTCTGATCGACCAGGATGTTGCGGTCCGCCAGGAACAGGATGCGTTTCTTGGCACGCGACTTCCACAGCCGCCAGATGATCTGGAAGGCGGTGTAGGTCTTGCCTGTGCCCGTGGCCATCACCAGCAGAATGCGCTTCTGCTCCTTGGCAATCGCCTCAATGGTCTTGTTGATGGCGAGCAACTGGTAGTAACGGGGCGTCTTGTTGCTGCCATCGCTGTAGTAGTCCTGGGCTACCAGAGCCTGTTGCTGCGTGCTCAACCCCTGATGCTCTGCCCACCATTGCCACAGCGTATCGGCACTGGGGAACTCATCCAGGCTCAGTTCGCGCTCGATCACACCGTCCTTGGCGATCTTGTTGTGAAACAGAAAGCCATCGCCATTACTGCTGAACACGAAAGGTACTTGCAGCATGTCGGCATAGCCAAGAGCCTGTTGTATGCCCGAGCCAACAGCGTGCTTGTTGTCTTTGGCTTCGATGACGGCGATGGGCAGATTGGGCTTGTGAAACAGCACGTAGTCGGCGCGCTTATGCTGACCGCGTGTGTGCAGTTTGCCACGCACGATGATGCGGCCCTTGGTCAGCAGGAATTCTTCGCGCACTTGGGTCAGGACGTCCCATCCGGCCTGTTCCAAAGCCGGCGTGATGAACTTGGTGCAGATGTCGCGTTCGCTGAGCGCCTGCTTATTCATAGCCTGTCATCCCTCCATGCTGACACTTCTATCCGTGCCTGCTTGCCCTGCTACTGGGCTAGCACTGTATCGATTCGTGACAATTATCCTCGATAACAAGTATCACAGGGCTCGAATGCCATTAGCGTCCTCTCGAAAATGGGGTAATCCCACGCATCGTTACCCTATTTTCAGTTGGCTATTACCTCTATTTGCATAGCGAGTATCAACCTGAAGATTCAGCACCGGCTGCTTAGACGTTGAACAAGAAATTCAACACATCCCCGTCCTTCACCACATACTCCTTCCCTTCCGCCCGCATCTTGCCAGCCTCCTTGGCGCCCTGCTCGCCCTTGCAGGCGATGTAGTCGTCGTAGGAGATGGTTTGCGCGCGGATGAAGCCGCGTTCGAAGTCGGTGTGGATGACGCCGGCGGCCTGGGGCGCGGTGTCGCCGATGTGGATGGTCCAGGCGCGCACCTCTTTGACGCCGGCCGTGAAATAGGTTTGCAGTCCCAGCAAGGAATACGCTGCGCGGATGACGCGGTTCAGGCCGGGCTCGTCCATGCCCATGTCTTCCAGGAACACGGCCTTGTCCTCGTCGTCGAGCTCGGCGATCTCGGCCTCGACGGCGGCGCACACGGCCACCACGGGCGCGTGCTCGGCCTCGGCGTACTTGTGCACGGCGTCCAGGTGCGGGTTGCCGGTGAAGCCGTCTTCACGCACATTGGCCACGTACATGCAGCGCTTGGCGGTGATGAAGCAGAACTGCTTGATGAGGGCGAGTTCGTCTTCTTCGAGCGCCAGCGAGCGGATGGGCCGCGCCTCGTTCAATACGGGAATGATTTTCTCGAGCACGGCCACCATCTTGATGGAGTCCTTGTCGCCGGAGCGGGCCGTCTTTTGATGGCGCTGCAGGGCTTTCTCGGCGGACGCCAGGTCGGCCAGGGCCAGCTCGGTGTTGATGACCTCGATGTCGGAGATCGGATCGACGCGGCCGGCGACGTGGACGACGTTCTCGTCCTCGAAACAGCGCACCACGTGGACGATGGCGTCGGTTTCACGGATGTTGGCCAGGAACTGGTTGCCCAGGCCCTCGCCCTTGGACGCGCCGGCGACCAGGCCGGCGATGTCGACGAATTCAACCACGGCGGGCAGAACGCGCTCGGGCTTGACGATTTCAGCCAGCGCCGCCAGCCGGGCATCGGGCACTTCGACCACGCCCACATTGGGCTCGATGGTGCAGAAGGGATAGTTTTCCGCCGCAATGCCCGCCTTGGTCAGGGCGTTGAACAAAGTAGATTTTCCGACGTTGGGCAGGCCAACGATGCCGCATTGCAAAGCCATGGGAGTCCTGAAAAATAAATAGAGCGAAAAATCGCAAGCAAATAGGGGCTATTCTAACTTGGCGGCAGGGGCATCCATTGCAGGACCAGCCATACCACCAGCAAAGGTCCGCCATTGAACATGCCGTGCAGCAGCATGCTGGCGCCTATGCCGCGCCGTACGCGCAGCCATGCCAGCGCCAGGCCGGTCAGCCACTGGGGCAGCACCAGCAGCGGCATCAGCCACCACGGCGTCTGGTTCAACGAAAAGTTATTCAGGTGCACCGCGGCGAACAGCAGGCAGGAGCCATGCACCACCCAGGGAAACACGCGCAAATAGGCGCGGCGCCAGCGCCAGGGCAAGGCGGCCGGTCTTGCCGGGGCTCGCCGCAAATACGGCCACCAGCACAGCAGCACCACGGCGCCCACCAGGGCCACCGCGTACCATTTGGGGCCTGCCAATAGGGCGACCACGCAGGCCGGAACCAGCCAGACCGCTCTGCCCGGCTGGCGCAGTCCGTGGCGAAACGTCAACTCTTCGACGATGGGCGCCCAGATGAGGGCTTGCAGCCATGGGATGTTGCCAAGGTCGAGCCGGTGCTCGGCGCCGCCGGCGCCCGCCGCAGCGAGGGCGATCGGCCCGAGAAACAGCAGGTTGATCGCCCACAGCACAACGGCCCACCGAAGCAGGCGGCCCGCCGACACATCGGGAAACCAGTCCAGCCACTCGCCGTGGCCCGGCCGGCGCGGAAGGCGCGGCGCGGCGCGCGGCCTGACGACGAAGCGCAGGAAGTCGCGCCACTCCTGGCGAAACGTCATCGCGCGGGCCCCGTCAGGCGCGGCAGACATCAAACGCCCTGCACACTGTTGCCGCCATGAAGCTGCTGCATGGCCTGATCGAAATCGCCCCGCAACAGCGCCGGCACGACGACCCGGCTGCGTTCCAGGGCCTTTTCGATCTCGAGCAGTTCGTCGCGCCGGGGCGGAGCCAGCACAAAGCCCACGACCTGCTGCGCCAGGCCCAGCGAGCGCGGATGGCCGATGCCGATGCGCAGACGCCAGAAGTCGGGGGTGGAGAAAGCCGATTGGATGTCCCGCAGCCCGTTGTGGCCGGCGTGCCCCCCGCCCTGCTTGATCTTGGCCTGGCCCGGCATGAGATCGAGCTCGTCGTGCAGCACCAGCACTTGTGCGGGCGTGAGCTTGTAGAAGCGCATCAGCGCACCGGCCGCCTGGCCGGAACGGTTCATGAAGGTGGTCGGCTTGGCCAGCAATACCGCTTCGCCATCGACGCGGGCTTTCGCCACCCAGGCGGAGAAGCCTTTCTCGAGCGTAAACGAAGCATGCAGGTCGTCGGCCAGCTGATCCGCAAGCCAGAACCCCGCGTTGTGCCGCGTGGCTTCGTACTCGGGGCCGGGATTGCCCAGGCCGATGATGAGGCGAATAGCTGGTTTCATAACACTGTCTTTATTGATGTGCTGCCCACGGACACGCGAACTGCGCGTCCGAACGAGCTCATGATGCAAAAGCGCTATCGTAAAGCACAAAAGCAAAACCCCCTATGGCGCGCGCCAGAGGGGGTCGTCGGCGCCGTCGGCGGGCATGGCCCGCCCCGGCGCCCATGCGCGGAAGCAATTACTCGGCCGCGGGTTCGTCGCCCGAAGCAGCGTCTTCGCCGCCCTCGGCGTCGTCAGCCGATGCGCCGCCGCCCTTGACCAGCGCGGTGGCCAACGCGGGGTTGGCGGCTTCGCCCTGGCCCACGAAGGTCACGCCCTTGGGCAGCTGGATATCGGCCAGGTGCAGGGTCGCGCCGGCTTCGAGGGAGCTCAGGTCGACTTCGATGGCCTGGGGCAGGTCGGCGGGCAGGCAGTGGATTTCAAGCTCGGTCAGCACGTGGCTGATGATGGCCTTGCTTACCTTGACCGCGGGCGAGGAGTCGCCATTGATGAAGTGCAGGGGCACCTTGGTGGTCAGCGCCTGCTGGGCCAGGACGCGCTGGAAATCGACGTGCAGGACCTGGGGCTTGTACGGATGCCATTGCACTGCGCGCAGCAGCACTTGCTGGGTCTTGCCTTCGAGCTGCATGTCGAGAATGGAAGCGTGGAAGGCTTCTTTGCGCAGGGCGTGGAAGATCTCGTTGTGATCCAGCTCGATATTGACGGGCGGCTCGGTGCCGCCGTAGACGATGGCGGGAACACGGCCAGCGTGGCGCAGGCGGCGGCTCGCACTCGTACCTTGTACGCTACGCGGGGTGGCGTTGAATTTCATGGATGTACTCCAAAACATAAGGGGCTGATGCCCCGTTCAAAAACGCAGCGCATGGCGCTGCGCGCTATCGCCTTCCTGCCGCGACCAGCAGGAAGGCGGATGGGCTTACTCGACGAACAGCGAACTGACCGACTCGGCGTTGGAAATGCGCAGCATGGTTTCGCCCAGCAGCGAAGCACAGGACAGCTGGCGGATCTTGCCGCAGGCGCTGCCTTCTTCGGACAGCGGGATGGTGTCGGTGACCACGAGTTCGTCGAGCTCGGATTCGTTGATGCGATTGACGGCGCCGCCCGACAGGACGGGATGGGTGCAATAGGCGTAGACGGCCCGCGCACCGCGCTCTTTCAGGGCCTGCGCGGCCTTGCACAGCGTGCCGGCGGTGTCGACCATGTCGTCCATGATGATGCAGGTGCGGCCGTCGATCTCGCCGATGATGTTCATGACCTCGGACACGTTGGCGCGCGGGCGGCGCTTGTCGATGATGGCCAGGTCGGCCTCGAGCTGCTTGGCCAGGGCCCGCGCCCGGACCACGCCGCCGATGTCGGGGGAAACCACCACCACGTCTTTGTAGTTGCGGCGCCAGATGTCGCCCAGCAGAATCGGGCCGGCATAGACGTTGTCGACGGGAATGTCGAAAAAGCCCTGTATCTGGTCGGCATGCAGGTCCATCGTCATGACGCGGTCGACGCCCACGACCTGCAGCATGTTGGCCACGACCTTTGCCGAGATGGCGACCCGCGCCGAGCGCGGCCGGCGGTCTTGCCGCGCATAGCCGAAATAGGGGATGGCCGCGGTGATGCGCCCTGCCGATGCCCGGCGCAGCGCATCGACCATGACCATGACTTCCATCAGGTTGTCGTTGGTGGGAGCACAGGTGGGCTGCAGGACGAAAACGTCTTTGCCGCGCACGTTCTCGTTGATTTCGACCATGACTTCACCGTCGGAGAAACGGCCTACGGTCATTTTGCCGAGCGACATGTCCAGATGATTGACAACGTCGACCGCCAGACGGGGGTTGGCGGTGCCGGTGAAGATCATGAATCTGTCATTTGCCATGATGGATGAGATTCCGTGGCGTCAATAATAAAGCTGTTGACGCGCGCCGGTGAAGCGCGCTGACTCAACAGCTTGTTGTATGCGCCAATGGCCGTCAACCATGGCTGCGTGAAAATGGCTGGGGAAGAAGGATTCGAACCTTCGCATGCTGGAATCAAAATCCAGTGCCTTAACCAGCTTGGCGATTCCCCAATTAATCTTTGGTCCAATACCTCAGGGGGTGATCGAGCAACCCATGGCAGGCCCACGTTGCATCGATGACCGGAACCGTGTCGCCACAGTAAGGTATTTTACCGATTATTTTTTGCTGATTCAGCACAGCCTGATCATACGTTACAAACTCGGCAAAAACACAGGCCCCTGAACCGGTCATGCGTGCCGGTATTCCGTGTTCGGCCAAAAAAGCCAACGCTTTTTCAACCGTGGGATACCGGGCCCTAACCACTGGCTCCAGGTCGTTGCGGCCAAAAAAACCAGCCCGCATGCCCTGTATTTGGCCCGCCTGCATCTGCTTCGCTTGCTGTTCAAGTTGCCAATCAGCAAAGACCGTTATTTTGATGCTTTTTGTATCCCGTGTCAAGCCAGGGTCGGTAAAAACGTGCGGGGTGGAAACATGCTGGGCGGGCCGCGCAATCAGGTAGGCCCGCTCGGGCAGCTCGATGTCCGTCAGCACCTCGCCCACGCCTTCCGCAAAGGCCGGCCGGCCGAAGACGAATACGGGCACATCCGCGCCCAGCGGCAGCGCCAGTTCCATCAGTTGCCGGCGGCTCAAACCGGTGTCCCACAAGCGATTCAACGCGATCAGGGCGGTTGCGGCATTGCTGGAGCCGCCTCCCAGGCCGCCCCCCGCCGGGATGCGCTTCTCGCACGATATCTGCGCGCCCCACTTGATGCCGGCGGCTTGCTGCAGCGCCCGGGCCGCCCGCACGATCAGGTCCTCTTCGGCTCGCAAGCCGGGCAGCGCGTTATCGCACGCGATCAGGCCGTCGCCGCGCCGCTCGAAGTGCAGCGTGTCGCACAGATCGACGAAACGGAAAGCCGTTTGCAGCAGATGATAGCCGTCCTCGCGACGCCCGGTGACGTGCAGGAACAGGTTCAGCTTGGCCGGCGCCGGAACGTCATAAAGACGCATAAGCCGGCTATTGATCAATTACCAGCCGCAGGCTGATGTCGCGGGCGGGTTCGGTGCGGCGCAGGCGCAGCAGGCGGGGACCGAGCTCGTCGTAGCGGGACAGCTCGACCCGCCAGCCGTTTTGCGCAAAGCGGGACAGGCGGCCGTCGGCGCCTTTCTCGACATGCTCGGAAGGCCCCGGCGCAAGCCGTCCGCGCAACCAGTCGCGCAGGCCGCCCACGGGGATGGGGCTGCCCAACACCTGTTCGACCAGCGCGTCGGGGTCGGCGGCCGTCTCGGTCGTGCCGTCGCTGCGCGTCAGCAGCGCGCGACCCGGCTGGACGTCGATACGCGCCAGCGTGTTGCCAAGGGGATTGGCCAGGTCCAGCCGCTGCCCGGCGGCCGTGTCGCGCCAGGCGAATCCGCCCTGCACGGCGTCCTGCTTGCCGCCGCGGTACTCGACCAGCAGCGCGAAGCGGCCGCCGCGATCGAAGGACGGCCCGTCGGCGGCGCCTTCGATGCTGGGCGGCGAAGCGCAGCCGGCAAGCATCGCCACGGCCACGGACAAGCCGCCCGCCATCAGACGGCGGCGCGCGGGAAGGAATGTGTCAAGCATCAGCGCGATACCCCAAAGCGTTGCATCGTTTTATTGAGCACTTCGTTGTCGGCGTCCTTGGCGAGCGCGGCGCGCCATATCCGGCGGGCTTCGTCGCGCCGCCCCTGGTGCCACAGCACCTCGCCCAGATGGGCGGCGACGTCGGCCGCCGGCATCAGTTCGTATGAGCGTTCGAGGTATTCGCGCGCAGCCTCGTAGTCGCCCACGCGATAGAAGTACCAGCCCACACTGTCGAGAATGTAGGGGTTGTCGGGTTCGAGCTCCAGGGCCCGCTCGAGCAGGTCGCGGGCCTCGTCCAGCCGGGTGTTCTGGTCGACGAAGGTATAGCCCAGCGAATTGTAGGCGTTGGCGTCGTCGGGCTGAAGCTCGATGACACGCCGCATCAGCGCCTCGAATTCTTCGAAGCGGCCCTGCCGCTCGTACAGCATGGCCAGGTCATATTTGATCTCGGACGTATCGGGAAGCTTCTTGTCGGCCTCGACCAGCACTTCGACCGCCTGCTCGGTGCGGCCGGCCTCGCGCAGTATGGAGGACATCGTCAGGGCGATGACGGCGCGCTCGCGGTCGTCGGCCGGCTTGAGCGCATCGATGGTGCGCCGGGCCTGGGCCAGATTGCCTTGCCGGCTTTCAAGCACCGCCTTGTGGATGCGCGCCTGGAACACCAGCGACGGATCGTCGATCTGTTCGAGCTGGCGTATGGCCTCGGCCAGGTCGCCCTGCTTCTCGGCGATCTTGACCAGCATCAGGCGGGCGTCCGAAGTGTCTCCCATGGCGTCCGTCACACGGTCGTCCACCGCCTGGCGCCGCTGGGTCTGCACGTTGACGTATTGCAGCAGCAGGCTGCGCGCGGCCTCGAGCCGGTCGGCCCGGAAATTGATCTCGGCCTCGGTGTACAGCAGGTCGAAGTCCTCGGGCGTGCGCTGGCGCAGGGTGCGCACCACGTTCAGGGCGCCGTCGAAATCCCCCCGCCGCACCAGGTGGTTGGCCAGCAGAAGCTGGATCTTGGCCGCATCCGGATGAGCCTGTATGAAGGCGCGGGCCTCGGTCATCGCCGCTTCGGGGTCGACGCTCATGCCGTATTCGAGTACGCGCTGGGCGGCCGACTCCAGGCTGGGGTCGAGCGACTGCGCCTGGCGGGCCTCTTCGAGCGCGCGCGCAGGGTCGCCGGCCGCCCAGGCGGCATCCGCCAGCACCACGTGCGAGATCGGAAGCGAGCGGACGGGCGCGCGCAGCGTGCGCTCGAGCACGTCCAGCGCCACGTTCTTGTCGTTGAGCTTGGAAATGATGGCCGCGGCCTGCAGGATGGCCGTGCTCTTGTCGTCGGCCTGCTCGATGCGCTTCCATAAAGCCGAGGCCATGCCGGCCGTCTGCCCGTTGGACGCCGCCAGGGCCAGCGAGCTGGCCACCGCCTCGGGATCGCCCGGCGCCAGCAGGACCCACTGCTGCGCGGCTTCATTCGCGCGCGCCATGTTGCGGTCGATGATGGCCGCCCGAAACGCCTTTTGAGCCAGGCGCGGATCGGAGGTATCCTTTGCCAGGCTCAGAAACTGTGCGCTGGCGACGTCGAAGTCGCCGCGCTGGGCGGCGATCTCGGCCAGCAGTATGCGGTACAGCAGTTCGGATGTGAGGCCTATCGCCGGCGGCTCGCCGGCGCGCAAGCGTATCTGCTCGACGACCTCGTCTTGCGCCGCACGCCCCTCAGCGGGAAACTGTACACACAAACTTGCCGATACTGCCCAAAACAGAAGACTGGATAGTTTCATTCATGAACCGCCGCTGCGGCGCCGATACGGAAAGCGCAAAATGGCGAAAATACATTATCAGATTTAGCGATGTTAGCACCCTGCCATGCCCGAGCTCCCAGAAGTTGAAACCACGCGTCGCGGAATTGCGACGATCATGCCCGGCCGTCCGCTGCGCCGTTTGCTGGTCCACGAACCGCGCATGCGCTGGCCGGTGCCCGCCGACCTGTCCGCCCGCGTGGCCGACCAGGTCGTTCAAAGCTGCGAGCGGCGCGGCAAGTACCTGCTGCTGAACTTCGACCACGGCACCATGATCGTCCACCTGGGCATGTCGGGTTCGCTGCGCAGCGCGCCGTTGGACGAGCCCCGCCGCAAGCACGACCACATCGAATGGATATTCGACCACGCCCGCTTCTTGCTGCATGATCCGCGCCGCTTCGGCGCGGTGCTGTGGCACGACAGCCGCGACGGCCCCCTGCTGGCTCACCCCCTGCTGGCCAAGCTGGGCGTGGAGCCTTTCGGGCCCGAGCTCGAGCCGGCCTTTCTGCATGCCCAACTGCGCGGCAAGCGCGTGGCCATCAAGCAGGCCCTGCTCGCCGGCAGTATCGTAGTCGGCGTCGGCAACATCTATGCCTCCGAAGCCCTGTTCCGCGCCCGCATCCACCCTTCGACCCCCGCGGGCCGCCTGTCGCTGCAGCGCTGCGAGCGATTGTGCCAAGCCATCAGGGCCACCCTGCACGACGCCCTGGCATCCGGCGGCAGCACCCTGCGCGACTACGTCAATGCCACCGGGCAGCCGGGGTCGTATTTCGAGATACATGCGGCGGTCTACGACCGCGAGAATCGACCCTGCCGGGTCTGCGCCACGCCCATCCGCCGCATCGTGCAGGGCCAGCGCGCCACCTATTATTGTCCGCGCTGCCAGCGCCGATAGACAGCAGCGCCAACCAGGCGGCGCGATGAATCCGCCGCTTCGGCTGTCAGCCGAGGTGGCCGAGCCTGGCCGACACTTCGCGCGCCTGTTCGATCAGGACCTGCGCCGGCCTGCCTTCGCGCGACGTGTCCAGCTCGTCGTTCCATCCCAATATGGTCAAGGCGCCCGCCAGTTCCCCCTCGTGATTGAAGACCGGGCCGGCCAGAGCCCCGATGCGCGGCAGCAGGCCGCCTTGCGTGATGCCGAAGCCGTCGCGCCGGACCTGGGCGCGGATGCGCTCGATCCGCTTCGCGGGAATCGGGCCGTCGCGCCCATATTCGCTGTCCAGCACCGGCTTGAGCGCCGCATCGGGCAGCCAGGTGAGAAAGACCGCCCCCGTGGCCGACCCGAGCAGGGGCAGCACCAGCCCGAGCCGGACCTCGACGGTCACGGCATGCACGCCTTCGAGGTATTTCACGATGGTGGTGCCATGGCTTCCCCAGACAGAGAAGAAGCAGCTTTCCCCCGTTTGATCGCGCAGTTGCCGCAGGGCCTCGCTGGCGGCCTCCACCAGGTCCAGGCGGCGCAGCGCCGTGAGGCCCAACTGCAGTGAATACTGGCCCAGCTCGTATTGGCTGGTGGCCGGGTTTCTGCGCACCAGGCCGGTCCGCACCAGGCTGACCAGATAGTGGTGCGTGGCGGCGGTGCTCAATCGAGCGGCCGACGCGATTTCCTTCAAGGCCATGGGCTGGCCCGCCGTTTCCACGATCCGCAGCAGATTGATGGCGGTTTCCACCGATGCAATGCCCTTCTGGGGCTTTTCCTGGTCGTCTTGCGTTGCTTCGGCACGATCCCTTCTTGGGGCGCTGCTTCGCAATCGACCTGAAATAGGTATTTTGGGACTGGGCGACATAAGAATCCTGTGGCGTAGATGGCTGCATGCCATTCTAGTAAATTCGCTTGACAATGTTAAGCGTTACCACTAACTTATAACCATGTTAAGCGCATTTAATTAGATGAAAACCAGGGTGCACTCATGGAGACAGGCGAATTTCTGTACAACAGCTGGTATGTGGCTGCCTGGGACCACGAAGTGGTGCCGGGCCAGCTGCTCAGCCGCAAGATCCTCGGCCAGGACATCTGTTTTTATCGCAGCGAGGACGGCCAGGTGGCGGCCCTGGAAGACCGCTGCTGTCATCGCTGGGCGCCGCTGTCGCTCGGACGCCAGGAAGGCAGCGCCATCCGGTGCATGTATCACGGCCTCAAGTTCGACGCGCGGGGCGTCTGCATCGAAATCCCGGGGCAGCCGCAGATACCCGAAAAGGCCCGCGTGCGCACGTATCCCGTCGTGCAAAGCAAGCGCTGGGTCTGGATCTGGATGGGCGATGCCGACAAGGCCGACCCCGATCTGATTCCCGATACCTTTTCGCTGGACAGCCCGGAATGGCGCATGAAGCCGGGCTACATGCACTATCAGGCCAACTATCTCTATATCATCGACAACCTGCTCGATTTCTCCCATCTCACCTTCGTCCATCCGGACACTTTGGGAGGCACCGACGCGCTGGCCGGACAACGTCCCGCCATCCGCCGCATGGAGCGGGGCGTGAACGTCGAACGCTGGGTTCTCGACGACCAGCCGGCGCCCTTCCATCAAAAAGTGGGGCGGTTCCCGGGGGATGTCGACCGCTGGTACATCTACGATTTCTGGGTGCCCGGCGTGCTGCTGATGGATTCGGGCGTACAGGCCGCGGACACGGGCGCCCGGGAAGGCAAGCGCCACGATGCGCTCGAGTTTCGCAGCTGCCAGGCCCTGACCCCCGAGACCGCATCCACCACGCATTATTTCTGGGCGGTCCCGCACAACTTCGCCCTTGACGATGCCTCGGTGACCGACAGCATCTACCAAAGCGTGGTCACCGCCTTCGAAGAAGACCGCCGCATGATCGAAGCCCAGCAGCGCATCATCGACAGCCGCCCCGAAGGAGACATGGTGGCCATCGTGGCGGACGCGGCGCTGATGCAGTTCCGCTCCATCCTGCAGCGCATGATTCGCGACGAACGGGTAAAAGGAGGAAGCCATGACATGGCTACGTAACGGATGGTATGCGGCGATGTGGTCCCAGGACCTGCGGCCCGGCACGCCGACGCCGCGCACCCTGCTCGGCGAGGACATGGTGCTGATCCGGGCGCCCGACGGTTCGGTCTCGGCCCTGCAGGACCGATGCCCGCACCGCTTCGCGCCCCTGCACCTGGGCAGCGTCTGCGGCGACGGACGGCTCTTGCGCTGCAATTACCACGGCCTGGAGTTCGACATGCAGGGCCGCTGCGTGCGCAATCCCCACGGCGACGGTCGACGGCCCGCGGGGCTGCAGGTCCGCCGCTACGCCGCGGTGGAAAAGCATACGGTGATCTGGGTGTGGCCGGGCGAACAAGAGCCCGACCTGTCCGCGATTCCCGACTATTCACTGCTGGACCGCGCGGACCCGGGCGTGACCAGCATGCGCGATCATCTGGAGATGAACGTGGACTATCGGCTGGTGGTGGACAACCTGCTCGATCTAAGCCATGTCTCGTTCCTGCATGACGGCATATTGGGCAACGCCCAGACGGTGGACGCCCAGATCGACCTCCAAGAAGCGGGCCAAAGCCTCACGGTCAGCCGCTACATGCCCGATGTGCCGCCGCCCGGGCTTTTCGACATGCTGTTTCGCCGCGATGGCGAGCCGGTCGACTTATGGGCGTCGATGCGCTGGACCGCGCCCTGTAATCTGCTGAACGACGCCGGGGTCAAGGCTGTGGGCGACGCGCGCGAGCAGGGCACCGGCATCTACGGCATCCACCTTCTTACCCCCCAGACCGAACGCAGCACGCTTTACCATTTCGTTGCCATACGCCAGAACCCGCTGCCCTTTCCGGAAGCCGAGAAAGAGGCCATAGGCCGCAAACTGGGCGAACTGCGCCGCTATGCCTTCGCCGAGCAGGATGAACCCATGATACGCGGCCAGCAGCGCGCGATCGATCGCGCATCCGCGCCCTTGTCCCCCACCCTGCTCTCCATCGACGCGGGACCGGTGCGGTACCGCCGCATCCTGGACCGCCTGATCGCACAGGAAGGGCCGCCTCCCGCGCCGGGATGAGGCCCGGGATTCTTCCAGCCCGGCAACGACTCGACAAACGGGCAACGACTCAATAACACTACCGGAGACAATCATGAAACTGGCCATCGCCGCAATATTGCTTTCAACCGCTTTGGGCGCGGCACACACCGCGTCCGCCCAGATAAAGATAGGGATCACCGTGTCGGAGACGGGCCCGGCCGCTTCCCTGGGCACGGTCGAGAAAAACACCCTGCAATTGCTGCCGGACAGCGTGGCCGGCCAGTCGATCCAATACATCATGCTGGACGACGCGTCGGACCCCACAACGGCGGTGAAGAACGTGCGCAAGCTCGTCAACGACGACAAGGTCGACGCGCTCATCGGATCGACGACCACGCCCAATTCAATCGCGATTACCGAAGTCGCCGCGGAGACGGGCACGCCCTTGATGGCCATGGGAGCGGGCGCCGCCATCATCGAGCCCATGAACGAGAAGAAGAAATGGGTCTTCAAGTCGGTGCAGAACGACGCAATGATGGTGGAAGCCATCGTCCAGCACATGGTGCGCACCGGCATCAAGAGCGTCGGCTATATCGGCTTCTCGGACGCCACGGGCGAAGGATACTGGCATGCGCTCAAACCGCTCGCCCAGGCCGAAGGCCTGAAGATCGCCGCAAGCGAGCGCTTTCAGCGCACCGACACCAGCGTCACCGGCCAGGCGCTCCGGCTGATCGCCACAAAGCCCGATGCCATCCTGATCGCGGCCTCGGGCACGCCGGCCGCGCTGCCCCAGAAGGCCCTCAAAGAGCGCGGCTACACCGGCCGCATATACCAGACTCACGGCGTGGCCAACAATGATTTCCTGCGCGTATGCGGCAAGGACTGCGAAGGCACTTATCTGCCCATCGGGCCGCTGCTGGTCGCCGAGCAGCTGCCCGAAAGCCCCTCGCGCAAGCTGTCGCTGGACATTATTTCGCGCTACGAGCAAGCCTACGGCAAAGGCACCGTCACCACCTTCATATCGAACGCCTACGACAGCTATCTGCTGCTGGAGCACGCCATACCCGTCGCCTTGAAGACGGCCCGCCCCGGCACCCGCGAATTCCGCGCCGCCCTGCGCGATGCGCTGGAGGCCACGCGCGGCTTCAGCGGCACGCAAGGCGTGTACAACATGACGCCCGACGATCACGTGGGCCTGGACGAGCGCGCCCGCGTCATCGTGCGGATTCATCAGGGGAAATGGCTGGTGGATGAATAATCCGGGCTCCTCGCGATGATAATATGCCATCGAGGAAGCACCTCCATAGAAGTCCCCTCCCCTTCTGGAGATCTACCATGACTTCCCTGCAGTACCAGACCGGCTTTTGCAACGATTGGGCCACCGAGGCGCTGCCGGGGGCCTTGCCGCCGGGGCGCAACTCGCCCCAGGCCTGTCCCTATGGACTGTATGCCGAGCAGCTGTCCGGCACGGCCTTCACCGCTCCGCGCGTGGAGAACCGCCGCTCCTGGCTCTATCGCATCCGCCCGGCGGCGGCCGGGCAGACCGCGTTCACCCCTTATGAAGCACATGGCTGGGCCAGCCGCTTCGGCGACGCGCCCACTCCTCCCGAGCCGCTACGCTGGAGCCCTATGGGCCTGCCCGAGACAGCCACCGATTTCATCGACGGCGTGCGCAGCTGGGCGGGCAACGGCAGCCCGGACGATCTCTCGGGCGTGGCCGTTCATCTGTATGCCGCCAACGCGGGCATGCAGGGCCGGCACTTCTACAACGCCGACGGCGAGCTGATGTTCGTGCCGCAGCAGGGCCGCTTGCGGCTTGCCACCGAGCTGGGCCTGATCGATGTGGCTCCCGCTGAAATCGCCGTCATTCCGCGCGGCATCCGCTTCCGCGTCGAACTGCACGACGACACGGCCCGCGGGTATCTGCTTGAAAACTACGGCGCGCCGCTGCGCCTGCCCGAGCTCGGGCCGATCGGCTCCAATTGCCTGGCCAACGCCCGCGACTTCCAGACTCCCGTGGCCTGGTACGAGGACATCGACAGCGAATACGAACTGATCGCCAAGTTCGGCGGCCGACTGTGGCGCGCTTCGATGGACCATTCTCCCCTCGACGTGGTGGCCTGGCATGGCACGCATGCACCGTACAAATATGAGCTCAGCCGCTTCAATGCGGTGGGCTCCATCAGCTTCGACCACCCCGATCCAAGCATCTTCACGGTGCTGACCTCGCCCTCGGACACACCTGGCACCGCCAACGTCGATTTCGTCGTCTTCCCGCCGCGCGTGCTGGTCATGCAAGACACCTTCCGCCCGCCGTGGTTCCATCGCAATGTGGCGAGCGAATTCATGGGCCTGATCCAGGGCGTGTACGATGCCAAGACAGAGGGCTTTCTGCCGGGCGGCGCCAGCCTTCACAACTGCATGTCCGCCCATGGTCCGGACGCCGACACCTTCGCCAAGGCGCTGGCCCTGGATACCGGCAAGCCGCAATACCTGCGCGATACCCTGGCCTTCATGTTCGAAACGCGGCGCGTCATCCATCCCACCGCCCAGGCGCTCGATTCACCCCTGTTGCAAAAGGACTATCTGCAGTGCTGGCAGAACCTGTCCAAGCGTTTCGATCCCAGGCAGCCGTGACGCCGCCCCCCTGGGCCGCCCGAGACGTCACGCATGCGGCCCCCAACCCGGAGACATCATGACCGCGCTGAACGAAACCCATCAACCCGACCTGAAGAGCTGGGTCGAATCGGCCAACGAGCATGACTGCCGCTTTCCGGTACAGAATCTGCCCTATGCCATCTACAAGCCCGCCGACGGCGACGACTTCCGTCCGGGCGTTGCCATCGGCCGGCAGATACTCGACCTGCGCGCGCTGGCCGAGCAGCAGCCGTTCAGCGGTCCCGCCGCGCGGGCGCTGGACGCCTGCCGGGGCGACTCGCTCAATGCGCTGATGGGCCTGGATGCCGAGCATTGGTCGGCCCTGCGGCTGGCCCTGTCGCGCGCGCTGCGCGCCGGTTCGCCTCATCGCGAAAGGCTGGAACCGCTGCTGAGCGAACACGCCACGGCCCAGTTCAAGCTCCCGGCGCACATCGGCGACTACACCGATTTCTATATTTCCCTGCACCACGCCACGGCGGTGGGCAGCCTTTTCAGGCCCGACAACCCCCTGCTGCCCAACTACAAATGGGTGCCCATCGGCTATCACGGCCGGGCCTCCAGCATCAATGTCTCGGGCGCCGACTTTCTCCGCCCCATGGGGCAGACCCGGCCCCTGGCCGACGCCCGCACCCCCTCGTTCGGCCCCAGCCAGCGCCTGGACTACGAACTGGAGTTGGGCGTCTTCGTGGGCTGCGGCAATGTCCAGGGCCGCCGCATCGCCATGGACGAGGCCGAATCACATGTGTTCGGGCTTTGCATACTGAACGACTGGTCGGCGCGCGACCTGCAGGCCTGGGAATACCAGCCGCTGGGGCCTTTTCTAGCCAAGAATTTCGCCAGCACGATTTCACCCTGGGTGGTCACGCTGGAAGCCCTGGCGCCCTTTCGAGCTCCCTTCAAGCGTCCCGCCGACGATCCGCAGCCGCTGGACTACCTGGCTTCCGAGCAGAACTCCGCCGCGGGCGCCATCGACATCCAGCTCGAAGTGGCCCTCAGCACGCGCAAGTCGCGCGCCGGCCGGCACGAGCCCCATGTACTGGCACGCAGCAATTTCAAAGAGGCGTATTGGAGCATTGCGCAGCTGATCACCCACCATACCGTGAACGGCTGCAACCTGCGGCCCGGCGACCTGCTGGGCACCGGCACGCTTTCGGGGCCGGCGCCCGGCCAGGAAGGCTCTTTGCTGGAAACCACCCGGGGAGGCAAGGAATGCGTCGCGCTGCCCTGGGGCGAAGACCGCTGCTTCCTGGAAGACTACGATCGCGTCATCATGCACGCCTACTGCCGGAAAGAAGGCTATCCTTCGATCGGATTCGGCGACTGCGCGGCCACCGTGCTGCCCGCGGGCTGAGCCAGCACCTTGCCGGGGTTCATCAGGCCTTGCGGATCGAGCGCCTGCTTGATCCGATGCATCAGGGCCATTTCGACCGGGTCTTTATAGCGCGGCAGAACGTCGCGCTTCAGTTGCCCCACGCCGTGTTCCGCACTGATCGAGCCGCCCAGCTTGTGGACGTTGTCGTGCACGATCTCGTAGACGGCGTCCTGATGCGATAAAAGCTCGTCTTCGGAAAAGGCCTGCCCGCGCGCCACGTTGTAATGCAGGTTGCCGTCGCCCAGATGCCCGAAGATGACATGCTCGATGCCCGGAAAGCGCGCCTGCAGGGCGGCATTGGTCGCTGCGATGAAGGACGACATCCTGGACACCGGCACCGACACGTCGTGCTTGATGCTTTTGCCGGCGTCTTTCTCGGCCAGCGGAATGCTTTCGCGCAAATGCCACAAGGCCTTGCTTTGCGCGATGTTCTCGGCAATGATCGCGTCGGCCACAAGACCGGCTTCGAAGGCTTCGCCCACGATGGCCTCGAAGCGTTCGCGCGCATGATCGGCGCTTTCGCTGTCGGAAATCTCGAGCAGGGCATACCAGGGCATGGTTGCGGAATCGCCCTCGAAGGGCAGCCTTTGCTGCGGATACTGCCGGTTGACCAGATGCAGGCAGAACCCGGCGATCAGCTCGAAGCCCGTCAGCGCCGCGCCGAAACCGCGGCGCGCCACCGACAGCAGAGCCACCGCGTCGTCGACGGAATTCAGGGCCACCAGCGCCGTGCATTGGGCCACGGGCAGGGGGTAGAGCTTGAGCGTGGCGGCCGTGATGATGCCCAGCGTGCCTTCGCTGCCGATATACAGATCGCGCAGGTCGTAGCCGGTGTTGTCTTTGCGCAGGCCCCGCAGGCCATGCCAGATTTCGCCTTGCGGAGTGACGACTTCCAGTCCCAGCACGAGCTCGCGCGCATTGCCGTAGCGCAGCACCTGCGTGCCGCCGGCATTGGTCGCCAGATTGCCGCCTACGGTGCAGCTGCCCTCGGCCGCCAGGCTTAGCGGGAACAGCCTTTGCGCCTCGCGCGCCGCTTGCTGCACCTGTTGCAATATGCAGCCCGCTTCGACTTCCATGGTGTCGTTGTCGGTGTCGATGCCGCGGATGCGGTTCAGGCGTCCGAGCGAAAGCACAAGGGCCGATCCGCTGGCGTCGGGCGTCGCCGCGCCGCACAGGCCGGTATTGCCCCCCTGCGGCACGACGGGCACCTTGTTTGCTATGCACCACTTGACGACCTGGGCCACTTCCTGGGTGTTGCCCGGCCTGGCCACGGCCAGCGCCCGGCCGCGGTAGCGTCCGCGCCAGTCTTCGACGTAGGAGTCGGCGTCGGCGCCGGTCAACACGTTGGCCGAACCCAGGATTTGAACGAGGTCATTCAGTTGTGTCATTGCTTGCCTTTGCTTTGCATCGGGCGCAACCCGCCCGGTTTCATTTTAGCCCTTACCGGCGCCGGCGGCCCCGCCGAAGCTCCGTCCACGGCCGCTGTGCCATAATCGGCCGACACGCTGCAACGCTATCTGAATGAAAGGAAACTCGTGATGACCTCCAACCTGCCCGATGCCGTCTTCAAAGCTTACGATATCCGCGGCACCGTCCCCGAACAGATCGACGCGCAATTCGCCCGCCTGCTGGGCCGCGCGCTGGCGCTGCGGGCGCGGCGGGAAGGCATCGACACCCTGGTCGTGGGTTATGACGGCAGGCTCAGCAGCCCCGAACTGGCCGAGGCCCTGCAAGAGGGCATCAATGCCGAGGGCGTCGACTCCCTGGACATCGGCATGGTGCCGACTCCCCTGGTCTACTTCGGCGCCCATACCCAGCACACGGGTTCGGGGGTGGCCATCACCGGCAGCCACAATCCCTCGAACTACAACGGCTTCAAAATGATGATGGGCGGCAAGACACTGCACGGCGCCGACGTCCAGGAACTGAAGCAGGTGATGCGCGGCCTGGACCCGACAGGCGAAGTCACGCCCGGCACGCGCCGCGGCCTGAGCCTCGTCGACGACTACGTGAAGCGCATCGTTTCCGACATCGCCTTGGCGCGGCCCATGAAGATCGCCATCGACTGCGGCAACGGCGTGGGCGGCGCCGTGGCGCCGCAATTGGTCCGGGCCCTGGGCTGCGAAGTGGACGAGTTGTACTGCGAAGTGGACGGACGCTTTCCCAACCACCACCCCGACCCGGCCGACCCGCACAACCTGCAGGATCTCATCCGCCATGTCCGCGACACCGACTGCGAGATCGGACTGGCCTTCGACGGCGACGCCGACCGGCTGGGCGTGGTCACCAAGTCGGGCGAGATCATCTGGCCCGACCGCCAACTGATTCTCTACGCGCGCGACGTGCTGTCGCGGGTGCCCGGAGCCACCATCATTTTCGACGTCAAGTGCAGCCGCCACGTGGCCGCATCGATCTCGGCCGCCGGCGGCCGGCCGCTGATGTGGCAAACGGGTCATTCGATGATCAAGGCCAAGCTGGCCGAAACCGAAGCGCCGCTGGCCGGCGAAATGAGCGGCCACACTTTCTTCAAAGAACGCTGGTACGGCTTCGACGACGGCCTGTACACCGGGGCGAGGCTGCTTGAGATCCTGGCTCGCAGCCAAGACCCTTCGGCGGTGCTCGAGGCCCTGCCAAAGGACATTTCCACGCCCGAGCTCAAGCTGGAAATGCAGGAAGGCCAGCCGCACGCGCTGATCGAGCGCCTGCAGGCCGAAGGCAGGTTTCCCTCCTCTGAAAGCATCAACACCATAGACGGCGTGCGGGCCGAATACGCCGACGGCTTCGGCCTGGCGCGGGCGTCCAATACCACGCCGGTGGTGGTGCTGCGCTTCGAAGCCGACAGCCAAGAGGCCCTGGACCGCATCCAGCAGGAGTTCCGCGCGGCGCTCACCCCGCTGGCGGGAGAAGCCAGGCTTCCTTTTTAGATCGGCTTCTTACGGCCAGCGCAGCCGTCAAGGCAAGGAACGGGATGCAAAGGGCCCCAGCCTGCTCGGCCGCAGGACGCAATTCCGGACAAAACGGAAGTATCCAGCATAGCGACTCAATCCAGATCTGAAGGCTCGAACTTGCGGGTGGCGCCCGCCGCCGCGATCAACGTGTCATACAGGTCGAGGTGTCTTTGCACCACCTGCCTGACGTCGAAGGCGCGTTCGGCCAGGCGCCTGCCCTCTTCCCCAAATTGCTTTCTAAGCGCTGCATCGTCGGCCAGGCGCTGCACTGCCGAGGCGAGCGCGGCGGCGTCGTGCGGCGGCACCAGCAGCCCCGTCTGCCCCGCCTCGATGGCGTCCCGGCAGCCCGGCACGTCGGTGGTCACCACAGCCCTGCCGCAGGCGGCCGCCTCGATCAGCGACTTGGGCAGCCCTTCGCGATAGGAGGGCAGCACGGCAATGTGCGAACGCGCGTACAGGCCGGCCACGTCGCTCTGCTCGCCCACGTAGTCCACCACCCCCTCGTCGCGCCAGCGCTGGAGCTCCTGGTCGGAAATACTGGCGGGGTTGCCGCTGTCCATGCTGCCGGCCAGCATCCAGCGCATGCGATCCGCACGCCCCGACGCCATGCGCGCCGCTTCGACGAATTCGCGCACACCCTTGTCGGCAAGCAGGCGGGCCACCATGACGGCGACGACCGGCCCTTCGGGCTCGGGCAGGGCCGCGAAGTGGTCCAGATCCACGCCCGAACCGCGGATGAGCTCGACCTGCTGCTGGCGGACTGCGCCCGCTTCGAGCAGCACGTCCCGGTCGCTGGTGTTCTGGAAGATGACGCGGCTGTTGCGATGTCCCAGGGCCAGGCGGTAGAGCAGCAGCGCCGCCCAGCGCAGGAAATCGAAGCCCCCGCGCTTGCGCATGAAGATGAAGCCCAGGCCCGACACGGCGGCGACGTAGCTGGGCACGCCCGCCAATCGGGCCGCAATGCCGCCGTACAGCACCGGCTTGATGGTGACGGCATGCACGACGTCGGGCCGCAGCGAGCGATACAGCCGCCACAGCGCGAACAGGGTAGCGCACTCTTGCAGCGGATTCTTGCCGCTGCGCGACATGGGAATCTCGTGATGATGAAGGCCATGCGAGACAATGTCGGCCGAGGCCGCCCCCGCCATCGTCGCCACGTGCACTTCGTAGCCGGCGTCCCGGGCGGCCAGCGCGATGGGCAGGCGGTGCGAGAGGAAGAAGGCGGGATTGTTGACCACATACAGCAGGCGGCGCGCGTCCGAGGCCGAGCGCGTCGCCGGTCCCGAGCCGGTTCCCGCATCGAGCGCCTGGTCCGATCGAGCCATGCCGGCCGCGACGGACGGCGCCGTCCGGCGCCGCGCGGCCAACTGCCGCCAATTGGCTTCGTAGGCCGAGACCATGGCCGGCAGGCTGTACAGGCACTCGACGCGCTCCCTGCCCTGCCGCAGGCGCTCCGCCATGGCCGGCGTGCCCCGTTCGCGCAGGGCCGCTTCCATGGCCCGCCCCAGCGCGGCGCCGTCCTGGGGCGGCGCCACCCAGCCGAAGTCCCCCACGATGCGCGCCGCATCGCCCACGTCGGTGACGACGCAGGCCACGCCCGCGGCCATGGCCTCGGCCACGACATTGGGAAACCCTTCGGCGCAACTGGAAAGCACATGCAGGTCCAGCGCCGCCATGACGTCCGGCACGTCGTCCCGGCGGCCCAGCAGAATGACCTTGTCGCGCAGGTTCCAGCGGTCGATGAGGGCCATCAGCGCCTCGTTGTCCGGCGTCAGCCCGTGGCCCACCAGGACGCAGCGCGCATGCGGCGCTGAACGCGCGCATGCCGCGAATCCCTCCAGCAGGTTGGCGTGGTCCTTGAGGGGATTCCAGCGCGCGACGCTGCCGATCAGCGGTACCTCTTCCGCAATGCCCCACTCGCGCCGAAGCCTCTCGCGGGCGCCCGGCCGGGGCACCCATCGCGACAGGTCGTAGCCGTTGGGGATCACCGCCATGCGGTCGGCCCGATAGCCGCGCGCCTGGTGGCGGACCGCGGCGTCCTGAGCGCAGGCGATGATGCCGGCGGGCACCAGGCCCGAGAGCCGTGCGCAGGCCCAGGCGATGAGGTGGGTCAGCCGACTGCTTTTTTCGAGATTGGCGCCCGAATTGCGTATGCCCCAGGACACGGCGCGGATGCCCGCCCATCGCGCGACGATGCCGCCGATGAGGTCGGCGTGATACATCCAGGTCTGCACCACGTCGGGCCGCTCGGCGCGCAGAAAGCGATGCAGCCGCCGCAATCCGCGCCAGGTCAGCCGGCCTGCGGGCATGTCCAGCGTCACCACCCGTATGCCGGCCGCACGCAGCCTGGGTCCGAAAACACCTTCGTCGCCCATCGACACCACGGTATGCCGGGTCGTCTGTTCCGGCGCGGTCGCCAGGCGATGCAGCACGGTCTCGGCCCCGCCCTGTCCCAGCCCCGAAATAATGTGTACGACGTGCAATTGAGCGTCTGCCATGAGCGTCCTTTATTCAGCCTGCTTCATGATGTCGTCCCAGCGTTCGAGCACCTGCGGCAGAGCATAGCGCTTCCTGACCGACTCCGCGCCTCGCCGCGCCAGGTCGGCGCGCAGCGCGGGCTCCCGCATCAGGCGCTCCAGGCCTTTGCACAGGGCGGCGGTGTCGCCCACGGGGACAAGCAGCGCATCCTCGCCCTGCCGGGTCATTTCGGCGGGGCCGCTGGGGCAGTCGAAGGCGATGCAGGGCAAGCCCAGGGCCATGGCTTCGAGCAGCACGTTGGGAAAGCCCTCCACCGCCGAGGTCAGGGCAAAGGCGTCCGCCTTCGAGAGCTCGTCCCAGGGCGCATCGCTGCGGCCCGGCAGGGAGATGCGATCATCCAGGCCCAGGCCCGCCACTTGGCGCACCAGGGCATCGCGCATCGGCCCATCGCCCCAGATTACCAAGTCCCAGTCCGGATGCTGGGGCGCCAACAGCGAAAATGCTTCGATCAGGAGATCGAACTGCTTGGCGGGCACCAGCCTGCCCATGGCCGTCAAGCGCTTGCGTCCCACCGAAACCATGGGGCGAAGCGGCCGCTCGAGCAGCTCGGGCGGCAGCGGATTGGAGACGACCTCCAGCCGGCGTATGCCGGGCACCATGCGCCGGAACGGTTCGACGCTGGATTCCGTCTGCACTGTGACGACGTCGGCCCGCGGATATGTCAGCCGGCGCAGCACGCGCAATACCGCTCCGCTATTGCTCGCCGCCGCCGGGTTGGTGCGCTCGCAGACGATGATGGGCACTTTCAGCCCCCGATGCGCAAGCAGCGCCATGACATTGACGTTGGTCAGAAAAGAGATCACGACGTCGGGCGCTTCGTCCACCATCATCTTGCGCAGAATGCGCAGCTTGGCTGCCGTGACGCGCAGCGGATGGCCGGCGCCGTTCAGGCGGTCGGCGATCCACACCAGCTTGACGCCCGCGTCGAGCGGATAAAAACACGTGCCGCGCCGAGGGAAAGTGGACACCAGCGTTACGTCGTCGCCGCGCCTGGCCCAGGCGCTGGCCAATGTGGTGGCGACCCGCTCGGCGCCCCCGGTGTTCAAAGAGCTGACGAGGAACAGGATCTTCATGGCCCGCGCCCCCACGATTCGGACTCGTCCAGCCAGGCCTGCGCCATCAGGACGCCCCACAGGTGCGGACTCCAGTCGCGGCGCCCCGATTGATGCTCGCGCCATTTCTGCAGAATGGGCCGCGCATGGAACAGGCCTTGCGCCTTCAGCCGCTCGGGCTCGAGCATCGCATAGGCCCAGTCTTTCAGGGGGCCTCGCAGCCAGAGGCCAAGCGGCACGCCGAACCCCTTCTTGGGCCGGTCGACCAGATCGCGCGGCACATGGCGGTACAAGAGCTGGCGCAGCAGCCATTTTCCCTGGCCGTCGCGGTTCTTGTAGTGCCACGGCAGGCGGCGCGCGAATTCATAGACGCGATGGTCGAGCAAGGGCACGCGGGTTTCAAGACTGACGGACATGGCGGCCCGGTCCACCTTGACCAGAATGTCGTCGGGCAGATAGCCGACGGTGTCCAGCCAGGTCATGTGATCCAAGAACTTCAGCTCGGACGCCTGATCGAAGGGCCCTGGCGGCAGGCTTGCCCCGATCACGACCTCTTCAGGCCGCTTCCAGTACGACACGAACTGCCTGTAGAAGCGCCCGCTGTGCTCGGCCCGCAGAACCCGCGCAAGCTTGCCGGCCTGCTCGCGCATGGCGCCCAGGGGCGCGGCGCCGCCCATGGCGCGCGCGCCCAGGGCAAGGGGCCCCCGCAATGCCTGCGGCAGCTTCTCGCGCCGCGCCCACCACGCGGCGGCCCGGACATAGCGCGAATACCCGCCCATCAGTTCGTCGCCGCCGTCGCCGGACAGCGCCACCGTGACGTCGCGGCGCGCCATGCGCGCCAGCAATATCGTCGGAATCTGCGAGGAGTCGGCAAAGGGTTCGTCGTATATGCCCGCCACCGCGGGCACGGCCTCGAGCGCATCCTGGGCCGACAGATAAAGTTCGTGATGGCGCGTGCCCAGGTGCGCGGCCACCGCCTTGGCATGCTCGGCTTCGTTGAAAGCGGCCACATCGAATCCGATCGAGAAGGTATTGACCTGCCCGCCCCCTCGCGCCTGCATCAGGGCCACGATGGTGGAAGAATCGATGCCGCCGGACAAGAAGGCGCCCAACGGCACATCGGACAGCATCTGCCCTTGCACCGCCGTGCTCATCACCCGCTCCAGGGCGTCGATGGCCTCGGCATCCGAGCCGAATTCCAAGGGATCGGCCGCCGCCTCCAGCGCCACGGCTTCGGCGGACCAATACGCCCGGGGCTGCGGCAGCGCCTTCGACGCCAGCAAGTCTCCATCCAGGCGCAGCCACGTGCCCGGCATCAATTTGCGCATCGCCGCGTAGATGCTGAAAGGCGCGGCAATGTAGTTGTGATGCATCAGCAGCGCCAGCGCCTGCGGTTCGATGCGGCGGTCGAAGCCGGGCAGGCCGGCCATGGCCTTGAGTTCGGAACCGAACACGAAGGCGTCTTCGGCATAGCCGTAATACAGGGGTTTCTCGCCGAAGCGGTCACGCGCCAGGTACAGGCTGCGGTCATGGCGGTCCCAGAGCGCCAGGGCGAACATGCCCACCGTCTCTTGCAAGGCCCTTTCCATTCCCCAGGCCGAAACGGCCTCGACCAGCGTCTCCGTATCCGAGTGTCCCCGCCAGGCCGGCATATGCCCTTCGCGCTCGAGGCGGCGGCGCAGGTCCTGATGGTTATAGATTTCGCCGTTCAGCGTCAGGACGTTTCTGCCGTCGTGGGACACCATGGGTTGATGTCCGGCCTCGGTGAGGTCGAGAATGGCCAGCCTCACATGCCCAAGGGCGATCTGCGCTGCCTCATCCTCCCAGAAGCCGTTGCTGTCCGGCCCCCGGTGGCGCATGCGATCGCAGCCGCTGCCGATCGCGGCTCGCTTTTCCGGCATCGGGCCCCAGGCCCCAAGGATTCCGCACATGTCTATCGCCTATTTGCCATTTTTCCATGCCACGCGCAACACGCTCAACGGGCGCGAAACACTTCTTCCCACAATGCCATGACCCGCGCGGTCGAGAAGCGGTCGAGCACGTCGACGGCACGCCGGGCGCAGGAGCGCCGCTTTTCTTCATTTCCCATCATGTCGGACAGATGCGCGGCCAGGGCTTCCACGTCCTCCGGCGGATCGACCAGCACGCCGTCTATGCCATGCCGCACGATTTCGCGCGGTCCCGTTTCGCAATCGAACGCCACCGGCGCCAGACCGCTGGCCATCGACTCCAGCAAGGTATTCGAAAGGCCCTCGACGCGGGAGCTGAGCACGTACAGGTCGGATTCGACATACCACTGGCCGACATTGCCCACGCGGCCCGGCATGGAAACACGCTGTTCTAGGCCGGCCGCTTCGATCTGCGCCTGCAGCGCGTCGCGGCAGTCTCCTTCGCCCAGGATCACCAGGTCCCAGTTGGGAAAGTATCCGGCCAACTGGGAAAATGCGTCGATCAACAGATCGAAGCCCTTGTGCTCATGCAAGCGGCCCACCGCCAGCAGCCTGCGCCTGCCGTAGCGCGCCGGGGGCTCCACCATCGGCTCTTCGACCGGCATGGGCCAGCGCACGGCATTGGGTATCACGCTGAGGCGGGAGCCCGGCACATGTTCTTCTATCCATGCGGCGGTGCCGGACGTCAGCGCGACCACGCGCGCCGCCTTTGGATAGGCCCACCGACGCAGCCGCTGCCACATGGGCGCTATCGTCTGGGCCGGAGGATGGGTGTGCTCGGTCGCGATCACGCGGCAAGGCAGTCCACGGGCGGCCATCACGGCCAATACGGAGGACGTCGTCATCATGCCCAGCACCACGGACGGCTTCTCGCGCCTGATCAGCCTGCGCAATTTCCAGACGCGGTGCAGATTGGCCAGGCCGCCGGCCAGCGCTCCCCTGCTTTCGCCGGCCGTGCCCATCACGATGCGCTTGACGCGCGTGTCGACGTCATAGACATCGCTCGTTGCATCGGCCTGGGTCACGAGCGAAACACGAAAACCCCGGTCGACCCAGTAGGCCGCCAGGTCCACCGCCACACGCTCGGCGCCGCCGCCGCTCAGCGAGTGGATGACTATCATCAGGTGAAAAGAACGTACGGAAGAGCGGGACAATTGAAACCTTTGATGAACGGGCTCAGCGCGCGGGCGAGCGCAGCGCGACGAAGACATAACAACTGTACGACAAGGCGTACATGCAACTGGTTGCGAGCATGATGCCCGCAGTGCCCATGACCGGCGCAAGCACCTGATTCATGACGGCCTTGATCGCGAAATTGCCGACGGCGATAGCGGCCATGATGCGGTAGCGGTTCTGGCTGGCCAGCAGCTGCACCAGTATCAGGACTCCAAAATAAAACGGCAGTTGCAGCAGCCCCCAACGCAGCACGTGGGCCACGGCCAGCGTATCCTGTGCCGTGAAGGCGCCCCGTTCGAATAGCAGGGCCACTCCCCACGGCGCCAGCAGCCACCCCAGCGCGGCCGCCGCCGCGCCCGCGCCCAGCATCCATACCGACCATTTCAGGGCGACGGCGCGCGCGTGGTCCACGTCGCCCCGGCTCTGGACATCGGCCAACACAGGCAGGGCCGCGCGCCCGACCGACGCGGCGCCCAGGCCCAGCACCAGCGACAACAGCCGCGCCGCATAGCCCAGCGTGGCATTGGCGTTGGCGCCCAGGTTGGCCGCCGTGTACTGGTCGATGGGCCCGACGAAGCTCATGGCGATCTGCCCGACCAGCATGACGCCCGCCGCCTTGACCAGGTCGGGCCATTGATGAGCCGACAACCCGAGCCGCGGGCGGCCCCACATTCCGTCGGCGCGCGACGCCAGCCACCACAGCCATGCCGACTGGATCACATACCCCACCAGCGTGCCCCACAGCAGGGGACCCACGTCGTCCACCGTGGCGGCCAGCAACACCCAGATCAGGATCACCACAGCGGGAACACTGTCCAGCAGGGTGTTGATGTGGCGTTCGTGCGCGCGCAGGCGCGCGGCGCTGATGCCCGTCATCAGGGTCAGCAAGGCCGCCGGAGCGAACGCCAGCATCAGCTGCGACGTCATGCGCTGGGTGCGCGGATCCAGGCCTTGCCCCGCCCACTGCAACAGAAGCGGCCAGGCGGCATAGCTCAGGACGGCCAGCACCACGCCCAGCGCGATGATCCATCCCTGCAACTGCCCCAGGAAAAGAGCCCGCGCCTCCGGGCTTTCGCGGCGCGTTCGCACCAGCACCGGAATCAGGACGACGGACAGGGCGCCCACGATGGTGACGGGCAGCCAGCTGGCCATGGTGAGCGTGAACTGATAGGCATCGACGGCGTCGCTGACGCCATAGCGGTAGGCCACCGCCATTTCTTTCAGCGCGCCCGCCGCCTTGCCCAGCAAGAGAAAGAAAGCCACCCGGGCGGCGCCCTTGGCGATGCGGCGGTGGTCCGCATGCAGCCCGGCCAGCCGTTGGGAAAACGTCTTCAATTCAGCGCAGGAACTGTGTGTACCACGGCATCGCCACCTCGAGCCCCTGGACGATGTTGTGCATGGGCTCGTAGCCCAGCAGCTCTTTGGCCTTGCTGATGTCGGCTTGCGAATGGCGCACGTCGCCGGCGCGGAAATCGCGGTAGACCGGCTGCTTGTCGTACTTGACGCCCTGGCTGTCGAGCGTCTGCGCCAGGTACTGGAACAGCTCGTTCAGCGTGGTGCGCGCATTGAAGGCGACGTTGTAAACCTGGTTCACGCCTGCGGGCTGGGCCAGCGCCGCCAGGATGTTGGCCTGCACCGCATTCTCGACGAAGCAGAAGTCGCGGCTGGTTTCGCCGTCGCCGTTGACCACGACTTCTTCGCCGCGGATCATGGCCGCCACCCATTTGGGAATGACCGCCGCGTAGGCGCCGTTGGGGTCCTGCCGCTTGCCGAACACGTTGAAGTAGCGCAGGCCGATGCTGCCGAAGCCGTACGAGCGCGCAAACACGTCGGCATAGAGCTCGTTGACGTACTTGGTGACCGCGTAGGGAGACAGCGGACGGCCGATGCGGTCCTCGACCTTGGGCAGCGCCTCGTGGTCGCCATACGTCGAGCTGGACGCGGCATAGACGAAGGACTTGACCTTGGCATCGCGCGCCGCCACCAGCATGTTGAGGAAGCCCGAAATATTGACATCGTTGCTGGTGATCGGATCCTGCAGCGAGCGCGGCACCGATCCCAGGGCGGCCTGATGCAGCACGTAGTCCACGTCCTGGACGGCGCGGCGGCAGACGTCGAGATCGCGGATGTCGCCTTCCATGAAAGCGAAATTGGCCCACTTGTCGGCCCCGACTGTTTTCTCGACCTCGTCCAGGTTGTGTTGGTGGCCTGTGGCGAAATTGTCCAGGCCGACCACCTTCTGCCCCAATGCAAGCAGGGTCTCCAGCAAGTTGGAGCCGATGAAGCCCGCGCAGCCCGTGACGAGCCAGCGCTTGGGTTCTTCGCGCAGGGATTGGATAACTTCTTGATAGCGATTACTCATACAGACCTCTCGTCCCGTTGATCACAAACGCAGGTCGGACTCGTCGGCCGACAAGATGTACTTGAGATCGTAAAGCACATGCTGATTCTTGCCCAACGAGCGGATGGCCTGCGGCCCCATATCCAGGAACTGCTTGTGCGCCACGGCCACGATGATGCCGTCGTAGGCGCCCTCGGCGGGCGCCTTGATGGGCGTGATGCCGTACTCGTGCACGGCCTCGGCGGCATCGATCCAGGGGTCGTAGACGTCGACCTCGATGTTGTATTCGCCCAGCTCGCGCACAATGTCCACCACGCGCGTATTGCGCAGGTCGGGGCAGTTTTCTTTGAAGGCCAGGCCCATGACCAGCACCTTGGAGCCCTGGACCTGGATGCGGCGCTTGGTCATGGCCTTGACCAGTTGCGACACCACATAGCTGCCCATGGCGTCGTTCAGGCGGCGCCCTGCCAGGATGATCTCGGGGTGATAGCCGATGGCCTGCGCCTTGTGGGTCAGGTAGTAGGGATCCACGCCGATGCAATGCCCGCCGACCAGGCCCGGACGGAAAGGCAGGAAGTTCCATTTGGTTCCGGCGGCTTCGAGCACGGCCTGGGTATCGATGCCCAGGCGGTTGAAGATGAGCGCCAGTTCGTTGATCAGGGCGATGTTGACGTCGCGCTGGGTGTTCTCGATGACCTTGGCGGCTTCGGCCACCCGGATCGACGGCGCCTTGTGGGTGCCCGCCGTGATGATCTCGCCATAAAGCTGGTCGACCAGTTCGGCGACTTCGGGCGTGGAGCCGGACGTGACCTTCTTGATGGTGGAGACGCGATGCTGCTTGTCGCCCGGATTGATCCGCTCGGGGCTGTAGCCGGCATAGAAGTCTTCGTTGAAGCGCAGCCCCGACACGCGTTCGAGCACCGGCACGCAGTCTTCTTCGGTGGCGCCGGGATATACGGTGGATTCGTAAATGACGATGTCGCCCCGCTTCAGCACCTTGCCTATGGTTTCGCTGGCGCGCACCAGCGGGGTGAGGTCCGGCTGCTTGTATTCGTCGATGGGGGTGGGCACGGTCACGATGAAAACGTTGGCCCGCGCGAGTAGTTCAGCCTCGTGGGCGAACTCCAACTGCTTGGCCTGAGCCAGTTCCTCGGACTCGACCTCGAGCGTGTGGTCTCGGCCTTCTTTCAGTTCGGCAATGCGCTGGGCATTGATGTCGAAACCCAGGACAGAGCGCTTCTTGCCGAATTCCACCGCCAGAGGAAGGCCTACATAGCCCAGGCCCACGACGGCCAGTTTCACGTCTTGAAGTTGCAAAATCGAATCTCCCACGTTGAGCTGTCGAAAACAATATTAATAGGTTCGCGGGCCAAAACGCACGCCCGGACAGCCGGAGGCGGCGCGAGCCCATGCCGGGAATCAGTGCTTGTTGCGGTTGTTGCGCCCCAGTGACGGCAGCAGCAGCCAGGCCGGCCGCCGCCACGACACGAGCCGCGTATAAATCCAGATGTACACGCCGGCGAACACCAGCAGGCTGATGCAGAGGATGACCGGGTCGTCCCACCAGATGGTGGCCGGAGCCAGGCCGATCAGGGTCAGCACCCACAGATAGGGCGATGCCATGGCGTTGCACAGCGCCGGCACCGCGTGGCGGCTGTCGCGACTGAAGGTGACCCGCACCAGACGCCGGAAAACCAGCTGATGCAGATGCAGCGCGTCGGGCTGGTCGACCGGCGTGCCGCGCTTGAAGCGCCTTCGCCAGATCGAGAACAGCGTTTCGAACACCGGATAGAACACCGCCGCGAGCGCATAGAAAGGCGACACGCCGGGGTTGCGCACCACCAGCTGCACGGCCAGCTCGGCCAGCATGAAACCCAGGAAATAGGCCCCGCCGTCGCCAAGAAACACCCGTCCGAACGGGAAGTTCCAGACCAGGAAACCCAGCGTGGCCGAGGCAAGCGCCGCGGCGATCAGGAAGATGGGAATGTCCTGGACCTGCAGGGCGACCAGCCCGATGGACAGCGCCATCAGGGTGGCGACCATGCCGGCCAGCCCGTTCATGCCGTCGACGATGTTGAGCGCATGGGTACAGCCGCCCACCGCGACGACCGTGACGACCAGCGAAATGGGCCAGAACGACAACACCCAGTCGAGGCCGGCAAAGCCCACGCGCGACACGCCGCCCAGCAGCCACCAGGCGATGGCGGCCGACACGAAAGCGGCCATCAGGCGCTTGCCCGCGCCCACTTCCTTGGTGATGTCCTCGAGCAGCCCGGCGACGAATACGGGCATGGCCGCGATGAAAAGCACCGGCCACAGCCAGGTCAGCGTCATGTTGCTGGGCCCCAGCACCAGCAGCCCCGCCAGGCTTCCCGCCACCACGGCCAGCCCCCCCACCCGCGGCGCGGCGCGCGCGTGCGAAGCCTGAGGCTTGGACATGTCGGAATCGCCCGTGAACGCGCCGTGCCAACGCTCGGACGCGACAATGAGCCCCCCGACCGTGAAGGCCACGATACAGATGTACAGCCAGGTTAGAGTGTCCCAGGTTTGAGGCACGACCAGAGAGCTCCCACTACGTTGTTCAAGGACAATACGGCTCCACCGCCAAGACCGCAAAAATAACGGTAAAAAAAAGGCCGGACCAGGCAGTCGCGGCGGAACCGAAACGGATACCCGACATTATGAGCCGAAACTGTAACAGTCAGGGCTTACCCTAAAAAAAATATGCAACGAAACATGTAACCGCGAGCATAGCAATTACCTGGCGAAAAAGGGGGCCCTTCGGACAGCCGACATCAATCTTCGGAAAGAGAAGAAAACCATCTTGATGATGCGGAAGGGACAACCGCCCTGAGCGAAGAAGAAAGGCGGTCCCGTTTGCAGAAAAAAAAAGCCCGAGATCGTGAGATCTCGGGCTAAATCCACCAAAGGAGGAGGGTGGAGGAGACAACCGTGGCATGTCGGGCTACGAAAGCATTACTGCTTGAGCCTTCGTGACTGGAGTTGGCTGAGGGTTTACCTCGGGTTTTCCTCTACAATCACGTTTCGACATCCGATAACTAAATTGTATAGCATCAAATGGTGCAATGCAAGAAATTTCTGAAAACTGTTGTATCTGAAGCAATTGCCGCCTTGGATACTGCTTTCTTGCAACCACAACTGCAGTATACCTAGGGGAAACCCGAATGGCAAGAAAAAACAAAAAGTAGTTTGCCTAATTCGTTACAAAACAACAACAGCACAACAGCGGCGAGGTTCAGATCCGGTAGGCCGTCGTGGTCATGACCTTGGACATGGCGCGCATCGCCAGCCTGGCAGGCAGGGGCAGGCGCTGGGCGCCCTCTCTTTGCGCCGTGGTGCGATGGTCGATTTCGTCGCTGCGCATCTGCTCCACGATGCGGCGCGAGCGTTCGTCCGCCGCGGGCAGCCGGGTAAGATGCCCGTCCAGGTGTTGCTCCACCTGGGCTTCGGTCTCGGCCATGAAGCCCAGATTGCGCGCCGTGCCGGCCCGGCCGGCGGCCAGTCCCAGCGCAAACGAACCTGCATACCACAGTGGATTGAGATAGCTGGGCCGGCTTTTCAATTCTTCGAGCCGGTCTGCGCACCAGGCCAGGTGGTCGACTTCTTCGGCCGCCGCCCGCAGCAACAGCGTCCGCGCGGCGGGATCGTCGCACAGCAGCGCCTGGCCCCGGTACAGGGCCTGCGCACAGACTTCGCCCACGTGGTTGACGCGCATCAGGCCGGCGGCATGCCTCTGCTCCGCTTCTGACAGCGCGGGTTCGCCGCGTTGCCGGCCGGCCGGATTCGGGCGGCTCGCCTGGGCCGAGCCAGTGAGTACCTGCAGGGCGCGGCCCGCTTCGGCCAGAACGGCATCCAGCCCACGCAAAGAGCGTGTCGGCATGCCTTCTGCGGTTGAGGTCCGCGCCTCGAGTACTTTGGATTCGGCCATAACGCCCCCTTGTTCGTGACCGTCAATCGGGTTCTACCCGGACATGATATAAAAATTCCGCGCCGGCCGCAGGCCGGGACGGGCGGCCGTCACCCGGCCAGCGGCGATGTAGGACCGGGGCTTGCGCTATGATTGAGCCCTTACGGATCGACTTCTTTCCGATCCCATCAAGACTCCAGGCAGCGAGACTCAAATGGAATGCACTATAGATTGGGGCGGCCCGGAAGGCATGCTTTTCGTGGCGCGCACGGGCAGCGGCCACGTCACCGCCATGGACGGCGCCCCCGAGGGCGGCGGCCACAACCTGGCGCCGCGCCCCATGGAAATGATGCTGGCCGGCGCCGGCGGCTGCGCCGCCTACGACGTCGTGCTCATCCTCAAGCGGGGGCGGCACGCCGTCAAGGGCTGCCAGGTCAAACTCGACGCCGAGCGGGCCGACACCGACCCCAAGGTGTTCACCAAGATCCACTTCGCGTTCACCGTCACGGGCGCCGGCCTGCCCCAGGCCGCCGTCGAGCGGGCCGTCAAGCTTTCTCACGAAAAGTATTGTTCTGCGTCGGCCATGCTGGCCCAGACGGCGGAAATCACCCATTCGGTCTCCATCGAGGAGGCCTGAAGGCGCGCAACGCAGAGGCCCGGAACGGCGCGAGCCGCCCGTCCCAGCTACTGAAACCCGTTTTCTGATCGATCATCATGCAACAGTACGAAGACTTCATGCGCCATGTGTACGAACATGGCACCCGCAAGACCGACCGCACCGGCACCGGGACGCGTTCGGTATTCGGCTACCAGATGCGTTTCGATCTGAACCAGGGCTTTCCGCTGGTCACCACCAAAAAGCTGCATACCAAGAGTATTTTCATAGAACTGCTCTGGTTTCTGCGGGGCGATTCCAACGTCCGCTGGCTGCAAGAGCGCGGCGTCTCGATCTGGAACGAATGGGCCGACGCCAACGGCGACCTGGGTCCTGTATACGGTGTGCAGTGGCGCTCGTGGCCCACGCCCGACGGCCGTCATATCGACCAGATTTCGCAGGTGCTGCAGCAGATACGGCAGAACCCGGATTCGCGCCGGCTGATCGTGTCGGCCTGGAACGTGTCCGACATTCCCAACATGGCCCTGCCGCCCTGCCATGCTTTTTTCCAGTTCTACGTGGCCGACGGCAAGCTGTCATGCCAGCTGTACCAGCGCAGTGCGGACATCTTCCTGGGCGTGCCCTTCAATATTGCCAGCTATGCGTTGCTGACCCATATGGTGGCGCAGCAATGCGACCTGCAGGTGGGCGACTTCATCTGGACGGGAGGCGACTGCCACTTGTACAGCAACCATTTCGAGCAAGTCGAGCTGCAGCTGTCGCGCACGCCCCACCCCTATCCGCGCCTGGACATCAAGCGCAAGCCGGCCAGCCTGTTCGAGTACGAATACGAAGACTTCGAGATCCTGGACTACCAGTTCCATCCGCACATCAAGGCGCCTGTCGCGGTCTGACGCGCTCATACAAGGCATTGCCATGGCCCAGCCCTACATCAAGTTGGTCGTCGCCTATTCCAGCAACCGCGTCATCGGCCGCGACAACGACCTGCCCTGGCGGCTGCCCAGTGACCTGGCCCACTTCAAGCGCAGCACCATGGGCCAGCCCATATTGATGGGCCGCAAAACCTGGGAGTCCCTTGGGCGTCCCCTGCCGGGCCGGCCCAATCTCGTCGTCAGCCGCGATCGAACCTATGTGGCCGAAGGCGCGCGCGTCTTTACCTCGCTGGCCGACGCCCTGGCCGCCTGCGGCGACGAGCCCTCCGTCTGCATCATCGGCGGCGCGCAGATTTTCACTGAAGCCCTGCCGCTGGCCGACGAAATCATCGCCACCGAAATCCACGCCGATGTGGAAGGCGATGTTTTCTTCCCGCCCCTGGCCGACCAGGAGTGGCAAGAGAAAGAACGCCGGCCTCAGCCCGAGGAAAACGGCTATCGCTATGATTTCGTCGTGTACCGCCGGCAAGGCAACGGCAATGACGGGGCCAAGCCCGATGGAGCCGCCGGCGCATCAGCCAATCTGTCCCGCATGTCCGGCCCGCCTGCCGCCGACGACGAGGCCAGCCAGCAGGGGGCGCCTGAACTGTCTCATCTGTGGATGCCTTTCACCGCGAACAGGCAGTTCAAGCAGAAACCGCGCTTGCTCAGCAGCGCCCAGGGCATGTACTACACCGACGTGCACGGCCGCCGCATACTGGACGGCACGGCCGGGCTGTGGTGCGTCAACGCCGGACATGGGCGGCCCGAGATCGTCGAGGCCATCGCCCGCCAGGCGGCGCAGATGGACTACGCGCCGGGTTTCCAGATGGGCCACCCGCAGGCCTTCGCGGCCGCTTCGGCCGTGGCGCGGATCATGCCGCAGCAGCTGGACCGCATCTTCTTCACCAATTCCGGCTCCGAGTCGGTGGACACCGCGCTCAAGATCGCCCTGGCCTACCACCGCAGCCGCGGCGAAGGCCAGCGCACACGCTTCATCGGCCGCGAGCGCGGCTACCATGGCGTCGGCTTCGGCGGCATATCGGTGGGCGGCATCACCGCCAACCGCAAGGTCTACTCGGGCGCCCTGCTGCCGGCGGTCGACCATCTGCCCCATACCCACGACCTGCAGCACAATGCCTTCTCGCGCGGCCAGCCCCAATGGGGCGCCCACCTGGCCGACGAATTGGAGCGCCTGGTCGCACTGCACGACCCGTCGACCATCGCCGCCGTCATTGTCGAGCCCCTGGCGGGTTCGGCCGGCGTCTTGGTGCCGCCCGAAGGCTACCTGGAAAAACTGCGCGACGTCACCGCACGCCACGGCATCCTGCTCATCTTCGACGAAGTCATCACGGGCTTTGGCCGGCTGGGCGCCGCCACGGCCAGCGCGCATTTCGGCATCACGCCCGACCTGATCACCCTTGCCAAAGGCCTGAGCAACGCCGCCGTGCCCTGCGGCGCCGTCGCCGTCCATCGAAATGTGCACGACACCATCGTCGGCCAGGCCGCCGAGGGCATCGAACTGTTCCACGGCTATACCTACTCGGGGCATCCGCTGGCCGCCGCGGCCATCCGGGCGACACTGGACATTTACGAACGCGAGCGTCTGTTCGAACGCGCCGCAAAGCTGTCGCCCAGCTTTGAACAAGCCGCGCACAGCCTGCGCGGCGCGCGCCATGTCGCGGACGTGCGCAACCTGGGCCTGGTGGCGGGCATAGAGCTGCAGAGCCGCGAAGGCGCCCCGGGCGCGCGTGCCGCCGAGGCCTTCCAGGCCTGCTACGACCGGGGCGTGTTGCTGCGCTACACGGGCGACACCTTGGCGCTCTCGCCGCCTCTCATCATCGAAGAAAGCCAGATCGATCAGCTGTTCGGCACGCTGAAGGCGATATTGGACGCAGTGGCCTGACAAGCCCGGCGACGATCCTCTTCAAAAACTGTAAGTGACGAGAAGCTGGCCCCATAGATTGCCGCTTCGCGTACCTATCTGGCTGCCTCCGCCCGCATCGTCGTACTTGGGCTTGTACCAGCCGATCGCCGGCATGATGTAGAAGCCGCCCACCTGCCATTCGGCGTACAGATCGATCTCGTAGGCATCCAGGCGGCCCAGCGACTTGTTCAGGGAACTGAAGCGGTAGGCCAGCAGGCCGAAGCTCAGCCGCTCGCCCGCGGGGACCTTGACGTTGACGTGATGCACCTTGGCATTGCTGTTGAACGGGCCGGCGTAATTGCCCGCCAGCTCGCCCTGCACCCAGGTACCCAGGCCGCGCACGTTGCCATAGAACAAAGGATCGAAGCGATCCGAAAAATAGCTGTAGCGATAGTTCACGCTGGGCTTGCCGGGCAAATCGGAGAACGTCCAGCCTATCTCGCCATACCAGGCCCTTTCCCTGCCTGTGTGCCTGCGCTGATGCGCATACTCGGCGGATACGAAGAGGTTGTTTACACCGAGGTTTCCATGGCCGCGCAGGCTGTAGGTCTTGACCCCTTTGCGGTCGCGCGTGTCGAGTCCGGCATCGGTGTCGAGCACGTCGATATAGGAAAGGCTTGCGGCGGCCTCTTCCGATTGGCTTTCCAGCAAGGCCACCGCCAGCTCCGGCTTGGCCTGGCCGGGGTTGTTCGACTTCAGCCACATCAATTCGCCGGCCAGGCCCTGATCGCCGCCCAGACGCACGGACGCCGTCCGGGCAAAGGTGTTTTCCGGCGCGAGGTAATACGCCCCGCCCCGATCCAGCCTCCCGCCGGAAATTTCCCGGCCCATGCTGAGGCCGTCCTTGGCGATCAGGAAGCCGTCGCCGAGTATGAGCCGCTGGCGTCCGGCCGAAAACCGCAGCCCGTCCTTGCCCAGCGCAGGAAACAGAAAGCCCGAGCGCCAGCCGACATAGGCTTCGGAAAGCGCCGTGCCGCGCTCACGGCCGCTGGTCCAGCCGGCGGGATCGCCGTCGCCGAACGTGCCCTTGGCCAGGCCCGTCACGCCGCCGTACAGCTGGCTCGCTCCGGACAGGTTGCGAGCGCCCCGCAAGCCGAGCTTGATGTAGCCCTCTTGCCAAGTGAACGAACCCTCGCTGCGAAGCCCCGACTGCTGGTAATTGCGCTGACTATGATAGGCGGCGGCGCCCGCCTGGAAATCGAGATGCAGCTCGCCCGTCTCGGAATCGATTACCTGGACGGCGCAAGCCGCACCCGGGACGCCAAGCAGCAAGACAGCCGAAAAAGCCGCTGCGCATGCGCTAGGTAGCCCTCCCCTTTCAAAAAACATCGTCATGCATTGTTTTGTCCTGCCTGTTCTACCTACCTGCGTTTCGCGTGCCGCCGGCCCGCGGCGCGCGGCGCGCGTGAAGAAAGGGAGCCGCCATTATCGCGGACCGCGCTCAGTCGGCGCTGACCAGGTCTTGATAGCCGTTGGCGTCCAGCAAGGCCTCGACGTCGGTGGCGTTGGACGGACGAATCTTGAAGATCCACGCCTCGTAGGGCGTTTCGTTGATGAGGTCGGGCTGGCTGTCCAGCGCTTCGTTGAAGGCGATGATTTCGCCGGCCACCGGCGCATAGATGTCGGAGGCCGCCTTGACCGACTCCACCACGCCGGCCGTCTCGCCGGCCTTGAGCCTGGCGCCCACCTTGAAGTCGCCGACGAAGACCAGGTCGCCGAGTTGATCCTGCGCATTGTCGGTGATTCCCACCATGAGGACATCGCCCTCGGTTTTTACCCATTCATGCGAAGGCGTGTACTTGCGATCATCCGGTTGATTCATTTGGACCTCGTTCAGGTTGCTGGATTGTCGGAACCCGCAGCCGTGCCGCTGCGGACAAAAGGCATTTGTACCACTTCGGCGGGCATCCACTTGCCGCGCACCTCGACCTGCACGGCGTCGCCCACCGAGACCGCGCGCGGCACACGCGCCATGGCGATGGAAACGCCCAAGGTCGGCGACAGGGTGCCCGAGGTGACCACGCCCCGGCCCGAGGCGGTCTGTACCGCGGCGCCGGAACGCATCACGCCACGGTCGAGCAGGCGCAAACCCACGAAGGCCAGCGCCTGTTCGCCCGCCTGCTCGAGCGCCTCGCGGCCGATGAAGCGCCGGGCCGGATCGTCGAGGTTGACTGTCCATGACAGGCCCGCCTGTGAAGGCAGCACGCTGTCGTCCATATCCTGCCCGTGAAGGTTCAGGCCGGCCTCGAGGCGCAAGGTATCGCGCGCGGCCAGGCCGCAGGGCGCCACGCCCGCTTGGGCAAGGTCGTTCCACAAGGCCGCCGCCAGGGAAGCGGGCAGAATGATCTCGTAGCCGTCTTCACCCGTGTAGCCGGTGCGCGCCACCATGACGACCTCGTCGACGAAGGTGGCGGTGAAGCGTTTCAGCTCGCCGGCGGCGGCCTTCCAGGCGGGACGCGCCTGCCAAAGGACCCGCGGCGCCTGCGGCCCCTGAACCGCGATGATGGCCAGCTCTTCGCGCATCGTCAGCGCCACATCGAAGTTTTCGTCGGCCGCCACGGAACGCATCCATTCGAGATCGTCCTGGGCATTGGCGGCATTGACCACCAGGCGCCATTCATCGGAGGCAAAGAAATAGACGAGCAGGTCGTCCAGGACGCCGCCCCGCCGATTGAGCATGCAGGAATACTGCGCCCGGCCCACCGTCCTGAGCCGCGCCACGTCGTTGGCCAGCAGGCGCTGCAGAAAAGGCTTGGCCTGGCTGCCCTGCACATCGATGACCCGCATGTGCGAGACGTCGAACATGCCCACCTTGGCGCGCACGGCGCGATGCTCGTCCAGCTGCGAGCCATAGGACAAAGGCATGTGCCATCCGGCAAAGTCGGTGAGCCGGGCACCGGCCTGCACATGCAGGAAGTACAAGGGGGTACGCTTCAGGTCCTGTGTCATGACGACTCCGAATCAGCGCTCAGCATAGCGTGAATCAGCTTGGCCCGCCAAGGCCGAAGCCGCGTGTCATGCGGCCTGGAGGGCGCGCCCGCAGGCGACGCCGGACGCCCAGGCCCATTGAAAGTTGTAGCCGCCCAGCCACCCGGTGACGTCGACCGCCTCGCCCACGAAATACAGGCCCGGCACAGCCTTGGCCTGCATGGTCTTCTGGTCGAGCCCCCGTGTGTCCACGCCGCCCCGCATCACTTCCGCCTTGCGATAGCCGGCCGTGCCGCTGGGCGTCAAGCGCCAGCCATGGATGCGCGCCGCCAGGGCGCGCAGCGTCTTGTCGGGGATGTCGGCCATGCGCTGAGCGCCGGGCCGGCCCGGCGCCGTGGCCAGCCATTGTTCGGCCAGCCTTTTCGGCCAGATCGCCGACAGGGCCGTGTCGAGCTGCTGGCGATTGCCGGGCTTGGCGGCCAGCAGCGCCTCGGCCAGGTCCTGCCCGGGCGCCAGATCGAGCTCGATCGGCTCGCCGGGATGCCAATAGCTGGAAATCTGCAATATGGCCGGCCCCGAAAGGCCTCGATGCGTGAACAGCAGGTCTTCCAGAAACACCGTCTTGCTTCTGCCCTGGCCGCAACGCACGCTGACTTCGAGCGAGACTCCGCTGAGGGCGCTGAAAGGCTTCCAGTGCTCGGCGTCGAAAGTCAGCGGCACCAGCGCCGGCCGCGGCTCGACCACCTTCAGGCCGAACTGGCGGGCCACTTTCAAGGCGAAATCCGTGGCGCCCAGCTGCGGGATGGCCATGCCGCCGGTGGCCATCACCACCTGCCTGGCCTCGATGGATTCGCCGCCGGTCTTGATCGAGAAATGGTCCGCCTCTCTGGCAATGGCCTGCACCGGGCAAGGCATGCGCCAGCTCACGCGGCCCGCATCGCACTCCTGTTCGAGCATCCGGATGATGGCTTCGCTGGACTCATCGCAAAACAATTGTCCGCGATGCTTTTCGTGCCAGGCGATGCCGTGCCGCTCGACCAGGTCGATGAAGTCGCGCGGCGTGTAGCCGGCCAGCGCCGAACGGCAGAAGTTGGGGTTCTGCGAGATGAACTGGGCCGGGGTCGTGCCGAGGTTGGTGAAGTTGCAGCGGCCGCCGCCCGAAATGCGGATTTTCTCGGCCAAGCGCTGCGCATGGTCGATCAGCACCACGCGCAGGCCGCGCTGCCCGGCCACCGACGCCGCCATCATCCCGGCCGCGCCGGCGCCGATCACGGCGACGTCGAAGACGCGCTGCGCCGCCCTGCCCACTCAGTCTTCTTCTTCGCGGATGCAGTCTACGTAGTAGCGCGGTTGCGTATCGGGCCCGATGTCCTCCGCCAGCCCGTGCACATAGGTCTCGAAGCCCGGAAAGCGCGCATTGAACTCGCGCACGAACTGCAGGTAGTGGACGATGCGCGCATTGAAGCGCTCGCCCGGGATCAGCAGCGGAATGCCGGGCGGGTACGGGGTAAGCAGCACCCCGGTGACCCGCCCTTCGAGTTCGTCGATCGATACGCGCTCGACCTCGCGGTGCGCCATCTTGGCATAGGCGTCCGAGGGCTTGAGCGCCGGCACCATGTCGGACAGATACATTTCGGTGGTGAGCCGCGCCACGTCGTGCGCGCGGTAGGCCTCGTGGATCTGCTGGCACAGGTCGCGCAGGCCCATTCTTTCGTAGCGCGGATGCTCTTTGCAGAAATCGGGCAGTATGCGCCACATCGGGTGGTTGCGGTCGTAGTCGTCCTTGAACTGCTGCAACGCGGTCAGCAGCGTGTTCCAGCGGCCCTTGGTGATGCCGATGGTGAACATGATGAAGAAAGAATACAGGCCCGTCTTTTCGATGACGACGCCATGCTCGGCCAGGTACTTGGACACCAGGGCGGCGGGAATGCCGGTCTCGGCGAAGGTGCCCGAAATATCGAGCCCGGGCGTGACCACGGTGGCCTTGATGGGGTCGAGCATGTTGAAGCCCGGCGCCAAAGGGCCGAAGCCATGCCATTCGTCGTCGGCTTCCAGCATCCAGTCGTCGCGGTGGCCGATGCCTTCGCCGGCCAGGCGCTTGGGTCCCCATACCTTGAACCACCAGTCGTTCTTGCCGAACTCGGACTCGACCTTGCGCATGGCGCGGCGGAAGTCCAGGGCCTCGCTGATGCTTTCCTCGACCAGGGCCGTGCCGCCCGGCGGCTCCATCATGGCCGCGGCCACGTCACAGGAGGCGATGATGGCGTACTGCGGCGAGGTGGACGTATGCATGAGGAAGGCCTCGTTGAACACGTTGCGGTCGAGCTTGCGGGTCTCGGAGTCCTGCACCGTGATCTGCGATGCCTGGGACAGGCCGGCCAGCAGCTTGTGCGTCGAGTGCGTGGCGAAGATCATGGCGTCCTTGCTGCGCGGCCGGTTCTTGCCGATGGCGTGCATGTCCTTGTAGTACTCGTGGAAGGCCGCGTGCGGAATCCACGCCTCATCGAAATGCAGGGTGTCGATCTCGGAACCGAGTTTCTCCTTGATCATCTCGACGTTATAGCTGACCCCGTCGTAGGTGCTTTGCGTAATGGTGAGAATGCGCGGCTTCTTGTTCTTGAGCTTGCTGGCGAAAGGATGCGCCTCGATCTTGGCCCGGATGCTCTCGGGCTCGAACTCCTCGAGCGGGATCGGGCCGATGATGCCCAGGTGGTTGCGCGTGGGGCGCAAAAACACAGGGATCGCGCCGGTCATGGTGATGGCGTGCAGGATGGACTTGTGGCAGTTGCGGTCCACCACCACCACGTCGTCCATGGCCACGTTGGCGTGCCATACGATCTTGTTCGAGGTGGACGTGCCGTTGGTCACGAAAAAGCAGTGGTCGGCATTGAAGATGCGCGCGGCATTCAGTTCGGATTCGGCCACCGGCCCGGTGTGGTCCAGCAGCTGGCCCAGTTCGTCCACCGCGTTGCACACGTCGGCGCGCAGCATGTTCTCGCCGAAGAACTGGTGGAACATCTGGCCCACCGGGCTCTTGAGAAACGCCACGCCGCCCGAGTGCCCCGGGCAGTGCCAGGAGTAGGAGCCGTCCGAGGCGTACTTGACCAGTTCGCGGAAGAACGGCGGCGCCAGGCTGTCCAGGTAGGCGCGAGCCTCGCGGATGATGTGCCGGGCCACGAATTCGGGCGTGTCCTCGAACATGTGGATGAAGCCGTGCAGCTCGCGCAGGATGTCGTTGGGAATGTGCTGCGAAGTGCGGGTTTCGCCGTACAGGTAGATGGGAATGTCTTCGTTGCGAAAGCGCAGTTCGCCGATGAAGGAACGCAGGTTCTTGATGGCGTTGGCCACGTCCTCGGGCGAATCGACGTCGAATTCCTCGTCGTCGATCGACAGAATGAAGGCGCTGGCGCGGCTTTGCTGCTGGGCGAACGAGCTCAGGTCGCCATAACTGGTGACGCCCAGCACTTCGACGCCCTCGGCCTCGATGGCGGCGGCGAGCGCCCGGATGCCGAGCCCCGAGGTGTTCTCGGCGCGGTAATCTTCATCGATGATGACGATGGGGAAACGGAATTTCATGCCATGACTCCCTGGAGTCGGTTAACGCTGGATGACTATGTGCGGGGCAGGGTGACGCCCTGCTGGCCCTGGTACTTGCCGCCACGATCGCGATACGAGGTTTCGCAGACCTCGTCGCCCTCGAAGAACAGCATCTGCGCGCAGCCTTCGCCCGCATAGATCTTGGCGGGCAAGGGGGTGGTGTTCGAGAACTCGAGCGTGACGTGGCCTTCCCATTCGGGCTCGAGCGGCGTCACGTTGACGATGATGCCGCAGCGCGCGTAAGTGCTCTTGCCCAGGCAGACGGTGAGCACGCTGCGCGGGATGCGGAAGTATTCGACCGTGCGGGCCAGCGCGAACGAGTTGGGCGGAATGATGCAGACATCTCCCTTGAAGTCGACGAAGGACTTTTCATCGAAGGCCTTGGGGTCGACGATGGTGGAGTTGATGTTGGTAAAGATCTTGAATTCGTCGGCGCAGCGCACGTCGTAGCCGTAGCTGCTGGTGCCGTAGCTGACGATGCGCGAACCGTCGACCGCCTGGCGCACCTGGCCTGGCTCGAAAGGCTCGATCATGCCCTGCTTCAGCGCGGTTTCCCGAATCCAGCGATCACTCTTTATGCTCATTGCCCGTTCCCTCATAACTTGGGCGCCTATTTTATCCCTTACCCATGGCGGGCGGGCGCGTGCCAGGACAAAACCGCTAATCGCGGAAAAAAGTCTGGTAGATCAGGGCGATGCCGTTCACCGTTCCCACGCTGAGCTGCGCCGACAGCCCGCGCGCCAGCTGGTAGCTCAGGCGCCCCACCGTGCCGGTATCCGACAAGGCCTGCTCGATGCTGGCCGTCACGCCGTCGGTGATGCGCCGGCTCGCCACCACGAACTGGTTCTCGATGTTGCTGGTGCCGCTGTCCAGCCCACGCACCACGCTCTCGACCGGCAAAATGCTTCCGGTGCTGCCCAGTTCGCCCGACCGCATGGTGAGCTCGTCGATGCCGAACTTGCGGTAGAACGGTTCGCCGTCGCCCAGGAAGGATGTTCCCACCGAGAACAGCAACGCCGCGTCGCCGCCCGAGTCGTCCGGACCGCGGCCCAGCAGCAGCCACGACAGCTTCTGCACATCGCTGACCTCGGGATACGACACCAGATCGATGCGCGGCCTCTTGGCCGTACCAGCAACCCGCACGCCCGCCTCGACGGCGACCCCGGTGCGCAGCGCTTCGATGTTCAGCACCGGATTGGCGATGTCGCCCTGGAAGGTGATGGTGCCGCGCCGCAGCTGCAGGTGCTGGCCATAGATGTCGATGGCGCCGCCCCGAGTGCGCAGCGCGCCCTCGGCGGTCAGCTTGCCTTCGTGCATAAGCAGCCGCATCTGTCCCACCAGGCCCGAGTTGACGCCGTAGCCGGTAATGTAGAAGCGCGGCCCCAGGTCGATGGAGAGGTCCAGCGCGATGTCCATGGGCGTGCTGGCCTTGGGCTTAACGCCCGACCGCACGACGACCACGTCGCCGTCCACGGTGGGAACGCTGCTGAGCATGTCCAGGTCGATCCAGCCCGCATCGGCCGTCAGCTCGCCCGAAAGCGAAAACAGGGGCAATGGCGCATCGACGCGCAGCTTGCCGGTCACCATGGCGTAGCGGTCCGAGCGCTGCAGGATGGGATAGCGGTACAGGTCTATGTCGACCTCGCCCACCGATTCGCTCAATGTCCAGCTTCCGCTCAGGGTCAGGCTGCCGTCCTTGGCGTCGGGATTGGTCGACACCCACTCGGCCGTGCGCCATTCGTCGGGCGTGACACGCAGCCGCGCCGGGAAACGCAGGCTCTCCAGAATGAAACGGTCTCCCTCCAGGCGGGCCGAAAGCTCGCCGTCGAGCAGCCGTACGCCGTCGTCGATGCGCACCACGCGTATCTCCCGCCCCGTCACCGTGCCTTCGGTGGCCCAGCTGCCGTCGGCCCGCGCGCTGCCCTGCACGCTGGCGTGCAGGACACCGCCTATGTCCATGGCGTCGCCGGTGAAGAAACTGGCCCAGCTCAAATCGTTGATGTCCGCAAGCAGATCGAAGGTGCGCGGCGTCGCGTCCAGCACGAAGCCGCCTTCGGGCGGGCTGCGCAGGACGCCGCCCGCCGTGGCCTTGATCTGTCCCATTTTCTCGGTGGAGACGTTCAGTTCGGCCGCCAGCCGGCTGACCGAGGCGCCGGTCGGCGTGGCGGTCAGGTGCACGTCCAGGTTGCGCAGGCCCAGCGGGAACTCCGGCTCGGCCGGAACGATGAAGTCGCCCGACACCCGGCGCACATCGACCGAACCCGCCAACGCCCCGGCAAAGCGCAGGTTCCAATCGGCGTCGAAAACGATTTCCACCGACGAGTACCTGTCGTCATCGGCGACGATGACGCGGCCCCTGTCTTCCTCGGGGTCGCTGGCGGGGATGAGGTCCTGCAGTTCCTGCACGATGGCGCGCGAGACCACGAGCCTGTCCATGCCGCCCTGGGTCTCCCAGCGCCCGCCGCCCACGCTGGAATGCCCGTGCTGCACGACGGCCTCGCTGCCGGACGGCAGCTTGATGCCCAGCGAGGTGGCGCCGATGCGCCATTGCCAGTCGGGCGCGGCCGCCTGGGGCGCGAACACCAGATCCATCGGAGAGCGCATGTCCAGCCCCAGGCCGGCATGGGTGGCCTTCAGAACGGTGAGGCGGCCGCGCCAGCCTTCTTCCGGCTTTCCCTGTTGCAATGGGCCCCACTGGCCCTGCAGGGCGACGTGGGCGTCGACCGGCGCGCTGCCCACTTTGTCCGCTTCGGCATTATCGGGCGTGTAGGTGGCTTGCAGGTCGGTGGCATGCTGCTGCAGCGTCCCGCCGACCCAGCCCTTGGCATGGGCGCCCCCCGGCAGGCCGGGCCATAGGTCGGCCAGTCTGGACACGGCAAGGTCGAGGTCCAGGCGGCTGCCGGGCGTGCCCAAAGACCCCTGGCCGGCCAGCTTGTGCTCGCCCACGGTCAGATCCAGGTCGAATTCCGGCAGCTGCAGGTTCTGCCACAGGGTTCCGGCCGCCAGCTTCTGGTTGCGCTGATCGGCGGGCGCCACGTTGACCACCATGGCGCGCACGCCGCCGGCGACCTGCTGGTCGTTCCAGCGCGAGGCCGGATCGACCTGCAGGTTCAGGCCGGCGGACAAAGGTTCGCTGTGCTCGAGCAAGTGCGCGTCGAAATCGAGTTTGGCGGTAAGAGAGCCCGGCGGCACCGCTTCGCCGGCCAGCAGGCGGAAATTGAGCTTGTCGGCGGAGAACCAGCCCACCACGTGGTCCTGGGTCACGCCGTCCTGCTCGGCCAGATCCCAGGTGATTTCACCCGCCAGCGATGAACCGTCGGCCAGCTTCAGCGCGAGATCGCCGCGCTTCAAGGGGAAGCCGGCGCGCGGCGCCAGCACGGCATGCAGGTCGAGGTTCAGGTCCTGGCCTTCGCCCTTCAGGTCCAGCGCCAGCTCGTCCAGGCTGCCCCGGGCGTCGATCTCGAGATCGAGCGCGCAGGCCGAGCTGATGCCGGCCAGGTCCGTCAGCGGGTTGGGGCTGATCTTCTCGTCCGCTTCCGCTTCGCCGGCCGAATCGCCGGCATCGGGTCCGGATGCCTCCCGGGGCCGCGCTTGCTCGCCTTCCTGCTCCGACAGGCCGACCATCGGCACCGCCGTGGGCAGATCGGGCATGAAGTGTCGCAGGCACAGGGGCGAATCGGGCTGCTCGCTGTGGGCGCGCGTCTCGATATGCAGGGCCAGCGGCCAGGGATCGGCCAGTTCGAGCAGGCGGAAGTCGCCCTTGATGTCGGCCTCGATGCCGTCGCGGCCCAGGTTGAGATTCTGGAAAACCAGCTGCGCATCGCTTTCGGTCAGGGCCAGCGACGCCTGCAGGTCGCGCACGTCCAGCAGCAGCGGCTCGCCGTCGAGCTTGACGTCCAGCTCGCCCAGGTAGAAGCGGTCGAGCGCGACGCGGAAGGGAATCGCCGGCATGGAGAACGGTTCGGTCCTGGGCTGCTCCTCCGCGTCGCTGAGCACGTCGATGTCCAGCAGGCCCACGGACAGATTGGTGGCGCGCAAACGGCGGTCGAGCAGATCGCGCCATTCGACGCTCAGTTCGAAGTCCTTGATGTGTATGTCGGCCGCCGGTATGCGCAGGTTCAGCTCATGCACTTTCAGGCCGCGCCATATCGAGCCCTCGACACCGGTTATGCGGCCGTCCAGCTGATGGACCGCGGTGCGCAGGGCCCAGCGGGTGCCGGGTTCGGACCCGAGCGTCCAGGCCAGAAAGCCGCAGAGCACGACCAGCAGCAGGATCAGCGCCGGCCCCAGCCATACCAGCACCCATCGCAAGACCCGCCTCAAAACGCAATCCCCAGGGAAAAGTGCAGGCGCAGCCTGCGATCGCGCTGGCCGTAGGCCACGTCGATGCCGAAGGGCCCGGCCGGCGTGCGCACGCGCGCGCCCACGCCGTATCCAAAGGCCAGGTCCATGTCGCCGAACGATTCCGTGGCGTCGCCCACGTCGACGAAGACCGCCATGCCGATGCTTTCAGTGAAATAGCGGATGTACTCGACGCTGGCGACGGCCAGCGCCGGCGCCCCGATGATGGCGTCGCCGCGCGGCAGGCCTATGCTCTGGAACTTATAGCCGCGGATGGTGCGCGCGCCGCCGGTGCGGAAGCCGAAGTCTTCGGGCAGCCGAGAGGTGCTGGACCATACCTTGCCCACCTCGCCCCGCAGCGTCAGGACGTCGCGCCGGCCCACCGGCCACCATTGCTGAACCCGCAGACTGGCGCGGTGGAAGGGTTCGCCCTTGTCCAGGGTGACGCCGGTGCCCACGCCGAAGTCGAGCAGATTGCCTTCGCGCGGATCGTATTTGTCGTTGACGTCGCGCCGCAGCCACTGCCAGGTCGCCACCAGGGACGGCACCTCGTAGCCCTCCGCGCCTTCGATGCGGGTCTTGTCGTAGGCGGCGATGAGGCCCCACTGCGTTTCGTACTCGACCCGGCTGTCGCCCGCCGCCTTGCGCTGCTGGGTGCGCTTCCAGCCCAGGCCGTAGCGCGTGGTGTCCAGCCCCTCGATGTCAGAGTGATTGAAGAGCACGCCCACGCTGTCATGGTAGCCGCGCTCGTTCGGGGCGAAGTGCACGTCGTAGAAGGCCCTTTGTCGGTGCCGGTCGACCCCGAAGCCGGTCTCGATCCAGACCGGTTCGCCAAACACCACGTTCTGCCGATAAAGGCCCTCGACCCGCAGTCCGTTGTCGCTGTCCAGGCCGAGCGAGCCCGACAGCCGCCGCGCGGGGGCTTCGGTCACGCGCACGGCCAGCGGCATCTCGACTTCGCCGTCCGGCCGGGTATGGCGGTGCTTCGGGTCGTCGTCCAGCATCACGAAGGCGCCGCGGAAAAACGAAGTGGAGTCCAGCGCCTGCTGCCATTCGTCCAGCAGGTCCTGGTCGTAGGGATCGCCGGGTTCGTACTTGATATAGCGTTCGATGAGCTTGCGAGGCACGCGCCGCAGCCCGTTGACCGTCATTTCGCCCATGCGCACGCGCGGGCCGCTGTCGATGGCGACGTGCAGGTCCGCCTTGGCCTCGTCGGCCAATATGGTCGCCTGCGAGGCGGTCGTGCGGGCAAGGTAGAAGTCCTTGCGGCTGACGCTGTCGATGAGCTCGGTCTTGGCCTTATGCCACGCGTCGTTGACGAAGGGCATGCCCTGGGTCAGCGGCCACTCTTCTTTCAAGGTGTCCACCCGGGCGGCGAATTCAGGCGTCGCTATCTGGCCCGCGAACTCCAGGTCGACCCTGTCGACCTCGGAGCGTTCGCCGGGGTCGATAGTGATGTCCCAGGTTTCGCCTACCACGTCGGAGCCCACCTCCAGGTCGACCACGGCCGAGAAATACCCTTGGGTCTCGAGCGCGGACAGCGTCGCGTCTCGCGCCCGGCGCCGCAGGCGCGAGACTTCGCCGCCATCCTGGTCTTCGGCCAGGCGGGTGATGGCATCGACCGCGCCCATGATGGACTGCAGCGCCTCGGGCGGCACGCCGCCCGGGTCGACGGTGACCTCGGGCTTGGCCGCCAGCGCCTGCTGGGCCAAGCCGAATACCAGAACGGTGGACGCAATCGCCAGGCGCATCGATGAGAAACTAGTGCCTGGCCACGACGGTGGGCATCCTGGCGGAAAAATCGCGCGGCAGCGCCGCCACCTGCAAGGCCACCTTGTGCGCGATGTCGAGATACAGGCGCGCGACCGGCCCTTCGGGGTCGGCCACCACGGTGGGCTTGCCCGAATCGGTTTGCAGGCGGATGTCCATGGCCAGGGGCAAGGCGCCCAGCCAGGGCAAATGGTATTCGGCCGCCATGTCGCGGCCCCCGTGCTCGCCGAATATGGGCTCGGCATGGCCGCAGTTGGAGCACACGTGGACCGACATGTTCTCGACGATGCCCAGCACCGGCACGTCGACCTTCTGGAACATGCGCAGGCCCTTGCGGGCGTCCGCCAGCGCCAGGTCTTGCGGCGTGGTGACGATGACCGCGCCGGCAAGGGGCACTTTCTGGGACAGCGTCAGGGCAATGTCGCCCGTGCCCGGCGGCATGTCGATGATGAGGTAGTCGAGATCGCGCCAGTTGGTCTGGCGCAGCAATTGCTCGAGCGCCTGGCTGACCATGGGGCCGCGCCAGATGGCCGGGGCGTCCTGGTCGATGAGGAAGCCGATGGAATTGGCCTGCAGGCCATGGCCCTCGAGGGGCTCCATGGATTTATTGTCCAGGCTCTTGGGCTTGCCCGAAACGCCCAGCATGATGGGGACGCTGGGCCCGTAGATGTCGGCATCGAGCAGGCCCACGCTGGCGCCCTGGGCGCTGAGGGCCAGGGCCAGGTTGACCGACGTGGTGCTTTTGCCGACGCCGCCCTTGCCCGAGGCGACGGCGATGATGTTGCGCACGGTGGGCAGCGGCTTGAGGCCGGGCTGTACCGCGTGGGTCTGGATGCGCGTGGTGAATTGCAGCGAGCTCAATGTGACGCCCAGCGCCTCGACGGCGGTTTCAAGCTGTTTCCGCAGCTCGGCCGGGTCGTTGTACAAAGGATAATCAAGCGCTACAGTAAGACTTAGATTGCTTCCGTCCAGTTGCACCGTACTGTTCTTGATGGTGGCCGGGCCCAGCTTACGCTTGGTCGCCGGGTCGACGACTTCGGCCAGTGCGGCACTGACTCGCTCAGAAGTGGGACTCATTTTCATGCCTTGTAAAAAATAACTCTCGACTCAAGCCTCAAGAATAGCGGATCGGGGAATTATTTTCTGCACCGGCTGTCTATCCAGCAATATGAATACATTCACACAAATTCTCCGCGGCGTACTGTTTCTCATCCTGGCCATTTGCGGCATGGCCATGGCCTTCGTCTTCATGGTGTCCACCGCGATCGCCATCGGTGTTCTGTATATCGTGGCCCGCGTCAAGGGCCGCCCCTTCGGCGTACGCGCCTACTGGGAAGAACGCCGCCAGCCGCGCGGCCGGCCTTCGGCATTCCGCAAGGACGACGTCGTCGACGTCAAGATGCGCGAAATTCCCTAGGGCCCGAACGCGCCCGCCGCCCAAAGCCCCGGCGATTCATTACAATAGAACCGCCCTGGCGCGCCTTCCCGCGCGCCAGGGCGGTTCTATTGTGCATTCCACCGGCCACGCCGCAAGCCCGCCCTTACCTTTTTTTACGCATTGTTCATGACGCGCACGATATTTGTCACCACCGCCCTTCCCTATGCCAACGGCTCTTTCCATATTGGTCACATCATGGAATACATCCAGGCCGACATCTGGGTGAGGTCGATGCGGATGGCCGGACATACCGTGCATTTCGTCGGCGCCGACGACGCCCACGGCGCGCCCATCATGCTCAAGGCCGAAAGCGAGGGCATCACGCCGCAAGAACTGGTGGCGCGCTATGCGGCCGAACGGCCGCGCTATCTGGACGGCTTCCAGATCAAGTTCGACCATTGGCACTCGACCGACTCGCCCGAGAACGTCGCGCTGTCGCAGGACATCTACACAAGCCTTAAATCCGCCGGCTTCATCAGCTCGCGCAGCGTCGAGCAGTTCTACGACCCGGTCAAGGGCATGTTCCTGCCCGACCGCTACATCAAGGGCGAATGCCCCACCTGCCACGCCAAAGACCAGTACGGCGACGCCTGCGAATCCTGCGGCGCCGTCTACTCGCCCACCGAACTGATCGAGCCCTACTCCACGCTTACCCACGCCAAGCCGGTGCTCAAGTCGTCCGAGCACTTCTTTTTCAAGCTTTCCGACCCGCGCTGCGTGGAATTCCTGCAGGAATGGACGGCGGGCGACAACCGCCGGGGCAAGAAGCGCCTGCAGGCCGAGGTGCTGGCCAAGACCCGCGAGTGGCTGGGCACGGGCAAAGAAGGCAGCGAAGCCAATCTGGCCGACTGGGACATCTCGCGCGATGCGCCCTACTTCGGTATCGAGATTCCCGACGCGCCGGGCAAGTACTTCTATGTCTGGCTCGATGCGCCGGTGGGCTACCTGGCTTCGTTCAAGGCCTACTGCGACAAACAGGGGCTGGACTTCGGCGCCCTGCTGGACCCGGCCGGCGAAACCGAGCAGGTGCACTTCATCGGCAAGGACATCGTGTATTTCCACGCCCTGTTCTGGCCCGCCATGCTGAAGTTCTCGGGCCGCAAGACGCCCGACGGCCTGCACGTGCACGGCTTCATCACCGTCAGCGGCGAGAAGATGTCCAAAAGCCGGGGCACGGGCATTTCGCCCCTGCGCTATCTCGAGGTCGGCATGGACCCCGAATGGCTGCGCTACTACATCGCCGCCAAGCTCAATTCCCATGTCGAAGACCTGGACTTCAACCCCGACGACTTCGTCGCCCGGGTCAACAGCGACCTGGTCGGCAAATACGTCAACATCGCCAGCCGCGCCGCCAACTTCATCAGCAAGTATTTCGACGGCGAACTGGGCTATGTCGGCGACGCCACGGCGCTGTCCAGCGACATCGCCGCGGTGGTCGCCGAAGTGCAGGCCGATTTCGAGGCGCGCGAGTACGGCCGCGCCATCCGGCGCCTGATGGCCTACGCCGACACGGTCAACCAGGCCTTCGACGCCGCCCAGCCCTGGGTGCTGGCCAAGGGCCTCACGCCCGACGACGAACGCCGCGCCGCGCTGCAGGACATCTGCTCCCGCGCGCTGGCAGGCTTCAAGGCCCTGTCGGTGATGCTTACCCCTATCCTGCCCGCGCTCACCGCCCGCGTGGCCCGGGACCTCTTCGGCGACGCCGCAGCATATCGCTGGCAGGACGCCTCGGCGCTCCCCGCCCGCATCGAAAAATTCAAGCATCTGATGCAGCGGGTGGAGCCTTCGATGCTCGACGCTTTGTTCGAACCGCCGGCGGCGGCCGTGCCCACCCCGGGCGGCGAGGCCATCGCCGACGTCATCGACATCAAGGACTTTGCCAAGGTCGACCTGCGCATCGCGCGCATCGTGGCCTGCGAGGCCGTCGAGGGCTCCGACAAGCTGCTGCGCCTGACGCTCGACGCGGGCGAGGGCCGTCATCGGCAAGTGTTCTCGGGCATCAAGGCGTCTTATTCGCCTGAAGACCTTACCGGCAAGCTCACCGTGCTGGTGGCCAACCTGGCGCCGCGCAAGATGCGCTTCGGCGTGTCCGAAGGCATGGTGCTGGCCGCCAGCCATGCCGATGAAAAGTCGCATCCGGGCATCTATATCCTCGAACCCTGGCCCGGCGCCGAGCCGGGCATGCGCATCTCGTAATGCAGAACGGGCTCGATCCCGTACGCTACCAGACGGGGCGCGCCGCTATCTTGGTCAGCGTGGCCGTCAATCTGGTGCTGACCGCCGTCCAGATGATTGTCGGCATGCTGGCGCACTCACAGGCGCTGGTGGCCGACGCCATCCACACCCTTTCCGACCTGCTGGCCGACGGCGTGGTGCTGGCGGCCAATGCGCAAAGCCGCAAGGCGCCCGACGCCGACCACCAGTACGGCCACCTGCGCTTCGAAACCGCGGCGTCCATGATCCTGGGGGTGTTGCTGATGGTCGTCGGCGCCGGCCTGCTGTGGAGGGCCTTCGGCAATCTGCAGAGCCCGGCCGACATCCCGAAGGTCCATCCCGCCGCCCTGTTCGTGGCCCTGCTGGCCATCGCCTGCAAAGAAACGCTGTTCCGCTACATGCTCAAGGTGGGCGAGCGCATACGCTCGACCATGCTCATCGCGAATGCCTGGCATGCACGCTCGGACGCCGCCTCTTCCCTCGTGGTCGCACTGGGCATCGTCGCCAACCTGGCCGGCTTTCCCATGGCCGATCCGCTGGCGGCGCTGGTGGTCGGCCTGATGATCGCCCGCATGGGCTGGAAGTTCTTCGCCGGTTCGTTCGCCGACCTGATGGACCGCGCGGTCGACGCCGACACCGAGAACCGCATCCGCGGCCATCTGCTGGCCACGCCGGGGGTGCTGGGCATCCATGACCTGAAGACCCGCAAGCTGGGCGACATGATCTGGGTCGAGGTGGACATCGAGATGGATGGCAGCCTGTCCATCGCCGAAGGGCACGAGATCGCCGTCAGGGCGCGCGCCCGCGTCATGGAAAACGAGCCGGTGCTCGATGTAATGACGCATTTCGATCCGGTCGACCCCGACGAAGCGCAGTTTCGGCAATAGCGCCATTACGAAATGCATCGATGCGGCGCAGCCATGCCAGGCTTTTCGCCCGGCCCGCGAGCTCGCCGGAGCCGCCACAGGCGCAGACCGATGACTTCACGTGCCCTCGCATGGAAGGTCGCGGCTTGCGCTTGGCCTGCGGCCGACGCCGAGGTCTACAATTAAATGATTGCGCCGGCGCGCCGCCGACCTGCCGAAAACGGAGGAACCATGGCTTTTGACCTCGAACTGAAAGACTCCAGTCTCGTCCGCCAGCAATGCCACATAGACGGCCAATGGGTCGATGCCGACAACGGGGGGCACATCGAAGTGCGCGACCCGGCCAGCGGCGAGATCGTGGGCCGGGTGCCCAGGGCCGGCGCGGCCGAGACCCAGCGCGCCATCGATGCCGCCGAGCGCGCGCTGCCCGCCTGGCGCGCCCGCACGGCCGCCGATAGGGCCCGCCTGCTTCGGCGCTGGTACGAGCTGCTGATGCAGAACCAGGAAGACCTGGCCCGCCTGATGACGCTGGAGCAGGGCAAGCCCCTGGCCGAATCGCGCGGCGAAATCGCCTACGCGGCCTCTTTCATCGAATGGTTCGCCGAAGAGGGCAAGCGCGCCTATGGCGAGATCATTCCCTCGCCGTTTCCCGACAATCGGCTGCTGGTGCTGAAGCAGCCCATCGGCGTATGCGCCGCCATCACGCCCTGGAACTTTCCCTCGGCCATGATCACCCGCAAGGCCGGCCCCGCCCTGGCGGCCGGCTGCACCATGGTGCTCAAGCCGGCCGGCGCAACGCCCCTCTCTGCGCTGGCCCTGGCCGAACTGGCCTGCCGCGCCGGCATCCCGGCGGGCGTGTTCAACGTGGTCACCGGCGACTCCGGCCCCATAGGCGAAACGCTTACCCGCAGCCCCGTCGTGCGCAAGCTTTCCTTCACCGGCTCGACCGAAATCGGCCGCCAGCTGATGGCGCAAAGCGCCCCCACGCTCAAGAAGCTCTCCCTTGAACTGGGCGGCAACGCGCCCTTCATCGTCTTCGACGACGCCGACGTCGACGCGGCCGTGGCGGGCGCCGTCGCGTCCAAGTACCGCAACACCGGCCAGACCTGCGTCTGCACCAATCGCTTCCTCGTGCAAAGCGGCATCTACGATTCCTTCGCAAGCAAGCTCGCCGCCGCCACCCAGGCGCTCAAGGTGGGGCCGGGCCTGGACGAAGACGTGGTGCAAGGGCCGCTCATCAACCGGGCGGCGCTGGAGAAAGTCGAAGAGCTGGTTGCCGATGCCACGAGCAAGGGCGCACAGGTACTGGTCGGCGGCAGGCGCCACGAGCTGGGCGGTCTCTGGTATCAACCCACCGTGCTCACCGGCATCGACCCCGGCATGGACCTGACCCGGCAGGAAATCTTCGGACCGGTCTCGGCGCTGATGCGCTTCGACACCGAAGCAGAAGCCATCGCGCATGCCAACGACACCGAATTCGGCCTGGCCTCTTACCTCTACAGCCGCGACATGGCGCGCATCTGGCGGGTTTCAGAAGCGCTGGAGTACGGCATGGTGGGCATCAACACCGGCCTGATCTCGACCGAAGTGGCGCCCTTTGGCGGCGTCAAGCATTCGGGCCTGGGCCGCGAAGGCTCGCGGCACGGCCTGGACGACTATATGGAATTGAAGTACCTCGCGCTTGGAGGCGTGCAGCCCTAGGCGGGAAGCTCCTGACGCTGCTCGAGCAGCCAGCGCCGCACCATGTCCGTGGACCCGCGCCGGCGCGGATGCCGGGGCGCGACCACGTGGAAATCGGCCTGGCCGCGCAGTATGCCGGGCAAGGCTTGGACCAGGCGCGACGATTTCAACTCCGGCTCGGCCAGAAAGCGGCTGACCAGCGCAATGCCCTGCCCCGCCATGGCCGCGTCGATCGCCAGACTCGTCTGATTGAAGCGCAGCTTTCGGGCGCCGGCCGGCACGCCGACGCCATGGGCTTCCTTGAGAAAGCGCGGCCACAGATCGTGGGCATCCTGCAGCAGCACCTGTCCGTCCAGGTCGGCCGGCCGCAGCGATGCCGCGCCTTGCGGCAGCAGAATGGGGCTGCACACCGCAATCAGCTCCTGGACGAACAGCAGGTCTGACTCCAGTTCCGGCCCGAAGGGCGGATTCCCCTGCCGCACCGCGATGTCCACGTCGTCGCGGCGAAAGTCCGAGACTTTCTCGCTGGCCAGTATGCGTAGGTCGACGAAGGGGTGGGCCTCTACGAATTCAGGCAGGCGGGGAATGAGCCACTTCGAGGCAAAGGTGGGCGTGACGCTGATGGTCAGCCGCTCGGGCGCCGGACGCAAAGCGCTCGTGGCGTCGGCCAGCAGCTCGAATGCGCGGCGGACCTCGGGCGCATAGGCGCGGCCCTGCTCGGTCAGCGCCAGGCGGCGCGGCAGGCGCTCGAACAGCTGGATGCCCAGATAGGCCTCCAGTCCCCGCACCTGCTGCGCCACCGCGGCCTGCGTGACGCTGAGTTCTTCGGCGGCCAATCGGAAATTGAGATGCCTTGCCGCCGCCTCGAAGGCGCGCAAGCCGTTCAGCGGCGGCAGGCGTGAAGTGCCAGGTGTCATAAATGTGTTCGCCGGCGGCCCGGCCTTAACGATAGTTTTTCTATTGAATCAAGCGAGTTATTCTCGCTCGAACAAATATACTTCCTGCCCTATGATAGATCCATAAATGGCATTAAGCCATCGCCACCCCCAATTATCCGGAGATACACATGGCAGTAGAAAAAGTTGCGCTGATCACCGCCGGCGGCAGCGGCATGGGCGCCGCCGCGGCGCGGCGCCTCGCCCAGGACGGCTTCCGCGTGGGCATACTTTCATCGTCGGGCAAGGGCGAGGCCCTGGCCAAAGAACTCGGCGGCCTCGGCATCACGGGTTCCAACCAGTCCAACGACGACCTGAAGACGCTCGTCGACACCGCGCTCGAAAAATGGGGCCGCATCGACGTCCTGGTCAACAGCGCGGGCCACGGTCCACGCGCGCCCGTCCTCGATCTGAGCGATGAAGACTGGCACAAAGGCATGGAAGTGTATTTCTTGAACGCCGTCCGCCCCACCCGCCTCGTCACGCCCGCCATGGTCGAGCAGAAGTCCGGCGTCATCATCAATATCTCCACCTTCGCCGCCTTCGAGCCCGACCCGGCCTTTCCCACCTCGGGCGTGTTCCGCGCCGGCCTGGCGGCCTTCACCAAGCTGTTCGCCGACAAGTACGCCGCCGACAACGTCCGCATGAACAACGTCCTGCCCGGCTTCTTCGACAGCCTGCCCGAAAAAGCCGAATCCCGCGCCCGCATCCCCCTGGGCCGCTACGGCAAGGTCGAGGAAATGGCCGCCACCATCGCCTTCGTGGCCTCTGAAGGCGGCGCCTACATCACGGGACAGAACATCCGGGTCGACGGCGGGATCACACGGTCGGTGTAGCACCCGCGCGGCACAGAACACGGGCCACTAAGCAGGCCGCGTCCGGTACCCCTTCCGGCGCGCGGCCTGCGGTCCGTGCCCATTGATCGGGCATAATGGCCGCTTGCTGACCGGAGTGAAACATGACCCAACGCGTACTCATCACCGCCGGCGCGGGCGGTATCGGGCTGGCCACCGCCCAGGCCTTTCTTGACCGCGGCGCCCGCGTGCATATCATGGATATCGACGCAGCCGCCCTGCGGCGGGCCACGGCGGACAACCCGTCCATCACAGCCACCCAGGGCGATGTCGCCAAGCCCGACGACCTGGACCGGCTGTTCGACGATGTGCGCAAGCAGCTCGGCGGGCTTGACGTACTCGTGAACAACGCCGGCATCGCCGGCGCCACGGCTTCCGTCGCCGACTATCCGCTGGATATCTGGAGCGCCGTCGTCGACATCAATCTGACCGGGACCTTCATGGTCACGCAGCGGGCCATCCCTTTGCTGGAAGAGTCCGACGCCGGCTCCGTCATCGTCATGTCCTCGCTGGCTGGCCGCTTCGGCTACCCGAATCGCGTTGCCTACTCCACCACCAAATGGGGCCTGATCGGCTTCACCAAGACCCTGGCCATGGAACTGGGCCCGCAGGGCATCACGGCAAATTCCATCCACCCCGGCGCCGTCGAAGGCCCTCGCCTGCAGTCCGTGCTCGAAGGCCGCGCCCAATCGTCCGGCCGCAGTGTTCAGGATGAAGCCGAATCGGCCATGGCCAACCAGTCGATCAAGAAGTTCACCGCCCCGGCGGACATCGCGGCGCTGGTGGTTTTCCTGGCCGGGCCGCATGCGCGCACGATCTCGGGGCAGGTGTTTCCGATAGACGGGGATTCGAAGTCTACGGTGTGAGGAAATCAATCGCGTGAAAAAGGCTTGCCGTCGAAATCGACCGTGATCAGATTGCCGTCGAGCTCGCCCATGCCGGGCGCATTCAGGGGCATGCCGGGCGCGGCGACGCCCTTCACGGACGAGTCCGCGATAAGCTTGTGCACGACATTGGCCGGCACGTGGCCTTCGATCAACTGCCCCGTGCCCTCGACCACGCCCGTATGGCACGAGCTCAGTTGCACGGGTACGCCCAGCCTCTGCTTGATCGAAACCATGTCCTCCGTCTTGACCGCCTTGACGTCGAAACCCGCTTCTCTCATGTGCTCGACCCAGCCCGAACAGCAGCCGCAGTTCGGATCCTGGTAGACGGTGATCGCGTCGGTGGCGGCGTGGGCGAAGGTCGATGCGGCGGCCAGGGCGATGGCGGTCATCCATGATTTCATGCGGGCGCTCCGGAAAATTCCATGTATAAGTGTGAGGGCATGGCAATTGAACTGAGCCGCGGCAGGTTGTCGGTGCACGCGGCGCTGTCTTGCCGACCTCTAGTATGCCTGTTTTACGACGGCGCATAGATGAAGGACAGTGCACTGCCACGCTCGCCGGCGCCGGATCTTAGAAGTGCGCGCTGGTGCATGCATGCACTGCCTTTGTGCAATACAACGGCTCGGCCGCCGTCAAGTGCCCCGCGCAACTTCTGGCAGCCATCGGCTAAGCGCACCCCCCTTGCGTCGGGTCTCTCCTATAGCGCCACCTTCCGGTTCCATCGATTTCGATATTTTTTCACCAAAGCCGGGGAAACTGGCACAGCTATTGCGTGATGTATCCGATGTAGGCCAAGCTTGGCCACGTCTTGAGCTTTTGACCGCAAGGAAGCACTTTCATGATATGCAATGAACGCTCCAGCAAAGCAAAGTCCAAAGCGCCGCGCCTGATCGTCATAGGCAACGGCATGGCGGGACACCGCCTGCTCGAAGCGCTGGCACGCCAGGGCTTGCCTTACGATATCACCGTGCTCGGCGAAGAGCCTTATCCACTTATGCCCAACCGGGCGGCGATAGGCATCGACCGGGTCAACCGCTGCGTCTATACCGCCGACGACCAGACTTATCCGTACGACCGGCTTGTGCTGGCCACGGGAGCCGTCCCGTACCTGACGCCCGCCGAAGGTCATGGCCGGCGTCACTGCCTGCCGTACCGGACGCCGCGCGACATCGGCATCATCAAACAAAGCGCCGCGGACAGCCGCAGCGGCGTGGTCATCGGCAGCGGCCTGGTCGGGCTGGAGGCGGCCGGCCTCCTGCTCAAACTCAAACTCGAAACCCATATCGTCGAGCACTCCACGCATTTGATGGCGATGCAACTGGACAAGGCGGGAGGGCAACGGCTGCGCGACAAGATCGAAGCCACCGGCATACAGGTGCACACCGCCAGGAGAACGGAGGCGATCGAACCGGGCATGAGCCAGCGCTATCGGCTGCGCTTCGCCGACGGCGACGCGCTGGAAGCCGACATGGTGGTGTTCTCGGCCGGTTTCCGTTCGGCGGACAATCTGGCGAACGTGTGCGGCCTGGCGCTGGGCGAACATGGCGGCGTGGCCGTCAACAGCCACTGCCAAAGCTCGGATCCCGACATCTATGCCATCGGCGATGCGGCCAGTTGGGGGAATGCCGCCTTTGGCCCAGGCGCGTCAAGCCGCGACATGGTCCGGGCCTGCGCTGCGCATCTGCTGGGCCAGGGGCTGTACAAACAGCGCCTGCGCGTGGGCCAATACAGGGAGGACAAGACCGTGTCCTCCCCGAGCCGGCCCCTGCGTCGGAAACCCGACGGCTGGCCTTGCGCCGCCTTGCCGAAAACCGCAGGAGTGACCGACCATGACTTTGCCTGACGGATCCCCTTCCTGGCTGATCGCCTTGAATCGTCCGGCCGCTCCACCGCGAGCGCGTCCTTGGGGTCGGGTGTGGCTGATCGGGGCGGGCCCCGGCGACCCCGACCTCATCACTGTGGCCGGCCAGAAGCTGCTCAGGGCCGCCGACGTCGTAGTCCACGACAAGCTGGACGCGCCGGCGCTCTTGGCTGAATGCCGTGCCGACGCACTCAGGATCGATGTCAGCGAGCGCGCCGGCAGACGCGCTCCGCCGCAGGCGGAAATCAACGCACTGCTGGCACAGCACGCGATGGCGGGCCGCAAAGTCGTGCGCCTGAAGAACGGCGACCCTTTCATCTTCGGCCGGGGAGGCGAAGAAATGCTGGTGCTGCGGCAACTGGGCATTCAGGTCGATATCGTCCCCGGCATCACCGCCGCCAGCGCGTGCGCGGCCGCAACCGGCATTCCGCTTACACATCGCGGCCTGGCGTCCGGAATCGCCTTCGTTACAGCACACCAGCACGAAGGCGCCCCGGGCTGCGACTGGGTCCAACTCGCCGCTCAGCGCGACCGCACACTCGTCTTCTACATGGGCCCGTCAGAGGCGCAAAGCATTGCCGAAGGCCTGCTCGGCCAAGGCCTGCCACCCAACACTCCTGTCGCGCTGATTTCAAACGGGGCCACCCATGAGCAGCAGGCGCTGCGCTGCACACTCGACACCTTGCCCCGAACAGCACGCTCGGCAAGCCTGGCCTCGCCCTGCCTGATGGTGGTGGGAGCAGTGGTGAACCTGGCCAATCCCCGGAGAGCGCCGCGGCATGAGCCGATGGACGAGGCCGCATGATGTCCTACAAAGGCGAGATCGGCGCTCCGCGCAGCCTGATCTGCGCCACCGCGCGGCCCGCTCGTTCGCTAAGCGAGAACTCGTAGCGCCCGGGATAGTACAGGGCCAGTCGGCGGCATAAATTGCTTAGCCCGCTGCCCTGCATCACCTCGTAGCGCGCCCTCAACCGGCCCGGATTGATCACCTCGATGATCAGCTCCTCGCCTTTATAGCGAACGTTGATCGTGATCAGAAAAGAAGGATGTTCGGCCGGCATGCCGTGCTTGATCGCGTTTTCCACCAGCCCTTGCAACGTCATGTGAGGAACGCGCACGTCCAGCGCGGCCGGGTCCACCCGGCTCTGGAATTCAAGGCGCTTGTCGAAACGCAGGGCCTGGATGCGTATATAAGTTTCGGCGGCATCGATCTCCTCGTCCAGCCTGCAGGTACTCCGTCCATGCTTGTCCAGCGAATAACGCAGGTAATCCGCAAGGCGCCGAGTCATCTCCTCGGCAATGGCCGGGCGTTCGGAAATCTCCGCCACGATGGTATTGAGAGAGTTGAACAGAAAATGCGGCTCTATCTGCCGCTGAAGATGCTCGAGCTCCAACTGCACAGCGCGGGTTTCGGCCTTCATCTTGGATATGCGCTCGTTGCGCGCGGCCAATTCGGCCCCGACGCCGAAATAGATCAGCGTCCAGATCGAAAATATGCCCATGTAATAGATGAAAGCCAGGCGGTATTGGTTTCCCGGGACGAGTCGCACCGTTCCGGGCAGGAACAACTGGTGTATGAGATATCCGATGGAGGAAAGCAGCGCGGAAGCCGCCAGGCAAAGCAGTACCGCACAGGCCAGGGTCGGAACGATCGATTCGCTTTTGGGGGTGAGGCGGCCGTGCAGGATGGCGGCGGCGCTGGTCAGAGCGAATGCAAGAGGCTCGAGCGCGAGCGTGGGCCAGAAGGCGGCCATGGCATTGCCAAATATCGCAAACCGGATGAAAAAGCCGATGATGGCCAGAGAAACCCATACGACCGCTTGCGCGCGCCAGAAGCCGAAAAAGGGTTCTTCCGGGGCCAACTCCCCGCTGATAGGACGAAACTTCATGGACATACCGCCAGCGAGCCTCGCTGTGAAATTAAGATATCGACTCGATGCTCATGAACGCGCCATACCGCGAGGCGCCGCGTTGAGCGTCTGGGTCGCCGCTAGTAATTAGATAGTAGAATACGCGGCGAAACATCCCTTTTTCGACGAACCGGCACTAATCGTCGTTGAAGCGGCACATGCAAGAACCAGACTATCAGTCCTGGGTATTGGGCTGATCGACATCACCTGCTACACAAGAATAAAGGGGACTGATGCTGCGTGTACTTATCGTAGACGACGAAGCGCCCGCAAGGCGTTACATGCGCCGTTTGCTCGAGGCCGCACCCAACGTGCAAGTCGAAGGCGAGGCGGCCACCGCCGAGCAAGCACGCAGAATGATCCACGAATCCCGTCCAGATGCCCTTTTTCTGGATGTCCTGTTGACGCGAGAGAGCGGCTTCGACCTGCTGAAAGGGCTGGACCACACACCAGGCATCGTATTCGTTACGGCTCACAGCGACTACGCTGCGCAGGCGTTCGAAGTCGAGGCCGTGGACTACCTGCTGAAGCCCGTCAACCCTGTCCGGCTCTCTCAAGCACTCGACCGCCTCAGGCCTCATGCGGGCGGCCACCTGACCATCCGCACGAAAAACGGCACGAAACTGATCAAGACTTGCGACCTGACTATCATTCAGGCGCAAGGCGACTACGTCCGCCTTTGCAGCGCCGCCCACGGCGACGAATTGATGCATGCCACCATGAAGCGGCTGGCGGAACAATTGCCCTCGCCTCCCTTCCACTCCGTGTCAAGGTCGATGATCATCAACCTTGAACACATTTCGCATCTGTCGCACCGCAGCGGCTCGCAAACCGAGGTCAGCTTCAACAATGGCGTTGCACCGATAGCTCTGGGCCGCACGGCCTCGTTGCGCCTTCGGCGAGCCATGGCCTGAACCGCGCACGCGGCCGCTGGGGCATCGATCGCCTGAGGCCAATGCCGTCAAAAGCGGTACATCATCTTCAATTGTGCCGCATGGCTGGTGACCTTGCTGGAGGCCTCGCCGTCATATTGCAGCCGGAAATCCAGCCCTTTACCTGTATTCAGCTGCACGCCCAACCCGAAGCGTCCCACGACATTATCGCCGGGCAAAGAGGTGCTGATCGAGGCGCTTCCCGCAGGAGCGCCCGCCAGGCGTGCGCTCGTCGTCCAGGCATCCTTGCTCAGGAACGATGCGCCGGCATAAGCATAGGGCCGCATGACCGTGCCGTCCGAAAAATCGACGCGCCCGCCGAACTCCAGCATGGGCGACAGGCCCACGACGAATTGATCGCTGCTGTCCACGTCCAGGCCCAGCGGGCCGCCCGACTCGCTATAGCCCGGCATGCGCGTGTAGAACGCGTCAAGATCGGCATAAGGCTTCAGATAAAGCTTTTCGGCCAGCTCGAAATGGCGCGCCGCGCGAAGCTTGGCTCCTACGCTGTAGACGTCGGGGCTGCTGTGCACGTTACGGTCGTAGCCGATGATCTCCATGCCGCGGTTCATGCGATACGAGCCATAGCCGCCGGCGATCGATCCCGAATACACCCACGGCCCATCCTGATGCTTGAGCACGAGGCCTGCATAGCCCGAGTCGCCATTGCCGCTGACGCGTCCGCTGTCGCCCTTCAGGCTGCTGTCCTGATAGGCCATCGACCCGCCCACAAACCAGTTCGGCTTATATTGCCACTGCCCGCCGAATTGAAGCACGGTGCTGTCGAACGAGAATCCGGGAGAACCATTGCCCCCATCATGATCGGTGTTGCGGCGGCTTATCTGCCCCCACAGGCAGTCGTGTTCGCGGCCCAGGGTGCCTGTCCCTTCCATGACTGGGCACGACATCATGGCGCCCATGAAGTTGACCATGCCGGCCGCCATCTGGCCGGCCGGCGCCAGGGCTGCACCGGGCGCCAGGTCGGTAAGGCGCTCGCGGTACGTACCCGCCCCGCTCTTGGCCGCGGTGTTCAGCGCCGCAAACAGCGGCCCCAGAGCCAACGTGCCCCCCTGGTCCCAAACATATTGCAGATGCTGCGCAACCCCCTGATGATTGCCTTCGAGATCCAGACCGTTGGCGTTGAAGTCGGCTCCTTTCACGCTGACACGGTGCGACTTGCCTTGCCGGCGCATATGGAAATCGAATATGGGCGAATCGATGGCTTGCAGGGTTCCGGCAAGCGCGCCCTCGACATCCAGTACGCTCAGCTCGCGTCGGGGCAGCAGGCTTATCGCGGCCAGGTCGAAGCCGCCGTCCAGATTGGCATCGCCCTTCACCATCATGCGGTCGGTGCGCATCCCGCCGAAATCCATGTCGGCCCGCAGGACGCCTGTTGACTTCTGCTCGTAGTCGCCCTCGACCGTCAGCGTATCGAACTTGCCTGTGCGGCCGATCTCCAGCAGGCCGCCGTTGCGGATGTCGGCCTGGTACAGCGTGGCTTCCTTCATCACCGTCTGGCCGCCCGACTCGACCCGGCAGGGCTTGTCGGTGCCGCCGGCACCCGAGCCGCTGGCGTTCTGGCACAAGATGTTGCCGCCTATCGTGCCGTGTCCGCTCAGGTCGACGTCAAGGACATAGCCCGCCTCTGTCGTGCCCCTGCCCGTGTAGCGCAGACCGACGCCGCTTTCGGGTCGAAGCACCTCGCCGTCCTCGTAGATGTTGAACTTGTTGTAGTTGCCGTCGTCGATCCACACGCTGGCCCCGTCGTCGGACCCGCCCTGCACTTTGCCGTACAGGCTCAGGCCGACGGCGCTCCCGCCGTCGGGCCCCGTGCTTTGCGCAAATATCCCGTTGGCCCCGCTGCCGCTGGCCAGGATGGCGCCCCTGTGTTCCAGGTGCACGCCGCCACCGCGGCCCGAGCCGCTTCCATGACCCGTGGAACCCGCGTAGACACCCGCTTCATTGCCGCCCAGCCCACCACCACCGCCAAGGGACTGCGCAAGAATGCCAAAGGCATTGGCCCCGGAGGTGGTGATGCTGCCCTGCGACTTGATGCTGACGCTACCGCCATTGCCGTTGCCGCCGCTTTCTCCGGCGGGCACCAGCCAGCCGTCAGAGCCAAGCCCCAGGTTCAGCGAGCTGTCGCCGGCGATACCGCCGCCGCCGCCGATGGACTGCGCCACAACAGCGTGCGAACCCTTACCTGAGGTGTCGATGTTGCTGCCCGGGTTGAAGGTGAGGCTCACGGTGCCGCCGTCGCCGCCCGCTCCGCCACGGCCACCCAGGCCGACGCTGGCAAGATTGCCGGCCTTGCCGGCGGTGCCCACCCCGCCGCCGCCGCCGATGGACTGAGCCAGGAAGCCGTAAGCACGGTCTCCTTGGGTCGACGAGCTGATTCCAAGCTGCAACCCTATCGTGCCGCCATGGTTGCCCGAGCCGCCATGACCGCCCACCGACAGAGCCACTTCATGGGTATCGTCGGAACGGGATGCCGAATCGCTGTTGCCCGCGCCACCGATGCCGCCACCGCCGCCGATCGACTGCGCCGCAAAGGCCGGCGCGTCGGATCCGAAGGTCTGGACTCTAAGCCATGAATCCGTGCCGCTCGTACGGATGTCGCCGCCCGATCCACTGGCCCCGCCGCCGCCGCCCATTCCACCGCCGACGTAGATGTCGCCGTGCGCCATGTCGGAGCCGTCTCCGCCCTGGCCGCCGCCACCACCTATGGACTGCAGCAACACACCGTAGGCGTTGTAGCCCTCGGTGCCGATGTAATTGTAGTGGGCGCCGTCAAAGTAGGCATAGACGGGCCCGCCATTGCCGGCCGTACCGCCCGCTCCGCCCACGGCGATATTGATCTGGGCAGACTTGGAGCTGCCCGACGCGCTGGAAGAGCCCCCCGCTCCGCCGCCGCCGCCGATGGATTGCGCCACCAGGCCGTCGGCCCAGTCGCCCTCGGTAGCGATCTTGCCGCCAAAATCAATGTCGATCTGCCCTCCCGCGCCGCCGGTACCGCCACGGCCGCCTATGTCGACCTCGAAGCCATAACCCTGGCTGCCATCATCCGCCACGCGGGCAATGGTGTTCCGGGCCTTGCCGATGCGGTCGAGAATGGGGTTTGAAGACGAGTCCGCGCCGATAGAGCCCGCCAGTCCGCCGCCCCCGCCTATGGATTGCAGCAGAACGCCATCGGCATCGCCGCCCTGGGTTCGAATCGCCCCATCAATGTCGGCCTTGACGTAGCCCCCCTTGCCGCCCGAGCCGCCGGCCTGGCCCACGCCCAGCGTCAGTTTCCCGCCGAGTCCTTCGATCGAGGCGCCCATGCTCATGGTGCCGCCCTGCGATGTTCCGCCACCGCCGCCTATGGATTGCGCCAGGATGCCGCGCGATCCCGAGCCCAAAGTGTGTATCGTATATGTCGGTCCCAAATAGACATCGACCTCTCCGCCATTGCCGCCACCGCCACCCAGCCCGCCCAAGCCGATGTTCAAGTCGACCTCGACCATGCCTCCGGCCGAATAGGAGTTGCTGCTGCCGACGCCGCCGTTGCCGCCGCCACCGCCTACGGATTGGGCCAGCACGCCATTGGCGAAATCACCGTAAGTACGTATGGTTGATTGGGGCGCCAGGACGCTTGATTCATCATCCAGGTTCAGCGGCAAGTCGATGCTGGACGGCAAATCAACATACTGCGTGCTGTCGGTTCCCAAGTGCACCAGCACCTTGCCGCCGTGCGAGGCGTTGCCCGCGCTGCCACCCAGCGCCATGCCGATCTTGCCCGAAATGGAATCACCGTAGCTGATACCCGTCGACAATACCGAGGCGTCGCCGCCGTTGCCGCCGCCACCGCCAATGGACTGGGCCACCGCGGCATGGGAGCCGTCGCCCAGCGTCGTCACCGACGTGCCTTCGAGCAATGAAATCTCGGTCACGCATGAAGCATCACCCGACGCGCAGGCGTGCCCGCCGTCTCCGCCCTGGCCGCCCACTGCCGTCTGGAAGCTGAAAGAGATGGGAGGCGTTTCCGCTCCGGTAGGTACGGCAATGACCAGGTTGCTGGCGCTTGCGCTTCCGCCATTGCCCCCGCCTCCGCCTATGCTTTGCGCCAGGATGCCAAACGAATCATTGGGCGCATAGGTACCGGCATCCGCCGTCTTGTAGTCCATGCCCGTGGCAATTTGCGAGCGGTTCAGCACCACCCGCGACTTGGCCCCCGACCCGCCGGCACCGCCGCTGCCGCCCAGCACCACGGCGGAACTCAGGCCGACGCTCGCGTCGAAGCGGGACGCGTCGCCCCCATTTCCCCCGCCTCCGCCAATGGATTGGGCCAGTATGCCCGTTGCATGCGAGCCGCCGGTGCGAATGTTCAAGTCGGTATAGTGGATTGCAGTGCCATCGGTACCCGCATGCCCGCCTTTTGCACCGCTGCCACCAAGCTGCAGCGATACGAGCGACTCAAGCGTAGCGCTGGTTGCGCTGCCGCCGTTGCCGCCCCCGCCGCCAATGTTCTGGGCAACAATGCCCGGCGAATAATCGCCGTGCGTAGTCAGGTACATGGGGCCGGGGGAAGCTTCCCCGCAGGCACCCGCATTGCCCAGGCACAGTGACCCGCCGTTGCCGCCGCCGGACCCACTACCGCCAATGGCAAGCGACGCGCCGACCGACGCGGTGAAGGTGTCCCCGCCATTGCCGCCGCCCCCGCCGATGGATTGCGCCAGCACGCCCGGACTGAACCGGCCCGATGTCGAAATGGTGCCGAGGTCTTGCAGCACGACACGCCCGCCTTCGCCACCCGCGGCGCCGTCGCCGCCCACGCCGATAATGCCCTTGCTGTCGCCGCCGCTTCCACCGCCGCCGCCGATGGATTGCGCCATGATGCCTATCGAGGCGTCGCCGGCCGTTTGAATTTTGCCGCCCCGGTTGCTGACGGTCACGCTTCCCCCTTTTGAACCGGTCGTACCCTCTGCGCTGCCGCCGACGCTGAGCGCACCGATGGCGCTGCCCGATGCGCCGCCCCCGCCGCCGATGGACTGGGCCAGCACACCGTGCGCTGCATAGCCGGCGGTTGAAACATCGCCCGACTGATGCACGCTGACACCGCCCGCCGTACCGCCGCCCGCGCCGTCGCCGCCCAGGGCCACGACGCCGCTGACATCGACTCCTCCCGCGCCGCCGCTGCCCGCAATGGATTGGGCCAGCACGCCGTGGGCATGGTCACCCCCTGTCTCGATCGAGCCGCCGGCGTCCACGGTGACGTTTCCGGCATCGCCGCCGCTGCCGCCGTTGCCCGCCTGGCCGGCCAGCACCGAGACGAAGGTACCGCCGGTGCCGCCGCCCCCGCCTATGGACTGCGCCATGATGCCCGTCGAAAAATGGCCCGTGGTGTCTATGGAGCTGCCGCCGTCGGTGGCCACCTCAACGTTGCTGGCGCTTCCGCCAAGGCCCGCGCCGCCCCCTTGGCCCGCCAACGCCGCGCCGTTGCCACCGTCGCCGCCCTGGCCTCCGAGGCTTTGCGCCAGGATGCCATACAGGGTGTTGCCTCGGGTCGAGATACGAGAGTTCTCACCTTGCAAATGCACGGAAACGTAGTTGCCGATACCGCCCCGGCCCCCGGTGCTTTCCTGTGGGGGGCCCTCGCCGCCCTTGCCGCCCCGGCTCAATGCGGCAATGCCCGCCCCCTCGCCCGTGAACGTGCCGCTCAGATCCACCGAGATAGCGCTGCTGGACGAAACCCCGACTGCGCCGCCGAAGCCGCCACGACCTCCGGGGTTGCTGTCATCGTTGGACTTGCGGCCGTCCCCGGCGCCACTGATGGCATGAATGCCATAGACATCCGTGCCGTCCTGCGCGGTCCAGGCAATATCGATGTCGCCTGTATTGGTGACAACGACCTGACCGGTGTCGCCCGCGCCGCCATTGTCAGTGCCGCCCATGCCACCATAAGACTCGGCATGAATGCCCGCGCCCCGGGCGTAGCCGGTAAGCCGGCTTGCACTGCTGCCCAGCGAAATCGAACCGCTGTTCGTCAGCTCGATCGCGCCGCCGTCGCCGCCTGCGCCGCCCACCTGGTCGCCCACGACCCCATCGTTCTGGTCTCCGCCCGTTCCGCCGCCGCTTACCGCGCTGATGCCGAACATGGGTACATTGCTTCGGGTGCTGCCCGACATCTTGTAAGGCTGCACCGTGCCGCTGATGGACAAATTGCCGCTGTTGGTAATGGTCAGCGTCTGGCCTTCCCCGCCGGCGCCCCCGCTGGACTTGTAGTTGTCGTTGTAGTCGTCGCCATTGCCGCCGATGGACGTCACGGCGATCAGGCTTTGAAAGTAGCCTGCGTTCGTCGTGCCCTCCAGCGCAATGCTGCCCCGATTCGAAAGGCTTATTGTCCCGCCCTTGCCCCCGGCGCCTTCGTCAACCCCCTTGCCGCCACGGCTGTACAGCATGAGCACCCCGGGCACATTGCCGGTTACCGGGTAGCTTAAACTGCTGCTGGCGTCGGCCGTCAGGGCTCCGGTCTCATTGTAGATAAAGCTTTCGCCGTCCTTGCCTTTCTTTTCGCTCGAGCTTCCGTCCTTGCCATCGGCGCCCTGGCACACTTGGTAAGCCAAGTGTGCGTCACCGCTCGTATTGCAGCTTGCGTGTGCGCTGTTGGCCGATGTCGCGGCATACATGCCCAGGGCCGATATCACGGCCAGGCGCAAAATGTGTGGCCGGGGAAGTGCAACCGTTCCAGTGCGATGGTCAGTATGTGCTTTCATGATCGACAGGCTTCTTTTTGCTTGGCCTGCCGCTTGCGAACCGCGCACACCGTGTGCGGGCTCCGGACGCCTTTCCGGTAAACGGGGCGCACGGCGACAGGCAATGTGGAGAATTCCCGTGCAGTCTGCCGCCCTACTTTTTATGAAACAAGATTTTTTCGATGAAACGGGCTATTTCTTCGATGAAATGACATCGAAAGGCAGCGTGCGTCAAAGCAGTACGTTCGCACCTCAACGCGATATCATGGCTTGTCCCGAAGAGAGAGCTCATGACCCGAATCAATTGCGTGCCCGTGCAGGAACTGAGTGGACCGCATCTGGTTGCGGAGTATCGCGAATTGCCCAGGGTGTTCGCGCTGGCCCGGAAAGCCGCAGCACGCGGGCCATTCACGCAGCCCGATGCCTACACACTCGGCAAAGGCCATCTGCTGTTTTTCTATACCCGGCTGGCCTACCTGGCCAGGCGGCATGCAGACTTGGTCAGGGAGATGAAGCGTCGAGGCTACAAGCCTTCATTTCAGGGAGTCGAGCGCCATCAGTTCCCCGATATACCGGACGCCTTCTGGAAGGACTGGGAGCCGTCAAAGGATGCGATAGAGTTGAATCGACGGCGTATCGCCGAACGGACAAAGACGGAGGCCTTGCCGCCGCGCGACAGCTTTCAATCGGCCATGAAGGGGTCATGAAGCCGATATCAGCGGGTGGAGATCGTGATTGCCAGCGGCAATACCGTAAGCGAGGCGGTAGCCCGCAAGTACGGGGCGCAGCTTGAATGCCTTGCGCTAAATCGCCTGCTGCTGCATGGGAGCCGTGCCCGCCTTGGTCTTTCAATCGTTCCGTAGGCCTACGCGGCAATGGCCCGGGCGAGCTTCTGAATGGAGAGCGGCGCGCAGCCTTCGGCATCGTTGCTGATAGTCACGTAGGCCGGCTGTCCCGTGCCCGTGATGCCGCGGATGGTGCGCACAAGCACGGCGCACGTGTGCGGATCTTCGCTGAGTATGGCATTGAACGGAGCGTGCTTCCGCTGCGCGTCGGCGTAGCCGTAGGCGCCGAAGATGCGATTCAGGTTCCATCGGCATACCAGCGGGCCCGGCCATAGCGCGCGCAGCATGGGCAGCTGCGCCTCGATCGGCGGCATCTTGCCATGCAAGCCCAGGCAGAAGGTGGCGCCATGCGCCTTGAGTGTGTCGACCAGCGCCTGGCACAGTAGTTCGGGATCACGGACTTCCACCGCGACGATCACGGCGGCGTGCGCGTACAAGGCTTGCCGGACGGCCGCCAGCATGCGGCCCAGCTTGTCCAGCAGCGACGCGGGGTGGCTGAGCAAGCCCCAGGGCAGCGGGCTCAGTTGAAATACGAGAACGCCGAGCTTGGCGCCCAAGCCTTCGAGCGTCGGCTGCACAAAGTGTTCGATGGCCAGTTGCGGATCGAGAAAGCCCGGGTTGGGCTCGCGCGCCTTGCCTTCGTCGCCACGCACCTGGGCGTCGGTGATGCTGGCCGGACATTTGACGACGAAACGGAAGTCGTCATCGACCTGGCCCGCATAAGCGGCATATTGGCTTACCGTCAGCGGACGCCAGAAGCTGCGGTCCACGCAAACCGTACGCAGCAGCGGATGCCGATGGTAGGCCTCGAGGCCGTGCTTCGACAGCGTGCTGGAATCGTATTCGCCGTCCCAGACGAGACCTTCCCAGCCCGGGTAGGACCAGGTAGAGACACCGAACCGCAACTGAGTTGGAAGCTGCTGCGCCAGCTCGCTCCAGGCCTCCCCGGCGGAAGCGGGATGCACTTTGGCCGTGCCTTGGCTGGCAGAGCGGGACGAATGCGCATTGGCCTCGGGCTTGCCCGGAGGCTGGGGCGCAGCATCTCCGAAAAGATCGACTTGCATGCTAGTCATACTGGCCGCGAGGGAGACTCACCGGCCCCAAGCGGCGCCGCCAGGCCGGGCATGAAGCGCCAGGCGATCAGCCACCCCAGCGCCTGCACTGCGATCAGCGTGGTCACGGTAGCGTGCCATCCCCCCAGCGTATAGGCGATACCGCCGCCCCAGGCGCCCGCGAAACCGCCGCAGTAGTACGCCCCATAGTACAAGCCGCTGGCCAGAGAGCGGCCACTTGTCACCCGATGGGCGATGAAGCTCATCGTGGCGGACTGGGTCACGAACACACCGCAGGCCGCCACGGCCAGCGCCAGCACGATCATCCAGGCCGGCGTCGCCAGCGTGCCCAGCACGCCCAATGCCGACACGATCACGGCCGCCAGCACCGTGCGGCGTGCCCCGATGCGCGGGATCACCTGCCCCGCCAGCGGCGTGACCACCACTCCCAGCAGGTAGACGCTGAAGATATTGGCGAGATGGCCTGAATTGAAATGATAGGGCTCCGCCGCCAGGCGCAGGTTGATGAAGGTGAACAGCCCGACCAGCGCAAACAGCACCGTAAAGCCCAGCGAGCAGGCCACGTGCAGGGCCGGGTTGCGCACCAGACGGCCCAGCGTCGCCAGGCTGTCGGCAACCCGCTTATTGGCCACAAAATGACGCGAGGGCGGCAGCCCGCGCCACACCAGCCAGGCGCCCACCAGATTGATCACCGCCATCACGCCAAAGGCCGTGCGCCAGGAGATGAACTCGGCCAGGTGTCCCATCAGGAAGCGGCCCATGAACCCGCCCAGCACAGAGCCGGTCACATATCCCGTGATCAGCCGCACCATCGCGGCGCCACGGAATTCTTCGCCGACATAGGCGATGGCCACCACCGACACGCCCGGCACGGCCAAGCCCTGCAGGAACCGCAGTACCAGCAGCCCGTGCACCGACTGCACTTGCGTCATCAATGCGGTGGGTATGGCCAGCGCAAATACCGACAGGACGATCAACCATTTGCGCCCCAAAGCGTCGGACAGCATTCCGATGAAGGGCGAGATCAGCGCCACCGCCAGCACCGTCATCCCCACGGCGTTACCGACCTCTACCACGGAAGCGTTCAGGTCGCGCTGCAATTCGGGCAGGATCGACTGCACCGAATACACCTGGATGAAGGCAAACACGCCCAATAGCGCCACTGTCAGCAACAGGGGCACGCTCAAGCGATAAAAATCGTCGGAATCAGGAGAAGAAGGCATAAATGCAGATCACCGCACTGCATGCGGTGATCTATGAAGACGGCGCGGAAGCATGCTCTAGATCTTAGATCATTGATGACAAATTTATAGCACTTTTTCTTCCCTTCACCAGGCGCCATACTGTGCTTATCGAAGTTATCAACCATTCTGCACGGGAGGAATGTGATGAAACAGATACAGCCGGACATCTGGGAAACCGAAGTCGAAAACCCTGCCGCGGGCCTCTATACCCATGCCTATCTGCTGCTGCGCGACGATGGCAATGTCCTGTTCTACAACACGAGCCACATCGATGAAATCGAGCGCATGGCTGCTCTGGGTGGCGTGGCCCGCCAGTACCTCAGCCATCGTGACGAATTGGGCGATAGTCTGAACACGGTGGCGGAGCGCTTCGGCGCAGACCTCGGCGGGCATGTCCGCGAACTGGAGGAATTCTCCAGGTTCCGCCGTCCAACCATCCTGTTCGAGCGGCGCGAAATGCACCTGGGCAACATCGAGGTCATCCCGACGCCCGGACACAGCCCCGGAAGCACCTGCTTCTACGTGAGCCCGCCCCACGGCAAGCGCTATCTGTTCACCGGGGATACCTTGTGGTTCAGCGGGAACAAGGTGCTGGAGGCGGCCTTCCTCGGCAATAGCGATTTCGATGCCTATGTAAAAAGCCTGGAAACGCTGCGGACGCTGGAGCCCGATTTCGTGATTTCCAGCGCCACCGGAGGACATGGCGGATACAGCGACATTGCGCCGGGCGAGTGGCCGGGCCTTGTCGATCATGCGCTGGAACGCTTGATGGCCAGGCAGAGCAACATTGGCGGCTGAGCTACAAAAGGCCCAGACCGAAGCCTGGGCCTTGCTTGGATTCTGGAGCGAGCGATGGGAATCGAACCCACGACGAAAGCTTGGGAAGCTTTAGTTTTACCATTAAACTACGCTCGCATCGGCTGATGCGCGAGGAAAGAATTGTATGCCTGTTTCCCGCCCCCGCGCAAACGGCCCGGGCGTCGTCCAGGCCGCCAAATGGCTACAATTCATCCTATGAATTCCAAGCCCTCCTCCCCCACCGACACCCCACCCAGCCACGGCCCGCAAGGCGAGACCACGCCGCCGCATGCCGATTTCGGCCATATCCGCAGCTTCGTGCATCGGCGCAGCCACATCACGGCCGGCCAGCAAGAAGCGCTGGATCTGCTCATGCCCAAGTGGGCCGTGTCCTACCGCGCCGCGCCGCTGAAGTTCGAACAGGTGTTCGGCCGTGAAGCGCCCACGGTGCTGGAGATCGGCTTCGGCATGGGCGAAACCACCGAGAAAATCGCGCTGGCGCGCCCCGGCGACAATTTCCTGGGCGTCGAGGTGTTCAATTCGGGCGTGGGCGCCCTGCTCAAGCGCATCGAGGCCTCGCAGCTGCAGAATGTGCGCATCATCCAGCATGATGCGGTCGAGGTGGTGCGGGACATGATTGCGCCCGATTCGCTGGCCGGGGTGCACATTTATTTTCCCGACCCGTGGCCCAAGAAGCGCCACCACAAGCGCCGGCTGGTGCAGCCGGCCTTCGTGCAGCTGCTGGCCAGCCGTCTGGCGCCGGGCGGCTATATCCATTGCGCGACGGACTGGGAACACTATGCCCATCAGATGCTCGACGTGTTGAGCGCCGAGTCGCTGCTGGAGAACACCAGCGATGGCTTTGCGCCCCGCCCCGATTTCCGTCCGCTCACAAAGTTCGAGAATCGCGGGCTGCGGCTGGGCCACGGTGTGTGGGACCTGATCTTCAAGCGCAAGGGCTGAGATGTATCCGCCTATAGAACCCTATCGCCACGGGCTGCTGGACACCGGCGACGGCCATCAGATCTATTGGGAGCTTTGCGGCAACCCTCAAGGCAAGCCGGCGGTCTTCCTGCATGGCGGGCCGGGCAGCGGCTGCTCGCCCGCCCACCGCCGTCTGTTCGACCCGTCGCGCTACAAAGTGCTGCTGTTCGACCAGCGCGGCTGCGGCCGCTCGCTGCCTCACGCCTGCCTGGAGGACAATACGACCTGGCATCTGGTGGCCGACATCGAGCGCCTGCGCACCGAGATACTGCAGGCCGAGCAGGCCTTGGTCTTTGGCGGCTCGTGGGGTTCGACGCTGGCGCTGGCCTATGCGCAAGCGCATCCGCAGCGCGTCAGCGCGCTGATCGTGCGCGGCATCTTCACCGTCAGGCGCGAAGAGCTGCTCTGGTTCTACCAAGAGGGCGCATCATGGCTGTTTCCCGACGTCTGGGAACGCTATCTGGCGCCGATTCCGCCCGAAGAGCGCCACGATCTGATGGCGGCCTACCGCAAGCGGCTGACCTCGCCCGACCCCGAGGTTCAGCTGCAGGCGGCCCACGCATGGAGCCAATGGGAAGACCACACCATCACGCTGCTGCCCAGCCCCGCCCACAGCCAGTCGCATAGCGACGACCGCTCGGCGCTGGCGTTTGCCCGCATCGAAAACCATTATTTCGTGAACCAGGGCTTCATGGAAGAAGGCCAGCTGCTGCGGGACGCGCACAGGCTGCACGGCATACCGGGAGTGATCGTGCAGGGCCGCTACGATGCCTGCACGCCCATGCGCACGGCCTGGGAGCTGCACCGCGCCTGGCCCCAGGCGGAGTTCCATGTGGTGGACGACGCCGGCCATGCTTTCGACGAGCCCGGCATACTGGCTCAACTGCTCGCCGCCACCGACAAGTTCGCCCGGTGAAAAATCGCCGGCCGTCCCCATCTCTATATATTGAACATCCATTCGTGCCGCGAGGCCGTTGATTCCGGAGGACTCCATGAACATCACTCTGAACGGCAAGCCCCACGCGCTGAACCAGGACCGCAGCGTGGCCGACCTGGTGCGCAGCCTGGGCTACGAGGGCAAGCGCATTGCGGTGGAACGCAATGGCGACATCGTTCCCAAGAGCCAGCACGCGCACACGGCGCTGGCCAATGACGACGTCGTAGAAATCGTCGTCGCCGTGGGCGGCGGCTAAAAGGGCTCAAGCGATGAAAAACGGCCGACAAAAGTCGGCCGTGAAAGTCAAAGACGGGCCAGGCACTTAGCGTCGAAAACCGCCAAAACCGCCACCACCGCCGCCGCCCAAGCCTTTCAGCCCGCCCATGGCGCGCATCATCTTGGCCATGCCGCCCTTTTTCATCTGCTTCATCATGCCCTGCATCTGCTCGAACTGAGACAGCAGGCGATTGACCTCCTGCACCGGCACGCCGGCGCCCGCGGCGATGCGCCGCTTGCGCGAGGCCTTCAGCAGCTCGGGCTTGGCGCGCTCGGCGGGCGTCATGGAATTGAGTATGCCCTCGGTGCGGCGCAGCTGTTTCTCGGCCTGGCCGCCCTGCAATTGCGAGGCCGCCTGGGCAAACTGGGCCGGCAGCTTCTCGAGCATGGAGCCCATGTCGCCCATTTTCTTGACCTGCTGAAGCTGCTCGCGGAAATCGTTGAGATCGAAGCGGTTGCCCGACTTGATCTTGGTGGCCAGCTTCTGGGCCTCGGCGATGTCGATGTTCTTCTGCGCCTGCTCCACCAGGGAGACGATGTCGCCCATGCCCAGAACGCGCTGGGCCATGCGTTCGGGGTGGAAGGGCTCCAGGCCGTCGAGTTTCTCGGACATGCCCACGAACTTCAGGGGCTTGCCCGTCACGTGCCGCACCGACAGGGCCGCGCCGCCGCGGGCGTCGCCGTCCAGCTTGGTGAGCACCACGCCGGTGAGCGGCAGGGCGTCGGCAAAGGCCTTGGCCGTGTTGACGGCATCCTGGCCCTGCATGGCATCGACCACGAACAGCGTCTCGATGGGGCGCAGCAGATCGTGCAAGGCGCGGATCTCGCGCATCATGGCTTCGTCTATGCCCAGGCGGCCGGCCGTGTCCACGATGAGCACGTCGTAGTGATGGCGCTTGGCATGGTCGAGCGCGCCCGTGGCAATGGCTTCGGGCTTTTGCGAGGGGTCGGACGGCAGGAAATCGACATGGGCCTGGGCGGCCACGGTCTTCAACTGCTCGATGGCGGCCGGGCGGTAGACGTCGGCGCTGACCACCAGCACTTTCTTCTTGCCGGACTTGCGGCCCTGCTGCACGTGTCCGCCCTCGACCAGCCACTTGGCCAGCTTGCCGGTGGTGGTGGTTTTACCCGCCCCCTGCAGGCCGGCCATCAGAATCACCGCAGGCGGCTGGGTGGCCAGCGAGAGCTCGCCCGCCTCGGCGCCCAGGTCGCCGCCCATGAGGGCCGTGAGCTCTTTGTGCACCACTCCGACCAGGGCCTGGCCGGGGTTGAGGCTGCCGACCACATCCTGGCCCAGCGCCTTTTCCTTGACGCGGGCGATGAAGTCGCGCACCACGGGCAGCGCCACGTCGGCTTCCAATAGGGCCATGCGCACTTCGCGCAGCATTTCTTGCGTGTTGGCCTCGGTAAGGCGCGCCTCGCCGCGTATGGTCTTGACGACGCGGGACATGCGCTGGGTCAGGTTTTCGAGCATGGCAATCTTTCGCTTAAACTAGCTGGTCGAAATAACCGAAATAAGAAACGGTTACGCTAACGCACTAAAATACGGGGGCAACCTGGCATTATGCCTCAACGCCCCTTCGGGATTTAACGGATCTATGTCTGCTGGCATTGTATTTCACTCGCTCGCCGCGCTGGCTTATGGCCTGTTGGCCGTCTCGCTGTGGCAGCCGCTGAAGGGCGGAGATCCGCAGACCAAGGTGGGAAGCGTGCGGCGCAGCTGCCTGCTGGGCGCCATCGTGCTGCACGGCGCGGGGCTGTACATGGCCATTTTGCAAAGCGCCAGCCATCTGTACCTGGGCTGGGCCCTGGCCCTGTCGGCCGCACTGTGGCTGGGCATGATCGTATTCTGGCTCGAGAGCCTGGTCATGCGCATCGATGGGCTATTGCTGATTTTACTCCCGGCCGCGGCCCTCGTCAGCGCCGTGGCCGCTGTGTTTCACCACGGCCATCTGGTCAGCAACGCGGCCGACGAATGGCTGCGCATCCACCTGCTGATCGCCCTTACCGCGTATGGCCTGACCACCGTCGCCGCCCTGCAGTCCTTGCTGATGGCCGCGCTCGACCGCTACCTGCATCGGCCGGTCGAGCAGGCGGGCGAACGCGGGTCGCTCAGCCGCGCGCTCGACGCCATTCCCCCGCTGCTGGTGCAGGAACGCCTGCTGTTCCGCCTGATCTGGATCAGTTTCTCCATTTTGACGCTTACCGTCATTTCAGGCGCCATCGTGTCGCAGCGGCTGACCGGCGTGCTGTTTCCGCTGGACCATAAAACCATCTTCACTTTGCTGTCGTGGCTGACCTTCGCCGTCCTGCTCGTCGGGCGCCACCTGCGCGGCTGGCGCGGCCGGCAGGCCCTGCGCTGGACGCTGGCGGGCTTCGCCTTCGTGCTGCTTTCATACAGCGGCAGCCGCTTCGTCATCGACGTCATTCTGCACCGAGGATAATGTGGGAAAACTCATTTTCTGGGCCATCGTCATCCTGGCCGTATTGCTGGTGGCGCGCATCCTGGCGCGCCAGCACGACAAGCAGGCCTCCGCGCCGCGCGCCGACTCCCTGCCGCGCCGGGGCGCCGCGCCTCCGGTCGACCAGCCCGAATCCATGGTGCGCTGCGCGCACTGCGGCATCCACATGCCCCGCTCCGAGGCTTTGCTGATCAACGGCGAAACCTGGTGCAGCAGCGAGCACGCCAAATTGGGGCAGCGGCGCTGACGTCCCGTATCGCGGCCGAAATTTCCCGCACAGCGCGAGCCCGAGGAAACGCAGACCATGACCACGCTGACACTCGATCGACACGGATGGCTCAAGCCCAAGCCGGGCGTGCAGCGCATGCCTTCGCCCAACTATGACGCCCGTCCGGCGGGCGTCGAGCCCTGCTTGCTCGTCCTGCACAACATCAGCCTGCCGCCCGGAGTGTTCGGCGGCAACGAGATCATCGACCTGTTTCTGAACCGGCTGGACTATTCCTCGCACCCCTGGCTCGAATGCCTGCGCGGCCTGACCGTGTCGGCCCACTTCCTCATACGCCGGGACGGCACCATCGTGCAGTTCGTCTCCACCGACCAGCGCGCCTGGCATGCGGGCGTATCGCAATTCGAAGGGCGCGAACGCTGCAACGACTTTTCCATCGGCATCGAACTGGAAGGCACGGACGTGCTGGACTATGCCGACGAACAGTACGCCAGCCTGAAAAGCCTCACCCAGGCGTTGAGAAACCAGTATCCCTTGCGGGCCGTGCGCGGCCACGAGCACATTGCCCCGGGCCGCAAGACCGACCCGGGCCCCGCTTTCGACTGGGGCCGTTACGGCAGGGAGAATGGCTGGTTCAGGCGTCAGATGCCGCCGGTCGCCTGAAAAAACCGCATCGCCAAGAGTGCGCCCGGGTTGGCGCCAAACTTCGAGGCACGACAAAGCGCGAGGCCCTTTTGATGCATGACGGCTCAAAGGCGACGCCCGGCCTGTCCCGCGGTCCGCCCGAAAGCCGGCGGCATCTTGAGTGATGCCGTCTCGCCCCGCCTCGAAGGCGTCAACCAAGCAGCAGCTTGTTCATTCGCTTGACGAAGCCCGCGGCGTCCTCGAGCTGCGCACCCTCGGCCAGCATGGCTTGGTCCAGCAGCAGCTGCGCCCACTCGTCGAAGGCCTCGTCCGGCGCCTGGTCGATGCGGGTGATGAGCGCATGGCCGGGGTTGATCTCGAGTATGGGCTTGAGCTCGGGCGCCTGCTGGCCGGCGGCCTGCAGCATGCGCCGCAGATGGGGGCTGAGCTCGTTGGCGTCGACCACCACGCAGGCGGGCGAATCGACCAGCCGCGCCGTGACACGCACCTCTTTCACCCGCTCGCCCAGGGCCTTCTGCAGGCGCTCGACCAGCGGCTTCATGGTCTCGGCCTGCTCGCTCTGCTGCTTTTTCTCTTCCTCGTCGGCCAGCTGGTCCAGATCGAGGCCGCCCTTGGCGACCGACACCAGTTTCTTGCCCTCGAACTCGTGCAGGAAGGAAAGCATCCACTCGTCCACGCGGTCGGACATCAGCAATACTTCCAGGCCCTTCTTGCGGAAGATCTCCAGCTGCGGGCTGTTGGCGGCCGCGGAATAGGATTCGGCCGTGATGTAGTAGATGGTGTCCTGCCCTTCTTTCATGCGGCCCACATAGTCGGCCAGCGCCACCGACTGCACCGGGCTGTCGGCGTGGGTGGAAGCAAAGCGCAGCAGCTTGGCGATGCGCTCGCGGTTGGGGGGGTCTTCGCCCGTGCCTTCTTTGAGCACCTGGCCGAACTGCTCCCAGAACTCGGCGTATTGTTCGGCCTGGTTCTCGGCCAGGTCTTCCAGCAGCGACAGCACGCGCTTGGCCGAACCCTCGCGGATGGCCTTGACGTCGCGGCTTTCCTGCAGAATTTCACGCGACACGTTCAGCGGCAGGTCGGCCGAATCGATGACCCCGCGCACGAAGCGCAGATAGTTGGGCAGCAGCTGCTCGGCATCGTCCATGATGAAGACACGCTTCACGTACAGCTTGACGCCGCGGCGGCCTTCGCGGTCCCACAGGTCCATGGGCGCCTGCTTGGGCACGTACAGCAACTGCGTATATTCGCTGCGCCCCTCGACCCGGTTGTGCGTCCAGGCCAGCGGGTCGCTGAAGTCGTGCGCAATGTGCTTGTAGAACTCCTGGTACTGCTCGTCGGTAATGTCCGACTTGGCGCGCGTCCACAGCGCGCTGGCCTGGTTCACCGTTTCCCATTCGTCGGTCTTGACCTGCTCGGACTTTTCGCTGTCCCACTCTTCCTTGCGCATCTGCACGGGCAGCGAGATGTGGTCGGAGTAGCGGCGCAGCACCTCGCGCAGCTTCCAGCCGCTGAGGAATTCATCGTCGCCCTCGCGCAGGTGCAGAGTGACCGAGGTGCCGCGATCGGCCTTGTCTATTTGCGCCACGGTGAACTCGCCCTGGCCGTCCGATTCCCATTGCACGCCCTCGGCGGCGTCCAGCCCGGCGCGGCGGCTGCGCACCGTGACCTTGTCGGCCACGATGAAGGACGAATAAAAGCCCACGCCGAACTGGCCGATGAGATGGGCGTCCTTCTGCTTGTCGCCGGTCAGGTGCGAGAAGAACTCTTTGGTGCCCGAGCGGGCGATGGTGCCCAGGTTGGCCACCGCCTCGTCGCGCGACAGCCCGATGCCGTTGTCGGAGATGGTGACGGTGCGCGCGTCGGCGTCGTACTCCACCCGCACCCGCAGGTCGGCATCGCCCTGCATCAGCTCGGGCTTGTCGATGGCCTCGAAACGCAGCTTGTCGCAGGCGTCCGAAGCGTTGGAGACCAGCTCGCGCAAGAAGATTTCCTTGTTGCTATACAAGGAGTGAATCATGAGATGCAGAAGCTGTTTAACTTCGGCCTGAAAACCCAGGGTTTCGGACGGCGTATTGGTAGATTCGGCTTGGGTCATTGTCTGATCGGTATAAATGGTTGAAAACTCAAGAAGATCCGCGCGCGCCTGGTCCGCGATGGCGCGGTTGCGGGCCACGCAAGGGCGCGCGGCAAATAAAACGTCGCATTCCAGATAAGGGCGAAAAGCCACATTTCAAGTGTGGGCACGATTGCCCGGCCCGCCATGCGGGCGTATAGTTGGCTCAGGCAATAAGGCTTCGTCGCCGCCAAAAATCAGAACAAGGGGATTACCAGTGAATGCACGAGTCCTGTTTTCGATTTTGCGCATCGTCAGCTATCTGGTCGTGTTACTGATGCTTGCCGCCATTGTGTACGCCGGCGCGACGGGCGTCCGCTACTGGTCCGGCATCGGCGTCTGACGAAGGGGCCGCCATGAACAAGCGCCAGACCAGAATCTTCGCCATTGCCTCCACCGCCGTCGCCAGCCTGGTTTTCCTGATTCTTACCGTCGACAGCCATCGGCAGTTTCCCAAGCTGACCAATTCGCAGAACATCACCGACGAAGTCGTGCGCGGCCAGGACGTCTGGCACGCCAACAACTGTATCAACTGCCATACGATACTGGGCGAAGGCGCCTACTACGCGCCCGACCTCACCAAGATCACCCAGCATCGCGGCGCGCCCTATCTGACGGCCTTCCTGAAAGACCCCTCGCAGTTCTACGACGAACAGCGCCACCGGCGCCTCATGCCCAATCCCAACTTGTCAGACCAGGAAATTTCCGACCTCATCGCCTTCATGGACTGGGTCTCGCATATCGACAACCAGGGCTGGCCGCCGCGCCCCATCCTGGTCACGGGCGGGTCCATTCCCGGCACCGAGCTCAGCATCGCGCAGCAGGACCAGTCCTCGGCCGCCGCCGGCACCGAACCCGGCAACCAGCCGCCCGGCGGGCGTCCGGTAGAAAGCTCCAACGACCCCATCGCGCTGGGCCAGGCCCTGTTCCACGAAGCCGTGCCCACCTGTGCGGCCTGTCACTCGGTGGCGCCGGGCGTCAACCTGGCGGGGCCCTCTCTGGCCAACCTCGCCGCCACCGCGCAAAAAGTCATCGCATCGTCCGACTACAAGGGCAAAGCCACCACAGTCGAAGAGTTCATTCACGAATCCATCGTGGAACCCAGCGCCTACCTGCATCCCGGGCCCATGTACTCAGCCAACGGCGTGTCGTTCATGCCGCCCTCATACGGCAAGGACCTCACCGAAGCGCAGATCGACCACCTGGTCGCCTATCTGGCCTCATTCAAATAACGAACGCCCACACTGGACAGCCCATCGGAACCTGGAGTCGCCATGCGTTATAAAACCCAATCCGTCGCCTACTGGTACTTCGCCCTGGCCATGATCCTGTTCGGCCTGCAGTTGGTGTTCGGCCTGCTCTCCGCGGCCAAATACCTGGGGCCCGACCCGCTGCTGAACATCATGGCCTTCGACGTCACCAAGACCATCCACACCAATCTGCTCATCGTGTGGGTGCTTACCGGCTTCATGGGCGCCACCTACTGGATCGTGGCCGACGAATCGCGCACCGAACTCTACAGCGCCAAGCTGGCCTATATACAGCTGATCCTCTGGGCCATCATGGGCGTCACCGCCGTCATCGGCTATCTCTTCGGCTACGGCACCGGCAACAAGCTGCTCGAGCAGCCCCTGCCGCACAAAATCGTCATCGTCATCTGCATGCTGATCTTCCTCTACAACATCGGCATGACCATCAAGAAATCCGGCCGCTTCACCACCACCGAAGGCGTCCTGCTGCTGGGCCTGGGCAGCTCGGCCGTGCTCTACCTGCCGGCCCTGCTGCACTACGAGAACTACGTCGTCTCCATCTTCTACCGCTGGTGGACCATCCACCTGTGGGTCGAGGGCGTGTGGGAGATGATCCAGGGCTCCTTCCTGGCCTACCTGCTCATCCGCCTTTCGGGCGCCGACCGCGAAGTGCTTGAAAAATGGCTGTACGTCATCGTGGGCCTGGTGTTCATCGCCGGCATCCTGGGCACGGCCCACCACTACTACTGGGTCGGCGTGCCCACCTACTGGCTGCCGCTGGGCGGCTTCTTCAGCGCGCTCGAACCCGTGGCCCTGGTGGGCATGGCCATGTACGCCTACTTTTCCATCCGCCGCTCGGGCGTGCGCCACCCCAACGTGCTGGCCCTGCACTGGACCATCGGCAGCGCCGTGTTCACCCTGTTCGGCGCCGGCCTGCTGGGCCTGGCCCACACCTTCCCCGACATCAACAAATGGACCCACGGCACGCTGATCACCGCCATGCACGGCCATGCCGCCTTCTATGGCGCCTACGTCATGATCATCCTGGCCGTCATCGCCTACGCCATGCCCACCATGACGCGCAACCGCTCCGAGGCCGGCAGCAGCCTGGGCTACTGGGCCTTCTGGCTGCAGATCGCCGGCATGTTCGGCATGACGCTTTCCTTCGCCACCGCCGGCATCGGCCAGGTCTACCTCGAGCGCGTGCTGGGCATCGGCTACCTCGACGTCCAGCTCAAGATCCAGGTGCACTTCCTCATGCTGGTGGCCACCGCCTCCCTCTTCGTCATCGGCGTCGTCCTGTACATATGGGACTTCTTCCGCCATGCGCCCATTTTCCTCAATGGCCATGCCCATGACGGCCAGAGCCATGCCGCGACCCACGGCGAAGGCGCCGCGCCGCCCCTGCACGACAGCCGCTATGCCAACGAACGAGTCACCTGACGTGCATCGCGAACCCGGCAACACGGTTGCCCGCCTGGCGACGGGCGAGCAACCGCCCTACTACCTGCCGTACGGCAACGAAATCCAGCTGTTCGAGCAATGCCACCAGAATCGGCTGGCCGTCATGCTGAAGGGCCCCACCGGCTGCGGCAAGACCCGCTTCGTCGAATACATGGCCTGGCGGCTCGGCCGGCCCCTGGTCACCGTCTCCTGCCACGACGACCTTACCGCCAGCGACCTCATCGGCCGCTTCCTGATACGGCATGACGACACCGTATGGCAGGACGGCCCGCTTGCCGCCGCCGTGCGCCAGGGCGCCATCTGCTACCTCGATGAAGTGGTGGAGGCCCGGCAGGACACCATCGTCGTCCTGCACCCCCTTACCGACCATCGGCGCATTTTGCCCATAGACAAGACCGGCGAAGTGCTGGAAGCGCCGCCCGGCTTCCAGCTGGTCATCTCCTACAACCCCGGCTACCAGCGCATGCTGAAGGACTTGAAGCCCAGCACGCGCCAGCGCTTCGTCGCGCTTGACTTCGACTTCCCCCCCGCCGAGCGCGAAGCCCAGATCGTCGCCGCCGAAAGCGGCATCGACACCGCCCAGGCCGCCGCCCTGGTCGCCCTGGCGCACAAGCTGCGCGCCTTCCAGGACCGCGGCCTGGCCGAAGTGCCCAGCACAAGGCTGCTGGTCGCCACCGCCGGCCTCATCGCGCGCGGCATTGCGCCGCGCGAAGCCTGCTACGCAGGGCTGGTATCGCCCCTTTCCGACGATGCTTCCCTGGCCGGCGCCATGCGTGACCTTGTCGACTTGAGTTTTACCTGAAGGGCCCATGGCCGAAGCCGAAGACGTACTGCAGGATGTTGCGCGCCACGCCACCATTTATGCGCGCAGCTTGTGGTTGAGGCATCGCGGACCCGACAACAAGCCTCGTCCCATTGTGCTGGCCCAGGTGGCCGAGCGGTTGGATCTGCTGGTGAGTGCTGTCTTTGGTCAAGGTTATGCATTGCGCGTCGCCCAGCCGCCGGCGCCGCCTACCATGCTGGTTCGATTGTTTCGGCGTCATGATGTGCACGGTGCTGTGGGTGGCGGCGTGCCGGCTACGGATGGGCATTCTATTTGGCTGCCCGTTGACGTCGGTGCCGTGGATATGCCCACGGCCATTGCGCGCTATCGCGCCATGGCGCTACAGCAGGCCACGCGCGCCTTGCGGGGCAGTGCCCCTGGGTTTGCGGACCTTCGGCATAGTCATACTGATCCAAACATCCCAGCGGGCTCCATGGCACGATCAGCATCTGTAGAGCAGCCGTGGACCGCGACGCATGCCGGCCCCGTGGCGCGGCCGAGCGCCGCAGGGCAGCTTTATACGGCACATAACGGCTCCGCAGCGCACTTGGAGCCTCTTATACGAGCCATATATCTACTGCTGGAAGCCCAAGCCGCCGATATCGAGTTACTACAGCGGCTGCCAGGCGCCACCAACGACGTCGCGGGTTTGCGTCATTGGGTGTTGCAAAGCCACCAAGCTAATCCGCCCACACTTCCCCCCGCCTGCCAGGCCGTGCAGGAACTGGAGCTGGCCATCTTAAGCAAAAACGCCGGGCAGGCTGCATCCAAACTGCCGTTCACCGCCACACCTGAAGAATCGATGGCGATTGCACATGACATCGCTGCGCGCCTGGCCACCGATTTCCCAAGAAACAAATTGCCCCAACGCCGCGCCCTGCTTCACGACGCCTGGACCGGCGACCTGTACCCGCCCGGCGCCCAGCCCCTGCTCGAACAGGAAGGCACGGCATCTCCTCAAGAAGAACAAAACCCCCATCCCCCCAGAAGCGCCCGCATGCCGCGCCGCCCCAAAGAACGCAAAGCCGACAAGGACGAAGACAAGCGCAGCCAGGGCACCTGGATGGTACAGACCGCGCCACCGCTCGAACAGGCCGAAGACCCGCGAGGCATGCAGCGCCCCGTCGACCGCGACGAAGACACCCCCGCCGAAGAATTCGCCGACGCCCTCTCCGAGCTTGACGAGGCTCGCCTCGTCTCCACCCCCGGCGCCGCCAAAGAAGTACTGCTCTCCGACGACCCACCCGACAAACGCAGCCTGCGCAAAACCAAACCCGCAGATACCCCCGCCCACCGCCTGCGTTACCCCGAATGGGACTACCGCCAGGGCGGCTACCGCCTGCCCGGCGCCGCCGTCCACCTGCTGACCGCCCAGACCGGCGACCAGCAGTGGGTCAACCAGACCCTGGAGCAATACCAGACCGTACTCGAAGCCATACGCAAGCGCTTCGACGCCCTGCGCGCCGAAAGAGTATGGCTGCGCCGCCAGATGGACGGCAATGAAATAGACCTGGACGCCTTCATAGAAGGCCGCGCCGACGTGCGCGCCGGCCTGCCCATGCCCCAGGCCCTGTACAGAATGCAGCGGCCCGAATCGCGCGACCTCGCCATCACCCTGCTCATAGACATCAGCGGCTCCACCGACTCCTGGCTGACCGGCGGCAAGCGCATCATCGACGTCGAACGCGAAGCCCTGCTGCTCGTGTGCATCGCCCTCGAACGCCTGGGCGCCCCCTACTCCATCCAGGCCTTCTCCGGCGAAGGCCCGCACAGCGTCACCCTGATCGAAGTCAAAGCCTTCGACGAACCCTACAGCAACGACATCGCCCTGCGCATCGCCGCCCTCGACGCCCAGCACTACACCCGCGCCGGCGCCGCCCTGCGCCACGCCACCGCCCTGCTCATGAAGCAATACGCCCGGCATCGGCTATTGCTGCTGCTTTCAGACGGCAAACCCAATGACGTTGACGAGTATGAAGGCCGCTATGGCGTTGAAGACATGAAGAAGGCTGTCGATGAGGCCAAGCTGCAGGGGATTTTTCCCTTCTGCCTGACGATAGATCGGCATGCAGCGGGGTATTTGCAGGGGATATTCGGAGTGCGGCAGTATGCCTTGCTGCCTAAAGCAGAGGCTCTACCCACCGTTTTGCTGGATTGGATGCGGAAGCTGGTGGCGCAGTAGTTACGGCCGGCAAAAAATATATAAGTAACTGGGCCTCCAAGCGATTCGCTTGGAGGCCTCAAAGAGCGGAACAAGAACCTAAAGCACTAGCTAGCGAGTCTTCTCCTGGATCTTCTCGCCACCGCGCTCAATGTCCTCGCCCGCGCCGTGAAACGTGTTCTTGCAACCGCCCACCAGCGCAGCAGCCGCCAAAAGAATAGACAACAAAGCTCGTGTTTTCATGTATTTTCTCCTAGAGTGGCTAGGGTGAGTTTGGACGTTTCGAGGGAAGTGAAACGCCTGGCGGGAGGGAAGCAAGTAGTGGGCCTGGGGAGATGACTAGAGAGACGCATGAGATCACTGTTTACCGTCTGTACTCGCGGCTGACTGATTGTGCGCCAAGGCTGTCATCTAGTTTTCGTTCGTAGCCGGCTGATAGCTGATATACCATTTCAACGTTTACAAATGTGTATAATTACGCCTTGCTTGCCACGCCCGGCGTTCTGCCGAGCGATCCATTCGACGCCCGGGTGGTGAAATTGGTAGACGCAGGGGACTCAGACCAAATTTGAGCCCTCCGGGGGAAACTCCAGAGGTGAAGCCCGTCAAACTCGGTGAAGGCCCTGGATGATAAGTCCGAGCTAATGCCGAGCCAAGCCCTGGAGCCGAAAGGCCCCTCGGAAGGTGTAGAGAGCAGACGGCGGGCACCTAAGGCAAAACGATAACACGCGATGCTACGGTGAAGGCGTGCTCCAGACCACGAACGCCGTTTCTTCGGAAACGTCGGCGGCGAAAGCCGAAGTGGGAAGAAAATCCCCCGCCGCAAGGCGTGCCGGTTCGATTCCGGCCCCGGGCACCAATTTCGGAAGGCCGTCTCTGTAATTATGCAGAGACGGCCTTTTCTTTTTTCTGATAAAAAACGGGCTTGCAGCGAAAAACTCAATATTCAACGCAAATCTCACGGCGAATATATTCCCCCAAAAGTGCCAAACAGCCGCGCTCACTCGCTCCTACTATCTAGCACAGCCGTTACCATTCAAGGTCTACGGCAGCACCCCAACAAACGTGCCCTCTTCCTTCACCAATCAAAACCGTAGTCTTTTACCTATTTTCAACATGCGCCAAAAAATGCTTGTCAATTCGCATGGAGTACAGGTCTGTTCAGCCTCAACCCACAAAGGCAGTTACATTTATTATGTACTAATGCTATCTTGTTTCAACTATCAACGATCCCACATCGCTATAGGATTGCTTCCTGCTACAGCGCTCAATCAAATGGATATTGATTCAAACAAGGAAAAGAGCCCCATGCTGACCGATGACAAACGTGCCATATTGCGAATGGCTGGCAACGAGGAACTGCTGATCCGTGCTGACGAGTTCCTTGCGACTCACAACCCGAAGGCTCTCCCGGCGTTAATTGTGCAGCTTTGGCCGACCCGAGATAAGACTCTTATCCTGGATGTTGATAATGAATCGATCCGCAAACGCTTTGCGGCAGGCGTGGAGGGTGACGATGGCTGGTGGTGCTCATTCAAGTCATACAGCCAAACAAAACCCACGCTCCATGGATTTGCGACCATGTCAGGATCAGAGGAACCAACGTGGGCGTGCGAAGCACATCATGATGCCCACTTTATTGCCGGCCTATGGCACTTTCCAACACTAATGCGAGAGTCACACAACGTTCCCGTACTAGCTACGTTTCATGCCCAGTTTTTCAAGGATTTTCTTATCCTTGTCCAATCAACACTGGGTAGTCAAGAAAGCGGAAAAGAAATCAAATTCAATGTGACGGCAGCTGTCGTTAGAGCCAGCAAGCTGTACTTCGCAGCAGAAGCGAAATTCGGAAACAGTTTTACGATTCGAGCAACTCCCTTATCTCAAGAGAACCTGCAATTTCCCATTTACAGAATCGAGCCAGCCCAGGAAGATTGGAGCACTACGGCCAATCAGATGGCACGAGCTCTGTGTGGTGCATACGGCGTCGCTGCACCGACACCATGATCGGCTCGACTCCATACTTCGGGGCACACCCTCGGCGTACAGAACCAACGATGACGCCATGAAACATAACAATCATAAGCCCACACAACTGAACGGAGCCATATGAAAGTCTTTATCAGCTCATTGATTGGTGGATTTGAATCCTATCGCGAAGCGGCACGATCTGCTGTGCGCACACTCAGACACGAGCCTGTGATGGCCGAGGACTTTGGAGCGTTACCCCACTCCCCCCAAATCGCTTGCCTGAAGGGCTTACGCGCTGCAGACCTGGTCATACTCGTATTAGGCAATCGCTATGGATATATACAAGGTACTTCCGGCGTATCACCTACCCACGAAGAGTACCTAGACGCACGTGGGAAGAAACCTATTCTTGTGTTCGTACAAGAAAGCAACGAACGCGAAGATGCGCAAACAACGTTTCTAACCGAAGTTCAGGCCTGGCAGGCAGGCCACTTTCGAGCCTCATTCACCACCGAGGAAGATTTACGCGAGCAGATCACCCGCGCCTTACATGAGTACGAGCTTGCCAACGCAGCCGGCGCACCCGACGTCACTCAGCTTCAGTTGACCGCAAATAAACTGATACCGCGCGCCAATAGTCAACACAATCACGGATCACCCATTCTAAACATCGCCATGGTGGGAGGGCCTCTCCAACGTATTCTGCGACCAGTACAACTCGAAAGCCCTACGCTCGTCTCCGATCTCCATCAGCAGGCGCTTTTCGGAAGCTCAAAATTGTTTAATGTCTCCGACAGTATGGAAAGTGGCATTGAAAGTGGCGAATTAGTTTTGCAACAACCCAATGGCACACGCATACAATTGAACGAACAAGGATCAATTTTTTTACGTGTGCCGCTGGCCAGTCAGAAAGGCTCTGCCAATCAGAACCTTCACTCAGTGTTTGCCATCATCGAAGAACATGTACAAAAAGCGATTGAGTCAGCCATTGCTTATGGCGCATGGGTGTTTGACCACATCGATGACACTCATCGACTCAGTCACGTGGCCATTGCAGCTTCGCTCGACGCGAGTGACTTTCTCGGCTGGCGCACGCAAGCCGAACAGGATGCCAACCCCAACAGCGGCACAATGCGACTAGGTCAGTCTGAGGATCGTCTACCCGTGCAGGTAGATCGCCCCCGTGCGGCGCTTCGATTCGAAGCGCATGACCTAGCAGAGGACCTGCTCGTTCCGCTTCGCCGCATGTGGAAATAATTAGATCAGCGGGGAGTGAAGTCTCTGATAGGTAGCTCGCCACTGAACAGGGACGAAGAGAGCGTGTTTACGGGCCAGCCTACGAATCATGGTTCGCCGGATTCTGCGTAAAACAAGTATCCGCCGGATACGGAAAAGACTGCGATTGAGCTGGTGATAAGACAGGCGGAAACCTTAGGGCAAGAGTGGAGCCATGTATGAATCTAAGCCCCAAGAGTCACCAATATACGAATATTAAAAATATAAAGCTGTATATCCATAACGTTTTTCAGCAAGCCGCCTAGAATAATGAAAAATTCATCTAACGTTTATCAGTCAGGGATACAGTTCCGCTTTAAAAAGGGAGACTCTATTGGAGAGCTCGATGCGGAAAGTGACGACCTTCTCTTAAGTGAATGCTTCGTTGACACCGGTGACTACGACACTCTTACCGATTGCAGTAAGCCACAGTGTGTCGCCGTTGGACGTACGGGCTCTGGAAAAAGCGCTTTGCTGAAAAGGGTTGTTCAGTGTGAGGAACGAGTTATAGAGATAATTCCGGAAAATCTCTCTCTCCAATATATATGCAACTCAGACATAATTAAATCACTCGAAGCGGCGGGGGCAAAACTTGATATTTTTTACAACCTTTTGTGGAGACATGTGCTATCCACAGAGCTGCTGAAATATCACTTTAAACTGAGTACCGAAGAAAAGACAAAAAGTTGGCTGAACAGTCTTCTCTCTAGCCTTAAGGCAAAAGACCAAGCCAAAGAGAGAGCAGTCAAATACATCAATGAATGGGGTGACAAGTTCTGGCAAGAAACCGAGTATAGGATAAAAGAAATCACTCAAAAACTAGAGACTGATATTCATGCAGAGCTAGGTGTAGATATTTCAACTGTCAATCTCTCCACTGCAGGAAAAAAACGCGAAGAGTTAGAGCAAATTACTGAGGTTGTAAACAAAGCCCAAAAAGTTATAAATAATATACAAATAAAATCGCTTTCGGATGTCATGCACTTTCTAAACGAAGATGTCTTTAACGACAAAAAGGTTAAGACATATGTCATAATCGATAAGCTCGATGAGGGCTGGGCCCCCGATCAGGTGCGATATAAGCTGATTCGCGCACTAATTGAAACATTGAAAAATTTTAGAGGAATTTCTTCAGTAAAAATTTTGGTGGCGATGAGGCGCGACCTACTGGAAACCGTATTTTCAGAAACTAGGGATGCTGGTTTTCAAGAAGAAAAATATGAATCCCTTTTCCTTGGGATAACTTGGACCAAGGGACAAATCAGAGAGCTCCTCGATAAACGGATACGTCAGCTCGTTAAAGCAAGATACACAGGGAGTAGCTTAGGGCTTGACACGATTTTTCCAAGGCAAGTAGGTCGTATAGATTTTCTGAACTACTTAGCAACACGTACGCTATATCGTCCACGCGACGCCATCGCATTTGTTAACGAATGCTTAGTCAGAAGCGAGGGAAAGCAGGCAATTACAGCCACAGTCATCCAGCAGGCTGAAATTGAATATTCTACAAAGCGCGTCCGAGCGTTAGAGTTCGAATGGATCACCCACTACCCAAAGCTTTTGGATTACTTTAGCCTAATTGAACGACAGCCCGACAGTTTCAGAATTTCGTCAATTTCAAGGGATAAAGTAGAAGCATATGCCTTAAGTCACATGGACAATATCAACTCCAATGATCCCTTAGATCATGCATCGACGAAATTTATTAATGGTGGTTCGACCCATGCATTTGCCACAACGCTAGTAAGATGCCTATATCACATTGGAGTTATTGGTATAAAGACTGACAGTTTCAGTCCGATTCGTTGGTCATATATGGAAGCGGTTTCTCCAAGTGAAGGACAGATCAAACCTAGCTCGACGATTTATATTCACCCCATGATATGGAGCCGAGTGGGGACGTTGACAAAATCCTGACATCCGACCTGTCCTGTACCGATTTTCGATACAGGACAGGTCCACTCCCAATTCCACCTAATTTCGCCAATATATGCTAACCCACTGATTAACAATATACTTTTACCTAGTTCCACCTATACTCAGCTTCACCCTACTTCCCTACACAAACACCTTCGAACGCCAAACTCAAAAATAGGTACTTCTACCTATTTGAAGCACGGGTCCAGTGTCCGCCAAGCCGCATGGGGCAAGGGTTTGCAGGGATTTGTAGCTTCTTTGCGAAAACATTGATTTTCGTTCCAGGAGCCAAATAGGAGCCAGACCAGTTCATACTGGTTCCTAGCAGGTGGTAGTAAGTAGTAGTGAAGTAGGACTGCTTCACAATTTTGCCCGGGTGGTGAAATTGGTAGACGCAGGGGACTCAGACCAAATTTGAGCCCTCCGAGGGAAACCTCAGAGGTGAAGCCCGTCAAACTCGGTGAAGGCCCTGGACGATAAGTCCGAGCTAATGCCGAGCCAAGCCCTGGAGCCGAAAGGCCCCTCGGAAGGTGTAGAGAGCAGACGGCGGGCACCTAAGGCTGAAAAGCTATGGTGAAGGCGTGCTCCAGACCACGAACGTCATGCTTAGGCATGGCGGCGGTGAAAATCGAAGTGGTAAGAAAATCCCCCGCCGCAAGGCGTGCCGGTTCGATTCCGGCCCCGGGCACCAATTTCGAAAGGCCGTCTCTGTTTTTGCAGAGACGGCCTTTTTATTTCTATCGGAGCCGTTTCCGCCGAGAAACACTCCATATTCTCCACACAATCCGCACCGGACACGCAACCGAGTACCGTTCAGCGCCCTGTTCCGGCTCATTACGGCCGTTCGCAGCACCACCGCTCAACGCCTACTTTACAGCGACAGCGGTACTTTGTAGCTAGGCTGCGACGAGCACGCTCGTGGCCGAATTGCCGTCATCAAGGCTCATGTGCACATGTCGTATGCCTAACGGTTACGGCGAGTGGACAAACGCGTAGCGCCGCAATTCAGCTTGAGAGCGAAGACGATAAGGGCAAGACTAAACCTAGTTATTCACTATCGCACCTTTCTGCCGACCACCCAACGGACCGACCGCCCCGAATGGCCGTCAACCGCTGCCGCCGGACGGTCGAAAACCCACACCCTTCTCCACCGCCTTTGCAAGGCGGTCCTTGATCGAAACCAATATGTTTGGCTCATCTCGCTCGCGCTCGTCGATACTCTTGTATCGCTGAGATATTGAGCGCCTGGTTCCTCTTCAAGCTTTCTTTTGAGAGCCCCGCCTCGACCGCTGACACGGCACGACGCTCCAGAAAAAGATGTACAGCGGGATCGTCGAGGAAGACGCCGCCCGCAACTATGCAAACTTGATCTGGCCCGCAGAGCTGGCGGCCCTTTTCCCTTCACCCTATACCAGGAGCACACGGAGCACGGTGAGCACAGGGAGAACATGGAGGACATGGAGCACCGAACTTTCTTTATAAGATCTTGATTTCATATATCTTTTGAAATTTTTTCCTGCGGAATAACGCAACTCAAATATCTCAAACGCTCCACTTAAATTCAACTTGGATGACGTGAGGTGCGTGAAACTGAATCTAGATGAATTAAGACGTGCGTATTGAATCCTCGCAGTTGCGTGGTATCGAGTATTAAACTGATCCCATCAAAACTCAGAAGGAGCTCCAGCATGGCAACGCAAAAGCAGACCCGACGCCGCCGTCTCAACATGACCGAGCGCGCCGAGGAGCAGATGACGATTCAGTTCCCCGACTACTCGGAGGAACTGTTGTGGAAGCGCTCGCGCAACCACGGCTACTCGACGATCCCGCGCACGCTCCCTCTCGCGATGCAAGCCATCGACGCCCAGTCCAAGGGCCAGCCCGCAGGCCACGTCCTGCTCTGCCTGTGGATTCGTGCTCCCGACCACCCGCTGCTCACCATCGACGCGCCCGCCTCCTTCGCGACCGAAGCAGGCTTCCAGGGCGAGCGCGCGGTGGACACGTGGCGTCGACGCATGCGGACGCTGCGCGACCTCGGCTTCATCGATGCGAAGGAAGGCTCGACCGGCGACTTTCACTACGTGCTGCTGCTCAACCCGAACATCGGTATCGAGAAACTGCATCGCCAAGGCAAGGTGCAGACCGCGTTCTACGGTCGCTTCCGTGACCGCTTAATCGACATCGGCGCCCATCGAGATATCAAGGACTACGACGAGTACCTCGTAGAGCAGGAAGAAACGAATACCGCCGCTACGAAAGCCACAACAAAGAAAACTGCAAAGGACGCTGGCGACGACGCGCCCACGAAGGCCAAGCGCTCAAAACCCAAGGAAGCCGAGAAATGACCGCCAAGAAAGAGCCGCCCGAAGAGCGCAGCTCATTCGGGCGCGTCGCACGCTGGGCCGCTGAACCCTACCTCTCGTTTAAGGACGACCGCATGCGCCTGTATGCCCTCATCTGCCGTGACCTCCATCGCATCGCGATTGCTGCCATCGTGGTCTATTCTGGCAGGAACATTCCCTGGCAAGCTTTGCGAGGCTGGTTGATGTGACCCAGGCATTCCAAGGACACGGATATCTCGCCGAAGCGCTACACCCTTCAGACCGGGTCTCTTTATGAGGCCCTTTCTTTTGCCTGAAAATCAACTACTGTTCAGAACTCGCCCGCAGCAGGTTCCGACAGTCGACTCTTCCGAAGCAGCAGTCACTCATCGGCGATAGACTGACCGGCCGCTTTCAGCTTGAAGCGGTCATTTTCGGGAATGCTTTCAAGGTCCGCTCCTAGCCGAGGATGTGTGAAAACTCGCCCGAACATGCAATTCGGGGATTTTCTCACCATTGCCTGGATTAAGAAAAGCGCATACAGAACGATCTGAGAGGTCGCCTTTTTGTTGATGCCAGTGCTTCATGCGTTTTCACACAGCCTCGGCCGATATCGGTCATTGTAAAGTTTCATCTGAGATTTTGTAACCATTCACTTCATCATTCGTTTAAAACCTCGATCCCCGGCCATGAACGTCTCCAGCATATGCGGAATCAGCGTCACGGCATCGACAGGTTCCCCATACGCCTGCGCATGCTGCGCGGCGTAGCGCTCCAGCTCGGCTTTCAGGCTGGCCGGACATGTAAAGGTCAGCTTGACGGTTTCGGTCTTGGGCAGCGGCCCCAGCCGCAGCTTTCGGGTAGTGCTCATTGTGATGCTCCCTTACTGAAGAACAATGGCTGGTACGATCGCAGCACTAAATCTTTGTTGACGATGATCCGCACCGGCAAGCCGGGGCGACTGGTCAAGGTGGGCTGGATGTTCATGTTGCGCCGGGTCATTTCCTGGCCGACTTGATTGATGCTGTCCTGGGCGCTATCGCGTCCGGCGATGATGATGCGGTCGCCGTCCTGGCGGTTTTCCGGGGCGGCCAGCTCGGCGCCGACGCCCAGCAAGGTGGTCAATACAGCACCGCCGACAATGCGATCCCAATGCCAGTCAACGCCATCCTCCAGACCGGCATAGCCCGCCGGGTCGCTGCCCGCCAGATTGTCTAGCGTGAGCGAGGACGTATCCGGCAGGATGATGCGGTTCCACACGACCTGTACCCGGCTTTGGCCGTAGCTGACCTGGCTGTTGTAGCGCCCCAGGATGCGCGAGCCTTGCGGAATCAACAAATACTTCCCTGTCGCGGAGTCGTAGACAGGTTCGGTGACGGTGCCGATCACGTCGCCCGGAAGATCGGATTTGATGCCTGTCACCAGTGCGGCGGCGATGATGGTGCCGGCCATGACCTGATACGGTGAGGTCGGCATTTGCAGATCGCCGGAATTACGGGTTTGTGTAGCACCGGATTGCAGGAAGGCTTCTTTCTGGTCTTGCCGGTTCTGTGCAGCAATAGGGTCGGAGGATTGTGCTGCCGTCGAAGCTGGGCCTGCGGCCAGCGGATCAAAGGCGGCCATCGCATTATTCATACCGGGAGCCACAGGCATGGCCTGCGCAGTCGTCGCCGCAGGTTGTCCAGACTGTCCTTGGCCAGTGCGGAAGAACACCGACGAAGCCGCAGCGGCTTCTGCCTCTTTGCGCCGCGCTTCCCGTTCAGCCGCTTCAGCATCAACACCCGGCGGCGCGTAGGTGGCCACCGCTGGCTGCTGGCTATTGATGATGGCCGGCCCCAAGTCGCCAGGCAGCGGCGGCCCAAGTTCCGGTACATCGGGCGGCACCTCCGGTGTCGGCAGCATCGAGTAGTCAGAGGGCAGGGCGTCCAGCCCTTCCGACTTCGATACCCTGTCCACGTTATAAAGCTCGGTCTGCTCGCCTGCGCCGCGTCGTTGCGGTTGCAGTGACCAGATGGTGGCGCCCAAGACTGCCACCGACAGCCCACCCACCAGTAAGGCCAGCGTACGCCGGTTCAGTCGTGTGACGGGCCGTGGCTGAGCACGCAGTGCCACGGTTTCAGGAGCCACCTTATCCGCAGTCTGGTGCGCAGCCTGATCGGGCGTGTGCTCGGATAATTCTTCCTGACTCATTTCAGCGCCTCCGTGCCACGCCATCAGTGCGTTCAATGCGCACCACGTCACCCCGATCACCGCCCAGGCGCAGTTCAGCTGCACCGAACAACCGATCCACGATGTAGTACGGCGAGCGGAAGCGGTAGTTCACCAGTTGGCCGTCGCCTTCAGCGCCGATCACAAAGAGCGGCGGCAACTCCCCTTGGGCGATGCCAGCCGGAAACTGGATATAGACCTTCTGCCCGTCGTCAAAAGCGCGCAGCGGCTTCCAAGGCGGATTGCTGCCGCTGACCGCATAGCGGAAACGCAGATGTTCCAGCGCCAGCCCACTATCGACAGGCGCACCGGCGTGTGCCGCTTGATTCTGACGCTGCAAGGCCAGCATTCGATCCTTCGGATACTCCCAGGAAACCGACGCCATCCATGTCTTTTCGGTGGAAGTCAGTTCCAGCAGATAAGTGCGGCGGCTGGTGGTGATGACGAGGTTCGTCTTCAAACTAGACCTGATCGGCTTGACCAGCACGTTAACGCGCAAGTCCGCGCCACTGCCGCTGGAGGTATCGCCCACTATCCAGCGCACAGTGTCGCCGGCGGCGACCGTCACCAGTTCCTCGCCTGGCTGCAGCGCAATCACCGTCACGCGGCCCACGCCGGTATAGACCTGATAAAGCGCGCCGTCGCTATAGGGCCAGACCTGAATGGCATTGACGTAACCTTCACGGGTCGGCGCAACCCGTGCTTCGGCATTGGCACGAGACACCCGCACGGTTTCATCGGCGGGTTCGGGCGCGGGCTTGCCAGCATCAGTTCCCGGCAAGGGTTTCATTTGCGCCGGCAGTGCCAAGGGTTCAGGCACAGCAATCACTTCGACCGGGCTGGGCGGTTCGGGCAGCAGTTCAGCCTGTACCGGTTCATCGAGCGAGATGGCCGGTGGCGGCTTGTCCTGTGTGGCGCAGCCTGCCAGGGCAATCAGGGTCAACGGAAAAACGTACAAACGCAAAGACGACATCATCGCTGTGCTCCTTCGGAGGAATCAAGTTCACGGCTCCACGACAGGCCATTGACGTAAAGCCCCATGGGGTTCTTGCGCAAACGCGCTTCGGTGCGCGGCGGCTGATGCACGATGGACACCACCGCCGTCCAACGCTCCAGCCCGGCGGAAGCGCCATTGACGAAGCGCCGTTCTGTCCAGCGCACGTTGAAGGACGTATCGCTTGCCCGCACGACACTCGTGATCTGCACCGTCACAGATTCTTTGCCGATGCGTGTAAAGGGGTCATTCACCCGTGCGTAGTCATTCAGCACAGCGGCCCCCTTGTCAGTGATGTAGTCGTAGGCATCCAGCCAGTTTTGGCGCACCACGACGGGGTCGATGGAGAGCGAGCGCACCAACGTGATAAAGCGGGCGATATGGTGAGCGGTTTGGGCATCGTTGGGCCGGTACGGCGTGGCGGCCTCGCCGACCGCCCGCACTTGGCCCGCGTTGTCCACCTCCACGACATAGGGCGTGACGATGGACTGCATTGAGCGCCACACCAGGCCCCCGGCCATGAGTAGCGCCAGCAGCAGGCAGCCGAAGGCCATCAGCCGCCAGTTCCTGGCCTGCACCCGCGCCGACCCGATGCGGTCATCCCAGACCTGGGCGGCAGACTGATAAGGGGTCGCAGGTTGCGGCGTTTCGGCATAGCGCACCTGCGGTCGTTTGAATCGCATGAGTTTTCTCCTTATGAATCGGCATCGCGCAGGCTCGGGCCTTGGCCCGCGCCGCCGCCATCGCCGCCGCGCAAGGTGTGCGCGGCCGTCGTCGCGGCCTGGGTTATCTGCTGGCGGCGTTGCAGGCGCTTAGCCCAGGCGGGTTGGCCTTGCTTCTGTGAACTGGCGGCACCGTCAGCGGCTTCGCCTGCAGCACTTTGGCCCGCCGGGGAACCCGCCTGAAACGCTGACCGGGTACTGCCTGCGGCTGATCCAACCGCACGCGCACCGCTGCCCGCCAGTCGGGCAGCCGCCGGGGCCATGCGAGCGCCCGCCATCACCGCCGCCCCCACACCTGTAGCAGCAGCGCCCACGGCGACGGCAGTTCCTGCCGCGCCCAACGCAGCACCGGCCATTGCGCCTGCGCCCAGTTGCGGCCCGCCGGAAATCAGCCCCGTGGCGATACCCGGCCCGAAGATGCCCAGCGCCAGCAAGGCAAGCGAGGCCAGCATGATGACTAGCGCATGGTCGATAGATGGCTCAGACGGATGCACCTGAAAGTCCGCAAACAGGCCGGTGCCGATACCGATAATCACGGCCAGCACCAACACCTTCACGCCGGAGGACACCACATTGCCCAGCACTTTTTCAGCCAGAAACGAAGTCTTGTTCCACAACGCGAACGGCACCAAGACGAAGCCGGCCAGCGTCGTCAGCTTGAACTCGATCAGCGTGATGAAAAGCTGCACCGCCAGTACAAAGAAGCAGACGATGACCACCAGCCAAGCCAGGAACATCACCACGATGGGCGTGAGGTTCACAAACACCTCGGGAAATCCCGCCATATCACTGATCTGGTCCAGAATCGGCGCGCCCGCGTCGATGCCAGTCTTGGCTAACCGCCCCGGCTGCAGGAACTCGCCCATGCTCATGGCCGAACCGGTGGCCGTCAGGCCCAGCCCGGCGAAGGAACGAAAGACGATGCCGGCCAGCCAATTGAAGTTGTTGATGATGTAGGCGAAGGCACCGACGTACAGCACCTTGCGCAGCAGTTTGGCGATCACATCATCGCCCTGGCCGGTAGCGTGGCTCATGGCCCAATACAAGCCCGCAATAGTGATGTCGATCATGATCAACGTGGCCGTCAGGAACGCCACTTCGCCTTGCAACAACCCAAACCCGGAGTCGATGTAGGTGGAAAAGGTGTTCAGGAAGCGGTCGATGACGGTCACGTCGTTCATGGCCGGACTCCGTTCAGTTGCCGTAGAAATCCACGGCCTGCGGCGTGTACGGCGTACCGCTGCCCAGGAAACGGCGCGTCACCTCACGGCCACGCTCGGCGGCAGCGACCTGACGCGCCAGTTCCAACGAGGCGGCGCGCTCCTGCGTAATCTGAAGCTGCTGCGCCTGGATGGCCTGCTTGGCCTGCAAGGCCAGCAACTGATTGGTCGCCTGCGTAGCCTGCAACGCCCCTTGTGCCGACTGGCTCTGGCTCACCAGATCGACCAAGGCGCTTTCGTCGTCGCGTAGGTTCTGCGACACCTGCGCCTGCATCCGCATCGCGGTATGCAGGCCATCGAGCGTATGTTTCCAGCGCGCCTGGGCATCGCGCACCATCTGGTCGCCGCTGACGGTGGCGGCGTATTGTTCGGGATACAGGCGGGCAAACTCCCGATCCATAGCCGTGACGTCGTAGGCCATGCCCTGGGCCTCACCAATCAGCCGTTCTGTAGTCGCCAACGTGGTACGCAGGCGATTCACGACGCTGAAGTCCAGGCTTGCCAGATTGCGCGCCTGATTCATCAGCATCTGCGCTTCGTTCTGAAGCTGGTTGATCTGGTTGTTGATCTGCTCCAGGGTGCGAACGGCGGTGAGCGTGTTCTGCGTATAGTTCGACGGGTCAAACACGGTACGCCACGCCCAAGCGGGCGAGGCGGCGAGTAACGACGCTGAGAGTACGGCGGCAAGCGCAATCGAACGAGGATGGATTTTCATGACAGAGACTCCGGAAATAAAGAAGAAAGCGAAGAAGACGACACAAAGCCGGGAAACGTTGGCAACAGGTCAGCGGCCCAATCCAAACCGCAATGACGCAGCCACGCACCCGTAAAACCTGAGGCGCCGGCATCTATCAGTACCCGATCCATATCGCGCTGGTCTTGCGGCGTGGACGCACCCGCAAAGGCCAGGGCCACCGGCCCCAGGTCCAGGTCGAACAGGCGATTACCCAGCCGCGACTGGTAGTAGTAATCACGCTTGGGTTCGGCCGTGGCGACGATCTCGATCTGTCGGCTGTTCAGGCCGAAGCCTTCGTAGATCGTACGAATCTGAGGTTCGATCGCCTGCGGGTTGGGCAGGAAAATGCGGCTCGCGCAGCTTTCGATGATGGCGGGCGCGATGCTCGACTCTTTGATATCAGCCAGCGATTGCGTGGCAAAAATCACTGACACGTTTTTCTTGCGCAGGGTCTTGAGCCATTGACGGATGCGAGCGGCAAACACCGGGTCATCCAGAAACAGCCAGGACTCGTCAAGAATCAAGAGCGTGGGCGCGCCATCAAAGCGTTCATCAAAACGGGCAAACAAGTAGCCCAGCACGGCCAGCACCGCCGCGCGGCTGGCCATCAGCTCTTCCATCTCGAAGCCCTGCACCTCGGCACTGCCCAGCCGGTCGTGATCGGCGTCCAGCAACTTGCCGTGAGCGCCGCCCAGTACATAGGGCGCAAGCGCCTGGCGCAACGCATTCGATTGCAGCAGCACCGACAAGCCCGTCATCGTGCGCTGTTCGACGGGCGCACCAGCCAGACTCCCCAGCGCCGACCAGATGGCGGCTTTCTCATCCGGGCCGACCGTCACCCCTTCATGGCGCAATCGGCCTTCGACCCATTCCGTGGCCCAGGTACGGTCACTTTCGGCATCAATACGGGCCAGTGGCTGAAAGGCAATCTCGCCATCATTGCCCAGGTCGTAGTGCTCACCGCCCAGCCCCAGGATGGTGGCGCGCATGGAACGGCCCATATCGAAGGCAAGAATGCGCGAGCCACGATAGCGGCGAAACTGCAAGGCGAGGGTCGCCAGCAACACCGATTTACCCATGCCGGTCGGCCCCACCACCAGGGTGTGGCCCACGTCACCGATGTGCGTCACCAGCCGGAACGGCGTGGCGCCATCGGTACGGGTCACGATCAGCGGCGGGCCATCCAGGTGCTTATTCTTCTGCGGCCCGGCCCACACCGCCGAGACCGGCATCATATGCGTCAGATTCAATGTAGACACAATGGGTTGCCGCACATTGGCGTAGGCATTGCCGGGAATGGACGAGAGCCATGCATCCACAGCGTTCAATGTCTCAGGGATAGTCACAAAGCCCCGGCCCTGGATGACGCGCTCGACCAAGCGCTGTTTTTCATCGGCGGTGGCCGGGTCGGCGTCCAGTACCGTCACGGTGGTGGTAACAAACCCGAAGGCCACTTGATCGCTACCCAAAGCCTGCAAGGCGACATCCGCATCGGCGGCCTTGTTGTCGGCATCGGTATCGACCAGTGGCGACTCCTGTTGGAAAATCGTTTCGCGCAGCAACGCCACGACGTTCTTGCGCTTGGCGAACCATTGACGGCGCAGGCGGCGCAGCTCCTTTTCCGCCTCGGCTTTGTCCATGCACAGAAAGCGCGTACTCCAGCGATAAGCAAAGCCAAGCCGGTTCAGGTCGTCAAGAATCCCCGGCCAGGTGGACGTCGGAAAACCCCGCACCGACACCACCCGCAGGTGCTGGTCACCCAGCGTCGGAGCCAGGCCGCCGACCAGGGCCGAATCGGCCAGCAGCGCGTCGATGTGAAACGGCACCTCCGGCACGCCGACGCGGTAGCGCCGCGTCGAGATGGTCGAATGCAGATAGCTCAAGGTCTGGCTGTCATCCAGCCATGAGATTTCCGGCATCACGCCATCAAGCAGGTCAAAGACGCGATCTGTCTCCGCGACGAAGGCCTCCAGGCGTCCGTGCCAATCCACACCATCGCTGGGTGCATTCTCATACAAGAGCTTGGCGGCGCGGGCGCGAGATTCTTCCGGCGGCAGGTACACCAGCGTCAGGTGATAGCCGCTCTCGAAGTGGCTGCTGGAGGCTTCAAACGCGGCGCGGCGTTCCTCGTCCACCAGCCAGGACAGCGGTTCGGGAAACTCGCAGCGCGGATAATCCGCCGCCGTCCGGCGTTCGGCTTCGATGAATAGCGCCCAGCCGGAACCCAGGCGGCGCAGCGCGTTGTTCAGGCGTGCCGAGGTGGCAATCAGTTCACCTTGGGTGGCGCTATCCAGATCGGGGCCACGAAAACGCGCTGTGCGCTGAAACGATCCATCCTTGTTCAGCACCACGCCCTGTGCAATCAACCCGGCCCAGGGCAGCCAGTCGGCCAGCAGTGCGGGCCGCTGACGGTATTCGGCAAGGTTCAGCATGGCGTCCTCCCCTCATACATCCAACAGCGGCTTGTGTTTGATGTGGCGGGCGAAGACCTGCATGAACTGCGGATCGACACGCGCACCCCACACCGCCAACGAATGGCCGACGAGCCAGAGCACCACGCCTGGAATCCACAATTGCAGGCCCAGCCCCACGGCGGCGGCCAGCGTGCCGTTGGCAATCGCCACGGTGCGCGGCGCGCCGCCCATCAAAATCGGTTCGGTCAGCGAGCGATGCAACGGCACTTCAAACCCGGCGGCGAAGGTATCGGCGGCGCTCATACGACGGCCCCACCGGAGAAGCTGAAGAACGACAGAAAGAACGAAGACGCCGCAAAGGCGATGGACAGGCCAAAGACGATTTGAATCAGCTTACGAAAGCCGCCGCTGGTGTCGCCAAAGGCAAGCGCCAGACCCGTGGCGATAATGATGATGACCGCCACAATGCGCGCCACCGGCCCCTGGATGGACTCCAGAATGGATTGCAGTGGCCCCTCCCAGGGCATGGAGGAACCGGCGGCCTGCGCGGCACCCGCCGCCAGCAGCATCAGCGCGGCCGGCAGCAGCCCCCGTCCGGCAGGCCGGAGCAAGCGGCGCAGCCGTGCAAGACGGAAAAACGGGTTTACAGAAACACGTAAAGCATCAACAGGCGTCATGACAGTTCTCCAAGGGAATCAGGGGATAGGAAATTCGCCGTAGCCGGTGCGGCATCGGCACCAGGCGGCAGAGTAGAAAGCGGCGGTGCCAAGGCATCTGCCAGGTGATAGCCCGTTGCATCAAAACCGATGACGCGGGCAATACTGTCCACGCGACGCTTGCGACCACGCCCGGCGATATGGATCACGACGTTGACCGCCTCGGCAATCAGCGCTCGCGGCGGGTTTACGGCCACTTCCAGAATCAGTTGTTCCAGGCGCAGCAGCGCACCCAGGGCAGAGCCGGCGTGAATGGTGGCGATGCCGCCTGGATGGCCTGTCCCCCAGACCTTGATGAGATCCAGGGCTTCGCCGCCACGCACTTCGCCCACCACCACACGGTCGGGGCGCAAACGCATGGTGGCGCGCACCAGTTCCTGCATGGACACGACTCCGGCACGGGTGCGCAATGGCACATGGTCGTGGGCGGCGCATTGCAGTTCAATGGTGTCTTCTAGCACCAGGACGCGGTCGCCCGTGGCGGCAATCTCGGCCAGCAAGGCATTGGCAAGCGTCGTCTTGCCGGTACTGGTGCCGCCGGCAATCAGAATGTTCTGGCGCTCGCGTACCGCACGCCGCAGAAACTCGGCTTGTTCGGCAGCGAGGATACCGTCTGCCACATAGCGATCCAGACTGAGGATGCTCACCGCCCGCTTGCGCAGTGCGAAGGCCGGGCCGGGTGCAGCAGGCGGCAAAATGCCCTCGAAGCGTTCGCCGGTTTCGGGCAATTCAGCGGTCAACAAGGGCTGGCCGCGATGCACTTCCGCACCGACATGGGCCGCCACCAGGCGGATAATGCGTTCGCCATCCGCTTCGGACAGTTCGACGCCCAAGGGGGTACGACCCGACGAGAGCCGATCTACCCACAGGCTGCGGTCAGGGTTGAGCATGATTTCCACCACATCCGGGTCTTCCAACGCGGTGGCGATCACCGGTCCCATGGCGGTGCGCAGCATCTGGATACGGCGATCTTGAGACGCCGCAGCGGATGAACGAGGTTCGGGTGGGAACTGCGGAACAGCACTCATGACGCACGCTCCTGCCCGTCGAACACGGGTGCCGTGTCGTCCATCCGTACCGGATCGGGGTGCAGTTCCTCCACCACGTCGCGCACCAGGCTGCGACCGCGCAGCAGGTGGCGGCCAAGCTGCTCGACGAATTGCTCAAAGCGCGCCTTGCCCTGCGCGCGGGCCGCATCCTGATGGGCCTCGGGCACCGGCGTGCTGACCGTCAGGTAATAGCGCACGAACAGCGCCAGTGTTTCGATCTGGATGTTCTGGTCACGCTCCAGGCGCTCGAACTGGCGCGACAGGCGATCCAGCCGCCTAGCCATCGCCGCTTCGCGCTGGTCGCCGGCATCGGGCGAGAGCCAGGATGCCAAGGCGGCAGCTACGATAGACGACTTGGACACGCCTTTCTTGGCGGCCAGCTCGTCCAGACGCTTGGCATGCTCGGGATGAATAAAGAGGTTCAGGCGGTAGCGGCTCATAACTGGATTCCGTCATCAGGGTCAAGGGCAGCCATGCGCGCGACGCGCTGCATGGTCGGGTCAAGCTGGCTGGGCAGCCTGGGCGGCAGGTCATCGTCATCCAGCAGCGACAAGTCGCTGGCCGGGTATTCGGGTTCGGGGTGATAGGCGATGGTGTCCGTCAGCTCCGGCTGGCGACGCGGGCCACCATCGTCCGCCGTGCCCGTAATCCCATCGCTGCTCATTGAGGCAGGCGCAACGGGAATGGTCGGAATCGACAGACCACTCCAATCGTCAGGACGAGCCGGCGGCGCATCCGCATAGCGCCCAGCGGAAAGCACGGGTGGCGGCAGCACGCGATGCTTGAAGTTGGCGTCCCGGTAGTAGCGCAGCTTCTTGGCCTTGATCGGCGCCACGCTGGAGACCATCACCACGGCTTCATCGGGCGGAAGCTGCATGACTTCGCCGGGGGTCAAGAGCGGCCGCGCCGTTTCCTGGCGCGACACCATCAAGTGACCCAACCAGGGCGCCAGACGATGCCCGGCATAGTTGCGCTGGGCGCGCAGTTCAGTGGCCGTACCCAGGGTCTCGGAAATCCGCTTGGCGGTGCGCTCGTCGTTGGTGGCAAAGGTGACGCGCACATGGCAGTTATCCAGAATGGAATGGTTCTGGCCGTAAGCCTTGTCGATCTGGTTCAACGACTGCGAGATCAGAAAGCTGCGGATGCCATAGCCCGCCATGAAGGCCAGCGCCGTCTCAAAAAAGTCCAGGCGGCCCAGCGCCGGGAACTCATCGAGCATCAGCAACAGCTTGTGGCGGCGCTCGATGCCATCGGAGCCATCCAGCGATTCCGTCAACCGGCGTCCAATCTGATTGAGAATCAGACGGATCAGCGGCTTGGTGCGTGAAATGTCCGACGGCGGCACCACCAGATACAGTGATACCGGATGCTTGGAAGCGATCAAATCGGCAATACGCCAATCGCAGCGCGAGGTGACTTCGGCCACCGTGGGGTCGCGGTACAGGCCCAGGAACGACATGGCGGTGGACAGCACGCCCGAGCGCTCGTTGTCCGATTTGTTCAGCACTTCACGGGCAGCGGACGCCACCACCGGATGCGACCCATCATCCAAATGCGCAGTGGTCATCATCCGATGCAGCGTCAACTCGAACGGACATGCGGGATCGGACAGAAAATTCGCCACCCCACGCAGCGTCTTGTCTTCGCCGGCATAGAGCACATGCAGGATGGCGCCCACCAGCAGCGCGTGGCTGGTCTTCTCCCAATGATTGCGCTTTTCCAGCGCCCCTTCGGGGTCAACCAGAATGTCGGCGATGTTCTGCACGTCGCGCACCTCATGCGCGCCGCGCCGGACTTCCAGTAGCGGGTTGTAGCCAGCAGACTGGCTATCGGTGGGGTTGAACAGCAGGCAGTGTGAGAAACGCGAACGCCAGCCTGCGGTGATTTGCCAGTTTTCGCCCTTGATGTCGTGAATGACGGCCGATGCTGGCCAGGTGAGCAAAGTGGGCACGACCAGCCCCACGCCTTTACCCGAGCGCGTAGGCGCAAAAGCCAATACATGCTCCGGCCCTTCGTGGCGCAGGTATTGCCCCTCGTGCTGACCGAGGAAAACGCCAACGGGTTGGGTGAGCCCGGCTTCGCGGATGTCGCGGGTCTCTGCCCAGCGCGCCGAACCGTAGGTTGTGACCAGGCGGGCCTGGCGCGAACGCCAGACCGACATGCCAATTGCCACCACCACGGCGATCAAGCCGCTGCCGCCCGCGATCAGACCGCCGGTATTGAAGACCTCCGACGCGTAGGCGTCGAAGAAAAACCACCACTCGAACAGACGCCATGGGTGATAGATCGGCGTACCGTGGAAATCAAACCAGGGCGAACCCAGGCGTAGCTGATACCCCAGGGCGGCGGCTGTCCATTGTGTGGCACCCCACACACCGGCGATCACGATGCCGAATACGACGGCGATCTGCCCGAACAGCACATTCGTCCCTTGCATAGCCTGGCCTCCGATATCTCCTGCGTTCAATCCCCGTGAAAAAGCGACACACACACGTGCCTGCCATACGAGGATCGGTGCCGGGCCAGTGCCGGTCAAAGACCTTTATCGGGATAATGCTGATGAAAAAAGCATCATTTCATGCTGGAGCGAACACGGCCAAAACGCCGCAAGCGCGGGTGCGCTGCGGCGTGTCAACAGAGAAAAGCGAAAATATGTGGCGCGTTGCCGACGGTCAGAACTTCGGCGGCGTTTCCTGCGGCGTATACGGCACCTTTCCGTCGCCAAAGAAACGCTTATTCGTTGCTTCAGCCACGCGGTTGCACAACACGTCACCCATATTGGGCCAATCCGTCTTGCATTGGCGGCGCAGTTCCTTCAAGCGTTCAGGATCGGCGGCCAGTTCCTCAACGGTAGGCGCATCCGGTTGAGGTTTGGGGGTTTCCGATTGGCCGCAAGCGGCCAATCCTATAATAAGCAACGATACATAAAGTTGTTTCATAGCTCGACTTCCTCCTCTGGGTCAGGTTCAAGCGGTGGCGTCGGCCTGACGCTTTCGGGTAACTCGATGGCCCGCACCCGGTCAATGAAACGGAATATGGTTTCTGAGGTTTCAGCTTCTCGCCGCAACAGGTACGTCGTGAGCATGGGAGAACGGCCTACAAGGGGTCGTGCCACCACGCCGGGCTCACGACTGGACTCAATGTGTGACGCACCCGCCAGGCCCAGCGCGAAGCCCGCCGATACCAGCGCCATCATTAAATCGAACGAGGCCACCCGCTCTGCAATCAATGGCTCCATCTCTGCACGGCGCAGCACCCGTTCCACTTGCTGCGCATGGCCTTCGCATGCGCGCGGGTCGCTCAGCACCAGGGGATAACGCAGCAATTCCTCCAGCGGGATACGCTTATGCTTGAGCAGCGGATGCCGCGCAGGCACCGCCACCCTTAGCGCATCGCTCCATACCGCTTCGGTAGCGATGCCTTCTCCAACTTGATCGGACTGCGCGAACCCTACGTCGTACAGGTCGTCATTCAGCCCCTTGATTTGCTGCGACAAAGACACCTCGAATACGCGGATCTCGACCTCAGGTTCTTCCTCACGGCACAGGGCCAGCAGGCCAGGCAAGCGCGAAGGAGTAATGCCATCGGACAGCGCAATGCGCAATTGACTGTGAAAACCGTTGGCGGCAGCACTCACGCTGTCGCGGGCCTGCTGCAAGGCGGCGAAGACACGCGGCACATGCTCCAGAAACAGTTTTCCCGCCCGCGTCAGCCGCGTGCTGCGACTGGTGCGAACGAATAATGGCTCGCCCAGCTCTTCTTCCAGCTCCTTGATGGTTCGGGACAGCGGAGACTGCTCGATGTGCAGCCTCTCCGCTGCACGGGCAAAATGGAGTTCTTCGGCGACGGCGAGGAAACAACGCAAGTGACGTAAATCCATTTTCCTATGTCACCCGATCCGAATTCTCACTTCGTTTGGAATGTGTTTTTGGCTCATTTATCCCACATATCATTTTCTAACGAACGTAACGACAATGAGAGAAAGCCAGACAGGCTGACCATTGCGCCCAATACTCCCATCAGAACAAATAGCCAACGTCCCCCCAGCCACTCGCCAACCGGTGTAGCCAAGGCAAGGCCAATGGGCGCAGCCAGGCCCATGACCATACTCAGCAGAGACAGCACGCGGCCCTGTAAGTGATTGGGAATGGTGGTTTGCAACAGGGCGGTCAACGGCGCGTTGCCCAGGATAAAGGCCGCGCTGCTGACGACCCACCAGGCTACAGCCACACCAAACAGGCTTGATGGCACAAGCGCGGCGAGCGCCAGCGCCAAGCACGACAGAGCAAAGCCAACCAGTATCCAAGGCATTTTTCGGCGCGGCGCGATGGCAGCGATCACCAGCCCCCCAACGATCATGCCGACGCCGCCCAGCCCCTCCATAAGCGCAACTTGCGGTGCACCGCCGTTAAAGAACTCTTTGACCAGCAGCGGCACCAGTGTGAAGGACGGCATGACGACCAGCACGACCGCGCCCAACAAACCATACAGACGTAGCAAACCCGGATTGTCCCAGACCAGATGGATGCCCTCGCGAAACTCAGGCCAGATACCCGAGGCCGATATTTTTGGTGAGCGTCTCTGTGGAATCGCAAAGATCAACAGTGGCGTGACACCGAGCAGTGCTGTGATGACGTCTAGGCTCAAGGCCCAGCCCAGAGGCATGACGCTAATGGCCAGCGCGCCCAGCGGCGCGGCAGCGACCACCGTCATGCCCTGCAAGGTCTGGTTCAATCCGGCAGCACGCGGCAGGAAGCTGCGTGGCACCAGCATCGCCATGCTGGCTGCGGCGGCAGGCGCCTGAAACGCCTGCATGGCGCTGCGGATGAACATCATGACGTACACATGCCAAAGCGCGATCTGTCCGGTCAGGAACAATGCGATCAGCACCACCATGCACAGTGCGCTGATGACATCGGCACCGATCATCAACAGTCGCCGACTGTAGCGGTCGGCGAAAGTGCCGCCCAGTGGGCTGAGCAAGGCTTGCGGCAACAACGCCGCCATACCTGCGGTAGCTAATGCCGAGACGCTGCCAGTGGTGTCTGTGATCCACCACAGCAGCACAAACTGCGTCAGGGCAGAACCAATCAGCGACAACGCCTGGCCGCCGAAAATGCACCAGAAGCGCAACTGCCAGCGCGGGCCAGGATGATGACCGCCCTGGCCCGCAGTTTGATCATCGGTGATCGTACTGCTCGATTCTGACGTGCCAGGAATCGGAATCATGGACGACCTCTCAATGTGGTTCGCTAGTCGGCGGCTGTGCCATTGCGCTTGCCTGTGTCGAGGTATCTGTCAAACCGCCGCCAAGTGCCTTGTACAGCGCCACTATGTTGCCGATATGCGCGCGGCGCAGATCCAGTAGAGCCTGCTGCGCGGCATAGGCGTTACGCTGAGCGTCCAGCAGTTCCAGGCGGCCATCGAGCCCAGCGCGGTAACGCTGCCCGGACAGTTCCAGCCGCCGCTGCGCGCTGCTGACGACCCGTTGCTGCGCCTGCATCTGACGGCCGAAGGTGGCCTGCCCGGCAAGTCCGTCAGCAACTTCTCGGAATGCCACCTGGATCGCCTGTTCGTACTCAACCACGGCCTGGGAACTGCGCACTTCGGCCAAGTCAAGTTCCGCCCGCAAACGCCCGCCCTGGAACAAGGGCACCGTGATCTGCGGCGCAAACCGCCAGGTGCGCTGGTCGGCATCGAACAGACCGCCCAATGTGGGGCTGGCAAAACCCAATGCCGCAGTCAGCGAAATACGCGGAAAAAAGGCCGCTCGCGCCGCGCCGATATCCGCATTAGCGGCCACCAGTGCCTGTTCGGCACGTTGTATATCGGGGCGTCGCGTCAGCAGGTCCGAGGGCAAGCCTGCAGGCAGGTGATCCAGGATAGGTTGCAGATCCAATGCCAGCGGCGCTGGCAGGTCATCCGGCAACGGCGCACCCACTAGTAGATCCAGCGCATTGCGCGCCATCGCCAGTGCGCGCTGACGCGCCACCTGGTCGGCCTCGGCAGTCGCCACCTGACCTTCGGCCTGGGCGACATCCAAGCCGCTGTTCTGGTCGGCCTCGCGCAGTTGAATCGCCAGTCGCAGGGAATGCCGCCAATCCTCCAGTGTGCTTTCGGCCAGTTGCAACTGCGCTTGCGCCAACCGCTCGGCGAAATAGGCATCGGCCACTGCCGCCACCAGTGTGATCTGCGCGGCGCGCCGTCCTTCTTCGCTAGCTAGGTAACGGGCTAATGCTGCTTGTGACAGCGCCCGCACCCGTCCGAACAGGTCCAGCTCGAATGCGCTCAGCCCGATGCCGACGCTGGCTTGTTCCTGGACGCTGGAAGGCACCTCTACGCCATCAGCGGTGCGGCCTGCGGCGATGCGCTCACGTGTCGCGCCGCCATTGGCGTCGATCCCAGGCAGGCGTGCCGCCCGCTGAATGCGGAATTGGGCTTGAACCGCCTCGACATTCAGGGTAGCCAGACGCAGATCACGGTTGTTCTCCAGCGCCAGTGAGATGATCTCTTGCAGACGCGGTTCGGGAAACAGCGTGCGCCAGCCAAGATCAGCAGTGTGCGTCGCGTTACTTGGCGCGTCTGGCGAGAGTTCTGCTCCCGGGAACACCGCCGCAACCGGCGTGGGCGGCACCATCAGTGGGGGTGTAAGCGAGCAGCCAGCCAGTATCACCGCCAGACTTGGCAACAACGCGTATTTCAGATTACGCATGGCTTAATCCTCCCTCACAGCCGTCGCAGAGGCGCCGCTGCGCGCTGTCCGCCATCGGACCATTTTTTGATTCAAACCCATCACCACAACGAAGAACACCGGAACGAAGAACACCGCCAGTACGGTGGCGCTGACCATGCCGCCAAATACGCCCGTGCCGATCGCATGCTGGGTCTCCGCGCTAGCGCCCATGGCCATCATCAGCGGCACCACGCCCAGCGCGAAGGCCAGCGATGTCATCAGGATCGGGCGTAGTCGCAGCCGCGCGGCCGTCACGGCCGATTCCACCAGACCCTTGCCTTGTTCATGCAACTGCTTGGCGAACTCCACGATCAGGATCGCGTTCTTTGCCGATAGACCGATCACGGTGATCAGGCCGACCTTGAAGAACACGTCGTTGGGTAAGTCGCGCAACAAGACTGCCGCCACCGCACCGATCAGGCCCAGCGGCACCACCAGCATCACCGATAACGGAATCGACCAGCTTTCATATAAGGCGGCCAGCACCAGGAATACCACCAGCATCGACAGCGCCATCAGTAAAGGCGCCTGCGCTGCTGACTGACGCTCCTGCAACGACTGCCCTGTCCAGGCCACAGCAAATCCGGGCGGCAGTTGCGCGGCAAGCCGCTCCATCTCGGCCATGGCATCTCCGCTGGAAGCGCCGGGCGCGGCGCTGCCTGAGATGCGCGCGGAGGGATAGCCCAGGTAGCGCACCAGTTGCAACGGCGTTTCGCTCCAGACCGGAGTCACCACTTCGCCCAGCGGCACCATTCCGCCCGCAGCGTTACGAACGTAAAGCTTGAGCACGTCGTCGATTTGCATGCGCGCCGGTGCATCGGCTTGCAGAATCACCTGCTGCATGCGCCCGGCGTTGGGGAAATCGTTGACGTATTGCGAACCCATTGCCGCCGACAGCGTTTCACTAATGTTAGTGAAGGACACGCCCAGCGCCTCGGCCTTCTGCCGGTCGATATCCAGACGGATGCTGGTGCCCGGCGGTAGGCCGTCCGGATAGACGCCTGTGACCACATTGCTTTGCGCGGCTAGCCCCAGCAGCATGCCTTCGGCTGCCTTCAGAGCGTCGTAGCCCTGATTGGCGCGATCCTGCAAGCGCATGGTGAAACCGGAAGACGTTCCCAACTCGTCAATGGCAGGCGGCAGCAGGATCATCACCGAACCCTCTTCGATGCCAGCCATAGCCTCCTGCGCCTGCGAAACTTCTTCGCGGGCGGTCGCCCCATTACGCTGGCTCCAGTCCTTGAGCATGGTGAATGCCAGCGCGGCATTCGGCCCAGAGCCGGAAAAACCAAAGCCCATAATCGACTGGTTGTTGTCGATGCCAGGGCGCGACATCACGTGATCTTCGTAGGTTTTGACCACGTCGAGCGTGCGTTCCGTAGTCGCATCGGCTGGTAACTGGAACGAGGTCATGAAGTAGCCCTGATCTTCCTCGGGCAGAAAGGCCGAGGGCAGTTGCTTGAAGGCGACACCGAGCACGGCGACCAGGATGGCGAACACCAGCATCACCCGACCTGTACGTTGCGTCAGCGCCATCACCCCCGTTCCGTAGCGTTCGGTCATGCGGTCGAACTTGCGATTGAACCAGCCAAAGAAACCGCGCTTCTCGTGATGGCCCGCCGCCACGGGCTTGAGCAGCGTGGCACATAGCGCTGGGGTCAGGCTGAGCGCCAGGAAGGCCGAGAACAGAATGGCGATCGCCATCGACAGCGCGAACTGCTGGTAGATCACCCCGACCGAACCGCTGGCGAACGCCATCGGGATGAACACAGCGGTAAGCACTAGGGTGATGCCTATCACCGCGCCGGTAATCTCCTTCATGGCCTTGACGGTAGCATCTCTAGGCAAGAGACCTTCGGTGGCCATCAGCCGCTCGACATTCTCCACTACCACGATCGCGTCGTCGACAATAATGCCGATCGCCAGCACCATGCCGAACATGGTCAGCACGTTGATCGAGAACCCTGCCACCAGCATCACAGCGAAGGTGCCCAGCAGCGCGATGGGCGCGACGATGGCAGGAATCAGCGTGTAGCGGATGTTCTGCAGAAACAGGTACATCACTAGGAACACCAGCACCATGGCTTCGAGCAAGGTGTAGACCACCTTCTCGATGGAAATCTTCACGAACGGTGCGGTATTGAACGGAACCGACGCCTGCATGCCCGCAGGCATGGACGCGCTGAGCTCATTCAGACGTGCTTGCACTGCATCGGCGGTACGCACGGCATTGGCGCCCGGCGATAGCTGCACGGAAGCCCCCGCCGAGGCCTTCCCGTTCTCACGGTTCGAGGAGCCATAAGATTGCGCCCCCAGTTCCACCCGCGCGACATCCCCCATGACCACCTTGGAGCCATCAGCATTGGCACGCAGCACGATCGCAGCAAATTGCTCTGGCGTTTCCAACTGCCCTTGCACGGTCAGCGGAATGGTGACTCGCTGACCTGGCACGGAGGGAGAGTCCCCCACGCGCCCGGGGGATATCTGCGCGTTCTGCGCCGCAATGGCGCTGGACAGGTCGTTCATCGACAGGCCAAAGGCGATCAGCTTGCTGGGATCGACCCAGATACGCATGGCCTGCTCGGCTCCGAACAACTGCACTTTGCCCACGCCGTCGATGCGGCGCAGTTCCTCGACGATGTTGCGAGCCATATAGTCGCCCAACGCCAGCGAATCGTGCCGGTCGTCGTCGGACGTAACGCTGACGATCATCAGAAAGCTGGAGGCGGCCGATTCAACGGTCAGTCCATTTTGACGAACGACCTGGGGCAGGCGCGGCTCGATGGACTTGAGTCGGTTCTGCACATCGACCTGGGCCATGTCCGGATCGGTGCCCGGCTTGAAGGTAGCGGTGATCTGCGCCGAACCGGAGGTATCGGCGGAGGATTCGAAGTACAGCAGGTTCTTGACACCGGACAGTTCACGCTCGATCAGACCGATGACCGAATCGTTCAAGGTCTGTGGCGTCGCGCCAGGGTACGTGGCCTGGATACTGACCGAAGGTGGCGCTACCGAGGGGTAGCGCGCAATCGGCAATTGTGGAATGGCGATCAGCCCGAGCAGGATAATAAAGGCAGCAACCACCCAAGCGAACACAGGGCGGCGGATGAAGAACTGGGGCATGACGTCTTAACCTCCCGCCTGTTCTACAGACTTAGCACCGCCGACTTCCGGCTGCACCCATGGCTGAGCCGAGACTTTAACCCCATCGGTCAACCGTTCGCCGCCTGCGATCACCACGCGCTGGCCTTCGGACAGGCCACTGCGGATACGATAGGCGCCGTTCACCAGCTCGCCCAACACTACTGATGTCAGATGCACGTGGTGTTGCTCATCCACGACCCATACCTGAGCCTTGCCACCCGCGTGCGACACGGCCTGCTGCGACAAGAGAATGGCATTGTCGTAATGGCCACGCGGCACTTTCGCCTGCACGAACATGCCCGGCAGCAACCGGCGCTCGGGGTTGTCAACCAGGATGCGCAACAGCACATCGCCCGTACCGACATCCACGTTGATGCCGGAAAACAGGATGCGGCCGGTTTCTGGATACGGTTGGCCGTTGCTGCGCAGAATGGTGACGGGCAGACCTTCGTTGTGGAATTGGCCTTCGCTCGCTTGCGGAGCCAGTGCCTCGCGCAAGGCTTCCATTGCGGCAGCGGGCTGGCGCACGTCCACGTAAACTTGGTCGATCTGCTGGATACGCGCCATCGGGTTGCTGTCATTGGGGCCGACCAGTGTGCCCTCGGTGACCAGCGCTTGGTCGATGCGACCGCCAATGGGTGCGTCTACGGTGGCAAATTTCAGATCCAGTTGCCGTCGCGCCAGCGTAGCGCGGGCCTGGGCCACATCTGCAGCGGCCTGATCTCGTTGCGAGACCGCGTCGTCATAGGTCTGTCGGCTGACGGCATCCGTCTCGACCAGTGGTTTAAGACGCGTCGCCTGTACCCTGGCACGCGCCAACGCAGCCTCGGCGCGTTGCAATGCGGCGGCGGCCATGTCGGCGTCGGCCTTGAATGGTGCTGGGTTGATCTGGAACAGCGGTTGCCCGGCACGGATTTCCGCGCCTTGCTCGAACAGACGGCGCTGGATAATGCCGCCAACCTGCGGGCGGATTTCTGCCGTGCGCACGGCTGCGACCCGACCCGGAAGGTCTTCGTGCAGGGTAACGTCTTGCGCGATAAGCGTCTTTACACTGACTTGAGGCGCAGGCAGAACCGTTTCAGGCGGGGCACTGTCACAACCTGCCAGCGCCAAGGAAACCACAGCCGCCAGCAAGCTGCCGACCCAGGCCACATTCTTTCTATTCACCTAACACCTCGTCAATCTCGAAACACGTCATTCACCAATCGCAGGACCGGTCATCTCCCGAATGGTCACGCATCCGTGTGGGGCTTTGGTTGGTCTTTTGTGGAGATATGATGGAGAATGGAAGAAACAACAGAATTTGGATGAGCGGGGTTCTATGACAGAAACACTCCCAACGGAAGCAAATGGCAATGGCGTGCAATCCCTGGTACTGATTGCCGAGGATGAAGCAGAAATCGCCGAGATACTGAGCGCTTACCTCAACCGCAGCGGCCTGCGCACAGCACATGCCGCCGACGGGCGTCAGGCATTGGAACTGCATCGCGCAGTCAAGCCTGATTTAGTGTTGCTGGATGTGCAGATGCCGTATGTGGATGGTTGGCAGGTGCTGTCGCAGATACGCCAACGTGGCGATACCCCCGTCATCATGCTCACAGCCCTGGATCAGGACATCGACAAGCTGATGGGGCTGCGAATCGGAGCGGATGACTATGTCGTCAAGCCGTTCAACCCTGCGGAAGTCGTGGCACGTGCTCAGGCCGTATTGCGGCGCAGTGCCATGCGGCCCACCACGCCGGTCTCACGCATACTGCGAGCCGATGTGTTCGAGATCGACCTGGATCATCATGAGGCAACCGTTCGCCTGGGGCGCAAGCGTCACCTCCTCAGCCTTACACTAACCGAATTCAAGTTGCTCACCCATCTGGCCAAAGCGCCGCGACAGGTGTTCACCCGAGAAGAATTGCTGGTGCATTGCCTGCCCGAGGGTGATACACAAGAACGTACCGTAGACAGTCACATCAGCAAGCTGCGCAAGAAACTCGAAATCCTGGGCGTTATCGGCATCCCCGCCAATGTACGCGGCGTCGGCTACCGTTTTGGCAGCAGCGCATAATGAGAAAACTTACCGGCCTGAGCCGTCAAATCGTGCGCTCAATGGCCGCGCTGGCACTGACCATCGTGCTGCTGGTGTTATTGGGTTCCTATGCCTTCTACGCGCTTCTGATGGCGTTCTCTCCGACCAGCATGCCTAGTGAGGACGCTTGGCTGCCATCTGGACCGGAACTTGTCTGGATGGCGCTGACCATCTTGGTCGCGCTGGTCCTGTCCATAACTGTGGCCGTTAAACTTTCCAAGCGGATTTTGCTGCCGCTGACGTCTGTCGCCGACAGCCTGCGGCAGGTGGCCAATGGCGATTTGGATGCACGCGCCAGTGGGGATGACGACTCGATGGGAGAAGCCGCGCGCTTGGTGGATGACTTCAACGTCATGGCGGAGCGGTTGCAGCGCATGGCAAAGGAGCAGGCATTCTGGAATGCGGCCATTGCGCATGAACTACGTACCCCCGTTACCATTCTGCGCGGACGCTTACAGGGCTTGGCCGAAGGCGTATTCACGCCAGATGGCGCACAGTTTCAGAGCCTGTTGACACAGGTCGAGGGGCTGAGCCGCCTGATCGAAGATCTGCGCGTGGTCGGCATGTTCGACAGCGGACATTTGAGCTTGCTGCGTCAGGCCACTGATCTTTCTACCGACATTGAAACGGTGGTGCAATTGTTCGAACCCCGACTGCGCGATGCCGGCCTGACGCCTGTTCTCGATCTCGCCCCCGGCAAGGTCGATTGCGACTCTGCCAGGATCCGACAGGCGCTGATGGCACTATTGGAAAATACCCGACGCCACGCCGTGCCAGGTGCATTGCACATCCGCCTGCACATGCACGACAACCTGTGCACGCTCAGCGTCGAAGACGACGGCCCTGGCATTGCGCCTGAATTGACCGAGCGACTATTCGAGGCATTTCAGCGCGGCGATCCTTCGCGTACTCGTGATACCACCGGCAGCGGCCTTGGTTTGGCAGTGGTGCGTGCCATCGCTGCGGCACACTGCGGACAGGCAAGCTGCCGCGCATCTGGAAAGGGTGGAACGGTGTTCGAACTGAACTGGCCTATCTAGCGTCCCCCACAGAATCTCCATACATCGCCAACGGTATCACCATATTCGGGTGAAACAATTCATCTGCCCAATAGGCGCCTGCAGCAGCGTTGATGACCGGCTCCGAAGAAAGATGGAAGCCCGTCAGGGGCGAAACTCACGCCTTAGGCTCGATGCAAAGCACGACAGAGCGACTGGCCTTATCTCTTGGCCGGGGACGCTAATAAGGTGCTTATTTCAGGCTTGAAAGGAACTTGGCGAGTAGCACGAGACTGTGAGCCAGTTATGTATCCGCAGTCTACGCACACAACCATTTTGCAGCTACTTCCTTTGCAGATACTATACAATACATCCTGTATAGTTAAGAGCAATCAAAGAAGTCGCCATGCAACTACCCATTCAGATCGCTATCTTCCGCCTCGGCATAACCGGGAGTAATCCAGACGTCGCCATTGTGGCCATCCAGAAAAGTATTGATGAGAATCGACCATGAGCGCACCCCATCTCCATCGCTGGCTGCTGTTGGTGACGGTGGCGGCCGGTCTTCTGCTGGTCACACTGGACAATACGGTTCTCTATACAGCCCTGCCCACACTGACCCACGAACTACACGCAACGGCCACTCAGGAGCTGTGGATCATCAATGCTTATCCGTTGGTGATGGCCGGCCTTCTATTGGGTACCGGCACGCTGGGTGACCGCATCGGCCACCGGCGCATGTTCTTGTTCGGACTGGTGATCTTTGGCGTCGCGTCGCTGACCGCTGCTTTTTCTCCCACGGCCTCGGCGCTCATCGCCGCCCGCGCCTTTCTTGCAGTGGGTGCGGCCGTCATGATGCCGGCGACACTGGCGCTAATTCGCATCACCTTCGACAACGAGCGTGAGCGTAATCTAGCCATTGCGGTCTGGGGCAGCTTGTCGGTTGTCGGTGCCGCGCTTGGCCCCATCGTCGGCGGTCTTCTGCTTTCGCAATTCTGGTGGGGCTCAGTGTTTCTCATCAATGTGCCAGTGGTCATCCTGGCCTTTATTGGCACGTTGCTCTTCGCGCCCAAAGGTGCCGTCGAACAGGGCAAACCCTGGGATCTGCTGTCGTCGGTGCTTGCATTAGTCACGCTGTCTGGACTCATCACGGCCATCAAGGAGATCGCGCATGCCGCGCCGTCTTGGCCTCTGGCATTTGCGGCGCTGGCTGTCTCTGTCGTCGGCGGCTGGCTGTTTGTGCGGCGCCAAGCCCGCCTGCCTCATCCGCTGCTGGATTTCGCGATCTTCCGCAACCCTGCCTTTACCGCTGGGGTGCTGGCGGCAACCTTCGCTATGTTCGCTATCGGCGGCATGCAGCTGGTCACAACTCAGCGCTTCCAACTGGTGGCAGGCTTCACCCCGCTGCAGGCGGGGCTGTTGGTATCTGCCGTTGCGCTAGGCTCTTTGCCCACTGCGTTGCTGGGTGGTGCCTTCCTGCACAGGCTGGGCCTGCGTGTATTGATTGCGGGCGGGCTGGCTGCCGGCGCGATTGGCGCGCTGGCCACCACCGCCGGCCTGCACCTGGGCCTGGGCTGGTTACTCTCGGGTATGGTGCTCAATGGCGCGGGACTTGGGGCAGTGATGGCCGTCGCCTCCAGCGCTATCATCGGCAATGTGCCACCCGCCAGAGCCGGCATGGCCTCATCGGTAGAAGAAGTTTCCTACGAGTTTGGTAGCCTGATCGCGGTTGCACTGCTGGGCAGTTTGTTGGGTGCGCTGTATTCAATGGGAATCAGCCTGCCACCCGGCACGCCCGATGCCGCGCGAGATGGGATTACCCAGGCGCTGGAGATCGCACGTGCGAGTGAGCCGGTGAATACCGCACTGGTCGATTCCGCGTCATCTGCCTTTGATCGTAGCTATCTGATCGTGTTGTGGGTCATCGCTGGCGTTCAGGCTATCGGTGCGCTGCTAACCGCCTGGCTGCTACGCTATCACGGCCCAGGCACTGCTACTGCAACCCATTGAGCGAGGTAAGCTGCATGCGACCCAGCAACCGCAACAAAATTCTCGATGCCGCTATCCGCGTCGTCCACCGTGAGGGTGTGACCGGAATCACTTTCGAGTCAGTCGCCCTTGAGGCCGGACTGACACGCGGCGGCATGCTTTACCATTTTCCGTCCCGCGATGCCTTACTGTTGGGCATCCACGAGCATCTGGCCAGCCAGTGGGAGGCACTGCTTGAACAGGTGGCTGGCAAACCTGCACACGAAGCCAGCGGGCAAGAGCGAATCGCAGCCTATGTGCAGGCTTGCACTGAGGGCACTTCAACACGCGTCGAGCTGCAACTGATGCTCGAAGGTACAACCTCCCCCGAACTGGCGGCGCCCTGGGCCGACGTGCTATCACGCTGGTTTCCAGTGACAGAGGGTGATGACGACACCTTGGCCGCCATGTGGGTGGTACGGCTTGCAGCCGACGGACTATGGATGCACGAATCTCTTGCTTATATCCCAATGGCAGCTCGTATGCGCCAACGCATCGGTCGCATGCTGCTGGAGATGATCCCAAAAAAAGCAACATCGGGCCAGTCTAAAAAGAAGGGGCAATAATGACGCAAGGGGAAGTTAAACCGAAAGTGCTGCGCTTGGTCATCCATGGTCTGAAGGCGTAGGGTGATGCACTCGTTGCGATTCAGGCTGCACAGGCGAACCTTACTTAGTTAACCTACCGTTGGCCCACGCTGCCGCCCAATCTCCCACGACACCTCGCTGCCACGCACTGTCGCGGTAACCTGCTGACCTAGCCGTTGTTCGATCACTGGTTTCCACGGAACAAGGCTGAACCCCATGCCGTCATCCAGCATCGCGTAGCGTCCACTAGCAAGCATGACGGAACGCCGGTAGATGCCGGCCACACGCTGACCATCAGCCACTGGCCGATACTCCAGGCCAGTGTCAGCGGCAATGTCTTTGGCGACCTGCGCCAGTTCGCAGTTGCGCAGCGTACCCAGCAGGTTGCGCGCCAGGATTACACGCTGCCCGCGCTTCTGCGCCAGCCCCTGTTCTTCAAGAAAATCGGCGCGCTGCTGCATAGCTTGTTTGGCATCGCCACCAAAGCCCACATCCCCCAATCCCTTACCGCCACGGATCAGTTGCTGGTCGAGCCACGTGGCCCCGATCACGCGGGTCTGCCGTTCAATCGGCAGGTGCGATTTCAATTCCACGGACACGCCACCCAGGCGTTGCACATCATATCGACGGCCTTGTTCGGTCAAGTCGCCCGGAACTTTCCATAGACCTTCGGCCACGCGTTCCACTATGCCGGCGCGGCGCAAGGCTTCCAGACGGCGAACATGAGACGCGACCACTTCCTGCGAGTCGCGACCGGCTTTAGCACGACCTTGCTCAATGGCAAGGTGATGATCGGTGCGATATAGGCCGTCGCTGGCCAGCTCCACAATGTTGCGGTCGGCGGCCCGGATCTCAGCAGAACCCCTCGCCTCCACCACCGCGCCAGTCGGATAGTTGGCCGGTTCGTCGCGAGCATTGAGTGCAACGTAATGGGCCTTGCCGTCCACGCCGTCGATTACCAGATAGCCCCGGTCACGTAGCTCATCATCCAGCCCCTTGGCCGCCACGCGCCCAACGATAGCGCGACCATCATTGTCTGGCTCGAACACAGCAAGTTCACGCTGCTGTCCGCTCATGGCCCGCTGCATGGTGCGGATGATGTCGCCGCGCTCGCCCAGGGCGCGCAAGGTTTTTTCGGCATTGGTGTGCATGGCCCAAGTGCCGGGCTGTATTTCGTCGGTCAGCCCCAGGCGCTGCAAGCGTTGCAGGCGACCGATCAACAGCAGGCGTTGGCGCTGCAATGTCGGCGCATTAAAGCGCTGAATATGCACCCGGCCATCTTCGCCGATCTCACGTTGCAGGGTGCGGTCCAGGCTCGTCCACCGTTCCTGTTCCACTTCTCGCTGCATAGTCTGTTGGATTTCCAGCTCGGTGCGTGGGCCTAGCCATTCCGTTGCAAGTTCTGAAGCACGATGACGGAAGCCGTCGGCGATGTAGTCGCCCGCGATGATAAGGTCTTGGCCGGTATCGTCGCGCCCACGCACGATCAAGTGGGTGTGCGGATTGTCGGTATTCCAGTGATCTACCGCCACCCAATCCAGGCGCGTACCCAGGTCAGCCTCCATACGGTTCACCAGATGCCGGGTAAAGGTACGCAGATCATCAAGTTCCACCCCATCCTCGGGCGAGACGATGAAGCGGAAATGGTGCCGGTCATCGGAACAGCGTTCCTTGAAGGCATCAAGGTCGGCAACGTCCGCCTGCGGCCCGTAAGCCCGACCCGGTTCGCCGTCACGGCCTGCGCCGTCACGCTCGACGTAACGTAAGTGCCTGGACAAGGATTGCGGGCTGGCCTGACGCTGGTTGACCAACAAGGTCTTGATGGTGACGCGCCGCGAAAATGGCGTCAGCGTCGCGCCGGCAAATCGCGCTGCCGTATGGCCGCGCCCCAGGCGTGAACCGGGGCGCTGGCCGGACCGATTGCCTTTATGGCCGGTCAACGCAGGCCGCCGCACCGCCGATTTTCCGCCCGCCTTGCCGACCTGCTTGAGCACCTTGGACACAAAGTCCTGACCCCGGTTCTTCGGGGCGCTGGGGCGCATGCGAAAGTCATCATCGCGGCGGTCACTCATGGCCGTTCCTTCAGAAAGTCATAGCGTGTCCTGGCGTGCGAAGCACGCGGCCAGCCCTGTTTTGGCGCGGGCCACGCGCCCCCAGCGGCACGGCGGCAAAGCCGCGTCGTGCCGCGCCACCCCCACGTGCAGACTGGCTTTGCTGGCGGCTGTGTGCCGACCCCTTTTGTCTTGCCTTCCGCCTTTACCTGTCGCTTTCGCTCCCGGCGTCGGCGGCCCGGTGGCACTGCAGCATGGGCAGTCAGCGCACCGGCGAACGCGCCGATGGATGTGCCAGAGGCCGCAGGCCAGGCGCGTTCGAGGCAAGACATCTGCACGGGGGACGGCTGCGCCGGACGCCTTGCTGTGCGCAGAGTCCAGTGCATAGGATTGACATCAGCACGACAGACGCAACGACACGGCGGCAGCCCCAAGGAAGACACGCCTGATAGCACGATGACATGCAGCGGGACGTGCATTGAACCGGCGTCTTTCATAGCTGCGCCCCATGCCAGACCGGATGCGCGATGCCGATCACGGCGGCTGCGCTGATCGGTCCAAAATAGCGGCTGTCGAACGAGGCCGGATTGGTGGCGCTCAACAGGAACAGTTCGCCCGCCATCAATGGCCGGCACTGCGGCCAGGACAGCAACGGACGCCCCAGCCGGTCGGCAGACAACACGGCGGCCACCGGCACGCCGTCGATGCGCACCTGACCAGCCACGATGCAGACGTGTTGCGGCGCGACCGCGCCCACACGTTTGAGCAGCGGAATGTGTGCGGGCAGATAGCCGCGGTGTGCGGCCAGCGCAGCGGCGTCGGCAGGCAATCGGGTCAGAACAATGCTGCCCACTTGTAGCCGACGAGACAACGAACCGGCCTGATGTTGGAACGGTTTGACGCGATACCAGCCAACCGCCACACTATCGGACGGGTTGTAGATCAGGCGCGGCAACGGCGGCACAAAAGCCGCCCAGGCCAGTACCGCGAGGCCGGCGGCGGCGAAGCCTGCCAGCACGATGCGAGTGCGCCAGCGCGAACGAGGATGCGGCCCGACTCCAGCAGCCTGATTGAGCATGGTAATCGGTGTCATGACAAGTTTCTCCCGGCCAGCCAGGCGGCGTGCCGCTCGGCGGTGTAGTCGGGCAAAGGCAGACGCGCCGCCAGCCGATTGGCGAGCGTGCGCCAGTACGCGGGCGAGACGGCGGCGGGAGCAATGCCCAGTGACTCGATGGCATCCATGCGTTGCAGCACGGCGCGTACATTAGCATCGCCTTCAACCTGCAACAGCAGGCGTGCGCCAGGCTGCACACCGGGGATGCGCTGCGCCGCGTCCAGCGGTGTGCAAGCCTGCATCACCATGAGCTGCCAGCGTACCGTGCCGTAATCGTTGGCCTGCCAGCGGATGCGGCACAGCACCGCACCCGGCAGAAACACCGCCCAGCGCCGCCAGCGGTCCAGCCGCAGCGTGTGTGCCGGTTCACCAAAACGCAGGTAAAGATTGAAGTGGGGTTCGATTGTGGCCAGCGCCACCCGCGTCAGCGGTGCGCGGTTGGCATGCAGGGCAAGTGCGGCGGAGGGCGGCAGTGATGACGCCGTGGCCGCACCAGCGACAAGCGAAACGGATGTGTTCATGGCGTGTCCTCTTTACGATGCTCTGGAAACTCGCGCTCCAGCAGGCCGCGCAGCAGTTCGGCCACCGTCACGCCTTGCGTGAAGGCAGATACCTTGATGCGCGCGCGCAGAACGGGGGTAATGTCCAGCGTCAGGCGGGCGGTGTAGAGATCACCCTTGTTCAGCGCGTCAGCGTCGCCCTGGCGAATCCACGCTTCAGCGTGCGGATTCGCGGGCGGACGCGCACCGATGCCCACGCGCTTGAGCCGTGTGGGTTTCGTGCTCATGTCGGCCACCGCAACAGTTCATCAACCAGCGCGCTGATTTCACGCGTCGCCGCGCTATCGGGCGCCAACTCTCGGGCGAGTCGCCCGGCGGCCACGCTGTCGGCAAAGACAATCCGTTGCCGAACCTCGGCTCGCAGCGCCGGCAATGGCTGCTCGGTCAGCGCCTGGCGTGCTTCACGTCCAATGACGGTAGTGCTGACCCGTCGATTGATGACAAAAGCCGCTTGCAAGGCGGGCCGGAACACCTGGGCCTCGCGAATCAGCGCCACCATCTCGGCACTGGCCCACAGGTCGTAGGGGCTGGGCTGCACGGGAATCAACACGTAATCGGCTGCCAGCAGCGCAGAGCGCGCCAGAGCGGCAATGCGTGGCGGCCCGTCGATGATGACGTGATCGGCCCGCCTGGCGAGTTCTGGCGCTTCTTGATGCAGCGTTTCGCGTGCAAGGCCCACGGCGCTGAACAACCGTGGCAGCCCTTGCTGACTTCTGCGCTGCGTCCAATCCAGGGATGAGCCCTGCGGGTCGGCGTCCAGCAAAACCACCTGGTGACCGCGCAGTGCGAGTTCACCCGCGATATGGGTGGCAAGCGTAGTCTTACCCACCCCGCCTTTCTGATTGAGCAATGCAACGATCATGGCGCAGCCCTCCGATCTGGAAAGCTGGACTGTTTTTGCCTTGCCGAATGGAGTGGATTTTTCGGCTGATTGCGCCCTTCAAACTGCCAAGCGTTTCCCTTTTCAGCGTCTATCCATCGTGGCGGCGGGCCTTTATCAATAGTTAGAGTAGTTAAGTTAGATAAGTTAAGGGACTCGCAAACGCAGTGCTGACGCGGCTTTGCAGCCGTTTGGCACGCCTGATAGCACGATAGTCCCACGCCTGATAGCACGATACCGAACACGCCCGATAGCACGACACTATCCACAGGATATTCACAAGCAATCCACAGACTTATCCCCGTGCCGTATCCGGCACGGGCCGAAAGGTCAGCAACTCGCGCCCGCCTTCGGGAATCAACTCGATGCCCAGCACATAACCGGGCAACGATTGCTTGGCCACCAGGGCGCGCAGATCGCAGGCGAAGTCGTAGGGTCTGGCGGTGCTGCCGGATTTGCGATGCAGGTGCCGGAAGTCGAATTGCCAGCCATCCGGCTGCTTGCCGCCGTGCTTGCGCACCAGGCGGTACAGCCAGCGCTCGATACCGCCGGTCAGACGGAAATACGCCGGGTCGATAGTCAACACCAGGGCCGCATCCAGCACCCCCGCATAAAACCAGTCCGGCAAGATAAGTTCGATGCCCAGCGGCTTGCCGCCGGCATCGGCCAGCTCCTTCCATTCGTTGATCCACGAAAAGCGGTGCAGCCGCCGCCCCGTGGTTTCGCGGATGGACGTTGCCACACTGGTCGATTGCAGCCGGTCGAGAGCGGCTTTCAGACGTTGGTAGTCGCGCAGGGAGGTGCCGCGCCCGATAAAACGCAGGATTTCGTAAGGTGTGGCGCGTATCCAGCGCGAAGGCGTGATGCCGGCATCGCGTGCCTGCACGATTTGCGACGCGGCCCAGATCAGGATGTCGGCATCCCAGATCGTGGCAATGCCATGCTCCTGCGTGCCTTCCACGCGGATGGTGGCGTTCCCGCTGCGAAAGTCGATGGGAGCAACGCGCCGCGACTTCGCCAGCGAGAAGAACGGATAAGCCATCAAGTCCTGGGCATCGCGCGGCGCCATGTCGCCGGGCAAGGCACGAAACAGGGCAAGCTGCTCCTGTTGCGGTGCTGGCTGCGCGGCGGGCGAACGAGACATGACGATGGCCGGCTGCGCGCAGACGATCAGCGGCCGTCACGATAATCACCCGCATGGCGTTCGGCGTACTCCGGATCGGAGGTCGCCTCATAGCTGCGCGCATCGGCCCAGGTGTCCAGGTCGGCAACTGCATACATGACACGCCGACCGAATTTGCGAAACTTCGGGCCACCGCCGATCACGCGCTGCTTTTCCAGCGTGCGTGGCGACAGGCGCAGGTATTGGGCGGCTTCGTCGTTGGTCAGATAGCGCTGGGGCTGCGCGGGTATGGCAACGGGTGCGGCGGCGGGCCGTAAGGGAGCGGGTCGCATGACATATTCCTCCATCGTTCGGTAGAACCGGCGGCACCAGCGCTGCCGGATGGAGACAGTCTCAAGAAAGTCGGGCGACCTGCTCAGGGACGTTTTGCAGGGGGTGAAGATCGTCCCTATACCGGCGCGGGAAGCTGTGCCAGGCGGCGGTAGCCGCCGCGCATCAGCGTATCGCCCCGCCGAACCAGGCGACGCATGCGGGCGCGCAAAGCGCCATCGGCATGCCAGTCGCGGGCCACCGTCTTCGGTCCAAGCAGCCCTTCAGCAATGTCACGCAAGGATGCCCCCGCCAGGGTGGCATCAAGCGCCTGCAAGGTGTGCAGCTCCTGCAGGGCCGACAAGGTGGGCCGGGGCCGCACGACGGCAATGGGAATGGTGTCGCTGGCCAAGGCCAGCTTGTTCACTTCCAGCGTGAGCGCTTGCGCGTGCGCCAGGAGATCGGCGCCGGCACGCACGGCGTAGACGTAAGCCATGCCGTCGGCCAGACCAGGAGCGAGCGCAAGCCGCAGGCGGCCACCCGGCCAGCGCACCCGCAGCACCAAACGCACGCCGTCATGAATCAGGTATTTGTCGCCAGGAATGCGCCACAGTGTGAATGGTGCGGCATCCGGCATGGGGTCGGCGTCCGGGTAAAGATGAACGCCCTGAGCATCGGGGAACCAGATGGGATGCGCGTCACGCGCATCCAGGGCGGGGTCTTCCAGCAAGCGCAGCCCCCAGTGCTGCGCGGCGTCGGGCCGTTGGGCACGGCGCAACCAGTCTTGCCGGTAATCGGGATGGCGACGCAGGTATTCCCAGGCGAGTGCCGGCCCGTCCAGATGCAGCACGTACAGATACGCGGCGGTCGGATGCCAGTGTCTGGTGCGCGAATCAGCCATGACGCAAACCCCCTTTTTATTCAGCGGGGCCGTGTCATCGCACAATGCACACAGCGCAGTTTCAATGCGTTAATATTTGACTACCAATCGCATAAAATGAAACTGAAAATATCAAGTCCGATTGGGTCTCAACCCTTGCGCTGGCAATCAGAATGCAATGTCGGCACCGCTGAAAAATCAGCAATCAGCATCCCTCACCCTGCCTCATATCCCGCAAAAGATCATGACTCTTTAAGTCTGGGCCGTCGCGTATTTATGCAAGGCCCATGATTCAGACTCTGCCGGTCTTGAATATGACTGAAATAGTCTCAATGCGCCTTGATTAGATGGAGTGCGTGCTTGTTTTGCAGGCCCGATGCTCAGTCCTTGATCGAACCGTTTTCTTGCGCCAGGCGCACATATTCCGATAACGGGCGCACCGCCTGGAAATAGCGGTCGCGCATCACGGGCTGCTTGCGCGGGCCGACGATAGCCTCCAAGGCGGAAAGCTGCACCGTTCCCAGTTCGGGCATCCCTATCCCCAGGTCGATCAGGCCATAGGCCGTATCGCCATCTTGCGGGTCAAGGCCGACCAACAGCCAGGTTGCATGAGCGTCCGGCGTGAAGATCCGCACCACAGGCAGCGGGTCGATGCGCTGGCCTGCGGCCCGTGCCTGCCCGTGGGCGAGCAATTGTGCGCGTTCGTCGTCGGTGATGAGTGGATGGGTCACGTGTGTTCTACCAAAGCGTAAAGCCGTCGATCTGTCTTTGTGCTTCCGTGCGAAGACCCGGAAGCGGTTAATCCCGAATCCGTAAAAGCGGGCAAGCGTAATGCCGTTTGTGCGCAAACCCTGAAAAGCACAATTGTGATTCTCCGCTTTTAAGGGAATCCACACTTACGGATTTCAGTAATCACACAAGAAAAAGACGAAATCCCGATGAATGAGTTAAAGATAACGTGGTTTTAATTGTGCCGCCGAAACACGCTTCTGTCTATGCAGAAGCGACCCGTACAGCGCGGCCGGCCACCCGGCGCCACCACCTTTGATGCCGAACTGGCCCAGGCCTTCGGCGCCGCAGTGCGTGCGCTACGCACGGAACGCGGTATTGCTCAGGAAATGCTGGCGAACCTCGCGGGCATCGAACGCTCCCACCTGGGCAAGATTGAGCGCGGCGAGCACATGCCGACGCTGGCGATTGTCTTCAAGATCGCCGAAGCGCTGGAATGCAGCACGGCAGTGCTCATGACCCAAACAGAAACCCAGCTTACCGCAGGTAAGGTCTAACCATAAGGCCCGTGGGGCTGTGCCGCCATGGGCCTTTGGCTGGACATGCGCCCCGCCAAAAGGCGGGGCGCGGTGGTTTAAGCCGCCTGCGGCTTGCTGCGCGTCCACAGCAGATCATGCGTGCCGTCCTCGCCTTCGATCAGGCGGGCATAGACAGTGGCCGGAAACGAGGGGTCATCCAGGGTCACCGACAAGTATTCCCGCCCAGCCTCGCTGGTTTTCTTCCACGCCGCGCCGATGTCATTGCCTGCTGCCTGCAAGCGGAAGTCGGGGGCTTTGTCGTTTTCGCCCTTGTCGTTGGCGACCAGCTTGACCTTGACGTTGAGCGTCAGGGTTCGCAGGGTGCCGGTGTAGCCGTCTTTGTCTGCGGTGAAGGTTCCGATGTTAGCCATGGTAATGCTCCTTTTAAGGAAATCAAGGTCGCGCCAGTGCGTCCTTGTTGTGATCCGGTCGGCGGGGGTGGGCTGGCCGCACCGCGCAAGCGGCCGTAACAGCGTGGAGGGCCGGGAAGCACAAAGAATTTGTCTCGCGAGGAAGCCGCCCAGGGCGGCGGGGAAATTGTTTGTGCTGGACGGTTGCGGCCGAGGCCCAAGGCTTGCCGTCCCCCGCCAGGATTCACGACAAGACAAGGACGTACAGGCCGACCGTCCTGCAAAGAGACATGGCAGACTCGGTTTCGCCGCATACACGCTCGACCGGCAAGCGCCATGACGCGGGCAAGAATCAGGCTCTCGATGTTGGGCGAAAATGCACCCGCCGCATGCTGCGGCGCTGCCTTTGAAAACGCGGTGTGGAAGCGTCATAAGCCAGGCCGGGCGGCATGTTGGTGAACCGCCCCTCGTGATGTCCAGACAAAGAACCGCCAGCATCGAGGACGGCACGCTTGCGTGCAACCTGCGCCAGCAAACCCAGGCGTAGCGTGACCCGTGCTGCCGTTTGGCGGGGCGCCATATAAAAGCCGAAAGCACTTGGCTCTGCCGATCTAACAACACAGCAGGGCGTCGTGCCCTGCTGTGTTGTTGGGGCTTTACAGTTGCCCCCGCTCGGCCAGTGAGGTCGTACTTGCCGCCGTCACGATGACATGATCGAGAAGCCGTACGTCTACCATCGCCAGCGCGTTTTTCAGATGCTTGGTCAGGTTCAGGTCGGCCATGCTTGGCTCGGTTGAACCCGACGGATGGTTATGCGCCATGATGAGCGCTGCAGCATTGAGTCGTAGGGCGGTTTTCACGATCTCGCGGGGATAGACGCTGGCCTGGTTCAACGTGCCCGCCCCCTGTTCGATATAGCGAATCGGCTTGAAACGTGAGTCCAGATAAAGGAAGGCGACGCATTCGTGGCCCAGCCCGGCCAGCTTGGCCTGAAAAAACTGCTTCACCTTGGTCGGCTGATCGACCGGCGAGGATTGGGAAACCAGGCTTTCCGCAGCCGTGCGGCCCGCCGCCAGAATCTGCTCGTCGCTGGCCAACTTGTAGCGCCCGCTGGGACTGCGCACATACAGGGTGCATGTCTCGTCCATGTTGTCATAGCTCAGGGCGGCGATGGTGTTGTTCATGATGCTCTCCAGTGTTCAGGGCGGGATTGCCCGGAACCCGAAGGCATGGCGCAGCGCAGGTTTCAAGGGTCGAAGACGGCCAGCGGCCGCAAGCGGCGCCCACGGCGACGCACTGCCCTTGAAAATAAGAACGCCATGACACAATGACCGGAAGCAAAACAGCCTCCACCGTGTCACTGGGGTTTGCCTTGGCATCCCCTGCGTGAAACGCAGCCAGACTGTAATCGTTGCGGATCAGGCAACGTGCAAACGCAGTGCGCAGCGCCCCGGCGCGAAGGCGTGAGGGATGGAAGCCGAATGGCCGTGACGGCAAGGCCGGCATGGGGCGAAGCCCAACAGCCCGACGGCGCTTGCGCCGACACGCGCGGATTTATCCACAGATTCTGTGCGCAAGCCTGTGCATAAACGATGAAGACTTTATGACAGCCCTTGTCATTCCGTGCTTTGCGCCTGGATGGGCTGCGATTTGTCCAGCGCAGCGATGGCCGTCCGCCCCCAGGCGCGCTGGTGTCACATGCTCCGGTCGCCGCTTGCCCCTCCGAAGCGGCGACCGGCTGATTTGGATTTTTGCTTTGGCTGTTGGTTTTGGCCGTTGGCACCGGGCGCGGCGATGCAGCGCCCGGATTTTGCCCACCGTCCCCCATGGCAGAAGGACATGGGGGACGGTGGGATCTGAGCCGATGAGAACAGCCAGCGCCCCGGCTTGAACCGGGGCGCTGGCCTAGCTTCAGGGTTATGCGGCGGCAATATCCACCGCTTCGCTCTGTGTGTTGTCATCCTCGGCGCTTGCGTCTTCCTCTGCCGCCGTGTCCTGCAGGCCTTCCACCCGGAAAATAGCGGGCATCCACCCCGACCCGGCCACCAGCCGTTCCGCTTCGCTGGCAATGTCGGCTTTTTTCAGCTTCGCCAGCCGGGAAACGTGGTCAGGTGCAAACTCGCCCACGGCATCCAGAATCATGGCCTTGGAAATGTGCTGGAAATAGCTTTCGGCAGTCGGCTGCCACCATACCGCCATATCCAGCCCCACGGCCTGCGCCAGTTTCTCGCCAGGTTGCTGCTCCGTAGCGCGGGGTGTGGTGACATCTACACTTGCCGCCGCGCATACTGCCAGCAGCCGCACCAGTTCATCTTGCGACTTTGCCAACAAGACGGCAAACAGATCAGGGCTGTCTATCGGTAACGCCTCGCCTATGGCTTTTTGCTGTACGGCCAGCGCAACGGCGGCGGGGGATTCGGGCCAGTCCGGGGCCATACTTTCCAGCCGGTCTTGCACGGTCAACCGTATTTCCAGCGGCAAACTGTCACGATAGTAATAACCCTTTTGCAAGACCGTCTGCACCATGCCATGCACCACAGCAGCCAGGGCGGCGTGTGGATTCCGCGCCAGTTCTATTTGCAGCGCGGCGGTGCGGTGGGCGCTCAAGCGTTGCGCCAGCCGGTCGGACATGACGGCGGCCTTGGGCTGGTCGTCATCCTCGTTGTCTCCGTGCGCTTCGTCCTCGCCGCTGAATCCCTGCCGCAATCGCTCCAAGGTGCGCAACGCCTTCGCTTCGGCTTCACGCATCAGGCCACGATAGACGACAATCTGACCTTGCCGGTCAAGGGTGACAATGGCACCAGCGGCGGCTTTGACGTTCGGGGCGTAGTCCAGCAAGCGATCTTCCAAAGCCTGCAATTGTTCGCCCAAGCTATCGCCTTCCTCCTGCAAGGCGTCGGCCTTTTCTTCGTCGTCATCTTCCAATGCGGCATCAATCGCTTCACCAATGGCCTGCATTTTGGTTTCCAGCTTGTCCATGCGGTCGCTTTCACGCTTGGTAGGGTTGCGCCGCTCACGCGGGGCGCGTTGGAAGGCTTGCAGGTCGGCATAGGTGGCGGCGGGCGTGGCATCCACCCATGCCCAGCCCTCGGCCTTCACGGTGGCCGCGTGTTCGTCCAGCTTTTGGCGTACCAGCGTTTCCAACAGCGCCGCGTCGGTGACATACACGCCGCTATCGTCCTGCGCGAACAGATCACGGCGAATGCCGCCGCCTGCGGCTTCGTAGGCATCCAGTCCCACGAAACGCACCAGCGCATGGCCTGCGTCTATCTCCCGCTCGGTCAGCCGATCACGCAAAGCGTGCGGCTGGCGTTGCCATTCAGGCGCTTCATAGAACGCCGCCTCCTGGGCCGCGTGGTCGTCCGTGATGGCAAGCGCCATCAACTGTTCAAGGGTGACGGCATCGGCGCGATAATCGGCCAGCAGACGCCGCGAGACATTCGCCAGCTTCAACCGGCGCTGCACCACCAGCGGGGTCACGCTGAAATCAGCCGCGATGTCTTCGATGGGTCGGCCTTCGGCCACCAGTGCGGCGAATGCTTCAAACTGGTCTGCGGGATGCATGGCTTCACGCTGCACGTTTTCCGTCAAGCTGACAGTGCGGGCGCTGGCGTCGGCCACCAGCAGGCACGGCACCGCCCAATCCTTAGGAATGCGGCGGGTCTTTGCCAGCAGCTTGAGCGCGTCGAGCCTGCGGCCACCGGCCACGACTTCGTAATGCTCGCCGTCGCGGGCCAGGATGACGGTCAGGTTTTGCAGCAGCCCCACGCGGGCGATGCTCTCGGCCAGGGCATCAACAGACTGTTTGATCTTGCGTACATTGCGCTTGGAAGCGCGAAGCTGTGACAGTGGCACAACAATCAGGTTTTGCGCCGGAGCGGCGACTTCCTGCGTAGCGGTATCGATGGCTTGGGTTTCGGTTTGATGGATCGCGTTCATGGTGAAAACTCCTTGAGGTTTTGCAGTGCAGCCATGAAAAGCGCGGCAAAGGTGGCTGCCTGCCCCTGCCGCGTAGGGGAATCAGGCTTTCAACTGGCGCATACCCTCGGCCAATAGCCACAGGGAACGGTTCAGACGAATATCGGTATCAATGCCTTGCACCGCCCGGGTGCTCTGGCGGCGACCGTTGGCGCTGCGCCCACGCAAACCGCCTTTAATCAGGTTTTCTTGCAGGCGGTTAAAAGTCATCCACAGATCGGGGCGGCGGTCGTCATAGCGACGCGGCATCAGAATCTGGCTTTCAGTGATGGGCGCGGGCTTGTCGGGGTCGTCGTATTTCAGGGCCAGCGCGGCGCGGGCGAATACTTCCGCTTCGCCTTCGTCCAGCGTAATGGCCTGCATGGCCTCTCGGGATTCCTGCACCCGCTCGAAGCCGTCCAGCACTTCATAAGCGCCTTCGATGACCTGCCCGGTAATGTCGCCTTTATGCGGGATGCGTACATCGGCCACCGTATCGCCGCATACAAGGCCATTGCTGCACACGAAACGAAACGCCCCGGCCAGCATCTGATAGCTGCTCGTGCCGTCGTGCGAGTTCAAAAGAATGATTTCGTTGGCGATGCTGTCATTCACCTGATTGGCATGGCGTAGCCGAATCATGTGCTTGGTGTGTTCGCGCCGGTCTTCGTTACGTACCCGGGTCTGCGTCACCATGAAAGGTTCAAACCCCTCTTTCCGTAGCTCCGTCAGCACCGCTGCCGTGGGGATGTAGCTGTAGCGTTCTGAACGGCTTTCGTGTGGGGCATCGGCATAAATGGACGGAACCACGGCCCTGATCTGAGCGTCTGACAGTGGACGGTCGCTGCGAAGCACCGGGGAAAGGGAACCGAAGCAGGATGCAAGCATGATGTTTCTCCTGACAAAGAAAGGGTTTGCTGTTCACCGCACACCGGATTCCAAGATTCGGAAGCCCAAAGCTTTTGAGCTGCTGATGTGCGGTCGGCACGAAGAACCCGGTTGGCCTCATTGCCACCGTCTTTCCAGAGTTCGTCGCCCGCGACGGTCAGGAGCCCACGAACGTGGGCTGTCAAGGAAACAAGCGTCAGGGTGGTGCGGCCCGCAGCGCAGCCGAGGACACGGCCTGGCGCGCCTTGACGGCACACGGCCACGGGCTACAGTCGCGGACAAGGTGATGAAGTCAGGAAAGATGGCTGGGCAGGCAACGGCCAGGTCTGGCGTGTCGCCCGCAAGCAAGCGAAGCGCGCAGGCCCGAAGCTGGGAAGCCGGGCCGAAGGCGTCAGGGATGTGGAAGGCTGGCGAAGGCCAGTCCCGTCAGGGATGAGCGGTTAGCGAACATGGAGCAGCGCGGTGCGCGAAGCGGAGACGCAAGCAGATGTTTCGTTTAATATCTAAGCGTACATTCCACTTGGATTTCACGAAAAAGTAGCATCAGCTTATGAAAAGCGGGTATCCGAGTTCGGCAAAATTATCTGATTGGCAATTTAAGACAAAAGAGGGGACTAATGTCGCGGTCATCTTCGTTCGATCAATCTTTTTGTATAAAGACGCTTGAACGTGTTCTATCGAAGAGAGATTTCCGCAGAGTCCCTGCCGCTGATCAAGCGGCCTTACGAGACCAACTCCTCAGTCAAGCGCTTATATCTGCCATTTCCTACTTTGATCACCCATCCACACCTCTGGCAGGATTCCCTCTTAAAGGAAAAACCGTTTATCGCTTGGTCAGGCACCAGGACGAGCTAGTGGAGCGAAAGCTTCGGCTGAACTTAAAAAGATGTACCTCACTGTCCGCAGATAGTCGATCCCAAATCGTCAAAAACCTAAAACTCCTTTTGGAAGAGGGAGTTCCTTACCGGGTTTATCGCCTGGATATTCGCTCATTCTTCGAGTCTTTCCAGAAAAATCATATTCTTAATGCCGTTACCAGCATCAAGGGCTTGAGCCCACATAGCAAACAGCTAATCGAGGCTCTGCTCAACGTTCATGCTGCGATTGGAGGCCAAGGCGTACCAAGGGGACTGTCTATTAGTGGTGTCCTATCAGAAATTATGATGCAGGATTTCGATCAGAAGATACGCTGGTCCAGCAATACATTTTACTATTCACGGTATGTTGATGACATCATTATTGTGACATCGGCAAGGGAAAAGGAAACAGAATTTCTGCGTGAGTTGCACTCTTTCCTTCCTCCTGGACTTGAATTAAATCCTGACAAGAAAAATATTTCCGCAGCGCCAACCAGGGTGACAAAAGAAAGTTCTGAAATCGCGGCAAACCTCCTTCAATTCGACTATCTTGGGTATCAGTTTTTAGTCAAAAATCCCACAAAACGGGAGGCGGGAAGCAGGAAGGATGGGGAGCTATATAGAAAGGTCCACGTAGACATAGCAAGAAAAAAAATCAAACGAATAAAAACAAGAATTGTTCGATCATTTCTAAGCCATGCCAAGTCGAATGACTGGGAGTTACTTCGTGATCGGATCGCATTCTTAACACAGAACTTCAGTGTGTATGACCCGAAAGCTGGCGGGAAGAAAATCGCCGGAATATATCACAGCTATCCATTGATTTCCAAAGACGCTGCCGGCCTGAAGGAGCTGGATAGATTCCTGAGAAATGCGGTTCTGTCGAAAAAAGGTCGAGTTTTTTCGATGACAAACACAATAATCCCCGCACACCAAAAGCGCCAATTACTCGCGTACAGCTTCCTAAGAGGACACAACAACCGTAGTTTTATCCATTTCTCTGCAACAAGAATATCTGAAATCCAGAGTTGCTGGATTTACTAGAGCGACAAAATGAAGAAAAATCGGATCCGCCGCAGCGACTACAACAGAGTCCTTATTACGGAGACCACTCCGTTTGAAACACCAATTATCTTCTCAAATGACGGCCTCTATGACCAGATTGCTACCCTAGACAGCGCCGGGCTCGTGCAAAGTACCGTCATCAAATCTCTGATCTTTCATGAGGGCGTCGGCAAACCACCAAGCTCGACCATACCATACACATATAAGATCAAGAAAGACTCAAAGAGTTTTCGACGTCTCGCCCTATTACACCCAGCCTCTCAATGGAAAGCCAGGATATTCTATGAGAAATATGAACAGTTAATAATTCACTATTGCTCGATAAGCCCAGCATCCATCCGCGCACCAAAAACAGTCGCAAGCAGTTTTTACTCAAAGAGCTCATGGGAAAATCTCAATAAATACAAAACCGGTTCTGTCGCCATCGACGGCATCGACAAATATGTCAAACATGCGCCTTCATTTTTTTCTTATAGAGGATACGACCGCCTGTATAAATTCTTCAATTCCAGGGATTACCTAACATTAGAAAAAAGATTTTCTTTTCTAAAAACCCTTGATGTCACGAAATGCTTTGACAGCATCTATACACACTGCCTTTCCTGGGCAGTTAAAGACAAGCCTTTTACAAAATCACACATCTCTGTCTCCTCCACCTTTGCCCAAGAGTTCGATGGAGTTATCCGTCATGGCAATCATAGTGAGACAAATGGAATTCCAATAGGCCCTGAGATGAGCCGGGTATTTGCTGAGATACTATTCCAGGAAATTGACCGGAGAGTAATTCAAGCGTTGACGGACTTAAAATTCCAACAGGACTATGATTTTCGACGTTACGTAGATGACGTTTTTATATTCGCCAAAAATGAGTCTATTGCCAATAGAATTCATGACAAGTATGCAGACGTTCTAATTTATTTTAATCTTCACACAAATACATCAAAGTCAACATGTGTAGGTAGGCCGTTTTCCTCATCCAAGGCAAGGCTTGTATATGATGCGGGGCAACAAGCTAATGCATTTTTTGAAAAATTTCTTGTCCAAACTAAGGTGGGCACACTCAGCCCAAAAGAAATTCATAGCGCATGGAAATTAACCAAAAGCTACATTGACTCAGTTAAGGCTTTATGCCATTCAAATAATTCAACCTACGATGAGATTGCTTCTTTTTTGATCTCAGTGATTACAGAACGAGTCAAAAGGTTGGTTAATTATGATGCCTCTTCGGACGCCATCCAAGATAGTGGATATGTTGATGCGTTTGTTGTGCTGCTCGATGTGCTGTTCTTCCTTTACAGTGTCGCCCCCTCTGTTGGTGCGTCGTACAAACTTAGTACGTCCTTGATTTTGGCCGCCCGATTCAGCAAAAAACATTTACCAGCCGGATATCCGACCATACACCAAAAAATTTTTGATCTAACCTGCTCGTTACTGCACGATCAATGCGGTATCAAACATGCCGGCGATATTGAAGGGTTTGTGCATCTTGAATCCTTCAATATAGCACTAGCAACGCGGGAGCTAGGAGACAATCATCTGTTGCCACCAGAGATTATTGATGAACTTTTTATCAGTGCAGGAGAGTTGACATATTTCACCATTGTTGCCTCTCTGTTCTATGTACGAGATTCCAATATATATCAAGGATTAAGAATTAAACTCTTGGATGCAGCAGAGAAAAAATTATTCGACCTTTCTGATATCTTGATGAATAGCGAAAAGGCCCACCTTCTACTTGACCTCCTTTCGTGTCCCTATGTACCTGATAAGAAGAAAACCGCTTGGATAAAAAACCTCTTTAAAACTCTTCAATTTGCCCAACCCAGCAGAGCGGATTTACAAGTGTTTTTGACAAGTATTAGTAGACGTCATGCACAAGTGAATTGGAAGGATATTGATCTTCTTAACTCGTTGGAGAAGAAGGAGCTGAAGCAGGCGTATTAGGTTACACTTCATTGTGAAGGAAGGGTGTCCCCTCATCTTCTACTGGTTCACCAGCGGTTGAAGCCGGTTCTCGTAAGAGCACCATTCAGCGTCGACTCGTGCGTATGGTCATTTATGGCAGGAAGTACGGGGCGGTGCTTGAGCGGTACACAAGTGACTTCGGTGGCTTGTGCATCCACACACTCAGTGGGGCTCCTTTCTTCACCTCCATTTATCGGAGCAAAAAGAGGCAGAAGCCCCCAGGTTCAGATCCGTCCGCAGTCCCGACTGTGGAACACACAGATGCTGCTATCAGGATTCTTCGTCAGGCTGCCGCTGCTCAATCTGCAACCGTGCCCGCTCAGTCGCCTGCTGCAACTTCTCGCCCAGCACCGCGCGCGGCGGCAAGCTGGTCAAGTACTCAGCAACGTGGATGCCCGACTTGTCCAGTTCCAGCAACTCAATCTGCTCCCGCTTCTTGCCGGTGCAAAGGATGATCCCTAGAGGAGAGGCTTCCTCCGGCTCCCGCTCGTGCTTGTCGAGCCAACGCAAGTAAAGCTCCATCTGCCCTTTATAGGCCGCTTTGAAGTCGCCGATCTTCAATTCAACGGCCACCAGCCGCCGCAGCTTTCGGTTGTAAAATAGTAGGTCAAGGTGGAAATCTTCGTCATCTATCACGATGCGCTTCTGTCTGGCCACGAAGCAGAAACCAGCGCCTAGCTCCAGCAGGAAGGCTTCCATTTCGCGGATTATGGCCCCCTCCAGATCGCTTTCCTGCCAGCAATCCCGCAGCCCAAGGAAGTCGAGGATGTAAGGGTCACGCATGAGCAGCGCCGGCGTCATGCGCTGGGCATCACGCAAGTTCACCAACTCCTGCGCGATGGTTTCCTCCGGCTTTTTGGACAGCGCCGTGCGCTCGTACAACATCGAGTCGATACGCTCTCGCAGCGTCCGTACGCTCCAGCGTTCGGCACTCGCCATCTGCGCGTAATAATCTCGCTGGAGCGGATCTTTCAGGGGGATCAGAGCGATAAAGTGTGTCCAGCTCAATTGTCGTATCAGTGATACGACAATTCGTTCTTCGGGAAAGGTAACAGCGAACTGCACCATGCGGCGCAAGTTCTTCACCGAAAAGCTGCTACCGTACTCCTTCACCAACTGAGCAGCCAACGTAGGCAATACTTCCTCTCCGTAGTCGGCTCGCCGACCTTGCAAAACCTGAGTGTGAATGCGCTGGCCGATACGCCAGTAGAGCATGGTCAGCTCGCTATTCACCGCCGAGACGGCACGCTGCCGCGACGCCTCGATCAGCCCCCCGAATATCGCCCAGCAGCGCCGACGGTGCTGCTGATGGCGATGCGGATGATATCTTGCTCTTGGTCATATCTGCGCCCCTAATGTGTGCTGAGCCCCAATAATCATTCGGCATCGGCTTACCGCCAGTTCAGCGCCACCGTGTAGCCAACACAAAGCGGCGGATTTTTCCGCCCTGGAAAGCCTCTTCTTTATCATGCCACCACCCTTTTCCCTGCTGCCAACGCCCGCTTTGTCCTCGACGGAGTTCTTCGGCCCTTGATCTTATGATGCCTGAATAGGCGGTAGTTATCCCTGTCGGTACGAATTTGTCCACCCTCAGTCGCCGTAGGAGCCGGCACCGCAACCTCCGAATGACTATCTATAGTGTTCCGACGCAAGTTAGCCACCTTCTCTGCAGCGGCACGAACCGGATCATCCTCCGTATGCACATATGTCATGAACATGGAAACGGTCTTGTGGGCTGTGAGTGCCATGCCGACCTTAATGGGCACGCCGGAATTGGCAATATCCGTGGCGGCACGGTGACGGATACCATGGGTGCCGACATGCGGCACCTTGGCTCGGTCAAGGATGCGACGCCAACCGTTGTAATAGGTGCTGGAAGGTAATGGGATCTGACTATCAGAGATAGACGGGCACACATAAGGAGAGCCCTCAAAGCGATAGGCGTTTTTCAGCAGTTGATAGGCGGCTTCGCTCATCGGCTTGGATATTTCTCCTGTCTTACTGTCCGGCCAAACAATGCGGCGATTTTCAAAGTCGATCCACGACCATTCCAGCATCCTGATTTCGGACATCCGGGCGGAAAACTCAAACTGCAAACGAACGGCCAAGGTCAACGTCGGATGCTCCAGCCCTTCGGCATCGGCACGGTCAAGATACTCATACAGCCTCGCCAATTCAGTGTTCGTGATGTAACGTGTCTCACCGTCTTCCCGATATTTCGGCACATGACGGCATGGGTTGGAGCCATCAGGACGGTAGCCCCATACCTCAGCCATATTGAGCATCTTGCGCAGGCAAGCCATAACCCGATTGGCCGTGACGGCGATTCTTGCCATATCACGCATCATGTCCATGACATGCACCCGCGTCAGATCAGGCACTTTCACCGCACCTAACGCTGGCACAATGTAGCGGTCAATCTGGTCTTGATAGGTTTCAACAGTGCTCGGCTTATTGCGTGGTATCGAGTATTCCTCAATAAACTGCTTGCACAGTTCCTGAACTGTAGGCGCCTTGCGCGCCGCCAGTTTCTCCGCGCTGGGGTCACTACCCTTGCGCACATCCGCCAACCAGTCCTGGGCGATGGAGCGGGCCTGATCAACTGTCAATTCTCCGAACTGACCAATCTTCGGTTTGCGGCGTTGCCCCTGATTCGTGCGATACTGGAGCATGAAGATTTTTCGCCCTTGGGCTGTAACTTTACATAGAAACCCAGGGACGACGGTATCCCGCAACTCATAGTCTTTTTCGGTGGGAACGGCCGACTCGACGGCGGTCTTGGTGAGCTTGATCTTGGCCACAATGCCTCCTGTTCAGTAGCAAACGCAGGAACCAACCAGGAGCCACGCCAACGGAAATGTGGTCAAAATCGGTCTGGTCTAGGCGTAAGGTTAGAACAGGCCGTCATATTAAAAAACCAGCCACAGCAAGCACTTACGTGTTCCAGCGTAGTTAGATGCTACTGGTTAAAGTCAATCTCAAAATCCCCCGCCGTAAGGCGTGCCGGTTCGATTCCGGCCCCTGGCACCATCACCGAACCAATAGACATCAACCGACGTCTTTTTTGGCTCTTTCCCATTAACGGGGGATGCGCACTCATCAAACTCGGTTAATCACACCATTCCAACCGCACTGGGCCAAGAACCGCATGTGGTAATACACAAAATCCCTGGACCAGTACGCTCGGAGTGAGAGCATCTCCATCTTCGTGTGGAAGCCTTCGGTGGTCCCGTTGGACTTAAGCGCCACATTCGCACGATGGGCTACAACCATGGTACTAGCGTAGCGGCCAGCGCCCTGGCCGAGCTGTGTTCAAACTGACGAATCAAGGCCAAGAATTTAGCCGGCATCTATTTCTGCTCAGCGTTCAGGCTCTTCGTAACCAGAAAGCCGTTCAGTTGCTGCTTGGCCAATAAAAGTGTCCGTAGCATCGGTGACTCAGCCGGTATTGGTGCAACCGCTCCTTTTGCACTGAGGACAGATTCTAGTGATGCCGACGCATCGACTTAGTCAAGCAGTCGAAATGAACGAGGACATTCTACTATTTGGCGTCGATACGGAACGGATCGAGGTCACCCAACGATCTAGCATGAGGTATTAACCATGTCCTCATTGGCACACTAAATAATCACAATACTCTGCCGTTATAAAAGTTTCATTACCACAACGGCTCAGATGTTTAATGCGATCCAGCGCAAGAAAAACGGCAAAACTCAACTCGTACCTTTTTGCGTTGGGCGCCGCCCTTCTAATGTCGACGGCTCACGCGAACGATATAGCGATACAGGTGACGTCTCCGTCCTACTTGGATGGTACGGTGGTATTTCCCGTTAACGGCGACAGGATCAACTCACTGACACACACTTTCAGCAAGCAAGGAACACAGTTCAACAAAGCCTGTGCCTTCTATGGTGCCGTCAATGCTGACGGACAGCTCCCTACCCAAGTCTTGCTGGATATAACAGGCGTTAACCTCGACAATGGTCATACACTACTGGTGGCAAATGTAGATGCTGTCAAGGCGGGAGCCACTCGTCAAATGCCTGTTCCCGGACAGAACGGCCGACTCACGGAAACGGCAGACTGTCCAAGCACCACTGTCGTTCACCACTCGAGCTATCATCAAACCTAGCGAAAAACTTAATCTTTTCAAGGGCTGGGATGCCGACAACCAGGAACGCCTGGAACTGACAGCAATTGCTCCATAACCCCCGTAGCCGGCGATCATTGCTCGTATCGGCTGACTGTCGTGCTCCTGTCGTGTTGTATGCGCCCCATGGTTCTGCATACTTCACCCCATCTAGCAGCATGTAGGAATTCCGGCTAATTCTCAAGGATCGGTCGCATTGGATTTTTATCCAATAGTGCACGGAACATCGAGAATGCCCAATACATCGCTACCGTGCATCCAGCTCACCTATTTCGACGATAGTCGAGGAAAACGTATAAACGCCATTGGTGACTCGTATGGCCTTTAGGCCATAGTCGCTTGCCAGGCTCCTAGCGAAGCTAATATCCGTTGTACTAGGTGGCTGGTACGCCAGGAACAGGATCGTTAAGATGATTCTGTATGGTGTGGTTGTGAATCATATAACTGTATTCCCATCCATCTCCAACGGCCTCTTGCACCACCTCCAAGCCGTACACGGATTTGGGAGGAAACATGTCAAGACCAGCGCCAAAAACAACAAGCAACTGATGCTCTCCCTGATCAACGCGGGACAATACAGACGCAATAAACTCCGTTGGAGCATCAATTTGAGGGACACGCCGATTCTGTTCTGAAAATAGCAGTGCATCCAAGCAACTGATTGGCTCAATTGACCCAATTTGCGAATGGTGGATTGATTCATTGTTGCGAACTTCCGCATCCCATATCTGCTTTTCTTCATCACTCAGCGCAGCAGGCACTTTCAAGGGCGGCCTTTTTGCATCGCCCCCCAATGATGCAATGTACCTTTGATACTCGAGCAGGCCCGAATCCTCAGGCACGGACGAAGCGGTGTATTTTGTTGACGCCTTGAATCGCCAAACCTTGAGCAGAGCGCCATTGCGGTCTTTAAGGACTTTTGCTTCAGACGGAAATGCGCACGCAGGCTCTACCTTTATGACTATAGGCGGTTCCGAGGAAACAGCAGTGCCTGCGCCATCAAGCTGCGCTGACGTAGCATGCACCACCGCAGCGGAGCACAATGAAATCACGAAAAAGAGCAAAAAGCTTTTCAACAGTGCTTGCATGCGCTCCCTCGAACACTCAGTGATATGGGAAGAATAGCAAAGATGTCTCGACGCCGGGACGGGCCCAAACGGCCCCGATCGCGATATATTTGATCTACAACGGCGAGCCCGCCAGTGAAGGCAACGTGCTTCTTGACGCGCCGGTCAAGCGGCCGGGCTATACGCATACCGCCTTTATTGTCGACAGCATGGACGAGCTGGTAGCCTGGCTGGCGCATGAAAACATCAGGATCAGCGAAGGCCCGGTAACGATGGGCCACGGCCGACGTAATGTCTGCTTCATCCGGGACCCTGATCTGAATGTGTTGGAGTTCAACGAGATACTGGCAGGCTAGAGTTGCCCCCCCCCGCGCCTGGTATGGGACAATGAAGCACGTCCATTTTCCCAGGCGCCCCATGAAGCACTCCCAAGCCTCATCCTTCCTATCCAAACTCCTGGCGATATGCACCCTTTGCCTGTCCGCCCTGCAGCCAGCCCTCACCCAAACAATCCCGCCATTCACCGTAGAACCCGCCCCGGCGCACGTGGTGCCGATCGCCCCCATGCCCTCATGGTTCGCCAACGGCCAGCCCACCGAAGACGCCTGGGTCGCTCTGGACGTCTTGGTAAACGCCGCCTCCCAAGGCTTAAACCCTGACGATTACCGGGCGCAAGAACTCACGCTGGCGTTCGAATTCGAACACGAACAGGATGCAAGGTCTGCGATCGACAACCACGCCCAGATGGACGCGGACCTGACCGCGGCGCTTGAACGCTATCTGACTGATCTGAATCATGGCCGGCTCAGCCCCGAGGTGTTGAAGCATCGCTTCAAGGCGCCGGCCAACCAGCATTTCGATGCGCACAGCTATCTCATAAAGGCGCGCCAGTCGGGGGATCTGAAACAGGCGCTCAGCGCGGCTCAGCCGCAAGTGCCGATGTATGAAGCGATTCGAACGGCGATGAATGCCTATCGGGCCATGGGCGAACACCCTGCATGGAAGACGCCGCTGCCGCCGCTGCCCGCACGTTCGCTGAAGCCTGGAGACGACTGGGATGGCCTGCCCTTGATGGCCCAGCGTCTTGCGGCCCTGGGCGACCTCCCTGCCGAGACCCAGTCTGCGGAGCATTACGATGACCTGTTGGTGGAAGGCGTGAAGCGCTTCCAGGCGCGCCATGGCCTGGACACCGACGGCGTGATTGGGCCGGCGACATTGGCGCAATTGAACGTGACGCCGGCGCAGCGCGTGGGGCAGATGGCGCTGACGCTGGAGCGTCTGCGCTGGACGCCGCTGCTGTATGGGCCGCGCATGATCGTGGTGAACATTCCGGAATTCGTCTTGCGTGCTTATGAGGGCACGGGGTCGGAAGTAAAGCTGGATCTGGAAATGCGTGTGGTGGTGGGCCGGGCGCTGGACACGCGCACGCCGATTTTCCTGGAGGAGATGCGCTTCATCGAGTTCAGTCCGTACTGGAATATTCCACGGTCTATCGCGCGGGGCGAGACGCTGCCTCGACTGCGGCGCGATCCGGGCTATTTTGATCAGCAGGGGCTCGAATTCGTCAGCCAGGATGGGTCGGTGAGCCATTCGCTCACGGGCGAGGCCATCGATGCGGTGCAAAGGGGGGAATGGCGTATTCGCCAGCGTCCGGGCCCGCGCAATGCGCTGGGGGACATCAAGTTCATATTTCCCAATGATCAGAATATCTATCTGCACCATACTCCGGCGCCGCAATTGTTTTCCAGGGCGCGGCGCGACTTCAGCCACGGCTGCATCCGCATTGAATACCCAGTGGAACTTGCGCAATTCGTCTTGCGAAACAAGCCGGAATGGACGAGGGAACGCATCGAGGAAGCGATGGGCGGGGGCAAGTCTCGCACCCTGCGACTGGACGAGCCGATTCCCGTTCTCATTGCCTACAGTACCGCTGTGGTGAAAGATGGTGGTAAGGTGTACTTTTTTCCCGATATTTATCAGCAGGATGCGCGGCTGGAGCAGGCCTTGCGCAGCGCGCGCCCCACTCGATCATGACCAGAACCGATCCTACACGCCGACGGCTTCTCATAGCCGCCTCCGGCGCCATGAGCCTATGCGCTTTTCCCATGGTGGCCCGGGCCATTACGCTTGGCAGCGCCGTCGAACGCGACTTGTCGATGGACCACACGCATACACTCGAGAAGATTCAGCTTACCTACGCGATGGGCGACCGGTATTTGCCGGACGCCTTGACGGGGCTGAATCATTTTCTGCGCGACCATTATTCGGGCCTCGTGGGCCGCATGGACCCCGGCCTGTACGACATTATGTACGCGCTGCGGACGTCATTGAAGGTGCGCTCGCCCTATCAGATTATTTCGGGCTACCGTTCGCCCAAGACCAATGAGCGCCTGCGCGCCAAGGGCGGCGGCGGGGTGGCAAAGCACAGTCTGCACATGGACGGCAAGGCGGTGGACCTGCGCATACCGGGCGTGCCGCTGAAGGAATTGCGCGATGCCGCGCTGGAGCTGAAGGCGGGCGGTGTGGGCTACTATCCGGGCAGCGATTTCGTTCATGTGGATACGGGCAGGGTCCGGTCCTGGAGAGGTTGACCGCTCACTTTCATGTCCCCCACTGCTGCAACACCTGTCCGCCGGAACACCGTTTTTCTCATCGTCGGCGCGGCGCTGCTCATGATGTCGATCGATTCGACCATCGTCGCCATCGCGCTGGACGCCATCCAGCAAGGCCTGGATACCTCGATCAATCTGGCGGGCTGGACGCTGACGGCCTATTCCTTCGGCTTCGTGCTGATGCTGCCCATCAGCGGCAAGCTGGCCGAGCGCTTCGGGCGACGCCAGGTGTTTCTGGCCTCGGTGGCCGTCTTTACGCTGGCCTCGCTAGGGTGCGCATTGGCCAGCAATATTTACGCCCTGATTCTGCTCAGGGCGCTGCAGGCCGCCGGCGGCGCGGGCTTCACGCCAACCGCCACGGGCATCATCGTGGATCACTTCGGCTCGGCGCGTGATCGCTACGTCAGCCTTTTCGGCAGCATTTTCCCGATCGGAGCGATGATCGGCCCTATTTTCGGGGGCTATTTTGTGGGCTATTGGTCCTGGCGCGACGTATTCTATGTCAATGTGCCGATCGGCCTGCTCATTATCGTGCTCGCCCTGCGCTTCGTTCCACGCGATCCGGTGCGGGCTCACCGCCGGCCCAAAAGCATGGACGCCGCGGGCGTGGCGCTATTGGGCAGCGGCCTTCTGGCGGGCATGCTGGCAGTGAGTATGCTGGGGGAAAGGCAGCCGTCCGAAGCCCTGTGGCCGCCCCTGGCGCTGCTGTGTTTTGCCGCCGCGATGATCGGGGGCTTCTTCCGCCACATCCGGCGCACCCGCACGCCCTTCATCGCCCCGCGGCTGATCTACGGCCCCGATTTCGGCGTGGTGAACCTTGTGAACATGACCTACACCGGGATTGCCATCGGGGCGCTGGCGCTGGTGCCGCTGTATGCCACCAGCCGCTACGGCATAAGCGCCTTGCAGTCGGGTACGCTGCTTACGGCGCAGGGCATTGCCGCATTGGTCTTTTCTTTGCTCGCCGTGGCGATGCTGCGCCGAAGCGGCTATCGCCTGCCGCTGTATGTGGGCAGCGCTGTCACCGTGATAGGGCTGCTGCTTCTCGCGCTGCCTCCCGCCCTGGACGCTTCGCCGTACGCGTGGCTCGCTTTTGCGACGTTTCTGCTTGGCGCCGGCAGCGGCGTCATCAATCCGGCGATGCGCAATGCGGGGTTGCAGCTTGCGCCGGAGTCTTCTTCCATGCTGGCGGCGCTGCGCACCTTGTCGCTGCAGATCGGCACGATCGCCACGATCTCCATCGTGACGGCCATTCTGGCGCACCGGAGCGACGCCGGCCAGACCTTGTCATGGACCTTCGCCATTCTGGCCGCATTCCGGATACTGATCATGCCGCTGGCAAAATGGGTGCCGGAGCAGCGCGGCGCCTGGTAGGGCCTTCGCATAAGACACCGTCGGGCACACTACTTGCCGCCCGCTCCTCCTTAGAGACGCGGCGCCCTCGGCGCCCGCTACAAGGAGGAAATCAAAGTGAACCAAATCTTCGAACACCGGTATTCTCTGACGGTGTACCCGCTGCATGCTGTGTTTCTGGCGGGCACCATTCCCTTGTTTCTCGGCGCCGCGCTCAGCGATGCGGCCTACGCCAAGACCTTCCACATCCAATGGAATAACTTCGCCTCCTGGCTGCTCGTGGCCGGCCTGGTGTTCGCGGGCATTGCTTTGATCTTCGCGATCGTCGATCTTTTCCGGCCTTATCAGCGCGCGCGGGGAATCGTCCTGTATTTCCTGGTATTGCTGGCGACATGGATAGTCGGCTTTATCGATGCGCTCATCCATGCCCGCGACGCCTGGGCGGGCATGCCCACCGGCCTGGTCCTGTCGATAGTCGTCACGCTGCTGGCCTGCGTGGCGACTTGGCTGGGCTTTCGCACTCCTCATGTAAGAGGTGCACTATGAAATACCCATGCTTGCTTGCCATTGTTACGCTGTCCGCAACGCTGGGCGCATGCGGCGGGGAGGCCGAACCTTTGCAGGTCGGCGCGTCGCCCGAGCTGCCCAAGCCCGAGCGGGGGCTGCTGCCCGATATGGTGATTGCGAAGCCCGCAAAATGGGGAGACAAGGTGCCGACGGTGCCGGATGGATATACGATCAAGGCCATCGCCACCGACCTGAAGATTCCACGACAGACGCTGGTCCTGCCCAATGGCGACATTCTGGTGGCCGAGGGCCGGGGCGGCACGGCTCCCGACCTCAAGCCCAAGGACATCATCGCGGGCGTCATCAAGGCCCAGGGGACCAGTCCGGTCAAGGGCGGCAATCGCCTGACCCTGCTGCGCGATGCGGATGGCGACGGCACCTACGAGACGTCGACCGTGTTCGCCGAAAACCTGAACGCCCCCTATGGCCTTGCGCTGGTCGACAACAACCTCTACGTTGCCAACCAGGACGCCCTGGTGCGATTCAACTACCAGGAAGGCGACACCAAGGCGAGCGGCCCGCCTGAAACGGTGACGCAGCTGCCGTCGGAAATCAACCATCATTGGACCAAGGCGCTGACGGCAAGCGCGGACGGCCAGTACCTTTATGTGGGTATCGGCTCCAACAGCAACATCACGGAACGCGGCATGACGGCGGAGGCCGACCGCGCCCGCATCTGGCGCGTCAGCGCCGGCACCGGCGAGCACAAGGCCTATGCCACCGGCCTGCGCAATCCCACGGCGCTTGCCATCCAGCCCGATACGGGACAGTTGTGGGCGGTCGTGAACGAGCGCGATGAGATCGGACCGAACCTGGTGCCCGACTACCTGACCGCGGTGCAGGAAGGCGCCTTCTATGGATGGCCGTACAGCTATTGGGGCAAGAACGTGGATGACCGCGTCCGGCCGCAAGATCCCGACAAGGTCGCGTCGGCCATCGCGCCGGACTACAGCCTGGGCTCGCACGTGGCGGCGCTGGGCGTGGACTTCTCGGCCGATACGATGGGCGCGCAGTTCGCCGATGGGGTCTTCGTGGGCGAACACGGAAGCTGGAACCGCAGCGATCCTGTGGGCTACAAGGTGGTCTTCGTGCCGTTCACCGATGGACATCCTTCGGGTCCGCCTGTGGACTTTGTCGCGGGATTCCGCGATGACGACGGCACGACCCGGGGCCGTCCGGTGGGCGTAACCGTCGATCCGCGCGGCGCGCTGATCGTTGCGGACGACCTCTCGAATACCATTTGGCGGGTAACGCCGACGCAGCCGGTGCAAACGCCGCAGCCCGCCTCGGCCGACCAGCCGGCGCAGCCTGCGGAGCGGCCCGAAGCGGGCACGGATTCCACGCCGCCCGCACAGAACGAGTAGCTGCTAGGCGCCGGTGTCGGGTTGTTCGACGGCCGCGGCAAGCGATGCGCCATGGCCCGGCGCCAGAAACTGGGTGGAAGGCCTTCCATCGGCATTGTGCTGCACGATGCGGGCAGGCCGGCCCTGCGCGTCAAGCCACACCTGGCCGATGCCCGCGCCGTTCCAGACGCGTTCGCCGCGCTGGCGTCGATCGGGCAGGCGTGGAGTGATGGCGAGGTCTCGACGCTGCGTAAGCCAGTTCAGCGGCGAGCGCGGCGCGTAAAGCCAACGATTGAGGCGGTCCAGCCAATCGAGCAGCCGCCGCGGGAATTCGTTCTTGATGCCGCTGCTGGTTATCTGCCAGATATGCGGCGTGCGATCCCGGTCGCGAACCTGCACGTCGTAGGCAAAGGAATAATGCACGTCGCCCGACAAAATAACGTAATTGCCCGGCGTGCGCGAATGGCGAAAGATGTTCAGCATGACACTGGCTGCGCCGCGATGCGCCATCCAGTTTTCGGCGTCGACGGTCAGGGCCTGGCCGGCAAAGGTGCACAGGCGCTGTACCACCTCGATCAGCTTGACGCCGAACATGGGGGTCGGCGAGACGATCACGGCCGCCGTTTCATCCAGCAGTTCGTGCTGCAGATCGGTCAGCGACTCCCAATCCATCAGGCCTGACGGCCGACTGGGCAGCCGCCGGCTGCGCCAGCGGCGGGTACGCGTGTCCAGCACGATCACCGTGGGTTGCGTGCGCAGCACGTAGTCCCACTGGCCAAAGCTCAGCAGCCGGCCTATCAGCGCGTCCTGCGCGACGGGATCGAGCCGCCCATGGGCGTCGGGCGCCGCCGCCAGCGCCTCCATGTCGTCGAGCACCGCGCCGAAAACGTCGGGCCGGTTTCCCCATCCCTGGCACAGCATATAGGCGACCAGCGCGTTGCCCACGATGCGCCGCGAGAACGGGTGCCCGTACGCGGTCGCTTCCCATTTGGCCGAGAGATTCCAGTCGTCGGTAATGTCATGGTCGTCGAAGATCATCAACGTCTGGACGTGCGCCAGCAGCCGCGCGGCGCGCGGCAGATCGCCCCGAAAGCCTTGCAGAGCCCGGGCCTCGCGCAGCCAGCGATGCGTATGCTCGGCATCCAGCGCCGGCATCTGCGGTTCGGGCAACAGCGTCCAGGGTACGGGCGACCAGACCAGCAGGTACATGGCCATCACCTCGGCCAGCGTCACGAGATGATTGTGCGCATTGGCCGTGGTGAAGATGGGCTTCTCCACGCCGCCGAAGAAGCGCTCGCGCAGCGCCTCGTTGGACTTGAACGCGGGCAACAGGTCTTCGCGGCGGTAATAGCCGGCCGGATGGGCGTAAAGCGCTTCGCTGTCCGTGACAACCGCGCCGTCCAGGCACTCGCCGTACAGGCCGAGGCGGTGGATCAAGGCATGAATCGCCGCCAGCATGGGGCCGGCCACGTCGTCGGCATAGACCTGGTCGCCGCACAGCATGAGCAGGGCGGGACGCGCATCGGCTCGTCCGATGTGCTCGCCCAACAGCCCGTCGGCGCGTGCCAGCCCGTCGCGCGACGGGTGATGCGGCTTGCGGCATGAACCGAAGAGAATGTCGTCCGTGCGGCTGCGCAATACCAGGCTGGGTCTCGTCGCCCCTTCATGCAGCAGGTGGGGCGCCCATTGCGCGATGCCGGCTTCATCGCCGTCGTCCAGCGCCACGATCAGATCGTAATGAATCACCGTGTCCTGCGGCAGCGGATCGGACAGGTTCACGTCGATCAAGTGCAGGCAGGCATGGCGGCCGATGGGCAGGACGCGGCAGCATGCCGTATCGAGATCCACGCGCCGGGGCGGTCCGCCCGTTGGCTCGAGCAGCAGGGTCAGGCTCAGCGGTGCGCTGCCGACCAGCCACAACACGAGATGGTCCGGTTCGAGGCGGCGCAGGATGGGGCCGGCAAGCACCGGCGGCAGGGCTCTGGAGGCTGGAGGGTGGTTCAATCGGAGTACGGCAATTCATCGCGGAAAGGAGCGTACCAGTGTAACCGCTGCTCTTGGGAGGACAGAAGCGCCGGCGCGGCGCAGCTTACGTCCGCGCGGCGTCACCGGCCGTCGGAATGAGTGCCGCCTCGAGGCAGAGCCACCAGCTCCCCGCCCACGCAGGCCAATAGCGCGCTCTGTGCGTCGGTCTTCACGAGATGGCCGCCGGTGAACTCCGAGAACGCCGGCAGCACGGTCACCCCTTCCTTCATCCAGAAAACGGGCCAGCTGCGCGGCAGGCCGGACACGCGCGCCTTGGGATGCACATGGCCGGCGATCACGTGCTTGCCGCCGGGATCCTGCCGCGGCACATGGCGAAACAGGAAGGGACCGTCGGAATGGACTTCTCCCAGCAGCCGCACGTCGAGGCCGGCACGGGCCAGCCAACGGTCATGATTGCCTGCCAGCACGGCAACGTCCACCGCCTCGTGCCGCTGCCGCCAAGCCCTCCAGGCGTCCTTCCAGCCGGCCGGCGCGGACGGGCCGTGCAGCAGGTCTCCCACGATCCAGAGCGATAGCGCGCCGGTGGATCCGAGCAACTGGGAAAGCCGCTGCAAATCATCCTGGGTGACGCCGTGCGGCACGGCGATTCCCGCTCGGCGAAACACATGCTCCTTGCCCAGGTGCAGGTCGGCGATGACCAGCCGGCGGCGCGCCGGCCAGTACAACGCGCGTTCAGCCAATGCCACGAGAGGCTCGCCTGCCATGCGGACGTCCAGCCGGCCGTCATCTGGTCCCGGCATGGCGCTTCTCCAGCTGTTCGGCGGCCCGCCGCACGCGAGCCTGCCAGTTCTCGGTACTGAGCTGGCCTCGAAGGCTTTCGGTCCAGAGCGGAAACGACAGCGGCGTCAGGGAGCGCGGCCGGCGCAACAGCAGCGTTCGCTGTGCGCAATCGTGCAGCACAGCCTGGATTTTCGGCGACTCCAGCTGATATTCCAGGACTTCCTGCTTCGCTTGGGCCAGCAGGATGTGATCGGGATCGTAGCGGCTCAGCACGTCGAACAGCAGGCCGCTGGAAGCCTGGACTTGACGCAGCGTGCGCACCTGCCTGCCCGGCTGAGAGGGCGTGAGCAAGCCGGCGACGCGCGCGATCTCGCGGAATTGGCGGCGCGCCAGCTCGGCCAGGTTGACGCCCTCGCGCAGGTCGTCCGCCATTCCCTCCACCGCCAGAAATTGCCTCACCAGAGGCTCGTCGATCTCCACGGGTTCCGCCAGTGTCAGCATCAGGCCGTAGTCATTCACCGTGTACGAGAAGGTATTGGCCCGCAGCCGGCCCCACCGCAGGGCGATGATCGCCGCCAGGCCTTCGTGCACCGCCCGGCCGGCGAAGGGAAAGAGAAACACGTGCATCCCGCGGCGGGTCGAGACGTGCTCGAGAAGCAGGCGTCCCGGACCCGGCAAGGCGCTCGCCCGCGCCTGGATGTCGAGCAAAGGCGCGGCGGCCCGCATCTCGGGGTGGCTGCCGGGATCGCTGAACAGGGCTTCGACCTCTTGCGCCAGCTCGGTGGACAGCGGCATGCGGCCGCCCTGCCAAGTCGGCACCGCGCCGTCGCCGCCCTTGGCGCGCCGCACGTAGGCCACCATGCCTTCCAGCCGCACCAGCTGCAAGGTGCGCCCGGCGAACATGAATCGCTCGCCCGGACGCAGCCGCGCCAGGAAGCCCTCTTCCACCGAACCCAGGCTGCCGCCGCGCAGATACCGGACCAATAGAGCGCCGTCGGAAGATATTGTGCCGATCGACAGCCGATGGCGCAGCGCGACGCGCCGGTCGTGCACGCGGTAGCTGCCGTCGTCATCACGCACGACTTTGCAATACTCTGGATAGTGGGACAATGCGCGGCCGCCCTGCACGATGAAGTCCAGTACCGCCGCCCAGGCAGCCTCGTCCAGCTCGGCATAGGCATGGGTTCCCTTTACCTCGCGGTACAGCGCCTCTGGCTCGAAGCCTCCGCCAAGCGCCAGGGTCACCGTGTGCTGGGCCAGCACGTCCAGGCAAGCGCGCAACGGCCGCCTGGGCTCGATGTGGCCAAGGGCAATGGCTTGCCGGGCCGCGGCATATTCAAACAGCTCCAGGGCCTGGGCAGGTACGCATACCACCTGGCCCGCCTCTCCGGGCCGGTGTCGCGCGCGGCCGGCGCGCTGCAGCATGCGCGCCACCCCTTTCGGACTGCCCACTTGCAGCACGCGGTCCACCGCCGGAAAGTCCACGCCCAGGTCGAGGCTGGACGTAGCCACCGCGCAGCGAATGCGGCCTTCGCGCAGCCCCTGTTCGACCAGGGTTCTCAGCTTGGGATCCAGCGAGCCGTGATGCAGGGCCAGCGTAGAAGGGTCTTCGAGCCATATCGACTCCAGCGCCCGATGCCAGAGTTCGGCCTGGGCGCGCGTATTGGTGAACAACAGGCTGGAACGCACCGCGAAGATGCTCTTGTATACTCGGCCAAGCTGCGACAGGCCCAGGTGGCCGGCCCAGGACAGTGCGGCATTGCGTTCAGGCATCAGTGTGCGCACGGTGATGCGGCGTGGGCGCCCGCCCGATATCAGGGCGGCGTCCGGAGTCTGCGGCAACAGCACGTTGCGCGCCTGCGGCAGGTTGCCCAGCGTGGCGGACAAGCCCCATACCCGTACCGCCGGCGCCAACTGCCGCAGCCGCGCCAGGCCGAGCTGCAGCAGCACGCCCCGCTTGTTGCCCAGCAGCTCGTGCCATTCGTCCACCACGATGCAACGCAGCGAGCGCATGCGCCGGGCCGTGTCGGCATAAGAAAGCAGCAAGGCGAGCGACTCCGGCGTAATGACCAGCACCCCCGCCTTGCCCTGGCGCGCCAGCCTCTTGTCGCGGGCCGATGCGTCGCCGGTGCGCATGGCCACTGTCCAAGGGATGCCCAGATCGGCCGACACCTTGGCCAGGCTGCGCGTCGTATCGTTCGCCAGCGCGCGCAACGGCGTGACCCACAGTACGATCGGCCCGTCGCTCGGCAGGACGCCGCCGGACATGTCCGCCAGAGCTTCGAGGCAGGGGCCGCCGAACGCCGCCAGGGTCTTGCCGCTGCCGGTGGGAGTATGGATGAGTCCCGACTCTCCCTTCAGATAGCGGCGCCAGGCCTGCCGCTGGAAAGCCGCCGCCTTCCAGCCGCGCCGCGCGAACCACGCGGCCAGCGGTGCATCCCAGGCGGTTCTGGTCCGGCTCATCGGGCCAGAGCCTTGAGCGTGTGAAGGAGGTCGGCCTCCGCGGCGGGTTTGTCGCGGCGCCACCGCAGGATGCGCGGGAAACGCACCGCCACGCCCGATTTGTGCCGGCGGGAGAGATTGACGCCTTCGAAGCCCAGCTCGAAAACCTGCACCGGCTCGACCGAGCGCACCGGCCCGAAACGCTCGCGGGTGTGGGCCCGCAGCCATCTGTCCAGCTCGAGGATCTCGGCATCGGTCAGGCCGGAGTAGGCTTTGGCGATGGGCACCAGCGCATCGCCCTCCCAGAGGCCGAAAGTGTAGTCGGTATGCAAGGTGCTGCGCCGGCCGTGGCCGGGCTGCGCATACAACAGCACGGCATCGATGGTCAGCGGCCCGATCTTCCATTTCCACCAGTCGCCGCGGCGGCGGCCGCTCTGGTACGGAGCAGTGGCGCGCTTGAGCATCAGCCCTTCCACGCCGCGCTCGCGCGAGCCGCTGCGCAACGCCGCGGCCGCCTCCCAGTCCGGGGGCAGAAGCAGCGGCGAAGGCAAGAGCTGGGGGCCTTCCGAATTTTCCAACAGCGTTTCCAGGCGCCGCCGCCGTTCAATCTGCGGCAGTTCGCGCAGGTCTTCGCCCGCGAGCTCGAGCAGGTCGTAGGCCACCATCCGCACCGGCGCCTCGGCAAGCCATCGCGGCCCGGGCTTGAGCCGCTGGATGCGCGTCTGCAGGGCCGAGAACGGCAGCGGCAACGCCTCCTCCGGCTGCCAGGCCACCAGTTCGCCATCCAGCACGCAATCGGCTTCGAGCGCGGCCGCAGCGCCTTCCACCTCGGGGAAGCGTCCATCCAGGCGTTCTTCGCCCCGCGACCAGAGGGCCACCTCGCCGCTCCGGCGTATCAGCTGGGCGCGTATGCCGTCCCATTTCCATTCGATCAGCCAATCGCCGACCTGGCCGAGCCTTTCAGGCTCCTGTTCGAGCGGCGAGGCCAGAAAAAAGGGATAGGGCTGCTGCCGATCGCCCGGCAGTTCTTGCGGGTTCAGCAGATCGCGCAGAAAAGCCGGGCTAGGAGTCCAGCCGCCGAGCATTCTTTGCGCGATGGTGGCGATGGGCACTTGTGAAACCTCGGCCAGCGCTTGTTGCACCATCCGCTGCGACACGCCCACGCGCAGCGCTCCGGTCAGCAGCTTGTTGAATACCAGGCGCTCATCGAAAGGCAGGTCCCGCCAAGCGTCCTTGATGACCCGGCAGCGGTCGACTGGATCGAAACCCGCGACCGGCAACAGCACTTCTTCGATCCATTCCGCCAAGCTGCGCTCGGGAGCCGCTTGTTCCGGTTCGGGCACCAGCAGCGCCAGGGTTTCGGCGAGATCGCCCACCTGGGCATAGCTCTCTTCTACCAGCCACGAAGGCAGTTCGGCCGCTTCCGCGACCCAATCGCGCAGCTCGGCCGGCCCGGCAATCTTGCGGCGGGCGGTAGAGACCTTGCCGCCGGCCAGGAGGAATAGACCCCACGCGGCATTGCGCTCCGGCGCGTTGCGGAAGTACTCTGCCAGGGCGGCCCGCTTGTCGAGCGTCGCCGTACTACGATCAAGCGCCTGATACAGTGCCGCGAAAAGCTTCATGCGTTCAGCCTCCCTCGGCGTTCACTCATCGTCTTCGCCGAAGCGAGTGGCCAACGTTTCCGCCGTAATGCCGGTTTCATTCAGCAGCCGCACCAATGCCTCGGTATCTCCGTGAGTCGCGATGACTCGCTTGGCGCCGGTCTCGCGTATGGTGCGCAGCAGGTCCGGCCAGTCGGCATGGTCCGAGATGACGAAGCCGCGGTCCATGTTGCGCCGTCGGCGATTGCCGCGCAGCCGCATCCAGCCCGAGGCAAAGCCTTGCTGATAATTGCGAAAGCGCCGCGGCCAGGTACTGCCCGCGGCCGAGGGCGGCGCCAGGATCAGCTCGCCGGCCCACTCGCGGGCGGCGCGAGCGTTCGCCGGGTCGATGACCAGGCGAGTCTCGACGAGTTCGACGCCGGCCTGCCTGTAAACATCCACGCCGCTGGCGATGGCGCCGTGCAGATACACCGGCCGCTCGATCCAGGGCTGCAGCTCCGCGAGGATGCGCTGCGCCTTGCCGAGCGCATAGCAATACAGAATCGCCGCCTCGCCGCGCGCGGCGCAATGGTCGATCCACCGCGCGATGTCGCGCGCCACGACCGCGGTCTCGGGCCAGCGGTAAACCGGCAGGCCGAAGGTGGCCTCGGTAATGAAAGTATCGCAAGCCACGACCTCGAAGGGACGGCAAGTGGGATCGGGCTGGCGCTTGAAATCACCCGAGACGACCCATACCTCGCCATCGACTTCGATGCGGACCTGCGCCGAACCCAGCACGTGGCCCGCCGGATGCAACGACACCCGTGCGCCTTCCAAGCGGAACTCATCGCCCTCCTCGTGCGGACGATAATCCTGCTCGCCCAGGCGCCAGTGCAAAATGGGCAGTCCCGCAGCGCTGGTGTGATAGCAACCCATGCCCCCGCGCGCATGATCGCTGTGGCCGTGTGTCAGGACGGCAGTAGGCACCGGCCGCCACGGGTCGATATGGAATTTGCCTGCCGGGCAATACAGCCCCTCCGGACGCAGCTGCACGATGTCGTTCATGGCATATATCTCGTATATCGCCCCGGCGGAAGCATTTTTGATGCCCGGCAAGACTCCTCAAGCTGGTTTGGAGCGTCGGATCGCGGCGCTGCCGCCGTGTTGAACAAAGCGTGTAGCCGGCTCCGGCCGTAAGACCGCGACGCTATTTGAAGAGCCCGTTCAGCTCCGCTCCGGGCGTGGCCGCCCCCAGCTTGAATTTACCTTCCCGGGAAAGGGCCGTGGCCGCCTGTAGAAACCCGCCCCATGCCGCCCGAGCCAAGGCGCCGCCGAGGCTGATGCGCCGAACGCCCAATTCAGCCAGGTCGTTGACGGAGAGATCGCTATCCCACCCTATCAACACGTTCACCGGCTTGGGGGCCACTGCGTCGACGACCGCCTTGATCTGCTCGCGGGTCTTGATTCCCGGCGCGTAAAGACAGTCGGCGCCGGCCTCGGAATAGGACTTCAGGCGGGCAATGGCATCGTCAAGATCGTGCACACCGACGAAGAAATTCTCGGCCCGCCCGACCAGCAGCGTATCGCCCCCCGCCTTGTCGATGGCCGAGCGGGCCACGCTGATCCGCTTGGCCGCGTCGTCCAGCGGCATCAAGGGAGATTGGGCCTGGCCCGTGGAGTCTTCGATGGAAAAGCCGGCCACACCGGTTTCGATGGCCAGATGCACGCTTTCTTCGAGCTCGGCCGCGGTGTCGGCGAAGCCGCTTTCGAAATCGGCGTTAATGGGCAGGTCGACAGCTTCAGCCATGAAACGCATGTGCGCAAGCACCTCCGAGCGCGGCAAGCCGCCGTCGGGCCTCCCGTTGGACCAGGCATAGCCCGAGCTGGTGGTGGCCAATGCCTTGAAGCCCATCGATGCCAGCGCCTTGGCGCTGCCGACGTCCCAGGGGTTGGGGATGACGAAGCAGCCTGACTGATGAAGCTGCCGGAATGCCTTGCGTTTCTCGCTTACGGTCAAACTGGACATCACGCCCTCCAAAATGGAATGAATAATCGGCTTGCTACGTAAGGCGGTAAGCCGCCGCCCCACCGGTATACTCAAGTCTGATTCAACGTCGAATTCAGCCCGGTCTTGGCGAACCAGCGTCAAGTGATATTAGTGCAATGAGCAAATTCCAGCATAGCGCCCCTCTCGACGGCGCTCATACACCCTGCCCCTGCGGAAATGCCGCGACCTACGAAGCATGCTGCGGGCGCTGGCACCATGGCCCTCAACGGCTGATGGCGCCGGATGCGGAAGCCCTGATGCGCTCGCGCTATGCGGCTTTCGTGTTGGATGAGCTCGATTATCTATTGGATACCTGGCACGCCAGCACCCGGCCGTCCAGCCTGGAGGCCAACGCGCCGGGCATGAAATGGCTGGGCTTGCAGGTGCGGCGTCATGAACGCCAGGACGCCGACCATGCCACCGTCGAGTTCGTTGCCCGGTCCCGCCACAACGGACAGGCCTCCCGGCTGCATGAAGTCAGCCGTTTCGTACGGGAAGACGGGCGATGGTTTTATGTGGACGGCGACTTTGTGCAGAAGAGCCGGTAAGTAGAAGCTTCGGAAACTACGCGCGGCAATTTAGTCACCTTCAGCCCCATCAGCCTCGATACTTTGGGTAGCCTACTCGCATGCCGCCTGTGCGATGCAGGCGCTCCAACCCAAAGAGGCCCTCATGACACTCCTTGCCCGCATCAACAAGCTGAAAAATACCGTTCTACAGGCGCAAGATTTGAACAAAGCCTGGATAGAATTTTTTGACCTGACGGCCCATCCCGACTTCATGAAGCAGGCGGGCCCAAGCCGCCTGGAAAACCTCGGCGTCATACTTGAGCAAATCGGCAAAAGCATGGCGCCCAACGAGTCCGGCAAGCTTCGGGCGGCTCCGATCGTAAGGTGCAATGGCACAGATTTTTATCACGGTGCGCTGGACATCGACGGCAAGCCCGGAGCGTTCATTTACTTCGATGATGTCGGCGTCGGCATGGCGGCGCTGGTAACGTACGGCACGAAGACGGAGCTATGCCGGTTCACCGCCACGGTGGTTCATAGTCCGCACTGCTTTGTGCCTGCTACGACACAGCAGCCGGCGGTGCATTGACCGTATTCCAGAATTGATCATACGGGCCTAGACCCATCCAGCCGCTCTCTTTATGCTTTCGCACGGCTTGCATACTTGGCTAGACCAGACTAAGCTAGAAGGCATAGGAGGCGCATTATGCGATTAGTAAATATGCTTCAAGCTAAGTCCACCCTTTCAAAATTGGTCGAAGAAATCGAGCAGGGCAAGCAAACCGAGATAGTCATTGCTCGGAACGGCCGCCCTGCCGCGAAGCTGGTGCCTATTGACACCGCCCCCACGGACGAGCGCATTGGCGTAGCCAAGGGCAAATTCAAGGCTCCGGACGACATCGATACACACAATGATGAAATAGCGCGCCTCTTTTTGAACGGAGCATCGTCGTGAACTTGCTGTTGGACACCCATGTTGCTCTATGGGCGATCACAGACGACCCAAAACTTCCCGAGCATGCAAGGAAGCTTATTCAAGCGCCAAAAACAACGGTATGGGTCAGCGCCGCCAGTATTTGGGAGATCGCCATCAAGCACTCGCTGGGGCGAGGTGTAATGCCCGTATCGGCGCACGAGGCCACGCAATACTTTCGTGAAGCGGGGTATCGCCTGCTTGATATAGAGGCAGAACATGCAGCCGCCATCGAAAACCTCGCCGGCCACCATCATGACCCATTCGACCGCATCATCGTCGCCCAGGCTCTTCTTGAACCGATGCGGCTCATGACGCGTGACGCTGTGGTAGCGCGGTATAGTGACACCATCATCAAAATCTGAAGGCAATCGCTTGGATCCGCTTCCGCATACACTTCACATCGCCACGGCGTGCTTCATCGACGCCTCCAATGCCCTGCTCGTGGTGCGCAAGCGAGGCACACAATCGTGGATGCTGCCCGGAGGGAAATTGGATGCCGGCGAAACGCCCGAACAAGCGCTGGTTCGCGAAGTCGAGGAAGAACTGCGGGTCGCGCTGAGGCCCGGCGACTTGACTCATCTGGGCAATTTTCAGGCGATGGCGGCCAATGAGGTCGACACGCGGGTGAATGCCAGCGTGTTCCTTGCGAAGCTTTCCGGAGGGCAGCAGTTCAGGCTCGCCGCGGAAATCGAAGCGATGGGCTGGCTTCCGCTGGATGAACCCATTCCGTCGAACGTCGCTCCTCTTCTTAGAGAGCACATTATTCCGGCGCTATTGGCGAAGGCCGTCATTAGCTGAAGCCGCGAGCGTCAAGTCTTCGCTCGCTCCGGATCAATACATATTCGGCCTTGATAATTCCGCCGATACACCTCCTCGCCCATGGCTCGCACCTGCTGCTCCACCAGCACCCTGAAGGGATTCAACAGAGGCTGAAAATCCCGTTCCGGCTCCAATAGCGACAAGCTTCGGACAATGGCCTCGATGGTCGAGACCGCCGCCGGCTCGCGGGCTTTGCGGATTCGGTACTCGGAGGGTTCGCCGGGAGGAAGGCTCAGGCGGGGCAGCGTATCCAGCATCGGATTCGCCTGAATGATCTTGCGCGCCTTGCGCCATGTGCCGTCGGGCACGATCAAAAGAGAGGGCTCTTCCGGCCGGGTCATCGACGGCAGCTGCGACACGTCTTCGCTCTTCGCCGGAAACAACAGGAAGGCCGATTCCACCGACGCGATGGCGCCATCCAACTGCGGGAAACACTCACCGATCAAGAGCTCGGCGTTCTGCAGCCCCATCGCCGCCAGGCGAGCGGTGTTCAAGGGATGCTTCGCCTCGTCCGGATGCTGCAGGATCAATACGCGCGTGCGATTGAAGATCCGTGGCACATGAGCGCACAGGCAATGCGGCATCGGACGCAGGCAGCGCGCACATACGGGTCGAGGCTGTTTCTTCGGGGCAGGCATGAGCCGATTTTACGAAATCGGGCGGGCCCCTCGTGCACGGCACAGCTCAGGCGGTCACGCCCCTGTACTCATCGCGGCTTTGGCCCCGAGGCCGGCTGTATATTTCGTGATCCGGATCGGGCGCAACGAGACACGGCGATGGGGAAGCCGTCCGTTCAGCTTGGCCCACAGGCAGCCACCTATCGCTGAAGACGCAGCGCTTGCCGCATCAGCTTTCGATGCGGAAGCCGCGCGAATCGGTCTTGACGTCCGGCTTGTAGTTCACGATCCGCTCCGGGGAAATGTGGATGCCCAGCAGCTGGGTGACCTCGGTCGGGCTGGTGGTGAAGGCGTGCCACACGCCGGGGGGCAGCTCGACGGTGTCGCCCTTCTTCGCCACCACGGTTTGCACGCCGTTCTCTTCGACCCGGAACTCGGCTGAACCCTCGAGCACGATCAGGTACTCGGTATAGGGGTGGCAGTGAAAGGGCACGTCGTAGCCCGGCTGGCATGTCTGCAACGCAGTGCGAATCGGCGTGCTTTTCTCCGCGTCTCCGATCAGCACCCGCAAGTCGCTTTTAGGGCCATAGGACACGTACTCGGTGTCTTCGATCCGTTTTACTTTGAACCCGTTCACGTCCTTCTCCTTCTGTTACTGAGATAGTTTCCATTCGCCGTCTTTCACCTGCACCAGCACGCGCGCCCGTTCGTCCACGCCATAGTGGTCGCTTGGGCTCATGCTGTAGACCGCATGGGTGCCCTTGACCTCTTTGTTGCTTTCGAGCGCGTCGCGCAGCGCCTGGCGGAACTCGGGGGTGCCCGGCTTGGCCGTTTTCAGGGCGACCGGAATCGCGGCCTGGATGAGCAGGCCCGCATCCCAGGCATAGGCGGCGAAGGCGTTGCGGCTGCCCGCGCCGTAGCTGCCCTCGTAACGCTCCAGGAACTCCATGCCCGTGGCCTTCAAGGGATGATCGTCGGGCAGCTGCTCTGCAACGACCACGGCTCCGGTCGGGGCAATGACGCCTTCGGCGCTTTTCCCCGCCACGCGGATGAAGTCGCGATTGACCACGCCGTGGGTGTGATATATCTGCTGGCGGTAGCCGCGGTCCACGGCCGCAAGCTGGGGCAGCGCCCCCGGCGTTCCCGATGCGCCCACGAATATGGCGTCCGGCTTGGTAGACACCACTTTCAGAACCTGGGAGTTCACGGAGGTGTCGTTGCGGGTATAGCGCTCATTGGTGGTCACTGTGATGCCACGCGCCTCGCCGCCGTTCTTGGCGAAGTTGTAGTTCATGTCGCCCCACGAATCCGAGAATCCGATATAGCCGAGATTCTTCACCTTATGGGCCTGCATGTGGTCCAGCAAGGCGTTGACCATCAGGGGAATGGGCTGGGGCACGGCGAATGAATACGGCTGTTCGGCGGCCTTGATGGGAATGGGGCAAATGGCGATCAGCGGGATCTTGGCCTCGTTGGCCACGCTGCCCTGGGCGATGGCGACCGGCACGGTGCTCGAGCCGATGATGACGTCGACCTTTTCTTCGCTGATCAGCTTGCGGGCGTTTCTTGCGCCCACGGTCGGATCGCTGGTGTCGTCCAGCATGACGTAGCGAACGTCCTCTCCCGCGACCGTGCGCGGCAATAGGGCCACGGCATTGGCCACGTGAATGCCCAGCGAAGAACCAGGCCCCGTCGAGCTGACGGACACGCCCACCACCACTTCAGCGCAAACGGCGCCGGACCATGCGGCCAGCAGCAGCGCCAAGAGTTTCTTTCTCATGTTGTCTCCTTGGTAGATGGCGATTCCCTATTTTCTTGTTCACCGCCGTAGAATACTAATGTAGAATACTACACTAGAATACTACGGCGGGATCGGTTGTGCGTCAACAATAAGACGAGGTTGCGCCATCAATGCAGGAGGAGGCGATGTCACAGCAGTTGCAGAACAGGGTTGCGCTGATAACGGGCGCCGCGAGCGGCCTGGGGCTTGCGATTGCGCGACGGTTCCTGGCCGAAGGAGCCGGCGTGGTCGCATTCGACCGCAGCGGGCCGGCCCTGCAGAAGGAGTTCGGGCTGGGCGAGGCCGTATGTTGCGAAGGCGACGTACGCTCGCCGGCCGACAACGCGCGCGCCGTCGCGCTGGCAAAAGAGCGTTTCGGCCGGCTCGACGTGCTGATCGCCAATGCCGGCGTCTATGACAACCGCAGGCCGTTCCTCTCCTTCTCGAACATCGAGCTGGAGGCCGCGTTCGACGAGCTTTTCGCCGTCAACGTCAAGGGATACTTGCTTGCCGCGCGCGCCGCGGCGGAAACCCTGGCGCAGCACCGCGGCTCCATCATCTTCACCAGTTCCGTCTCGGGCGCCCATGCAGGCTTCGGCGGTGCGCTGTACGTGTCGGCCAAGCATGCCATCAACGGCTTGACCAAGCAGCTGGCCCTGGAGCTGGCCCCGCAGGTCCGCGTCAACGCCGTCGCGCCCGGTTATGTGCCGACGGCCCTGCGCGGCCTGGAAAGCCTGGGCCAGGGCCAGAACCCCAGCGCTCCCGCCGCCACCGACCTTCCATTGCAAGCCATTGCAACGCCGCAAGACTATGCCTCGGCCTACGTTTTTCTGGCATCGGACGCGGCGGCGCACATGGCGACGGGAAGCATCCTGGACCTGAATGGCGGAACCGCGCTTCGCGGCCCCAGGGTTTAGGGGCGCGAAGCCTGTACTTTTCGTTAGAGGACACAAGAATGAACGATTCGACCACCTTGAGCACAACGTTCGACATCGACGCGACCCCCCTTCCCCCTTTGATTCCGGCCGATGCCGCCATGGGCGAATACCGGGCCGGAGAGCTCTTGGCGCCCGACGGCTCGTCCGTCGACCGCCGCGTCTTCGTCGATGAAGGCCTCTATCGCCTGGAACAAGAGCGGATATTCGCCAAATGCTGGCTGTACCTGGGCCATGAAAGCGCCCTGCCCGAGAACGGCGCCTTCCTGACAACCACCATGGGCGAGGATCCAGTCATTCTGGTGCGCGACAAGACCGGCCGCCTGAGGGTCTATCTCAACAGCTGTACTCATCGGGGCGCCAGGGTGTGCCGGGTGGACTCCGGCGTAACGACTACGTTCAAATGCCCCTACCATGCCTGGACGTTCAACACCGAAGGCCAATTGACCTCCGTGCCGCGCCTGGGCCCCGTATACGGCGACAAGCTGGACCGCAGCCTGCACGGCTTGCGCGAGGCGCCCCACGTCGACAGCTTCGGCGGCATGATATTTGCGAGCTGGGATCCGCAAGCGCCGACGCTGCGCGAATACTTGGGCGACATGGCCTTCTATCTGGACCTCATGCTGAACCGCATGGAAGGCGGCACGGAACTCATCGGCGGCGTCCACCGGTGGACGATCAACGTGAACTGGAAGATACCGTCCGAGAACTTCGCCGGCGACCATTATCACGTCTCGTCCACGCACGGCGCCGGCGTCGAGATGGGCTATCGCAGCCGCCTGAGCAACGACGGCTACTGTATCCAGACCGGCAACGGGCACTCCATTGGAAGCGAACGCGGCGGCGCGCAGCAGGGCACAGCCGTCAAGACAGACTATGACGCCTTCATCGCCCAGATGCGCAGCGAACTGGTGGACCGGTACGGCGAATCGGCCTCGGCCTTCGTCCCCATCGGGGTCGGCACGATATTTCCCAATATGTCCTTCCTGGACAGCGCGCGCTTCCGCTCTTTCCGGGTATGGCATCCGCGCGGCGTGGACAAGATCGAAGTGCATTCCTGGTGCCTGGTCGACAAGGCGATGCCCGCGGAGCTCAAGGCAGCCGTACGCAAACAGTATTCCCTGGCCTTCGGCCCCGGTGGAATCTTCGAACAGGACGACGGCGACGTCTGGCAAAGCGTGCAGGACAACCTGCGCGGCCACATCGGGCGGCAAGGGCGGTTCAACTACCAGATGGGACTCGGCCGCGAGGCGCCTACCTCTTCCAGATACGGCCCGCCCTTTCCAGGCAGCACCAGCGACATTCTGATGACCGAAGCCAATCAAAGGGCGTTCTACAGACACTATGCCTCGCTGATGGCCGACCCTCGCAGCAAGCCGTAATCTTGGAAAAACCATGACTGACGTAATGAACACTCAATTATGGACGGCGGTGGAAAATTTCTATCGCCGCGAAACCCTGCTTCTGCAGGACCGCCGCTATCGCGACTGGCTGGAACTGATGGACCGCGGCATCAGCTATCGGGTGCCGGTCACCACCTCGACCCTGAACGGGCTGGAGAGCAGCGAGGACGAGCTGGGCTACTACGACGAGGACTTCGAACTGCTCAAGGCCCGCGTCGCCAAGCTGGAAAGCAAGCAGTCCTGGGTAGAGCAGCCGCCCTCGCGGCTGCGCTATTTCATCCAGGTGGTGGACGTCGCCCACCAGGACGACGGGCTGATCGTCGCCCGAAGCAACCTCCTGCTGCTGCAGTACCGATGGAATATGGAGCAGCAGTTCAGCGGCGGCCGCACCGACCTGCTCGTGCCTCAAGAGGACGAGGGCAGCTTTCTCCTGCGCAATCGGCGCGTAGTCCTGGACCGGCAAGCGCTCGGGAACCAGGGCTTGAGCGTCTTTTTCTGAGAACGGAGGCATTCACCCATGCTAGCCGCCGCCACCGTGCATTTCCCCTACATGACCGCCTGGCCGGAGCAGGCCCGGCCGGAACACCGCGACGCCACGCATCAGGGCTTCGACCGCATCGGCAATGCCTTTTCCGATGCGGGTGTGGAGACGCTGATCGTTCTGACGAGCGAGCACATTGTCAACCTTCAGCCCCGCATGGCGCCCCCCTTTCTCATCGGTACGGGCGCCGTGCATGCCGCTTTTCCCGAGCCCCAGTTCAATCTCGAACCGGTGACCCGGCCCGGCGACCCGGAACTGGCATACGACCTCGTAGAGCACCTGTACGACCAGGGCATGGACCCCGCCCATTCCAGCGAGCTTCGCCTGGACCACGGCACGACGCTGCCCTTGCAGCAGCTCCGGATTGCGCCGCATGTCCGCATCGTGCCCATTATCGTCAACACCCTGTTCCCTCCCCTGCCCACCCTGAAGCGGTGCAGAATGCTGGGCAGGGCCATCGGCGATGCCCTGCGTGACATGGGCATGGACAAACGCGCAGGCATCCTGGCGACCGGCGGTATCTCACACGCCGTGGGCGCGCCGGGCATGGACCTCAACCATCCGCAGTTCGATTCGGAGTTCGTCGCCGCGCTCGTGGCGGGCGACCTGGACAAGGCGTGCTCGTATTCCGACAGCGAGCTGGACGCCCTGGGCAACGGCACGCACGAGATCCGCAGCTGGATCGCGGCGGCCGCGGCCGCGCATCCGGCGCAGCCCGAAGTCGTGACGGCCATTCCCTATGCGCCGGGCTGGCACACCGGCGTGCATCAGATGTTGTGGAGGACGCCATGAAGGAAACCGCCGTCACGCAGTTCCTGATCGATATTACGCGTGGACACCTGAAACAGGCTTACGCGGAGGACAGCCCGAAAGTGATCGCCGCGTCGCCGCTTTCCGAAGCGATGCGCGCCGCCGTGCGTGAACAGGACATCGCCGCGCTGTGGCTGGCAGGCGTCTCGCCCATGGCGCTGCTGTATTTCGCGCGGCTTTCGGGCTGGTCCATGGAGCGCTATTACGCCTGCATCGCCGAAGCGGACCTCACGAAAGCCGATCGAGCCGGCTCTGTTCGAGAAGTTCGGCACGAGCCGCCACAAAGGCGTCGATAGAGCTTTCCACATGATCGGTGATCACGCGCCGCGCTTTCTTCTGGTCGTGCCGCTCGAGCGCATCGACCAGCTCGGCGTGCTCGCGCACGACATTCTCATCGCGCAACGAAGTCAGGCGCGCGCCGCTGGCGATCAAGTACATCTTTCCCCGAACGCTCAGCAGCTCTCTACGGATCTGGTGCAGGCCCGCCATTTCAGCCATCCGGATGTGGAAGGCTTCGTCGATGGTGTACATGTCCTCCCGGCTTGCCGAAGCGCCATTCAGGATGTCGCGCAACTCCGCGATGTCTTCGGCGGTAGCCGTCTTGCACAGGCGGTCCACGACGATCTGCTCCAGGGCGACGCGCAGCAGGCGGATCTCGCTGATGGCGGCCTCGTCCAGGTCGATAAGGCGATACCCCCTTTTGGGAACGATTTCAACCACGCCGTCCCGGTACAGGTTCAGCAGCGCTTCGCGGACCGGCGTCCGGGATACGCCCAGCGATTCGGCAAGAGTGCTTTCAGAGAAAAACTGGCCGCGTGGAATCTTGCCGTCGCGGATCGCGCGGCGGATAGCCTTATAGCCTTGCTGGGCAAGGGTTTCGGAGCGAACCAGGCTGGAGAGGTTTGACATTGCACACTCATCGATAAGAAAAATCTTTTGCCGCACGTAGTATGTCACATTCTACCTGCGGCAGCTTGTCACCAAGGAAATTCATGGATATCGGATTGAAAGACAAAGTCGCTCTGGTTACAGGCGCTTCGCGCGGCCTGGGCCGCGCCACGGTCGATGCCTTGGCCGCTGAACAGGCCAGGCTCGTGGTCGTCGCGCGGCAAAGCGCCGAACTCGAAGAAATGGAATCGCTTTACCCCGGCCGCTGCAAGGTGATGGCCGGCGACGTGCGGGACCCGGCCCTGCCCCAGGCGGCGGTCGACTTGGCCTTGAAGGAATTCGGCCGGCTGGACATAGCCGTCGTCAACACGCCGGGGCCCCGTGCGGTCCTGCCCCTGGAGGCCCAGGACAGCGATTTCGCCTCTGCCTTCGATTCCACTTTCTATCCGGCTGTCAGACTGGTGCGTTCAGCCGTTTCAGCCATGCAGGAAGCAAAGCACGGACGCATCGTCATCATTTCATCGACCAGCGTCAAGGCGCCCAAGCCCTTCCTGTGCCTGTCCGCCGCTGCGCGCAGCGCCTTGTGGGCCTGGGCCAAGAGCGCCGCACCCGAAATGTATGCAAGCGGAATCACGATCAACGCCCTGTTCGCCGGCCCCCACCAGACCGGACGGGCGCTGGAGCTGGGCGTGAAAGACAGGGTGATCGGCCGGCCCGACGACTTCGGCCGATTCGTCGCCTCTTTGTGCGGGGACACGACTGGCTACATCACCGGAGCGGGTTTTCTTGTCGATGGCGGCGAACTGACGGGCATCTGACCATGGAAACATCCCATACAACGTTCATCGGCCGCGGACCGCGGCTTTTGCTGCTGCATGGCATCGGCGGAAGCGCCACAGCCTGGAAAAAGCAAATCGAAAGGCTGAGCGGCGATTTCTCTTGTCTCGCCCCGGATCTGCCCGGGTACGGCGACGCCCCGACCGCCCAGGGCGACGGCCTGCGGCCCATCGTCCAGGCCACGGCCGATCTGCTGGCCGGCGAACCCGCCCATGTGCTGGGCGTCTCGTTCGGCGCATTGCTTGCATTGACCCTGGCGCGCCATCACCCGAAGCTCGTGCGTTCACTGGTGCTTGCCGATGCGACCCTGGGCCGCGCCCATATGGCTGCTCAAGCGCGGGAACAATGGCTGGAGAAACGCCGCTCGCTATCCACGAGCCTGCAGGAAGTAAGCCTGGAAAGGGCCGCCGAGATTGCATCGCCCGCTGCGTCGCCGCAAGTCATTGACGAGATAGCGCGGCATATGCGGCGGGCGCGGCCCGAAGGGTATATGGCGGTTGCCAACGCCATCGCGTCCACGGACGCCCGTCCCTGGCTCCCTGCGATCACGCAACCGACCCTGGTGCTGTGCGGGGAGGACGACCGCGTTACCGGCCCCGAAGTATCCCGGATTCTGGTCGATGCTTTGCCGCATGCCAGCCTGAGCATCGTCCCCCGGTCCGGGCATGCTCCCCATATCGAGCAGCCCGATGAGTTTGCGCGTGTGGTGCGGGAGTTCTTGCTTGAGCCAAGATCACTGCGGCCCACGTAGTAATCCACATCGAATACGGGGCCGGCGGGCAGGGCACCTACACGAAACTATCGCGACTCACGCTCCATGTATGCCTGAAGCTGTCGACGAGCCATTAGGCCGCCCTGATCCGCTATTGCACTTACTTCCGGAAGTTCCAACGGCGCAGGACTTTCATTGATACGCCGTTGAATTGCCTCAAGAACTTCTTTATCTTCGGCAAACGCCGTTTGAGCAATACTGGCTATCCACGCTGAGGCATTGTCATGAACTCCATAGTTGCGAGACGCCGCCCACCAATAATGATGGGTTGTATTCGTTTCTGGAGTGGTCAAGTGCTGAAAGCGAAACAAGTACTCCGAACGCTCACCAGGCTCCGCATTGGGATCGACAATGGTCGCTGTAAACAAGTGTTCGGCCGGAGAAACCGACATGCCTTTATCTGTTCGATTGACCAGCCGGTCTCCCCACTCTAGGTCCTTATTGTAGATGGGAGACAGAGGTTGATTGTTGAACTCTTTGATGAATGCCACTCGGGATCCTTCCTGCACAAAGGTAGCAGCGGCTTCATAGTCGTCCAACGCTCCAAACGTAGTTTGATGTACAAAGGGAAAATGAGTCAGATCGAGTACATTTTCCTTCAGTAACATGTAATTGGCCATAATGTTCAAATGGCCACCAGCCCAAACCCAGTTCGGATCTCTCAACCACGGGAAATCGGAAACCTCTTCAATATCAGCTTCTTCCTCCGGTCCCATCCATATCCATAGAAATGGAGCACGCTCCACGATGGGAAAAGTTCGCAGAGCTCCCCGCTTCGGGCATCTCTCTTGAGTTGGAATTTCCACAAGCTTCCCTTCGTGCGAATACTTGAAGCCATGATAACGACAAACGACCTTGTCGCCATCGAGCCACCCCATCGACAGGGGCAACCCCCGGTGGATACAGCGATCTTCCATTGCCGCTACTGATCCATCGCTCTTGCGATACAGTAAAACGTCAGTGCCCAGAAGCTTACGCGATACCAGTTTGCCATCTTCCAGTTCTTCAGATCTACCAGCCACCCACCATAGATTCAACGGATAATTGGCGTTTCTAGGATCATATGGCTGGCATTGCCCAATCGGTGTACTGCTCATTACGACCTCCATAAATAGATCTTATTCAATTACCACTAACTTTCCAGTCTTTAGGCGGATACTCGTAGAAGTTATATGGATGGGTTTCAACGTTATCTTTCGTAATCAGTACGGTCGGCACGTTGAAATGCGGATATGGAACGCTGTCGTTAGGCTTGTCCAACGGAGGCATAGGCAGGCCCTCATGCTCACGTATTGCATATTGCACAATCAGGCGGCCCATGATAATTCCTGGCTCAGATGCAACAGCAAGCATGCGGCCGTCTTTAATCATGGTTTCTTCTTCTTTGACCATGGTGCTGGTCAATACCTTCACTTTCCGGCCCGACTGACGCACCGCCTGAGCAGCCCCCATCCCCAAATAGCTAACCGGCGTAAATACGTACTGCGCATCAGGGGTTCGCATCAATAAGTCTTGGGTTTGAGACAAACCGTCTGCCAACGTCATGTCGCCTTTGAAAGCAGGATCTCCCAGATCAGCTCCGCACTTGGTCGCAACCTCTTTGAACCCCTCGTACCGTAAACGGGACCATTCCAGGCCAGCAGACCCGGGAACAACGATCACCTTTTTACCTTTTGCCCCGTCATCGCATAAAGCCTTCCCGAGTGAGCGTCCAATTTGAAAATCGTCTTGCAGCACGCCAAAGGTTACCTTCGCACTATTTACGGGGATGCCGGCAGAAATCGTTTTAATGCCTGATTTTGCAAGATCATTAATGACTGGATCGAAACCTGAGTATGCCGCAGGTGACAACACTGCATAATCGACACCTAGTGATTTGAAGGCCTGAAGCTGAGCGAACTGCTCTTTTACATTCCCATAGGCCCCTGCCACTGAAACCTGAGCGACCTCCACTCCTGAACGCTTAGCCTCATCAATAATTCCATATGCAATTCCTGTATAGAAGTTGTCCATGAGATGCACAACGGTAATACCAAGCGTCAAAGGCTTTGTAGCTTGAACGGGTTCAACCAAACCCAACAGCCGATCAGACGTATCTTGAGCTTGAGCAGTGGCAAACGCCAAGGCTCCAGCTGCCACCAAAGCTCCGACAATCGCCTTGCCCACCATATTTCGTCGATTGCCTGTAAGCGTAGTTATTAGTTTCTTCATGTTATCTCCTGGTTATGACGTAGTTAAATCGTGGGTGTGAACTGCATTAACTATTAAGCTGGGTCAAGCACTTCAAGTACGTCTGAATCTGTCAAGGATTACTGCGATAATGATTACAATTCCAACGATCAACGTCTGAAAGTAAGCGGAAACACCGGTGATATTCATAACGTTTGAAAGCAGTGAAAGCACCAGAACACCGAGGAAAACCTGCCAGATGGTTCCTCTTCCTCCTGTCAGCGCCACTCCGCCAAGCACAACTGCGGCAATGGACTGAAGAGTCAAGCTGGGTGCTGCAATAGGCTGTGCTGAACTAACCCATGCCGTTAATACGATGGCGCCAATACCGGCACACAAGCCGCTAACGCCATATACCAGAATCGTATATAAGCGGACATTCACTCCCGACTTCGCTGCTGCGGACTCGCTGGAACCCAACGCATAGACATACCTACCAAAGATGGTATGACGCAATACCAAAGCTGCCACAATCGCTAGGATCAAAGCCATCCATACCATTATCGGCAGACCCGCAAAGGTACCGAAGCCGATCGAATCCACGTAAGGAGCGGGCACATCATAGATAGGCACGCCATTCGACAGCATCAAGGCAAGAGCCTGCGTTACGGACAGCATCCCTAAAGTGACCACCAACGGGCTGGTGCGGAACCACGCGATAATCACCCCCGAGGCCAAGCCCGAGATAGCGCCCACAAGCAACATTACCGCGACTCCTGCGGCAATTCCGATTTCGGGCATCAGGATTACGCCAGCAACTCCGGCTAGCGATAGCACCGAGGACATTGATAGATCCAAACCGCCGCGCATAATGGTAAAAGCCTGGCCAATGGATATGATCAGTAGCGGCACCAGCTGGCGAGCCAGGTTCATAAAATTATCTACAGACAAGAACCTAGGCTCTATGGCTCCCGCGACAAGAGCGATCGACACTATCAAGGCCGGTAAGATGGCATCCGCCAGGTTCAATTTGGTAGTTTTCAAAATCGACTCCTGGCGCGAGAAGGGCCGGAGCCCCAAGCTTTTTCCGTTCATGACTGCACCTCGTATTTTCCTAGTACATCACCCACAATTTGTGCTTGACACGTTTCATCCGGAGCTTCGTATTGATTCACAATATGTCCCTGATGCAGGGTATAGATGGTGTCGCATAAGGCAATGACCTCCGGCAGATCGCTGGAAAGGACCACCACACTTAACCCCTGAGCAGCAGCCGCTTTTATCCGCTCGTGTATCTGTTGTTTCGCGCCGATATCCACCCCTGCCGTGGGCTCTTCTAATACAAGCAGGTCACGCGCGCCCGCCATCGCCCGGGCAAGAAGAATTTTCTGTTGATTGCCGCCACTGAGACTTTCAATGGTGTCCTCCTGACAGCCGTACTTCACTGCCGCGTCTGCCAGCTGCTGTGTCGCGCGTTTACATTCAGACGCTCGACTCAGCCACCCCATTACACTGAATTGATGTAGCTGTGTCAGCATCAGGTTTTCTCTGATCGATCGCTGGCCCAAAACACCGTTTTGCTGTCGGCCCGCGGCAAGATAGCCCACGCCACGACGCATGGCTTCAACAGGCTGCGATGGCTTGAAGCTCTTTCCGCCCAGCAGATATCGAGCGTTACGGAAAGTTCTCAAGCCAACTAGCCCTTGGACTATATCCTCCGCTCCACAGCCCAACACCCCGTATAAGCCGACAATTTCACCGCGCCGAACAGGAATTTTCGTTGTGCCGTTAACTCCGCTGGTCTCAATTTCAAGAAGGATTTCTCCAACGGTCTCTCGCAGCTCGTGCGTCGCCTCGAAAACCTGGCGCTGCCCCGTCAACCGTTCTAGTACATCCGCTCCTTGCAGGTGGTCTTCCAGAGCAAAAGAGTCGACGCATCGCCCGTTGCGCATCACCGTTACACAATCGCCAACTTCCATCACGTCATCTATGTGGTGCGTAACGAGAATCACAGAGATCCCGCTCGCACGGAGGCGACGCAAAACCGTAAAAAGCTGTTGCTTCTCGACCGCGCCCAACATGGCCGTTGGCTCGTCGAACACAATCAATCGTGGTGCGTTCATCAACGCCTTGCCAATCTCTACCAACTGCTGGGTTCCAATAGGCAAGGTGCTAACCGGCTTTTCGAGATCGAGCTCCAGGCCAAGCTGTGATAAGACATCAACCGCCCTTCTTGATTCTCCTTGCCTACTAAGACACCATTTCGTCTCGGCGCCAAGCCAAAGATTGTCACGAACCGAAAGGTCGGGCGCCAAGGAGAGCTCTTGGTGTACTACTGCAATACCCAATGCGCGAGCGTGGGAGGGGCTATTGATACGTACCTCTTGGCTCTCCAGTAGAACGTCACCTGTATCGGGGGCATACAAGCCTCCAATGATTTTTCCAATGGTAGATTTGCCCGCACCATTTTCCCCAAGGAGGCAATGTATTTCCCCTGCCTCAAACGAAATGGAGACATCCGTCAGCGCTTTCGTTGCTCCGAAGCTCTTGCTTACCGCCCTTAGTCTCAGCAGCGAAGAGGACTGCACGGAAGTTACCTCTACTGGCCTATGCGGCACATGAGTGGCAGCCTGAAAATCTTGAGCCGTCACGTTTGTCATATGAGACTCCCTGCCAACCCCTGCTTCTGAAGTGCGTTGCTCATGTCTACTCCTTTGATTCTTTATCTGTTCTAAAGTCTTTTTCCAGATAAACTCGTACGCTCACTCTGGAATCAGGTGACCGCGCCCCGTCTCTTCATCGAATACATATAAGCCAGCAAGGAATGTCTTGGTTCGTTCGTACCATTTGCGCTTGCGCGGCGCTGGCGGCGTGCGATCGATGGGCTCCCCTCCCTTGAAGATGAAGTCGAAACGGCTGGGCCGCTGCAGCAAGGTGATATCTTCGGTTGGGTCACCCGGAAGCACGATGAGATCGGCATAACGTCCGGCTTCGATCTTGCCAACCTGGTCACGGTAACGGGGCGAAAGAAGCCTTGTTGCACCCAAGGTGTTTGAATGTATGGCCTGCAAAGGGGTCATGCCCAGATACTTGATGAAAATCTCCATCTCACGAGCGTGCCACTGGCCGTAAGGCACCGGCGACCAACCAGCCTCACTGCCCGCAATCAAGGGCACACCGGCATCGAAGGCTCGACGCAGATTCTTGCTGGCTGCTTCGACTTCACGTTCGAATGCCGTCGCGGATGACGCGCCCGCTGTAGCCGGATTGGCTTCGATCAAATTGACCAACAATGTCAGCGTGGGCGTGATGACGGAGTTGTTCTTGAGACACGCTTCGATTCCGGCGTCATCTATATATGAAGCATGGAAAATGTTATCGAAACCTGCCAGTGCGGAATCGCGCGCTGAATCGCACGAACGTGCATGGACACTGCATAGCTTGCCCAAGCGATGGGTTTCATCGGCGATGATCTTGAGCTCTTCTAAAGTGAACGCCGAAGCGCCCAATGCATCGGGAGTAATCAGATTGTCATTCGAGCCCGACACTTTGATAGCGTCGACTTCTTCCTTTACCTGCAGACGTATCGCTTCGATGAGGTCGTCTCTATTCTTTACCAAGACCGCCGATTGCCCCAGGGGGAACTCCATATTGCTAGGGAAGGAGTCTTCAAGGCCCTGATGATTGGTGATCTGCTTGCCCGATACCGTGAAACGGGGCCCAGGAAACATGCCGGTATCAATTGCATCGCGCACGGCCTGGGCTACGCCAAACGTAGTCGCTGCATCGTATGCGCTGGTCACCCCCGCCTGCAAAACCTTCTTGGAGTAATACAGCGCCTTGGCGGTGCGAAACTCGGGCGGCGTATACAGCGCGTTCTCTTCTTCCGAGCGCGACTCGCCGAATGAAATATGCGTATGGCCGTCGACCAGGCCGGGCATGACGGTGCGTCCGGGCAGGTCGACCAGTTCATATTCGGCCGGGTTGTACTGCGCGGGCAGCGCGTCGGCCGCCCCCACCCAGGCGATGCGTTCGCCGTCGACCACCACGGCGCCCCGTTCTATGGGCGCGTTCAGCGTGCCGTCGATCACCTTGCCCTTGATCAGATAGCCCTTGAGCTTATCCATGGTAATTTGCCTCGCTAGTTGTTGTTCAAGAGCCCGTCGAAGAACTCGTTGGCCATGGCCAGGAACGTGGATGTGCGCTCGACGGCAACCGAGTGGGAACAGTCGCTGAGCAGCATGAGGTCGGCCCGTTTCAGCTTGCCCGCAATCTGTTCCGAGCATGAAGGCGGGAAAGACCCGTCTTCGCGCCCATGCAGCATAAGCACGGGGCACTGGACCCGCGCCAGGGTTTCGTCGGACAAGATGGCGGCGTCGATGTATTTTTGCTGGTCGTCCCCGAACATTTCGTCAAAATAGTCGGCGTAGCCCGGGGCGAAGATCACCTGTTCGCGCGCCTGCAGGTAGGCTTCGTCTATGCCCGACGTGTCGTGTATAAGGCCCGACAGCGCCGCGACCAGCTGTTCGCGGTTGCGGGGGCATGTCCAGGTGCGGGAGGTTCCGGGCTGAAGCTTGAAGTGGGCCCCCATGGCGCCGGTGGTCATGATGCCGGCCACGCGCGGCTGGTCGGCCGCCATGGTGAGCCCGATGGAAGCCGAAAGCGAATGCGCGATGACCCCGACCCGCTTATGGGGAATGCGTTCTAGCATGGCGGTGGCCTGGCGCACCCACAGCGGGTAATCGAAGTACGGCGCGGCGGGCTTGCGGCCGCTTTTGCCGAAACCGATCATGTCGGGGGCGTATACGTCGAAGCGCTCGGCTAGGGCGGGCAGCACGGGCCGCCAATTGCCCACGCTCGAAGCGCCCGGCCCCGACCCATGAAGCAGCAGAAGAGCCGGACCGCCCCCGGCCCGATAGCAATTGACCGGGATGCCTTCGAATTCGAAGCTTTCTGTGATCACGATCTGGCTCCTGGGCAGTGGCTACTCGCCGATGTACGCGGTGGCTTCGACCTCGATGAGGAAGTCTTCCTTGACGAGGCGGTCGATGGTAAGCAGCGTGTTGGGCGGGTAGTCTTTGTCGCCGAAGAACTGCGGGAACATTTCGGCGCGCAGCCTCATGAAATGGTCGATGTCCTGCGAGTGCACGAGATAGGTGGTGAACTTGAGGATATTGCTGTAGTCGCCCCCCAGCCCCCGCAGCACGTCGCCCAGGTTGCTGAACACCTGGCGAAATTGCGCATCGAAATCGTGCTTGCCCACCACGCCGCCATCGGCCCCCACCGATAACTGGCCGGCGATGAACATGAGCTTGCCGTCGGGCGTGCCCACGTGGGAATACAGGCCTTGGGCGGGGCAAGAGCCTTCGGGATTCAGATACCTGACGGGACTGGTTGCATTGGTGGTCATTGCGACTCCTTTCAAGAACGCGATTTGGGTGCATCCGATAAACTTTATACAAAATAAAATTTATGGAATGACTCAATGATAAAGCTGTCTATTCAGGATTGAATAAGTGTTTATACCTAGCTGCCGAATAAAATTCCTATAATGCCTATAGCAAGTAGATATATGACGCCATTAATGTCTGGTTTTGTATATGGATGCGAGGCACGGCTATGTAGTCCGAGTATTGACCACTACAACTTATTTTTTATACAATCCATAAAAACACGGCCTGAGCAGGCTAATACAAGGGGCTTTGACAGGACATGAGCGCACACGAATTCACCGGAATCGGCCCTGCCGAAACGCTACCCAGCATCGTCTATAAAAAGTTGCGGGACGCCATCTTGAACGGCGTGTTCAGCCCCGGGCAGATGCTTCGGCAAGATGAAGTCGCGGCCAAGCTCGGGGTCAGCCGCAGCCCGCTGCGCGAGGCCCTGCCCCGGCTCGAGGCGGACGGCATCGTGGTGCTGCATCCCCGGCGGGGATACGCGGTCGCATCGCTCGACCCCAAGCAGATCACCGAGGTTTTCGATCTTCGCCGCCTGCTCGAAACCGAACTGGCGCGCCGCTCGATTCAAAAGCGCACCGAGGCCGACATCGCGCGCATATACGCCATCATTTCCGAGATGACGCCCTTGGCTGAACAGAACAACGCGGCCAGCACGGCGCGCTGGTTCGATCTGAACATGCAGTTCCACACCGCCCTGCTCACCCCCGCCGAATGCCCTCATCACCTGAAGGCGCTGGAGCATTCGCGCAACCTGATCGAATCCTACATACGCACCGAAACCCACCTGACAGGCGACCTGCGCCAGGCGCAGGAAGAACACACACTCTTGGCAAAAACCTTCGTCATGGGGGAAATAGGCCAATTCGTCGAGCTTACCCGTCAACATTCCGAACACACGCGCGACCGCCTGCTCTCGCGTCTACCTGCGCTCGACACGGAATCCTAGCTGACATCAACGACCAAAAGGGGACACTTCATGAAACTCGCCACGTTAAGCCATCGCGACGAGACATTTGTAGCAGCCATAGACAGCGACGCCGCAACCGCCCGGCCGATCAGCATCGACGGGCGGCCCGTAAGCGACATGCTCGAACTCATCGGGCACGCCGCCTCAGGCGGCAGCTGCAGCCAGGGCGATCCCATCCCGCTGGGCGAGGCCACTGTCCTGGCGCCCATTCCCCGGCCGCGCCGCAACGTCATGTGCGTAGGCAAGAACTACTACGAGCACGCACACGAGTTCACCAAAAGCGGCTTCGACAGCAGCGCCTCCAGCGCCAGCGACGCCGTGCCCAAGGCGCCCATCATCTTCACCAAAATGCCCGAGTCCGTCGTAGGGCCGGACACCGCCATCGGCTACCCCGGAAACCAATGCGAGCAGCTCGACTACGAGGCGGAGCTGGGCGTGGTGATCGGCAAGGCGGGGCAAAGCATCAAGCCTGAAAACGCCATGGACCACGTGTTCGGCTTCGTCGTCATCAACGACCTGACCGCGCGCGACCTGCAGGCGGTGCACAAGCAGTGGTTCCTGGGCAAATCATTTGAAACGTCCTGCCCCATGGGCCCGTGGCTCGTCACCGCGGACGAAGTCGACAGCGGCGACCTGCAGGTGCAGTGCTGGGTGAACGGCGAGCTTCGGCAGAACTCCAACACGCGCGATCTCATCTTCGACATACCGACCTTGATCGCAACGCTTTCCCGAGGCATGACCCTGCTTCCCGGCGACGTCATTGCCACCGGCACGCCGGTAGGCGTGGGAATCGGCTTCACTCCGCCCAAGTTTCTGCAACCGGGCGACAAGGTCGAAGTGGAAATCACCGGCCTGGGCCGGTTGAGCAACACCATTCGATAAACCTGCGGGCGCATTGTTCAATGCGCCCGTGGCCATTCAGTGTCCCGAAAATTCCGGGGTAGCCGAGGCAGCGCTCAACCGGAATCCTTCGTACCCATTGTCCGCCACCTGGGTGATCTTCTTGTAGTAATTTCCAACGCCGCCTACATAGGGCATGAACACGACCGGCTTGCCCGGGATGTTGGCGCCATGGAACCATGAATTTCTGGATTTGGCGTACAAGGTTTTGCCAGCCATTTGCGTTACGTGCTGCGTCCACTCCTCTTGGGCGTGTAATGTCGGTTCGATCAGGGAAAAGCCATGCTGCTTCATGTAGGCTATGCACGCGACAATCCATTCGACGTGCTGTTCGATGGACGTGACCATGTTGCTGAACACAGAAGGGCTGCCTGGGCCGGTGATGACGAACATGTTCGGGAACCCGGTCATGCATAGACCAAGGTACGTTTTCGGACCTTCAGCCCAAGCCTCACGCAACGAAAGCCCATTGCGCCCAAGAGGGTTGATTTTCGTCATTGCCCCGGTCATGGCATCGAACCCGGTGGCGAAGATCAATACGTCCAGTTCATAACTGCGCCCATCGACAAGTTGTATTCCCGAACCTGTGACACAATCGATGGGCTTGTTCTTTACGTTGACCAGGGTGACATTGTCGCGGTTGAACGTTTCATAGTAGTTCGTGCCCGAACATAAACGCTTCGTGCCGATATACAGATCGCGGGGACATAGCGCTTCGGCGGTTTCTTTGTCCCGCACGATAGCGCGGATTTTTCCACGTACGTATTCCGCCGCGACGTCATTGACTTCCGCGTCCGTCAGAATGTCCTTGAAGGCGCGCATCATATATAGGCCGCCAAGCCGCCAGCGATTCTCCAGTTCAGCCAGGCATGCCTCGGGCGTCATTTCTTTGCCCGACAAGTGGTTGGTTACCTGATTGTGCCCGAATCCCGATGCCCACGCGAACCTGCGGCGGTCGGGGTAGTGCTGCTTCCATTCCTTCTCTACTTCCGGTTTCGTTGGATGGTTCTGGGCCGGCATAGTGTAATTTGCCGTTCTCTGGAACACGTACAGATGCGCCGCCTCCTCGGCCACAAGCGGAATCAGCTGCGTGGCTGACGAGCCCGTACCGATCACCCCTACCCGCTTGCCCCGGACATCAACGCCTTGCGATGGCCAATCGCCGGTATGGAACCATTCGCCTTTGAAGTCTTCGAGCCCTTTCATTGAAGGGACTTGAGTCACGGACAGCACGCCCGTGGCCATGATCGCGTAGCGCGCCGCAAAGACCTCGCCGGCATCCGTCACCAAGACCCAGCGCTCCTGCGCCTCGTCAAAGCTGGCCTGCGTGACGCGGGTGTTCAGTTGAATGTCGCGGCGCAGATCGAACCTGTCCACCACATGGTTTATGTAGCGCAGGATCTCGGGTTGGCTTGCATAGCGTTCCGACCAGTGCCACTCTTGCTGCAGTTCGTCGGAGAAGGAATAGGAGTAGTCCAGCGATTCGATATCGCAACGGGCGCCGGGATACCGATTGTGGTACCAAGTGCCGCCGACTCCGCCCCCCGCCTCGAGGATGCGGGCCGATATGCCGCTGCGCCGCAGCTGATATGCGGCGCAAACGCCTGCCAAACCTGCTCCGACCACGATGGCGTCGAAGTACTTGATCGCAACGTCGTGATCTTTGCTTTGCATTCTGTTCCTCCTGGGTGTTCCCTCTCGTGGCGGCAATCGTCGATCGCATATCTCAGCCAGCCAAGTTGGGCAGCCACATGGAAATCCAAGGCACGTAAGTGACCATCATCAAAGCCAGCACATAGATGGCGATAAATGGCAGCACGCCCTTGATGATTCTGCTCGCCGATACATTGAAAATACTCGAACTGACGAATAAATTAAGTCCGAATGGCGGCGTGAACATGCCGATCGCCAAGTTGACCGTCATGATGATGCCGAAGTGGATTACGTCCACCCCCGCCGCTAATGCAATGGGCAATAAAAGGGGCACCAGCACCACGATTGCTGAGTTCGGGTCCATGAACATCCCCGCGATGAGCAAAACGACATTCAGCATCAGCAGGATCATGAATGGACTCATCTCCCAGGCCAGCAGCATGCCGACTATGCTCTCCGGTATGCTCTCGATCACCAGAACAAGCGAGAACACCGACGCGGCCGCCACAATGGTGAAAATCTTGCCGGTAAGAAGCGCGGACTCCAGCGCGACGTCCCATACGCCTTTCAATGAGAGGTCTCGATATATGGCAACCGTGACGATCAAGGCGTACACGCACAGCACCACCGAGGCTTCGGTCGGAGTGAAGAACCCGGAATAAATGCCACCGAAGATGATGACGGGCGCTCCCAGCGTCCATGCGGCTCGCCGGGTCGCCAGCCAGAACGCCTCGGCATTCCATCCGAGCTGCCGCGTGGCGATTGAATGTCGCAGGGAGTACCAGACGGAATAGGCCGTGACGATCAAGCCTATGAGCACGGCCGGGCCGAAACCGGCCAGGAATAACTGCCCGACCGACGCCGACGCCACCGCGCCATAGAGAATCATGGTGATGCTAGGGGGCACGATAACGGCAATGGCTCCCATCGAGGTGATCAAACCCAGCGAGAAATTCTCGGTATATCCGCTTTGCCGCAGCCCGGGATAAAGAACCTTCCCGATCCCCGCCACCGTCGCCGTGCTGGAACCGGAAATGGCGCCGAACACTTCGCTGGCGGCGATCGTCGTTACAGGGACTCCGCCCGGCACCTTGCCCAGCAAAACGGTGACCCAGTCGACCAACCGTCGGGACATGCCCCCCCGAACCATAAGCTCGGCTGCAAAGATGAAACCCGGCACGGCCAGCAAGGCATAGACATTGAGGCTGCTGAACATCCGCGAAGCAAGCATATCCGGAGGAATGCCGGCCTGCGAAAGCGTCAGCAGCGCAAATCCGGAAGACAAGAACACCAGCCAAAGCGGGAAGCCAAACAACAACAGCAGAATGACGACCAATGTTGAAACCAGTCCTACCATGATGGTTCGCCCTGACTCATATCGCCTTCTCCGTCACCCTGCGCGCTGTCAGGCCCTTTTCTGACCAGTTCGACAAGCCATATCAGATAAGCCAAAGCCGTCAATCCAAGCCCCAACGGTATGGCCGCATAACCCAGCCAGACTGGAATGTATCCGCTTAAACTGACGTCGCCGAACTGGAAAGCAACATAAGTGAAACTCCAGCCCATATAGGCGAGGTATCCGACCATCGCGACGCCGAGCATAGCAATGAGCACATTGATTACCATGCGCGTTTTGGCCGACACGTGTTCATAGAAGATGTCCACACTGATGTGCTCATGGCGCCGGGCCAGGACAGCCGCACTCAGGAAAACCGACCACACGACCAAATAGCCCGATGCTTCTTCGATCCACGGAAACACGTTGTAGCCGAGTTCGCGCAGCGCCACGGAGCAAAACACTGAAACGATCATGGCGATGAATGAGACGCCGACGAGCAGCTTCAACACGCCAAAGCAGAATCGGTCGATGAAGCCCACAAAGAGTCCTATGGGAGACTTTTCCTTGACGGGCTTGGCGGCGGACGAGTTCATTTTCCGATACGGCTTTGAATGTCGCGCTCCAGCATCTCGAGCATCTCTTTCTTGCCGGGGTTCTGGGTAGCCGTCATCCATACCCCCTTCTTGTTCAACTCGCGCAACTTCGCTATATCGTCCTTCGAGAGATCGATTACGTTTATCTTGGCATCGTTGCGCAGCAGAGCAATGGCGTCGTTCTGCTCTTGTACGAACTCTTGGGTGCCGATGGCCTGTATTTCGCGCCCGGCATCATCGACGTGCTTCTTGAGATCGTCCGGCAGCTTGTCGTACCAGCTCTTGCTGACGGCTATGTACTCCGTCAGGACGATATGGTTGGTCATCAGCACATTGGGCGCCTGTTCGTGGTACTTGAGTTTGACCGTCACAGCGGCGGGTAGATCGAAGCCGTCCAACACACCTTGCTGGATGGAGGTATAGACCTCCGGCAGCGACATATGTACGGAGCGCGCTCCCCAGTCGTTGACGGTTTCAGTGTGCTCATGTCCGCCAATGGTCCGAATGCGGCGGCCCTTCAATTGCTCCAAGATATCGACATCCTGCTTTATATCGCGCAAGTAGATCTGATTGGGGCCCAGGCCGAAAAGCGACACAACGTGAAACCCCTTGGCGTCCGCCATCTCGCGTATGTGCTGACCCGCTTCTCCCTCCATGATTTGCGTTATGTTCTCGATTTGCTCTTCGGGTGTGTCTCCAGGAAACACCCAGGGCAAGGTCAATACGCCCGCCTGCGGCACAAATTGGTTGAGGTAACCGGTCGGATTCGTGATGGCTTGCACCGAACCCAGACGCAAGCCGCGCATCACTTCATCGTTGCTTCCAAGCGCTCCTCCCGAAAACTGTTTGCCTATAATGCGGCCCCCCGTTTTCTGTTGGACCAGGTCTATGAACTTCTGCCCGATACGCTCCTGTGCGTCGTTGGACGTGATATTACCCAGACGCATCTCGTACACCGTGGACGATTCAGCAGCCATGGCCGAATAGGACATAGTTAGCGCCAATGACATGCCCAATACCAACTTCGGAATAAATGTTCTTTTCATCTTCTATCCTTGCCACGGGTATGAAAAATTGGCCCAGTCAGGCCGCATGTAAGGGGTCAATGGAGAAGTGGCCTTCGCAAGGGCCAAATGGCCAAACGAGATAGTCTGGCATCCTTACCACTTGCGTAGGATAGATCGAAATTTGAAGCGTCTCCTATTGGGGTTGACCCGATATCGCAGCCGCTCAATCGGGTCCGGTGGCCGGCTCGCGATCTATATCGGCTCGGCGGACGATGAGTCCGACATATCCGGCTCCCTCTCGTCGACTGTTCCGAGCCACTCCAGCAACTCGCTTTGCGGATTCGATCTGCTCAGCGCCGTTGAGTAGCGTTTGCGCAGCCGCATCTGCCAAAACGAGAAGGCGATTCGATATTGCTCCATGTCCCGCCGCTGGCAAAGCGTCTCGAATACGGACTCGCGTATGGCCAGGTCTGCGAACATTCGCTTCTCCAGTCCCTGGTCCACTGTCTCGCCCGGCTTGCCCGGCGTGGCGCGCCGCGCACCATCGTGTTGGCAATAATAGACCCTGCCGTCCGAAGCGGGGCGAAGGGGAATGCCGGCCATGGCGGCGCGCAACAGGAACTCGTCGTCCTCCTGTGAAGTCAGGACAGGGTTCCAAGGACCGATCTGCTCCAAGGCGGAGCGGGTGAAGAGATAGCCGTGGATGGGAACGAACCAGGTTCCCTGAATCATGGACCGAAGCATCTCGTCCGGCTCCATGTAGCGCGGCCGGATGAGTGGGCCCACGGGATTGCCGCGCTCCCAATGCTGATAGGATGCCATGGCGATGGCGCTGCGTTCGCCGGCGAGCGCGCGGGCAAGATGTTCCAGGGCGCCCGGACACAGCAGGTCGTCGTCATCCAGGAACTGAACAAGCTCCCCGCTGCTGGCTTCCACCCCTCTGTTGCGGGCGGTGGCCGGGCCCTGGTTTTCCTGCCATCGATACGACAGCTGGAAATCGGGCCGCGCCTGGCGCCTCCAGTCATGCACCGCCCAGCGGGTCGCCTCGGCGGATCCGTCATCGACAATCAACACCTCTAGAGGCCGATACGTTTGCCTTGCCACGCTGTCCAGTGTCCGCGTCAGAAGCTGCGGGCGGTTGTGCGTGGCGATGATTATGCTTATGAGTTGCTTGTTATGGCTCAATTCTCACTCCCTAAACACAAAGAAAGCCCGCCCGCGTGATGCTCTGCGCGGGCGGCCAAGAGTTTTGAGGGTGCCGAATAGGCTGTTATGAATATCCGATAAGCGCTGCAAGGGTTTGCAGCGCTTTCGGAAGGCCGGCCGGATCAGCCGCCGAGGGGAATACGCTTTACACGCGACGCCGCGGCCTTATCCTTGGGCAGGACGACTTCCAGCATGCCGTTCTTGAAGCTGGCCTGGACCTTGTCTTCGTCGATGTCGTAGCCCAGCTGGATGCGGCGCTCGAAGCGGCCATAGAAGTGCTCGGAGAACTGACGCTTGGCGTCTTCTTCTTGCGAGCGCTTCTCGCCCCGCAGTGTGAGTACGCCGTCTTCGAGCAACAACTCGACGTCTTTTTCTTCCATGCCCGGAAGCTCGGCGGACACCCGCAGGGCGTCTTCCTCGTCGGATACTTCGAGCCGGGGCCAGGCACCGCTCAAAGCCCGCGCGCCGAAGTCGGCCGGGAAGGCCATGTCGAAGCCTTTGAACATATCGTCGAACAGGCGATTCATTTCGCGCTGCAGCGACATGACGGGATGTTCCGCGTTGCCGGACGATGCGGGGGCCACGCCTCGGCGGCCCCATGGCACTAGATTTCGAACACTCATCGTAAACCTCCTGTACTAACAAGTGGGTCAGGACGCGGTCCGGCATGTTCGCCGAACCTCGTCGAGACGTCCGGGATATCTGCCATATATCTAGGGTCAAGGCCTGGGATTTCAAGACCGGCTGGGCGGCCACGGATCGCGGACGCCATGGCCGCCGCGCCGGCAACGGCGTCCGAGACTTAGAAGTCCATGCCGCCGGGCCCTGCGGGCATGGCGGCCTTGTCTTCCCTGGGAAGCTCGCCCACGCACGCCTCGGTGGTCAGGATCAGCCCCGCGATGGAGGCCGCGTTCTGCAGCGCTGTCCGGGTCACCTTCGTGGGATCGACCACGCCGATTTCGACCAGATCGCCGTACTCGCCGGTGGCGGCGTTGTAGCCGAAATTGCCCTGGGCGTCGGCCACCCTGGACACCACCACCGACGGTTCGTCGCCCGCATTGCTCGCGATGGCCCGCAAAGGAGCCTCGAGCGCCTGGCGCACGATCTGGATGCCGGCCTCCTGGTCGCTGTTGTCGCCCTTGAGCCCGGCCAGCGCCGCGCGTGCGCGCAGCAGCGCCACGCCACCGCCGGGAACGATGCCTTCCTCGACCGCGGCGCGGGTGGCATGCAGCGCATCGTCGACGCGGTCCTTCTTTTCCTTCATTTCGACTTCGGTCGCGGCGCCCACCTTGATGACGGCCACCCCGCCGGCAAGTTTGGCGACCCGTTCCTGCAGCTTTTCGCGATCGTAGTCGCTGGTTGCCTGCTCGATTTGCGCCTGGATGGACTTGACCCGGGCATCGATGCCGGCCTGTTCACCCGCGCCGCCGACGATGATGGTGTTCTCCTTGTGCACCTCGATGCGCTTGGCGCTGCCCAGGTCGGCGAGTTCGGCTTTCTCCAGCTGCTTGCCGGTCTCTTCGGAAATGACCGTGGCCCCGGTCAGTATGGCGATGTCCTCGAGCATGGCCTTGCGGCGGTCGCCGAAGCCCGGCGCCTTGACGGCCGCCACCTTGAGCACGCCCCGCATGGAGTTGACGACCAGCGTGGCAAGCGCCTCGCCCTCGATGTCCTCGGCGACGATCAGCAGGGGCTTGCCGGCCTTGGCCGCGGCCTCGAGAACCGGCAGCAGGTCGCGCACGTTGGAAATCTTCTTGTCGTGCAGCAGGACCAGCGGATCTTCGAGCACGGCAAGCTGCTTCTCGGGCTCGTTGATGAAATAGGGGCTTAGATAGCCGCGGTCGAACTGCATGCCCTCGACGACTTCGAGCTCGTTCTCGAGGGATTTTCCGTCTTCGACCGTAATGACACCTTCCTTGCCCACTTTGTCCATGGCGTCGGCGATGATCTTGCCGATATCGGCGTCCGAGTTGGCCGAAAGCGCTGCGACCTGGGAAATTTCCCTGCTGGTCGATATCGGCTTGGAAAGCGTCTTGAGCTCCGCCGTCACCGCGGTCACCGCCTTCTCGATGCCTCGCTTCAAGTCCATGGGATTGATGCCGGCGGCCACGAAGCGGATTCCCTCTTGCACGATGGCCTGGGCCAGCACCGTGGCGGTGGTGGTGCCGTCTCCGGCCACGTCGGCAGTCTTGGATGCCACTTGCTTGACCACCTGGGCGCCGATGTTCTCGAACTTGTCCTTCAGTTCGATTTCCTTGGCGACCGAAACGCCGTCCTTCGTGATGACCGGGGCGCCGAAGCTGCGCTCGAGCAGCACGTTGCGCCCCTTGGGCCCGAGTGTGACCTTGACGGCGTTGGCCAGTATGTTCACGCCCCTCACGATGCGAGTGCGGGCGCCATCATTGAATAGCACTTCTTTTTGCGCTCATGTTCGTACTCCTGAAAAGCGGGATGGAAGAGTCAGGCGGCCTTCTTGAGATTCCGGCCGTCGGCCTCGATCACGGCCAGCACATCGTCCTCGCGCAGCACGAGGAGCTCTTCGCCGTCTACCTTGACGGTCTGGCCGGCATACTTGCCGAACAGCACCTGGTCACCGGGTTTGAGTTGTAATGGGTGAACGGTGCCGTCTTGCGCGCGCCTGCCCTCGCCCACGGCGAGCACTTCGCCTTGCTCGGGCTTTTCGGCGGCAGAGTCGGGAATCACGATGCCGGATGCTGTCTTGCGTTGCTGTTCGATTCGCTTGACGATAACCCGGTCGTGAAGGGGACGAATCTTCATGATCAATCTCCTTGATATCAGATCACCAAAAAGGAATCAGGAAATGGCGTTGGCTTGCGCGAAGCAAGGCAGCGGGAGGCGAGCCACTTCCAGGCAGCAGAACACTGCGAAGCAGATATGGCGGCTCGTCGCGGTCTTTCAAGCCTATGCCGCGCATGAAATTGAAACTTTTTATTTCTTCAATATGCCGGCACCCCGGCCAAGGCGATATACGTCCCGGCCGGTACGGTGCTTATCATACGGAGCGGGCGCGAGCGGGCACAGGGAACGGCGCGTGCCGTCGGCCTCCAGCGTGGCATCGTCTTCGTCGAGCAGGGCCCAGATGCCGGTTGCGCGTGGGCGGAACTGCCAGCGGATGTAGCCCGTGGCCCCGGCAAGCTCGACCATAAGGTCCTGATCCGGCGCCTCGACAACCATGTGCCGGTCGGCCGGTTCGCCGGGATACGAGGCGAAGGCCCGATGGCACGCCATGGTTTCGCCCAGCCCCGCGTTCAGGCGCCACCATGGCCGGTGGTTGGCGCGTTCGAGGTCCCAGGCGCCGAGCCGCCATGCGGCTGCAAGCATGGCCTCGTCCAGCGTCTCGACCCGACTCCAGCCGGCGTTGATCTGGAGCGCGGACCCCGCCACTGAGCGGACGGGCATATGCAGCCCTTCCAGCCGGGCGGCGGTCTGGCGGCGGAAGCCATGCCAGTGGAGTATGAGCATGAGCGGCGTATGAGCCTTGGCCACCGCGCTGAGTGTCACCGCGTAAAGCGGCAGCCGCATCGCGGCGGCGTGGGCCTGAATCGTTTCGAGGATGTCCATGAGACCACCAGTGCGCGACATTTCCACCGTTTTATTCTATTCAAATGCGTGATGATCGCAAGCCGTCCTTGCGCCGGATGGCAGGGGCGCCGGCCTTGGAGTGCGCGCGCCGCGCTTATCGGTCCAGCCGGGACTGTTTGAACGTCTTGTTATTGGCTATTTCTTCGAAGACGTTTCTGTGCTGCCGCCCTTTCAGAGTCTCTTCGCCGTTCACCCGCCAATGCATCAACAGCATATCGCCGGACTTCTGCCCTTGAGGGCAAGCGCCGAGCCGCTTCATGCGGGTGGTGAAACGGCCGTTGCTGTGTATGAGATTGTCCCGGTTGATGACGATGGTCTCGGCTCGCATCTCTTCGTCTCCGGTGAAGGCGGCGGAATGCCGGACTTCGGTCTTGCCGATCTTGTCTTCGATGGGCGAAGGCCCGGAGCAATGCATGGTCCAGGAAAGCTCGCCGTTCTTGAGAACCGGGCGCGGCTCTTCACAACGTTCGTTCAGGCCCGCGACGCTGGCCTGCTGCTCGCGCACTTCGAGCTCGTGCAAGGCCCGGTCGGCCTTCTCATCCAGGCACACTTGCCATACCTTCTGGATGTCGAAGGTCGTCTTGCCGTCGCTGATGGCGCCCATCTGGTCCATGGACCAGAGTCCGGGCGCGCGCGCCGGGACATCGGCGGGAAGTTCGAAACCCGTTGCCGCGGCTGCGGCCGCCCACGCCAGGGCCGCCATGAACAACTGCCGCCGAAGACGCGCCGTCCACATTACATCGGCCCCAGGCGCTTGTTGATTTCTTTGCCTTCTTTCAGCAGCTTGTCCACGATTCGGGTCGATTCATAGATGTTGTCTCGCCGGCCTTCGTTCGGCTCGGCCTCGCTGTTGTACTTGAATCCCTCGTCGACGTAGTCGCCGGGCTCCTGGCCGGCTGGGCAGTCGCCCACCCACCGCTGCTTTTCCACCAGGTCGATGTCGAGCAAAAACATGACGTCGACCGGCGTGGCCTGCCTTTCCAGCGTTACTTTGGTGTCGCTGTCGAAGGCCATCGTCCAATGAAAGTCCTGCCCGGCCTCCGCGCTATCCATCAAGGAATTGGTTCTGCATGCCATGTCGCCGGTCAGGACATTGCCCTTCAAGGCGAACTGCGGCGGCTCGCAATGGACGTCGTGATGCACCACGGAAAGCTCCTTGCGCAGGATCACCAGCTCCTGCAAGGCTCGATCGGCTTTATCGTCCAGGCAGTAGCGCTTGACGCTCCTGACCTTGTTGTGGCCGACCGTGCCCGACTCGACCATTTCCCAAAGCCCTGGCTTTCGCGCTGGAATGTTTTCGGGCAAATCGTAGTTCGCGGCGAGCACAGAGCCCGACAGCATGATGGCCAAGCCGGCAATGGAAGTATGGACCACCTTCAAGACGCTCTCCCTTGTCTTACTTGTCAACGCAATGAGCAAACCGGCGGTGTTCGTCAGCCCGCCTCGTCGTTCTCCTTATCCGCGGGTGCGGAGGCCGCTGCGCGTCTCAGCGGCGAAGGTTCCGCCGGGACACTTCGGGGCTCGTGCCCGTTGCCCGCCAGGCCGGCCAGCAGCGCTTTGGCTTCCAGCGCGCCCGAGGCGCCGTCGCCCGTGACGAGGACCGTCCGGCCGCCGTTGGCGGCGGCATCCCGCAGGGCTTCGAGCCGATTGATTTCCATCATGAAGGCCATGGCATCGTCGTCGGTGAGCGTGGTGTCTTCGCGGAACGCGGCAAGCGCCTTGGCGTTGCCCTCGGCAATGATGCTGCGGCTTTCAGCGATGCCGCGTGCCGTGATGGCCATGGCCGCCGCCGACGCCTCGGCGCTTTTCGTGCGCTTTATCTTCTCGGCCTCGCCGTCGTTCTGGGCCGCCTCTAGCCGCCGCTGCGAAGCCAGCACCTCATTGAAGGCGGTGACCATTTCCGCAGTGGGTCTCGGATCGTCGATCAGCACCGCCCGGATTTCATAGCCGTAGTCGTTCATGGCGTCGTCGAGCGACTCGCGCACGGTGCGCGTGAACTCGTCGCGATCGGTGTAAAGCTGATCGAAGGTCTTGGCAGCGGCCACCGCCCGCGCCTCGGTGGCCACATAGGATTCGATCTGCTCTTCGGGGTTGTGCAATTCATAGAACGCCGCCTTGATCTGGCTGGGCGTGACACGATATTGCAGGCTGATCGGCATGGTGACGAAGGCATTGTCCTTCGACTTGACTCCCAATTGCAGGGCGATCTGCTTGGTCTGCAGCGAAAATGGCCGGCGGGCGATCTGCAAGGGCCAGGGCAGCTTGAGCGACAGCCCGGCCGAGCGGTATCCGCTATAGCGCCCGAAAGTCTCGAGCACCCTGGCGTGCTGTTGCGGCGTAATGACAAAGACCGACTTCAGCCACAATACTGCCACGACTATCCAGAAGACATTCAGGGCGGTAGAAGTGAGAGATGCCAGGAAACCCAGAATACTTTCCATATAAAACGCCACTCTTCTATAAGAGTCGAAACACAAGGACGCATTATATGGAGGGCAGCTTACCATTCGGTTTATATGTGTAACTTCGATTCAGCTTATGTTTCGCCGGCGTGGCTTGCGTTGCGAACAGCCGGTGCAGAACTGAAGCGAAACCCCTCGTACCCGCTTTGCGCGACCCGGGTGATTGTCTGGTAGTAGTTGCCCACGCCGCCCACGTAGGGCATGAACACCACCGGCTTGCCCGGAATGTTCGCTCCATGGAACCAGGAGTTCCGGGACTGCGCATACAGGGTCTTGCCGGCGGCTTCGGTGACATGCCGGGTCCAGTCTTCTTGAGCCTGCACCGTGGGTTCGATCGACGACAGGCCATGCGCACGCATATGCTCGATGCATGCCACGGTCCATTCGATATGCTGCTCGATGGACGTCACCATATTGCTGAACACCGATGGGCTGCCGGGGCCGGTAATGACGAACATGTTCGGGAAGCCCGCCACGCACAAGCCGAGATATGTTTGCGGCCCCGCGGCCCATGCCTCGCGCAATGCCCTGCCCTTACGGCCGACGGGGTTTATCCGGTTCATCGCGCCCGTCATTGCGTCGAAGCCGGTGGCGAATATCAGCGCATCCACCTCGTACTCCGAGCCATCCTCCAAAAGTATTCCATCAGCGGTGATGCGCTCGATAGCTCTGTTCTTCACGTCCACCAGCGTCACGTTCCGCCGATTGAAGGTCTCGTAGTAGTTCGTGCCGGAGCACAAACGCTTCGTACCGATATACAGGTCGCGCGGGCACAGGGCTTCGGCGGTTTGCCGGTCTTGGACCGTGGCCCTGATTTTTTCGCGTACGAATTCCGCCGCGATTTCATTGACCTCCGGATCGGTCAGAATGTCCTTGAATGCGCGCATCATGTACAAGCCGCCCAGCCGCCAGCGATTCTCCAGCTCGGCAAGGCGCGCTTCGGCCGACATCTCTTTGCCGGACATGTGGTTGGTGACCTGGTTGTGGCCAAAGCCCGAGGCCCATGCGAACTTGCGGCGATCGGGATAGTGCTTTTTCCACTCTTGCTCCACCTCGGGCTTCATGGGATGGTTCTGGGCCGGCATCGTATAGTTCGCCGTCCGCTGGAAAACATATAAGTGTTCCGTCTGCTCGGCCACTATGGGAATCAATTGCGTAGCCGAGGACCCCGTGCCGATTACGCCAACCCACTTTCCGGCCAGGTCAACGCCCTGCTCCGGCCAGTCCCCGGTATGGAACCATTCGCCCCTGTAGTCTTCCAGGCCCTTCATGGAAGGCACCTGGGCCACGGAAAGAACCCCGGTCGCCATGATTGCGTACTTGGCTGAAAAGACCTCTCCGGTGTCTGTGAAAAGCATCCAGCGCTCCTGCGCCTCATCGAAACGCGCCCGGACGACCCATGTATTCAACTGGATGTCCCTGCGCAAGTCGAAACGGTCCGCCACATGATTGATATAGCGCAGGATTTCGGGCTGGCCGGCATAGCGCTCCGACCACTTCCATTCTTGCTGCAGCTCGTCGGAGAAGGAGTACGAGTAATCCAGCGACTCGATGTCGCAACGAGCCCCGGGGTAGCGGTTGTGATACCAGGTGCCGCCCACGCCGCCGCCCGCTTCCAGAGCCCGTACGGATACGCCCGCCTGCCTAAGCCTGTACACCGCGCAGACGCCGGCCAGGCCCGCCCCCACCACGATTGCGTCAAAACACCTCACAGCGACACCCTCAATTTCGTCCTGCATTCTTCTGCTCCTCCGGCAATGTTCAGCATCCGTGGAAACCCTAGCCACGTTAGGTTGACTACACAACCTGTTGAAGCTAGTATGCAAAAAACGAATTAGGTTGTCAACACAACCAAATCATCGTGGACACTCTTGAGTGCGGTTCAGTTTGGACCGCATCAAGGCATAAAACAGCCGTCGAAAGTTTCGGCAACCATTCCAAAGGAGAACATCAATGAGACGACTCTTAATCAAATCGGCCGCTACGTGCCTGGTCGGCGGCCTGCTCACGGCCTTCAGCGCATGGGCGCATGCGCAGGACACCATCAAGGTCGGCGTGGTGGCGCCTATGTCCGGCACCTTCAGTCCGTACGGCCTGGGCTTTTATCATTCCATGCAGGCCTACATGGAAAACTACGGAGACACCGTTGCCGGCAAGAAGGTCGAGATCATCGTGCGCGACAACAGCACGAACTCTCCCGATACGGCCAAGCGGCTCGCGCAAGAGTTGATTACCCGCGACCATGTCGACTTCCTGACCGGCTTTGCCTTGTCATCCGACGCGTTTGCGGTGGCCACGCTTGCCACGCAGGCGAAGAAGCCGACGATACTCATGCTTTCCGCCGCCCTCGGGCTGACCGAAAAGTCGCCCTACCTTGCCAGGGTCTCGTACAGCAACTACCAGGCGTCCGCCATCATGGCAAAATGGGCGCATAAAAACGGCATCCGCAAAGCCTATACCGTCGTTTCCGACTATGCGCCGGGAATCGATTCTGAAAACGGCTTCAAAGAAGCTTTCGAGCAGCTTGGCGGAACCATCGTCGGCAAGGCCCGCATCCCCCTGCACAACAACAACTACGCGCCCTATGTGCAGCACTTGAAGGACGCCAATGCCGAAGGCGTTTTCGTCTTCCTGCCCTCCGGCGAGCCCATGGTTTCGTTCATGAAGAACTATACCGAGCGCGGCCTGCCTGAAACCGGCATGAAGCTCATGACGTCTACAGACCTGGCCGAGGAATACATCAAGCCCCTGAGCGACACGGCGGTGCACCTGACGAATTCGATTCAGTACTACGACACGCTCGACAACGCCGAGAACAAGAAATACATAGCGGCCTATTCCAGGATCGCCGGCAAGCTGCCCGGTGCGATCGCGCTGGGCGGCTATGATGGAATGGCGTTGATCTATGCGGTCGCGAACAAACTCAACGGCGAGGTTTCCGACGGCGCGAAGGTCATGGAAACGATAAAGGGCATCACGATTGAAAGCCCCCGAGGCAGCCTCACCATCGACGCCGACACGCGGGACGCCGTAGCCAATATGTACATCGCCGCCGTCGAACAGGCGCCGGACCGGATGAAGCCCGTCGTCATCGACACATTTGAAAACGTGACTGACGCTCAGTAGAATTCGGTTCAACTTGTCAGGCGCTTCATCAAACAATGACTTCAGAGAAACCCATGCTAGATCTCGATCGCTATGTGCCGGCGGTACTCGTCTGGGCTTCCAACCAAGTCGCCAACAGCGCGTCCCGCCTATACCGGCAGGAATTTGGAATTGGAATCACCGACTGGAGGATACTGGTCTACATCGAGATCTATCCCTGGTCCACCGGCGCGGAAGCGAGCAACTTCATTGGCCTGGACAAGGGGGCCGTCAGCCGCAGCCTGGCTCACTTGACTGAACGCGGCTTGTTGAAGTCGAAGTCAGACGGGCTGCGCAAGATCAAGTACTCGACGACCGCCGCGGGCAAGAAGCTCTATCAGCGCATGCTGAAAACCGCTCTTGCCCGCGAAGAGGCGCTATTGACGGGCTTCTCGGCGGAAGAACGCGAACAGCTGCTGCAGTTCCTACATCGGCTGCTCGACAACCTTCCGGCGATAGGCGCCACCAACGTGCACGGGAGCAGTGCAAAAAGTCTTCAGAAGCGTAATCAGGAGCCGTAAGCGCCGTCGCAAATCGATTGCAGGCCATCAGCGCTTTCAGTAAAGTGGCGGGACTCATGAAACTCACAATGGACCGCACACTATGACGCAACCCCAGTGGATGATATTGGCCATTCTGGTCGCAACCCTGGGATTGTTTCTCTATGGCCGTTGGCGCCACGATATCGTGGCCGCCGCGGCGCTGCTCGCCAGTGTGCTGGTCGGGCTGGTGCCGGCCCAGGACGCCTTCTTGGGGTTCTCGCATCCGGCGGTGGTGACGGTGGCCTGCGTGCTGATCCTCAGCGGCGCCCTGTTGCACACCGGCGTGGTGGACATGCTGGCGCAGCGCGTTCTGCCCACCGACACCGGACCCACCGTGGCCATTCTGGCCTTGGTCACCCTGGCGGCCGTCTTGTCCAGCTTCATGAACAATGTGGGTGCGCTGGCATTGCTCATGCCTATCGCCATGCAGATAGCGCAGCGGCAGAACATAGCGCCCGGCAAGGTGCTCATGCCCTTGTCGTTCGGCACGATAATGGGCGGCATGACCACGCTCATCGGCACGCCGTCCAATCTGATCGTATCCAGCTTCCGAACCCAGGACGGCGCGAACGGATTTCAGATGTTCGACTTTACCCCGGTGGGCGTGACCGTGGCCGTCGGCGGCATACTTTTCATCGGCCTGGTCGGCTGGCGCATCGTTCCCGCGCGCGAGCGCGCCGGCGCCGACTCTTTCGATACCGGCGCCTATCTGACCGAAGCGCGTGTGGCCCCCAATTCGAAAGCCATCGGCATGAACCTGCACGAAGCCGAGGCCGCCCTGGACGACGCCGATGCCCAGATCATCAGTCTGGTGCGCAACGAGGTGCGCGTATCGCCTCATGCCGCCGGACCGCTGCGGGAAGGCGACGTGGTACTGATCGAAGCCGATCCGGGGGCGCTGGCCAACGCCCTGGACAGCCTCGGACTGGTGTTCGGCGAGGGGAAAAGCAAGGAAGAAGAAGAAAACGAGGAACAGGAAGCACAGGACGATCACTCCGAACAATCCGGCGAACCAGCACAGCCGGAGCACCCAATGGAGGCTTCGTCGGCCGACCTGGCTGCCCGGAACACGCTCAGCGATGCACCGCGCAACCGGCTTGAACTTCGCTCGAACGAAAGCGCGGCAGGCGGCAGCCTTGGCGGCGACAACGGCAAGGGCGAAGCCGGAGATGAAGCGAAAGACGAAGAAGAACAGGACAAGAAGATCGAACGCTCGGCCAAGCTGGACGACACCGAGCTCATGGAGCTGGTGATCTTGCCGGGCTCGGTCCTGCTGGGGCGCAGCGCCAGCGACATCGACCTGCGCAAACGCTACGGAATCAATCTTCTGGCCATCTCGCGCCAGGGCTCGCGCATACGCAGCCGCGTCCGGCATACCGCCCTGCGCGACGGCGACGTGCTGCTCATGCAGGGCGTCAGCGACCTGGTGTCGGAATTCGCCTCGGACACGGGATGCGCGCCTCTGGCGACCCGCGCCTTGCGCTCGCCCGACCGCCGGAAGATGTTCACTGCCGCCGGCATCATGGTGCTGGCCGTGGGCCTGGCCGCCGTCGGCCTGCTGCCGGCGGCCATCAGCTTCCTTTTGGGTGTGCTGCTGCTGATGGTATTGCGGGTGCTGCCGCTGCGCAAAATGTACGAGTCCGTGGATTGGCCGGTCATCGTGCTGCTGGGCGCGCTGCTTCCCGTGGCCCAGGCCACCGAAGACACCGGCCTGGCGGAATTGATCGCGGTATTTCTGCTCGACAATGTCGCCCAGGGCAGCCCGGTTCTGACCCTGGCGGTGGTATTGGTGGTGACCATGACTTTGTCCGACGTCATCAACAATGCGGCCACGGCGGCCATCATGTGCCCCATCGCCATCGGCGCGGCCAACCAGCTGGGCGTCAGCGCCGACCCCTACCTGATGGCGGTGGCCATCGGCGCCTCCGCCGCCTTCCTGACGCCCATCGGCCATCAGAACAACACCCTCATCCTGGGCCCCGGCGGTTTCCGCTTCGGCGACTACTGGCGCATGGGGCTGCCGCTGGAAATCGCCTTGGGCATTGTCGCGATCCCGATGCTGTTGCTGGTGTGGCCGCTGTAAGCCTAGGTCGCCACCCCCGGCGCCATCAGGCCGCCCGTCACGAATGCGGTGATCTGTTCGAAGATTTCTTCTGTATTGTTCGGGTCGCAAACCTGCGGAGCCAGCTCTTCGAGACGGTGCGTGTCGGAGAATGCGTACATGTAGCTGCCGATCATCAGCGCCATGCGCCAATTGACTTCCTTGGGGGTCAGATGAGGACAGACCTGGGCAAGCGCCCTGACGAAAGCGCGCGTCGACGCGTCATAAGCCTGGTTTCGCAGCTTGTACGAGATGTCGGCGGGCTCGGTATGCAGGCGCGCCTGCAGGCGTAGAAAGCGGCGTCCGCCTTCGGTCTCGCGCAGGGCGATGGTAGGCGCCAGAAAAGCGTGCACGATGTCCTGCGCCGTAGCCGGGTCCGGTCCGCTCTGGAGTTCATCCAATCGGCGCATGCGGCTTTCGGCGATGACGTGCGCGCGACGAAGGAAGACGGCCTCGTAAAGGCCATACTTGGAGCCGAAATAATAGTTGATCAGCGCCTGGGTCACGGCGGCCCGCTGTGCCACCATTTTCAATGTGGCGCCGTGATAGCCCGTTTCCGAAAAGACTTCTTCCGCCGCGTCGAGTATGCGCTCCGATTTATTGTCCCCCGTCCCTTCGGGCCGACCCGGGCGGTCGCGCTTGATCCAGCCCTTGTCCACCAGGGGCGCCTTGTCCTTCGCCATATCCCTTTCCGTATAAGCCGAGACGCTATATTAACAATCGTAACTCGTCATATCCGCGGCGATGGTTGAAACCGCTGCTTGGCGCGCCAAGAGCGGAATGGGGGTTCTTACCGGCATTTTCGGCATAGCGCCGCAGCGCCGTGTCGACGGCGCCTTGGTCAGCCGCCGAGATAGGCGCTGAGCAGCTCGGGGTCGTCTTTCAGGGCCGAGCACTCTTTCTCGGCGATGACTCGTCCGGTTTCCAGCACATAGGCTCGCGAGGCCACGCTCAGGGCCTGGTGGACGTTCTGCTCCACCACCAGTATCGACACACCGTGAGCGTTGATCTCTCGAATCACGTCGAATACTTCGGCGGCCATTCTGGGACTGAGCCCGAGGCTGGGTTCGTCCAGAATCAAGAGCTGAGGCTCGGACATCAGCGCACGCGCGATGGCCAGCATCTGCTGCTCGCCCCCGCTGAGCGTGCCGGCCAGTTGCCGCGCGCGTTCGCGCAAACGCGGGAAGCGGTGAAAAGCGATGTCCTTGCGGCGCTTGAGCTCTGATTTGGAATTGAGCAGATAGCCGCCCAGCTCGACGTTTTCTTCGACCGTCATCTCGGGCCAGACATGGCGCTCTTCGGGGCAATGCGAAATGCCCAGGCGCAGAATCGCCTCGGGCGGCTTGCCGACGATGCTCTCGCCCTTCCAGCGGATGTCTCCGGAGCTGGCTTTTATCAGGCCCGAAATGGTGCGCAGGGTGGTGGATTTACCCGCGCCGTTGGCGCCGAGCAGGGCCACGACCTCTTTGTGGCCCACCGAGAGACTGACGCCATGCAGCGCCACCAGGTTGCCGTAGCCCGCCACGACATCGCGCAACTCGAGCAGGGTTCCGGATTCAAGCTCTTTATTCATGCCGCTTTTCCCATATAAGCCTCGAGCACCTCTTCGTTGGCCTGAATCTGGGCGGGTGTGCCCGACGCCAGCTTCTTGCCGAAGTTCATGACCACGACATGGTCGGACACCTGCATGACCAGATGCATGTTGTGCTCGACCAGCAGCAAGGACTCCACCCACTCGCCCGGCAGCCTGCGCAGCAGCCCGCCGAGCTCTTCGGCTTCGCGCGTATTCAGGCCGGCCGCCGGCTCGTCGAGCATCAACAGGCGCGGCTTGGCGCCCAGGGCGACGGCCACCTCCAATAATCGGAGCTCTCCGCAGGACAGCGAGCCGGCCCCGACGTCCTTGCGCTTTCCAAGCCCCACCAGATCGAGAAGGGTGCTGGCCGATTCGTCGATCTCGGCCTGGACCCGGCGACTGCCCGGCTCGCGCCAGAAGGTGCGCCACAAAGGCGTGCGATCGCGCAGGTAGTGGGCGTGAACGACGTTCTCGAACGCGCTCATGCCCCGCAGCACATTGGTTTTCTGGAACGTGCGGATGACCCCGCGCTGCGCCATGTCGTACGGCTTGGACGCCGTCACATCCGCCCCGTCCCACAGCACATGGCCGCGGCTGGGCTGATAGAAGCCGGTGATCAGGTTGAAGCACGTCGTCTTGCCCGCCCCGTTCGGACCGATCAGGCTGACGATCCGGCCGGTCGGCACGGTGAAATCAATGTTCTGCACGGCATGGATGCCGCCGAACGATTTGCTCAGATCCTTTACCTCAAGCATGGGATGTCCTTTTGTAGAACCGCGGGAAGCGCCGGCGCACGTAGCCCATGACCCCGTCGGGCGCAAACAGCACCACCGCCATCACGATCAAGCCGAACAGAGAAAGACGCACTTCCTTGAACTCGCGCAGATACTCCTCGAGCAGAGTGACGATGATGGCGCCCAGAATCGGGCCGGTCAGCGTGCCCTTGCCGCCCAGCAGGACAATGATGATCATGGTGGCGGTGAACGGAAAGGCGAAAACTTCGGGGCCGACGAATGAAATGTATGTGGCGTAATAGGCGCCCGAGATGCCGGCCAGGAACGCGGCCACCACGAACACGAACATGGAGTAGCGCAGGGGCTTGATGCCTATCGACTGGGCCACATAGTTGTTCTCCCGCAGCGTGACCGCGGCGCGTCCCGCGCTCGAGTACACCACGCGCCAGGTCACGAACAGGGCGAAGGCGGTGAGCACGACGCCCATCATCACGAAGCCGCGCTTGCCATGCAGCCAGGGCCACCAGTCCAGAATCGCCGGATGGCCGATGCCGGATATGCCCATGGGGCCGTTGGTCAGATCGATCCAGTTGCCCGCCAGCAGGCGCAGCACCTCGGCGAACGCCAGGGTGACGATCACGAAGAACGGGCCATTGAGCCGCAAGGTGATGCGCCCGATGAGCCAGCCCGCCGCCGCGGCGATGACCGCCGCCAGCGGGATCGTCACCAGCATGGGCCAGCCGATGTCCGGCCCGCTCAGTATTGCGACCGAATAAGCGCCCAGACCGAAGAACGCCACATGCCCCAGGGGAAACTCCCCCACATAGCCCACGATCAGATTGAGGCTGGCGGCCAGAATGGTGTAGAGCAGGACCAGAATGAGAATATGCAGCAGGTATTCGCTTTGCAGGAAGGCGCCAAGCAAGAAGGCGACGACCAGAAAGCCCGCCATGACGTTACGTTCGAATTTCATTCAAGCACGCTCCGCTCGTATCGAGAACAAGCCATAAGGACGAAAAAACAGGATCAATATGACCAGCGCGAAACCGACGATGTCGACCGTACCCGTCTGCACATACCCTCCCCACAGCGCTTCCGCCACGCCCAGGATCAGGCCGCCCAGGATGGCACCGGCAAAATTGCCCATGCCCCCGAGAATGACCACGACAAAGGCTTTCAGGCTGATCAGCCCGCCGATGGAGGCCTGCGCCACATAGATGGAGCCCAACAGCATGCCCGACGTGGCCGCCAGGGCCGAGCCCAGCGCAAAGGTGGAGGCATAGATCGAAGCGGTGTTGATGCCCACCAGGCTGGCGGCGGTCGCATCCTGGAACGTCGCGCGCATGGCCCGCCCCAGCTTGGTCTTCTGGATGAGCAGCCGTGCGCAGACAATGGCTAAGATGGACATGCCGACGGCGAATATGCGCACTTTGGTGATGATGAGCGGCCCCAGGATCAGCGGCGCGCTGGAGACCGGCGCCTCGACCTTGTGGGGCGCGGTGCCGACCAGCAGCAAGGCCGTGTTGGTGAGGAAGATCGCCAGTCCTATGGTCAGCAGGATGCCCGGCTCTGGCCCCTTGTCGCGCACCCGTACGATGATGAAGCGGTCGAGCAGCCAGCCGAACGTCGACATGATCGCCACGACCACGATGAGCCCGGTGAAGAAGTCCAGGCCGATCAGGCTGGTGGCCGCCCAGCCCAGCAAGCCGCCCATCATGTAGAACTCGCCATGGGCGAAGTTCACCAGGCGCATCAAGCCGAATATCAGCGTCAGGCCCAATGCCGATAACGCATAGAACGTTCCATTCACCAAACCGTTCAATACGAACTGCAAGAACAGATCAAACACCTTTCATCTCCATAGGGCAACGGAATAGCCGTTTCTGTTGTCAGTCGGGAGTGACGGTCGCACTGTCGACGATTTGCGGCTGGCCCTCGTGCAGCCGCACCAGCACCGCGTCGAAGCCGTATCCCTGTCCTTTCTCAGTGAACTTGAATGTTCCGTTCGGCCCTTGATAGTCGGTCTTGGGCAGGGCGTCGCGTATCTTCTGGGGCGTGGCTTCGCCGGCCCGCTCGACCGCGTCCATGACGATGTTCAGCGCGTTGTAGCCCGCCGCCGAATACTTGCCGGGCATTTCTTTGTAGGCCTTCTGGTACTCCTCGACAAACACCTTGTTCTCGGGACGATCGATGGTGTAGGCATAGGGCACCGCCGCATGGATGCCTTCCGCCGCCTCGCCGGCAAGCTTTACGAAGTCGGCCGTGGCCCAGCTTCCCACCCCGAATATCTGGCTCTGCAGCCCGACTTCCTTCATCTGCTTGACCAGAATGGAGCCGTCTTGCGTCTCGGCCGCAACGAACACGCCGTCGGGCTTTGCGGCGCGCACGCGCGTCAACAGCGTGTAGAAGTCCGTCGCGCCATGATCGAAATACAGCTTCATGGCGGTTTCGCCGCCCGCGGCTTCGATCTGGCTGGAGAACTCTTCGATGCCGCCCCTGCCCCAGTCGTCGTTCACGCCGATGTAGGCGATTTTCTTGAGCTTGAGCTGATCGACCAGTATCTTGGCAAAGGCCCTGGCCAGCAGGCCGTCCGTCTCGGCGCTGCGAAAGAACCACTCGTTGCCGCGTTCGGTCAGATCGCTTTTTGATGAAATGCCCGACACCATGGGCACTTTGTACTTTTCGATCACGCTCATGGCCGCGATCGTCGCCGAGCTGCAGAAGGCCCCGACGATGACCGGCACCCCATCCTTCTGGATGAGCTTCTCGGCCGCGCTGACCGTTTTGGAAGGCTGGCACTGGCCGTCTTCAACCACCAGTTCATATTTCGTGCCGTTTTCGCCGGCCTTGGCATTGCGCTCGGCAATGGCGATTTTTGCGCCGTTGACCGCCGATACTCCGTTATAGGCGACCGAGCCGGTCAACGGCTGAATGAGGCCGATCTTGACGGTTTGCGCCGAATGCGCCGATGAAGCTGCGCAGCAAGCGGCAAGGACGCCCGCTAGGATTGTCGTCTTCATGGTGTTTCTCCTCTGAGTCATGAAATAGGCCCGCCCGGTGCCGCAACGGTAAGGGTCCATTATTAACTAGTCGGCCAATAAATAAAAAGCTAGGGAATTCCCGGATCAAATGGAAGCGCCCAAGTCGCCGCGAACGGCAACCTGGGAAACGGCAACTGGGAAATTGGCGTGGCCTGCTACGGCGCCGCGAATGAGATTCAGGCCAAAACGATGATGTCGGGATCCGCGGGTATGGCTGCATAGAGCCGATCGACGATTTCGGCTCTTCGCGTCAGCACAAGACGTTGATTGATATAGCCTTTATCGGTGATTTCCCCGCTTTCGATGCAGGGAGGCTCGGAAAGGAAGATGGCGCGCTTGGGCGTCAGCGATAGGCCGGCGCCATTTTGCTCTTTGATTTTCTCCAGCGCCTCGCATACATGGGCCCGCAAGGCCCGGCTGTCGGCCTGCCTGGCCTTCGGCGTCGGGAAAATGAGCAGGCCGACTTCATTGCGATCGTGCCCCGTCACCACCACATCTTGGGCATACGGAGCCAGGAGGCTGACGGCCTTGATACGCAGGGAACCTACAGAAACCCATGTGCCTGTCGCCAGCTTGAAGTCTTCCGCCACACGCCCATTGAAGGCAATGCCCTTCTCCGGGCGTGCCGGATCGATGAGGCAGGCGGCATCGCCGATCTTGTAGTAGCCGTCTTCGTCAAATGCTTCAGCCGTGCGGGCTTCGTCGCGCAGGTAGCCGGGAAATATCTGCGGCCCCTTCATACGCACCTCGAGTTTGTCGCCGTTGGGAATGAACTTCATTTGCATGCCGGCCACCGGCAGCCCGACACAGCGCGGATCGTCCGAGCGCCAATGCAGATACGTACCGACCGGAGACGTTTCGGTAGACCCCAGCGATGAAGAAAACAATACGCGCTCTCCGATCACCTTGTCGATCTGCACATTGATGCGGTCCCAGCAATTCTGCGTCAAGGCGGCGCCGGCATAGAATACGACCCGCACCCGGCCCAGGCAGTCGCGGGCAATGGCTTCGTCCGCCTCCATCAGGGAGACGAGGCTGTCGAAGCCGCGCGGGACATTAAGGAGAAGATTGGGCTGGACTTCACGCAGGTTTTGAACAGTCTTTTCGATCAGGCCCGGCATGGGCCTGCCTTCGTCAAAGTAGAAGGACCCGCCATTGGCCAGCACCATATTGAAGTTGTAATTCGTGCCGAAAGTGTGGCTCCAAGGAAGCCACGACACGATGATGGGCTTTTCTTCTTTCAGGAAAGGCCATGCCAATTGAATTTGCTTCTGGTTTGCGCATAGCATGCGATGGGTATTGATCACGATTTTCGGATGCCCCGTCGAACCCGAGGTAAGCATGTACTTGGCGTGGGTGCCGGGTTCAATGGACTGGAAGGCATGGGCGACCTGTAGCGATTCGATACCACGCAGAAGGTCGTCGAACCTCAGGCTGCCCGCCAGTGTTTCGGCGCTTTGCGAAACAAGCACAGGACAGGAAGGCGAGCATGCTTCGATAGCCGGCTTATATACGGCGGCGTCGGCCGCATAGACGAGCCCTGGGCGCAATTCCCGCAAGGCGTGTCTGACCTTGCCGAAGTCGCGCGAAAGCCGCGAATAGGCGCTCGACACCGTGCTGAAGGGGCGGCCTATGTGCAAAGTGGCCAGCATCAAAAGGGCCTGATCGATACCTGGGTCGGACAGGGCAACCACGGGCTCTTCGGGCCCCAACCCCATGTCCAGCAGGCTTTGGGCTATTTTTCCGATCTGGCTGCGAACTTCGCCATAACTGAGTTTCCGCCATTCGCCCGCGGCATCGCGCTCCGCCAGGAACAAAGCATTGGGAGTGCGCCGAGCCCAGTCATCGAGCCATTCGCCCACGCAGCGTGCAATTTCTCCCAGGGGCTGTGGATTGGCCAGAATGAATGCGCCATCGTCCAGGTCTGTTCGCTCTATCAGTGCGGGCGCCAGCATGCGGGGGTTGTCAAAATAACTCATCGCGGGTTCCTCATTCAACCAAGCGCCACGCGCCGTCCTTGATGGTGATGAGCACCACGGCATCCTCGCCCAATCCAGCATGGTTTTGCGGCGTAAGCGTGCTCAGGCCGTGGCTCAGCGCAAGCTTGTCCGTCTTGTTCAGCTCCGCAAGGAGGGCCTGGCGAAACTCGAGCGTGCCCGCCTCGGTATCGGGATCGACCGCTGAAACGGCGTGGTCGAGCAGCAGGTAGGCGTCATAGGCGTATGCGCCGAAAGGATTGCGCGAGCCCTCGCCATACTTGCCTTCATACTTGCCGAGATAGTCTAGACCCACGGCCTTCGAAGGATGCTTTTCGGGCAATTGCTCCGCCACCAGCACGAGACCGGTCGGCGCGATCATCCCTTCGCCCGTTTTCCCGGCCATGCGCAGAAAATCATTGTTCGCTACACCGTGGTTCTGAAAGAACGGCCCCTTATAGCCTCTTTCACGCAGGGTGCGCATGGGCAAAGCGGCCGCCGATCCGCTGCCGGCCAGTACGACCGCCTCGGCCTTCGATTGCATGATCTTGAGAGCCTGTGCGGTCACCGATTGGTCCGTGCGTCCAAAGCGCTCGTGCGCGACCACCGGAATGTCGAACTCCTTGGCCAACTGTTCGACCTCGCGCCAGCTGGCGTCGCCCAGGGCGTCGCTGAATCCGAAGAAGGCAACCGTCTTGATGCCGTCGGATTTGATTTTCTCGAACACCGCCCGGTACATCAGCGCGTACGTCTGGGGTATGGAGAAGGACCAATCCTGGCGTTCGGCGGTATATGGGGCGAGCCCCAGTTGGGGCACCTTCGCCTCATTGGCCACCTCGGCCACCGCCAGACAGTTGGGTGTAGTGCTGGAGCCTATGATGGCGTCGACTTTATCGGCCTCTGCGAAACGCCGGGCATTTTTCGTGGCCAAGGTGGGATCGGTAGCGTCGTCCAGCACGATATAGTGAACCGGGCGGCCGCCGAGCGTCTTGGGAAGGAGCTCCACCGTATTGCGCTGCGCGATGCCCAGCGAGGCCGCGGGCCCTGTCGAGCTTATGGTTATACCGATGGTAACGGGCTTCTGGGCGTGCGCTGCCGCGCTGAGCCACAACGACACCACGGCCAGGCCGAGCTTTATTGGATGGTTCATGTGTTTTGTCTCCGTTGTCTGGTTTATGTTTTTCGACTTACCCGGCGCCTTGCGACGTCATGGCTTTCAGAAAGGAAGCCTCATCCGCCAGGCATGCCAGGTACTGCTCTTGCAGCTGGTCCACCACCTCCATTACCGACTGGACCCGCGTTATACCGCCTACGCCGTGCCCGGCCGACCATACGTCCTTCCATGCCTTGGGCGCCACACTGATGTTTCCGGAGAAATCGATCTCGGTTTTTTTTGACGCCGCCGGCGCCGCCTCGCCGTTCTTCTGGATCGATCCCTTGAGCCAGTTGGCCATGACTCCCGATATTTCCGCGCTCGCCACCAGATCTTCGATTCCGCTTGCCACGAGCATGTCCCGGTACCCTTCCCCGGCGAGGCTTTCGACCGTGGCGATGAAGCGCGTGCCCATCACGGCGAAGTCGGCTCCCAGTACTTGGGCGGCGCGAATGTCCCGGCCGCAACTGATGGCTCCGGCCAGGCCCAGCGGCCCCGGCCAGAACTGCCGGACCTCGTGAAGCAGTGCGAAAGGATGGCAGGTGCCGGTATGGCCGCCCGCGCCGTGAGTCACCAGAACGAGGACGTCGACGCCGGCGTCCACCGCCTTGCGGGCCAGTGTCGGGGTGGTGACGTCGGCCATCACGATGCCCCCGTAGCCATGCACCGCATCCATTACCCGCCGGGGGCTTCCGAGCGCCGTGGCGACGATCGGCGGACGAAACTCCTCTACCAGCGCAAGCTCTTGGTCGAAGCGCTCGTAGCTGCGATGCACGATCATGTTCAGCGCCCATGAACCCGCCGCGATTTCGTCGCGGATACGGACCATCCATTGCCTCAAGGCGGGCACGTCCCGGGCGTTGGGCGCGGGGAAAGAGCCTATGACTCCGGACTTCTCGGCGGCGATGGCCAGATCGGGGCCCGATACCAGGAACATGGGGGCCACCATCAATGGCAGGCGGTTGCCGCGGATCATGGCAAGGAAGCGCTCGGCGGGCTGCAGTTCTTTTATCTGGGCGTTCATGCGCTATGCTCCCGCCGGCCGTATTTCCCAGCCGCAATCGCTCTGGATGACGGCGGCCGTGGTGGCCCGGCTGTTTCGCTTCGAAGCCAGCAAAACGTAGTGGCCGGCATGGTCTTCGGGCGAAGCGATGAACTTCAGCGGCATTGCGCCGGCGATCTTTTCTTCTATATGGGGAATGTCGGCCAGCCGCCTTTCATGCTTGCCGAGGCTTTTCGGTCCGCGCAATGAAGTGACGGTTCCCCCGGGCGCCACGCCGTTGACCCGGACATGGGGCGCGAATTCGTATGCCAGTTGCCTGACCACACCGACACAAGCATGCTTGGAGGCGACATACAGCGGCCCGCCTCCCCCCGCATAGAAAGAAGAATTCGACAAGGTAAATATCATGCTGCCCTCCGTTGCGCGCAAGGCTTCAGCCGCGGCCCTGGCCAGCAGCAGATAAGCCTTGACGTTGATGTCGAAGACTTCCGTAAAGCCGCTGTCCAACTGTTCCAGCGTCATGTTTTCCAGGCGGCCCGCGTAATCCCACACGCCCGCATTGCCGACCGCGGTATCGAGCCTGCCGAAGCGCTGCAGCGTCCCGTCGACAACACGCCGGTTGGCCTCGCCGGACCGTACATCGCCCTGGACGATATGCACCCGATCGCTATACCGCGAGCGCAGAAGGCGTCCCTGCTCCTCGTCCCTCAGAAGAACGCCGATTCCGGCGCAGCCTTCCTGAAAGAAACGATCCACGACGGCCCGTCCTATTCCCGAGCCTCCGCCCGTCACCAATGCCACATAGCCGTCAAGCCAGCCCATGCCGATTCCTTATAGAAAGGTATTGAGATTCTTGGCCAGAAATACGGATTGCGTGATGAAGATCGTGCGCCGCGCAAGCCGGAACTCATTTGCATGCGCGCGCAGCAGGTCTTCGCGCCGCCCGACCAGGAAATCGTTGTCGCGCTCGCCCCTGCTGCGGTAGTTGACGAACGTGCTGTGGACAACGTATTCGCCCGCGGCTTCCGCATGAAAAGCCTCTACGCCCGACACGATATGAGCATGGCGGGTGGGCGGATCTTCCGCCCATGCCGATGGCTGTTTGAAGCGCGCCACCCTGCGGTGAAGATCGAGCAAACCATCGTCGAACAAAGCACCCCTGCCGGCTTCATAGGCCTTCATGCGGTCGGCCCTTCTGCGGTTCTCGGGCATGGGCATCCAATAGTGGATGTCCTCCGCCATGAGCGCCAGCCACTCGCCCCAGCGCTCTGCGTCGAGAAGACGGGCCTCGCGATACAGAAATTGCGTAATGCGATGATGCAGGAGCATGTCGACCGCCGCGTCGGCGATTGCGCAGTTGTCATTCATACGGCGGCCTCGGTCGGAACGTCGCGGCGGGGGACGTCGGACCAGACCGCAGCGCCCATGAGGTCCAGCCATCGCTGATAGAAGGCTCGCTGGTTGGCCTCGTTGACCTGCCCCTGATAGACGTTTCCCGGCAGTGAGGTGTCATGCACACGGGTATGCCTGCCCAGGCCGATGTAGAGATCCTGTCGGCGGGTCACATATCCGTCATTGGTTCGCGTCGCATACTCCCAGTTTTCGCCGTCGTCCATTTCGAAGACTCCAGACGGGCTGAAGGTGAGCATGCTGCCTTTGCGCCAACGCTCCTTGATTTCGGGCGGCGCGCTTTTGTTGACGAAAGTCCAGACGTGCAGCTCGATCTCCTGCGGCCCGCGTGGATGCCAGGTTCGGAAAGTGTTCTGCCCGGCCAGAAACGAGGTGTTGGGAAAGATGGTGCAGGAGGATATGGAGCCGATCATGCGCGAACGGAAATCGTCCAGCCGCTCCGCGACACGGGGCTGCATCGCATACAGGTACTTGACCAGTTCTTTGTCGCCCAGGCTGGCGCAGTTTCCGATGATGTCCTGATTGAATTCCCAGCCGTGGCCATTGAAGTTCACCTGGTAAGACCGCTCCGGGCTTTTGTGCAGGTCGTCCACGCCTTCGCCCACCATGGCGCGCGCGCCCGAGTCGTGCGTCCAGCCGGCGTGCAGCGCGTCGCCCACGAAATTCTCGGCCGCCAGCTTCCAATTGCATCGGATCACCGACTTGACGCATCCCCCCACGAACTCGGTACCCTCGTCGTCCATATCGAATACCGCGTCCAGGTAGTAGCGCATGTCGCCGAGATAATCGGCAAGGTCTGGGGCTCGATCATCGAGCGTCGCGAAAACCAGGCCGCGATATGAGTCTATGCGGGCGACCGGATGCAGGCCGTGGCCTTCGAAGTCGAAGCCGGTGGAATCGAACGCTTCAGAGGCATGCATGCCTTTCAACCGGCCGTCGATGGCAAACGACCAGCCATGATAGTTGCAGATGAACTGCCGCGCGTTTCCGGCGTCGGCAAAACATACCTTGTTGCCACGGTGCGGACAACTGTTCAGGAAACCTTTTATGCCGCCGTCCTTCTGGCGAACGATGATCACGTTGTCCTGCCCCATATAGGTGGTGACATAGTCGCCGGCCTTGGGAATCTGCGATTCGTGGGCAACGAACAGCCAGCAGCGCGCAAAAATGCGCTCCAGCTCCCGCTCGTACAGGCCCGGGTGCTGGAATACGAGCCGCGACATCCTGCCCTTGTCCAGATCCATCAAAGACTCCAGCGCCACATCTTCCCGGCAAGAGGTCTGCGGGTCGATTCCCTTGCGTCCATTCATCGTTTCACGCTCCATTAGTATTCGTTTCCCCGTCGGACGCGGTGGCGGCGGCCTGGCGCTCCAAGTGGATCAGCAAGGTCCTACCGGTATCGACTACCTCGTAGGTGCGCAGCGGCGTCTTGCACGGAAACCCCACCGCCCGGCCCGAGGGAATATGGAAAGTGCCGCCATGAACCGGACATTCGATCAGTTCCCCTTCCAGGATCTCCCCCTCGGACAACGAGGCCCGGGCGTGTGTGCACCCGTCCTGGGTCGCGTAGTAGGCGCCATCCAGCTCATACACGGCGATGAAGCCTTCGGGGGAGTCGACACGGCTGATTCCTTCGGGAGCCAATTCCGATTTGCCGACTTCAAGTACAGATTGCGTCATGGACCATCCTCATTGAATCAATTGAACAAAGCCCAGGCCGGTCACCCATTCGGGCACCGGGGCGTAGTCGATCAGGTACCCGTGCGCGCCCGGCATGGCGCCCATGGCCACCGCCCAATGGCGTATCTCCATGCCGCCGTTGCCCCCATGGCTCAGGATGTATTCGTCGGAAAGGCGCGTCATGGCGCCAAGATCGCCGCTGCAGGCATAAGACAGAATCTCGCGGTCGAAGGCCTCGTTCACCTGTCCCATCTGCGGCAGGCCTATCCAGTGGCTGAGGCCGCCGCTGCCTATAAGGACGACACGCTCATGATCGTCGGCGGCCTCGACTGCGGCGCGGATGGCGCCGCCCAATGCGGCGCATCGCGACATGCTGATGTAAGGATCTACTCCGGAGGCGACGTACACGGGTATGGTCCCAATTGTCTTTCCGCGGGTGCGCACAGGGTCCACGATCAGCCTGTCCGGAATCGCAACGGCATGGTCCACGGTAAAGGCCCGAGCAACCGACCAGTCGAATCCGTTATCGTGCCCATGCCGGGCCATGAAGGAGGCCAGGTCTTGGCTGTCCGGAATGGCCCGGCGCTTGAGGCCCGGCATGACGTCCAGCGGACCATCAACGTCGCCGGTGCCGATCAAATATTGCGGCAGGCAGTCGGTGCCGAAATTGAAATAATGGTCTCCGCCCACGATCACCACAGCCGTCGCATCCAGCTTGGCCAGCCGGTCGGCGCATTGCTCGAAGGCCGCCCACATGCGGCCGCGCACCTCTTCCGGCGGCGCTTCAGGCGCAAGAAACATCATGGGGTCATGCGGAACCAGGAACCCTCCAACGATTTTCCCCATGGCTACCTACTCCTTGCGGGGCCGGGCGCCTGCGCGTCCGCCAGCGCTTTCATGTAGGCGCGCGGAGTCGGGTCCGGCGCATTCTCGAACCAGAAACCTATCGTCAGCATCGGGTTTACTCCGTGTCTTTGCATTGCGCCCACATCCATACTGCGCAGCATGGTTTTTTCTTCCTCGGTGAGGCGATGCCGTTCCAATAGCCCTTCGAGGTCCTCTTGAAAGCGCTGTTTTTCTCTGCGGTCGACGCAAAGCCGATGCAGCAGCCGCTCTAGTACATTCCTGCTCACGACGCCTCCTTATGTCGCGCGACAGAAGTCGCGCACCAGTTGCAGGAATCGGGTCCGGTGCTCGACCTGAACCCAGTGCCCGCATTGGCCGAATAGATGCAGCTCGGCGCGTGGAATGGCCTTGGCCGCCAACAGGCCGCAGTCCGGCGGCACCACGGCGTCCTCGCGACCGTGTAGCACCAGGGCCGGCGCGGCAATTCGTGACAGGGCGCTTTCGGGAAAGCCTTTGACCATGGTGACTCCTTCCGTCGGCTGGGGGATCAGCTTGCGCAACGCGGTTTGCGCGCCCGGCCGGGCGCTGGCCTCGTATCGCACGCGCACCATGTCTTCGGTAATGACCGAGGCGTCGTACGGAAACAAGCGCATCACGGCTTCCATGTTCTCCATAGAGGGCTCGTATTCCCATACGGATCTCAGGCCCGCTGTCTGGGGGAATTCGCCGGCCGGCGTACCCAGCAGCACGAGATTCTCGACCCGCTCCGGCGCATGCAGGGAAAGGCCTATCGCCAGGGCGCCTCCGAACGAATTACCCACGAAGGAGGCCTTGGAGATTTCCAGCTCATCCATGATTGCGCTCAGATGGTTCACCCACAGCTTGATGTCGTACTTGTTGTCTTCCTTGAACTCTGTGTACCCGAAGCCGGCGATATCCGGAGCCACCACCCGGAAATCCCTCGCCAGCTCGGGCATGACGCCGTTCCAGTTGGTCCATGCCGATACGCCGGGGCCCGATCCGTGCAGAAGAAATAGAGCCTCGTTGCCTTGGCCCTGTACCAGGACATTGGTTTCATGCCCCGCCGCCAGAATCGTCTCGCCCCGCCCTGTTTCGCCCGCCATACCGCCTCCTTTCTTCCATACACATGTGTATGTGTATGGATGATATATGGACTGAACGGGCTTTGGCAACATATGCTCTTTCAGGGATATCCCTTACATACCCTGTCATGGATGCATGCGCTTTGAGGTACATTACTGTATGTTCCGCATCTCGAAAGACGCACTCCAATGAGCAAGACATCAGCTTCCCCCTCTTCCATCAGTGAACCGGGAAACGGCCGCGCGCAGCTCACCCCGAACGATTGGGTCGACGCCGCGCTGGAGGTCTTGGTGGACAAAAGCATCGATTCCGTCCGAGTCGACGTGCTGGCCAAGGGACTCAACGTCACCCGGGGCAGCTTCTATTGGCACTTCAAGGACCGCGACGCCCTGCTGCGCCAGTTGCTGACGACGTGGCGCAATACCATGACGGAGCAGCTCATCGACCGGTTCGAACATAGCGACGCGAACGCGGAAACGCTGCTGGGCGAATTGCTCAGCCTGCCGTTCAGGGGCCACGCCGCCATCCGATCGGCGTCCATCGAGTTGGCCATTCGAGCCTGGGCGCGCCGCAACGACATGGCAAGGCAATTCGTCACCGAAGTCGATGCCAAGCGCCTCGCCTATTGCGCCCAGTGTTTCGTGGCCTTGGGGTTTTCGCTGCACGAAGCCAATATGCGCGCGTTTCTGCTGTACAGCTACGTCATCAACGAATCGATCATGGGCGAGCAAGGAAGCGAACAGCAGCGCAATCAAAGGCGGGAATTCGTCCGCCAGTTGCTTTTAAAATAAAAGCCACTCGAATCCAAAGCATCAACCCTAGGTAAGGAATTCACCATGACCGCAAAACTCAGGCACTTCGCCATCTGTGTCAGCGACCTCGAGGCCGCCGCCGAGTTCTACCAGAAGGTGTTCGGACTGGAACGCGTCGGCGAGGAAACGCTGGAGATGGGCTCGGGCGTCTATCTGAGCGACGGGGTGGTCAACCTGGCGCTGCTGAAGGGGTCGCCGGGCAGCGCGATGGACGGCTATGTGGGCTCGCATCATTTCGGCTTCATCGTCGATGATTCCGACGCCGCCGCCCGAGCCATCGAGCAGCATGGCGGAAAATTCTTCTTCAGCCTGGGCGATCCGGAAAAGCACAATTTCGAGCAGAAATTCAAAGACCCCGACGGTATCGTCTTCGATATTTCCAGCAAGGGCTGGCTGGGTTCTTCGCGCGACTGATCATTCTGCGCTCGGTCAATGGACTCGTCGCGGGGCTGCCCTTCCGCAGCCTATGCCCGCGGCGGCCTTCGCGTCTTCAATCCCTCAGCGGCTCGGCGTCTTCGGGCCAGTCGCGCGCCCTGGAATAGCGGGCAAGCGCGGCCGGCACGTCGACGCCGAAGCGTGCGAGCGGCTCGGCCAGGGCGTCCGCGTTTTGCGCCAGCATTTCATCCGACGGCAGGCCGGAGGGCACGGCGATGATGACGCGGTTGCCGTCCAGGCGGCCGCGCAGGTTGAAGAACGAGCCGAATACGGCGGCATAAGTGGCCGACTCGCGGTCGTACATGCGGCTTCGGGCAAAAGAATTGGCCACGAGCACGCCCCGGCTCGACAAAATGCCCTTGACCTGCTCCAGGAACTCGACCGTCAGCAGGTGGGCGGGAATGTAGTCTATGTCGAAGGCGTCGAGCATGACCATGTCGTACGCGGCGCCTTCGCGGCGCGCCCGCTCGACGAATTCTCGTCCGTCTTCGACAAAGACGCGCTGCCGAGGGCCGGGCCGATAGCCGAAGTAGGCCTGGGCGACCTTTACGACGGCCGGGTCGATTTCCACGGTATCGATCACGGCCTCGGGCAGGATGCGGGCCAGCGCGGATGGCAGGGTTCCGCCCCCCAGGCCTATGATCAGGATGTTGCCGGGCCTGGGCTGCGCCAACAGGGCACTGGCCATCATGCGGGTGTATTCGAACACCATCTTGTCGGGCTCGGACAACTGATAGCAGGTCTGGCGCCCGGTGGTGTCCATGGCGCCGAAGCTCATGCAGCGCTCTCCGTAGCGCTCGTAGACGACCACAGGGTCGAATTCGGAGGGCTCTTCGTGAACAAGCCTGGCGCCGCCTTCGACGCTCGAGGCAGGCGCCAAGAAGACAACGGCGGCAAGGGCGGCCAGCGCCGCCGCGGCAGCAAGCAGCCAAGCCCGCCGCTTATGCAATGCATTCATGAGTTCGTCCATTCCTTTGCCATGCCCCCGACAATGGTAATCTCGATCGGGCGCCTATGCATGGCGGCGATCGGTCCTATACTTCGATTTCCATCATCCAATCCCCCTGGTCCATGCTCGACATCGTATTCCCCTTCGCCGGGGGGCTCGGTCTTTTCCTGATAGGCATGATGCTCCTGTCGGAAGGGCTGGTGGCGTTTGCCGGCGGCTCCTTGCAGAAAGTCTTGCTGACCCTGACCGGAAGGCCCATCAAGGCGTTTGCCTCGGGCGCCCTCATCACTGCGCTGGCCCAGTCGTCCACCGCCACGACGGTCACGCTCATCGGCTTTGTCAGCGCGGGGCTGATCACCTTTTCGCAGGCCATCGGCGTCGTCATCGGAGCCAGCTTCGGCAATACGGCCACGGGCTGGATCGTGGCGGGACTGGGCCTGAAGATCAACCTCGGCTTCTATACCCTGCCGTTGATAGGCTTGGGCGCGCTTTTGAAACTGCTGGGCAAGGGACGCGGCAGCGAACTGGGCCGCGCGCTGGCGGGCTTCGGCATGCTGTTCCTGGGACTGACCACGCTGCAGGACGGCATGCAGGGGCTGGCGGCCTCGTTCAGCCTGGCCCATCTCCCCGCCGGCGGCTACGGCGCCTATCTGCTCATCATGCTGATCGGCCTGGCGCTGACTGCCGTGCTGCAGTCTTCGACCGCCGCCATCGCCATGACGCTGACGGCGCTGGACGCCGGCGCCGTCAATTTCGACCAGGCCGCCGCCGTGGTCATAGGCGCCGCAATCGGCACGACCCTGACCGGCGTCCTGGTGTCCATCGGCGGCACCGTCTATGCCAAGCGCACCGCGGTGGCTTATATCCTGTTCAACGTGGCCTCGGGACTGCTCGCCCTGGCGCTGCTGCCGCTGTTCCTGCCGGCCCTGCACGCCGCGGGCGCCTATATCGGCGTCATGCCCGGAGCCACGGCCCTTGCGGCCTTCCATAGTTTCTTCATCGCCGTGGGCGCTCTTTTCTTCCTGCCCTTCACCGATCGCTTTGCCGCCCTGGTGCAGCGCCTGCTGCCCGGGCGCGCCACGCAGGTGGAGCATCACCTGGACACCAGCCTGCTGGGCGTGCCGACGGTGGCGCTGGAAGCCTCGCAGCGTGCGCTGCGGGACATCGCCGCGCGGCTCATCCGCCTGTATCGCCAGACGCTGGACATGGACGCCCCCGCCTCGGCCCAGGAAGCATTGCGGCAGATGTCCCAGGTGCTGGACGAAGCCTATGAGTTCGTGGCGCGGATACAGCTTCCCGCGGACGACGTCCGCCTGAACGAAAGGCGCAGCGCGCAGTTGCACGCGGTCGACCATCTGTTGCGGCTGCTCAGCCGGATTCGCGATGTATCGGATACCGGCACCGACTTCCACAACCCGCTATACCAAGAAGCGTTGACGCAAGCGCGGAACATGGCTATGGCGGCGCAAGAAGGCCTGGACCGCCAGGCGAGCGACGATTGGACTAGAGAACTGGAAACGGGTTCGGCGGCCCTGGCCGAGTTGTTGCGCCAAGCAAGGCGAGACCTGCTTGCACAGCCCCCGGCCGGCGGCGCGGCGGCGCTGATCTTGCGCACGACGGACGTCTATCGATGGTTCGAACGAACCGGCGCGCACATCTGGCGAGCCAGCCACTATCTTGCACTCGCACGGGATGCGGCACAGCCGGTCCAGCCGCTTCAGGCAAGCAGCGTCAAGGCGAACACGCCGGCGGCCAACGACAGCGCTCCGACGCCCGACATGAACCGCGGCGCATAAGAAGCCAGCAGAGCCACCGCCAACGCCCCTGTCGTGAGCCAGGCGAACCATGCCACCCAGCCCACCGTCGGCCCCCATCCCCGCAGGCACAGAGCAAGCCCCCCCAGCAGCAGCGCCGCGCCCAGTATCCGCAACGCCATGCGAACGGCCCGGGGAATTTCGTGCCGGCCCGTCAATTGGTGGTAATGGCGCTCGAGCGCCAGGCAAAGCGCCGCCATCCCCGCATACGAAAGACACAGGACGGCGAGAAGCAGCGGCATAGTCGTCATGGCCACCTCGACAGCAGTAACGACAGGCCCAGCACCAGTCCCATAGACACGACGCCGGCCCAGGCCCGCCAGGCGCTTCGGGCCGTGAAGACCCAGATCACGACCACCGTGTACCAGACGAAACTGGCGAGCGTGGCGGCGAGTACGGCGTCGGCGCGGCCGGCGCCCAAGATGCGCGGCAGCAGCAGGGACAATGCCGCCGTAGCCAGAGCGCTGATCGCATAGCCGCCGAACAGGGCCGCCATCACACGGCTGAATACGGACCAGCGATATCCTGATTTCCGATGCAATGCGGACGCTTGCCGCCGGGGTCCGTCGATGTTCACGAGGCTTCTCCGGCCTGCACGCCGGCGCCATGCCGAGCGTTCTTCGGAGCCTGGCGTGGCGCCTTGCGCTTGCGGCTGACTTCATGGGCCGCATAGGCGAAGACCGCTCCCAGCCCCAGCATGACGAGATCGAAGCCGGCGAGCACCCAGTCTCCGGCCGGCAGGGTCACACCCAGATGGCGCTGGGTGGTCAGCGCATTGACGAGCGGCAGCAGCGCAAAGGCCAGCGCCGCCAGGCGAAGCTCGTCCACCCAGGCCTGCAAATGGCTTCGGAAGGCCGGATAGACCAGCGTGACGCCCCACACGATGAACATAGCGTGGGCTTCCCAGGCGCGGCGATCGGCAAATTCGGCGGGGATCAGGCGGTTGGCCCAGAAATACGCCGCCATGGCGACCGGCAAGCCGGCAATCGCACCGACGTTCAGGCACCGCACCAGCCGATAGCCGAATTCCATGCTTTGCCCCGCCTTGAGCCGTTTCTCTTGCTTGGCCTTGCGCTTGGCCGTCCAAAGCACCAGCCCCGTTGCGATCATGGCGCAGCCAAGCAGGCTGGCGAGAAAATAGAGCCATCGTAACGACAGGCCCGCGAAACGCCCCTCATGCAGCGACAGCAGGACGTCGCGTGTCTCCAGCGCCCCGCCCCAGTGATTGTGCTCGGAAATTTCGCCTGTCGCGCCATCGAAGACCAGGCGGGGAATGCCGATCGCGTCACGCCCCTCGCGTTGCGCGCGCACCGTGACCAGAGCGGAGGCGTCGCCGGGGTTGCGCACCAGCATTCCTGAAACCGGGGCGCCGTTCCAATGCCTCTCGGCCTGCCGCACGATATCGCTCAGCGCGGTCAATGGCGCGGCCTGGCCGCTGGGCTCGATATAGCTGGCGGGAACCAGTTCGGCAAGCAACTGCCGCCGGCCGGCCTCTCCGGCCTGATAGCTTGCCTGCACACCCGCCGGCATGTAATCGGTCATGAAGAACACCAGCCCGCTATAGGTGATCATGATAAAAAAGGGCAAAGCCGTGACGCTCACGAGATTGTGCGCATCGAGCCAGGACCGCTGGCCTTTGGCCCGGCGAAAGGTAAAGAAATCGACGAAGATCTTCTTGTGGGTGATCACGCCCGAAACAATGGCGATCAGCATCAACATGGTGCAGACGCCAACCGCCCAGATGCCGGCCTCGTCGGGTACGTAGTGCAGCAGATAGTGCATGCGATACAGCAACTGGCCGCCGCCCGTGGCCCGGGCGGGGCTATCGGCCGTGAAGTCGCCGCTGGCCGGATCATAGTGCGCGTTATGCACGCGGCCGGCGCTGCCGTCCGGTTTGCGCGCCTCGCGCGCGAATACGCTGAACTGCGGCTGGGTCCGCTCGACGGGCAAACCTATGTTCCAGAACTCGGCCTTCGGGTAATTGGCCTGCAGATAGGCTTGCGCCTTTTCGATGGCCTGCCTGGTGTCCAAAGATGAAAGGTCGCTGGCGGTGGCCAGCGGCAGTTCGGGCCGCATCCAGCGGTCGATTTCGTAATTGAAGTAGCCCGCCGTGCCGGTGACGAAAACGAAGAACAGCACCCAGCCGGCCACCAGTCCGGTCCAGGTGTGCAGCCAGGCCATGCATTGGCGGAAACCTTCCTTCATGGTTCGGCCCGATTCACGAAATACGCATCAGAAACGCATGCTGGCGGACAACATCACCGTGCGGGCATCGCCCAGGTACTGATTGTTGATCCAGTAGCGCTTGTTGGTGAGGTTATTGATGTTGAGCCTCAATGTCAGGGGATAGCCGCCGGCCTCGGTCTCGTAGCGCGCGCCCACATCCACCAGTGTGTAGCCGGGCAGCTTGTCGGTGTTCATGGTGTCGCCCCACGACGGCCCGGTATAGCTCACGCCGCCATTGAGCGTCAGCCCCGGAGCGCCGGGCAGGCGGTATTCGGCATACAGCTTGAACATGCGAGTGGCTGTGCCCGTGGGCCGCTTGCCCTCCAGCGCGGGATCCTGCTTTTGCTCCTTGACAGCGGCATCGAGCAAGGTGACGCCGCCCAACAAGGTGACGTTGCGCGTCAGCTTGCCGGTGGCCGTCAACTCGAGCCCTCGATGCACCTGCCTGCCGTCCTGGACATAGACCGGACTGGCCGGGTTCTGCAGATCGTAGTATTGCAGTCCCTTGTCGATCTCGAACAGCGCCGCGGTCAGAAGCATGTCGCCGACCGTGGCCTTGACGCCCACCTCGACCTGCTTGCTGATCAGCGGCGCCATGATTTCGCCTGCGTTCCGCACCGGCTGACCGTTGTAAACGTCGGCCGCCAGACCGCCCTGCTCCAGGGCCTCCATGTAGGTGGCATAAGTGGTCACGCTGGGTAGCGGCTTGTAGATCAGCGACACGGTGGGCGTGACGGCGCTTTCTTTGTATGAGGTTTCCCAATCGGCAGTCGGGCTCTGGCGGCGCCGCGTCTTGATGGTGGAATGGTTCAGGCCCAACAGCATGGACCATTGCTCATTGAAGGTGATGTCGTCTCCGATCATCCAGCTCGATTGACGATTGACGGAACTGTTCCAGAAACCTTGCGTGCCGTAGGACGGCCAGTCGGGTTCCGGCACGTGGGTCGGCCCGTTCAGGGACGCGCCGATGACTGTCGGATAGCTGGTCGCGCCGTCCGCCCTGTCGTAGCGGGTGTTGCGGTTGGCTAGGTAGCCGGCGGTGACCTTGTGCGCAACGGGGCCCGTGTCGAAACTGAAGTCGGCGAAGGCGTGCCATGCATCGCCCTGTATGTCCTGCGGCGTTGTGATGTGGCTGAGCTGGTTGTAGCTGCCGTCGGGCTGGACGGTGTTGGCCGAGAAGGCATAGGTGCGGATGTCCCGGCGTTTCAGATAAGCGGCGCGCAGCGTGATGGCATCGGTCGCCTCCCAGCGTATGTTGGCGCCCAGGCGCTTGCTTTCCACGTCGTAGAAGGTCCATTTCTGCGACCAGAGCTCGTTGGAGTCCAGGTCGTCGGCGGAGGGGCGCACCGCGCCGGGAGCCAGCGACCAGTACGCCTGGCGCCGGGCGTGATAGTCGCGGTACGAACCGTCGACCTGAACCAGAAGGCGGTCCGTCACGTGCCAGTCGAAGGCCGCGCTGACGAATTTCTTTCTGAGCGGATAGTCGTCGATCTGGGTCCGGCCATCCTGGGCCACGGCGTTGATCCGGTAGCCGAACCGTCCCTCGGCGTCGATGGGCCCGCCGAAGTCGCCGTGCGCGTAGCCGTTGCTGCCGCCGGTGTAGCCCAGGGTGACGGAGTTGTAGCGCTCGGGCGTGGGACGCTTGGATACGTAGTTGACCAGGCCGCCCACATTGCCCGGTCCATACAGGAAGCCCGACAGGCCGGTCAGGATCTCGATGCGCTCGATATCCTCGGTGCTGGTGCCATGGCCATACATGGCGCCGGTCAACCCGTTGCGCGCGGGCGTTCCATTCAGGAAACCGCGCATGTAGATGTAAGGCGTATCGTTTTGCGCCGAAGGCCAGGTCATCTGGGTGGTCGGCATCATCTTGTAGATCTGGTCGGGCGTGACGGCCTGGACGTTTTCGATCAGCTCGGCGGGCACGGAACTGATCGAATAAGGCGTGTCCTGAAGCGTCCGCCCCTCCCAGGGCCCCACCGGCGAAAGCGTCTGCGCGACATAGCCTTGCCGGGCGCTGCCGTCCTGCATCGGCGCGGCGACCGTCACGGCGGGCAAGGTCGCCACGTCGCCCGCCGCGCTTTGGGCGGATGGGACCGGCGCCCGGCGTAGCGTATATTCACCGCTCGAATCGCGGATGGCCTGCAGGCCGCTTCCGGCCAAAAGCCGCCGCAACGCCTCGGCCTCGGTATAGCTGCCGCTCAAGCTGGGGCTGTCCAAGCCGCGGGTAAGCTCTGCATTGACGGAGATCGCCGCTCCGCTCTGGCGCCCGAACCGGCTCAAAGCCTGGTCCAGCGAGCCGGCCGGAATATCGAAATGATGTCGCGCCTCCGCCACGGCGGCGTTCTGGGCATGCGCCGGCCCCGCGTCCGCCCATGCCGCCAGTCCAAGGGCCAGGGCGCAGGCAAGAGGCAGAAGCGGCGCTCGCCCTGCCGACGAGCGCACCATCGCCCCGCGGCGACGGCATCCGTCCAATTGTGAAAACAGTAATGAAAGAAATGAAAGCGGGCGGCTCACGGCCATGTGGGTTCCTCGTCGACTTCTAGTTATGCGGTGAAGAGGACGGGGACCGCCAGGAATGGGCCCGGCCTGCTTCTATAGGAGAAGCCGCCTGAAACCGGAAAAGCTGCCGGCTATTTTGTAACCAAATGAGTCTATCGCGCCACTACTTTCGCCCACAGGCGGGTGTAGCGGCTTATGCGCACCGGCAACCGCCGCTCGAGGGAATCCAGAATGCGGTCGGTGGCCTCCGCGCCCTCCAAAGGCCAGGCGCCCGTGATGCGCAGATCGGCCACCTCGGGAGCCCAGCCCAGATGGCCGCGGCGATAACGGCCCAGCTCGGCCAGGAAATCCGCCAAGCGCATGCGCTCGGCCACGAAGGTGCCGTCGACCCAGGCCTGGCCATGCTCGTCCAGCGAAGCGGGCGGCCCGACATGGTCGCGCGTGAAATGAACCTGCTGTCCCGCGGCAACCAGGGCGGGCTCGTCCGCCGGGAAAGCCGCGGGCCGGATACGGACTGCGCCTTCGGTCACCGCGAGCCGGGTGGACGCGGGCCGCCCCCGGGCGCCGTCGTCGTGGCGTGCGATGAAGCGCGTACCCACCGGTTCAAGCAGCCCCTCCGGGGTGTCGACGACGAAGGGCCGGCCCGCGGAATCGCTGCCGGTCGACACCATGATCTCGCCGTCCAGCAATACGATGCGGCGCCGGCGAGCGCTGAAATCCACATCGATCGCACTGGTCGTGTTCAGTTGCAGCTCGGTGCCGTCGTCGAGCACCAGGCGCCTGCGCTCTCCGGCTCCCGTGCGCACCTGGGCCAGCGCCACCGCCAGCCTGGGGACCGGCAGATGGTCGTGCGCGAGATACAAGCCGGTACTCGCCGCCCCCGCCCACATCAGCACCTTCAGTGCTCTGCGGCGGCCTGACGCTACCTCCAGCCGCGCCATGGTTGCGTGGGTGACGGCCGGTGTTACACACGATGCGCTGTTCTTGAGCTGGCCGCCGATGGACTGCAGGCGATCCCAGGCACGGGCATGGTCGGGATGGGCGCCATGCCAGCGCTTGAAGCGATCGCATTGAGCCGCGGTTTCCGTGCCGGATGCAAGGCGCACATACCAGTCGACGGCCTGTTCGACGATGTGATCGGAAATAGGACGCTCGCCAGCGGAACGGCCCGGGCTCGAGTTGGCCGGGCCGACGTCTTCACCCGCGTACGATGGAACCGGCATCCTGCTCTCCTCCCTCAAAAGGCGTCCCGGTAAACCGCCTTGTAGCAATGGGCCATGGCGCGTGCCATCGCTTTTTGCACGACGTTCACGGTGATGCCCATCTCTTCCGAGATTTGTGGGTAGGTCAGCCCGTCGATCTGAGAAAGCAGAAAGACCTCCCGCACCCTGGCGGGCAAACCCTCGATCAGGCGGGCGATTTCTTCAAGGGTCTCCAGGATCAGCGAACGCTCTTCCGGAGACGGGGCCATGGGTTCGGGCTGGCAGGCCAGGGCATCGAGCCAGGCCTGCTCCAGGGCTTGGCGACGCCAATGGCTGACCACCAGGCCGTTGGCAATGGTTGCCAGATAGGCGCGCGGTTCGCGCAGCGCCACCGGCTGGCGTCCAAGCACGCGCACAAAGGTGTCGTGCGCCAGGTCGGCCGCATCGGAAGCGTTGCCCACGCGCCTGCGCAGCCAGCCCTTCAGCCAGCCATGATGGTCGCCATAAAGCGCTTCGATGCTCGATGCCCGGTCCGGCATGGGGGATTCCAGATAGTGATAAAGCTTGAGATCAAATAATAATAAGAATTGATCTCAATTATTAACTGGAATCCCCTATTTTGACAAGCGGCGCTCGCTCAGCGAGCCCGCCGCTTCGGCTTGTCGGCTGCAGCCGTCAATGAAGCGCGGCGCTCGACGGACGCGGCGTCTTGGCGGTGCTGAGGTCGTCCATGGAGTCTTTGCCGGCCAGGTACTGGTCGAAGCGGGAGTTCGGCGTGACCAGCGTGCTTTCGAAGGCTTCGATGGCCTTGGCCATGTTGTCGAAGGAGACCGGATCTTTTTCGCCGGGAAACGCCTTGGCGAAGAAATCGACGTACTCGGGAATGCTTTTGAGCGTTTCTTCGACGTGATCGGGCGTGGCGTTCATCTCGACGCTGGCCTGCACCGGCCCTTTCGCCTGCTCGGCCAGGTCGGCGGCGCGGCCGTCCCAGAACTGGGCGATGAAAGGAAAGGATACGAGCGGGCAGTCGCGTTTGCGTTAAGTCAAATGTCAGCTGAAAAACCGGCGCGCCGTCCCGATGGCGAGTCCGTATAATCCTTCATTGCACTGAGCGTCCGGGCCGGACCGCGCCCTTCTTTCCTCCTTCCTCTGACTCGCCGACATGCCTGATTCTCTTGAAACCCCCTACAAGCGCACGCTTTATATTGGTTCGCTCGTCGTGCTGCTTTCCCTGGGGGTGCGCGCCACGTTCGGGCTGTTCATGCAGCCGATGGGCATGGAGCTGGGCTGGGGCCGCGATGTATTCTCGCTGGCCTTCGCCATACAGAATCTGGTGTGGGGCGTGGGCGCCATCTTCATGGGCATTCTGGCCGATCGCGTCGGTTCGGGCCGCACCATCGCGATTTCGTCCCTGCTTTATGCCGTCGGCATGGCCGGGATGTATTTCTCGCATACCGAGATGCAGCTCTACCTGACGGCCGGACTGATCGTGGGACTGGGCCAGGCCGGCACCACCTTCCCGGTCATCCTGCCCGTCATCGCGCGCGCGGTACCCGCGGCCTATCGCAGCACGGCAATGGGCATCGCCAGCGCGGGAGGCTCGCTGGGCCAGTTCGTCATCGTGCCCACGGGCCAGGCGCTGATCACCGGCATCGACTGGACCGGCGCCTTGTGGGTGCTGTCCTTGTTCATCGCCATCGGCATACCGCTGGCCGCCTTCCTGAAAGGCCGTCCCAACGCCCACGCGGGCACGCTGTCGCTCGGCGCGGCCATCAGGCAGGCCCTGGCGGACAGGTCCTTTCATCTGCTGTTCTGGAGCTATTTCGTCTGCGGCTTCCATACGGCCTTCATCACGCTGCACCTGCCCGCCTACCTGACGGACGGCGGCCTGAACGCCACCCACGGAGCCACGGCCATCGCCCTGATCGGCCTGTTCAACATCTTCGGTTGCTACTATGCCGGCAAGCTGGGCGGGAATTTCAGCAAGAAGACCCTGCTTGCCTGGGTGTATTTCCTGCGCGCCTTCGGCATCATTCTGCTGCTGGCGCTGCCGCTTACTCCATGGGTCGTCTATATATTCGCGGCCTGGATGGGGCTTTTCTGGCTGGGCACCGTGCCCCTCACCCAGGGCCTCATCGGGCAGATCTACGGCCTGCGCTTTGCCGCCACGCTTTCGGGCATCGCGTTCCTGGGCCACCAGATCGGCAGCTTCATCGGCGTCTGGTGGGGCGGCTATGCTTATCAGACGACAGGCAGCTATACAATGGTATGGCTGGTCAGCATTGGATTGGCGGTGATCGCCGCCGTGCTGTGCCTGCCCATCAAGGAAAAGCCGCTCGCCGCGCCGGCGGCGGCCTGAAGCCGATGCCATGCCATCCTCGACAAACCCTACGCACACAGAAAAACACGGCAAAAAAAAGCCCCGCCGCGTCACTCCGGGACGCGCGGCGGGGTTGATGCTGTTGGCCCTGGTGCTGGCCGTGGCCTTCATGGGCCACCTGACACCCGCCATGCGGGTGCAGTGGGCCAACTTCGTGTCGCTGTGCGGGTTCTAGCCACCGCCGCCCGGTGCTTGCCGCACAGCGCTTGAACCACATCCCCGCGCGTCAGAAGTCCATGGTCAGGCCCGCATAATAGCGGCGGCCGTCCAGGTGCTTGCCGTACAGTTCGCTTTCGATCTGCTTGTCGAATACGTTGTAGATGCCGACGAAACCGCTGACGTGGCGGTTGAAGCGGTAGGTGGCGCCCAGGTCGACTAGGGTGTACGAGGGCAGGCGATCGTCGCCGCCGTCGATGGTGTCGCTCTTGAACTTCAACTTGCCCCACACGCCCAGCTGGCTCGAAGCCGTCCAGTTCAGGCCCAGATTGAACATGTGGCGCGGCGTATTGTTCAAAGGCTTGCCGACGTCGTCGCCGCTCTTGATCTCGCTGTCCGAATAAGTGTAGTTGGCGGTCAGGCGGACGTCGCCCAGGGGTATGCCGAAGCTGGCCTCGATGCCCTGCAGGACGGCTGAATCCAGGTTGATGTACTGCTGGATGCTGTAGCGGGTCTCTCCGTTATACGTGCAGCTCGGCGGGTCGCCGGCCGGCGTGTTGCACACGTAGTGCTTGTCAATCTTGTCCTTGAAGCGGGTGTGATAGGCCATGAGGCCGAAGTCCATGTCGTCGGGCGTGGACCACGCGAAGCCCAGCTCGTAGTTGGTGCTTTTCTCGGGCTGAAGATCGTTGTTGCCCATGTCCCACGAGCGCCCGCGGCCGGCCTGCTCGACGATGTTGTCGTCGGCCTGCTTGAGCGTAGGCGTCTTGAAGCCGCCGCTGACGCCGCCCTTCAGCACCAGGTCGTCGTTCACGTGATACACGCCGTAGATCCGGGGTGTGAAGTGATTGCCGTAGTGTTCGTTCTTGTCGAACCGGATGCCGCCGGTCAGGGCGAAATTGTCGGTCAGGTAGTATTCGTCCTCGGCGAACAAGGCGGCCTGCCAGCGCGACAGGTTCAGCGTCTTGGAACCGGGGAAGCGGCTTGCATCGTGCAGGGTTTCTTCTTTCTTGTACTCCGCGCCCAGCGAAAGAATGTGCGAGGCGAACGGAATTACCGACTTGGTGTTGAAGATGGTGGACTTGTATTCGGACTCGTTGGTGCTGTTGGTGATGTTGACGTCTTCGCTCAGCACATAGGTCTTGGTGCTGGCGTTGTCGCCCCATTTCCAGTCGTGCGTCAGGCCGTAGTACACCCGCTTGTTGTCCATGTCCATGGGGCCGCCGGACTTCTCGGTGCGCAGGTTGTCGGTGGTGGTGATGCCGCCGTCGAACTGCAGGCTGTGCTTGTCCGTCAGGATCCAGTCCAGCCTGGCATTGTTGGACGTGATGCGTTGTTTGGCATAGCCTGCCTCGATCTCGTCCTCCTGGCGCCGATACTGCGATCCGTACAGCGTCAGCCCCAGCCGTTTCTCGATGAGAGGGCCGCTCAAGTAGTACCGGCCCTGGTAGGCATTGCCTGCATCGGAATGCTCCTGCAGCGTCGCGTCCAGGGTGACGCTGCCCGTCCAGGAGTCCGAGACCTTCTTGGTGATGACGTTGATCACGCCGCCCAGGGCGCTGGAGCCGTACAGCGACGACATCGGTCCCCGAATCACCTCGATGCGTTCGATGGCCGACATGGGGGGCAGCCAATTGACCTGGGCGCCGCCGCCAAAACCGTTGTAGTAGGCCTCGGACGAAGAACCCAGCGGCTTGCCGTCCACCAGGAACAGCACATACGACTCGCCCATGCCTCGTATGTTGACCTGCGTGCTCTCGAGCTTGCCGCCCGCCCCGCCTTCGATGGACACGCCCGGCACGTCCTGCAGGGCGTCGGTGATGTTGCGGTAGGCCTTGCCTTCGAGCTCTTCCTTGGGAATGACGGTGATCGTGGCCGGCGCATCGGCGATCATCTGCTCGAAGCCCGCGGCGGTCACCACGACATTGGGCAGGACGGTAACTTCTTCACCCGCGGCTGGGCCGGGCAGCGCCAGAGCGGCCAGTGCGGCCGTAGTGGCGCATACAAGACGATGGCGCCTGGGCAGCCCGGCTGCGGCGCGGATCGATCGATGGACAAGCATGATTCCCCTCTATTTCTGAACGTGTTGAACCTGACAAAATAAAACAATACAAATGCGAATCAGTCTTATTATTTGTTGAAACCAGGCGATTTTAAGGAGGGACTCTGACCGAAGTCTGACGAGCAATTGGGAAGCGGTGATGGGTTCATCCCGCGCGGCATCCGCCGCGAGGCGGGAAGAAATATGAATCAGTCGCGCGCGAAGCTCAGGCGGACCACGCAGGGATGCGCACTGACGAAACGCACATCGCCGCCCGCGTTGCGCATGACGCGGCGCACGATGGCCAGGCCCAGGCCGGAGCCCGCGCTGCCCTGCCTGCCTTTGCGAAAACGGCGGAACATCTCGTCCTGGAACTCGAGCGGAATGCCTTCGCCCTCATCGGAAACGTCCAGCGCGGCAACGCCGTTCCCGGCGTGTGTCAGATGCACCCGGACCACCCCTCGGCCATGGAACAGCGCGTTCTCCAGCACATTGCGGACGGCCTCGCGCAAGGTGTCCGGATCGCCTTTGACCCAGACGTCTTCCGTGTCGATGAGGGCCTCCACGGCCCGGCCGCGATCCTCGAACAAGGGCAGCAGCCCCGCCACCGCTTCACGCGCCACGCGCGGCAAATGGGCGCGGTGGGCGTCCGGCACGGCGCGCGCATCGCCCCGATCCGCGCGGGCCAGCAGCAACAGCTGATTCACGAGCTTGCAGGCTTGCGAGACGTCGCCCTCGATGGCCGGCCAATCGGCCTGCCCGTCGCGGCGGCATTTCTGCAGCCGCAGGCTCAGCACCGTCAACGGGGTGCGCAGCTCGTGGGCGGCATCGGCGACGATGTGCTGTTCGTATTCATAGGCCTGGGACAGGCGCTCCAGCCCGTCGTTGGCCGCCTTGGCCAGCGGAACGATTTCATGCGGCAGCTTGTCCAGCGGAATGCGGCGGCCGGGCTCATGCGGCCCGATGTCCGCGGCCAGACGGGCGGCCTGCCTGACGGGACGCAAGGTCCAATGCAGCAGGCCCAGCACCGATGCCAGGCCCAGCAGGCAGAAAGGCAGCAGCACGATCAGCCCCTGCAGCACCCGGGTATGCAGGAAGTCTTCGATCATCCGGCTTTCGAGACGGTCTTCCTTGGCGACCATGAGTGTGGAGCCATCGGCGAGATGGACCGGCACGCTGATGACGCGGCCGCTGTTCATGGCCCAGCGAAAGCTGCTTGCTTCTTCCGCGAAGGTGCCGCCCCTGAGGCGGCGCGGACGGTCGAGATTGTCCGAAAGCCACAGCACCTTGCCGTCCGGATCGTACAGCGTGTAGGAAAGCTCTCCGCCCGCATGCCGCAGGGGCAACCGGCTGAAATCGCTTTGCATGGTCAGGCCCGCGGCCATTTCCTGCGCATGGATGTAGGCCATGCCCCGGCGCAGCTGGTCGCGCGTGTCGAACAGGTGGTAGGCCAGCACGCCGAAGCCCAGCAGGAAGGCGGCCAGCAGCGACACCAGCACCCGGCAACGGAGGCTATGGGCGCACATGCTGCCCCGCGCCGGCGACAAGGCGATATCCCAGGCCCCGCACGGTATCTATGCGCACGCTGGCGCCCGCCGCCTCGAGCTTGCGCCGCAAGCGGGAGATCAACGCCTCGATGGCGTTGAGCGTGACGCCCTCGCTGTGCGCGTACAGGCGCTCTTCCAGTACATCCTTGATCACCAGGCGGGGGGCCGAGCGCAGCAATTCTTCGAGCAGCATGGCTTCGCGGCGCGGCAGGTGCAGCACCCGGCCCGCGATGGTGGCGTGGCGCGATTCGGGCTCGTACGACAGATTGCCCTGGACCAGCGCAATGAAGCCGTGGGCCGAGCGCCGCAGCACGGCGCGAATGCGCGCCTCGAGCTCGGCCACGTCCACCGGTTTGAGCACATAGTCGTCGGCGCCGGCATTCAAGCCGGCGATCCTGCTTTCCAGCGCGTCGCGAGCCGTCAGCACGATGCAGGGCACCGGTCCGTTGCGGCTGGCGTTGCGGGCGGACAGCACCTCGATGCCGTCCATGTCGGGCAGGCCCATGTCCAGGACCACCGCGTCGTAGCGGGTCACCTCCATGGCGTCCAGGGCCTGCCGGCCGGTGCTTGCCTGGTCCACGACGAAACCGCAACGCTCCATGTGCTCGCCCAGCAGGCCCCTCAGTGGGCCATGGTCATCGACTATCAGAAGTTTCATGCGTTCAAGCGGTGTCGGCGCGTCACGTCAGACAGCCATCAGCAAAAAAGGGCATTATATGCGCGAAAATGAAATTGATAGGCGTTCGCATTTAATCATGAGTAAAAAGAAATCTTCCGGCTCGGTACGCAAGCTGTCGCCCGCCGGGCACCGCTGGAACGTGGCGTCGCGCACCGTGCTCGCCGTGGCGGGCGGTTACGCCATTGCGGCCATGGCCACGGCCAGCCTCAGCCTGGCGCTGCCCTTGCCGCGCGCCCAGGCGGTCATGGCCGCCACCCTGTTTTCGTTCGCCCTGTATTGCGCGCTGATCATCTGGGCCTACAGCGCGGGAACGGCGCGCCGGGCCTGGTTCGTCTCGGCCCTGCTGGCCGCCCTGCCGGCCGGGCACCTGGCCATGAGGTGGGCGACGACATGAACGGACTCGGATTCCGCCAGGCCAATTCCTGGCTGCACACATGGTCGGGCCTGCTGCTGGGCTGGCTGCTGTACGCAATCTTCGTCACCGGCGCGCTGAGCTTTTTCCGCGACGAGATCAGTTTCTGGATGCAGCCCACGCAACATGCCTCGGTGGCTCATGCCGATGCGCCGCAGCGCGCCGTCGACGCCATGCAGGCCATGGCGCCGGACGCGTCCCTGTGGTCCATCACCCTGCCGGGCCCGCGCAACCCCACCACCCAGGTGCGCTGGTTCGAACAGGGCGAGCGCCGCAGCAAGTTCGGCGGGCAGAGCGTCGTGCTGGACGGCACCACGGCCCAGCCCCTGCAGGTGCGCGAATCGCGCGGCGGCGACTTTCTATACCGCTTTCATTTCGAGCTGTACGGCATGCCGCGCCTGGCGGCGCGCTGGATCGTCGGCATCGCCACCATGATGATGCTGGTGGCGATCATCAGCGGCGTCATCACGCACAAGAAGATATTCGTCGACTTCTTCACCTTCCGGCCGCGCAAGGGACAGCGCTCGTGGATGGACGTCCACAACGCTTTGGCCGTGCTGGCCCTGCCCTTTCATTTCATGATCACCTACAGCGGCCTGTTGCTGCTGATGTTCATGCTGATGCCATGGGGAGTCGATGGCGCGTACGGCGGCGACAGGCAGGCCTTCTTCTCGGAACGGGGCAATCGGGCCGCCGCCAGCGCCCCGGCCCCCTCGACCGACAAGGTTCCGGCCGATCTGATCGCCGTCACTCCCCTTGTCCGGCAGGCCCAGGCCATGTGGCCCAGCGGGGTCGAACAGATCACCGTCACCGATCCGGGCACCAGCCACGCCGTGATCGAGCTGCGCGAGCGCGGCGCCGGCAGCCTGCTCGACCGGGGCCGCAGCGAACGGCTGCTGTTCAACGGCGCCAGCGGCGCGCCGCTGGAATCGCCCGACGCGGCCAAGCCCGATGCCTTCTCGGCCATCTACAACGTTTTCTCCAGCCTGCATCTGCTGCGCTTCGCCGACACCTGGCTGCGATGGCTGTTCTTCATCGGCGGCGTGCTGGGCTCGGCCATGGTCGCCTCGGGCATGGTCCTGTGGGTGGTCAAGCGCCTGCCCCAGCGCCGCAAGCAGGGCAGCCATCTCGGCCATCGCGTGGTGGAAGGCCTGAACGTGGCCGGCATTGCGGGGCTGCCCGTGGCCATAGGCGCCTACTTCTGGGCCAACCGCCTGCTGCCCGTGTCGATGCAGGCCCGCGCCGATTGGGAGATCAAGGCATTCTTCCTGGCCTGGGCCGCCTGCCTCGTCCATGCCTGGCTGAGACCGCATCGTAAAGCCTGGAAAGAACAGCTCGGCATCCTCTCCCTGCTGCTGGCCCTGCTTCCCGCGTACGACCTGCTTCATGGCGGAGGCGGCCTGCTGGCGGCGCTGACGCGCGGGAGCTGGGTGGCCGCCGGCATGGACATCACGCTTCTGGCCTTTGCCGCCCTGTCGGCCGCCGGCGTCTGGTTCTTGAGATCGGACAGAGCCAAGACGAGCAAAAGGCCTGCGGCCGCATCCGAAGGCATGGAAGGAGTGTCGCCATGATCTGGACCAGCCTTGCCCTGGAGTTCTGCGGCCTGACGCTGCTGGCCCTGGCGATGGAGCGGCACCATGAGCAGGTCTTCGGCGATCGGCCGGCGCGGGTGGGGCCCGCCGTGCTGAAAGCCGCGGGATGGCTGCTGCTGATTCTGGCCACGCTGCCGCCCATCGCCCGATACGGCCCTTCGATCGGGCTGGCCGTCTGGGTGGGCGAACTGACCATTGCCGCGCTGGCCGTCATGCTGCTGCATACTTATTCGCCCCGGCTGATTCCGCCCCTGCTGGCGGCGGCAGCCTTCTCGACGCCTGCCTTGGCTTTGATCGTCGGTTAGAGCTTCGTTGGCTCGACAAGCGGCCAGGCAGCCGCGCCGGCGGGCACGGCGCAACGGCGGCGCCCGCCGTGCAAAGAATGAAGCCCATCGGGTTCAGCCGAGTGTCAGCTTCGGCGGCCGCCATGACGCCTTTCTCGTAGAATAGGTCGCTTTGCTTCAGCAAGGACTTGATTCATGAACGCCGACCGCAAAGGCTCCATGGTTTTCGTTCTGGGCATGCTTTCCGCCACCGGCCCGATGGCGATCGACATGTATCTGCCCAGCATTCCCTCCATGGCCGCTTCGCTGAGCGCCGACGAAGGCGCGGTCCAGCTGACGCTGATGGCCTTCTTCGCGGGACTGATGCTGGGCCAGCTCGCCTATGGCCCTCTGTCGGACAAATATGGCCGCAAGCCCCTGGCTTATCTGGGCCTGGGCATATTCACACTGGGCTCCCTGGCCTGTGCCTGGGCCGGCACCATCGGCCAGCTTCAGTGGCTGAGGTTCCTGCAAGGCCTGGGCGGGTCGATCGGCATGGTGATCGCTTTCGCCGTGATCAAGGACCACTTTTCAGGCCCCGCCGTGGGAAAGATGATGTCCCTGGTGCTGGCGGTGCTGGGCATCACGCCGGTGCTTGCGCCCTTGGTGGGCGATTTTCTGCATAGGCTGGGGTCGTGGCGCACCATTTTCTGGTTCATGGCCCTGTGGGGAATCGTGCTTGCGCTGCTGATCGCCGCCCTGCTGCCCGAAACCCGCAAGGCCGCCGACCGGCAACGCTTCGAGCTGGGCCGGACGCTTCACAACTACGGCCGCATCTTCATCGACAGACGCTTCATTCCGTTCACCCTGGCCCTGTGCACCGCCCAGGCGGGTTTCTTTGCGTATCTCGCCGGCTCGGCCAGCGTCTTCATTTCCGAGCACAGCCTTACTTCCACACAGTTCAGCTTGATATTCGGCGCCAATGCGATCGGCCTGATGGCGGCGGCGCTGCTCAATCCCCGCCTGCATCGGCAAATCGGCGCGCTGGCCACCTTCCGCGCGCTGGCCATAGGCTACTTCATTGTGCTCGTGCTGTTGCTGGCCTACCTGCTGCTGGGAGGCAAAAGCGTCGTCGTGTGGGGCCTCGGCCTGTTCCTGGCCGTGACCTCGCTGGGCTTCATCATGCCCACGGGCAGCCAGTTGGCCCTGCAGCAACAGGGCCAGTATGCGGGCACCGCCTCGGCCTTGATGGGGTCGATGCAGTTCGGCTTCGGCGCGCTGATAGCCGGCGTATCGGGCGCGCTGGCCCGCTTCGGCGGCCTGGGCCTGACGGCGATCATGGCCGCCTGCGCGCTGGCCTCGGTGCTGATCTGCCTGCTGTGGTTTCCCCGAAACGCTGTGGCGGCGGCTTGACACCACTTGAGGCCCGTCGGCGCTAAAGGGCAGTTGCACTGCTCTTTTGGCATCGACAGGCCCGTGCCCGCGTGATCAATGCGCAGCCGTCCCCGCCGCCATGCCGCCCAGCGCTTCGTAGCGGGCCACGAACTCCGGGTCGCGCTGCCGCAGGTCCTCGTGGCTGACCCTGCCGGTGCGCCGCATGTAGTCGTAGGCGAAAGAGACCGGGTCCATGGCCATTTTTTCCTGCACATTCTCGTACCAGTCCAGGCTGCGGGCCGCCGCGGCCTGGAAGTCGGCCGATGAAGTGCGCCGGGCATGTTCGAAGGCCGCAAAGGCCGCCGGCAGGTCGTCGCCGCAGGCCAGGAAGGCCTCGTACAGCGCGATGGCATCCTGCATGGCCATGCGCGTACCCGAACCGAGCGAAAAATGCACGGTGCGCAGCGCATCGCCCAGCAGCACGATATTGCGGTGGCTCCATTTTTCGTTGCTGACGATGTTGGCCGAGAACCAGATGGAGCGATTCGACATCAGGCCATTGGCGCCCAGCTCGGGCTGGAACACCTGTTCGCAGTAGCGCCGGCTCTCTTCGTCGGATAGGGTGTCCAGGCCGGCGCGCCGCCAGGTGTCCGGATCGACCTCCACCAGGAAGGTGCTGAGATCCTTGCTGTACTGGTACGAGTGGGCAATGAACACGCCATGTTCGGTCTGGCGGAATATCAGCGACACCGGATGAAACAGCTGGCGGGTGCCGTACCAGGCGAACATATTTCGGCGCTGCTCGAAGCTGGGCTTGAAGTGCTGGGCGAACTGGGTGCGCACTGCACTCTTGCCCCCGTCGGCGGCCACGATCAGGTCGGGCTCGCCCAGTTGCGCAACGTCGTCGATCCGCGCGTCGAAGATGAACTCGACGCCGGCTTCGATACATTCCTCGCGCAGCACCCTCAACAGCTCGATGCGCGCCACACGCGAAAAATGATTGTTGCGCAACTGGACGTGGACCCCGTCGTGGACGATTTCCATGTAGTCGCATCGTTCGTGGCTCGCGGTGAACTTCTTGAAGAAGGCCTCGTCGGCCTGTTTCAGGAAGCTCAGCGCGACGTCCGAGAACACCACACCCCAGCCATACGTGGCGCCGGCGGGGTTCTGCTCGTACACCGTGACTTCATGGCGCGGCTCGTGCTTCTTCATCAAGAGCGAAAAATACATTCCCGCGGGCCCGCCGCCTACGACTGCTATCTTCATGACTATCCTTTCAAAGGGCACTGCGCCACATAAGCATCCCGATGCGCCTTCAGCACGACGTCCTGGTGCTCGAAGCCCACCTTGCCGTCTCCCTTGCTGACGACCTTCCAGATGCTGTAGTCCTGGATCGGGAAACCGTTGCGCTCGAAGGTGAGCTCGCCGCGGGGCGAAGCCAGCTTCAACGCATGCAAGGCTTTCATCAGCTCTTTCTTGTCTTTCGCGGCATCTGGCGACGACTTCAAGGCCTGGTCGATGGCCGCGGCGGCGTCGTAGCCCTGCATTGCATAGTTGGAGGGCGTGCGCTTGTACTTCGCCTGGAATGCCTGCACGAATTTCTGAGACTCCGGACTGGTCGCGCCCGATATCCAGTGCGCGCTGACCATCGAGCCCACCGCCGCATCGCGAATGGCCGGAATCGTGATGTCATCGACGGTGAACGACGACAGCAGCGGGTACTTGTCCATCATGCCGGCCTGGGAATACTGCTTGATGAAGTTGATGCCCATCGCCCCTGGCAGGAATACATAGACGGCGTCCGGCCCCGCCGCCGACAGCTGCGTGATCTCGGCGGAAAAATCGGTCTGGCCCAGTCCGGGATAGATTTCGTCCGCCAACTCGCCTTTGTAGAAACGCTTGAAGCCGGCCACGGCGTCCTTGCCCGCCTGGTAGTTCGGCGTGACGGTGACGACGTTCTTGTACCCCTTGTTATGCGCTTCCTGGCCGGCGGCCTCATGGGCGCCGTCGTTCTGGAAGGCGGTCGATATGAACCACGGCGAGCACTGCTCTCCCGCGAACGGGGACGGCCCGCCGTTGGTGCCGATGAGCGGCACTTCGTTCTTGACCACATAGGGGAAAACCGCATTGATGACATTCGACGCGGTCATGCCGACGACGATGTCGACGTTTTCCCGCTCGACCAGCTCTCTGGCCACCTGAAGGCCGACGTCCGGCTTGGTTTGGGCGTCCACGCGAACCACCTCGACTTTCTGCCCTCCGAGCGTGCCGTCGCCCTCATCGAGCCGCAACATGAATCCGTCGTATTGGTCCTGCCCCAAAGCCGCCAAAGTGCCGGTCATCGCACCGATGTGGCCGATTTTCAATTGCGCGTGGGCCGCGGTGGCCGCCACCAGCGCCATGGCGCCCATGGCGATGCTCAATTTCGTCTTGTTCAGTAATTTCATGTTTGTCTCCTTGTTTTATGGGAGGCCGGCGATCACGACGAGCGCTGAGGATGCTCGGCGCCTTCGCCGGCCAGTTTTTCGGCAATCTGCTTCTTCATTGCCGGTTTATCTACTTTGCCGACACGGGTGACGGGAAACTCTTCGACTACTTCGACTCTTTCGGGGCACTTGAACTTGGCCAGGCCCTGCGAGACGAGGAAGTCGGCCAGCTCGCCCACGGCCGGCGCCCGCTCGCCGGGCTGCGGGATCACGAAAACGCAGCCTTTCTCGCCGTAGACCGGGTCGGGCATGGCGATCAGCTTCGCGTCGAGAATGGCGGGATGCTTGCTGACGAACAGCTCTACCTCTTCGCAGCCGATTTTCTCTCCGCCGCGATTGATGTTGTCCCGCAGGCGGCCTTCAAAGCGGTAGTAGGTCTTGCCGTCGATGAAGTGCGCGGTAACGATGTCTCCGGTCCGGCAGAATCCGTCCGATGTAAGCGCGGTCTGGTTGGCCTCAGGCGCCTTGAAGTAGCCGCGCAAAGAAGAGGGCCCCCGAAAGCACAGCTCTCCCATTTGCCCCTCGGCGGCCGGCGTCTCGGATTCCGGCGCCAGCACCCGGATCTCGTCGAACGGACACCCCGAGGTGCCGTTGGTGCCATGGCGTATCTCTTCGGAGGCGGAAGGCCCCGAGCCCAACAGCAGGCCTTCGGTGATTCCGAACAGGTTGCTGCATGGCACGCCGATTTTGGCTTCGAGGGTGTCTGCGCGAGTCATGGTGAAGAACAGCTTCAGGCTGGACAGATCGTGCTTGTGCAGGTCAGGATAGGCCATGATCTGCGGCGCGATCGGCCCGATGGACGCGGTATGCGTGACCCGGTGCGTCTCGACCAGCGTCAGCATGCGTGCGATATCGACCCCGGGCATGAGGACGGTGCTGCGGCCCAGCACGAAAGTAGGCATCAGCGCATACAGCTGGCCGGCGTTGTGCATGAGCGGCAGCGCCCACAGGAAGACGCTGTTCTCGTCCATTTCATAATGGCGCGCGCAAAACGCGGCATGGGAAAGATACTCGCCATGAAAACGGGGAATGATCTTGGGCACGCCGGTGGTGCCGCCGGACAGCTGGAAACTGAGCACGTCCTCCGGCGAGATGCGGACTTGCGCCAGGCGCTCGCGGGCCGAGGCGGCATCATGGGTTTCGATGAGCGAGGCGATGGTCACGCAGGACTCGGGAGCGCGCGAGCCCGAAAAGACCAGGTGCTCGATCTGCGGATGAGCGGCGGCCATCGATTGGGCAAAGCCCACCATGTCGAAACTGCCCGGCGTGTCGGACTGGACGAAGTATCCGCGCGCCTGGCTCAGCCGGGCCAGCTGGCCGATCTCGACTTCGCGGTATTGGGGAATCGCACATACCGGCACGATGCCCGCCTTGAAGCAGGCCACCACCGCCAACGCGGTCTCGATGTTGTTTCCCATCTGGAAGATGGCGCGATCCGCGGGCCGCAAGCCCAGGTCGAGCAGGGCCGCCGCCAAGCGATCGGTCAATTCATTGAGTTCGCCGAAGGTGACGCTGCCGGCATCGGTGACCAGGGCGGGCTTGTCGGGCAGGCGGCCCGCGGTCCGCCGCAGCATGTCGCCGACCGTCACATCCATCCACGCCCCCTCGGCCAGATACTGTTTGGCACGCTCGGGCTCTGTGTATTGAACTCCGTCAATGCGGTTCATCGGTCCGGTCATCGCTCTGTCTCCTTGTTTTTTATCGGTCGGGGGCGCCGCCCTACACGAATCCGCGGCTGGCCAGCCACTCGACCATGTTCCTGCCCGCCATGAGCCGGCCCGACTCTTCTTCGCCCGCGAAGGGACGGCCATGGTGGTCTCCGCGCACGCGCACGTGCTGCTTATCGCCCGCCCCGATCCATGAAAAGATTTCCTGGACCTGAAGCGGGAAAGTAGTCTGGTCTCCGGTGTACTCGACCAGCAGCGTGGGCATGGTCACCGAAGGGGCGGTTTTTTCGAGCGCCGCATGCGACGAGACGCCCGACCACGTGGACAGCCACGATTCGGGCGAGCACAGGCGGCCGAATCCGACGGCGCCGTAGTTCGACACCAGCGGATCGCCGCCCCAGATGGACCCCGGCGCACGGTCCGACGGGTCGAGCGTCAGGTCCAGGCATCTGAGATCGGCATCGGTACGCCAGACGGTCATGATCGGCGTGTGCGCGGCCTGCAGGCGCAAGGCGCGTTCCGCTCCGCCCTCTTTGACCTGTCGGCGCGCCGATTGCCGGCGCTCGATCAGGCGGCGGGCGACTTCATCCAGGCGCTCGACGCGGGCGCGTTGCGCTTTGCGGTAGCGCTCGATGAAGTCGGGCGCATAGCGCGATTTCCCGGGCTCGGCGACATAGCCGTTGTCGGGATTGAACGGATCGAGCTCCGGGTCGACCGACAGGGCGTCGTGTTCGTCGGTGACCGACGGGTCGATGCAGCCCATGAGCAGTCGACCCTGTCCCGGATGGGGCGCTAGATAGATCATGCCGTCCACCGGCGGCATGCTGACTTTGTCGAATCCGGTGGGCTTGCCGACCACGGATTTCGCCAGGCGCTGTTCGGGCGCCAGCGAGGACTGCTGGATGTAATAGCTGTAGACGCCCGAGCCGCCGGAGTTGCCGATCAGGACGATTTTCTCGAAGCCCCGCCGGCGCAGGAAGTCGATGCCCGCTGCCGCGTCGATGACGGCCTGCTCGTGTTCCAGCCGCAGGTCGTTGCCGATGGAGCGCGCGCCTTGGGTCCACACCGCCATCCCGGATTCGAGCAGTGCCGGCACGAGATAATGCGCGCCGAAGTATTCGCGAGGATGCATCAGGCAGGCCACGTTGCGGGGCTTGCCCCGGACGTAGAGCGTGCCCAGTACGGCCGCGCCGTCTTCCGTTCTGAGCGTGAACGCGTTCGTTTCCGTATCGGCGGGCGGAGACTGGGGATACCAGTCGATTCCCAGGGACGGCCGTTTGCTTTTGCGTGGTTCAGTCATGGTAGGGTCCGTTGTGGTTGCGTTCTGCCTGTGCCGGCCGTGGCGATCACTCAGGTACGATCCGCACCTTGTCCCGGTCGAAACACTCGATGCGGCCGCGCAAGCCGCCGGTGAACAGCCCATACCAGATCGCCGGCTTCAGGTTCAGCTCCTTGCGCCTGAACTCCACGGCTTCCTGCGCCTCGATGAGCAGATAGTTCCGCCCCGCCTGGCTGACCCGGCAGTCGGCCCGCCCGCGCGCGTCTTCGACCAGGGAGGCGAATTCGGGCACGTCGAGCACGTAGATGCGGACCGGCGCGGGATCCGAGGCTTCGGTTTCGCCGAGCTCGTCGCCGAGCAGATGCGCCTTCTTGTTCCATACCGCATCGATGGATTTCGCATCGACGCCTTGCGCGGCCGCTTCGGCCTCGAGCCGGATCGCGGCCTCGAGCGTGAGGGCGGCATCCGCCGCATCGACCTGGTCCACCGGCCGCAGCTTGCGGGTGATTTCAATGAAGTAGCCGTTCGGGTCGCGGAAATAGATCGACTCGATGACTTCATGCGCGGTCGTGGACGAGACTTCGACCCCCTTGCCCTCCAGCTTCTCTTTCCAGGCCAGAAGCTCTTCTTTTGTATCGACCAGCCACGATGTATGCGTGGCGTCGAACAAATGGTCTGAAGGCACCGGCGGCTGGCCGGGCCTGTCTTTCATGTTGCCCGGTTCCTGACTGCCCAGGTAATAGAAAAAGGCAATGGTGCTGCCCTTGCCGCTGTCGAAGAAGAAATGCAGGAAATCGGGATGCGTTTCGGGCCCCCAGCCGCGCGCGGAAATCGTATGGATAAGCGGTAGCCCGAGCGTGTCACGATAGAACTCGACGGTTTCTTTCAGCTTCCATGTGGGTCGCGCGGTGTGATCCACGCCGTGGAGCCGAAGCTCGGTGATGCTGTCATGACTGTTCACGATAGTCTCCATGGCTATGATGTTTATGTACATAATAGACCAAAAACTGACGCCTGCGTCAAATTCATTGAAAAATTTTTTCCTTGCCGGCTTTTTACGCCTTGCAGAAAACCCTCTGATCAGAGTACGGCAAGTCGCGCGAGCCCGTATCCATGCCGCTGAACGAAAATTCGTCGAAAAACTGACGCCCATGTTAGAGTAGGATTTTTCCGTTCGGAATCAGCATGGCAAGGAAAACGGCAAAAATCAACGTGGTGCCCCAGGCTATCCTGGAAACCGCGTCGAATCTGTTCATCAAGCGCGGGTACGAAGGAACCAGCATGCAGGACATTGCCCTGGAATTGGGCATTTCCCGATCCGCTCTGTATTACTACTTCAAGAATAAAGAAGAGATTCTTGCCAGCCTGACCGAAGGCCTGACCATCGCCGCCCAGCAGTTGGCGTCCCAAGTGGTCGAAAAGGGCAAAGCCCCCGAGGAAGCGCTGCGCGAGCTGGTGCACCAGCATGCCAAGCTCATCCTGTATCGCCCCGTCCAGTTCAGGGTGGTGGAGCGGGCTGAAGGGTCCTTGCCGCAAGAACAGCAGAAAATCGCCGAGTCGGCGCGCCGCATACTGCTGCAGAAATTCACCGAAGTCATTCAACGCGGCATAGACGACGGCCGCTTCCGCCTCGTCAATGCAAAGATGGCGTCATTTGCCATCATCGGCATGTGCAACTGGACCGCATGGTGGTTCAAGGCGGACGGCGCCAAGACCGCGGAAGAAATCGCCGAAATGCTGGCCGACTTCAGCCTGCACGCCCTGGAGCGCGGGGAAGTCAAAAAGGGCGCGAAAGTCGGAGTGGGCGAGTCCCTGCGTATGCTCGAGGAAAATCTCAGCCAATTGAAAGAAGTCATCGACACGCAGAACCGGATCCGTCAGTAAGCGGCGGCAGGTCCGGCCCGACCACGGACCGCCGGGCGCCAAACCGAATAAACTGTCGCAAAGCCGCCCCTCAACGACTCAGGACGCACGATGAGTTTTGCCGCGCTCGGATCGCTTCTCGCCGCCATTGCCATGCAGCTCGTGGGCGGCTTCGTCAATCGCAAGATTCCCTTTCTGTCCCGATACAACATTCCCGATCCCATCACCGGCGGCCTGATCTTCGCCGTGCTGGCCTCGGCGGCGCTCGAGTTTTTCGACTTCACGATTACCTTCGACCAGTCCATCAAGCCGCTGTTGCTGCTGATGTTCTTCGCCGGCGTAGGCCTGTGCGCCGACCTGCGCCTGCTCAAGCGCGGCGGCAAGGCCTTGCCGATCTTCCTGGCGCTGCTGCTGCCCTTCATCCTGCTTCAGAACGCGACAGGCGTGGCCATGGCCTGGCTGCTGGACCTGCATCCCATTTTCGGGCTGGTCGCCGGCTCTATCGCGCTGACGGGCGGACACGGCACCGCCGCCGCTTATACCGACGGCTTTGCCCAGATCAACAATCTCCAGATGGTGGTCGAGCTGGGCATGATGCTGGCCACAGTGGGGCTGGTCGTGGGCGGCATCGTCGGTGGGCCGGTGGCGCAGTTCCTCATCAAGCGGCACGGCCTGCGCTCGGCCGCCGAAGAGGCCGTCGACACCCATGTCTTTCACGAAGCGCCAGCGCCCATCAGCACGCACTCCGCCTTGGCGGCGCTGGCCGGCGTCATTGCGGCGGTGCTCGGCGGGCAACGGCTGGCGGGCCTTTTTTCCGACAGCCCGATCACGGTGCCCGAGTTCCTGTGGTGCATGATATTGGGCATTGCGATTCGCAACCTCTTGCCCCTCGCCCGCATCCGGTTCGATGACAGACCGGCCGAAATCATCTCCAACGTTTCGCTTTCGCTGTTCCTGGTCATGACCATGATGACGCTGGATCTGCTCGATGTGGCGCGGTCGGCCGGACCCTTCATGCTGATCGTCCTAGTACAGATCGCGGTGGTCGTCGCCTACGCCGTGCTGGTGTGCTTCCGTTTCATGGGCCGCGACTACGAGGCTTCGGTCACCACGGCGGCCTTCCTGGGCTTCAGCATGGGCACCACCGCCACCGCGATGGCCAATATGCAGGCCGTCTCGGCCAAGCATGGCCCCGCCCCCACCAGCTTCCTGATCGTGCCGCTGGCCGGAGCGTTCTTCGTCGACATCATCAACGCCTTCGTGCTCACGATGATGCTGTCCCTGCCTTTCGTCGGAGGCTGACATGAAACGACTGTTCGCCTGCCTGCTCTTTGCCCTGCTGGCGGCCTGCGGCCGAGGGCCGGACGTCGACATCGTGCGCGCCGACGTATCCGCCCAACTGGACGAGGCCTTGCCCGGCCAGGAAATCGAGATCGTGTCCCTGAAGCGGCGCGGCTCCCAGCGCGACACGGATGCCCCGCCGGGTGAAACCAGGCGCCTGGTCTATTTCGATACCGAGCTGAAGCTGGGCCGGGACGTCGACTTCGGCGCCTGGAGTTCTTCCGGCATTTCGGCCCTGGTCTCGGTGCTGGGCGCGGGCCCGAGGGGCATAAGCGGTGTCACTTCCGGGGGCAACCGCGCCGGCGATCTGATCCAGGTGCATGGAACGGCCCTGTACCGGCAGGAGGGCGATCAATGGACGCTGGTGGCGCCGGTCGGCTACAGGCCGGCCTCGGTGTCCGGGCCGGCAAGCGGCTTGGAGGAAGGGCCCGGCGCCCTGCTCGCGGCCATCCGCTCGACCCTGGATGCGTCCGACACGGCGCCCGATCAAAGACGCATCATCGAAGACGAGCTTCTGATGGCGCGCCAGAACATCGAGGCGCGCCTCGCCCGCAACGCCAAGGGCTACGCCATTGCCGCCGGCGCGGAACACGGCCAGTACCTGCGCGTGGCACGGGCCTTGTTTCCGCCCGGGTCGCGCACGGTGCCGCTGGTCACCCGAGGCAGCGAAGAGAACCTCCTACTGCTGCGGGCCGGCACGGTGTCGCTCGCCCTGTCTCAGGGCGACGCGGCACAGGACGCCTACGAAGGCACGGGCATTTTCACCCGGCAAGGCCCGCATGCCGCATTGCGCAGCCTGGGCAGTCTGTATCCGGAACCCTTGCATGTGCTGGTGGCCGCGGGCAGCGGCCTGACTTCCATCGACCAGCTGCGCGGCAAGCGCGTCGCCATCGGCGAGGCGGGCGCGGCTTCCAGGACGACGGCCTTGCGCGTGCTGCAGGCTCATGGCCTCGGCCTGGACGACATCGAGCCGCTGGAGCTGAGCATAGGCGACGCCTTCGCGGCGCTGAGGCTGGGCCAGGCCGACGCGGTGATGCAGGTCATCGGCACCCCCGCCGACGACATCAGGGGCCTGCTGACCAGCACGCCGCTGCGCCTGCTGCCTCTGTCCGGCGAGGCGGCGGCCCGCCTGGTCGACGATCACGACGGCTATTTCGAATATACGATTGCGCGCGGAACCTATCCCGGCCAGGCCGGAAACATATCGACCATCGCCACCGCGGCGCTGCTCCTGACCGACACCACCCTTTCCGACGCGGAAATCGACTCCTTGACCCAGCGGGTGTTCGAAAGCGGCCGCGACTATCCCGGCCTGGGCAGCGCGCAAGCATCCCGGATATCGCCGGCCACCAGCGCCGTGGGCCTGTCCGTGCCCCTGCACCCGGCCGCCGCCCGCGCGCTGGAAGCGCTGGCCGGGCGAGGCGATCCCACCGAAGAACATTGATGCCAAAGGGTGGCGGACGCCTCAATATTGAAAATCTTCGGTGTTAAGCTACGACGCATCATCGCAGAAGAGACGTATCCCGCCATGGCCCACGACGCCGACCAGCACCTCGCAGAAACCCTTGTCCACTCCGAATCCGTCTATGAAGGCAGCTTCCTGAAGGCGCGCCGCGACACGGTTCGCCTGCCCGACGGCGCCACCGCCCAGCGCGAGTACATCGTCCATCCCGGGGCGGTGGTGATCATCCCCATGCTGGATGACGGCTCGGTGCTGATGGAAAGACAGTTCCGCTATCCCGTCGGCCGCGTCATGACGGAGTTTCCGGCCGGCAAGCTGGACCCCGGCGAAGACCCGCTGGCCTGCGCCCGCCGCGAACTGCTCGAGGAAACGGGCTATGCCGCGCGGCAATGGGCCCACGCGGGCGACCTGCACCTTGCCATCGCCTACTCCACCGAGGTCATACACATTTTCTTTGCGCGCGAACTCACGCAGGGAAAGCAGCAGCTCGACCAGGATGAATTCCTGGAAGTCATCACCCTGCCCGCCGACGAGCTGCTGGAAGGCTGCCGGCAGGGCCGCGTCACTGACGCCAAGACGCTGACCTGCACCCTATGGCTGCAGAACGTGCTCTCGGGCGCCTGGACGCTCGACTGGCGCCATGTAAACGCATGAAACGGACGCGCCGATCGCGCCTGCCGGGGGGCAAAGTGCGTTAACCTGTCGGAACGACAGTAGTAAATCCAACGACTCAAGGAGCAAATACATGGCTCAAGCCTCAGCCCGCCACATTCTCGTCAGCACCGAAGAAAAAGCCAACGAACTGAAATCGGCCATCGAAAATGGCGCCGACTTCGGCCAGGTGGCCAAGGAAAATTCCAGCTGCCCCTCCAGCCGCGACGGCGGCAACCTGGGAACGTTCGGCCGCGGCCAGATGGTCCCCGAGTTCGATCAGGTCGTGTTCAGCGCCCCCGTCGGCGCGGTGCAGGGTCCGGTCAAGACGCAGTTCGGCTACCACCTGGTCGAAGTCACCGACCGCCAGGACTGAACCGTCTCTGCAAGAAGGCGCCTTCTCGCGCCTTCAGCTCGCCGCCCCACGGCATTTGCAAGCAGGCCGGCAATAAAAAACCAGGACAATGTCCTGGTTTTTTTGCGTGTGGCTCAGTCGACTTCCTGGATGTCGCGCACTTCGGATTTATTGATGCGCGTCTCGCGGCCGTCGCGCTCGTAGGTGATGAAGTCTTTGTCTTCGTCCACGTCGGGCCGGTCGCCGGTGACGATCGTCTGGCCGTCCCGGGTCGTCATTTCATGCGGCGACGAGCAGGCGGCCAGCAGACCGACGACAGAAGCGGCGAGCAAAAGGCTTTTTGTGTTCATGCTTGTTTTCTCCCGTGTAGAACCAGCCTTCACGGTAGCAAACCCGCGCTTCGAGGTTGTAAGAGACTGTCAGTATTGACACAAGGCCTGCCCGGCGGGGACGGCTGCTCGCGGGGCTCGACACGCAGGCGCAAGGTTTTGTTCGCGTTGTAACAAGGATGTTTACGGTCAGGCGCGGCGCCCCATGCGCCGCAGCGGATCCTGGCGGTAATACCGGGCCAGCAAGCCATACCACTCGGGCATGGCCCGGGACAGGGGCAAGGGGTCGACGAAGAAGGCTTCGGAGCTGACCGCGAAGAACTCCGCCTCGTCGGTGGCCGCGTAGGGATCGAGCGGCAACTGCTCGTACCAGGGCGACGCCTCGTCGGACTCGGGGTCCACGTCCGGGGGAATTGCGTCCTCCACCACGTCCAGGGCCTGGTTGAATCGCTCGAACGATTCGTCCAGCACCTGCCGCCAGCGACGCGGGTCGATGTGGGGATGGGCGCCGAGGCCGGGCATGCCGTCGGCTTCGCCGGCGTACAGGTCCAGCTTGTGGGCGAACTCGTGGATGACCACGTTGACCCCGCCCTCTTCCGCGCGCGAAAGATCGTCCCACGACAGAATGACCGGACCGCCTTCCCAGGCCTCGCCCGAAGCCTCCATCATGTATTCGTGCACGACGCCGCTTTCGTCCATGTCGCTGCGGGGAATCAGAAAGCCGCCGGGATAGACGATGATTTCCGTCCAGCCCTCGTAGAGCCGGGTGTCGAGTTGGAGAATGGGCAGGGCCGCCTGGATGGCGATGGACAGCATCATGGCGTCGGACACTTCCAGCCCGCCGGCGCCGCTGAAGGTTTTACTGGCCAGCAGCCAGGCGGCGCGGGCGCGCAAGGCCTCTTGCTCTTCTTGCGAAAGACCGCCAAGAAAGGGCAAGGCCGCCGTGGCGCGCCGCCAGTCGCCGTCATCGATGCGGGCGAGCGTACGCTCGACGTCGCGCCGGGTGGCGCCGCGGCCCGCAAGCCATCTGAACATGCCGAACACCAGGAAATGAATGCGTCGCTGATACTACCATAGCCCCGCCGGTCCGCCGGCACCCGGGGCCCGGGCGCCTTACCTTGTCTACAATGACCGCACCACGAACCATCACCACGAGGACGCAGACATCATGGACGCCGAATTCTGGCTCGAACGCTGGCGCGAGGGACGCACCCACTTTCATCAGCAAGAGGTCATGCCGCTTCTGTGCAAGCACTGGCCGGCCTTGCAGGTGCCCGCCGGCGCGCGCGTGCTCGTGCCTTTGTGCGGCAAGTCACTGGACATGCCGTGGCTGGCGTCGCAAGGCTTTGGTGTACTGGGCGTCGAGATCTCGCCGCTGGCCGTCGAGCAATTCTTCGCCGAGCATGGCCTGCAGCCGGCCGTGCGCGATTCGGATCAAGGGCGTCATTACGTCGCCGGCGATATCGAGATCATCTGCGGCGACATATTCGAGCTGAATGCGCAGACGCTGGCCGGCTGCCGGGGCGTGTACGACCGCGCCGCGCTGATCGCGCTGCCGGCCGACATGCGGCCGGCCTATGTGGACCATGTGTACGGGCAGCTGCCCGAGGGCTGCGCCGGCTTGCTGATCACGCTGGACTACCCGCGGGAACAGATGCAGGGCCCGCCCTTCTCCGTGCCCGACGATGAAGTCCAGACGCTGTTCGCCTCGCGCACCAGCGCCAGCGTGCTCGAGCGGCGCGATATCCTGCCGGACGAGGAGAAGTTCCTGCGCGCCGGCGTCCAGCGGCTCGACACCGTGGTCTACAGATTGGCGACGGGCCGATGAGCAAGCTGTCGCATCCAGCGACGCGCCGCGTCGCGACGCGGGCGCCGCTTCCGCCGGCACAACACCGGGCCGAAACCCCACGCTACATCGCAGCGGCCTTCCTTCTTGCCTCCGCCCCGGCCTTAGCGCAAGGCATCCAGCACGGAACGGCACCCGGCCCGGAGGCCGCCTCGTCCCCGGAGGCGGCCTCTCCGGCATCCGCCCAAGGGGAAACAGTCACATTGGAAGCGATCACTGTGTCCGCCGCCATGATGGAGCAAGACCTGTTCGATGCGGCGGCATCGGTCGACCGCATCGAAGGCGAATGGCTGCGCGCCGCCACCATGCAGGTCGATCTCTCGGAGCGGCTCGACCGTGTGCCCGGCCTCCTGATCCGCGATCGGCAGAACTACGCCCAGGACCTTCAGCTTTCCATACGCGGCTTCGGGGCGCGCTCCTCCTTCGGCGTGCGCGGCGTCCGGCTCTACGTCGACGGCATACCGGCCACCATGCCCGACGGGCAGGGCCAGACGTCCAACATCGACATCGCCTCGGTCGATCACATCGAGATATTGCGCGGGCCGTTTTCGGCCCTGCACGGCAACTCGTCCGGCGGCGTGGTGCAGGTATACACCGAGAAAGGCGAAGCTCCGCCCTCGCTGGCGGCCGACTTCGCGGCGGGCAGCCACGGCCAGCGGCGATACGGGCTGAAAGCAAGCGGCGCCCGCGGCGAAGCTGCCGGAGCCGTGGACTATGTGCTCAGCACCCATCGCTACGAAACCGATGGTTTCCGCGAACACAGCGCGGCCCGAAAGTACATGGCCAATGCACGCCTGGGGCTGCAGCTGAACGAGCGGGACAGGGTGACGCTGATCGCCAACAGCGTCGACCTGCGGGCCGACGACCCGCAGGGCCTGCAGTACGACGAGGCCATGGATACGCCCCGCAAGGCGGCGCCCAACGCCCTGCTCTATGACACGCGCAAGACCGTCCGCCAGACGCAGGTCGGCCTGCTCTATGAAGCCAGGATGGACGCCGACAACGACCTGCGCCTGATGGCCTACTACGGGCAGCGCGACACCGTGCAGTTCCAGGGCATTCCCGTCGAGAGCCAGCTTGCGCCGACCCATGCCGGCGGCGTCATCGACCTGGAGCGCAAGTATGCCGGCCTGGACCTGCGCTGGACATCCCGCATGTCTCTGGCGGGCCGGCCTCTGGCCTTGACCGCAGGCGTCGCCTACGACAGCCTGACCGAGGCGCGGCGCGGCTATGAAAATTTCTCGGACGGCCAACTGGGCGTCAAGGGCGCGCTGCGCCGCGACGAGACCAACACGCTGCGCAACGTCGACCCCTATCTGCAGGCCTCGTGGGAGCTGGCGGACCGATGGACGCTGGAGGGCGGAGCGCGCTACAGCGATATACGCTTCCGTTCCGACGACCACTACGTCGATGCCGCGAACGGCGACGACGGCGGCGCCGTGCGCTATCGCCGCCTGCTGCCGGTGGCGGCGCTGCGCTTTCGCGCGCTGCAGGACCTGAACCTGTACGTGACGGCCGGACGAGGCTTTGAAACCCCCACCTTCAACGAGGTGTCGTACCGCCCCGGCGGCGCGCCGGGGCTGAACCTGGCGCTGGCCCCCTCGACGAACACCAGCGTGGAAGCCGGCGCAAAGGCCCGATTGGGAGACAGCCTGATCACCGCCGCCCTGTTCCAGACGCGCACACAGGACGAGATCGTCACGGCCGAATCCGAAGGCGGCCGCAGCAGCTACCGCAACGCGGGCCGGACACGGCGCGACGGCTTCGAACTGAGCTGGTCGGGACGATGGAAGCAGCATGGACGATGGATACTCTCCTATGCATGGCTGAACGCCAAGTACCAGGACGACGTGCCCGCGGCGAATGCGGGCGACGACGGCATCACGGCGGGCAACCACATTCCCGGCATCGCCCGCCACGCGGCATTCGCCTCGCTGGACTGGGCGCCTCCGACAGGCTGGCGGGGCGGCATCGAAGGACGCTACCTCGGCCGGGTCTATGCCAACGATGCCAACACGGCGACCGCGCCCGGCTATTTCACCGCCTCGGCGCATGCGGGCCATGCCTGGCAGCTGCAGGACTGGCGCATCGAAGCCTTTGCACGCATCGACAATCTGTTCGATCGGCGCTACATCGGCTCCACCATCGTCAACGCGGGCTTTGGCCGCTACTATGAGCCCGCTCCGGGACGCAACTGGACCGCCGGCGTCTCGGTCACCCACGAATTCTGAACGCGGGGCCGGGCGGCCGAAGCGGACGGAGTTCGAACCCGGCATCGACATGAACAAGGAAAACAATATCCATGCGCTCACTGCTGTATCCGCTGGCACTGCTTTGCCTCGCCTTGGCGGGCTGCGCCACCGCGCCGCCCTCGAGCCCCGAGAATCTGTGCCAGATATTTCGCGAGAAGCCCGACTGGCACAAGGCGGCCGTCGCCGCCGAGCGGAAATGGGGCGTGCCTCCGCAGGTGCCGATGGCAATGATGTACCAGGAGTCGGGCTTCAGGCATGACGCCAAGCCGCCACGTTATTACTTTCTGGGCTTCATACCCTGGGGCCGCGTCAGTTCGGCCTATGGCTATGCGCAGGCCAAGGACGAAACCTGGTCCGATTACAAGCGCGAAGCCGGCGGCTGGTTCGCCAGCCGTGACAATTTCAACGATTCCATGGATTTCATGGGCTGGTACATCAGCAAGTCGCAGCGCCTGAACGGGGTGTCGAAGTGGGATGCTTATGGCCAGTACCTCAATTATCATGAGGGATGGACCGGTTATCGCAACCGCAGCCATGAACGCAAAGGCTGGCTCAAGAACGTCGCGAGCCGGGTCCAGGCCAGGGCCGAACGCTTTGGCGCGCAATACCGAAGCTGCAAAGACTCGCTCAGCCGGGGCGGCCTGTTCGGGCTGTTCTGAATCTTCATTTTTATCCGTACACGCCATGATCATCAGCAAACAGCAGGACGTCACCCAAGCCGTGCTCCAGGAACTCGATCGCGCGCCGGATGCGCGGTTCAAGGAATTGATGTCGGCGGCCGTGCGGCACCTGCACGACTTCGCCCGCGAGACCCGGCTTACCGAAGCGGAATTCCACAAGATGTGCGCCTACATCGCAAAACTGGGGCAGCTCACCACGCCTTCGCACAACGAAGTCGTGCTGGCCGCCGGCTCGCTGGGCCTGTCTTCGCTGGTCTGTCTGCTGAACAACGGCGACCAGGGCCAGACCGACACCACGGCCAACCTGATGGGACCCTTCTGGCGCATGGATTCGCCCGCCACCGAGAACGGCGGGTCCATCGTTCGCTCCAGTACCGCGGGCGCGCCCGTCTTCGTCGATGCCTGGGTCCACGACCGCGACGGCAAGCCGGTGGCCGGCGCCGAAGTCGACGTCTGGCAGGCCTCGGGCGAGGGCTTCTATGAGAACCAGGACCCCGAGCAGGCCGACATGAATCTGCGCGGCAAATTCACCACCGATGCCGAAGGCCACATCTGGTTCCGCACCGTCAAGCCGGTGGGCTATCCCATTCCCATCTCGGGGGTGGTGGGCGAGCTGCTGCGCGCACAGGGACGGCACAATATGCGGCCGGCCCACATCCATTTCATGATCCACAAGCCCGGCTTCAAGACGCAGTTCTCGCAGGTTTATTCGTCGGACGATCCCAATCTGGAAACCGACGTGCAGTTCGGCGTGACCCGCGCGCTGGTGGCCGAGTATGTGCGGCACGAAGACGGGCCCGCCCCCGTCCCCGAGGTGTCCGGGCCGTGGTACACGCTCGAACGCCATTTCGTCGTCGAACCGGGCGAGGCCGCCCTGCCCAGGCCGCCCATCACCGGCAAGGCCGAAGGGCCCCGGCCCCAGCGCGCCGTGCTGGCGCGGTCGGAATAGCGCGGCGCGCCGCCCCACTCACTGGAGGAACCCATGTTGATCCTGATCATCGGCCTGCTTGTTTTCCTTGGCATCCACTCCGTCCTGATCGTCAAGCCCGACCTGGGCCGCAGCATGGCCGCCCGCCATGGCGAAAACACCTGGAAAGGCGCTTACTCGGCCATTGCCATCATCGGCCTGCTGCTCGTCATCTATGGATATGGACTGGCCCGGCAACAGCCCGCCGCCGTCTACCTGCCGCTTCCCGGGCTGCGCCATCTGACCCATCTTCTGATGCTGCCGGTCTTTGTCCTGCTGTTCGCCACCTATTTCCCGGGCCGGATCAAGTCGGCGACGCGCCATCCCATGCTGTGGGCCACCATACTCTGGGCCCTGGCCCACCTGCTGTCCAACGGCAACTGGGCCGACGTGCTGCTGTTCGGAGGCTTCCTGGCATGGGCGGCGGCAGACCTCATCTCCATGTCGTGGCGGCCGGCCAAGCATATTCCCACGGTGCCCGCGGGCCGCTTCAACGACGGCGTCTGTATTATCGGCGGGCTGATCGTCTACGCGCTGTTCGTCGGCGGCCTGCATCGCTGGCTGTTCGGCGTTGCGCCGATGTGAAGCCCATCGTTCCGCATCAAAAAAGCCCCCCACGCTACGCAGGCTGACGCCTGCTTGCTGCCCCCAAGGGAGCTTTTTCGCCAGGGGCGCCGTGCCTTGGGACGGCCCGGCGGCAAAAAAAGTGTATCGCGGGCCCCACGATTCACCGGCTGCGGGCCCGCTTATTCCGCCCCGCTCTTTACACGGCCACATCCCATAAACAATAATAACTATTCTCATTCCAGGGGATTCTTTCGCATGCCTATCGCCGTTCGTCCGTCGCCCGCCGACTTTTCATCGTTTGCGCCTGCGCGGCCGCGCCTGCGTCTTTCGGCCCACGGCGCGCTTGCCGCCCTGGTGGCCGCGGCGCTTCCGGCCTTGCTGCAGGCACAGACGGTGGCCACGCCTCCCACCACCATGCAGGCCATAACCGTCACGGGTACGGCCCCGCTCAACAACGACACCCCGCCCGCCTATGCGGGCGGTCTCGTTGCGCGCGGCGGGCAGGCAGGCGTGCTGGGCAATATGGACTACATGGACATGCCCTTCACCCAGACCAGCTATACAGCCAAGCTGATCGAGAACCAGCAGGCGCGCACACTGGGCGAAGTGCTTAAGAACGACCCATCGGTGCAAACAGGCCTCGGCTACGGCAACCAGGCCGAGTCCTTCGTCATACGCGGGCTGCCGCAATACAACGACGACCTTTCCTTCAATGGGCTCTACGGCATTCTGCCGCGCCAAGTCCTGCCCACCGAGATGATCGAGCGGGTCGAGGTGTTCAAGGGCGCCAGCGCCTTCCTGAACGGCGCCGCGCCCGGCGGAAGCAGCCTGGGCGGCGTCATCAACATCCAGCCCAAGCGCGCGCAGGACGAACCCCTTACCCGCCTGAAACTCGACTACACCAGCCGCGGCCAGGTGGGCGGCGGCGTGGACATCGGCCGGCGCTGGGGCGAGGACGGCCGCTACGGCATCCGCGTCAACGCGGCGCACCGCGACGGCGAAACCGACGTCAGGGATTCCGACATGCGCTCGACGGTCGGAACCATCGGGCTGGACTACCGGGGCGAGAAGCTGAGGGCATCGCTGGACGCCGGCTACCAGCGCGTGCGCTTCGATCGGCCGCGGCCCAATGTGAACCTGACGGGCGCCGTTCCGGACGCACCCGATACCGACATCAATTTCGGGCAGCCGTGGACCTACAGCGAACTGGAAAGCACTTTCGGCGTCGCCCGCCTCGAATACGACCTGGCGCCGGCCTGGACGACCTATGCCGCGGTCGGCGTCAGCCGCGACAAGGAAGACGGCATCTATTCCTCGCCCACAGTCGACGGCACGGGCACCGGTACGACGGGGCTGCTCGAGGTACCCTACCAACGCGACTCGGTCACTGGAGAGATCGGCCTGCGCGGCGAATTCAATACGGGCAGCGTGGGACACCGCGTCAACCTGGCCTATTCGGCCCTGAACACCACCGCTAGGCAGGCATGGGAAATGGCGTTCACAGACCTTCCCGCCACCAGCATCTATGAAGAAGGCTCGGCACCCCGGCCTCCGGTGAACCTGTCGGGCGGCGACATGGACGATCCGAACATCTCCCGCCGCACGCAACTGCGCAGCCTGGCGCTGTCGGACACGCTCTCCTTGCTCGACGGCGATCTTCTGCTGACATTGGGAGGGCGCTACCAGGCGATCACCGACAATGGATACAACCTTACAACCACCGAGCAAGAAAGCCATTACAACGAATCCGTCGTCACCCCGGTCGTCGGACTGGTGCTGCGTCCGTGGGATACGGTGTCGGTCTATGCCAACTATATCGAGGGCCTGACGCAGGGCGACGTAGCCCCTGTAAACGACCAGGTCACCAACCCCGGAGAGATTCTGGCTCCCTACCGAACCAAGCAGTTCGAAGCCGGGGTCAAGGTCGATCTGGGCGACGTGGGCGGCAGCCTGGGCGTATTCCAGATCCAGAAGCCCGAAGCTTATACCGACCCCGATACGGGTGTGTTCGCCACCAACGGCAAACAGCGCAACCGGGGCATCGAACTCACCATGTACGGCGAACCGATAGAGGGCTGGCGTCTCATAGGCGGCGTCACCCTGATGCAGCCTACGCTGCGCAACACCGCCGGCGGGATCAATGACGGCAACGACGCCGCCGGCGTGTCGCGCTTCGCCGCGGTGCTCGGCTCCGAGTGGGATGTAAGCGGTGTGCCGGGCCTGACCCTGCAGGCCAATGTGCGCCATCAAGGCTCGCAGTACACCAGCGCCGCCAACGAGTACAAAATGGGCAGCTGGACGCGCCTGGACCTGGGCGCCGCCTATCAGACCAAAGTCTCGGGCCATAATGTGGTCTTGCGTGCCGGTGTGGACAACGTGACCGATCGCCGCTATTGGGCCACCGTCGGCACCACCGCCGCGAACGGAAGCCTCACCCCGGGCCGGGGGCGGGTCTTCAAGCTTTCGATGTCGGCCGATTTCTGACGCCCTCCAGGACATGGCCGGCTGGCGCAAAGGCGCTCGGCCGGTCTTCGCCCATTTTTGAAAAAGTCATTTGCTGAATGCGTTCCGCCTGTATCCTGATCCACCGTTGGCTGGGCTTGTTCATCGCCCTGTTCCTCATCGTCGCCGGCCTGACCGGCGCGATCACGTCATGGGACCATGAAATCGACGAATGGCTGAACGCCGACATCATGAAGGTCGACAGCCGCGGCCCCATGCGCGACCCCATCGAGCTGGCCGCCCTGGTCGAGGCCGCCGACCCCCGTGTCGAGATCAGCTATATCTCCCTGGCTCTGGAAGAAGGCCACGCGGCCAGCTTTCTGGTACAGCCGCGCATCGACCAAGCCACCGGCCGGCCCTATTCCGTCGACTACAACACGGTTTTCGTGGATCCGGTCACCGGCGAGATCACCGGGCGGCGCGACTCGCAGGCAGCGTCCTTCTCGCGCCGCAGCCTGATGCCCTTCGTGCGCAACATCCACGAAAGCCTGCACCTGCCCGCCTTCTGGGGCACCGACCGCTGGGGCTATTGGCTGATGGGCGGCATCGCGCTGATATGGCTGCTGGACAGCTTCGTGGCCTTCTACCTGACCTGGCCGCGCCGCCTGCGCGATACGGCGGCGCATCCGCATCGCCATCGCAGGCTGGGCCAATGGCTTTCGCGCTGGAAACCCTCGTGGCTGGTGCGCTGGTCGGCCGGCGGGTTCAAGCTCAACTTCGACCTGCATCGTGCCGGCGGCCTCTGGGTCTGGGGCATTATCCTGATCGTCGCGTTTACATCGTTCTCGCTGAACCTGTATCGGGAGATGTTCTATCCCGCCATGTCGCTGGTTTCGCAGACCACGCCGGGTCCCTACGAAACCCAGACGCCGGCTCCCTACGGCACCCGGACGGTTCCTAAGCTGGGCTTCGAAGAAGCCGTCAGCATCGCGCGCGAAGAGGCCAGGCGGCGCGGATTCGAATTTCCTCCGGCCGGTATCTACTACGGCGGCGGCTACAACTTTTACAATGTGTCCTTCTTCGACCCCGCCAATGAGCTGGGCGCGGCGGGCATGGGCCTGTCCAATCTGTACATCGACGCCGAAGACGGCTCGGTCCTGGGCCAGCACCGGCCCTGGCACGGCACGACGGCGGACGTCTTCGTGCAGCTGCAGCTACCGCTGCATTCGGGAAGGATATTGGGCATGCCCGGCCGCATCATGATGTCGATCATGGGGCTCATCGTGGTGATGCTGTCGGTCACCGGCATCATCGTCTGGGACCGCAAGCGCCGGGCGCGCCGCGCGGCCCGGTTGCAAGGCGGCCACTAGACGGCGCGACCGCTCCGCACGGGGGTGTAGAAGCTAGTCTGAATGCCCTCCGGGCGCAACTCAGAACTGATACGTGTACGAGGCCTCGATCAGGTCGAGGCCCGGATTCGGCCGCTTGATGCTGGCGTTGGAGACGTGGGTATAGCGCACGCCGAAACGGTGCACGTCGTTGATGACGAAACCACCGCCTATGTGCGAAGTGAACTGGAAGCGGGTGCTGAGTTCTTTGCCGGCGAAATGAGCGCGGCTGAGCAGCGAGGGGCCGACGCCCAGCTCGAGATAGTACGTGTCCTGAGGCCACCACCGCAGCACGGGCACGACGGCCACCTGCCACATGCTGTCCGGATCGCGATTGTCGGCCTTCCAGTAGCCTGCGCCGAACTCCACGCCCAGGTCGATGTGGCTGTCGTTGGCGAAGTCATGTCGCCATAGCGAGGGAGTTTCGTAGGCCAGGCCGAAGCGCTGGTACTTGGCGTGATAGCCGTATTGCAGCGAAAACCCCTGACCCGGCGTCGGGGCGTGGGCGGCGGTCTGTGACCAGGCCGGCGCCGCCGGCAAAGCAAGGGCCAGCGCCACGGCCAGGATGGAAGGCGGCGCGATGCGCGCAACGCGCATGGAGGCATGTCGAGTACGCATTTTGTTGTTTTCCTGTGTATGGATGCTTTGAATGGCTAGCAAACAACGTGCCGAAGCAGCATCAAGGAGTCAACCGCCGGCGGCTATTGCCGGGTGTCAAAATGCATCGACTTCCCATTCATACTCGACCGCCACTTCTCCGAGCACGCGCAAGCGGGCCAGAGGCTCCATGTCCAGCGCATCGAGCAGGCGGCGGTTGAAACCCTCGAGCGTCGCCTTGGCGCGATCCGCGAACTCGGGGTCGACCGCCTGGTCTTCGTACTTGATGACGTAGGTCTGCGCCGCGACGCCCACGACGAAATACAGGCCGGCGTTGTCCGGATCGGCTTTCATGAGCTCGAAAGCCTCTTTGAAGAAGAGCTTGAAAGAGTCGCTGCCCGACTCGGAATGCGCAAAGCGCTCGGTGATTTCTTTGAACGTCATTGGATGATGACTCCGCTTCAAGACAAACTGTAAACCTGCGACACGCCGGCCGCACCTCGCCGGCCGCGCCTATGTCTGTATGCTAAATCATAAACGCCTTGTGCATCGGACGCAGCCCGATTCAACTGAACCGCCGCCCCGTCCGCCGCATGCCGGCGTACGCTAGAAACCGGCCAGAAGCTGCCGAAGATGCCGTGCTCCCGATTTTCCCTTGTAAGCATGACGCCACAGCTTCGAGATCATGTTCTCGTACAACCGCAAGGCCTGGGGCGACTCGGTAACGGTGGCGATGCCATTGCGCACATTGGGCAGCTCGGCCAGCCGGAACGGGCTGACGGCCAGCGCCTTCTTGCGGCCCATGGTGAACACCTGGAAGGTCGAGGCCGGCATGGTGTCGTCCACCAGGGCGATCTGCACGTGCAGGGGCTCGCTTTCCATCAATTCGGCCATGTGCTCCACCTCGGCGCGCGCAGCCGCCTGGCGGGCCTTGCGCGTACGCGCGGGCAGATCCATGCGGCCCACCAGGCCGTTGTGCAGGAAGCGCTCCAGTTCGCGCAGGCCGACCAGGCTGATCAGGTGCGGACGCCGCTGCTCGAACGCCGCCTTGCGCTCGGCGATCAGCCGTATCAGTTCGTCGACCTCCTTCTGCTTGAGCACGCCGCCGGTTTCGCGCGGCGTGGCCTCCAGCAGCATGGACCTCATGTGCTCCAGATAGTGATCGGAAGTCAGCAGCAGCGAAACAGGCTCGAAGTGCGCAAAAATACGTTCCGACCGCTGCTCGAGCTGGCGCATGCGCTCGAACAGCCCCAGGGCGTTCGAGTAATACTCGACCTCGACGCCCAGCAAGGACGCCAGCGACGCATTCAGCAGATGCGCCAGCCGCTCCAGCATCTCGATCTTGACGATCTCGCCTTTTTCCATGCGGTAGACCACCGCGCGCGACACGCCCAGCCGTTCGGCCACGTCCTCGGCCTGCAGCCCCGCTCCGACCCGATAGGCCCGGAGCCGGTTGCCAAGCGCTGCATAATCGATGCTTGATTTGAAGGGTCGTGCAGCGCTCATCTGGGCGGGCTCGCCTCGGAATACGAAGCCCGCCCTCCCCTGTCGCGCGACCAGGCGGCGGGATCGCTCAGGAAATCGGCCAGTTCGTCAAGCACGGGGCGGGGGAAGTCGCCGCGTTCGCGGGCCACGGCCAGCACGTCCCGCCAGGTTGCCAGCGCATGCACGCTCACCCCCAGGGGCCCGAGCAGCTGATCGGTGGGAAAAGTGCCGTAGTCGAAAACGATGAAAAGGTCCTCGACCCGGGCCCCGCAGGCCGACAAGGCCTGGCAGAACCGCAGCTTGGACTGCCCGCCCGCCATCATGTCGTCCACCAGCAGCACCTTGGAGCCCGGTTGCAACACTCCCTCGACCTGGCTCTGCCCCGCCTGCTTCTTGCGCACGTACTGCAGCGGAAGGTCCAGCGCCTCGGCCAGCCAGGCCGCCAGGGCGATGCCGCTGGCCTCGCCGCCCACGATCGAGGCGACGCCCTCGAGCGCGCCCTTGGCCGACAGCAAGGCTTGCGCCCGCCCGACGATGTCGCGGCGCAGGGCCGGAAAAGAGATCAGGCGCCGACAGTCGATGTAGACCGGGCTGGCCCACCCCGACGGCAGACGGAAAGGCTCATCGGTGCGAGCCGTTACGCAGCCCGCGTCCAGCAAGGCGGCCGCGACGGCTTTCGAATTGGAATCGGGTGTGTAGTGCGTAGTCACGATATCTCCACTTTCCCCCGAAAGGCGGATTCCGCCGTTCAGAGCCTAACTGTTTTCATCCCCCGCCTCGGGCGGGGCGACGCGCTGCGCCCGGTTGACCAGTTCGTAGACGCGCGGCTGCGTCAGCACCTCGTGGCGCAGCGCATCGTCCAGTTCGCTTTCGGTCATCAATTGACGGTGCAGGATGACGTCCCGGACAGTGGTGCCGTTGGCATAGGCTTCGGCCGCCACCGCGGTGGCCGCCTCGTAGCCGATGAAGGGGTTCAGCGCCGTCACCAGTGAAATCGACCTGTCCAGATTGCTCTTGAGACGCTCGGGATTGGCCGTGATGCCCTTGACGCAGCGGTCGGCAAGCGTCATGCAGCCGTTGGTCAGGTGCTTGAAGCTGCGGAACAGGGCGTTGGCGATAATGGGTTCGAAGGCGTTGAGCTGCAATTGGCCCGCCTCGGCCGCCATGGTGACGGTAAGGTCGTTGCCGATGACCTCGAAGGCGATCTGGTTGACGACCTCGGGAATGACGGGGTTGACCTTGCCCGGCATGATGGACGAACCGGCCTGCATGGGAGGCAGGTTGATTTCGCCGAAGCCCGAGCGCGGCCCGCTGGACAACAGCCGCAAGTCGCTGCATACCTTGGACAGTTTCACGGCGATGCGCTTGAGCAGCCCGGACAGCTGCACGAAGGCGCCGCAATCCTGCGTCGCCTCGATCAGGTTGGGCGCGGTGCACAGCGTCAGCCCGGTGATGCGGTTCAGCGACTGCAAGGCCTTGGCTGCATAGTCGGGGTGGGCGGTAATGCCGGTGCCGATGGCCGTCGCCCCCAGGTTGATCTCGCTGATGAGAACCTTGGCCTCGCCCAGCCGCATGATGTCTTCTTCGAGCATGCGCGCGTAGGTGGAAAACTCCTGCCCCAGGGTCATGGGCACGGCATCCTGCAGCTGCGTGCGGCCTATCTTCAGCAAAGGAGAGAACTCCACCGCCTTGGCGTCGAACGCGGCGCGCAGATGCTCCATGGCGGCCAGCAGGCGGTCCATGGAAAAAAGCGTGGCGATGCGCAGGGCCGTCGGGTAGACGTCGTTGGTGCTCTGCGCCATGTTGACGTCTTCGTTGGGATGCAGGAACTTGTACTGGCCGCGCTCGTGCCCCATGAGTTCGAGCGCCCGATTGCAGATGACCTCGTTGGCGTTCATGTTGGTCGACGTGCCGGCGCCGCCTTGGATCACGTCCACTACGAACTGATCGTGCAGGGCTCCGCCGCGCACTTCTTCGCATGCCGCCACGATGACGTCGCGCTTTTTGGTCGCCAGCAGGCCGAGCTCGGTATTGGCTTCGGCCGCGGCCTGCTTGACCGACGCCAACGCCACCACCAGCTCGGGGAAAACGGAAACCGGCGTACCCGAGATCTGGAAGTTCTCGCACGCACGCAGCGTGTGCACCCCATAATAGGCATCGATAGGCACTTCGCGCTCGCCCAGGAGGTCGCGCTCGATGCGAAACTCGCTCATATAAACCCTCAAGATAATTGGTCCAGGGCGTCGGCCAATACCTGCACGCCCAACATGAAATCTTCGATCTCCATCGCTTCGTGAGGATTATGGGAACCGTTCTGGTTGCGCACGAACAGCATGCCGCTGGGTATGCCGGCGTTGGCAAACAGCGACGCGTCGTGCCCCGCGCCGCTGGGAATCACTTCGTAGGGCGCGCCGCGTTCTTCACAGGCTCTGGACAAAATATCGCAGATTCGGGGGTCCATAGTAGCCGGTTCGCTGAATACGCGCCGGTCGAATTCGAATTTCACCCCTCTTTCGCGGCTGATGGCCGAGCATTCGGCGCGCATCAATTGATAAAAAGCCTCGAGCGTGTCGGTGCTTTTGCTGCGGGCTTCGAGGCTGAAGCCGACCCGGCCGGGAATGCGCGAAATAGAGTGCTCGGCCGGATCGGTCTGGACGATGCCGGCCGTGACCACCAGGTCGGTGCCGCGCTCGAGCAGCACCCGCCAATGCTCGTCCAGCCGCATGATGAGATCGGACACGGCGAACATGGCGTCATGGCGCAGCCAGCGGGGAACGACGCCCGAATGCTGGGCGTCGCCCAGGCACTCGATGCGATTGTGGCGGATGTTGCCGCGTATGCCGGACACCACCGCCACGGGCAGTTGCCGCGCCACCATGACGGGCCCCTGCTCGATATGCAGTTCGAAGTAAGCCAGGATGCGGCCGAGGTCGACCAGGACTTCCTGCGCCCGTATGGCCTCGATGTCGGCCCCCACGCGCTCCATGTACTGCGCCAGCGTGTCGCCCGTCGTGCGCTGGGTCAGGTCCAGGTCCGCCTGGCTGAGCTTGCCCAGCAGGGCGCTGGAGCCCATATAGGCCTTGCCGAACCAGGCGCTTTCTTCGCCCCGGAAGGCAACCACGCGAAGAGGCGGCCCCTTGGCGCCGCCTTCGCGCTGGCGCGCGATCAGGCACAACAGCCCGGCCACCACGCCGGCCAGCCCGTCGTAGTTGCCGCCCTGGGGCACTGAATCAATGTGCGACCCCACCCAGGCGGCGGGCGTCTCGGCCGCGAGATCCGGCGCGCTGAATACGAGGTTGGCGGCCCGGTCGGCTTCGACCGCAAGCCCTTCGGCCTCGGCCAGCCGCGTCAGGTAGTCGCCCGCGGCCGACTCGCCCTCGCCATAGCTTTCACGCGTTACGCCGACGCCGTCGAATGACATCTCGCGGATGTCGTTGAAGATCTGTTCGGCCAGATCGCGGTACTGCATGAGATCCATTGCGCTCTCCCGGAACCGTCTAAGCCCAGCCCCATCAACCGGACTGCTGGGCAAAACGCAGCCAGCGGTCGGTCAATTGGCGATCGAGCTTGACCTGGCCGGTGAGCTCGCTGATGTCTTCGATGCCCATTTCATCGCAATAGGCGTGCAGCCCATCGATGATTTTCTGCATCACCCCCGGATCGATGAACGATGCCGTGCCCACCTGCACCGCCGTCGCCCCGGCCAGCATGAATTCGACCGCGTCCTCGGCGCAGCCGATGCCGCCGCAGCCTATGATGGGAATGTGGACGCTGCGATAGCATTGGTGGACCATGCGCAGCGCAACCGGCTTGATGGCCGGCCCGGACAGGCCGCCCATGACGTTGCCCAGCTTGGGCTTGCGCGTGCGCACGTCGATCGACATGCCCAGCATGGTGTTGCCCATGACGATGCCGTCCGCTCCGGCTTCTTCGGCCGCCTTGGCCACCACGGCCACATGGGACGCGTTGGGGGTGAGCTTGGCCCAGAAGGGATGGCTGGTATGGCGCCGTATGGCGCTGACCGCCTTATAGGTCGTTTCCGGATCCATGGCAAAGGCCATGCCGTCGGCCTCGAGATTCGGACAGGAGATATTGGCTTCGATGACGGCCACTTCGGGCAGCGACATCTCGGCCACGGCCCGGGCGAACTCGTCGACCGTGTCGGCCGAAATGGAAACGACCACGGGTGTGTCGTAGCGGGTATAGGGAGGCAGCACTTCGCGCCGGTAGTAGTCCAGCCCCTTGCTGGGTATGCCGATGGAATTGAGCATGCCGCTGGGGGTTTCGGCCACACGCGGGGTCGGGTTGCCGGCCCGGCTCTTGGGCGACACGCTTTTGATCACCAGCGCCCCGAGCTGGTTGAAATCCAGGGCTTCGGAATATTCGATGGCGAAGCAGCCGGAGGCCGGCATGACCGGATTGCGCAGTTGCAGGTCTCCGACCTTGACATTGAGCTTAGCCAAACTCCACCTCCCCGACCACGTCGCGTATCGAAAAGACCGGCCCTTCGCGGCAGACGCGCAGGAATTGCTTGTCGCCGCCCTCGGTGTCGAACAGGCGCACACAGGACAGGCAGACGCCCATTCCACAGGCCATGCGCTGCTCCATCGCCACCTGGCCGAGCACATCGGGAAAATCGGCAAGCACCCGCTGCAGCAGCATCAGCAGGCGATGCGAGCCGCAGGTGTAGACGGCATCGTGCCTGTGCTGCTCGAGCAGCCGGCGTATCAGGACTTCGACCGCGTCCACGTCGGACGAGCCGTCGCTGTCGTAGACGCAGTGCACGTCGGCGGGAGCGCCGCGCAGGAACTCGTCCCGCATGAGGTCTTTGGGCGCGCGCGCGGACATGATGGCCGTGATGGCGACACCCCGCGCCGCCGCCATCTGCACCAGCGGCGCCATGGTGGCCAGCCCCACGCCCCGCGCCACCACCATGATGCGCTTGAAGCCGGGATCGAGGCGGAAGGTGTTGCCCAAGGGGCCGACGATGTCCATGTGGCCGCCCGCCGCCAGATCGGAGATGGCGCGGGTACCCAGGCCGGTGACGTTGTACAGGAACTCCAGGGTTTCGGGCTCGGGCCCCATCCCGTAGACGCTCATGGGCCGCAGCAGAAAAGGCTGCAGGTCGTCGCTGATCGGACACTTCAATTGATAGAACTGGCCGGCCCGCGTCGCCTCGGCCAGCCGGCCCGGCGCCTTCAGGCGAAGATACTTATAGCGGTCGTTGACCCAACGGTGCTCCACCACTTCGCAGCGATGCGATGCGACGCTCTCGGCATTGCGTTGAAACCCTTCTTTCTGCGTCATTGCGCCTCCCTGCCCGGATGGGCGGCCGCGGCCGCCCGCACTGCTTTCAATCTCACTCCAGCTCCACGCCCTTGAGCTCGGGAATGAGGAATATGGTGGCCAGCATGTCGATGACATAAATGGCGGCCAGCAGGCCGATGGCCACGTGGAAGGAATAGGCCATGGCGAGCGCCCCGATCACGACCGGGCCGAAGCCGCCGATGGCGCGGCCGATGTTGAACAGGACGTTCTGGGCCGTGGCGCGGGCCTCGGTGGGATACGCCTCGGAAATCAGGGCCCCGTAACCGCCCAGCATGCCGTTGACGAACACGCCCATAAGCGCGCCGGCCCACAGCATGGTCGCCGGATCGGTCAGCCGCGAGTAGTACAGGACCATGACCACGGCGCCCGCCTGGAACAGCAGGAAGCTGGGCTTGCGGCCGATGCGGTCGGCAAGCTGGCCGAACACCCAGATGCCGATGGCCATGCCCACGATGGTGACCGACGTCCACATGGCGGACTTGGTGAGCGTGAAGCCCAGTTCGGAGGACAGATAGCTGGGCATCCAGATCATGATGCCGAAGTAGCCGAAGTTCTGCACCCCGCACAGGATGATGATGCCTATGCTGACTTTGGTCGTGGCCGCGTCCTTGACCAACAGCCTGAACGACCTGCCCAAGGCGCCTTTCTCCTTGGCCTTGCGCACGAATACCTCGGGCTCGTGCAAGCGGTTGCGGATGTACCAGGCGATGAAGGCGGGAATGACGCCCACCAGGAACATGCCGCGCCAGCCGATATGGGGCAGCAGCAAGGGCGTCAGCAGGGCCGCGCCCAGCACGCCCGCCTGCCAGCCCAGCGCCACATAGGAGGACACCCGCGCGCGGTGCTTGGCCGGCCAGGCCTCGGCGGCCAATGCCATGCCTATGCCGAACTCGCCTCCCAGGCCCAGGCCGGCGATGGTGCGATAGATGAGCAGGTCCCAATAGCCCTGCGCCACCGCGCACAGCCCCGTGAACACCGCGAACAGCACGATGGTCCAGGTCAAAACGCGCACGCGGCCGTAATAGTCGCTGAGCGAGCCGAAGATGATGCCGCCCGCCACGGCGCCCACCAGCGTCCAGGTGACTAGCGAGCCGGCCTGGCTCTGGCTGAGCATCAGTTCGGACGAAATGGCCGACAGCATGAAGCCCAGGATGAGCAGGTCGAAGCCGTCCATGGCGTAGCCGACGGTCGACCCCGCCAGGGCCCTCCACCCGTATCGGGTGACTTTGTCTTGATCGACGACGGGGGTCGCCGGTTCGGTCTGAGCTTGCACGGTTCTACTCCTGTGAAGGATTTTTGACTGTTGAATATGCGGACATCGACGTGCCCTCCCACTCCTATCTAGATTTTGATATTAGTCTATTTTTTGAGATTTATGTATCGAAACTAATCAGGGTTAGTACCAATGTTCGATTAAATGGTCAGCAATCCGCAGGCCCGCTAAGGCGAAGGAAAGGCGTGAATCGGATGGATGGGAAGGAAGCAGAAATACGGCGTCCGGCCTTCAGCAGTCAACCAAAAAGTTCGATCGCCTTGGTGATGACCGCGTAGACAATTGCCAGAAAGCCGATTCCGAGCAGGACGAGGCCCAGATTCCGATCGCGCAGGCCAAAGCCGACGAAGGCCGCGATCACGCCGAGTACCACCAGCAGCAATAACGTCGAATTATGGAAAAACATGGAAGCCCTCCGTTGAAAGCGCATGCATGGCGCCGCTACAAATCGTAGCAAATGAGCCGCTTTTCTTTTTGACGCGCATCAAACTTCTCACTGGCAGGCGGCATCGCCCCAGCAGCGGCTCATCTGGACGGACGGTTCTTTCTGTAGGCGGTGGGGGTCAGGCCGAAGTAATCGCGAAAGGCGGTGGTGAAGTTCGCGGCGCTCGAGTAGCCGACTTCGGCCGCTATGTCGGTGACGGACAGCCCGGTGCGGACCAGCAGCCGCGACGCCTTTTCCATGCGCTTGCCGCGCACGAACTCGAACAGGCTGGCGCCGGTCTGCGCCTTGATTACCGCCGCCAGCCGATGTTGCGAGACGCCGAGGCTTTTTGCCAGTTCGGCGGCGGAGGGCGGGTGTTCCAGCTCCTCGAGGACGATGCGCCGAATCGCGCTGAACAATACATCGTCATGGTGGTAGGCGCCGCGCCGCGCGGATTTTCTCGCTTCGTATTGCGGGACCGCGGCTTCGCCCGGCTTTGCGTCGCCATGCCCGGCTCCGTCCCCCGCGGTCCTTTCCACCGCCGGCGCCCTGCGGCTCGCCAGCCGCGTGTGGATGTCTATCCGCTCGATGACCTCCGCCGGCTCGAAGGGCTTGGCGATGTAGTCGACCGCGCCCGCGCGCAATCCGGCGAGGCGCATCTCCGGCGAGGCCGATTCCGAGAGGAACAACAGCGGGATGTGTTCCGTCTGTACGTTGGCGGCCAACATCCGCGCCAACGTCAGGCCGTCCATTTTGGGGAGCTGGCTCTCGAGCAGGATGACGTCCGGCAAGACGGCCACGGCGCGTGCGTATCCCATCGACCCATCGTACGCGACGGTGGGTCGGTAGCCTTGTTCCTTCAGCGCTTCGATCAAGGGACGAAGTTGTTGAGGATTGTTGTCGATCAGCAGAATGCGAAGCGCGGGCATCTGAAACAGTAACGAACCAGTAAATCTGATTTCATTCTGCAATCAGGCGCACCGACGCACTTTTGATAAATCGCCTTAAACCTTTGAAATTGCGAAGAATCGACGCTACAGAACGTCAATAAACGCAAAGAAGCATGAAAGATGTAAGGGCAGTGTCAGCTCGGCCTGGGCCAGCATCGCGCCCTATCCCATTGCGCCGCCGTCAGGCCGCCGGCTCCGCGAAAATCTCGACCGCCAGGTCGCGGAACCAGCGGATGGCCGGATCGGATTCGAAACGCTTGCTCCAGTGCAGCGACACCGTGAATTCACGCAAGGGAAACGCGGGTTCGATGATGGCGTAAGGCCCTTCCTGCGCAAAGTTGAGCGCGATGTTGCGCGGCATGACGACGCCCAGGTCGGTGGCCCTGACGATGGCGGGCAGCACCACGAAATGCTCGGTGGTCAATCGAAGCCGGTCCTCCAGGCCGAGCAGATGCAGGATGCGCAGGGTGTCCCGATGCGTGCGCACCGCGACGAACTCCAGCTCGCGCAGGTCCTCCAGCGACACTTCGGTTTTACGATTGCGCAGGAAGGGGTTGCCGCTGCGCAGCAATACGATGTAGCGGTCGTCGAGCAGCTTGACGCGACGGGTGTCGCGAACTTGGGGCAGGAAGCCGAATGCGAAGTCCAGGCGCGCATCGTCCAGGGCGTCGGCGATGTCGGCGGCGGCGACCGGCCGCGTATCGATGCGCACGCCCGGAGCCCGCTCGCGCAGCGCCTGCAACAGGTCGGGCAGGAAACGTCCCTCGCCGATGTCGCTCATATGTATGCGAAAGACCCGCCGCGACCGGCGGGGGTCGAACGACGCGGCTTCGTTCAGCGCCAGTTCGAGCGCGCCCAGCGACTGCCGCACCACGCCGGCCAGCCTGTCCGCCCGCGGGGTGGGACGCACTCCCACCGAATGTCGCACGAAAAGAGGGTCGTTCATCGCCGCGCGCAGCCGGGCCAGGCCCTGGCTGGCGGCGGGCTGGCTGATGTCCAGGGCCTCGGCGGCCCGGCTGACGTTGCGGGTTCTGTAGATAGCGTCGAACAGCCGCAACAGATTGAGGTCGATGTCCTTGATATTCATTTTTCTAATAAGCCATATTATTTTTATCTTATTGGATTATGACCCGCAGGGCCACATAATCAATGAGCGACCGGGCTATGGCCCGGCCACCTGCCACGCTCAGCAAGGAATCAAGACATGTCAGGCCAGCCGTCCTCCCTACGCGCCGCAGCCGCCACCGGCGACTCCCGCCCCACGGTGCGCGACGCCGTACTCGATCTTTTGCGCTCTTTCGGCATGACCACCATTTTCGGCAATCCGGGGTCTACCGAACTGGCGCTCTTCCTGGATTTTCCCGACGATTTCAGCTATCAGCTCGGGCTGCACGAGGCCGTGGTCGTCGGCATGGCCGACGGCTACGCCCAGGCGACGCGCAAGGCGGCCTTCGTCAACCTGCACTCGGCGGCCGGCGTGGGCAATGCCATGGGCGCCATCTTCACCGCCCATAAAAACGCCACGCCCCTGGTCATTTCCGCCGGCCAGCAGGCCCGCTCCATTCTGCCGTACGACCCCTTCCTGTCCTCATCCGATCCCACTCACCTGGCCATGCCCTACGTCAAATACAGCGTGGAGCCGGCCCGGGCCGAGGACGTGCCCCAGGCGATTGCGCGCGCCTACTATATGGCGACGCAAGCGCCCTGCGGCCCGGTGCTGGTGTCGATTCCGTCCGACGACTGGAACCGGCGCTGCGACTATCTGCGGCCGCGCACGGTCAGCACCGCCGCCGCGCCCCAGGCCGACATCCTGGCCCAGGTGGCCGACATGCTCGACCGCTGCGAGCGGCCCGCCTTCGTCGTCGGCACGGGCGTGGACCGCGACGGCGCCTGGGATGAAACCCTGCAGCTGGCCGAGAAGCACAACGCGCGCGTCTGGATCGCCCCCATGTCGGCGCGTTGCGGCTTTCCCGGCGACCATCCCCTGTTCGCGGGCTACCTGGCCGCCGAACGCGCAAAAATCGTCGGCGCGCTGGGGGGACACGACGCCATACTCGTTCTGGGCGCGCCGGCCTTTACCTATCACATCGAAGGCGAGGGCCCCCATCTGCCGGCGGGCGCCAGGCTGGCGCAAATCATCGACGACCCCGCCATCGCCGCCTGGGCGCCCGAAGGCACGGCTCTGGTATGCGGAGTGCGGGCCGGCGTTTCCGCGCTGCTGCGGGCCACCACCCCGCCGAAGCGGCCGGCGCCCCCCCTCCGGCAAAAAGCCCCGCGCGCCGAACCCTCCACGCCCATGTCGGTGGCCTATCTGCTGCAAACGCTGGACGAAGTGCGCGCGCCCGACACCGTCATCGTCGAAGAGGCCCCCAGCGCCCGGCCGGTGATGCACCGCTACATGCCCATCTACCGCAGCGAGACCTTCTACACCATGGCCAGCGGCGGGCTGGGCTACGGCCTGCCGGCCTCGGTCGGCGTGGCCCTGGGCATGCCCGGAAAACGCATCATCGGCCTGGTCGGAGACGGCTCCAGCATGTATTCCATCCAGGCGCTCTGGAACGCCGTACAGCTTCAACTGCCCATCACCTTCATCATCATCAACAACCAGCGCTATGCCGCGCTGCAGGAGTTCGCCCATACCTTCGGCTTCAAGCCGGGCGACCACCTGCAGGGCTCCGAGCTGCCGGGGCTGGACTTCATCGCCCTGGCCAAAGGGCACGGCTGCGAGGCCCTGCGCGTAGAAGACCCGGCCCAGCTGGCCGGCACCCTGAAGTCGGCGCTGCAGTCCAAAGGACCCATTCTGGTCGAAGTACGGGTCGCCTGAGACGACCAGCGGCCTGAAGCACCAGGGCCGCATTCCGGATAAACCGCAGCACATAACCACACGGAGACAAACATGAAAACAGCTCATTCCCCACGCAGGCGCCTTCTGCTCGGCCGCGGCATGGCGCTGGCCGCCGCGGCCACGGCCGTCCTTGCCCTGATGCCGGCCCCGGCGCCGGCGCAGCAATGGCCCAGCAAACCCGTCACCGTCATCGTCAACTTCCCGCCCGGCGGCGCGGCCGACAAGATCGCGCGGGCCATCACCGAGCCGCTCAGAGAAGCCCTGGGGCAGCCCTTCGTGGTTGAGAACAAGGCCGGTGCGGGCGGCAATATCGGCGGCGATGCGGCGGCCAAGGCCGCGCCGGACGGCTATACCTTCCTGATGTCCTCCGGCGGCATGGTCTCGATCAACCCGCTCATCTACGACAACATGACGTTCGACCCCATGAAGGACCTGGTGCCGGTGGCCGCGGCAGCGCGCGTGATCGTATACCTCGAGACCACGCCTGAAGTCCCCGCCGACAATGTGCAGGAGTTCATCGACCATCTCAAGAAGAACCCGGGCAAGCTCGACTACAGTTCACCGGGCAACGGCTCCTCACCGCACCTGGCGGGCGAGCTCTTCAAAGAGAAAGCGGGCGTCGATGCGGTGCACATTCCCTATCGGGGCGCGGCGCCGGCCATGCGCGACCTGCTGGGCGGACAGGTCGATTTCATGTTCGACCCGGGCATCGGCCTGGCCAACGTCGAAGCCGGCAAGCTCAAGCTGCTGGCCATAGGCAGCATGCATCGCTCCACCCGCTTTCCAGACGTACCCACGCTGCACGAGGCCGGGCTGACCGATTTCGACGCGGACACTTACTTCGGCTTCTATGCGCCGGCCGGCACACCGCCCGAAATCATCGAAAAAATGAACACCGAGATCAACAAGATCGTTCGCTCCGATGCCTTCAAGGAAACGCTTGCCGTCATGGGTTCCGAACCGGCCCCCATGACGCCGGACGAGTTCGGCCAGAAGGCGGTCGACGACGCCGAGCGCTTCGGCAAATTGATACGCGAACGCCACATCATGGGCGGCTGACCCTCCAGGGCCCGTGCGGCCGTCCTTTTAGCGTCAACAGGTCCTAGGCCGCCATGGGTTATGCTCTTCAATAAACCATAAATTCCCTGGAGGAAAACATGTCATCGATCTCCCTGCTCATCAACGGCCAGCAAAGGGCGGCAAGCAACGGCGCCACCTTCGAGCGCCGCAATCCGCTCGACGGCAAGGTGGCCACCACAGCGCCGGCCGCCACGGTCGATGACGCAGTCGCGGCCGTCGAGGCAGCATCCAAGGCGTTTCCCGCCTGGGCGGCCATGGGTCCGACCGAGCGCCGCGCGCTGCTCATCAAGGCAGGCCAGGCCCTCAAGGCCAAAGAAGCAGCCTTCATCGAAGCCGTGGCGCATGAAACCGGCGCCTCGGCGATGTGGGCCGCATTCAATGTGCAACTGGCCGCCAACATGCTGGTCGAAGCCGGCTCCCTCACCACCCAGATACACGGCGAAGTCATTCCCTCCGACGTGCCCGGCAGCCTCGCCATGGGCGTGCGCCAGCCGGCCGGCGTCGTGCTGGGCATGGCGCCCTGGAACGCACCCGTCATCCTGGGCGTGCGCGCCGTCGCCACCCCTCTGGCCTGCGGCAACACCGTCATTCTCAAGGGATCCGAAATCTGCCCGGCCACCCACGGCCTCATCATCGAAGCGCTGAGCGAGGCCGGCTTCCCCGAGGGTGTGGTCAACTTCATTACCAACGCGCCCGCCGACGCCGGTGAAATCGTCGAAGCCATCATCGCCCATCCCGCCGTGCGCCGCGTCAACTTCACGGGCTCGACCCGGGTCGGCAAGATCATCGCCGCCACCTGCGCCAAGTATCTCAAGCCTTCGGTGCTCGAGCTGGGCGGCAAGGCGCCGCTCGTCGTTCTCGACGACGCCGACCTCGATGACGCGGTCAATGCGGCGGCGTTCGGCGCTTTCGCCAACTCCGGGCAAATCTGCATGTCGACCGAGCGCATCATCGTCGATCAAAAAGTGGCCGACGACTTCGTCGCCCGCCTGACCGAAAAGGCCAAGAGCCTGCCCCTGGGCGACCCTCGCGAAGGCCCGGTCGTGCTGGGTTCGGTGGTCGACATGGCCACGGTCGAACGCTGCAACGCCCTCATCGACGACGCGCTGGCCAAGGGCGGCAAGCTGCTTTGCGGCGGCAAGGCCGACAACACGCTGATCCCCGCCACGCTGATCGACCACGTCACCTCCGACATGAAGATCTACAGCGACGAATCCTTCGGTCCGGTCAAGGGCATTGTGCGCGTCGACGGCGCCGAAGAAGCCATCGCCGTCGCCAACGACAACGACTATGGCCTGTCGGCCGCGGTGTTCGGCAAGGACGCCGCGCGCGCCTGGCAGGTGGCGGCCCGCATCCAGTCTGGAATCTGCCACGTCAACGGGCCCACCGTCCACGACGAGGCGCAAATGCCGTTCGGCGGAGTCAAGGGCAGCGGCTTCGGCCGCTTCGGCGGCAAGGCCGGCATCCACGAGTTCACCGAACTGCGCTGGATCTCCGTCCAGACCGCGCCCCGCCACTATCCCTTCTAAACCTTTTCAATACGGTCGGCCGGCTGCGGCCGCGGGAAGCCCCTGGAGGCGCTCCGCGGCCGCGGAAGGCCGCTAACCTGGTCCCGCCGTGGCACGCGAAGCGCCTTCTCAGACTCGCCCCTCTGCGCCCGATTCGCGGCAGGCCGTCGTGCGCCTGCTCGTCACCCTGGCGCTCATGACCATAGGCACGGCCGGCATGTACATCATGGCCGTCGTGCTGCCGGCGGTACAGGCCGATTTCGGCTCGGCGCGGGGAGTCGCATCGCTGCCCTACACCATCATGATGGTGGGCTTCGGGCTGGGCGGCATACTCATGGGCCATCTCTCCGACCGCTACGGCGTCACCGTGCCTTTGCTGGTCGGCGCCGTGGGCCTGGGGTCGGGCTATATCCTCTCGGCGCTGGCGAGCAATATCTGGGTCTTCATCGCCATCCACGGCGTGCTGCTGGGGACGCTCGGCGGCTCGAGCGCCTTCGCTCCCCTGGTGGCGGACACTTCGCTGTGGTTCGTGCGCTACCGCGGGCTGGCGGTTGCCGTGGCGGCCAGCGGCAACTACCTGAGCGGCACCATCGCTCCACCCGTCGTCCAGCACTTCATACTCGAAGCGGGCTGGCGCCAGACTTATATTTACCTGGGCCTGTTCTGCCTGGTCACCATGGCCGGGCTGGCCATGCTGATGCGGGCGCCGCCGCCCACCGGCCACAGCAATGTGCCGCAAGGCAAGAACCGTCCGCGTCATCTGGCGCGCGCCGCCGCGGCAAGCGACCGCCCCTTCGGCATGTCGCCGGGGCGCGCTCAGCTCCTGCTCAGCATCGCGGGGGTCGCCTGTTGCGTGGCCATGGCCATGCCCCAGGTGCACATCGTCGCCTACTGCATCGACCTGGGCTTCAGCCCCGCGCGGGGCGCCGAGATGCTTTCGCTGATGCTGGCATGCGGCATCGCCAGCCGGCTGTTCTTCGGTGCGGTGTGCGACCGCATCGGCGGCCTGCGCACGCTGCTGCTGACATCATTCCTGCAGATGATCGCCCTGTTCATGTTTCTGCCGACCAAGGGGCTGGTTTCGCTGTATATCGTCTCGGCCCTGTTCGGGCTGTTCCAGGGCGGCATCGTGCCCACCTACGCCATCATCGTGCGCGAGTATTTTTCACCGCGCGAAGCGGGAGCGCGCGTGGGCACCGTCATCATGGCCACCATGCTGGGCATGGCCCTGGGGGGCTGGCTGCCGGGCAAGGTCTACGACACCAGCCATTCCTATTTTCTGGCCTTCGTCTTCTGCATCGGCTGGAACCTGCTCAACCTGGCCATCGTGGGCTTTCTGCTGTATCGCAGCCGGCCCACGGGCCCGACGGCCGGCGCGCCGGCGCGGGCGGCTTGAGTCAGAACTCGTCGAGCACCGCGCCGGTGCTGGCGCTGGAACAATTGAAGGCGAACTTGGCCTGCACGCCGCGGGTGTACCGCGGCTGGGGCGGCGTCCAGCCCTCGCGGCGGCGGGCCAGCTCGCCGTCGGACACATTGAGCTGCAGCACTTGCTTGTGCGCGTCGATGGTGATGGAGTCGCCCTCTTCGACCAGGGCGATGCAGCCGCCCACCGCCGCTTCGGGCGCCACATGGCCCACCACCATGCCCCAGGTTCCGCCCGAGAAGCGGCCGTCGGTGATCAGGCCCACGGAATCGCCCAGCCCGGCGCCGATCAGGGCGCTGGTGGGCGCCAGCATTTCGGGCATGCCCGGCCCGCCCTTGGGGCCGAGATAACGCAGCACCATGACGTCGCCCGCCTTGATGCGTCCCTGGAGAATGGCGGCCAGCGCCGACTGCTCGTCGTTGAAGACCCGCGCGGGGCCGGTCATGACCGGCGTTTTCAGGCCGGTGATCTTGGCCACGCAGCCCTCGGTGGAAAGATTGCCCTTGAGTATGGCCAGGTGTCCCTGGGCATAAAGGGCCTTGTCCAGGCTGCGGATGACGTCCTGGTCCGCGTAGGGCGTGTCGGGCAGGCCTTCGAGCTGCTGGGCCACGGTCTGTCCCGTTATCGTCATGCAGTCGCCATGCAGCAGGCCCGCATCGAGCAGCAGCTTCATTACCATGGGCACGCCGCCCGCCCGATGGAAGTCCACCGCCAGGTAGCGGCCGCTGGGCTTGAGGTCGCACAGCACCGGCACTTTCTTGCGCACCCGCTCGAAATCGTCGATGGTCCATCGCACACCCGCCGCGTGGGCGATGGCCAGGAAGTGCAGCACCGCGTTGGTGGACCCGCCTATCGCCATGATGACGCTGACCGCGTTCTCGATGGACTCGCGTGTGACGATGTCGCGCGCCTTGAGATCGTTCTTTATGGCCTGCAGCAGCACCCGCGCCGACTCGGCGGCGGACTCGGCTTTTTCGTCGTGCACATTGGCCATGGTGGATGAGTAAGGCAGGCTCATGCCCATTGCCTCGAAGGCCGAGCTCATGGTGTTGGCGGTGTACATGCCGCCGCACGAGCCGGGGCCGGGTATGGCGTGCAGCTCGATGCGCTTGAGTTCTTTGTCGCTGAGCCGGCCCGCGGCGTTCTCGCCCACCGCCTCGAACACACTGACGATGTTCAGGTCTTTGCCGTCCAGCCGGCCCGGCAGAATGGTGCCGCCGTATACATAGATGCCCGGCACGTTGGCGCGCAGCATGCCCATCATGCCGCCGGGCATGTTCTTGTCGCAGCCGCCTATCACCAGAACCCCGTCCATCCACTGGCCCTGCACACAGGTTTCGACGCAGTCGGCGATGACCTCGCGCGATACGAGCGAATACTTCATGCCCTCGGTGCCCATGGCCATGCCGTCGGAGATGGTGGGCGTGCCGAACAGCTGGGCGTTGCCGCCGCCCGCCGCGATGGCCGCTATGGCCGCGTCCGCCAGCTTTTGCAGGCCGCTGTTGCAAGGCGTGATGGTGCTGTGCCCGTTCGCCACGCCCACCATGGGTTTTGAAAAGTCTTCTTCGGTGTAGCCCAGGGCATAGTACATGGACCGGTTGGGCGCCCGCTCGGCCCCCTGGGTGATATGGGCCGAACGCAAGCGGCGCTTTTCTTCGGGCATGGCGGTCTCCTGGCTCAAAAGGCCAGTGTGTCACCAGCGCGGACGGAGCGCAAGGATGACGATGGCGCTGTGCCCAGCCTGATTGCTCTCCACGTCTTCTATCGCAACGACAACAACATATCGACTTTGTCTACGACAGTGCGAGTCGCAGCCAGTAAATCAATGACAATACGTTCGTCGATATTCAAGTCACCTTCGTACTCGCTCAGATTGCGGATGCCGTGGCATTTTGCTAGGACGCGCCAAACGTCCGGACCCAGACCCAGCGTATCCGGCAGTAATTGGAAAACGACATATCGATTGCTCGGGCGATAGCCATGCCAGCGCAACGCTGCAAGACAGAGTGCGTGCACCGCGTTGTAGGCTAGATCGAACCGACTCTCTATTGAGAGGGTAGTGTTCAGCGCGTCACGCATTCGGGCATGTCCCGAACGAATCAAACCTTCTAGCTCCCTATGGTCAGGAGGCTCGACCCGTAAAGGCTTCCCCGGGCCGCATAGGTTCACGAATGCCGAGGACATCATTCCCTCCTATGAGCCAGATTTTAGGCTGCTTTATCACACGGGACAAAAACGATTCTTGCCGAACATGGCGTCTTTCGAATTCTTCTAGAGACCAAATCGTGGGGTTTACCGGACGGCCAAGGCGAATGCTTACCTCCTCGAGCGCCAAAAATAATTCACCATAGCTGACTTCATTGCTGATCAGCATCAAGTCTATATCACTGGCGACGGTATCAGTCCTTTTTGCGATAGAGCCGTAGATAAAAGCAGCCAGGATAAGAGGCGCAAAAGGCTCAAGCGCCTCTTTCAATGGGTCTGCCAAGCCGACAGTTTTTTGTATGATCGCACGTAGTTCGCCGAAAATAGGCGAATCGAGATTGGCTTGATAATGTTTTTGATTGCCCACAGTCTTGACAGTGGCCAGCCCGCTATCGGTCAGCGTGGCAAGTTCGCGTTGCACCGCCCCCGAACCGCTGGCTGCCAGACCGATTAACTCATTCGCATAGAAACTGCGTTCCGGCTGGCCGTAAAGAATCGCCAGCACCCGTTGCTTGGTGCCAGAAAAGAGAGCATCCGCGAGGCTCTTAGGCCGCACCGTGTTTTTCTTACCCATAATAGGTTTGATCATACCTTATTTGGGTACAACCCACCGTTCTAAGAAAGTAAAAAACGTACTTGCATCCTCCATTGCTGCGACCGGCCCAAGCCCGATGTCGCCTACCACCACACCAGCGTGACCCACACCACCAACGGTATCGTCACAAGCGACATCACGTTGCCCAACAGCACCACGCTGGCGACGATGCGCGGGTCGGCGCGATACTGTTCGCACAACAGGTAATTCAGCACAGCGGGCGGCAGCATGGCCGACAGCACCACCAGGCGAGACCATTCGGGCGTCAGCGGCAACATCCACAACACAATCGGCAAGGTCAGCAGACCGGCAAGCAGGTAAAGTGCGTTGATGCGCAGCGCCAGGCCCAATTGGTCGATGCGGTCCTGCGCAAGCCGCACGCCCAGCGAGAACAGCATCAGGGGAATGGCTATCTGGCCCAGCATTTCGACGAGGGTCGCGACAAAGGGCGGAAAGTTATGGCGATACGGCGCAAGGAGCACGCCCGATACGGCGGCCCAGATGTTCGGATTGCGCAGCCACATCCAGCGGCTGCTGCTGCGCGACAACAGGATCAGGCCGAGCGAAAAATGCATCAGGTTCGACAGCACGAACAACACCACGATGTCGCCCATCAGATGCCTGCCGTACGCCAGCATCATCAACGGGATGCCGACGTTGCCGGTATTGCGGAACATCCCTGTCACCAGGAACGCTCTTCGGGCCACGCCTCGCTGCGGCATCAAAGCCAGCAGCACGCCCGGCACGATGATGATCAGGACTCCGGCGGCCACCAGCGGCCAGCTGTGCACCAGGTCGACCGGATTGTCCAGCAGGGCGGAAAACACCAGCGCCGGACAGAACACCATCACATTGGCGTGATTGATGAAATCCATGTCCGGCCGGCGCGCCTGACGCCTGCCGAACAAGAAGCCCAGGACGGCGACGGCCGCCACGGGTAAGACAATGTTCAGCAGTGTCAGGGGCATGCGCCGGCTATTGCGGCCCTAGGCCTATCGATTGCGCAGTTGGCTGACGTCGCGCACCGCGCCTCGGTCGGCCGAGGTGGCTAGGGCGGCGTAGGCCTGCAGGGCCTGGGACACATAACGCTCGCGATCGACCGGCTGCCAGGCCTTGTCGCCGCGCGCCTCCATGGCGGCGCGCCGTTCGGCAAGCTCTTGTTCGCTGATGGCCAGGTGGATGCGGCGGTTGGGGATGTCGATCTCGATGGTGTCGCCGTCGTTGACCAGGCCGATGTTGCCGCCCTCCGCCGCCTCGGGCGAAGCATGGCCGATGACCAGGCCGGACGAGCCGCCCGAGAAACGGCCGTCGGTGAGCAGCGCCGAGCTGGCGCCCAGCCCCATGGACTTGAGATAAGAGGTGGGATAGAGCATTTCCTGCATGCCCGGGCCGCCCTTGGGACCTTCGTAGCGGATGATGACCACGTGCCCGGCTTTGACCTCGCCGCCCAGAATGCCCTCGACCGCCGATTCCTGGCTTTCGTAGACACGCGCCGTGCCGGTGAAGGTGAGTATGCTTTCGTCCACGCCCGCCGTCTTGACGATGCAGCCGTTGGGCGCCAGGTTGCCGTACAGCACGGCCAGGCCGCCGTCCTGGGAATAGGCATGCTCGCGCGAGCGCACGCAGCCGCCTTCGCGGTCGACATCCAGGGTGTCGTAGTAGCGGTCCTGGCTGAAGGCCACCTGGGTGGGCACGCCGCCAGGGGCGGCGCGGTAGAAGTCCAGCACTTCTTCGGCAGCGTGGCCGCTGTTCACGTCCCAGCGGTCGATGGCCTGGCGCAGCGTGCCGCTGTGCACATTGCCGACGTCCAGGTTGAGCAGGCCGGCACGGGCCAGTTCGCCCAGGATGCCGAAGATGCCGCCGGCGCGGTGGACGTCTTCCATATGGTATTTGTCGGTGGCGGGCGCCACCTTGCTCAGGCAGGGCACGCGGCGCGAAATGCGGTCGATGTCCGACATGGTGAAGTCGACGCCGGCCTCTTGGGCGGCGGCGAGCAGGTGCAGCACGGTGTTGGTCGAGCCGCCCATGGCGACGTCCAGGGCCATGGCGTTTTCAAACGCCTGCACGGTGGCGATGTTGCGCGGCAGAACCGAGGCATCGTCCTGCTCGTAATAGCGCTTGCACAGATCGACGACCAGCCTGCCGGCGTTCTCGAACAGCGACTGGCGGCGCGCATGCGTGGCCAGCAGCGAGCCGTTGCCCGGCAGTGCCAGGCCCAGGGCTTCGGTCAGGCAATTCATGGAGTTGGCGGTGAACATGCCGGAACATGAGCCGCAAGTGGGACAGGCGCTGCGCTCGATGGTCTGTACTTCGGCGTCGCTGACCTGGGTGTCGGCCGCCTTGACCATGGCGTCGACCAGATCGAGTTTCATCAGCACTTTCTTGGTGCCGGTGTCGATGACCTTGCCGGCCTCCATGGGGCCGCCCGAAACGAACACCACCGGGATGTTCAGGCGCATGGCGGCCATCAGCATTCCCGGCGTGATCTTGTCGCAGTTCGAGATGCACACCATGGCGTCGGCGCAATGCGCGTTGACCATGTATTCGACGGAATCGGCGATGAGCTCGCGCGAAGGCAGGGAATACAGCATGCCGCCATGTCCCATGGCAATGCCGTCGTCGACCGCGATGGTGTTGAACTCTTTGGCGACCCCGCCCGCCGCTTCGATCTGGCGCGCCACGAGCTGGCCCAGATCCTTCAGGTGCACATGCCCGGGCACGAACTGGGTGAAGGAATTGACGACGGCGATGATGGGCTTGTTGAAGTCGTCGTCTTTCATGCCGGTGGCGCGCCAAAGCGCGCGCGCGCCGGCCATGTTGCGGCCATGGGTCGAAGTGCGGGAACGATATTGCGGCATCTGGAGCCTCTAGAGCGAATTGCAGGTTGCCGTTGCGGGTACGGACACTGGGCCGGCCCCCGGCGATTGCCGACGGCCGGCCCAGCGCTCATATCCGTAACAAAATGGAATAGAACAAGTTTACCAAGTAATCAGGGCCAGCCTGGCCATGCGGCCCAGGGAGTGCACATCCGGGCGCCCGGACGGCGGAACGCCGCCGCCTCGCCTCCGCGCCAAGCCGCCGCCGATCAGATCATTTCGTCGCCGTTGCGGCGCGCCCTGCGCACGTCGCGGATCAGGGCCACGACCAGCATCGCCAGGATGGCTGCCGAGATGACCGGCCATATCAATATGTAGGCGCTGAGCCCCAATGCATTCATGCTTCTTCTCCTTCAGTTCAGAGGGTCTGGGACGACACTTTTTCGGAAGCGGCGCGGACGGCGTCTTTTTGCCGCAGCGCCTTGCCTGCGGCCCGCGGGGCCGGGACAGCTTCGGCGGCATCGTGCTGGAACGCCACTACTCGTTCGTTGAGCAGGCCGAAATCGAAACGCTCGCTGGATCTCAGGCTGACCGCCACGCAGACGATGGCGCTGACGCCATACGCCGTGAGCGAACTGAGCAGCACCACATAATCGCGCAGGAAGCCGATGCTGAAGGGCGCCAGCACCGCCATGGCGAGCGCTCCCAGCACCAGGCCCGCCGTCTTGCCGAAGAAACCGAAAGCCATCAGGCCGATCACGACGCCGCCGCCCACCGAGGCGAGCAGTTCGAACAGCACGGCCGGCGCGCCCTGCAATGGAATCAGTTCGAACCTTACCAGGGTGAACAGGGCCACGGCGCTGACGACCGCGCTGGTGAAAGCCCTGTTGGTGATGCGGTCCCAATAGAAGCTCATGATGACCGGGAAGACGATGGCGCCCCACAACGCCCCCACGAAGACCAGCATTACCAGGATGTCCATGCGCAGGCTGGCGAAGATCACGCCCACCATGGTCGCGACCACCATGGTCATGCGGCCCCAGAACAGCATGCGGGCGGGATCGGGCCGGCCCTTGGCCAGGTTCTTGCCGTAAATGTCGGTCATCACGATCGCCGACAGGGCCGACAGGTCCGAGTCCGCCGTCGACGACAGCGAGCCCACGACGAGAATGAAGAACAGGCCGATGGCGAACGGCGGCAGATAGGCCGAGGCCATCTGGGGAATGATGTTGTTGAGGTTGCCGTTGGCCGGCTCCAGCCCGATGAACAAGGCGAGCAGCCCCAGCATGCCCAGACCGATGACGATGGCGCCGTAGCCTATCGTGGCCGAGATGAAGGTGGGCTTGATCAGGTCTTCGCGCACCGCGAACAGCCGCTGCGCGATGGTCTGGTTGCCTATGGCATAGGCCAGCACGGCGACGAAATAGGGGGCGCCCTGCCTCAGGAAGGCCTCGGAGGAAAAGAAGTCGGCCTGCTGTTCGGTCAGCGCCGACATATTGGCCGCCAGCATCTCGGTGCCCCCGACGTTGAAGAAGATGATGGGAATGATCACCACGGCCGACACGATCATGGCCGCGAGCTGGGCGAAATCGGTCATGACCGAGGCGCGGAAACCCGACCATATGGTGTACGAAAGCACGCCTGCCGCCGCGATCAGCACGCCCTGCACAAAGCTCAGGGGGCTCAGTATCGACACCAGCGCCCCGGCGGCGGTGAAGTTGACCATGAGGCTGATGCAGCTTCCCACCAGGTTCGACACCGCCATGATCAACTGGCTCGACCTGCCATGCCGCGCATGCATGACTTCAGCCAGGGTATGCGCCTTGGGCGCGAGCTGACGGAAGCGGCGACCGAAGGGATAGATGAACAGAATCATCAAAGCGCCCCACAGGCCGTAGTGGATGGGCCCCGAAACGCCGTAGCGGTAGCCGGCGCTGGCACTGGCGTAGAAGGAAGCCGCCCATATCCAGGTGGCGATCATGCTCGCTGCGGACAGGCCGAAGCCGATGGCGTTGTTGGAGACCATGTATCCGTCGACATTCTCGTTTTTCTGCCTGATCGTCAGCGACATCAGAAAGGTAATCGCATAAAAGCCGACCAGCAGCAATACGGCGGTCAGCCCGGATAACTGAAACAACTCTGTGTCCTGCATGGAACAAGATCCTTATGATTGATTTTCTATGGACGACACAACGCAAAGGGCCGGCATGCCGGCGCCGCAGCATTCGAAAGGCTCGTTGTAGGCGGCCATAACCAAGGGCGCGCGACGCGGAATCAACCGCGATGGCAGCGCGAACCCTGCGATATTGGGTACGTGTGGCGTACCTCGACCGTACGTGGATTCGTACGTTTATGCGGTTCGAAGAACCGTTGAATCGGCCGGCGGCCGAGCCACCGCATGGTGGCAGTTGGAGGGGCCCGAAGTAAAAATCGCGAAAATAGGCCCATAAAGAAGGCAGATGAGCGACAAAGCCGCAAAACGCCTCCAAGCCGAAAGTATAGACCAGCGTCAGGCGTTATGTCTACTTAATAAGCGTGTACGCTTCGTTTATATCGGGTGTGTACGTGCGAATCACGCAGGCGGCCCAAGCTAAACTATACTAAGACGCCAGCCACTCTTCGCCTCTGCATGAGACGATCTTCCGTTCCTCTCTTCCGTTCCCTATCGCCTTCCACGGCCCCTGGCGCATTGCCCGGCGACTCGCCGCAGGCCAAGGCGCGCCCCTCTTTCAAAACCGACTCGGACCCTCATGGACCTGTTATTTGACCCCAATGTCTGGATTGGGTTGCTGACCCTCGTCGTGCTGGAGATCGTCCTCGGCATCGACAACCTGATCTTCATCGCTATCCTGGCCGAAAAGCTGCCGCCCAGTCAACGCGACAAGGCGCGCATCATAGGCTTGTCCCTGGCCTTGATCATGCGCCTGGGCCTGTTGTCCATCGTGTCCTGGCTGGTCACTTTGACGGCGCCCCTCTTTGCCGTCGCGGGCCTGACCTTCTCGGGCCGCGACCTGATACTGCTGCTGGGCGGCCTGTTCCTGCTGTTCAAGGCCACATCGGAGCTGCACGAACGTCTCGAAGGCAAGGCTCACGTTCACAGCGAATCCAAGGCCTACGCGGGCTTCGGCGTGGTCGTCGCGCAGATCGTGGTACTGGACGCCGTGTTCTCGCTGGACGCCGTCATCACCGCCGTGGGCATGGTGGACGAGCTGCCCGTCATGATGGCCGCCGTCATCATCTCCATCGGCATCATGCTGTGGGCCTCCAAGCCCCTGACCCGCTTCGTGAGCGCCCACCCCACCGTGGTGGTGCTGTGCCTGAGCTTTCTGCTGATGATCGGCCTGAGCCTCACGGCCGAAGGCCTGGGTTTCCACATTCCCAAAGGCTACCTCTACGCGGCCATCGGCTTTTCCATTGTGATCGAGTTCTTCAACCAGATCGCCCGCCGCAGCGTCCTGCGCAACGAAGCCCGGCTTCCGCTGCGCGACCGCACGGCCGAGGCCGTGCTGCGCATACTGGGCGGAGGCCGGCAGGCTGCCGAGGCCGCCGGCGATACGGCGCCCGCCGACGAGGCCGACGAGCAGCCCGCGTTCGGCGCCGAAGAACGCAATATGGTCAGCGGCGTGCTGACCCTGGGGGAACGCACCGTGCGGACCATCATGACGCCCCGCTCGGACATCTCCTGGGTGGACGTGGACGGCGACCCCGGCAAGACCATCAAGATGCTGCGCGACACGCCCCACAGCTTCTTTCCGGTCGGCAAGGGAGACCTGGATACGCTGTTGGGCGTGGTGCGCGCCAAGGATCTCCTGGCCGAGCTTCTGGACACGGGGCGGCTGGACGTCAAGCCGTCGCTGCGCCAGCCCATCGTGGTCAACGAACTGACCGGCGTGATCAAGGCCATGGAGACGCTGCGCGGCTCGCATGGACAATTGGCCCTGGTGGCGGACGAATACGGCACCATACAAGGCCTCATCACGCCGATCGACATTCTGGAAGCCATTGCGGGCGAGTTCCCCGACGAGGACGAGCAGCCGCCGATACTGGTCGTGGGCGAAGGCCATTGGCGCGTATCGGGCTCGACCGACCTGCACCACCTGGAACAGGAGCTGGGCACCGGCTCCCTGCTCGACGAAGGCCTCGACGTCTCGTCGATAGCGGGCCTGGTCCTGGCCCGCCTGGACAGCCTGCCCGCACCCGGCTCGAAGGTGGAGATCGACGGGTTCGAATTCGAAGTGACCGAGCTGCAGGGTCGGCGCATTACCCAGCTCGACGTGCGAAGAACGCCGAAACCCGAGCAGGCCGCGTAGAGGAAGGAATTCGGAAAACCCAGGGATATCACTGATGCGCGCATGTATATACATGTGCCATCCTCTGGTAGCACTGGTGAAATATGCATGTGCAACGATGATGGCTCCCGCAACGCTAGGGCCTTTTAGCAATAAAAGGGCTTAGGTGGTCTAACAGGAAACTCAATGTCTGCTACACAGAAGACTCTTGCCCCGTATCGCACCTGGAAAGTCAAGCCGTACTCCCTCCCCCTCGAAACACGCCTCGCCCAAGAGCGCGCCCAGCAGGCCCAGCCGCCGATGATCTCTCTGCACACCAGCAAACTGAGCAAGAAAGAAGACACAGCGACAACATGACGGCCGCCGCGGGCGCGAACACGCCATAAGGGCTGCTCCACCGCGGCCCCGGCTCCCAAGCTCGTGCTCGGGGCAGTCCAAGCGCGGCGCCCCGGCTCGCCGCCTCCAGCAAAAATGCTGCAACGCCTTTATAGCGCGCCGGCCAGCTGGTAGCGGCTGCCCGGATACCACATGATGGCCACCGACGCCACCTGGTCCAGCGACAATGTCTTGCGCTTGAGCACCAGGCAGGGCTCGCCCTCTGGAATATGCAGCATGGCCGCGATGTCCGGCGGGGCGCTCATGGCCTCGACGCTGTAGCGTACGCCCTGCAGCGGCGCCGCTGCCATCAGATACTCGTTGGGCGTGGTCACCGCAAAATCCTGTTCAAGGTAGTCCGGCGCCAGCGCCGAATTCACCCATCTGTCCTCGGTCTGAATCGGCACGCCGTTGTCGAAGTGCACGATGATCGAGTGAAACAGCACGTGTCCGGCCGGGACGCCGAATTGATGCGTCAGCGGCTCCTGCGCCTTGCTGCGCTCGAGCAAATGGACTTCGCTGCTGTGCGTATGGCCGCGGTCGCGCACCTCGTCGGCAATGCTCTTGATGGCGATGAGCGTGGCCTGGTACTTCTGCTGGGCCACATAGGTGCCCGAGCCCTGTATGCGCGTCAGCACCTGTTCGGCCGTCAGTTCCTTCACGGCCCGATTGACCGTCATGCGCGACACCCCGAACTTCAGCGCAAGCGCCTGCTCGGCCGGCACCACGTCCCCTTCCTTCCAGCGGCCTTTCGCAATGCCGGCGAGCAGATAGTTCTTGATGCGCAGATACCGCGGTGTCGCCGCGTCTTCCTTGGCCACGCTGTCTCCTGGTAATCACTATTGATGTGTGAGATTTTATTTGATAAAGTTGTATAGACAACTTACCACGACAAGAACAGATCGGCCACACGAACCGGCAACAAGATATGGCCATCGCAATGGCCGCAACCATATCGCGGGCTTCACATCCAGATCGATGCACAAAGCGCGCGTGGTCAATCCAACAGGAGACAACAATGAAACGACTCGTCACCACCCGCAAGCTGGTCCTGGCTTTTGCCCTGTCCACCGCGTTCGCCGCTCCGGGCGCCTTGGCCGACATCAAGATCGGCCTGAATGTCCCGCTGACAGGCTTTGCCGCCTTCGATGGCAACTCGGCCCACATCGGCGCTCAGCTGGCGGTCGAAAAAGCCAACGCCGAGGGCGGCGTCAACGGCGAGAAGCTCGTGCTCGTCGCCTACGACGACCAGGCCTCGGCCAAGGAGGCCACGCCGGTCGCCACCAAGCTGATCGAACGAGACAAAGTGGTCGGAGCGGTATCGGGCTCCTATTCGGCCGCCACCCGCCCGGCCGCGCAAATCTTCCAGGCCGCCGAAGTCCCCTACGTAGTGGCCTATTCCATCGACCCCAGCGTCACGCGCACGGGCAACTACATGTTCCGCGTTTCATCCATGGGCGAAGTCCAGGGCCGCGGCGGCGCCAAGCTGGTCAACGAACTGGGCAAGAAGCGCGTGGTGCTCGTCACGCTCAAGAACGACTTTGGCCAGACCCTGGCCCGGGGCTTCAAAGAAGCCGCCGCCAAGTTCGATCTGGACATCGTCAGCGAATACGAGTACGACATCAAGGATCGCCAGTTCGGCTCGCTGATCGCCAAGATCAAGTCCGACAATCCCGAAGCCATCTATGCGTCGGGCTACTACTTCAACGCCGGGCCGCTGGTCTCGCAGATGCGCGCCGCCGGCATCACGGTGCCCGTGATCGGCCAAGAAGGCTACGACAGCGAGAAATTCATCGAAATCGCCGGCAAGGCCTCCGAAGGAACCCTGCTGGTCACCTCTCTCGACCGAGATTCCGACGTCCCCGAAACTCAGGAGTTCCTGAAGCACTTCCGCGAGAAGGCCGGCTTCGGCGCCGACATGGTGGGCGCCTCCACCTACACCGCCACCGCCATCCTCATCGAAGGTCTGCGTAAGACCGGCGGCAAGGGCGGCGCCGAACTACGCGACGCAATCGCCCAGGGCACCTACACCATGCCCATCGGCACACTCAAGTTCAATGACCTGCACGAGGTCAATAAAGACCTGCAGGTACAGGTCGTGAAGGACGGCGCCTTCCACCGCCACTCAGTCCTGCATGATCCGGAACTGCTGGCCGCCCCCACGCAAGACAGCAAGTAAGCCTCGGCGCGCGCAACGCGCCATCCCTAGCATGAAGCCGGGCTCGCTCAAGCGGCCCGGCTTCCGGGAAGAACCTCCAGGAGCCCACATGCTCTTAGTCGAGCTCGTCGCCCAAGGACTCGTGCAAGGCAGCATCTATGCACTCATCGCCCTTGGCCTCACCCTGGTGTACGGACTGCTGCGCATCCTGCACATCGCCCACGCCGCGCTGTTCACGCTGGGCGGCTATATCGGCGTACTCGCCACCAATGCCACGGGCAGCCTCACGCTGGCGTGCATTCTCGCCATGCTGGGCGCGGGCATCGTGGGCGTGATCATCTATCGCCTGTGCTACGAGCCCATGCTGAGCCAGCCGCCCTTCGTCGCGCTGATCGCCTCCATCGGGCTGTACATCGCCTTCGAAGAAGCCTTCCGCATCCTGTTCGGCGCGGCGGGCCTCACCTATGACACGCCGCCACTGCAGCATTACGTCTCGGTGTTCGGGGGCCTGCATTTCAGCCTGGCCGAGCTCATGGTCATGGGCAGTTCGCTGGCCATCATCGCCGCGCTGGGCTATCTGCAGACCCACACGCGGGTGGGCATCGCCTGCCAGGCGACCGTATCCGATCCGCAGATGGCCCAGTCCTTCGGCATCCGGCTGCGCACGGTGCGCGACCTGAACTTCTTCGTGGGCTCCGCGTTGGCCGGCTTCGCCGGCGTGTGGGTGGCCCTGCTGAACAATCTGGTCGAACCCACCATGGGCAGCGTGCCTTCATACAAGGCGCTGGCCATCATCGTGCTGGGCGGCATGGGTTCGGTGCGCGGCACGCTGCTGGCGTCTCTGGTCCTGGGCGTGGCCGAATCCTTCGGCACCATCTACCTCGACAAATGGCTCGACCGCAACGCCATCGCCTTCGCCCTGCTCATCTTCGTACTCATGTTCCGTCCGCAGGGACTCTTCGCTCGACGTTAGGGGGCCGCACCATGGCATATGAAATCTCTCTGCTCACTGCGATGGGAATCAGCGTCATCTTCGCGCTGTCGCTCAATCTCATCACCGGCTTCTGCGGCCAGATCAGCCTGGGGCATGCCGCGTTCCTGGGCATAGGCGCCTATACCTCGGCCATGCTGTGCAAGGCGGGCGTGCCCTTCTTCGCCACGCTGCCCGCGTCCATGCTGCTGGCCGGCATCGTGGGCGTCATCGTCGGGCTGGCCAGCCTAAGGGTGCGCGACGACTTTCTCGCCATCACCACCATGGGGGTGGTTTTTCTGTTCGTGGGCGTCGTGCGCCAGCAGGAATGGCTGGGCGGCGAAATGGGCATCTCGGGCATTCCCGCTTCGGGCCTGGACCGGGTCGGCTTCATGTGGCTGGCGCTGGGCCTGGCGGCCTTGGTGGCCGTTTTCTGCATCTACATCCAGAAGTCATGGATGGGCCGCGTGTTCAACGGCGTGGCCGAAGACGAAGACACCATGCGCGTGCTGGGCGTCGACGTGCCCCGCTACAAGCTCGCCGCCTTCGCCATGGGCACGGCCCTGGCCGGCATGGCCGGAGCGCTGTACGGCCAGCATTTCAAATACATCGGCCCGGAAAGCTTCGGCTTCATCGAATCCATCACCGTGCTGTCCATGGTGGTGTTCGGCGGCATCGGCTCCGTGCCCGGCGTGATCTTCGGCGCCGCCCTGCTGTCGGCGCTGCCCGCCTGGTTCCAGTTCATCGGCGACTATAAGCTGCTGGTCTATGGCGGCGTGCTTTTCCTGATGATGCGCTTCTCGCCCGGCGGCGTGGCCGGCATCGTCCGCTCTTTGCTGCGCCGTCGCAGCGCGCCCACTCAGCCCGACGGAGCGCATTCATGATCCACACGCCCGAAACTGCCCTGCTGCGCGTCAGCGGCGTCACGGTCCGGTTCGGCGGCCTCAAGGCCGTGGACGACGTCTCCTTCGAGGCATACCCCGGCGAACTGCTGGGCCTGATCGGCCCAAACGGAGCCGGCAAGACCACCCTGATGCGCGCCATCACCGGCGTCGTCGGCGCCAACGCGGGCTCCATCCAGCTGAGCGACCAGGACCTCACCCGCCTGCCCACGCACCAGCGCATCCGCAAAGGCCTGGCCTTCTCGCAGCAGCTGGTCAGGCCGTTTCGCCAGATCTCCGTGCTTGACAACGTCGCGCTGGCGGCGGGCGCCAGGCACACCCATTCGCCCATGAAGGCGCTGCTGCACACCGACTCCCGGCACGAACGCGACATCGCGCGCCGGATGCTTGCCCGGGTGGGCATCTCCAGGCATGCCGACCAGATGCCCGGCATCCAGCCGCTGGGCGTGCTCAAGCGCCTCGAAGTGGCGCGCGCCCTGGCGCAGGAGCCCAAGCTGCTGCTGCTCGACGAGCCGCTGGCGGGCCTGAACTCGAAAGAAGCCGCCACCCTGGCGGACACCATCGCCGAGATCAACCGGCAGGGCATCACCATCATCCTCATCGAACACAATCTGGGCGAAGTCATGCGCATCTGCCAGCGGCTGGTCGTGCTCGACAACGGCCGCCGCATCGCCAGCGGCGCGCCGCGCGAAGTCATGCAGCAGCCGCAGGTGCGCGCCGCCTACCTGGGCGCACCCGCCGAATCCACGGAGGAACACAGTGCTTGAGCTCAAGAACGTCACCTGCGGCTATGGCACTTTCGAGGCCGTGCACGAACTCTCGCTGACGCTGCAGCCCGGCACCATCACCGCCCTGCTGGGCGCCAACGGCGCCGGCAAATCGTCCACCCTGATGTGCATCGCCGGCCATATACGGCTTCATGGCGGCAGCATCCTGTTCGACGGCCGCGACATCAGCGCCCTGCCCCCGCCCGACCGCGTTCGCCTGGGTCTGGCCATATCTCCGGAAGGCCGGCGCTTGTTCAAGGACCTGAGCGTGGAAGACAACCTTCGGGTAGGCGGGCTGATACGCCCGCGCTCCGATTACCCCGGGGACAGGGAGCAGGTGCTAAGCCTCTTTCCGCGCCTGCGCGAACGCCTTGGCTCGCTGGCCGGCAACCTGTCCGGAGGGGAACAGCAGATGCTGGCCATCGGACGCGCCCTCATGACCCGACCCAAGCTGATCATGATCGACGAGCTTTCCCTGGGCCTCATGCCCAAGGTCATCGACCTGTGCTACCAGGCCCTGCAGAAGCTGCGCGAAGACGGCATGACCATATTGCTGGTCGAACAGAACACCGACCGCGCACTCAGCGTCGCCGACCAGGTGTGCGTGCTGGAGTCGGGCCGCACCGTATGGCAGGGCAGCGCCGAAGACGCCGCCCGCGACCCCGACCTGGCCTCCGCCTACCTGGGCCTGCACTGAACAACATCACCCCGGGCGCCCATTTGGCCGATCTCTCCATTTTCCGCCCGAGCAACAGAAAGGAAACCGCCATGAACACCGTCAGCGAAAAAGCCACCGCCACCGACCCCCGCTTCGATCCCAAGCGCAGCATCCGCGCTCCGCGCGGCAGTACGCTCACGTGCAAGAACTGGATCAGCGAGGCCGCCTACCGCATGATCCAGAACAACCTGGACGCCGAGGTGGCCGAAGACCCGCAGCATCTGGTGGTGTATGGCGGCATAGGCCGCGCCGCGCGCGACTGGGAATGCTTCGACCAGATCCTGGCCGAGCTCAGGCAATTGAACGAGGACGAGTCCCTGCTCATCCAGTCCGGCAAGCCGGTAGGCGTCTTCAAGACCCACCCCGACGCCCCGCGCGTGCTGATCGCCAACTCGAACCTCGTGCCTCAATGGGCCGACTGGCGGCACTTCAACGAGCTGGACCGCAAGGGCCTCTTCATGTACGGGCAGATGACCGCCGGCAGCTGGATCTACATCGGCAGCCAGGGCATCGTCCAGGGCACGTATGAAACCTTCGCCGAAGCCGGCCGCCAGCACTTCAATGGCGACTGGGCCGGCCGCTGGATACTTACCGCGGGCCTGGGCGGCATGGGCGGCGCCCAGCCTCTGGCCGCCACCCTGGCGGGCGCCGTATCGCTGACCGTCGAGTGCCAGCAAAGCCGCATCAACTTCCGCCTGCGCACGCGCTATGTCGACAAGCAGGCCAAAGACCTGGACGAGGCGCTGGACCTGGTGCGCCGCCACTGCGAGCGCAAAGAGGCGGTGTCCATCGCCCTGCTGGGCAATGCCGCCGAGGTGCTGCCCGAGCTGGCCCGCCGCGCCAGAGAAGGCGGCATGAAGCCCGACCTGGTCACCGACCAGACCTCGGCGCACGATCTCGTCAACGGCTACCTGCCCGCCGGCTGGACAGTGCCGCAATGGGAAGCGGCGCGCAAAGACCCTGCCCGGCATGCCGAGCTTATGGATCGCGCCCAGGAATCGTGCGCCGTGCATGTGCAGGCCATGCTCGACTTCCACGCCATGGGCGTGCCCGCCGTCGACTACGGCAACAACATCCGCCAGGTCGCCTTCGACGCCGGCGTGCGCAAGGCCTTCGATTTCCCCGGCTTCGTACCGGCCTACATCCGGCCGCTGTTCTGCGAAGGCAAGGGCCCCTTCCGCTGGGTCGCGCTGTCCGGAGACCCCGAAGACATCTACAAGACCGACGCCAAGATCAAAGAACTGTTCCCCGAGAACAAATCGGTGGCGCGCTGGCTGGACATGGCGCGCGAGCGCATCGCCTTCCAGGGCCTGCCCTCGCGCATCTGCTGGCTGGGCCTGGGGGAGCGCCATGTGGCCGGCCTCGCCTTCAATGAAATGGTGCGGCGTGGCGAGCTCAAGGCGCCCATCGTGATCGGCCGCGACCATCTCGACACCGGTTCGGTCGCCAGTCCCAACCGCGAGACCGAAGCCATGCGCGACGGCACCGACGCCGTATCGGATTGGCCCCTGCTCAACGCCCTGCTCAATACCGCCGGCGGCGCCAGCTGGGTCTCCTTCCATCACGGCGGCGGCGTGGGCATGGGCTACTCTCAGCATGCGGGCATGGTCATCGTGGCCGACGGCAGCGACGCGGCCGCCAGGCGGCTCGAGCGCGTCCTCATCAACGACTGCGGCTCGGGCGTCATGCGCCACGCGGACGCCGGCTACCAGGCCGCCATCGACTGCGCCAAGCGCTTCGGCCTGCATCTTCCCATGATCAAGTAAACGGGTGCCGCCATGCATACCCCAGCCGACATGTCCCAATGGAAAGGCCGCATCGACGCCGCCGAAGGCCAGGCAGGGCAGCGCTGGCACCAGATAGTGCAGCCATGGACGGGCCAGGCCGGCCAGGGTGTGGTCCTGACCGGCTTCGCCTGCGACGCGGGCGTACACCGCAATCATGGCCGGCCCGGCGCGCGCAAAGGGCCCGACGCCATCCGCGCCATGCTGGCCAATATGCCGGTGCTGGACTGCCGCTCTCTGTACGACGCGGGCAACATCGCGCCCCTTGCAGCCGGCGCCCACGACGGCCTGGAACAGGCCCAGGACGAACTCTCCGGCCACCTGGCCGGCCTGCTCGGCCAGGGCTGGCTGCCCATCACCCTGGGCGGAGGGCACGAAATCGCCTTCGGCTCTTTCGAAGGCCTGGCCCGCCACCTGGCCTCCCGCTCGGGCTCGGCTCCCCGCATCGGCATCGTCAACCTGGACGCCCACTTCGACCTGCGGCAGGACGACCGCGCCAGCTCCGGCACGCCGTTCCGGCAGATTGCCGAGAACTGCCGGCAGCGCGGCTGGCCCTTCCACTACTGTTGCCTGGGCGTGAGCCGCTACGCCAACACCCGGGCCCTCTTCGATCGCGCCGAAGCTCTGGATGTGACCTGGCTGCTCGATGAAGAGATGACCGGCCACCATGCCGCCCTTGCGCGGCTGGACGCTTTTCTTGCAGGCGTCGATCATGTCTACTTCACCCTCTGCCTGGACGTGCTGCCCGCCTATGTGGCGCCCGGCGTCAGCGCCCCCGCCGCCCGAGGCGTCGGGCTCGACGTGGTGGAGGCCCTGGTCGACCATGTCGCGCAATCGGGCAAGATGCGTCTTGCGGACATCGCCGAACTGAATCCGGACTTCGACATCGACCATCGCAGCGCCCGCGTCGCCGCCCGGCTGGCGGCGCGCATGGCAAACCAGGCGAGCGCATCATGAATCACTCCGTCCACCACTGGGATGCGCTCTGGCTGAACGTGCGTCTGGCCACCATGAAGCCTGGCAGCGGCTATGGTGAAATCGTCGACGGCGCCATCGCCGCGCGAGACGGCAAGATCGCCTGGCTGGGGCCGCGCAGCGCCCTGCCGCGCGGCCCACGCGCCGCGCAAGAACACGACGGCGGCGGCGCCTGGCTCACGCCCGGCCTCATCGACTGCCATACCCACGCCGTCTATGCCGGCAACCGCAGCAACGAATGGGAGGCCCGGCTCAACGGCGTGCCCTACGAGCAGATCGCCCGCCAGGGCGGCGGCATCGTCTCGACCGTGCGCGCCACCCGGGCGGCCAGCTTCGACGAACTGCTGCAAGCCAGCCTGCCCCGCGTGCATGCCCTGATGGCCGAAGGCGTCACCACCCTGGAGATCAAGTCCGGCTACGGCCTGGACCTGCCCAACGAAGAAAAAATGCTGCGCGTCGCGCGCGAGATCGGCCAACTGCCGGGCCTCGAAGTGCGCACCACCTTTCTGGGCGCCCACGCCCTGCCGCCCGAATATGCGGGCCGGGCCGACGAGTACATCGACGAGGTGTGCCAGGCCATGCTGCCCGCGCTGGCCGGCCAAGGCCTGGTCGACGCCGTCGACGCCTTCTGCGAGAACATCGGCTTCACCCCGGCGCAAACCGAACGCGTCTTCCTGAAGGCGAAGCAGCACGGCCTGCCGGTCAAGCTGCACGCCGAACAGCTATCCGACCAGGGCGGCGCCCAGCTCACCGCCCGGTATGGCGGCCTTTCCGCCGATCACCTCGAGCACCTGTCCGCAAAAGGCATCGCCGCCATGGCCGCCGCCGGCACCGTCGCCGTCCTGCTGCCGGGCGCCTTCTATTTCCTGCGCGACACCCTCCTGCCACCGGTACAGGCATTGCGCGACGCCGGCGTGCCCATCGCCGTCGCCACCGACTGCAATCCGGGCACCTCGCCCCTGACTTCGCCGCTGCTCGCCATGAACATGGCCTGCACCCTCTTCCGCCTGACGCCGCAGGAAGCCCTGGCGGGCCTCACCCTCAATGCCGCGCGAGCGCTGGGCCTGGAGGCCCGGCTAGGCAGCCTGGAAGTGGGCAAGGACGCCGACTTTGCCTTGTGGAACATCGACAGGCCGGGCGATCTGGCCTATTCGATGGGGTTGAATCCCTGCGCGGCGGTGGTGAAAGGCGGCGCTCGCCGGCCAGGCGGCGCCGACACAAAACTCAATGCATAATAGGTGAACATCGTCTTTGAGCCGGGAGGTGAAAGCCCATCCCGGGATCAGCGTGATCACAACAGCTGCGACATCGCTGCGCGGCCAGCTCGGGCAGCTAGCCGATGCGTCGCCCTTGCGCGACGCCATCGCTGCCACCTACAGGATTCCGGAGACTGCCGCCGTTGAACGTCTGCTGGCCCAGGCCAAGGGCCTGAGCCGGCAGGCCGGTTTCACGCGCGAGCTGGCCTGCCGTCTTGCCGACGCCGTGCGCAATCGCAAGACCGCCTTCAGGACGGATTTCGCGCAAGGCCTGCTGCAGGAATTCTCGCTGTCCGAAAAAGAAGGCATTGCGTTGATGTGCCTGGCGGAAGCGCTGCTGCGCATTCCGGACAAGCAGACCCGCGACGCGCTGATTCGCGACAAGGTGGCCTCCGGCGACTGGCAGCGCCACCTGGGCGGGTCTTCATCGACATTCGTCAATGCGGCTGCCTGGGGCCTGCTCATCACCGGCCGCCTGGTCGCTCCCGGCCATGAAAGCGGCCTGGCCGGCTCGCTGACGCGCCTGATCGCCCAGGGGGGCGAGCCGCTGATCCGCAAGGGCGTCGATATCGCCATACGCAAGATAGGCGAGCAATTCGTTACCGGCGAGACCATCGAACATGCCTTGACCAACGCTCGGCGACAGGAACGGGAGGGGTTTCGCTATTCCTACGACATGCTGGGCGAGGCGGCGCTGACAGGCGCGGATGCCCGGCGCTACATGGACGCCTACGAACAGGCGGTGCACGCGATCGGCCACGACGCGCAGTACCGCGGCCTCTACGATGCGCCCGGCATCTCCATCAAACTGTCGGCGCTTCATCCCCGCTACAGCCGTGCCAAGCTGGACCGCGTCATGGCCGAACTCTATCCCCGCCTGCAACACCTGACCATCTTGGCAAGGCACTACGACATCGGCGTGAACGTCGATGCCGAAGAGGCCGACCGCCTGGACCTCTCGCTGCGCCTGATCGAAAGGCTTTGCTTCGACCCCATGCTGGCCGGCTGGGACGGGATTGGGCTGGCGGTCCAGGCCTACCAGAAGCGTTGTCCGCAAGTCGTCGATTTCCTGCTCGACCTTTCGCGGCGCAGCGGACATCGCCTCATGATCAGGCTGGTGAAGGGCGCCTATTGGGACACCGAGATCAAGCGGGCCCAGGTCGACGGCTTGACGGACTATCCCGTCTACACCCGCAAGGCGCACACCGATCTGGCCTACCTGGTGTGCGCGCAGAAGCTGCTCTCGGCGCCCGACGCATGCTATCCGCAGTTCGGTACGCATAACGCGCATACCGTGGCGGCCGTGTATCAGTTGGCCGGTCGCGATTACGCCCCCGGCCAGTACGAATTCCAATGCCTGCACGGAATGGGCGAATCTCTGTACCGGCAGGTCGTGGCCCCCGTTTCCGAAGGCGGACTCGATCGCCCGTGCCGCATTTACGCCCCAGTGGGCACTCATGACCGCTTGCTGGCTTATCTGGCCCGGCGCCTGCTGGAAAACGGCGCGAATACCTCGTTCGTCAACCAGATCGCCGATGAGTCCCGATCGATCGACACGCTCATCGAAGACCCGGTCGGCCTCATCGAAAGGACGGGCCGGGCCGAGGGGCAGGCCGGGCTTCCCCATCCGCGGATTGCGCTGCCCGCATCGCTCTTTGGCGCGAGCCGCAGAAATTCGCGAGGCATCAACCTGAGCGACGAGCATGCCCTCGCCGCCTTGACCCGGCACCTGCTGAGCCACGAAAACCACCCTTGGCATGCCGCTCCGGTGATCGATGGACGCGAGGTTTCGGGAACGGGGTGCACGGTGCGCAACCCGGCCCGGCGATCCGACATCGTCGGGTATGTGACCGAGGCCACTGCCGAGCATGCCGCACTGGCTGTCTCCGCCGCTTTCCAGGGATGGCGCCAATGGTCGCGGACTTCGCCCGGACACCGGGCCGCGGCATTGGAAGCGGCGGCGGACGCGCTGGAGGACAAGATCCTCGTGTTCACGGGAATACTCATACGCGAAGCGGGCAAGACCTACGCCAACGCAATCGCCGAAGTGCGCGAGGCAGTGGACTTCCTGCGCTTTTATGCGCTTCAGGCCAAGCACAGCTTCAAGAACGACACCCATGAGTCCCTGGGCCCGGTGGCCTGCATCAGCCCGTGGAATTTCCCGCTTTCCATCTTTACGGGCCAGATTGCCGCCGCGCTGGCCGCGGGCAATACGGTGCTGGCCAAACCGGCCGAACAGACGCCGCTCGTCGCCCGTGAAATGGTCCGCTTGTTGCTGAGCGCGGGCATTCCGGAATCGGCGCTGCAGTTCGTGCCGGGCCAGGGCGAAACAGCCGGCGCCGCCCTGATTGCCGACGAGCGCGTCAAAGGCGTCGTATTCACCGGCTCCATGGAAGTCGCCCAAACCCTTGCCCGGCGGATCGCAGGCCGCGTCGACAGACTCGGACATTTCGTACCGCTGATCGCGGAAACCGGCGGCCAGAACGCCATGCTGGTGGACTCGTCGGCCCTGCCCGAACAAGTGGTCGGCGATGTGATGGCCTCCGCGTTCGACAGCGCCGGCCAGCGATGTTCCGCCCTGCGCATACTTTGCGTGCAGGAAGACATTGCGGACCAGGTGATCCGGATGCTGAAGGGCGCGATGGCCGAATCGGCCGTGGGCGATCCCCTTCTTCTTTCGACGGACATCGGGGCGATGATCGATGACGAGGCAAAAGCCCGCGTCACCAAGCATATCGATAGCCTGCGGATGCAAGGCTTCCGGGTTTACCAAGCACACGACCAAAGCGATCTGGATCAGCTCGACGGGGCTTTCCTGGCGCCTACCCTCATCGAGATTCCTTCCGTCTCGCTGCTGGAGCACGAGGTGTTCGGCCCGGTGCTGCATGTCGTGCGCTATCGGCGCCAGGACTTCCAGCAGCTCATCGAACACATCAACGCACTCGGCTTCGGACTGACATTCGGCCTGCATAGCCGGATCGATGAAACCATTGCAACGGCCACGGAATTGGCCAAGGCCGGCAATATCTACGTCAATCGCAACATGGTCGGCGCGGTGGTCGGCGTCCAGCCTTTCGGCGGCGAGGGGCTGTCCGGCACGGGACCCAAAGCGGGCGGCCCGCTGTACGCCCTGCGGCTGTTGTCCCGGCGGCCCGCCTCGGCCTCGGCCGACGCCCTCGATTCGCCCGGCATGGCGACATCCATCGACACCCGCGGCCGCGAGGCCTTGAAGCATGAATTGCTCGCATTCCAGGCGTGGGCCAGCCAAAATGGCCGCCATGCCTTGGCGCAAGCCTGCGCAAATTTCGCGCAAACCACGCCTTCGGGCGCACGTTGCACGCTTCCCGGCCCGACGGGCGAACTCAATACATACAGCTTGGTCCCCAAAGAGCAGATGCTCTGCCTGGCCGATGACGGCGACGATCTGCTTGTGCAGCTCGCCGCAATCGTCGCGGTGGGCGGTCGCGCCCTGGTGCCGTCCAAGCATGCCGAGCTGCCTGCCGGCCTGCCCCGCTTTCTGCTCGACCGCGTCCTAGTCGTCGAAGACTGGCCGGGCCAGCAGTTCGATGCAGCGCTCTTTCATGGACCGCAGTCGGCCGCCACGGAACTGGCCCGCGCGCTGGCTGAACAAGAAGGGCCGATCATTGCCTTGATCGCCCTGGACGCGGGTTGCACCGACGTGCCGCTTGAACGGCTTGTCGTCGAGCGGTCGGTCAGCATCAATACCGCGGCGGCGGGGGGAAATACGGCTTTGATGACGATAGGCTAGGATCAGTCCATGCCACAGTACGCTCGGAGATGGACAGTCGCTCAAACTTCTTGGAATCAAAGATTCACGCTCTGTAAGAAATCCGCCAGTCTAACCAGCGCCAGCGTATCGCGTTCGCAATAATCCAGCAGCCCCTGGCGCAGCTTTACTCTACGTTGTTCCGACAAGCCGACCATCCAGCTTCAAAGTCTCCACTTCCACTTTCGCCAAACCCGCTTCGGCATGCAGGGGGTTGAACAGATAATTCTGTGTATGAGGCATGATTGCGCTAGGTACTTGCAATAGCAAAGTTTGGTTCTTGGCCAGCCAGCCGTCGCCCAGTGCTCTGGTGTGTGCCGGGCTGTCCTCCCATTGCTCGGGCAGATAATCGGCGAGATTTTGCATCGATGCGCTGTCGGGTATTTCGATGCGAAGCAGTTTCAGATTATCCGGGATGTCTTCAGCGTCGATTTCAAGGTGCACCAATACTTCCAGCATGGCCGAAGCCGGGGAGTCGGCCAGATAAACGACAGGCCTTCCGGCACGGTGCCAGCGCCCGCTGGCCAGCATGCCGCCTCGTCCGGTCAGATCGGGGAAGGCGCTGATTCTCCAAAAAATCAAAACGCGTAGCCTTCGGCAATTTGCAGCAGCATTTCTTCGACTTGGCGCGTACCCTGGAGCGTTGTCAGAAGCGCCATAGGATTTTGGCCATTGAATCGTGCTTTGGGCTTGGATAGCCACCGCCTGGCCTTGGCCTGATCGCCAAAGATTGTTTGCGCCATGGCGGTAATGTGTGCCGCGCGAAAAAGCCGGTCGCTTTCGTCTACCGTTAAAGGCTGCTCTTTGGAAAGGCGCGTTTTAAGCGTGCGCAAGGGAATTATTTGATCGCGCTCAAGCGGGGTAACTTCGCCTTTTTCACATAACTCCACGAGCCGTGTGGCAGGAAACCCATGCACAATGCTGTCGTGGATCTGCGTCTCGGTTGCGTTCTCGGGAATGCCCAGCAAGGCGTTCAAGCGCGAGCGATAGGCGGCGTAGCCGGCATCCCTCATTATTTCGGCAAACATGGTGTCCTCCTCGAACTTCCGGATTCGGCATATACCGCATTATAGGCGGTAATCGCCGGAATATCTGACACTCCGTGCTCGATCATTCCACGCGCACCTGCATGCCTGAACCAGAAAACCATCCCCAGACCCCGATAACGGGGAAGAGCCAAACCAATCCTCAACAACAAAAACAAAGCCCTTGAAATCCGGGCGTTGGATTTCAAGGGCTTTGTTTTGAAAACTTGGTCGGGGTGAGAGGATTCGAACCTCCGGCTCCTGCGTCCCGAACGCAGTACTCTACCAGGCTGAGCTACACCCCGAGTGTGTGTTTTGGCTTGAAGTTTACAGGCCAAGGCTCAAGGCTTCAGACCCAAAAATGGCCGGGTCCCCTATCAAGCCATGGGCCGGCCCTTCTTTTCAGCGGTCTCGTTCCACCGCGAAAGAACAGAATTTTAGCAAAGAATCGCGATGTGCGGAAACGGGGAAGGCTTCGAGCGCCTGGCGCGCCACTTCGGCTTCGTCGGCGGCGATGCGGCGGGTGTGGTCGAGCGCGTCGGTGTCGTGGATGGCCCGGGCCACCGCCTCGAAGTCGCCGTCGCCGGCTTCGATGGCGCCGGCGATGAGCCGGCGCTGGGCCTCGGTGCCGACTTCCATGGCGCGGATGAGCGGCATGGTGGGCTTGCCTTCGCGCAGGTCGTCGCCCACATTCTTGCCCAGGGAGCCGGCGTCGCCACTGTAATCCAGCACGTCGTCGACGAGCTGGAAGGCCGTGCCGATATGCCGGCCGTAAGCTGCCGCCGCCTCTTCCTGGCGGGCGTCGGCCCCGGCGACGATGGCGCCGACCTGGGCGGCGGCTTCGAACAGCTTGGCGGTCTTGTAGCGCACGACCTGCATGTAGCGCTCGATGGAGACGGCCGGGTCGTGCACGTTGAGCAGCTGCAGCACCTCGCCCTCGGCAATGATGGTGGTGGCCTGGGACAGCACCTGCATGATGCGCATGGAGTCGGCTTCGACCATCATCTCGAACGAGCGCGAATACAGATAGTCGCCCACCAGCACGCTGGCCGCGTTGCCGAACACGGCGTTGGCGGTGCTGCGCCCGCGCCGCAGATCGGATTCGTCGACGACGTCGTCGTGCAGCAGGGTGGAGGTATGGATGAACTCGACCACGGCGGCCAGCAGATGATGCTGCGTCCCCTTGTAGCCCAGTGCATTCGCGATCATCAGCAACAAGGCCGGCCGCATCCGCTTGCCGCCGGCGCCGATGATGTAGTCGCCCACGGTGCGGATAAGGACGACGTCGGAGTTCAGGCGCGCCCGGATGACCTCATCGACGGCTTTCATGTCGTCTGAAACGGGCGCAAGCAAATCGGCTAGGTTCAAAGGGGAATCCGCAACAAAGAAGCCCAGGGGCACACTCGAGACCGCTGACGGATGCCGGAACAACCTCGCGGGCCAGGCTAGATTATACGTGCTTGCACAAGGCCCTCCGCTGCCCCTCGGCCCGAAATTGGCGATAATGGCGGTTTGCCCGGAATTGCCTGGAGAAACGCTTGAGTGCCTTAGACCTGACCACGCTCGTGGAACGCGCGGAACGCGTTCTGGCCCAACTTGAAGCCTGGCTGCCGCCCGCCCCGCCCGAAACCGACTGGAGCGCCCACGCATACCGCTGGCGCAAGCGCGGCGCGCGCGGCTGGCTCGACGCTGTGAAGCAGGTTTCCCGCATCGAGGCCGGCGACCTGCAGCACATCGAGCGCCAGAAAGGCATCATCGACCGCAACACCCGCCAGTTCATCGAAGGCAAGCCGGCCAACAACGTGCTGATGACCGGCGCCCGGGGCACCGGCAAGAGTTCGCTCGTGAAGGCCATGCTGGCCGCCTACGCCGACCGGGGCCTGCGCCTGATCGAGGTCGACAAGTCCGACCTGGCCGATCTGGACGACATCGTGCACCTGCTCGGCACCCGTCCCGAGCGCTTCATCATTTTCTGCGACGACCTGTCCTTCGAGGAAGGCGAACCGGGCTACAAGGCGCTGAAATCCGTGCTGGACGGCTCCATCAGCGCCTCGGGCGACAACGTGCTGATCTACGCCACCTCCAATCGCCGCCACCTGATGCCGGAATACCTCAGCGAAAACCTCAGCGCGCAGCACCAGCCCGACGGCGAGATCCATCCCGGCGAAACTGTCGAGGAAAAAATCTCGCTGTCCGAGCGCTTCGGCCTGTGGCTGTCCTTCTACCCCTTCAAGCAGGACGACTATCTGGACATCGTCAATTATTGGCTGGGCGTCCACGGCTGCTCGCCCGAAAGCATTGCCGAATCCCGCATCGAAGCGCTGCAATGGGCGCTGGAGCGCGGCTCGCGCTCGGGACGCGTGGCGCGCCAGTTCGCGCGCGACTGGGCCGCCCGCCATGTCTAAGCCCTTCGTCGACGTGGCGGCGGGCCTCGTCCTGCGCCCCGACGGCGAGCTGCTGCTGGCCGAGCGGCCGGGCGACAAGCCCTGGTCGGGCTGGTGGGAGCTGCCCGGCGGCAAGATCGAGCCCGGCGAGACCGTGCTGCAGGCCCTGGCCCGCGAGCTGAAGGAAGAACTGGACATCGACGTGACCGAGTCCTCGCGCTGGGTCACCCATGTGCACGAATACCCCAAGACCATCGTGCGCCTTTCCTTCTGCAAGGTGACCGGATGGCAAGGCACGCCCACCGGCATCGAAGGCCAGTCGCTGGCGTGGGTCAGAACCGACCGCCCCCTGGATATCGGCCCCCTGCTGCCGGCCACTGAGCCGCCGCTGCGCTGGCTGCAGTTGCCTGAACGCTATCTGTTGACGTCGATAGGCGGCGCGGAAGGCCTGGCGAACTTCCTGTCCAAACTCGAAACCGCATTGGCGGGCGGCAAGATGCTGGTGCAGTTCCGCGAACCGCAATGGGCCGCCGAAGCCGATGCCGCCGAAGTTCGCGCGGGCCTGGAGGCGGTCCTGCAAGTGTGCCGCCAAGCCGGCGTGCCGTGCCTGGTCAACAGCATTCACCCGGAAGACTGGTGGACGCTGGCCGACGGCGTGCACCTGCGCGCCCAGGACGCGGCCGCCCTGGCAAGAGGCGACCGCATCGCCCCCGCCGGCGTCCTGCATACCGCTCCCAATGGCCAAGCGCAGGCCAACGGCCTCGATCCGAACAGCCGCGAGTACGCCTTGACGCGGCGGGACGCCCATCTGAAGCCGCGCCGCCTGGTAGGCGTTTCGGCCCACAATGCCGACGACCTGAAAACCGCGCGCGCCCTGCAGGCCGATCTCGCCGTGCTGGGCCACGTGCTGGAAACCCCCTCCCATCCGGACCAGCCGCCGCTGGGCTGGGAGGGCTTCTCCCGCCTGGCCTTCGAGGCGGGCCTGCCCGTATACGCCATAGGCGGCCAGTCCGCCGACACCCTGCCTATGGCGAAGCGGCACGGCGCTCATGGCATTGCGGGTATTCGGCATCTACTTGCATAAGCTGAGGCTCAGGTGCTCCGAGCATGCCTGGCCTTTCAGGGTGAGGGGCGGTGTGCGGTTTACAGTCCGTTCGGCATGCGCCGAATTTCTCTTGTTCGGGCGGGGGGTGTCGGCGCCAGCCTGTTTGAATCCCGAGCCGCGTAGCGGCGAGGTTGAGTTCTGCCGCCGCCCGGCCGAACAAGAAAAATTCGAGAAGCCCGAAGGGCCGCATGACGCGGACTGTAAACCGCACACCGCCCCTCACCCGGGTCAAGAACTCAACGAATATGTGCTTTGTAAACCCTGGATCCAACAAGCTCTAAAAAATCGATAATCATTGAGACTGGACCGTATCCGCCTCCGGCCTTTCAAGCTCCGACACCTGCCACCCCCCGCCCAGCGCCGTCATCAACTGCACCGAAGCAATCAGCCTGCTCAGCCTCAGCGACAAGGCCGAGCGCTCGGCGCTTAAAGCCGTCGCCTCCACCTGGACGACGCTGAGGTAATCGATCATTCCAGCGTCGTACTGGTTCCGAGTCAATTGCAGCGACTCGCGCGCCGACGCCAGCGCCCTGCCCTGCGTCTCCTGCTCCTGCGCCAGCACACGAAGCTGCACGAGATAGTCCTCGACTTCCTGCAAGGCCGACAACACAGTGAGCCGATAGGCCGACACCTGTTCATCGTAGACGGCACGGGCCTCTTCCAATTGCCCCTGCCGGGCGCCGCCGTCGAATATCGTGAATGCCAGGGCCGGTCCCAGCGACCAGAAATGGAAGGGCGCGCTGAGCCATTCAGCCCACTGGCTGCCCCGGTAGCCCGCCTGCGCGCTAAGCGTCAGATCGGGAAACCAGGCCGCCTGCGCCACGCCGATGCGCGCATTGGCCTGCGCCGTGCGGCGCTCGGCCGCCGCAATATCGGGACGGCGTTCGAGCAACTGGGACGGCAGGCCGGCGGGCGGCTCGGGCACCACTCCCGCCAGCAAAGGCCCCGCCTCCAGGCCGAATTGCGACGGCGCGCGCCCCAGCAGCACAGCCAAGGCGTGCTCGAGCTGGGCCCGCTGCCGGTCCAGCGCCAGCATCTGCGCGCGAGCATTCTCGAGCTGCGTACGGGCCGAAGCAACGTCCGCCTGGGCCGCCACCCCGGCGGCGTAGCGGTTCTGCGTCATTTCCAGCGAACGCTCATAAGCCGCCACGGTCTGGCGATAGAGCTCCTTCTCGGCATCGAAGGCGCGCAGCTGGAAATAGGTCTGCGCCAGCGTCGACTGCATGCTCAGGCGCGTGGCCGCCACATCCGCCGCGCCGGCCTGGGCGCCCGCCTCGCTGGCCTCCACCGTCCTGCGCACGCGACCCCACAGGTCGACCTCCCAGCTGACGTTGCCCGACAAACTGTACTGATTGCCCGTGCCTCCGCCCGAGCCGCTGCCCGTGCCGGCGTTGCCCGATCCGCCGCCCGACCTCGTGGCCGAGGCCGAACTGCCCACGGTGGGGAAGAATCCCGCCCCGGCGGAACGGACCAGCGCCTGGGCCTGGCGGTTGCGCGCCTCGGCCTGGGCAATGGTCAGGTTGGCCGCCAGCATCTCGCGCATGAGGCCGTCGAGCCGCGGGTCTTCGAAGCTGCGCCACCAATCGGGCCGCGGCGCCTCGTCGCTGGGACGCGCCTGCGTCCAGCCCTCGGCCTCTTTGTAGTGATCGCCCACCTGCACGACCGGCAGGCGGTAGTCCGGACCCACCGCGCAACCTGTCAGGGCCAGCAATACCGCCAGCGTAGCGGCCCGCAGGCCCGGACGATACCGATCCGGAAAACTCAAACCGATTCCCTTCATCTTTCTCTCTTTCATCCTCGCCGATACCGGCGGCTTGCCGGCCATCGGCAGGTCTTGGCTTCAATCATGGCCCCGGCGTCAATCATTGGGCTCCGCCGCAAGCGGTTCGCCCTCACCGCGCGACCGCCGCGGCCACCGCCGGGCCGCCCACAGGCGCAGGCGGTCCAGATACAGATAGACCACCGGCGTGGTGTACAAGGTGAGCACCTGGCTCAGGATCAGCCCGCCCGCGATGGTGATGCCCAGCGGCTGGCGGATCTCGACGCCCGTACCGGTGGCGAATATCAGCGGCAGCGCCCCGAACAGGGCCGATATCGTCGTCATCATGATGGGCCGGAAGCGCACCAGGCAGGCCTCGAAGATGGCGTCCCGCGTGGACAGCTTGCGCTGGCGCTCGGCCTGCAGGGCGAAGTCGACCATCATGATGGCGTTCTTCTTCACGATGCCGATCAGCAGGAAGACGCCGATGAGCGCGATCAGCGAGAACTCATGGCCCAGCATGAGCAAGGCCAGCAGCGCCCCGATGCCCGCCGAGGGCAGCGTCGACAGAATCGTGATCGGATGCACATAGCTCTCGTACAGCATGCCCAGCACGATGTACATGGTGATGAGCGCGGCAAGAATCAGCCAGGGCTGCCGTTGCACGGCCTCCTGCAGATCTTGCGCGTCGCCCACGAAGCCCGCCTGGATCTGGTCGCTGGGCAGGCCGATGCGCGCAACCGCCCGTTCGATGGCCGCCGTGGCCTCTTCCAGCGTCACGCCCGGAGCGAGATCGAACGAGGTGTTTTCCGCGGCCAGCAGCCCTTCGTGCCTGACGCTGGTCGGCGCGTTGCCGGATTCGAAGCGTGCGAACGAAGCCAGCGGCACGCGATTGCCGTCCGCCGTGATCACCTGCACCTGCTTGAGCGACTCGACGTCGCGGGCGTAGCGGGGATCCACGGCCATGACCACGTGGTACTGGTTCAAGGGCCCGTAGATGACCGACACCTGGCGTTGGCTGAAGGCGTTGTTCAGCGTGGCGGCGATCAGCGACATGTCCACGCCCAGGCGAGTGGCCGCGTCCCGGTCGATCACCAGCTCGACGCGCTGCGCCTTGTCCTCGTCGCCGTCCTCGACATCGACGAGTTCGGGCAGCGTCGACATGGCGGCGCGCAATCTGGTCACCCAGGTCTGCAGCAAAGGCAGTTCGCTGGCCATCAGCGTGTAGTCGTACGAACCGAAGCCTCTGCGCCCCGCCCCGCGCAGGTCCTGGTCGGGAATCAGCGACAGCCGCGCGCCCGGCTCGCGCATGAAGCGGGGCCGCAGGCGGTTGACCACCTCGACGGCGCTGGCGTCGCGCTCTGCCAGCGGCTTGAGCTGGATCATCATGAAGCTGGAAGTGCTGCCGCCGCGCCCGCCCATGAAGACCGTCACGGTCTCGACGGCGGGATCTTCCATCAGTATCCGGCGGAATTTCTCGAGCTTGGGCCGGGCGGCCTGGAAGGACGTGCCCTGGTCCACCCTGAAAAAGCCCATGAGCTGCCCCGTGTCCTGCTGGGGGAAAAAGCTCTTGGGCACCACCGAATACAGATAGACGTTCAGGCCTATGGTGGCGAACAGCAGCAGAATCATGAGCCGGCTATGGCGCAAGGCCCATTCGAGCGAGCGGCGATAGCCCCGCCACAGGCGGTCGCCAAGACGCTGCAAGGCCCGGCCGATTGCTCCCGGCCGCCGCTCGGCCTGCATGCCCGGCTTGAGCAGGCGCGAGCACATCATGGGAGTGAGAATCAGCGACAGCAGCAGCGAGACCATGATGGCCGCCGTGAGCGTAACGGCGAATTCGCGGAACAACCGGCCCAGCATGTCGCCCATGAGCAATATGGGTATGAAGACCGCCACCAGCGACACGCTCATGGCCATCACGGTAAAGCCCACCTCGCGTACGCCGCGCACCGCCGCCCGGAACGGCGACATGCCGCGTTCGATATGCCGCGATATGTTCTCGAGCACGACGATGGCGTCGTCGACCACGAAGCCGGTGGCCACGATCAGCGCCATGAGCGAGATCGTGTTCAGGCTGAAGCCGAACCACCACATCAGGCTGAAGGTGGTGACGAGCGAGGCCGGCACGACGATGCTGGGAATCAGGGCCGCCCGCACGTTGCGCAAGAACAGCAGCACCACCAGCACGACCAGGATCACGGCAATGATCAGGGTCAGCTCGGCCTCGTGCAGCGAGGCGCGTATGCTGGGCGTGCGGTCCTGCGCCACGGTCAGCTGCACATGGGCGGGCGCTATGGCCTGGAACATCGGCAGCTGGGCCCGTATGGCGTCCACCGTCTCGATGATGTTGGCGTCCGGCTGGCGCCGGATGATCAACAGGACCGCCGGCTTGTCGTTGAAATAGCCGATGTTGTAGATTTCTTCGACCCCGTCTTCAACGGTTGCGACATCGCTCAGCCGTATCGGCGCCCCGTCGCGCCAGGCGACGATCAGCGGCGCGTACTGTTCGGCGCGCGTCATCTGCGGACTGGACAGTATCTGCCAGTGATGCCGGTCGTTCTCCACAATCCCGTTGGGCCGCAAGGTGTTCGCATTGGACAAGGCCATGCGGATCTCGTCCAGGGACACCCCCGCGCTCACCAGGGCTTGCGGATTCAGGCTGACGCGCACGGCGGGCAAAGAACTGCCGCCCACCGTCACCTCGCCCACCCCGGTGACCTGCGCCAGCTTCTGGGCGATGACGGTGGAGGCCAGATCGTAGAGCTGGCCCTGGGTGGCTATGTCGGAGGTCAGCGCCAGCACCATGATCGGGGCGGACGAGGGGTTCACCTTGTTGTAGGTGGGGTTGTTGCGCAGCCCCGAGGGCAGCATGCTGCGCGCCTCGTTGATGGCCGCCTGCACGTCCCGGGCCGCGCTGTTGATGTCGCGGTCCATGTCGAACATCAGCGTGATATTGGTCGACCCTTCGGAACTGCGCGACGACATTTCCTTCAGGCCGGCAATCGACCCCAGCGCCTGCTCCAGCGGCATGGCGACGCTGGACGCCATGGTTTCGGGACTGGCGCCCGCCATGCGCGCATTGACCGAGATCATGGGGAAGTCGATCTCTGGCAGGGGCGCCACAGGCAGCAGGCGATAGGCAAGTACGCCCGTCAGCACCAGCGCGATGGACAACAGCGTGGTCGTCACCGGACGGATGATGAACAGGGTCAGCCATCTCATGGCGCAACCTCACCGGCGCGGCCGCGGCGTGCGCGTCCCGCCTTGTAATGGCGCGACAGCCGGTCGAACATCAGATAGATGACCGGCGTGGTGAACAGCGTCAGCAACTGGCTGCAGATCAGGCCGCCCACCATGACCAGGCCCAGCGGCTGGCGCAGCTCGGAGCCGGCGCCGGTGGACAGCATGAGCGGGATGGCGCTGAACAGGGCCGCCAGGGTCGTCATCAGGATGGGCCGGAAGCGCAGCAGCGCCGCTTCATGGATGGCGTCGAGCGGCGCCAGTCCGCGCCGGCGCTCGGCATCCAGCGCGAAGTCGATCATCATGATGGCGTTCTTCTTGACGATGCCGATCAGCAGGATGATGCCGATGATGCCTATCATGTCCAGCGCCTTGCCGGTAAGCAGCAGGGCCAGCAAGGCGCCTATGGCCGCCGAGGGCAGGGTCGACAAGATGGTGACCGGATGGATGTAGCTTTCGTACAGAATGCCCAGCACGATGTACATGGCGACCACGGCGGCCAGCATCAGCCACAGCGTGCTGGCCAGGGACGCCTCGAAAGCCCGCGCAGCGCCCTGGAAGCGCATCTCCACCGTGGCGGGCATGTCGAGTTCGGCCTGCGCCTTGGTGATGGCGTCCACGGCGTCCGACAGCGCCACGCCCGGCGCCAGGTTGAAGGACAGCGTCGTGGCCGGAAACTGGCCCAGGCGTTCGATGGACAGCAGGCCGGCCTGCTGCGTGGCCGTCACCACGCTGCTGAGCGGCGTCATGTCGCCCGACTCGGTGCGCACATAGATATGGTCGAGCGCCGCCGGACTGCGCCGATACTGCTCGTCCACTTCGAGCACCACCCGGTACTGGGCCGACTGGGTGAATATCGTCGACACCAGACGCTGGCCGAAAGCATCGTAAAGCGCTTCATCTATCGTCGCCGTGGTGACGCCCAGCCGGGCGGCCGCGTCGCGGTCTATCGCCAGCACCGTCTGCAGGCCGCCCGCCTGCTGATCGTTGGCGACGTCCTCCAGCTGCGGCAGCCGGCGCATGGCTTCTTCCAGGCGCGGGGCCCATTCGAGCAGCACGGCGCGATCCGGGTCGGACAAGGACATCTGGTATTGCGTGCGGCTGACGCGGTCCTCGATGGTCAGGTCCTGCACCGGCTGCATGTACACCCGTATGTCCGGTATGTCGGCAAGCCGCTCATTCAGCCGGCGGATGATCTGGCCCGCGTTCGCATCGCGGTCCGACAACGATTTGAGCGCGATCTGCATGCGGCCGGTATTGACGGTCGCATTGGTGCCGTCGATGCCGATGAAGGACGACACCGTGTCGACGTCGGGATCCTGCAAGATGGCCTGGACCGCTTCCTTCTGGCGCTCGGCCATGGCGCTGAAGGACACCGTGGCCGGCGCCTGGCTGATCGCCTGGATCAGGCCGGTATCCTGCTGCGGGAAGAAACCCTTGGGCACGAGGGCATATAACAGGGCCGTGAGCAGCAGCGTGCCCACGGCCACCCATAACGTGAGCCGCTGGTGGGACAGCACCCAGGCCAGGCCGTGCTCGTAGGCGGCCACCAGGCGATCCATGCCATGGCCCAGCCAGCGCTGGAAGCGTCCATGCGACTGCTCGGCTTCTGAACGCAGCATGCGGGCGCACATCATGGGCGTGAGCGTCAGCGAGATGCCCAGCGACAGCAGAATGGCGACCGCCAGGGTGATGGCGAATTCGCTGAAGAGCCTGCCGATGACGTCGCTCATGAACAGCAGCGGAATCAGCACGGCGATCAGGGACAGCGTCAGCGACACCAGCGTGAAGCCGATCTGGGCCGCGCCCTTCAGGGCCGCCTGCAAGGCGCTTTCGCCTTCCTCGATGTGGCGGGCGATGTTTTCTATCATGACGATGGCATCGTCCACCACGAAGCCGGTCGCGATGGTCAGCGCCATGAGGGTCAGGTTGTTCACGCTGAACCCCGCCAGATACATGATGGCGAAGGTGCCGACCAGGGACAGCGGCACGACCACGCTGGGAATGAAGGTGGCGGTCCAGCTGCGCAGGAAGACGAAGGTCACCAGCACCACCAAGATGATGGCCAGCAGCATCTCGAACTGGACGTGGTCGACCGAATCGCGGATGGTCTGGGTGCGGTCCGTCGCGACCGCGACGTCCACGCCTATGGGCAACGCCTGGCGCAGAGAAGGCAGCAGCGCCTTCACCCTGTCCACCACCTCGATGACATTGGCGCCGGGCTGGCGCTGGATGTTGAGCAGGATGGCGGGCTGTTCGCCCACCCAGGCCGCCTGGCGCGTGTTCTCGGCGCCCTTGCTGGCGACCGCGACGTCGCGCAGCCGCAGGGCCGCGCCGTTGTCGTAGGCCAGGATCAACGCTTCGTAGTCCTCGATGGAGCTCAACTGGTCGTTGGCGTTGATGGTGGTGGAGCGCTGTGGCCCGTCCAGATTGCCCTTGGGCTGATTGACGTTGGCCGAGGTGATGGCGCTGCGCAGGTCGGACAGCGCCAGGCCGCGCGCGGCCAGCGCCTGCGGGTTGGCCTGGATGCGCACCGCCGGCCGCTGGCCGCCCGCGATGCTGACCATGCCGACGCCGTTGATCTGCGACAGCTTCTGCGCCACGCGGATGTCGATCAGATCGCGCACCTCGTGCAGCGGCAGGGTGGGCGAGGTGACGGCCAGGCTGATGACGGGCGTGTCGGCGGGGTTGACCTTGTTGTAGACCGGAGGCGCCGGCAGATCGCCCGGCAGCAGGCTGGACGCCGCGTTGATGGCCGCCTGCACCTCTTGTTCGGCCACGTCCATCGCCAGCTCCAGATCGAACTGCAGCGTGATGGACGACAGGCCTCCCGAACTGGTGGAGGTCATCTGGATCAGGCCCGGCATCTGGCCGAACTGCCGCTCGAGCGGCGAGGTGACCAGCGCCGCCATGACGTCGGGGCTGGCGCCGGGATATTCGGTGCTGATCTGTATGGTGGGATAGTCGACCTCGGGCAGCGCCGACACCGGCAGCATGCGATAGGCCAGCAGCCCCGCGATCAGCAGGGCCACCATGGCCAGCGTGGTGGCCACCGGCCGGAGAATGAAAAGACGCGAGAAATTCATGGCGCGGAACAGGGCCTGTTAACACTAAAAGGGCAGCCGCACTGGCCGGCAAAAGCCAGGCAGGCTAGGCGCGGGCGAGGCGGCGTGGTCGATCCACGTAACGAGCTCGCAACAACGCATGCCTGGCTTTTGCCGGCCAGCCCGAAGGGTGAGCGCGCAAATAGCCACCCCTCTGCGTTACCAATGCTCGCCGGGGAACCACCCCGACTGCGCTTGGCGCCTTGATGGTCAGCTATTTGCGTGCTCATGCGACTGCCCTTTTAGTGTTAACAGGCCCTAGGATCTGCTGCGGTCAGTGCGGCGAGCGCACGCCGCCGCCGCGCGGCCTTCCGCCCGGCACCGCGGCGGGCCGCGCCGCCTGCTCTTCGCCGGTGACGATCTCGACCTTGGCGCCTTCGCGCAGCCTGTCCACCCCTTCCGTCACCACCCGCACGCCGGCCTCCAGCCCACTCTCGACGGCCACGCGTTCGCCGTCCACCGTGCCGGTGGCGATGCGCCGTATCTGAACGGTGTCGGCTTCGTCCAGGGCGTAGACGAAAGCGCCCTGGGACCCCTGCTGCACGGCCACGGTCGGAACCACGATGGCGGGCAGCCCCGTGCGCACCTTGAGGCGCACATTGACGAACTGGTTGGGAAAGAGTGTTTCGTCCTGGTTGGCGAAGCGCGCCTTGAGTTTCAGGGTTCCGGTCGCGATATCGATCTGGTTGTCGACCGACTCGAGCTCGCCCGTCGCCAGGCGGCGGGTGTCGCTGCCGTCGTAGACGTCGACCTCGAGCTTGCGGCCCTGCCGGAATTGCTCGAGCACTTCGGGAACCCGGGCCTGGGGCAAGGTGAAGACCACCGAAATGGGCTGGGTCTGGGTCAGCACGACCAGCCCGTCGGTGCTGGACGAAGCTATCAGGTTGCCCTGGTCCACTTGGCGCAGGCCCAGCCGGCCGTCGATGGGGGCCGTGATTTCGGTGAAACTGAGCTGAAGCCTGGCATCGTCCACAGCCGCCTGGTCGCTTTTCTGGGAGCCCAGGTATTGCTGGACCAGCGCCGCCTGGGCGTCGACCTGCTGCTTGGCGATGGAGTTCTGCTTGAAGAGCAGTTGATAGCGCTGCAAATCGCGCTGCGCGTTCTCGAGTTGCGCCTGGTTCTGCCTTTGCTGCCCCAGCGCCTGGTCGAGCTTGACCTGGTAGGGCCTGGGGTCGATGCGGGCCAGCACGTCGCCCTTCTGGACCTTTTGGCCGTCTTCGAAAAGAACCTCCTGCAGTTGGCCGTCGACCCGGCCGCGCACGGTGACCGTGTTGTATGCCGTGACCGTGCCGATGGCGCGGTAGACGACGTCGATCTTGCCATCCTGGCTCGATGCCACGCGCACCGGCACGGGCCCGCCCATGCCCCCGGGCATGAAGGGATTGCCCGGGCCCGCGCCCCCCGCCGGCCCGGCTTGCCGGCCACCGGCAAAGTACCAATACGCCGCCAGGGCCGCCACCACGATGAAAAGCATCCACCACCAAGAGCGGGCGACACGGCGCCTGCCCGTCCCGGGACGTGAATCCGACATGCAAGATCTCCAGTGGAAAAATTAAGCCGCTATTGTCGCCAATTCCGTCCCGGGCGCGAACAAAAATTAGCTGATTGAAATCGACCGCAACAACTTCCTGGGCGGTCTGCAGGCCCGAACTACGGGCGCCTCAGAGGTTGCAGCGCGCCAGCTGGAAAGGGATGTCGCGCGTCACCGGCTGCGGCTTGAGCTCGTTGTCCTGCGTCGAGAAGCGGATCCAGATGACGTACTTGTTGGCGCTCATTTCGGGAAAGACGCCCAGGCGCGGATCGATCCAGGCGCGCAGCAGCTGATAGGTCTTGCCGGTGAGCATTTCCTGGTAGGCGCCCTGCCGCGCCTCAAGCGACTCGACATCGCTGGAATCGCGCAGCATGCGCAGTATCAGCGCCAGGCCGCTGTAAAGGGGCAGAAAGGGGCTGATCCATTCTTTGAGATCGGCCACCCGTGTTTCGTGCGGCTTGATCTGCCAGGCGTAGTAGGAGGGGATGTCGGCGGGCGACGAGCCGCCCGGCACCGCCAGCCGGCCGCGCAGGCTGGCCAGCCATTCGTTGTCGCGCAATACCTGGCCGATGCGCCCTTGCGCCCCCAGCGCCGCGGCCGCGTCCTGGATTTCGGCAAGCATGGCGTCGAGCGCGCCCGCATCCACGCCGGGATGCTGGCGCAAAGACCCGAGGGAAACACGCTGGCGTTCGAGGTCTTGCAGCACAGAGCCGCGAAGGTCGGTGCGCTCGGAGACTTCGAGCAGGTCGAACAGGGTGTCGAGAGCTATCTGGTGATGGTGGACGTCGGCGCCATTGGCAAAGAAAAACAGCCTGCCAAACAAATGCTCGACCCGGAGCAGAGTCCTAACGCGTTCGTTGCAAGGATATTCATAAAGAATCACGCGACCAGTAACCTTTTGGGTGGTTAGTACACTTTGTCTTTCCCGGTGGAGTCTTTCCGGGCCGCCAGTTTGCACCAGCCATCGTGCAGCGCACGCGAGCGGGCCTCGAGTTGGCCGAGGGTGGTGGCACCGTCGTTGAGTACGACGTCGTCTGCGGCGGCAAGACGGGTCTCGCGGCTGACCTGCACCGACATAATACGCTCAATAGCTTCTTGCGTCAGCCCGCTGCGCGCCTGCACCCGGGCGACTTGGGTGGCCGGGTCGCAATCCACCACGCAGATGCGATCGACCTTGTCGCGCCAGCGGCCCGACTCGATGAGGAGCGGAACGACAAAGACAAGATAACAGCCTTCAGCGCGCTGCGCCTGCTCGCGTGTAACCTCGCCTATCATTGGGTGAAGAATGGCTTCAAGCCTGCTGCGGGCGGCAGGGTCGTGAAAGACGAGTTCGCGCATCGCGCCGCGGTCGAGCGCGCCGTCCGGGCCAATCATGGCGGCGCCGAATTCGCGGCGTATCGCTTCGATGGCCCTGCCGCCGGGCGCGGTCAAGCTGTGCGCGATGACGTCCGTATCCACCACCGATGCGCCCCACGACTGGAAGTAATCCGCCACCCGCGTTTTTCCCGAGCCTATGCCGCCGGTCAATCCTATTTTCAGCATGGGAATAAACCCCGTTGAACAAAATTAGGAATGTACCGCAGCCTCGCTCTAAAAACAGGTGCGTCGCACCGAGCGGGCCTGTTAACATAGCCGTGAAAACGAGACCTCGGCCGCCGCGGTGAAATCACCCGGCTTCCTCCCTTACCAACACTTATAAGATCCCGACATGTCTGCCGCATCGTTCAAACGCGTTTCGTTCAAGCCTAATGCCAGCCGCTTGGTCGTGGCCGCCGCGCTGCTGGCGCTGGCCGGTTGTGCTCAGCAACAAGAAGTCAGTCAGTACAGGGCGCAGGAATCGACCCTGACGGATGCGCAGGCGCAAGCGCGCGGCCGGTCCACCCATAGCACCCCGTCGCAGATCCAACTGGGTTTCGGCGAAGACGCCCCCAAACGGACGGCGCAGACTCCTCCCACCGAGGCCGAAGAGGCCGACAAAGCGGCCATTGCAGCCCAGACGCGGCCGGTGCGCGAAGCCAAGACTTTTCTGGGCACCCTGCCCTGCCTGCTGGGCGGCTCGTGTGAAGCCAGCCGCGTCACCCTGACGCTGGCTCCCAATGGCCAGTGGCGCGCCCGCTCGCAGCCGCTGACGGCCAGCGGCGCCTCGTCGACCACGGCGCAGCTGGGCTGCTGGGACGTCATCGGGGCCCAGCCCTGGCGCATACGCCTGCGCACCGCGGGCAGCGAATCGTCGACGGCCAGCCTTACCTTCGTCAATGACAATATGCTGCGCGTCAATTCGGTCAACGACCACCAGCCCGTGCTCGATTACCACCTGACCCGTCAGGCCGACATCGACGGCATCGACGAGCTCAATACCGCCAAAGCCCCAAGCTGCGAATGAGCCGCCCATAGGCATGCATCGCCGGGCCGGCCCGCCCCACGGGGAAGCTAGCCCAGGGCCATGACGCGACGGGCCAATTCGACGGCATTGCGCACCCGCAGCTTCTGAAAGCAGCGGGCCCGATGGGCCTCGATGGTGCGTTGTGACACCCCCAGTTCGGCGGCAATGATTTTATTGGGCGTGCCCATGGCGACGTAGTGCATGACGTCGCGCTCGCGCGGTGTCAATGTGGAAAGCAGTGCATCGATTGGCCGGTCGTTTGCCATGACCTCCCCCTTGTCATCGTAGCATTGGAAGGGATTTTGTCATGTTTTGTAAGTTTTTGTCTCCTGTCATTTCTGACAGAGATCTTAATCCGGCTTTAGCCCGCCATTACATGGCAATTGCGAGCAAATAGCGCCAATTTGCACGCTATTCCGAAGCGGCGCTCAAGCGCCGGCCTGCATTTCGAGGTTGTCGATCAGCCGCGTGGCGCCCAATTTTGCCGCCGCCAGCGCCACCAGGGGCTCGCCGCCGCGAATCTCTTCGGTCGTGGGCATGCCCAGATCGCGCTGCCGGCGCAAGGACACGTAGTCCACCTGCCAGCCGCGGCCGGCAAGCTCGGCCACGGCCTCGCCCTCCAGCTGCCCGCGGTCGCCGCAGCCCTGCTCCAGCTGGCTTCGGATACGCTGCAAGACCGCATATAAATGCGGCGCTTCGGTCCGCTCTGACGGCGACAGATACACATTGCGTGAAGACAGCGCCAAGCCGTCGTGATCCCTCACGGTTTCATGCGCCAGAATGTTGACTGGCAGCTGGAACTGCCGGCACATGCTGCGCACCACCATCAGTTGCTGATAGTCCTTCTTGCCGAACACCGCCACGCGAGGCTGCACACAGGAGAACAGCTTGAGCACGACGGTGCCCACGCCCATGAAGAAGCCGGGCCGGAACTCGCCCTCTAGGATGCCCCCCAGGTCGCGGGGAGGCTGGATCTGGAAGCTTTGCGGCTCGGGATACATCTCGCTTTCGCGCGGGGCGAACAGCACGTAGACGTCGCGCTCGCGCTCGAGCTTTTCGATGTCGGACTCCAGGGTACGCGGATAGCGGTCGAAATCCTCGTTGGGGCCGAACTGCAGCCGGTTGACGAAAATGCTGGCGACCACCGGGCTGCCGTGCTGGCGCGCCAGCTTCATCAGCGCAAGGTGTCCCGCATGCAGGTTGCCCATGGTGGGCACGAACGAGACATGCAGCTGCCCGCGCAACTGGTCGCGCAGCTCTTCGATGGTGTGTACGACTTTCAAGAATATCTCCGTCCGGTGGGCGTGCCGTCAGGCCGCCGCCGCCGTATATGACAAGCGCACGTAGATGGGCGCGTAGGGTTCGGCCTGCGTGATGTCGAGCAATGATTCGCGCGCCAGTTCGAGCATGGCCAGGAAGTGCACGACGATGACCGCCACGGCGTCGCCCTGCTGGACCCGCTCGGTGAACAGTTCGGAAAACTCCATGAAGCGCACGTCGGCCAGGCGGCGCAGGATCTGGCTCATGTGGTCGCGCACCGAAAGCTGCTCGCGCGTGATGCGGTGGTGGGCATTGAGCCTGGCCCGCCTCATGATGTCGGCCCATGCCTGGCGCAGGTCGTCGGCATCGACCTCGGGCAGCATGCGCTCGACGCGAAGGTCCATGAAGGCGCGGCTGCGTTGAAAATCGCGCCCCAGCTGGGGCAGTTCGTTGAGTTTCTGGGCGGCGAGCTTCATCTGCTCGTATTCGAGCAGGCGCCGCACCAGTTCGGCGCGCGGGTCGTCGGGCTCTTCGCCGGTGTCGGTGTGCTTGACCGGCAGCAGCATGCGCGACTTGATTTCGATCAGCAGTGCCGCCATCAACAGGTATTCGCCCGCCAGCTCGAGGTTCTGGGCGCGGATCTGATCGACATAGGAGAGATACTGCTGCGTGACCTCGGCCATGGGGATGTCGAGCACGTTGAAGTTCTGCTTGCGGATCAGGTACAGAAGCAGGTCGAGCGGGCCCTGGAAGGTCTCCAGAAAGACCTCAAGCGCATCGGGCGGAATGTACAGGTCTTGCGGCAGGGCGAACAGCGGCTCGCCGTACAGGCGCGCCAAGGCAACGCTATCGACGACGTCGGGCGTGCTGTCGACCTTGGGGTCGACCAGCGCGTTCAGATCATCGGCCGAAACGGCGGACGCTGCCATTGAAAAAGATTCAGTCCGTCTGGTAGACGTAGGGGCGCTGAGAGACCCGCCCCGCCCGGAAGTTTTCGAGCAGTTCGGGATCGAGGTTCTTGTCCCAGAGGCGGGCGCGGCCTTCGCGCTGACGCTGTTCGGTGTCGGCGTGCTCGTGCTTGTACTGGTTCAGGAACTGGGTGAGTTCGGATTCGTAATGGCGGGCCATATCCTTTGTGTCGCTATGATTAACCGTCAACCGAGAGTTTAACGCAGACGAACAAAGTTAGAATGCAGGAATGGCGTCAGACAAACCACCCGCTACCGCTGCCTCTCTTTCCGCCCACGAGCGCGCAGCCATCCGCATGATTCCCTTCATCGTGGGCTGTGCGCTTTTCATGCAGATGCTCGACTCCACCGTCGTCGCCACTGCCCTGCCCGTCATGGCCCAGGCCCTGGGCACCACGCCCGTCAAGATGAACGTCACCATCACCAGCTATCTGCTGGCGCTGGCCGTGTTCGTGCCGATCAGCGGCTGGGCGGCCGACCGCTTCGGAGCCCGCAAGGTGTTCATCACCGCCATCGTGATGTTCACCGTCAGTTCGGTCGCCTGCGCGCTGGCCCAGACGCTGCTGCACCTGGTCCTGGCCCGCACGCTGCAGGGGGTGGCCGGCGCCATGATGGTGCCGGTGGGCCGCGTCATCCTGCTGCGCACGACGCCCAAGGCCCAGCTGCTGCGCGCCATGACCTTTCTTTCCATGCCGGCCCTGCTGGGCCCCATCGTGGGGCCGCCCTTGGGCGGCTTTCTCGTCACTTATGCCTCGTGGCACTGGATATTCCTGATCAATATCCCTGTGGGCGTGCTGGGCATCGCGCTGGTGCTGCGCTATATCGCTCCCGACATCCCCGAAAACGCCCCGCGCCTGGACTGGCTGGGCTTCATCCTGAGCGGCGTCTGCCTGGCCTGCCTGGTGTCCGGCTTCGAATCCATCGGCCACAGCGACATGTCGCGCACCGAGGTCATGGTGCTGCTGGGGGTGGGCCTGGCCTGCGGCCTGCTCTATCTCTGGCATGCGCGCCATCACGATCACCCCATCGTCGATTTGTCGCTGCTCAAGGTGCGCAGCTTCGCCATCGCCACCCTGGGCGGCAATTTGTGCCGGCTGACGGTCGGCGCCTCGCCCTTCCTGCTGGCCATGATGCTGCAGGTGGGATTCGGCATGTCGCCCTTCGCGGCCGGCCTGATCACTTTCAGCAGCGCCGCCGGGGCCCTGCTGATGAAGCTCGTCGCCACGCCGGTCATCAACCGCTACGGCTTCAAGCGCGTGCTCATCGTCAACGCGGTGCTGGCCGGCGCCCTGGTCATGGTGTGCGGCCTGTTCAGCGTCGAGACGCCCGTGTGGGTGATGATGGGCGTTCTGGTACTGGGCGGCATCTCGCGCTCGCTGCAGTTCACCGCCGTCAACACGCTGACCTACGCCGATCTGGGTTCGCGCGAGATGAGCCGGGCCAGCAGTTTCTCGGCCATGGCGCAGCAACTGGCCATCAGCCTGGGCGTGGGCGGCGCGGCCCTGGTGCTGAACCTGAGCATGAGCTGGCGCGGCGCCGACCGCCTGGAACCCATCGACACCTTCTGGGGCTTCATGATCCTGGGAGTCATGGCCTGCCTGTCGATGTTCTCTTTCATGCGGCTGCCGGACAACGTGGCCCAGCATCTCAGGACGCGCGCCAAGGCCTGAGCCGAACCCGGCGCCCCGGCCTCCCGTCGTCGAGCTGCACAGCGCTGCCGCGCTGACCGCCTCAGCCCGTCAGCAGCATGACAAGCTTGCAGTCGGGACGTATGGCCGAGCGGAAGGTGATCTGGCGATAGTTCAGCACGCCCCGCCGCGGATGCCGGAAGGCGCGGCTGCCCCCTTCGCGCTCGACCACGGTCTGGCGCCGCCACCAGTGCGCAAAGACCGGGCTTTCCCGCAGCAGGGTATCGATCATTTCCCGCACGTCCGGCTCTTCCGCGTAAGGAGCCACGTCGGCCCGGAATTCGGCCACGACGCGCCGCGCGCGCGTCTCCCAGTCCACCACGAGCTGCTGGGCGGCAGGATCCAGGAAGATATAGCGCAGCAGATTGGGCCGCTCGACACGGTCGGGCCAGCCGTCGAACAGATGCAGCAAGGCCTCGTTGCGCGCCAGCACGTTCCAGCAGCGGTCGAGCACGTAGGCGGGCGCCTCGATGCTGTGCACGCAATCCTGCAGCCCCTCGGGCAGCGGCTCGGCCAGTTCGCCGCCATGCTCGGGGTCGGCACATTCGGCCAGCTCGAACAGATAATGGCGCTCGGCGCGCGTCAGGTGCAGCACGGCGGCCAGCCGGGCCCAGACGGCCGGCGAGACCGAGACGTCGCGCCCCTGCTCTATCCAGGTATACCAGGTGACGCTGATGCCGCTCAGTTGGGCGACCTCTTCGCGGCGCAGGCCCGGCGTGCGGCGGCGCGTGCCCGGCGGCAGGCCGACGCTTTCGGGCGAGACCCGGGCGCGCACGCTGCGCAGGAAATCACCCAGGGCGGCGCGGCGCACCGAGCGGGCCTGGCCCTCGGCCTGGCGGCTGGAAACCTGCTGCGGGTTGTCGGAGTCCGCCATGCCGTCGGTCACCTTGCAAAGTTCGTCAACGCAGGACGCTGGCCAACGTGCGGCGCACGTCGTCTTCTTCGCGTCCGCTGCGCTTCACGTAGTCCCGGAACTGGTCGTCGCCGATATGGCCGACGTTGAAATACTGCGACTGCGGATGGCTGAGGTAGAAGCCGGACACGCTAGAGGCCGGATACATGGCGTAGCTGTCGGTCAGCTGCATGCCGATTTCTTCGGGTCGCAAGTACTGGAACATGTCCTTCTTGACCACGTGCTCGGGGCAGGCGGGATAGCCTGGCGCCGGGCGTATGCCCTGATATTTTTCGGCGATCAGAGCCTCGTTGTCCAAGGCTTCGTCAGGCACGTAGCCCCACAGGTCGCGCCGCACGCGCGCGTGCAGGCATTCGGCGAAACCCTCGGCGAAACGGTCGGCCAGCGCCTTGAACATAATGCTGGAGTAATCGTCGTTGTCGTCCAGGAAGGCCCGGTCGCGGGCCTCGATGCCCAGGCCGCCCGTCACGGCGAACAGGCCGATGTAGTCGGCCACGCCGCTGCTCTTGGGCGCAATGTAGTCGGCCAGGCACTTGTTGTCGACGCCTTCGCGCTTGACCGTCTGCTGGCGCAGATTGCGCCAGGTGAACAGCACTTCGGAGCGCGACTCGTCGCGGTAGACCTCGATGTCCTCGTCGTTGACGGTGTTGGCCGGATAGAAGGCCACCACGCCGCTGGCGGTCAGCCAGCGCCCGTCGATGATCTTGCGCAGCATGGCCTGGCCTTCTTCGAAGACCTTGGCCGCCTGCTCGCCCACCACCTTGTCCTGCAGAATGGCGGGGTACTGGCCGAACAGGCTCCAGGTCTGGAAAAACGGCGTCCAGTCGATATAGCGCGCGATCTCGGCCAGATCATAGTTCTCGAACGTGCGCCGGCCGATGAACTTGGGCCGGGGCGGGACATAGGCCGTCCAGTCGATGGCGGGGCGCGCGGCGCGGGCCTCTTCCAGGCTGACCAGCGGGGTTTCCTTGCGGTTGGCGTGACGCTTGCGCACCAGCTCGTATTCCTCGGCCACCTCGGCCAGGTAGGCCTCGCACTGGTCCGACATCAGGCTGGTGGCCACCCCCACCGAGCGGCTGGCGTCGGGCACATAGATGACCGGGCCTTCGTAGTTCGGAGCGATCTTTACCGCCGTGTGCACCCGGCTGGTGGTGGCGCCGCCCACGAGCAGGGGCATCCTGCGGCTCAGGAAGTAGTCGTCGCGCTGCATCTCGGACGCCACGTAGGCCATTTCCTCGAGGCTGGGCGTAATGAGCCCCGACAGCCCGACAATGTCGGCCTTTTCTTCCTTCGCCTTGGCCAGGATGTCGGCGCAGGGCACCATCACGCCCATGTTCACGACTTCGAAGTTATTGCATTGCAGTACGACCGTGACGATGTTCTTGCCGATGTCGTGCACGTCGCCCTTGACGGTGGCGATGACGATCTTGCCCTTGGGGCGCACGTCGCCGCCGGCGGCCGCAATCTGCCGCTTTTCTTCTTCGATGAAGGGCACCAGGTGGGCGACCGCCTGCTTCATGACGCGCGCCGACTTGACCACCTGGGGCAGGAACATCTTGCCGGCGCCGAACAGGTCGCCCACCACGTTCATGCCGTCCATCAGCGGGCCTTCGATGACCTGGATGGGCCGCCCGCCCTGGTCGGCGATCTTCTGGCGCACTTCTTCGGTGTCTTCGACGATGAAAGCGGTGATGCCGTTGACCAGCGCATGCGTCAGGCGCTGCTCGACCGGCTGCTCGCGCCAGCTCAGGTCTTCTTCCTTGCGTATGCCCGAGCCTTTGACGGTTTCGGCGAATTCCACCAGACGCTCGGTGTTGCTGCGCTCATCCTTCGAATCGGTGCGCCCGACTGGCTCGGGCCGGTCGAGCACTACGTCTTCGACCAGGTCGCGCAGCGTCTTGTCGATGTCCTGGTAGACGCCGAGCTGGCCGGCGTTGACGATGCCCATCGTCAGGCCCCGCTGGATGGCGTAGTAGAGGAAGACGGTATGGATGGCTTCGCGCACGGGCTCGTTGCCCCGGAACGAGAAGCTGACGTTGGAAATGCCGCCCGAAACCCGCGCGTGGGGCAGGTTCTGCGTGATCCAGCCCACCGCGTCGATGAAGTCCATCGCGTAGTGGTCGTGCTCTTCGATGCCGGTGGCGATGGCGAACACATTGGGGTCGAAGATGATGTCTTCGGGAGGAAAGCCCACCTCTTCGACCAGCAGCCGATAGGCCTCGCCGCAGATGTCCTTGCGCCGCTGCAGGGTGTCGGCCTGGCCTTTCTCGTCGAAGGCCATCACCACCACCGCCGCGCCGTACTTGCGGCACAGGCGGGCCTGCTTCAGAAACGGCTCCACCCCCTCCTTCATGGAGATCGAGTTGACCACCGGCTTGCCTTGGACACAACGCAGCCCGGTTTCGATCACCTCCCACTTCGAGCTGTCGATCATGATGGGAACGCGGGCGATATCGGGCTCGGAAGCCACCAGATTCAGGAAGCGATGCATGCAGGCGGCCGAATCCAGCATCGCCTCGTCCATGTTCACGTCGATGATCTGGGCGCCGTTTTCGACCTGCTGGCGCGCCACCGCCAGGGCTTCTTCGTATTTCTCTTCGCGGATCAGGCGCAGGAACATCTTGCTGCCGGTCGCGTTGGTGCGCTCGCCGACGTTGATGAACAGGGATTCGGCGTCGAAATTGAGCGCCTCCAGGCCCGACAGGCGGGTGCGCACCGGCACCGCGGGCACCTTGCGCACCGGCAGTTCGGCCGTTTTCTCGGCAATGGCGCGGATGTGCTCGGGGGTGGTGCCGCAACAGCCGCCCACCATGTTGACCAGCCCGGCCAATGCGAACTCTTCGAGCAGCGAGGAAGTGTCTTCGGGCGTTTCGTCAAAGCCGGTCTCGGCCATGGGGTTGGGCAGGCCGGCGTTGGGATAGACGCACAGATAGGTATCGCAGATTTTGGACAGCTCGGCGATGTAGGGCCGCATCAGCGCCGCGCCCAGGGCGCAGTTCAGGCCTATGGTGACCGGGCGCGCATGGCGCACCGAATTCCAGAAGGCCTCCACGGTCTGGCCGGACAGAATGCGCCCCGACGCGTCGGTGACCGTGCCGGAAATCATGACCGGCAGACGCACGCCCCTTTCCTCGAACACGCTCTCGACCGCGAAGATGGCCGCCTTGGCGTTGAGCGTGTCGAATATCGTCTCGATCAGCACGATGTCGATGCCGCCGTCGAGCAGGCCGTTCAGCTGCTCGGTGTACGCGGCGCGCAACTCTTCGAACGTGACATTGCGCGCCGCCGGGTCGTTGACGTCGGGCGAGATCGACGCCGTCTTGGGCTGCGGCCCCAGCGCCCCTGCGACGAAGCGCGGCCGCTCCGGGGTGCTGAACTCATCGCAGGCCTGCCGGGCCAGGCGCGCCGACTCCACGTTCAATTCATAGGCGATCTCCGCAAGGCCGTAATCGCCCTGCGCAATCGACGTCGCGCCGAAGGTATTGGTTTCGACGACGTCCGCGCCGGCTTCGAGATACTGGCGGTGGATCTGCAGAATGAGATCGGGGCGCACCAGGGACAGCAGCTCGTTGTCGCCCTTGACGTCCTTGGGATGCTCGGCAAAGCGCTCGCCCCGGAAATCCAGTTCGGTCAGCTTGTGCTGCTGGATCATGGTGCCCATGGCGCCGTCCAGGATCAGCATGCGGCTTGCCAGAAGGCGCGCGAATTCGGCGCCATGGGTGTAGGAAGAAAGGGGATAAGGCAGGGAAGGATGGGACACGCGGCTACCTGAAAGAACGGCGAAGGCCGGCTCGACCGGCATGAAACTGGGTTGGACGGAACGCTCTATTGTAGCGAGACCCCGGGCGCGCCTCCTTCTGCGTGGTAAATTTCCGCCTGGAGGTGCTTTCGGTTCCGTGTCCGGCCATGCCGGCCACGGCTCTGCGAAAGTTCAATGGGAAACAGCCCGCGGTCCGCGTCGCCCCGACGACGGCCCGCGCAATCTGTGCTGCCCCCGCAACGGTACCGTGTTTCCACACCAGCCCGACACCAGCCTCCGCCGAGCCCGTTCCGGCCGCTGCCACGCATACGCCGGCAAGCCCGCCGGAACGGTTTTCCCTTCTCGTGGCGTGCGGGGACGCACGCCGTGCTCAGGTACCACAATGAAAACATCTTCACGGGCGCGCGCGCTGGCCGCCCTTTCTTTCTGTATCGCCCCCGCTTCCCTTTACGCTCAATCCCCGGTGTCACAGCTCGAGGACATCGTCGTCACGCCCGGCCGCATCGCGCAGTCCCAGGCCGCTGCGCTGGGCGACGTCACCGTGATCGGCCGCGAAGAACTCGCGCAAGCCGGCCAGGACAGCCTGGCGCAGGTGCTGTCGCGCCACCATGGGATCCAGTTCGCCGACTCCGGCGGCCCGCAGACCCCGACCAGCGTCTTCCTGCGCGGCGCCAATGCCAACCAGACCCTGGTGCTGGTCGACGGCGTGCGCATCAACAGCTCGACCCTGGGCAACGTCAACTGGAACGCCCTGGATCCGGCCATGATAGAACGCGTGGAAGTGCTGCGCGGCGCGGCCAGCAGCCTGTACGGCTCGGACGCCATCGGCGGCGTGGTGAACATCATTACCCGCCGGGACACCGGCGACCGGCCGCTGCAGGCCCACGGCAACTTCGGCGTCGGCAGCCACGGCACGTTCAAGACCAACGCGGGAGTATCGGGCGCGCAAGACGGCTGGAACTACGCCTTCTCGGCCAGCCTGGCCGGCAGCGACGGATACAGCGCCACCAACCCTCTGGCGCCGTTCGGCGCCTATCATCCGGACCGCGACGGATACAGCCAGCATGGTTTCTCGGGCTCGCTCGGCTATCGCTGGAGGCCGGGCCACCACATCGGCCTCACCGCCTATAACAGCTACATCGACGGAGACTACGACAACGGCGAATTCTCCCATCCCGTGCATGCCATCACGCGCCAGCAGGCCTATACCCTGACCAGCACCGACCAGATCACCGACCGCTGGCAAAGCGTGCTGCGCTTCGGCCTGGCCAAAGAAATGGGCGACGACCGCGACCCCTTCTATGCATCGACCTTCGGCAGCCTGCAGCGCAGCTACTCATGGCAGAACGACCTGCAGTTGACCGAAGGGCAAAGCCTTTCCCTGGCCCTGGAGCGCCTGGAGGAAAGGGCGCGCGGCTCGAACGTGTACCAGAACGACAGCCGCAACACGAATTCCGCCAACCTGATCTGGCGCGGCCATTTCCACCGCCACCATCTGCAGGCCAGCGTGCGCAACGACAATATCTCGGGCTACGGCAACCAGGCCACCGGCTCGCTCGCCTACGACTACGACATCGCCCCCGGCTGGCAGCTGGGCCTGGCGGGCAGCACCGGCTTCAAGGCGCCGACCATGAGCGACCTGTATGGCCCCTGGGGTTCCAACCCCGACCTGGAGCCCGAGAAGGCGCGCAACATCGAGGCCAGCGTACGCTACACCTCGGCCGAATACGAAGTGGGCCTGACCGCCTACCGCAACAAGGTGCGCAATCTCATCGCCAGCGACGAGACCTACACCATGCAGAACGTGGATTCAGCCACACTGCAGGGCGTCAGCCTTACCGCCAGCCGCAGCTGGGGCGACACCACCGTGCACGGCGGCTACGACTATCTGGACGCGCGCAACGACGACACCGACCTGAGGCTGATCCGCCGGGCCCGGCACACCTACCGCATCGGCGCCGAGCACCGCCTGGGCCGGCTCGCGCTGGGCGCGCAGTACCGCTTCGCCGGCCATCGCTACGACGACGCGGCCAATACCACCCGCCTGGGCGGCTACGGCTTGCTCGATCTGACCGCTTCCTATGCCTTCACCTCGAAAGTAGCCGTCCAGGTGCGCTGGAACAACGTCCTGGACAAGGACTACGCCAACGCCTACGGCTACAACATGCCCGGTTCGAACGTGTTCGTGAACCTGGCCGTGAAGATGTAGCCATGCTGGGCCTGCGCCGCGATTCGCCTGGCTACGCCCGGGCCACGCCATCGGTCGAGAAGCGGACTCGGCGGGGAGGACGGCTTTCGCGGTGCCGGGCACGGCTCGCGGCGCTGGTGCCGGCCTGCCTGCTGGCCGGGCTTCCGGCCTGGGCGGCGGCCGCGGGGACGGCCGCCCGAGTCGTGACGCTGGCGCCGCACATCACCGAAATGGTGTTTGCCGCCGGCGCCGGCCACACCCTGGCCGGCACCGTGGTCAGCAGCAACTATCCGGATGCCGCGCGCGCCTTGCCCAAAGTCGGGGATGGGGCGGCCAGCGTCAACGCCGAGGCGCTGGTCCGGCTGAAGCCGGACCTGGTGCTGGCCTGGCACGCTTCCGGAGCGGCGGCGGCCGTGGCGCCCCTCCTGCAAAGCTTGGGCGTGCCCCTGGAATTCCTCGCCCCCGCGCGGCTGGATGACATTCCCGACCAGATCGAAGGCCTGGGCAAGCGCCTGGGCACGCAAGAAAAGGCCCAGCGCGCCGCTTCCACGCTGCGCGATAAACTGCGCGAGCTGCGCCGCCGCTACGCCGATCGCCCGCCCGTCTCCGTCTTCATCGAGATCGGCCACTCTCCGCTGTACGCGGTGGGCAAAGACGCCCTGCTGAACGACGCGCTGCATACCTGCGGCGGCGCCAACGTCTTCGGGGACAGCGCGTTCGCGGCCCTGCCCATCGGCGCCGAGCACATCGTGCAAAAACACCCCGGCGTCATCCTGGCCGCCGCCGCCACGCCGCAGCAAGAGCGCCAGGCGAAAGACCGATGGGCCGCCCTGGGCCTGGCCAACCCAACGCACACGCAGGTATACGGCATCGATCCCGACACCCTCTTCCGCCCCGGCCCCCGCCTGATCGACGCCACCCGCGACCTGTGCCGAAAACTGGAAGACGCCCGCAAAAAAACGCGCCACTGAATCCACGACACTGGCTAAAAACCGTCCAGGCTCTGCTAGCGTTGCCGGAGTTCCTTGCGTCGGCTTTATTGGGTTCTTAGCGTCGCAAGCCCAAAACGCAAGCCGTCGTGGGCGCGGCTGTTCAGGCCGGGCGTTGGAGGGCGCTGCCTCGGACCGCCCGACCGCCCGGCCTGAACAGCCGCGCCCACGACGGCGTTTTAGAACTCAACTCGTCACCGAGTTCGCCGGCAATTCGGCCTGCGGCTTGCAATCCTAGCGGCGCGCAAAGACCAACATCGAATCAAGCGTCTCCAGCCCGCCAACTGCACAAACCCTCTCAAATGCATTATCCTTTTACATTGATCGCAGCAAACCCTTCGTAGACGGCACGCCGGCCCCCAGCACAACGCTCGACATACCCCGGCCCCCGTACGCCACATCTCTCGTAAATGACTCATTCAGACACTTTCAAGCTCGCCGGCCGCGAATACACGTCGCGCCTGCTGGTCGGCACAGGCAAATACAAAGACTTCGAACAAACCCGCGCCGCCATCCAGGCCAGCGGAGCCGAGATCGTCACCGTCGCCATCCGGCGCACCAATATCGGCCAGAACCCCGGCGAACCCAGCCTGCTCGACTTCCTGCCGCCGTCCCAATACACCATACTGCCCAATACCGCCGGCTGCTATACCGCCGACGACGCCGTGCGCACCCTGCGCCTGGCGCGCGAGCTGCTCGACGGGCACGATCTCGTCAAGCTCGAAGTACTGGGCGACCAGAACAACCTGTTTCCCAACATGCCCGAAACCCTCAAGGCCGCCAAAACCCTGGTGGACGACGGCTTCAAGGTCATGGTGTACTGCGCCGACGACCCCATCCAGTGCCGCATGCTCGAAGAGCTGGGCTGCGTGGCCATCATGCCCTTGGCATCCCTTATCGGTTCCGGCATGGGCATTCTCAATCCCTGGAACCTGCGCCTCATCATCGATCAGGCCAGCGTGCCGGTACTGGTCGACGCCGGCGTGGGCACGGCATCGGATGCCGCCGTGGCCATGGAACTCGGCTGCGACGGCGTCCTCATGAACACCGCCATCGCCGGCGCGCGCGACCCCATCCTCATGGCCAGCGCCATGAAGAAAGCCGTCGAGGCGGGGCGCGAAGCCCACCTTGCAGGCCGCATGCCGCGCAAGTTCTACAGCGCCGACCCCAGCTCGCCCGCCGAGGGGCTGATCCAGTCGCGCTAGCCGCGGCCCGATACGAGTATTCGTGCAGACATGATTCCGAACACCCTTTCCATCGCCGGGGTCGATCCTTCCGGCGGCGCCGGCGTACTGGCCGACGTCAAGGCCATGAGCGCCCTGGGCGCCTACGGCATGGCGGTGGTGGCCGCGCTGACCGCGCAAAACACCCGCGGCGTGACGGGCATCAGCCCCGTGCCGCCCGAGTTCGTGGCGCAGCAGATCGATACCCTGTTCGCCGACGTGCGCGTGGATGCCGTCAAGATCGGCATGCTCGGCCAGCAGGGCGTCACGCGCGCCGTCGCCGAACGGCTGGCCCACTGGAAGCCGGCCCATATCGTTCTGGACCCCGTCATGATCGCGAAGAGCGGCGACGCCCTGCTCGAGCGCAGCGCCATCGACGAGCTGCGCGAGAGCCTGCTGCCGCTGGCCACCGTGCTGACGCCCAACCTGCCCGAGGCCGGCGTGCTGGCGGGCGGAACCGCGGCCGACAATCTGCGCGACATGCGTCGAGTGGCCGAGAAGCTGCGCCGTCTGCTGAGCGACTCCGGCCAGCGCTGGATCTTCCTCAAGGGCGGCCACTTGCCGGGATCAGACACCATCGACCTGCTGCACGACGGCGACCAGATGATAGAACTGCCCGGCCGCCGCATCGACACGCCCAATACCCACGGCACGGGGTGTACGCTGTCCGCCGCGCTGGCCGCTCTGCTGCCCCAGACAGACAATCTGCCCGAGGCGGCCCGGCGCGCCAAAGCCTATCTCGTCGCGGCCATAGGCCAAGCCGACAGGCTGCAAGTCGGCTCCGGCCACGGCCCCGTGCAGCACTTTCACGCCTGGTGGTAAGGCCGCTGCAGCCCGCGCCGCGGCATGCCTCGCAACGAATCGGTACAATGTGCCCAGTTTATTCTCCTTTATTTACTTGACGTCATGACCGCGACAGGCCTTTCCGAAACCGAACTCGCCCGTTTCAACATGATCGAGCAGCAGATCCGCCCGTGGATGGTTCAAGACCACAGGGTTCTGCAGGCCCTGATCGATGTGCGCCGCGAGCGTTTCGTGCCGCCCCGGCTGCGGGCGCTGGCATTCTCGGATGTCGAGCTGCCCCTGGTCATCAACGCCGTCGACACGCACGAGACCATGCTGACGCCCAAGGTCGAAGCGCGCCTGGCGCAAGAGCTCCAGCTCCAGTCCACCGACTGCGTCCTCGAGATAGGCACCGGCTCGGGCTATCAGGCCGCCCTGCTCGCCCGGCTGGCGCAGCAGGTGACCAGCATCGAGATCGACAGCCGCATTGCGGCCTTCGGCACCGAGAATCTCAGCCGCAACAAGGTCGGCAACGTCAAGGTCGAAATCGGCGACGCCCATGCCGGCTGGGGCACGGCCGAGTACGACGCCATCCTCCTGACGGGTTCGGTGCCCGCCGTGCCCGACGCGCTCAAGTACCAGCTCAGCATCGGCGGCCGCATGGTCGTCGTGGTCGGCACCCAGCCCGTCATGACCGCGTGCCGCATCACCCGGACAAGCGCCGCCAGCTTCGACACCGAAGGCCTGTTCGATACCGTCATCAAGCCACTGCGCGGTACGGCGGTGTCTCAGTTCAAATTCTGACAATGCGCCGCGGCCGACTGCGCACCCTGTTCGCGGTACTGTCGCTGAGCCTGTGCCTGCCCGCCTTGGGCCAGGACCTGCTGTCGGTCTGGTCGGCGGCTCTGCAGCGCGATCCGGTTTATGCCGCCGCGCGCGCGGGCCGCAACGCCGACCAGGAAAAAATCCCCCAGGCGCGGGCTCGGCTGCTGCCCTACATCACCCTCGACTCCGCCGGCGAAATCGAAGACGTGCGGCGCACCCGCAATTTTCAGCACTACGAAACGCGCCGCGTCGGCCTCTGGGCGCTGACGCTCACCCAGCCCATCATCGACATCGGCAAATGGGACCAGTTGCGCCAGTCCGAATACATCGCCGATTCGGCCAACCTCGCGCTGCAGCAAGCCTACCAGGACCTGATATTACGGGTCGCCCAGGCCTACTTCGAAGTCCTGGCCAGCCAGGACACCCTGGAGACCATCCAGGCCCAGAAGCAGGCGATCGAAACCCAGCTTCACGCGGCCGAACGCGGTTTCCAGGTGGGCGCGACCACCGTCACCGACATCTACGAGGCCCGTTCGCGCCTGGACCTGCTCAACGCCTCTGAAATCGAGGCGCGCAACGCCCTGCAAGTCAGCGAGGACCAGCTCGCCAAGATCATCGGCGAGCGTCCCGGCACGTTGCTGGGCTTGGCTGCGGACACATCCCTGCCGCCCCCCGCGCCGGCGCGTCTCGAAGACTGGACCATGCAGTCGTCGCAGGCCAGCCTGGATGTGGCCCGGACGCGCCTGGACGCCCTCATCATCGAAAAGCAGATCGACATCGCGCGCAGCGGCCACTATCCCACCCTAAGCCTCTATGCCCAGACGGGCAGTGCCAGCGACCAGGGCATCTACGGGCAGCGCAATGGCCCGCGCTCGCTGGATTCGGCGGTGGGGCTGCAGCTTTCGATTCCCATCTTCAGCGGCGGCGAGATCTCGTCCCAGGTGCGCGAGGAAACTTCCCGGCTGCAGCAGGCGCGCTATGTCCACGAGGCGGCCAAGCGCCAGGCGGTGCAGTCGACGCAGCAGTACTTCTCCGGAGTCACGTCGGGGCTGGCGCGCATCCAGGCCCTGCGCGCGGCCGAGGAATCAAGCCTGGCATCGCTGGACGCCAATCGCACGGGCTACGAGCTGGGCGTGCGGGTCAACATCGACGTGCTCAACGCCCAGCAGCAGCTGTACGAGACCCGACGCGCCCTGTCGCGCGCCCGCTACGATACGCTGATGAACAGCCTGCGCCTCAAAGCCGCCAGCGGCATCCTCAGCGACGAGGACATCGTCGCCATCAATGCGCTGCTCGAAGAAAAGCCCGGCCCGGCTCGGGTCGCGCAGTAAGCACTGGAGCGGTTTAGGTTCAGGTGTTTTTGGGTCCTTAACACGCCGCTGGAGCGGGGCACGCTTGGCCTGGGCGGTCGGGCGGTCCGAGGCAGCGCCCTCCAACGCCCAGGCCAAGCGTGCCCCGCTCCAGCGGCTCATGTTTGAGCAAGCCATACAGGCCGCACAAGGCGGCCTTCTGCGGCATAGGTAAGAGGCGTGGGAAGAATATCGGCCTTCCACCGCATTCGTGGCAAGCCACCAATGCAAGCTGTCGGAGGCGAAGCTGTGCAGGCCGGGCGTTGGAGGGCGCTGCCTCGGACCGCCCGACCGCCCGGCCTGCACAGCTTCGCCTCCGGCAGCGTTTAAAGAACCCAGAAGGCCTTCGCAGCCGTTTGATCTCTAGCGCTTTAAGTGCTTCGCTTCGAGCAACAACCTCTAAGAACGAATCTTCTGCAACAGCGAAGTCGTCGAACGCTGGAACTCGAACGGGATCGCCACCGCGCGCCCGCCCCAGGACTCGACCAGGGCGGTCTCGGGCAACACACTCATATCGTAGTCGCCGCCCTTCACGATGACATCGGGACGCAGCTCCCCGATCAGCTCGATCGGCGTGTCCTCGTCAAACCACGTCACATACGATACGCAAGCCAGCGCCGCCAGCAACGCAGCACGGTCGGCCTCGGCATTCAGGGGCCGGTCGGCGCCCTTTCCCAGCCGCCGCACCGAGGCATCGGTATTCACCGCCACGATCAGCGTGGCGCCAAGCTGCGCCGCTTCGTCCAGATAGCTGACGTGGCCCCGATGCAAAATATCGAAGACCCCGTTGGTGAACACCAGCGGACGCGCGAAACCGCCCGCGTGCGCCTGGGCGACGCACTCTTCTCGCGGCAGTATCTTGGCTTCGAAACGGGCGCTCATGCGTCCGCCGTCGCGGGCAGGCCCTTGATCAGGCCCTTGCGATAGCGGTTGAGGTCTTGCACCGTGTTGAAGGTGGTGTCCATCAGCAGCGACAAATTATGCAGGATGCGGGCGCTGACCTTGCCCTCCCATTCCTTGTCGAAGCAGATCTGGTTGTCGAGCCAGTTCTCGAGCCAGCCGGGGCTGGGAAGCTGCGACTGCACCGTATCGTTGGGGAACATGTCTTTGTTGACGTGCAGATTGGTGGGGTGCAGCGCCTGGGGCGTGCGGTGGGCCGAGGCCATCAGCACGCCGATCTTCGAGAAGGCCAGCCGCGCATGCTGGCCGAACTCCATGCCCTGGTGCACCAGCGCGCGCTTCATGTAGCGCAGATAGGCGCCGGCGTGGCGCGCTTCGTCCTGCGCAATGATTTTGTAGATGGCCTTGATGACCGGCTCGGTGTGCCAGTCGGCCGCGCGGCGATACCAGTGGTTCAGGCGCACCTCGCCGCAAAAGTGCAGCATCAGGGTCTCGAGGGCGGGCGCCGGATCGAATTCGAAACGCACTTTGTGCAGCTCTTGCTCGGTGGGGACGAGTTCTGGGCGGAAGCGGCGCAGATATTCGATCAGCGCCAGCGAGTGCTTCTGTTCTTCGTAGAACCAGATCGACATGAAAGCGGAAAAGTCGCTGTCGTCCCGGTTGTCGCGCAAGAACATCTCGGTGGCCGGCAAGGCTGCCCACTCGGTGATGGCGTTCATCTTGATCGTGTAGGCTTGTTCATCCGAGAGCTTACTTGCCTCGAACTGATCCCAGGGAATGTCGGACGCCATGTTCCAGCGCACCGCTTCCATTGATTTGAACAATTCAGGATAAAGCATATAAATCTCTCTTGGTTTTCATAGATTGCATGTGCGTCCCGCACACGTATTGTCGGCGAGCCTAGCCCCGCAAGCATAGGCCGAGAGGGCCTTTGACATTAAAAGCCCTGAACTTGACAAATTCGTTCAAATAAGCGTAATACCCAATTCAATGGGCCGCAAGTGCCCAAATTGCAACACCTATCGCCACCGCCACCGTGGCGGCAAAGACGATCAGCAGCCGGTTGGTGTGCTCTTGCGCCTTGCGCAGCCGGACTAGTTCGGCGTGGAGATGGGGCTGCACATTGGGGCGCGACAGCACCGCATAGGTCAGGCGCGGCAACTGGGGCAGCATCTGGCTCCACTGGGCCGCCTCTTGATCCAGGCGCTTGCGCAGGCCGGCGAAACCGACCCGTTCGCGCATCCAGCGTTCGAGATAGGGCTTGGCCGTCTTCCATAAGTCCAGGTTGGGGTCGAGTTCGCGCCCCATGCCCTCGACGTTCAACAGCGTTTTCTGCAGCAGCACCAGTTGCGGCTGGATCTCGACATTGAAGCGCCGCGACGTCTGGAAGAGACGCAACAGCACCTGGCCCAGCGAGATCTCGGCCAGCGGACGGTCGAAATACGGTTCGCACACGGCGCGCACCGCCCCCTCGAGCTCTTCTTCGCGCGTATCGGGCGGCACCCAGCCCGACTCGATGTGCAACTGGGCCACGCGTCGGTAGTCGCGCCGGAAAAAGGCCAGGAAATTCTGGGCCAGATAGTTCTTGTCGTACTCGGACAAAGACCCGACGATGCCGAAATCGAGCGCAATATAGCGCCCCAGCGTATCGGGCGCGTCGGACACGTAGATGTTGCCCGGGTGCATGTCGGCATGGAAAAAACCGTCGGTGAAGACCTGCATGAAGAATATCTCGACACCGGTGCGCGCCAGCAGCTCGATGTCCACGCCCGCCTCGCGCAGCCTGTCGAGCTGGCTGACCGGTATGCCCCGCATGCGCTCCATGGTAAACACGGTGCTGGCCGTGTACTGCCAGACCACTTCGGGCACGATCAGCAGGTGGTGGCGCCCCGTTTCGGGACCGAAATTGCGCCGCAGCTGGCTGCAATTGGCCGCCTCGCGCATGAGATCGAGTTCGTCGTGCAGGTATTTGTCGAACTCGGCCACCACCTCGCGCGGCTTGAGGCGGCGCCCGTCGGCGACCAGGCGCTCGACCATGCCGGCCAGTATGCGCATGAGGGCCAGGTCTTTGTCGATGACCTTGAGCATGCCCGGCCGCAACACCTTGACCGCGACTTCGCGGCCGTCGTGCAGTACGGCGAAATGCACCTGGGCGATCGAGGCCGAGGCCACCGGATCCATTTCGAAATGCTGGAACAGCTTGTGCGGCGACGCTCCCAGCGCCGCCTCGATGGATGCGGCGGCCTGCTCGGAGGGAAAGGGCGGCACCCGGTCCTGCAGCAGGGCCAGCTCGGTGGCCACGTCCAGCGGAATGAGATCGCGCCGCGTGGAAAGCACCTGTCCGAACTTGACGAATATGGGCCCCAGCGCCTCGAGCGCCAGCCGCAGCCGCACCCCCCGCGCCATGCGGGGCGGCCGGCCGAAGCGCACGACCTTGAGCAGGCCATGGGCCAATGGGTGCTTGATGCTCGACAGGACGAGTTCGTCCAGCCGATAGCGCAGGCAAACGAGTACGATGCGAATGAGGCGGCACAGCGTCAGCATGGTCAGGCACGCCCCGCGAAATGCGCGCCGCGGCGCTCGATGCGTTCGATGCGCTCCTCGAGATGGCGCAGGCGCTGCTGCATCGCCTGCAGGCGGCCGCGCCAGTCTTCGAAAGCAGGACGCCCCAGCAGCTGCGGGTTTTCCTCGATGAGATATTCGGCGGCGTTCTCGGCCAGCCGCGTCGCCGACCGGCGGGCCGCCGAGGAAAGATCGCGGGCCGCCCCCACCAGCCGGACGGCGGCCACGTCTCCCACCCATCGCGCGAGATCGTCTTCGACATCCCAGCGCAGGCCCCGCGCAAGCTCGGACACCACCTGAGCCAGCCCGGCATCCCCCTGGATGTGCAGCAGCGCGGTGATTTCGTCGGTGTCGCCGCTGCGCAATATGGCGGGCAGCTGCGTCAGCTTCTCGCCGGGCAATGTCAGGGTCACGTCCGGCACGATGGCCGGGTCGCAGGCCTCGACCTGCCCGTCCGAATGTATGGCCAGGCCTATCCGCCACGGTTCGGCCACGAAGCGGACCGACTTGCCGGCATGGCGAGCCAGCCGCTCTCTGGCCCAGTCTTCGCGCCGCAACAAGCTGTTGAGCATGCGTGCGCACAAGGAGGCCGGGGCGGGAAAAGGCGGAAAAGCGAACATGATGAGGCGGGACTGCGGCGCGGCGGCCGCCCTTTGCAAAAGGTATCAGGCCCTAAGTTTAACGGTTTTGGAAGGGCCGGAGGTCCAGTCATGAAAACACTCCAAAAGCGGCGTGGCGCACGCCTTTGGAGTGTCTGGCGGGAAACGGGGCGGGCGGGCCGGCGGCCCGCCGCTTGCGATCAGTTGGACTGCTGCCCGGGAATCTGCTGGATGCCGGCCAGCAGCCAGCCGGCGTTCTCGGCCTTGTAGAGGTTCCAGACTTCTTCGAAGCGGAAGGCCTCGGCGCCGGGCGCTTCGCGCAGCATGCCCGAATAGCGCACGCTGGCAAGATGGCCGCCGGCAACCGCCTCGATGCCCAGGAGCTCGGCGTTGAGCAGCACGACCTCAGTATGCTCGGGCCGGCCTTCGCGCGCCTGGATCTGCGGACGGAACTCGGCGATGAGATCGTCGGTAAGGTATTGGCCCAGCTGCTCGACGTCGCCGCGGTCCCAGATGCCCTGGATGGCGATGAACTGCTTCTTGGCGTTGGCCAGGAAGGCGGCCGTATCGAAACCGGCCGGGATGAACCAGCCCTCTTGCGGGACCTGCTGCGCTACGGGAGCGGCTTCGGACGCCGGCACGGAGGCGGGCGCAATGTCAGCCGGCGCCGAGGGCCGGGCCCAGTCGGAGGCGCCCATGCCTTCGCGCCGCATGCCGCCGCCGGCCGCCTGGGCGGCCGTGGACGGGCCGCGCAGGCGCCGCACGATGAACATGATGGCGAACACGACCAGCGCAATGAGGATCAGGCTGGACATCATTTCGAGGAAGGCGCCGCCCAGGCCCAGATGGGAAAGCAGGGCCGCGATGCCCAGCCCGGCGGCGATGCCCGCGATGGGGCCAAGGAAACGCGACATGCCGCTTTTGGCGGCCGTACCGGCGGCGGCGCCCGTAGCCGCCGACGACGTGGCGTTGCGCTGCGTCGTGTTGGCGGATGGCGCCTTGGCGGCGGGCTGGTTCTGCGTCACTCGCGAAGATTGCGAGCCGAAGCTCTTGCCGCCGCCAAAGCGGCGCGCCTCGGCGTCAAACGAAACGGACACCATGCCCACGGCGCTGACCGCCAGAAGGGCCATGGCGAAAAAACGGGATAAGCGTCTGCTCATCGAGTGCTCCTGTGTTGCCCGACCGGCGCCCCGCGGCGGCCGGCCAAGGAAATGGAAACGGATAATTAACTTACGCAAAGCTGAATAGTAGCGTAATTAAGACCCATACCCAACACAAAAGTTCATTTATTTCAGCCGAGGTTGACGCCCTCGTGCAGGGCCACGAGTCCGGCGCTGAGGTTGAAGAAGCGCACCCGCGACAGGCCGGCCGTGCGCATCATCCCGGCCAGGGTTTCCTGGTCCGGGTGCATGCGTATGGATTCGGCCAGGTAGCGATAGCTTTGCTCGTCGCCCGCCACCTTCTTGCCGAGCCAGGGCAGCACATTGAAGGAGTACCAGTCGTAGGCCGGGGCCAGGGGCTTGGCGATGCGCGAGAATTCGAGCACCAGCAGCTTGCCGCCCGGCTTGAGCACCCGGCGCATTTCGGCCAGGGCGCGGTCTTTGTGGGTCATGTTGCGCAGGCCGAACGCCACGCTGACGCGGTCGAAATAGGCGTCGGGAAAAGGCAGCTTCTCGGCGTCGCAGACGGCCGCCGGCAGCAGCAGGCCGGCGTCCACCATGCGGTCGCGCCCCACCCGAAGCATGGAGTCATTGATGTCGGTGAGCCACACCTGCCCATTGGGCCCCACCCGGCGGGCAAAAGCCTTGGAAAGATCGCCCGTGCCGCCGGCGATGTCCAGCACCTTCATGCCGGGACGCACGTCGGCCCGGCCGATGGTGAAGGCCTTCCAGACCCGATGCAGTCCCGCCGACATCAGGTCGTTCATGATGTCGTACTTGGCCGCCACCGAATGAAAGACCTCGGCCACCTTGCGCGCCTTCTCGGCCTCGTCGACCGTCTGATAGCCGAAGTGAGTGGTGGAGGGGCCGGACTCGGCGCCGCGGGGGGTATCTTGCATGGCAATGGTCGCTTTGGAATGCTTGAAGGGCCATTTTAGATGAAACGGCGGCCACCGCTCCGAAGGAGAGCGGCGATGTAACACGATCCGTCGGCCGATGCGGCGGCCGGCTTCACAAACCTGTAATAATCAAGCCATAAGATGTGAGCGTGAACCATTTTCGAACCATTCATCCAAGCCGACGCGACACGCCATGAGCACGACCATTCTAGTCATCGAAGACGAGCCCGCCATCCAGGAGCTGATTTCCGTAAACCTGAGCTTTGCCGGCCATAAAGTACTGCGGGCCTTCGATGCCGAACAGGCCCAGACGCTGATCCGCGCGGAACTTCCCGATTTGATCCTGCTGGACTGGATGCTTCCGGGCGCCTCGGGCATCACGCTGGCCAAGAAGCTGCGCAGCGACGAGCGCACCCGCCAGGTGCCCGTCATCATGCTGACCGCCAAGGGTTCCGAGCACGACAAGATAGAAGGCCTGGAGGCAGGCGCCGACGACTACATCACCAAGCCCTTCTCTCCCAAGGAGCTGATGGCGCGCATCAAGGCCGTATTGCGCCGGCGCGCGCCCCAGCTCACCGACGACATCATAAAAATAGGTACACTGACGCTGGATCCCGCCACCCACCGCGTCAGCGGAGACAATCAAAGTCTCACGGTCGGCCCGACGGAGTTCCGCCTGCTGCATTTTTTCATGACCCATACCGAGCGGGTTTTTTCCCGGGCCCAGTTGTTGGATCAGGTCTGGGGCGATCACGTATTCGTCGAAGAGCGCACCGTGGACGTGCATATCCGCCGTCTGCGCAAGGCCCTCGAACCCACCGGTCACGACAGCCATATTGAAACCGTGCGCGGAGCGGGCTATCGGTTCGCCGTGCAGCGGCCGATTCCCGCCACCGCCACTCATTGACACCGCCACGACCCGGCCACAGCAACCGCCACAGCAACCGAAGCATGACAAAAACTCTCTTCACGATCTGTCTCTGGGCGCTCGTGGCCTGGCTGTGCGGCATGTGGATCAATCCCGTCACGGGCTGGTCGCTGCTGACCTTGGGCCTGGTCGCCATGATTTTAGTCAGCGGCGTGCAGTTGTCCCAGATCTCCAGGTGGGTGAAGAACATCGACGAGCCGCCCCCGCCGTCGGTGGGCCCCTGGGACGAAGTGCTGGCCCCCATCTACCGCAAGCTGCGCGCCAACCGGCTGGAAATCGACGAGCTGAACCGGAACGTCGAAAGCATCATGCTGGCCGCCGGGGCGCTGCCCGACGGGGCCATCACGCTCGACGAAGAAATGGCCGTCACCTGGTGCAACCCCGTGGCTTCCGAGCATATCGGCCTCGACATGAGCAAGGACCGCGGCTTCAGCATCTTCAACATTCTGCGCTCGCCCGAGTTCGCCGCCTACGCCCGCAGCGAGAAATGGAGCGAACCGCTGCTGCTGCACATTGCGCGGGACGGCCAGGAGCGGTCGCTGCTGGTGCAGCTGACCCGCTATGGGGTCAAGCAGTTTCTCCTCGTGACGCGCGACGTCACCCAGCTCGAGAAACTGGAGACCACCCGCAAGGATTTCGTGGCCAATGTCTCGCACGAACTGCGCACGCCGCTCACGGTGCTGGCCGGCTTCCTGGAAACCGTGCACGACATGCCCGCCGCGTCGATCAGCGACGAGCAACGCGAGCATTATTACCTTTTGATGATGGAGCAGGCCCGCCGCATGCAGGCCATAGTCGATGACCTGCTGACGCTGTCCACCCTGGAGTCCTCTCCTTCGGGCACGGGGGAACCCGTGCGGGTCGGCGACCTGATCGAGACCGCCCTGCAGCAGGCCCGCAGCCTGTCCAAGGATCAGCACGTCTTCGTGGTGAATGTCAACGACGACCTGTACGTGACGGGGATAGAGTCCGAGCTTGCTTCGGGCATCAGCAACCTGCTCACCAACGCCGTGCGCTATACCCCCAAGGACGGCACCATCACGGTCAGCTGGTACCTGACCGAGTCGGGCTCCGCCTGCTATTCGGTGCAGGATACGGGCATAGGCATCGCCTCGCAGGACATCCCCCGCCTGACCGAACGCTTCTACCGCGTCGACCGGGGCCGCTCGCGCGCCACGGGGGGCACGGGGCTGGGCTTGGCCATCACCAAGCACGTCGCCATGCGCCACAATGCCGAACTGAACATCCGCAGCCGCTTCGGCGCCGGCAGCATATTCTCGCTGGAGTTTCCGGCTTCGCGAGTCGTGACCCCGGACGATTCCGTGGCCTGACCGGCCGGGCCGCCGGCACGGCCACAGGCGGCGCCCCGGGCCCAGCAGCGCGGCAAGATGCCGCCGATCAGACCAGCACGCGCTCTATCCCGCCCGCATTGGCCTGCTTCACGTAGTCCTGCATCCATGACTCGCCCAGGATATGGCGGGCCATTTCGACCACGATGTAGTCGGCGTCCATGCCCGTATCGCCCTGATAGCGGGACAGGCCCTGCAGACAGGAGGGACAGGACGTCAGCATCTTGACCTCGCCCGCATAGCCGTCCGCGCGCAGCGTGGCGTCGTTCTTGGCCAGCTCTTCGCGCTTGCGGAAGCGCACCTGGGTGGAGACGTCGGGGCGGCTGACGGCCAGGGTGCCCGATTCGCCGCAGCAGCGGTCGGTGCGGATGGCGCCGTCGCCCACCAGGGACTTGACCGTCTTCATGGGGTCCTGCAGCTTCATGGGCGTGTGGCAGGGATCGTGATACATGTAGCGCACGCCGGTCGCGCCCTCGAGCCGTATGCCTTTTTCGAGCAGATACTCGTGGATGTCGATCAGACGGCAGCCGGGGAAGATCTTGTCGAACTCGTAGCCGGCCAACTGGTCGTAGCAGGTGCCGCAGCTGACCACCACGGTCTTGATGTCCAGATAATTCAGCGTGGTGGCCACGCGATGGAACAGCACCCGATTGTCGGTGATGATTTTTTCGGCCTTGTCGTTCATGCCGTTGCCGCGCTGCGGGTAGCCGCAGCACAGGTAGCCGGGCGGCAGCACGGTCTGCACGCCGGCATGCCACAGCATGGCCTGGGTGGCCAGCCCCACCTGGGAAAACAGGCGCTCGGAACCGCAGCCCGGAAAATAGAACACCGCCTCGGTATCGTGGGAGGTGGCGGCCGGATTGCGAATGATGGGCACGTAGTCCGCGTCTTCGATGTCGAGCAGCTTGCGGGCCGTCTGCTTGGGCAGGCCGCCCGGCATCTTCTTGTTGACGAAGTGGATCACCTGCTCGCGGATGGGAGACTTGCCGACGGTCGCCGGGGGATGCTCCACCTGCTTGCGGGCCGGCGCGGCCAGCAGGTCGTGCGCCAGGCGCTGCGCCTTGTAGCCCACGTCCACCATCGCCGTGCGCGTGGCCTTGATCACGCGCGGGTCTTTCGCATTCAGGAAGAACATCGCCGCGGTGGTGCCCGGATTGAACGACTTCTTGCCCATGCGGCGCAGCAGGGCCCGCATCTCCATCGAGACGTCGCCGAAATCGATGTCGACCGGACAGGGGTTGTAGCACTTGTGGCAGATGGTGCAGTGATCGGCCACGTCCTCGAATTCGCCCCAATGCTTCAGGCTGACGCCGCGGCGGGTCTGTTCTTCGTACAGGAAGGCCTCGATCAGCAGCGAAGTGGCCAGAATCTTGTTGCGCGGCGAATAAAGCAGATTGGCCCGGGGCACGTGGGTGGCGCATACCGGCTTGCACTTGCCGCAGCGCAGACAGTCCTTGATGGCCGAGGAGATGGCGCCGATCTCGCTCTGCTGCATGATCAGCGATTCGTGCCCCAGCAAATTGAAGCTGGGCGTCCAGGCATGGCGCAGGTCGGCGCCCGGCATCAGCTTGCCGGCATTGAAATGCCCCGCCGGGTCGATGCGCCGCTTGTAGTCCTGGAAGGGCTGCAGCTCGTCCTGGGTCAGGAACTCGTACTTGGTCAGGCCTATGCCGTGCTCGCCCGAAATGACGCCGTCCAGGTCGCGGGCGATCTGCATGATGCGCGCCACGGCCTCGTTCGCCTCGCGCAGCATCTCGTAGTCGTCCGAGTTGACGGGAATATTGGTGTGCACATTGCCGTCGCCCGCGTGCATGTGCAGCGCGACGAACACCCGGCCGCGCAGGACGCGGTCGTGGATGGCCTGGATCTCGGCCAGCACGGCGGCGCAATCGGCGCCGGCGAAATAGCGCTCCATCAATGCCCGCACCTCGGTCTTCCAGGAAACGCGGAGGGTGTGGTCCTGCACCACGTTGAACACGCGCGCTTCGGGCTGTACCGCCAGGCGCGAGGCCAGCGGACGGAACTCCAGGTCTTCCAGGCCCAGGTCCTGCATGCGTCCCAGCCCTTCGGCCAGCGGCAGATCGAGGTTCAGCAGCAGCCAGTTCCAGCGTTCGCGCACCGTCCGGATCGTGGCGACGGCGTCGCGCACGCGCTCTTGCAAAATATCTTCGCGCGTGTGTTCGGCGTCTTCGTGGTCTTCGGTCTTGCCCACCGGCAGTTCGCCCGAGGTCAGGAAGAGTTCGATCTGGTCCAGCAGGCGCAGCTTGTTGCGGGTGGACAATTCGATGTTGATGCGCTCGATCGCGTCGGTGTATTCGCCCATGCGATCCAGCGGAATGACGACGTCCTCGTTGATCTTGAAGGCGTTGGTGTGGCGCGCGATGGCGGCCGTGCGGGCGCGGTCGAGCCAGAAGCGCTTGCGGGCCTCGGCGCTGACGGCCACGAAGCCCTCGCCGTGGCGCGTGTTGGCAAGGCGCACGACCTCGCTGGCCGCGGCCGCAACGGCGTCCGGATCGTCGCCCACGATGTCGCCGAACAGCGCCATTTTGGGCAGCCCGCCCCGCTTGCTCTTGGTGGCGTAGTCCACCGCGCGCAGATAGCGTTCGTCCAGGTGCTCGAGACCGGCCAGTATGGCGCCCATGCGGCGGCCCTCGCCGTCGAGGTAGTTCTTGATCTCGACGATGGACGGGATGGCGTCGCGCGCCTGGCCGAAGAACTCCAGGCAGACGGTGCGGGTATGGGCCGGCATGCGGTGCAGCACCCAGCGCGCCGAGGTGATCAGGCCGTCGCAGCCCTCTTTCTGGATGCCCGGCAGGCCGGCCAGGAATTTGTCTGTCACGTCCTTGCCCAGGCCGGCCTTGCGGAAGCGGGCGCCTTCGATGACCAGGGTTTCGCTGCGCAGCGGGCGGGCGCCCGGCGCGGCGGCGCCGTCGAACCATTCGAGCTTGAAGCTTGCCTGGGCGGCGTCGTGGATCTTGCCCAGGTTGTGGTCCAGGCGGGTGACCTCGAGCCAGTTGCCGTCCGGGTCCACCATGCGCCACCAGGCCAGGTTGTCCAAGGCCGTGCCCCACAGCACGGCCTTCTTGCCGCCCGCGTTCATGGCGATGTTGCCGCCGATACAGGAGGCGTCGGCCGAAGTCGGGTCGACGGCGAAGACGAAGCCGGCCGCCTCGGCCGCCTCGGCCACGCGCCGGGTCACGACCCCGGCGCCCGACCATATCGTCGTCACGGCCTCGTCATGGCCGGGCAGCGGCGCGGCCTCGACCGTGCCCAGCGTGTCCAGCTTCTCGGTGTTGATGACGACCGAACGCCAGCTGAGCGGGATGGCGCCGCCGGTATAGCCCGTGCCGCCGCCGCGCGGAATGATGGTGAGGTCCAGCGAGATACAGGCGCGCACCAGGGCGGCGATCTCGTCCTCGGTGTCAGGAGTGAGGACGACGAAGGGGTACTCGACCCGCCAGTCGGTGGCATCGGTGACGTGGGACACCCGCGACAGGCCGTCGAACTTGATGTTGTCCTTGGCGGTGACGCGGGACAGGCGTCGCATGACCTTCTTGCGCAATACAGCCGTCAGCTCGAATTCGGATTCGAATTCGGCCACGGCCTTGTGGGCGGCTTGCAAGAGCATTCCCACCCAGCCGTCGCGCTCGGGGTCTTCGGCGTCGCGCCGCTTGTCGATCTCGCCCAGGCGATGACGCAGCGCCTCGATGAGCGCATGCAGGCGCTTGGGGCTGTGCAGCAGGTCGTCCTGCAAATAGGGATTGCGGCGCACCACCCAGATGTCGCCCAGCACTTCGAACAGCATGCGCGCGGAGCGGCCGGTGCGGCGCTCGGCGCGCAGGTCGGTCAGCCATTGCCAGGCCTGTTCGCCCAGCAGGCGGCAGACAATCTCGCGATCGGAAAACGAGGTGTAGTTGTAGGGAATTTCGCGCAAGCGGGGCGCATCCGCCGGCAGAGCCTTGGCGGCAAGCAATTGACTGGCGAGAGGGGCGTTCATGGCAATAAAAGTAACCTGGCAAGGCGTAAGTTTACTGCATCGCCACCGGCCGACGCGGCGGCGCGGCGCGCGATCAGCCGTGTCCGGCCTCGGGAAAGAACCACAGCAGGGCTCCCGTCATGACCACATAGCGCAGGAATTTGCCCACCGCCATGAAGAACACCGACGGCCAGAACGGCAGCTTGAGCCAGCCGGCCACCACGCACAGCGGATCCCCCACCATCGGCAGCCAGGAGAAGAACAGGGCCGCAGGCCCGAAACGGTGCACCCAGTCGCTGATATGGCGATGCCAGCGTCCGGCCGACTTGCGCCTTTGCGCCTCGATCTCGGCATGGCCATGGCCGTGCTTTTCGCGCCAGCGCTCGTAGCCCTTCTCGGCGCCCAGGCCCATGGCATAGCTGATGACGCCGCCCAGCGTGTTGCCCAGGGTGGCCACCAGCACCGCCGGCCAGAACATATGGGGCGAAAGCTTGACGTAGCCGAACACCGCGGGCTCGGACCCCAGCGGCAGGATGGTGGCCGACACCAGGCTGACGATGAAGATGGCGCTGAGCCCGACCCGGGGCAAAGCCAGGGCCGCCAGCAACCAGTGTATCGACGAACGCAGCCAGGCTTCCATAGCGCGTAAGTGTAGCCGCGTTTCGTTGCCCCAATATCGCTGTGATATTCTTTCAGGCAACTTTTTCTCCGCTCTTCCCTGCCCGCCCTCCCCATGTCCAACGACTATCTCAAGCGCATCCTCAACTCCAAGGTTTACGACGTCGCAGTCGAATCCCCCCTCGAACTCGCCTCCCTCACTTCAGCGCGCATTCAGAACAAGGTCTGGCTCAAACGGGAAGACACCCAGGCGGTCTTCAGCTTCAAGCTGCGCGGCGCCTACAACAAGATGGCCAACCTCAGCCCCGCCGAGCTCAAGCGCGGGGTCATCGCGGCATCGGCCGGCAATCATGCCCAGGGCGTGGCCTTGTCGGCCCGCAGGCTGGGCTGCAGGGCGGTCATCGTCATGCCCACCACCACCCCCCGGCTGAAGGTGGACGCGGTCCAGGCGCTGGGCGGCGAGGCGGTGCTGGCGGGCGACAGCTATTCGGACGCCTACGAGCACGCCATGCAGCTCGAGAAAAAGGAGAAGCTCACGTTCGTCCATCCCTTCGACGACCCCGACGTCATCGCCGGCCAGGGCACGGTGGGAATGGAAATCCTGCGCCAGCACTCGGGCCCCATCGACGCCGTCTTCGTCCCCATCGGCGGCGGCGGCCTGATCGCCGGCGTGGCGGCCTACATCAAGCAGCTGCGCCCCGAAACCCGCATCATCGGCGTGCAGACCGAGGACTCCAACGCCATGATGCGCAGCGTCAAGGCGGGCCGGCGCCTGGAGCTGGGCGACGTGGGCCTGTTCTCCGACGGCACGGCGGTCAAGCTGGTGGGCGCCGAGACCTTCAAGCTGGCGCGCCAGTATGTCGATGACTTCATCGCGGTCGACACGGACGCCATCTGCGCCGCCATCAAGGACGTCTTCCAGGATACCCGCAGCGTGCTGGAACCCGCCGGCGCCCTGTCGCTGGCCGGGGCCAAGGCCTACGCCGCCCAGAACAAATGGAAGAACAAGACCCTGGTGGCGATCACCAGCGGCGCCAACATGAATTTCGACCGCCTGCGCTTCGTGGCCGAGCGGGCCGACGTCGGCGAGGCGCGCGAAGCGCTGTTCGCCCTGACCATCCCCGAAGAGCGCGGCAGTTTCCGCAAACTGTGCGAAGCGCTGGGAAAACGCAGCGTCACCGAATTCAACTACCGGATCTCCGATTCCGCGCAGGCCCACGTCTTCGTCGGCGTCCAGATCAGTTCGGCCAGCGAACCCGAGAAACTGGCCGCCCTGTTCCGCAAGAAAGGACTGGACACCCTGGACCTGACCGGCAACGAATTGGCCAAGACCCACGTGCGCTACATGGTGGGCGGCCGCTCGGCCCTGGCCGAGCACGAAATGCTGTTCCGTTTCGAATTTCCCGAACGGCCCGGCGCCCTGGCCCGCTTCCTGCAGGCCATGAACCCCGAATGGAACATCAGCCTGTTCCACTACCGCAACCAGGGCGACGACTACGGCCGGGTGCTGGTCGGCATGCAGCTGCCGCCCGACAGCGACAAAAAGGCCGTCAAGGAATTCCTCGAGTCGCTGGGCTACCCGTACTGGAACGAAACCGGCAACCCGGCCTATCGCTTGTTTCTTTGAGCGGCGCGGGCCGGCCCGGCGCCGCCTGTCTTCAGAAGCTGCAGACGCTGTAAAGCGGCAGGCCTGTTTCCTTGAGCGCCTTGGACCCGCCCAGCTCGGGCAGGTCGATGATGGAAGCCGCCTCGACCACATTGGCCCCGAGGCGCTGCAGCAGCTTGGCGGCCGCCAGCATGGTGCCGCCGGTGGCGATGAGGTCGTCGATCAGCAGCACGCGCTGGCCCGGCTTGACCGCGTCGGAATGCATCTCGACCGTGGCGTTGCCGTATTCCAGGGTATATTCTTCGGCCAGGGTATGGAAGGGCAGCTTGCCCTTCTTGCGCACGGGGACGAAACCCAGATTGAGCTCATAGGCCAGCACCGCTCCCAGGATGAAGCCGCGCGCGTCGATGCCTGCCACGAGGTCCAGCCGCTGGCGCATGTACCGGTAGACGAACAGATCGACCAGCACCCTGAACGATTGCGGGTCTTGCAGTACGGGGGTGATGTCGCGGAAGGTAACGCCGGGTTTGGGCCAATCGGGAACGCTACGTATCGCGTTGCGAACGTAATTGACAGGATCAGTATGCATGAAGAGAGCCAAATAGACCTGGGAAGGTGAGCAGCGGTAACTATAACTCCAATCATTCCGTTACAGTGTCCCGCCCGGCGGCAGCGGCCTGCCCGGCCGAGACCAAAATGTCTCCAGCGTTTAAAATCGCCAAATGAAAAGCACCCACCCACCGATCGCGTCCGAAGCCATCGCATCGGCGCGCCGCACCCTGTCCATCGAAGGCAGCGCCCTCAAGGCCCTGCACGACCGCCTCGATGACAGCTTCGCGCGCGCGGTCGACATGGTGCTGGCCTGCGAAGGCCGCATCGTCGTCAGCGGCATCGGCAAATCGGGCCACATCGCGCGCAAGATCGCCGCCACCCTGGCCTCCACCGGCACGCCCTCTTTTTTCATGCACGGCGTCGAGGCCTTGCATGGCGACCTGGGCATGCTCACGCCGCGCGACATCGTGCTGGCCATTTCGTACTCCGGCACCGCCAGCGAGCTGCTTACCGTCCTCACCGTCGCCAAGCGCATGGGCATTCCGCTCATCGCCGTCACCGGCAACCCGCATTCGCAACTGGCCGTCAATGCCGACCTGCATCTGGACGTTCACGTCGAACAAGAGGCCTGCCCGCTCAATCTGGCGCCCACCGCCAGCACGACCGCCACCCTTGCCCTGGGCGACGCCATCGCCGTGGCCTGCCTCGAGGCGCGCGGCTTCAGCTCCGAAGACTTCGCCCGCTCCCATCCCGGCGGCGCGCTGGGCCGGCGACTGCTGACCCTGGTGCGCGACGTCATGCGCTCGGGCGAGGCGCTGCCCATCGTCCACCCCCAGACGCCCATCCCCCAGGCGCTCGAAGAAATGTCGCGCAAGGGCATGGGAATGACCATCGTGGTCGACGAAAGCAGGCGTCCGGTGGGCATCTTCACCGACGGCGATCTGCGGCGGCTCATCTCGGCCCGCGGCGACATCCGGGCCCTTGCGGTAGCCGACGGCATGTCGCCCCACCCCAAAAGCGTTGCGCCCGGTTCGCTGGCCGTCGAGGCCGCCACCCTCATGAACGACAACCGCCTGACCCAGGTTCTGGTCGTGGACGAGGACGGGCTACTATTAGGCGCCCTGCACATGCACGATCTGCTGGCCGCCAAGGTAATCTGACTATGACACCCGACATTGCTCCCCCCCACCCCGCCGAAGCGCTGATTCTGGCCAAGGCCGCGTCCGCGGCAGTCGAGCGCGCACGCCAGGTGCGCCTCATGGCCTTCGACGTCGACGGCGTACTGACCGACGGCAGCCTGTGGTATGGCGAAAGCGGCGAAACCCTCAAGCGCTTCAACGCCCTGGACGGCCACGGCCTGCGACTGATGCGCGAAGGCGGCGTCGCCGTTGCGCTGGTCACCGGGCGCGAAGGCCCCATCGTTGCGCGGCGCGCCGCCGAACTGGGCATCCCGCTGGTCCTGCAAGGCGTGCGCGACAAGTCCCAGGCCATTGCGGGGCTGGCGCAGGAGCAGGGCTACACGCTCGACCAGGTGGGGTTCATGGGCGACGACATCCTCGACCTGGGCGCCCTGCAGCGCGTGGGCTTTGCGGCCAGCGTGCCCAGCGCGCCGCACTACATCACCCAGGCGGCCCACTGGGTCGCCTCGCGCGAGGGAGGCTCCGGCGCGGCGCGCGAATGCTGCGACCTCATTCTCGCCGCGCAGGGCCGCCTGAAGCACTTTTTTTCGCCCAACGCCGTCATTCTGGGCGGCGTCACTCAATAAGGCCCCTTGACTAAACCATGAAAGAACGCCTGCCCGCCCTGATCGCCATCGCCCTGCTGTTCGTCCTGGTCGCCGGCACCTGGTGGGCGGCCGACTACACCCAGCGCGCCGTGCACATCGAACCGCCCCGGCGCGTCACCCACGAGCCGGACGCCTGGTCGAGCAATTTCGTCATGGTCCGCACGGACGCCGGCGGCATGGCCGTCAACCGCATGGAAGGCGACTACCTGCAGCACTATCCCGACGACGATTCCTACGAGGTGACCCGGGCCAAGGCCATCGGCCAGCGCGCCGACTCGCCCATTACCATCGGCACGTCGGACACGGCCATCATGGACCAGGACGGCAGCCGGATCACCATGCGCGGCAACGCCCACCTGCATCGCCAGCCCTACGAAGACCGCGCCGCCCTGGACGTCAACAGCGAAGAGCTGATCCTGCTGCCCGACGAGGACGTGGCCTACACCGACCAGCCCGCCGTGGTGGTCAATGGCAAATCCACCATGGTGGGCACCGGCATGCGGTACGATAACGGCAACCGCACCCTGCAGGTTTTCTCCTCCACTGACGTCCGGATATCAGCCGAAGACTCCCAGGCCGCCTCCCGTTCAAAAAACCAAGGCTCCCAAGACAACAATCATGAATCCACGACACCCTGACCGACTGACTCTCTGGCTGTCCGCCGCCCTGCTGGCCCTGTCGACCATGGGCGCGGCGGCCCAGCAGCCCGCTGCCGCCCAAGCGGCCGCCTCCCAGAACGAGGCCGGCAAGGCGAACGGCGCCGCGCCCGAGTCCGCGAACGGCCAGTCCCAGGAAGAGCCCGACACGCTGATCCTTTCCGACACCCTCAACTACAACGACGCGGCCAAAGAAAGCACCTTCACCGGCAATGTCGTCATGACCCGGGGCCTCATGACCCTGCACGCCGACACCCTCACCATGCGCGAGGACGCCGAGGGCTTCCAGCACGGCGTTGCCACGGTGTCCGGATCGGGCAAGCGGGTGAAGGTCCGCCAGGAAAACCCGGAAAAGTTCGAAGTCATCGAAGCCGAGGGCGTGCGCGGCGAGTACAACGGCAAGACCGAGGAGATCGAGATGATCGGCCAGGCCGTCGTCACCAAGTTCGTCTGCGGCAAGCCGTTCGACACCATCCGCGGCGAACGCGTCAAGTACAACCAGACGACCAACGTCTATCAAGCCTTCGGCGGGCCGCAGTCGTCCGCCCAGGGCGGACGGGTGCGTTCACTGGCCACGCCCAGCGCCAAGGCGGAAGCCGCCGCGGCGGACTGCCGGAAGAAATCCACCAATGGTTGACGCCGCAAGCGGCGTCCGACCCCATACCCGCCACCTGTTTTTTTCGTAGCACGTCCATTTATGTTTTCTTCCGCATCGCCGCGCTCCAGCTCGACCCGTCCCCCCAGCGACCAGCCGGGCAGCCTCAAGGCGACCGGCCTGCGCAAGACCTATGGCAAGCGCACGGTCGTGCACGATGTATCGCTATCGGTGGACAGCGGCGAGGTGGTGGGGCTGCTGGGCCCCAACGGGGCCGGCAAGACCACCAGCTTCTACATGATCGTCGGCATCGTTCCGACCGACTCGGGGCGCATCGAGATCGACGACGTCGAAATCACCGCCATGCCCATGCACAAGCGGGCGCGCCTCGGGCTTTCCTATCTGCCCCAGGACGCCTCGGTGTTTCGCCGCCTGACCGTCGAAGAAAACATCCGCGCGGTGCTGGAGCTGCAGCAGGAGGCCGACGGACGCGCACCGTCGTCGGCCCGCATCGGCGAACGCCTGGAAGCGCTGCTGGACGAACTGCAAATAGGGCATATCCGGCGTAATACCGCGATTTCGCTTTCGGGCGGCGAGCGCCGCCGGGTGGAAATCGCGCGCGCCCTGGCCACCAACCCGCGTTTCATCCTGCTGGACGAGCCGTTTGCGGGCGTGGACCCGATCGCGGTGATTGAAATTCAGCGCATCGTGCATTTTCTCAAGGGCCGCAATATCGGCGTGCTGATCACCGATCACAATGTGCGCGAAACCCTGGGCATCTGCGACCGGGCCTACATCATCAGCGAAGGCAAGGTGCTGACCAACGGGCATCCCAGCGAGATCATCGACAACGAAGCGGTGCGCAAGGTCTACCTGGGCAAGAATTTCCGCATGTAGGCGGTGCGTGGGCCGCTGCCGGCCACCGTTACATCTCGACCCTTATTATGGGGATCCCTTGATCTTTCTCAAAGAGAGGATTCACCCCACTTGATTTAGTTTTTCCAGGCGATACACTGAAACTGTTGCAACTTCATAACAAGGAGAACCGTTTATTCCTCACAACGCGCATTCCGCGCACCCGACATTACAGGAGAGCAGTACATGAACCTGAACATCACTGGTCGTCATCTTGAAATCACCCCCGCCATCCGTGCCTACGTCAAGAACAAGATGTCACGGGTCGCACGACACTTCGACAATGTCATCGACACCCAGGTCATGCTCTCGATAGAGCGTCTAAAACACACGGCCGAGGTCACCATGCGTCTGCGCGGCAAGGACATCCATTGCCAGGCCACCGACGAAAACCTCTATGCGGCCATCGACCTGCTGTCCGACAAAATCGATCGCCAGGTCATCAAGTACAAAACCAAAATACAGGATCATGCACACGAGCCCGTAAAAAGGCAGCAATTAAGCGCTTGACAAGCATCCTAGAGTCACGGGCAGTACCGCGCGCCCACAGAGGCTGAAGCGAACTCCCGAAAATGCCCCCACACCGCGCTTTTCGATGCGCGGCGAAACGGCAAAAAAGGCCCCAATCATCCGACTGGGGCCTTTGACTTTCCCGGCCCGCGACTTTCTCTATAGGCTTATATACTCATATAATGGCCGTATGAATCTCATGTCGCGTATCCTGCCGCTGGAAAACATCGCGCTCGACGTCGAGGCCACCAGCAAAAAACGGGCGTTCGAGCAAGCCGGCCTGCTCTTCGAGAACCACCATGGCATCGCCCGCACGGCCGTTTTCCAAAGTCTGATCGCCCGCGAGCGCCTGGGCTCCACCGCGCTGGGGCATCATATCGCCGTGCCGCATGGGCGCATCAAGGGCCTCAAAGAGCCTTGTGCCGCCTTCATCCGCCTGGCCGACCCGGTGCGCTTCGACGCCACCGACGGAAGGCTCGCCAATCTGCTGTTCTTCGTTCTGGTACCTGAAACCGCCACGCAGCTGCACCTCGACCTGCTTGCCGAGATCGCCCGGCTGGTATCCAACCCCTCGCTGCGCCAGATGCTGTCCACCGAAACCGACCCTGCGGTCATTCATCGCCTGCTTACCGCCGACGTCGCCACGGCTGAATAAGACCTAAAGCCCTCATGCTGACCGTTCAGGAACTCGTCAACGAAAACACCGACAAAATCTCGTTCACCTGGATCGCCGGCATGGAAGCCGCCGACCGGGTCATCGCCAACGAAGGCCTGTCGGGCGCCGATCTGGTCGGCCACCTGAATCTCATCCACCCGGCGCGAGTGCAGGTGTTCGGCAAAGAAGAACTCGCCTATTACACCCGGGTCGACCCCCGCCGCCGCCAGCACCACCTCGAAGACCTCGTCACGGGCGGCGTGCCGGCCATCATGCTGGCCGGCAATCTGGCCGTACCCGACGACCTCAGGCAATTCTGCCACGACCACAGCATTCCCCTGCTGTCCACCTCCGTCGAAGCGGCCGAGCTGATCGACCTGCTGCGCTACTATCTGGGCAAGCGGCTGGCTCCCAGCACCACCGTGCATGGCGTGTTCATGGACGTTCTCGGCCTGGGCGTGCTGATCATGGGCGATTCGGGCCTCGGGAAAAGCGAACTGGCGCTGGAGCTCATCTCGCGCGGCCACGGCCTGGTCGCCGATGACGCTGTCGAACTTTCGCGCATCGCACCCAATATGATCGAGGGCCATTGCCCTCCGCTGCTGCAGAACCTGCTCGAAGTGCGCGGGCTGGGCCTGCTGGACATCCGCACGATTTTCGGCGAAACCTCGGTACGCCGTAAAATGAAGCTCAAGCTCATCGTCCAGCTGGTGCGCCTGAACGCCGACGCATTCGAGCGCCTGCCGGTCCAGGACCTCACCCAGGAAATCCTGGGCATCCCCATCCGCCGAGTCATGCTGCAGGTAGCGCCCGGCCGCAACCTGGCAGTGCTGGTCGAAGCGGCCGTACGCAACACCATACTTACCCTGCGCGGCATAGACACCATGGGCGAGTTCATCGAGCGGCAGGCTCTGGCCATCATGGAAAGCAGCCGCCCCGATTAGCGCAGAAAGGGCAGCCGCATGAGCATGCAAACCGCGCGCCATCCTGGCGCAAAGCGCAGCCGAGTCAGGCCTTTTGCCTGCCGGCCCACGCAAATATGTTGAAAATCGTACTGATCACAGGCATCTCGGGCTCGGGCAAATCCGTGGCCCTGCGCCTTCTCGAAGACTCCGGCTATTTGTGCGTCGACAACCTGCCGGTGCGCTTCCTGCACGACTTCATCGCCACCACGCGCGAGGATGGCCTGGAACGCGTGGCGGTCGCCATCGACGTGCGCTCGCCCGGCGACCTCGAGGACCTTCCGGCCGTCATTACGGCATTGCGCGCCAGCGGCACCGAATTCCGCGTCATCTTCCTGGACGCCAACGACCACACCCTGCTTCAGCGCTATTCCGAGTCGCGCCGGCGCCACCCCCTGACCGACCGGCTCGCCACTGGCGGCAAGTCGCCCTCTCTACAGGAATGCATAGACACCGAGCGCGAATTGCTGGCCCCCCTGCGAGAGCAGGAACACGTCATCGACACCTCCGATCTCACGCCCGGCCAGCTGCGCGCCTGGATGCGCGATCTGGTCCAGGCCGACCGCTCGTCGGTCGTGCTCACCTTTGAGTCTTTCGCCTACAAGCGCGGGGTTCCGGGCGATGCCGATCTGGTCTTCGACGTGCGCTGCCTGCCCAATCCGCACTACGATCGCGAATTGCGCCCCCTGACCGGACGCGACGATGCCGTCGCCAAATGGCTGGCCCAATTCGGCAGCGTGGAAACCATGATCGAAGACATCGCCGGCTTCATACGGCGCTGGCTGCCGCTCTATATGCAGGACACGCGCAACTACCTGACCGTGGCCGTGGGTTGCACCGGAGGCCAACATCGTTCAGTCTATGTCACTGAGCAGCTGGCGCGGCGCTTTTCCGACCACTCTCCCTTGCTGATACGCCATCGCAACCAGGCGCCCGTGGAGGTTCCATGAAATCCATCCGAGCCTTGATTGCCCTGACTTCCGTCTCTGCGGCACTGGTTCTGGCCGGCTGCGGATCCACCGGCCACAAGGGCGGCGGCTACTACAAAGACGACGGTCCGGGTTCCGACATACCCGCCAACGTGCGCAACACCCCCGACGCCGTTCCGCGCATCGAGGCCTACGCGCCCGCCAATCTTCGGCCCTATCGCGTGCTGGGCAAGACCTACGTGCCCCTCGCTCCGGACAGCCCGTACCGCGAATCGGGCGTGGCGTCCTGGTATGGCAAGAAATTCCATGGCGGCAAGACCGCCAACGGCGAAGTCTACGACATGTACGCCATGACGGCGGCCCATCCCACGCTGCCCCTGCCCAGCTATGCCCGGGTCACCCGGCCCGACACCGGGGCGACCGTGGTGGTGCGCATCAACGATCGCGGCCCTTTCCACAGTTCGCGCGTCATCGACCTTTCCTATGCCGCCGCGGCCCGGCTGGGGCTGATCGGCCGGGGAAGCGGCAAAGTCGTGGTCGAGGCCATCACCCATGCCGAGATTGCACGGGGACAATCCGGCCAGGCCCCGGTCGCCGCGGCAAGCGCCGAACCTTCGCTCGCGGCCCAATTGAACGAGGCGTCGGCCGCCCAGCTGAACGGCGCCGCAGCCGCCGACATGCCGGACGCGCTGGCGGTGCTGGACACCCAGGCCGCCATGCTGTCCCCCACCGATCAGGCGCAGCACGGCGGCCCGCTGCCCATACCGACGCTGGAGAACACCGGCGGCTCCGAGGTGTTTTTGCAGTTCGGCGCCTTCAGCGGCCAGGGCAACGCCGAATCGCTGGCTAGGCAGCTCAATCGCCAGATCACCGCGGTGGAAAGCCGGCAGGCCCGCGTCAAGGCCTCTGACAGCCTGTACCGCGTCCAGATCGGCCCCTACGCCAGCCGCACCGAGGCCGTCAACGCGGCGCTGCGCATCCAGCAGCAGACCGGGGCGCAGGCGACGGTGGCGACGCGGGACTAGACTGTTCCGCCAGGACGATGCTCGCGCTTTTCTCTAACGTCCCCGCTCCAATGCGGCCGCGTACAGCACATCGCGCGGCAGGCCGGTGACCTTGGCGGCCACGCGCGCAGCGTCCCTGACGCTGGCTACTTCGAGCAGAGCGTCGAGCAGATCCAGTGCGGCGGCGTCCGGTCCGTCGCCAGACTGCGCCACGACCTGCTCGTGAACGATCAACACAAGCTCCCCCTGCTCCCGATGGGCGTCCTCGTTCAGCCATTGCTCCGCCTCGCCCAGCCGCAAGGTAGCCACTTCTTCGAAACGCTTGGTCAACTCGCGGGCGACGGTAAGAGTCCGTTCGGGGCCGCAGACCGCCAGCAGGTCCTTCAGCGCCGCCGCCAGGCGATGCGGGGACTCGAACATCACGACGGGAGCCGGTACGGCCGCCCATTGCTTCAGCCATTTCTGGCGCGCCGCCGACTTGGCCGGCGTGAATCCGGCAAAGACAAAGGCTGGATTCTCGTCTGACGTGGCGCCGCTGGCCATCAGCGCGGTGATCACCGCGCTGGCCCCCGGGATCGCCACGACCGGATGGCCCGCATCGCGCACGACGCGCACGATGCGCGCGCCGGGATCACTGACCGCCGGCGCGCCCGCGTCTGAAACGAGCCCCACCCGCTCGCCCTGCTCCAGCCGCTGCAGAATCGCCTGCGCCGCGCCCGCCTCGTTGTGCCGGTGCGCCGCCATCAGAGGCGTGGAAATGCCCCAGGCGTCGAGCAGGGTCCGACTGGCCCGGGTGTCTTCGGCAGCGATGACGTCGCATTGCGTCAGGGCCTGCCAGGCGCGCAGGCTGAGATCGCCCAGGTTGCCGATGGGCGTGGCCACCACGTATAGCGCCGGCGCGGGCCAATGCTGGCCCGCCACCTTTTGGGCGAGACGATTCCATGTCGCGGCGAAGTCGGGAGAAGGGCTTTGGCTCATACTGGGCTGCATGTTGGGAGAGTTCAATGCTCGATGATACGTCAGACCCCTTCACGCTGGCTCGCACGGCGCAACGCGCCGCCATTCGCCGCCGCCGGCGCGCGCTGCGCCGAAAAGCCGCGGCGACCGCCCCCGAGGGCCACGAAACACCGCATCTGTCGCCCACCCAGCGCCTCGGCAGGCAGGCCGAAGAGCGCGCCCGGCGGCATATCGAGGCGGCCGGCGCGCAAGTGTTGCAGCAGAACCTGCTGTGCCGCTCGGGCGAGATCGATCTGGTCTGCGTGGATGGCGGCGTGCTGGCCTTCATCGAGGTGCGCCATCGGCACAGCGCCCGCTTCGGCGGCGCCGCCGCCAGCGTCGACCACTCCAAGCGGGAACGGCTGGTGCAGGCCGCCACCTGGTTCCTGCCGCGGCTTGCCCGACGCTACTTCGGCGGGCGCACGCCGCCCTGCCGTTTCGACGTCATCGCCATCGACGGCGCCGAACTGACTTGGCTGCGGGGCGTATTCGACGCGCCAAGGTAAAGTGAGATAATAGCGCTCATGGACATGACCTCACGCATGACGTCGCACTTCGATGATGCGATCGACACCTTCAAGGCCAGTTCGCAGGCCCTGGCTCAACCGCTTTCCAACGCGGTCGACCTGCTGTTCGGCGCGCTGGCCAACAACAACAAGATCCTCGCCTGCGGCAACGGCGGCTCGGCGGCCGACGCCCAGCACTTCATCGCCGAACTCGTGGGCCGTTTCGAACGCGACCGCCTGCCGCTGGCGGGTATCGCGCTCAATACCGACACGTCCATCCTCACGGCGGTGGGCAACGACTACGGCTTCGACGCCGTATTCGAACGCCAGGTCACCGCGCTGGGACAGCCCGGCGACGTGCTGGTGGCCATTTCCACCAGCGGGAACTCGCCCAATGTCCTGCGGTCCATAGAAGCTGCCCACGAACGCGAAATGTCCGTCATTGCCGTCAGCGGCAAAGGCGGTGGCAAAATCAACGAACTGCTTTACGAAACCGACGTCCATCTATGTGTGCCGCACGATCGCACCATGCGCATCCAGGAAGTCCATATCCTGCTTCTGCATGCCTTGTGCGACGGCATAGACGCCCTGCTTCTCGGAGACACGCTCTAATGGCCATGAACCACCGCCTTTCGCAACTGCTGATCGTCACCTGCATACCCGCGATTTCGCTGGGTGCCTTGTCCGGCTGCGCGCCGCTGGTCGTGGGCGGCGCTGCGGCCACCACCGCCGTCGTGGCGACCGACCGCCGCACGGCGGGCGAACAGGTCGAAGACCAGACCATCGAAATGAAGGCCGGCTCCGAAATGCGCAAGCTGGTCGGCGAAAAGGGCCGGGTCAATACGGTTTCATATGCCGGCAACGTCCTCCTGATGGGCGACGTCCCCACCGAGCAGGACAAGCAGCGCGCCCAAGAACTGGTCTCCAAGATCGAAAAGGTCAAGCGGGTATACAACCAGCTGCGGGTGGGCGAAATTACGCCTCTTAGCGTGCGCACCAACGACAGCTGGCTCAGCACCAAGGTCACCACCACCCTCATCAACACCAAAGACGTCCCCACGCGCACCATCATCGTGGCCACCGAGCGGGGCGTCGTCTACCTGCTGGGCCGGGTCACCCCGGCCGAAAGCGAAAGGGCCGGCAAGGCCGCCGCGGGGGTGGCCGGCATCAATAAAGTAGTAAAATTGTTCGAGATCGTCTCGCCTGAAAGTCTGGCCACCGATAAGTCCGCCGCCCCTGTCCAGGAGTCTTCCGCTCCCGCCTCCGACACGCAGCCCGACTCCGGTTCGGCCGATGTACAAACCATGCCCGTCCAATGAAAAAGCTTCTTCTCGGCCTGGTCGCCCTGGTTGTCGTGGCCGGTATCGGCTTGTGGCAGTTCTCGGGTTCGGCCAAGGCGGCTCCGCAAGCCACCTTCACGTCGCTCGACGGCCGGCAGTTCACCACCCAAGACCTGCGCGGCAAGGTGGTGCTGGTCAAGTTCTGGGCCACCAGCTGCGTCACCTGCGTGCAGCAAATGCCCGACACCATCGAGGCCTACAACGAATATGCCCCCCAGGGCTACGAAGTCGTCGCCGTGGCCATGGACTACGATCCGCCCGACTATGTCCGCAATTTCACCCAGTCCCGGCAGCTGCCCTTCACCGTCGCCATGGACACGTCCGGCGAAATCGCCAAGGCGTTCGGCGATGTCAAGCTCACGCCGACGGCGTTTCTCGTCGACAAGCAAGGCCGCATCATCAAGCGCTATCTGGGCAACTACGACAAAACGGCTTTTCGCCAAACGGTAGAGCGGGCCCTGGCCGGCTGATCCGCGTTCGCCAGGCCCCTATGTCGAACCCGAAAGCCCGCCGCTTTCGGGTTTTTCACAGTCATCCACTTCATTGCTGCCATGACCACACCCGCCTCCAACGATTCTTCCTCTCACTCTTCCACGGTCAAGGCCGACGTCCTGTCCGAAGCCCTTCCCTACATCCGGCGCTTCCACGGCAAGACCGTCGTCGTCAAGTACGGCGGCAACGCCATGATCGAAGAAGCGCTGCAGCGCAGCTTCGCGCATGACGTCGTGCTGCTCAAGCTGGTGGGCCTGAACCCCATCGTCGTGCATGGCGGAGGACCGCAGATCAACGATGCGCTCAAGCGCATCGGCAAAGAAGGCACTTTCATCCAGGGCATGCGGGTCACCGATGCCGAAACCATGGAAGTCGTCGAGTGGGTGCTGGGCGGGCAGGTGCAGCAGGACATCGTCATGATGATCAACGAGGCCGGCGGCAAGGCGGTGGGGCTCACCGGCAAGGACGGCTGCCTGATCCAGGCCCGCAAGAAGATGCTGCCGGACAGCGAGAAGCCCGGCGAATGGCTCGACATCGGCTATGTGGGCGACATCACCCGCATCGAGCCCGCCGTGGTCAAGGCGCTGCAGGACGACCAGTTCATACCGGTCATCTCGTCCATCGGATACGGCGAGGACGGCCGGGCGTACAACATCAATGCCGATCTCGTGGCAGGCAAGATTGCCGAAGTGCTGGGCGCGGAAAAGCTCATCATGATGACCAACACTCCGGGCGTGCTCGACAAGAACGGCCAGCTGCTGCGCAGCCTGTCGGCGCAATCCATCGACGAGCTCTTCAAGGACGGCACGATTTCGGGCGGCATGCTGCCCAAGATCTCGTCCGCCCTCGAGGCCGCCCGCAACGGCGTCAACTCGGTGCACGTCGTCGATGGCCGCGTCCCGCACTGCCTGTTGCTCGAGATATTGACCGATCGCGGCGTCGGCACCATGATCAGCTCTCGTTAGCCGGATGTCGGCGGCACCGGATCCAGCGCCCTGCACGCCGGCGCATCGGCGGCTGCTTACGCCTTCGGCGCCGCACCGCCCGCGCTGCGGCCATGCCGGCACACCGCGGCGGCAGGGCAGCGGGCACGAGCGTGTCTGGCTGTTCGATCTGGACAATACGCTGCACGACTGCTCGGTATCCATCTTCAATGCCATCGACGAGAACATGACCGCGGCGGTCATGGAGACGCTCGGCGTGGGGCTGGGCGAAGCCCACCGTCTACGGGTGATGTACTGGAAGCGCTATGGCGCCACCGTGATAGGCATGGTGCGCCACCACGGCGTCGATGCCCGCGCCTTCCTGGAACGCAGCCACCGCTTCGACCCGGCGCCGCTGGTCCATTCGGAGGGCGGCCTGGCGTACAAGCTGCGCGGCTTCAAAGGGCGTAAAATCCTTCTGACCAACGCTCCGTTGGCCTATGCGCGCGGCGTGCTCAAGGCCCTGGGCATACTGCAGCAGTTCGAAAGCCTGTGGTCCATCGACCACATGACGCTGCAAGGGCGCATCAAACCCAAGCCCTCGCGGGCCCTGATGAAACAAGTGCTTGCCCGGGTAGGCCAGCCCGCGTCCAGGGTGGTGCTGGTGGAAGATACGCTTCGAAACCTCAAGGCAGCACGGGAGCTCGGCATGAAAACCGTCCACATCTTCCATCCCGGCACACCTTTTTCCGGCCTGCACGCCGGCCGCAGCGCCTATGTCGACGTGCGGGTCAACTCCATCGGCAAGCTGCTGACCGGCCGCCACGCCCTGCGCGGCTGAGCCGCGCCATGAGCACGCGTCTTTCCGCCAAGCAGGCATCCATCCTCAGGACGCTCGCCGCCATGCTGGAGCACCATGGCGCCGGGCGCATCACCACCGCGGCCCTGGCCCGGGAAATGAACCAGTCCGAGGCGGCCCTGTATCGCCACTATGCCAGCAAGGCCGCCATATTCGAAGGACTGATCGCCATGTTCGGCGAGCTGATCCTCGAAGATATGAACCACGTGGAGGCCACCGAAGCCCTGGGGAAGGCGAGGCTGCGCAAACAGGTTCATGCCCTGCTGCTTTTCGTCGAGCGCCATCCCGGCGCCGCCCATGTATTGACCGGAGGCGTGCTGGCCAATGAAGCGCCGTCGCTGCAAGAGCAGGTCAACGTCCTGCTGCAGGATGTCGAAGACATGCTGGTGCGCAGCGCCCGGCTGCACAGCGGACAAGAGCAGCTGTCCAGCGACGCAAACGCCGCCGCCGGCGTATTGCTGCACTACGTTCTGGGCCGCTGGCTGCGCTACGCCCAAAGCGGCCGGCGGGCCGCCCCTACCAGCGGCCTGTCCCTTCATTTGCCGATGCTGGGCTTATAAGGGACACGGCACAGGCGGCTATTGCGCCAACGCCTTGTCGTAGTAGCTGGAGTCGTAGTATTTGGACGGGTCGTTCAGCTCCATTTGCGGCACGCCCCACTTGCTGCGCAGCTTCAGGACCTGTTCGACGCCTGCCATATCGATGGCCGCTTTGCGCTGCATGCCGGTCTTGGGCTCCAGCAATATGCCGTAAGCCGTTGCCGCGGCGCCTTCAGGGAGTTTCGGCAGGTACTTGCGAAATATCGCCAACGCCTCGTCTTTGTTGTTCGGGTCGTACAGCCATTCCACGCCCAGCACGTAAGCCCGGATGTAGCCCTGCAAGGCCTCGCCATGCTCTTTGGCCCAGGACTGCCGCACGCCCGCCACCAGCCCCTGGTACGCCCCAAAGGTTTCGGAAGCGGTCGCCAGCACGTGATAGCCTTTTTCGACAGCCTGCACTTCGAACGGCGATATCAGCATGGTGCCCGCATGCTTCTTTTCCATCAGGTCGGCATAGCGCTGCATGACTCCGCCCGCACGCTCGATCTTGAAATCGGGTTCACGCAGGCCCGCCCGGTCCAGCAATTCGAACAGCACCAGAGCGTAGCCGGTATTGCGGGCATCGACCGAAAGCGTTTTGCCGCGCAAAGCTTCGTAATCGGGTACTTCGGGCACGGTCACCAGCTTGAGAAAGCCGCGGTCGGCGCCCATCACCGCAATGAGGTCCTCGCCTTTCTTGTCGACTTCTCCCTGGCCCTCGCGATAGGCAATGAGATTGTCGATGGCGGTCATGGCAATATCGAACTTGCCGTCTATGAGCCCGGTCAGCTGAAAGGAAGAGCTCGGTGTCGGGGTGAGATTGACCGCTACGCCGTTATCGGAAAAAAAGCCCTTTTCCTGTGCGACCCAGATAGGCCAGTTGAACCCACCAGGGAATACGATCACTTCGAGAGTCTTGGCGGGCGAAGCCGCCGCGCCGGCGCCGCATACAAGCATCAGCGCAGCGGCGGCGAGGCCGCGGATGAAATTGCTCATGGTTTGTCTCCGTTGTGGCTTGTAAGGCGATACCGCTCCGGCAGTCGACCGCCTAGATGCGGTTTTTCAAAGTATGGTTGCCACGCCGGCTATTGACTAGATCGTTTGAGTGATACGGAAGTATAAATAGAATTTATAGTCTGGCCGGCAATGCCTCCTAAGGCGGCGCGGTATGTAGGCCTCCGCAGAGCCAATCTCATCGGATTGCTGTAATATCCTACAACTAGTTGTCAAAAACAACCTGTTAAGCAATACAATAGTGCAATACGTCCAATAGATAGAGTGATTGGAAGCCAACTAAGCAAGAGGAGATGCTGATGCCCATAGAGACCGTCGTACCGAAGAACTCCATACCTCCCATTGCGCCGTACTCGCCAGGCGTTCGCGCCGGAGACACGCTCTACGTATCGGGGTGTCTGCCAATGGATGGCGAAGGCCAATCCATCGGAATAGGCGACGTACGGGTTCAAACGAAAGTGGTGCTGGATACGATCAAAGACATCGTAGAAGCGGGAGGCGGAACGCTTGCCGACATCGCGTTCAATTCGATCTTTCTCAAAGACCTTGCCGACTATGCCGCCATGAACGAGGTATACAAAACGTACTTTCCAAGCAACCCTCCAGCCCGATATTGCATTCGCGCCGATCTCGTGAGGCCCGAATTCCTGGTTGAAATCTCGTCGGTGGCTCACCTGTCTCGAAGCGGTGCGTCATGAAGCGGCGAGAGCCAAGCGCAGTAGTAGCGCGATGATAGAATGCATGAACAGTAAACTAGGCTGCGGCAGCGCCATGAGATGGTACACCGTCCGGGTCGCCTATCGGCCTTGAAGGCTTATGGCGGCATAGGCTTGCGGAAACAGCCAAGCTTGGAACGAATAGGTTCGAAGATGTCAAAAAAAGAATCGGCACAACCGCTGCCAACACTTCCCATGAGGGAAATCCTTTCATATCGCGTATCGGTGCTTCACGCGCTTTTGACCAGAAAACTTTCCTCTATTTCCAGTACGTCGACCCTGACCACCAATCAGTGGAAGGTACTGAGTGTGCTTTATTTCTGGCCGCCGATCACGGCTGTCGGAGTCAGCGAGGTGGTTGTCCTGGACAAGGCCGCAATCTCCCGAGCCATCGGATCGCTGGTCAAGCTCAAGCTTGCGGAACGACGCCATGATGCGGAAAGCAACAGTACAGTGGTGGTTATCACTCCCGCAGGACGGAAGCTGTACGGAAAGATCCAAGAAGACATCGAATCGATGCAGCATGACGCCCTTTCTCGATTGAGCTCCTCCAAGCAAGCTCAATTGTTCGAAGCCCTTGATCGCATAGAACAAGCGCTGCGCTGACGTCGGGACCTCGTTCAATGTCCGCAATACAAGCCTGACTCACTCGGCAGAAGCGTTACCCTGCGGCGAGCCGAGACCTCTCCAGCCCAAGGCCGCCTGCAGGCGGAGACATTGTCCCGCCACCGGCAGAACGAACCGCCCCTACCACCGCTTCTGAACCCGCTGAACAGCCGGCTTCCGGCTGTCCGCCTATTAGGGTTTACCTGACAACGAGTTGTTATTGACAACTAGTTTCTGGCTGCGTACTATCACATCAACAGTCGCCGTTGAGCGACGAATTGGAACTACCCGCAATAGTCAGGGAGGCCATCTATGAAGCTGGGCAACGCTGGTTGTATTCCATCAGGGGGCAAGGCATGAGCACGTTGGCTGAACAACGTCCGCGTCGATTGAACGTCGACGATTTCAACTACACTGGCCCGGGCACCCCTGCCGGGCAATATCTGCGCCGATTCTGGCAGCCGGTCTATCACTCCTCCGACTTGACCGTCGGGCAGCCCGTGCCGCTGCATATCCTCAACGAAGTTTTTACGCTTTACCGCGGATCCAGCGGACAGGCCTTCCTATTGGAGCAGCGCTGCTCCCATCGCGGCCTGCAACTGTCGACAGGCCGGGTCGAAGGCGATGACCTGCGCTGCTTCTATCATGGATGGAAATTCTCCGGGAATGGCATCTGTCTCGAGCAACCCGTAGAAAACGACCTGTCGCGCAACAGGGGTAATTTGCGATCGTATCCAGTCCGCGAGTATCTGGGCCTTATTTTCGGCTACTTCGGCGAAGGCGAGCCGCCGCCCTTCCCGCTTTATCCGCAGTTCGAACATTTCGACGGCTACATCGAAACCAACTCATATTTGCGCAACTGCAACTATTATCAAAACCTCGAGAACGCGCTGGATACGAGCCATGTAGGTTTCGTGCATGGCGACAATAGCGCGTCGTTCGAAGGCTTTGGCCGGGGTAGCGCACTGGTTGCGAAAGAGTCGGATTGGGGTGTGGCCTATACCTTCACACGACCCGACGGCGCGTCGAGGGTTCATCAGTTCGGCATGCCCAACCTGTTCTACTTTCTGGCCTTGCCGGTCGATGAAGATATTGGCTGGCAAGAGTCGTTGATGTGGTTTGTACCTATCAGTGATGATCGTCACATGCAGTTCTGGCTGCACCGTGTCCGCGCAGAAGGTGACATGGCTCGCCGTATCCAAGAACGCCGCGAGAAGCGGCGCACAGAGATTGACCTGGCACATCAGGACGTCGCGGAAGATATTCTTCATGGCCGAATGAGCATTCGTGACGTCGACCCCGCGCGTGTGGATATGGTGCAGTTGCAGGACGATATCGCGCAGATCGGCCAAGGCCGCATTGTTGATCGCAGCCGTGAACAGCTTGGTCGCGCCGACATTGGTGTGGTTGCCATCCGCCGACTGTGGATCCGCGAAATCACAGCAATGTTAGAAGGGCGCCCGCTCAAGCAATGGGAGTTGACGCAAACGTGCATACCCAGAGCATGGGCGCTCGATAACGAGCAAGCTGTTGTCGGAGGCGCGGGTACAAAGACAGGCGACGGTGCGTCACCAGTTGTCGATTCACGCCCTTACATCGAGGTGGAACGAGAACTGAGCGCATTGCACGGCGAGCCGAGGCGATAATGAGGGATTCCCAGCTTGCGTCGCATCGACGCACACCGACGGTCGGACCGACGCTGTCTCTGAAGGAACGGGATCGGCGTTGGGCGGGCCTTCGGCATCTAATGGCCGAGCAGGATCTCGACGCCATTGTCGTCGGCAGTTTCCAAGGCCGAGAACGCCTCGAGAGCTATCTGATTGATGACTTTCTCGATTCAGTTGTGGTCTTTCCGATCGAAAAAGATCCCACTATTCTGACTTTCTCAACGGCACGGGCATCACGTATTTTTGAGAGCGAACGTCGAGGCATACAACCTTGGGCATCCGATGTTCGCATCGGCTTCGGCGGCGTCCGGGTTGCGGCAATCTTGCGTGAGAAAGGGTTGCCGAAACAGCGTGTCGGACTGGTTGGCATGGGTCCGACCGCGGGGGGCGAGGCCGAAGGTCTCGTCCCGTATGGATTCTACAAAAACCTTTCCACAGCATTGCGTGATGTTGAAGTCGTCGACTTTACACGAGACTTCATGAATTTTATCCACCTGAAAAGCGACGAAGAAATTGCGCTGATACGTTTCGCCGCAGGGGTAAGTGAGCAGGCTTGCCTTGCAATGATCGATGCTTGTCGGCCGGGTGTCAGCGAAGCGGAGGTATACGCGGAAATCCTCCACGAAATCCATCGTTGGGGGTGCGACACGCGCTATCCCTTTCTTAGCCTCCAGTCGGGGCCCGACAACATATCCTGGGGTGCGCCACGTTGGACAGTGCGTGCGGAGGCACCTCGCATTTTACAGCGCGGCGACCTCGTTCAGGCTGAGATCCACACGCTTTACGGCGGTCAGGAAAGCCAGGTTCAAATGTGTGTCGCACTAGACCCCGTGGACGATGACATCCACACATGTGAAGCCGTTGCGCGACGGTCCTATGAAGCGGGCCTGGCCTCGATCCGACCAGGAATCATTTTTTCAGAACTCTTCCGAGCAATGGAACAGCCTCTGGAAGAAAGTGGCTGCTGGTCTAAGACGCCTCTTGCTCACACCATGAATTATGGCGCCTGGGGATTTTCGGCTGCTAATCGCGAACAGTTGATCAATACACGAGAGGAAGCGTTGGAGGTCGGCCTAGGTCCCGATGCGCTACTGCTAAACGTCGGTCTGGAGCTCAAAGAAGGCATGGCTCTTGAGCTCGAGCCAAACGCGTGCCTCGGCATGAAACGAGTAAACATCGGCGGTATCGTGCTCGTCACGGCATCCGGTGTTGAGGAGCTGAATCAAATATCTACACGTGTTTATCACGCTGGCTAGGTTAACCACCAGCACATTCTATTGCCGGCAAAGTTAGTGCCTCGAGCGTATGCAATGCCTCTTGCGCAATGCTTGTAAAGGATTGCTCGTATTTCAACAAAGAAACTATAACTATTCGGTAGGAGACAACCATGTTGGACAGACGAAGCGTAGTATCCGCGTTATTTATAGGGTTTGCTGGAATTTTTTCGATCCTCAGCGGCACAGTCCTGGCCCAGGAGGCTCCGCCTATACGAATCGGCTTCTCGATCGCCAAGACTGGACTATTCGCCTCCGCGACGCCAGCGCAGCTTAATGCCTATCACTTCTGGCGTGACCAGGTAAATGAAAAGGGCGGCCTTGATATCGGAGGCGTCAAACGCAAGATCGAGTTTGTCGAATACGATGATCAGTCGAACGCGGCCAGCGCAGTAAAGATCTATGAAAAACTGATCACCAACGACAAGGTCGACCTGTTGCTGTCGCCTTGGGGCACGGTGAGTCACTTTGCGATCGTGCCGGTACTGGAGCGTTTCGGCTTTCCGGTCATCGGCAGTACCGCATCATCGGTACATGTCCGTGAACTGAACGTAAAAAATATGTGGTTCGTGTCGCCATCAACGCATGACAAGCTGTCCATACAACTGGCCCAAATGGCGAAGGAGCAAAAAGTAAGTCGGGCGGCAGTCATCGGCAGTGTATTGCCGCAAAGCAAGGAAATCAGAAACTTTCTCGTACCAGCGCTGGAAGCAGCCGGCATCAAGATAGCAGTGAACGAGGAATACCCTCCCGATATCAAAGATATGACAGCACTGCTCAGCCGTATCAAGGCTGCGAATCCAGATGGCATCTTCGTATTGTCATATCCCGCGGATTCCTTTCTCTACACCCGTCAGGCTAAAGAAATAGGGATCAACACGCCATTCCAGTGGCTGGCAATTGGACCAACGATTCCCGCCTACCGCAAGATGTTTGGTTCATCCGCCAACGGCATCATCAGCATGGGGCATTGGTCTCCCGCCCAGTCGCATTGGCCACGAGCAAAGCCCTTCTATGATGCCTATGTCGCACGGTTCAAAGAAGAACCTGATTACCTCGACACCGTGCTCGCATATATGAGCTGTGAGATTCTGGAAGAGGCGGTGGCAGAGGCGGGGCTCGACAAAGCCAAGCTGCGTGAAGTCATCAACAATAAGACCTTCGATACGATCAATGGACCGGTGAAATTCAAGGGTGTTGAAAACATGACTACACCGGTTGGTTTTCTCCAAATCCAGAACGAGCAATTTCATATCGTTTGGCCTGCTGAGATTTCTACTGCGCCAATACAACCTAAATTGAATTGGTAGCACCGTAACGGCTCTTCGACCGTTGGAGAAACAATGACAAGTTTCTTTGAAATCCTGACGTCGGGACAGTTGTTGCTTGCAGCACTGATCACCGGCACCATCTATGCAACCGTTGGCCTGGGACTAAATCTGGTGTATGGGACCATGCGGCTCCTCAACGTGGCGCATGGGGAATTCCTGATGCTCGGCGCTTATGTCGCATTCTGGGGATTTAGCCTCTTCAATGTTTCGCCGTTTCTTTCTGCTGTTGTGGCCGGCGTTCTGACAGCGGCGTTGGCGGCCGCCCTCTATTTCGGCATGCTGCGATGGTGCTTACGGAACCCACGCATGCGCAAGCGTATCGAGCCAAACTCCCTGCTCATATTTGTCGGTGTCTCGATAATTCTGCAGAATATCTCAGCGCTCAGTTTCACAGGCACGCCGCGTGGATATCAATATCTCAGCGGCGTGATGACCCTCGGAAGTATCTCGATTAGCGCAAACCGTCTGGGTGCCTTCGTTTTCTGTATCGCGATCTGCATAGCCACCTTAATTTTCCTGCGCCGTTCGGCTACGGGACTTGCAATCAAGGCTCTGATCCAGCACAAAGAGGCAGCTGAAATCGTGGGTGTGAACGTTACACGGTTAGAGTTCTTCGCCTTATGTGCCGGCTTTGCAACGGCGGGTATCGTTGGAGCACTCGTATCCATGACCGAGCAAACGACTCCATTCATGGGCTTCCCGTTCACTATCGCAGCCTTTATTGTCATCATCATGGGCGGGCTCGGCAACCTCGCTGGCGGAATCGTCACAGGGCTGCTACTTGGGTTTATAGAAACATATGGTGTGGCGTTCACTTCAGCAGCATGGTCGTCAATCCTGCTTTATGGCGTATTCGTGTTGGCATTGATCGTGCGTCCAGAAGGTATTTTCACAGTGCGACAGGTGGTGCGCTGACATGACCAAAGCGACCCCATTTCTCCTTGGACTCCTTTGCTTCGGCCTCCTTCCGTTGACTGGACAGGACTACCTGATAGGTGTCAGCTTTACTCTTCTTACATGGATAGCACTCACTCAAAGCTGGACTTTGTTGTCGGGCTTCGCAGGATACATCTCGCTTGGCCATGTCGTATTTTTCGGCCTGGGAGGCTATTTCGTCGTGCTGACATGGGGGATTCTGCCGTATTGGATTTCCCTTCCGCTGGCATGTCTGGTCACTTTCGTTTTTGCCATAGCTATCAGCATCCCGGTGCTCCGCGTCAGCGGACCGTATTTCGTGATCTTAACCTTCGGGCTTGCGGAGTTCGTCAAGTATGTAGTAATGGCGGTGGAATCTCACCTCGGCCAATTCGGGCGGCTTTTGCTAGGCGTGCCGAGCCTCGCCACCTTGTATTGGCTCGCGCTTTTTCTCGCCACGCTCGCAACCCTGATTACTTTTGTCATTCGCCGCAGCCGTCTGGGCCAAGGTCTGATTGCAATTCGAGAGAATGAGCAGGCGGCGGAAGCGATCGGCGTGCCTGTAACGCGATACAAGACGATTGCCTATGGGTTGTCCGCGACTATTCCTGGCGCGATCGGCGGTTTAATAGCGCTCCGTACCAGCTATTTCGAGCCGCAACAGATCTTTGATCCGGTCGTGTCCTTTACCGTTCTGACGAGTGCGATCATCGGCGGCAGCGATGATGTACGTGGCCCGATATTGGGCGCGGCGTTCCTGACGCTGCTGTCAGAATTATTATGGGCACGGGCCCCGCAACTATATTTGATATTGCTCGGGATACTACTGATCGTTTTTGTTGTTATCTTGCCAAACGGAATTTGTGGGCTCTTACGTCGGAGGGCCGCGCAAGCATGAGCACTTTTCTAGAAGTCCGTCACCTCGGACGTAATTTTGGGGGTGTGCGTGCACTGCATGATGTAAATCTAACGGTGAGTCTCGGCGAAGTGGTCGGAATCATGGGTGCAAACGGGGCCGGAAAAACGACATTGTTCGCATTGATTGCAGGTAATCTACGGCCGGGCACTGGCGATATCCTGCTCGATGACAGCTCGATTGTCGGCTTATCTCCCGACCGGATTTGCCGTCGTGGTGTAGGCCGCACCTTTCAGACTGCGCGTCCATTCGGCGACCTAACCGTTTTGGAAAACATCATCACCGCAGCACGCTTCGGAATGCACCGTCTAGATGCGCATGCCGCCGAAAAACGCGCCGTTCTACTTCTCGATATTGTCGGCCTCGGTACACGGCGCAATCAAATTTCCGGCGACCTCACATTATCTGGTCAAAAGCGTCTTGAAGTCGCGCGTGCCGTTGCAACCGGTGCGCGCCTGCTCTTGCTTGACGAAGTCATGGCGGGGCTTACACCAACGGAAGTCGCACAGATGCTGGAGGTAGTGCAAACTTTGAAAGCTGAAAACTCCCTGACTATCCTGATCATCGAGCATGTGATGCGCGCCCTGATGCGGATTTCCGACCGTATTCTGGTCCTACACCACGGTGAGGCGATCGCATGCAACGCGCCCGCCGAGATCGCCAGGGATCCACGCGTGCTCGATTGCTATTTGGGCTTACATGCATGAGTGCTATCCTCGAAGTCTCTGATCTCCATGTCGGTTATGGTGCCGTAAAGGTGGTGCATGGCGTCTCCCTCCTCGTGGCCCAAGGCTCGGTCACTGCGCTGATCGGCGGTAATGGCGCAGGTAAAACCACGATAATGAAGGCGTTGATAGGAAGCCTTTCGCAGTCCGCGGGAACCATTGTTTACAAGTCACAGAATATCGGCAGCCTGCGGCCGCACGAGCGCGTCAATCTCGGGCTCGCCTTGGTACCGGAAGGCCGGTTGATTTTCCCCCAATTAACTGTAGAAGAAAACTTGCGCATTGGTGGAATTGTCCCGCGAGCTCAGTCTTGCAAGGGCAAACGACATGAAGAAATTTACGAGTTATTTCCGCGTCTTCACCAGCGCCGGGCACAGAAGGGAGGGACTTTATCGGGCGGCGAGCAGCAAATGCTGGCGCTTGGGCGAGCTCTGATGTCCGCACCCGATCTGCTCTTGCTCGACGAACCGACTCTGGGTCTTGCACCACTCATGGCGGATACCCTATTTGCTGCAATCGAGGCCTTGCAGCGGGGTGGAATGACGATTCTGATTGCCGAACAGGATACCCCTCGTACCCTTGCATTGGCGGATCGAGCTTACGTGATCGAGAACGGCAAAGTAGCGTTCGACGGCGCTGGGAAGGAGTTGCTAGATGATCCTCGGGTGCGCGAGGCTTATCTCGGCATATCTGAACAACCGAGTCCTATTCAGCATAACCCTTAATCATCAACGATGGCCGCACACCGGGCAGCCCGGATCGCGCTTGAGGCCTATGCTGTTCCATTGCATGGTCAGGGCGTCCAGGCATAGCAGGCGTCCGGTCAGGCTTTGGCCCATGCCGGTAATTAGTTTGATGGCTTCGGCCGCCTGGGTGCTGCCGATGATGCCCACCAGAGGGCCCAGTACGCCGGTGGTGGCGCAGCTGACCTCGTCGGCCTCGTCGGCCTCGGGAAACAGGCAGTGATAGCAGGGTGAGGCGTCGTCGCGCATGTCGTAGACGCTGACCTGGCCCGCGAAGCGGATGGCGGCGCCGGACACCAGCGGCTTGCGATGCAACACGCAGGCCCGGTTGATCGCATGGCGGGTGGCGAAGTTGTCGCAGCAGTCGAGCACGATGTCGGCCTGCGCCACCGCGTCTTCGAGCTCGCGCCCCATCAGGCGCCGCACGATGGCATCGACCTGCACCGAGGGATTCAGCGCATGCAGGGCCTGCTTGCCCGATTTGGCCTTGGCCTGGTCGAGCCGGCCGGTGGTGTGGATGATCTGGCGCTGGAGATTGCTGAGCTCGACCACATCGTCGTCGGCCAGGGTGATGCGGCCGACTCCTGCGCCGGCCAGGTACAGGGAGGCCGGAGCGCCCAGCCCGCCCGCGCCCACGATCAGGACGCGCGCCTGCAGCAGTTTCTCCTGCCCCTCTATGCCCAGTTCGTTGAGCAGGATGTGCCGCGCATACCGCAGCAGATCCTGGTCATTCATTGATGGGAACCAGGCCGTCCGGGGTGAGGCGGAAGCGCTCTATTCGCTCGGGCGGGACGGTTTGCCCGGGCTGCTCAGTTTTTTTTTCAGCCTTGGACTCTTGGCCAGCCGCCGTCGATGACGCGCTTGCGGGCTCTTTCCTGGCCGCGGTGGTACGCGGCCCGCTCTTGCTGACTGAGCGGCCCTCGAGCAGGTTGATGGCCTGCTGCAGCTGGAAGTCGTCGGCGCCCCCGAATTCGAACATCTTGGGTTCGACACGCTCGCCCTGTTCGTCGTCGACGGGCGTGACCACCTCGGGCGCGGCCATCGCGTTTTCGAGGTGATGCGCCAGATCGGCTTCGCGGGGCAGGCGGAACAGATTGCCTTGCGCCGTGTCGTCGACCGCGATGTCCGGTTCGACTCCGGTCACCTGGATGGAACGCCCCTTGGGCGTGTAATAGCGCGCGGTCGTCAGCTTGATGCCGGTGTCCTCGCCCAGCGGCAGGACGCTCTGGACGGAACCCTTGCCGAAAGTACGATTGCCCAGCACCTTGGCGCGGCCGTGATCCTGCAGGGCGCCGGCGACGATCTCGGATGCCGAGGCCGAGCCGACGTTGACCAGCACCACCATGGGCACGGTGCGGGTCCAGTTGGGCGCGCTGCTGAGCGGGTCGCCGCCATCGGAAAAATGGCGCATGTAGTCGCTGGGCTTGGCGAAATATTCGCGGTTGGCCGACGCGATGCGGCCCTTGGTGGAAACGACCAGCACATTGGGCTGCAGGAAGGTGGAGGACACGCCGATGGCCGCGTCCAGCAGGCCGCCGGGGTCGTTGCGCAGGTCGAGGATCAGGCCCTTGGGCGGCTTGGACTGGCCCAGCTTGGCCAACTGGTTGACCAGGTCGCTGGCGGTGCGCTCCTGGAACTGCGCCACACGCACGTAGGCGATGTCGTTCTCGAGCATCTTGCTGCGCACACTGCGCACCTTGATGAGGTCGCGCACGATCTTCACCACCAGCGGCTTTTCCTGTTCGGCGCGCTTGATGGTCAGCACGATGGAGGTCTTGGGCTCGCCGCGCATGAGCTTGATGGCGTCATTGAGCGGCATGCCCTTGGTGGGCTTGCCGTCGATATGGGTGATGAGATCGCCCGCCAGAATGCCCGCGCGCGCGGCCGGCGTGTCTTCGATGGGCGCGATGACCTTGGGCATGCCGTCCTCGCTGCCGATCTCGATGCCCAGGCCGCCGAAGCCGCCCTGCGTGATGGCTTCCATTTCCTTGAATGCCTCGGCATCGAGATAGGCCGAGTGCGGGTCGAGGTCGTCGAACATGCCCTTGATGGCATCGTTGATGAGCTTTTGGTCTGTCAGAGGCTCGACGTAGCTGGCCTTGATCGCCGAGAACACATTGGCGAACTGCTGCAGCTCTTTCAGAGGCAAGGGTTCGGCACGCTGCGCCAGGGCCGATATGCCCAGACTGACCAGGATGCCGCCCACGGCGCCCAGAACCACCAAACCGAAACTGCCTACCCTGCGAGTGCCCATGCACACATTCCTGAAATGATTTTTGGTATCGGCCTGCCGCCTGGCAGCGCCGCCAGACAAATAGTACCGAAATTAGCGCGCCAGCCAAAGAAGCGGATTGACGGGCTTGCCCTGATGGCGAATTTCAAAGTATAGACCGGACTCGACCTGGCCGCCTGTCGCGCCCACCGTGGCGATTGCCTCTCCGGCCGCCACCGCCTGGCCGACCTGCTTGAGCAGGCTCTGGTTGTAGGCGTATACGCTGAGATACTGCGCGCCATGGTCGACGATGAGGATGTTGCCGAAGCCATTGAGCCAGTCGGCATAGACGACCCTGCCGGCGGCGATCGCCTTGACCGGCGTGCCTTCGCTCGCGCGCAGCACGATCCCGCGCCACAGGCCGCCATCGGGCCGCTCGGCGCCGAAGCGGCCCTGGACTTCCCCTCGCACCGGATAAGGCAGGCCGTGGCGCAGCCCTTGCAGGGCGCCGGCCGAGGGAGGGGCGGGCTCTTCCTGCGCCGGCTGCCGGGCGGCCTGCTCCTGGGCGCGCTCGCGGGCGCGCGCCTGCTCGACCTGCTCGCGGGCCCGGCGCGCGGCCTCTTGATCGCGGCGCGATTGCCGCTGGGCCTCTTCCTGGCGCAAACGCTCTTGTTCGGCCCGCTGCGCTTCCGCTCGGCGCCGCGCTTCTTCCTGACGGCGGATTTCGGCCAGGCGCGCTTCTTCCCTGCGCCGCTCTTCGGCCAGCCGCGCCTCTTCGGCCTGCTTGGCGATCGCTTCTTCGAGTCCGGTGATGAGACGGCCCAGGCGGCGTTCGTCGCTCTGCAGTTTCTCGGCCTGCGCCCGCTGCGCCTTCAATTGCTCGCTGACCTTCTCCAGGACCTGCTGGCGCTCTCGCTTCTGTTCCTCGAGTTCGGTTTTGCGGACCTCGGTTTCGTCCGCCACCTGCTCCAGTTCGCGCTTGCGCGCCTGCGACCTGGCCTGAAGCGCGTTGAGGCGCTCGAGCGCCTCGCCGACGGCCCGCAGCGCCGCCGCCTGGGCTTGCGATACATAACTGAGATAGCCCAGCTCGCGGCCTATGGCTTGAGGATCGTCGCCCGACAGCAGCGCCGTCCAGGGCGACAGGCCGCTGGCATATTGGGCCCGCAGCTGATCGGCCAATTCCTGCTGGCGCCGGCCGAGCTCCTGGCGCTGCTCGGCGATCTGCTTCTGAAGGTGCTCGAGATCGTCTTCGGCCTGGCGCTTCTGTCCGGCCAGTTCGGCCAGCCGCCGATCGATGTCGGAAATGGCTTTCTCGGAAGCCTTCAGGGCGTTCGCGGCATCCTTGCGGGAGGCCTCGTGCTGGTCGATGTCTTTCTGCAGCGTCTGGATGCGGTCGCGCAGGCGCCCCTGCTGAGCCTGGACTTCAGCCTGCCTGCTTTGCAGGTTCGCCGCCGGTTCGGCCGCAAGCGCCGCGCCGAGCGATGCGGACAACAGCGCCGCCAGACCGATACGCAGCATAAGGAGATCAGCCCTTGGCCTTGCCCTGCGCGGCCACGGCCGCCATGGCCGCCTCGATCTCGTCGGCATTGCCCAGGTAGTAGTGGCGCAGCGGCTTGAGATCGTCATCGAGTTCGTAGACCAGAGGCTGGCCGGTGGGAATGTTGACGCCCACGATGTCGGCATCCGAAATCGAATCCAGATGCTTGATGAGGGCGCGCAGGCTGTTGCCATGGGCGGCGACCAGCACCCGGCGGCCGGCGCGCAGCGCGGGCGCAATCGAGTCGTTCCAGAAGGGCACGACGCGCTCGACGGTGTCTTTGAGGCATTCGGTGGCGGGCAGATGCTCGGGCGCCACTTTTGCGTAGCGCTTGTCGAAACGCGGATGGCGCGGATCGTCCTGGTCGAGCGGCTCGGGGGCGATGGCATAGGCGCGCCGCCATACCAGCACCTGTTCTTCGCCGAACTTGGCGGCCGTCTCGGCCTTGTTCAACCCTTGCAGCGCACCGTAATGGCGCTCGTTCAGGCGCCAGTTCAGGCCGATGGGCGTATGCATGGCGTCCATGGCGTCCAAAGCGATCCACAGGGTGCGGATGGCCCGTTTCAGCACTGACGAAAAGGCCAGGTCGAACTCGTAGCCTTCGCGCTTGAGCAGCTCGCCGGCCTGGCGCGCCTGCTCGCGGCCGGTTTCGGTGAGGTCGACATCGGTCCAGCCGGTGAAGCGGTTCTCGAGGTTCCACTGGCTTTCGCCATGGCGCATCAATACAAGTTTATGCATAGTAAGCCCAGGTTTTCTACGGTTTTAGTTGAATATCGGCGTCCATTTTATAATCGACCGATCACCCCCTACTCAAAGAGATAAATCGAGATACATATCGTGGACTTCATCCTTAGCCAGAATAATCTGTACATTGTACTTATTGCCATCGTGTCCGGCGCGCTGCTGCTGTGGCCTTCCATCGGCAAGCGCCGCGGCTCCAATCCCGTCAGCGCGACCGAAGCGGTGCAATTGGCGAACCGGCAGCAAGGCGTCTTCATCGACGTGCGCAGCGCCGAGCAATACAAGGCCGGCACCATCGCCCAGGCACGCAATGTGCCTGTTGCCGAACTCGAGGCCAAGCTCGACAGCCTGCCCAAAAACAAGCCGCTCATCGTATTTTGCGACCAAGGGCGCGAAGCGATCCGCGCCGCGGCCGCCTTGCGCAAGCACGGGCTCGAGGCAGTCAGCCTGGAAGGCGGCCTGCGCGGCTGGACCCAGGCCGGCCTGCCCCTGTCGAAAAAGGCTTGAACCACTTTCCATCTCTTCGAGGAACTTCATGGCAACCGTTACGATGTACTGCACGGCAGTGTGCCCTTACTGCATCCGGGCTGAAATGCTCCTCAAGCAGCGGGGCGTCACCCACATCGACAAGATCCGCGTCGACACGCATCCCGAGCGGCGGGCTGAAATGATGCAACGCACGGGACGCCGCACCGTACCGCAAATCTATATCGACGACACCCACGTCGGCGGCTACGACGATCTGGCGGCGCTGGACCGGGCCGAAGGCCTGATGCCGCTGCTCAACAACTGACCCAACCCGAACGCACGCGTTCATTCTTAGGAAGACAAATGGCCGACCAGGACCAAAACCAAGCCAATCAGAACAATAATCAGGAACCCAGCTTCGGGCTGCAGCGCACCTACATCAAGGACGTCTCGCTCGAGATGCCCAATGCGCCTCAGATCTTCCTCGAGCAGGAAGGCCCCACGGTCGAAGTGTCGATCAACGTGGGCGGCCAGCGCCTGGCCGACACCATCTTCGAATCCACCGTCACCGCCACTGTCACGACACGGGTCGAAGACAAAGTGCTGTACCTCATCGAGGCCACCCAGGCCGGCATCTTCGAAGCCGCAAACATTCCCGCCGAACAGCTCGATCCCTTGCTGGGCATCGTCTGCCCCACCATGCTGTATCCCTATTTGCGCGCCAACGTGGCCGACCTGATCAACCGCACGTCGCTGCCGCCGCTGCACCTCACCGAGGTCAACTTCCAGAGCCTGTACGAGCAGCGCGTGCAACAGCTGGCCGAGCAGCAGCAAGGCCAGGCCTCCCAGCAAGACTCGGGCATCGTCCTGCCCCCGGGCGTGACGCGTCAATAAGCGTCTCCCATGGCTGCCCCTCGCCTGCATACGACGGTGCTCGGAGCCGGTAGCTGGGGCACCGCCCTGGCTGCGCTGGCCAGCCACCATTCCGACACCCTGCTCTGGGCGCGCGATGCGGCCCAGGCGCGGGCCATCGACAGCCGGCACGTCAATACGCGCTATCTGCCCGGCATCGATCTGCCCGATGCGCTGCGATGCACCGATAGCTTCGAGGCGGCCGTCGATCACGCCTGCCAAGACCCGTCCCTTCCCGGCCTCGTCATCCTGGGAGTACCGGTGGCGGGCATGGCCGAAACCTGTTCACGCCTGGCCCGGGCATTGGAACAGCGGGCCGGCATCCGGCCGCCTGTCATATGGACGTGCAAGGGCTTCGATCAGGCCAGCGGCCAGCTTCCCCACGAAATCGCCGGCGCCGCCCTGGATGGGCTGGCTTTGCCGGGCGTCCTGTCCGGCCCTTCGTTCGCCAAGGAAGTAGCCCAGGGCCTGCCCGTGGCACTGACCGTCGCCAGCGAGCATGAAGCGACGCGCCAGGCGGCCACCACCGCCCTGCACGGGCGCACGGCGCGCATCTACGGCAGCACCGATGTCATCGGCGTCGAAGTCGGCGGAGCCCTGAAGAACGTCATCGCCATTGCCTGCGGCATCTCCGACGGCCTGGCTCTGGGCGCCAATGCGCGCGCGGCGCTGATCACGCGCGGGCTGGCCGAGATCCAACGCATGGGCGTGGCGCTGGGCGGCATGCCCGACACCTTCTCCGGCCTGACGGGCCTGGGCGACCTGGTGCTGACCGCCACGGGCGACCTGTCGCGCAATCGCCAGGTGGGGCTGGCGATAGGCGCCGGCCAGTCGCTGGAGGCCGTGCTGGCCGGCGGCATGACGGCCGAAGGGGTGCGCTGCGCGCGCGCAGCCCTGGCCCTGGGACGCAAACACGACGTCGAGCTTCCCATCACCGAGGCCGTATGCAGCGTGCTGTTCGACGGGCTGGCTCCCCGGCAGGCTGTTTCAGAGCTGCTGTCGCGCGAGGCCAAGCCGGAATGAATTTGCGTTTTTAAGCGCCGCTCCAGCGGCTTATGTTTGAGCAAGCCATACAATCCGAACGAGCCGCAACTTCAGACACCCCCCGCATACCCCTGCTGGCGCCATGCCTCGAACACCGTCACCGCCACCGCGTTGGACAGATTCAGGCTGCGCTGGTCGGGCATCATCGGCAGACGCAGACGCTGCGCGGGCGTAAAGCGCTCCAGATCCTGCGCCGACAGACCCGCGGTTTCGCGCCCGAACACGAAGACGTCGCCCGGCTTGAAATGCTGGCCCCCAAGCAGGGAGCTGCCTCGGGTGGTCATGGCGAAGCAGCGCTCGGGGGAGGCCCCGGTGGCTGCGAGAGCGCACGTCAGGTCGTCATGCACACGCATGCGCGCCCACTCGTGATAATCGAGCCCGGCACGCTTGAGCTTGCTGTCTTCGAGCTCAAAGCCCAGAGGGCGCACCAGATGCAAAGCCGCGCCCGTGTTGGCGGCCAGCCGGATGACATTGCCCGTGTTGGGAGGGATCTCGGGAGAGACCAGCACAATATGAAACATTTTTAATCCATCAACTTTCTTGCCGATACGGGGTGCGCGCCACGACCAGGCCTACCACCCGCGCCGCGCCGGCCCGCTTCAAGGCCCGGGCCACCGCGTGCAGCGTCGCTCCGGTGGTCAGCACGTCGTCCACCACCGCAACCACCGCGCCGTCGACTCGGCCGCTGCATGTGTATCGATCGGCCTGCGGACCAGTGCGGGCGGCGCGGCCGAGCTGCTTCTGGCTTGCCCCCTCGCCGCTGCGGCGCAGCAGCCCGGGCCGGTAAGCCAGCTCGAGCCGGGACGCCAGCTGCCGGGCGATTTCGCCGGCCGGATTGAAGCCGCGCCGGCGCAGGGCACGGCGGCTGGAAGGCACGGGCAGCACGATTGTAATCGCCTCGATCGGCGGTGTGGCGCGCTGCGCCGCATCCGCCAACAGGCCGGCCATGAAGCGGGCATGCTGGAACCTGGACGCATTCTTGAACTGCCATATCAATTGGTCGAGCGGCGGCACATAGTCGAATGCCGCCACGACGCGATCGAACGCCGGCCCCAGGGCGGCGCAATCCGGACAGCGAGGGCCATGCTCGAGCCCGAGTGCGCACACGGGACAACGCCGCCCCGGCAAGAATGCGCGCATGTCGGCCAGACAGCCCGGGCAGGGCCGTCCGCCGCGGGAAGCGCCCAGGCATAAAGGACAGTCGGTGGGGACATGGTCGAACAGGCTCAGGAAACGCCCCCGAGCAGCGCCCGCCAGCTTGCCCGCCCGGCTAGCGCCTTGCCGGAACAGGCCGGCAAGGCGTCGTGATTCGCATCGAGAGGGCAGATCGGCCATAATAAAAGACCAGCCACTTCATCCAGCATGGAAGGTGCCTTCATCACAGCATGCTTTGCCGGCGCCTGCCAGACCTTTACCGCATAAATGTCACAGCCTCCCACCCTGCCGCTGGAATCCGCACACGTCGTTCGGCAGTTCGCGCGCCGCGCGCCCCTGGACAAGGCCCAGTTTCTGTACGGCGAAATAGCGCAACGCATGCTGCAGCGCCTCAGCTATATCAAGCTGCAGCCGCATGCCGTCATGGATGCGGGCAGCGGAGCCGGCCATGCGCTGGAGCCCTTGCGCGCACGCTACGCCAACATCGACTACACCGGCATCGACGCCTGCCCGCCACTGGTCCGGGCCGCCATCGAGCGCCATGCCGCTCGGCCCAGCCTGTGGCAGAAGCTGCGCAACAAGCCGACTCAGGCGGCGCGCTTCCTGGTCGCCGACATGGCCGATACCGGCCAGGCGCCCGAAAGCCAGGATCTCGTCTGGTCGAACATGGCCCTGCATTGGCATCCCAGGCCGCATGAAGTGCTGCGGGAATGGCGGCGCGTATTGAGGACCGGCGGCCTGGCGATGTTCTCGTGCCTGGGACCGGGGTCTTTCAAGGAACTGCGCCAGGCCCTGGCCGAGGCGGACATACATACCGCCGTGCCGCAGTTCGTCGACATGCACGATTTCGGAGACCTGCTGCTGGAACAGGGTTTTGCCGATCCGGTCATGGATCAGGAAATCATCACCCTCACCTACCGCGAGGCCGGCAAACTACTGGACGATCTGCGTATTCTGGGCGGCAACCCCAGTTCGGGGCGCACGCCGGGCCTGGTGGGCCGGGGCTGGCGCCGCCGCCTGATCGACGCGCTCGAGAAACAGCGCCATCTGGACGGCACCATACACCTGAGCCTCGAGGTGGCTTATGGGCACGCTTGGCGCGCCGCCTCGAGAAAGGTGTCGAGCGAAGAGACCCGCATTTCCATCGACTCGATAGGCCGCCGTCCGCCGCGCGCCTGACTCGAGCACGCGCTGGCGCGGGCCGCGCAAGCCCGCGATGGCCGGCGCCTACACCAAGCATTGCGCGCTGGCGCAGCGCCCTGAACCGGGCCGGCGGGAATGGCGGGCGGCTAGCTGCTGCTTTTGCGGCGCGAGGTTTCGATGCCCAACTGCTTGAGCTTGCGGTACAAGTGGGTGCGCTCGAGCCCGGTTTTTTCGGACACGCGCGTCATGCTGTGGTTTTCGCGGCCAAGATGGTATTGAAAATAGATGCGCTCGAATTCGTCGCGCGCATCGCGCAGCGGTTGATCGAGGGCAATGCCGCCCAGCAGCGAATTGCCGGTTTCGGGGACGGGCGGGGGCGCGGGCTGGTTGAGCTCGGGCACCGGCACCGTGGTAAGCGGCTGCGCATTGGGGTCGAGCGGCTCGGGCGCGCGCGTGGTGGTGACCAGCCCCGGCGCCACCACCGGGCGCGCCAGGCCTGAAGCGATGGTCTTGAGCAGCTTTTGCAGCGTGATGGGTTTTTCAAGGAAGTCGACCGCGCCGATGCGCGTGGCCTCGACGGCGGTATCGACCGTGGCGTGGCCGCTCATCATGATGACGGGCATGTCGAGAAGGCCTTGCGAGGCCCATTCTTTCAAGAGACTGACCCCGTCGGTGTCCGGCATCCAGATGTCGAGAAGAACCAGGTCGGGCCGGCGCCGCAGGCGCGCCGCGCGCGCCTCTGCGGCGTTTTCCGCGAGTTCGACCGTGTGTCCTTCGTCGTAGAGAATCTCGGACAACAGTTCGCGTATACCTATTTCGTCATCAACAACCAGAATTCTGGCCATAAAGCTTCACCTATGTTTTTTCCGCATTATCGTCCGCCTGCTCTTTCGAGTCTACATCAGACCGTGAATGTGCCAGGCGGGTCAAGAGGATGGAGATGCGCGCGCCGCCTTCGCGCCGGTTGGCGACATCGATGCGGCCGCCATGTTCTTCGACGATTTTTTTCACGATGGCAAGTCCCAGGCCCGTGCCGGTGGCCTTGGTCGTGACGTAGGGCTCGAACACCCGCGTCAGCACCTGGGCCTCGAAGCCGGGCCCGTTGTCCGACACGGTCAGACGCACGCCCTGCTGCCGGGCGCCGTCGTCGCCGCTGCTTTCCGTGAGCCGGGTCTGCACGTAGATGCGCGCCTCTTCGATGGGCTGCGCCTGGCAGGCCGCGTCGCGGGCATTGGCCACCAGATTATGTATGAGCTGGCGCAATTGCGTGGGATCGCCCTCGATGGTGGGCAGGCCGGTTTCGAATACCGCCTCGATGCGCACGCTGCGCCCGTCGCCGCGCAAGGCGCCGCCGCTCGGATCCCAGCCGTACAGCATCAGCACATCGGCAACCAGTTCGTTGACGTCGACGTCCTGCATCTGGGCGGGCGGCGTGCGGGCATATTCGCGGAAGTCGTCCACCATCTGCTTGAGAGAGGCCACCTGATTGACGATGGTATTGGTCGACCGCATCAGCATGGCGGCATCGCTTTCATTCAAGCGGTCCGCAAGCTTCATGGCCAGGCGCTCGGCAGAAAGCTGGATGGGCGTGAGCGGATTCTTGATTTCGTGCGCCAGGCGCCGCGCCACTTCGCCCCAGGCAACCGTGCGGTTGGCCGAGATGACTTCGCTGATGTCGTCGAAGACCACCAGATAGCCGTTGCCGCGCCCGTCGACGGTAAGATGCGTGCCCCGCGCCAGCAGCGTCACCACATGATGCTGGCCGTTCTCGCGCCGCCCCTCGGCGCCGTCGAGCTCGAGCTCGAATTGCTGCTGCCAGTAGGGGCGTTCCGAACCCACCGCCGCATGGGCCGCGAAAGCCTGACGGATCAGCTGAGACAGCTTGAACGCCCCTTCGACGGTTTCTAGAGGCCGGCCTTTGGCGGAGCGCAGGTCGACCTGCAGGATGCTTTGCGCACCCTGGTTGAACAGGTTGAGCCTGAAGCCTTCGTCGAACACCAGCACGCCGGAGGACAGATTGCTGAGCACCGACTCGAGGTACACGTTGGACCGCTCGAGCTGCTGGCGGTTGTTCTCGACCATGCGCCGGGCCTCGTCCAGCTGCCGCGTCATGGCATTGAAGGAGCGCGTCAGCTGGCCGACTTCGTCCTTCTCGGGCGGCTCGGGCAGCGGACGATAGTCGCCCACTCCCACCGCCTGGGTGCCCGCCGCCAGGGTCAGCAGGGGCCGCACCAGGCGGCGCGACAAGGCCAGCGCCACGACCACCGCGGCAAACACCGCCAGGATGAGCGCCAGAGTCAGCGTGATGCCGTACAGCTTGCGCAGGCCCAGGCGCGACAAGGCCAGTTCCTGATAGTCGCGGAACCCCTGCTGCACTTGATTGGCGTTGCGCGCGATCTGCTCCGGGACGGGCTGGATGACCTGCAGCCAGCGCGTTTCGGGCGACACGCCCAGCGCGGACGACGCCCTGTCCAGCGAACGCACCGGCAGGACGACGCGCAGATGCAGGCCGAGCTCGCCGCTCGACAAAGCGTCGGCGCCCTGCCCCTCTTCACCCGCGGGGGGCTCGTCGGCTTCGGCGGCCTCGTAGCTGCGCGAAACGCGCAGATGATTGAGCACGTGCGCGGGCGGGCCTTCTGGAATCAGCTGTCCATAGTCGGACGAAGAAAAGGCGACCAGGCGTCCGCTGCCGGTGAAGATCATGGCCTCGGCCACGCCGTTGGTCTCGCGCAGCCGCGTGATGGCCACGGCCATGTCGGCATCGCTCGTGTCGTTGAGCGCCGTGGCGATGACCTTGGCCCGGTTGCGCACATCGCTAAGCTGGGTGTCCAGGGCCGCGCGCCCCAGGTTCAGGCCGGCCTCGAGCGCGCTGTCGACCCGCACGTTGAACCAGGACTCGATCGAGCGCGACATGAACTGAACTGAAAGCACGTATATGAGCGCGCCCGGCAGAACGCCGATCAGGGCGAAGAACAGCGCGAACCGGGCGGTAAGCCGGGCTCCGAACTGCCGCCGCCGGATCTGGCGCAACAGCCGCGCCGCCAGCACGCCCACCCAGAAGATCAGGGCGACGGCCAGCACGCCGTTGAGCATGAGCAGCATGTCGTACTGCTGCGCGTAGCGCGAGGCATTGCCCGTGGACCAGACGAGCAGGCCGAGCAGCGCCAATGCGCTGACCGCGGCGATCAGCAAGGCAAGCCGCAGCCCCCACCTCAGGAGGGCGGGTGATCGCCGGCGGAGACCGAGAATTGAAATTCTTTCCATGGAGTGGCAAGAGACCAGGCACTGCTGTTGTAGGCGTCGATCTGGAACGGCCTGGGCAAGCGGGACGTATCCAGCCTGACCCGGATGCGGCCCTCATATTCCTCGTCGATGTCCAGGTCGTCGACGCGGGCCACGGCCCAGCCGCGAATGTTGCGTACGAAGGAGAGGGCATCGTCCAGAGACGCCACGGGGATGGAGAGCTCGCCGGTTCCCACGCGCCACTGGCGCGTCAGGGCGTTATAGACGACGCGCCAGGTGTTTTGCTGGTCGACGACTTCTTTGTCGAACCACCACCAGCGCCGGGTGGTGATCTGGAGGTCGGCCGAGAAGTAGACGGGGACGCCTTTCTGGGCCGCCATGCGCAGTTCCGGACTGATTTCGAATTCGACGTCGGCGTCGATGTAGAGGTCGCCGTCGCGCACGATGGGATCGACGCGCACCACCCGCTCGAAGCCCGATTGGGCCGCAGCGGTGCCTGCCCCGAACAGGGCGGCGGCAAGGCAAAGCACGAAGATCGACCAGACTCGGGAAACCATTGAGCTCACGTATAAGGTTGCCGAAAAGGCAAAAGCACTATTGTTGACGGCTTAGGCACGCTTGGCAAACAAGGCGTAAAAAAAACCATCGTACAGCGCCCTGCCGCCTGCATCCGGCAAGGGCAGTATCTGCCCCGGAGCCGGCAGCCGTTCGGCGTCCGGGTGCATATCCAGGAAACGCTGCGCCTGCTGCTCGCCTTCCTGCGGAAAAATCGAGCATGTAGCATACAGCAGGCGGCCGCCGGGCTTCACGGTCTTCCACAGGGCGGCAATGATTTTCTGTTGCAAGGCGGCGGTGCGCGCAATGTCGGCTTCGCGCCGCAGCCAGCGTATGTCCGGGTGCCGTCGCACCACCCCGGAAGCCGTGCAGGGCACGTCGGCCAGCACCAGGTCGAATGGCCGGCCGTCCCACCAGGCACTGGATTCGGCGGCGTCGGCGCATTGCAGGCGCACTTCATCCGCCTGCAGGCCGAGGCGGTCCAGATTCTGCTGTACACGTTCCAGCCTGCCCGCGTCATTGTCCAGCGCCAGCAGCCCGACCCGCGCCCTTTCGAGCACATGGGCGGCCTTGCCGCCCGGCGCCGAGCAGGCATCGAGCACCAGGGCGCCGTCGAAGGGACGCAGCAGAACCGCCGCCTGCTGGGCGGCGGCGTCCTGCACCGACCACCATCCCTCGTCGAACCCGGGTATCTCGTGCACGGGCCGGGCATGGGCGAGCACGAGGCCCGCTTCGCCGATGGGTTCGGACTGGATGCCCGCCTCCGCCAGGCGTTCGATCATCTCGTGGACCGAGGCGCGGCGCGTATTGACGCGCAAGGTCATCGGCCCGGGACGGTCGCCGGCCTGCAGCAGGGCCTGCCATTGGTCCGGATAAGCCCGCTCGAGCCGCTTGATCCACCACAGGGGGTAGTTCCACTTGGCGACGGGATTGCGCCGCGCCTGGGTTAAAATACCGGGTCGCTCGCGCGTGAAACGCCTGAGGGCGGCGTTCAACAAGCCCTTGTAAGGACGCATCGCCGGCATCTCGGCCGCCCGCACTGCCTGGTTCACGACCGTGTGCACGGCGTAGACGGGCTCTTGTGACGTATTGGCCGGCGCATCCGGCAGGGACGCCTCCATGGCCGTATCCAGCAGTGCCAGCGATACTTGCAGCAAGGCGTCGAACAAGGGGTTGGGCGGCGTGCGCTTGACCAGCAGGCTCTTGATTTCCGTGGCCAGGCCAAGGCGCCGCATCACATGGAAACTGATGGCCTGGGTCGCGGCGCGCAAGGGCGCCGGCGTGGCGGCCAGCGCATCCGAAAGCGAACGGCCCGACCGTACCGCCTGCACGGCCCGCGCGCAGGCAAGCATGACTTCGGACAACGCGGGGGCGCGTTGCGGGGGAATGTGATTAGCGGGCACGAGTTGCCTTCATCCGGATGCAATATTCGTCTGTGCGGACTTTATCATCAAATGGCCCGGTGCTTCAGCGGCGCGGGCAAGCGATTACGAACACTCTTCTTTACCGAGCCGCATGGCTACTAGAGGTTACTCATGAACTCCCCTAACGCGGGCCGCCCTAAGGTGGGCTTTGTCAGCCTGGGCTGTCCCAAGGCGCTGGTCGACTCCGAGCGCATCCTGACGCAGCTGCGTACCGAAGGCTATATGATCACGCCCGAATACGACAATGCGGACGTCGTCGTCGTCAACACCTGCGGCTTCATCGACAGCGCCAAGGCTGAATCGCTGGACGCCATCGGCGAAGCCATCGCCGAGAACGGCCGCGTCATCGTCACCGGCTGCATGGGCGTGGAAGAATCCGTCATCCGCGACGTGCACCCCGCCGTGCTGGCGGTGACCGGCCCGCAACAGTACGAAGAAGTCGTGCGCGCGGTGCATCAGGCGGCGCCGCCCAGCCTGGAGCACAACCCCTATGTCGACCTGGTGCCGCCGCAGGGCATCAAGCTGACGCCGCGGCATTACGCTTACTTGAAGATATCCGAGGGCTGCAACCATCGCTGCAGCTTCTGCATCATTCCGTCGATGCGCGGCACCCATGTCAGCCGCCCGGTCGGCGACGTGCTGGGCGAGGCCGAGCGCTTGGTGAATGCGGGTGTGAAAGAACTGCTGGTCATTTCGCAGGACACCAGCGCCTACGGCGTCGATGTGAAGTTCCGCACCGGCTTCTGGAACGGACGGCCGGTCAAGACGCACATGACCCAGCTTTGCGAAGCGCTTGCGGGCTTCGGCGTCTGGACGCGGCTGCATTATGTGTATCCCTATCCGCATGTGGACGAGGTGATCCCGCTGATGGCCGAGGGCAGGCTGCTGCCCTACCTGGACATCCCCTTCCAGCACGCCAGCCCCCGCATCCTCAAGCTGATGAAGCGTCCGGCGTTCGAAGACCGCACCCTGGCCCGCATCAAGCAATGGCGCGAAGCCTGTCCCGACCTGACCCTGCGCTCTACCTTTATCGTGGGCTTTCCGGGCGAGACCGAAGAAGACTTCCAGTACCTGCTCGACTGGATGAGCGAAGCGCAGCTGGACCGCGTGGGCTGTTTCCAGTATTCGCCCGTCGAGGGCGCCAAGGCCAACGAGCTGCCCGACGCCGTGCCCGACGAGGTCAAGCAAGAGCGTTGGGAACGTTTCATGGCCCACCAGCAAGCCATTTCCACCCAAAGGCTGCAGCGCAAGGTCGGCCGGGAAATCGACGTCCTGGTCGACGAAATCGACGAAGACGGCGCCATCGGCCGCTCGAGCGCTGATGCACCCGAGATAGACGGCAACGTCTTCGTCAGCGGCGCCGAGGGTGTGCGCCCCGGCGACATGCTGCGGGTCCGGGTCACCGACTCCGACGAATACGACCTGTACGCGGACGCCATCGAATAGACGGCCGGCCGGAAACCCCGGCCGATTCTTTGCCCAAACGCGCCGCCCGGGTATAAACTGCCGCTTGCCAAGGCTCCGGCTCTTCGCACCGCGAGGCGGTCGGCCGGCGCCTGCTCACCAAGGAGTCCAAGCACATGTCCTCTACTTCCTGCGACGATCTGGGCAGATTGATTCTGCGGCTCGCCCTCGGCATCCTGATCCTGATGCACGGCCTTTCCAAGCTCTTCAACGGCATCGGCGGCATCGAGTCCATGCTCACGGCGCAAGGCTTTCCAGCCTTCTTCGCCTGGGGCGCCTATATCGGCGAAATCGTCGGGCCGGTGCTGCTCATACTGGGCATCTACTGCCGCCTGGGCGCATTGCTGGTCGCCCTGAACATGGTCGTGGCCATCGTGCTGGCGCACAGCCACCAGTTGTTCATGATTACCGGCTCTGGAGGCTGGCAGCTGGAACTGCAGGGCATGTTCCTGTTCACCGCCATCGCGCTGATCTTCCTGGGCGCCGGCGCGTACAGCCTGGGCGGCCGCAGCGGCCGCTGGAACTGACCGCCGCGCAGAAGGCTTTTTAGAAGGGCTGCCAGCCCTGTATGAAGGTGGCGGCGGCCTGTCGCTTGCCCCCCGCCTTCTGCAGCTCGAGTATGCGCAGCACGCCATCGGCCGCGGCAATGTCTATGCCGTCGGCCGATGCCGATTCCACCTCTCCCGGCCGGCCTTTGGCCGGCTGTGCCAATGCCACGGCCTTCCAGACCTTGACCGGACCATCGAGCCCGGACAGGGCCGCCGTCGCCCCCGGAAAGGGATTGAAGGCGCGCACCCGGCGGGCAAGCGCTTCGGCCGGCTGCGTGAAGTCGAGCGGCGCCTCGGATTTTTCGAGCTTGGCCGCGTAGGTGGCCACAGCGGCGTCCTGCGGCGTTCCAGTCAGGGAGCCGTCCTCGAGCCGCCGCAAGGCCTCGACAATGGCCTGCGCGCCCAGCGCCGCCAGATCGTCGTGCAGGCTGGCGGCGGTGTGCTCCGGCGTAATGGGCAGCGTCCGCCGCAGCAGCATGTTCCCGGTGTCCAGACCCTCGTCCATCTGCATGATGGTAATGCCCGTCTCGGCGTCGCCCGCGTCGATGGCGCGCTGTATGGGCGCGGCGCCGCGCCAGCGCGGCAGCAGGCTTGCATGGATGTTGAGGCAGCCGTGCCGGGGCAGGTCCAGCACCCAGCGCGGCAGGATCAGGCCGTAAGCCGCCACCACCATGGCGTCGGGCGCGGCATCGAGCAGCGCCTGGCGGGCCGCGGCGGCCTCGTCCGGATACTTGCCGTCCAGCTTCAGGCTATGAGGCTGCAGCACGGGCACGGAGGTCTCGAGCGCAGCCTGCTTGACCGCGCTGGGCATCAGCTTGAGCCCGCGGCCGGCCGGCCGGTCGGGCTGGGTCAGCACCAGGGGGATGTCGTGGCCCGCGGCCATCAGGGCTTGCAGCGCCTGCCGCGCAAATTCAGGTGTACCGGCAAAGACGATGCGCATGCGACTGGCCTTTTAGTGTCAACAGGCCCTAAGCCTTGAGCGCTTCGCGTTCTTGCTTGCGGATCTTGGTCTTGATGCGGTTTTGCTTGAGCGGCGAAAGATATTCGACGAAAACCTTGCCCAGCAGGTGGTCGAGCTCGTGCTGCACGCACACGGCCAGCAGACCCTCGGCGTCGAATTCGAAAGGCTCGCCCTGCTCGTTCAGGGCGCGCACATGGATGCGCGCCGAACGCTTGACCTCGTCGTAGACGCCCGGCACCGAAAGACAGCCTTCTTCGTAGACCTGCTGCTCGTCGCTTTTCCAGGTGATTTCGGGGTTGATGAGCACCAGCAGGTCGTTGTTTTCTTCGGAGACATCGATGACCACCACACGCTCGTGTACGTCGACCTGGGTGGCGGCCAGGCCCACCCCCGGCGCGTCGTACATGGTTTCAGCCATGTCGCGCACCAGCTGGCGAATGCGGTCGTCGACGGCCTGCACCGGTTTGGCGACCTTGTGCAAGCGGGGATCGGGATAGCGAAGAATGGGAAGCAGGGCCATGCAAAAGTCCAAAAAACGTCTAACCGATTATAACAAAACGGGTTTTGGCCCCGCCCCCTTTTTGCGGCGCAAAACGCGGCATCCGGGCCGGTATGACTTTACGCGCCATGGCCGCGCCCAAGCGGTCCGCAATATGCCAAACTTGCGCCATGCAAACCCAGCCTTCCCTCGATGAGACCGCCGCCTGGCTGCGCCTGACCCTGGAACCCGGCCTGGGACCCGCCCAGGCTCGCGCACTGCTGGCCGCCATCGGCCTGCCGCAGGACATCTATGCTTCGTCGGCCGCCACTCTGGCGCGACACGTTCCGGCCGAACTCGCCGCGCAATTGCGCCGGCCCGCTTCCGCCGAAACACAAGCATGCGTGGAGCGCACCCTGAAGTGGCTGGCCGAACCGGGACACCACCTGCTGACCCTGGCCGACCCGGCCTATCCGGCCGCCCTGCTCGACACGCACGACCCGCCCACGGTGCTGTACGTCAACGGCCGGCCCGAGCTGCTCAATCGCTCCATCATCGCCATCGTGGGCGCACGCAACGCCACCCCCGGCGGCCGCGACAACGCCCAGGCCTTTGCCCAGTACCTGGCGGGCCAGGGATGGTGCATCGCCAGCGGCCTGGCCCACGGCATCGACGCGGCCGCCCACCGGGGCGCGCTTGCGGCCGGGGCCCGGGCCGGGTCCACCATCGCCGTCATGGGCACCGGCATCGACATCGTCTATCCCTCGGCCAACCTCGAACTGGCGCGCCGCATCGCGGCCGAAGGGGCGCTGGTCTCGGAACTGCCGCTGGGAACGCCGTCCATGCCCTACCACTTCCCGCAGCGCAACCGCATCGTCGCCGGCCTGGCGCGCGGCGTCCTGGTGGTCGAGGCGGCGCGGCAAAGCGGCTCTCTCATCACCGCACGCCTGGCTTCCGAACTTGGACGGGAGGTCTTCTCGATTCCCGGCTCCATCCATTCGCCCCTGTCCCGGGGCTGCCATGCGCTCATCCGCCAGGGCGCCAAACTGGTCGAATCGGGCCAGGACATCCACGAGGAACTCGGCCAACCCGGTTCGGCTCCGCCCGATTCGCGCCCCGCGCCGCCGGCCGCAGGCTCGGCGCCGGGCGGACAACATGCCTTGTTCGCGCCGGACTCTCCAGAGGCCCTGGTCCTGAACGCCCTGGGCCACGATCCCGTCGACGCCGATACGCTGCAATCCCGGACCGGCATGGATATCGCCCAATTGGGCGGCCTGCTGCTTCGGCTCGAGCTCGAAGAGGCCGTGGCGCGCCTGGAAGACGGCCGCTACCAGCGCCTGTCGGCCCCTTAGCCGCCGCGTTACGCCGCCACATCGCCGGACCGCGGGCATGCTGGTCTAAAATGGCGGCGCACCTCATGCAGCGCCCAACCGCCCGGAAACCGACATGCAATTATTCCAATCGACGCGTCCCAGCGCCGAAGAACACGCCGCCCTGCTCGCCGAACTGGGTCCTCTTCCCATACAGGGCCAGGCCTGGCCCTCGTGGGTCAAGATCATGGTCTGGATCGTGGTCGCGGCCATCGGTGTACAGCTGGTGCGCGTAGCCGTGGGATTCGAAGGCGAACCGGTCAACCCGTTCATGGCCGCAAGCGTGCTGATCTGCTTCTGCGGCCTGCTGCTCATCGCGCGCGTGATGGCGATCTCGACCACGCGCATCACCCGGGACGGCATCGAACAGACCTGGATCACGAAGCGCGCCATCGGCTGGCAGGACATCCAGTTCGCCAAGTTCGTGCCCATGCTCGCGTCCAAAAGGCTGATCTGCTTCACGGGCCGCAGCCGGCCCGTCATCTTCCAGAGCGGAACGCCCGAGCTGCATGTGGCTTTCGCCAAGATCGCGATGGTATATCGCCGGCGCTGACCCTCAACGCACCGGCAATGGATAGATCAGCCCGCCGTCGTTCCACAAGGCGTTCAGGCCGCGCGGGATCTTGAGCGGGCTTTCCATGCCCACGTTGCGCTCGAAGCTTTCCCCGTAGTTGCCGACCTGCTTGACGATGTTGTAGGCCCATTTCTCGTCCAGGCCCAGATTTTTGCCGGCCCCCGGCGTCACGCCCAGCAGCCGCCGAATGGCCGGATTGTCGCTTTGCAGGTTCTCGTCCACGTTGGCGCTGGTGACGCCGAGCTCCTCCGCCCCCGTCATGGCGTGCAGCGTCCACTTGACGATGTTCAGCCAGGCATCGTCGCCCTGCCGCACGAAGGGCCCCAGGGGCTCTTTGGAGATGAGCTCGGGCAGCACCACGTAGGCGTCCGGGTCCTGCATGCGGGACACTCTGATGGAGGCCAGGCCCGAGGCGTCGGTGGTGAAGGCGTCGCAGCGCCCGGCCGCAAAGGCCTTGACCACCTCGTTGAACTGCTCGATGACCACCGGCCGGTAGCTGATGCCGTTGGCGCGGGCCCAATCGGCCATGGTGTTTTCGTTCGAGGTGCCGGTCTGCATGCAGATGGACGCCTGGTCCAGCTCTTTGGCGCTGGTCACGCCCAGCGACTTGTGCACCAGAAAGCCCTGCCCGTCATAGAAGTTGATGCCCGCATGAATAGCGCCCAGTGCCGTGTCGCGCTGCTGCGTCACACTGGTGTTGCGAGCGAGCAGGTCGATCTCGCCCGACTGCAGGGCCGTGAAGCGTTGCTGCGAATTGAGCGGCACGGCCTTGAACTTGCCGGCGTCGCCCAGCACCGCCGCCGCCACCGCGCGGCAAAAGTCGATGTCCAGCCCGCGCCATACGCCTTTGTCGTCGGGGGCGGAAAAGCCCGCAAAGCCGGTGGTGACGCCGCATTGCACGTGGCCGCGCTGCTTGACGACGTCCAGCGTGTCGGCGCGCGCCGCCTGGGAGCCCAGCAACAAGGCCGACGCCGCCAGGAAACAAGTAAGGTAACGCATGGTTTCTCCTCAGTCTGAACCTTGATTCGAGCGCGAGCCGAAAATGGCCGAGCCGATGCGCACCTCGGTGGAGCCCTCTTGGATGGCCCACTCGAAGTCGCCGCTCATGCCCATGGAAAGCCGCTCCAGCCCCGCATGCCCTTCGTCCCGCATACGGTCGCGCAGCTCGCGCAGCATGCGAAAGCAGGCGCGCACGGCGCCCTCGTCGGGCGAATTGACCGCCATGGTCATCAAGCCCTTGACACGCATGGTCTGCAAGCCGCCCAGGCGCTCCAGGAAAGCCGGCAGCGCGGCCGGTTCGAGCCCGAACTTGGAGGGTTCGGGCGACGTCTTGACCTGCACCAGCACGTCGATGACCCGGCCCTCGAGCCGCAGCCGGGCGTCCAGCGCCTCGGCCAGCGGCCAGCGGTCCAGCGACTGCACTTCGCTGACCAGCCGCGCCGCCTCCTTGGCCTTGTTGGTCTGCAGATGGCCGATCAGCACCCACTCCGGCTTCAGGTCGGCAAGCTCGCTGTCCTTCTGGCGTACTTCCTGCATGCGGCTCTCGCCGAAACGGCGCACGCCCAGACCGGCGGCCTGCCGCAGCGCCTCGGGCGGAAAGGTCTTGCTCACGGCCAGCAGCGCGACCTCGCCCGGCGCACGTCCGGCGCGCTCGCAAGCCAGGTCTATGCGCCGGCGGACGGCGGCCAGCCGTGTTTCCAAAGAGTCTGACATCAGTAATCCCACGATGGCATAATCTGGCGACGGCAAAGCGCAATGCCTTGCCGCCGCGATTGTCGAAGCGCTTGCGCGCAAACGGATGCCGACAGTTTAGTGCACTTGCCGGCCGCCGCCCCTTCCCAACCTGCGTCCCTTATTGCCATGAACGATTCGGCCCACCAGATTTCGATGACCATATTGATGACGCCCGACATGGCCAATTTCTCGGGCAATGTGCATGGCGGCGCCATCCTCAAGCATCTGGACCAGGTCGCCTACGCCTGCGCCAGCCGCTACGCGGGCGCGTATGTGGTCACGCTTTCGGTCGACCAGGTCATGTTCCGCCAACCCATACACGTGGGCGAGCTGGTCACCTTCTATGCATCGGTCAATTACACCGGCCGCACCTCGATGGAGATCGGCATCAAGGTCGTCACCGAGGACATCCGGCGCAAGCTGGTGCGCCACACCAACAGCTGCTACTTCACCATGATTGCCGTGGACGAACACGGCACGCCCGTGCCCGTGCCGCCGCTGCAACCGGCGGACGACGAGGCGCGGGCGCGGTTCCAGGCCGCGCAGCTGCGGCGCGAACTGCGCCAGGAGATGGAAAGCCGCCACCTGCGCATCAAGGCGGCGGACCAGGCCTGAACGCCCGGCATGGCGAGCCCATGAGCCTGCGGCCGATGCGGCCGCCTTGTCGACAGCAAGGACGCGGGACGCGGGGCGAAGGCTAAAGAATCATGCCCGCGGCCGCCGTCTGATGGGTGGCGGTGTCGATCAAGATGAAGGAGCCGGTTGCCGCGACGCTGGCATAAGCGTCCAAGGCGAGCGCGTCGCGCGTGCTCAGCGAAATCCGCCCGATGTCGTTCATCTGCAGGCTGTCGGCCGACCCGGCATGCTGCAGTTCATGGATGTCGCGCCGGGTATGCACGGCCCGGATGCGCGCCTTGGTCAGACGGGTGCCCTGCTTGAGCCAATACTGGCGGGCCGGATTGAGCGCCTGCTGGTCCAACCAGCAGATCTCGGCTTCGAAGGCGCTGGAGATGCGCGGTTCGTCGTCGGCCGGCGCGATGAGGTCGCCGCGGGAAACGTCGACGTCCCGATCCAGGACGAGGGTGACGCTGTCGCCCGCGCGCGCCTGCTCGATGTCGCGATCGAAGGCGATGAGGCGCGCCACCCGGGCCGGCACGCCCGACGGCAGCACCTTGACCTCGTCGCCCGCGCGCAAGGCGCCGCTGGCCAGCTGGCCGGCGTAGCCGCGAAAATCGTCTTTCGAGTCGCCGCCATGCCGGATGACCCACTGCACGAAAAAGCGTGCGGGCCCATGCAGCGCCAGATCGGCTATGGGCAATTCTTCGAGCAGGGCCAGCAGCGGCGGGCCGTCATACCACGGCGTATTGGAGGAAGCCTGCACGACGTTGTCGCCCTTGAGGGCCGAGATGGGGACGATGTGGAATTCGTCGATGCCCAGCTTGGCGGCCAGGTCGGCATACGACGCTCGTATGCGCTCGAACGCGCCCTGTTCCCAGTCGATCAGGTCCATCTTGTTGACGGCCACGATGATGTGCCGGATGCCCAGCAGGGTCGCCAGGGCGCTGTGGCGCCGCGTCTGGGCCAGCAGCCGGCCGTCGCGCGCGCGGCCGGCGTCGATCAGGATGATGGCCGCCTGGGCCGTCGAGGCTCCGGTCACCATGTTGCGGGTGTACTGCTCGTGCCCCGGCGCGTCGGCTACGATGAACTTGCGCCGCGGCGTGGCGAAGTAGCGGTAGGCCACGTCGATGGTGATGCCCTGCTCGCGCTCCGCCTCCAGGCCGTCGGTCAGCAGGGCCAGGTCGGGTCCGTCAGCCTGCACGCGCTTGTACTTGCTGCGCGAGATGGCCTCGAGCTGGTCGGCGAAGACGCCCTTGCTGTCGAACAGCAATCGGCCGATGAGGGTGGACTTGCCGTCGTCCACCGAGCCGGCGGTGATAAAGCGCAGCACCTGCGTGTCGGCGGCAACGGCCCAGGGTTCGTGTACGGCGTTCATCAGAAATATCCTTCTTTCTTGCGCTGCTCCATCGAGGCCTCGGACGTCTGGTCGTCCAGCCGGGTGGCGCCGCGCTCGGTGATGGTGGTGATGGCGGTTTCGGCGATGATTTCCAGCGGGGTGCAGGCCGTGGAAGCCACCGGGCAGGTGCACGAGATGTCGCCCACGGTTCTGAACCGCACGGTGCGCAGCTCCGGGGTTTCGCCCTCTTTGGGCGGCGTCAGCGGCGTCACCGGCACCAGCAGACCCTGGCGCTGCACGACATTGCGCTCATGAGCGTAGTAGATGGAGGGCAGGCTCAGTTCTTCGCGCGCGATGTATTGCCACACGTCCAGCTCGGTCCAGTTGGATATGGGAAACACCCGCATGTTCTCGCCGGGATAGACCTTGGTGTTGAAGAGATTCCAGAGCTCGGGACGCTGGGCCTTGGGGTCCCACTGGCCGAACTCGTTGCGGAAGGAGAAGACGCGCTCTTTGGCGCGGGCTTTTTCTTCGTCGCGCCGGGCGCCCCCTATGCAGGCGTCGAAGCCGAACTCATCGATGGCTTCGAGCAAGGTGGTGGCCTGGGCGGCATTGCGCGAGTCGGTGTGCTTGCGCAGCACGACGGTGCCCCGGGCGATGGAGTCTTCGACAGAGCGCACGATCAGGTTCTCGCCCAGCTCGGCGGCGCGGCGGTCACGAAACTGGATGACTTCGTCGAAGTTGTGCCCCGTGTCGATGTGCATCAGCGGGAAAGGAAAGCGTCCTGGCCGGAACGCTTTTTCGGCCAGGCGCAGCAGCACGACGGAATCCTTGCCGCCCGAGAAAAGCAGGACGGGGCGCTCGCACTCGGCCGCCACCTCGCGCAAGATGTAGATGGCTTCGGATTCGAGCCAGTCCAGATGCGTCCTCGACGACAGATCACCCATTTTCTTTCACCTTCACAAATCTGATATTGCTTTCATGCAGGCCGCACTCTTTGGACGCGGCCTGTTCCCACCACCAGCGGCCGGCGCGCGGGTGCTCGCCGGGCCGAACCGCGCGCGTACAGGGGTCGCAGCCTATGGAGGGATAGCCCTGGTCGTGCAGCGGGTTGTACGGGATATCGCGAGCGCGAATCACGGCCCACACCTGGGCGTCGGACCAGGATGCCAGGGGGTTGTATTTATGCAGGCCGAATGTCCGGTCGTATTCGGCCTCCTGCAGGTCGGCCCGGGTCACGGACTGGTCGCGGTGCTGGCCGGTCAGCCAGGCGCTACGGCCCGCCAGGACGCGGCGCAGCGGCTCGACCTTGCGGATGCCGCAACAGGCTTTGCGCAGCTCGATACTGTCATAGAAGGCGAATTCGCCGTGCCGGGCGACGTGCTCTTTCACGGCTTCGGGCTCGGGATGCACGACGCGCAGGGCGACCCCATAGCGCTGGCTGATGCGGCCGACCATGGCAAGCGTTTCGGGATGCAGGCGGCCGGTGTCGAGCGTGAATATTTCGATGGGCAGCTGTGCCTCGAAAATCGCGTGGGTCAGCACCATGTCCTCGGCCGCCAGAGAAGAGGCGAACACGGCATCGGGGTGCCGGGCGCTGATGGCGGCGAGGGTATCGAGCAGGGCCAGCCACTTTTGGCGGGTTTCCTGGTCGAGCAGAGGTGTGGCGGTGGTCAAGCTGTTCCCTATCCTTTCTGTGCCGCCCGCTCCGGCGAGGCCGCCCGGCCTTCCGGGCGGTTCGATGCGCGCGAAGGCGCGAGCAGGCGGCGACGGGACAGGCGCAGCACGCGCTCGCCCCGTATTCGTTCAGAGAGGGATAGTTTGGAGGGATGGGGGCGGTCTAGGGAACTACTTAATCGTTAGGTGTTTATGGCGTCTGGGTATTTGGGAGCATTCATTACCCCGCGCCCCCCAGCTAAAGAACACAGTTCCCGCCGGGACTCGAACCGGCGAGGCTGGCGGCTGAAGGGATCGACAAACGCCACGGCCCGGGCCAGCAGCTGCAAGGGCCGGCTGTAGTCGTCCTCCATGGGCGGCGGCTGCCAGCGGGGATAGAAAGTGTCGTTGCAAATGGGAATGCCCAGGGCGCTCATGTGGGCGCGCAATTGGTGCTTGCGGCCGGTGGTGGGCAGCAGGCGGTAATGAGCCAGGGGACCGCAGCGGGCGATCAGCTCGATGCGGGTCTCGCTATTGGGCTTGCCCGGGGTTTCCACCACGGTGAAATGCGGCTCGCCGGGCTCCAGGCGGCTTCGATGGACGTAGGGCAGCGGAAGATCGTCGCGCCATGGGGCGATGGCTTCGTATTCCTTTGCGACCTCCCGGGACTGGAACAGGCTTTGATAAGCCCCCCGGCTGGCCGGATCGCGGCAGAACAGCATGACGCCGGCGGTGTCGCGGTCGAGCCGGTGCACGGGGGTCAGACCGGGCAGGCCGAAGCGGTCGCGCAAGCGGGTCAAGGCGGTTTCGCGCAGGTGGCGTCCGCCCGGGATGCTGGCCAGGAAATGAGGCTTGTCGATGACGATGATCCGGTCGTCGGCATGCAGTATGTCCAGCTCGAAGGGCACCACCGGCTCGTCCGGCACGATGCGGTAGTACCAGAGCCAGCGATGTGGGACGTAAGGCGAGTCGGGCCGCTGGGGCGAGCCGGCTTCATCGACGATGTCGCCGTTCTCCAGCCTTTGGCGCAGCAGGTCGGCGGGCATGAAGCGGAAGCGTTCAGCCAGGAAATCGAATACCGTGGCCCACGGCCCCATGGGCAAATAGACCCGGCTGGGCGCAATGCCGTCGCGCACCGGCAGCGGCGCGCCCGCCATCAGGCGGGCATTGCGCAGCGACCTCATGGCCTGTGGGAAGCCCCGCTGCCGGGCTCCGCCTCGTCGAATGCATCGCTTCGACCAGGCGCTGCATCCTGCCCCGACATGTCCGCTTGCCCGGTTGCGCCCTGCTCCGGCGTCTCGGGCTGTTGCAGTTCCCCATCCTGCCCGGCCGAATCGCTTTTTTCCAGCAGCGGCGCAGAGACGATGAGCTCCAGCTTTTCGGTCTGGAAGTCGGTGTGCAGGGGTTCGAGCTCGGGCATGGTCTTGTTGGCCTTGGCCGAAAGCTCGTTGAACCGCGAAGCCTTGCCGTACAGGCCCTGGCGGCCCGCCAGGGAGGTGACGGTGCGGTTGTAGTGGTTGCTGACCGTGCCCAGGGTGTCGCCCAGCTTCTTGAGGTTCTCGGCCACCACCACGACCTGGTTGTAGATTTCGCCGGCGCGGGCGCTGAGTTCGTGCGCCTCCTGGTTGCTGCGGGCGATGCGCCACAGGTTGGCGACAGTGCGCAGGATGGGCATCAGCGTGGTGTGCGACACCATCACCACATTGCGCTGATAGCCATAGTCGAACAGATCGCGGTTGTGCTTGAGCGCCTCGATGTAGGCCGGTTCGATGGGCATGAACATCAGTACGAAGCTGGGGCTGCGCATGCCGATGAGGTTGCTGTAGTCTTTGCGTGACAGGTCGTCGATGTGATTGCGCACGGCCTTGACGTGCGCATCCAGCGCCGCCCGCTGCTCGGCCTCGGCTTCTGCGCCGATGGCGCGGTCGTAGTCCACCAGCGAGACCTTGCTGTCGATGACCATGTGCTTGTCGTCCGGCAGCTTGACGATGAAGTCGGGATGGCGGTGATTGCCGGCTTCGTCCTTGAAGTGGGCCTGGGCCTCGTAGTGGTCGCCCGGCATCAGGCCGGCCAATTGCAGGCTGCGTTCGAGCTGTATCTCGCCCCAGTTGCCGGTGGTTTTTTTCTCGCCCCGCAAGGCGCTGGCCAGGGTGCTCGCCTCGGTACTCATTTTCAGGCCGATCTCGAGCACCTGCTTGATTTCCGTACCCAGCGCCGCATTGCCCTTGACGGCCTCGTCATGCACCTGGTTGATGCGCTGCTGGAAACCGTGAATCTGTTCGCGGAAGGGCTTGAGCAGCGCGTCGAGCGAAGCCTGGCTGGTATGGGCGAAGGTCTTGCCCTTTTCTTCGAGGATCTGGTTGGCCAGGTTCTGGAATTCGGTCTTGAGCTGCTGGCGGGACTGCTCGAGCGACTGCTTGAGTTCTTCATAGCCGGCCAGCTTCTCGGCATGGGTGGCCTGCAGGCTGGAGAGCTCTTTTTCGGCGTCGGCAAGCCGCTGAGTGGCGGCATGCAGGGATTCTTCCTTGGCGGTCAGGCCCTGGCGCGCCTCGACCAGCCGTTCGCGCAGTCCCGCCGCATCCGCCAGCGCATGCGCCAGTTCGCGGTCGAGCCGGTTTTTTTCATCGGCCAGCGCCTGAAGCCGTTGTTCGGCCTGGCTCAGCCCGGCCTGTAGGCGTTCGGCGCTGCTTCGATGCTGTTCGATGGCGGCCTCGGCCACAGCCAGGCGCGAACGAACGGCGGCGGCCTCGCGCCGCGCATATAGGAAATAGCCCACGAGGCCGGCCAGCAGGCCGGCGACGAACAGCAACACACCCGCGAGCGAAGAAGATATCTGTACCACGTGTTCAGCCCTGCTTCTTGACGCCGAAGCAGTTTTCCAGCGCCGGGAAGGCGCCTGAACGCACTTCGTCGGCATACTGCCCCACCGCCTGGCTGATCAGCGCGCCCACGTCGGCGAACTGGCGGGCGAACTTGGGAATGCGGCCGCCCGTGAGGCCCAGGATGTCTTCAGTGACCAGGATCTGTCCGTCGCAGTCGGGCGAGGCGCCGATGCCGATGGTGGGAATGGAAACGTCTTCGGTGATGCGCCGCGCCAGCCCTTCGGCGACGCCCTCGAGCACCAGGCCGAAAGCCCCCGCTTTTTCGTGGGCCAGGGCGTCGTTGTAGATGCGCTCGGCCGATTCGTCGGTCATGCCCTGGGCCTTGAAGCCGCCCATGGTATTGACGTACTGAGGCATGAGCCCCACGTGGGCCAGCACCGGAATGCCGCGCTCGACCAGGAATTCGGTGGTGGGCGCCAGGGCGGCGCCGCCTTCCATCTTGACGCCGGCCACGCCCGACAGCGCCAGCATGCGGGCGGCGCTTTGAAAGGCCTGCGACGGCGACTCTTGGTAGGTGCCGAAAGGCATGTCCACGATGATGCAGGCCCGGCGCGTGGACCGCACCACCGCCGCCGCGTGCGCGGCCATCTGCTCCAGCGTGATGCCCAGCGTGCTGGGCATGTCGTAGCCCACCATGGCGGTGGAGTCGCCAATGAGAATCATGTCGAGGTGTTCGTCGAGCAAGCGGGCAAAGGGCGCGCTATAAGAGGTGAGCGAAGCGATTTTCTGCTCGCCTTTATAAGCCATGAGTTGCGGCACGCTGATGCGCTTGACTTCGGTATGGATGCTCACGTACTGCTCCTTGAAATAAACGGCACGCCGCGTCCGGACGAAATGCGGACGCCTCTTCGGCATGCTTTGTAACATACGTATAATCGGTCACGACGAACCTGCGCCGGCCGTTTTTGCGCCAGGTCCAGCATAACCCGTTCACGCATCACGGAGAGCACTATGTCCAATATTCTAAACACCATCAAACTGCACGACGGCAATGCCATACCCCAATTGGGCTTCGGCGTGTGGCAGGTCGAGAACGACATCGTCGCAGATACCGTGAAAACCGCCATCGGCACAGGCTATCGCCTGATCGACACGGCGGCCATCTACGGCAACGAAGCAGGCGTCGGCGAAGCGATCCGCGACTGCGGCGTGGACCGCCGCCAGCTCTTCATCACCACCAAGCTATGGAACGATCGGCACGGCTACGATGAAACCCTGGCCGCATTCGACGAAAGCATGGAAAAACTGGGGCTGGACTATCTGGACCTGTACCTTATCCACTGGCCCGCCCCCAAGATCGGCCTGTACGTCAAATCGTGGGAGGCCCTGATCCGCCTGCGCGACGAAGGCCGGGTCAAGTCCATCGGCGTCTCCAATTTCAATATCGGGCATCTGCAGCGCCTGTTGGACGAAACCGGCGTGCTGCCGGTGGTGAATCAGATCGAACTCAACCCGCGCTTCCAGCAGCCCGAGCTGCGCCAGTACCATGCCGAGCACAATATCGTGACCGAATCATGGAGCCCCTTGGGGCATGGCCTGCTGTGGGACAACCCCGCGCTGAAGGCCATTGCCGCCAAGCATGGGCGATCGCTGGCCCAGGTGGTGCTGCGCTGGCATATTCAATTGGGCAATGTCGTGATCCCCAAGTCGATCACGCCCGAGCGCATCCGCGAGAACTTCCATATTTTCGACTTCAAGCTGGACGCCGACGATCTGGCGGCCATTGCGCCGCTGCACGATGAAACCGCCCGCCACGGTCCCGATCCCGAGCGCTTCCGCCTGCCCAAGGCCGGTTGAGTCAGAGCAGGCCCCCGGCGGCCGGGATGAACTGCCCGGTCAGCCAATGGGCGTCATCCGACAAAACAGTCATGATGGTGTCGGCAATATCCTGAGAACGAGCCAGGCGTCCCAGGGGCGTCGCCTGCTTCAGCTGCTCGAATCGTTCGGGAGGCACGCCGTAGCTTCCCACCCCTTCCGTAAGCGTCAGGCCCGGCGCGACACAGTTGACCGTCACGCCCCGGAAACCGACTTCCTTGGCCAGGGTCTTGCAGTAAACCTCGACCGCGGCCTTGGCCCCGGCGTACACGGCCACGCCCGCATAAGGCATGCGCACCGTGGAGGACGAAATTCCGACGATGCGCCCATGGTCCCTGACCCGCTGCCCCGCCTCTTTCAAGACGAAGAACATGCTTTTGGCGGTAAGGTCCGTGGTGCGTTGCCACAGCGCTTCGTCCACGTCCGCGAACCGGGTGAATCCCGACGTTCCCCCTACATTGGAAATGACGAAGTGCAGCGGCCCGTATGCCGCCTCGGCCTCGTCGAACAAACGTGTGATCTGCGAAACAGACGTCACATCGGCAAGCACGGCCGTAGCCGCGCCTCCCGACGCGCGGATTTCCTGCACAGCGGCCTGGGCCTTGTCTTGCTCGCTTTCGTTCGGATAATTGATCACGACAGAAGCGCCACGCTGGGCGAGCGTGCGCGCCACCGCCAAGCCTATACCTTGCGACGAGCCCGTAACCAAGGCGCTCTTTCCGGCAAATTGTGTTTTCATTTCCATGCTCCGCTGCGGTCTTTGGATTACTCGAGCTCGATCACCGCCTCCAGTTCGATCGGCATTCCGAAAGGCAGGGAAACAAACCCCACGGCGCAACGGGCATGCACCCCCCTATCGCCGAAAATGGACGTCAGCAAGTCGGAAGCCCCATCCAGCACTTCGGGCTGCCGTTCAAAGTCGGGGGTGCAATTGATCATTCCGAAGACGCGCACCACACGCTTGACCCGCGATAGTTCGCCTATCTCGCCTTTCAGAGAGCTCAATGCGCTGATCATCGCTACACGCGCGGCGTCTTTGCCGTCCTCGATCGAAATGTCCGCTCCGAGCTTGCCCTTGTGCGTTTGCGTTTTTCCCTCGAACGAACCATGGCCCGCGACGAACACCATGTTGTCGGAGGTGGACACGGCTCCGGTGTAGTTGCCCACCGGCGAACGCCGCTCGGGAAGACGATAGCCAAGCTCGACAAGACGCTCTTCGGGCGTTGCGCCCTTCAAGCTCTTGAATGTATCGATAGACATCTAAATCTCCTTGAGATATTTATAAGATTGCAGCGGATGACAATGACTCGACCGTACATTTCATGCGTGGCCTTCGCGGGAAAGCGCCCGCTCCACAGCGCGCTTGGCCATGACAGTGCAGAGTTTCGCGCGATAACCTGCGCTGGCGTGCAGGTCGTCGCTTAAATCGTATTCAGCGGGGTCTATCCGGACGGCATCGAGCGCCTCAGGCCGGAAAGAAGCCGACAGCACCTCTTCCATGCGGGCGCAGCGAAAGACGCAGGACGCTGCTCCGGTGACGGCGACACGCACCGCTGACTCAAATTGAGCTACAAAGACGCCGGTCAAGGCGAAGCCCGAGGCGGGGCTGTAGAACTTGGAATAGGCCGCCCGCTTCGGCGTCGGAACGGAAAACGCCAGTATCAGCTCATCGGGTTCCAGTACGGTGGAGTACATGCCGGCAAAAAAATCCCCTGCGGCGATCTCCCGGCGATTCGTGATGACTGTGGCCTCCAGGGCCAGCATGGCGGACGGGTAATCCGCGGCCGGATCGTTGTTCGCCACCGAGCCGCCGATGGTGCCCTGGTTGCGGACCTGCCGGTCTCCGATGCAGGCCGCCAGCTCGGACAGCGCCGGATTTTTCGATAGAACCAGGGAAGAGCCGGCCACCTCGGCGTGGCGCGTCATGGCGCCCAAGCGCAGGTTGCCGCCCTGATCCGTGATTCCTTGCAGCTCGGCAATGTTCTGGATGTCTATCAGGTCGGACGGCGCAGCCAGTCGCAGCTTCATGGCCTGGACAAGTGTCTGCCCGCCGGCCAGGAACTTGGCTTCCGGAAACTCCGCGGCCAGCCGAAGCGCGTCGTCCAGCGTCGCGGGGCGGTGATAGGTACAGGCATAGGTATACATATCAGCCCTCCTTTTGCTCGCGCATCATCTTGGCTCCGAGCAATATGGCCGACACGATGCCCTCGTAGCCCGTGCAGCGGCAAAGGTTGCCGGACAGGCTTCGGACTACCGTTTCACGGTCGGGATCGGGGTTTTCGTGGACCAGATCCAAAGCAAGCATCACCATTCCCGGCGTACAGTATCCGCACTGCAGACCAAGCGTCTGGGTGAATGCGACCTGCATCGGATGCAGTGTCCGGTCGTCCGGCGCAACCCCTTCGATGGACTCCAGTTCGCAATCTTCCGCTTGCATGGCAAAAATTGAACATGACTTGATGACCTTGCCGTTCAGGCGCACCGAGCAGGCGCCGCACTGCGCGGTGTCGCATCCGATATGAGTGCCCGTCAGGTTGAAATGGTCCCGCAACGCCGTTACCAGCAGAGTGCGGTCTTCCACCTCCGCCGTGCGGCGTACGCCGTTAATCGTCATTGATAGCTGCTTCATTGCATTTGTCGCCTTAAATTTCCGCAAGCATAGAGTCGGACTTTGCGCCCGCTTCCGGCCGCTCGCGGCCTTGCACACTGCAAGCGCCGCCGCGAGCTCTTGCGCCTTAGCCGTTGACCTTCAAATTGAACTCATCGACAATCTTGCTGCGGTTCTGATTGAGATAATCGACGTCCACCTGCCGCAGCTCGCTGGCGGTCGGACATGCTTTTGCGGCATCTTCCGGAACGTGCGCCTTGTTGTTGGCGGGCCGGACCTTGTTCAGCTGCGCAAACGCCTCCTGGCTTGCGACGCTCAGCGTATGGTTGATGAATTTCCCTGCCGCATCGCCGCCGGCGGGTCCGTTCTTGACCGCAGCGATCATCAAGGGCGCAAAGAACGCACCCTCTTTAGTCGGCACAAAACGCAGATCCTTCAGATCGGGGTCGGACGCGATCAAGGTAAGCGCGTTGCCGCTGTGATACGGCGTGACCCAGACCTCGCCGGTCTTCAACCAGCCGATCGCCTGGTTCTCGGTGTCCCACAGGCCGGGGCCCGAAAGACGGATCTGGCGATAGAGATCGAGCCCCTCCTTGGGGTCCTTCAGGCTTCCGCCTTTGAGCTCGGCCAGCGCGGCAATCGCATTGAACACCATAGAGTAATTGATGCTTGGCGCGGACACGTGCCCTTTCAGATCGTCTCTGAGCAGATCGCCCCATGAAGTGATGGGCTCCTTGACGTACTTGGAGTTGTACAGGATGCCTTGGCAGCCGTATCCGAAGGTCACGCCCATGTCCTGTTCCGCCTTGACCGCCGGGTCGACGTCGGCAAGTTCGGTGACCACTTTCGGATCGAGCGGCTCCAGCAGTCCGGCCTTGGCCGCAAGCGGCAAGGTCAGATCGGTGAAAGTGACGACATCCAGCTTCGGACGATTGCGGTGCGCCTGCATGGTCGTGAACCGCGCACTGTCCCACGACTCGATATATTTGATCTCGTCGCCTTTATAAGTATCGAGGAATGCTTTGTGTATATTGGCCCCGATCGTCCCCGGGAACCCGCTTAAAGTGAGGGTTTCCGCCGAGGCCAGAGTCATCGCGCCAGCCATGGCGACGCCCAGGCCCATCTTGCAAAAACCGCTGGTAAAGCACTTGTTCATAGCTGACCACTCCTTTGATGTAAAGATAGAAACAGCGAATCGAGCAAACACTCAGGCCGGGCGACCGCCGATGCTGTCCAGCAATCCCGCCTTTTGCAACCCAATGGCGAGCACCATTCCAAAGACCACCAGCGCCGTCGACACCGCGGCGGCAACAGGATCGTTCACGTCGTACACATAGTTGTAAAGAGCGACGGGCAGCGTGACCTGCTCGGACTGGGTCACGAATAGGCTGACCGTGAAATGATCGAACGAAACAATGAACGCGAAGATGGACCCCGACGTGAGCCCCGGAGCAAGCCCGTGCAAGATGACGCTGCGGAATGTACGCCAGGGCGACGCGCCCAACAGCTCCGAAGCCTCTTCCAACTGGGGCTTGATTTCCATCGCGCTGACGAGGACCGAACGAAACATGAACGGAAACACGAGCAGTGTGTGGGCGATGACGAGACCGGCGACGGTATCGATCAGGCCGTAGTTCAAAAAGTAGTAAAGCAGCGCGATACCGATAATGAGGGCGGGCACGATCAAAGGCGAAAGCAGGACGAACTCGACGCCCCGCTTCCAGACCGAGGGGCGCGCCCGGCGCAGGGCGAGCGCTGCCGGTACGGCAAGCACTGCGGACAGCCCCGCCGAACCGAATGCCAGCAAAATACTGCGCAGCGCGGGCATCCCGAACCGCCCCGACTCCCATGCCGCTTGATACCAGTTCAGCGAGAACCCGGAGGGCGGGAAGGTGAAGTACGACTTGTCGCTGAAGCTGAACAGCACCACGATCGCCAGAGGAGCCAGCAGAAAAACGTAGATCGCGGCGACAAAGCACGTGAACGCGATATGGTTCGGCCGTTTCATCATCTGTTCCTCATGAGATTTCGGGTCAGTCGTGCCTGCAGCGCATAGACACTTGCCGCCAGAACCAGCAACACCATGGACAAGGCGATGGCCCGGGGCAGATTGAACACCACCAGCGCATCGGTATAGATCGAAACCGACAGATATCGGATTGCCGTGCTGCCGAGCATGAGAGGCGTGACGAACGCGCCCAGCATCAAGCTGAACACCAGGACGCTGCCGGATAGAACGCCCGGGGCGGCCAAAGGCAGGTCGATGCTGAAAAAGCGCTTGACCGGCGAGGCTCCGAGTATCTCGGCCGACTCGAGCAAGCGGCCGTCTATGCTCTGCAGCGAAGTTGCGATCGAAAGAATCATGAACGGCAGAAAGACCTGCGTGCTGCCGATGATCAGCCCGATGTAATTGCCCGAAAGCCTTGCGGGCGAATCCAGCAGGCCCAGCTGCAGCAGCACGGTGTTGACCACGCCGTTGCGGTCGAGCAGAAGCAGCCAGCCGTATGTGCGCACCACAGTATTGACGAGCAAGGGGGCGGCGATGAGATAGAACAGCAATGGCCGCACTTTCTGCGACGCCCGATTGAGATGGGCCGCCACCGGATAGCCCAGCACCGCGCAGAGAAAAGTGATCAGTGCGGCGGCGCCCAGTGTCTTTGCATAGATTTCCCAATAAATGGCACGCGAGAAGATCGACTGGTAGTTGGACAATGTCCAGCCGTCGAGAATGACGCCCATTTCCGACGTATGGAAGCTGGCCTCCACGAGTTCCGCCAACGGGACGGCAAGAAACAGGAACAGCAGAGCGAACGAGGGAAATAGGAACAGCGCCATTTTGGCCATGCCGGGCAGGCGGCGGCTTGTCTTTTGAGAACTCATCCCGCCCCCTCAAGTGGCCGCGAAGGCCACAAAGTTTCCTTTGAGCTCGACCCAAACGCGGCAACCGGGCTGCATCGAGCGAGAAGGCATGCCAAGCACCCGGGCCTTGACGATCACCCCGCCGTCAAGCGCCACTTCCAAAATGGACGAGCCGCCCGCAAAGTGCACCTCGCGCACGCAGGCGGAGTAGGCGTCGGGCTTCTCGCAATTGTGCAGGAAGACATGCTCGGGCCGCACCGCAAGGCGAAACTTGCCGCCGGGTGCTTCCGGCACACGAAGCCTGAAGCCGGTCTGGTCGATGCGGGCCCAATCGTCCTGGCCCTCGCCGACGCAGTTGAGCAGCGATATCTCGCCAATGAAATCCGCGACAAAGGAGGTGGCCGGGCGCTCATAGATCATATCCGCACGGTCGAGCTGTTCGATCCGGCCATTGCGCAAGACCGCGATGCGATCCGACATGGACAGCGCCTCGTCCTGGTCGTGCGTAACGAACAGGAACGTCGTGCCCGTTTTTTTGTGGATCCGCTTGAGCTCGACCTGCAACTGCTTGCGCAGCTTCAAGTCGAGCGCGCCCAATGGCTCATCGAGCATCAGGACGTCCGGAGACGTGGCCAGCGCCCTGGCCAATGCCACGCGCTGCTGCTGCCCTCCCGACAACTGGTTGGGATATCTGTCGGCCACCTCGGGCAGCCTGATCATTTCCAGCATCTCGGCCGCGCGCAGCTTCATTTTGTCTGCTTTCCAGCCCTTGACCTTGAGCCCGTAGCAGATGTTTTCGTTCACCGTCATGTGCGGAAACAGCGAATATTGCTGAAACACCATGGCCACATTTCTTTTACGCGGCGGCAAATGCGTGACGTCCCGGCCATCCACGCACACAGTCCCGCTGTCACAGCTTTCGAGGCCCGCGACGATACGCATCAATGTGGTTTTTCCCGAACCACTGCTGCCCAGCAGCGTCAGGAACTCGCCCGCCTTGATGTCCAGGTCGATGTTGTCATTGACCTTCAGGCTGCCGAACGTCTTGGTGATTCCGCGAAGAGTGATTTTTGTCGAGTTGTCCATAATATTTCTTGCAAGACTGTTGGAAACAGAAGGAAAACTCAGTCGCGGAATTCACCATCAAATACACGTTGCGAGAGCTCGCTGAATTGGCGCTTTTCTTCGGCGGGGTCGTTCGATGCGGGACATGCAACCACTGCATTCTGCGTATACGTGCGTATCACCTGCCCCTCGTCGCGATGCAGGCCCTTGGGATCTTTGCCCTTGCGCACGTCGTCGATGCCGACCCGCAGCATGCGGCGGAACATGGCGACGCCGCGGTCGCTGGTGCCCAGATGCTCACGCGCACGCAGGTGGACCGCACCCTGCGAAACCTGCGCATCGTAATCGCCGGGAGTACGCTGGCGCTCCTCCATCGGGCGGTCATCCATCATGCCGAAATGCAGTTGCTGGACGATTTCGTCGGTGAACTTCATATCGTCCGTCTCGATGAGCCAGCCCAGTTCCCGGAAGCTCGTATCGTCGATGGGCGTTGCCCAGTGCAGCAGGTAAGGCCCCCCGTAGCGCTTTTCCTGCTTGCCGGTTTCGTTCACGGAAGCGACGAGATGAATATTGGGCATGATGAGATCGTGCATCCGGATCCACATGTTGCCGCCTATGCGGCGACCCGCGACATACACCATTCCGATGGGTGTTTCGCGGTATTCCAGCTCGGGCAGAATTCCGAACTCGGGGGTGAACTGCGAACCGCTTGCAATGGTGTGCAGATAGGCCGTATGGACGGGGTCCATTGCGTTTTCTTTCACCTGCACCCAATTGCAGGGCCATTCGTATTTGCCCCCCGGCGTCCAGCCGCCCGGGTACAGGCGATCCGTCGGCTTGCGGTTTGCGATGACGTCGAATACGGGCAGCGGAGGCATTTGTTCGGGCGGCCCCATGTAGGCAAAGATGAGCCCCTCGAACTCGCGCACGGGATAAGCGCCGTGGCGTAGATTCTTGGTTTCGGGTTCGGCGGGCGTCTCGAGGACGGTGCCGTCAACCCCGATCAACCAGCCGTGATAACAGCACCGTATGCCCTTTTCGTCCGGAATGCCGAATTCCAAAGATGCTCCCCGGTGCGGGCAATGAGGCCGGACAAGTCCCAGCTCGCCGCTTTTGGCGCGAAAGAGAACGAGGTCCTCGCCCAGAATGCGGATGCGCTTGGGGATGTCCCCCAGTTCCGCCGACACTTCGATGGGATGCCAGAATCTGCGCAAATATTCGCCGCCCGGCGTGCCCGGGCCGACTTGGGCGTACTCCGGAACGGCATCGAGGCGTTCTTCACGCAGGTGGTAGGCGGAAAAAGGCGCCGAGGCTTTATTTTGTTGCATGTATTGTCTCCAAACCACGAATGATCATTTGATCGGATATTAAGATAATATGGACGATGAACCATTCTAAAAAGCACGCTTAAAACGTGTCAAGCAGTTTATCGGATATTCCTATAAATTATTTATCGGATAAACTTACAGACAAGTGATATACTCAAAGCATTGCCTGCGCACTATGGAAAACACACCATGCACGAGCCCGCTTCCCGTTATCCCAAATTTCCAAAAAGAGGCGACGTCATCGCCGACCTCATCAAGCGCGAGATCGTCGATGCCAAGATGCGTCCGGGCGATCGTCTTCCTTCCGAAAAACAACTGACCGAAAAATATGGCGTCGGCAAGGCCTCCGTCCGCGAGGCGCTCAAGTCTCTCGAAGTACAGGGCCTGATCCGCACCACGACCGGGCCGACGGGGGGCTCCGTCATCGCCGAGGTCACCGAAGAGCGCATCCTCAACCATCTGCAGAGCTATTTCTTCTTCAAGGATCTGACGGCCGAGGATGTCTACGAGGTGCGCCGCACAATGGAACCCGCGCTGGCCAGCCACATCACCAAAACCGCCGACCAGGCGCTCATCGATCGGCTGACGGAAAACGTCGAAGCATCGCAGGGCTCGGTGGTAACGCGCGAAGACTGGAAGCGCCACCAGCAACTGCATATCCAGTTCCACGAAATACTCGCCGGCGGCGCAAAGAACTCAATGCTGTGTCTGCACTGCAGCCTGATGAATCGCACCATCAGAAGCATCGTGCGGTCGCGTGAAAGCCCCAACCAGGCCGATCTGATCCGCTCCAACACGGTCTGGCACGAAAAAATCCTCGATGCCATCGTCGCGCGCGACGCCGACAAGGCAGAGCAGTTCATGCGCGAACACATCATCGAAATCGAGAACAACTACAAGATAACGGGGTTCGCCCTGAAAAACGAACTCCATCTCGAAACGCTGCCCCCCCACCAGCTCAGCGCTTTCAAGGAATTGCCATGATCGGACAGACGCCCATCCGCAAAGAAGACGATCGCCTTTTACGAGGACGGGGACAATTCGTCGCCGACCACCAAGCCCCCGAAACACTGTACGTGGCCATAGTCCGGTCCCCCTACCCCGCGGCTCGCGTCATTTCCGTCGACAAAGAGCCGGCATTGGCCGCCGGAGCCCATTCGGTCTGGGTCCACGCGGACCTCCCGGCATTTGCAAAATCGCTGCCGCTCTTCAAAGAGCCCGACTCCAATCCGTATTGCGACTTCATGGCGCCCCCGCCGCAGTTGCCCCTCGCGGCGGACCGCGCATTCTATGTCGGGCAGCCCGTCGCCGTGGTCCTGGCGGATACGCAAGAGCTCGCCCTGGACGCCGCCGAGCTGCTCGAAATTGATTACGAACCCGAGGACGCCGTCGTAGACCCGTGGGAATCGCTGCGGGACGAAAGGCCCGTGCACGAAGGCTATTCCAATATCGCGTCCCGCGTGACGGCCCACATCGGAGATATCGAAGGCGCGTTCGCCCAGGCCGAAGTCGTGCTCGAAGAGCGGCTGATCTATCCACGCATTACGTCGGTTCCCATCGAAACACGCGGCGTCAGCGCCGAAATCGACCGCAGCAGTTCGACGCTCGTGATACGGGCGGGGCACCAGTTGCCCTACTCGCTGCGCGGCGCAGCCGCCAACGCCACCGGCCTGAACGAAAAGGACATCACGGTTCTATGCCCCGATACCGGCGGAGCGTTCGGTCCGAAATCAGGGGTCTATCCCGAAGACGTCATCGTGCCCGCGCTGGCGCACCTCATAGGGCGCCCGGTCAAGTGGATCCAGACGCGATCCGAATTCATGCTCAGTTCGCAGCATGCCCGCGACCAGATCCTCGACGTCCGGATTGCGGCAAAGCGCGATGGCACACTGCTTGGCCTGGACGTCCAGATCCTGAAGGACTCGGGCGCCTATCTTTGCTGGGCCGTCATAGAACCCAGCAATACGATCAATCACCTGCCTTCGCAATATCGGCTGCCCGCCTACCGCGCCCAGGCGCACTCGGTGCTGACCAACAAAACGCCATCCTCGCCCTATCGGGGCACAGGACGGCCAGAGGCAACCTGGTGCATCGAGCGCAGCCTCGACCTGCTCGCCCGCAAAATCAAGATGGACCCCATCGAACTGCGGCGCATGAATCTGGTCACCGCCGCCGAGATGCCCTATAAGCCCGGCAACATATACCGCGACGGCGTGCCGGTCGAGTACAACTCCGGCGATTTCCCCCAGGTCTTCAATCAAACCGTCGATGCGCTGGACCTGGCGCACTGGCGCAAGGTCCAGAACGAGCGCCGGCAAAGCTCGGATCGTCTGCAGATCGGCATCGGCGTCGCCAACTATGTCGAAGCGAGCGGAATCGGTTGGCCGTGCGAAGGGGCGACGGTAAGAATGTGCGCGGACGGTTCCGCCGACATTTATATCGGCGTGTCGCAATCGGGCCAAGGCCACGAAACCGTGTTCGCGCAGGTGGGAGCAGAGTTTCTCGGCCTGCCTTTTGACAAGGTAAGAGTGCTGGGCGGAGACTCGCGCCTGCTTCCCTACGGCTTCGGCACCGGCGGAAGCCGCGTCGCCGTCAACACGGGCAATGCCGTGGCCCTCGCCGCCCAGGAGGTCGTCCGCCGCTCCAGGCTGGTGGCCGCCGCGCTGCTCAAATGCGATGCCGAGCAGCTGGCCGCCATACCGGAAGGCTTCTCCCGCCGTGACGATCCCTCGCGGAAAGTCGAGTGGCCGCAGCTTGTCTCCGCCGCGGCGTACTCGACCATACTGGCCGCCGAAGGCGAGCCGGGGCTGCAGGCGACCAAGTACTTCTATCCCCGCACCGTGACCTGGGCCAGCGGAACGCATGCGGCAGTCGTGGAAATAGACACCGAAACCTGTGCCTGGAAGATAGTCCAGTACGCCATCGGGCACGACTGCGGCCGGCAGCTCAACCCGAAAATAGTCGAGGGACAGGTAACCGGAGCATTTGCGCAAGGGCTGGGCGTGGCCCTTGGCGAGCAAATCCTGTACTCCGCCGAAGGGCAACTGCTGACGGGCACCCTCATGGACTATGTCATGCCCAAGGCGCAAGACATTCCCCCCATCAAAATGCTGCATTTCGAATTCCCCTGCACCTGGAACCCGTTGGGCGTCAGAGGCGTGGGCGAAGGAAACGTGGGCCCCGTTCCCCCCGCGATCGCCAACGCGATCACGGACGCCCTGGACGACGACAGCGTCGTGATACGACAGCCCACCCTGTCTTCGGCCAAGCTTTTCGAGCAGATCCGAGGGGCCGCGGCATGAGCGATCACGAAGTCTCGGCCACCTTGCGAAGCAACGCGGCGCGCATCATTTCAGACGGGATCCCATACGGCGATCTGCTGTTTCTGGAGCAGGACATAACAGAACCCGCCCAATGGTGCGAGCGTTGGGTGGCTTTATCGGCCACATACGAGAAGCTCGCCGACGCCGCCGTGGAAAACGGCTCGACGATGACGGCGGCCGAGCTGCTCTGGCGAGCCGCGCTGTGCTGCCACTTCGGCCAGGGGATACGCATGGACGTCGCCCACGATGCCAAGCTCCATGCGGACCAACGCAAGAACCTGCTGTTCCAGCGCGCCGCGCCCTGGCTGTCGCCGCCCATGCAGCGCGTGGCCATCCCTTACGAAGACGGCAGCCTGCCCGGGTATCTGCGTCTTCCCAACGGCAAGCACGATACCGGCTTGCCGTGCGTCGTCGTGTTCGGCGGCCTGGACACGACGAAGGAAGACGCGCTGGAGATCTCCAATCACTTCGTTGCCCGCGGCATGGCGGTGCTGACGTTCGACGGCCCCGGTCAAGGCGAAATGCTCCATAGCCTGCCGCTACGGGTCGATTTCGAAGCAGCGGTCTCCGCGGCGATCAGCTATGCATGTTCGCGCCCGGAGATCGACGCCGGACGTATCGGCGTCCTGGGGCGCAGCACCGGCGGGCATTGGGCCTGCAAGACCACGGCGTCCGACCCACGCGTCAAGGTGGCGGTTGCATGGGGGCTGATCTACGACCTGCATCATTTTCCCCGGTTTCCGGAGAGCCTGAAGAAACGCTTCATGCGCGCCGCGAACGTCGCCTCCGAGAAAGAAGCCGTCGATTTCTTCGCCCCCTTCGACCTGGATACGATCAAGAACCGGATCAACTGCCCGATACTGGTCGTGCAGGGGTCTGAAGACCCCATTGCCCCGGCTCGATCCGCCGAACGGCTCCAGGCGCAGGCTCCGGAAAAAGTGGAAATCGTGATGTATCAGGGCAGCGGCCATTGCGCCCATGACAAGACCCACCTCAGCAAGCCGTTGATGGCGGACTTCGCGAAAAGGCATCTCTGCATGTCCTAGCTTGACCGTACATCGCACCATCTAGAACAGCAACAGCAGAATAGGAGACATACCCATGACCACGGCAAACTGGATCGAGCTGCGCGCCGCCGACGGCCATTCGCTGGGAGCATACGTCTGCTCCCCCGACGGGCCGCCCAAGGCCGGACTGATCGTCATACAGGAGGTGTTCGGCGTGAACTCCCATATCCAGAGCGTCGTGCGCGATTACGCGGAACAGGGATATCTGGCGGTCGCGCCGCGCTTCTTCGATCGCATCGGCAATGACATTCAGCTGGGCTACACACAACCGGACGTCGACCGGGGCCTGGCCTGCACGCGGCAGCTCGACTGGGCCGACACGCGCCTCGATATCGAAGCGGCATTCGACTTTCTCTCGCCGGATCTGCCCGTCGCCATCGTTGGATACTGCTGGGGCGGCACCACGACATGGCAGGCCGCGGCGCATGTTTCGGGCCTGCGGGCCGCCGTCTGCTATTACGGCGGAGGCATTCCCGCGCAAAGCGGGCTCGAGCCGCTATGCCCGGTATTGCTTCATTGGGGGGAGAACGACCCGCTGATTCCGCTCGAATCGTCGCGTGCGTTCATTGCCCAACACCCGGAAACCGAATCCCACTTCTATCCCGTGGGACACGGTTTCAATTGCGATCAGCGCGACTCGTACGATGCCGAGTCGGCGCGAATCGCGCGCGAAAGAACGCTGGCCTTTCTCGCGCGACACGTACCGCAGAAAAACTGATCCGGGAAATTACAGGAGACCCAAATATGCAAATGTCAGGAGAGCAAACGATCGCGGCCGATCGCAACACTGTCTGGGCGGGGCTGAACGACCCCGAACTGCTCCGCCAATGCATACCCGGCTGCGAGTCGGTGACGGCCGCCGCCGACAATGAGTATGCGGTCGTCATGACGGCCGCCGTCGGTCCCGTCAAAGCCAAGTTCAAGGCCAAATTGACGCTCTCCGAGGTCGTGCCGCCCAGCTCTTACGTCATGACGTTCGACGGTTCCGGAGGTGCGGCGGGCTTCGGGAAGGGCAGCGCAGCGGTTTCGCTGTCCGATCACGAAAGCGGCGGCACGCTGCTGAACTATACGGCAGAGGCCCAGGTGGGCGGAAAAATCGCGCAAGTCGGCGCCCGGCTTATAGACGGCGTCGCAAGAAAACTCGCCGACGAGTTCTTTACCCGCTTCAAGGCGAGTGTCGAACAGCCCTCCGACAATACCGAAGCTCAGATCGCAGCGCAGCCCGGCAACCCCCCCGAGCCCGGCGCAGCGCCTTCCCCGGGCGCCCGGGCCTCGGAACCCGCCGGCTCCATCGAGCGATCATCCAGGCCGCCGAACGCCAAGCTGTGGACCGTTGCGATACTTGCGGCCTGCGCCGTCGGCGCATTCCTGATTTTCGGACAATAGGCGGGCACGCCGCAGTTCGCGCCCCCACCACACGCACATGGTTAATCTCATGAACATATCCGCGCAGGCTCGACCCCAACAACGCTACGGCATAGTCGGCGGAGCGGCCGTCCCCCACGCGCCGCAACTGCTGAGCGCCCCCAAGACGGAGTCCCCCGAGCAGATCGCCCGTGTCCGCCAGGCCATGCACTCCATCGGAGAAGCGCTTCGCGCGCTCGAGCCCGATCTCATCATTGTCATTTCGAACGAGCATGGCAATCAATTCATCCTCGATTCGGTGCCCGCCTTCACGTTCCATTGCGGCGACCGGGCCCAGGGGCAAGAGCAGCATCATGGCTCATGGGCCATGGACGGCGAGGCGGGATACGCGGTCGTCCGCGCCCTGCAGGAAGAAGGCTTCGATCCGGCCTTCTCGCTTAGCGCCGAGATCGGCACATCGTTCACCATCCCGTTCGAATTCATGGGCTGGGACCGCGAAACTCCGATGCTGGCATTGTTCGTCAACGCCTACGTTCCTCCTCAGCCGCCGCCCGAACGCTGCTTTGAATTCGGCAAGGCGTTGAACAGGGTCCTGGTAAGGCTGGGCCGCCGGGCGGTACTCATCGCAAGCGGCGGCCTGTCGCATTATCCGGGCACCGCGCGCTACGCCGACCCCGGTCCGGACCTGGAGTTCGACAAGGCCGTCTTTGAGGCAATGAGCCAGGGCAACCTGAGGCGGCTGCTTGCTTTCGACGCCGCCGACCTCGATCGCTCCGGCAACGTCGAGGCCCGCTCCTGGCTGATGCTTGCGGGCGCCCTCGGCGAGGCAAAGCCCGATCAGGCAGTCTTCGAAGAGAACTGGCACCATACCTATGCCATGCTGGGCTGGACAACCCGCTCGACAGCGCAAGAACGCGAACGCACGCTCTGGTACCCTCAAACCCCCCCGCACAGAATCGAACTGTCACGCGCTTTGCATACTTTGCGCACCGACACGAAAGCGTGCGAGCGGTTCATCGGCGACCCCGACTCATTCATCCGGGGCTTTCAACTCGAGCCGGACGAGATAGACCCGCTCAAGAAACTGGACGAGCCCGTCTTGAGGGACACCCTGGGAGTGCATCCGCTTCTGGTGGCCGGCGCACTGCGCCGCATTCACATCACACGACAACAATCCGATGCCTGAGCGCCGTCGTAATTCGATGACATGACCGCCTATCCCAAAAGCGTATTCGGCGCCGCGGCCGCCATCGCCTCGGGCCACCATTTGGCCACCCAGGCGGCAAAAGACTGCCTGGAAAACGGCGGCTCGCTGATAGACGCCATGATCTGCGCATCGGCCGTTCTGGCGGTGGCCCTGCCGCACGCCACCTCGCTGGGCGGATGCGGCATGCTGCTCTACCTGGACGGACGCAGCGGCACGGTTCACGGCCTCAATGGCACGGGCCGCGCTCCCCTGGCCGCCGACCATCGGCAGTTCATGGGCGGCATGCCCCAGCGCGGCGTCCGCGCGGCGGTCGTTCCCACGCTGATACGTTTATGGGCCCGGGCTCACGAACGTTTCGGGCGGCAGAAATGGAGCCGGCTCCTGGAGCCGGCCATTTCCCATGCCGAAGACGGCATCGCCACTCCGGAAGAGCTGGCCAGGAACCTGGGCCGCCTCGATCCGGAACATGCGCGGCAACCCGGCTTCGACAGCTTGTTTCAGCCCTCGGGGCAGCCGCTCGCCCCAGGGGAGATCCTGCGCCAGCCGAAGCTCGCCGCGGTATTGAAGAAGATCGCCGCTTGCGGCGAGGACGGCTTCTATCTCGGCGACGTGGCCGCCAGCTTGACGTCCTTCAGCAGCCGGCATGGCGGCCTGTTCACTCTGGACGACCTGGCGGCCGCCCAGGCCGATTGGGTGGAACCCTGGTTTTCCGACATCGGTTCGACCAGGGCCTACGTCATGCCTCCTAATTCCGTCGGCGTGCTGATGCTGCGGCAGCTTGCAATGTGGCACGCCGCAGGCCGCCAGACCGGAACCGCCGGCGCCGTATCCTGCATCGAAAACGCCATCGCGGCCATCGCCCATGGGCGCAAGCTGATCGGCGACCCGTCGCGGCGGGCGCCGGCTCCGGCGGACTTCGGCCTTGGCCATCCGGATACGGCGACGCCGCATCCATCCATGCTGGCCGCAAATCGTCTGGACAAAGGCGACACGGCCGGCTTCGTAGCCATGGATAAAGAGGGCAACGCGATCTCCATGCTGCAAAGCGTATTTCAACCTTTTGGTTCATGCGCGGTGGATGAGGCGACGGGAGTCCTGCTGAATAATCGGATGTTCGATTTTTCGGCCGAACCCGGCGGCATGAATTCCATAGGCCCGGCCATGCGCCCTTCCCATACGCTCAATCCCTGGCTGCTTGTGCGGGACGGGCAGGCCGACATGGCCGGCGCCTCGCCCGGCGGAATCAGCCAGACGACCACCGGCGCGCAAATCATCGAAGGTGCCCTCGACAGCCCGCAAACCCTCGGGAAACTCGTCTCGCGGCCTCGGTGGAGCTTGTCTCGCGCGGGCGAGATCCTGCTCGAACCCGGCATGCCCGACGCCATTGCCGACGCCTTGCGCGTCAAGGGATACAGCGTAGTCGAGAACTCGGACCACGAGTTCTATTTCGGGTCGGCCAAGCTGATACGGCGTACTGCTCAAGGCTGGTTCGAAGCGGCCGCCGATACCCGCAGGCAGGCCGTGGCGCTGGCCTGGTAGAGCGGCCCTAGCAGCGCTAGCCCCTCAGGCTCCTTCTGCCGCGCACGACCTGAATCACGAAGTACGCCGCCAGGCCCGGCGCCAGAGCCACGATGAGCAGCAGGGCCAGAGCCGCCTGGGCCGTGCCCTGCACGCCGCCCGGGTCCGTGAAGCCCGCCGCATTGATGATGGCCCCGCCCACCGCCGCGCCCAGCGCCATGGCATACAGCTGTATCGTGATGATGGCCGACGAGGCCATGTTTTCCTGCCCGGCCGGCGCGACCTTGAAGACATGGGTCAGCAGATGGGGCCAGCACATGCCTATGCCCAGCCCCACGCCCACCAGGGGCACCACGACCACCCAGCGCAAGAGGGCATCCTGCAAAGGCTCCCACGGCAGCATCAGGCCGAGGCTGGCCAGCGAAAGAGCCGATATGATCGGGCCGATGCGTACGTAGACGTCTGCGGTGCGCGAAGTGCGGCTGGTGCTCGTGATGGCGCCTATCGTCCACCCCGCGGACATCAGAGCGCCGAGATAGCCGGCGGCCAGAGGCGAGTGGCCGTGCAGCACCTGCAGGAAATAGGGGATGAAAACCTCCACGGTAATGCCGATGTTCAAGAAAGCCACACACAGATAGATACTGCCCAGCCGCTTGAGTTCGTAGGCGCCATGAGGCATGAGCCTTGCATGTCCCCTCGCGTCCAGACGGGCGACCACGATACCGATCGCCAAAGCCACCACAACGCCCAATACACTCCAGCCCAGATGCGCGGCCAAACTGGCCATGGCGACGGCCAACACTGAAAGAACCAACAATGAAATCTGGCTAAGTGGTATGCGCGCATCGCCATTAATCGGTATCGACTCCGAACGTGAGGCGATTTGCGTCTGAACTAGACCTGCCAGAAGAAGCGCGACTGTCAACACGGCACCGAACGCCCAGCGCCAGTGTCCGGCATAGGCAAACACCCCACCGATAGCAGGCCCCGAAAGCGCCGCGACGCCCCACATGCTGGACACCAATGCCATGGCTTTTGCCCATAATCGCTCGGCAAATACGATGCGGATGGACGAATAGCTCAGCCCTAGTAGTAGTCCGCCACCGATACCTTGCAAGGTGCGTCCGATCAGCATCCAGCCCATGGCGAGCGCTAGCATGCAGAGCGTCGTGCCTAAAGCGAAAAAACCGATCGCTGTCAGAAATGCGCGTCTTGGCCCTAAAGCCTGCATGGCCTTGGGCGACAAAGACGAGCTGAAAATGGATGCCGCTACGAACAAGGTAATGTTCCAGGCGTAATAAGACAATCCGCCAATGTCACCCACCACGGACGGCAAAATAGTCGCCACAATGTATAAATTGACGGCGTGTAACGCAACGCCACCGGCCAGCGCAATGGAACGCAAAGCGTTACGGCCGCTTAGCAGTTCGGACCAAGACGCCGAGCTCTCTGCTCGAGACATAAAACACCCCCAAACGGACTCGCCCGGCGATGACTGCAACGGGCAGGCTGCACTGTATCACGGGGGGACGTTAAGACGGACCGGGCGTAGCCCTCGACACAGACGATATCCCTTTTGTGGCAATAACTCGATGATCAGGCAAATGCGGAACGCCTTGAACAGCCGGTGTCAGGCAGTGATGGAGCCCAGACCCAAAAGCTCGCGAATATGCAGCGCCAACTCGTCGGAATGACGGTGGGCCTGGGTAAGGCCATCCCGCGACTTTGGCAGATCGACCTCGAGAACGGCTGCGACGCGTCCGGGCCGAGAACTCATCACCACGATCCTATCGGACAGATAAATGGCTTCGTTAATATCGTGGGTTACCAGCAATGTCGTCTTATTGCCGTGGGCGCAAAGCCGAGCCAATTCCGCATTTAATTGCTCACGCGTGATGTGATCGAGCGCGCCGAAAGGTTCGTCCAACATCAGAATGTCGGGATCAAACAGCAGAGCTCGAGCCAACGCTACCCGCTGTCGCATACCGCCGGACAATGTGCCGGGATAGGCCGAAGCAAAAGCGCTCAAACCGACCATCTCCAGCAACTCGTCCACGCGGCTTTCGAGCGGTTTGATGGCCCTTCCCTGGAGGAATGCAGGGAGTAGAACGTTACCCCGTACGGTTTCCCAAGGCATGAGTGCGGGGGTTTGCAGCATGACGCCGATTGAACCTTGCGCCAACTTGGGCGAGCTGCCATTCACCGTAATGGTGCCCGAAGTCGGCGTTTCCAGGCCGATGATCATGCGTAGCAAAGTACTTTTTCCACAACCGCTAGGGCCCAGCAACGACAAAAACTCGCCTCGCCGCACTTCCAGGCTGGTGGGAGTGAGCGCCGGCATCTCTTCGCGCCCACGCCGAAATACCTTGTTGACGCCGTCCAGGCGGATAATCGCTTCTGGCGCTGCTGCGTCCGTAGGATACGCACTCATTTTTTTTCGTTTAAATGATACACAACGCAATCTAGAGACGTAGGGTTCCAGCCGTTCACCGCGTTGCGCTCTTGCGGACAAGCGCTGATAGCGACGAGGAGATCCATCTCGGCGCGCAGGTCGATGTAATCGCCAGCCTTGGAAGGAGGCGCGGCTATTTCCGCACGGCCGTCAGGGTGATGGATGACATTCATGAATGGAGTGAATGCGCCCGGGATGTCTTTTTTTCCAATGCCCCATTCGCGAAGCGCCGCGGTGAGATTGTCGCGGCAGTTGTGAGTGCCCGGTATACCGTAGCGTACCAGGTTCATTTCTTCGGAACACATCAGCGCTCCCGGATAATTGCGACCTACCTTATCGTCGATGATGGTGAACATCGGATTGCAGTCGTCGCTGTATACGATGTCACCCTCTCGGGGGTTATAGGTGCCGCCTAGAAGCATCGTGGATTCGCCGTTGACGCGTTCTTTGTAGTCGTGGAGATTGAAGGCCACCAAATCGGCCACTTGCTGGCCCTCGGTGTCGATGATGCGGAGAATATTGGAACGCCGCATCGTAAAGGACACGTATCCCCGTGCGGGAATGTGAAGGGACTGGAGTTCTTCTGCGTTGTCGGGCAAGCCTGCAGCCTGTTGGGTTTTCATACTTGTCTTTCTCCTATTTTGTAAATTTATTGTCGATTGATCAGAGCTTATGCCCGCTTCCAGGGCATGACGGCCCACTCAATGAGCCTTACTGCGTTAAAGAGCGCCAGGCCTAGTATCGCCAAGCTCAAGACGCCCGCCCACATGACGTCGGGCTGCGTTCTGGAACTGCCTTGTAGAATCAGATATCCCAGACCGGAATCCGTGGCGACGAACTCACCGACCACCGCTCCAATGACGGAGAGCGTAATGGCAACCCGCGCCCCCGAAAAGAAATAGGGCGCGGAGTTGGGTAATGCGACATAGCGCATGGCACGCCACCGACTTGCGCCCGAGGCTCGAGTGATATCGAGCAAGTCTTTGGGAACTTCGTCTATGCCTGCCAAGGTACTGACCAGAATGGGAAAGGTCGCAATCAAGACGACCACAGCGATCTTGGGCGGCGAACCAAAGCCCAGCGCAATGACAAGGAGCGGCGCAACGGCAATCGTGGGAGTTACCTGTGTGACAACGAACAGCGGCAGGAACATGTCGCGAAGCGCGGGAATCAAGGCAAACACAATCGCCACCACCATCGCTAGCGCCAAAGCAATGCCAAATCCAGCCAATACGACCTTGAGCGTTTGCCAACCCTCGTAGAAGATGACTTCCGTGTGCGAAAAGCAGTAGCTGGCTATTGCACTGGGCGCCGGCAGCACAATCGAGCCCGGATGCAACACCCCGGCCCAGACCTGCCACACGGCGAGGATGAGTGCCAGGCCAATCAACGGCTTGACGTTTTTAGCCGCGATGCTCCGGTAGTTCATTGGGCCTCGATGAATTCGTTCGTGAATAACTCGGCTTCTGGCAGTTTCTTGGCCTGGCCGCCAAATTGCATCATGACGTCTTGTACAGCAGTCCATCCCTCGGAGGTCATGTTCACCGACGCAGGATCAGCAAAGAAGGCATGCAGGACGTCTATTTCTTTTTCAAAATAGTCGAGGTCGCCTCGGCTCGCCTTGGCTAGAACCTCCGCGACTTGGCGAGGTTGCGCCGCCGTAACTTCAAGGCCTTTCTTAAAGCCTTGAAGGATCGAGCGCACTATGTCGCCATGCTGCTGAGCAAAATCATTGTTGACGATTAGAACCGGCCCATAAACATTAAAGTTATTTTCGGCCCATATGATCCTGCGGAACGTATTTGGCAGCGTTACGAACTCTTGCACGTATCCGTCTATGGCATCGACACGGCCAGCCTGCAGCGATGGGACACGCGCCGAGAAATTCATCCCGACGAATTTGACGTCGTTTTCCGAGAGGCCGTTGGCTCTCAGCAAGGCGGGCAGCAATACACTTGTAGACGCTTCCGGAAAGTCGCCGATCGACTTTCCTTTCAAGTCACTTATTTGTTTGATCGAAGAGTTTTCGGAAACCATGGTGACAGCAGGCGTGTGTTTGAGCAACAGAGCAATCGCTTTGACCTTTGCCCCTTTTGCCACAGCGACACTGACCGACCCGGCATCAGCGATACCCACTTGAGCCCTGCCCTCGGATACGAGTTTGATTGTCAGCGAAGAGCCGCCGCCTGGCTCGATGGCCAAATTGGCCTTATCGATATAACCCATATTTTGGGCGGCGTAGATGGGAGCGTGGAGCCCGTCGGGCACGTAGTCGAGCGCAAACGTGACATCTGCTTTAGCGGGCGATTTCTTCCCTCCGGCTTGGCTTTGGGCCAGGGCACTGGTACTAGCGCTGGCCATCGCTATGGCACTGGTCGCTATAGCAACCATGAGGATGGAGGACTGCTTTGCAAGTGAACGCATATTCGAACTTGCACGCTTTATAAATGTATTCATATCTCACTCCTTTGTTTTTTATTGATGTCCGTATTAAGGCAACCACCTTTTTATATTGGCCCGAGTGACGAAAACCTGCTCCACACCGGCCTCGTTCAATGCTTATGTGGGCATTGAGTGCTCCCATGCAGCTTCGTATAATTGATTTATCATAAATATGTTTTATTCATAACCAATTGCTTTTATACGATTTTTTAAATTCTATACTCTACTGTTTTGACAAGTAAATTAGTAAAAACGCGTATACGCGAAGCACACCCGCTACAGTAAATTGACTGGGCGCGGCACTTCAAATTGGTCCCCGGCCCACCGGTAAATGCGAGGAATCGACCTGGATGTCTGCAGACTCGGCGTGCATCCATGCGCCGGCCCTTCCGGCCTCAAGCGACACAGCGCGGTTGATACAATTGCCCCCTCCTACTCTCGAACAGTCGATGCAATGCCAAGTACTTCTGCACCTTGTCCGTGGGAACATATAGAGCCTGATGGGTCCAATCTGACCATCGAGGACTTTCTCTCCGTGCATATCGTGCGGATCGCCACACACCTGAAACGCGTGCCTGTTCCCTACACCAAAGGAATCGGCTTGACACTGCCGCAATGGCGACTGCTGTCCGCCATCGCCCATCATCAATCCATGCCGATGAAAGAACTCGCCAAGGCCTCTGCTACGGATCGAGCCTTGGTCAGCCGCACCGTCAAAGAGCTACTCGAACAGAAACTGCTCAGTACGGCCTCAATGAATACGGGAGACCGATCACTCACCTGCAGCATCACCCCGAAAGGCGAGAAGCTGGTCAATACCGCCATGCCGCTTGCTCGCATGCTCCATGCGCGGATATTGCTGTCGCTCGACACCGAGGACCGCGTCAAGCTGTATGAGATTTTGCAGAAATTGCAGACAACACTCTGCATCGATGAAAACACGGAAGAATCCAAGTAGAGACCCGCGCTTACACACCCTTTTCAGGCGCGGCGCCCACGCGCGAGTGAACGGTCCACCGTTTTGCTGCCAGCGGGCTGGAGTATTTGACGTCAACACTGGGGCCTGATGGGCCGGCCTGATGCCCAATGGCCAGGATGGAATGCCGTAAAGCTGGCGGCCGACAACCTATCCGACGGACGCGCGGTAATCCAGAAGAGCCAGCTTGTCTTTGATTCCGGCCCATTTTTCATGGTCGGGCAAGGGGCTCTGAACCTGCGAAATACGCCGATAGCGGGGATCCTGCGACAGAACACGATTGATTTCTATGAAATGCCGCTGATCATCGGGGATTTCCTGGTCGCTGACGATAGCTCCAACCGGGCATTCGGCCACGCAGATGGAGCAGTCGATGCACTCGTCGGGATGGATGGCAAGGAAATTGGGGCCTTCGAAGAAGCAGTCCATGGGACATACACTGACGCAGTCCGTGTATTTGCATTGGATGCATGCCTCGGTTACTACAAATGTCATGGGAGAACCTGCAATGAATCCCCGCCATTTTACGCTACGGGCCATTGCAGCGCTGTGAATTCGGCGCCAACGCCGGGGCGTGCGGCAGCGCCCGGGCCTTCATCGAGACATGCCGCCCGCCGTGGCGGGCCGCGCGAAGACAGCCGGCCCGAAATCCGGCATGCCCATCACGTCGGCTTGCCGTCTTCGCCGTCTTTGGCTTTTTTCTCTATCTCGAATTCGACGGACCGTTCGGATTGCGTCTCTTCCGATGAAGCGCCGGACTTTTCATGTCGGCGCCGGCTGTGCGAGGTGACCTTGGCTTCGATGGACGCCAGGTCACACCCCTCGTCGCGGCCTATTTCCTCTAGATGGCGCCGAAGCTCCTGGAGCTCGGCGTTGCTCAGTTGGTCGACGTTGATCATGCCTGTGCGCGCGCCCTTGACCACCCGCAGCAGCTCGTCCAGCTTGAGCTGGACGGCGATGGCGTCGCGATTCTGGGTATTTTGGATGAGGAAAACCATCAGGAAGGTGATGATGGTGGTTCCGGTGTTGATGACAAGCTGCCAGGTATCCGAATACCCGAACACGGGGCCGGACACCGCCCATAGCAGGACAAGGCCGATCGCGATGGAAAAGGACCAGGGCGTTCCGGCCCATTGCGCAATGCGTTCGGACAAGTAGCGAAATTTGTCTTCCATGATGTGCTCTCCGTACGGGCGCAAGGCTTGCGCTCGACCGAAGAGTACGCAAAAAAGCCCGGCGGCGCCCACGGCGGCCACATAGCAAACTTCATGCCGGCCCGCCGGCCACGCCGCCTTTGGGCGGCATTCCGCCAGTACTGGTCCCTTGTCTGCCTCTCAGGGCGTCTTGCCCAGCACTTGCTCGAAAGACTTCATCCATTCGTCCTGCCGGTCCAGCGCCTGGCCCGGGTCGACCATGGTGACGACCACGCCCGTGAAGGGCGTCTTGATCTTCTCGGTGACCACGACATAGTCCATGTCGGCGAGTATCTTCTGGCCCTCGTCCAGCATGAAATCGTAGAACAGCAGCGCGGCGTTCGGATGAGGCGCCTGGTTCAGCACGGCCAGCGTGCTGAACTGGCCAATGACGGGATCCAGGGCCAGCCCCTCGATGGGCGCGCCCTTGGTCTTGAGCTGCTCGGGATTCCAGCTGTAAACCGTCAGGGCGAGCGGCACCTCGCCCGAGGCCACCAGCGAGGTCAGCAGCGAATGCCCCTTGCGAAACGACATGCCGTTGGCGGAGACGATGTCGGAAAACAGTTTGCGGCCCTTTTCTTCGCCCATGGTCTGCAGCAAAGTGCCGAACCAGGCGAAGTTGAAGGCCTCCACGCCCAGCTTGTTCTTCCATTTCGGGTCGAGCAGGTCTTCGTAGCGCTTCGGCACGTCGTCGGCCTTGACCTTTTCGGTGTTGTAGGCGGCGGTCCAGACGTCCATGGTCAGGCCCACCCAGGCCTGATGCCCGGGCACGGCCTTGGCGCGCAGGTCGGAGAAATGGGGCGACCATACCGGCCGCGACAGGCCCTCGCGATGCAGGGCCTCGTTCTCGGGGGCATTGTTCTGCACGATGTCCACATCGTGCCGGCCGCCGCGCGCCTCGGACACAATGCGCTGCAGCAGGGCCTCGGAACCGGCACGCCAGTTCTTTACCTTGATGCCGTACTTCTTGCTGAAGGCGTCGATGGCCACCGTCAGCTTGGGATAGGCATGGTAGACGGTGAGCTCGCCTTCTTTCTTGGCGGCCTCCACCAGGCGCTCGTGGCGATCGGACCCCTGGTACGTGGCCAGGTCTTCCGCCGCCTGCGCCATGGGCGCCAAGGTATGACAGGCCGCGGCGGCGACGGCCGCCGCCAGCACTTTCAGGGTTTTGCGCTTCAGCATGTGTGTCTCCTGGGTGGGCACGCCGCTGCAGCCGGCATGCCGATCGGTATCGTTATGGTTGGACTTGCGCGGCTAGGCCGCCTTTCTCAGCGAGCGTCGCCGCAGATAGTCGAAATTGACTTCGTATTGGGCGGGACGCGTGATGTCGAAGTGCAGCTTCTCGACCTCTTGAGCCGAGAACTCCTGGCCTATGCCCCCGGCCGCTTCGGCCAGCAGCTGGATCTGGCAGGCGTTGTCCAGCATGATGGCCAGTATGGTGGCCTCTTCGACCGTCTTGCCGGCCAGCGCCACGCCGTGATTGCGCATCAGCACCGCCTTGCAGGCGCCCAGGGCTCGCGCCACGCCCCGGCCCATTTCCTGGCTGCGGATGAGATTGATGGTGTCGGTGTAGTACGGCAGCCCGTCGGCAAAGGCGACCGCCGGCTGGCTGATGGGCCGCAGCGGCCGGCCGGTGGCCGACAGGGCCACGGCGTGGGCGGGATGGGAATGGATGACGCTGTTCACGTCGGGCCGCAGCCGGTAGATCTCGGAGTGGATGAAGACCTCGCTGTGGCGCTTGCCTTGCCCATCGACCTTCTCGCCCTCCAGATTACAGACCACGATGTTTTCGGGCGTGATTTCATCGAAGCCGTGGCTGTGCGGCTTCATCAGGAAAAGCGCGGGGTCGCTCGGCACGCGTATCGACACGTGGCCGCGAGTGAGATCGCCCTGCCCCGCATCTTCGAGTATCTTGCCCGCGTCGATCAGTTTGCGCTTTGCTTCGTCCAGCGTCATGGCGGTTCCTTTCAGTAGAGGCTTTCTGCGGGTTCGGTTCGCTCTTGGGTCCTGCCGGGCTCGAAGATGCTCACCAAGTCGGAAGCAATGGGCGAATACTTGGCGTGGGTGCGCAGCATGAAGCTGGAGAAGCCGTCGCTGTTGTGGTGCTTGTCGCGCTCGTTGGGCAGTTCGATGCAGGTATTGCGCGCCGCATCGCGCACCAGGCCGATGGGGTCTTTGCCCTCTTCGAGCTTCTTGAGTTCGCGCCGCAGCACGTGGCGATACAAGGCGATGCCCACATCGGACGAGCCCAGGTGTTCCTGCGTGCGGTCGGCCACCGCCCCTTGGGTGACCCACGCCATCATGTCCTGGCCGTCGACGTTGTCGACGATGAATTCGCCGTTCTCGTCTTTATAGGGCACGTCGTATACGTGCACGGTGTCCAGCAGGTGACCGGGCACCTGGGCCCCCGCCGGCGGCTGATAAGCGTTGTACCAAAGATGCATGGTGTGCTCGTCGTCCACCGGCACGCGTATCTGGAATGAATAATAGCGATTGCGGTCGCCCCCGTTACCCACCGCCAGCATGTTGGGAAACACGATGGGATGGCCCACGCGCCAATCGTCCGATTCTTCGGAATGGCCCTCGAGCAGGCGGTGCTTGGTGATGCCGAACTCGAACTCCTTGAAGTCGATCTTTTGGTGCCTGGCGCTGATGGCCACCTTGATGCCTTCCTGTTCTTTCTGGAATTCGTAATGATGGCCATGCAGCCATTCGGTATGGATGGGGTCGAGAGAGTTCTCCATGACCTGCAGCCAGTTCACCGGCAGTAGCGTGCGTCCCATCATGCGGATCGTGCCTTCGGCCACGAAGCCGTCGAAGTGCGGCAGCAGCGGCGCCGGCTGGGGCCCCAGGTAGGCGAACAGCAGCCCGCCCAGTTCCTGCACCGGATAGGCCGTGGTCGCCACCGAGTCGCGAAAGGCCTGGTTGTCGGGTTCGTAAGGCTGGTTCAGGCACTGTCCGGCGCTATTGAATTCCCAGCCATGATACGGACATCGGATGCCGTCCCGGGTGGGAATGCCATGCGCGAACGAGGCGCGCCGATGCGGGCATTGTTCGGCGATCAGGCCCAGCTTGCCCTGCCGGTCGCGGAACAGCACCAGGTCTTCGCCCAGCAGCCTTACCCGTTTCGTCCAGGCTTTTTCGAGTTCGACGGCAGCCGCAATCGGCTGCCAGTAGCGCCGCAGCAACTCACCCATGGGAGTGCCCCGCGACACCTGGGTGAGCTTGGCGTTCAGTTCAGCAGTCAACATCGTGGTTTCCTCTGTCGTAAGTGGGCAGCCGCCGCCCGTGCGAGGCGGCCGAAGCAGCCTGAATGGCGTTCCATTTTCAAGCCTTCGACTCGATAATAAACTTCGGTACCTAAAAATACAACTCATCTATATCAATTCGGTATTGAATGCCGGGAAATCCCTGATTGGCGGGAGGTAGAACTTTTCAAACCGGAATGGAAGCCTATGATAGCTATCCAGCTTTTTGAAGGGCATCACTTCGAATACATTCCAAATTTCAGCGTATTGGCCTAGAATGACTTTGGTACCAAAGTTTTTAGGACACCCGTGACTCCTACCCGCTACGCACCGGAAGACGAAGCCTCGCCTGCGCTCCTGCGCGAAACAGGCCCCCATGAACGCATCCTCCACCTGATCAAGGTGGCTTTTCGCGGTTCGTCGCGTGCGCTTCAGTCGCGCCTGCGCCAGCACGGCGTGCTATACGGACACTGGACGCTGCTGCGCATCCTGTGGCAGCTCGACGGCATGACGCAGCGCCAGCTCAGCGAACAGGCGGGCATCATGGAATCCACCGCTTTCGGCGCCTTGCAGGCGATGGAAAAACAGGGCTACATCACGCGCCGGAAACTGCCCGGCAACAACAAGCAGATCCGCATCTTTCTTACCCCGCAGGGCGCGGCGCTGCGCAACCTGATCGTGCCCCTGGCCGAAGAAACCAACCGCATCGCCATCACCGGCATTCCCGACGAAGACCTGGCGGTCACACGCCGCTCTCTCGTCGCCATCATCGAGAACCTGAACGTGGATGAAATGGCGCAAGCCGCCGTCAGGGAACCCGGCCAAGCTCCCGAGACACGCCCCGTGTCCGCAGGCCAGGCATCCATCCGCGCCAAACCGACGCCGGACGAGAGCGCCTCATGAGCGCCCCGCGCACCGACCCGGTCGCCATCGGCATCGCCGGCCTGGGCGCGGCGGGCCGGGCATTCCTGCCCGCCATCGCCCGCCATCCCGGCTTTCGCCTGGCCGCCGCGGCCGAACCTTCGGCGCAGGTGCGCGGCGAGGCGCTGGCCGGCCTGGGTGCCAAGGGTTACGACAGCGTGCAGGCCATGCTGGCCCATCCCGGGCTGCAAGCGGTCTACATCGCCACGCCCACCGCGCTGCATCCGCAGCACGTGCTGCAAGCCTGTTCGGCCGGCGTTCACGTCCTGGTCGAGAAACCCATGGCGACGGGGCTGGACGAAGCGCGCACCATGGTGCAGGCCGCCCAGCGGGCGGGCGTGATCCTGCTGGTGGGCCACTCGCACAGCTACGACATGCCCATACACGCCATGCGGCGCATCATCGACACCGGCAAACTGGGCCACGTGCGCATGGTCAACACCTGGTGCTACACCGACTGGGTCTATCGCCCGCGCCGCCCCGACGAACTGGACGAACGGCAGGGCGGCGGGGTCGCCTACCGCCAGGGGTCGCACCAGTTCGACATCATCAGGCTGCTGTGCGGGGGCAAAGCGCAAAGCGTGCGCGCGCGCACCTTCGACATGGACCCCTCGCGTCCCGTCATAGGCGCCCATGTCGCCTATCTGGATTTCGCCGACGGCGCGGCGGCCACCGCCGTCTACAACGGCTACGGCCGCTTCTCCAGCATGGACCTGACCTTCAACGTGTCCGAATGGGGGCATCTTCAACCGCCCGGCAGCCGGCCCAAGACATCGGCCGGCGGTTCCGATCCACAGGCCGAGCTGGCCGCCAAGCAGGCGCGCGCCCGCGGCGCCATCCCCGCCGACGCGCCGCTGCAGCCCTTCTTCGGCCTGACGCTGGTCAGTTGCGAAGGCGGCGACATACGCCAGTCGCCCCAGGGCCTGCACGTGTTCACGCCGCAGGGCGTCGAAGACATCGCCCTGCCCACCGACCGCAGCCCGCGCGACCTGGTCATGGCGGAATTCCACGATGCCATCACCGGCCGCGCGCCCGCCATCCATGACGGCCGCTGGGGCCTGGCCAATCTGGAAGTCTGCGCGGCCGCCATCGAATCCTCCCGCCGGGGCGGCGACATACGCCTGCGCGAACAGGTCGGACTGCCCATCCGGCCATGAATCGCGATAGCCTTGTTCCCATTGCGTCGTCCGACGCAGGCCGCTATATGTCCAGCACCAGATCGGACCCCGGAATAGCCTGGCACGTAAAGCATTTGTCCTCGGCCGCTTCGGCCATGGGCACGAGATGCCGCACCCGTCCGGAAAGCACGTCCAGCACGCAGCTTTCGCATTGCCCCACCCGGCATCCGCTGGGCATGGCGATGCCCAGCGCCTCGGCGAACGCCAGCAAAGTGCCATCGGCCGGACTCCACGTCGCCTTGCACTGTGAACGCGCGAAATGCACATGGAACTTCTGCCGGCTGGCCGGAATGGGCGCCGCGGGAGATCGAAACTCTTCCTTGAAGATGTCGAAAGCCGGAACACCGCGCTTTACCAGCGCATCGGTCATCGCCTGCATCATGGGCTGCGGCCCGCACATATAGAAGCGGGCGCGGCGCTCGATGTAGTGGTCCGATATGGCGCAGGATGAAATCCGGCCCACGCGCTGATAGTCGTCCCCCACCCGGTCGCCGGCCAAGGGCGACTCGTAGTAATTGATCAGGGTGAGGTTGTCCAGGCGCTCGTCCAACTCGTCGAGCCGGGCCTTGTAGGCATGGCTGCGGCTGTTCTGGTTGGCGTAATGCAGCACCACTTCGGGAGACGCATCGCCAAGCGCCAGCGATTCCAGGTAGCTCAGGAACGGAGTAATGCCCACCCCGCCGGCAATCAGCACCACCGGAAGAGACGACACGAGCGGCATGACGAAGCTCCCGCCGGGAGCTTGCAGGCGCACCACATCGCCGCGGCGCAGGTTCTCGGCCGCATAGCCCGAAAACGCGCCCCCCGGCACGTGTTTCACGGCGATGCGATACGAGCGCCGCTCGGCCTGGCGGGCCGCACCCACCAGCGAATACGTGCGGGTCACTTCGCCATGCGCAGGCACGCTGGCGATCCTGATGGCAACATGCTGGCCCGGCTGATAATCGGGCAGCAGGCCATTGTCCACCGGTTCGAACTCGAGGCAAGTGACGCCGTTCGACTCGGGCCGCAAGCCGGCTACGCGAAACGGCCTGAAGCCGGTCCATCGGCGCCTGTGCGTGTCCAGCGACGGATCCAGGGCGAGATTGCACATCAGCGAGCGATGCGGCACTGAACCGCTCAAGGGATCGGCATGTTCCGAACCGGCCAGCGCATTGAAGTTGCTGCTTTCCGGACCGGACACCGGATAGCCGGGCTGGCCAAGGTCGTCGCATGCCTGCCACCATCCATATTCGGCCATCACCACGCCCGGATGCAGCGAGTCGTTGAACCGGGCCTTGAAGCGCGCCCGTCCCGACCGCGTGGTCACCAGCATCCAGTCGCCGTCCCGCACGCCATGGCGCGCCGCAAGCTGCGAATGGACCTCGACCACCGGAAACGGAGCGCGCTTGCGCAACGACGCAATGATCCGGTGCTGGCTGTGGCAGTAGTAGCCGCTCTTCGTCGAACTGAGCACATAAGGATAGGCGGCGGCCTCTTCGTCCGCCGGATGCTCGGCCGGTTCCACGAACCGGGGCACCGGCGGATAGCCGTGGCGATGCAGCTTTTCGGAATACAGCTCCACCCTGCCGGTCGGCGTGGCAAAGCCGTTGACGCCCTTTTCGCACGCGGCGGCGTACTTGCGCTCCGCCTGCCGGAGCGGGCGGCGCACACCCTCCGGCTGCTTGCGCAGCGTTGCCACGTCCAGGCCCAATGGATCCAGCATGTGGTTCCACCCCGCCTCGAGGTCGCCGCCGAAGAACGCCTCGTCCATGCCCAGGCGGATGGCGAGCTGGAACACGATGTCGTTGTCGGACCGCGACTCTCCGCGCGGCGAAATCATGCGCTGGCGCAATTGAATGTGCTCCTCGGCCTCGGCGCTGACCTCGAAGCCGATGCGCAGGCCCTCGCGCTCCCATGGCGTGTTCACCGGCAGCACGATGTCCGCGTAATGCGTGGTGGGCGTCTCGAACAGATCGCAATGCACATGGAAATCCAGTTTGGCGAAGGCTTCGCGCGCCCGTTCGGGATCCGCATGGGCCACGACGGGGTTGCTGCCGAAGCCCATGAAGGCGCGCACTTGATAAGGTCTGGCGTCGATGATCGCGTCGTACAAATCGCGTGCCGTGATCCAGCCCGTGGCCGGCGGGCCGAGCGGACGGCTGCTTAGGCCAAGCGCCTTGCGGCGTTGGTCTTCGGGCAGCAGGTCGATCGAATTGACGCGGTTGGCCGGCTGGCGGTTGTACACCACGTTGCCGCCTTTAGTGTCAAAACAGCCCGTCAAGGCATACAGCGTGGCGATCGCACGCTCGGTCTGGCTGGCGTTGCTGTGCTGGCCGACGCCCGTCCATGCGTGGTAGGCAATCTTGCGCGCCGCCATGATGGCCTCGGCCGCCGCGCGAATCTCGGCCTCGGGCACCCAGGTGATCGCCGCCACGCGCTCGGGGGTATATGCGTCGCAAGCGTCGGTGAAGTGCTGGAATGCGGGCCGGCAGGCAATGCCGCCCACCACGTATTCGCCGCGCAGGGCCAGCCCGGATGCCGGTTCGCCCGAGTAGTCCAGATGACGCTCATAGGGCTTGGCCGCGCCAAGCCGCTCATCCCACACCATGAAGACGTCCTCTTCAGCATCCGCATGCACGTCCGCTTTGCGCAGGAACAAGCCGTTGTCCTCGCGCACCAGCAGCGGCGCGTTGGTCCATGCCCGCACGAAGCCTTCGTCGAAGCGGCCGTGCCGCAACAGCAGATGGGCCAGGCCCAGCGCCAGGGCGGCGTCCGTGCCCGGACGCACGCGCAGCCAATGCTCCGCCTGCCCCGCCAGCGCCGTACAGCGAGGATCGATGACGATCATCTTGGCGCCGTGCGACCGCCCCTGGCTGATCGCCGCCGCCTGCGACAGCCATACATTGGCCGGGTTATGGCCCCACAGCATGATCAGGTCGCTATTGGCGTAGTCCGCCGTCGGCATGCCGCAGCCGAAGGTGAAGGCGTGGGCGACATCCTTGTGCCAGTTGCAGATCTCGGTCGCATAACAGGTGTTCGGGCTGCCGAAAATCCGGATGAAACGCTCGATCCATTCGATGCTGTCGCACAAGGGGGTTCCGCTGGGCGTCGTGACGCCGAACGCCACCGCTTCGGCGCCATGAAGCCGGCGCACCTCGCCCAGGCGTTGCGCCACCTCGTCCAGCGCTTCATCCCATGAAATGCGCTGCCAGCCTGGGTCGGGATCGCCCTTGGGCCGGGTGCGACGCATGGGATACAGCAGCCGGTGAGGATTGTGCACCAGCTCGGGCGCGGCCTTTCCTTTGGTGCACATGGCCTTGCCGGTGGGGTGGCCGGCGGCGGGCCGCGCGCTGACCAGCCGGTCGTTTTCCACGGTATAGATAGAACCGCAGCGTGAACGGCACAGCGTACAAAAGCCGGTCTTCTCTTGAACTGTCATGTCTTTCAATTGCCTGGGAAAACAATATCGCCCTAGAAGGGCACAGGGCTGGACTGCAGGGTCAATGCCTTTACAGTGTAGAAAGACGCCCATTACTTGGTACACGCTCGAAGCTCTAGGGTTTACCCGCTCATATATTTCTTTTTGTAAATGTCATATTGACGGGGACGCCGGGTTTCCTGGGTCTATCCCATGCCCTTCTCCGCGTGCCATCCGTTCCTCCGTCATGCGCCGTCGCCTTGCATGCGTTCGTCCATGAACTTAAAAAATTGTTCGATCTTCGGTGATCGGTAGCCCTTGTACGCATAGACCGCATACAGGCTGAAAGGCATGTCGAAAAATGGCGCGAGGCACTCCACGAGCCGGCCCGCCGCCAGGTCTTCCTCGACGTCCCAGAGAAACTGCATGCCGATGCCGCAGCCTCCTTGTATCCACTGATACAGCACGTCGCCGTTATTGCTGACCAGCCGCGGCTCGACCACCACGTCGCGGGCGACGCCGCCCTCGCGAACGGACCAGCGGTTCATCAGGTGGCGGCCGCGGACAAAGCACAGGCAGTCGTGGCGCAGCAGATCGTCGGGCCTGTCCAGTTCGCCGCGCCGTGCGATGTAGGAGGGAGAGGCACACAGGACGAGACGGCTTTCGGTGAGCTTGCGCGCCACCGCATTGGCGGCCGAGGGCAATTCGATCTGGAAGAGAATGTCCAAGTCGTCGTCCTCGAGGTCCAGGGGCCGATCGGACACGCGGAATTCGATCTGCAGTTGGGGATGCAGTTGCGCAAAGCGTGCGATTTCCGGCGCTAGGCGGGTGCGGACCATGCGTTGCATGGCCCCCACATGCAGGCGCCCGATCAGGCTGTGCGCGTGGCTCACCACCTCGGCTTCGGCCTCTTCGACCTCGACCAGGATGCGCTGCGCCCGCTCCAGCAGCGCATGGCCTGCCTCGGTCAATTCGAAGCGCCGGGCGCTGCGCTCTATCAGACGCGCGCCCAGCCGCGCTTCCAGCGCCGCAAGCCGCCGGCTGACGGCGGGCGGCGAACTGTCCAGTCTGATTGCCGCCGCCGTAATCGAGCCAGCCGCCGCAATCTCGACGAACAACTTGAATTCGCTGATCGGATCAGCCATTAGTATTTCCTTTTTTATGATTCCACTTTTAGGAATTTTAAATTGCTTTTACCCCTGTTTATACGCCTTGGTACTCAACTTAGAATTCACTTACAGGAAACTTGCAGCAGCCGAGAGCGTAACAGCACATATCTCGCCGCTGCGGCAAGCCTCTTTTTTCAACTTCACTGCAAGCAAGGAAAATCATGAAAACCACGCTTTCCGCCCTCACCCTCGGATTCGGTCTGCTGGCTTCGGCCGCTTCGGTCAGCGCCCTGGCTCAGAACGTCGACCAAGAGCAACTGACCCGCCAGGAGGTCCAGCAAGACTTGCAGGCCTGGCGCGACGCCGGCTTCAGCGAGAATGCCTACATCGCCCTGTCCTACGACACGTTCAGCGACGCCTACAAGAGCCGCCTCGCCAAATACCAGCAGCTGCGCACGGCCAGCGCCAAGTAAAACCGCCCCCTTCGGGCCTGCTTCGATCCATGGATCGAGCACGCCGTCCATTCCGTCTGTGTCACAATAATGCGGTCCTGTGCGCCCATCGGCGCACGGCACGCAACATAGAATGACACCGGACGACTCACGCACCCATACCAAGAGGGCGCCATGCATGCGGTAGGCATCGCCCTCGCCATGCTGGCCGCTGTATTGCTCAGCGGCGTGCTGGCGCGCCTGCTTCCCCTGCCGCTGCCCCTGATCCAGATCGCCCTGGGATTCCTGATCTCCGCAGTCTTCGAACAGGGAGTCCAGCTGGAGCCGGACATCTTCTTCCTGCTTTTCCTGCCGCCCCTGCTGTTCCTGGACGGCTGGCGCATTCCCAAAGAATCGCTGTTCCGGGAGAAGCTGGGCATCGTGCAGCTGGCTTTCGGCCTGGTGCTGCTGACCGTGGCGGGACTGGGCTATCTGCTGCATTGGATGATTCCGGCCATGCCGCTGCCGGTGGCGTTCGCCTTGGCCGCCATCGTGTCGCCCACCGACCCGGTCGCCATTTCGGCCATCACGCGGCGCAGCCCTCTTCCCCGGCGCATCGCTTCGATCCTGGAAGGCGAGTCGCTGTTCAACGACGTCAGCGGCCTGGTCGCCTTCCGGTTCGCCGTGGCGGCCGCCCTGACGGGAACCTTTTCGCTGAGCATGGCCGCGGCCTCGTTCCTCTGGACGGCTCTGGCGGGCCTGGCCATCGGCGTGGGCGTGGTGCTGCTGGTCAACTACGCCAAGAACTGGTTCACGCGCCGCTTCGGCGAAGAGCCCGGCTCGGAGGTGCTGGTCAGCCTGCTGACTCCCTTCGCCGCCTATGTGGTCGCCGAGCACGTCGAGGCCTCGGGCATTCTTTCCGCGGTCGCGGCCGGGGTGGCCATGAGCTACGCCGAACTGTCGGGCGGCGCTCTGGCCGTGACGCGCGTGAACCGCAAGGTCATCTGGGACATGCTGCAGTTCACATTGAACGGCATCATGTTCGTGCTGCTGGGCGAGCAGTTTCCCGCCATTCTGGACGGCGCGGTGACGGTCGTGCAGGAAGCCGGGCACCACGAAGTGTGGTGGCTGGCCATCTATGTGTCCGTGATCTGCCTGGCCCTGATAGTGATCCGCTATGCCTGGGTCTATGCGTCTCTCAGAATCAGCCACGTATACGAGTCCCGTAAACGCCGCGACGCCACGCCCGTCAGCCGGCGCATGATCCTGGTGCTGGCGCTGGCAGGCGCGCGCGGGGCCATCACCATGGCGGGCGTCATGACGCTGCCCCTGGCGCTGCCGGACGGCAGCGCCTTTCCGGCGCGCGACCTGGCCATCTTCCTGGCCGCCATGGTCATCATCACCTCGCTGCTGGTTGCCAGCATCGCCCTGCCCGCGCTGCTGCGCGGACTCGAGCAGCCTGTGGAAACCCGGCGCCACAGGCAAGAGGACCTGGTCAAGAGAATGGCGCACGACGCGGCCGTAAAAAGCGTCGGCCAGACGCTGAACGAGCTGCTCGAATCAAGCTCCGCGCCGGACGCGGCGGTTTACACCGATGCGGCCAACCGGGTGCTGGCCGACCTGCGCGACCACCACGATGAGCCGGACGGACAGGCCGACCTTCAGGAATACCGCCGGCGCCGCGAAGCGGAACGCCGGATGAGGCTTGCCGCCATCTCCGCTTCGCGCCAGGCCATCTTCGACCTGGCCCGCACCCACCGCATTTCGGACGAGCTGGCGCGGGAGCAGGTCCAGTTGCTGGACCTGCAGGAAGTGCGGCTGAACCATTAGAGTCCCTTTTGGCTTGGCCGCCGAAACTCCGAACGCTGCCGGACATAATGCTAGATACCAGCAGTCCGGTCGAACTGTAGGCAGTAACACACGCCCCTATCAGCAAAGCCATGTCTTAGATGTTCCATACCGACTCTGTCGCCCCAGCTTTCCGGTAATGGCGTCGATTGCTACGCCAACCCTGATGGAGAGTTTATTTTTTGTTTCGGCCTTCCACCCTTGAAATTGGCAACATGAGGAAGAAAACATTAAATCAACTATTCGCCATCAAATACGCCATTTAGTTGCGCTCATTGCCAAATGACGGTAATATTCGCCCAATTAGTCTCGCGCCGGACGAAATCCATGGAAAACGACAATAACGCTAAGCCATCTCCTGCAAACGAAACCAGTACCAGCCAAATGCGCTCAACCATCGAGTTCCCTTACACGGATCTCGACAATGCCGTTGCTGTAGCACGGGCAGTCCATCAGGCTGGCGGCACTGCGTGTGAATCTGAACAACTCGCAGCTCAATTGGGAATCGAAGCCAGTGGCGGGGGATTTCGCCTACGAGTTAATGGGGCCAAGGTCTATGGTCTTATTACATATGAGCGCGGTGGCCGTATTTCGCTCACTGAGTTGGGTCGAAAAATGATCGATCAAAATCAAGAGCGTGAAGCACGAGTGCTGGCCTTTATGACTGTCCCTCTGTATAGCCGAGTTTATGATGAGTTCAAGGGCAGTGCACTTCCACCTCAGGCTGGATTGGAGCGTACACTTGAAAGAATAGGCGTTGGGGCTAAGGTGAAAGATAAGGCCCGTCAAGTGATGATGCGCAGCGCAAAACAGGCTGGGTTTCTTGATGCCGCTTCGGACAGATTGGTTAAGCCCGTAATTCGGCAGGATAACTCTACTACTAGTGGGCAAGGCACAGCCGCAGCAACAGAGATGCCCAAAGAGGACGGAAAGAGAAATGGAAGCCAAACTGTCGATGGGCTACATCCATTCATTCAGGGTTTACTTTCGACGCTACCTTCCATAGGCACCGCCTGGGGCGCTCAAGAACGCGTAAATTGGCTTAAAACAGCCGAAAGTATTTTCAAGATGATCTATCCTGATGACGAACATCGCGAGATTGACATCAACATTAAGGAGGACAAGAAAAGCCCGCAATAGGAGCGTGCAAAGCAAAACGCCCCAGCCCTGCCAGGCTGAAGCGTTTTTGGCGTTGGTTAAGGCTCGCGCCACCTACACCAGTTCTAACTCTGAACACCTAAAGTTTAAAGCCTTTAGGGGTATGGGGCAAGGTTTGCCTTTAATAACCTTGAAAGGTGACAGATGATTATCTGCTCTTACCCCAAGGCGGTACACGTCCGTCCATATGTCCGGTTTCGCCACGGTCGCTTGGAAAACGTATGTGAACATTGCCGCCGCTATCCAGGTCAACTGGAACTAGTGTTTCAGTAGATATGAGTTCTTAGTACGTTGAAGCGGCAGCGGGAATACCCGCTGCCGCTTTCTTTATGGGCCGTTACATATTTCAGCAACGATACAGATTGCCCAGATCCTCCCATAACTCGCTAAGCCACGTCAAAAACACTTTCGTAAAGACCTCTTGAGCGTAGCCCCATCTCGCGTAAAAGCGGTGAAGGCCAATTGTCGTAGCTTACAAGCCATCTAACTCAACCCATACCGCATCAGATGGCTATCCAGGCCTCACTCACCGGGCTCCAGCGGACGCTTGCGCTTGAAGATTTCGCCCAGCGAGGCGTAAAAAGGCCCGCCCAAGCGCGCCAGCGGGTCGATGGCGACGCTGTTCACATGACGTCCGTCGTAGACGTCCTTGGCAAGATGGAACATCACGATCTCGCCGATGTACAGCGTATTGACGCCCGCACCCAGCGGGACGATTTGCGACAGGCGGCACTCCATGTGCACGGGCGAAGACGCGACGCGCGGCGCGCCCACCACCTGGCTGGGCAGCAGCTCGATGCCCAGCTGCTCGGCCTCGCTGGTGTCCGCCCCGTATCTTGCGCTGCTGGCGTTCATGACGTCGAGCGCCGCCCGGGTGGTCACGTTCACCACGAACTCGCCGGTGTCACGGATGTTGCGGGCCGTGTCCTTCAGGCAGCCGTCATCGTGCAGGCCGATGTTGACGGCCAGCATGGGCGGCGTATCGGCCACGTAGTTGTACGAGCTGAACGGCGCGACGTTCACCACGCCGCCGGTGCTTCGCGTGCTGATCCATGCGATGGGGCGCGGCACCACGACGCCGGTAAGCAGCTTGTAGGCCTGCGAAGAGGAAAGGTCCGCGATGGGCAGGGAGGTGTACTCGCCGCTGCCGGAAACGCTGTCAGCAGGGTTGGAAGGAGGAGAAGCGCTCATTTACATTGACCGAGACAGGCCGGAATTCAAGACACAGAAATTGCAGGATACCGCATCCCGAGGCTTTCCATGTCGCGGTCCACCGCATCGTTCTCATTCGTTGATGCGGCTGTCTATCTTCTGAATCAGGGTCAACAGGCTGCGCCGCTGGGTACGCGTCAAACCGTCCAGCGCCTCGTCAATGATGGGCCGGGCGTGAGGCCAGGCTTTTTCGTATGCCTCCACGCCTTTCTGCGTCAGGAATATATAGGTATAGCGCGCGTCTTCGGGCTTGGGCTTTCTGACCAGCAAGCCGCGCTGCTGCATCTGGTCCAGGACACGGCTGAGCACGGGCAGCGTGAGGACGATGCGCTTGCTGAGCATGCCGATCGTGATGCCGTCGCCGAAGTAAAGTATCTGCAAAACGCGATAGTGCTGGGCGGTGATGTCCAGCGCCCGCATTCTGTCGGCCAGGTCCAGATTCAGCCGATTGATGATGCGGGAAAAATAATGCGCGACGTTGCCGTTCAACTGCCAGTCTTCAGGCAGGCCGGTGCCCCGGTTCTGGCCCGACTGCCCGTCTTGCGAAGGCGCCGCCTCGCCCGCGCGGGCCGAATCCGGCGTATCGCCGCGCCGCGCGGCGCCGCCGGAGTTAGAAGTTGTTTCGTTCATCCATAGACCTCAGTAAGGTTGGCGTCCGCCATACGTCAGAATGCCGACGCCCCCCATCCACTCCTTCACGGGCTCGTAGACCACCGTCCTGCCAGGCGCGCCGTCCAGCACACCCGCCAAAGCGATCCACATCGCCATCTCGTGCCCGCCGTTTCCTCCGGCACGTTCGACCGCATGGTAGTCCTGGCGCAGCAGATGCTCTATGTCGCCGCGCTCCAGGGCCGCCATGACCTCGCGATCCCATTCAACGTTGATCAACTGCTGGTCGCCCGCCGACATCCGGGCCTCGCGGGCGTGGAAATCGCGCCGCAAGTGAGGATCGGCAGCCCTCGCGACCGGACCTTCGCGCTGGGTGCGAAGCTGGCGTTGCAGCAGTTCGTCGTCGGCCGGTATGCGGTCCTCGTCGACGAACGGAGGCCAATGCGAGATGCCGCCCGAAGCAAGCAGAGCCACCCGCTCGGGCCGTTCGGCGATCACCTTGCGTATGCATCGTCCGAGCTCGTAGCTTCTACGCCATGTGGGCAAAGGCGGAGCAAAACAATTGATGAATACCGGCACCACCGGTATGTCGCGATCGGGCCAAAGGAATTTCTTGGGAATCAGCACATTGTGATTGAATTCGGCCGGGCCCGAACGCATCATATCAAAGCCGTCGGCAATGCATTGCTCGAGTATGCGCTTGCCGTAGCTGGCATCGCCCGGATGCGGGCGCCGTGTCATCTGCAGCCAATCCTGGGCATCGGGCGAGGGCCCGTAATGCACGTCGGATACGCTGACCGAGAACGTGGGCATATTGTTGAGCCAATACATGTCGAAATGGTCGTTGACGAAGGCTACGACGATGTCGGGCGCCGCTGCGTCGAGCTCTTGCCGGACCTGGCCGAAAGCCCGATGCAACCGCTCCATCTGATCGGCCGGCGGGGCATCCAGGCGGTCGCCCAGGCCGGGCGTATGGGTCATCGACACGGCGGCCACGATCTTGCCGCTCACTTCTGAATCGTATGCAACAGGCTTGCAGTGGGAAATCATGTCTGCTCCGTATTTCTGTGCGCCGGCGCGCCGGGCGAGCCCCGAACCTCTTCACCGGGCTTAAGCGGCGAATGCATGCTCGACAGCAGCTCGCGCGCGGCCCGCGTCCAGGCATGGCCCGGCTGCATGCATTGCAGGCTGGTGTCGAAATGGGAACTGTCCTGCAGTTCGATCCAGGACGTTTCAACGCCCGCGTGCGACAGCGCATCGACCATGAGGGGCCCCTGGGTCCTGATCCGGGGGAAATCATCCTCGCCCCAGGCGACGAGAAACCGTGTGGCGACCGGCCTCACGCGCAGGATGGGGCTGGCTTCGGCATCGTCCTCTTCCCGGGCGAGGAAATCGCGATAGGCGCGTTGCTGTCCCGCATCCCGCTGTTGCGGAGGCGCCCTCAGATCGAAGGGCGCGGAGACCGGCAGACAAGCCTTCACCACATCGGCAGGCAGGCCGCGCCGGACCAACCCCTCGCTGTCCAGGGCCGTCAATGCCGCAAGATGTCCGCCCGCGGAATGGCCACCCAGGGCGATGCGATCGGGGTCGCCTCCGTGGACGCCGATGTTCCGCCAGACCCATGACAATGCATCCTGGGTGTCCCACAGCGCATCGGGAAACCTCGACTCGGGCGACAGGCGGTATGACACCGATATGAAAATAGCCGGCAGGTCGATGAACAGCGGCGCCATGAAGCCCATCCATTCCTTGTAGCCGCAGGTCCATGCTCCGCCATGAAGAAACATCAGCACGGGCACCGGTCCTTCGGTAACCTCGGATGGCAGATAGACGTCCAGCTTTTGCCAGTAGTCGTCCCCGTACGGTATGTCCGGCACATGCTCGGCATGCGCCTGCACCGAGCGCGAGAGTTCGAGCACCCGCTCGGCGTAGGGGCCCGCTTCCGGATGCAGCAGTGCCGGACGCGGCGGCAGCGCGTCCATCGTCATGCCGCGTCCTCCGCCGCCACGGGCCTGGCGCCGGTCGGATGGCTGCGCGCGGTGCGCAGCCGCTGCGCGGAAAGCCAGGGATGACTGCTGGCGAAACCCATGGCCGCCGTGCGCAGTTCGTCGGGCCAGGAGGTCAGTACGCCATACAGCATGCTCCATAGCTGCGTGTGCTCGGTCAGTTCGCGCTCCCGCTCCTCCCAGCGCACGAGCGCCTGGGGGATGTCTTCACGCGAGGCGACCGCCCCCAGCTCATGAGCCAGCGACAGGCCGTTCTGCATGGCCGTGCCGCCGCCCTGGCCCAGGTTGGGCGGCATGGCATGGGCCGCATCGCCGGTCACGGCGACATGGCCCTGGGACCAGCGGCGCAGCTTCACCATCGAAAATCTATCCCACCGCGCAGTCGGTCCGATGCGCTCGATCAAAGACGCCAGGTGCGGAAAGCTGGCCGTCCAAAGGGCCTTGTCCACGGGGACCCGCGCCGCCTGGACGTCGTCATGCAGACACGTCAAGGCCATGTAGATCCAGTCGGGCGAGCAGGGCGTGACCAGGACACGCCGCGTTCCGTTCCAGTGCTCGACGAAACGGCCGTCTCCGTCCCCCGGCATGCGGGGGACCATGACGCGTATCGCGCCCTCGGAAAGCAGCTCGAACTGGCTCGCCAAGCCCAAAGAGTCCCTGACCCTGGAGTGCACGCCATCGGCGCCCACGACGACGTCCGCCGGCAAGGAGCTTCCGTCCCGCAGAAGAAGCCTGCCTTCGGGCGCGGCGCCGATCACCTCGGAACCGGTCGCCACCTCGGCTCCCGCGCCGACCGCCGCATTCAGCAAGGCCTGCAGCAGCTGCTGCCGGGGCAGCGCAAATACCTCTACCGCCCCTTCGCCCTGCACCGGCACCCGGGGGATCACATTGTTGTTGCAATCGCGCAGTTCGGACGCCGTGCCGCGATTGGCGCCGCGCAGCGCTTCTTCGCGCGCACCCACTGCCTCGAGCACCCTCAGGCCATTGCCCCATATATAGATGCCCGCCCCCGCCTCGCGGATTTCAGGGTTGCGTTCATGCACCCTCACTTTCCAGCCGCGTTGCGCCAGCGCCGCCGCCGTGGTCAGGGCGCACAGGCCGCCGCCCGCGATTTCCGCTCTAAACTGCTTGGTCATGTGATGTCTCCAATTCCATCATTCCTGATGCGCCGCCGAGCGGTCCGCACGGCCAAGGCGTCCCGCCCGGAATTCCCTATTGCATCAGCGCCGGAAGAAACAAGGCGATGGCCGGGAAAGCCAGAACCAGGCCTATGCGTATCAGGTCGAACACAAAGAAAGGCAGCACTCCCCGAAAAGCCTGGCCGGTCGATATATCGGGAAAGGCGGCTTTCAGCACAAAAATATTCAGGCCGACCGGCGGCGAAATCAGGCCCACCTCGGTCGCAATGACGACCACGATGCCGAACCAGACCAGGTCTATGCCCAGGCCCGACACCACCGGCAACAGCAGCGGCACAGTCAACAGAATCATGGACAGGCTTTCCAGCATCGTTCCCAGGACGAGGTAGATGCATACGATGATGATCATCACCATCAAGGGGGACACCCCCAGGCCGCCTATCCACTGCTCGAGCGCCGTCGCTCCCCCGGCAATGCTGAGAAAGTTCGAGAACAGCAGCGCGCCGAACAGCAGGAAGAACATCATGGCCGTGGTGCGCACCGTATCGACCACGATGTCCAGAAAACGTCCCCAGGTCAGCGTGCGGCGGCCCAGGGCAAAGAGCAGCGCTCCGGCCGCGCCGACGCCCGCCGCTTCGTTTGGCGTGAAAAGTCCCGAATAGATGCCGCCCAGGATGACCACGAACAGCACCACGATGGCCCAGACGTTGGCCAGCGCGCGCAAGCGCTCGGGCCATGCGGTGCGCTCTCCGCGCGGACCGGCCTTCGGATCGACCAGGGTGGCGTAGGTGACCGCCATGCTGTACAGGACGATGCCCAGCAAGCCGGGAACGACGCCCGCCATGAACAATTGGGCGATGTCCGTGTTGGTCAAAAAACCATAGATGATCAAGATGACGCTGGGCGGTATCAGGATGCCCAAGGTGCCCCCTGAAGCCACCGAAGCCACCGCAAGCCCGTCTGCGTAACCGTAGCGGCGCATCTGCGGCAAGGCTACTTTCCCCATGGTGGCGGCGGTCGCCATGCTGGAACCCGACACGGCGCTGAAGCCGCCGCAAGCCAATATGGTGGCATGCGCTAGCCCGCCCCGGTAATGACCCAGAAACGCATAGGCGGCGGAATACAGATCTTGAGACAGCCGCGATCGAGCAATCAGGTTGCCCATCAGGATGAACAGGGGCAGCAATGAAAAGCTGTAGTTCAGCATATTGTCGACGACGATCTGCCCCGTCATGGCCAGGGCGGGCGCCCAGCCGACCAGGAGGCCGAACCCCACGACGCCCACTGCGCCCATGCATACCGCGATGGGTATGCCCGCCGCCATCATCAGCACCATGGCGGCAAAACCGATCAGGGAGGCCGTCATGCCGCGCCCTCCTCTCTTCCGGACCGCCGGCCCATGGCGGTCCGGCATGCGTGGGCCGCCGTCAGCAGCGCCGACAGCCCGAACAAGAAGGCCGTGACATACAAAATCGGGGAGACAGGCCACTGCAGCATCGACGTGGTCCGGTGCGTCTGGGCCGCCAGCGCCGCTTGCACCCATACCTGCCAGGCCACGATGCCCTCCGCAAGCGCCGTGGCCAACAGGACCCCGGGCTGCTGCAGCCGGCGCAGCCAGCCTTTCAGCAGCGGCAGCAGCATGTCGATGTGGACGTGATCGGCGCGCATGGCAACCAGGGGCAGGCCCGCAGCGACGATGATTCCCACCGCCAGTTCGGACAGTTCGTACGCGCCGATGACCGTGGCGTCGACGACGTTACGGCCCACCACGTCGACCACCGTGATCAACATCAGCGCCATGAGCGCCGCGCCGCCCAGCACCCCCAGGACGAGATGCAGCCGGCTCGTCCATCGCCCTTGTGCGTGTGCGTCCCGATCGTGATCCAGGGTGTCCATCAATTGCCTTCCGCCGTGGCCGGCGAATCGCCGTAGCTCGCGATGTCCGCGCGCACCTGCCTCAGCAGCTGCTCGCCGTCGACGCCCTTTGCCTTGGCCTGTGCGAGCCATTCTTTTTCGAGCGGGGCGAGCCTTTGCCTGATCTCGGTGGCCAGCGCCTCATCCGCCACATGGGCGTCCATCCCGCCTTGCTTGAATGCGGCAAGCGCCAATCGGTCCTGATCGTCCCACACCTTGCCGGCCTCCCGTGCGAAGCGTTCGCCGGAAACGCTCATGATGGCCTGGCGGTCCTGCTCCGACAGCGCATTCCACTTGGCTTCGTTCATGACGACGAAGAACGTCGAGGAGAACAGCCCTTCGGGAGTGCTGGTCATGTGCTTCAGATATTGATCCATCTTGAAACTGTGGATCGAATCGGGCGGCAGGAGAATGCTTTCGATGATGCCCTTGGAAAGCATCTGATAGGCCTCGGTGACCGGCGCCGATACGGGCACGGCGCCCAGCAGCGCGGCCACCCGCGCGGGTATCCCTTCCGATGCCCGGACCCGGATGTTTTCAAGATCGCCGATGGAGCGCACCGCTTTATCGCGCGTGAAGATCATGCCCGACCCGTTGGAAAATACAGTCAGCAGCTTGGTGCCCCGATATTCGTCGACCTGCTTTTGCAAGGCCACGGTGCCGCGCCAGTTCGCCACCGAAAGCGCTTCGGCGTTCGACGAAAGAAAGGGCAGCTCGGCAAACCCCGCCAAGGGAAAACGCTCCGCCGTGTACGACTGATTGGACGCCGCGATGTCCACCACCCCTGTGCGCGCCAGATCGAACTGGCGCGCGGGCGACCCCAGCGACGCCGCCGTGAACTGGATCTTGACCCGGCCCTGTGTCGCCTCTTCGACCCTGTCGGCCCATGGCTTCATGATGCGCGCATGGAAGTGGTGAGTGGCCGGAGTCCAACGGTTGAACGTCAGCACGGTGGTCTCGGCGGCCGACACGTGATGGGAAAACAAGCTCAGAATCAATGCAGTGGCTGCAGAAGCGACCACGCCCAAACCATGACAGCCTTTCATCGTCCTCTCCTGTGGGGGGCGCCGGCCACCGCGATCTGGCCAGCCTAATAGTTGTTTTTACAATTGTTATTACAATAGTGCACGCGGTTCGACGGCTTGGCAATGCCCCCGGGGCAAAACTAGGGAATATCCTAGGTGCAGTTCAAGTATCGGAAGATGGAAACCGTCCGGTGCCGGACGATGCCGCTCAACCGCTTGCCGTGACGACCAGCGCAGCGGCCAGCGTCAACGCCGTGGCGGCGTAGGCTGTCATCGAAAAGCCGCCCGCCTCGTACACCTGGCCGAAGCTGCTCGTGCCCGCGAACACGGCCAGGTTGGTCACGGTGCTGTGCAGGCCCATGATGGTGCCCCGCTTGGCCGGATCGATGGCGGTGAGCCTGACAATGAGCAGATTGATGCCGAAATAGTTTCCGAAGCCCAGGGCCACCAGCAGGCACAGCACGGCGGCCAGCCCGGTGCCGAGCGCTGCAAGCAGGAAATAAACACCCGCCACCAGGAATAGCGCCATCGGCAGCATGCGCCGCACACCCACGCGATTCACCACGCCGCCCATCAGGATGGCGCCGCCAAACCCCACGCTATACACGAGGGTGATCAAGCCATTGGCGCTGACCGGCTGGCCCAGGCCGCTATGGAAGTAATCGCCCAGATAGGCATACAGGCCATAAAACGCCGTCATGAAAGCCCCGCAGGCGAACAGCAGGGGCCTGATGCCGGCCATTCGCAGCGCGGCAAAAGGAGTGACTGCGGCATCCGCCGCAGGCGCCCTCCTTCCCTTCACCAGCGCAAGCAGGGCCAGCGCCAGCACCGCCAGCAACGCCACGAGGCCGTACACCACGCGCCAATGCGTCAGGTCGGCGACGATGGCGGACAGCGATACCCCCACCACCATGCTCATCATCCAGCCGCTCAGCACCACGCCTATGGTCTTGCTCTCGCGCCCCGGCGGCGCCATGTCCGCCGCGCTGGCATAGATGGCCGGAAGCGCAACGCCCGAGGCAACGCCCGCCGCGAACTGCGCCAGGACGAGCACGGCCACAATCGGAGCCAACGCGCTGATCGCCAGCGCAAGCGGCATCAGCGTCATGGCAAGCCGCAGCATGCGATGCGCACCGAAACGGTCTATGCGCGGGGCAAGAAACAAAGAGCCGAGCGCCGCGCCCAGTCCGAAGGTCGCGGTGGCCATCATGACCGTCGCCACGTCGGCGCCGAAGGACTGCGACACCGCCGGCGCAATCGGCCCAAGCACCAGGGAGTTCGCCCCGATTACCCCTACGCAACCCGTCAGCACGTAGGCGGACCGGGGGATGCGCTCGTCGGAGCCGACTGCGTGGGCCAGTTGTTGCTGCTGCGTCATGATTCCTTCTATGCCGGGCGTATCGGGGTGTTTCCGCCCTCATGATAGAGGAATAATGTCGAGAGCACTCAATAAATTGTCGCGGGCTGCAAACGGCGATCGGGCCTGTTCGGGAAATGGAGGATCGCGTGGCTATGGGTTCCCGCCGGCCTGGCCGGCGCCGGCTCGCGCCCTTCTTTGCATCGCCAGCGCCAATGCCGTCACCGCCAGGACGAGCGGGACGAAAGACACCCACAGCACCATGTCCCAGCCGTAGGCGGAAAGCAGGCCGCCCGACGAGAAGGAGCCTACCGCCATCAGGCCGAAGACGATGAAGTCGTTGAGCGATTGGACTCGCGTTTTTTCTTCGGGGCGATGGCATTCCAGGACCAGGGCGGAGGCGCCCAGGAATCCGAAGTTCCAGCCGACCCCCAGCAGAATCAGCATCCACCAGAAATGCATCACGTCGATGCCCCCCAGTCCGACCGCGGCGGAAACGCCCATCAACAGCAGTCCCGCGCTGGCCACCCGTCCCGCTCCGAAGCGCGTAATGAGACTGCCCGTGAAGAAGCTGGGCCCGTACATGGCGATGACGTGCCACTGCAGGCCCAGGTTGGCGGACTCCTGGGAGTGCCCGCACAGGTGCATGGCCAGCGGCGCCGCCGTCATGAGGAAATTCATCAGCATGTACGATACGGCCCCGCATATCGCTGCGGCGACGAAACGGGGCTGGCTTGCAATGACGCCCAGCGGCCGCCCGCCGATCATTTCCGCCACCGTCGGCATGGGCAGCCTGACGCCGAGCAGGACAAGCGCCGAGAGCGCAGCGGCGGCTGCCTGCACCAGATAGGTGACGGCAAACATGTATGGAGGCCAGAGGTGCATCGTCAAGGTCACGAGCTGCGGTCCGACGACCCCTGCCGCGACGCCCCCCGCCATCACCAGAGACAAGGCCCGCGCACGCCGTTTCGGCTCGACCCCGTCGGCAGCCGCAAAACGGAAAGACAGCGCGACGGCCGCATAGCCGCCGGCGAAGAATGTAGCCAGGCAGAACAGCCAGAATCCTGCGTCCAGCACCGCCGCCATGGCCAGCAGCCCGGCGAGCACGCCGGCTGCGGTACCCGCCAGAAATGAAGCGCGCCGTCCGTACCGCCTGGCAATCGCCCCCATGGGCAGAATGCACGCCGCCATGCCCACGACAAAGATGGAAATGGGCAAGGTGGCCAGCATGGGCGTCGGAGCCAGCATATTGCCCACGATGGAGCCCGTGGCGAAGACCACGACCGCATTGGCGCCGGCCAGCGCCTGCGCAATGGAAAGCCGCCATATATTGCCGCGCTGAACGCCTTCGGGAAGCACAGCGGGGGACTGGTCTGCTGAGAGGGTGGTGTCTGCCATGGAATCAGGATTGAAATTGCGCCCTCGACATTAGATCAGTTTTTGGAAGTCGAGTAGTATTTTGGGACAGGACGACGTTCGCCTGTGCAAGAATACAGAACCACTACAAAATGCCCTCACGCCGCGCAGGCTGCGCCTGCTTGCTGCCCCCCCAAAGAGGTGTTTTGCCGGGGGCGCTCAGCCTTGGGGCGGCCCGGCGGCAAAGAATAGTCCACGAAAGGAGACAAAATGTCGGATACCTACGTCATCATTCATGGGGCCTGGCACACAGGCGCCGAAATGGAAGCCGTCGCCGACTATGTGCGCGAGAGCGGGCATGTCGTTCACTGCCCCACCCTGGCGGGCAACCGGCCCGAAGACGACCGCAGCCGCATGGGCCTGGAGGACGCCATCCAGTCCGCTGTCCGCTATATCGAAAACGAAGACCTGCGCCAGGTGCGCCTTGTCGGCCACAGCTACGGCGGCATGGTGATCTCGGGCGTGGCCGACCGCATCGCCGAACGGCTCGAAAGGCTGGTGTATGTGAACGCCTTCGTACCCCAGGACGGCCAGTGCCTCAACGACCTGGTTCCTCCGCACTATGTAGAGCTGTTCGATTCAATTGCCGCCGCCAACAACAATGCGGTGATGCTTCCGTTTCCGGTATGGCGCGAAGCCTTCATCAATGACGCCGACCTGGCCCTGGCCAAATCCAGCTACGCCAAGCTCAACCCGCACCCTTACCGGACCTTCACCGATCCCATCAGCTTGAAGCAGCCCTTGGCCCAGCTGGATATCGGCAAGTCGTACCTGAACTGCCAGCAGGACATCGCCCTGCCGCATGGCCTGCCCTGGCATCCGCGCCTGTCCGAGCGGCTGGGCCTGTTCCGGCTGATAGAGTGCCCGGGCAGCCACGAGACCTGGTTCTCGAATCCGGCCCGCCTGGCCCAGGCCATCATCGAAGCCGGACGCGACTGATCAGCCGAGGCATTAAGCACACCCCGCTTTCGAGCGAAGGCGGGAGTGCCGAACTCAGCTTTTCGCGTGCCGCTCCACAAAGGCGGCAAAGGCGTTCATCCATTTTTGCAGGAACTCGCGGCTTCCGGCTCCTATGTCGCCGTTGTCGTCGAACAGACCGTCCTTGACGTGGACGAAGGCCTCGGGCTGCCCCATGGTCGGCATATCGAGATACGCCAGCACATTGCGCAGATGCTGCTGTGACAGGGCCGTGCCGATGCTTCCGATGGAGGCGCCGATGACTCCGGCCGGCTTGCCGGCCCAGGCGCTTTGGCCGTAGGGCCGCGAAGCATGGTCGATGGCGTTCTTCAGCACGCCGGGCATCGAGCGGTTGTATTCGGGCGTCACGAACAGTACCGCGTCGGCGGCGGCCACCTCGCTTTTGAGCCGCTTGACGGCCTCGGCCTGGTTGCCGTCGTCGTCCTGGTTGTAAAGGGGCAGGTCGTCGATGCGCAGCTTGTCGAAGGTGAAATTGGACGGAGCCAGGCGGATCAGCCCCTCTGCCAGCCGGGCATTGAACGATTCTTTGCGAAGACTGCCCACCACAACGGCGATTTTGAATTGACTCATTGCTTACCTCGTAAGACGGATTGAAGGTTGGATTTGCGCCCCGGCACACGTTCATGCCCGACGGGCCCGCGGGGACCGTCGAGCGGACCGCAGCTGGAATCGCTGCGGAAACTGCCGCCCGATCAGTGTAGAAGAGCCGCGGCGGGGTGGGCAATAGCCATGGCGAGGCGCGCCGGCGGCCGGCGCCCTTTGTAAAATGCCCTTCCCGCTTTCGCGCATAATGGCGCTATACGACGCGCCGGAAACGCCTCCGGAGCCATCCGCCGCGACCTACCGATGAACCGAGGTATAGCCCCCGTGACTGCCGACAAGAAGAAAAACCCGCCCTTCGAGCCCGATCCGGCGCGTTGGCGGGTGCTGATCGTCCTGCTGGCTGCGCTCTTCATGTCGCTGGTGGGCGTCAGCATCGTAAACGTCGCCTTGCCCGCCATACAGAACGGGCTGCACGCAAGCCAGTCGAACATCCAGTGGGTGCTTTCAGGCTACGCGCTCACCTTCGGCGTCGTCCTGGTCAGCGCGGGCCGCGCCGGCGACATCATGGGGCGCGGGGGGCTTTTCCTTATTGGAACGGCCATTTTCACCGCATCCTCGGTGGCCGCCGGGCTGGCCTCCGACGCCACTTGGCTCAATGTCGCGCGGTTCATCCAGGGGCTGGGCTCCGGCTTGCTCAGCCCCCAGGGCATCGGCATGATCCAGCAGTATTTCCGCGGCGCCGAGCGGGGCCGCGCATTCGGCTATCTGGGCACGGTGGTGGGCTTCTCGGTCGCCGTGGGCCCCGTGTTCGGGGGCCTGCTGATCCAGCTGGGCGGACCCGACCTGGGCTGGCGGCTCACCTTCCTCATCAACGTTCCCATCGGCCTCATCACGATCGTGCTTGGCCTGCTCTGGTTTCCGCGCCCCCTTTTCTCCTATGGCGACGGACCAGCGCCGGCGAGCCGGAACGGCGGCCTGTTGCGCTCCCTGGACCCCATCGGCTCGGCCTTGCTCGGCTTGTCGGTACTGGCCGTGCTGTTTCCCTTCATGGAATCGCGCACCGCGCCCATCGCCTGGCTGCTGCTGCCGGCAGGCCTCGCGCTGGCCTATATCTGGGTCAAATGGGAGCGCCGCTACGCCCGCTCTGGCGGCAGCCCCATGGTGGACCTGGACATCTTTTCGGTCTCGAGCTTTACCAACGGCACTCTGATCATGACCCTGTACTTCCTGGGCATGACCAGCGTCTGGGTGCTGGTGGCGCTTTACGTTCAGCTGGGCACGGGCCGCAGTGCGTTCGAGGCCGGGCTGTTCGGCGTGCCGGCGGCGCTGTTCTCCGCCTACACCGCCGACTGGGCCGGCAAGCGCATCATGCGCTATGGACGCCGCATCGTCATCGGCGGCATTCTGCTGGCGCTGCTCGGCCTGGGAACCAGCATATTGATCGCCTATCTGCACGACAAGGGCCTGGTCAATATCTGGTGGCTGCTGCTGACCCTGTCTTTCATCGGCCTGGCCCAGGGCCTGGTCATCAGCCCCAACCAGGCGCTGACGCTGGCGGACGTGCCTCTGGCCTATGCCGGAAGCTCGGGGGCCATCATGCAGACCGGCCAACGCATCGGCACTTCGATAGGCATCGCGGTGATCACGGCGGCCACTTTCGCATCGCTCGAGGCGTCATCGTCGTGGACGGTCGCTGTCATGGTGGGGTTCGGCGTGGTGGCCCTTGTGGTGCTGCTGACCCTGGCCGTGGCCATCAAGGATCTGCGCGATCGCGGCTAGACGGGCGGCGAATGCGTCTAAGCCTGCCGGCCCCCTCCGTCCCGCAGGACTCGCTACCCGCCGGGATCATGCACGGTGATCTGCCCGCGCCCGCTCGATTTGGTCCGATAGAGGGCGCTGTCCGCCGCTTCCAGCAGCGCAGCCGGGTTGTCGAAGGTCGACACCCCGGGCACGAGCGCGGCGATTCCCGCCGAGAAGCTCACATGCGAGTCGGCGTCCTCGCGGCTCAGGCAGGGTCTGTCGCGCACGCTTGCCAGCATCTGCTCCAATACGGCGCGCGCTGCTTCCAGATCAGTGTCGGGCAGCAGCACGACGAATTCCTCGCCGCCGTAGCGGGCCACCGTATCGGTCTGCCTCGATGCGGACAACAGCCGCTGGGCGACGGCAACCAGCACCTGGTCTCCCACGGCATGTCCGAACGTATCGTTGATGGACTTGAACCGGTCCACGTCGATGTAGGCCACGCATAAGGGCAAACGCTCCTGGATTGCGCGGCCGAACTCCAGCTCGAGCCTGTGCTGGAGGTATAGCCGGTTGTAAAGCCCGGTCAAAGAATCGCGCCGCGTCTGCGTTTCGAGCATGGCAATGCGCTGCTCCAGGGCCTGTATCTGCACGTCCGCCTCGGCGGTCGCTTTGGACAGGCTCAGATTGCGCAGGGCCAGCAGTTCGCGCGCGGTGTCCTGTATGCCTTGCAGAATGCCTGGATCGACCAGTTCGGATTCGAACAGCGACTCCATGTCGGGCATTTCGTCGCTCATCGACGCGATGATGTTCTGGTATCGCTCCGGGCCGATGTCAAGATGGACGCTCGCCAATCGATAGGCGGCCTCGAAGGCATCGTCCGACGCCCCTTGAAGCCACGCATCCGCTATATATGCGGCAGCGGCGACGCAGGCCGAAAGCCGCTCGATGCCGGTGCCGCCGCCTTCGGCCCGCGTCGCCGCATGGCTGCGCCATACACTTTCGTGTATCCGTTCGGGCAACCGCCAATACTTGAGCAGCTGCGTGCCCGCCTGCGCATGATTGAACCCATACCTTTGCGCCTCCTGGTCCAGCAGGCCTGCATGGTCGATGCTGTCTTTGTAGAGCGCGATGTAGGTGCTGCCGAGCATGGAGGCCATGGCCAGCACCCCGATATCCTGCAGCAGGCCGGCCAGTAGAAAGTCTTCGGGCTGGGGTGCCCGCAGTTCCATGGCAATGGTTCTGGCCGCCAAAGCCGTCAGCAGCGAACGCGACCAATAGTTCGTATCGTCGAGCGCGCCGTCTCCCTGACCGGACGCCAGTCCGCGCAGCGAAAAACTGAGCGATAGCGAAATGGTGGCGTTCAAGCCCATCAGGCCGATGGCCTCCGACAGATTCGCCACCTTGCGCCGCTGGCCGTAGAAAGACGAATTCGCGGTGCGCAGCAGTTTACCCATCAGAGCGGGATCGAACGAAATCAGTTCGGCGAATTCGTCGAGCGTCGCGCAATTGTCTTCGGCCAGCTCGATAAGCTGCAGCGCCACGGCGGGCAGCGTCGGCAGGCTCTTGCAGTACTTCAACTGCGCAATGAACTGTGCTTCACTGGGCTGCGGGATGCTTGCCATATTGTGACCCCTTCGTCTTATCCGCCCGACCCGGCCAAAACCTTCGTCATGCCAAGGCTGTAGAGGTGCGGCCCTCTAGTAACAGAATAATACAGTAACGGCCGGCGGCATGCTTGGCACGCGTCTCGACCACGTGATTGTCGTATTCCGGCCCGGTGCGATGGCCATGGCTTGCCTGCGTCTTCGGGAATAGCGTTTGCTCAGCGAAGCGGACGTTGCCTCATACCTCTCCGTCGTCACACTTGGCGTGGGAGCCATACAAACCGCCTCCCTCCATAGGTTCATCATGCACCCGGCCACCCCACGCCAAACCCCTCCGAGCGGGCTGCCCGTTCTGCTTTGCTTTTCCCATCTACGCTGGAACTTCGTCTATCAAAGGCCGCAACATCTGATGTCGCGCTTCGCACGGCGTTATCAGGTGCTCTACTTCGAAGAAGCCGTGTTCGATTCCGCTTGCGGGCTCGAGCTGGAGCTGCGGCATGAGGCCGGCGGCGTGCGCGTACTGGTCCCGCATCTGGTCCCGGGCCAGACCGCTGAAGAAGCCGAACATGTCCAGCGCAGCCTGCTCGATCGCTATCTGGCCCGGGCCGATGTACAGCCTGATCTGCTGTGGTACTACACGCCCATGAGCATCGCCATATCGGATCATCTGCCCGCTCGATGCATCGTTTATGACTGCATGGACGAGCTTTCCGCATTCCGGGGAGCCCCACCGGAAATGCTCGCGCGCGAGCAACGCTTGCTGGAGCGGGCGGACGTGGTGTTCACCGGCGGCTACAGCCTTTATGAATCCAAGCGCCGCCTGCATCGGAACGTATATGAATTTCCGAGCAGTGTAGATTTGTCCCATTTCTCGAAGGCCAGGGAAAAGCCGACGGAGCCGCGGGACCAGCAAGGCATTCCGCATCCTCGCCTGGGCTTCTACGGCGTGCTGGACGAACGGCTGGACGCCGGGCTGCTGGCGCAGCTTGCCGATCTGCGTCCGGACTGGCACCTGGTGCTGCTCGGACCCGTTGTGAAGATAGACCCGGCATGCCTGCCCCGACGCCCGAACATCCATTATCTGGGCGGCAAGGACTATCAGACGCTGCCGGCCTATCTGGGCGGCTGGGACGTGGCCCTGATGCCCTTCGCCCTCAATGAGTCCACACGCTTCATCAGCCCCACCAAGACACCCGAGTATCTGGCGGGCGGCCGAGCCGTCATTTCGACGGCCATCGCCGACGTGGTCCGCAGCTACGGAGACTGCGACATGGTACGAATCGCGGATTCGGCCGCATCGTTCGCGGAGGCCGTTTCCGCGGAACTGGCCAGAGGCGCCGACAGGGCGGCCTTGTATGCGCGGGCGGACGCCGTCCTGGCGGGAATGTCCTGGGACCGGACATGGTCCGGCATGTCCGAGGCGCTGGCGCGAACCGCAAGGCGAAACGCGTCCGACGGCGTGACGGCCCTGAAAGCCATGCCGCCCGCCGGCCACCTTGCGGCCATGGCCGGCAACCGCTACGACTACCTGGTGGTGGGCGCGGGATTCGCGGGCAGCGTGCTGGCCGAACGGCTTGCCGCGGGGCTCGGCAAGCGGGTTCTGGTCGTCGACCGCCGGCCGCATATCGCCGGCAACGCATACGACCACCATGACGAGGCCGGCATACTGGTCCATAAGTACGGCCCCCATATTTTCCATACCAATTCGCAGCGGGTGATGGGCTATCTGTCCCGTTTTACCGAATGGAGGCATTATGAGCACCGCGTGCTCGCCCATGTCGACGGCAAGCTCGTGCCCATGCCGATCAACCTGACGACCTTGTCCAGGCTTTTCGGCAGGGAGTTCACGCCGGAACAGGCGATCGAGTTCCTGAAAGCGCGGGCCGAAGCGATAGAACCGGTCCAGACCTCGGAAGACGTCGTCCTCAGCACGGTCGGGCGGGAACTGTACGAAAAGTTCTTTCGGGGCTACACCCGCAAGCAGTGGGGCCTGGACCCCAGCCAGCTGGACAAGGCCGTGGCCGCCCGCGTTCCCACGCGCGCCTCGGCCGACGACCGCTACTTCACCGATGAGTTCCAGTGCATGCCGCTGCACGGTTACACGCGCATGTTCGAACGGATGCTGAGTCATCCCGACATCACCGTGATGACCGGCACGGCGTACGAGGAAGTGCAACACGCCTGCCGCTACGACCACACCATCTACTGCGGACCCATCGACGAATTCTTCGGCCATTGCTTCGGCAGGCTGCCCTACCGTTCGCTGCGCTTCCAGCATGCCACGCTGGACCAAGCCTGCTTCCAGCCCGTCGGGGTGGTCAACTACCCCTCGGAAGAAGTGCCCTACACCCGCATTACCGAGTACAAGCACCTGACCGGGCAGGAGCACGAGAAAACCAGTGTGACGTACGAGTATCCCAGCGCCGAGGGCGAGCCCTACTATCCGGTGCCAAGGCCCGAGAACGACCGGCTGTTCCGCAAGTACCAGGCGCTGGCGGACGACACGCCCGACGTCACATTCGTGGGCCGCCTCGCGACATACCGCTACTACAACATGGATCAGGTCGTGGCCCAGGCCCTGGGTGTCTACGAGCGGATCGCCAAAGGCGAACGCGGACGGGATCTTCCTTCCGTCATGGACCGTCCACGGGCCTATGCAGCGTCCAGGCCATGACCATACCGCTTCTGTTCCCCGGCTTCTTCCTGGGCGGCTTCGAGTGCTCGACTCACCTGCGCCCCGACAGCGTGCGCCTGGACCTGCTGCGCGCCACGCGCCACGATCGACATTCCGAGCAGGACTACCGCGCGTTGAAATCCCTCGGCATACATGCCGTCCGTGACGGCGTGCGCTGGCATCTGATCGAGCGAAGCCCGGGCCGCTATGAATGGGACAGCTTTCTTCCCATGCTCGAGGCGGCCGACAGGACCGGAATGCGGGTCGTGTGGGACATGTGCCATTACGGCTGGCCTCCCGACATCGACATCTGGTCCACTGAATTTCCCGTCCGCTTCGCCGGGTTTGCCGCCGCCATGGCCGCCGTGGTGCGTGACGCCACGGCCGCGACGCCCTTTTACTGCCCGGTGAACGAGATCTCGTTCTGGGCCTGGGCCGGGGGCGACATGCGCCTGTTCGCACCGGCCGCGACCCGCCGCGGCATGGAGCTGAAGCGCCAATTGGTGCGCGCGGCCATAGCCGGATTGCGTGCGATCCGCGACGTCGACCCGCGGGCGCGGATCGTCACGGTCGACCCGCTGATCCACGTCGAACCCAAGACGCCCCGTGCGCGGGGCCGGGCGGCGCATGCCCGGTCGGCGCAGTACGAGGCCTGGGACATGCTGGCGGGAACTCTGCATCCCGAGCTGGGCGGGGGGCCGGACTGTCTGGACATCATGGGCGTGAACTACTACTCGGACAACCAGTGGGTGCTGAACGGCGCCACCATCGAGCAGGGCGACCCGCGGTACAGGCCTTTCCGCAACATGCTGGCCGAAACCTATCATCGCTACCGGCGTCCGCTCTTCGTTGCCGAAACGGGGGCCGAGGGGACAAGGCGGCGGCCCTGGTTCCAATACGTCTGCGACGAAGTCTGTGCGGCACTGGAAGCGGGCGTGCCGGTCGAAGGCATTTGCCTGTATCCCGTCGCCGACTATCCCGGCTGGGCGGACGAACGGCATTGCGAGTGCGGCCTGCTCGGGAACATCGACGCCCATGGCTTGCGGCCGGTATATCGCCCCCTGGCCGAAGAGCTGCCTTTCCAGATCAAGCGATTTTCCCGCATCCGACAGGCTTTCGCGGCACCGCCGCAGCATGGCGGCCCCGCGGCGCTCAGATACGGCACGGGCCAGAAAGGGGGACCATGACCTCGAGCCGCCTGCCCGGCCGTCCTTGGCCTTTCCTGCTCAAGTACGTCCGCGCCCGCCGCTGGCAGTTCGCGGGGCTGGCGCTGCTGGTCGTGGGCGCGGGGTCCTGCGCGGTGGCGGTTCAATACGGCATGAAGCTGATCGTGGACGCCATGGCCCAGGCCGACAGGCAGACGGCGGCCGTGTGGCCGCCGCTGGTCATGTTCTTGAGCCTGATCGCGTTGGAGAACGTATTGTGGCGCTGCAGCGGATGGCTGGGCTGCCGGGTCATCGTGGCCACCGGCGTCGACATCCGGGTGGACCTGTTCGAACATCTCATCGGGCATCCCATGCGCTATTTCGCCAGGCACATGGCGGGCTCGCTCAGCAGCCGGATCACAGCGACGGCCGGTTCGACCGGCGCAATACTGAGCCGCCTGGTCTGGAACATATCGCCGCCCGCCGTGGACTTCATCGGCGCCGTAGTCGTCCTGACTCTCGTCGATTACCACATGGCGTTGGCGCTCGTCGCCTTCGTCGCCGTGGTCGCGGCCATCATCATCGGCTTCGGCGTGCGCGGGCGGCCGCTACACCGCGCCTATGGCCGGGAAGCCGCCTCGGTGGGCGGCGAACTGGTCGACACCGTCTCCAACGTCTGGACCATCAAGGCGTTCTCGTCCCGTGAGCGTGAACGCGAGCGGCTGGCGGGTGCCTTCGGGGTCGAAGCCCAGGCCCAGCGCAGGAGCTGGATGTACCTCGAAAAAGCACGGGTCATTCACGACATCTGCCTTTGGGCCATGGCCGGCATCATGCTCACGTGGGCCATCCACTCGTGGCAGGCGGCAGCCATATCCGCCGGAGACGTCGTGCTGGTCAGCGCCCTTACCTTCCGCATCCTCCATGGTTCGCGCGATCTGGCGCTCGCCCTGGTGGAAACGTCGCAGGAATATGGCGTCGTCGCGGAAATGCTGGAAGTGATAGGCGAGCGCCACGCCTTCTCGGACAACCCGGGAGCGTCATCCATACGTCCCAGGGAAGGCCGCATCGAATTCCGCGGCGTATGGTTCCGCTACTCCGAGGGAGAACCCCTGTTCAAGGGCCTGGACCTGGTGATTCCCGCCGGGCAGAAGCTGGGCCTGGCCGGCCCTTCGGGCAGCGGGAAGTCGACCCTGCTGGCGCTGATACAGCGCCTGGACGACGTGCAGCAAGGAGAGGTGTTGATAGACGGGACGCCGGTGACGCAGATGAGGCAGGACAGCCTGCGCGAAGGCATCGCGGCGGTGCCTCAGGACATCAACCTGTTCCACCGCTCGGTCATGGAGAACATCCGCTACAGCCGCCCCGAAGCCAGCGATGAAGAAGTCTACGTCGCCGCCCGCCACGCGCGGTGCGACGATTTCATACGCCAATTGCGGCACGGCTACGACACCATCATCGGCGAGCGGGGCATCACCCTGTCCGGCGGCCAGCGCCAGCGCCTGGCCATCGCCCGGGCCTTTCTCAAGGATGCCCCCGTACTGCTGCTGGACGAAGCCACCTCGGCCCTGGACACGCAGTCGGAGCGGGCGGTGCAGCATGCGCTGCAGGACTTGATCCAGGGGCGCACCGTCATCGCCGTCGCCCATCGCCTGTCCACGCTCGCCGGTTTCGACCGCATCGTCATGCTGGTGGACGGCGCGATCGTGGAGGACGGCTCGCCCGAGGCCTTACTGGGGCGCGACAGCCTGTTCCGTTCACTTTGGCAGGCGCAATCGGACCTGCGCCAGGCCAGCGCCTATTGATGCAGGTTCGCTGCCGAATCCGCAGTGTCCATTCCCATCATCGAGCCGACTCCGACCTGATGTGCCCTACTTTGGCCGGCAGATCTCTCCACTCCGGCTTCTGGGCGAAACTGGTGCGCATGTAGTTCACCAACGTCGCGACTTGACGGTCGCTCAAGCTGTGCCGGAACGGCGGCATATAGCCCAGGTCGTCGTTCGCGGGAGACTGTACGCCGTCGAGGATATGGCGCACCACGTTGTCAGGCTCATCGAGGTATAGCGACGTGCTGAACCAAAGCTGCGGCTGTACGCCGAATGTCGCCGGGCCGTCGCCTGCGTGGTGGCAGGCAAGGCAAGCCGAGGCAAACAGCCTCGCTCCTTCCGTCACCGGGGGCGAAAGCGTAGCCGCGGCCTGCGTCCTGCGCTCCGTTTCCGCGGGCGCCGCTTGCTTGCCGCCGCCATCGGGCTCGCCGTTGCCGTCGCCGTTGCCAAGCGATGCAAGGTAAGTCGCCAGCGCCCGGGTGTCGGACTCCGCTATCCGGGCGGTGCCCTCGCGGACAACGGGCGCCATCGATCCCGCCGCAGCCCCATGCGCCTCGTCAAAACCGTAGCGAAGATAGTTGAACAGCGCTTCCTGCGTCCAGGCGACAGGCGCCGGCGATTCCTGATTGAGGGCCGGGGCGATCCAGCCTTCCGCCTCGCCCCCGGCCAGATAGTGCTTCCCTTCTTTTTCGGCTCCCAGGGCATTGCGCGGCGAATGGCATGCGGCACAGTGGCCCGCCGCTCGCGCCAGATAGTTGCCGCGATTCCACTCCTCGGACTCCCCCTCCACAGGCTCGATCGGATCCGGGTCCAGGAACAGCAGATTCCAGCCCGCCATCAAGGGGCGGATATTGAATGGAAACGGCAGCTCCGTCTCGGGCGGCTCGGCCCGCACCGCGGGCTGCGTCATGATGTACGCGTACAGCGCTTCCATGTCGTCCGGGCTGAGGTGGGTGTAGTAGGTGTATGGGAACGCGGGGTAGAGATAACTGCCATCGCGCGCCACGCCATGTCGCATCGCACGGTCGAAAGCATCGAATGACCACGCTCCTATGCCCGTTTCGGGATCGGGCGTGATGTTGGTGGTATAGATGGTGCCGAAGGGCGTTTCCATGGGCAGGCCGCCGGCGTTGCGCTGGCCGTTCGGGGCCGTGTGGCAGACGACGCACAGGCCCGCCGCCGCAATGTTCCCGCCCCGTTGCAATTGCTCTTCCGGAAAGCTGCCTTGGGGCTGTACGGGTTCGATCGCGGGCTTCCACACGTAGGCGAAAAGCGCCGCAGCCAATACGATCACGACGATCAATGTCCAAAGCAGGAAGGTGGCGCGTCGAGATTTCATGCCTTGCCCTCCTCATGGGCGGACAGCGCCGCCTTCACCCTTTCGGGCGTGAACGGCGCCTCTCTCAGCCGCAGCCCGGTCGCATCGAAAATGGCGTTCGCAATCGCCGCCGCCCCCGGCACCGATGCCGACTCGCCCGCTCCGAGCGGCGGATTGCCGTTGTCGGGCATCAGCACGACATCGATGTCGGGTATCTCGCGGAAGGAGATAATCGGATAAGCGCCCCATTCGAGATCGGCCACCCCCTGTTCGTCGAACGAGACCGACTCCTTCAGTGTGCGGCTGATGGCCTGGATGACGTTGCCGTGGAGCTGGTGCGTGACGCCCGCGGGATTGACCATCATGCCGCAGTCCTGTCCCACCACGGCTTTGCGGACGCGGACATAGCCAGTTTCGGGGTCCACCTCCACTTCCACGGCCCACGCGCACCACGACGCGCCCACACCGGGAAACGCGCCGTGCACATACCGGTGCTGGGCGAAGCCCCGGCCGCGCAGCAGTCCATCGTCGCTGCGGCCTTTGTTCTCGTGCGCCGGCCTCGGCGTCCAACCCGCGCGCTCCGCCACCGCCTTGACCAAGGCGATGGGGCGCTCGTCTTCCATGAAGCGTAGACGAAACGCCACCGGGTCGGCCTTTTCCGCGGCCGCGAGCTCGTCGATGAAAGATTCATGGGCGAAGACATTGGGCAGGGCCGCCACACCCCGTATCCATGACGCCCGCACGATAGGCGCCATGTCCAGCGCCTCGATGTCCGTGTCCGAGCAGCGGTATTGCGGTATGGCCGTCCGGTCGCCCATTTCGAACACGACGGGCACGTTGGACTGCTTGCCCAGCATCAGCAGGGGAAGGACGGGCGACCCGTTGGAGGGATAGCGGGTCGTGAACTTGTAAGCCAGGGTGTTCTCGCCGGTGATCCCGCCCTCGACCTCCATCAGCTGCGCAGTGCCTTTGGGCTCCCAGGCGTGCTCTTCCTCGCGCATCAGCTGCACGCGGACGGGGCGTGCAAGATGGTGCGCCAGCAATGCGGCTTCGGCGGTGGCGTCGTCGGCGCAATTGCGCCCGTAGCAGCCCGAGGCCTCCATTCGCACCACCCGTATCTTTTCCTCGGGCAGGTCGAGCAACTCGGCGATGTCGGTATGCAGATTGTGCGGGTTCTGGGATCCGGTCCAGACCGTGAGCAAGTCGTCCGCCCAGCTTGCCAGGCCACAGGACGGCCCGATAGAGGCGTGCATTTGATATGGCCAGACATAGGTGGCGCGCAATGTCCCCCGCACGTTCTTCAAGGCGGCGTCGACGTCGCCCTTTTGCTCCAGTGGCCTAACCTTGTCGGGATTCGCTCTGAGCGCCTCGGCCAGATCGGACAGATCCTGCAGCGGCGGAGGCGACTTCCAGGTGACCTTGAGCGCGCGCGCCGCGTCAATGGCGTCTTCTTCGCGCTTTGCCACCACGGCGACAAAATCCTTGATGGCCACCACGTCGACGAGCGTGTCGATGTGCGCGACGGAATCCTTGTCAACCGACTCCAGGCTGGCGCCCACCATGTCGCCTCCGTCTCGCCCCCGATACGGCGGACGAACGACGCGCGCATGGAGCATGCCGGGAACGCGCATGTCGTGCACATAGATGAGGCCGCCGGTCAGCTTCGCCGGGATGTCGACCCGAGGCACGGGCTTGCCCACGAAGGCGTACTCGCCGGGGTCCTTCAGCGGTACGTCCTCGGACAGCTCCATCGAGAACGCTTCTCCCGAGACCAGCTCGCCGTACGACAGGCCCGGCCCGCCGTCGCCGGCTGAAATCACGCCGTCGCGCACGTTCAAGCTGTCGGCGGGCACGCCCAACCTGCGCGAAGCCTGCTCGATGAGGAACTGCCTGGCCTGGGCGGCCGCCCTGCGCATCGGAACCGCCGACGACTGCACCGAGGCGCTGGCGATGGTAGGCCCCTGATTCGGCGTGCGGTCGGTATCGCCCAGCACCATCGACACGCGTTCCAGAGGCACGTAGAGCTCATCGGCGACGATCTGGCTGAACGCCGTTCGTATTCCCGTGCCCAGGTCGACGTGGCCGTTGCATGCCACAACCTTGCCTTCGGCCGTTATGGCAATGAAAGAATCCACCTGGTTCTTGGGCACGAGCTGCGACCCGGCGTCCATGGCGGGACCGGCCGCCACGGCCCTGCGCATGGAGAGGGGCATGGCAAATGAAACCAGCAGGCAGCCGGTTCCTTTGAGAAAGGTACGGCGTGACACCCGGACGGGCGGCGCGGCGACAGTCATAGTCTTGTCCATCATCAACGGGCTTCTTTGGCGGCGGGCGGCGCGGCGGCGTGCCCGGCGTCCTCGACGGCCTGGCGCACGGCGGCCAGGATCTCCATATGGGTACCACAGCGACATAAATTGAATGCCAGCTCACGCCGGATCTCTTCTTCGCTGGGAGACGGATTGCGATTCAGCAAAGCCCGAGTGGTCATCACCATTCCGTTGATGCAGTATCCGCATTGGGCGGCCTGATGCTCGATGAAGGCTTGCTGGATGGGATCGGGCGAGTCGCTGCCGCCCAGCCCTTCGAGAGTCGTTATCTTGCGTCCCGCCATGCCCGACACCGGCGTGAGACAGGAGCGGGCAGCCTTGCCGTCCACCAGCACCGTGCACGCGCCGCACTCGCCCAGGCCGCAGCCGTACTTCGGGCCGTTCAGTTCCAGGTCGTTGCGCAAGACGTAGAGCAGCGGCGCGTCGGGCCTGACGTCCAGCTCATGGTCCGCTCCATTTACATTGAGGGTCAATCTTCTAGTAGGCATAAATGATGTGGTTGGTTTGCTCTTTAGTTCTACGGTTCCTTGGGCCTGACGACGCCGCCGCCGTTGGGCGCGCCGGACTTGGATGCGTCGCCGTCCTTCGATACGCCCGACTCCGTAGCCGTGCTGCCGCCGTCGCTGCTTTCCACCTGGCCGTCGACCCTTTCGTCGTCCTTGGGAGGCGAGGCCGTACGATCTGCGGGACGTTGGCCGGCGGCCTTGCCGCTGCCTGGCTGATGCGCCCCGGCATCGCCGGCCGCTCTGCTGCGAGGCTCGCCTGCCCGCTCGTCAGCCCCGGCGCCAGGGGAGCCGTGGGCGTATCCCACGCCGGCGAAAGCCATGAAAACACTACAGCCGGCTGCCAAAAATAACTTGTTCACGAGGCCGCTCCTATAAATGCCTTGCCTGCGCGAAAGGCGATTCCCGACGCAATCGGCACGGCTGGCACGGCTCGGCGCAGCAAGCGACGTTCCTGCTTGCCGCGGCGTCCCGACGGCGGCTGCGCCCCGCCCCGGCTGATGGCGCTCGATTGCACAAGCGATGTATAACCAATTATTCCCACACAGGAGAATCACCATGCGCAGCAAAAACACCATTTGCCTCTGGTACGACGGCGCCGCGCTGGACGCGGCAACCTTCTACGCACAAACCTTCCCGCACAGCTCTGTCGGAACGGTTCTGCGCGCACCGGGCGACTTTCCGTCGGGCAAGCAGGGCGACGTCCTCACGGTGGAGTTCACGGTAATGGGCATACCTTGCCTGGGCCTGAACGGCGGGCCGGCATTCAAGCACAACGAAGCGTTTTCATTCCAGGTCGCCACCGACGATCAGGCCGAGACAGACCGCTTGTGGAATGCGATTGTCGAGAACGGAGGCCAGGAAAGCGCCTGCGGCTGGTGCAAGGACAAGTGGGGACTGTCGTGGCAGATCACACCGCGGGTGCTGATGGAAGCGATCAATGATCCCGATCCCGCGGCCGCCAAGCGCGCCTTCGAAGCCATGATGGACATGCGCAAGATCGACATCGCCACGATCGAAGCGGCCCGGCGAGGCTGAAACACCCCGAGGCGGCCGGCGGCATACGACACTGCCGCGTCTCGCCTGCGGCAGGATTTCGGCCTTGCCTCGACGCCGAATCGTAAAGTCGGCCAAATGGCCGATGCCCCGTTCCGCCGTCCGCCTTTTGGCGTATAGGGCAAAGCCTGCTTCCGGTCTCGCCCTTGGACGCTCCGCCGCGGGCGCCGCGACCATACGGGCCGTCCTTCCTAGTTCACGCCATGCCTTCCACGCTCTGCGCCCGCGTACATGGTGTAAACACTGATATGACACGGCTGTATACCCGCGAATGATCGCCGTACTATATAGACGTTGGCAGCGGCAATTGGGAGGACAGGAATGGAACGCTTCGAGCATATCGAGGGAACCTGGCGCCGGCCCCCACTGAATATAGACGACGTGCCCAAAGAATTCATAGAGTGGTGGCGCACCGTACCGCAGGAATGCCGCCATCTGTATCTCTACGGAGGCATGTATTCCATGGTCGTTGCTTTCAAGAAGGGCCAGCAAGTCGAAGCACAGCGGATGCAACTACAGATCGACCGCCTGACCAAAGCGCTGGACTCGACATTGACCTACGTGCAAAGCCATCAAAGTACGGGCTCCCAGAACGGCGAAATGGAGCACATCGTGCACGATGCGCTCGTGGCATTGAAGCGCTAGGATCTGTTGAGGGGACCGCCGGGCGATGCCCATACAGAATTCAGTTAAACTTCGCCCATGAGCAAGCATTCTTCCCTCCTTCAAATCCTCGTCGCCTCGATGCGCGCGGAGCCGCTTGCTCTCGTTCGCATAGAACGAACCCATCAAAAAAATGGTCGTGACTTTCAGGGGACAGCTCGTAAACGACTGAGTCCGCCCTAAGCACTTGGCTATTCGCTCCCTTTTCATCTGCGCATGACAGCGCGGCCTCTGCATTAATTCCTCTATCAAAGCGCGCCCCGCTTGACATCAATAGCGGGCGATACGCTGTGTATATTTTTCTATGTTGACCAAATCTCTGTACCAGGACTGGTTCTCCAACGTCCGCGGCGACCTGCTGGCGGGCGTCGTCGTAGCGCTTGCTCTCATTCCCGAAGCAATAGCTTTCTCGATCATCGCCGGAGTCGACCCCAAGGTCGGCTTATATGCTTCTTTTTGCATCGCCGTAGTCATCGCCTTTGCCGGCGGGCGTCCCGGGATGATTTCCGCGGCAACGGGCGCCATGGCCCTTGTGATGGTGACTCTCGTCAAAGACCATGGGCTTCAATATCTGTGGGCCGCAACGCTTCTTACAGGCATGCTCCAGATCCTCGCCGGCGCGCTGCGGCTGGGCGGGCTTATGCGTTTTGTGTCGCGATCGGTGGTGACGGGATTCGTCAATGCGCTGGCGATACTGATTTTCTTGGCCCAACTGCCCGAACTTACCAATGTTTCCTGGGTCGTCTACGTGATGACCGCTGCGGGACTAGGAATTATTTATCTCTTTCCCTACCTCACAAAATCCGTCCCGTCTCCTTTGGTCTGCATTGTCGTGCTCACCGCCGTCGCGACGGCGCTGGACCTTGATATACGCACAGTGGGGCACATGGGCGAACTGCCCGACAGCTTGCCGGTTTTTCTGCTTCCCGACGTGCCGGTGTCATGGGAAACACTGGTCATTATTTTTCCCTATTCGCTCACCTTAGCCGTCGTCGGACTGCTGGAATCGATGATGACGGCCACGATCATCGACGACTTCACCGATACCCCAAGCGACAAGAACAGAGAGTGCGCCGGACAAGGCGTCGCCAACATCGCGTCCGGCTTCCTGGGAGGGATGGCGGGCTGCGCGATGATCGGGCAATCCGTGATCAACGTTAAGTCGGGCGGACGCGGCAGGCTTTCGACCCTCACCGCGGGAATCGTGCTGTTGATTCTGGTGGTCTTTCTTGGACCGTGGGTGAAGCAGATTCCGATGGCGGCCCTGGTGGCAGTGATGATCATGGTATCGATCGGCACCTTCAGCTGGGATTCCGTCCGCCATCTGCGCAGCCATCCAAAGAGCTCCAGCATCGTCATGGTGTCCACGGTAGTCGTCGTGGTGGCCACGCACGATCTCGCCAAAGGGGTGTTCGTGGGCGTGCTTCTTAGCGCGCTCTTTTTCGCTGCCAAGGTAAGCCGGCTGTTCCATGTCGAAACCGATCTGGCGGACGGCGCCCAGCATCGCAGCTATGCAGTGTTCGGCCAGGTCTTCTTTGCCTCCGCCGACAGATTCATCTCGTCGTTCGATTTCAAGGAAGCCGTCGACCGTGTCACCATCGACGTAAGCCGCTCGCATTTCTGGGATGTCACCGCTGTCAACGCGCTTGATAAGATCATCCTGAAGTTCCGCCGGGAAGGCACGGCCGTAGAGATCGTCGGCATGAACGCCGCCAGTGCCACTTTGGTTGACAAGTATGCCGTACATGACAAACCGGACACCAGCCATGAACTGACGGGGCACTAAGGAGAAACCATGACCAATGTCGTTGCTTGTATCGATGGCGCTGCCTATACAGAAAGCGTATGCGACTACGGCGTCTGGGCTGCCCAACGCCTGTCCGCCCCGTTGGAATTCGTACATGTGATTGCCCGCGATGCAGGCGCCAAACTGGATGCCAGCGGCAGTATTGGGCTGGGCGCGCAGGAGACGCTTCTGGAAGAACTGGCCCAACTCGACCAACGCCGCAGCACGCTTGCGCGCGAGCACGGACAGCAGATACTGGAAGGCGCCCGACAGCGCGCCATATCGGCCGGCGTCGGTGAAGTACAGACTCGACAGCGGCTGGGCGAACTCATGGAAGCCTTGACCGATATGGAGGAAGACACCCGTCTATACGTGCTGGGGCAACACGAATACAGCAAGCGGCCCAAGCGCTTCCTGCTTGATCACAATTTGGAGAGCGCGGTACGGGGCTTGCGCCGCCCCATCCTCGTCGCGGCGGCGCATTTCACTTTGCCGCGCCGCTTCATGATCGCATTCGATGGCAGCGCCACAGGCCTGAGAATGGTAGAGCTGGTGGCCGGCAGTCCGCTCATGAAGGGCCTGCAATGCGCCATCGTCACCGTCGGCGGCGAAAAAGATGCACTACTCTGGGCGACGGAGCGGCTGGCTCGAGCCGGCTTCGAGGTCGACGCTCATACCGTTGAGGGGGATCCGGCCGACGCTTTGATCGCATTCGCCCGTCAGAACACGATGCAAATGATCGTCATGGGCGCCTATGGACATTCACGGATACGGCAGTTGGTCGTTGGCAGTACGACGACGGCCATACTCCGGCAAGCCACATTGCCGGTATTGATACTGAGGTAATCAGCAAGCTATCGCGTACTCGACGAAACGCCCTTTTTCCGGGTGACGACGACCAGCGCCACGCCAATCGCAATCAGGCTCGCGGCCGGAAGCAAACCCGCGGGGGGAGTCTCTTTCTGCAAATAGATCGCCACAGGCACGGCCACCACCGCACCGACCGAGCCGAGCAGGCTCAGCAAAATCGGACCGCTGATTTTCTGCAGCAGAAAAAGCACCTGGAACTGCGCCGCGAACACCAGCCCCTGCACTATGATCAGCAGCGCGGGCAGGCCGCGATACAGAGGTACCGCCAGAGACTGGCCGGGCATCAGGCCCGCTAGCAGCAGCATGAGGGTAGCCGCGAGCAACATGCCCGCCGCCAGCGCTTGCGCAGAAACCCCCGGGGGCCAGCGCAGCGTCCTGTATAGATTGCCGATGGCCAGCAGCAGCGGCCCCAGCAGAACCAGGAACGCCCAGGCGAGGTCGGCATCCGGAGCCGCCTGCTGGCTCACCGCCAGAATGCCCGCCCCCGCCAGAGCGGCGACGACTCCGATCGCGCGGGCGGCCTGGAAGCCTTCCATGCCGAGAGCAAGCGCGCCCGCGTACGTGAGCAGCGGCGGCAAAGTGATCGTCAACGCCACGAAGCTGGCGCCCACGTGCGGAACGGCCGCAAAGAAAACGAAATTCGGCCCAGCGACGCCGACCAGGGCGGACACTGCATAGTATCGAAGGCTGCGAGAATCGACTGGAGGCAGATCGCGACGCAACAGCGCCACCAAAAACAAGGCCGCCGTCGCCACCACCAGCGACCACGTAAGAAACGCCAGTGGCGTGAGTCCAACGCCGCCCGCCAGTTTGACCAGATTGGTGGTCAAGCCCAGCAACGCCCCTCCGCCAAAGAGGAGAAGCAGGGGCAGTAAACGCAGGCTTTTGCCTCGACGAGGGGGCGATTGGGTGGACATCCGGAAAGGTGCAAATATTATCTTGGCATCAAGATAATAGACCATTGCCCTTTATTTCAGATACGTGCGCAGAATCTTCATAAGCGACTCGATTTCCGCATCCGGGTCGACGACCGCGCGAGGAACGTCCTCTTTCGAAGTGCCGAACAATTCGCGCAGATGGCTGTCGAGGACTTCGGCCATCAGGCCGTTCGCCGCGCCGCGAAGCGCGGCGATCTGCTGGAGCAGCAAGCTGCAGTCCGTTCCTTCCTCGACCGCCCGCTCAAGGGCCTGGACCTGGCCCTTGATGCGGCGAAGGCGCATGACGGCGCGCCTTTTGTCCTCTAGGGAGTGAGGCATGAGGTATCGCTAGTAATTGATCACCGTGCGAATGGACTTGCCCTCATGCATGAGGTCGAATGCTTCGTTGATATCGTCCAGATCGCGCGTATGCGTGACAAACGGAGCTAGGTCGATGTCTCCCTTCATGGCGTCTTCGACCATGCCGGGCAGTTGGGAGCGCCCCTTGACGCCGCCGAAGGCGGTGCCCAGCCAGCGGCGGCCGGTGACGAGCTGGAACGGACGGGTGGAGATTTCCTGTCCGGCGCCCGCAACGCCGATGATGACCGACTGACCCCAGCCCCGGTGTGCGCATTCGAGGGCGGCGCGCATGACGTTGACGTTGCCGATGCATTCGAAGGAGTGGTCCACGCCCCATTCGGTCATCTCGACGATGACTTGCTGGATGGGCTTGTCGTGATCCTTGGGATTGATGCAGTCGGTCGCGCCGAACACCTTGGCCAGGGCGAACTTGTCCGGATTGGTGTCGACGGCGATGATGCGGCCCGCCTTCGCCTGCCGCGCGCCCTGGATCACGGCCAGGCCGATGCCGCCCAGGCCGAAGACGGCGACGCTGTCGCCCGGCTGCACCTTGGCGGTGTTATGGACCGCGCCGATGCCGGTGGTGACGCCGCAGCCAAGCAGACAGACGTGCTCGGGATTGGCGTCGGGATTGATCTTGGCCAGGGACACTTCGGCCACCACGGTGTACTCGCTGAACGTCGAGCAGCCCATATAGTGGTAGATGGGTTGTCCGTTATAGGAAAAGCGCGTGGTGCCGTCGGGCATCAGGCCTTTTCCTTGCGTGGCGCGCACGGCTACGCACAAGTTGGTCTTGCCGGACTTGCAGAACAGGCACTGGCCGCATTCGGCGGTATAGAGCGGAATGACGTGGTCGCCCGGCTTGACGCTGGTGACGCCTTCGCCGACTTCCACCACGATGCCCGCGCCCTCATGTCCCAGGACGGCGGGAAACACGCCTTCCGGGTCTTCGCCGGACAGCGTGAACGCATCGGTATGGCACACGCCGGTGTGCGTGATCTTGATGAGCACCTCGCCTTTGCGGGGCGGTTCGACGTCGATCTCGACGATTTCCAGCGGTTTTCCGGCCTCGAAAGCTACTGCTGCACGTGATTTCATGGCTTGGTCCTTAATAGAGGGGAACAGTGCCGGCCGCACATCGGCGCCCCGCCCTGAACGATATGTAGACAGGCTCCCAGCCCATCGGATTGAAATGGATCGATACTGGGGGGCAGTATAAACCATGATGATGGCTTTGCGCGAGGCCGGGCGCCGCATACGTTATGCTACCGTGGCGTTTTCCCGGCGCGTCCGCGCAATTCGATCATAGTCATCCAATGTCTTCTAGTACCGTAGCCGTCATAGGCGCCGGCCCCGCCGGGCTGATGGCGGCCGAAGAACTGTCCAGGGCCGGCATACACGTCGCGGTCTACGATGCGATGCCCTCCGTCGGACGTAAATTCCTCCTGGCCGGACGCGGCGGACTGAACCTCACTCATAATGAGCCCCCGGCCGCGTTCCGGTCGCGCTTCGGCGATCGCGCAGCGCAGGTCTCGCCCTGGCTGGACCAACTGGATGCCACAGCATTGCGCCAATGGGCCCTGGATTTGGGTGTCGAGACCTTCGTCGGCTCGTCGGGACGAGTCTTTCCTCGTGAAATGAAGGCCGCGCCCTTGCTGCGGGCGTGGCTGCGCAGGCTGCGGGCCGGCGGCGTCGAGTTCCGTACGCGGCATGTGTGGCGAGGCTGGAGCGACGACGGTGCTTTGCAGTTCGATACGCCGCAGGCCGCGGTGAATGTGCGCCCGCATGCCGTCGTGCTGGCCTTGGGTGGGGCCAGTTGGCCCCGCCTGGGGTCCGACGGCGCATGGCAAAGCGTGCTCGAAGCGCGCGGCGTCACCGTAGCACCGCTGCGCCCCGCCAACTGCGGCTTTCTGGCCGGGTGGTCAAGCTATTTTTCAGAGCGTTTTGCAGGCCAGCCCCTCAAAGCCATTGCCATGGCGCCGGAAGGCGGCTTCGACATGCGCCGAGGCGAATGCATGGTCACCGCGGACGGCCTGGAAGGCGGGCTCATCTACGCGTGGTCGTCCGTCCTGCGCAATACCTTGCTGAGCGACGGCGTCGCAAAGCTGTACATCGATTTGCTGCCCGACCGGGACCCGGCGCAGGTGCTGGCCGAAGCGGCCCGCCCCCGCGGCGCGCGCTCCTGGTCGAGCCACCTGAGCGGCCGCCTGGGCCTGCGCGGCGTGAAAACGGCGCTGCTGCATGAATGCCTGCCCAAAACCGCGTTCAACGATGCGCAGGCGCTGGCGGCGGGCATCAAGCGCCTGCCCATATCGCTTGTCGGCCTGCGGCCCCTGGCGGAAGCCATCAGCACCGCGGGCGGCGTGCGGTTCGAGGAATTGGACCAGAACCTGATGCTGCGGACGCTGCCCGGGGTATTTTGCGCCGGAGAAATGCTGGACTGGGAAGCGCCGACGGGGGGATATCTATTGACCGCCAGCTTCGCCAGCGGACGGGTGGCCGGCCGGGGCGTTCTCTCTTGGCTGACCGGATGACATGAAGCCTGCCGGATGGCATCCGCCGCTGGCAGGTGCCGGAAGGTCGGGGGTAATACTAATAGATGCTTAAATGGTTGAAGCACAAAATAGTTTATCCTCATAACGCCGTTCCGCTGGTGTTGTTTATCGACCATTCCCAGCCTCTTCATAAGGAGACCGCGATGCGCAACCGGTTTGTAGCCAGAAAGAGTCTGCTGGTCAGCACCACCGTGATGGCCATGGCGCTGTCAGCGTGCGGGGGCCCCAAAGGGAGCGCGGACGTTGCCGCTTTGGAAGCCGCCGACGCCGTCTACACCAACGGCAAGGTGGTAACAGTCGACGGACACTCCACGATCGCCCAGGCCTTCGCAGTGAAGGACGGGAGATTCCTTGCTGTCGGTTCCTCTTCCGACATGCAGCGTCATGTCGGCACGAACACCCGCGTCGTCGACCTGCGCAACAAGACGGTCATACCCGGCTTGGCGGACGGGCATCTCCACGATCCGGGCGGCGGCCCCGGAATCGATCTGTCGCAGGCGCGCAGCCTTGCAGAACTGTTCGCGAAGGTATCCGAAGCGGCGGCCAAAGCCCGGCCCGGCGATGTCCTGGTATCCAATATGGACTGGCACGAGGCCCAGCTGAAGGAAGTCCGCACGCCCACCCAGGCCGAACTCGAAAAGGCCGCGCCCGGCATCCCGCTGGTTCTGGTCCGCGGCGGGCACACCTATTTCCTCAACACGACGGCGCTCGCCAAGTGGAATATCACTCCGACTACTCCCGTTCCGCCCGGCGGGGCGCTGCCCAAAGACGCAAGCGGTGCGCTGACGGGCGAAGTCACCGGCAATGCCAAGGCGCTGGTCAAGCTGCCGCCGCCGCGTCCGACGACGCTCGCGGACGTCAAAGCCAAGCAGCGCGTCCTGAACTCGTACGGTTTGACCAGCGTACGAATCCCCGGCACCGACACCGAGGCCTATCGCCAGTATCAGGCGGTGCGCGATGCAGGCGACGCTTCGGTCCGGTACAGCGTGCTCTTCTGGGGGCATGAAAACTCCCCCGCGAGCTTCGAGGCAGCCGGCATCAAGCAGGGCGAAGGCGACGAATGGGTGAAAGTCTGGGGCATCAAGCTGGGCGTCGACGGCGGATTCGAAGGCGGCCTGATGTCGAAACCCTATGCCGAGCCCATGGGCAAGAATGGCACGTACTTCGGCCTGGACAGAGCCCCGCAAGACGCTTTCAACAAGCAGGCGGTCGCCTGGAACAATGCCGGCTGGCGCGTCGCGACGCACGCGGTGGGCGACGCCGGCATCGACAAGACCCTGGAGGCTTATGAAGCGGCCAACGCCAGCAAGGACATCCGGCCGGCCGGCTGGACCATCGAGCACGCATTCATCAGCCGGGCCGACCAGTACCCGCGCATGAAAGCGCTCGAGCTGCGGCTCTCCGTGCAAGACCACCTCTACCTTGCCGCTCCTGTTCTCAAGAAATACTGGGGCGCGCAGCGATCATCTCAAGTCACGCCTTTGAACACTTATCTGGACCTGGGGCTGGTTGTCGCCGGGGGCACCGACGCGCCTGTGATTCCGGTCAATCCATTCTGGGTGATGTATCACTTCATCACGCGGGACACGATGATGGACGGCATATATGGCAAGAATGAAGCGGTGGCGCGCGAAGACGCGCTGCGGCTCATCACCATCAACTATGCCCGGTTGACCGACGAGGCGGACATCAAGGGGTCCATCGAGCCGAACAAGCTCGCCGACTTCGTGGTACTCTCCGACGATCTGATGACCATCCCGGTGGAGCAGATCGAAGACCTGAAGGCGCTTGCCACCTTCGTGGGCGGCAAGAAGGTCTACGAGGACGAGAGTGTCGAGCTCTAGCGGAAAGCGAATGAAAGACAGCCTGGGCCGCAGGCCCGCAGGGCAGGCGCTTTTCCGCTGCCTGGGCCCTCTCTTTCTCGCCACCGCGATGCTGGCCGCGCCGGTTCATGCCCATCCCGTGGCCGAACCCGCAACGGCGCCCTCCCATTCAGGCGGCCACTCGCATGGGCATCACCACGTCCCGCCCGAGCATCGGCTGTCGCCGTCGGATTTCGAGGGGGCGCCGGAAGACCTGGTGCTTTGGGGGGAACTCGCCAAGACCGGCGTCACCCGCAAAGCCGGCCGCTACGACGTCGCATTCCTGCCTCCGGTGCTGGCGCTCGAGGGCAGGACCATCACGCTGATAGGGTTCATGGCGCCCGTGCACCCCGGCGAGCGTGAAAAGCAGTTCCTGCTCAGCGACACGCGCTTCCTGTGCGACACATGCCAATCCGCGCCGGCGCCGCAGTCGATCGTGGAAGTGAATGCGAAAGAGGGGCAGCCGGTTCACGAGCGGCCCATCATGGTCAGGGGAAAGCTGGAGCTCGTGCGCGACAGTCCGCACGGCCTGATCTACCGGTTGCATGATGCAACCGTGATTCAACGATGAGCCCGCCGGTTGCGTGGGAATTGCAATAAGCCGCTGTCTACATCGGGCCGCTATCTGGACCTCAACAGCGTATGCAAGGCCAGTCCCACGCCGAAGGCGATGTATACACGGGTCAGCGACGGCTTGCTCAGCCGGCGTTCAAAGCCCGGTGTCAGGCGTTCGGGCGTACAGTACAGGTCCACCACACAGGCCGTCGCCGCGACGCCGCCCGCCAGGGTCAGCGCCTGGGCCTTGGAAGGCTCGGGCCGGCAGCGGCTCAATAGATACTCATACCCCAAGGCCCAGAAAATCGATGCTGCGTGGTGTATGCAGTAACCGGCCGCACTGTAGCGCAGCGAACCCTGCTGCTTGTGCAAGGCCTCGTCCCCCCACAGCCAATGGCTTATAGCGTTTACCGGAGCGATGGCGCCGCGGCAATCGCGCGCCCCGCCATGCAGCAAGGCGCCCGTCGACACGGCGCTTGCGTAACTGCCCGATATCGCGGCACGCTTCAGTACCCTTACCAATGTTTTCATTTATGGACTCCTGTGCGGCCCGCGGCCACCTAGAATAGCAAGACACGCTGGCTATCCTTGTAACGATCTGTTGACGCTTTCGGGGCCGACATGAAGATATTGCTGACTGGCGCATCGGGCTTTATCGGACGACATCTGCTCGATGCCTTGCTGGATGCGGGCCACGAAGTAAGCTGCGCGGTCCGCAAAGCCCGAACCGACCCCAGGCCGGGCCTGTCTCAGTTCATCGTCGACTACAACGACGCGCAACAGGCGCGGGACTGGACGCCGGCGCTGGACGGCGTGGACGTCGTCGTCAATGCCGTGGGCATCCTGCGCGAATCGCCCGGCCAGACCTTCGATGCGCTGCACCGCGCCGCACCCATTGCGCTGTTTACCGCCGCGGCGCAGGCCGGCGTACGCCACATCGTCCAGATCTCGGCGCTGGGCGCCGACGAGCAGGCCACGTCGCGCTACCACCTCAGCAAGAAGGCGGCCGACGACTTCCTGCTGAGCCTGCCGACGCGAAGCACCATCGTGCAGCCTTCGCTGGTCTACGGCCCCGGCGGCGCCAGCGCCGCCCTGTTCGAACGATTCGCCAGCATGCCCCTCATTCCCGTGCCCGGCGGGGGCGGCCAGCAGGTGCAGCCGGTGCACATAGACGATGTAGTCGGCGCGCTGCTGCGCATTGTCGAATCTTCGCCGGCAACCGATACCCGCATCGCCGTCGTGGGCCCCCAGCCTCTGACCATGCGCGCCTTCTATGCGGCCTTGCGCCAAGCCATGGGCTTTACCCGCCCCGCGCGCTTCGTCGGCATACCGATGTCTTTCATGCGCATGGCGGCCAAGGCCGGCAGCCGCCTGCCTGGCGGCTTCCTGGACGACGAAACGCTGGGCATGCTGCAGCGGGGCAACACGGCCGACGCCGCGCCGCTGGTTTCCCTGCTGGGGCATGAGCCGCGCGCCCCGAGGCAGTTCGTGCCGAGCGGCTACGCCAACGCCGTGGCGACCCAGGCGCGGATGCGATGGCTGCTGCCCGTGCTGCGCTGGTCCATCGCGCTGGTATGGATCATTACCGGCTTGGTGTCCCTGGGACTGTATCCCGTCGAGCAAAGCTATGCATTGCTGGCGCGCACGGGCACGCCGACCCCGCTGCAGCCGCTGTTTCTGTACGGAGCGGCGGCGCTGGACCTATTGCTCGGCGTATTGACCATACTGCCCCGACGACGACGCTGGATCTGGCTGGCCCAGGGCGTGCTGGTGCTCGCCTACACCGTCATCATCACCCTGAAGCTGCCCGAATTCTGGCTTCATCCCTATGGTCCGGTGCTGAAGAATCTGCCTTTCCTGGCAGCCCTGTGGATTATTTACGAGTTGGAGGACCGGCCTTGGACTACCTGATCGTGAAGTGGCTGCATGTGCTGAGCTCCACCCTGCTGTTCGGCACAGGCATAGGCAGCGCCTTCTACCTCTTGCTTGCCAGCCTGTCCAAAGACACGGCGGTCGTCGCAAAAGTATCGGGCTACGTGGTCATTGCCGACTACCTGTTTACCGCCACCACGGCGATCGCCCAGCCGCTGACCGGATTCTGGCTGGTGCACCTGGCGGGGTTTCCGCTGTCGGCGGCATGGCTGTATTACTCCATCGTCCTCTATGCGATCGCCATCGCGTGCTGGCTGCCCGTGGTGGGCATCCAGATCCGCCTGCGCAATCTCGCTCGCGATGCCGCCTTACGGCAGGCGCCGCTGCCGCCGGCCTACTGGCGCTGGTTCTATGCCTGGATCGCGCTGGGCATCCCCGCTTTCTTCGCCTTCGTCGCCATCTTCTATCTGATGGTGTTCAAGCCCGTCGCCTTCAGCTGACATGAGGTGGCCGCTACAGCGTCATACTCTCGTCACGGCTGAAGCGGGAAGCGTTGCCGATGCGACGCGCAGCCATAGGCGTCAAGGCTTCACGAACTTCAGCGTCATGCGGTCGCTCTCGCCGATGGCCTGGTAGCGCTCGCGGTCTTTGTCCTTGTTCCGGTAAGTGGGCGGCAAAGCCCATACACCGTTCGGATGGTCGGCGGTGTCCCTGGGGTTGCCGTTGATCTCGGATTTTCCCGCCAGCTCGAAGCCGACGCTTTTTGCCACGCCGATCACATAGGATTCGTGCATATAGCCCGAACTGGCGGTGGCGTCCTGAGGCATATCCTCGGGAAGGCGGTGTTCCACCACGCCGAATACGCCGCCCGGCTTCAGCGTGTCGTAGACGCTCTGGAATACGCGCTTCATGTTGTCGTCGCCATAGGACAACCAATTATGCAGATTGCGGAAGGTCAGCACGAGGTCGGCGCTGCCGGCCGGCGCAAAGCTCAATTCGGTGGGCGGCTCGAAGACCGCAAGCTGCACCTTGCCGAAGCGGTCGGGGTCGGCCGCCAGTTTCTTCTTGAAGTTGACGGTATAGCCGCGGCGGTACTCCGTGGGCGAGTTCTCGCTGTACGCGGCTGCGATGTAGTGGCCTGCGTCGCGCAGGTACGGCGCGAGAATTTCGGTATACCAGCCTCCGCCGGGGCTAAGCTCGACGACGGTCATCGTGGGCTGGATGCCGAAGAACGACAGTGTCTCGTAGGGATGGCGGGCGGCATCGCGCTGCGCGTAGGCGGGCGTGCGCTGATCGCTGGCGACTGCGGCCTTCAGGGCTTCGTCGGCGCCGGGGGCGGCTGCAAGCGCGGTGGACATCATGCCGAAGGCGATCACGGCGGCGCAGGCTTGTCTCGTGTAGTTCATTGTCGGGCAACCTCGGTGGGAACAATCATGCTCTCAGCCGGGCGTCCGTAGAGTGGCCATAACGAGACCAGGCGCGGCCGCCGGCGGGAAACGCCAGCATACAACGTATCCGCGCAATATTCGATTACGCAGGGCCGGCTCCCTTCTCTTGTCTCAATTCTCGGCTTTCACGGCCGCAGCCAGGGTTTCGGCGTGTCGACGTCCCGTACTGTTGAAAAAGATATTGAGCACGACGGCAGTGATGGACGTCAGCAGGATGCCTGATTCGATCAAGGGATGAATGGCATGAGGCAGCCATTGGCTGAAGCGCGGAGCGACCATGGGGATCATGCCCACTCCGATGGAGACTGCGACAATCATGGCGTTGTGGCGGTTGCTTCGGAAATCCACGCCCGACAGAATGCGGATGCCGGTGACCGCCACCATGCCGAACATCACGACACCGGCGCCGCCGAGCACGGCGGTGGGCAGCGATTCCATCAGCGCCGCGAGCTTCGGCAGCAGGCCCAAAGCGATGAGGATGACGCCCCCGGCAACGCAGACGTAGCGGCTGCGCACGCCGGTCACGGCCACCAGGCCGACGTTCTGCGAATAGCTGGTGTACGGGAATGTATTGAAGATGCCGCCGATCAGGGTGCCCAACCCGTCGGTGCGCAGGCCGCGGGCGAGATCGGCTTCGGTGATTTTCTTATCGGTCATCTCGCCCAGGGCGAGAAACATGCCGGTTGATTCGATCATGACCACGATCATGACCAAAGTCATGGTGGCGATCATGACGAGGTCAAAGCGAGGCATGCCGAAATGGAAGGGGTGTACCAGGGCGAACCAGGGCGCGCTCGCGACTTTGTCGAAGGTCATGAGCCCCAGCGCCGAGGCCAGTATGGCGCCGATGGCGATGCCGAGAAGAATGGCCGTATTGGCGATGAATCCCTTCAGATATCTCGAGATGAGAAGAATGGACGCCAACACCACGGCGGCGATGCCCATGCCGACGAGGTCCGCATACCGCGGGTTGGGTACGGACGGCAGGATGGACAGACCTTGCGGCATGGGCGATAGCGGCGAATTGGCGTCCGCGCCCAGCTCGGAGGCTTGCCGCAGCCATCGCGCATGCTCTGGATCGATCAAACTGGGCGCTGTCGGCCCCACCGGCGTGCCGAATATCCAATTGATGCCGACGCGCATAAGGGTGATGCCGATGATGGCGATGATGGTGCCTGTGACCACCGGCGGAAAGAAGCGCAGCAGCCGGCTCACCATGGGCGCAATGATTATGGAGACAACGCCCGCCGCGATAATGGTTCCGAACAGGAACTGCGCAGCAAGCTCTCCGTGGCCGGCGATGGCGACCATGGGGCCGACGGCGGCGAAGGTCACGCCCATCATGACGGGCAGCCGAATGCCGAACCATTGTGTCGCTCCCAGCGACTGGATGAGGGTGACTATGCCGCAACAGAACAGATCGGCCGAAATCAAGAAGGCGACGTCGCTCGGGCTCAGATTCAGCGCCCGCCCTACGATGAGGGGTACGGAGACCGCCCCGGCATACATCACCAGCACATGCTGCAGGCCAAGTACGGCGAGCTTGCCGCCGGACAAGGACTCGTTCGCCAACGAGGAATTTGCTTGCATTGCGCGTCTCCTTTGGTTTTGTAATGAGTACAGTCCGGCTGTCGGATCTTCGTCCGGCTCGATACATCCTTCATCAGCCACGCTCGTCGGCAGGCTTACGTCATAGCGTCGACGTTTTTCGGTTCGGCCTGGATTTGCGCCCAGGTTTCGCGGAACCATTCCGCGATCGCCACATTCTGTTCGAACAAGGAATATTTCACGCCGCCGCCATAGTCGGCCATGTCGATCATGTCGGTTGTGATATAGCGCAAAGGACTGCCGGGGGTGTCTCTATGGTGACGAAGCAACCGCCGCACCACCTCCTTGCACGGTTCGACGCGATAGGCGTGCCAAGGAAGATGCCATTCACCTGGCACTGGCTTGGCAAATGGGTACTGACAGGCGCGCCCATAGGTGCCTCCTTCCTTTAGTTCCCATGGGTTCTTCGGCCCGTTGGGAGAAACAGGACGGATTTGCAGCCAGTGAATCATGTTCTGGGCGATCCATTCATCAAGAACGTTGCCTTCTTCATAGGGATCGATGACGCAGCGTCCTGCTTCTACGTCGTCGCGGATGCCGCTGACCGTCTGCTCTTCCGGGTTGTCCAGCTTCAAGAGCACATGGCTATGATCCAGTATGAAGTTGAAAGGCACACCCTGGCTTCTGACTTGCTGCGCAACTGGAGTGATCCGCCTGAAGTCCTCCGACCACATATATATGTGCACCTCGAAGCCAATGTCGATATTGAGCTTTTGCCCCAGCTCATGAGCCAGGAGGTAAAAATCGACGCACTCCTTGTCGGTGACAACATGCCCTTGCGCATGCCTGGCATGCAACATGATGTTGTGGAACTCGCCGCCGGCCTCCTTACTCAAGCGCAAGTTGCGCTCCAGAACGGCTTCGTCCTTACCAGCGACGTAAGTCCACAGGCCCGTGCGGATGGGAATGCCATAGCGCTGGGAGGCAAGCAGATACTCCCGCTCCTGGCCCGGTTGCGGCATGCGATCGAAATGATCGAAGACGCGCGACTCCTTCAACATTCGGAACTGGTCGTCCACCGAAACAGGCCGATCGTGCTGGATCCCGCGGCCATTGCAGCCAAGTGAAAATATCATCACGGGTTCCTTGGCGGTCAGGAAGAAAAAGCAGGCTGGGAAGCTCGGCGAGCGGCCGCGGTCTGACCGGCTTGCTCGGGCTGCTCCTGGGCCCGCAGGCCTTCTATCATCCGGCGTATGCGCACCGGCGCATTGTCGATGGCCAGCCCGGTGTATTCCCTGACGCCCGTACGCTCCTGCTCGATCTGGACAAGCTCGAGCAGATCCGCGTCCTCTTTGAAGGTCAGGTTCATCAAGTGGGCCACATCGTCCGAGGCTTGGGCATCGGCCGGATGATAGTTGCGCACATGCAGCCAGAAGTAATGCGTGGTCGATTCGGTCTCGGGCGTCAGAAAATTGAAGCTGAACGAGCGGATGCCTTTGTCCTTGTTCTCTTCGGTGGGTTCGACCCCCGCCGCGATGCTGCCGAAATCGACGCAGGACACCGACGGCAAGTACAAGTAATAGTACTGCCAGCGATCCACGTTTCCGGTGAACTGACCCATGCGCGCAACCAGGGCGACCGGAGGGGCGTCTTTGATCCAGCGATAGGCCAGCACATGCGATGCGCCCTGTTCGACCTGGACGCCGACGTCTTCACCGGCCTCATTGCCGATGGTGTTCCGGTGCACATAAGAGGTGTGGGCGGGGTCCACCAGGTTATCGGTGATGTTCAGGTAGTTGGTCTTGAAGTGCAGGTACTGCCCGTCCACCACTCCCCAGCCCGCGTCCTCATAGTGCGGCACGTCGACGATAGGCGTCGCCTCGGCCAGTTCGGGGACTCCCATCCATATCCAGACGGCGTTGTACCGCTCCACGAGAGGATAGGATCGAATATGCGCGGAACGCGGGATGCTCTGCTGGCCGGGCACGCGCACACAGGCGCCCGAGCAGTCGAACGTCATGCCATGGTAGCCGCATTCGACGAAGTCCCCCTTGAGCCGGCCGACCGAAAGAGGGGCCAGCTTGTGGGGACAGCGGTCGACCAGCGCCACGGGCGTGCCGTCTTCGCGGCGGTAAAGCAGTATCTGCTCGCCGAGAATCGTGCGCGGCAGCAGTTCGCGCCCCACGTCTTTGCTCCAGGCCGCAACGTACCAGGCATTCTTTACAAAAGTGCTCATGTCTCCTCCTTCAGAACCGAATCATTCTCAAGCGTCCGGCGGTGCGATTCATTGTTCTGTAAACCAGTGTAGCGGCCCGGGTCCGTGGCGCATATCGGCAAATAAACAGCAGCGCGTTGCATTTTCTGCAACTGAAAAGCGGGCTGTCCCGCAAGGGGTCGACGACGTTCTGTTCGCGGCCGATGATCGGCTTAGCCGGCCTTGCCGGCTCCGCCCCGCGTGGCGCTTTCCTGCTTGGATAGCCGTTGCAGTGCTTCGCCGAGCAAGGCGGCGCAAAGGTCGACGGCCGGGGGCAGAACGCGCTCCGCGCGCACATAGATGCCCAGATTGGCCTTGGGCGCATTGCCGCGCAGGCTTTTATAGACCAGCCGGCCGTCCGCCAGCAGAGAGTCCAGGCCGACGCGGGTATGAAATGCAACGCCCAGGCCGCGGATCGCCAATTGGCGCATGAGCTCGATCGAGTCGGTTTGCAACTGTAGGGACGTGGGCGCAGGCAGGGTCGTCAGCAGCGGCTCCATCAACGCGCGCAGGGCAAGGCTCGGGTTTGCCAGAATGAGGGGATAGCGGGCACAGTCCCGAAATCCGACGCTGGCGCATTTCGCCAAGGGATGGCCGGCCGACATGATGGCGCCCACCCGGAACTGCCCGGCGCTGAGGCATCGCAGCTCGGCGTGCGGAGGCATTGAAAACGCCAGGCCGATGTCCGCGTCACCGCTCAACACAAGGTCGCCGACCTGCCTGGAGCCATGCGTATAGGTATGTATATGGATCTCTGGGTGCCGGCGCAGCATGGTCTCCAGCACATTGGGCAGAAAATCCGTGGTCAGCCCCTCGACGCTGGCCAATCGGACCTCTCCGCGCTTGACGCCTTGCAGCTTGGCCAGCTCGATCGACGTCCGCTGCTCATCCTGGAGTATGGCGATGACATGCTGGGAGAATATCTCGCCCGCCTGCGTCAGGCGCAGCCCGCCTGGCAGGCGGTCGAACAGCGGCAGGCCGACCTCTTTTTCCAAATTCAGGAGTTGGCGATTGACGGCCGAAGCATCGACGTGCAGCTGCCGCGCCGCCGCCCGGATCGATCCGGTCCTGCGTATCGTGTCGAAGTACCGAATGGCCTTGGCGTGAACGCGCATACACCTCCCCTTGCATGGAAGATCGGTTGACGATCATTACAACTGCTCATTATTTATTATTTCTCATGCGGTAAATCCACATTCGTAAACCTATACTGGGCGCTCGCAATAAATCAGTATTACAGAGGCGAGGCAATGAAAGGGAAAAGCACTTTTTTGCTGGGGATGCTGCTGTGCTCCAGCCTGGGTTTTTCAAGCGGCGCGTTTGCAGAGAATCAAGCGGCCAGCCCAAGCACCAAATTGGTGACGCTGGGAACCGTCGCAGGACCGTTCCCGATGAAAAACAGGGCTCAGAACTCGAATCTTATTGTCGTCAATGACCAGTCGTACGTATTCGATGCGGGAGACGGAGCTGCTCGAAGGCTCGCCCAGGCGGAAATTCCCCTGAAAGACATCGGCACCATATTTGTCTCCCACCATCATGACGACCATACCGCGGGACTGGCTACGCTCATGTCTGTCGCATGGGACAGCAAAAGGACCGAACCCATCAATGTGTACGGCCCTAAAGGCACCCGGCAACTCGTCGAGACCGCCGTTCAGTATTCAAACCCCAGCGCCATTCTCAGGATCGAAGATGGAGGCCGTTCCATACCGATTCAAAAGATATTCCGTGGGCATGACGCAGAGCCGGGACTTGTCTATGAAGATAAAAATGTAAAGGTTTACGCTGCGGAGAACACACACTTTGATTTTCATAAGAACAAGACGGAATACGACCAGTCTTTTTCCTACCGGGTGGAAACTCCCGACCGCGTCATCGCCATTACCAGTGACACGGGCCCGAACCCCGCTACGGAAAAACTGGCTCAAGGCGCTGATTTTCTGGTTGCTGAACTAAACTCGGTTCAGGCCCGCAAGCAGATCTTGATAGATTCGGGGCAGTGGGACAGCCACACACCCGAAGAAAAAGAAAGAATCATGCAACAGGCGTCGCAAGGGCATTTATCGCCAAAGGATGTAGGCGAGCTGGCGACAAGGGCCAAAGTCAAGACAGTCATCCTGACCCACCTTACGCCCAAGTTCAACAGCGACGACTACACAGCAGAAGCGCTCGAGGTGCGCAAGCACTACAACGGGCCGGTCATCGTGGCACAGGACCTGGACACCTTTTTCTAATGAAGAGGGCGCGCGATCATGTGCGCCCGCCACGAATTCAACCGGCGTATTCCGCCGAGGCCTCCTCGGTCAGCCATGAGGCGGTCGCCACCTCCGCCGCGGCCAGGTCGGCGACCTGAGCCAATTTGCGCGACTCGCCGATGACGGTCTTTGCATAGCCGCGAGTATTGCCGGAATACTTGGCCAGGGCCTTGGAGAGATCGCCCCCCACCAGTTCCAGATACTCTTCGAGGATGTCGGCGCCCACGCGGACGTTGACGGCCGGGTCAAACAGCGACTCGGACGCCCGCAGCTTCTCGCGGTGCCAGCGCCGCACCACCTGCATGAGGCCTTGGGCGCCGTAGCTGCTTTGCACCTTGGGCTGAAAAGTGCTTTCCCGGTGCATGATGGCGATCAGAAGCTCGGGACTGAGCCCGGTGCGCCGCCTGGCTTCGGCCCATGCCAGGTGCACATACTGCTGTACCGCCAGCGCCGGTTTGCCCAGCTTCCGGGCAAGATACTCGACCTGCGCCTGCTTGCGCGCGTCGTCGACGATGGATTCGAGGTCTTGTACGCGCTCCAGGTCGATGCCCGATGCAGGTTCATGCTGTGCGGGTTCCACATGGTCATCCGCGGAAGGCATGGACTCAGGCAACTGGTAGCCGGGTTCGAGGGAGGTAAGCTGAGTGGACGCCAGCGCGGCCGTGTCGTTGGTAGACTCGACGGCCCATGCACCGGGGGTGGCGAACAAGCCGCCCGCAAGGCACAGCGAGGCAGCCAATAAAGAGGTTCGATTCTGAGCTAGGCGATAAAGCGATTCAACGCAATTGAGTAAAGTTTTCTTGGCAAGCATCGGCCCTGGACCCATAACCACCCTTGCCCGCAGGAGAACGCCCCCGAGAGTTCAGGCTTCATGGGATTGATGATGGGTGATCGGCGTTTGTACTGCGTGGCGCCGAGCACGTACTGAAGGTTGATTCAAGCAAGCGGGCGCCTCGGGCGCCGCTTTGTCCTCCAGAACCATAACATTGAAAACATTTTCGTGGTGCTAAAGGGTGTAAACGTAAGTGTCACCGTGCTTGAGTTTCCAACGATGTCCGCCCCAGCAACGACGCATGCCGCCCGGCAAGGCAAACCTCTGCAAAGCGCACCCCTTCGCGCTCTCCGGACGGATAGCGGTTGAACAGCTCTATATCGTGGCCCGGTATCAGTCTTGCAAGGTCGGCCCCCGCAACGTCTTTCATCCTGTTGAACTCGCGCAACATATTCCACGGATTTCCCTGCGAATACCCCGGAGGCCACATGCGATTCAAGTTCTCGAATGTGTAGCAGCAATCGCCCGCAACGACATAGCGCCCCCGCTCCGTGGCGACATCCACCCACTGGCTGCCGAAAGTGTGCGTATCGCGCGCAAGTCTGCACGTAACGCCCGAAGCAATCTCGGCATCGCCTTCCAGGAACTCGACTCTGCCTTCTTGAATGGCATGCTCCAGGAGATCGAAGTCGTTCACATTCAGCGAGGAGAATGCCCAGTCGGCCTTCGTCACCTTGCTGGTGTCGTGCTGGTCGAGCACCTGACGCCAGGCGTCGTACTCGTATCGTTGCAGATAGATCTTTGCGTTGGGAAAGTTATGGAAGTTGCCGGCATGGTCGAAGTGCATGTGCGTCAGCACGATCTTGTCTATGCTCTCGGGCGCGTAGCCAAAACGCTGCACGAGCAGGTCGCTTCGAACGAAGTCGGCAAAACCGGCGCCGGTCATCGACCCGGCGGCTTCGAAGCCGGTATCGACAAGAATGGTCTCGCCGTCCGTCGAACGCAGCAAAGTGACCAGCATCGGCGCGTCGACTTTGCCGCGGTTGCTATGGACCGGAGCGCCGTTCAAGAAATCATAAGGCAGCTTGCCCACTGCATAGCAAAAGCTCCAGATGCTCCAGTCAGTCATATGTGTACTCCCTTCATTCTGATATGCGCGCTTCTCAAACCCCGGGGTCCTTGAATTTCTCGACCTTGTCGAATTCGATGTTGTAGAGCTTGCCGTCGACTTTCTCGGTGCGGCGCAGATACACGTTCTGCACGACATCACGCGTTTCGGGATCGATGCTGACGGGGCCCCGCGGGCTCGTCCATTCCAGGCCCTTCATCGCCTCTACGAGCTGCTGCCCCGTGGCATCCGGCCCCGCTTTCTGAAGCGCGGCGTAGATCACATGCATGCCGTCGTAACCGCCGACGGACATGAAATTGGGACGCATCGAATCCTTCACGAAAGCGCGGAAAGCCTCGACATAGGCCTTGTTCTCGGGCGAATCGTGCGCAGCCGAGTAATGCCCCGAGGTGACCGTGCCCAACGCCTCGTCGCCTATCGTGGGCATGAAATAGTCGTCGAGCAAGCCGCCGGTGGACATGAGCTGGATGCCGGCATCACGCAGCCCGCGCTCGACAAACTGCTTCATCAGAGTAACGCCCGGGCCCGGCGGCAGGAACACAAACAGGCCGTCGGGCTGCAAGTCCTTCACGCGCTGCATGAACGGCGAGAAATCGGGCCCCACCAACGGCACGCGTATCGAGTCCAGTACCTTGCCCCCTGCGTCGGTATAGCGCTTTACGAAGACCTTCTCGGAGTCCAGGCCCGGACCGTAGTCGGAGACCAGCGTCACCACCGTTTTGATATTGGCCTTCGGATCTTTGGCGGCCCAATCCGCGATGGGCGCCGTCACCTGCGCCTCGGTCATCGACGTGCGGACAATGTAGGGCGATTTGTCGACGATGGACGACGTGCTGGCGGACATGACCACCATCGGCACCTTCGCCTGCGTTGCGATCGGAGCCGTCGCAAATGCCAGCGGCGTAAGCCCGAAGCCGGCCAGCGCCTCGACACCCTCCTTCACGACCAGTTCCTGTGCCAGGCGCTTGGTGAGTTCGGGCTGAACCCCGCCGTCGTCCTTGACAATGATCTGGATCTTGCGGCCCGCGACGGTATCGCCGTGTTGCTCCATATACAGCCGCGCGCCGGCCTCGATCTGCTTCCCGAACGAAGCGAACGGCCCCGACATGGGCAGAATGAGGCCGATCTTGAAGGGCTCTGCCGCATGGGCCGCGGCGGCCACGGCCAAGCAGCCGAGCGCCGCCACGGTTCTGAATATCCTTTTCATTTATGTCTCCGGTTGACTCAGCGACCGCCAAAAGCTGTCTGCTGACAATGAGTTTTCTTGGAAAACTCGGCTCTTTTCGTTGTACCGGCTTCTCTCGGCCAGTTGGTTCAATGAAACCCGCGATCGACATTTTCCATTTTATCGATTTTTTATTCAAGTTTCGATTTCAATGCTCAATATCGATGCACCACAGTCGATCGTAGATATTTCCACTCCGGAGCTTTATGAAGCCGCGAGGATCCGAGCTACGCCCGGCCGGCGAAAAAAGAGTTGACGATGGCACGCGTTTTCTGCTTTACTCCTAACCCTCTCAAAGGGGAGTAGCTGGCACATGCGCCCAAGTGCGTGGTGCTTACGGCGCCGTCATTACGACACTGGTCGATTGGCAGCCACCGGTGTTCGGTGCCGTATCTCAGGACACAACGCGTCCTAAGCGGCGAGACCAGCGAGGTTTCCGAAAATTTATCGCCCAAGCGTTGCCGGCCTGGGTGGCGGAACTCGTCTACGATGACCTCGATCGCTACACCCTTGATGTGGACGCTTTTTACAGCGTTCGTCCTGATTGCGCTCGCAATCGATTTTCTGGCACTCAACCGGCAAGGTTCGCACACCGTCAGCATGCGGGAAGCGACCATATGGTCGTTGATCTGGGTGGCGGTGTCGTTTCTGTTCGTGGGCTGGCTGTGGTGGTATCTAGGCGGCACCGGCCTCGACCCCGGTTTGCGGGAGCTGGCGGACGCAAAAGCGCTGGAGTTCGTGACCGGCTATCTGGTGGAGAAGGCGCTCGCGGTCGACAATATCTTTGTCTTCCTGATGATCTTCACCTATTTCGCCGTGCCCGCGCCTTTTCAGAAGCGGGCTCTGATGATCGGGATTCTGAGCGCGCTCGTTCTGCGCGCCGTCATGATCCTGATCGGCGCTTGGCTGATCGTCCGGTTTCACTGGCTCATGTACGTGTTCGGCGCATTCCTGTTGTTCACAGGAGTAAAAATGTGGCGGGCGGCTGGCCAGGAGCCCGACCTTGGGAACAATCCGGCGCTGCGCTGGGTGAACAAGCGCATGAAGGTCTCGCCCGACTACGACGGTGAAAAGTTCTTCACGACAGCCCATGGCGTAAGAATGGCTACGCCCTTATTGGTCGTGATTCTGCTCATCGGCATTGTGGACGTCGTGTTCGCGGTAGACTCGATCCCGGCGATTTTTGCGATTACGACCGACCCCTTCATCGTGCTCACGTCGAATGTCTTTGCGATACTCGGACTGAGGGCAATGTATTTTCTGTTGGCGGGCATGCATGAGCGGTTCCACTTGCTGTCATACGGGCTCGCAGTCATCCTGGTCTTCATCGGCGCCAAGATGCTGCTCATAGACATCTACAAGATACCCATCGCCTGGTCTCTCGGCTTCACGGTCACCGCACTGCTGGCCGCCATGGCGTTATCGCTGAAGATTCCCGCCAAGCCCGGCGCTTCCGGAACAGCGTTTCCGTTCAAACCGAAGCCTAAAGCCAAAGCTGCCCCGGAAAACAAGGAATAGCGGCGCCGGAGCGGGGCAGCGTTTTACTCCTTCAACAGCTTCCAGCCGCCCTCTTTCACCGTGATGAGGACCCGCCCCCGCTCGTCGAAACCGCTATGGTCTTCAGGAGTAATGGTGTATACGCCCTGGGTTCCCGCAAGCTCTTGCGTATTTTCCAAAGCGTCGCGCAAAGCGGAGCGGAACTCGGGGGTACCGGGCTTCGCACGCTTCAGCGCCTCCGGGATGGCATGGGATAGCAGCAGGCCGGAATCGTAGACCGCGGCGCCGAATGTTGCCGGCACCACACCATAACGTTCTTTGTACGCCTGCATATACCGCGTGGCAACCGCTTTTGAAGGATGTTCGTCGGACACTTCTTCCACCACCAGCATCAGGCTGGCCGCCAGGATGGTGTCTTCCACATTGCTTCCGCCCAGTTGTAGGAAACTGTCCATTGCCGCGCCGTGCGTTTGGTAGATGCGTCCTTTATAGCCGTGGTCCCGCAAGGTCGCCTGCGGCAGTACGGCACTCGCTCCCGGTGCGGCGACCAGTACCGCATCGGGATTGGCCGCCCGTATCCTCAAGCTTTGCCCCGTTACCGATGTATCCGGTCGATTGAACCGCTCATTGCCGACTATCTTTATGTCGTGCTCGCGGGTCAAGCGGCCAATCACCTGGCTCCAATTTTCGCCGAACGAATCGGCGGTTCCGATGACCCCCAGGGTCCTGACCTTGCGGTCGACCATGTCCTGGACCAAGGCCTTAGCGATGATGTCGTCATTCTGGGACGGCTTGAACATCCATTTTTTCTCTTCGGTCATGGGAACGACGACCGCCGCGCCGCCCGACAACGTCAACACCGGCGTCCCGGTCTCCGCCGCGAACTGCATCACCGCCATGGCATTCGGCGTACCGGTGGGGCCGATAATGGCGTCGACATTGTCTTCGTTGACCAGCTTCTTGAACGCGCTTACCGTGGCCGTCGGGTCGCTTTTGTCGTCCAGAGATATATATTGAACCGGCTGGCCCGACACCTCGGCGGGCAATAGAGCCACGCTGTTTTTTTGCGGGATTCCGATAAGCGACATGGGCCCGGTTCCCGAAGTAATGACGCCGATCTTTACGTCGGCAAAGGCTTGAGTCGACATCGCGGCCGAAAGGGCAAAGGCGAATAGTGTTCTGCGAAGTTGCACGGCAACCTCCTTGATAAGCAAGACGAGAAAAAATCGGCGCGCCTGCGGGCGCCGGGCCGGCTGGCCGGATGGCGGCGGACTACCAGCCCGGGCGATCTTCGCCCTGGGTCACCAGTACCACTGTTTCCTCCAGCGCAGTTTCAGTATGGGGATGATGCGGATCCAGAAAGTACACGCTGCCCGACTTCGCCTCGATGACCCCGGACCCGTCCTGCTCCACTTTCATACAGCCCTTCACGACCATGACCTGAACCCATTTGGTGTGAATGTGGCGCCTGATCACATGCCCCTTCTCCAGGCGGTAGAAGCCCGACCGGACATCGTAGTTGCCCTCGAATATCACAGCTTTCTGCATGATGCTGCCGTGGACGTTCACGGGCTCGTAACGGGCATCACTGCTGTCTATATGGCGCAGGCCAGTTGTTGTGGTGGACATTTTTTGCTTCCTCCGGATATGTTTATATCGCCGCCGCTCGGGCCGGACGTTCTGGAAGCGTAGCCAGCGTGGACATATATGTGAACTGCATAGTAAAAATATAGGTTATGCATAGGACGAATCTGCGCAACGTCGACCTGAATCTGCTCGTGATCACCGCGGCAGTGCTGAAGGAACGAAACCTTACCCGGGCCGCCACTCAGCTTCACATGAGCCAGCCCGCCGTAAGCCATGCCCTGGCTCGCGCACGCGAACTCTTCCGTGATCGCCTGCTCGTGCGCTCGGGAAACGAAATGCTGCTTACGGCCCGAGGCAAAGCGTTGGCGGCCGAGATCGAAGCGCTGCTCGAGTCTGTGCGGGACATGCTGAACGAAGGCGAATTCGATCCGCAACAGGCGACCGGCAAGCTGAGGCTCAAGGCCACTGAAGGCGCCGTCATGGTTGTCCTGACTTCGGTCCTGGCGGATATCACCAGAGCCGCTCCACGGGTATCCGTCGACGTTTCCAGCGGCATGGCGGACGCCTATGGCGGCTTGCGCAACGGCGGGGTCGACGCTCTTCTGGACGTCGTCGGCACCCCTTTGGGACGCGAATTCCGCACACAGGACCTCTTTTCCAACACTTTGGTGGGGGTGTGCAGTATCCGGCGCAAGCCGCGCGGAAAGAGAATAAGCCTGAAAGAATATAGCGAGGCGGCTCATGCCGCCATCGAGACCGGCACCAACGTTCTTCTGGAGCGGGCGCTGGTCGCCCAAGGCGTGAAGCGCACCGTTGCACTCAGTCTGCCCGGCTTTGTCACGGCCGCGGCGGCGGTGGCTCAATCCGATCTGCTGCTTACCGCACCCAGAACCCTGGGCCTCAAAGCCTGCGAACTGTTTCCGTTGCAGACGTTTGAGCTGCCGTTGAATCTCGCTCCTGTTACCTTGACGCTGGTCTGGCACGAACGCGATGACGGAGACAGGCTGCAGCAGTGGATGCGGACGCGCATCATTGAGATGGGCAGGACGATCGGCGATTTATGAGCCATCCCTGCCCCGAAGGCTTACGCCTTTTGCCTTCGACAGCCCTCATCTTTCCTCTTCTCATAGCCAAGCAGTCCCGCGCCACAGCGACATCCAGAGCTTCTAAGTAAAAACCCTGGATATGGGCGGCCACATGTCATTCCGGCGAAATCTGGTACTACAATATTACAATCCCACAAACTGACCGCCGGCTTTGTCCAAGACGAACCGTCTCCCGATCACCGATTTCCTATGACTCGCATGCCCGCCCCGAACGATCAGCCATTGGTGGAATTCCGCAACGTCGATCTCATGATCAAGGGGCAGGAAATTATCAAGGATCTGAGCTTTACGTTCGGAGCGGGCGAGTTCGTGTGCGTCATCGGGCCTTCCGGCTGCGGCAAGACCACCACGCTCCGGCTCATCGCCGGGCTCGCTCGGCCGACGGGCGGTTCGGTGTTCTACGCCGGCGAACCGGTCAAGGGACCGCGCCCCGACGTGGCCGTGGTGTTCCAGGACTATGGCAAGGCCTTGCTGCCGTGGCGCACGGCGGCGGGCAATATCCAGCTCGTGCTGGATACCTTCAAAGTGCCTCGCTCGGAACACCGCGCGCGCATCGACGCGCTGCTGGCCAAAGTCGGGCTCGCGGGCAAGAACGACGCATACCCCGCCGAAATGTCGGGGGGCATGCAGCAGCGCCTGCAAATCGCGCGCTGCCTAGCTCAGCAGCCGCGCCTGCTGCTGATGGACGAACCCTTCGGGGCGCTGGACGCAATGACGCGGCAAGCCCTGCAGGACGAAATGCAGTCCATCGTCGCCGACACGGGCACCACTGTGTTCTTTGTCACCCACGATCTCGAAGAAGCCGCCTACCTTGGCGACCGCGTCATCGGTCTGCTGCCGCACCCCGGCAGGCTGGGCGTGGACCTGGGCTCTACCCTGCCCCGGCCCCGCGACCAGTTGACGACGCGCGAAACACCCGGCTTTCTGCAGATGCGGCACACGCTTTTCAACTTCATACGCGGGGCGGAGCAATGACCGCGGCGCGGCGCGACAGCGAACCGACTCCTTCCCCCCGCCGCCGCATCGTCCCGCGCGGGCTCCGGCTGCCGCTCGTACTCATCGTGATGTGGGAAGGCTGGTTCACCGTATCGGATTCGGCCGGCACAAGCCTGGCCCCGCCTTCGCAAATCGCCGCCGCTTTCTTCTCGCTTTGGATGGACGGCTCCATGCTGACGGCCACGCTGCAAACCATCGCCGCCACCCTGATCGGCCTGGCCATAGGCGGTACGCTGGGCATCGTCAGCGGCCTGTTTCTGGGCCTCTCCCGCAGCTTCGACCGTCTCATGGAAGTCACGGTGGAGGTCAGCCGCCCGATTCCGCCCGTAGCGCTCATCCCGATCGCGCTGATGATCTTCGGTTTCGGGTACCGGCTCGAAACCAGCATCATCGCGTTCAGCGTGGTCTGGCCGGTCATGATACTGACCCGCTCCGCGATCAACAGCGTCGAACCCCAGTTGAAGGAGTACGCCAGCCTGTTGCGGCTGAGCCTGTGGGACAAGATCCGCAAGATCATCCTGCCGGCCACATTGCCCACCCTGTTTGTCGCGCTGAGGCTGGGCGCGAGCATCGCGCTGATCCTGGCCATCACGGTCGAGATCACCATCAACCCCATCGGCCTGGGCAGCGGCATCATGACGGCGCGCATGTCTCTGAACCCGGCGTACATGCTGGCCTATCTCGTCTGGATAGGCTTGATCGGCCTGGCGCTGAACGCCTCGCTGCTTGCCCTGCAGCGCCGCTGGTTCGATTACACCCGCCCCCGGGGAGGCGCGCGATGACACGCTACCTGAACAGCCTCGGCTGGAAAACGGCCAGCGTACTGGTCTGGTGCGCGCTGCTGCTGCTCTGGCAGCTCATCGCCGACGCCGGACTGGTGCCGCGCATCTTCCTGCCCGGGCCCGACGCCACCTGGGCGGCCCTGATGCGCGGACTGGAAAGCGGGCGCATGACCGGCATGCTGCTGGCCACGACTGAACGCATGCTTCTGGGATGGCTGCTGGCTTCGCTGGCCGGCATCGCCCTGGGCGCAGTCATCGGCATGTCCGGCACGCTGCGCGCCTACCTGGAGCCGACGCTCGAAGCCCTGCGCCCCCTGCCCTCGTCAGCCATCATTCCCGTGGCCATCGCCTTGTTCGGCCTGGGCGACGGCATGGTCTACACCGTCATCTGCTTCGGCGCGCTCTGGCCCATGCTGCTGTCCACGATACACGGCTTTTCCAGCGTGGAACGCACGCTCTATGAGTTCGCGCACAGCATCGGCATGTCGCGCATGCAAATCATCATGCGCATCGCCCTGCCCAGCTCGATGCCGGAAATACTCGCGGGCATGCGCGTCAGCCTGACCATCACGCTGATCCTCACCATCGTGGTCGAGATGCTGGCGGGACAGCCGGGGCTGGGCACATGGATATTGCTGGCCGGCCGCGCCTACCGGGCGCCCGACGTTTTCGCCGGCATCCTGCTGCTCGGCGCCCTGGGCTATGCGAGTTCTTTGCTTTTTTCCATCACCGACCGGTTCCTGTTGCGCTGGCGCCGCCAGACGGCATGATCTTGCAGCAATACTTTCATTCCTAGAGAGATATTCCATGAAGACAACCCTCAGCGCGGTCCGCCGCCTCGCCTATGTTTTCGGCCTCGCCTGTGCGGGCGTTGCCGCCGTCGCCTCGGCTGCCCAACAGAAAGTGCAGCTGGGCGTGCCGCCCATCGGCGACTACATCGCCGTCTACGTCGCCTACGACGAAGGCATCTACGCCAAACACGGTCTGGACGTCACACTGCACCCGATAGGCATTTCCTCCTTGACGACCGCGGGCCTGCTGTCGAAATCGCTGGACGTAGCCGCCTTGTCGGTGCCCGACACGATACAAGCGGTGGACAGCGGCATAGACCTGGTCACCTTCGCCGGCCTGGGTGTGCTGGCCGCCGAGACCGAGGGCGGCACGCGCGTCGGCGTGGTCGCTCCGCCGGACTCCAGGATCGAATCCGCCGCCGACTACAAGGGCAAGACGGTCGGCGTTCCCGCGCTGGGCGGCCTGCTGCACATCATGTTCCAGCACTACCTGGGCCAGAACGGCGTTTCGTACGAGGACGTGACCTTCATCGAACTCGCCGTGCCGTCGCACTTCGACGCGATCAAGAGCGCCAGCGTCGACGCCGTGGTCACCGTCGATCCGATGCTGGTGCGCCTGGTCAACACCAGGGCCGGCAAGCAGGTGGTGTCCCTCAATGGCACGGTGCCGCCCAAGACCCTGACGAGCATCATCGCGTCCACGCGCGACTATGCCCAGCAGAATCCCCAGGTGGTGGAAGCCATGCGCAAGGCTTTGGACGAAGCGACCGAACTGTCCATCACCGATCACGAGAAAACGCGCGCGGCCATGGTCAAGTACCTGAAGCTGCCCGCCCCGGTAGCCGCGACGATAGACATGCCGCTGACACTGGAAACGGGCATCTCGGTCGAGCAGATGAACTGGTGGCGGGACGTCATGCGCGAGCAGAAGCTGATCGATGGCCGCGACGATCTGAGCAAGACCATACTGCCCTGACGCCCATTCCGTCCGGACGGACGGAATGGGGCCGCTCGCCCTGCGGGCCGCTTGCTAATCCGGACGCAGGCAAAGCTTGCAAAGCAGGTTTCCGGCATCAAGCGCGCGATGCGCGTCGGCGACGCGAGACAAAGGAAAGATCTCCCCCGCCGACAGCAGGGGCTGCGTCCCGAGCCAGTCAAGCATCGCCTGGGTCGCCTGCTCGAAATGCGGCGTGGCGAGATAGTCGGCGGCGGAGAAAAGCTTGAGCGTCCAGGTCTTGTTGACGTCGAACGGTTCGAGCGGCGTCTTTCCGGCAACATAGCCATACAGAATGACTTCGCCGCAAGGCTTCACAATCAGCGGATCGCGATTGACCGTTTCACCGCCCACCCCGTTGAAGGAAAAATCGACGCCTCCGCCGGTGGCGCAGAGAACAGAATCCACATAGTCGTGGGCAAGCGTGTCTATCGCTCGCGTAGCGCCGTTGGCGAGGCAGAAGTCCGCTTCGCGCCGGCCGCGGCATATGGCGGTCACATCGCAATCGAGCGCCGCCAATATCTGCGTGACCATCGTCCCCATGCCGCCCGCCGCGCCATGGATGGCGACGGAAGCACCGCAGGGCACTTTTGCAAGGGCATGCACGACAAGGTGCGCCAGGCGGAAGTTGGCAAGGTAAACAAGCCCTTGATCGAACGCCACGTTCTCGGGCAGCTTGATCAGGTCCGCGGCCGGCTTGGGCGCGCCGCCAACCGAAGCCAGTACGTATTCAGCATAGCATCCGCCCGCGTGCACGATTGCCATGACGCGATCGCCGGGTAGAAAATCCGCAACCGCCTGCCCGCACGCGACGACCGTTCCCGCGACCTCCCGGCCCGGGAACCACGGCAATCGCGTAGGCTTGAAATAGCTTCCCTTCCGCGCCTCGGCATCCGCGTAGAGTATCCCGGCGAGCTCTGTACGAATCAACACATCATGCGGTCCTGCCACGGGCACGGGTTGTTCTACGACATGCAGGTTTTCGGGCGGCCCTGTTTCATCGAGGCGGACGGCACGCATGGTAAGTGGCAGCATTTCTGAATGGCTCATGAATATATCGATGGATTGAAGTTCTTCAAGAAGGGTCAGGCCCTGGCGGCATAGTGATGGCTGAGGTCTTCCTCCACATTCCGGATCACCTCGTCGGGCACGGAAGCATGAGCCGACACCAGCGGCTTGTATTTGCGCAGCTCTCGTGCCGCATTGACGGCGGTCAGGCCACATATGCCGTCTTCGTCCACGTGAAAGACGATGAAGCTGCCGCTTCGCGCATCGCCCCGCACCACGTCCCGCACGCCCATCGGACTACCGAACACCAAGACGCTGTAGTCGTACTGATCGGTCCAGTACGACATGGGTTCGGCATATGCATCATCGGCGCCGAGCATGCAGCGCGCCACGTGGCCGCCATGGCTTATGGCATGCTGCCACGTCTCTTCGCGCCGATAGGCGCCATGAAGCTCGTTGTAGTGAAAAGCCACCTCGCCCGCGGCATATACGTCGGCAATGTTCGTGCGGCCCCGCCCGTCGACCCGGACGCCCTCGGGCGCCGTGTCGATGCCGGCGCTTCGGGCCAGTTCGCTGTTGGGAACAACGCCGGCGCCGACCACCACGAGGTCGGCATGCAAGCACGTTTCGTCGGAAAGGCGCACTTCGTACCCGTCGGCGGCGGGATTCGCCTCGATGATCCGCACGCCGCAACGGATGTCCACGCCATGGCGCGCATGCGCATCCGACAGAAAATCGGCCAGAGCCGGGCTTGCCGCGCGCGCCAGGGGCCGCGCCCCGAGTTCGATCACCGTCACCTTCAGACCCCTCTGCACGGCTACGGCGGCCACTTCCAGGCCGATGATGCCTGCGCCGACCACGAGTACATGTCCGGCCACATGCGCCATTTCCTGGCGCAGCCTCGACGAATCATCGAGCTCGCGCAGATAGTGCACGCGGGCGGCCCCATGGGGAAACCGCTCGACCTGGCGTACGCGGGATCCTGTGGCCAGCAGCAGTTTTTGATAGGCAAGGCTCGAGCCGTCCGACAAGGCCACTTGCTTCCTGGCGACATCGATGGCGTCTGCGGCAACGCCAAGGCGCAGGTCGATGCGCTGCTCGTCGTAGAAATCGCGATCGCGCAATAGCAGCTTTTCCGGCGGCACGGCCTCTCGCAGCGCCTCCTTCGACAGCGGCGGCCTGTCGTAAGGCATCGCCTTCTCTTGGCTCAATAGCACGATTTCCCCTTTCCACCCCTCCGCCCGAAGCGCCTCGGCCGCGCTGATACCCGTCAGGCCGGCGCCGACGATGACGATCGGCGAATTGTCATGTTGCTGGTTCACGAACTTGTTCCTCATCCTGTTGTGGCTCATGTATGTTTGTATTATAGTAATACCAAATCAGCCTAGTCACCAAAATATAGAGGCAAGAAAACATGACTCAATCTCGAGTACTGCTCTGCAAAGTTTCGGAACTTCCGCCCGGCCAGATGAAGCGGGTGGACATAGAGGGGCACGATCCCATGGTGTTGTGCAACGCCGAAGGTGTATTCCATCTGCTCGACGACGAATGCACCCATGCCATCGCGTCCTTGTCGGAAGGAGATCTGGAAGAACACCAACTGTACTGTCCGCTGCACGGCGGCAGTTTCGACGTTCGCACGGGCAAGGCGACCGGGCTGCCCTGCAAGCAGGCCATCCGCACTTTCCCCGTAGATGTCTATGACGACGGCGTGTGGTTCAGCAAACCATAAGCGCGTCTTCCCCACATACACTTTTAGAGGTCACACAATGTCAGAAACACCGCTGGTCAATCCAGAAGTCGCCAACATGGTGGGCGACTGGCGAGGCTACGTAGAAGCCAAACTGGGATTCCGCAATCATTGGTACCCGGTGCGATTTTCCAAGGAGCTCGAAGAAGGCTCCGTGGAAGTCATCAAACTGCTCGGCGAGCAGCTGCTGCTCAAGCGCATCGACGGCAAAGTCTATGCCATGCGCGACCGATGTCTGCACCGCGGCGTGCCGCTTTCGCAAAAGGTCGAGTGCTATTCCAAAGACACCATCACCTGCTGGTATCACGGCTACACCTATCGCTTCCAGACCGGCGAGCTGGTCAACATCCTGGCCGCTCCCGACAGCCGCCTCATCGGCCGCCGCAAGATCACGACCTACCCTGTGCAAGAGGCCAAGGGCCTGATCTTCGTTTTCCTGGGCGACGAAGACATGGTTCACGATCTGTCCTGCGACGTGCCCCCCGGCTTTCTCGACGACGATGTGATGATTCTCGGCAAGCATCGAGTGGTGAACTCCAATTGGCGACTGGGCGCCGAGAACGGCTTCGACTCGCTGCACATCTTCATTCACAAAGACTCCACGCTGCGCCACTTCCGCACCTTCAACTTTCCGCTGGGGCATACCTGCCTGCCCGGCGCCGTCACCCTGCACGAAGACGCAGACGGGCCCAAAGGCGTGACCGACGACTTTTCCAAGCATCATGCAGTCTGGGAAGGCATCATCGACGGCGAAGTGGTCATACGCGGTCCGCGCTCGGAAAACGTCAGCGGAACCTCCGCTTCGGCGGGAACCTCCATCTGGCTGCCCGGCGTGCTCAAGGTCGACTCCTTCCCTGTGGCCGGTACGACCCAATTCGAATGGTATGTGCCCATCGACGAAGGCACCCATCTGTATGTCCAGACCGTCGGCTCCAAGGTCTCCAGCGAAGAGGACAAGAACCGCTTTGAAGATCTGTACGAGCGCATCCTGCTGCCTCACGGGCTGGACGGCTTCAATGCCGACGACATCTGGGCGCGCGAAGTGACCGAGCCTTTTTACGCCGACGACTTCGGCTGGGTCGACGAAATGCTCTGCGAAACCGACTCCACCCTTCTGGAGTGGCGCCGCGTCGCCAGCCGCCACGGCCGCGGAATCCAAACCCTCGAGAACCTGCGCTAGGACGAAGGATCGCCAAATGAACATATCTTCCTGCTTTATCCAAGCCAACCGCATCCGCACGCATTACCTCGAAGCCGGCAGCGGCGCCCCGCTGCTTCTACTGCACGGCGGCGGCGCCGGCGCCGACAGCGTAGGCAACTGGAAGGAGTGCATCAAGATCCTGGCAAAGCGCTATCGAGTCATCGCGCCCGACATGGTGGGCTTCGGCAAGACCGACAAGCCTTCACCCGAGAACTTCACCTACGACCAGAAAAGCCGCAACGACCATATCGTCGCCTTCATCGAAGCCCTGGGCCTGACCAAGGTCGCCGTCGTCGGCAATTCGATGGGCGGCGCCACGGCGCTGGGCGTAGCCTTGCAGCGCCCCGAGCTGCTCGACCGCATCGTGCTGATGGGCAGCGCCGGACTGGCCATCCCGCCCGTTCCTTCCCCTCATCTGCAGCACACGCTCAATTACGACTTCACGCTCGAGGGAATGCGGCGGGTCATCGAAGGGCTGACTTCGCCCCGATTCAAGCCCACGGTGGAAATGATCCGGTATCGCTACGAATTGATGACGGACCCCGCGGCGGCCGAAGCGCTCAAGGCGATCAATGCCGAAACGAAGAAAGGCACCCTGGTCTACGACGAGGACGCGCTGCGCACGATTAAGCATCCTGTGCTGGTGGTGAACGGCAAAGAAGACGGCGTGTCGCCCATTGCGCGCGCGCTGCGCTTCCTGGAACTGCTCGAGAACAGCCGCGGCTATATCGTGCCGCACTGCGGCCACTGGGCCATGATCGAAACCACGGCCGAATTCTGCTCCGTGGTCGAGAACTTCCTGGCCCTGGAGTTTTGACATGGACACCGCTCCACCGGGCGTGCATGCGATGATCGAGCACCTGATCGCCGTGCCGCAGGATCGCGCGCTGATACGCACCAGCCCCGAAACGCTCTTCGAGCGTTTCGGCGTGCCGAAGGATGTCTGGCCCGTGCTGCGCACGGGCGGCCGCGACGATCTTGCCGCGTTGCGCATCCAGGGCAATCTCGTCATCAAGTGGCTGATCTGGTCGGGCCGCCCGACCGTCGCCGTATTCCCTATCAGCTATTACTTCGATCGGAGATAACCCATGGGCATCATCGTCGGCGCTTTCGCCATGTCTCACGTTCTGGGCGCCCCTGACGGCCAGGAAGAGCAGGCATTGAAAGTCTGGGAAGGCATGCAGGAAATCGGGCGCCGGGTGCGTGCGCTGGAGCCGGACCTGCTGGTCTACATCACCAGCGATCATCTGAACAACTTTCGTCTGAGCACGCCGCAACCCATCGCGATCGGCACCGCGGCGGCGTTCACGCCCTACGGCGACATGGGCCTGCCTCTCGAAGAATTCCCCGGCCACCCCGAGTTCGCCCGCGGCTTCCTGAGTTTCGTCCAGGAGCGCGGCCCGGGCCTCGAACCGGTCGACCCCTTGCGGCCTGACCACGGCGTCGTCATTCCACTCGATATCGTCGATCCCCAGCATCGCATCCCCACGGTCCCGCTGTATATCAATATGGTGTACGATCCGGCCCCCTCTCCCGCCGAGGCCTGGGCGCTGGGCGGGATGTTGGGCGACTACATCCGCGAAGCGCGCCCACAGGCCGAACGAGTCGTTATCATGGCGGGTGGCGGGCTGTCCCACTGGATCGGCGTGCCGGAGGAAGGCCGGGTCAACCAGGCATGGGACGAGGCCTTTCTGCGCATGCTCGAAGATGGCCGCAATGCAGAATTGGCGGCCCTGGACAATGCAAGCATCCGGGAAGACGCCGGCAATGGCGGCCTCGAAGTCAGCTCATGGGTCGCCTTGGCGGGCGCCGTGCCGTCTACGCCGGCTCGAAGGGTGTTCTATGAGCCCATGCCGGGATGGGCGACCGGTATGGGCGGGATTGCCTTCCACATAGCCTGAAGCTTACAATTACAAGCCGAAAGTATAGGTAATCCACAATGGAACTTGACAGTCTGCGCATCATTTCAAACCCCGTTTTGGTGCGGGATTATGCCGTCGAGAAACTGCGCAATGCCCTGGCGACCGGCCTGTACAAGCCCGGCGACCGCCTCATCGACCGCGACCTGTGCGAAGTTCTACAAATAAGCCGCACCTCGGTGCGCGAGGCGCTGCGCCAGCTGCAGGCCGAAAAGCTCATTACCGTAGGCCCCCGCCGCCGCATCAGCGTAGCTGTGCTGACCGCCGAAGACGCGGCCGACATCTACCTGCTGCGCGAAATGCTCGAAGGCGAGGCGGTCAGCCGTTTCGTCGAACGCGCCGACGCGGCAAGCATCCAGTCCTTGTCCAGCCTGTATAAGGCGATGCGCAAGGCCGTCGACAACAAAGACATCCCCGAGCTGGTGTCGTTCTCCAATCAGTTCACCGAAACCATACTCGCGGGATGCGGCAGCGACACCATCCATGCGTTCGGCATGCAATTGCTGCATCGGGTAGGGTATCTCAAGGCTACGGCCATGGCCGAACCGAATCGCCTGGGAGTGGGATTCGATGAATTGGGGGCCGTCGTCAAGGCCGTGAACGACCGCAATGCCAAAGCGGCAAAGAAGGCGATGATCGAACACATACGCAAAGCAAGCGAGGCGATTGCCGCGCATCTTCGCGCCGATGTACAGGCCACGAAAAAGCAGGCCAAGAAGTCGACCGTCTGAAAAGTGGCCATGCAACGTATATGTATTGTCGCCACCGGCGGAACGATCGCCGGCAAAGGCGCGGCTCCCCGGCAAACGGCGAGCTACCGGGCCGGCGCGCTGGGAATCACCGAGCTGTGCGCCGCCGTGCCGGGGCTTGAAGCCGAGGCGGACATCACCGTCGAGCAGTTCGCCTCCATAGACAGCAAGGACGCGGACCCCGATTTCTGGCAGGCGCTGGCAGTGCGCTTGCAGGCCGTGCTCGACGATTCCGACATTGACGGCGTGGTCATTACCCACGGCACCGACACCCTGGAAGAAACCGCCTACTACTTGCACCTCACTCTCAAAACCGCCAAGCCCGTGGTGCTCACCGGCGCCATGCGGCCCGCTACGGCCTTGTCGGCCGACGGGCCTATCAACCTGCTGAATGCCGTCACCGTGGCGGCCCACCCCGGGGCGCGGGGCAGAGGCGTCCTGGTTGCCATGAACCATGCCGTTTTCGGTGCGCGGGAAGTCGCCAAACTCGATACTCTGCGCCCCGATGCATTCGGCGCGCCCAACACCGGCCCTCAAGGCCTGGTGCATGACGGCCGCATCACCTGGCTGGCCGCCTCCGATCGCGCGCACACCATGGACACTCGCTTTAGTCCCGCTACGCCGCTGGCACGGGTAGACATCCTGGCCGCTTATGCCGGTTTTCCCATTGACGCCATACAGGCGGCGCGCGCCGCCGGCGCCCGGGGCCTGGTCTGGGCCGGCACCGGCAACAGCACCGCCAGCCAGGCAGTAGAGGCCGAACTGGCTTCCGTAGCCGCGGCCGGGCTTGCCGTGGTGCGGGCAAGCCGCGTCAATTGCGGCATGCTCGTCCCGACTGAAAGCGCCCCAGGGCAAATCTGGACGGACAGCCTTTCTCCATGGAAGGCCCGCATACTGCTGATGCTATCCATCGGAAGCCGGCTCTCCCGCCCCGAAATCCAGTCCGTCTTCGCCTCGTATTGAGCCTGAAACCGGCTCTATCTGAAAAAACCGGCTTAAAACGCAAAACCCCGAGCGAACTGGTTCGACTCGGGGAAGAAGCATGCCGCATGAAGCATGCCGCAGGGCCTTGCATGGCCATGCGGCAGCCATGCAAGGCGGAGACGCTCAGGTGATCGAGACCGGCCCGCCCCGCGCGCGCTCGCCGTATGGGCGCAGCCCAAAAAGCAGCACGATACTGATCAGGCAGATAGGCACGCTCAGCATCAGGATGGACTGATAGGACCCCGTGGCATCGAACACCATGCCAAAGAGCAAGGGGCCGAGACCCATCGCCACCAGCACCGCCCCGAACAACACGCCGAAAATCTTCGCGAAATGGCGCAACCCGAAATAGCGGCTGGTGAAATAGGCCAGCATATCGACCTCGGCGCCCAAACTCCCGCCCAGCATGATCGCGGCCACCACCACCGCCCACATCGGGTTCGACGGCAGCATGAAGATGCCCAGTCCAATGGCCGAAAACAGGAAGAAGATGAACGCTATCCTGCGCGCATCGAAGTGGTCGATCAGCATGCCGATCAGCAGACGTCCGCCAAACGCTGAAAAACCGAAAATCGAAGCGATCCAGGCCGCCTGGGAATCCGTGATGCCTCGATCCGTCAGCAGCGGAACCAAGTGGGGAATCAAGCCATAGAGCAGGCCGGCCAGCGCCACAAAGATGATTCCCAGCAACCAGAAGTCCCGTTTGCGCAGCGCTTCGGCCAGGTTGTCGCCGACCGAGCCCGGAGGCGGTCCATCGCCGTCGTGAGCGGCCCCCGTCGGCGGCTCTCTCAGCAGGAACGCCACCATGGGCAGCGTAACCACCATCAACAGCAGGGCGAGACTGAAATAGCCGCCGCGCCAGCCGTAGGCCGAGATGGTCCTCTCGGTGATCAGCGGGATGTAGGCGAACCCCAGGCCTGTGCCGCTGCCGGCGATCCCGATGGCGAGCCCGCGCTGGCGATCGAACCAGCTGGACAGCAAGCGCATGTACGGCACGCTGTTCGTACCCGCCGCCAAAGTGCCCATCACGACGTAGGCGGCCACGAACTGCCAGTAGCTTTGCATCATGCCCAACATCACCATACAGAGGGCCAGCAGGATCACCGAAGGGATCAAGACGCGCCGCACGCCGTAGCGATCGATCAGATGCCCCACCAAAGGCAGCGACGCCGCCGTGCATAACATCATGGCGGAGACCGCAAGACTGAGCTGGGAACGGTCCCATTGGAACGACTCCCCCAGCGCTCTGGCGAAAAGGCCCATGGATGCAAGCCCCATTGCCGCCGGCCCGGTGGAAATGCCCAACAGGCAGACCAACACGATAAGCCAGCCCTGCCGCGATATGCGCGGCGCGTTATATGCTGTTCTTGACATAGTAGAAGCCCATTTGAATAGTTAGAAGCTGTGGCGAATGCCGGACGTGACGTAGTGAGTGGTCAGATCCTTGAAACCGACGCTATCGGGATCCCACTTCTCGTATCGGTAGGCTGCATAGAGTTCGGTGCGCTTGGACAGCGGGTACAGATAGGCGACGGCGAATGACTGACGCGACCCCTTTGGTATGCCTACGTAGCCGACACCGTCCTGCCCCCCGCCGCAATAGGCGTAGCAACTGCCGTTTCCGGGAGTCGTGCTGGGCGGCACGATGCCCGAATCCTGCGAATAGCGGCTATAGCCGATGTTCAGCTCGTCTGCGCCGAGCGGAATCGACGCCCCGACCGAGAAAGCGCGCGCACGCTGCTTGTCTCCGAGCGCGCTGTTATGGATCTGGGCGTACTGGCCGAACACTTTGACGACGTCGAAGTCATACGCGGCGGCAAGCAGCCAGGACAACTGATGGCCCGAGTGGACCCCGTTCTCGTACAGCGGCGAAGTCTCGGCTTCGTAAGAACTGGTTATCGGCGCGGCCAGCCCCAGGCGCTGCACCGCCCCGCCCAAGGTCAAGGGGCCATCGGAATAGACAATGCTGCCCCCCAGACGATACGCGCTGGACTCGCCGGGAACCCCGCCCGGGCTTGCAATGGCCGACGCCACAAAGCCATTGACGTCCGGGCTTACATACCGGATGGAATTGCTCCACATTGTGTCGTAGGGAATGGGGTGGACATTGCCCACATCGGGATCGTAGAAGCTGGAGCCCAGCGGATTGGAATCGCCGGCATACAGCAGCCGGAACAGAGGGTTGAAGCCCGACGAGCCGCCGAAGGAGCTGGTGCCGTACAGCAGGCCCGCAAAAGGCGTTCCGGCCTTGCCCATGTCCAGGGCGCCCCAATCGCCGCGCAGGCCGACGACGGCCGACCGGTTGAACAACGAATCGGTGTCCATGCGGCCGAGTTTGCCGGTGGCCGCATCGAAGAAACTGCCCAGAGTGAACGTGGCATAGTTGCCGTTGCCCAGCTCTTCGCTGCCGCTCAGCTCCCACGCCGACGAAGAGTAGCCGTCGCCGCTGGCCGTCCAGCCTGAATGCTCTCCCGACTTCATGTAGCCGATTCCGAAATCGATGATGCCCGATAGTTGGACGCTGCTTTGCGCATGGACGCTGCCTGCCAGCAAACACGTCCCGATCGCCGTCAGCATCTTCATTTTTATTCTCACTTCGCTTGCTCCTCTCTTATTAATAGAAAAAACAGTCCCCCCTGCTCCACCCCCGGGGGGTAGAGCAGCTTCTGCATGGATGGGAAAAAATGCGCGGCCGGGCCGCGCCGGCAGTCTTAGGCGGCCATCTCGACCGGCTTGAAGTCGTCTTCGATCTGGACGCGATAGCCCGAACGGACCTGCGGGAAGTAGTCCCAGACGGCCAGGTGCTGGGTGCAGCGGTTATCCCAGAAAGCCACCGAATGGGGTTCCCAGCGGAAGCGGCACTGGAAGTAGGCGTTCTCGGCGTGCTGGAACAGATAGTTCAGCAGGCTGTCGCTTTCCAGCTGGGACAAGCCGACGATGTGCGAGGTGAAGCCGCGATTGACGTACAGCACTTTCTTGCCGGTGATGGGATGGGTGCGTATGACGGGATGCTCGGCGACCGGATACTTGCCGCTTTTGTCGAAACGGCCGAAAGCCAGCATGCCGTCATGCACGGCCGTCAGCGTCTCCAGGTATTGCTTCATGCCTTCCGACAAGGCGTCGTAGGCGGCATACATGCTGGCGAAAATCGTATCGCCGCCCAAGGGGGGAATGGTGTGTAGGTACAGGATGCTGCCCATGGGGGGCTTTTCGGCACACGACATATCGGTATGCCACTCTTCGCCCGATACGTGTTTGGAGTTTTCGTCGGCGTGCAGCCTGCGCACTTCCGGGTGTTCTTCCGACAAACCTTTCAAAGCGTGGATTTGCAGCTCACCGAAGTATTTGCCCACACGCTTGAGAGAGGCCGGGTCGAGCTGCTGATCGCGAAAGAATATGACTTGATGGTCGGCGATGGCCTGCTGCAGATCGCGGATCTGCTGGTCCTGCAGAGGCTTGGCCAGATCGACGCCGGAAATGACAGCACCTATGGTGGGTGTAAGCGGCGCTGCCGTTATAGTCGTGTAACTCATTATATACTTCCATTGTTTCAGTAGGTCGTGAATCGGGCGGTGGGTGAGAGCACCGCCCGGTGCGTTTTGTCTTCTACGAAAAAGAGAAAACATGGTATACGGTACACCAAAAAACTTGGGAATTGAACCCTTCAGGTTGCTAGTATTTACCCTGAATTCGCGGTCGGGGGAATGATCGAATGGCCACATCCAGCAAGCCTGCCAAGACGTCGGGCAGGAACATAATCCAAGCGCCCCGGCTTGGCGATCAGGTCTATGCCCTGCTCAAAGAAGACCTCATCGCCGGAGAATTTGAGCCGGGCCAACGTGTGGTCGAGCGCGACCTGAGCCAACGCTATAACGTGTCTCGAACACCGATCCGCGAAGCCATGACGCGGCTGAGTCAGGAGGGGCTTCTGGACATCAACGAGCGTGGCTATGCCGTACCCGTGGACGCGCAGCGCAACGTGTTCGACCGCCTCGAGGTGCGTCAAATACTTGAAGTCCAGATAGTCCGCCGGGCCGCGCAATTGGCCGAACCCAAGGCGCTGACGCAATTGCAGAAGCACTACGAGCGCGAGCTGGCGGCTCACGAGTCCGATCAACATCGCAAGTTCATCGATGCGCACCATCGGTTCAAAGAGACGTTGCGTGACATATCCGGCAACCAGTTGCTGAACCGCTGCGCGGCGATCGTCGATGACACCTTCCAGCTCGCCCGCGATCGCCTGCTTGAATCCGCCGACAACCGGCGCCTGACGGTGGCCTGCGACGGCGAAGTACTGGAGGCCTTGCGCCAGCATGACGCAGAGGCCGCCGTGGCCGCCGTCGAGCGCTTTATCGCCTCGTTGCAAGACTACTTTCGCGGATAAGGTGGCGGCGGCGTTCGCCGAGGGCAAAGCCGTCGTCCCGCCGCCATGTCCTCAACTATTGTCGCGGATGAAAGCGCGGATCTCCCCTCCCAGGAAGTCTTCGCTGGTATTGATGTGCGCAATGCTGGACGTATGATTATGGCCGCGCAGATATACCAGCCGGGGCGATTGGCCGCGCAGCCGGGCAATGCGCCAGGCCAGCTCCAGGCAGTGCCGGTCGATCAGCGGGTTCTCGAATTCGGCATAGGCGATGAAAGTGGGCGGGCTGGCGCTGCTCGCGAAACTGAGTGCCGAGCGGGCGTCCAGCACCGCCGGGTCCGTCGTGTCGTAGTAAAGCTCTACCCTGCGCGCATTGGGATTGGCCGGCAAGTTGTCGGCACGTACACGTGCGCTGACGAGAATGACGCCCCGCACCCCCGACCCTTCCGGCGGATGCAGGCCGGCGTCGTAGGCATAGCCGGCGGCATGCGCGCCGCCGGCGGAATGTCCGAACACGAAGATTGCGGCGCCGTCTCCGCCGATCTCTCCGGCATGCGCCCGCGCCCACGCCACGGCCAGGCCTACGTCGACGCTTCCGGCGGGGTACAGCGAACCCGGGCCCGCCAGGCGGTATTCCATATTGAGACTGACGATGCCATGGCGAGCCAGATAATACGAGACGTTCGCATAGATCTCGGCATTGCGGTTGCGATCGCCTTCGACGAAAGCGCCGCCATGCACGAACACCACGATGGGCGCGCGGCCGTCGACATTGGCAGGACTGTAGACGTCCAGCCGCTGGCGAGGATGGTCGCCATAGGCGATATCGCGCTGGACCAGGACATTGTCCTTGGGAGCCAGCGCCAATACCTTGGCGAACTCTTCGGTCATCAAGTCGATATTTTTGCCCACATTGCCGGTTGCCGCCCAGGCCGGGCCTATCTCGGTCATGAGCCGCCTCAATCCATCCGGAATATCGACTTCGCGCGTCATAGCCGCTCCAGCGGAAATCCCCCGCCCAGCCTTGCGCATTGCAACAGCGAATAGGCGGTCAGCATGGATGTCTTGGGGTTGTCCGGAAACGCATGGGCGAGAATCTCGAAGCGGAATGTCCCGAACGCGCCTTCGGCCTCGATCAAACCCATCGGGTCGTTCCAGCGGCGCGAAGCAACCAGCCGAACCCGCGTGCGCTCGAAGCCTATGCCGGCCAATGCAATGGCGGCCGAGACATTGGCATTGCGTGGATAGTGCGCCGCCGCTTCGCGGGCCGAGCCTTCGAAAAACACCGCGTCCTCGGCAATGCTGTCGAGATCGACCCGTTGTTCGGCCTGCGTGCCCTTCCAGGCGTGTGGCGGCTTGTACGACGTGTAGGTGACGCTCTCGAGGCCTGCGAGGCGGGCCGCGACCAAGCCGTCCAGGCCGGCAATCGCGCCGGCGGGAATAATGGCGGCGCCCCCGCCTTGCGCCTGGGCGCCGCACAGCGCTTCAAGCAGCGTGGGGTCCGCCAGTGCGCCCACGGAGCAGACGATGAGCGTGCTGCCGGCATGCAACAAGGCAGCGCCATGGGCGGCGACCGCCTCATGCCCGGCGGCCTCGATGACGACGTCGGGCCGATGCGCCAGAAACGATTCGCGGTCGAGGCAAAAGGGCAGCCCTTGCTCTTCGGGCAAGCGGCGCACCAGGATGGCGGCGACCTGGTCCAGAGCATTCTCGGCACGCAGCCGCGCCACGATGGCGCGGCCGATAGCGCCATAGCCGATCAGGCCGATACGGGGCTTGGGGTTGCGGATACTATTCATGCGTGCTCGGGCAGTGGCGTGGACCAGGCATCGTAACCGTACACCCAATCGGCGTCCACGGCGGTTTTCATCCATTTGTTTTCGAGGGCCGTAATCTGCATGCGTGCGGTGCGCTCGCGGCGCGCGCCTTCATAGCGGTGGAAGGCGGCCGCCAGATCGCCGTCGCCCCCGGATTCGGAGATCGCCCGCGCCAGCACGACCGCGTCCTCGATCGCCGAAGCCGCGCCTTGCGCGATGAACGGCGGCATCGGGTGGCAGGCGTCGCCCAGAATGGTGATGCGATCAACGCTCCAGCGCTCGAGCGGATGGCGGTTGAAGAGACCCCACTTGCGCACATCTTCGGCCCCTTCGAGCACGGCCAGAATCCGCGGGTGGAAACCGTCGAACGCGGCCAGCATGGCGCTTTTGTCGCCCCGCTGCGACCACGATTCCACTTCGGATATGGTTTCCGGAACGACAGCGATGAAATAGACCAGACTCTTGTCCGGATTGATGAAGTAGCTCACGATATGGCGGTCCGGGCCCCACCATTTAACGCGCTCTTCTATCATGTCGGCCTTGATGTTCGCCGTGGGCACGATGGCCCGGTAGGCCGACTTCCCGGTGTAAAGCGGCTTATCGTCACCCAGCGCCGCGCGGCGCACGACCGAATGCAGGCCATCGGCGCCGACCACGGCATCGGCATGCACGGCTTCGCCGTCCTCGAACGTCAAGGCGACGCCCTCGCGGTTCTGCGTAATTTCTTTCAGCCTCTTGCCCAATCGTATCGTGCCGGCATCCAGTTTCGCAGCCAGCGCGTCATGCAGCACACTGCGATGCAGCGCAATGTCGGGAGCGCCGTAGCGGGCGGCCAGGCCAGGCCCCATTTCCAGCGTGTTGGTGATCTCGCCGGTATCCCATTGCCGGTTCAGGCCCAGCTCGGGACAGAAGCCGTTCTCCAACAAGCGCTCTTGCAGGCCCAGGCCGGCGAGCGCCTTGACCGAGTTGGCGGTCAACTGAATGCCCGCGCCCACCGGACCGAATTTTTCAGCCTGCTCGTAGATAGTGCTTGCAATGCCGAAGCGGCGCAGGGCCGCTGCAAGAGTCAGCCCCCCGATCCCTGCGCCGATGATAGCGATAGATGGTGTTGTCATCGTGTTTTTACTTGTTCGTGTGAAGAAAGAGGATTAGTCGCCGGACTTCAGGTGGGCGTCGCGTCGCGCGAACAACTCGGGGTCCTTGTAACCCATCGCATCGGGCCGGCCGCGGCCGATCATCACCTGAAAATAGACCGGTTCCAGACTGTTGTTCTGGAAGCCATGGATTACCCCCGGCGGGCATGAAATGCACTCCCAAGGCCCCAGGCGGGTTTCCTTGCGGTTGCCTTCTTCGTCTTCCACGAACACGTCCAGGTACCCCTTGAGCACGAAAAATACCTCCTCGACCTCATGAGTATGAGCCGGGTTGCCTTGTCCCACCGGCAGATACATGACGCTGAGCGTAAAGCCATAAGGCGGAATGGAGCCGCCGTCATTATGCTTGCCCGAACCGCCGGCGCCGATGAAACGGTGCTGGGCTCGGCGATAACCGTCGATGCTCGCGTCGGCGAACGCGTTCCAGTCGGCCTTGCGGTCGCTGAATCGCGCAACGAACTTGTCCATGATCTCGTCGAGCGAAGCATCGACGAGTTCGGGTGGGCGGGGGTGCTGGGCAGCTTGACTCATGTGATGTTTACCTTTGGTTTGACAGATTTCCGGGTGTTGATGTGCGTCCGGATGCAAGCGGAGCGGGACAGAAAAAGTTCGACAAAAAGGGTTGGGTTCGGATTGTGGCTGTCGAATGTTTGTATTATAGTAATACCAACTTGAATGGGAAGTCAAAGATGGAACACATGCCGAAACCTTCCGCCGGTCACCTGGATGACATGGCCGCCCTGCTGCGCCAGGCCGAACGCTCCAACACGCCCATCGCACCGCTTACGCAGCAGTTCGGGGAAATCAGCGAAGTCCAGGCCTATCGCATTCAAAGAATCAACACCGATGCTCGAGTCGAAGCGGGCGAGCGCGTCGTCGGCCGCAAGATCGGCCTGACCTCGCCGGCCGTCCAGAAGCAGCTCGGCGTCGATCAGCCGGACTTCGGAACGCTGTTCGCAGACATGTCGATCGGCGACAACCAGCCCATCGCTTTGAATGAATTGCTTCAGCCCAAGGTCGAGGGAGAAATCGCGCTGGTCCTGGGGGCCGACCTTGATTTCGAGCGGCACACGTACGCCGACCTTTTCCGGGCGGTGGACCATGCGGTGGCCGCCATCGAAGTGGTCGACAGCCGCATCGAAGCCTGGCGGATCCGCTATGCCGACACCGTGGCGGACAACGGCTCGAGCGCGCGCTTCGTGCTCGGCAGCAGGCCTCGCCTGCTACGCGACCTGGACCTGTTCGCTTGCGGCATGACGCTTTCCCGGAACGGCGAAAGCCTGGTTGCGGGTTCTGGCGCCGCCTGCCTGGGCAACCCGCTGAATGCGGCGCTGTGGCTCGCCGACCGGATGGTTCTTGAAGGCACACCGCTGCGCGCCGGCGACGTCGTGCTGACAGGCGCCCTCGGCCCCATGGTCGCCGTCACAGAGGCGGGCGCTTTCGAGGTCGCCATCGAAGGCCTGGGAGCAGTCCGCGCCACCTTCGTGTAACAACGCCGAATCACATATCCCTAAACTCCAAGCAGGTAATAGATGACCAGCGAATCCAAACCCCGTCTCAAAGTCGCCATCATCGGCTCCGGCAACATCGGAACCGACCTGATGATCAAAGTGCTGCGCAATGCCAGGCATCTGGAAATGGGAGCCATGGTGGGCATAGACCCGGCGTCCGACGGGCTGGCGCGCGCGGGCCGCATGGGCGTGCCCACCACGGCCGAAGGCATAGGCGGCCTGGTCGCCATGCCCGGTTTCAAGGACATCCGCATCGTATTCGACGCCACATCGGCCGGCGCGCACTCCAGGCACAATGCCGTGCTGCAGGAGCACGGCGTACAGGTCATCGACCTGACGCCGGCCGCCATCGGGCCCTACGTCATTCCGTCCATCAATCTGGACGAGAAGCTGGACGCGGCCAACATCAACATGGTCACCTGCGGCGGACAGGCCACCATTCCGATGGTGGCGGCGGTATCGCAGGTCGCCAAGGTGCATTACGCCGAGATCATCGCGTCGATCTCCAGCAAAAGCGCGGGTCCGGGCACGCGCGCCAACATCGACGAATTCACCGAGACCACGTCCAGGGCCATCCAGGTGCTGGGCGGCGCCGCGCGCGGCAAGGCCATCATCATACTGAACCCGGCCGAGCCGCCGCTGATCATGCGCGACACGGTGTTTACGCTGTCCGAACCCGCCGACCAGGACGCCATCCGCGCCAGCATCGAGCAGATGGCGGCGCGGGTGCAATCCTACGTGCCGGGCTACCGGCTCAAGCAAGCGGTGCAGTTCGAGCTGTTCGACGAGTCGCGCCCACTGAACGTGCCGGGCCTGGGCAAGCTGACCGGCCTCAAGACCTCGGTCTTCCTGGAAGTGGAAGGCGCGGCGCATTATCTGCCCGCCTATGCCGGCAATCTGGACATCATGACGTCGGCCGCGCTGGCCTGCGCGGAGCGTCTGGCGGAAACCCGCATGGCGGGCCAGGCGGCTTAAAGCGCGAGTATGACGGAGCAAACCATGACACAAAAGAAACTCTATATATCCGACGTCACCCTGCGCGATGGCAGCCACGCCATCCGCCATCAGTATTCCATCCAGAGCGTCAAGGACATCGCACGCGCGCTGGACAAGGCCAGGGTGGACTCCATCGAGGTGGCGCACGGCGACGGCCTGCAAGGGTCGAGCTTCAACTATGGCTTCGGCGCGCACACCGACCTGGAGTGGATAGAGGCCGTGGCCGAAGAAGTCAGCCACGCGCAGATCGCCACTCTGCTGCTGCCCGGCATAGGCACCATCCACGACCTGGAAAACTCATATAAAGCCGGCGCGCGTATCGTGCGCGTGGCCACGCACTGCACCGAAGCCGATATTTCCAGGCAGCACATCGAGCATGCGCGCGAACTGGGCATGGACACCGTGGGCTTTCTGATGATGAGCCACATGACCACGCCGCAGAACCTGGCCGTCGAAGCCAAGAAGATGGAAAGCTATGGCGCCACCACCATCTACGTGGTCGACTCGGGCGGAGCGCTCAACATGAACGACGTGCGCGACCGCTTTCGTGCGCTGAAGGACGTGCTCGATCCCGCGACGAATACCGGCATGCACGCGCACCACAACCTGTCGCTGGGCGTGGCGAACTCCATCGTGGCCGTCGAAGAAGGCTGCGACCGCATCGACGCCAGCCTGGCGGGCATGGGCGCGGGTGCGGGCAATGCGCCGCTGGAGGTCTTCATCGCCGCGGCCGAACGCATGGGCTGGAACCATGGCTGCGACCTGTACACCCTGATGGACGCCGCGGACGACATCGTGCGCCCCCTGCAGGACCGACCCGTGCGGGTCGACCGCGAGACGCTGGCGCTGGGCTATGCGGGCGTGTATTCCAGCTTCCTGCGCCATGCGGAGTCGGCAGCGGAACGCTATGGCCTGTCGACGGTGGACATCCTCGTGGAGCTTGGCCGCCGCCGCATGGTGGGAGGCCAGGAAGACATGATCGTCGACGTGGCGCTGGACTTGCTTCGCCAGGATTCGAACTGAGCATGTCCGAAGCCAGGAAGCCCCTTCTGCGGGACCCGAACGCTCCCGCAGCCGATTCCGACACGAGCTTCTTGTGGTCCGATACCCGCCTGCTGGGCTATCAGCCCATGGACGACGTCCACAAGGAGTTCTACGAGGTTACGTTCGGGCTCCTCGTCTGTACCGACGAAACGGCGGGCGCCGCGCTCGAGGCTTTCGCGCAACATGCGCAAAGCCATTTCGACCAGGAGGACGAATGGATGCGCTCCACCGATTTCCCGGCGCGCGACTGCCATATCGAGGAACACGCCGCCGTACTGGGCTCGGTCCGCGAAGCCAGGGAGCTGCTGAAGCGCGGGGTCGGAGGCGCAGCGATGTTGCAAGACTTCGGCGCCTACCTGTTCAGCTGGTTTCCCGGCCATGCCGACTATCTGGATTCAGCGCTGGCGGCATGGATGGTGAAGAGGAAAATGGGCGGCAAGCCGGTCGTGCTGCGGCGCGATATGAACTTGCGATAACGCAGCCTTCCGCCGCATGCCCAGCCTCGGTCTTCACTAACCTTCTAGCGTGCGACCAGTCTTCTACCGAAGCGAAAATACCAGCGCCCAAGGCACACGCCGAGCCAGCCCATGAGCGCGCCGGCAGCAACTTCGACAGGCCAATTGATGCCGGAGACGATACTCATCAAGCATCCAAACGCCACATAAACTTGCAGCCATTTCCGTACCGGGCCGGATGCATGCCTCCATGCCAGGCAGGCAAACATCAAGGCTATCGCAGGGGCTGAAGCCGGCAATCCTTCGTGCCAGAGAAATGGCGCCTGTGCTGCAACGACATCCGGAAGCGCTACCCATGGTCGAGGCATCAAAGTGACATGCTGGAAGGTGTACACCGAGCACCAGATCAAGCTGAAAGCCAGGACGAGCACGGCCATGAACTCTCCCATGCTTTCGAGCTGCTGCTCCGTCGCCGTGCGGCGTATCCGCAAATAGCGATAGCCGATGACGACGCCAACAAACGCAACCGTCCAATAACTGTATCCATAGCTTGCGAATCGCCACACGCTATCAAGATATGGAAAATGCAGCGAATAAAGAACTGTAAACAGCCATTCATTCAAACCAAGCCAGTCGTAGAGCAGTCCTTTCACCATCGATCTTCTTCCGTTGTCGCTAAAAGCGCCTGCGTGCGGTCAAGCCTTTTTCTGCATGGTTATTATTCTGCCTCGCCCGTTGAGAACATCGCGGGATTAATGAACATGGTCATCGACCAATATTTCGCGTGTGTTCATTTTTTTGAACCAAATGGACATTCAGGTTAATGAAAATGAACGTTTTTTTTATGCGTTGATGAGGGGGATGAAACTGTTATGAAATGAACGCCGGTATTTCTTCATTCTCCGGCCCCGAGGCATGACGCTTTCATCGCTGATTTTTCTTTCCTTCTTGTCGGCACCCATTGCATACTTGGCAGCACGCTATTGGAGCCCGATGATCGTCGCACTCATTCCCGCGACATTGTTTATCGGGTTTACCCTTCTCACCCCTGCGGTGATGCAGTTAGAAGCGATTGTTCAGCATGTTCACTGGATACCGTCTCTAGGGATTTCGCTCTCATTTCGGCTTGATGGGTTGTCGCTCATCTTCTCGCTGCTGATCACAGGGATCGGTACGGCGATCTTTCTCTATGCTTCCGCCTATCTTCCTAGAACCTGGCAGACGCCTCGATTCTTTGCAACATTGATCGTTTTCATGGCATCGATGCTCGGTGCGGTTGCTTCGGACGATCTTTTCGGGCTGTTGGTCTTCTGGGAACTGACAAGCTTGTCGTCGTTCATGCTGATTGGATCTGACCCCAGTCAGGCAAAGTCAAGACGCTCTGCGCAGCAAGGATTGCTCATCACCGTAGCGGGCGGCTTGGCCATGCTTGCCGGCATAGTTTTGCTGGGCGACCTTGCCGGGACATACCGAATCTCTGAAATTCTGGCGGCTGATCTAAGGCCGGCGCTCACAGGCGCCCATGGTACGGCCATTCTCGTCTTGATCGCACTCGGTGCGTTTTCCAAGTCTGCGCAGTTCCCGCTGCACTCCTGGCTGGCTAATGCGATGGTCGCCCCGACACCGGTGTCTGCCTATTTGCATTCGGCGACCATGGTAAAACTCGGTGTCTATCTCATGGCACGCCTAAGCCCCACCCTGTCCGATGTCGCACTTTGGACGCCGCTATTGATCAGTGTCGGCAGCATCACTATGTTTTGCGGATCGATTCTCGCGCTTCGCGAAACCGACCTTAAGCGAATCCTGGCTTACACAACCGTTGTCTCGCTCGGCACGCTCATGACGCTGGTGGGGACGAACCATCCCGCCGCGGTAACTGCGATGGCGGCCTTCCTTGTCGTGCATGCTCTTTACAAGGCTTGCCTGTTCATGGTCGCCGGCATCATCGACCATTCAACAGGAACGCGGGATAGCTCGATGCTCGGCGGCCTGGCTCGAGCCATGCCCATTACTGCGGTGATAAGCTGCACGGCTGCGCTGTCCATGGCCGGCATCCCCCCGTTGTTCGGATTCATCGGCAAAGAGCTGATTTACGAGGCCGCCCTGTCCGCTCAGATGCCCTATATGGTGTTTGCCGCCGTCATACTTGCCAATGCGTGCATGGTTGTGGTTGCTGGAACCATTGCCTTGCGGTGCTTTTTCGGGGTTCCCTCAAAATCCTTTACGCAGTCGGGTTCCGGCCCTCACGACCCCTCAATCCGCATGTGGATCGGCCCTTTGGTTCTGGCCGTACTAAGTCTCGCATTCGGCTTCATGCCCCGATGGATTCAAGGCCTTCTCGCAGCCGCGGCTGGCGCAGTGCATGGCGACGCAATTGAGTTTCAGTTGAGCCTCTGGCACGGCTTTACACCCATGCTGGCGCTTAGCATCGCGACGCTGGCCATTGGCATCGGCATTTATCGCCGCTGGGCCCGCATACAGCATCGCTTGAAGGCTTGCGAGTTAGTCGACCGGTGGGGGCCCGATGCGCTATATGACCGTGCACTGGACATGTTGACCAAGGTCTCCATCTGGCAGACAGGCATGATTCAAATCGGCAGTCTGCGCCACTACATGGCAATGAGTGTGGGCATCGTCGCGGTAGCCGGCTTGATCGCCATGGCGCTGAACGGCGCAGTGGTACTGCCGCAGCTACATACCGGTGACGCCGGCGTGGAAATCGTATTGCCCGTCCTGCTGATGGCGGCTTCGATCATGGTGCTTCGCTCACGCAGCTTCGTACAGGGGATTATCTCTGCGGGCACGGTCGGCTTTGGCGTCGCGGTCGTGTTCCTGCTGGGAGGCGCCCCTGATCTTGCCTTTACGCAGTTTTCTGTCGAGGCGCTATCCGTGGTCATTCTGCTGGCAGTGATCGGCCATATGCCTTTTCGCGCTTCCGATCCGCGCTCTTCCAGGCAGCGAACCCGGGATGCCCTCATCGGGGCGCTGTTCGGACTGATGTTCATGGTCGTGATGTTCAGCGTGGTAGCGCTTCCATTCAACGAGCACTTATCCGATTTCTTCCGCGAGTTCAGCTACCCCTTGGCGCACGGGCGCAATCTGGTCAACGTCATCATTGTCGACTTCCGCGCGTTGGACACTCTGGGTGAGATCACTGTACTAGCCCTCGCCGCCTTGGCCGCCGCGGCGGTCTTCTTCAGTACCGGCGACCAGAGCAGGCTCCACGCCGGCGGGGGCCGGCGCGCTACTAGGAAAGAGACATGAACTCCATCATATTCAGAGTCGGATCCTCCATTGTTCTTCCATTCTCTTTACTGCTGTCCCTCTACTTGCTCTGGCGCGGCCACAACGACCCGGGAGGAGGCTTCATCGGCGGCCTGATCGCGGCCGCGGGATACGCCTGCTATGCATTACCTCGTGGATATACAGCTCTACAGCGCGTCCAGCCGGTCGACTCCTTGCATCTCGTCGCGCTCGGACTCGGCGCAGCATTGATCGCCGGCTTGCCGGGCCTCATGAGCAACGCGGCGTATTTGACCCACGCCTGGATGGAGAGCGGGGACATTGCAGTCGGCACGACACTGCTTTTCGATGCAGGGGTCTATCTAACCGTACTCGGTGCGATTCTGACATTCCTCCGCTTATTTCTGGAGCAGTGAATGGAGCCGCTGTATATCGTTGCAATCGGAGTGATCGCAGGCGTCGCCGCTTATCTTCTGATGTCCCGCAATGTCCTCCGGATGGTCCTGGGACTGCTTCTACTGAGCAATGCGGCCAACCTCAGCATCTTCGTCGCGGGGCGCCTTAGTTCGAGTCTTCCACCACTCATAACGGGTGAGTCAACGACGATCGCACTCAGTGCCAACCCCTTGCCGCAGGCGCTCATTCTGACCGCGGTTGTGATTTCGTTCTCGCTGGTGGCCTTCACCGTAGTGTTGCTGCACAAGGCCGACCAGCACTTGCATATTGTCGATACTGAGGAAATGAGAGAAGCCGAACCTATAGGACCTGTTGCCGACCGCGAGGCAAGCGGGGCAGAGCAATGATGTCGCCGCACGTCCTGCTCACATTGCCCATTGCGATGCCACTGACCGGCCTGGTGCTGACGACACTGCTGTGGCGTATGCCGCGGCTACAACGCCTTGCCAGTCTGGCAGCCAGCTGTGTATTTCTACTTGCCGGCATTGCGCTACTCGTCGCCACCGCGGACGGCACCATCTTGGCGACCCAGTTTGGATCATGGGAAGCGCCATTCGGGATCAGCTTCGTCGCAGACAATCTGACATCGGCGATGGTGCTCATCACAGCAATCATGGCCGTAGTCATTGCGATCTACCGGCTGACTGCTCCGGAAGAGGACGGACGCCCAATGTTCCAACCTCTATATCACGGGCTGCTGCTGGGAGTGACGGGCGCCTTTATGACGGGCGACATTTTCAATATGTACGTGTGGTTCGAGATCATGCTCATCTCGTCCTTTGGTCTGCTGGTGCTGGGAGGAACGAAGGAGCAGCTGGATGCAGGCGTCAAGTACGTGATGCTCAATCTCGTCATGACCACCATATTTCTAGCGGCCGTCGCCTTTCTGTACGGCGCGACAGGCACATTGAACATGGCCGATCTGGCGGAGCGCGTTCCCGCCATAGAAAACGATGGGCTGGTAACAACTCTGGCAGTCCTGTTTCTGTTGGCGTTCGCTTCGAAGGCGGCGTTGTTCCCACTGTTCTTCTGGCTGCCTGCGTCTTACCACACCGCAAGCACGCCGGTCCTTGCGATCTTCGCCGCCTTGCTGACGAAAGTAGGCGTATACGCCATTGTGCGGTGCTTTACGCTTATTTTTCCGGTTACAGGCGGGTTGTCGACCATCATCGGCGTCATGGCCGCACTTACCATGATCACCGGCGTTCTCGGCGCCGCCTCTCACTTCGATATTCGGAAGATTCTCTCCTTCCACATTATCAGCCAGATCGGTTACATGCTTGTAGGCGTTGCAATCGCGACGCCTCTGGCGCTTGCGGGTTCGGTCCTTTACATCGTGCACCACATCATCGTAAAGGCGAACCTTTTCTTGATCGGCGGCGTCATTGAGAGGAAAAGCGGCTCATGCCAACTAAAGAGGATCGGCGGCCTGCATCGAACGGCTCCCTTCCTCGCGATTCTGTTCTGTATTCCCGCTCTATCGCTTGCGGGTCTGCCGCCACTATCGGGATTCTGGGCCAAATACCTCGTCGTCAAGCCCAGCCTCGATGCCGGCAGCTGGTACCTGGCGGCGACCTCCCTTGTCGTGGGGGTGCTCACTCTGTACTCCATGCTGAAAATCTGGAACGAGGCATTCTGGAAGACGCCTTCGACAGCGGCGCCCGCACCAACGCGGAATTCGAATAGTTCGTTCTTTGCGCAGTACGTTGCGATAGCCGCCTTGTCGGCCATCACGATGGCCATCGGCCTGAACCCGGAGCCGTTTGTAGCGTTCTCTGTGGAAGCCGCCGGCCAGCTTACGGACAGCAGCCGCTACATCAATGCCGTCCTGGAGAATCCTTATGCGCCGAATTGAATGGCTGTTCAACTGGACAGCCCTCCTGCTGACATTTGTCAAGGAGCTGGCGAAGTCCGTTCATGACGTCGCGCTGAACGTCATCAACCCGAAGCGGATTTCTGAAAGCGCCATCGTCGAGGTTCCTTTGGAGGTGAAAAGCGACCTTGGCATCGCGCTTCTCGCCAACATGGTGACCTTGACTCCCGGCACAACGACACTGCACATATCCGCGGACAAAAGCTGCCTGTATGCCCATGTAATGAACTACTCGGATTCCGTGGTCTCGGACATCAAGCAGGGATTCGAATGCCAGATACTAAAGGTGCTGCGATGATAGACGTCATATTCTCGACGACAGTCGAAATTAGCAAGTTCCTGTTCTTCTGCTCCATGATCCTCGTATGCATACGTATAGCCCGAGGCCCGCATGCCGCGGACCGGGTTGTCGCGCTGGACATGCTGTGCTTGCTGGGAGTGGGTATAGCGGCTCTGGCCGCCGTTGCCAATGACTCGATGGCATTTATCGACGTGGCTCTTGGCATCGCTCTCATTGGTTTTCTCGCCACCGTGGCTTTCGCAGCCTTCATCGAGCGGGGAACCACCGCACACGGGGGAGACTGACATGTTGGTATGGCTCTCTGCGTTCTTCATGCTCTCGGGATCCATCGTCACCTTTATAGCGGCCTTGGGCGTCCTGCGCCTGCCCGATTTCTTTATGCGCATGCATGCTGCGACCAAAGCCGGCGTGGTCGGACCCAGCCTGCTTCTGATCGGAGTGGGCTTCCACGAGCCCTCCTGGGGTATGTGGATTAAAATTTTTCTGACGATCCTGTTCCTGCTTACGACCACGCCGATCGCCGCCCATCTACTTGGCAAGGCCGGCTTCCTGGGCGGCGTGAATCTCTGGAAAGGAACGGTACGCAACGACCTGGACCAGGTGCTCTCCGCCAGCGCCTTCCTGGAGACCGATACCTCCTTAAGCGGCAAAAACGCCACGGCTGATATGATGGCAGATCCGCCCGCAACGTTGCGCAAGCGTTGATCTACGGCCGTTTCGCCACGACAGGTCCATGCTTGACAAGAGGAGCGCGATATTTTGAAGTGGTTCCTTCGTTTACCTCTTTTGGTCCGTATTCCGTTGCTTGCGGCGATCATGATCTTCGCAGTCGCTATGCTGGTGACTCAGATTGCTGTGTTCAGCCTATCGAAACAGTACGAATTATTGACTGAGCGGGTGGGCCAGGTTTACTTGGACGGTCTTTCCGCTTCAGTACTGCCCTCCTATCGACAGAACGACTCGGAAGGCATTCACCGGGCCCTGCGTCAGTCGCTAGACTTTTATTTAGGTGTAGTGGACAGGCAGCTTGCACTCGTCGACCGCAGCGCGGGCATCATCGCCCATGTGTCGGGTCCTAATCTGGGGGCTACGACACCGCCTCCCGGCGCCATCTTCCAGGGGCCAAAAGGCTATGTCGCCGAATCCGCATCCGCGAGCATATGGGTATGGCGCGAATTGGACGAACGGGGAGTCATCGCCGCAAATTTGGACATTTCCACGTTCGCTCGTGAGCGCTCGGCGCTCCATTTCCAATTGATGCTCATTAGCGCTTTGATGAGCATAGTGGCGGCGCTCGGGGGCTATATAGTCATTCGTCGTATACAACGACCGCTCAAGACCCTGAGCGAGCATTTGTCGCATGCCGTCGCCTTCGGCCCTCAAAAGATCCAGGACGCGCACATCCCGAGCAACGACGCGGAAGCCTCGAAGCTCATGCAGGCATACAACCGTATGACCATGGCGGTACAGGATCGCGAGCGGCTTTCCGAACAACTGGCCAAACAGGATCAGCAAGCATTATTGGGACGCATTGCAGCAACATTGGCGCATGAAATACGCAACCCCCTCACGGGCATGATGACCGCCCTTCAGACGATACGCATGTATGGCGACGACGCCCGAAGCCGGCGAGAAGCCCTGGACTTCATCGATCGCGGAATCCAGTCGCTCAAAGGGGTGGCCGAAGCGACGCTGAACGCATATCGCCCAAGCGCCCCCGGGCCTGATCTGGACAGCCGCGACCTGCACGATGTGCTTCTGCTCGTCGAACCTCACGCGGCACGCAGGAAAGTGCACGTCGCTCAACACATTGGGCTGTTTTCATCACTGAAGCTGGACGCATTCAAAATCAGGCAGATCGCATTGAACCTGCTTCTCAACGCCATCCAGACCTCTCCCACGGGAGGAACCGTGACGCTTGAGGCGTCATGCGACGGCGATGCCTTTATATTGAAAGTGAGCGATGAAGGCGAAGGGCTACCCAAGCATGCGAGAAGCTTTCTGCTGGCCGACGACGCCCCGCGGAGCGACAGGTCTCTCGGGCTGGAGATCATACGCCGTCTCGCTCGTGATTTGAATGGTGAAATTGAAGTGTTCAGTCAGGAAGGCGGCGGCTCAACCATTGAACTGGTTTTTTCCGTCTTGCGAGATGAAGCACCATGAGGCGGAAAGGCATTGACGTACTCCTGGTCGAAGACGACGGTGTCCTGGGAGGCGCCGTAGCTCAGCGTCTGCGATTGGAAGGAATGTCGGTCCACTGGGCGCAATCGGTCGCCGAAGCGCTGGAGAGCCTCGAAAAGTATGAACCTGCCCTAATGCTGTGCGACATAAAGTTGCCGGATGGAACGGGCACGGATCTATATAAGCACGCCAGCCGGCTTCTATGGGAGACAGATGTCATATTCGCCACGGCATACGCGGAGATTCAGCAGGCGATCGACTTGGTCAAAGCCGGCGCCATCGACTATCTGTTGAAGCCCTATGACATCAATGATCTCGTCAGGCGCATCAAATCAAGTCTCACTCGAGCCGCCCTGCCCCGCGGGGCCAAGACTCCCCTACGCAGTTTCCACTATGAAGCGCCGGAGATGAATCGTGTCGTGTCCCACTTGAAGCGGCTGGCGAACGAGAGCTTTTCAATATTGCTGGTAGGCGAGAGCGGTACGGGCAAAGAAATGGCGGCCCGTTTGATCCATGAGGTATCCGGCCGGGCTCCAGCGCCATTTATTCCAGTTTCTTGCGCCGACATCGCGGAATCAGTAGTGGAAACCAAGTATTTCGGCAAAGAGTCCGACATCCCGTCGGATATCGGCATTACCAGCCCGGGGCTCTTGGAGCGCGTCGGTACAGGAACTTTGTTCTTGGACGAAATCTGCGAAATGCATCCAAAGATGCAGGTTCTGCTGGCCAGAGCACTTCAAGACGGCGGCTTTTATCGCTTGGGCGGGTCCACTTTCGTCCCTTTCAGGGGAAGAGTAGTGGCCGCCACCAATGCAAAATTACATGACGCGCTCGAAAGCGGCCGGTTTCGTCTCGACCTGTATTATCGTCTACAGAGTGCGCAAGTCACTATTCCCCCTTTACGCAATCGGGTCGCGGATATTATTCCACTGACCGAGCACTTCATTCGAGCCTATGGTTCCAATAATCCCTTGGCGCCATTTGCCATATCTGACGAAGCCAAACGGGCTTTACTGGAGCACCACTGGCCTGGAAATGTTCGAGAACTGATGAACAGAGTCGTTCAGGCCTGTACATTGGCCGACAGCTCCGTACTCGATGCCGCCGACCTGTTTCCCGAGCAAGAGCAGCAGCGCAATGTGACGCGCTCTTTGTCGCGTGCACGCGCACAGGCCGAGAAAGAAGAGATAGAGCGCGTAATCGCCGAATGCGGCGGAAGACTCGGCGAAGCAGCGAACAGGCTTGGGATATCGCGAACCACCCTATGGAAGCGCCGACGTTCACTGGATGAGTCGACCGACGATTCCAATCCGTCCGATCGGTGAATGGGAATGGTAGTACAGCTTCAACTATAGCTATTCTGTAATATGAACGAACTTGATCGTGAACTTTTCCTGCTAGTTAATTCCGCGAGCGAGACGAACAGCATCGTCTCTTTCGGCGCCTACTTGATAGCCAAGTACATAATTTTCGCCGTTCCAATGGGTCTCGCCGCCCTCTGGATTGCAGGGGGTGACGCAGCACGGCGGCTGGCATTGACGCTTTTCGTCGCGCTTGTCCTCTCTGTCTTGTCGAGCTTTGCCATCGGATCGATATTTCCGTTGCAACGCCCGTTTCTCATCCCCTTGGGACACAATTTGATGGAGCACAGGGCGAGTCCGTCCTTTCCCAGCAACCATGCCCTGGTGATTTTCAGCTGCGCATGGACTCTGTTCTTCATGGCCCACAGATGGCAAGCGGTCATTATCGCCGTTGCCGGGCTACTGGTTGCTTGGTCCCGAGTTTATCTTGGCGTCCACTGGCCGTTCGACATGATGGGCGCAGCCATCGTGGCCGGCATTGCCGCCCTCGTCGCAGTTGCCATGAACCGCTCTTTTGGAGGCGATGCCCTTGCCGCAACCAGCCGGTATTACGAAACCTTTATCGAGCGGCCGGTAAGACGAGGTTGGGAGAGACTGAAATGATATTATCTACATCCCCAGCCGGCCTCTCCACGACCATATCGCCGAACCAGCATGCATCAGTCGGAACTGGTCCATTTGGCGACGACGCTGGCGCCGGCCATGGCCGTACGTTCGGGCTCGCCTGCGCCGGCGACGGATACCGGCTTGTGATGCACGCATATCACGGTCAGATAGTGCATGCCGTCGTTATAATGAGCGGCTATCCGGTCGCCCGGGGACGGCAATGAAACAAATTCGTAGCTGCCCCAGTCTTCCGACTGGTCGTATATCGAGCCTCGCTCAACCAGCAATGTAGCGGCGACCATGAGTTTCTCCTTCAAGACAATGCGCGCGCGGGCGCACGGAGGCAATTTTCATTGATGTATACCATACATGCGGCTTGAGCCGGGTCGTTGTTCTGTACTAGACTGTACAATCTTCTTTTTTGGCATTTGCATCGCTGGTGCATAACCGCTGCGTGGCTTGTTACCTATAGACCTCGAAGAGCGTTCGGATGAGAGTTATCGTTTGCGGAGCCGGCCAAGTCGGAACCACCATTGCTCGCCATCTGGCTTCAGAAGGTATTAGCGTCACGGTCATCGACGCCGACCCGCTTCAGGTCCGCCGCGTTGACGAAAGCTACGATGTCCGGGGGGTGGTAGGACACGCATCCCACCCTGCCACGCTCAGAAAAGCGAACGCCCGAGACGCCGACATGTTGATCGCGGTGACGCGGTCCGACGAAGTCAATATGGTGGCGTGTCAAGTTGCCTACTCCCTATTCGGCGTAAAACGGCGTGTCGCCAGGCTGCGGCATGCGGGTTATCTCGCCAAGGACAGCACCGGGCTCTATGCCACCGAACATCTGCCTATCGACGTCATTATTTCCCCGGAAATAGAGGTCGCCGAAGGGATTGCCTGGAGGCTGAGAACGCCCGGCGCATTCAATATGGTGCCGATGGCGGGCGGGCTCGTGGAGCTGCTCGGCGTATATACCGAAACGACCCATTGCCCCGTCGTTGGCGAACGCATAGCCGACCTTTCTCGCAGCGATCAATTCGAAGGGGTTTCCATCGTGGCGTTCGTCCGTAAAGGACGCTGCTTCATTCCCGACGACCATGATCGGATCGAAGCCGGCGACCAAGTCTACGTCATCGCAAGAGCCGAGAAAGTCAAGGACGTCATGGAAGCGTTCGGCCATCGGGAGCGCGAAGCGAAAAAACTCATCATCGTCGGAGCCGGCAACGTAGGCCTGCATCTGGCGCAAAAGATCAGGCGCACCTCGCCAAAGGTCGACATCAAGCTCATCGAGCAGAGCCAAGAACGCGCCAAATACATTTCCGATGCGCTTGGCACAGGGGTCATTGTTCTGCACGGGGACGCGCTGGAACAGGCGCTTCTTGAAGAAGCGCAAGCGGGGTCGGCCGAAACGATCGTGGCGGTGACCAATGACGATGAAACAAACATCTTTGCATCGATCCTGGCCAAGCAAAGGGGGTGCAAGCGCGCCATCACCCTCATCAACAAACATAATTACGAGGCGCTTACTCCCGCATTGGGCATCGACGCAGTCGTAAGCCCAAGCGCGGTCACGATTTCGACCGTCCTGCGGCACGTCCGCCGCGGATCCATTGTCGCCCTTCATACTTTGCGCGAGGATTTCGGCGAGGTCGTCGAAGCGGAAATCACGGAAGAGTCGCGGCTTCTGCGGCGGCCGCTTGGCCAATTGGGCCTGCCGCCGGGCATGAAGATCGGAGCGGTCGTACGTAACCGCGAACCGATCATCCCCGGGCCCGAGACCCAGCTGCAGATCGGCGACCACATAGTCGCCCTGGTCACCTACAGCTACATCCGGCTTATCGAAGCTTTGCTGGGGGCCCGGAGAGAACGCATTGGACAACTTGGTGCGTAACGAAAAGGCCGCGCTTTCACGCAAGCCGGCGCCCAGGCTGAAGCCTGTCCTCTTTATTGTCGGTCTGGTGCTGTTGGCGACGTCTGGAATGATGCTGTTTCCGATGCTCACCGATATTTATTATGGGCGCAAAGACTGGCAGGCCTTTGCCGCCTCTTCAGCTCTCACGGCGCTTCTGGGCGGCGGCTGCACCTATAGCAATAAGGAGTCTTTGAAGGCCGGCTTTACCATTCGCCAGGCGTTCATGCTGACGCCTTTGAGCTGGTTCAGCGTGGCAGCGGTCAGCGCCATGCCCTTTTTCTTTTCAGACTACGGCAGTGTCAGCGGCGACCTGGCCAATTCTTTCTTTGAATCGGTATCAGGCATCACGACAACGGGGGCCACAGTCATTTCGGGTCTCGACAAAGCTCCGCAAGGCATGCTGTTATGGCGGGCCATTTTGCAATGGATGGGAGGGATCGGCATCATTGCTACCGCGATCGCGATCCTGCCGGCACTGGGTATCGGCGGAATGCAACTTTTCCGCACCGAATCGTCGGACCGTTCCGAGAAAGCGATGCCGCGGGTACGCCAGATCGCAACCGTCATTGGCGTCGTATATCTGGGATTGACGGCCTTTGCAGCGCTGGTGTACTGGCTTGCGGGAATGCCGCCGTTCGAAGCGGTGGCTCACTCGATGACGTCGATCTCGACCGGGGGTTACTCCACTTCCGACGGTTCATTCGGAACGTGGAGCGAAAACGGCATTCAATGGTTTGCAACGGTCTTCATGCTGTCGGGTAGCGTTCCGTTTGTACTTTATGTCCGCTTTATCGCCGGCGACCACAAGGCCCTTTTCGACCGCCAGGTGAAAACCATGCTGGCGTTTGTGGGCCTCGCAGCCTCGTTGCTCGCCCTATATCTCATCTTTTCGCATCAGTATGGCCTCGAAGAGGCCTTTCGACACGCCGCCTTCAACGTGGTGTCGGTGGTGACCACGACAGGGTACGCCACCACCGATTACTCATTGTGGGGCAACGCGGCGATAGGGCTTTTTTTCGGCCTTACCTTCATCGGCGGCTGTACGGGATCCACGTCGGGAGGAATCAAGATATTTCGATTCGAGGTTACGGCCATTATGCTCAAAGCGCATTTTCTGCGCCTGCTGTATCCAAATGGCGTGTTCCCGCGAACTTACGGAGAGCGCTTGCTCGATGACGAGGTCATTGGCTCTGTGGTCGCTTTCCTGACCGTATTCTTCTTATGTTATGCCGCGCTTTCAATTGCGCTCATGGCGCTGGGGCTCGATTTTCTTACGAGCGCCTCAGGCGCCGCAACCGCCCTGGCCAACGTCGGCCCCGGCCTGGGAAGCATTATCGGCCCTGCCGGTAATTTCGAATCGCTGCCCGATGCGGCCAAATGGCTCTTGTCCCTGGGAATGCTACTGGGGCGCCTCGAACTGTTCACTGTACTTATTTTGTTCGTACCGCGGTTTTGGCGCGGCTAGCATGACGCGGCCATGGTCTTGGCCACGCTGCATCCGGCAAACTGGAGCGCAGCGTTGAAGAACCCGTCGTGTTGCGACGCGATATCGATTTGCATTAAGCAGGCAGCCGGCCGTTCGGCCGCGCTTGCGAAGCGAATTCTTGTTCAATTCGCTTGCATCTTTATTTCACCGGCTTTCAAAACCCGCCGGCGTCTTTCCGATCTGTTTCGGATGGTTTCGTCCCCTCGTCAGCGCGGCTGTTTCAGCATTAGCATGAAGCCATAGCCACACCGCCCGCATAAGCCGATGGGAGACGACCATGTCCCTTACTTTCTTCAGCAGGCTCGCCTCGTCGCGCCGAATTGCCCGCCCAAGATGGTTCCGCAGCACTATAGTGGTGGGCTTGGCCTTGGCTGTTTCGGCCTGCGCGTACGACTCGCCCCACTACGGGGCACATGGCGGGTACAGCACGTATCAGCCCGGCTATTATGGTCCCGGCCCCTTCTATCGCGGCTATTACGGTCCGGGTCCCGTATATCGCGGCCACTACTCCCCCCGCCCCGACTGGCGGGCACATGCCAGGCACCGCCAAGCAGAACAGCGCCGCCGCGCCGAAATACGCAGGCATCATTTCGAAGCGCGCAAACGGATTGAACGGCAGCGCTTTCACGAGGCCCATAGGCACCGCAATGCCGTACCGGGACAGCCGCGCGCCCACGACCATAGAGGCAGAACCGCGGGGCCGCGGCATCAGTATCAGCGGCACCGGTGAGCGACCGGACTTCGTGTCGGCCAAAGCTCCGTCTACTGCGTTGCACAACTGGTGAAATCCGCATCAAATACGTTGACGGCCAGGCTTATAACACAGCCCCTATTCCCTTGCGCTCAATGAGATTAAGCAGCTTCAGAGACGGGCCGCTCGGCTTCTTGTCGCCGACCTCCCATTTTTGTACGGTAGACACGCTGGTATTTAGCACCATGGCAAATACAGCCTGGCTAAAATTAGCCTGCTCGCGCAGCAACTTGATCTGTTCGGGCAGCATGTCGTGCACATGAAGTTGACGCAGCGCATCGAACTCATTCATGCGTCGCTTGCTTATAAGCCCAGCATTATGCAGCCCCAGCGCAGTGTCGTGCATTTCGGCCAGAATGCGGCTGTTGCGTCTATTCGATGTCATGGTGCACCTCCACAATTTCACCGGCCGCCAGGGCAGTTGCCAATTGACCGTCATCAAAGCTCAGAAATTCCTTTGCCGCCTCTTGAAGCATCTTCAACTCGGCCCGGTCAATATTGGCTCGCTCGTTCTTGCTGAATCCATATAGGAAAAACCAGCGATCTGCCAGCTTGGTGGCAACAATGGTTCGCGCTCCGCCCCGCTTTCCCCGACCGGATAAAACCACCCGCTTCTTTACAAGGTAGCTGCCCAGGTCAGCATCGACAAGGCCATGTGCCATTTCAGACACGGCTTTGCGCAGTGCGTCATCGGTAATACCCGACTGCCGCATCCAACGACTAAAAGTTCTGGTCCGGAATATTCTTCTTGTGGAACTATACCACTGAGTATGATAGATTTTCATGCCTGCTCGCCTCTGAAAGGTTTGCAAGCAAGCAATCTACGACTGACTGCACGGGATGAAAATTGGGCGGTTTTGTCCCGCAGGAGAGATGCGTCCTGAAAAACCGGCCATTAAGTAGCCCCGATCATCCCCGTTACACTATGATAATGAATCAAGTGTATGGGCAACCCATGTCAGAACAAGTCTCGCTTACAGGCCAAAACAATCCAGACTCGACACCAGACAGCGCGCGAACCACTAAGCCCCGCGGGATTCAGTCGATTCTCATTGGCTTCCACATCCTGGATCGCCTGGCTGAATCGCCGACGCCGCTCGGGTTGAAGCATTTGGCCGAAGCCAGCAACATGCCCGCCAGCAAGCTGCGCTTTTATCTGGTCAGCTTCCTGGAGTTGGGCTTGGTCACCCAGGAAGCGCCCAGCGGCCGCTACAGCCTTGGGCCGGCGGCATTACGCCTCGGGCTGGCAGCCCTTGAAAAATTCGACGTCGTCAACCTTGCGCGCAGCGAGATGCGGCAGTTGGCCGACCAGCTCGGTTTTTCGGTGTTTCTTGCGGTCTGGGGCACCCACGGGCCCACCATCATCGATCGCGTCGACGGGCGCAACCGTACTGTGCTGGAAATCCGGGTGGGAACGGCCCTGCCCCTGCAAACCTCTGCCATGGGACGTGCTTACGCCGCCTTCCTTCCCAAGGCAGTCATTGCACCGCTTCTGCGGGTCGAACGCCGGCAGGGCCTTTTGGTGGACGACTTTCCCATGCAGGGCACCCCGCAGGGCGAAGAGATCCGGGCGACTCGGCTGTCGGTCTCGTCCGGCAGGCTGTTGGCCGGGTTCACCGCCATTGCGTCGCCGGTGCTCGACAGGGCGGGCACGCCCGTGGCCATGCTGTCTGTGGTCGGGCCCGTAGGCCCCTTGAAGGATACGCACGAAGACACCCCCGCGCACGCCCTGCTTGAATTGACAAAGCGGCTGAGTCTGCAGCTGGGGTGGTCCGAGAAAGACGGCTGAAAGCGAACGAGCCGGACGACCTGCCTGCCCTCTTACACCTCTTCGAGCAGCGCGAAAGAATGCTCGGGAACCAATTTGGGCGGGGCTATGACGTGCGCCGGATTTTCCGCTTCGTCCTTTAATCGCTGCTCGAGCAGACGACGGGCTTGTATCGGCGCCTGATCGAGCTTGATGGCGACCAGCGGAACTTCCACATTGCGCTCCGTCATCTGCCTCTGCTGAATCTCAAGAATGACTTTGTCCTGGTCGAACGTTGCGGCAATGGCCTTCTGCACCGATTCCGTCATTGCCTGGTCGTCGATCTTGTAGTTGCGGACGAAAGCCCAGAAGTAGTGCGTGCTGGTCTCTGTCTCCGGGGTCAGCAGATGCAGCACATGGCCGATCAACGCCCCGGAACGATCCTGGTCGACCGGATGGAACCCCACGATAGTGAGGTTGATGGACGGCACCAGGTTGATGGCGGACTGCCATCGATTGATGACGGAAGCGCCCCCGAGAGACATCGCAAAAAACGGCGGTGCGTCGATATTGGGCATTTCGCGATGCGCCCGAGTCAAGCAGTTGGCCTCTACCGTAACGTTGGCGGCATAGTTGGCAATGGACTCTTCCTCGTCGTTGCCGATGGTGTCCTCGTGCACATAGGTTTCATGGCTTAGATCGAGCAGGTTGTCATTGAGCAGGCGAAAGTTGGCGCCGATGTTGTGGTACCCACGCGAGGCGGCCCAATCCGGGCTGCCGTTCCAGTGGACGTCAGGAATCAGATCGGGGTCCGCCAGCGTCTGGTCGCCCAGCCATATCCATGCCAGGCCATGGCGCAGCTCGAGCGGATACGTCTTGACCTTGGCGGCGGACGGGACATTGGTTTGCCCGGGAACATGCGTGCACTCCCCTTGCGCGGAAAAACACATGCCGTGATAGCCGCAACGGATTTCATCGCCCACCCGCTTGCCCTGCGACAAAGGCAGCAGACGGTGCGGACAGGCGTCGTCCATGGCCGACAGCCGCCCCGAAGAGGTACGGAACATGAGGACGGGGACATTCAGCAAACGCCGCGCAACGAACGGTTGTTCGAACTCGGACTCGAAAGCCGCGACATACCAGACATTTCGCACAAACATGATGGGCTCCTGTGACATTGCACGGCGTGGACGGCATGGCTTACCAACACGCAATAATCTCAATACTGTTGAATCAATACAACTTTATATCTCAAATTTGCTTTTCAGAACTAGGGAAATTACTGAATTTTTGCCAAAATAATTTGATGTTATTGTTTCGATGCAACCATGTTTACAACAATGATGGAGGAGAACACGGTGAAAAAGATATGGACAGCTCTCTGTCTGGCGTCCGCTCTCGGGGCAACAGGCACAACCGCGCTGGCTGACGAAATCAAGATCGGCTACGTAAACACCTTCTCCGGCCCGAGCGCCATCCTGGGCAAACACTATCGGGATGCCTTCGAACTTGCCGTGGAAGAGCTGGGCGGCAAAATGGCGGGACTGGACGTCAAGGTCGAATACGGCGACGACCAGCTGAAGCCGGAAATCGCCAAGACCGTCGTAGAGCGCATGGTCGAGCGCGACGATGTGGACATCGTGGCGGGCTTCAACTTCTCGAATGTGCTGCTGGCCTCGCTCAAGACCGTGACGGACGCCGACAAGCTGCTGATCAGCTCGAACGCCGGCCCCTCGAACCTCGCCGGAGAGCAGTGCCAGCCCAACTTCTTCAGCGTCGGCCAGCAGAACGATGGCGCCAGCGAGGCGCTGGGTCGTTATCTGAAAGCACAAAACGTGGAAAGCGTGTATGCCCTCGCGCCCAACTATCAAGCGGGCCGCGACATGATCGCCGGCCTGAAACGCGGGCTGGGCAAAGAACTGGTGGATGAAGTCTACACACAACTGTCCCAAACCGACTTTCAACCCGAATTGAGCCAGATCCGGGCTACCAAACCGGCTGCGGTGTTTGTATTCATGCCCGGCGGCAACGGCATCAACTTCGTCAAGCAATGGGCGCAAGCCGGCTTGACCAGCGAAATACCTCTTTACTCGGTGTATTCGGTCGACCACACGACCTTGCAGGCGATCGGCAACTCGGCCGAAGGCACGCTGGGCGTCTCACAGTATGTCGAGGACCTGCCGTTCGAAACCAACCAGAAATTCGTCAAGAAGTTCGTCGACCGCTACGGCTATTACCCGTCCGAGTATGCCGCCAGCGCCTACGACACGGCGATGCTGATCAACAGCGCCGTGGTCGCCACCAACGGCAAGCTGGACGACGTCGATGCTTTGCGCGCGGCCGTGCAGAAAGCCGACTTCAAGTCAGTGCGCGGACCGGACTTCAAACTGGGCAAGAACCACATGCCCATTCAGAACTATTACTTGCGTGAAACGGTAAAGCGTGAAGATGGAAAACTGGGATTCGTCACCCGCGAAACCGTCGCGGAGAATCACCAGGACCCCTACGGCGCCCAATGCACCAATATCAAAGGCTGAACCGGATAAAGGCCGCGGTTTCGAACCGCGGTCTTAAATAACATTCGCGTCGAGCTCGCGCCATTGCCCGGGGGCCAGCCCCTCCAATCCCCAAGGTCCTATTCGAATCCGCACTAGGCGCAGCGTGGGCAAGCCGACAGCGGCGGTCATTCTGCGCACCTGCCGGTTGCGGCCTTCGCGTATCGTCAATTCCAACCAAGCGGTCGGAATGCTCTTGCGAAACCTTACCGGCGGATTGCGAGGCCAGATGTCCGGCTCATCGATCAAGCGGGCCTGGGCCGGCTGCGTCGGCCCGTCCTTCAGCAAAATTCCCCGACGCAAGCACTGCAGCTGCTCAGAGCTCGGCTGGCCTTCTACTTGAACCCAGTAAGTCTTGGCCAATTTGTACCGGGGATCCGAGATGCGCGCCTGCAGGCGGCCGTCATTGGTCAGCAGAAGCAGGCCTTCGCTATCCCGATCCAGGCGTCCGGCGGGATAGACGCCGGCAACGTCGACAAAATCCTTGAGTGTGGCGCGCCCTTGGTCATCGCTGAACTGGGCCAGGACTTCGAAGGGCTTGTTCAACATCAAGAGCCTGGGTTTGGCGGGCGCGGCTTGGCGCATCGGCCGGGCTTGACCGGGCTTCGGATGAGTTTGATGCTTGAAGCTCATGGGACCGCAAGCGCAGGCGCCGCTTCTGCCGATTTATTCACCCGGCGCCCACAAGCGAGTCTTCGCGTCTTTCTCGTAGGCCATGCCGTCCGGATAAGAGATCAATTCCACATACGCTCCCCAGGGTGTCAGCACATAGTTGATCGATTCGCCGGCGGCCGGGCCTTCTTCAAGCTTGAGCGGCCCCATGAAGGTCTTCAGCCCAAGGGCCTTGGCCTTCTCTACCGCCGCGTTGATGTCTTCGACATAGAAGGCGATGTGGAAACCGCCGTAATCGCTGTTGTGCGGCATCTTGGTGTTTTGGTCCGGCGCACTATATTGAAATAGTTCAATATTCGAACCTTGGCCGCAGCGCATCATTGCGATCTGTTTGATGATGGCGCGCGGATGGACATCGACCAGATCCTCCATGAAAGATCCTTTATCGTCGCTGAAGGGCCCAAAGCGCATCGCTTCCTCGCACCCCAGCACATCACGAAAAAACGTGATTCCTTGTTCAATATCGGGCACGGTGAAGCCGATGTGATCGATGCCGCGCACACCGGGAATCCCTTTGTCCTGGGCCGCGCCGGCGCTTGCCGCACACAAGATCAATGCGGCGCAAGCCGCAGCCATGGTGAGTTTTTTCATGAATTGTCTCCTTGGTCCGGGCGATGGAGCGACACTGCCTGACTTGAATATTCAAAACCGCCAATGGCGGGCGGATCGCTTTGACAATATATACCCGGGCAAGGCCTTCCACCATAGTGACTGGACATGAATACGCCGGCGGGCGTTTGGACAGTGAACCGGGCAATGGATGGATCAAGTAGTTCCCGCTATACCAAATTTTGGTAAGATCGGTATTATTGCCCTTGCTGGAAGGAGCCTTTTATGGCGCGTAATACGTCCATCTCTTTGGGGGATCACTTTGTGGAATTCGTCGACAGCCAAATATCATCTGGACGCTATGGCTCGGCCAGCGAGGTGGTACGGGCAGGCCTGCGCCTGCTCGAATCCCACGAAAACCAGGTTCGCGCACTGCAAGAGGCTTTAAAAGCAGGTGAAGACTCCGGCGCCGCCGTCCCTCTTGATGCGGAGTCTTTCCTGAAGCGGATGCGCGCCTCGCATGTCCGCTAAAAGAACGCCAAATCAAACTAAGGCCCCTGGCCGAAGCCGACCTGGAGCAGATCTGGCTCTACACTTTCAAGCGCTGGCCTCTTGAGCAAGCCGATAAATATGTACGCGACCTTGTCGCCACAATGGAGGACCTCGCAGGCGATGCCAAAACCGGCCGCATATGCAGTGTCCGGGAAGGGTATTGTCAGTACGCAGTCGGTTCCCACATTGTGTTCTACCGCGTGACATCCGACGCGTTGGACGTTACACGGATTTTGCATCGGCGCATGGATGTCGAGAGGCATCTGTAAGCCGCCCTGTACTCGATAGGCCACAGGCTAGAGATGTAATCGGCCGGCCACACTCTACTCGCACGCAAACCAACGACGAAACCAACAATAAAGACACTCTGCCCAGCGATTAGCCGAGTCTACTGGGCAGATGAGCTAGCGTATCGTGACGCGATGCATTCTCCGCGCGGCCGGATGATAATCATTGACCGCATAATGCTGTGTTGCAATGTTGTCCCACACGGCCACCGAACCCTTGCGCCACCTGAATCGCACCTGCCATTCGGGGACCTTAGCCAAACCGCTCAAGTATGCCAGCCAGTGGGCGCTTTCGTCGCGACTCATGCCGTTGATATAGGTTGTATATATAGAGTTTACGAAGAGCTGCTTGCGTCCGGTGACCGGATGCGGCAAGACCACGGGTTGATCGATAGGAGGATGCTTGATGCGCAGCTCTTGGTAGCGCTGCATACCGTTTTCTTGGTCCATCACGCTCCGCATCACTTCGGGCGCCTCCCAGCTATGAACCGCCGTCATTCCATCCAGGTATTTCTGGATGGCCGGATTTAACGACTCGAAAGCCGTTGTCATGCTCGCCCACATCGTGTCGCCTCCCGCCTCGGGCACGTCGACAGCATATAGGCAAGTGGCTGCAGGCGGCTTGTGCTGCCATGTTAAGTCGGCATGCCAGACGTCGGTGCCGGTTTTTTTTCCTTTACTGATGAGCAGTTCTAAATAAGCATTATCCGGGTGCACGGGAAAAGTGGACGCGACAGGAAGCACTTCACCAAATGTTCGAGCAAATTCCACTTGAGCGTCAGGCGTCAAGTCCTGATCGCGAAAAAATAACACCTGACGCTCAGCCAAAGCATCCCGCAGTACCTGAGCATGCCTGGAAACGGCGGCGCTGTCCGATAGATCCAAATCTCGTACTTCCGAGCCAATCGATGGCGTCATATGTTCAATCAACATGTTTTTTCCTACAGGGCTATTCAACAAACTGGTTGGTGTATACATCTGAGAGAGGCATCCGCTTCTCGAGCAAGCCTTCTTTTAGATAGAAGTCCTGTAATGCCCGCAAGCGCTCCTCATCCATTTGGCCAAGCACCTGCTGGCCCGGGTAGACATTCTTGGCGTATGCCATGATGACTTCAGAAACGTAAGACTCTCTACCCACATAGCTGGGCACCACCTGTATGAATTCCTTGGCGAGCGCCTCCGGGTCGTCCATGATGTCTTTCATGGCGCGCAAAGTGGCGGACACTATTTTTTTCACTAAGTCCGGACGGTCTTTTATCACTTGATCGGAAGCGACGATTGCCTGAGCCAGGCCGGGAAAGTAATCTTCCGCGTAGAACACCTTTACGTTAGCGCCCGCCTCCACCGCGGAGGCCATACTGTCGGGCACGGCGATCATGGCGTCCGCGTCACCGGTGGAGAATAGTTTCCATATCCCGTTGGGCCCGGCCGCTTGAATGTTCATGTCGCCCTTCTTAACACCGTACTGCGCCATCATGCCGAGAAAGTTGTAGTAGACCGAATCGGTATAAGAGCTGGTCGTAATGGTTTTGCCTTTCAGGTCTTTGGGCGTTTGAATTGCTTCGTTGTCCGCCGAGACGACCACCCGCATCAAAGAACGCCCTCCCAACATTGCTACCACTTTGATGGGCACGCCGTTCGCGCGCAGGAACAGCGGCGCGTCGCCAACGGAGCTGCCTGCAATGGCAATTCCAGCGCCTACCTGCTTGGCTACTTGAACCGCGCCGCCATTGGCGGCCATCAAATTGACCTTTAAGCCCTCATCCGCGTAATAGCCGCGGGATTGCGCAATAACCCACGGAGCAAAGGCCGGCAATGTAGGCGGCGCAGGGGTAAGCACCATGACCTCTTCTACAGCGCCGGATGTTTCCTCTGCGCCGGCGGTGAGCGGCACGGTCAGTGCGGCGGCGGTCAGAAGGGCTATTGCCCATGACGGCCGGCGATAAAACGCTTCGATCATTCTTGTCTCCTATTTCTCGATCCACACTCAAAGTGGGTTATCTCAAATTTCTTAAACGCTGTTTAAGAATTTGAGATCATTATAGGAAGCTGGCCTTTCACAAGTCAATTAAAAATTAAACGTCGTTTAAGAAAAATCTGCCGCTCTAAAGTAGAATCACGTTAAACGAGAGACGACATGCCCATGACGAAAGCGAACCCAAGCCCGGCGAATACCCAGGAAAGTGATATTTATTTGGCAGTCGCGCTAGCGCGCGGCTTGCGGACGCTGCATCTACTGGCCGAGGCAAGAACCCCGCTGCCCCTGGCAGAAATTAGCCGCCGCCTGAATCTGACGCGCGGCGTGGCTTTTCGCCTGGTTCATACGTTGGAGGTAGAAGGCTATATCGAACGCGTGGACCAAGTGCCGAACTATCGACCTGCGGCAAAAGTCATGTCGCTGGGATTCTCGTATCTACGTACTTTGGGGCTCCCCGAGCTTGCCCGCGTAGAGCTCGAGCAACTGCGAAGCACTGCAGCCGCATCGGTTCATCTCGCCGTATTGGACAAGCGTGAAGTGGTTTATGTGTCCAGGCTGCCCGCCAAAGAAGGAGGGGTCGACTATTTGGAAATCGGCGACCGCTCCCCGGCCCATGCGTCGGCAATTGGGCTGGCCATGCTTTCGCAGCTTTCATCCACGGAACTGAACGCGCTGTTCGAACCGGATGCGCTCGTTACCACTGGTACGGACATCGATCTGCCTGATCTGTTGGATCAGTTGTCCGAGATCCAAAGAAAGGGTTATGCCAGTTCAGTCGGAGCCTTGCACCCGAACGTACTGGCAATCGCGGCGCCCATCCTGGATGCAGCCGGCATGTTGGCAGGCGCCGTCAGCATCACGACCCTGGAGCCCGACGCACAGAGCAATGAACCTCTGTTATCTGGTTATGTAATCGCCGCGGCGCGGCAGATTTCGGAAAAATTGGGGTTCACCACCTCGCCGTAGTTCCAGACGACCGTATAACGTGGAGAGACTCGCATGCGATGTCAAAACAGGCCGCAGGCAGTATGCGGGAGCCGGAAACACAGCTTCCTAAGAATAGATACGCCCCATAAAAAGGCCAAATTAGATAAAATGGATAAAATAGGCCTTTTACGGAGAACATGATGTCTGCTCAATTCGAAGCTCTTTCCCAGTTGCCGACGGCGCCCGCCTCGACCATTAAACGCGAGGGCTGGAAGGGCGTCATGCGCTCGCTAAGCGGCGTGGGCCGGCTGGTGGTCACCAATCACAATGAGCCAGAGGCCGTCATCCTGTCTACCCAGGAATACGACAGGCTCATCAAAGCCGCCCGCTCCGCTGCCAATGCGGTCAATGATCCGTTGCAAGCGCTCCGGGATCGGTTCGATGCCCGACTGGCAACGCTTGATTCGCCTGATGCCGGGCATCGGCTACGAGACCTCATGGCCAATCCCGGAGTATTGGGCGGTACGGTCAAGGCCGGGGAAACCTATTGATGCCGGACAGGCCTGTCTTGTATGTGCTGGCGGGCGTCAACGGCGCCGGCAAGAGCTCCATCGGCGGCCATTTGCTGACCCAAGCAGGCCTGGCCTGGTACAACCCCGATGATTTCGCCAGGGCACTGGCGTCCGATTACGGGGTTGCCCAAGAACAGGCCAATATAGAAGCCTGGCAAGAGAGTGTGCGTCGGTTGCGGCAGGCCATTGCCAGGCGCAGCTCGTTTGCGTTCGAGACCACACTGGGAGGACAGAGCATCACGCAGTATTTGCTGCAAGCATGCGAAACACATGACGTCATGATCTGGTATTGCGGGCTGCGCGATCCGCAGCTTCATCTCGATCGCATCAGGCTGCGTGTCCGGCAAGGCGGTCACGACATCCCAGAAGCCAAGGTGCATCAGCGCTGGACGTCTTCCTTGAAAAACCTGATTGTCCTGATGCCGTCGTTAACGCATCTGCGCGTGTACGACAACAGTATCCACTATGAACCAGGAACGGCAATCGGCGAGCCGACGCTGCTCCTGGAAATGTGCGCGGTCAAGCGCCTTTATCCAGCAACACTTGCCGAAGCCGCCGATACGCCGGAATGGGCCAAGCCGGTGCTTGAAGTAGCCTTTGAGCTGGATCCGGGAGCATCGCTGTAATGACCCGCAAGGTTCAGTCACCCAGGAAACTTTCCACGGCCTGAGCCAGCTTTCCTGGCTGCTCCAGGTGAACCATGTGCCCGCATTCATTAATGCGCAGCCGCTTCAGGGTCTTTAGCCTGCCCAGGCGCGCTTCGAATTCTTCCCGCGAATAGCGTTCGGAACTCAGCGGAGTTTGTTCCGGTTTGTCCCCTTCCACCCATAGCACGCTGGCTTGAATGTTTTCCCAGGCTGCAAGCACCTCATCACAGCGGTAAAGTATCGGGTTCACGCGTTTGTGCACCGCATCCGCCATCACGTGCCAGCGCCCGTCTGCTTTGCATTCAGCCCATTCCCCCGCGAGCCACAGGGCAAACCCTTCTTCCATGTGGGGGCTGCGTTTCATCAGGTGGACCGCGACCTCTTGCACGCTGGCAAATGTGCGTATCGAAACCGGCGTCTTCAGTTCTGAAAGCCAGCGGGCCAGCCTGCCCGGCGCGTCAGAAGGTGATGTTCGTGCCAGCCCGAACCCTTCGACATTGATCAGGCGCTGAATACGCCCGGGGCACGTTCCCGCATAAATCATCGCGATATTGCCGCCCATGCTGTGACCCAGAAGGTCAATCGGCGCATTCGGCGAGATATGGTCAATGACCGCGTCGAGATCAGCGTAATAATCGTAGAACCAGTAACTGTCGCTGGGCCGCGCCGCCCTGCTTCCTCCAAAGCCCCGCCAGTCAATGGCAACAACCTCGCGCGCGGTGCTCAACGTATCGACGAAACGCTGAAAAGAGGCGCCCACATCCATCCAGCCATGCGCAAGAAGAAGCGGCGGTGCGCGCACCGCCGCTCTATCTTGTGCCGGCCAGCGGCGAAGGCGATACGACACATCATTTCTGATCTGAATTTGCTCGATCGTGCTGGCCCTGTGCGGAGTATAGGAGGCTGTTGTGCTCATGCAGTCATGTTAACCCTTCACAATAAAAGCCTGCCCCCTACTCCACCGTCACACTCTTGGCCAGGTTCCGCGGCTTGTCCACATCAGTCCCCCGCGCGCACGCCGTGTGATAAGCCAGCAACTGCAGCGGTATCGTATGCAGCAGCGGCGACAGCTTGCCGTAGTGCTCGGGCATGCGAATGACGTGCATGCCTTCTTCGCTGGTGATCCTGGTGTCGGCGTCGGCGAACACGTACAGCTCGCCGCCGCGGGCGCGCACTTCCTGCATGTTGGACTTGAGCTTTTCCAGCAGTTCGTCGCGCGGGGCGATGGTGACGACGGGCATGTGCTCGGTGACCAGGGCCAGGGGGCCGTGCTTGAGTTCGCCGGCGGGATAGGCTTCGGCGTGGATGTAGCTGATTTCCTTGAGCTTGAGGGCGCCCTCGAGGGCGATGGGGTAGTGCATGCCGCGTCCCAGGAACAGGGCGTTTTCCTTGGCGGCGAAGCGGTCGGCCCAGGCCATGATCTGGGGCTCGAGGGCCAGCACGGCCTGTATGGCGACGGGCAGGTGGCGCAGGGCCTTCAGGCCTTCGGCCTCCTGCTCGTCGGTGAGCCGCCCTTTGGTCTCGGCCAGGGCCAGGGTCAACAGGTACAAGGCGGTAAGCTGGGTGGTGAAGGCCTTGGTGGAGGCGACGCCGATCTCGACGCCGGCGCGGGTGATGTAGTTGAGCTTGCATTCGCGCACCATGGCGCTGGTGGAGACGTTGCAGATGGTCAGGGTCTGCTCCATGCCCAGGCTGCGGGCGTGCTTGAGCGCGGCCAGGGTGTCCGCGGTTTCGCCCGATTGCGAAATGGTCACCACCAGGCTGCGCGGGTTGGGCACGCTGTCGCGATAGCGGTATTCGCTGGCGATTTCGACGTTGACGGGTATCTTGGCGATGGACTCGATCCAGTACTTGGCGGTCAAGCCGGCGTAGTAGCTGGTGCCGCAGGCCAGGATCAGCAGGTTGTCGATTTCCTTGAAGACCTTGTAGGCGTCGTCGCCGAACAGCTCGGGGGTGATGGATTCGATGTCCTGCAGGGTGTCGCCCACGGCACGAGGCTGTTCGAAGATCTCTTTCTGCATGTAGTGGCGATAAGGCCCCAGCTCGGCGGCGGCGGTGTGCGAATGCACGGTGTGCACGGCGCGCTCGACCTGGCGTCCTTCGGCGTCGACGATCCAGACGCGCGCCAGCTGCAGGTCGACCACGTCGCCGTCCTCCAGATAGATGATCTGGTCGGTGGTGCCGGCCAGCGCCAGGGCGTCGGAGGCCAGGAAGTTCTCGTCCCGGCCGCGTCCGACCACCAGCGGCGAGCCTTGGCGCGCGCCGACGACGCGGTGGGGTTCGTCGCGGCAGAAGACGGCGATGGCATAGGCGCCTTCAAGGCGCTGCGTGGCCTGCCGCACGGCGGCGAAAAGGTCGCCGTCGTAGCAGTGGTCGATCAGGTGGGCGATGACTTCGGTGTCGGTCTGGCTTTCGAACTCGTACCCGGCGGCGCGCAGCTCGCTGCGCAGTTCGTCGTGGTTCTCGATGATGCCGTTGTGGACCAGCGCGATGCGCGGCTCGCCGCGGCCCTGGCCCGAGAAATGGGGATGGGCGTTGTGGGTGGCCGGCGCGCCATGGGTGGCCCAGCGGGTATGGGCGATGCCGGTGAAGCCGGCGAGCTTCTCTTGCTGGATTTCGCGCTCGAGCTCGGCCACGCGCTGGGTGCTGCGCGTACGGCGCAGCCCGCCGTCGGCGTACACCGCCACGCCGCAGGAATCGTAGCCGCGGTATTCGAGGCGCTTGAGGCCCTCGACCAGAATGGGGGTTACATCACGCTGCGCGACTGCGCCGACGATTCCACACATAGCTTTGAACTCCTGAAATTTGCACAACAAAGGCTATTGTGCTCAAGCAAGCGGGAAATAAGATTTCTTATTTTTATGCGAAATGCATTTTTATTTCGGGATGTGTGGCATACTTAATTAACTTTCACATAATCGCCGATATTTTAATATATGGAAAACTCGCTGGATGATTTGGACCGGCGCATTCTCGAGCAGTTGCAGACGGACAGCGCCATCACCAACCAGGAATTGGCGCAGCGTGTGCATGCTTCGCCCCCCACCTGCCTGCGTCGCGTGCGCCGCCTGCATGAGACGGGAGTGATAGAAAAACAGGTCGCCATCGTCAATCCGCAAAAGCTGGGCAATACGCTGACCGCCATCATCGAAGTGACGCTGGACGTGCAAACCGCCGAAGCCTTGCACGCTTTCGAAGAAAGGGCGGTGGCCGAGCCGGCCATTCTGCAGTGCTACAGGGTGTCGCAAGGGCCGGACTTCGTCTTGATCGCGCAAGTGGCGGACATGCCCGCGTACCACGACATGGCGCACCGCGCCTTCACGTCCGACGCCAATGTGCGCAACGTGCGTACGTTCTTTTCCATTCATCGCAGCAAGTTCGAGACACGCACGCCGGTTACGGCCGCCGCCGAACAAAACCGCTAGCAGCAGCGGCGGCGGGCGGTGCCGCGCGGCCCGGCCGGCTTCAGCCCCTGGCTTCGAAGCGCGTCAACACCGCCTGATAGGCGTCCAGATAACGGTGCGCCATGCGGCGCGGGTCGTGCTGTTCGAGCACGAAGGCATGCGCCTTCTGGACCATCTCGCTGCGCAGCGCGGCGTCGCCCAATACGCGCCCCATGGCCCGGGCCAGTTCCTCGTGGTCGCCCACCTCGCACAGCAGGCCCCGGCCGTCGCCCAGCACTTCGGCCAGCCCCCCCGCATTGGTGGACACGACCGGCACGGAATACAGGAAAGCGTCCAGCACGCTGGTGCCCAGCGCTTCGTGGGTCGAGGCCAATACAAAGACGTCCATCAAGCGATAGATGTCTTCCACGCCTTGCTGAAAGCCGGCAAAAAGGTAGCAGTCCTGCACGCCCAATTGAGCCGCCAGGCTGCGCGCCGCCTGCTCGGCGTCCCCTCCCGCGCCCAGGTGCAGGAAGACGAAATCGTTCCGGGTCCGGCGCAGGGCATGGACCGCGCGCACCAGCGTGCAGGGGTCTTTCTCGCGCGTCAGGGCGGCAACCGTGGCGATTACCTTGCGCCCCTGCAGGTCGAATTGTGCGGAGAAGGCGCGCGCCCGGTCGATATCGAAGGGCCTGGCCTCGATGGCGCTGGGAATCACGGCCACCGGCAGTCCCAGCCGGCGCGGCTCGGCGGCCGCTGCTTCGCTGATGGCGGCCAGCAGGTCGGCGCGCCGCCACTTCCAGCGGGTCTTGTCCTGTTTCTTGTCGGAGACGGGAAAGGCGGTGCGCCGGGTAAAGATGATGGGCCGGCGCAAGATGGGCTTGAGCAGCGCCAGCCAGGTCAGGGTGTTGGCGGTCTGCGCATGCAGAATGTCGTACCGGCGGGCGATGCCGAGCAGCCTGCCGCACAGTGAAAAAGCGTTCTCCGCCTCGTGAACCTCAAAGCCCTCGTCCCGGGCGGCGCGCGCCAAGGGTTCGCCGCGGCGCGCCAACAGGGCTGCATGATGGCCCGCGGCGCGAAAGTGCCGCAGGCACAACAGCGTCTGGCGCTCGCCTCCCCGCCAGCCCCGCTCGAAGTTCAGTTGCAGTATGCGCATGGCCGATTTCAAAGCTCGCTGTCCGGCACCGGACTGAAATAACGGACGATGTTGACCACCAGGGCACCCAGGGCGCAAAGCGCCGAAATCACGATGGCAAGCGTGGCGCCATGCGCCACACTGAGATTGAAGGCGATGGCGACCAGGGCCGTGCCCAGGCTCTGGCCGAACACCCGCGTCGTCGCCTGCAAGGCGCCGGCGGCGCCGCTGCGGCGACGAGGCCCGCCGGTGAGCAGCGCGCGGTTGTTGGGGCTTTGGAAAAAACCGAAGCCCACGCCGCCCATCAGCATGGCCGCCGCGTACCACGCGAAATCCGCATCGACGGCCAGCACGCTGATCCAGCCCAGCCCCGCCGCCATGCATGCAGCGCCGATGGCGCACAGCACCGCGACCCTGAAGCGGTCCGACAAGAAGCCGGAGAGGGGTGCCATAGCCGCCGTGCCGAACGACCACACGCCCAACAATATGCCGACGTCGGAATAACTATAGTTCACGACGTTGAGGTAATAAAAGGGCAGCGCCACGAAGGAGCTCATCTGCGAGGCAAAGGAAAAAGCCGAGGCGCCCACCGCGAACGCCACGGGCTTGATGCGCAGCAGGTCGATCGGCACCAGCGGCGCGGTCTGGTCCCATGAGCGGCGCACGAGCGCCACGGCGCATGCGCTGGCAACAGCCAGAAAGAGCAAGGCTTTCCAGGGAGCGTGCACCAGCATGTCCAGGCCGCTGATGAACAGGCCCAGGGCCAGCACGCTGAGTATGCAGCTGATCCAGTCGAAAGGCCTCTTGATGCGCGGCATGTCGGGCAGGAAGCGCGCTCCGAACGCCGCCGCGACACACAGGGGCACGTAGGAAATGAAGATCCACTGCCAGTCGGCGTATTGCAGGATGAATGCGCCGATGCTGGGGCCGATGACCATGGTCGAGCCGACCATGAGCGAGTTCAGGCTGATGCCGAAGCCCATCATGCGCATGGGGTAGGTGTTGCGCACCAGCCCGCCGAACAGACACATCAGCATGGAGGTGCCCACCGCCTGGCAAATGCGTGACAGCAGCAGGCCCATGAAGGTGGTGGAGAGCGCGCACGCAATGGCCGAGAACATGCACACCAGGACGCCCAGCAGATACATGCGCTGCGAGCCGAGGCGCTCGCTGATCACCGAAAACGGCAGCAGGGTCACGACCACCACCAGGCTGTAGGCGATGACCAGCCAGACTACCAGGCCCGGGTCGATGCCGAGGTCTTTGGCCATGGTGGGCAGGGCCACGTTGACCATGGTCATGTCCAGCGAACTGAACAGGATGCCGACAAGTATGGTCGCTACCGCCCAGTAACGCCGGGGCGCCTCGAGGCCGTCCGGATGGGAGGCCTCGCGCGGCTGCTGCTCGGTCGATTGCACGTCAGGCTTTCTTGACGGGGCGCGTCCAGCCCGGGATGGTTTTTTGCCCGCTGCGGGACAGCGTGAGCTGGCCCGCCGGCGCGTCCTTGGTGAGGGTGGTGCCGGCGCCCAGCGTGGCGCCGCGGCCCACCGTCACGGGCGCCACCAACTGGGTATCGGAACCGATGAAGGCGTCGTCCTCGATGACGGTCTGGAATTTGTTCACCCCGTCGTAGTTGCAGGTGATGGTGCCGGCGCCGATATTGACCCGCTCGCCCACCAGGGCATCGCCTATATAAGAAAGATGGTTGGCCTTGGCCTGGCGGCCGAGCCGGCTTTTCTTGATTTCGACGAAATTGCCCACATGCGCCTCGTCGCCCACTTCGGCGCCGGGCCGCAGACGCGCGTAGGGACCGATGCGGGCCTGCGCCCCGACGCTGGCCTGGTGCACATGGCTGAAGGCCTCGACCACCGTGCCCTCGCCGATGTCGGCCTGGCTGACGACACAGTGCGGCCCGATGCGCACGCCGTCCGCCAGAGAGACCTCGCCCTCGAACACGCAGCCCACGTCGATGAAGACGTCGCGCCCGCAGCGCAGGCTGCCGCGCAGATCGAAGCGGGACGGATCGGCCAGGGTGATGCCCTGTTCGAGCAGGCGGCGCGCCTGTTCGCCCTGCCAGATGCGCTCGAGCTGGGCCTGCTGGATCCGGCTATTGACACCCAGGGTCTCCCATGAGGCGTCGGCGTGGGCGGCGCTGACAGGAACGCCGTCCGCGACGGAGAGCCCCACGACGTCGGTCAGGTAGTACTCGCCCTGGGCATTGTTGTTGTCGATGCGGCCCAGCCAGTCCTTCAGGCGATCGGTCGGCGCGGCCAGGATGCCGGTGTTGACTTCGTCGATGGCGCGTTCGGCTTCGGAAGCATCCTTGTGCTCGACGATGCGCACGACCTGGCCGCGATCGTCACGCACGATGCGGCCATAGCCCGTGGGATCGGCAAGCTTCTCGGTGAGTACCGCCATGCCGTCGGCCCGGGCCTCGAGCAGGCGCGCCAAGGTGGCGGCCTGCACCAGCGGCACGTCGCCATAGAGCACCAGCGTGGTGTCGCGCCCCGCATCGCCCTGCAGCAGCAAGGGCACGGCTTGCTGGACGGCATGGCCCGTGCCCTGCTGGGGGCTTTGCACGACGAAGCTCAGGTCGGCATGGCCGGCGAAGGCCTGCTCGACGCGCTCGGCTCCGTGCCCGACCACGACTACGATGCGATCGGGCTCGAGTTGGCGGGCGTTGTCCAGGACGTGCGCAAGCATGGGTTTTCCGGCGAGCGGATGAAGAACCTTGGGCAGGTCCGACTGCATGCGCTTGCCCAGGCCCGCGGCCAAAATCACGATGTTCAGCATGGATTTCTATGAGACGAGTGTTGAAAACAATGAGTGGGCGGGGCGGCGGACGCGCCGCCCGCGTACGGTAAGCGAGGAATCAAGCCTTGCGGCTTTGGCGGACGGCCCGCTTGCGGGCCGAAGGGGCGGCCTTGGTCTTGGCCGCCGGGGCCGCGCCGGCCGCCGGCTTTGCCGAAGAGCCCGCGCGAGCCCGCTTGGCGGGGGCCTTGCGGGGCTTGTCGCCATTGGCGGCGTCCGACTGAGCCGGCTGGGCTGCCTGCATGCCGGCCACGGTGGCCGCCGCCAGCGTGTCGAATTGCTTTTGCAGCATGTTCCACCAGCCCTGGGCGGCGCCCGACAGCGCCGCCGGATCGGATTGAAGCGGGATGCGCTGGGCATCCGGGTCGGATGAGGAAGCCTGCGGCGTGTCGGCCCCTTCGCGCACCTGGGCCGGCGTCTTGATCTTGGCCTGGCCGGACGGCTTGATGCCCAGCGCCACTTCGAGCGGCGAAGGATTGTCGCCGGAATCGGCCGGCACGCCGGGCACGTTGGCGAAGGACTTGAGGGTGGCGATGGTGGCGCGCTGTACTTCGAGCGCCTGGATGGAGCTGGCCAGCATGGACATATTGATGCGCAGCCAGTTCTCGACCGCCCGCAGGTCGCTGATGCGGCGGTCCAGGTCTTCGGTGGCAAGCGCCGCGGAAATGGGCGGCTGGGTCAGTACGCCCGAGGTGGCCAGGCCTTGCCAGGCCTGACGCATCATTTCCATGCTGGCCAGCAAGGGGTTGTGCGACAAGTCGCCGGCCTGGCCGAATCCGGGCAGGGCAAAGGGGTTGCTGTTCTGGCTGTTCATGAGGGCTCCTAGCTGCATGGAGTTGGAAGCGATGGCCGATCTGCGTATGCTGTAAGCTTAAACTGAACAGACGCCCATCGTCTAATCGATGCAGCCTTCGACGCGGACCGGCGCGTCCAGCGAACCATGAAACGCCTATATCCCCTGACCGAACTGGAAGCCGCCATCAATTATTGGCGCAATCTTTCGCCCTCCCGGGGCGAGGAACTGGCCCTGTGCCCCCAGGCCGCGGCCCTGGCCGAGCCCTATGCGCTGATGATCTACGAGTCGCGCGGCGAAATCGAAGCCGAGGCGCTGTCGGACGAGGCGCGGCAGGCTCTGGCCGAGTGGGAAGCCGCGGCGCGGCGATGATTTTTGAATTTGACTCTTGGGCGTCGTCTGTATTCTTAAACGCCGCCGAAGGCGATGCTGTTTGGGCCGGTCGGTCGGGCGGTCCGAGGCAACGCCCTCCAACGCCCGGCCCAAACAGCATCGCCTCCGACGGCTTGCATCGGCGGCTGACCCAGGATGCAAACATCTTAAGCTGAGGCGTCTCGCATAAGGCAAGATCCAAATACTCCCCTGCCTCACAATAGAACACTAGCTTGTATGGCTTGCCCCGACATAAGCCGCTGGAGGCGGGACAGCTTGAAACGGGCGTTGGAGGGCGCTGCCTCGGACCGCCCGACCGACCGTTTCAAGCTGTCCCGCCTCCAGCGGCGTTTAAGGACTCAACTCAAATTAGCTACCTTCAAAAAACACCTCATTGAGACAGCAGCCGCCGTATCAGGCCTTCGATCACCACCAGCTCGGCCTCGACGGTGAAACGGCCTTCCTGTATCAGGGACCAGGCCTCGTCGATGGTGACCGCGCGGATCTCGTCGACCTCGCCGTCCTGATTGCTCATGGACACCGAGTCGTCCAGCACGCATTCGCTGACGAGCACATCTTCCACCTGGTAGCCCTCGGGCAGCCGCCGATGCATGCGCAGGATGATGCGCAGCGGAGAACGCTGTTTCAGATGTTCCGGCAGCAGCCCGGCCTCTTCCTGGCTTTCGCGCAGCAGCGAAGCGTCCAGGGTTTCCCCCGCGACGGCCAGGCCGCCGACCAGCGTGTCCCACATGCCGGGGTCGGTCGATTTGGCGGCCGAGCGCAGCGCAATCCACAGGCGGCCGTCCGGCGTCCAGGCGTTGAGGTGCACCGCGCGGGTCAGCATGCCCAGCGGCCGGATGGCGGCCCGCTCGATGACGCCCAGGGTCTTGCCCTCGCCGACCACGTCCAGCAGTTCGTCGCGCCAGGCACGCAGGCAGCCCGCATCGCGCATCAGCAAGGCGGCCTGCGCCAGCACCTGATTGATCTGCAGCCGGCGGCCGGCCGCCGCGCCGTCGATGCACACCGCCTCGGGCTCGATCCGCACGCCTTCGAGCGCAGCCAGCGCGCGCGTTGCGCGCGGCGTGATCCAGCCCGCGACGCGGCCCGTCACGGTCAGCGGCCGCGAGCCGGAAGGCGGCAATTGCTGGATGCGGGGCACGAGCCGGCCGTAGCGTTTCTCGAGCGTTGGAAGCAGCGATCTGGCTGGATGAGGGTTCATGCGGCAATTGTAATGTAAGGCCCTTTGCGCTTTACCAACGTCCGTCCAGAAGCCTAATATGTAGGGGGCGGCAACCAAGAGTTCGTCAGTTCGCTATAATTCTGCGGTCTCTAAGCAATTAAATCGAGCAGGCAGTCTTGAGGCCCAGCACCAGAAAAGCCTGCCATCCAATCATTGTGCCTTTTCCAAAGGGCGTCTCAATCACGCCTTGATTCGACTCGTCATTCGGCGAAGGCACTCCGTATTTCGAGGTCAGCATGAAGAAGTTGAGAGGGGTACTGGGAACAGGCGCAATGCTCATGGCAGGCGCAGCCAGTGCACAGGTCAAAGATATGCCCGGGGGCCCAAGGGTCAACCAGCTTAACCTCCCTCCGGGGGTAACGGAGATTTCCTACGACATCATGTGGCTGCACTGGATGATGCTCATCATCTGTACGGTCATTTTCATCGGTGTCTTCGGCGTCATGTTCTATTCGATCGTGATGCACCGCAAGTCTCGTGGCGCCAAGGCGTCCAAGTTCCACGAGCACGTGGGCGTCGAGGTCGCCTGGACCGTCATCCCCTTCCTCATCGTCATTGCCATGGCCCTGCCCGCCACGCGCACCGTGGTCGCCATGAAGGACACCTCCAGCGCCGACGTCACCATCAAGGCCACCGGCTACCAATGGAAATGGGGCTACGAGTACCTCGACGGCCCGGCCAAGGACGTCAAGTTCCTCTCCACGCTGTCCACGCCGCGCACCCAGATCATGGGCGCCGAGCCGCGCAGCGACACCTACCTGATGGAAGTCGACAACGAGCTGGTCGTTCCCGTCGACAAGAAGGTGCGCATCATCGTCACGTCGGCCGACGTCATCCACGCCTGGATGGTGCCCGACTTCGGCGTCAAGCAGGACGCCATTCCCGGCTTCCTGCGCGACACCTGGTTCCGCGCCCAGAAAACCGGCACCTACCGCGGCCAGTGCGCCGAGCTGTGCGGCAAAGACCACGCCTTCATGCCCATCGTCGTGCGCGTGGTCACCCAGGAAGAATTCGACGCCTGGGCGGCCGAGCAGAAGCAGGCCCTGGCCAGCGCAGCCGACGACCCCACCAAAGAGTGGACCAAAGAAGACCTGATGGCGCGCGGCGAAGCCGTGTACACCGCCAACTGCGTCGCCTGCCACCAGGCCAACGGCAAGGGCATGCCGCCCACGTTCCCGCCCCTCGAAGGCGACGAAAAATACGTCCTGGCGCCCAAGCAAGGCCAGATCGACACTGTGCTGAACGGTCACCCCGGCACCGCCATGGCGGCCTTCCGCGACCGGCTCAACGACGTCGAAATCGCTGCCGTCATTACGTATACGCGCAATGCATGGGCCAATGCCGGCAAAGGCGCGGACCCGGTCGTGCAGCCCGCCGACGTCACCGCTCAACGCTAGGACACGTCATGCGCACTGTAAATTCACACGTTTTCGTCGAGGCCGCCCGAAGCGGCGCCTCGATCCAGTAGGAAGGAGTCCACCATGAGCAGTGTTACTGCCGATCACGTACCCGCGAGCCACGGGCACGACGACCACCACGAAATGCCTCGTGGGTGGCGACGCTGGCTGTTCGCCACCAACCACAAAGACATCGGAACGATGTATCTCATCTTCTCGTTCCTGATGCTGCTCGAAGGCGGGACGCTGGCCCTGCTGCTGCGCACCGAACTGTTCGAGCCGGGCCTGCAGTTCTTCCAGCCCGAACTGTTCAACCAGTTCACCACCATGCATGGCCTGATCATGATTTTCGGCGCCATCATGCCGGCATTCGTGGGCTTCGCCAACTGGATGATCCCCCTGCAGATCGGGGCTTCCGACATGGCCTTCGCGCGCATGAACAACTTCAGCTTCTGGCTGCTGCCCGTGGGCGCCATCCTGTTCACGGCTTCGTTCTTCGTGCCCGGCGGCGCAACCGCCTCGGGCTGGACGATGTACGCCCCGCTGTCGCTGCAGATGGGCCCCGGCATGGACTTCGCCATCTTCGCGGTGCACATCCTGGGCGCCTCATCGATTATGGGCGCGATCAACATCATCGTCACCATCCTGAACATGCGCGCTCCCGGCATGACGCTGATGAAGATGCCCCTGTTCTGCTGGACCTGGCTCATCACCGCCTACCTGCTGATCGCCGTCATGCCCGTGCTGGCCGCGGCCGTCACCATGCTGCTGACCGACCGCCACTTCGGCACCGCCTTCTTCAACGCGGCCGCCGGCGGCGACCCGGTGCTGTACCAGCACGTGTTCTGGTTCTTCGGGCACCCCGAGGTCTACATCATGATTCTGCCGGCCTTCGGCATCGTGTCGGCCATCGTTCCCGCCTTTGCCCGCAAGCCCCTGTTCGGCTATGCCTCCATGGTGTACGCCACGGCCGCCATCGCCATTCTTTCCTTCCTGGTGTGGGCGCACCACATGTTCGCCACCGGCATGCCCGTAACCGGCCAGCTGTACTTCATGTACGCCACCATGCTCATCTCGATCCCCACCGGGGTCAAGATCTTCAACTGGGTGGCCACCATGTGGCGCGGCTCGCTCACGTTCGAAACCCCCATGCTGTTCGCCATCGGCTTCATCTTCGTGTTCACGCTCGGCGGCTTCACCGGCCTGATCGTGGCCGTGGCGCCCATCGACATCGCGGTGCACGATACCTACTACGTGGTGGCGCACTTCCACTACGTGCTGGTGGCCGGCTCGCTGTTCGCGCTGTTCGGCGGCGCCTACTACTGGCTGCCCAAGTGGACGGGCCGCATGTACGACGAGCGTCTGGGCAAATGGCACTTCTGGTCGACCATGATCTCGTTCAACGTCACGTTCTTCCCCATGCACTTCCTGGGCCTGGCCGGCATGCCGCGACGCTATGTGGACTACGCCGCGCAGTTCACCGACTTCCACCAGATCGCCACCATCGGCGCCTTCTGGTTCGGCCTGTCGCAGATCCTGTTCATGTACGTGGTGCTCAAGGCCTATGCGGGCCGCGGCGAACCCGCCGCCGCCAAGCCTTGGGAAGGCGCTGAAGGCCTCGAATGGACCGTGCCCTCGCCGGCGCCGTTCCATACCTTCGTGACGCCGCCCGTGGTCAAGTAAAAAACATCATGACGCCCGAACAACGCCGCCGCAACCGCATCGCAGGAATCATCCTGGCCATCATCGTCATCGCGATCTTTGCCTGGACCTTCGTGCGCGGTTCGGCGCTGATGAACTAGCTGCGCAACACCCATGACCGACGACATCCGCGAACTGTCGCAACGCAAGCTGAACTTCTTCCAGACGCTCAAGGCGGTGCTCTGGGGGTTCTTCGGCGTGCGCAAGGGCAAGGGCTACCAGGAAGACATTTCCAAGCTCAACCCCGTGCACCTTATAATCGCGGCAGTCATTGCCACCGTGCTTTTCGTAGTGGCCCTGGTCATGGTTGCCAAGTTCTTCATCAACCAGGCGGTTTAGCGTCCACATCAGCAATATTGGATAATTCGTAGGAGATCACCATGAGTGCAAGTCACTCGGCTCACGGCAACGAGGCGCCTTACTACTATGTGCCGGCCGATTCGCCGCATCCCGTCCGCGCCAGCTTTTCGCTGCTGCTGGCGCTGGTCGGCGCCGCCCTGTGGATCAACAGCTATGCCATCGGGCACTGGGTTTTTCTGCTTGGCATTCTGTCTTTGTTCGTCGTGCTGTTCGGCTGGTTCGGCGATGCCATCCGCGAATCCGAAGGCGGCCTGAACAGCGTGCGCGTCGACCATGCCTACCGCTGGAGCATGGCCTGGTTCATTTTTTCCGAGGTCATGTTCTTCGCGGCCTTCTTCGGCTCGCTGTGGTACGTGCGCACCATCACCACGCCCTGGCTCTCCGACCTGGAGCACCAGGCGCTGCTATGGCCTTCGTTCACCGGCGCCTGGCCCAATCTCGGACCCGCAGGCGTGGTCGAGGCCTTTGAAACCGTCGGCCCCTTCTGGCTGCCCACGATCAACACGGCCCTGCTGCTTACCTCGGGCCTGACGCTTACCATCGCCCACCACGCGCTGCGCGCCAGCCACCGCGGCAAGACGATCTTCTGGCTGGCCGCTACGGTCATCCTGGGCTTCCTCTTCGTGGGCTGCCAGGCATACGAGTACTTCCACGCCTACCACGAGCTCAACCTGCGCTTCGATTCGGGCGCCTATGGCTCGCTGTTCTACATGCTGACCGGCTTCCACGGCTTCCACGTCATCCTGGGCGCCACCATGCTGACGGTCATCCTGTTCCGCCTGATCAAAGGCCACTTCACGGCCGACCATCACTTCGGCTTCGAAGGCGCCGCCTGGTACTGGCACTTTGTCGACGTGGTCTGGCTCGGTTTATACTTGTTCGTTTACTGGTTTTAAGCCTTGCCATGCGGGGGCGCGCCAAGCGCCCTTTCGCACAGACGAAAAAGCCGGCCTGCGCCGGCTTTTTTTACGCTTTGAACACGTCGCGCACCGGCCGCGCCGGGGTGGCGGCATTGAAGCGCGGTACGGCCGCGAGGCCGGCCCGGGCATACGCCGGCAGAGCTATCTGAACACCACGCCGGTGCTTTCTATCCAGCCCAGGTGGTGCGCCAGCAGCACGAACAGAAACAGCGCAATGGAAAGGCCCACCCGCCACGTCAATGCGTATGCGGTGCGGCTGGTTCCGCCCTTGTCGCGCATGAGGTACACCAGCGCTGATGCCAGGCTGCCCAATATCCCGAGGAAAGCCAGGATAACGATGATACGCATGTAGGTTCTCCGATGAAACCAGAATTATTGCAGACATGGCCCGCCCTTACCTGAACGCCCGCCGCATTGCCGCCCTGGCGCTGCTGGCCCTGGTTGCCGCCGCATGCGTGGCATTGGGCAACTGGCAGCTGGACCGCGCCGCCGAGCGCGACGCCATCTCGCGCGCCATCGAAAGCGGGCGACAAAGCGCGCCGCTGGCCCTGGGACCCGACACGCCGCCCGGGCAGTTTCAGGACTGGCGCCAGGCCCAGGCCGGCGGAACATGGCTGCACCGCTTCACAGTACTGCTGGACAACCGGAATTTCAATGGCCGGCCCGGTTTCTGGGTGGCGACCCCATTGCTGCTCGACGACACGGATGACACCGCCGTGCTGGTGCTGCGCGGCTGGGTCGCGCGCCCCGTCAATCCCGGCGAGCGCCTGCCCGACCTGGCGCCGCCCGCCGGCACGCAGGCGGTTTCGGGCCAGCTGCGGCAGCGCGTGCCGCGGCTTTTCGAGCTGTGGTCCTTCAGCGGCCGCGATCCCAACGCCCTGCCCCGGGCCTTTCCGGCGGCCGATGGCGCGCCCCCGCGCGTGCAGAATCTGGACCTCGCGGACTATGCCGCCGCAACTGGCTTAAAATTACTTCCCGTCGTGCTGGAACAGACCTCCGACGAAGCGGCCGGACAGGGCGCCGCCCTGGTTCGCGACTGGCCGCTGCCGCCTACCGATTCAGACACCAACCGCGGCTATGCGCTGCAATGGTTCAGTTTTGCCGCCATTGCCGTCATCGCCTGGATCGTGATCGCCTGGCGCGCACTGCGAAGGCGCGCCGCGAAATCCGGCGCCCGCTAGCCATTGACACCCAACCCCCTCCACAGCAAGGAATTCTCGTGGACAGCAACCCTCGCACCGCTTCCGCCGCACCGGCGAAACCGCGCTCCATCCAGCCCCTGGTCTGGATCGTCATCGTGTGCCTCGCGCCCATCGTGTTCGCTTTGCTGGCCTATTACGTGCCGGCGCTGGGGCTTCGTCCCGACGAAGCCAACAACTACGGCAAGCTCATCAGCCCGCAACGCCCGGTACCCAGCGCCGAAGCCCTGGGCCTCAGAACCGAAGACGGACAGCCCTTCGACCTGGCCAGCCTGAAAGGGCAATGGGTGCTGGCCACGGCGGACCAGGGCGCCTGCCCGGAATCCTGCGTCACCAAGCTGTTCATCCTGCGCAACTCGCACGCCAGCCAGGGCAAGAACGTCGAGCGCCTGTCGCGCGTCTGGTTCGTGACGGACGACGCCCCCATTCCCGAACAGGTTCTGGAAGCCTACAAGGGCACCATCATCCTGCGCGTCGACCCCGAAAAGCTGGCCGGCTTCCTGACGCCCGGCGCTTCCGCACCGGCGCAGCAGGCGCTGGCCGCGCCGATGTGGATCATCGATCCGCTGGGCAACCTGATGCTGGAATTCCCCGAGAACGCCGACCCCGTCAGCGTGCGCAAGGACATCAGCAAGCTCGTTTACAACTCGCGCATCGGGTAGGGGCATGGTCGACCGCATCAAAGCCCGCTATCGCAAGCTGGTCTACCTGACCTGGTTCCTGACGCTGGACCTCATCATGTTCGGCGCCTTCGTGCGGCTGACCGACTCGGGCCTGGGCTGTCCCGACTGGCCGGGCTGCTACGGCAAGATCACCCCCATCGGGGCCTCGCAGCATATCCAGGAGGCCTATGCCGCCATGCCCTACGGCGCGGTCAGCTTTCCCAAGGCCTGGATCGAGATGATCCACCGCTATGTGGGCTCGCTGCTGGGCCTGATGATCATCGCCATCGTGTATCTGGCATGGCGCCACCGCAAGGTGCTGGGCAACACGCCCCGCCTGGCGGTCTTTACCCTGATCGCCGTCTGCGTCCAAGGCGCTTTCGGCGCCTGGACGGTCACGCATCAGCTGATGCCCATCATCGTTACCACTCATCTGCTGGGCGGCATGGGCCTGCTGGCCCTGATGACTTGGCTGGCCGCGCGCGAGAAGCCCCACCCCGTCGTACAGGTACGAACCGCGGCCTACCTGCCCTGGATGGCAGCGGGATTGGCGCTGCTGTTCATCCAGATCGCCCTGGGCGGCTGGGTCAGCACCAACTATGCGGCGCTGGCGTGCATGGATTTCCCCACCTGCCACGGCGAATGGCTGCCCCCCATGGACATGCGCAGCGGCTTTTCGCTGATTCGCGGCCTGGGCCAGCTGCCTTCGGGGGAAATGATCTCGCAGCAGGCGCTGACGGCCATACACTGGGTGCACCGCAATTTCGCCTTCATCGTCTTTTTATATGTGGGCACACTGGCGTTCAAGCTGCGCCGAGACCCGGGCCTGGCCGGGCCGGCCACCCTGCTGCTGGCGCTGCTGCTGGCCCAGCTTCTTACCGGGCTCACCACCATCTTTTTTGAATGGCCCCTGCTGATCGCGGTGCTGCACAACGGCGGAGCCGCCGGCATGGTGCTGGTCAGCGTCACCCTCATCGTGCGCCTGTACCGCGCGGGCCGGGCTAAAATAGCGTCATGACAAGTCTATCCGCCTCTGAACCGTCGCTGGTGCGCCAGTATCTGGTGCTGACCAAACCGCGCGTCACCCAGCTTGCCGTATTCTGCGCCATCATCGGCATGTTCCTGGCCAGCCCGGGGCTGCCCGACCTGGGCCTGGTGGCGGCGGGCACCATCGGCATCTGGCTGCTGGCCGCCGCGGCGTTTGCCATCAATTGCCTGATCGAACAGGAAATCGACGCCAAGATGGCCCGCACCGCGCGGCGCGCGACCGCCCGCGGCACCATCACCAATATGCAGGTGCTGGTTTTTTCGGGTGTGCTGGGCGGCCTGGGCATGCTGGTCCTGTACCACCTGGTCAACCCGCTGACCATGTGGCTCACCTTCGCCACCTTCGTGGGCTACGCCGTCATCTACACCATCATCCTCAAGCCCAGAACGCCGCAGAACATCGTCATCGGCGGGCTTTCGGGCGCCATGCCTCCGGCGCTGGGCTGGGCCTGCATCGCCAATGCCGTGCCGGCCGAAGCATGGGTGCTGGTGCTGATCATCTTCATCTGGACCCCGCCCCACTTCTGGGCCCTGGCCCTGTACCGCGACAACGACTACGCCAAGTCGGGCCTTCCCATGCTGACCGTCACCCACGGCAACCAGTTCACGCGGCTGCACATACTGCTGTATAGCCTGGTGCTGTTCGCCTCCACCCTGCTGCCCTTCATGGTGCGCATGAGCGGCCCTTTGTACCTGGCCTGCGCCGTGGTGCTCAGCGGCATGTTCGTGCGCTATGCGTGGCACCTATACAAAGACTACAGCGACGCCCTGGCGCGCAAGCTGTTCCGTTTCTCCATTCTGTACCTGGCCCTGGTCTTCGGCGCCTTGCTGATCGACCACTGGGTCATGCTGGCGCTGTAGCGCCGACGCCCTGTTTTACCGCTTCACCCGTTTCGTCTACGGAGCCCGTATGTCATCGTTTTTTTCGCTTCGCACCTTGTTCGCCGGCCTGGCCTGCGCCATGGCCCTGACGTTGGCGGCCTGCGGTGAAGCCGAGTTCCGCGGCAGCGACATCTCGGGCACCAAGCTGGGCGCCGAGACGGCCATGGTGGACGACGGCGGACAAGCTCGCACGCTGGCCGATTATCGCGGCAAAGTGCTCGTGGTGTTCTTCGGATTCACGCAGTGCCCCGACGTGTGCCCCACTTCGATGTCCCAGCTTGCCCATGCCATGAAACTGCTCGGGGACGACGCCGGCAAAGTGCAGGTGCTGATGATCTCAGTCGACCCCGAGCGCGATACGCCCGAAGTGCTGAGCAGCTACGTCAAGGCCTTCGACCCCTCGTTCGTCGGCCTGACAGGCACGCCGGAGCAACTGGCCACGACGGCCAAGTCGTTCCGCGCCCATTACGCCAAGGTGCCGGGCGCAACGCCTGACGACTACACCATGGACCATGGTTCGTCGTTCTACATTCTGGATCAGTCCGGCGAAGCCCGGGTGCTGCTGCGCGGCGACGCACCGGCCGAAGACGTGGTCCATGACGTGCGCGAATTGCTGTAATTCAGAATTGGACCTGGCGCTTTGCGGCACGGCGGGGCGGCTCGCGCAAAGCGGCCGTCCCTACGTTTTCGCAGGCAAAAAAAGGGACACCTTGTTGGTGTCCCGTAAGCATCCGCTTCGAAAGGGAGGGGATTGAGGAGAAGCAGAAGCGGACGTTAGAACAAAATACAACCGGAGTTGTACTCAGCATTGCTCATAATGTTTAGTCCGCCGCTGTTGGCTTTAGTTCGACTCTTTTCCGGCCATTTTTGCATCAATATGTAAATTATTCGCTGAGCGCCGCCCGCATCTTCTTGAATGCCGCCGCCTCTATCTGGCGGATGCGCTCGGCCGAGACGCCGAATTCGGCAGCCAGTTCGTGCAGCGTGGCGCCGCCTTCATCCTGCAGCCAACGCGCCTCGACGATGCGGCGCGAGCGGTCGTCCAGGCCTTCGAGCGCACTCATCAAGCCACTGCCCTGCAGGTCGTCGAGCGCACGGCGCTCGAGCACCCGGGAGGGTTCGTCGCCCTCGTCGGACAGATAGGTGATGGGCGCGAAGCCGTCGGCCTCGTCCTGCTGGGTCTCGAGCGCCATTTCCTGCCCCGAGAGGCGGACTTCCATCTCGCTGACGTCTTCGGGGCGCACATTGAGTTCGCGCGCGATATCGTCCACCTGTGACGGATCGAGCGTGTGGCCGTCGGGCCGCATGCGGCGCAGGTTGAAGAACAGTTTGCGCTGGGCCTTGGTAGTGGCAATTTTGACCATGCGCCAGTTGCGCACGATGTATTCGTGGATTTCAGCCTTGATCCAGTGCACGGCGAACGACACCAGACGCACCCCGCGGTCGGGGTCGAAACGCTTGACGGCCTTCATGAGGCCGACGTTGCCTTCCTGGATGAGATCGGCGTGCGCAAGGCCGTAGCCCAGGTACTGGCGTGAAATCGACACGACCAGTCGCAGGTGGGACAATACGAGCTGGCGGGCGGCGTCCAGGTCGGACTCGTCGCGCAGCCGGCGCGCAAGGTCGCTTTCCTGCTGCTGGGTGAGCATGGGCAGGCGGTTGACCGCTCCAATATAGGCTTCGATCGTGCCCAGCGCGCCCGGATTGGACACAGCCATGGCCAGCGCGTTGTTCGACAGAGCCAAAGATTGGGTTTGTGTTGTCATCAGTTCGGACTATCCTTTGGGATGTTGGATCAACAACAGATAAATTATATTAGCACTCTCGATGCGCGAGTGCTAACTCTAAGACCCCGGACAGGGCCAAAAGTTCGTTACATTCCTTGTTGACGAGCCCGCAATCCCCATGCCCGCATCTGCGCGCAATCAAACCTACATGATAATCATTATTGTTTGATGTAGAATGCCAGATCGTCACTCGCCGACTCCAGGGGCATGAAAGCTTCTTCCTCACCGCAGCGCCGTTCGTACTGGCTGAAGACCTTGCATCAATGGCATTGGATGAGCGCCGCGCTCAGCCTGGCCGGGCTGATCGTGTTCGCCGCCACGGGCATCACGCTGAACAACGCCGCGTGGATCGAAGCCAGTCCCAAGGTCGAGACCCTGACCGCCACGATGCCGGAAGAGGTTCTGGCGGTGCTTGCCGAACGCGCCGGCGGCCCGGACAAGGGCCCCTTGCCAGCGCGGGCCGAGCAATGGCTGGACCAGCAATTGAACATACATATCAGGGGCCGCGCGGCCGAGTATTCCCCCGATGAAATCTACGTGGGCCTGCCCGAGCCGGGCGCGGATGCCTGGCTGGTCGTCAGCCTGCCGGACGGCGAGGTCGAATACGAACGCAGCGCCCGGGGCTGGGTCGCCTACTTCAACGACCTGCACAAAGGCCGCAATACCGGCGCCGCCTGGAGCTGGTTCATCGATGTGTTCGCCGCCGCCTGTCTGGTGTTCGCCGTCACGGGCCTGTTCCTGATGACCATGCACGCGGCCAACCGCAAGGCCACCTGGCCCCTGACCGGGCTGGGCGTATTGATACCCCTCATCCTCATGCTGCTATGGGTGCACTAACCATGAAACTATCGCTGAAAACCACGCTGGCCTGCGCACTGGCAGGCGTTTATACCGCCCCTCTCCATGCCGCCGGCCTCGCCATCGAAGTCGAGATACCGCGCATCCAGGTGGCGGAATACCATCGCCCCTATGTCGCGGTGTGGCTGCAAAGCGCCGACCGCCAGACCGTGCGCGACATCGCCGTCTGGTACGACTACAAAATGCCCAAGGAAGAAGGCAAGAAGTGGCTGAAAGACCTGCGGCAATGGTGGCGCATGAGCGGCCGCAGCCAGGACCAACTGGCCGACGGCGTGACCGGCGCCACACAGGCGGCCGGCAAGCACACCATCCAGGTCGCCGCCACGCATCCGGCCTTGGCCGACCTGCCGGCGGGCGACTATGAAGTGATCGTAGAAGCCTCGCGCGAAAAGGGCGGCCGCGAAGTGCTGCGCCTGCCCCTGGCCTGGCCGCAGGCCGCCACAGTCGACGCCCAAGGCGAAAGCGAACTCGGCCGCATCCAGGCCACCGTTACACCCTGACCCTTTTCCACTTTTCGGAGCAAGAACCCCATGAAGCGCATCATCCCAGCCTTTTTCGCGGCCGCCCTCCTGGTACCCGCCACATCTTTCGCCCACGATCGCTGGCTCGAACCCTCGTCCACGGTGCTGTCCGGCGACGATACTTATATCACCGTCAGTGCAGGGGCAGGGAACGACAAGTTCTACTACAACCATAACCGCCTCGCGCTGAACAACCTCGCCATTACCGGACCCACCGGAAAGAGCGTCAAGGCGGAAAACGAATTCGAAGGCAAGCTGCGCAGCGTCTTCGACGTGAAGCTGACTGAAGACGGAACCTATCGCATCGCCCTGGCTTCGGACGGCGGCGTCTTCGCTCGCTGGAAAGAAGGCGATGCGAACAAGCGCTGGTTCGGCAAGGCCGAAGGCCTGGAAAAGAATGTGCCCAAGAACGCCCAGGACCTCGTGGTGCTCGAGCGCGTCGATCGCATCGAGACCTTCGCCACTAAAGGCAATCCCACCGAGCTCGAACAGGTGAAGAAAGGCCTGGCGCTTTCCGGCGACACCCATCCCAACGATCTGTATGCGGGCGAAACCGCCCAGTTCGTGCTCACCCTGGATGGCGAACCGGCCAAGAACCTCGAGGTCGAAATCGTTCGGGACGGCAGCCGCTATCGCGATTCGGTGGAAGAGATCGCCGTCAAGACCGACGAACAGGGCCGCTTCGAAGTCAAGTGGCCCCAGGCCGGCCTGTACTGGCTGCACGCCGACCTGAAGGACTCCAAAACGTCGATCAAGGCTGCCAGCGAGCGCGCCGTTTCCTATGTGGCCACGCTCGAAGTCCTGCCGCAGTAAAGCCATGAGCAGCACGGACGCCGCCTCGCAAGCCTATGCATCGCTGGGCGGCGCCAGCATGGGAACCACCTGGTCGGTGAAGTTCCTCGATCCGGGCCTGGACAGGCGCCGCCTGCAGGGCCGGGTGCAAGCCGCGCTGGACGAGATCGTGGCCCAGATGAGCACCTGGGATGCAGACAGCGCCATCAGCAGGCTGAACCGCGCCGAGCCGGGCTGGTATCAGGTTGCGCCGGCGTTCTTCGGCGTGCTGAAGCAGGCCCTGGAACTGGCGGCGGCCACCGAGGGCGCCTACGACCCCACTGTGGGCGCCCTGGTGGATCTCTGGGGCTTCGGCCCGCCGGGCCCCGTCGACTCGCCGCCCTCCCAGGCCGCCATCGATGCGGCCCTGGCACGAAGCGGCTGGCAACGCACCGAACTCAATGCCGAATACCGGGGCGTCTGGCAGCCCGGCGGCCTGCAATTCGACTTGTCCTCCATCGCCAAAGGCCATGGCGTGGACGAGATAGCGCGCGTGATGGCCGAGGCCGGTGTGCGGCATTGCCTGGCGGAACTGGGCGGAGAGCTGAAGGCTTTCGGCCTCAGCCCGTCGGGCGCCCCCTGGGAAGTGGAAATCGAGTCGCCCGGACTGGGGCCCGACCGGCTGCCCGTCAGGCTGGGCGACGCCGCCATCGCCACCTCGGGACATTACCGCCGCTATTTCACGCATCAAAGCCGGCGCTATGCCCATACGCTGGATCCGCGCACCGGCGCGCCGCTTTCCGACGACCTGGTGTCGGTCACCGTCATCCATGCGCAATGCATGGCGGCCGACGGCCTGGCCACCGCCCTGCTTTCCCTGGGCCCCGAGGCAGGCCCTTCATACGCCCGGCGACAAGGCCTCGCGGCCATGTTCATGACACGGCACGACGCCGATTTCGCGGTCGAATGGACAGACGAGTTCGCCGACCTGGCCGGAGCCAATACCGCTTGATCATGTCTCTTGAAGTCCTATCCGCCCTTGCAGCGGTCGCGGCCTGGCTGCTGCTGACCTGGTTCACCCTGATCAGGCCCGCCAGGCGGCGCGCCGCGGCGACCATCCCCGCCGGCACCGCCCATGACCGCGCACGCACCGCCGTGGTCTACGCCAGCCAGACCGGCACCGCCATCGAGCTGGCCCAGCGCACCGTCCAAGCCCTGGGCCGGCAGGCCGTCCTGCTGCCCATAGACCGTGTCATGCCGGACCAACTGGCCGGCTACGAACAGGTACTGTTCATCGTAAGCACCTACGGCGAGGGCGATGCGCCGGACATGGCCCAGGCTTTTCATGCGAGCATGCTGGCCCCCGAATCCGACGGCGTGGAGCTGAGCGGGCTTCGCGCCGGAATATTGGCGCTGGGCGACAGCAGCTACCACCACTTCTGCGGTTTCGGCATGGCGCTGGACGAATGGCTGCAGCGCCGGGACGCCACCTTGCTGTTCGACACGATACGGGTCGACCGGGGCGATCCGCGCGCGCTCGCCGCCTGGAGCGAACAGCTTTCCCGCCTGTTCCAGGTGCAACTGGACGCCGACGTGCGCTTCGATGCCTGGACACTGGTCGAACGCAGCACCTCGAATCCCTCCGGCGCGGGACAGCCCTGCCATGAACTGCACTGGCGTCCCGCGGAAGGCGCGCCCCTCGAATGGCGGGCGGGCGACATTGCCAAGATACAGATCGGCGACAGCGGGGAACACCGCGAATACTCCATCGCATCGACCCCCGCCGAAGGCGTGCTGCGGCTGCTGGTGCGCGAACATCGGCGGCCCGATGGATCCCTGGGGCTGGGCAGCCGCTGGCTGGGTTCGGAACTGGCGCCGGGCGGCGCTGCCAGCCTGCACATACGGTCCAATCCGCTCTTTCGCGCGCCCGAGGACGACCGTCCGGCCATCTTCGTGGGCAACGGCACGGGCATCGCCGGGCTGAGGGCGCTGCTGCAGGAAAGGGTGGAGCGCGGCCATCATGACAATTGGCTGGTCTTCGGCGAGCGCACGCGCGCCGGCGATTTCCATTGGGGCGACGTGCTCGAAGCCTGGCTGCGGCAGGGCAGGCTGCGCCGCATGGACCTGGCCTTCTCGCGCGATCAGGCCGAAAAGCGCTATGTCCACCATCTGCTGCGCGAAGCGGCCGCCGACCTACGCGAATGGGCGGGCCGCGGCGCGGTGCTGTACGTGTGCGGCAGCAAGGACGGCATGGCCCAGGATGTGGACCAGGCCCTGCGAGACATTCTGGGCCTTTATGGCTACGACGCGCTGGTGCAGCGACACGGCTATCGCCGCGACGTGTACTGAACTTCAGCGCTTGATGATGTCGCGCAGCATGTCGACCAGCCGGTCGGCGTGATCGGGGTCTAGCTTTTCGAGCAGTCGATGCTGGTGCTGCATGGCCCGGTCGCACAGGCCGCTGATGAGCCGTGTGCCTTTGGGCGTGATCTTGACCAGGGTCTGGCGCCGGTCGACGCGGGAGGTCTTCAGGGTGACCAGGCCCTCGGACTCCAGCCGCGGCAGCACCTTGCTGAGGGTGGGCTGTTTTGTAACAGCCAGTTCAGCCAATTCGCCCACCGTCTCGCCCTCGCCCTCGATCAGGCTGCCCAGCACCCGCCACTCGGTCACGGTAAGGCCGGCCTTGCGCACCTCTTTGTGGAATTCCTCGGAGATTCGGTGGCTGGCCAGCGCCAGCACGGACGCCAGGTAGCGATGTACGAATCGAGGCTGCGCGCCGTCATTTTGCATAGAATATTCCTTGTCGGCCACAGTGCCGCGGACGGGCTCCGCGAGCCGGTTTCCATCCCGCGAAAATCGTATTCCAATTGAAAAGAGGCGTCAATGTAATGGTTTGCCCTGATACACAAGCACCTGTTCTTTAAATTAAATTTCTATAATCCATGAATTTTCATGTTTTTATTGACAGCGCTTTACGTCAAACCTAAATTAACTGGAAAAGCCGGCGATTTCCGCGCGGCGACTCCGGTATTTATGCTTTACCGCTGCCGGTAGAACCCCCCCTCTCTCTTTGTGGAGACACCATGGCAGAACGTTCATTCAAGAAAGAAGTACAGCAGCTTCGCATCGCCCCCGGCGAAGAATTCCGCGGCGAAGGCATTCTGGCCGTCACCAAGGCCCTGCTGCAATCCGGCGTCAGCTACGTCGCGGGCTATCAGGGCGCGCCCATTTCGCACCTGATGGACGTGCTGGCCGACGCGCAAGACATCCTGGAAGAGCTGGGCGTGCACTTTGAGGCCAGCGCCTCCGAAGCCACGGCCGCCGCCACGCTCGCCGCGTCGGTGATGTATCCCGTGCGCGGCGCCGTTACGTGGAAATCCACCGTCGGCACCAACGTCGCCTCCGACGCCCTGGCCAACCTGGCCTCGGGCGGCGTCAAGGGCGGCGCGCTGGTCATCGTCGGCGAAGACTACGGCGAAGGCTCGTCCATCATGCAGGAGCGCACCCACGCCTTTGCCATGAAGTCGCAGATCTGGCTGCTCGACCCGCGTCCCAACCTCGAAAGCATGGTCGACGCGGTCGAAGACGGCTTCCAGCTTTCCGAGGCCAGCAACACGCCGGTGATCCTGCAACTGCGCATCCGCAGCTGCCACGTGCACGGCCGCTTCATCACCAAAGAAAACAAGCGCCCCCAGTACACCCTGGCGCAGGCGCTCGACAATCCCGAGCGCGACGTCAGCCGCATCGTGCTGCCTCCGGCCTCTTTCCTGCACGAACAAGAAAAAGTCAAGAACCGCTGGCCCGCGGCGGTCGAATTCATCAAGCAGAAAAAACTCAATGAATTCATCGACGGCGACCTGAAGGACATCGGCCTGATCCTGCAGGGCGGCCTGTACAACGGCGTCATCCGCGCCCTGCAGCTGCTGGGCCTGGCCGACCACTTCGGCAACAGCCGCATTCCGCTGTACATCATGAACGTCACCTATCCGGTGATCGACGACGAAGTCGCCGAGTTCTGTCGCGACAAGAAGGCCGTGCTGATGCTCGAAGAGGGCCAGCCCAACTACATCGAGCAGAACATCGCCACCATCCTGCGCCAGCGCGGCGTCGATGCCCTGCTGGAAGGCAAGGGCGTGCTGCCGGTGGCCGGCGAATACACCACCGCCGTCATGCGCGACGGCCTGCAGGCCTTCCTCGAGAAGCACCACCCCGAATCCCTGCCCGTCATCGAGGCGCCGGCTGAAGCGCCCCCATCCGGCCTGTCGGTCGTCGCCCCCTCGACCGAGGCCACCGCTACCGCCACGGCGACCGCCACCATGCCCGAGGTCGAAGAAGACGGCGACCTGGCCATCGAAGAAGACCATCCCGGCGACGGCGGCGCGGCCAATGGCGATGCCCTGCGGGCCGCGCCCACCGTCATACCCCGGGTCCAGCCCATGCAGGTGGACCAGGTGGCGCGCAAGCCTTCGGTACAGCCCATCAACTTCCAGCGCCAGGTCAGCGAACTGGCCCAGGTGGTGCCGCCCCGGCCCGCCGGCTTCTGCACCGGCTGCCCCGAGCGCCCGGTGTTTTCGGCGCTTAGCCTGGCTCAGGAAAAACTGGGCGAACACCACATCGCCTGCGACATCGGCTGTCATCTGTTTTCCATTCTGCCGCCGTTCAACCTGGGCGCCACCACCATGGGCTACGGCCTGGGCGCCTCCAGCGCGGCGGCCTTCAACGTGCCCTCGTCCAAGCGCTCCATCTCCATCATGGGCGACGGCGGCTTCTGGCACAACGGCCTGGCCTCGGGCATCGGCAACGCCGTCTTCAACAAGTACGACGGCGTCATCATCATCATCGACAACTTCTATGCCGCCGCCACGGGCGGGCAGGACATTCTCTCGTCCCGCGCCTTCAACAAAAGCCGCGCCACCAACAACCCCATCGTCGACGCCGTCAAGGGCGTGGGGGTCAAATGGGTGCGCGTGCTCGACCGCACCTACAGCGTCTCGAAGGTGCAGGCCACCATCGAAGAAGCGCTGACCACGCCCGAAAAAGGGCCCAAGGTCATCATCGCCCAGTCCGAGTGCATGCTGAACAAGCAGCGGCGCCTCAAGCCGCAATTCCGCGCGGCGGTCAAAGAAGGCAAGCGGGTCGTCAAAGAGCGCTTCGGCGTCGACCCCGACGTGTGCACCGGCGACCATGCCTGTATCCGGCTCTCGGGCTGCCCGTCGCTCACCATCAAAGACAGCGGCGACCCCCTCAAAGAAGACCCCATCGCCCACGTCGACAACACCTGCGTCGGCTGCGGCAACTGCGGCGAAGTCGCCCATGCCGCCGTGCTGTGCCCCTCGTTCTACCGGGCCGACCTCATCCATAACCCGACTCAGTGGGATCTGTTCAAGGCCAAGGTGCGCCAGCGCGTCATCGGCCTGCTGCAATCGCGCCGCAGCCAGCGCCTGAATCAATATTCGTTCTAAGAGCCGAGCCATGACAAGCACTACATTCCACGTGGGTTCGCCCATCAAGATCGCCATCCTGGCCATGGGCGGCCAGGGCGGCGGCGTCCTGGCCGACTGGATCGTCGACATGGCCGAGCACGCCAGATGGTGGGCGCAGACCACCTCGGTGCCGGGCGTCGCCCAGCGCACGGGCGCCACCATCTACTACGTCGAAATGCTGCCCGAGTCCGAGGTCGAAGCGGCCGGCAGGCCGCCCGCGCTGGCCATGATGCCCACCCCGGGCGACGTCGACCTGGTGGTGGCGGCCGAACTCATGGAAGGCGGCCGGGCCATTCAGCGCGGCCTGGTCACCCCCGACCGCAGCACCCTCATTTCATCCTCGCACCGCAGCTACGCGGTGGGCGAAAAATCGGCGCGGGGCAACGGCATCGCCGACTCGAACAAAGTCATCGAAGCCGGCCAGGCGGCCTCCAAGCGCTTCATCTGCGTCGACCTGCAGGCCCTGGCCGACCAGGCCGGCAGCGTCATCAGCGCCAGCCTGTTCGGGGCCGTCGCCGGCAGCGGCACCCTGCCCTTCACGCGCGAAGACTTCGAAGAAACCATCCGCCGCGGCGGCGTGGGCGTCGAAGCCAGCCTGCGGGCCTTCGCCCTGGGCCTGGAGGCGGCCGCCAACGCCCCGGCGGTGCCGGCCCGCGTCGATACCGAAAGGCCGGCGCCCGAGGTGCCCGACACGGCCTCGCATCCGCGCATCCGCAAACTGCTCGACGATCTGCGCCAGAATTTCCCCGCCGTCGCCCAGTCCATGCTGGTGGCCGGCCTGCGCCGCACCATCGACTTCCAGGACCCGGCCTACGGCGCCAAATACCTGGACCGCGTCCGCGCGCTCTGCAAGCTCGACGAACAATACGGCGGCCAGGCCAAGGGCTGGGCGCTGACCACCGCGGCGGCCCGCTACGTGGCCGTGGCCATGGCCTACGACGACGTCATCCGCGTGGCCGACCTCAAGACCCGTGCCGCGCGCTTCGAACGCGTGCGCGGCGAAGTCGGCGCCAAGTCGGACCAGCTGCTGTACACCACCGAATACATGCATCCCCGGGTGGAAGAACTGTGCGGCACCATGCCCGCCCCGCTGGGGCGCTGGGTCGAGAACTCCAAGTTCGCCAGCGGCCTGCTGGGCCGCTTCTGCCGCAAGGGCCGCTTCCTGCAAAGCGGCACTCTGTCGGGCTTTCTCATGCTGTACACCCTGGCCGGCATGCGCCGCTTCCGGCGCAGCACCCTGCGCCACCGCATCGAGCTCAAGAGCCTCGAGGCCTGGCTGCGCCTGATCGAGGAAACCGTGCCGGTCGATTACGACCTGGCCGTCGAGATCGTGAACTGCCGGCGCCTGGTTAAGGGCTATAGCGACACGCACGAGCGCGGCGAAAGCAAGTACCGCCGTCTCATCGCGGCGGCCACCGATCTGCGCGGACGCCCCGACGCCGCCCAGCGCCTGCGCGAACTGCGCGAGGCCGCGCTGGCCGACGACAAGGGCACCAAGCTGGACACCATGCTGGCCGAAGACCTGAAGCTGGCGGCATAACCCTGGCCCGTGCCCTCGACAGGCACGGGCCATTGTCCTCGACGAGGCTATCATGAGCTATCGCAACAACCCCGAAGCCATACAGGCATTGGTGCGCCCCACCGAAGTCCACAAAGACCTCTTCATCGACGACGAGATCTTCCAGCTCGAGATGGAGCATCTGTTCGCCAATGCCTGGGTCTATGTGGGCCACGCCAGCCAGGTGCCCAATGTCGGCGACTACTTCACCACCACGGTGGGCGACCAGCCGGTGGTGATGGTGCGGCACAACGACAACACCGTGCGCGTGCTGCACAATCGCTGCCCGCACAAGGGGGTGATGGTCGTCAACGACCCTTGCGGCAATACCGGCAAGTTCTTCCGCTGTCCGTATCACGCCTGGTCGTTCAAGACCGACGGCGCCCTGCTGGCCCTGCCTCTCAAGCGCGGCTACGACCCCGACGTCTTCAAGCAGACAGAAGCCTCGCAAGGCATGGCCCAGGTCGAGAACGTGCGCAACCACCGCGACTTCATCTTCTGCCGCCTGAGCCCCGAGGGCCAGAGCTTCGAGGAATTCTTCGGCGAATCGCTCAGCACGCTCGACAACATGGTCGACCGTTCTCCCGAGGGCAAGCTGGAAGTCGCCGGCGGCGTGCTGCGCTATATGCACGACTGCAACTGGAAGATGCTGGTCGACAACCAGACCGACACCTGCCACCCCATGGTGGCCCACGAGTCTTCCGCCGGCACCGCCGTGCGGGTCTGGAACGAGGCCCCCGAGGGCACGCCCAAGCCGATGGCGGTCGAGCAGTTCGCGCCCTTCATTTCGTCGTATGAGTTCTTCGAAGGCATGGGCATCCGGGTCTGGGAAAACGGCCACGGCCATACCGGGGTCAGCGACTCCATCCACGCGGCCTATTCCGACATCCCCGGCTACCAGGAAAGCATGGTCAAGGCCTATGGCGAGGAGCGCGCCAAGCAGATCCTGGGCGACGTGCGCCACAATACCACCTACTTCCCCAACATCATGGTTAAGGGTCCCATCCAGACCCTGCGCATCTTCAAGCCGCTGGCGCCCAACAAGACCCTGGTCGAGTCCTGGACCTTCCGCCTGGTGGGCGCGCCCGACAAGCTGCTGGAGCGCACGCTGATGTACAACCGCCTCATCAACGCGCCCACTTCCATGGTGGGCCACGACGACCACGAGGTCTACGAGCGCGCCCAGCACGGCCTGCACTCGCGCGGCCGCGACTGGGTCAATGTGGCGCGCCTATACGACCCCACCGAAGAAGGCCGCAAGAACGAAGTCACCAACGGCACCAACGAATGGCAGATGCGCAACCAGTATCGCGCCTGGGCCCGTTACATGACCGCCGACATGCAACAGAAGGAGCCCGCATGAGCGCCATCACCGACCAGCAACTCGTCGATTTCGTCTATGCCGAGGCGCGCATGCTGGACGAACAGCAATTCGAGGCCTGGCTCGAGCTGTTCACCGAAGACGGCTATTACTGGATGCCGCTGGCGCACGGACAGACCGATCCGCGCCTGCATGCCTCTTTGCTGTATGAGGACAAGCTGCTGCTGCGCGTGCGTGTCGAACGCCTGGCGGGCCAGCGCACCTTCTCCCAGCAGCCCAAGAGCCGCAGCCATCATCTGCTGGCCCGGCCCGAGATCGAAACCGGGCACGAGTGGCACGCCCCCGATCGGGGGCAATACGTGGTGCGCACGGCTTTCCACTATGTCGAGGCACGCCAGGACCAGCAGACGCTCTTCGCGGGCTGGTCGGTCCATCAGCTGATCGCGGCCGAGGACGGGCTGCGCATCAAGCAAAAGCGCGTCGATCTGGTCAATTGCGACTCCGCCATGCGCAGCATTCAACTTCTCATGTAACAAAAAGGGGCCCGCATCTTGACCTCGACCGTATATCAGGCATTTTCGGCCACCACGCAACAGTGGCCGGACAATCCCTTTCTTCACATCGTGCCTGAAACGGCCGGCATCTACGGCATCGCCTCGGGCGAACTGCGCTACCGCTATGCCCTGGACGCCATCGATGCACTCAAGCTGGCCTACGAAAAAGCGGGCTACGGCCACGGCCATCGCGTCGGCCTGCTGCTCGAGAACCGGCCGTCCTTCTTTCTGCACTGGTTCGCCCTGAATGCCCTGGGCGTCTCGGTGGTGCCCATCAACGCCGACCTGCGCGCCGCCGAACTGCAGTACCTCATCGGCCACTCCGAAATCGTTCTGGCGGTAGCGCTGCCCAGCCATCACGAGGCCCTGCGTGCGGCGGCCGAGGCCGCCGGCCGGACCGTGGGCATCATCGCCGACGGCGACGCGCCGCCGCCGCCCGCCTTCGAACCGCCCCACGCCGGCCGCGAACCCGACATCGACACTGAATGCGGCCTGCTGTATACGTCCGGCACCACCGGCCGTCCCAAGGGCTGCATCCTGCCCAACGAATACTATCTGCATTGCGGCAACTGGTACGCCAATGTGGGCGGCCTGGCCGCCTTGCGCCCCGGCATGGAGCGCATGCTGACCCCACTTCCCCTGGTTCACATGAACGCCATGGCCTGCTCGACCATGGCCATGGTGGTCACGGGCGGCTGCCTCATACCGCTCGACCGCTTCCATCCGCGCAGCTGGTGGGACACCGTGCGCGAATCGAAGGCCACCGTGGTGCACTATCTTGGCGTCATGCCCGCCATCCTGATGAAGGCCGAGCCCAGTCCTGAAGACACCCGCCATCAAGTGCGCTTCGGCTTCGGCGCAGGCATCGATCGCAGCCTGCATGCCGCGTTCGAAGAACGCTTCGGCTTTCCGCTGCTCGAAGCCTGGGCCATGACGGAAACCGGCTCGGGCGCCGTCGTCATCGCCAACCATGAACCGCGCTTCATCGGCAGCAGCTGCTTCGGCAAGGAAGAAGACGACGTGCTGGTGCGCATCGTCGACGATGCCGGCCAGCCGGTGGGCCCCAACCAGGACGGCGAGCTGCTGGTGCGGCATGCGGGCGAGAATGCGCGTTTCGGCTTTTTTGCCGGCTACCTGAAAGACCCCGAGGCGACCGACGAAGCCTGGAAGGGCGGCTGGTTCCACACCGGCGACATCGTCCGGCGCAACGAGCAGGGCTATCTGCATTTCGTCGATCGCAAAAAGAACGTGATTCGCCGCAGTGGCGAGAACATTGCCGCGGTCGAGGTCGAAAGCGTGCTGCTGCAGCATCCGGCCATCAAGGCGGCCGCCGTGGCGGCCGTGCCCGACGCCCTGCGCGGCGACGAAGTGCTGGCCTGCCTGGTCTGCGAGCCCGCTCCCTCGCAGGCCGACATGGGCGAGCTGGCGCGCGACATCGTCGCCTGGAGCCTGTCCCAGCTGGCCTACTACAAGGCGCCGGGCTACGTGGCCTTCGTCGATGCGCTGCCGCTCACGGCCACCAACAAGATACAGCGCGGCGAGCTCAAGAACCTCGCGCCCACCCTGCCGGGCACGGCGCGCTGCATCGACACCCGGGACATGAAGAAACGACAGGAAACGCCGACATGAGCCCCGGCCGAATGGGCTATGACGGCGTGGTGGCGGCGGCGCCCATCACCGTTCCTTATGTGCGCTACTCCATAGACAGCGCCCACTGGTGGCTGGGCAAGGCGCTGGGCGCCCTTATTGCCCGGGCCGGGGTCGCCAAGCAGCGGGTCGACGGCCTGTGCGTCTCGAGCTTCACCCTGGCGCCCGACACCGCGGTGGGGCTGACCCAGCATCTGGGCATGACGCCGCGCTGGCTGGACCACATTCCCATGGGCGGCGCCAGCGGCGTGATCGGCCTGCGCCGGGCGGCGCGCGCGGTGCAAAGCGGGGACGCCGACATCGTGGCCTGCATCGCCGGCGACACCAACCACGTCGACTCCTTCCGCCATACCGTCAGCCAGTTCTCGCGCTTCGCCCAGGATGCGGTCTACCCCTACGGCGCGGGCGGCCCCAATGCCAGCTTCGCCCTGCTGACCCGCCACTACATGCGCGAAACCGGCGCCACGCGCGAGGACTTCGGCAAGCTGTGCGTGGCGCAGCGCGCCAACGCCCAGCTCAACCCCAACGCGCTCATGAAGAAGCCGCTGACGCTCGAACAGTACCTGGACTCGCGCGTCATCGCCGACCCCATCCATCTGTTCGACTGCGTCATGCCCTGCGCCGGCGCCGACGGCTTTCTCGTCATGCGCGAAGAACGGGCCCGCGAGCTGAACCTGCCCTTTGCGCGCATACTGTCCACCATCGAAAGGCATAACGCCTGGGTCGAAGACCCCATACAGATGCGCGGCGGCTGGACCATGGACCGCGACGAATTCTATGCGCAGGCGGGCGTGGGGCCCGAAGACGTGGACCTGATGCAGGCCTACGACGACTATCCCGTCATCAACATGATGCAGATCGAGGACCTGGGCTTTTGCGACAAGGGCGCCGGCCCCGAGTTCGTGCGCCGGCACAGCTTCACCGTCGACGGCAGCTTTCCCTTCAACACCAACGGCGGCCAGCTTTCGGTCGGCCAGGCCGGCGCCTCCGGGGGCTACCTGGGCATGATCGAGACCCTGTTGCAGCTTACCGGCGCCGCCGGCCCGCGCCAAGTGGCCGACGCACGCATCGGGCTGGTCAGCGGTTTCGGCATGATCAACTACGACCGCGGCCTGTGCACCGCCGCGGCCCTGCTGGCCAGGAGCGACGCATGACCGAGCCATTGAGCAAGCCGCGCAAGAAAGATCCCATCGCACGCACGCGGCGGCCCACCCATCCGCCCGCCAGCCGCAGCCGGCGCGCCCAGGGCTTGACCGCCGCGGCGGCCCTGGGCCGCTTCGACCTTCAGGTATGCCAGGCCTGCTCGGCGGTGCAGTACCCGTCGCGCGAAGTGTGCCACGCCTGCCTGTCGGACCAGCTGCGCTGGCAGCCGGTCGATCCGTCCGGCCGCCTGCTGGCCACCACCACCCTGCATCACAGCAACGATCTGTATTTCCGCGAGCGCCTGCCCTGGCGCGTCGGCACCGTCCAGCTCGATGTCGGCCCCAGCGTGGTGGCCCACGTACATGGCGACTGCCAGGAAGGCCAGGCCGTGCGTCTCAGCCTCAAGCTCGATCGCAGCGGCCAGGCCGTCATGATCGCACTCCCCCACAAGGCCACTCCCCACATGGAAGACGACAAGACACTGCGCGAGACTTCGTGCGACCCGAAATTCCGTCGCGCCCTCGTCACCGACGGCAAATCGGCCGTGGGCATGGCCGTCGTGCGGGCCCTGCTCGATGCCGGCGCCACCATGGTGTTCGTGGGCGACCCGGCCTCCTGGCGCAAATCGGCGCAGTTCGACGCGCTGTGCGCCGACCCCCGCGTCCAGGTGCAGGCGCTGGACGTCACCGACACCGATTCGGTCGAACGCGTCTCGCGCTCCATCGGCGGCAAGGTCGAGATCCTGGTCAACACCGCCCTCTACGAACGCGATGGCGGCCTGCTGTACAACCGCGATCTCGTCAAGGCGCAGGATTCGTTCAATATGAACTGCGTGGGCCTGATGCGCCTGGCCCAGCATTTCGGCCCCGGCATGGCCGGGCGCGCCTCCGACGGCGTCAACAGCGCGGTCGCCTGGGTCAACATCCTGTCCATCTATGCGCACATGAGCCTGCCTTCGCAAGGCATCTGGTCGGCCTCGCAGGCGGCGGCGCTCTCCATGAGCCAATGCCTGCGCAACGAGTTCCGCCCTTCCGGCATCAGGGTGGTGAATGTTTTCTCGGGGCCCATCGACTACGAATGGGAACAGCTGACGCCGCCGCCGCGCGTGGCCCCCGCCGCGCTGGCGCGCGCCATCGTCGGCGCGCTGAAAGAAGGCGTCGAAGACGTCTACGTAGGCGACGTGGCGCAGGAGTTCCGCGCCCGCCTGGCCGACAACCCCAAGGCCCTCGAGCGGGAACTGGGCGCCTGATGCCGCAAGGCCCCACGCAAACTGGAAGCACCGCATGAGCACGCAACTATCCGAAGGAACCACCATGACGACCTCCGTGCTGGGCCAGTTCATGACCGAGCTGTTGTCGGGCAGGATACGCATCGTCGACCTGACCGAAACCCTGACGCCCGAGTTTCCCACCATCGTCCTGCCGCCTGAGTTCGGCCAGGCCTGGCCTTTCCGCATCGAAGAGATCTCGCGCTACGACGAGCGCGGCCCCGCCTGGTATTGGAACAATTTCTCGTGTTCCGAACACACCGGCACCCACTTCGACGCGCCCGTGCATTGGGTCAGCGGCAAGGACCAGCCCAACAACACGGTCGACACCATTCCCATCGAGGCCTTCATCGCCGAGGCCTGCGTCATCGATTGCTCGAAAGAGTCGCGCGAGAATCCCGACTTCCTGCTGACCATCGATTACGTCGAGCAATGGGAGGCCGTCCACGGCCGCATCCCGGCGCGGTCGTGGGTCTTCATGCGCACCGACTGGTCCAAGCGCAACAAGCCCGACGACTACCTGAACATGGACGACGAGGGCGCCCATTCGCCCGGCCCGGACGGCAATGTCGTCCCCTGGCTGATCAAAGAGCGCGACGTGCATGGCTTCGGCACCGAATCGGTGGGCACCGACGCCGGCCAGGCCCAGCATCTGGATCCGCCCTATCCCTGCCATTACTACATGCACGGCAACAACCGCTACGGGCTGCAATGCATGGCCAATCTGGACCAGTTGCCGCCCAAGGGCGCCGTGATCTTCTCGGCGCCTCTGAAGATACGCAGCGGTTCGGGCAGCCCCTTGCGCGTGCTGGCCCTGGTGCCCAGCGCCGCGCCCAGCCAGAATCCAGGAGAATCGCGTTGACCACTTCCCATACCGCCATCGTCACCGGAGGCAGCGCCGGCATCGGCGCCGAGATCGTGCGCCAGATGCTCGATGCGGGCTACGAGGTCGTTTCCATGGCGCGCCGCGCGCCCGACTTCAGCCATGAGCGCCTGCACAGCATTCCGGTCGACCTGCTCGATCCGCAGGCCACGCAGCAAGCCGCCGCCGAAGCCGCGCAGCGCTTTCCCATCACGCATTTCGTGCACAACGCGGGCGTCATCTGGCCCAAGCTGCTGCCCGAAGTGCAGCTCGAAGACCTGCAGGGCCTGACCCAGATCCACGTGGGCTCGGCCATACAGATCGCCCAGGCCTGCCTGCCCCACATGCAGAAGGAGCAATTCGGCCGCATCGTGCTGATGTCGTCGCGCGGCGCGCTGGGCGTGCCCACCCGCACCGCCTACTCGGCCACCAAGGCGGGCATGATAGGCATGGCCCGCACCTGGTCGCTGGAACTGGCGGCCCAGGGCATTACCGTGAACGTCGTGGCCCCGGGCCCCATCCAGACCGACATGTTCTATGACGTCGTTCCGGCGGGCAGCGAAAGGGAAGCCAACATCGCCAAGGGCATACCGGTTCAACGCCTGGGCAGGGCCGACGATGTGGCCCGCGCCGTGATGTTCTTCTGCGATCCGGCCAACAGCTTCATCACCGGCCAGACGCTTTACGTCTGCGGGGGCGCCAGCGTCAGCTCGGTGACGATCTAGGCTCCTGCGTGTCAACCGGCCCTCGACCCGCGGCGGATGCGTCGGCACGGCAAACCTCCCAGCCCACCCGAGCCGAGATCGGCAACGTCCTGATTCTGGCGAGCAGCCAGAGCCTGTTCACGATCACGACCATCACGGTCATGACCCTGGCCAGCGTCATCGGGCTGCAGCTCAGCGCCAACCCCGGCCTGGCCACCCTGCCCATCGCCCTGATGATGTTCGCCACGGTGCTGACGACGCTTCCCGCCTCGCTGCTGATGAAGCGCATAGGCCGGCGCGCCGGCTTCATCCTCGGAGCCGCGGCGGGCGGGGTGCTGGGCAGCATATTGATGCTCGCGAGCGTCGCCCGTCCCTCTTTCGCCCTGTTCTGCGCCGGCATGTTCCTGATCGGCATCTACCAGAGCTTTGCGATGTACTACCGCTTCGCCGCCGCCGACGTGACGCGGACGGCGTTTCGCAGCCGCGCCATTTCATTCGTGATGACCGGCGGCGTGGTGGCCGCCGTCCTGGGTCCGCTCAACGCGCGCGCGTCGCTGGGGCTGCTTCCCTCGGTACCCTTCGGCGAACCGTTCCTGGTCACGCTGACGGTGTCCCTGCTTGCCGCCGCCCTGCTCCTTCGACTGAAGGTCCCCGCCGGCGGCGATGCGCCTCGGGAAGCCGACGCCGCGCGTCCTATGACGGTGATCGCCCGCCATGCAGGCTTTGTCCCCGCCGTGCTGGCCGGCACCGTGAGTTTTTCGCTGATGGTGTTGTACATGACGGTGACCCCGTTGGGCATGCAGGCGCAGGGCTTCGGCATGACGGACATCACGGTGGTCGTGCAGAGCCAGATGCTGTCCATGTTCATTCCGGCCTTCTTCACCGGCGTGCTGATCAACCGCATCGGCCTGCTTCCCATCCTCTGGACGGGCGCCGTCTGCATGAGCGTGGCCATGGTCATCGGCGCGGTGAGTTCGACACTGCCTGTCTACGTGGCTTCGCGCATCGTGCTGGGCCTGGGCTGGAACTTCCTGTTCGTCGGCGGCGCGGTATTGCTGTCCGCCACCCATACGCCGCCGGAGCGGGGCAAGGTGCAGGGCGTCAACGACCTGGCCATGTTCATCATGGCGACGGTCTGCTCCGTTGCCGCCGCCTCGCTGCTGCAGCGGCTGGGCTGGAGCGCCCTGCATCTGGCCTCGCTGCTGCCCATCGGCCTGGTGGGCGTTTCATTGCTGCGCCTGGGAAAAAAGCCGCCACGCCGCGCAGGCTCACGCCCGCTCGCTGCGCCCCCGAGGGGGCGCTCTTAGGCCCGCGACATCCGGCTGCAAGCGCGCCGTCATGCGGCGCGCAGCCGGGTGAGGTCATGGCTCTCCGAAGCCGCCGCCGCCGGGCGTCATAATCTCGAAGCAATCCCCGGCCTCCAGTTCGGCGCTGTCGGCATGCTTGATCGGCTCGACACGGCCGTCCGCGCGGATGACCCGGCTTTCCCCGCAGGCGCCCGGCTGGCCGCCACGCGCGCCGAAGGCGGGATGGATCCAGCCGTTGGCCAGCAGGGAAACCGTCATGGGTTCGAGGAAACGCAGCGTGCGCAAGCCGCCGTCTCCGCCATGCCAGCGTCCCGCCCCGCCCGATCCGCGCCGTATCTCATAGCGCTCCAGGCGCACCGGCACACGCAGCTCCAGCACTTCGGGGTCGGTCATGCGCGAATTCGTCATCTGGGTCTGGACGACCGAGGTGCCGTCGAATCCGCCCACCAGGCGGCCTGCGTCGTCGAAGCGCCCTCCCGCGCCCGACCCGCCGGAAATGGTCTCGTAATACTGGTGCCGCGCGTTGCCGAAGGTGAGGTTGTTCATGGTGGGCTGGCTGCCCGCATTCACGCCCAGCGCGCCGTACAGGGCGTTGGTCACGCAGGTGGAGGTCTCGACGTTGCCGGCCACCACGGCCGCCGGATAGCTGGGATTCAGCATGGAGTCTTCCGGCACGACCAGCGTCAGCGGCTTGAGTCCGCCGGCATTGATCGGGATGTCGTCGTCGATCATGGTGCGGAAGACGTACAGCACCGCTGCCGTGGTCACCGCGCGCGGCGCGTTGAAGTTGTTGGGCAGGCGCGGCGAGGTGCCGGTGAAATCCACGATGGCGCTGCGCGCGGCATGGTCGACGGTGAGCTTCACCTGGATGCGCGCGCCATTGTCCAGCAACTGGGTGAACTCGCCGTCGGTAACGCGCGAAATGGCCCGGCGCACCGACTCTTCGGCATTGTCCTGCACATGCTGCATATAGGCATGGACCACGTCCAGGCCGTAGGCCTGCACCATGTTCAGCAGTTCTTCCCGGCCTTTTTCATTGGCCGCGATCTGGGCGCGCAGGTCGGCCAGGTTCTGGTCGATGTTGCGCGCCGGATAGGGCCCGCCGGCCAGCAGTTCGCGCAGCTCGCGCTCGCGCATCCGGCCCGCCTCGACCAGGCGGAAGTTGGTGATCAGGACGCCTTCTTCGTCTATGGTGGTCGAATCGGCGGGCATCGACCCGGGCGTCAGTCCGCCTATGTCCGCATGATGGCCGCGCGAGCCGACGTAAAACAGGATGTCGCGGCCCTGCGCGTCGAATACCGGCGTCACGACCGTAACGTCGGGCAGGTGGGTGCCTCCGGCATAGGGGTTGTTCAGCACGAAGACGTCGCCCGGCCGGATGCTGCCGCGATTGGCCTCGGTGACCGCCTGGATGCTGGCGCTCATCGATCCCAGGTGCACGGGTATGTGCGGCGCGTTGGCCACGAGATCGCCCTTGGCGTCGAAAATGGCGCAGGAAAAGTCGAGGCGCTCTTTGATGTTGACCGAATAGGCCGTGTTCTGCAGGCGATATCCCATCTGTTCGGCGATCGACATGAACAGATTGTTGAAGATCTCGAGCATGACCGGATCGGCCTGCGTGCCGATGGCGTAGCGCTGCGGGCGCGGCGTGGCGCGCTCGAGCACGATGTCGCCGCGCCGCGTGATGCTTGCGCGCCAGCCGGGGTCGACCAGAGTCGTGGCATTGGCGTCCGTGATGATGGCGGGCCCGAGCAATTCGTCGCCCACGCGCAAATCGGCGCTGCGATACAGCGGACATTCGAGCAGCGCGTCGTCGGCGTGGATCTCGACAGTGTCGAAGGGCGCTGGAACGTCGCCGGCCCCGCGCGGCTCGCTCTTGAACGCTCCGGCGGTTTTGTCCGACTCGTCGCCGATGGCCTCCGCGACCGCCGATTCGATCACCAGGCGGCGGTCCGGCATCAGGAAGGAGAAGCGCATCGAATAGGCCCGCTCGAAGGCGGCGCGCATCGCTTCGGCGTCGTCCAGGATCACGGGCAGCGAGGTGTCGGTGCCCTCGTAGCGCAGATACAGGCGCTGCTCGATGCGGATGTGGTCGTCCGACACCTGCTGGGCGAGCAGGTCCTGGCGGGCCGACCGGCACAGCTCTTGCAGCACGGCGCGGGCCTGCGCCTCGCCTTCGGCGTCCCATACTTTCTCCACCGAACGCTCGCGTATGGCGGTGGCCGCCGCCAGGCCCATGCCGTAGGCCGACAGCACGCCGGCCAGGGGATGGACCAGCACCCGCGGCATGGCCAGGGCGTCGGCCACGCGGCAGGCGTGCTGGCCGCCGGCGCCGCCGAAGGTGGTCAATGTATAGCGGGTGACGTCGTAGCCGCGCTGAACCGAAATGCGCTTGATGGCGTTGGCCATGTTGGCCACGGCGATATCCAGGAAGCCCTGCGCAAGCTGCTCGGGCGTGATGGCCCGGCCCGTCCCGGCCGCCACCTGGTCGGCCAGTTCGGCAAAGCGCCGGCGCACAATGCCGGCGTCCAGGGGCTGGTCTGCATTGGGGCCGAATACGGCGGGAAAGTGCTGCGGCTGGATGCGGCCCAGCATCACGTTAGCATCGGTGACGGTAAGCGGGCCGCCGCGCCGATAGCAGGCCGGCCCCGGATTGGCGCCCGCCGACTCGGGGCCGACGCGCAGCCGGGCTCCGTCGAAATGCAGGATGGAACCGCCGCCGGCGGCCACGGTATGGATGCTCATCATGGGCGCGCGCAGACGCACGCCCGCCACGATGGAGTCGAAGGCGCGCTCGTACTCGCCGGCATAGTGCGACACGTCGGTCGAGGTGCCGCCCATGTCGAAGCCGATGACCCGGTCATAGCCTGCAATGGCCGATACGCCCGCCATGCCGACGATGCCGCCGGCCGGTCCGGACAGTATGGAATCCTTGCCCTGGAAGGCATGGGCGTCGGTCAGGCCGCCGCTGGACTGCATGAACTGAAGGCGGACGCCCGGCAGCTCGGCCGCCACCTGGTCGACGTAGCGGCGCAGCACCGGCGACAGATAAGCGTCGACCACCGTGGTGTCGCCGCGCGCCACATAGCGGATCAGCGGAGACACTTCATGCGATACCGAAACCTGGGTGTAGCCCGCCTCGCGGGCCAGCTCGGCCAAGGCCCGCTCGTGGACATTGTTGCGATAGCCATGCATCAGCGCGATGGCGATGGCGGAAAAGCCGTGCCCCCGGGCCTCGCGCAGCGCCTTGCGCGCCGCTTCGACGTCCAGTTCGCGCACGATGCCGCCCTGGGCATCCAGGCGCTCGTCGATCTCGATGACGGCTTCATGCAGCAACTCGGGCAACACGATATGCCGGTCGAACAGGCGGGGCCGGTTCTGGTAGCCGATGCGCAGCGCATCGCGGAACCCCTTCGTGACGGCCAGTACGACGCGCTCGCCCTTGCGCTCGAGCAGCGCGTTGGTGGCCACCGTGGTGCCCATCTTGACCACTTCGATGCGTTCGACCGGTATGGGCTCGTTCTTGGCCACCCCCAGCAACTGGCGTATGCCCTGCACCGCCGCGTCGGGATACTGTTCGGGATTTTCGGACAGCAGCTTGGCCGTGACCAGTTCGCCGTCGGGCCGGCGGGCCACCACGTCGGTGAAGGTGCCCCCTCTGTCTATCCAGAATTGCCAGCGCCCGGCGCCCGTCCGGCTGTGCGGGGCGCTCATAGCGACGACGCCGCACGGGCGGCTTGATCGTACAGGCCGGACAGCATGCGCAGCCGCGCCGCCATGGCGGACATGGTTTCGGCGTCGGCCAGCTCGCCTTCGACCGCGGGCAGCAGGCAGCGGTTGCGCACCTTGCGGAAGCGCTCGAGCAGTTCGGCGCCCGCCGGGGTGGTGGCGTAGAAGACTTCTTTGCCGACCTTCTCGCCGCGGGCCAGCTTCATGCTGACCAGTTTCTTGATGGAATAGTTGATCACGTGGCTGTCTTCGTAATTGAGGGTGAAGCAGATGTCGGCCAGCCGCTTGCTGCGGCCGCGATGATGGACGTGGTGCAGGACCAGCACGTCGGTGATGGCGAGATCCGGCTCGCCGGCGGCGCGCATGCAGCGCACCACCCAGCGCGCAAACGCGTTGTGGGCCACCATCAGTCCGAACTCGAACTCGGACAGCGAGGGGTGCGGCCCCCGCGCCAGGTGTTCGGAAGACAGAATACGCGGTGGACACTCGTCCTGACGGCCTGCCGCGGGGCCGCGTCCATCAGTCATCGGCGTTTTCCTCTTGATCGAATCTTTCCTTGACGGGGGCGATCTCGGAGATGAGGTCGCGCACCCGCGCCTTGTTGGGCAGCGGCGCAACCTGGTGCCGGGCACCCGGCTGCATCCGCGCCACACAGGCGTAGACGACCTTGCCGTCCAGAATCATCATGCACTCTTTGCAGGCATTGGCGTTGATGCACGAGTAGCGGACCGCCAGCGTGTCATCGAGGTGCTCGCGCACCCAGCGCAAGCCGTCCAGCAACGAGGCCGCCGCCGTTTCGGGCAGCTCGTACTCCTGGACGCGCGAGGGCCCCCGGCCCACGCCGCGCTGCACTTCCAGGACTATGGTTCGATCGTTCTTCTGCGTGTTCATGCTTGGCCCTCGTATTCGGTTCCGCCGGCGGCGGGAATCTCCACCGGCGTCTCCAGGCGCCGCACCGGCTCGGTGTCGAGCCGCCACTGCCCCTTGTCGAGCGCCAGCGTCTGGTTCAATGTCCAGGCGTCGTCCATGCCCGGGAAGTCATCGCGCTGGTGCGCGCCGCGGCTTTCACGCCGGGCCAGCGCGCTGCGCGTCACGGCCTCGGCCACCAGCAGCATGTTGTGCAGGTCGAGCGCGTCCAGGCGCACCGGATCCTGCGGCCCGCCGTCGCCCGGCAGGACCTCGCCCAGTTCCGCCTTCAGGACCTGCAGCTCGCCCAGCGCGTGCTGCAGGCCCTCTTCGTTGCGGAAGGGACCGACATAGTCCTGCATCAGGGCCTGCAGGCGCGCGATCAGGGCCGCGACGTTGGGCGATTCGCCATCCTGCGGCGCCGGCTCGAGCCGCGCCAGTGTCGGGCCGGCCAGCTCGAGCGCGCGCCGCGCCTCGACGGCCTTCGCATCGGCGGCATGCGCGGAAGCGGACCTGCCGGCCTGCAGGCCGAAGGACACGGCCTCGGTAATGGCGTTGCCCGACAGCCGGTTGGCGCCGTTCGCGCCGCCCACGGCTTCGCCGGCCGCGTACAGTCCCGGCACGTCGGTGGACATGTCGACCTCCACCCGGATACCGCCCATGTGATAGTGGGCGATGGGCGCCACCTCGATGGGCGACTTGGTGAGGTCGATGCCGTTGGCCGCAAGCTTGTCGATGATGGGACCGAAGGCCTTGCGCAGCGTTTCTTCGGGCACGTGCTGGAAGCTGAGGTAGGCGCCCCCCGCCGGCGAGCCGCGCCCCGCTTCGACCTCTTTGAGGATGGCGTAGGTGGCGGCATCGCGCGTGATCGTATAGCCCTCGTTGGAATGGCCGTACTTCTCGACGAATTCCTCTCCCAGCCCGTTCAGCAGCCGCCCGCCCAGCTTGTAGCGGAAAGGGTCCCACATGATGGGGTCGAAGCCCACCAGGCGAGGCGCCAGGTGCCCGATGGGGAAGAACTGCACGAACTCCATGTCGATGAGGCGCGCGCCGGCGCGCAGGGCCAATGCGTAGCCGTCCCCGCCCATGTTCAGCGACGCGCTGTTGCGCCGGTACAGGCGGGTGAGCCCGCCGGTGGCGACGATGACCGCCCCCGCGCGGATGATCACGGGATGCCCGGTGGTGAGATTCAGGGCCACGGCCCCGCAGGCGCGTCCCTGCTCCACCAGCAGCTCGAGCACCAGCAGGTCGCCGTAGCGCTCTATGTTGTCATCGTGCGCAACCTGGGTGCGCAAGGTCTTGGCCACGGCCGGGCCGGTGTTCAGGTAGTCGACGTAGACGCACCGCGGGCGGTCGTGCCCCGGCGCCTGGACCTGGGTCAGGTGGCCGTCGCTGCGCGCCCAGCCCGTTCCCCAGCTGTCCATCAGCCGGATCGCGTCGATGCCGCTTTCGCACAGCAGCCGGGCGAGCGGCTCGCTGCACAGGCCGCGCCCGGCCTTGAGCGTGTCGGCATAGTGGTTGCGCCAGTCGTCGGGCGTCTGTTCGCCCAGCGCCACGGCCACGGTCATCTGCGCCATGATGGTGGCGCCGCCCCGGCCGACCAGGCTGCGGTCCGTCATGATGACCCGGCTGCCGGCCTGCGAGGCCGCCAGCGCGGCGCTCATGCCCGCGCCCCCGGCGCCGATCACCAATACGTCGGTTTCCCGGTTCACAATATTTTCAGCAGTCATGCCGCCCCCAAGTAAGCTTTCTGAACGGTGGGATCGGCCGCGAGTTCGGTCGCGCCGCCCTGCAAGATGACGTGCCCGTGCTGCAGCACGTAGGCACGATCGGCGAGCTCCAGCGCAATGCGCGCGTTCTGCTCGACCAGCAATATGGTCTGCCCCGCTGCCTTCCAGCGGAACAGCACCTCGTAGACCAGGTCGACGAACTTGGGCGACAGGCCCATGGACGGTTCGTCGATGCAGATGAGCTTGCCGCGCCGCAGCCAGGCCCGCCCGAGCGCCAGCATCTGCTGCTCGCCGCCCGACAGGGTGCCGGCCGCCTGCTTGCGCCGCTCGGCCAGGCGGGGAAAGGAGGCGAATACTTCCTCGAGGTCGCGCTCGATTTCCTGCTTGTCGCGGCGGCGCGGATAGGCGCCCATCAGCAGGTTTTCGTAGACCGACATCTCGGGAAACACCCGGCGCCCTTCGGGCACGCTGGCCACGCCGCGCTCGATGACGTCCGGCGAGGACAGGCCATGGATGGCTTGGCCCTCGAGCAGAATGCGGCCGCGCGAGGGATGGACCAGGCCCAGTACCGACTTGAGGGTGGTCGATTTGCCCGAGGCATTGCCGCCCAGCACGGACACCACTTCGCCCGCCTGCACATGCAGGCTTACGCCGAACAGCGCCTGTACCGGCCCATAGTGGACGTCGATGTCGTCCACCAGAAGAAAAGGCTGATTCTTATCCAAGGTGTGCATCCGATGAAACAGGGCGGGTGCGAACCCGGCCCAGGTAAGCTTCGACGACTTCCGGATGGTCGAGCGCATGCTCGGGATCGCCTTGGGCCAGCACCTTGCCCTGGTTGAGCACGATGACCCGGTCGGCCACCGAGCGCACCAGCGACAGCTTGTGCTCGACCACGAGTATGCCCAGCTCGGGACGCATGCGCCGCAGTTCGAGCAGCAGCCTGGTCAACTCGCCGGTTTCGGTGGGATTCATGCCCGCCGCCGGCTCGTCCAGCAGCAGGTAATCGGGCTGGCCGGCCAGCACGCGGGCGATCTCCAGACGCCGGCGGTTGGCGTACGACAGGCTGAAGGCCGGCTGGTGCCTGCGCGGCCACAGCCTGTCGCCGAACAGCTGCAGCGTCTCGCGCGCGATGGCCTCCTGGCCCTCGACCTTCTTGCGCCAGCCGGACAGTGGAACCAGCCCGGCCAGCAGCTCGTAAAGCGGATTGATCAGGAAGCGCCCATGCGGGCGGCGCAGCAGTCGCGCCTGGGTGCCCAGCATCACGCTGTCCCACACCGACAAGGCGGGAAACACGCGCGACGTCTGGAAGCTGCGCCCGATGCCCAGCCGGGCGATGCGCTCCGGCGGCAGGCGGTCGATGCGCCGTCCGTCGACCTCGATGTGGCCGCCCGACAGGCGTTCTATGCCGCTGATCAGCTGGATGAGGGTGGACTTGCCCGCGCCGTTCGGTCCCACCAGGGCCAGGGTCTCGCCCGCCGCCAGGCTGAAGCTGACGTCGTCCACCGCCCTGACTCCGTCGAAATGGCGCGAAACGCCCCGCACCTGTATGCCTTGCAATGTCGCCATCACCGCGCTCCCAGCATGCCGTGCGGACGCATCCGCAACACCATCAGAAGAAATACGCCGTAGACGATCATGCGCCATTCGGCAAAAGGCCGGAACAGCTCGGGCACGATGGTCAGCAGGAAGCCGGCCGCCGCGGCGCCGGTCAGATTGCCCAGGCCGCCCAGCACCGCCATGGTCAGCAGAAGCAGCGAGGCGTGCACGTTGAAGCTGTCCGGGCTGATGACGCTTTGCACATAGGCGAACAGGCCGCCCGCCGCCCCCGCCAGGGCGCCGGACACGGCGAAGGCCATGAGCATGTAGCGCCGCACGGGCAGTCCGGCGGCATGCGCGGCCAGGCGGTCTTCGCGTATGCCGCGCCAGGCCCGGCCGATTTCGGAATCGAGCAGCCGCTGCACCAGGAATAGCCCCACCGCGGCCACCAGCGCCACCAGCCAGAACTTGTGGCCGATGGCGCTCAGGCGCAGGCCGCCCAGCAGATCGAACTGGGGCGCCGGTATATTGAGAAAGCCCATGGGACCGCGCGTGACCGACAGCCAGGTCATGAAGACGAGAAAGCCGATCTGGCCGATGGCCAGCGTGCCCAGGGCGGCCGTATGGCCGCTGAGCTTGTACAGCGGCAGGGACGCCACTGCCGCCACCACGGCCGTCAGCAGGATGGCGGCCGGCAGCGCCACTTCGGCCGGCAGGCCGTAAGTGTGCCCCAGCACCGCGACCGTGTAGGCGCCCACGCCGTAGAAAGCGGCATGGCCGACCGACAGCACTCCGAGCGAGCCCGATATCAATGAAACGCTGGCCGAGAGCATGGCGAAGATCATGCCGTACACCACGGCCTGCAGCACATAGCTGCTTTGCGTGATGAGGGGCAGCGCCGCCAGCGCCAGGCCCGCGGCGAGAAATCCCCAGGCGGGCATTTCGATGATGCGGTGGGCCGCGCGCTGGCTGGACGCCGATGCCAGCAGGCTGGTACTGGGCATGCTGCCCGAGGCCGCGCCCGAGCCGCCCAGGGCGCTCAGGCGGCTGTCGCCCAGCAGCCCCTGCGGACGAAACAGCAGGAAGACCAGCAGCAGCGAGAAGGCCACGAGGTCGCGATAGCCCTCGCCCACGTAGGCGCTGGCCAGCGTCTCGACGATGCCCAGGGACAGGCCGCCCACCACGGCGCCGGGAATGCTGGTCAGTCCGCCCAGCAGCGCCGCGGCAAAGCCCTTGAGCGCGAAAGGCATGCCCATCTGCGGAAACACGCTCTTGAAATAGAGCGCCACCAGGATGCCGCTGAGCGCGCCCAGCGTGCCCGCCAGGGCGAACGCCAGCCGGCGCACGTTGTCGGTGCGCACGCCCAACTGCGCCGCGGCGTCGCGGTCCTGGGCGGTGGCGCGCACGCCCCGGCCCATCCACGAATGCGTCAGGAACCAGGTCAGCGCCAGGGCGGCCAGGCCGCCGAAGACGAAGATGAGGATGTCGGTGCTGGTGATGTAGGCCCCGCCGATGAAGAAGGTCACTTCTTCGAACGGCAGCGGAAAGGCCTGCCCCTCGGGCGACCAGATGATTTCGGCAAGCTGGTCGACGATGATGCTGATGGCCAGGGTGGACAGCACCGGCGCGATGTAGGGACCGTTTTCGAGCGGCCGCAGCGCGACGCCCTCGAGCAGCATGCCCAGCACGGTGACCAGCGCGATGGCGCCCACCGCGGCGATGGGCAGCGGCAGTCCCAGCCAGGTCACGCCGCTGAAGGCGAAGAACGCCCCGAGCATGAACAGGGCGCCCTGGGCGAAATTGATCAGGTTGGAAACGCCGAAGACCAGGCTGAAGCCCAGTGCGATCAGGGCATAGACCTGGCCGATGGCCAGGCCGTTCAGGACCTGGCTTAAGAATAGTTCAATCATTGAAACAGTTCGAACTTGCCGTTCTTCACCGTGATGAAGATGGGGTCCTTTTTGACGTTGCCGTGATCGTATTTGGTGACGCCCGTCACGCCTTCATAGGCCGGGCCGTTGGCCAGTTCGTCGCGCACCGCCTCGCCGGTAAGCGGCTTGCCCGACTTGATGACGCGCCGAATGGCTTCGACGCCCACCGCCGTGGCGTCATACGCCAGCGCCGCGAACTGGTCCGGCAGCTTGCCGTACTTGGCCTGATAGGCTTCGGTAAAGGCTTTCTTGGAAGGGTCTCCCGCAAAGAAGATAGTGTGCAGCACCACGCCCTCGGCCGCCTTGCCCGACAGCTCGATGAACTTGGGCGAAGTCAGCGGGATGCCGCCGCCGACCGGGATGTCGACGCCCGCCTGGCGCAGTTGCTGGATGAAGATGGACGCTTCCTGGTAAGGCAGGGCCAGGAAGACGCCCTCGGGCTTGAGCGCCTTGACCTTGCTGATGAACGGCCGGAAGTCGCGCGAACCGGGCTGCACGCTTTCCAGCAGCAGCACCTCGCCGCCCGCCTTCTTGATGGCTTCGGCGGTCGCCTTGCCGGTGTACACGCCCCAGTCGTCCTGCGAGTAGGGAATGACGACCTTGTTGGCCTTGAGCTTTTGCTGGATGGTGTCGGCGTTGTACTGGGCCAGCACGTCGTCGGTGTTGTTCTGGCGGAAGACGTAGTCGCTTTGCTTGGTGAAGTCGGGGTGCGAAGACGTGGGGCTGATCTGCGGGATCTTGGCTTCAGAGAAAATGGGCGAAGCGGCCATCGAGGACGTGGTCGACCAGGAACCGATGGCCAGCACCACGCCGGGGGTGCCGGCTATCTTGCGCGCCACCGTGGCGGCCTCTTGCGGCGAGTTGCGGTCGTCCTCGACGAGAAGTTTGACGGGCCGCCCTTCGATGCCGCCCTGCTGCTTCACTTCGTCCAGGTACAGTTCGACGGCATTTTTGAAGCTGGCGCCATATTCGGCGAAGTTGCCCGACAAATGAGAGAAGAAACCGATGGTTACGGGCTCGGCCGCGTGTACCGGCGCCGCCAGGAAGGCGGGCAGCAGGGCCGCGAGGAATGTGGATCGAATCAATCGCATCGCTTGTCTACCTTGAAAAAGTGAAGAACGCCGACCGTTCGACCCCTTTGGGCCCGGCGAAAAGGCTCGCCGTGTCGTCGTCGCAGTACGACAAGATATTAATAGTTAGTTGATAATTTACTAACGTATTATAGGTAATAAGCTAATGAAGACGTCTCTTCATGGCAGGAATTTCCGAATAAAAACCGCTGCCCGAAAGGGGCAGCGGATACGGTTGCCGGCCAGACAAAGACGGTGCTTGAGCCACGGCGAAGCGGCGCCGGGAAGCGTCCGCCTACACGAACGGGCGCCTACTTCAATTGCTTCGCATGGAAGTCCATATGGTCTTGCATGAAAGTGGAAATGAAGTAATAGCCGTGGTCGTAGCCTTCGTGGCGGCGCAGCGTCAGCGGCTGCCCGGCCTTTTCGCATGCCGCCTCGAAAGCCTCGGGATAGAGCTGCTCGGCCAGGAAGCTGTCGGCCAGGCCCTGGTCGACCAGAATGCCGCCCGGGAAGGGGCAATTGGCTTCTTCCATCAGCAAAGACGCATCGTATTGCGCCCATTGCTCGCGATCTTCGCCCAAATACCCTGAAAAAGCCTTGTGACCCCAGGGGCATTGGGTGGGCGAAGCAATCGGCGCGAAGGCCGAGACCGAGCGGAACTTGCCGGGATGGCGCTGGGCCAGCACCAGCGCGCCATGGCCGCCCATCGAGTGGCCGAAAATGCCCGCCCTGCCCGCGTCGCCCGGCAACTGCGTGGTGGCGATGCCGTACAGTTCGCCGGTGACATAGCTTTCCATGCGGTAATGCGTGTTCCAGGGCGCCTGGGTGGCATCGAGGTAAAAACCCGCGCCGGTGCCGAAGTCCCAGCCTTCGTCTTCGCCCGGCACATTGGCCCCGCGGGGGCTGGTGTCGGGCGCCACCAGCATGATGCCGTGGCGCGCCGCCCACTGCTGGGCGCCGCCTTTGATCATGAAGGTTTCTTCGGTGCAGGTCAGGCCGGCCAGATAGAACAGCACCGGCACCTTGGCGGCCGGATCCGCCGCTGCGGCGGGCGGCAGGTACACCGAAAAGCGCATCGGCAGGCCGATGGCGCTGGAGTCATGCTTGTAAAAGCGCTGCACGCCGTCGAAACAGCGGTGTTCGCTGAGCAGTTCGAGCTCAATGGACATCAATACTTCTCCTTAATTCCCCAAGGGCCTGTTAACACGAAAAAAGGCGGCCGCGCCGGCCGGCAAAGGCGAGGCAGGCCAGGCGCGAATCAAGCCGCATGGCCGACCTACGCGACGGGCACGCGGCAACGCACGCTTATGGGCCGCGGCAGCCCCGGACTGCATGGGACACCGCAGCTTATGGGTGAAGCTTAACTGATTAGATCGTTATATAGAATGCGGTTCGGCGCCCTGGGCATTATAGGCGGCTATGTAGCAGACACTACAAAAGCTGCAATGCCTGCGGCCCAGGCGGTATCATGCGATAACGCCATTGTGCCAAAAGACTCCGATTCCATGACGCCTCCGCCAGCATTGGCTGGCCGACTTGATACCCAGACCCAGCATGGCCCGACTTTCGCGCCTTTATGCGCCCGACACGCCGCAACTCGTCCAGGTCCGCTTCACGCGGCCGCTGGCGCCGCCCAACGAGGCCACGCCCGCGGACAAGCTGGACCTGCTGGCCGGCTGGCTGCGCGACGCGGCGCGCGAAAACCATGTGCCCGTGCATGGCTGGATGCTGCTCAACGACCGCCTGGCCCTGCTGGCCACGCCGCCCGACAAGACCGGCCTGGCGCGTACCGTTCAGGCCGTGGGGCGCCGGTTCGCCACCCGCATTCAAAAAGGGCGGGTATTCTCGGAACGCTATCGCAGCGCCCTGCTGCAGCCCGGCGCCTGGGTCCTGCCCGCGCTGATCTGGCTGGAGCGGCTGCCGGTGCAGCTCGGCTATGTGGACGATGCTGGCAGATGGCCCTGGTCTTCGGCGGCGCAACATACGGGCCTGGCTTCCGCCGCCGCGCGCTGGACGACGGAACACGCCGACTACTGGCACCAGGGGAATACGCCTTTCGAGCGCCAGGCGCACTATCGTCGGCTGCTGGAACAGGGGCTACCCGCTACGCAAGCGCGGCGGGTGGAAGAGGCTTTGTTCGGCCAATGGGCCTTGGGCGATGAAGCTTTTCTCGCGCGCATCGGCCGGGACTCCACCCGCCGGCTTCTTCCCGCCAAGCGCGGACGCCCGCCCAGGCAGACCGTCGTTGAATCGGAGCCCCGATCCGACGAGCCGCGGGAAGAGGATGCGTCCTCTGCCTGAACTCTCTCCTCCGGCGCCTTGTTGAGCAGCCGCTGCCGGCTTGTTGCCATGCTCTTTTTGGGTCCTTTAACGCTGTCGGAGGCGGCCTGCCTGGGGCCGGGCGGTCGGGCGGTCCGAGGCAGCGCCCTCCAACGCCCGTCCCCAGGCAGGCCGCCTCCGACAGCTTATATTTGGGCAGGCCACACGAGCCGGCGTTCTTCTGAAAAAAGGAGTCTTCACACATCCGTGGCAGGTCACAATCGCAAGCCGTCGCGGGCGGTGCCGTTTATGCCGGGCGTTGGAGGGCGCTGCCTCGGACCGCCCGACCGCCCGGCATAAACGGCATCGCCCGCGACGGCGCTTTAGAACCCAGAACGAACATCAAACGCATCCGACGCATCAACATTCTTACGTCACTCGTCCATTTCCCCACGCCTTCATCAAGCAATTCAGCAACATTCTACTTGCCTCACACTTGCCTGTTTCAACAATTCCCCCTCCTTCCCAACGCCACAATTTGTGCGACGCAGCTAAAAAACAAAGAAAAATATTCTTTTATTTCAGATAATTCTATGCGTCCCTATTTAATTTACAAACGCAAATAAGCCATATTATTTAGGGACGCACCCTATTTAAAAACACTTGCCAGCCCTCGCCCGCGACGCTATTGTTTTTGTCTCGACGCAAGTTCGCCTTGCACGCACCCAGCTCAGCGGAGCCACTCATGAACCACTCCTCGCAACCGACGCACAGCGTCGTCGACGCAACGCGCATCGGCCTGCCGTCCCGTCAGGGCCTGTACGACCCCAGCAACGAGCACGACGCCTGTGGCGTGGGCTTCGTCGCCCACATCAAGGGCCACAAAAGCCACTCCATCATCCAGCAGGGCCTGAAGATCCTCGAGAACCTCGATCATCGCGGCGCGGTGGGCGCGGACGAACTCATGGGCGACGGCGCCGGCATCCTCATCCAGATTCCGGATGCCCTGTACCGCGAAGACATGGCCGCGCAAGGCGTCGAACTGCCGCCGCCGGACGACTACGGGGTGGCCATGGTGTTCCTGCCCAAGGAAACCGCCTCGCGCCTGGCCTGCGAACAAGAGCTGGAACGCGCCGTGCGCGATGAAGGCCAGGTGGTGCTGGGCTGGCGCGACGTGCCGGTGGACGCCGCTATGCCCATGTCGCCCACCGTGCGGGCGGTCGAGCCGGTCATCCGCCAGCTCTTCATCGGCCGCGGGGCCGACATCATGGTGCCCGACGCGCTCGAGCGCAAGCTGTACGTCATCCGCAAGACCGCCAGCCACGCCATCCAGCGCATGAACCTGGCGCATGGCCAAGAATACTTCGTGCCCTCCATCTCGGTGCGCACCGTGGTGTACAAGGGCCTGCTGCTGGCGGGTCAGGTGGGCCAGTACTACCGCGACCTGGCCGACACGCGCGCCGTCTCGGCGCTGTCGCTGGTGCACCAGCGCTTTTCGACCAATACCTTCCCGGCCTGGCCGCTGGCCCACCCCTACCGCATGATCGCCCACAACGGCGAAATCAACACGGTCAAGGGCAATTTCAACTGGCTGCGCGCCCGCGAAGGCATGATGCAGTCGGCCGTGCTGGGCGAAGACCTGGCCAAGCTCTACCCCATCGTCTACGAAGGCCAGTCCGACACGGCCACCTTCGACAACTGCCTGGAACTGCTGGTGATGTCGGGCTACTCGCTAGCCCACGCCATGATGATGATGATTCCCGAAGCCTGGGAACAGCATGCGCAGATGGACGAAAACCGCCGCGCCTTCTACGAATACCACGCCGCCATGATGGAGCCCTGGGACGGCCCGGCCGCCATGGCCTTTACCGACGGACGCCAGATCGGCGCCCTGCTCGACCGCAACGGCCTGCGCCCGGCCCGCTACCTGGTCACCGACGACGACCTGGTGGTGCTGGCCTCCGAGGCGGGCACCCTGCCCATTCCCGAGCACCGCATCGTCAAGAAGTGGCGCCTGCAGCCGGGCAAGATGTTTCTGATCGACCTGCAGCAGGGCCGCATCATCGACGACCACGAGATCAAGACCCAGCTTGCCAGCGCGCGCCCCTACCAGCAATGGATCGAGCGCCTGCGCATCAAGCTCGAATCCCTGCCGGCCCCCCAGCAGGCGCCCGCCGCGCCCACCGCTTCGCTGCTGGACCGCCAGCAGGCGTTCGGCTGGACGCAGGAAGACTTCAAGTTCGTGCTGCAGCCCATGGCCGCCAACGGCGAAGAGGCCACCGGCTCCATGGGCAACGATGCGCCGCTGGCCGTGCTGTCCAACCGGCCCAAGCCTTTCTACAACTACTTCCGGCAGTTGTTCGCCCAGGTCACCAATCCGCCCATCGACCCGATCCGCGAACAGCTGGTCATGTCGCTGGTGTCGTTCATCGGCCCCAAGCCCAACCTGCTCGACATCAACAACGTCAATCCGCCGCTGCGCCTCGAAGTGACACAGCCGGTGCTGGATTTCGCGGCCATGGCCCAGATCCGCAACATCGAGCCCATCACCGGCAGCAAGTTCCGCAGCATCGAGCTCGACATCACCTATCCGGTCGCCTGGGGCGCCGAAGGCATCGAAGCCTGTCTGGCCGCGCTGTGCTCGAATGCCGCCGACGCCGTGCTGAGCGGCTACAACATCCTCATCGTCACCGACCGCAAGACCGACAGCGAGCGCATGGCCATCCCGGCCCTGCTGGCCACCTCGGCCATCCACCTGCATCTGATCCGCGAAGGCCTGCGCACCAAGACCGGCCTGGTGGTGGAAACCGGCTCGGCGCGCGAAGTGCATCACTTCGCCCTGCTGGGCGGCTACGGGGCCGAGGCGGTGCATCCCTATCTGGCGCTCGAGTCGCTGGCTGTATTGCCCGACAGCGGCAAGGCCGTCCAGAACTACATCAAGGCCATCGGCAAGGGCCTGAACAAGGTCATGTCCAAGATGGGCATCTCGACCTATATGTCTTACACCGGCGCGCAGATCTTCGAGGCCGTCGGCCTCAGCTCCGCCCTGGTCGAGAAATACTTCACCGGCACGCCCAGCAACATCGAGGGCATCGGCATCTTCGAAATCGCCGAAGAGGCCCTGCGCGTGCACAAGGCGGCGTTCAGCGACGACCCCGTGCTGGAGAACGCCCTGGACGCCGGCGGCGACTACGCCTTCCGCGTGCGCGGCGAAGAGCACATGTGGAATCCGGATTCCATCGCCAAGCTGCAGCATTCCACGCGCGCCAACAACTACGCCACCTACAAGGAATACGCCCAGCTCATCAACGACCAGTCGCGGCGCCACATGACGCTGCGCGGCCTGTTCGAGTTCCGCGCCGACCCAGGCCACGCCATTCCGCTGGACGAAGTCGAGCCGGCCAAGGAAATCGTCAAGCGCTTCGCCACCGGCGCCATGTCGCTGGGCTCGATCTCCACCGAGGCCCATAGCGTGCTGGCGGTGGCCATGAACCGCATCGGCGGCAAGTCCAACACCGGCGAGGGCGGCGAAGACGAACTGCGCTACCGGCCCGAGATGCGCGCCGGCAAAAGCGCCATCAAGAAAGGCGACACCCTGGCCTCCATCCTGGGCGCCGAGCGCGTCGAGGCCGACGTGCCCCTGGCCGCCGGCGACTCACTGCGCTCGCGCATCAAGCAGGTGGCCTCGGGCCGCTTCGGCGTATCGGCCGAATACCTGACCAGCGCCGACCAGATCCAGATCAAGATGGCCCAGGGCGCCAAGCCCGGCGAAGGCGGCCAGCTGCCGGGCCACAAGGTGTCCGAATACATCGCCAAGCTGCGCTACTCGGTGCCCGGCGTCGGCCTCATCTCGCCCCCGCCGCACCATGACATCTACTCGATCGAAGACCTGGCGCAGCTCATCCACGACCTGAAGAACGTGAACCCGCAAGCCGCCATCTCGGTCAAGCTGGTTTCCGAAGTGGGCGTGGGCACGGTCGCCACCGGCGTGGCCAAGGCCAAGGCCGACCACGTCGTCATTGCCGGCCACGACGGCGGCACGGGCGCTTCGCCGGTCTCGTCGATCAAGCATGCCGGCACGCCCTGGGAGCTCGGCCTGGCCGAAACCCAGCAGACCCTCATCATGAACAATCTGCGCAGCCGCATCCGCGTCCAGGCCGACGGCCAGATGAAGACGGGCCGCGACGTGGTGGTGGGCGCCCTGCTGGGCGCCGACGAGTTCGGCTTCGCCACCGCCCCGCTGGTGGTGGAGGGCTGCATCATGATGCGCAAGTGCCACCTCAACACCTGTCCGGTGGGCGTGGCCACGCAAGACCCCGAGCTGCGCAAGAAGTTCACCGGCAAGCCCGAGCACGTGGTCAACTACTTCTTCTTCGTGGCCGAAGAAGTGCGCGAGATCATGGCCCAGCTGGGCATACGCAAGTTCGACGAACTGATCGGCCGCGTCGACCTGCTCGACATGCGGGCGGGACTGGCGCACTGGAAAGCCCAGGGGCTGGACTTCACCCGCGTCTTCCATCAGGTGCAGTCCGATTCGCCGCGCCGCCATCTCCAGGACCAGGACCACGGCATCGACGGCGCGCTCGACCATCAACTGATCGAACGCAGCAGGCCGGCCATTGAACGGGGCGAGAAGGTGTCCTTCATCACCCCGGTGCGCAACCGCAACCGCAGCATCGGCGCCATGCTCTCGGGCGTGGTGGCGGCGCGCCACGGCCACGAGGGCCTGCCCGACGACACCATCCACATCCAGTGCAACGGCACGGCGGGCCAGAGCTTCGGCGCCTTCCTGGCGCACGGGATCACGCTCGACCTGGTGGGCGAAGGCAACGACTACGTCGGCAAGGGCCTGTCCGGCGGCCGCATCGTCGTGCGCTCGCCCAACGACTTCCGCGGCTACGGACCCGATCACATCATCGTGGGCAACACGGTGCTGTACGGCGCGCTGAGCGGCCAGGCCTTCTTCAGCGGGGTGGCCGGCGAACGCTTCGCGGTGCGCAACTCGGGCGCTTCGGCGGTGGTCGAAGGCACGGGCGACCACGGCTGCGAATACATGACGGGCGGCACCGTGGTGGTGCTGGGCGCCACCGGACGCAACTTCGCGGCCGGCATGTCGGGCGGCATCGCCTATGTGTGGGACCCCGAAGGCAGCTTCCGGCGCTATTGCAATCCTTCCATGGTGCAGCTCGAGAAAGTACAGAGCCATGCCGAGCAGCTCGAGGCCGACGAGAAAGAGTTCTGGCACTGCGCCATGCGCGGCGCCGAGCGCGAAACGGACGAAAGCATTCTGCGCCGCCTGATCGAAGACCACTACCGCTATACGGGCAGCTTCCGCGCGCGCGACATCCTGAGCGACTGGAACCGCTCGCGCGAGGCCTTCGTGAAAGTGATGCCCCAAGAATACCGCCGCGCGATGAAAGAGCTCTGGGCCGCGGAAAACCTGCAACAAATCGCCGCCTGAGGAAAGACACTATGGGCAAGACCACCGGCTTCATCGAATTCGAACGCGTCAGCGAGCCGCACGAGGCGCCGCTGCAGCGGGTCAAGCACTGGAAGGAGTTCGTCCAGTCCCTCAACGACGAGCAGGCCAAGGTACAGGGCGCGCGCTGCATGGACTGCGGCATCCCGTTCTGTACCACGGGCTGTCCGGTCAACAACATCATCCCCGACTGGAACGACCTGGTCTATCGGCAGGACTGGCGCACGGCGCTCGATACGCTGCATTCGACCAACAATTTCCCCGAGTTCACGGGGCGGATCTGTCCGGCCCCCTGCGAGGCGGCCTGCACGCTCAACATCAACAACGACCCGGTGGGCATCAAGTCGATCGAGCACGCCATCATCGACCATGGCTGGCTGAACGGCTGGGTCGCGCCGCAGCCGCCCAGCCGCAAGACGGGCAAGAAGGTGGCGGTGGTGGGCTCGGGCCCGTCGGGCCTGGCTTGCGCGCAGCAGCTGGCGCGCGCGGGCCATGCCGTGGCGGTGTTCGAGAAGAACGACCGCGTCGGCGGGCTGCTGCGCTACGGCATCCCCGATTTCAAGCTGGCCAAATCGCATATCGACCGCCGCCTGGCGCAGATGGAGGCCGAAGGCGTGGAGTTCTACCCTTCGACCTATGTGGGCGACCCGGCCCATGCGGCGGACGGCCTGACGGTGCGCACGCCGGCCTCGCTGCACGAGGAATTCGACGCGGTGGTGCTGGCGGGCGGCTCGGAAACGCCGCGCGATCTTCCGGTGCCCGGGCGCGAGCTGCAGGGGGTGCACTTTGCCATGGACTTCCTGACGCAGCAGAACCGCGCGAACGCGGGCGCGCGCATTCCCGGCCAGATCTCGGCCAAGGATAAGCACGTGATCGTCATCGGCGGCGGGGACACGGGCTCGGACTGCGTGGGCACGAGCATCCGCCAGGGCGCGGCTTCGGTCACTCAGTTCGAGCTGATGCCGCAGCCGCCGGAGGCGGAGGACAAGGACCTCACCTGGCCGTACTGGCCGCTGAAGCTGCGCACGTCTTCTTCGCAGGAAGAGGGCTGCGAACGCGACTGGGCGGTCTCGACGGTGGCGCTGGAAGGCGCGGACGGGAAGGTCGAGAAGCTGGTGGCGGTCCGCGTCGAATGGAAGCGCGATCCGGCGACGGGGCAGATGAAGATGCGCGAGGTGAAGGATTCCCGCTTTGAAATGAAGGCGGACCTGGTGCTGCTGGCGATGGGGTTCGTGGCGCCCGTGAAGGAGGTGCTGGCGTCGTTCGAGGTGGAGACGGACGGCCGGGGCAATGCGCGGGCGGATACGGATCGCTATTCGACGTCGGTGGACAAGGTGTTCGCGGCGGGCGATATGCGGCGGGGGCAGTCGCTGGTGGTCTGGGCGATTCGCGAAGGCCGGCAGTGCGCACGGTCGGTGGATGAGTTCTTGATGGGGAGCAGCACGCTGCCTCGTTGAGGCAGCGGACAGAGGGGCGCTTGCTCTCTTCTATTGCTACTGAACTCGACCGCGCTTGAGTCCTCAAGCCCGAACAGGGCAGCGCTAACAAGCCGCTTTGAGTGCTTAAGCCGGCGCGGGGCGGGACCCTGTTTTGGGCGCCGCTCGCTGCGGCCGGCTTTGCCGGCTGCCCTCTCCTACCCTATCATTTTTGGGGCGCCCGCAAAACTCGCACGGCGGACAGTCCCCCGGACTGTCCGCACCCGTCGCGCTCGAACAGTTGCGGGCTTGCCTCCCCAAAAATGACAGGGTACTCGGCTTGCTCGGACGTCGCCCAAAACAGGGTCCCGCCCCACGCCTTGCGATTTCGATGGTTGCCGCGCCTCGCGGTTTCGAAGATTGCTGCGCATTGCATGCGGGACGAGGAAAAGCCGAACAAAAGCAACAAAATGTGCTCGCCCACACAAAGAAAAACGTCGCCCTCGAGCACTCACGATACAATGCCCAGTTGATCATCAGGCAAGCACTTCCATGGAACTCGACGCGAGCCAGAGCAAAGACCCGCTTCTCGACTTTTCAGGCGTTGCCCTCGGCTATGCCGACTTCACCGTCCTGCAGGACATCGACCTGCGCGTCTACCGCGGCCAGGTCGTGGCCATGATGGGCGGGTCGGGGTCGGGCAAGACTACGCTGCTGCGCGGGGCCACCGGCCAAATCACCGCCCAGCGGGGCACCATTACAGCCTTCGGCCGGAATGTCGCCACCGTGTCTTCCGACGAGCTGCGCAAGCTGCGTCAGCGCATGGGGGTGCTGTTTCAGCAGGGCGCCCTGTTCACCGATCTGGACGTGTTCGAGAACGTCGCCTTTCCGCTGCGCGAGCACACCCGTATTTCCGAGGCGCAGATCATCGAGTGCGTGCTCGACAAGCTCAATGCCGTGGGGCTGCGCGCGGCGGCGCACTTGAAGATATCCGAGATTTCCGGCGGCATGGCGCGCCGGGTGGCGCTGGCGCGGGCCATCGTGCTCGAGCCCGAGCTCATTCTTTACGATGAGCCTTTTGCCGGCCTGGATCCGATCTCGCTGGGCATTACGGCGCAGCTCATCCGCGGCCTGACCGACCGGCTGCACTGCGCATCGGTGCTGATTACGCACGACGTGGCCGAATCGTTCGCCATCGCTGACCAGGTGTATATGGTGGGCCAGGGCCGGCTGCTGGCTTCGGGCAAGCCTTCCGAGCTGGCCGAATCGGCCGACCCCTACATCCGCCAGTTCCTCGACGGCCAACCCGACGGGCCGATTGCCTTCCATTACCCCGAAACCCCCGCCTTCAAGCAATGGCTGGACAAACAGCGAGGCCGCCCATGAATCCCGTCAAAGGCATCCGTGCTATAGGCGCCTGGGCGATCGGCTTCATTTTCGGCCTGGGGGCTTTCGCCCGCCTGCTGGGGCTGGTCCTGCTGCGCAGCGGCGCGGCGCTGCGGCGCCCGGGCCTGGTGTCCCAGCAGGTGCATTTCATCGGCAACTATTCGCTCATCATCATTGCGGTGTCGGGCCTGTTCGTCGGCTTCGTGCTGGGCCTGCAGGGCTATTACACGCTGAACCGCTACGGTTCCGAAGAAGCGCTGGGGTTGCTCGTGGCTTTGTCGCTGACGCGCGAACTGGGGCCGGTGGTGACCGCACTGCTGTTCGCCGGCCGGGCGGGCACGTCGCTCACGGCCGAGATCGGCCTGATGAAGGCGGGCGAGCAGCTTGCCGCCATGGAGGTCATGGCGGTCGATCCGGTGCGCCGGGTGCTGGTGCCGCGCTTCTGGGGCGGCGTCATCGCCATGCCCATTCTGGCCGCGGTGTTTTCGATGGTGGGCATCATCGGCGGCTGGGTGGTGGGCGTGCTGCTCATCGGCATCGACGCGGGCGCCTTCTGGTCGCAGATGCAAAGCGGCGTGGACATCTTCAAGGACGTGGCCAACGGCGTCGTCAAAAGCCTGATCTTCGGCATTGCCGTCACCCTCATCGCCCTGTACGAGGGCTGGAACGCCCGGCCCACGCCCGAAGGGGTCGCCAAGGCCACCACCCGCACGGTGGTCAGCGGCGCCCTGGTCGTCCTGGGCCTCGACTTCCTGCTAACCGCCCTCATGTTCAGCAATTAATGGAACCATCATGACGCGTGAAAAAACCGATTTCTGGGTCGGCCTGTTCGTACTGTTGGGCATCGTGGCCCTGGTGTTCCTGGCACTGCGCGCCGGCAACCTCAGCTCGTTCTCGTTCAGCCGCAGCTACCAGGTGCAGGCCTACTTCGACAACCTGGGCGGCCTCAAGGTGCGCGCTCCGGTGAAAAGCAGCGGGGTGGTCGTGGGCCGCGTCAGCGGCATACAGTTCGACAACCAGGTGTATCAGGCGGTGGTTACGCTGGACATCAACGAGAACTACGAGTTTCCCGACGACTCCTCGGCTTCCATCCTGACCTCCGGCCTGCTGGGCGAGCAGTACATCGGCCTGACGCCCGGCGGCGACGATAAAATGCTCGAGCAGGGCGCTCGCATCCAATATACGCAAAGCGCCGTCGTGCTGGAAGAATTGATCAGCAAGTTCCTGTACAGTTCAGCAGATAAAGAAGGCACGGCGAAAGAGGGCTCCGCGGCGCCCGCGCCGTCACATTAAAATGGCACCCGATAGATAAAACGGCCAAGAACAATCATGGACAACAATACGACCAGAACCGAAACGAGCGCGCGGCTGAGCCGCGTGGCTCCCATTGTGGCACTGACGGCCTTTGTCGCGGGCTGCGCCCACGTGCCCAATCCCAGTCCTCAAGACCCCTGGGAGAGCTACAACCGCAGCATGTACCAGTTCAACGACGCCTTCGACAAGGCGCTGTTCAAGCCCATCGCCACCGGCTACAAGCAATTGACGCCCGAACCGGCGCGCACCTGCATCCACAACATCTTCGCCAACATGGCCGACCTATGGTCCTCGGTGAACAGCTTCCTGCAGGGCCGCGGGCACGACGGCGTCAACATGCTGGGACGCGTGCTGTTCAACTCCACCATGGGCCTGGGCGGCTGTATCGACGTGGCGTCCATGAACGGCTCCAAGCGCATCGTCAACGACTTCGGCGTCACCCTGGGCGTGTGGGGCTTCGAGCCCGGCCCCTACGTGGTGCTGCCCTTCCTCGGCTCCAGCACGGTGCGCGACGGCGCCGGCATAGGCGCCATGTTCGCGGCCGGCGCCTCCAGCTATACGCCCGTCATGGCCATTGACAACATACCGCTGCGCAACACCATTCTGGCCGTGGCGGCCGTCGACCTGCGCGCCAGCCTGCTCGATGCCGACGATCTGGTCGACCGCATCGCCCTGGATCGCTACAGCTTCATCCGCGACGCCTACCTGCAGCGGCGCAATGCCCTGGTCAAGGGCAATCAGGTGGATCCGGACAATCCCTACGGTACCCTGCCCGATTACTCCGACGACGACGATCTGCCCGACTATTCCGACGACGACGAAGCGCCCGCCGATCAGGCGGCTCCGCCCGCGTCCGGCACGGCGCCGGCAACGCAATAACGAAGGACTCTGCATATGATTTTTTCCGCTTTACGCAATCGCAGCACCCCCTTGTACCAGTTCTGCCTCGTGCTCATGCTGTCGCTGGTCCTTGCAACGGCGGCCCAGGCTCAGAAACCGGTCGACCCCACCGCCGCGCCCAACGACTTCGTGCAAACGGTGGGCAACAACGCGCTGGAGGTGCTCCGGCAAGAGCCTGCCGCCCAGCAGGGCGACCTGAACCGCATCAACCAGCTGGTCGACAAATACGTGTTGCCCTACGTCAACCTGGAAAAGACCACCCGTCTGGCGGCGGGGCGCTACTGGCGCCAGGCCTCCGCGCAGCAACAAAAGAACCTGGTCGAGGCTTTCAAGGGCACGCTGATCCGCACCTATAGTGGCGCGCTGTCGAAGGTGGACGAAGTGTCGGCGCTGCAGATCCTGCCCTTCCGCGGCGACGCCAACGCCGACGACGTCGTGGTTCGGTCCAGCATCAGCCAGCGCAACGGCCCCGCGGTGGGCGTCGATTACCGCCTCGAAAAAACTCCTCAAGGCTGGAAGATCTACGACCTGAACGTCGAAGGCATCTGGCTGATCCAGAACTACCGCAACCAGTTCGCCCAGCAGATCAACCAGAACGGCATCGACGGCCTCATCGACGCCCTGAACCGGCAGAACCGCTAGGCCGCCCCGCGCTTCACAAGCCCGGGCGCCGCGGCCAGCGTCAGGCCCGGGCGGCTGAAACCGATGTCCGCCGCGCGGCAAGGCCGGTCCCCATACATCTATATAATAGAAGGCTTGGCTCAATCACGAGCCAGGCTTTTTTATTATGTCCGCGCTTACTTTAAAGAATATCTCGAAGATTTACGGCTCGCCTTCCGGCGGGCTCGCCCGGCTTATTCCGGGCTCCGATCGCAAACGGCGAAGCTTCCAGGCCCTGAACGACGTCAGCCTGGACGTCGGGCATGGCGAATTCTTCGGCCTGCTCGGCCCCAACGGCGCGGGCAAGACCACCATGATCTCGATTCTCGCCGGCTTGGCGCAAGCCACGTCCGGAACCGCCAGCGTCTGCGGTTACGACGTGGTGTCCGAATACAAGCAGGCCCGGCGCTCGCTGGGGGTGGTGCCCCAGGAGCTGGTTTACGACCCGTTTTTCACGGTGCGCGAAACCCTGCGGCTGCAGTCGGGCTACTTCGGCCTGCGCAACAACGATGACTGGATCGACGAGATTCTGGCCAACCTGGGGCTGGCCGACAAGGCCGATGCCAATATGCGGGCCCTGTCCGGCGGCATGAAGCGCCGGGTCCTGGTGGCGCAGGCCCTGGTGCACCGCCCGCCCGTCATCATCCTGGACGAACCCACGGCCGGCGTCGACGTGGATTTGCGCCGCACGCTCTGGGAGTTCATTTCGCGGCTCAACAAAGAGGGGCACACCATTCTGCTCACCACCCACTACCTCGAAGAAGCCGAAGCGCTTTGCGGCCGCATCGCCATGCTGAAAAGCGGGCGCATCGTGGCGCTGGACACGACGCAATCGCTACTGGCGCGGGTGGGCGGCAACGACCTCGAAGACGCGTTCGTGCGCATCATGCACAGCGACAACGCCCTGGAGATGCTGGCATGAGCACACCCGTCATGCAGCCCCAGCCGGGACTCGGCTCGGGCTTTCCAACCCTGCTGCGCAAAGAGCTCATGCGCTTCTGGAAGGTCGGCTTCCAGACCATCGCGGCCCCCGTGCTGACGGCCCTGCTCTACCTGCTGGTGTTCGCCCACGTGCTCGAGGACCGGGTGCAGGTGTACGGCTCCATCCCGTACACCTCTTTCCTCATTCCGGGGCTGATGATGATGAGCATGCTGCAAAATGCCTTCGCCAACCCATCGTCCTCGCTGATACAAAGCCGCATCACGGGCAATCTGGTGTTCGTGCTGCTGCCGCCGCTGTCGCACCGCCAGATTTTCAGCGCCTATCTGCTGGCCGGCATCGCGCGCGGACTGTGCGTGGGCCTTAGCATATGGGTGGTGGCCCTGTTCTTCACGCCGCTGCCTCCCCAGAACCTGCTGTGGGTGCTGGCGTTCGCCATCCTGGCTTGCGGCATCATGGCTTCGCTGGGCATCATCGCCGGCCTGTGGTCCGAGAAATTCGATCAGATGGCCGCGTTCCAGAACTTCCTGATCCTGCCCGCCACCTTCCTGTCGGGCGTGTTCTACTCCATACACAGCCTGCCGCCGTTCTGGCAGAAGGTCTCGCACTGGAACCCCATCTTCTACACCATCGACGGCTTTCGCTACGGATTCTTCTCGGTCTCCGACGTCTCGCCCTGGCTCAGCCTGGCCGTCGTCGCTGGCGTTTTCGCCGTACTGTGCCTGTGCACGCTACGCCTACTGGCCTCCGGCTACAAACTGCGGAATTAGGAATCGACATCATGCTGCCTACTCCCGAACAAGTGCGTCAGTACATCGCCGACCACCTTCCCTGTGAACACATCGAAGTCGTCGGCGACGGCTCGCACTTCGAAGCCATCATCGTCAGCCCCGCCTTCGAGGGCAAGCGGCGCATCGCCCGCCACCAGTTGGTCTACGCGTCGCTGGGCGAGCGCATGAAGGAAGAAATCCACGCCCTCTCGATGCGCACCCTGACGCCCGACGAATACAAAGCGAACCCGAATGGATAAACTGTCCATCACCGGCGGCAGGCGCCTGCACGGCGAAATCACCGTGTCGGGCGCCAAGAACGCCGCCCTGCCCATCCTGTGCGCATCCCTGCTTTGCAGCGACGACATCACGCTGCACAACGTGCCCGCGCTCAAGGACATCGGCACCACGCTCAAGCTGCTGCAGCAGATGGGCGTCAGGTCGCAACAGCCGGAAGCCGGCACCGTCACCCTCAATGCCTCGCAGGTGGACAGCCTGGAAGCGCCCTACGAACTGGTCAAGACCATGCGGGCCTCCATCCTGGTGCTCGGGCCGCTGCTGACCCGTTTCGGCGAAGCGCGCGTGAGCCTGCCGGGCGGCTGCGCCATCGGGCAGCGGCCGGTCGACCAGCACATCAAGGGCCTGGCCGCGCTGGGCGCCGAGATCCGCATCGAGCACGGCTTCGTCGTCGCGCGCGCCAAGCGGCTCAAGGGGGCCTCCATCCGCACCGACATGGTCACCGTCACGGGCACCGAGAACCTGATGATGGCGGCCGTGCTGGCCGAAGGCCGCACCGTTCTTGAAAACGCCGCCCGCGAGCCCGAGATCACCGACCTGGCCGAGCTGCTCATCAAGATGGGCGCCCGCATCGAGGGGCACGGCACCGACCGCATCGCCATCGACGGCGTCGAGCGCCTGCATGGCGCCTCCCACCACATCGTGGCCGACCGCATCGAGGCGGGCACTTTCCTGTGCGCGGTGGGCGCGGCCGGCGGCGACATCATGCTGCGCCGGGCGGCGCCCGACACCCTGGGCGCCGTGCTCGACAAGCTGAGCGAATCGGGCGTCACGATCGAGACCGGCCCCGACTGGATCCGGGGCGCGATGAACCGCCGCCCCGCCGCCGTGGGCTTTCGCACCTACGAATACCCGGCCTTCCCCACCGACATGCAGGCCCAGCTGATGGCCATGAACACCGTCGCCCGGGGTACCGCCGTCATCGTCGAGAATATTTTCGAGAACCGCTTCATGCACGTCCAGGAACTGCGCCGCATGGGGGCGCAGATCGACATCGACGGCCCCACGGCGGTGGTCACCGGCATCGAGGCCCTGTCGGGCGCCACGGTGATGGCCACCGACCTGCGCGCCTCGGCCAGCCTGGTCATCGCAGGCCTGGCGGCCGAGGGCGCGACCACGGTCGAACGCATCTACCACCTGGACCGCGGCTACGAGCGCATGGAAGAAAAGCTGCGTCAGGTCGGCGCCGACATCGTACGCATCACGGAGGCCTCATGAGCCCTGCAGCCCTGGACAAACCCCTGACCCTGGCCCTGTCCAAAGGCCGGATCTTCGACGAGACCCTGCCGCTGCTGGCGGCCGCCGGCATCCAGGTCAGCGAAAACCCCGAGTCCTCGCGCAAGCTGATCCTGCCCACCAGCGACCCGGGCCTGCAGCTCATCATCGTGCGCGCCTCCGACGTGCCCACCTATGTGCAGTACGGCGCGGCCGACTTCGGCATCGCCGGGAAAGACGTGCTGTTCGAGCATTCGGCCGGCAATGCCGGCGGGCTGTACCAGCCCATCGACCTCAACATCGCCAAGTGCCGCCTGTGCGTGGCGGTGCGCGAAGGCTTCGACTACCAGGCGGCCGTGGCCCAGGGTTCGCGGCTGCGCGTGGCCACCAAGTACGTGCGCGCCGCGCGCGAGCATTTCGCGCGCAAGGGCGTCTATGTCGACCTGATCAAGCTCTATGGCTCGATGGAGCTGGCCCCGCTGGTCGGCCTGGCCGACGCCATCGTCGACCTGGTGTCCACCGGCAACACGCTCAAGGCCAATCACCTGGTCGCCGTCGAGGACATCGTCGACATTTCCTCGCGCCTGATCGTCAACCAGGCCTCGCTCAAGACACGCGCAAAAATGCTGCAGCCCCTGATCGACGCCTTCGCCCAGGCGTCCGCGGCATAGAGAAGCCATGAATGCGTCGCGCATGCGATATACTTTTGATTTATAAAGAATTTCTTTTTTTGCTTCTTTCATGCCGCTGATCAATCGCCTCCGCTCGCAAGATCCCGACTTCGCCCAGTCCCTGCGTACGCTGCTCGCCTTCGATGCCGAGCAGGACGACAGCATCGAGCACGTCGTCGCCGACGTGCTCAAAGACCTGCGGCATCGGGGCGACGAGGCGCTGCTCGAATACACCCGCCGCTTCGACCGGGTGCAGGCGCCGTCCGTCCAGGCGCTGGAAATTCCGCGCCAAGCGCTGCAGGACGCCTTGCACGCCCTGCCGTCCGAGCAGCGGGCCGCCCTCGAAGAAGCGGCCCGCCGGGTACGCGCCTATCACGAGCGCCAGAAGGCGGAAAGCTGGTCCTACACCGAAAGCGACGGCACCACGCTGGGGCAAAAAATCACCCCTCTCGACCGCGTCGGCCTGTACGTGCCGGGCGGCAAGGCCGCCTACCCGTCATCGGTGCTCATGAACGCCATACCGGCCAAAGTGGCCGGCGTGCCCGAGGTCGTCATGGTCACCCCCACGCCGGACGGCGCGCGCAACCCCATCGTGCTGGCCGCCGCGGCCATCGCGGGCGTGGACCGCGCCTGGGCGATCGGCGGCGCGCAGGCTGTGGGCGCACTGGCCTACGGCACGCAAACCATTGCGCCGGTCGACAAGATCGTCGGCCCCGGCAACGCCTATGTGGCCGCCGCCAAGCGCCGGGTGTTCGGCGTCGTGGGCATCGACATGATCGCCGGCCCCAGCGAGATTCTGATCATCGCCGACGGCGCCACGCCCGCCGACTGGATCGCCATGGACCTGTTCTCGCAGGCCGAGCACGACGAACTGGCGCAGGCCATTCTGCTGTGCCCCGACGCGGCCTACCTCGACGAGGTGCAGGCGTCCATCGAACGGCTGCTGCCCACCATGCCGCGGGCCGACATCATCCGGGCCAGCCTTTCGGGCCGCGGCGCGCTGATCCTGGTCGACGACCTGGACCAGGCCTGTGCCATCGCCAACGAAATCGCCCCCGAGCACCTCGAGATATCCACCGAGCAGCCCGAGCGCTGGGCCGACGAGATCCGCCACGCGGGCGCCATCTTCATGGGCCGCTACAGCTCTGAATCGCTGGGCGATTACTGCGCCGGTCCCAACCACGTGCTGCCCACGTCGCGCACCGCGCGCTTTTCTTCCCCCTTGGGCGTGTACGACTTCCAGAAGCGCAGCAGTCTCATCAACGTATCGCACCAGGGCGCGCAGACACTGGGCCGCGTCGCCGCAACGCTGGCGCACGGCGAAGGCCTGCAGGCGCACGCGGGCAGCGCGCAATACCGGCTCGAATCCTGATATAAACATACAGACGCCGCGCATACCGCGCCGCCCCGAACCCGCCGCGCCGCCGGCCCTTTGGCCGGGCGGCGCCCGAACCGACCTTTACCCGACGATTTTCCTCGATCATGCGTACTGCCGACATCACCCGAAACACCAACGAAACGCGCATCCGCGTTTCCATCAACCTGGACGGCACGGGCCGCCAGACCATCAACACCGGCGTGCCTTTTCTGGACCACATGCTGGACCAGATCGCCCGCCACGGGCTGATCGACCTGGACGTGCACTGTGACGGCGACACGCATATCGACGACCACCACACCGTCGAGGACGTCGGCATCGCGCTGGGCCAGGCTTTCGCCGCCGCGGTGGGCAACAAGGCCGGCCTGCGCCGCTACGGCCACTCCTACGTGCCCCTGGATGAAGCGCTGTCGCGCGTCGTCATCGACTTCTCGGGCCGCCCGGGCCTGCATTACGACGTTCCGTTCACGCGGGCCCTGATCGGGCGCTTCGACGTGGATCTGGCGCGCGAATTCTTCCAGGGCTTCGTCAACCACGCCCTGGTGACGCTGCACATCGACAACATCAAGGGCGAGAACGCGCACCATCAGTGCGAGACGATCTTCAAGGCTTTCGGCCGCGCGCTGCGCATGGCCACCGAGGTCGACCCGCGCGCCAATGGCGCCGTCCCGTCCACCAAGGGCGTTCTTTAACCCGCTTCAGACCAAGCCCCTATCGTGAATACTATCGCCATCGTCGACTACGGCATGGGCAACTTCCACTCGGTGGCGCGCGCCCTGCAGGCGGCCGCCCCGGACGCCGACATCCGCATCTGCCGCGAGGCCAGCCACATCGACAACGCCTCGCGGGTGGTGTTTCCCGGCCAGGGCGCCATGCCCGACTGCATGCGCACCCTCAATGAATCCGGCCTGCGCGAGGCCGTGCTGCGCGCCGCGCGCAGCAAGCCCTTGCTGGGCGTATGCGTGGGCGAACAGATGCTGTTCACCCACAGCGAAGAAGGCGACACGCCCTGCCTGGACGTCTTCCAGGGCCGCGTCAAGCGCTTTTCGGGGCCCGGCTACGCCTCGGCGTCCGCCGCCACCGACGAAACCGAACTGCTCAAAGTGCCGCACATGGGCTGGAACCGCGTCAAACACGTGCAGCACCATCCCCTTTGGGAAGGCATCGCCGACAACACCCACTTTTATTTCGTGCACAGCTACTACGTTCAGCCGAGCGACCCCGCACTGACGGCCGGGCTGGCCCATTACGGGGTAAGCTTTACCTGCGCGGTGGCTCGGGATAACATTTTCGCAGTGCAGTTCCATCCCGAAAAAAGCGCCGACGCCGGTTTGCGCCTGTATCGCAACTTCGTCGACTGGAATCCCTGAACCGCGCTCGCGCGCCTTTCCCTTCTATTTGCTTAACGAACTCCGATCATGCTTTTGATTCCCGCTATCGATCTCAAAGACGGCCAGTGCGTGCGGCTGCGCCAGGGCGACTTGGGCGATGCCACCATCTTCTCCGAAGAGCCGGCCTCGATGGCCGCGCAATGGCTCGAGCAAGGCGCGCGGCGCCTGCACCTGGTCGACCTGAACGGCGCCGTGTCCGGCACGCCTAAGAATCAGACGGCCATCAAGGCCATACTCGACGAAGTCGACGGCGAAGTCCCGGTCCAGATCGGCGGCGGCATCCGCGACCTCAACACCATCGAGCGCTACCTCGACATCGGCCTGTCCTACGTCATCATCGGCACCGCCGCCATCAAAGACCCGGGCTTCCTGCGCGACGCCTGCAGCGCCTTCCCGGGCAACATCATCGTCGGCCTGGACGCGCGCGACGGCAAGGTGGCCACCGACGGCTGGAGCAAGCTCACCCGCCACGACGTCATCGACATCGCCCGCAAGTTCGAGGACTACGGCTGCGAGGCCATCATCTACACCGACATCGGGCGCGACGGCATGCTCACCGGCGTCAACATCGAATCCACGGTCAAGCTGGCCCAGGCCGTCACCATCCCCATCATCGCCTCGGGCGGCGTCACCAACCTCACCGACATCGAGGCCCTTTGCGCGGTTGAAGACGAAGGCATCGAAGGCGCGATCCTCGGGCGCAGCATCTACGAAGGCACGCTCGACTTCGCCGCGGCCCAGGACCTGGCCGACGAACTGGGCGCATCATGAGCGCAGCCGACATCCCGATGAACAACACGCTTACGCGGCGCATCATTCCCTGCCTGGACGTCACGGCGGGAAGGGTCGTCAAGGGCGTGAACTTCGTCGATCTCGTCGATGCCGGCGACCCGGTCGAAATCGCGCGGCGCTATAACGAGCAGGGCGCCGACGAACTCACTTTTCTGGACATCACCGCCACCAGCGACAACCGCGACTTGATCCTGCCCATCATCGAGGCGGTGGCCTCCGAGGTGTTCATTCCGCTTACCGTGGGCGGGGGCGTGCGCCAGGTGGCCGACATCCAGCGCCTGCTCAATGCGGGCGCCGACAAAGTGTCCATCAACAGCGCGGCGGTGGCCAACCCCGAGCTGGTCAAGGCCGCGGCCGACTACCACGGCTCGCAGTGCATCGTGGTGGCCATCGACGCGCGCCGCACGTCCGAGACCGGCGAATCCGCACGCTGGGAAATCTTCACCCACGGCGGGCGCAAGGCCACAGGCCTGGACGCGATCGAGTGGGCCCGCAAGATGGCCAGCTACGGCGCGGGCGAGATCCTGCTGACCAGCATGGACCGCGACGGCACCAAGGCGGGCTTCGACCTGGCCCTGACGCGCGCCGTCTCCGATGCCGTGCCGGTTCCGGTCATCGCATCGGGCGGCGTGGGCAAGCTCGAACATCTCGCCGACGGCGTCATCAAGGGGCGCGCGAGCGCGGTGCTGGCCGCCAGCATTTTCCACTACGGCGAATTCACCATTCCCCAAGCCAAAGAATACATGGCCCGCAAGGGCATCAACATGCGACTGTGATCATGGATACCGCCACCGACCCGAACTCCTGGCTGGACGACGTCGTATTCGACGAGTCGGGCCTCATTCCGGCCATCGCCCAGGACGCAGCATCGGGCACCGTGCTGATGGTCGCCTGGATGAACCGCGACGCGCTGGCCGAAACCGCCGCCACCGGACATGCCGTGTATTGGTCGCGCTCGCGCGGCAAGCTGTGGCGCAAGGGCGAAGAGTCCGGTCACCGGCAGGTGGTGCGCGAGCTGCGCCTGGATTGCGACGGCGACGTCATCCTGCTGAAGGTCGAGCAGGTGGGCGGCATCGCCTGCCATACCGGCCGCGAAAGCTGCTTCTTCCGCCGGCTGGACAGGGCGCCGAGCCAGCCCCGCTGGGACATCACCGACCCCGTGCTCAAAGACCCCGAGCTCATCTACAAATGAACCACGACACCTCCGCCGACATCCTGTCCCGGCTGGCCGATACGCTGGAAAGCCGCCTGCCGGCCCGCGGCGGCGATCCCGCCGCCTCGTACTCGGCCAAGCTGCTGGCGCGCGGCCCCGACGCCTTCCTGAAGAAAATCGGCGAAGAAGCCACTGAACTCGTCATGGCCGCCAAGGACAACGCTCCCGACCGCATCGTGTACGAAACGGCCGACCTCTGGTTTCACAGTCTTATCGCATTGACCCACTATAATCTGCGGCCCGAGGACGTCCTGCGCGAACTGGCTCGCCGCGAGGGTATCTCGGGTTTGGCCGAGAAAGCCAGCCGCGGCGACGGCTCTTGAAGCCATGGTTGGGTAGAATGGAGTCATAAAAGGGGCATCGGCCCCGCGACGACACACGCGGCATCCGCCGCACAACGGAGATAAACATGGGTAGTTTCAGCATCTGGCATTGGCTTATCGTTCTCGTCATCGTGGCGCTCATCTTCGGCACCAAGAAGCTGCGCAACATGGGCGAAGACCTGGGCGGCGCCGTCAAGGGCTTCAAGAAGGGCATGGCCGATGCGGCCAACGATCCCGACAAGCCCGAGTCCGTCACCACCGAACGGGTGGAAACCAAAGAAACCATCGACGTGCAGGCCAAAGAAAAGAACGGGTCCTGACCATCCCGGCCGACATGCGCTCCGCGCCCCGCTTTCGCGGCCCGCGCGCAGTCGTCGGGCGCCGCCGTCCTTTTAACTCTCAATAGGCCTCAAGACACCGCTCCATGTTCGACATCAGCTTCAGCGAGCTCATGCTGATCGGCGTCATCGCGCTGATCGTGATCGGCCCCGAGCGGCTGCCCAAGGTGGCGCGCACGGTGGGCCATCTGCTGGGCCGCGCCCAGCGCTACGTCAACGATGTCAAGACCGACATCCGCAAGGAAATGGACGCGGCCGAGATAGGCGACCTCAAAAACCTGAAAGACCAGATGCAGGACGCGGCCAAGTCGGTCAAGGCCTCGGTCGACGAAACCAGCAAGTCCTGGCGCGAGCCCATCGACGAGGCGCAGGATGCGCTCAAGCAGGCTTCTGAATCCGTCAAGACGCTGGCCGATTCGGCGCGCAATCTGCGCGAGGGCGGGTCCGAGCCCTCTCAGGACGGCCCCGGCGAACCCGCCGCGGCGGAGCCCTCCACGGCCCCGGGGCAATCCGCACAGCCGCCGGCCGCGGCCGGGGACCAGGCGCCCGCTTCACCGCCGGCCCACACCTCTGAGCAAGAGGTGCAGGACTCCGAAGCCATCGATACCCGGACGCTGCCGCTGCCCGGCTTCGAGCGCAAGGCCGCCGCCGCGGACAACGTCCCGGCGGATTCCACCCAACCCGCCAAAGGTTCGCAGCCGTGACGCAGGAAGACAGCTTCATCTCCCACCTGGTCGAGCTGCGCTCGCGGCTGCTCAAGGCCGTGGGCGCCATTCTCGTCGTCTTCATCGCCCTGTTCCTGTATCCGGGCGCCTCGGCCATCTACGACGTGCTGGCCCAGCCCATGCTGGCCGCCCTGCCGCAGGGCACCCGCATGATCGCCACGGGGGTGATCACGCCCTTCATGGTGCCCATCAAGGTCACCCTCCTCGCGGCCTTCGTCATCGCCCTGCCGGTGGTGCTGTATCAGGCCTGGGCCTTCGTCGCCCCGGGGCTGTACAAGCACGAGCAGCGCCTGGCGCTGCCCCTCATTCTTTCCAGCACCGTGCTCTTCCTGATGGGCATGGCCTTCTGCTACTTCGTGGTCTTTCGCACGGTCTTCCACTTCATCGCCGGCTTCGCGCCGCAATCGATCACGCCCGCGCCCGACATCGAGGCCTACGTCAGCTTCGTCATCACCATGTTCGTGGCCTTCGGCATCACCTTCGAGGTGCCGGTGGCCGTGATTCTGCTGGTCAAGGGCGGCGTGGTCAGTGTCGACAAACTGCGCGCCGCGCGCGGCTACGTCATCGTGGGCGCCTTCATCATCGCGGCGGTCGTCACGCCGCCCGACGTGCTGAGCCAGTTCATGCTGGCCGTGCCCCTGTGCCTGCTGTTCGAACTGGGCCTGCTGGTGGCCGCCCGCCTGACGCCGCGCGAGCATACCGACACAGCGGCCGAGGAAGCCGCCGAGTAAGCCGGGCCGGCGGCGCTAAGGCCGCCTCGCGCCCAGCTGCAAGGGCGGGCGCGCACCCACCTGCACCGAGAAACTCGCCTTCTTTCCTGCGCGCAGCACCTGGATCTCGGCCTTGCTTTGCGGTGTCAGCCGCGCAATCTGATTCAGGAAGCGGATCGTATCGACCACGGGTTCGTCGTTAAGCTTCAGCACGATGTCTCCCACGCGCAGGCCCGCCCGGGCCGCCGGGCCGCCCCGCAGCACGCCGGCCACGATCACGCCATCGCGGCTGTCCAGCCCGAACGCCTTGGCCAGGTCGGCGGTGATGTCCTGGGGCTCGACGCCCAGCCAGCCCCGGGTGACGTGCCCGGTGGTGATGATCTGCTCGAGTATGGTCTGCGCGGCCATGGACGGTATGGCGAAGCCTATGCCCAGCGATCCGCCGGTTTCGGAATAGATGGCCGTATTGATGCCGACCAGGCGGCCATGGGTGTCGATGAGCGCGCCGCCCGAGTTGCCGGGGTTGATCGCCGCATCGGTCTGGATGAAGTTCTCGTAGATGTTGATGCCCAGGCGATTGCGGCCCAGGGCCGAGACGATGCCCATGGTGGTGGTCTGGCCCACGCCGAACGGGTTGCCGATGGCCAGCACCACGTCGCCCACCTGCATGTCGTGCGTGCCGTTGAACGTGATGCTGGAAAGCCCCTCCAGGTCGATCTTGAGCACCGCCAGATCGCTCTCGGGGTCGGCGCCCACCAGTTTGGCGCGGGCCTCGCGCCCGTCGTTCAAGGCGACCTCGATGGCATCGGCCGCTTCGATCACGTGATAGTTGGTCAGAATGTAGCCATCGGGCCGCACGATCACGCCCGAACCCAGCGCCGTGGCCTCGCGCTTGCGGGTGAAGCCGGGCAGGCCGCGCAGCAGCCGCGACAGCTCGGGGTCATTCAACAGCGGCGAAATGGGCTCGCGGATCTGCTTGGTGGTGTAGACATTGACCACCGCCGGCGCGGCCCGCGCCACCGCCTGGGCATAGCTGGCCGGCAGGCCCGCCGTCGCGGGCGCCGCAGACGGGCCTGCGGACGGCTGGGCGGGCGCGGACGCCTGGGGCACCGGCGTGCGATCCAGCCAATCGGGCCGAAGCGTGGCCACAATGAATAAAATACCCAGACACACCGTCACAGTTTGGGCGAAGAGCAACCAGAATCGACGCATAAGGCTGGAATCAAGCATGAATCAAATCGACACGACCGAACTGAGCGCCTGGCTGGACGAAACGCTTCAGCCGCAGCGCTTCCGAGATTACTGTCCCAACGGGCTGCAGGTAGAGGGCAAGCGCAAGATCAGTCACATTATCACCGGAGTTACAGCTTCGCGCGCTCTGCTCGAAGAAGCGATACGCCGAAAAGCGGACGCCGTCTTCGTGCACCACGGCTGGTTCTGGAAGAACGAAGATGCGCGCATCGTCGGCACCAAGCGCGAACGCATCGCCCTGGCCCTGCAGCACGGCTTGAACGTCTTTGCCTACCACTTGCCGCTGGACGCTCACCCCGAGCTGGGCAACAACGCCCAGTTGGCGCGGGTTCTGGGTTTTACCCCAGACCGGGATGCCGAAGGCAATCCGCGTACCTGCGGCCCCGACGGCCTGATCTGGCTGGGACGCTGCTCGCAGGGCACGACCCTGCAGGCGCTGGGGCGGAACGTGGCGCAAGCACTGGGGCGCGAGCCCCTGGTCATCGGAGACCCCGAACAGCCTGCCGAACGCATTGCCTGGTGTACCGGGGGCGCACAGGGCATGATGCAGGCAGCCATCGACGCAGGCGCCCAGGCCTATCTGACCGGCGAAGCCTCCGAACCCAATTTCCATCAGGCCCGGGAAACAGGCGTGGGCTTCGTCGCCGCGGGCCACCACGCCACCGAACGCTACGGGGCGCAAGCCGTAGGCGACGCCATCGCGGCCAGATTCGGCATCCGGGTCGAATTCGTCGACCTGGTCAATCCGGTCTAGCCGGCCGCCTCGCCCGGCGGCATTCAATGCCTTCTTGCGCCGCCGGCGGGCCCGGAACGCCCGCTTACCGCTTGAGCAGGTCGCGGATCTCGCGCAGCAGAAGAATGTCGTCGGGAGTGGGTTCGGGCTGAGCTTCGGCCACGGCTTCTTCGTGCTCGAAGCGGCGGCGGGCGCGATTGACCGCCTTGACCATCAGGAACACGACCAGCGCCAGCAGCAGGAAGTTAATGAAAATCGTGATGAAATTACCCCAGGCCAGCACATTGCCGCCCGCCTCGACGATGGCTTCGGCGGTGCGGGGACCGGTGTAGTTCTCGGGCTCTTTCAGCACCCAGAAGAGGTTCGTGAAATCGACCTGCCCGCCCAGGATGAAACTGACGATGGGCATCACCACATCTTTCACCAGCGAATCGATGATCTTGCCGAAAGCCGCGCCGATGATCACACCGACGGCAAGGTCGATCATGTTGCCCTTGACCGCGAACTCGCGAAACTCAGCCAAAAAACCTCGTGCAGTGCTCATATGAGATATCCCCTAGTAATTTCACCCGACTGCGGGCTAACGCTATAATACGCGGTTGAGAGAATATCCAACACTCCAAAATACACTGAATCGCGCTGCCCGATGAGGGGCACGAACAAGGATACAAGCATGAGTCAGGACAAGTCACAGTTCGACGGCGTTTCCGCGGACGGAACGGTTGCCATCGATGCAAACCTTCCGCCCGATCCGTCGCGACGCTTATGGGTGGCGACCGCCTGTGCAGTCGGCGGTGCCGCCGGCGTCGCAACGGCCGTTCCTTTCGTGGGTTCGTTTGCGCCGTCGGAAAAGGCTCGCGCGGCGGGCGCTCCGGTCGAAGTCGACCTGAGCTCCATCCCCGAAGGCCAGATGCGCACCGTCGAATGGCGCGGCAAGCCCGTGTGGGTTCTGCACCGCACCCAGCAGCAGATCGACGAACTGCCCAAGAACGACGACGCCCTGGCCGACCCGCAATCCGACCGTCCCGGCTTCACGCCCGAATACGCCAAGAACGAGTACCGCTCGCGCGACCCCAAGTTCTTCGTCGCCGTGGGCATCTGCACCCACCTGGGCTGCTCGCCGACCCCTCACCTGGCCGCGGGCCCCGGCCCGGGCCTGCCCGCCGGCTGGGAAGGCGGCTTCTTCTGCCCCTGCCATGGCTCCGCCTTCGACCTGGCCGGCCGCGTCTACAAAAACAAACCCGCACCCGACAACCTCGAGGTGCCGCCTTACGAGTTTTCGGCCGACGGCACGCACGTCACCATTGGTGTCGACGAAAATAACAAGGCCTGACCCCGCATTGAACCATTACGCTCGTAAGATAGAAAGATAGAAAGGAACCGTTTCCATGGCTGGCGAGAAAACCGTCGAAACGACTGGGCTCTTAGGATGGATAGACAGGCGCTTTCCCGCGTCCAAGCTGTTCAAAGAGCACATGTCGGAATACTACGCTCCGAAGAACTTCAACTTTTGGTACTTCTTCGGTTCACTGGCGCTGCTGGTGCTGGTAATTCAGATCGTGACCGGAATCTTCCTGGTCATGAACTACAAGCCCGATGGCAATCTCGCCTTCGACTCCGTCGAATTCATCATGCGCGAAGTGCCCTGGGGCTGGTTGATCCGCTACATGCACTCCACGGGCGCCTCGATGTTCTTCGTGGTGGTCTACCTGCACATGCTGCGGGGCCTGTTCTACGGATCGTACCGCAAGCCGCGCGAGCTGGTCTGGATCTTCGGCATGGCCATCTTCCTCTGTCTCATGGGCGAAGCCTTCATGGGCTACCTGCTGCCCTGGGGCCAGATGTCCTACTGGGGCGCTCAGGTCATCGTGAACCTGTTCTCGGCCATTCCCTTCATCGGGCCCGAGCTGTCGCTGTGGATCCGCGGCGACTACGTCGTGTCCGACGCCACGCTCAACCGCTTCTTCGCCTTCCACGTCATCGCCATCCCGCTGGTCCTCATCGGCCTGGTCGTGGCGCACATCATCGCCCTGCATGAAGTCGGCTCCAACAACCCCGACGGCGTCGAAATCAAAGACGGCCCCAAAGACAGCAAGGGCCGTCCCATCGACGGCATCCCCTTCCACCCGTACTACTCGGTGCATGACCTGGTGGGCGTGGCGGGCTTCTTGATCGTCTTTGCCGCCATCGTGTTCTTCGCCCCCGAAATGGGCGGGTACTTCCTGGAGTTCAACAACTTCATCCCGGCCGATTCGCTCAAGACGCCTCCGCACATCGCGCCGGTCTGGTATTTCACGCCGTTCTACTCCATGCTGCGCGCCATCACGGCCGACTTCACCTGGGTGCTGGCAGCCGCTTCGGTGCTGGGCGCCGTGGCGCTGTTCCTGCGCGGCAACCTGCGCGGCGTATGGCGCATCGTCGTGCCGGTCATTCTGCTGGTCCTGGCCGTCCTGCTGCGCGTCATCGACGCCAAGTTCTGGGGCGTGGTGGCCATGGGCGGCTCGGTGGTCATCCTGTTCTTCCTGCCCTGGCTCGACCACTCGCCGGTGCGCTCGATCCGCTACCGTCCCACCTGGCACAAGTATCTGTACGCCATCTTCATCGTCACCTTCCTGGTGTTGGGCTATCTTGGCACTCAGCCGCCAAGCCCAGCCTTCAACCTGATGAGCCAGATCGGAACCCTGATCTATCTCGGCTTCTTCCTGCTGATGCCCGTGTGGAGCCGCCTGGGTACGTTCAAGCCGGTTCCTGAACGCATCACGTTCAGCGCTCACTAAGGCCCATAACACTTACGGAATGAACATGATCAAAAAGTTGCTTGGCGTCCTTGCCCTAACCCTGACCTGCTCGGTGGCGGTTGCCGCCGAGGGCGGTTACCAGCTCGACCGCGCCCCCGACCGCATCAACAACATGGCTTCGCTGCAAAACGGGGCCAAGCTCTTCGTCAACTACTGTCTGGGCTGCCATAGCGCCAACTCCATGCGCTACAACAAGCTCACCGAGCTGGGCCTGACCGACGACGACATCAAGAAGAACCTGCTTTTCACGTCCGACAAGATCGGCGACCTCATGAAGATCGCCATGACCCGCCAGGACGGCGCCAAATGGTTCGGCGCCGCGCCGCCCGACCTTTCCGTCATCGCCCGCGCCAAGTCGACCAACCTGGGCCCCACCGGCGTCGACTACGTCTACACCTTCCTGCGCACCTTCTACCGCGACACCACCAAGAAAACCGGCTGGGACAACGCGGTATTCCCAAGCGTGGGCATGCCCAACGTGCTGTGGCAGCTGCAGGGTCCGGTCACCCATACGCACAGCCACATCCACGAGGTCGAGCAAGACGGCAAGACCGTCTGGCAGCGCAGCTCCACCATTTACGACCCGCTGGGCTACGTAGAAACCAAGACCGAAACCCTGCAAAACCACCGCGGCGGCGAAAGTGCCCGGCATACCTTCCAGGCCGAAAACCAGGCCCAGACCGTCGCCTTCGACAACAACGTGGCCGACCTGGCGAACTTCCTCGGATGGATGGCCGAGCCCGACCAGTTGTTCCGCAAGCGCCTGGGCGTCTGGGTCCTGCTGTTCCTGGGCCTGTTCCTGGTCGTGGCATGGCGCCTGAACGCCGCCTACTGGAAGCACGTCAAGTAAATCCGGCTTACCGGCGCAGCCCCGGCCGGCCTGTCCGGCCGGGGCGACGATTCTAAAATAGGCGTAAAGTAATACGCCTATTTCATTTTTTTGAGCATGCTTTTGCTCATGTATTTTTTTGGACGGGATGCCTCGACATGATGGTTCTCTACTCTGGAACGACCTGCCCTTTTTCGCAGCGCTGCCGCTTCGTGTTGTTCGAAAAGGGCATGGACTTCGAAATCCGCGACATCGATCTCTACAACAAGCCCGAAGACATCGCTGTCATGAACCCCTATGGGCAGGTGCCCATCCTCGTCGAACGCGACCTGATCCTGTACGAGTCCAACATCATCAACGAGTACATCGACGAGCGCTTCCCGCATCCGCAGCTCATGCCGGCCGACCCGGTCATGCGCGCGCGCACCCGCCTCTTCCTGTACAACTTCGAGAAAGAGCTCTTCGTCCACGTCTCGGTGCTCGAGAACCGCGCCACGCCCGACGAAAAAGCCCTTGAACACGCGCGCAACAGCATCCGCGACCGGCTGTCCCAGCTGGCGCCCATGCTGCTCAAGAGCAAGTTCATGCTGGGCGAAGAATTCTCCATGCTGGACGTGGCCATTGCGCCGCTGCTGTGGCGCCTCGACCACTACGGCATCGAGCTGCCCAAGAACGCAGCGCCCATCCAGAAATACGCCGAACGCATTTTCTCGCGCCCCGCCTACATCGAGGCGCTGACGCCTTCCGAGAAGGTCATGCGTCGCTAAGCCCTTGCCCGCCGGGGCCTGCGCCCCGGCCCACTGCCTATGTCCATGCCCGAATCCTCTACCAAGCCTTATCTGATCCGCGCCCTGCACGAGTGGTGCACCGACAACGGCTACACCCCCCATATCGTCGTCACCGTCGACGCCAATACCGTCGTACCCCGCGCTCACATACACGACGGGCAGATCACACTGAATATCGGTTCGCTGGCCACCAACCGCCTGGTTCTGGGCAATGAATACATCGAGTTCCAGGCCCGCTTCAGCGGCGTCACCGAGCACATCTTCGTTCCGGTGGCCGCGGTCTCGGCCATCTACGCCCGCGAGACCGGTGCCGGCATGGGCTTCGAAGTGCAAGAATCGCAAGCCTATCCCGGCACCGAGCCCGCCGTGGAATCGAACGAAAGCAACCAGGTTGAAACCCCCTCTCCGCCGGACGACGACGACCCGAAGCGGCCGCGTCTGACCATCGTCAAATAGAGTAGAATACCGCCTTTGGCCGGCTTAGCTCAGTTGGTAGAGCAGCGCACTTGTAATGCGAAGGTCAGGGGTTCGACTCCTCTAGCCGGCACCAGATTCATGCGGCTTTCCGCAAGAAACGGCCTTCTGCACGAAGGCCGTTTTTATTATCACGGCAGCACTTTTCCCCGCAGCTTCTTTACCTCGCCCCGGGCGGACTTTCCCTCCAGCCGCCGGCGCTGCGAGCCCAGGGTGGGACGGGTGGCCTTGCGCCGCTTGGGCGGCTGCGACACGCTGTCGACCAGTTCCTGCAGGCGTTCGATGGCTTGCTGCTTGTTCGTTTCCTGGCTGCGGCTGCCTTGCGCCTTGATGACCACCACGCCCTCATCGGTAATGCGCTGATCACGGAGGGCGAGGAGGCGTTCCTTGATCTCGGGCGGCAGCGACGAATCAGGGATCGAATAGCGCAGATGGATGGCGCTGGACACCTTGTTCACGTTCTGGCCGCCGGCGCCTTGGGCGCGGATGGCGCTGAAGTCCATCTCGTCTTTCGAAACGATGAATCGGGAAGCAGTCATGCTTGATGGCCCCGTCTTCGGCCCAGCGCCCGATCGCCCCACCGCAGCAAGCCGGCCAGGCCCGCCATCATCCACGCAAGCGGCCCCACCACAAAACGCAGGACCAGCAGAATGGGAAGCAATATAAAGGTCCAGCCCACCACCTGCACCAGGGCGACCGGCAGGCCGAGCTTTTCGGCGGCGCTTCCCAACAGCGAGTTGACGAGGCTGGGATGGCGGACGGCCATATAAGCCAGCACGGCCGGGGCGCCATACTTGACCAGCCGCGCGCCGATCGCGGTGCCGCGCCACAGGCCGGCGCCCAGCGCGGCGGAACGCTGCGAAAACGTAAGGGTGCGGCCGCCGGCGGAGGTGGCGGCGCCCATGCGAAGTATCTTGAAAGCGCTGACGCCAATGGCGACGTCCAGGGCAGCCCAGCCCACGTCGCCCGCGCCGACAGGTTCTTCGAGACGCAATTTGGTCTCCAGCCCTTTGATGCCCCCGGCGAAGAAGCTGTTGATGCCTTCAAGCACCCGTTCGGTCTGCACCCAGGCAACCTGGCCATTGGGCGCCATGACGAACTGCCCAAGAAAGTCGTAGCCTTCTTCCTGGATGAAATGGATGGCGTAGCGGCCGCGGTCTTCGGCTGACAGGGGAGCGCGGCCCGTGCCGCCGGCCGGCTCGCTGCCGGACCACAACCCTCGGACGGCGTTCAGCGCCGACCGCGCCGTGTCGTTCAGTTTTTGCATCAGTTCCAGGGTAAAGACTTCGTTCGCCAGGAAATAATGAATGGGCAGGACGACGTCTTCGCCATAAGTGCGCAGCACTTTCTGAAAGTCCGGCGTATCGCCATACAAGAGGAAGATGGGCCGGGCGATGTCCGGGTAGCGCAGCAGGGCCAGACGCGCTTTGGCCAATAGCACGGGGTCGTCCGCATAGACCAGGAAAAGCGCCTGAAGGGCGGCCGGCTCGGTGGAAAGGACATGGGCGAACTCGGGCATGGCCTGCTCGACCTGCAAGTGCAGCAGTTGCTGCTCCAGGGCGGCGGGCCGATACAGGCTGGTAATGCACAGCGCAGCGGCAAAAGCCAGAAGCGCGGCGCCGATCAGGCGTTTCATGTCCTAAGGCCTTGCAACGGCGCGCCATGGCGCGCGGCGAGCCACCGGGCTGATGCGGCGAAGACCTTGCGCAGCGGATCCAGCGATTCAATTCTGAGTCTCAAAGTCGGTTCCTCTTCATAGGCGGTATTTATTAGGGCACGGATACAGGGCAGGGTCAATTCACCGGGCGGCAATGGGTATCGGCACTTCTCGAATCAGGCAATCGCAGTGTTAACATCGATTCCATCGTCGGCATGCCGCGCGGCATGGCTGGAAACCCTTCATCCGGAGCGCCACACTTGAAATACCGCAAACTTGGCCACACCGACCTCGAGGTCAGCCTGATCGGCCTGGGCACCATGACCTGGGGCGAGCAGAACACCGAATCCGAAGCCCACGAGCAGCTCGATTACGCCTTGTCGCGCGGGGTGAACCTGGTGGATGCCGCAGAAATGTATCCTGTGCCGCCCAAGCCCGAAACGCAGGGCCGCACCGAAGCGTATATTGGCACGTGGCTGGCCAGAACGGGGCGTCGCAAGGACATCGTGCTGACCAGCAAGGTGTCAGGCCCGCCCACCGACCCGAAACGCCCCGGCCATATCCGTACCGGCCAGACGCATCTGGACCGCAAGAACATGACCGAGGCGCTGGACGCCAGCCTGAAGCGGCTGCAGACCGATTACCTCGACCTTTACCAGCTGCACTGGCCCGACCGCACCACCACCACCTTCGGCCGTCCCGGCTATCCGTGGAAAGAGGACGCCTACACGGTGCCCATCGAGGAAACCCTGGAGGTGCTGCAGGATTTCATCAGAGCCGGCAAGGTGCGCCATATCGGGGTGTCGAACGAAACGCCCTGGGGCGTAGCGCAATACCTGAAGTTTGCCGAAACGAAGAAGCTGCCCCGCATCGCGTCCATCCAGAACCCCTACAGCCTGCTCAATCGCAGCTACGAGAACGGCCTGTCGGAGTTCAGCCACCTGGAGGGCGTGGGGCTGCTGGCGTATTCGCCCTTGGGCATGGGCGTGCTGGCCGGCAAATACCTGAACGGCGCGCGGCCCGAAGGCGCCCGCATGACACTGTTCACGCGGTTTGACCGCTACATGAAGCCCCAGGCCGAACTCGCGACGGCCGAGTATGTGCAGCTGGCACGCGACTCCGGGCTGTCGCCCGCCACCATGGCGCTGGCGTTCGTGAACCACCAACCTTTCGTCGTCAGCAACCTGATGGGCGCAACCCGCCTCGACCAATTGAAGGAAAACATCGACAGCGCCGACGTTTCACTATCGGAAGACGTGCTGGACGCCATTCAGGCCATCCATCAGCGCTATCCGAATCCTTCGCCCTGACCCGCGCCCGCAGCCCGATTCCGGCTGCGGCCAAAATTCCGGGTAAACCACGATATGCGGCCTAGCGGCATCTCTTCATAATACTAAAAACGAATAATGTTCGGTATTGAACAACCGCCCTAGCGGCGCTCCGATCCCTCAATTTCAGAGAGAGCCCAAGCCATGATGCCCGCAGACCTCAGGACCCGATCGACCAACCCCGGAAAGCTGCCGGAACTCTTCAGGAAGCAATTCGAGCTGTGCCGGATCAAGTCCGGCGACACTATCGCCATCGTCAGCGACCTGGGCACGCGCAGCGAATACATCGAAGCCGCCTTCGCGGCCGCCGACATGCTGGGCGCCGACATCTACGAGATGCGCGTCAATGCCATTCCCGGCTGGACCAATGTGGGCACGCCCACCATCGGCAAGTGCAAGGGCACGCTCGAGGCGCTCAAGGCCTGCGACATGATCCTGATCTTCCACGTGCCGCTGTTCGCCGCCTGGCTGCGCGAGGTGATGAACGCCGGCGTGCGAGTGCAGATGATCATCGATGCGCCCGACGACCTCTACGCCCTGCAGGCGCCGCCGGGCCTGAAGGAAGCCGTCATGCACGCGCACCGCCTGTACGAGAAGACCCGGCATGTGCGGGTGACCAGCAAGGCGGGCACGGACCTCACCTATTCCTGCGGCGAGTACCCGGTGATGAGCCAGTACGGCTTTGCCGATGAGCCGGGCCGCTTCGACCACTGGGGCGTGGGGCTGATCCACACCTTTCCCAATGAAGGCAGCGCCTCGGGCCGGGTCGTCGTGCAGCCGGGCGACGTGGTGATTCTGCCCTACTGCCGCTATGTGCAGGACCACATCGAGATCGAAGTGCGCGACGGCCACATCCAAAGCATCGAAGGCGGCCTGGACGCCGCGCTGATGCGCGAATGGCTGGCCGACGGCAAGGTGCACGAGGACGACAAAGACCCCTACGCGCTTTCCCACCTGGGCTGGGGCCTCAACCCGCAGTGCCGCTGGGATTCCATCGCGCTGTACGGCGATGGGCCCGAGCGCAGCCGGGCCGCCTCGCGCTGCTTCCCCGGCAATTTCCTGTTCTCCACCGGCCCCAACACGCAGGGCGGCGGCAAGCGCACCACCCGCGGCCATTACGACCTGCCCATGCGCGAGTGCACCATCGAACTGGACGGCAACCGCGTGGTGGAGGCAGGCCGGCTCATCGACCCCAAGATGATCGTGCCGCGCGAAGCCCGCTGAGGGGATGATTAAAAGGCGCAGCGACATTTGCACAACTCCCGTTTCGGTATTACCATAAATAAACTGGTAACACCTGGAGCCCATATGTCAACCACGCTCACCGTCAAAGGTCAGGTAACCATTCCAAAACACATCCGGGACGAGCTTGGCTTGAAGCCCGGCTCGCGCCTCGACTTCACCGTCAACCGCGATGGCGAAATCGTGGTGCGGCACACCGAGAAAGCAGCAAAGACCGTCCAAAGCCGTTTCGATAAGGTACGCGGAAAAGCTGATATCAAATGGCGCACTGACGCGCTAATGACTTTGCTGCGCGGCGAATCCTGATGCTGGTCGACACCAACGTCCTCGTAGACGTGCTGGCGGACGATCCCGACTGGGCCGACTGGTCGATTGAACAGCTTCAGACGCAGTCCCAAGTACACCAACTTGCCATCAACCCCGTCATCTACGCCGAACTGTCGCTGACATTTTCCTCTGTCGAGTCGCTGGACGAGACAATTGCCGATATGGGATTGCAATTCATTGAAATACCCCGGCCGGCCTTGTTCCTGGCGGGCAAAGCATTCGCCAGATATCGACGCAGCGGAGGAATCAAGAACAATGTGCTTGCCGATTTCTTTATCGGAGCCCACGCAGCGGTAAGCGGCTTGTCTATTCTTACCCGCGATATCCGGCGCTATAAAAATTATTATCCGGGGATAAGATTGATTTCGCCGGATCAATGAGCGGCCGGCCAGTTCGCGGGGCCAAAGTTGCAATCGGCGCAGCTTCCTAGCCCTGCAACCCCGCTTCGATGCGGGCGACCGCCTCGCGCAGCGCGGGGACGTACCGGGCGACGGCGTCCTCGCGCCTGACGGCGCGCAGCAGGTAGATGACGCTGAGGCAGGCCACGGCATGGCCATGCTGGACGATCGGCACCGCGACGGCGCCGATCTTGCCCTTTTCCAGGTTGTGGTTCCATTCGCCGTCGTTGGTGCCGTATCCGTCGGCCCGCACGCGGGCCAGCAGGTTCTTCAGGTAGGCCGGATCGGAAGCCAGCCGGGCCTGTTCGTCTTCCCCGGCGCGCAATAGCTTCAGGATCTGCTCGCGCTCTTCGTCGGCGCAGTGCCCGATATAGGCCCGGCCCGCGGCCGTCAGCAGCATGGGCAGGCGCCTGCCGACCATGACGCGATGGAAGGAAAGCGGGCTGAACCGATGGGTGGTCTCGCGGACCTGCATGGCTTCGCCGCTGGGCAGGCTCAGGTCCGACGGCCAGACCACTTTGGGCAGCAGGGTGCCCATCACCGGGCTGGCCACCGTGGAAATCCATTCCGTATCGGTAAAGCCCTCGCTCAATTCCCGCACCCTCAGGCTCAGCTGGAAGCTGTCGTCCGAATCGCTGCGCCACACATAACCCTGGGAAACCAGCGTCTCGAGCAACCGGCGCACAGTGGTGCGATGCAGGCCGGTCATGTTTGCCAGTTCGCCGCTCGATGCGCGTCCCTTGACGCACAGGTTCAGGGCGCCCAGCACCTGCAGGCCGCGCGCCAGGCCCCGGACCTTCGGATAACTCGAATGATGCTCGGGCTGCTGCATGACTATCCCCTCATGGCGTCGAAACCGCGGATGATGTGCACTCCTTGCACATATTGCATTTATTTTTGTAACGCCGCCAGCCTTGTTTTATTTTTTGCCATGACGTGAATAAAGATAAAAGGAGAAGGCAAGATGACGACGGACCGGAAGCCGGCTTACCAAAGTATCTGGGCGGATCTGCGCGGCGTGTCGTTCCGGCAGGGCTGGCTCGATGCGGGCGGCATCTCCACGCGCTATCTGCACTCGGGCTCTGAGGACCAGCCGGCCCTCATCCTTCTGCATGGCGTCGGCGGCCATGCAGAAGCCTATGTGCGCAATCTCAAGGCGCATGCCGGGCATTTCTCGACCTGGGCCATCGACATGGTGGGGCACGGCTGGAGCGACCTGGCCACCGCGGACCTGGAAATACGCCATTACATCGACCACCTGCTGCGCTTCATGGACGCCGCAGGCATCGAAAAAGCCAGCCTCAGCGGCGAGTCGCTGGGCGGGTGGGTCGCAGCCCGCTTCGCCATCGACCATCCCGACCGCATCCAGCGGCTGGTGCTCAACACGGCCGGCGGCTCGCAGGCGGACCCGGCCGTGATGGCGAAGATCAAAGAGCTGTCCATGCGCGCGGCCACCGATCCCAGCTGGGAATTCATACGCGCCCGCCTGGAATGGCTGATGGCCGACAAGTCCAAGGTGTACGACGATCTGGTGGCGACGCGCCAGGCGATGTACAGCCGCGGCGGCATGGAAGCAGGCATGCGCCACAACATGATTCTTCAGGAAATGGAGGTGCGCCAGCGCAACATCATCCGCGCCGAGGACTATGCGCGCATCCAGGCGCCCACCCTGGTGCTGTGGACGTCGGACGACCCCACCGCCGACGTCAGCGAAGGGCGCAGGATAGCGTCCATGATTCCGGGCGCGCTGTTCACCGTCATGGACGGCTGCGGCCATTGGCCCCAGTTCGAGGACACGCCCACCTTCGACCGCATCCATATCGACTTTCTGCTGGGCAGGCCGCTGGACGGCATCGCCCGGACGGTCGCCTGATCATCCCGGAGGCGGCAGCCATGGAAGCGGCTCGGCAAGAGGACACATGGGACGTGATCATCGTCGGCGCCGGCCCCGTGGGCCTGCTGATCGCCAATTACCTGGGCGGGCAGGGCCTGCGGGTGGCGGTGCTGGAGCGCATGCGCGAATTGATCGATTATCCGCGCGGCGTCGGCATGGACGACGAATGCCTGCGCTCCTTCCAGGCGGTGGGCTTGGCCGAGGCCGTGCTGCCGCATACGACGCCGCTGCACTGGCTGCGGTTCGTGACGGGCAGGGGCCGCACCCTGGCCGCCCTCGAGCCGGGCACGGATGAATTCGGCTGGTCCCGGCGCAACGGCTTCATCCAGCCGCTGGTGGACCGCGTCCTGTTCGACGGGCTTGCGCGCTACCCCGGCGTGAGCGTGCATTTCGGGCACGAAGTCGAAGCAGTGCAGCAGGACGAGAACGGCGTGGCCATTACCACGCAAGCCGACGGCGTCCGGCACCGCTTCAGCGCCCGCTACGCCGTGGGTTGCGACGGCGGACGCAGCACAGTCAGAAAAGCGCTGGGCATACCCTTCGAGGGCAAGACCGAGCCGAACCGCTGGATCGTGGTCGACCTGAACAACGACCCACTCGCCACGCCCCATGCCTGGGTCTATTGCAAGCCGTCGCGTCCCTACGTCTCGATCGCCCTGCCCCATGGTGTGCGGCGCTTCGAGTTCATGCTCTTCGACAAGGAAGCCGAGGGCGACACGGTGCCCGAACCCATTCTGCGCGCCATGCTGGCCGAGGCCGGCTGCGATCCGGACCGGGTCGACATCATCCGCGCGCGCGTCTATACGCACAGCGGCCGGCTGGCCGCGCGCTTTCGCGACCGCCGCATTCTGCTGGCGGGCGACGCGGCCCACATCATGCCCGTCTGGCAGGGCCAGGGCTACAACAGCGGCATACGCGACGCCACCAATCTGTCGTGGAAGCTGGCGCTGGTGCTGAAGGGCATCGCCGGCGACAGCCTGCTGGACAGCTACGAGGACGAACGCAGGGCGCACGCGAACGCGATGATCGGCCTCTCGGTAATGGCGGGCAAGGTCCTGTCCATCACCAACCCTGCGGCCGCCGCGCTGCGAGACGCCTTTTTCCTCATGCTGAACATCATTCCGCCGGTCAAGCGCTACATCGTGGGCATGCGGTTCAAGCCCATGCCCAGGTATCGCCATGGCGCCCTGGTCTACCCGAACGGCGTCGACATGAACTCGCCGGTGGGCACCCTGTTCATTCAGCCCCGCGTCGCGCCGGCGCCCGCGGAGGAGCCGGTGCTTCTGGACGAGGTGCTGGGCGATTCTTTCGCCATACTGTGCTGGGGCATCGATCCGTCGTACTGGATGTCGGAGCAGACGCGGACGCTATGGAAGAAGCTGGACGCCCGCCTGATCTCGGTCTGGCCCGCCACCCAGCTTGGCTACCAGCTTGCGCGCGAGGGCCCCGGCGTGCAGCCCGTCGCCGATGTTTCCGGCCGCCTGAAAGCCTGGTTCGACCGGCATGGCCGCGGCGTGGTCTTCCTGCGCCCGGACCGTTTCATCGCCGCCCTGTGCGGACCCCAGCAGATCGACGCGACGACCCAGGCCCTTCGGGCGGCGTTGAAACTCGACGAGGGAGGACGCCCATGAACCCCATGCTTCTGCAATGCCTGTCGCATACGCCCCTGATGGGCCGCCTGCATCCCGGCCGGGACATCGAGGACGAGGTGAAGCAGGCCATACAGCGCCTGCGCGAGTCCTTGGCACAGTTCGAGCCCGAGGTCATATTCCTGTTCGGGCCGGATCACTTCAACGGTTTCTTCTACGACCTGATGCCGCCGTTCTGCATCGGCGCGAGCGCCTCGTCCATCGGCGACTATGGATGCCCGAAGGGGCCGTTGAACGTGCCGGCCGATGTCGCCGTGCAGTGCGCGGAAGCCGTGCTGGCCCATGGCGTGGACTGCGCGATCTCCCACCGCATGCGCGTCGACCACGGTTTCGCCCAGCCGCTGCAGCTGCTGACGGGCGGGTTGGACCGCTACCCCGTGGTGCCCATCTTCATCAACTCGGTAGCGGCCCCGCTTCCCTCGGCGCACAGGGCACGGCTTCTGGGCGAAGCCGTGGGCCGCTTCGCCGCCTCGCTCGACCGGCGCGCCGTGTTCATGGCCTCGGGCGGGCTGTCGCACAACCCGCCTGTGCCCACCCTTGCGACGGCGCCCCCGGACATCGCAGAACGGCTGATAGACGGGCGCCACATCACCCCGGAACAGCGCGGCGAACGCGAAGCGCGGACGATCGACGCGGCGCGGCGGTTCGCGGCGGGCCAGTCGGACCTGCTCCCCATCAACCCCGAATGGGACAGGGACTTCCTCGACATCCTGGCGCAGCGGGACATGGCCGCACTGGACGCCCTGTCTAACGCGGAGATCACGGCCAAAGCGGGCAACTCGGGGCATGAAGTCAAATCCTGGATAGCGGCCAACTCGGCAATGGCCGCGGGGACCGGCGGCCAATACCGCGTGCGCCCGGAATATTATCGGGCGATTCCTGAATGGATAGCCGGCTTTGCCACACTGCAAGGCGCAGTATGTCGTTGATGTGCATATAAACAAACCAAAGGAGACGAACCATGAAGGCATCCAGCAGATACCTGGCGCTGGCGTTCTGCGCAGTCCTTGCGCACGCCGCCCGGGCGGACATCAATATCGGCATCGTGGCCTCCGCGACGGGGCCCGCCGCGGCCCTGGGCACGGACATCCAGCGCACCGTCGGGCTGATGCCCGCGGAAGTCGCCGGCCAGAAGGTGAACTACACTTTTCTGGACGATGCCACCGACCCGACCACAGCGGTCAAGAACATTCACAAGCTGATCAACGAAAACAAGGTCGATGCCGTGATCGGGCCCAACACCGTGCCCAACTCGGCCGCCATGGCGCCCGTGGCGGCCGAAAACAAGACCCCCCTCGTATTGATTGCGCCCTATGCTCCTCCGCAAGACAAGCGCCACTGGGTCTTTCAATCCACGCAGGACGCCGGCCTGATGGTGGCGCGCATCGTCGAGGACATGGCCGACCGGAAAGCCAGAACCGTGGGCTACATCGGCTTTTCCGACAGTTGGGGCGACACCGCCTACAACGAACTGAAGAAGTCCGCGGACACGGCCGGCATCGAGATAGTCGCCAACGAACGCTACCAGCGTCCGGACACCAGCGTCACGGCACAAGTGCTGAAAATCCTGGCCGCCAAGCCGGACGCGGTCTTCGTCGGCGCTTCGGGCGCACCGGCGGCGCTGCCCCAGGCCCAGCTTCGGCAGCGCGGCTACAAGGGCCCCATCTACCAGTCCCATGGTGTCACCAGCAAGGACTTTCTGCGGGTCGGCGGCCAGAACGTCGAAGGCGCCCTCATTCCCGTCGGGCCGGTATTGGTGGCCGACCAGCTGCCGGACGACATGGCCAGCAAGAAGGTGGGCGTCGATCTGAACACGGCCTACGAGGACAAGTACGGGCCGGGGTCCCGCTCGACTTTTGCCGGCTCCACTTGGGACGCCTGGCTGCTGCTGCAAAACGCCATCCCCGCGGCGCTTCAGAAGGGCCGGCCCGGCACCGTCGAGTTTCGCACCGCCCTGCGCGACAGCCTGGAGAACACCCGCGACATGGTGGGCGTGAACGGCGTGTATAACATGAGCCCCAGCGATCACATCGGACTGGATGAGCGCGGCCGCGTCCTCATCGAGGTCCGGGACGGAAAATGGCGTTTCGTGAAGCCTTGAGCGATGCGCGCGTCCGGAGCGGTTCGGGAGCCGACCGGACGCCGGCGCCCATGCTCTCTCGTCGAGGCACGTAGGTTGCTGGCGCAACGATGGCTGCGTAATGGGACCGTCAAGCTGACGCCTTGCTGAACTTTCTCGCCGGCGTGCAGTCCCAAAGGTTGCAGCAGCTGAATCGTTCACGTCCAGCCTCTCGCCCATGGGCCCGCTCGCCGCGCTCATGCGATCGATGCTCCTCGTCCTTGCAAGGAATGCATGACCGTCCGCGACCTATCCCAGCCGCAGGCCCAGTTGTCCGTTTTCGACGCAGTCACGATCATGGTCGGCCTGGTCGTGGGCATCGGCATATTCCGCGCGCCCTCCATCGTGGCGGGCAGCGTCGATACAGAATGGATGTTCATCGCGGTCTGGGTGGTGGGCGGGCTGGTGACGCTGATCGGCGCCCTCTGCTATGCCGAACTGTCCGCAGCCCACCCCAACGCCGGCGGTGAATACCACTTCCTTTCACGCGCCTACGGCAGGTCGGTGGCCATGATGTTCGGCTGGGCCCGCTGCACCGTCATTCAAACCGGCGCCATCGCCGGGGTGGCCTTCATGCTGGGCGACTATCTCACCCAGGTCGCCCCCCTGGGCCCGCACAGCTCGGCGCTGTATGCGGCCATTGCCGTCATCCTGTTCACCGGCGTCAACGTCATCGGCACCACCCAGGGCAAGAACCTGCAGGTAGCGGTCACCTTCATCGAGATCGCGGCCATCGCCGCCATCATTCTGTTCGGCCTCCTGGGCTCCCCCGGAGAAGCCGGTCCGCCGGCATCCCACATTCCCTCCGAAACCGCCGCGCTGGGCATGGCCATGATCTTCGTCCTGCTGACCTACGGCGGCTGGAACGAAGCCGCCTACCTGGCGGGAGAGCTTCACGATGCGCCGCGCAACATCGTCAAGGTGCTTGCCCTGGGCACCCTGATCCTCGTCGTTCTGTATACGCTGGCCAATCTGGCCATGCTCAAGATACTCGGCCTGGAAGGGCTGCAAGGCTCCGACGCGGTGGCCGCGGACATGATGCGCAGCGTGGCCGGGCCGCCCGGCGAGATCCTCGTCACCCTGGCCATCGTAGTCGCGGCCGTCTCCACCCTGAATGCAACGATCTTCACCGGCGCCCGTGTGTTCTATGCCATGGGGCGCGACCTCGCGGTCATGCGCTGGCTGGGCAAATGGGACGGCCGCGGCAAGGCCCCGGTCAACGGGCAGCTTGCCCAGGCCGCGTTCGCGCTCGCCCTGATCGGCATGGGGGCGGCCACGCCCAACGGCTTCAAAGCCATGGTGGACTACACGGCGCCGGTATTCTGGGGCTTTCTGCTGATGGTGGGGCTGGGCCTGTTCATTCTGCGCTGGCGCTACCCCGGGCAGACGCTGCCGTTCCGGGTGCCGCTCTATCCCCTGACACCCGCCCTGTTCTGCCTGACCTGCCTGTACATGCTGCATGCCAGCCTGCGGCACACGGGCGCCTCGGCCTGGGTCGGGCTTGCCGTGCTGCTGGCCGGCCTGCCCATTCTTCTGCTCAAACGCAAGAACGACGCCGCGCCCACCGGCGAAACGGCCGATCGCAACAACACGGCCGCCCATCTCAGACACTGAAACCCGTTCCAGGAGATCCGCAATGAGAAGACGTCTACTCGACTATCTGGCATGCGCTTCATTGAGCGCTTTCCTTGCCGGCGAGCCCGCATGGGCGCAGTCCCCCGATGCCGAAGCGTCCAGCTACACGCCCACGGTGGGGCAGGTCGGCAAGGACGTCGTCTGGGTGCCCACGCCTCAGGACCTCGTCGACACCATGCTCGATATGGCCGAACTCAAGCCCGGTGACAAACTGGTCGACCTCGGCGCGGGCGACGGGCGCACCGTCATCTCGGCCGCGAAACGGGGGATTACGGCCCGCGGCATCGAATACAACCCCGAGCTGGTCACCTTGGCGCAGCGCGCGGCCAAGCAAGAAGGCGTAGCGGACCGCGCCTCGTTCGAGCAGGCCGACATCTTCGAGTCCGATTTTTCCGAAGCGACGGTCGTCACGCTCTTTCTGCTGCCCAGGCTGAACATGCGCCTGCGCCCCACCCTGCTCGACATGCCGCCGGGCACCCGCGTCATATCCAATTCTTTCACGATGGAAGACTGGACGCCCGATGAAACGCGCAAGGTCAACGAAGACTGCACCGGCCGCTGCATCGCCTACAAATGGGTCGTCCCCGCCAAAGTGGCGGGCACCTGGAATATGGACGGCAAAGAGCTCGTGCTGGCCCAGACCTTCCAGCAACTGGAAGGCGAGTTGCGCGACGGCGATCGCTCCATGCCCCTCAGCGACGCGCGCATGGACGGCGAAAAGGTGGCGTTCGATATGAACGGCCAGCACTACGAAGGCGAGGTCCGAGGCGACGAAATGCGGGGCACGGTCGATGGGAAACAGGCATGGAGGGCGCAGCGGGTGTCCTCGTCGGGATAAGGCCGCTCTCTTGATCGCACATGCCGCTTGCCCTATGATCCAGCATCCAGCAGGACGATTTCCCGTCCTGCCCGGCTGATCCCTGAAGGCAGAAACCATGAGCACGACTGTTCCGGGCCCCGATGGCCGGCCGCGCTGCCGCTGGTGCGCGGCGGCACCGGAATTCTTCCACTATCACGATACCGAATGGGGCTTCCCCGTGGACGACGACCGGCGCCTGTTCGAAAAGCTGTGCCTGGAGGGGTTTCAGTCGGGGCTTAGCTGGCGCACCATTCTGGCCAAGCGAGAGAATTTCCGTGCGGCTTTTCACGGCTTCGATTTCGACCGGGTGGCCCGGTTTGGCGAACGCGACGTGACGCGATTGCTGCAGGACGCCGGCATTGTCCGCCATCGCGGCAAGATAGAGGCCGCCATCCACAATGCGGGCCGCGCCCAGGAGATGGTCCGGCGCGAGGGTTCCCTGGCGGCGTTCCTCTGGCGCTACGAACCCGCGGCCGCCGGCGTGGCCGAGCCGCAAACCGTGTCCACGTCAGCCGAGTCGGTGGCGCTGTCGAAAGAGCTCAAGAAACTGGGCTGGAAGTTCGTCGGCCCCACGACGGTCTATGCCTTCATGCAGGCGATGGGCTTGGTCAATGACCATGCCCACGACTGCGTGGTCAGGGCCCAAGTCGACCAGGCCCGCAAGCGCTTCAAGCGGCCATAGCGCCTTCATACAAACGGCTTTGTACCCGCCGACTTCGGCGCCGCCGGGCGCCGGCTCACAATATTTCGTCGCTGCGCAGTCGCAAGGTAGCCCGGAACAGGCGCTGCTCTTCCTGCTCGATTTCCAGCAGGCTATGGCGTATGCCGCGGATGTGTTCACGCGCGGCGCGCCGGGCGGCGTCGGGCAGCCTGCCCGTCACCGCCTTGAACAAGCGGGCGTGATGGCGATCGATCTGCCGTTTGTGGGCCGAACGATGATAGAGGTTGCTGATCGACGCAAACACCGAACTGAGCATCAGATCGTTCAAGGAGCCCAGCGTGTGCACCAGCACCGGGTTGTGCGAGGCCTCGCAGATAGCCAGGTGAAATGCGTGGTCCAGCCGCGCATGCTCGGCGGCGTCGGTATCCTGGTCGCCCGCGGCGTTGAGTTCTTCGTAGCGGCGCTTGATCAGCACATGATCCGCCTGCGTGCCGCGCTCCGCAGCCAGGGCGGCGGATTCGGCCTCGAGGAATTCCCTGACTTCGAGCAAGTCGTACAAGGTGCGGGGCTGAGTCGTCAAAAGGTGCAGCATGGGGGTCTGGCCGTTCTCGGCCAGCAGATTGGCCACCACCGAGCGCTTGCCCTGGGCTGTGCGGATCAGCCCGCGGCCGCGCAGCAGCTTGAGGCCCTCGCGCAGGGCCGAACGCGATACGGCCAATCTTTCTGTCAGATAACGCTCGGAAGGCAGCGGTTGGCCGGGCTTCAGGACGCTGTCGCTGATCAGGCGCTCGATGCGTTCGGCCACCCTGTCGGCGACGCGGCTTCCCTCGGGCGAGCCCGGCTGTTTCGTAGTATTCATAACTGGTATGACAAGTTCGATGCAACGCAGATATCTGCAATCTGCACAGGTCTATTATCCTTGATATTAAGCGTTTAAATTAGTATAGACCGCTTCCCGCTCTCATAAAAACTGGTCTGACCAGTATATTTGTCGATAGACTTTTACCCCGCCATGCACGACGATTCAGGTTTACAACACTGAATGAGTCTTGCGGCAGCCGCCGCTTTCCGCAAGGCTTTTCCACCAGGTTTGGCAATGAGCTATCTTTACGATGAGCGCGTGGACGGCGCACTTCCCCATGTCGACAAGCAGCGTGTCCTGGAAGACCTGCGCAGCGCGGTTTCGGGCCTGAAGATACTGCATGAGCCCGAGGCCTTGCGCCCTTTCGAGTGCGACGGCCTGTCGGCCTATCGCAGCACCCCCATGCTGGTCGTGCTGCCCGACACCATAGAGCAGGTCCGGGGCGTACTGCGCTTCGCCTCCGAGCACGGTGTTCCCATCGTCACGCGGGGCGCGGGCACCGGCCTGTCGGGCGGGGCGATGCCGCTCGAAAAAGGCATTCTGCTCGTCATGTCGCGCTTCAATCGCATCTTGTCGATCGACCCCGACGCCGGCATCGCACGCGTCCAGCCGGGCGTGCGCAACCTGGCCATTTCCGAGGCGGCCGCCGCATACGGCCTGTATTACGCGCCCGATCCTTCTTCGCAGATCGCCTGTTCCATCGGCGGCAATGTGGCGGAGAACGCCGGCGGCGTGCACTGCCTGAAGTACGGACTCACCCTGCACAACATCCTGCAGGTCACCGTGCTGACGATCGATGGCGAAGAACTCGTCCTGGGCTCCGAGGCTTTCGATGCGCCGGGCTTCGATCTGGTCGCTCTGTTCACGGGGTCGGAGGGGCTGCTGGGCGTCATCACCGAGGTGACGGTCAGGCTGCTTTCCAAGCCCCAGTGCGCCAAAGTGCTGCTGGCCAGCTTCGACAGCGTTGAGAAGGCGGGCGCCACGGTGGCCCGCCTCATCGGCGCAGGCATCATCCCCGCCGGCCTGGAAATGATGGACAACCTTTCCATCCGGGCCGCCGAGGACTTCATCGGCGCGGGCTACCCCGTGGATGCGCAGGCCATGCTGCTGTGCGAGCTGGACGGCGCCGAACTGGACGTCGACGAGGACGTTGCGCGGGTCGAGCAGATGCTGCGCGACTCGGGCGCCGTCGAAGTACGGGTGGCGCAGAACGAAGCCGAGCGCCAGCGCTTCTGGGCGGGCCGCAAGAATGCATTTCCCGCAGTGGGCCGGATATCGCCCGACTACTACTGCATGGACGGCACGATTCCGCGCCGCGCCCTGCCCACGGTGCTGACGCGCATCGCCGAACTGTCGGAGACCTACGGCCTGCGCGTGGCCAATGTCTTCCACGCCGGCGACGGCAACCTGCATCCGCTCATTCTGTTCGATGCCAACACCCCCGGCGAGATGGACCGCGCCGAGAAGATCGGCGCCAAGATCCTGGAGCTATGCGTCGAGGTGGGCGGCACCATCACGGGCGAGCACGGAGTGGGCCGCGAGAAGATCAACCAGATGTGCGCCCAGTTCAACAGCGAGGAGCTGGAGTTCTTCCACAGCCTCAAAGCCGCGTTCGACCCCGACACGCTGCTCAACCCGGGCAAGAACGTGCCCACCTTGAACCGCTGCGCCGAATTCGGTTCCATGCACATCCACGCGGGTCAGTTGCCCCACCCCGAACTGGAGCGATTCTGATGTCCAGCGCCATCCCCCAGCACGACGACACGGCGCATCTGCTCGAGCAGGTACGCAGCGCCATGCAATGCGGCCGAGCCCTGCGCATCCGCGGCGCGGACAGCAAGGCCTTCCTGGGCCGGCGGGTCGACGCCGAAGAGCTCGACACCCGCTCGCACAGCGGCGTCGTCCACTACGATCCCACCGAGCTGGTCGTCACCGTGCGGGCCGGCACCCGCGTCAGCGACTTGAATGCGCTGCTGGCCGCCGAAGGCCAGAACCTGCCGCCCGAAGCGCCCGATTTCGACGGCCGCGCCACGGTCGGCGGCATGGTCGCCAGTGCGCTGGCCGGGCCGCGCCGCCCCTGGGCCGGCTCGGTACGCGACTTTGTGCTCGGAACCCGCGTCATCACCGGGCAGGGCCGGCACCTGCGCTTTGGCGGTGAAGTCATGAAGAACGTGGCGGGATACGACTTTTCGCGGCTGCTGGCCGGCAGCCACGGCTGCCTGGGGCTGATCACCGAAGTATCGCTCAAAGTGCTGCCCCTGCCGCGCCGGGCATGCAGCCTGGCCCTGGACGTGGATGCCGCAACGGCAATGGACATGCTGACGCGGTGGCGCCGCGACGACCTGCCCGTCAGCGGCGCTTTCCACTGGAAGCAGCGCCTGCATGTCCGCCTGGAAGGCGGCGAGGCGACCGTGGACGCCGCCCGCGCGCGCCTGGGCGGCGATGAAATCGACCCCGCCATATGGACCGATCTGCGCGAACGCAAGCTTGCTTTTTTCGACACGAGCCTTCCGCTCTGGCGTCTTTCCGTGCCCTGGCAGACAAGACTGGAGCCGCTTCCCGGCGACACGCTGCTCGACTGGGCGGGCGCGCAGCGATGGCTGGCCAGCGATGCGCCGGCCCAAAGCATCCGGCGGGTCGCCGCCGCGCTCGGCGGCCACGCCACCTGCTACACGCCCGGCATCGACGACACCCCGTTCCAGCCACTGCCCGAGGTCCTCGTGCGCTTTCATCGGCGATTGAAAGCCCAGGTGGACCCTCACGGCATATTCAACCACGGCCGCATGTACGCCGGCCTGTAGAAACCACCATGCAAACCAATCTGAGTGAACGGTCGAAGAAACTGCCGCGCGCCGACGAAGCGGAACGCATCTTGCGAAGCTGCGTTCACTGCGGCTTCTGCAACGCCACCTGTCCCACCTACCAGGTGCTGGGCGACGAGCTGGACGGCCCGCGCGGACGCATCTATCTGATCAAGAGCCTGCTGGAGGGTGGCGAGGCGACGGCCCGCACGCAACAGCATCTGGACCGCTGCCTGACCTGCCGCAACTGCGAAACCACCTGTCCCTCGGGCGTGGAGTATCACACGCTGCTGGACATCGGCCGCGAGGAAATCGAGCGGCGCGTGCGGCGGCCCCTGCCCCAGCGCCTGCTGCGCGAAGGCCTGCGCCAGGTCGTGCCGCGCCGCCGGGTATTCGGCGCGCTGCTGCGGCTCGGCCAGGCCGTGCGAGGGCTGCTGCCGGACGCTATCCGGGCCAAGGTGCCCGCGCAGGCGCCCGCGCCGGGACACCGGCCCGCGCCGCGCCACGCCCGCCGCATGCTCATGCTGGAGGGCTGCGTCCAGCCTTCGCTTTCACCGAACACCAACGCGGCCACGGCCCGGGTGCTCGACCGCCTCGGCATCAGCATCGTCGATGCGGATCGCGCAGGCTGCTGCGGCGCCACCGACTATCACCTGAACGACCAGCAAAAAGGCCTGGACCGCGCACGCCGCAACATCGATGCCTGGTGGCCGGCCATCGAGGCCGGGGCCGAGGCCATCGTGCAGACCGCCAGCGGCTGTGGCGCCTTCGTGAAGGAATACGGCCATCTGCTGCGCCACGACCCCGCCTATGCGGACAAGGCCAGGCGGGTCAGCGAACTGGCCCGGGACGTGGCCGAGGTGCTGCGCGCCGAGCCGACCCAAGACCTGGGTTCGGGCACAGCCAGGATCGCCTTCCACTGTCCCTGCACGCTGCAGCATGCGCAGAAGCTGGGCGGCGCGGTGGAAGACATCCTGAGCCGCTTCGGCTTCGATCTGACGCCGGTGCCGAATGCGCATCTGTGCTGCGGTTCGGCCGGCACCTACTCCATTACGGAGCCGGAGCTTTCCAACACTTTGCGCCGCAACAAGGTCGATGCGCTGGAAAGCGGCGGCCCCGAACTCATCGCCACGGCCAACATCGGCTGCCAGACGCATCTGGCGGGCGCGGCCCATGTGCCGGTGCGCCACTGGATAGAACTGGTCGACGCCCATCTTCCGCCACAGCCGGCCACTTGATCGGAAGGGCGGCTACTAGGGCCGTCAACTCCTGCTCGCCCGGGGCATTTGGTTCTTTAAGCGCTGCCGGAGGCGATGCTGTTTAGGCCAGGCGGTCGGGCGGTCCGAGGCAGCGCCCTCCAACGCCTGGCCTAAACAGCATCGCCTCCAGCAGCTTGCATTGACGGCTCACCACGAACGCAACGGAAAGCCGATATGCTTTCGATACGCCCTGATCGCAGGGGGCCGGCTTGCCGGCCTGTAGGGCTTGCCCAAACATGAGCCGCTGGATCGGGGCGCTCAAGGACCCAAAGAAACTATCGACAAGCAATAAAGCAACGCTCAAGAGCCGGACGGGACGGGCCTTACCAGCGGCGCGCTGATCCTGTGCTCGCACACGTCGGCGATCAGGTCGCGCAACCAGCGATGCAGAGGATTGTTGTGGGTGCGGTCGTGCCACATCAGCACCACATTGATCGGCGCCAGCTTGAGCGGCGGCTCGAAGATGCGTATGGCCGCCAGGTCGATGAACTTCTGCGCAATGCGTTCGGGCAAGGTCGCGATCATGTCCGACTGGGCGATCAGGAAAGGCACGCCCATGAAGGTGGGCTTGGAAAGCACGATGCGGCGCTGGCAGCCCGCATTGCGCATGGCGCCGTCGATCAGGGCGTTGTACATGTCGGCGCCTTCGGCGGGCTTGACCGCCACGTGGGCGCATTCGCAATAGCGTTCGAGCGACAAGGGCCGCTCGAAAAGCGGATGTTCGGCGCGCGCAATGCCCACCATACGGTCCGAAAACAGGGGCCGGGTACGCACATTGTCGGGCGGCGCGGGAAAGTAGGTCAGCGCCATGTCTATCTCGCCGCTGCTCATGACTTCGGCCAGCCGGCGGGGATTGGGGCCGACGATGCTGAGCGACACATTCGGGGCCTGCCGCTGCAGCTCGTTCATCAGCCGCTGCATGACGACGAAATCGATGTAGTCGATCACGATCATGGTGATGGTTTCGCGCGCCAGCGCCGGATCGAAGGGCTGCTGTTCGTGGATCAGCATGTCCAGGCTGCGCAGTATCTCTTCGATCTGAGGCATCAGGTAGCGCGCCCGTTCCGTGGGCACCAGGCCCTTGGCCGACTTGACCAGCAAGGGGTCATGGAACATCACGCGCAGCTTTGACAAGGCCAGGCTCATCGACGACTGGCTGATGTCCAGGCGGTAGGCGGCGCGCGTGACGTGGCATTCGCGCATGAGCGCATCGAACGCCACGAGCAGATTCAGATCGGTACCCCGAAGGTTCACTGTCGGTCTCCTGATGCCCTCGCGGCCGTCAGGCGGCAGGACGCTTGTGCGCCGCACCAACGAGGAATCGATATCGACTATCGGCGGGACGAATTGTAGCAAGCCCGGTGCTGGGGTTTAATTTTCTCAGGCCGCTCAAAGCGGCGCATAAAGATAACGATCGCGGAGACAAGCACAGCGGCGACCGCCGCTGTTTCCCCCGCACCCTGCAGTCCAGGACATCGAGCACCCGAGCCGGATGACCGATGGACAGTCATTTTTTTTCAGGAGCAAGCCACTCATGAGTATTCCGACCATTCGCGTCACCCGTGAAGAAATGCGCAAGCGCGTCGCGCTGTTCAGCGAGCTCAAGGGGTTCGACGGAGGGTTGCCGGACAGCACCTATCCCAGCGCCAAGCGCACTCTGTACAACATTCTCGGCTTCCAGCCGCCCGAGGCGGACAATCACAGCGTCACCTCGCCGCTGGGAGACGAAGCCGCCAAGAGCGCGGCCATCAAGGTGAACGAAGGATTCAACCTCGGCTTCGTCGAAGCGGCGCCCGGCAAGGGCCCGATGATGCACAACCACGACACCAACGAAACCTTCATGCCCTTCTCCGGCCGCTGGCGCTGTTCATGGGAGGTCGACGGACGGACCGAGTCGTTCGAACTGGGTCCCCGCGACACCATCTCCTTCCCCGCCGGCGTCAACCGCCGGTTCGAGAACATTACGCACGAAGAGCCGGACAACACCCATTGGCTGCTCGTCATCGTCAGCGGCAATGCGCCCAAGGCCGAGTTCTCGCCCGGCTCCATGGAAGAGCTGCGCGACAAGGGCTATCTTCAAGAGGAATCGGGCCGATGAGCGCCACCTTGCTCGACAAGCTCGCCGACCTGGAGTCCCGCTACGCATGGAACACGCTCACGGTCGATGGCCATGAATGGCGCTGGCTGGATACGGGCGGCGCCGGCAATGCCGTGGTGCTGCTGCCCGGTTCAGTGGGCGACGGGGCCATGTTCGTCTCGACCCTGCTGTCGCTGGGCGAGCGGCTGCGGCTGGTGGCCGTCACCTATCCGGCCGAAGCCGATCCGGCCGCGCTGGCCGACGGCCTGGCACAGGTGATGGACCACATCGACCTGCCCGCCGCCGTCATCGTCGGCTCTTCGTTCGCCGCCTACTGGGCGCAGCATTTCGCGCTCCGTCATCCGCAGCGGGTGCGCTCCCTGGTCATCGGCAACGGCTTCACCGACGGCTCGGACCTGGCCGAGAATCCGCTCTTCGATCGCCAGTACGTCGAGCATGTTGCGCCTGGCGAGCTGCATGCGCAATGGCTCGAACGCATCCGCAGCGCCCCCGCCTCCGAACTGGCGCTGCTGCAGGAGGTCATGCTGGCTCAACGGCAAAGCGCCGAGAATCTGCACGCCCGCTTTCTGGGCGTGGTACGGTCCACGCCTAGCCCGGCGCTGCCGATTCCGGCCTCGCGCATCACCGTGCTCGACTGCGAAGACGACCCGCTGATTCCGCCGGCCGCGCGCGCCCGGCTGCGTTCGAACTATCCCGAAGCCCGGCACACGACGCTCGAACGGGGCGGGCACTATCCCCACCTGCTCAATCCAGAGGGATACGAAGCAGTGCTCTTGCGCTGCGCAAGCTGAAAGCAAACATAAACACAAGTACACAAGTACGCGAACACTACTGGAGACACATCGATGAAAGCCTTTTACTGTCTGGCGGCCGCCGCCCTCTCTGTCGCAATGTCCAGCGCCCATGCCGACACTTTCCGCCTGCGCATGGGCGGCGGGCACACCACCGGCCTTACCTACGTGAAGGTGTACGACACCTTCTTCGCCGATGAAGTCAGCAAGCGGGTCAAGGAACGCACCGGGCACCAGGTCCGCTTCATCAAGGCCTGGGGCGGCAGCGTCGCCAAGGTGGACGGCGCGATCGAGGCGGTGCAGAACGGCACCCTGGACATCGGCCTCTCGCCCATCGGTTTCGAGCAATCGCGCGCCGGCCTGCTCAACTACAGCGCCTATATCCCCTTCACCACGCCCGACCCCACCGTGCAGGCGGCAGTGTCCAACCGGATGATCAAAGAGGTCCCCGCCCTGCAGGAAAGCATGAAGCGCTACAACAGCTACGTGCTGGGCGCCATGGTGTCCGAGGCCTACGGCACGGCGACGACCTTCGACTGGAACACGGTGGAAGGCCTGAAAGGCAAGCGCATCGCGCTGGCGGGCACCAATGCGCCGCTGTTCATGGCGGTGGACGCCGTGCCGGTCACGCTGGGCATCGGCGAGCACTACCAGGCCATGCAGACCGGTCTGGCCGACGGCAGCCTGTTCTACATCTCGGGCATGGAAGCCTTCAAGCTGAAGGAAGTGGCCAAGTACTTCAACAAGTCCGGCTTCGGCTCGCTGAGCACCCTGGTCGCCTTCATGAGCCTGAGCACGCGCGAGAAGCTGCCCGATGAAGTGGTGGCCATCATCGACGAAGTCGCGCTCGAGGCCGCCGTCAAGGTGGGCGAGCTCAGCAAGCAGCGCGATCAGGACGTTGAGGCCAAGCTGAAGAGCGAAGGCATCACCGTCAACACGCTGCCGCTCGAAGAGCGCCGCAAATGGGCTGAAGCGGTCAAGGACCTTCCCGTCCGGGCGGCCAAAGAACTCGACGGCAAGGGCTTTCCCGCCACCGAGGTGTTCAAGACCTACATCCGCTTTCTGGAAGAGGCCGGCTACACCTTCCCCGTCGACTACCAGCTCTGAGCCGGGGCGGCGCCATCAACGGGTCAACAGGGGTACACATGAAGCAATGGATCGATCGCGCCCTGCTCGGGCTGCACGTGGCGGGCGCATGCCTGCTCATCGCGCTGACGCTGCTCATCTTCTATGACGTGGCGGGCCGCCTGTTCTTCAACCGGCCGTTCGCCGGCACGGCCGAAGTGGCGGGCGTGGGGCTGGTGCTGCTCACCTATCTGCAGACGCCTTACGTCATCCGCCATCGCAAGCTGCTGCGGGTCACCTTCTTCATCGACCGCGTGCCGGCGGCGCTGCGCAGCCAGCTCAATGCGCTCGCCTACCTGTTCGGCGGCGTGTTCTTCATCGGCATGGCCCTCGTGTCGTGGGAGCCCGCCCTCGTCGGCTGGGCGTCCGGCGAGTTCTACGGCAACGATGCCTTCCGGGTCCCGGCATGGCCGCTGCGCTTCGGCACGCTGATCCTGTGGATCATCAGCGGCCTGGTCTGCATCGGCTTCGTGGCCGAAGGCCTGCGCGGCAGGCTCACCCGGAAAGACGACGACGCTCTACCAGAATAAGGAACAACGATGGATATGGGAATGTGGGGAGGTCTGATCGCGCTGTTCGTCTGCGTGCTGATCGGCATACCCGTTGTGTTTTCTTTCGCCGCCGCGGCGGGCTTCGGCCTGTATTTCGTGCTGGGCGGCTTCGAGCCGACGATCAGCCTGCTAGAGCGCACGGCGATCTCCGGCATCAGGGAGTACAACTTCGTCGTCATCCCTCTCTTTACCGTAATGGGCATGCTCATCGCGCACTGCGGGGCGGCCACCGACCTGTTCCGGGTCGTGAACCGCCTGCTCAAGGGCATACCGGGGCGGCTTGCAGTCGCGACAGTGGGCGGAAACGCCGTCTTCGCCGCCGTGACGGGCGTAGGCGTGGCCGCGGCCGCCGCCTTCAGCCACGTCGCCTATCCCGTCATGCGCGACCATCGCTATCAGCCCAGCTTCGCGGTGGGATGCATAGCAGGAAGCTCCGTGCTGGGCCTGCTGATACCGCCGTCGGTGTTCATGATCGTGTGGGCCATTCTTACCGAACAGTCCGTCGGCATCCTGTTCGCCGCGGGGGTATTTCCGGGCATCGTGCTGGCCCTGCTCTACGCGCTGTACTGCATCGTCTACGCCAAGATGTTCCCCGCCGCGGCCGGCGAAGGGTCCGGCGACCAGGACAATTCGCCGCTGACCCGCTCCAATGTGCTGGGCTCGCTTGGCGTGGGCGTACTGATCGTGGTCACCCTGGGCGGCATCTGGTGGGGCTATTTCACGCCCACGGAAGGCAGCGCCGTGGGGCTGCTGGGCGCGGCGGTGCTCGCCGTCGCCAAGGGCATGCGGGTGCGCGGCCTGTTCCATGCCTGCATCACCGCCGGCCAGACCGTCACGCCCATCATGCTGCTGCTGATGAGCGCCGTCATCTACAGCAAGCTCATGGCGCTCAACGGCGTGCCGCAGGAAGTGCAGTACCTGCTCGAGGAAATGGGGCTGGGGCCCGCCGGCACGATGCTGTTCATGGCGGTGGTCTGGTTCGTTCTCGGCGCCCTGCTGGACAGTATTTCCATCATGCTGCTGACCGTGCCCATCTTCTGGCCCATCGCCACCGCCCTGGGCTTCGATCCCATCGTGTTCGCGCTGATCGGCATCCTGGTCATCGAGGCCGGTGTACTTACTCCGCCCTTCGGCATAGGCGTCTTTGTCGTCAAGGCGGCCATCCCCGACCGCAACATACGCATCGGCGAGATATTCAAGGGCGCGGCGCCCTACTGGGTGCTGATCCTGCTGGTCGCCTGGTTGATCTACGAAGTACCCGCCATCGCCACCTGGCTGCCGGGCAAGGTGATGTCCTGAAGCACGGTGCCGGCTGCGCCGCCTCGCCGCGGCCCGGCCGGCCGGGGCAATGCGCTATTTCCCGCCCAAGCCCAGGCGCTGGTGCCACTGGGCGATGGACTCCTCGGGATAGCCGTCGAAATACTGGTCGCCGGCGCGCTCGTCCACCTCGACCCAGGGCGCCTTGAACTCCAGCATCAGGTGCGTGTGCTCGGGCGGGACGGGCAGGGGCGTGTCGATGGCCGAGGCGAAAGGATGTATCAGCTCGGGCCAGCTGGGGTCGTACAGCCACAGCGCGCTGCCGCACAGCTTGCAAAAGTGGCGCTCGCCGGTGCTGATCTTGGCGTCTGCCTGCCCCGGCGGGCCCATCTTCGCATGATAGACACTGATGTGGTCGCGGCCGCTGACGCTGAGCGATCGGGCGTCGCCGCCCAGATTGACGGCGTAGCCTCCGCCGCCCTGCGTCTTGCGGCAGATGGAGCAATAGCAGCGCTGATAGGGATGGGGCGTGGTGCTTTCCAGGCTGAACCGCACCGCGCCGCAATGGCATGAACCTTGTAGCTGCATGGCTGGACCTCCTTGGGAACACTATACACCCGGCTGCGGCCTGTGCCGAGGAGGCGCCGCCAGCGTCTAGCGCCGCTTGCCCCGCTGCCGCCGTGCCCGAACGACGCGCCCGGGCTCGCCCTTCAATGTCCTACGGACAGCGGCATATCGGGCGCACCCGCATAAAAGACCATCAATACGACGGGCTCGTCGCCGGTGATGCCGCGATGAGGCGTGTCGACCATTTCGGCCAGCACTTGTCCGGCGCCCAGGGTCTGCTTCCGGCCATCGGCCTGCTTCTCGACGACGATCTGGCCCGACACCACGTAAGCGGCATTGGGCATGGGGTGGGTGTGCCAGGGCAAGGTGGTGTGCGGCGGGATGGTAAGCCTGACCACCGTGAGTTCGGGCCGGCCTTCGGGATAAGCCGCGTAAGCGACGCCGTCCCACGAGGAGTCGGCCTTGAGCAGCGTTTCGACCTGGATGCCCGACGCCGCCGGCGCTGTAGCGCCGGCGGCGGCCTGCGCGGCGGATGCATCGGGTTCGCCGGCGGGCTGCGATGTTTCGTGCGCGGCGGCGGCGCCGAACATGACCATGCCCGCCATCGCCCAGGCCGTGACGTTGCGTGCCCGTATCCTCATCCCTACCCCCCAAAGCGCGTAATGAAAGCCAATCGCTGCAAAAGACACAAGATACTACGGGCTGCAACCTCAGGACCACGGTGAATAGACGCCATAAACAGGCCCTTTCCGTTCTTTTCCGGCTCCGGGCCGCCCGCTTCGCCCGTTTCCCGCTTGGGCGAGCCGCAATTAGCCGACTCATCGATCGCTTAAGGAGAAACACCTTTACCCAGCAAAGATTCTGGAATCACCCTAGTATTTCCCCTAATACCATGGAATATCGCTATTTTCCTCTTGACCCGGCATACTCCCCGCAACTATTATTCGACCAATGAGTCTATTAATTAAATGAGATCGGCGCAGCCCGGAGAGAACATGAACGCGCAGGAGAAGTGGATCAAGACCTTCGAAACGATTTTCCGCCGCTGCAAGGTGGAAGCGAACGAGGTCGTGCGCATTCTGGCCGAGACCGACAGCCGCGCCATCAACCTGCATCTGGCCGAACTGGCCCTGGCGCGGCTGGGCGCCGTGCCGGTGCGCATCACCGTGCCTTCGCTGCCCGTCGATACCCCTGTGCCGGTACGCTCCACCGGGGCGTCGCACGTCATCCGCAACATGGCGCCGGTGATGCAGGCGCTGTCGGGGCCCGGCCTGGTGGTCGACCTGACCGTCGAGGGGCTGCTGCATGCGCCCGAGCTGCCCGCCATCCTGGAGTCGGGCGCCCGGCTCATCATGATCAGCAACGAACATCCCGAGATCCTCGAGCGCCTCACCACCGACCTGGACATGACCCGCAAGGTCAAGAACGGCGTGCGGATGCTGGCCGGCGCCAAGGCCATGACCGTCGCTTCCGAGGCGGGCACCCGGCTCGACATCCGGCTCGAAGGCGCAAGGGTGGGCGGGGTATGGGGCGGCGCCGACCGGCCCGGGCTGGTGCAGCACTGGCCCGGCGGCCTGTGCCTGGCCTTTCCCAAGGCGGGAGCCGTAAACGGCACGCTGGTCATGGACGTCGGCGATGTGAACCTCACCTTCAAGCGCTACCTCGAAAACCCCATCACCCTGCATATCGAGAACGACTACATCACCCGCATCGAGGGCAGGAATCTGGACGCCGAACTCATGCGCAGCTATCTGGAAGCCTGGAACGACCGGGACGCCTATGCCGTCAGCCACGTCGGCTGGGGCATGAACCCGATGGCGCGCTGGGACGCCCTGCAGATGTTCGACAAGAACGACACCAACGGCACGGAACTGCGCGCCTTCGCAGGCAATTTCCTGTATTCGACCGGCGCCAACGACATGGCGGGACGCCACACGCAGGGGCATTTCGACCTGCCCCTGCGGCGCTGCACCGTCGCCCTGGACGGGCTGACCCTGGTCGATGCGGGCAAGCTGTGCGAGGTGTTCGAGTGAACGCCCTGCCCGCCTGGCTGGCCAGCGGCCGGGGCGGCATCCCGCTGGTCATGCTGCACGGCATGGGGTCGACCGCCAGCATCTGGCTGCCCCAGCTCGAACACTTCGGCCGCACGCGCCTGACGGTGGCCTGGACCATGCCCGGCTACGGACCCGAGCCCGCATCCGCGGCGCCAAGCTGGGAAGGCCTGGCCGACGCGCTGCGCGCAATGCTGGATGCCCTGGAGATCGGCCGGGCCCACATCCTGGGCCATTCCATCGGCGGCATGATCGCGCAGGAGTTCTACCACCGCCATCCGCAACGCGTGCAAAGCCTCGTTCTTTCGGCCACCAGTTCCGCATTCGGCAGCACCGACGCCGCCTGGAAAGAAGCGTTTCTGCGCCAGCGCACCGACGCCATGCAGCCCTACGAGCACTTTGCCGATGCCGCCCCCACGCTCCTGGACGGCTTCATGAACCCCGCCACGCCGTCCGCCCTGCGCGCGCTGGCCGAACTTTCCGCCAGCGGCATCGACAAACAGCGCTACCTCGACGCCATGCGGCTTCTGGTCACCTTCGACCGCCGGGCCGACTTCCAGCGCATCGACGTTCCCGTGCTGCTGCTGGCGGGCGAACACGACACCCAGGCGCCGCCCAAAGGCATGCAGCGGCTGGCGCAAAGCGGCGCCAACGCGCGCTTCCAGGAACTGCCCGCCCTGCGCCACATGGCGAACATCGAGTCGCCGGGCACATTCAACCAAGCTGTCGACGCATTCCTGGCAGCGCAACATCAGGTCACCGAGTCATGAATATTCAAAAAGAGCCCTTCATGGACAGCAGCTACCTCCAGCAATATGCCAAGTCCGCCGACGACAGCACCCTGTTCGACGGCGCCGCGCTTACCGACAAGCAAAGAGCGCTGATCGCCAAGGTGGACGAGTACGGCATCGCCTGGGCCGAGCGCGCCTTCAAGCACGATCGCGAAGCCAGCTTCCCCATGGACAATTACAAAGACCTGCATGAAATGGGGTTTCTGGGGCTGTGCGTACCCGAACGGCTGGGCGGCCTGGGCGCCGACTACCGGACCTACATGCTGGTCGCCTCGCGCATCGCCTACTACTGCGGCTCCACGGCCAACACCTTCAACATGCACAATGCGAACTCGCTGTGGACCGCCGACATGGTCGACGACATGAGGCTGACCGACGAGCAACGCGCCAGCCATGAGCGCAACCGCGCTCTGCACTACGGCAACATGCTGCAGGGCAAGATCTACTCTCAGCCCTTCTCCGAAGGCAGCGGCGCCGCGGCCGGCAAGCATCCCTTCGGCACCATCGCCAAGCGCCAGGACGGCGGCTGGCTGATCAACGGCAAGAAGATCTTCGCCTCGCTGTCGGGGTCGGCCGACTACTATGGCGTGCTGTGCACCGAGGACGTGTCCGAGCCCACCTATGCCAACACGATGTTCATCGCCGTGCCGGCCGACGCCCAGGGCGTGTCCATCGTGGGCGACTGGGATCCGCTGGGCATGCGCGGCACCGTTTCGCGCTCGCTGCTGTTCAAGGACGTATTCGTGCCCGACACCGCCGAAATGATGCCCCGGGGCGTGTACATCAAGGCCGCCGCCCGGTATCCGCACATGTTCATGACGCTTACGCCCTGCTATATCGGGCTGGCCCAGGCCGCCTACGACTTTTCCGTCGCCTACCTGCGCGGCGAAGTCGAGGGCGTGAACGTGAAGCGACGCATGTACCCCACCAAGCAGGTGGGCATCGCCCAGATGTACATTAAGCTGCAGCAGGCCTGGGCGCTGTTCCATCGCGTGACGTCCGAGTTCAAGGCCAACCCATCGCGCGGCGAGCGCATGCGCGCCTATGCCTGCCAGCACACCATCATGGAATACTGCGCCGAAATCGCCTCGGCCGCCGTGCGCGTCTGCGGCGGCCAGGCCATGCTCAAGACCTTTCCGCTCGAGCGCATGTTCCGCGACAGCCGCTGCGGCGCGCTGATGCTGCCCTGGACGTCGGAAATCTGCATCGACAGGCTGGGCCACGGCCTGCTCTACAACGAAGGCGAACGCGACTGAGCGGCCGCCGGCCACGAACCGAAGGAGGCTCGCCACGGCGAGAGACGACCATCATGCTACAAGCCCAGACCGCCATGCCCGCGCCCGCGGCACAGCCCAAGCCCGAGCTGCGCCACGCCTTCGGGCGCTTCGCCACCGGCATTGCCGTCATCACCACGCTGGACGAGCACGGCAGGCCCTACGGCCTCACCGTCAATTCGTTTTCGAGCGTGTCCATGGCGCCGCCCATGATCAGCTGGAACGTCATCCGCGGCTCGACCGCCCATGCCACCATCAGCCGGGCCGGCCGCTTCATCGTCAACATCCTGGCCAAGCACCAGCGCGACGTCGCCCAGCAAATGACGGGGCCGATCGAACACCGCTTCGCCGGCGTGCCGTATCATGCATCTTCGTCGGGTCTGCCCATCATCAGCGACACGCTGGCGACCTTCGAATGCGAGACGCATTCGATGATCGCGGCGGGCGACCATGATATCGTCCTGGGTACGGTCAAGCAGTTCGAACACCGTGACGGCCGGCCGCTGGTCTACTGGCGGGGCGGCTACGCCACCGCCATGGCCTGCGACGCCGATCACTAGGACACCCTTTTAAAGCAGTACTTGATCGAAGTTCCTTCATTTCAGTATAAAAATCGGAGACAAGCATGAACTACCGAAAACTGTTCTCGACTCTGGCCGCGGGCCTGGCCCTGGCGGCGACTTCGGCGGCGGCCCAGGCCCAAGTCAAGATCGGCGTCATATCGTCCAATACCGGCCCGGTGGCGCTGATCGGCATTCCCCAGAAAAACACGGTACCGCTGCTGCCCAAGGAAATCGGCGGCCAGCAGGTCCAGTACATCGCCTATGACGACGGCAGCGACCCTTCCAACACCGTCACCCTGGTCAAGAAGCTCATCACCGAGGACAAGGTCGATGCCATCGTCGGCCCCTCGAGCTCGCCCAACGCCATGGCGGCGCTCGACTTCGTGGCCGAGGCCAAGATGCCCCTGCTCGCGCCGGTGGGCACCATCGCCATCGTGCTGCCCATGGACGACAAGCGCAAATGGGTGTTCAAGACCACTCAGAACGACGGGTTGGTCGCCGACAAGCTCGTCGGCCACATGGTCAAGAACGGCGTCAAGACACTGGGCTTCATCGGCACCGGCGACACCTTCGGCGAAACCTGGTACGGGGTCATGCAGGACAAGCTCAAGGGCACGGGCATCGAGATCGTGGCCAACGAACGCTTCAAGCGGCCCGATACCTCGGTCACCGGCCAGGCCCTGCGCGTGCTCAGCGCCAAGCCCGACGCCGTCCTCATCGCCGCGCCCGGCGGTCCCTCCGTGCTGCCCGAGGCCACGCTCAAGGACATGAACTACAAGGGCACCTTCTATCAGACGCACGGCGCGGCCCTGAACGAGTTCCTGAAGCTGGGCGGCAAGAAGGTCGAAGGCACCATCGTGGCCGGCAGCGTCATGCTCGTGCCCGACCAGGCGCCCGACAGCAACCCCGCCAAGAAGGTGGCGCTGGAATACATCAATGCCTACAAAGCCATGCACGGCAGCGAACCGGCCACTTTCGGCGGCAATATGTATGACGCCGGCCTGCTGCTTCAACAGGCCATCCCCGAAGCGCTCAAGAGCGCCAAGCCGGGCACGGAAGAGTTCCGCGTGGCTTTGCGCGACGCGCTCGAGAAGGTCAAGGACCTGGCCGGCACCCAGGGCATCTACAACATGACCCCCGAAGACCACAGCGGCTTCGACGAGCGCGGCGTCGAGCTGCTCACCGTCAAGGACGGCAACTGGCAATTGATCCAGTAATCCGCCCGCATTCCACCCTCAAGCCATGGCCCAGGACCTGTTAACAGGCCCTGGGCGGCCATGGCTCTCTTCCCGGCAGCACATGAACACCACAGCATCCGTTCCGGACGGGGAGGCTTTCGCCCTCGTATGCCGCGAATACGGCAATCCCCCCGACATCCAGCGCCAGGCACTGGAGCCGTCCGCCCCGCTCGAGGCCGATGAAGTCCTGATCGACGTCCATTGCGCGGCCTTCAACTTCACCGACCACCTGCTGGTGCAGGGTCGCTATCAGGAACGGCCGCCCACACCCTTCGTGCCGGGCCTGGACGCCGCCGGCGTGGTGCGTTCGGCCGGCCCCCGGGCGGCCCGCTTCAAGCCGGGCGACAAAGTCATTTCCAGCGGCGTGGTGGGCGCCTGGTCCACCCGCCTGGCCGCGCCCGAACATCGGCTGGTCCCGGTGCCGGACCGGGTCGGCCTGGCCGACGCCGTGGGCTCGATCAATTCCCATCTCACCGCCTACCACGGGCTGCTCGACCGCGCCCGGCTGCAAGCCGGCGAGCGCGTGCTGGTGCTGGGCGCCAACGGCGCCGTCGGCAAGGCCTGCGTCCAGATCGCGGGGCATGCCGGCGCCGAGGTCTATACCGTCGTCCGCGGCGACGGCGATACCTTTCGCCTGGCTCGACAGGGCGGCGACCACGGCCGAACCGTTCCGGCCGGCGAACTCAAGCAGGGCCTGCGCGAACTGCTGGGCCGACAGGGCGCGGACGTCGTGGTCGACCCCGTGGGCGACCGCTTCACCGAGGCCGCGGTGCGCAACCTGGCCTGGCGCGGCCGGCTATTGGTGGTGGGATTTGCCGCCGGCGACATTCCACACATACCCACCAACCTGCTTCTGCTCAAGGGCTGCGGCATTCTGGGCGTGTATTGCGGCGGCCTCCTCATCCAGGAAACAGACGCCTTCACCAGGCAGCTGGCAGCCATGCTCGAACTCATGGGTTCGGGGGTGCTGACCGCTTCGCCGCACGAGCTGGTGCCCGCCCATGACTTTCAGCAGGCATGGAGCCGATTCTCATCGGCCCCGCGCGGCACCAAGGTCGTATTGAGTTTTGCCTGATCAACGCAATCATTTTTCAAACCGAGTTCGCGTCATGAGCACCACCGTACAGCAAGCGCCCGCCGTCCTTTCCCCGGAGCGCTCCACCGCGCCTTTCCGCCCCGTCCACTTCGCGCCCGTCGAGATCGACGTGCAGCAGCGGCCCGACGGGGTCGTCCTGGTCAGCAACCGGCAGCCTCTGGGCGCGCTGCCCGTGCGCCAGCTCGGCGACTATCTGCGGCGCCACGCCCGCGAACGGCCAGAACAGACGTTCCTGGCCGAACCCGACGGCCGCGGCCGCTGGACGCGGCTCAGCTATGCCCAGGCGCGCCGGAAGGCCGACGCACTGTCGCAATGGATGCTGAACCTGGGTTTGCCGGACGATCGGCCCATCATGGTGCTGAGCGAAAACAGCATCCACCACGCATTGCTGCAATTGGCCGCCATGCAGATCGGTATTCCGGTCATGCCGGTTTCCACCGCCTACAGCCTGATGTCGCGCACCTGCGGCAAAGTGGGCGACCTGGTGCGCCGCTTTCAGCCTTCGCTGATCTACGCCTCGGACCCCGGCCGCTACGGCAACGCCCTGCGCCTGGCCAAGACGCTGGGAGACGCCCTGCTGCTGGCCGATGCGCCCGAAGCAGGCTTGATCGACATGGTCTTCGAGGACGGGCTGGGCACCGCGCCCACGCCCGAACTCGAAGCGCGCTACGATCGCATCGGCCTGGACGACACCGCCCGCCTGCTGCTCACCTCGGGCTCCACCGGCAACCCCAAGGCCGTCATCATGACCCAGCGCAACATCATCTCGTCGGGCGTGCTGTGGGACCAGGTATGGCCCTTCCTGGCCGAGCAGCCGCTCGTCCTGCTCGACTGGCTGCCCTGGAACCATACAGCCGGCGCCCACGGCACTTTCAGCATGGCCTTGAGGCATGGAGGCAGCCTGTACATCGACGACGGCAAGCCCGTGCCCCAATTGATGGACCGCAGCATCGCCCACTTGCGCGAACTGCGTCCCAACGTCATGGTCAACGTGCCGCGCGGCCTGGACATGCTGGTGGCCAGCATGGAGGCCGACCCCGCCATCGCAGACGACCTGTTTCCCAATCTCGAGGTCATCGTCTACGGCGGCGCGGCGCTGTCCCCCGCCACTCTGCACAAGCTCGAGCATTTCAGTGTGCAAGCGACGGGACGGCGCATCCCCATCAGCTCGTCTCTGGGCTCGACCGAAACCACCATGCCCGCCACGCTGATCTGGTGGCCGCCGCATGCCCTGGGCACGCTGGGGCTGCCCGCGCCCGGGGTCGAGGCCAAGCTGGTGCCCGACGGCGAGCGCTTCGAGATCCGTTTCCGCGGCGACAACATCACTCCCGGCTACCATCGCGACCCCCAGGCCAACCAGGACACTTTCGACGAAGAGGGCTTCCTCAAGACCGGCGACGCCGTCGCCTGGGCCGATCCGGACCGGCCGGAGCACGGGCTGATCTACGCGGGACGGCTGGCCGAGAATTTCAAACTGTCGACCGGCACCTGGGTCTCGGTGGCGACGGTGCGCACGGAATTGCTGGAACATCTGCGCCCCTGGGTGGCCGACGCCGTGCTGGCGGCGCCCAACCAGCACGAGCTGGGTGCCATGCTGTTCATCGATTTCAATCGGGTCCGCAAGCAGTTGCCCGATTGCGCGCCGCTGTCCGAACAGGACATCGCCTGCCACGAGCCGCTCAAGCAGCTCATCGCACAGGGCATTCGGGACTACAACGCGCGCTTTCCCGGCAGCAGCACGCGCATCGCGCGCGCCATGCTGCTGGACAGCCCGCCCAGCATCGATGCCGGCGAGATCACCGACAAGGGGCACATCAACCAGCGCGGCGTGCTCACGCTGCGCAGCGAGGCCCTGCAGCGTCTATACTGCGCGGATGCAGACGGCAATGATTGCCTCGTGTTCGATTCCAGACGAGACTCCAAGTAGAGACCCGGCATGCCTGATTCGCTACATCTGTATGGTTCGCCCATCAGCACTTATTACAACAAGGTCAAGATCGCCTTGATCGAACTGGACCTGCCCTTCGAAGAAATCGAAGTCCTGCCCGGGGCGGGGCAGTGGCCCGATTCGGGCAGCCCTAGCGGCAAGATTCCCTTCCTGCGCCGCGGCAGCGAGTACGTCTACGAATCCCAGGCCATCGTCGAATATCTCGAGGACATCCGCGCAGGCGGGATGCCTTCGCTGTTTCCCTCCGGCCCTCTGCAGCGCGCCCGGTGCCGCGAGCTCATCCTGTACCTCGAGCTGTATCTGGACGCCCCGATGCGGCCCATTTATCAGTCGGTGTTCTGGGGCAAGGAAATGCCGGAGGGCCTGCTCGAGCGCACCCTGGAAGATCTGAAGAAAGGCCTGTGCATCCTCCTGCGGCGCGCCAGCCTGAACCCCTGGCTTTGCGGCGACGAATTCACCCACGCCGACAGCGCGGCCTGGGTTCACCTCAGTACCATTCAGTGGGCCGTGGCCATCGCGGGACACAAGACCTTTCTGCAAGAGCAGGCGCCCGAACTCGCCCCCTACCTGCAGCGCCTGGCCGAACGCCCCAGCGTCGCGCGGACCGAAGCCGACCGCCGCGAAACTTCGCGCCGCATCAAGGCCGAACGCGCCGCGGCGAAAGGCGGCTGACATGGCGCGTCCCAAGGCCCTGGACTATGAAGTCCGCAAGCAGGATATCTTGCGCGCCGCGGCCGTCATGTTCGCCAAGAAAGGCTACAACGAGACGCTGCTCGAAGACATCGCCGAGCAATGCGGCATCGGCAAGTCATCGCTGTATCACTACCACCGCTCCAAGCACGCCATTCTGTATGGCCTGATCAAATGGAAGATCGAGGACCTGGCCTGGAAAGTGGACGCCGCGGTCGAAGCCGCCGGCACGCCCGAAGAGCAGTTCCATGCCATGACGGCCACGCTGGTGAACGAATATCTGCGCGTTCCCGACGAGATCACGGTGCTGCTGACCATGCCGCGCCACCTGAACGCGGCAGCGAAAAGCTCCATATCGCAGATCCAGCACCGCATCATCAACCGCATGGTGCTGCTGGTGCAGGCGCTGCGCCCCGACGTCGAAGTCACGCGCAAGAAGCTCACCGCCATGGCCATGCTGTATTTCGGCATGACCAACTGGATCCACGTCTGGTACAAGCCCTCGGGCTCCATCAATGCCAGTGAACTGTCGGGCATGATCGTGCGCATCTTCCTGGATGGCATCAACGGCATGGACCCAGAGCAGCTGACATGAGCCAGGCCTCATTCGCCGCCACCGAAGCCGATGCGGGCAATGTTCGCATCGCGGCCATCGCAACCGATGGCCTGGGCATAGGCTATGGCCAGAAACAGGTCGGGCACAACATCACGCTGCGGCTTGCCGAAGGCGAGATTCTTTGCCTGCTGGGCCCCAACGGCAGCGGCAAAAGCACCCTGCTCAAGACCCTGCTGGGCCTGCTGCCGGCGCATGCCGGAAGCGTCGACGTGCTGGGCCGCCCGCTGGCCCAATGGCCGCGCCGCGAGCTGGCCCGCCAGCTGGGCTACGTGCCCCAGGCCCACAGCGGCGAATTTCCGTTTACCGTGGAAGAGATCGTGCTGATGGGCCGCACGGCGCATATGCCGCGATATGCCGTCCCCGGAGCCGAAGACCGCCGCATCGCCCACGAAAGCCTGGACACCCTGGGCATCCGCGCGCTCGCCCCCGAGCCGTTCACGCACATCAGCGGCGGCGAACGCCAGCTTGCCCTGATCGCCCGCGCCCTGGCCCAGCAGCCGTCCATCCTGATCATGGACGAACCCACGGCCAGCCTGGACTTCGGCAACCAGCTCCGCGTGCTGGAAAAAATCCGCCGGCTCAAGCAGGAAGGGCTTGCCATCCTGCTGTGCACCCACCAGCCCGAGCACGCGGCCCGCCTGGCCGACCGCGTCGCGCTGTTCAAAGACGGCACTTTGCACGCCACCGATGCTCCCGCCGCCCTGCTGACCGTGCCTCGCCTGGCCTGGCTGTATGGCTTGGAAGAAGAGGAACTGCGGGCGTGGAGCGCAACGGGGCTTCCTGGTTGACAAGCCAGCCGTTATGGAAGCATGTTAGTGCTGGACCCAGGAGCGCATCCCGGCTACGACTGCGAACATTGAGCGTATGGATAGTCTGTATAACCCGACACGCCGCCCGAGTAGAAAGTGGGCCGATGGTAAGGAGTCAGCGTAAGGCCATGGCGGATGCGCGCCGGCAGATCGGGATTCGATACGAAGTGGCGCCCGAACACCACGGCGTCCACAGAGCCCTGCTCGACCGCCACGGCCGCCGAGTCGGGGTCGAAGCCGCCGGCGGCGATGATCGGACCGGAGTAGTGCTTACGCATCAGCTTCGACACAAAAGGCACGCCCGCAGTGAACTCGTCGCTGCGACCCGCGCCGCCGGCTCGCGGCTCGTAGAAATGCAGATATGCCAAGTTAAGGGCGGCCAAGCGTGAAACGACATGGCTATGCAGCGCTTCGGGATTACTATCAGTGCATTCGTGAGAAGTGCTGAACGGGGAGAGGCGTACTCCGACACGCCCCGACGGCCAGATCGAGCATACAGCCTCGAGGGTTTCGAACAAAATGCGCGAGCGGTTTTCCATGCTTCCGCCATATTGGTCTGTGCGGTGATTGGTGCCGTCATTCAGGAACTGCTCGAGCAGAAATCCGTTGGCGCACTGCACCTCGACACCATCGAAACCAGCGTCTTTGGCGCGGGCCGCCGCTCGCCGATAGTCTTCGGCCACTGCGTGGATTTCGTCCACTGAAAGCGCATGCGGCGTTTCGTAGGGCATCGGACCGTTCGGCGTCAGTATCTCTCCGCTGCGCGCTATCGGCGACGGCGCAACCGGCAGCGCGCCTCCGTCCTGCAGAGAGGAATGCGAGATGCGGCCAACGTGCCATAGCTGCAGCACAATCCGGCCGCCCGCCGCGTGAACCGCATCGCAGACTTTGCGCCATCCCCCGGTGTGCTCGTCGCTGTATATGGCAGTGGAATTCGCATAGCCGCGCCCCTGCCGCGACACACAGGACGCCTCCGCGATGATCAGCCCCGCCGACGCCCGCTGCGCATAGTAGACGACGTTGAGCTCGGACGGCACTCCATCGGCCTGTGCCCGCATACGGGACATCGGGGCCATGATGATGCGGTTCGGCAGCTTGATCTCGCCAAGGTCCAACGATCCGAATAATGCGGTCCTATCTATCGTTCCTGCAGCGCTGGGCATGCAACTCCCTCCCGTCCGGCGCTGACGCAAGCCAACGCAATCCATATCAAAATTCAGAACATGTTTTCCATAATATAGTATCAAACTCAATATGAGGTCAATAAATCCACAAGCTCCTCGACAAATCGAATAAACACATTTATCATTTAACAGAACTTAACTTTCAAATAATAGAACAAAAGGAGGGCTAATGGAATCTTCAGAACTGGTCGTTCTAGAGGCCAAGCCGGGCGCGGCAATGGACAGCCAATCCGGCCTGCATACCGGGCGTCCACGCATCTACGGCAAGCTGACCCGACCCACGGGATCGAAAACGGCGGCATTGCTGCTACACCCCACCAGCAACTACATGGGGCATTACCTGATTGAACCTTTGGCACGCCGCGGTATAGCGACGCTCGCTCAAAATACCCGCTACGTCGGCAACGACAGCCTGCTCCAAATGGAGTACGTACTGCTCGACGTCGGAGCGGCGGTCTCGTACCTGCGCAGTATCGGCTTTGAACGTGTCGTCCTGATCGGCAACTCGGGCGGAGCGGCAACGATGAGCTTCTATCAGGCACAGGCCGAGAAACTGACCATCTCCGACACGCCCGCCGGCGACCCTGTTCACATCAAACCCGAAGACCTTCCCAAAGCCGACGGCATCGCCCTCACCGCTTCTCATATAGGGCGCGCTCGAGTCATGCTTTCTGCGATCGATCCCTCCGTTACCGACGAAAGCGACCCGCTCTCGACGAACCCTGAGCTGGATATGTATGGGCCGGCCCATACACCACCCTATTCGCCGGATTTCGTCGCCCGCTACCGCGCCGCGCAGCACGAACGCGTCAAGCGCATCTCGGATCGGGCAATCGAGCGACTGCGCTACTTGCGCTCGCTACCCGAACCGATACACGACGAGGCCTTCATCGTCTATAGAACCTACGCGGATCCGCGCTACCTCGATCTTTCGCTGGATGCAAACCAGCGGGTCGCGGGCGGTATACGAAGCCATAGTCACAAGATGGGCCCGAAGGCGGTGAACTACAGTACAAACAGCCTCGCGCGCTTTACCACCTGCACCGCCTGGCTCAGCCAGTGGTCGTTCGACCATTCTCGTGCCGATGGGCCCCAGAACCTCGCCCGGACCAGCGTGCCAATCGTCCTGCTGGAACACACCGCCGATGCCTCGGTGTATCCCAGTCACATGGAAGAATGGCGGCAAGCGGGCGGAGAACGCCTCGTGTCGCATGATATCGTCGGCGGCACCCACTACCTTTTCAATCAACCCGCCCTCATCGAGCAGTCGGCGGACCTCATCCGGGACTGGGCGAACAGGCTTTGAAAGACGGTCAAGGGACGCTGGCCGCCCACCTTGACCCGCGCATACCGCTGTTTCGCTATTTTTGAACTGCCGCATCTCGAAAAGCCTGGATGCGATCGCGCAGGCCGGGCCGTGCGGCGGACAACACCAGAGCCTCGAGATCTTCAGCACTGTGGCGTCCCGCCCCGGCTGCCGCGTACACTCCGCTTCGTGTCGCCGCGTCCAGGCGCACGCTTTCATTGGCCAGCTCCTCCACGAACGGAAAGACTCCGGCCTCGTCGAGGCACGCAGTGCACAAGCCTGCCGCGGATGCCTCATCGCGCGCGATCCACCTACCGCTTCCCACCCATTCGCATGCTTTATCGACCCCCACGATACGCGCCAATCGGCCGGTTCCCAGAACCAGCCCGAATGCGGCGCCGGGGAATCTGAGACGCGCGTCGCCTATCAATATCCTGCGCTTGCAGGCCGCGAAGATGTCCGCGCCCGCGCCGACGATACGGCCTTGACCCAATGCCGCCGTGATGAATGGAGCGGCATTCAAGGCTTGCAATAGCAGTTCTATACGGACAAATCGCGCCATCAGCGTATCGTCGGTTTCTTGATCGAGCTCTCCCAGATCGAAGCCCGTGCAGAAATGCCGCCCGTCTCCCGCCAGCACCAACAGCGTGGTGCCGTCCTCGTAGCAGCGACGGACGATCGCTGTCAAGGCCGCCACCATTTCGCTCGACAGGCTGTTGCCCTTCTCGGCTCGGCATAGCGTCACGCGAGTGATGGACTGTTCAGACTGAACCCGCACGAGATCAAGCACCTCGATCTCCCCGCTCCATCGCCCACAAGTTAGGCAGCAGCGCATTCGAATATCCCGAAACGAAAGGCCTGCTCGACCCTGTCTGCGGATCATATGTATTGCGCTGAATCTTTCCGATATTGCCTCCATACAAATGGATGCTGATCGACACTTCGTCATCGAGCGCATTGCTGACTGCATGGATGTCGCCGATGCCGGGCGCCACACAGGCGACATCCCCCGGCTCGAGCACCCTGGGGGGACCGCTCGGCAGGAGCCGGCCGTCGTCCGTGCGCTCATACGGCACCTCTCGTTCAGCGCCGCGCAGCATTCCGATCACCCCCCAGACGGTGTGATCATGCACGGGCGTGAACTGCCCCGGGCCCCAGACAAAACTCACCACGGAAAAACGGTCGAAGAGATCGCCGTATAGAAGATGCTGCTGATAGTATTTGGGATGCGGCTGCGCCATGGAGGCCGGCAGCCAGTCGTCCCGGGCCACCAGGCCCTCCATATGGCGGCCTGCTTCCTTAAGAATGCTTTCTTGCCCTAGATCCGCTCGTTCCACGAGCCGACTGATCTCAGTCACGAACGCCAGCAGTTTGTTGTTCATAATCATCCCATTACCCATTATCCACAATAGCGGCACGTATGCTCTCGGTATGCTCGCCCAGGGCCGGCGGCTGCATGCGTATCGGCAGGCCTACTCCATCGAGCCGCAGGGGAGAGGCAAATGTCTGCGTCGACATTCCTCCCGGCAGTGTCATGGGCTGAACCCATCCCATATGCGCCACCTGGGGATCGGACAAAGCCTGGGAATAGGTATTGATCCGCGCATGGGGCACTCCCGCTCGGTTGAAAACCTCTATCCAGTGATCCACCGGCTCACGTCCGAATCGCTCTTCCAGAATTTCCTTCAGCGCCGTCTGATGGCGCGCACGGTCGGAAGTCGTCAGAAAGCGACTGTCTTCCGGGAGCTGCTCCAGGCCCACCGCCTTGCACACTGACAGCCACAGCTTCTGGTTGCCGGCGGCGATCGTGAAATATCCGTCGGACGCCCGGTATGCTTGATAAGGTGCATTTCTGGGATGCGCCGAACCGAGCTTTACGGGATCGCGGCCGGCACCAAAATATTCACTGGTCTGCAATGCGGCGATTCCCAACGTGCAACCGAACATGGGCACATCGATATGCGCCCCCGATCCGCCGGCCCGCACATGCGCCAGTTTCGCCGCCACCGCATAGGCCGCATACAGACCCGATGCAAAATCCGATATGGGTACGCCGCATTTGACCGGCGCCCCCGACTCCTCTCCTGTCACGCTCATGACGCCGGCAGCGGCCTGTATGGTCAGGTCGAATCCCCCTTCGTCGGCACGCGGTCCCGTCTGTCCATAAGCCGATATCGAGCAATAGACGAGGCCTGGCTTGTCTTTTACGAAGCGGGAGTAATCGAGGCCCAGACGTTTCATGACTCCCGGCCGGTTGTTTTCTATTACGACGTCGGCGCCCAGGACAAGCTGCCGGGCAAATTCCTGGTCGGCCTGATCCTTCAAGTCCAACACCACCGAGCTCTTATTCCGGTTCAATGAGGCGAAGTTTTCGCTATATCCTTCTGTCAGAGGCGGCCAGGCTCTCAGCGTATCTCCTCCTGGAGCTTCCACCTTGATCACTTCCGCCCCCATGTCCGCCAGCAACATCCCGCAGAACGGGCCGGCGGCGACAGAACAGAATTCAATGACTTTAACTCCGGTCAACGGCAGGCCTTGCATATCAATCTCACTCATCAGTTTTCCGCTACCGCGGGGGACTTGCCCTGTTCGAGCATGAGCTCATATATATATTTCAATACTCCGCCCGCACGGAAATAATTTTTCTCCATCCGGGTGTCCAGTCGACAGATGGCAGGTTGCTCGAGTACCTGTCCATCTTTTCTGGTAATGCGCAGAACGACATTCGCCGGGGTGCTCATCGTTTCGGAAACACCGATAATGTCGATCGTTTCATCGCCTGAAAGCATGAGGCTGCCTCGTGTCACGCCCGCGGGCAACTCCACCGGCAACACTCCCATCAGCGCCAGGTTCGAGCGATGGATTCTTTCGAAGCTCTCCGCAACAACCGCCCTTACTCCCAGCAGATAAGTGCCGCGCGCCGCCCAGTCCCTTGCCGAACCCGTGCCGTACTGCTTGCCCGCAAAGATGACGCTGGGCACGCTCTGCCGCTGAAGCTCGGTTGCCGCATCATAGATGCTGAAGATGTCGGCCCCCGGGAAAATACGTGTGAACGAGCCCATCGATTGAGGCACCATTTCGTTCTTCAGGCGCGGATTCGCAAATGTTCCTCGAGTCATCACTTCGTAGTTGGCGCGGCGCGAAGCATACGAATTGAATTCATCGGGCGGAACACCTCGATTTTGCAGGAACTGTCCGGCGGGTGAACCGCAGGTAATTTCGCCCACGGGGGAAATGTGGTCGGTAGTGACCTGGTCCCCCAAGATGGCGAGCACACGCGCGGAGCGAAGATCGTCCAAACTCGGCGGTAGAATTCCATGCTCCACAAATGGCGGCATTCTGATGTAATCGCTGCCTTCGTACCACGAGAAGGTGTCGCCTTCCGGGCAGTCCAATTGCTTCCAACGCGCGCCCCCGTCAAAAACGGAATCATAAGAATCGGTAAACAAGCCCGAAACAATGTGGTCCCTGCTGATAGCCTCGACTTCGTCGGGATCCGGCCAGACGTCGCGCAGATAGACGTTCGTCCCGTCCTCGGCGGTTCCGATAGGCTGCGTCAGCAAATCGACCGACACGTTTCCAGCGAGCGCGTAGGCGACGACGAGCGCCGGCGAGCAAAGATAATTCGAACGAACGAGGCGGTGAATCCGCGCTTCGAAGTTACGGTTGCCTGAAAGCACCGACACCGCATGCAGTTGCTGATGCTCTATCAAGCGGGCTACCGCTTCGGGAAGCGGACCCGAGTTGCCTACGCAAGTCATGCAGCCGAAGCCGACCGTATCGAAACCCAGTTTACGCAGCGGCTCTTCAAGACCCGCTGCCCTGAGGTAATCGACCACCACGCGGGAACCGGGCGACATCGAGGTTTTTACCCAAGGCTTTGCGCTCAACCCCAGCCGAACCGCATTGCGCGCCAGCAAGCCGGCGCCGATCATCGCCGATGGATTCGACGTGTTCGCACAACTGGTGATCGCGGCAATCACGACGGCGCCGTTGGCAGGCGCTTCATCGCCGGAAGGCTGCGCTTCCGATGGCCAGGCGTCCTTGTATCGGGCAAACTGTTCAGCAACCTCGGACAGGCTGATGCGTTGCTCGGGGCGCCCCGGCCCCGAAACCGAAGGCTCCACCGAAGAAAGATCGAAAGTCAGGATTTCGCTGAAATTCGGTATCGGCATTGAAGAGTCATACCAGAGGCCCTGGGCGCGCGCATACGCCTCCACGAGATCGATGTGCTCGTCGCTGCGTCCCGTTTCGCGCAGATAACGCAAGGTCTCTTCATCGATGGGAAAGTAGCCGCAAGTTGCACCATAATCTGGCGCCATATTGGCCAGTGTAGCCCGGTCGGCCAGCTTCAAACCGGTCAGACCCGGTCCGAAGAATTCCACGAATCGGCCGACGACCCCCCGTTTGCGGAGCATTTCCGTCAAGGTGAGCACGGCGTCCGTGACGGTCGACCCTGCGGGCAGACTCCCGATGACCTCGACCCCGACGACGTGGGGAAGCAGCATTGAAAGGGGCTCTCCCATCATGGCGATCTCCCCCTCTATCGCGCCCACGCCCCAACCCAGGACGGATAGTGCGTTGACCATTGTCGTATGGCTGTCCGTACCAATGACGGTATCGGGAAAGACGAGCGGAACGTCTTCATTATCGTCGCATGCCACGACCGTGGCCAGATGCTCAAGATTGATCTGGTGACATATGCCCTGTCCGGGAGGCACCACACGAAAATTGCGAAAGCTTCGTTGCGCCCATTTCAGAAAGCTATATCGCTCTTCGTTGCGCTTGTACTCGAGATCGAGATTGAGCTGGTACGCCTCTTCGCTGCCGAAATGGTCGACCATAACCGAATGGTCTATGACCAGGTCCACAGGAATATGTGGATTGACCACTTTGGGATCGTACCCGTACTTGCTCAATAGATCGCGCATGCTGGCAAGATCGAGCATGCCCGGAAGGCCGGCGGCCTCCTGCATCAGCACACGCGATGGCCAGAACAGAATTTCCGCTCCCACGCTACGGGCGGAATAGCCCGCCAAGAACCCCAGAGACTCTTCTCGAACAGCACCGCCGTCAAAGTGACGCAACTGATTCTCCAGCAGGATTCTTATCGTCCGCGGCATGCATATACCGCCGCTTAAATGATCGACTGCATCAACCGCGTAATAACGGAATTCGCGTCCGCCTACAGAAAGCGTGCGCTGAATATGCTCGGGGGAAAGTTCCATGTCTTCCAATAGTTCTAAATATTGATACTTTAATTCTATAATACAGAAGAAATTAAGTCCAGAAGATTCCGCGTCGATGTTCGCATGCCTTTTTTCCGCAGCCGCCGTCCTTACCACGGCCTAGGCCTTGAGACGTGCTAAAACAGAGGCCAGACGCGGCTCTCGGAAGCTGGAAACGAAAATCGGCTCAAGAAACGGAGACGGGCAAGGTAAGTTAAATATCAATAATCCCAGTGCCGGGAGCAAAAACACGGATTGACAACCCTTTCACACTTACCCAATAATTAGAATTATTTTTCTATTTTATAGAACTAAATTGGCGTTCCACCCATGCCAATCGGCCGCCTTCACCGGCTTTCTTCATCAGGGGACTGAGACATGATCCAGAAGCTGTACCACGTGGCGTATCGCTGCAATAACTCGCAAGAAACCGTCGATTTCTATACAAAGGTGCTCGGTCTGAGGTTCGCCATGGCGGTCAGCCAGGACCGAGTTCCTTCGACGGGCGAAGAAACGCCCTACATCCATATATTTTTTGAAATGGCGGACGGCAGCAATGTCGCTTTTTTCGAGTTGCCTCAAACACCCAGGGCCATTCCCGACACGAATACGCCATCGTGGGTGCAACATCTCGCGCTCGAGGTTTCAACCCGCGACGACTTGCTGAAAATGAAGGCATCGCTCGAAGAACACCACATCGACTATATCGGCATAGTCGATCATGGCACGATCAATTCGCTGTACTTCTTCGATCCGAACGGACACCGCCTGGAGATTGCGCTTCGAGTGAACGAAGCAGTGCGCGCGGAACGCGAAAAAAAATCGAACGATGTACTCAAAGCATGGAACGCGAAGTGGCACCCTGAATATGCCCAGCAGTGATATGGGATACCGTGCGATTTCATGCGCGGGCCGGCCATAGGGCCAGCCAAAGGCGCTGATCAGCTCATGCGCTCATTGCTTGCCATGGAAACCCAGCGCCGCCGAAATTGCATAGGCAGTCGCCCGAATGGTCGGCGCGAGCTTTTTTACGTCGGGCATCTTCGCCCTCGAGGTTGGGATCGATACGCCGACGGCCGCCATGACGACACCTTCGGCATTGCGAATAGGCGCAGCGGCTCCGATGGTCTCCACATGCCATTCGCCGCGGTTGTACGCGATGCCCTTCTCGCGGATCGCCGCAAGTTCGGCCTCGAATGCCGCTTTGGAGACGATCGTTTGAGGCGTATGTTTTTCAAGCTTGCCTATCACCGCCTTGGCCGCAGCTTCTCGAAACGCCAGAATCGCCTTCCCGGTTGAAACGCAGTGCGCGGGGGCGGAGCCCCCGATGCGTGTCGCGGGCCGCACATGATGTTTGCAGTCGACCTTGTCGATATACACGACGCTGTCTCCCGACAACAGGCAAAGATGGACGGTTTCGCCGGTTGCCTCGGCCAAGGCCTGCAGGTGAGGGCTCGCAACCTGCTTAATATCCAGGTTCTCAGAAATCCACGTTCCCAACTGCCAAAGCTTGAAAGACGCCCGGTACTTGCGCTGCTCCGGCAAATATTCCACGTATCCGAGCTGCCGCAGCGTATCAAGCGTACGATGCACATTGCTTTTCGTCAGGTCCAATCGCTGAGCGAGATCGGTCACGCCCAAAGGCTCGGGAGACTTGACGAGGTTCTCAAGGAGGTTCAAGGCCTTAGCAACCGTTTTATCCATAGCGCCACAGTACCCTTTTTATCTTACCGGCAGGAAGTATACTGCCCAGTTGCCAAAATTCTGTTCACAGGGCGCTTTCTACACTGCCCGCAATCCGGAGCAGTTCGAAATCGCGCAAATGCTTGCCGACAAGCATGAGACCCACGCCCGCCTCGCCGGGACGCTGGCAAGGAAGCGTGATCGCAGGCACATCCAGCGTATTGAAGGGGCTGGTGTTGCGAAGCACACGCCGGTTGAGCGCCAGAGCCGCCTCATCGCCGTTCAGGTCGTCGAATCGGGGCGCGGCCATTGGCACCGTCGGGCAGACCAGAACGTCGAAATCGGCCATTGCCTGCTCATACAGCGCCTGTGCGCGGCCGCGCAGTGCGAGAGCCTTTTTATAATCGCTATCGTGGTGATGAGCAAAACGCTTCATCTGATTGAACACGAACGGATCCATGGCGTCCGGCTCATCCAACAAATGATGGTATCGCTTGTACGACTCGGGCCCTACCAACCCTCCGAGGCTCATGATTTCGCCGATGACCTCACCCGGCACGAACTCGATGCGGCTCAGAGACGCGCCTGCCAGGCTGAGCCGCCCAAGACTGCGCTCGAATGCGAGCGCGACCGGCTGATCGAGGGCTTCAGTGAAATAGGCGTCGGGTACTGCTACTTTGAGGCCTGTCAGCGGACGCGGCTCGAGTTTGGACGGAACATCTCCGGCCATGACTGCGTCGACCAAGGCGCAATCGGATACGTTTCTTGCTATCAGCCCCGCAGCGTCCTGGGAGCGCGACAGCTCGGCCATGCCGTCCCGCGGCACCCTAGACTGAGTCGGCTTGAAGCCCACCACGCCGTTGAATGCTGCCGGAATTCTGATCGAGCCGCCGGTGTCGCTACCCACCGCAGCCGTGCAAAGACCCTGCGCTATCGCCACTGCCGCCCCTGATGATGAGCCTCCGGGTATGCAGGCCGGGTCGATGGCGTTTCGCGGCGTACCAAAGCGCGAGTTGAGGCCCAGGCCGGAATAAGCCAGTTCGGGCATGCTTGTTTTGCCGATGATTATTGCACCCGACAAGCGTAGCCGGGACACCACTTCCGCGTCTTTGGAGGCGGGAGGGTTTTTCAGGAAGCGGGCGCAGCCCGCCACCGTGACCTCGCTCTTTATATCGAACATGTCTTTGACCGAAACCACCACGCCCCACAGGGGGCCGCGTTCGTCGACATGGAGACGGTCGAGCCGCAACGCCTGCGCCAATGCCTCTTCGCGATAGACGCGAGTGAATATGGCGCCGTCCGGACACGCATCAATGGCATCGAGCAATCCAGCTACCCGGGTGACACAGTCGTCACCGCCTGGCAAGTTTGCCGAACCCGCTGTTTCGGCACCACCATTTTGCATTGACCGTCCTTGATAAACACCTTGCATCGCATATAACTGCCCGCTTGCCGAAAGGCAATTATCACAAAATTTAGAACATAAGTCCATATTTCATACCAGCACGAGGACACCGCACGCTGCAGTCGCGCATGTAGCCCGGCCCAATGAATTTGGCCGTAGATCCCGTCCATATCAGCTGCCTTGACGCAGGGAAAACCAGATATTGACGTCGTTCCAAAACAATAATATTCTAAATAACAAAATCGAATTCTGAATAATAGAATTCATTTCAAAGCAGAATCGCCATCAAAAGGAGACAGAATGAGTTTCAGACATTTCGTTGGCTGCGCCTTGGCCGCCACAACAATACTGTGCTGCCTGCCCGCGGCCGCAGAAACAAAGCCCATGGAACTGAAGCTGGCTCACCATGTGGCTCCCCAGCATCCGATGTCCGTCTTCTTGCAGACCTGGGCCGATGAACTCCGCGAACGTTCCAATGGCCGTATCGACGTCACGATTTATCCCAGCCAGCAAATGGGTCCAGCCACGGGCAATCACCGCATGGTCACCACCGGCGTTGCCGATATAGTCTGGCTGCTACATGGCCTGACACCCGAACTGTTTCCATTGACAGGCATTGCAGAACTGCCATTCATGATCGACGGAGCAGAGGCGGGCGCGCGCGTTATGGGCGATGCAGAGCTGCGACATAAGTATCTCGACCCAGAGCACAAGAACATGAAGGTACTCTGGCTCTTCACCTCGCCGGCGGGCAATCTGAACATGGCCAAAGAGAAGGTCGACAGCCTTGAGGCAGTCCATGGAAAACGTTTGAGGTTTCCGTCCCGCGCCATTCGCGACTACATCACAGCCCTTCAGGCCACCCCGCAGGCCACCAGCCCCGCCAACATGCTCGAAGCGCTGCAAAAGGGCACCATCGACGGAGCTTTCATAGACTGGGGCGGGGCCGGCCTGGCGTTCAAGCTGGGGCCTTATGTGTCATATACGACCGAACTGCATGCCTATGTCTCCACGATGTGTATCTGCATGAACCTCGACACCTATGAGAACATGCCCGATGACCTGAAAGCCCTCTTCGACGACTCTATCGAAAACCGCCAAGCCGGGATAGGAGAGCTCTGGGCGGCGTCGGAAGCGCAAGGCAAAGCCGCGATGATCGAGGACGGCACCAAGGTCGTCGAACTGTCGCCCCAGGAGATGAGCCGATTCAAGCAAGCCGGCGCGCAATCCGGAGCGGCCTATATCGAAAGCCTCGCCAAACGCGGCCTGCCGGCGAAAGACGTATATGAACTGATGAAATCTCTTTCCGCGAATACGGCCCAGAGCGCGCAATAACGGCAGCCCGTTGAAAAAACCGCAAAGGAATACAAACCATGAGCCGATTGCTGTCACACGCAGCCGCCGCACTGTGCTATGCATCGGTAGCAGCACTTGTGCTGGCAATGCTGCTTATCTGCGCCGACATCATTTCCCGGCTGGCCTTGAACCTCCCGATCTTCGGATCGACCGACATTGTCGAACTGCTGTTCGCGGTGGTTCTGTTCTGTGCTTTGCCAGCCACCTTTCTGGCTCGGCGGCATATCGTGGTGGACATCATCGACCTGGTCTCTCCGACATGGCTGCTACGCCTGATCATGTTCGTTTCGTCACTCCTGAGCGTGTTCCTCCTTGTCTTGATGATCTGGCAATTAGCCGATCCGGTGTCATACATGTACGACACCGGTGAAGCAACTCTGAACATCGAGCTTCCAAGGTGGATCTTCGGGGCCATTGCGCTCGCGGGACTGGCGCTCAGCGCAGTCATGGAGGCCTTTCGTCTGACAGCTAAAGAGACAAAAGCAGTCGATCAGGACAAGGCCTGAAGCACAAAGCCCCGATCGTTCAATGCAGCACATTCACACCGGGAATAAAAATTGAGCAGCCAGATCATCGGCTTACTGGGATTCGTCGTCATTACTTTTATGGTTTTGATGAGAATCCCGATAGCCATCAGCCTCAGTCTCGTCGGCGTGGCAGGTTACGCCCTAGTAAACGGCCTTCCGCAAGCCTTGCTGAAACTCGGGGACATACCGCTTGAGATCATAAACTACGATTTCATCGTTCTGCCCCTTTTCATACTGATGGGGTCAGTCTGCTTGAGAGCCGGCATGGCCAACGACATATTCGCGGTGGCCAACGCGGTCTTCGCCGGCAGACGTGGCTCGCTCGCACTGGCCTCGATCGGCACGAGCGCCGTATTCGGCTCTGTCAGCGGCTCTTCCCTTGCCACGGTCTCCACCGTTGCCAAGGTCATCATGCCTCAGATGAAGAGCGCGGGATACAGCCAGTCGTTCGCAAGCGGTAGCACCGCCTCGGGAAGCTCGCTGGCCGTGCTGATCCCGCCATCGGTGATTCTGGTCATCTATGCCCTGATAGCCGAGGAGTCGCTGGGCAAGCTCTATGCCGCCGCATTACTGCCCGCACTGCTGCTGTGCCTGCTCTACATTCTGGTGGCGGTGCTTTGGGTCAAGCTCAAGCCCGATTCCGCTCCGCTCGGCCGCACAATGCCGCTAAAGAACCGATTAAAGGAAATTGCAAAGATCTGGAAGATCGGCCTTCTGTTCGGGGGCGCCATTGGCGGCATCTATTCCGGCTTGTTCAGCCCCACTGAAGGCGCGGCGGTCGGGGCCATGCTGGCCATTTTGATCGGCTTCGCCACGCGCGCCCTGAGCATGCGCAACTTGGTCCAGGCCTGCCATGAAACAGTCGAAACCACCGCCACCCTGCTCTTCATCGTCATGGGAGCGACGATGTTCGCCTACTTCGTCATCCAGGCGGGGCTGCCTTCGGCATTCATCGACATTGTTCGCCAGTACCGGCTGGAGCCATGGCAAGTCATGGTGGCCATCATCGTATTTTTCATAATCGGCGGGTGCTTTCTGGACTCCATCGGCATGATCCTCATGACCGTACCGGTCTTTCTTCCAATCGTCGTCAGCCTCGGTTACGACCCGGTCTGGTTCGGCATTCTGCAAGTCGTCCTGATCGAAATAGGGCTGCTTACGCCCCCCGTCGGCATGAACTGCTTCGTTTTGCGCGCACAGGCTCCGGATATCCCGATCCCCACGATCTTCCGAGGGGTACTGCCTTTCATCGCGGCCAATGCGGCTCTAGTGGCGATTCTCATGCTCTATCCCGATCTAGCGCTGTATCTGCCACGTTTGCTCTTCTAGGAAAACAACCCGTCAACGGCTGAAAGGCTTGAAATGTCCATAAAACATAAGTCGCTCTACTTCCAGTACCAAGAATATCCATTCGTTGAACCGCCCGAGATGGACGGCGTCCCGTGCCAGCGCAGTGTCACTGTCGTCGGGGCGGGGCCCGTCGGCCTCGTCACGGCCCTGTCTCTCGTGCGGCAAGGCATCGAAGTAACGATCATCGAAGACGAAGCAACCCTGAATATCGGCAGCCGCGCCGCCGGGGCATCTCGCAGAACCCTCGAGATTCTGGACTCGCTCGGGGTCAACGCGGCGCTCATGGAGAAAGGAGTGGCCTGGTCCAGGGGCCAAACTTACTATGGAGACAAACTGGTACTGGATTTTTCGATTCCGGCCAGCGACGACATCAAGCATCCTCCCATGCTCAATGTGCAGCAATGCTACGTCGAAAAATTCATTCTCGATGAGCTTGTCAAGAGTCCCCTCGCAACCATTATGTGGTCCAGCGTAGTCAAAGGGGTTGCCAACCAGGATGACCATGTGCTTATACAGGTGGATACGCCTTCGGGAGCAGTCCGCCTGAAGAGCGACTGGCTCGTCGCCTGCGACGGCGCCCGCAGCGCGGTACGCGGTGCGCTGGGCTTGAATCTGGAGGGAACGAGCTACGAAGGGCGTTACATCATTGCCGATGTACGGCTCGCCACCGACCTGCCTCCAGGGCGGCGCGTCTGGTTCGACTCTCCCGGCAACCCTGGATCGACGATCATCCTGCATCGGCAGCCCGACAATATCTGGCGCATCGACTACCAATTGCGCGACGATGAAGACTCGGCGCAAGAATTGAAGATCGAGCGAATCAATAGCCGCATTCAATCGTTTCTGGATGCCGTCGGCATTGAAGGGCCCTGGGAGATGGACTGGTTCTCGCTGTACCGCGCGCATAGTCTGTCATTGCGCGACTACTGGCACGGACGTGTTCTATTTGCCGGCGATTCCGCTCATCTGGTGCCGATCTTCGGGGCGCGCGGCATGAACGGGGGCATCGACGATGCCTACAACCTGGCATGGAAGCTTGCCTACGTCGTCAAGGGCCTTGCGCCGGCAAACCTATTGACGACCTATTCCGAAGAACGCCGCTTCGCCTTTTCCGAAAATATCCGCAATGCGGACAAGAGTACGAAAGTCATGGCGCCGCCGACTCGCGGCGACCTGCTGTTGCGCGATGCAGTTCTGGAATTGGCGGTCGAGCACGAATTCGTGCGCCCCCTGCTCAATCCGCGCCAAAGCCAGGAGATCATGCTCGCTGGCGCGACACTGAATGATGTCGATGAAATGCGCGACGACAAGGAAACGGTACTGGGCCGGGTATGCCCCAACGTGCAGATATCGGTGCGCTGCGCCGAAGGGAAAACCGAAAGGCGATATTTGCAGGACATGCTCGGCGAACAATTCACTCTATTGGTCTGCACCGGCGCAGAATCGCCGCTGATCGAACTACAGGACACGGTCCACGGCCTGCATATAAAGACCGTCAGAATTTGCCGCGATAGCAAACATGCCCTTGAAAACGACATCATCGACGTGGACGGCGCCATTGCGGACATGCTTCGCCTGAAGCCCGGCGATTCCATACTGGTCCGCCCCGATCAGCACCTCATGGCGCGGTGGGTCAAAGCCGACGCCAGTAAAATTTCAGCGGCGCTGCACCGCGTTGCAACGTGGAAATAATCGCTATGCAAAAAAAAACATTCACTATCGACGAACTGGAAAGCTTCTGGACGCTTCTCGCCGAAGGCATCACAACGGCAGGCGAAGACAGAGAATCTGTTTTTCTTACCAAGCTGGCCCTGCTTTTGGCCAACGAGCTGGGCGACTACGAGCGCGTGGCGGCATGCCTGCTTGAAGCCGGCAAGGACCAGCGGCCTTGCAACGCAATCGAATTGACACAGGCCCATTAACCTCGGGCGTCGGCTGGGAAGTTCAAGGCCTTAGCCCCGCGCCCTCAAGCGGACGCCCAGCCGAAGAGTCATGCCGATGCCGATCAGGGCGCAGAGGCCGGTGAAGACCCAGGTCGACGCCCATCCGCCCGCCAGCGTCGCCACCCAGGCCACGATGGGCGGCCCGGCAAACTGGCCCGCGGCTGAAATCTGCTGCATCCAGCCAATGGATGTCGAAGTGGTTTCGGCGGAGGGCGCCAGCTTGATTACCAGGAAGAAAAGCGTCGTCGGGATCAACCCGCCCATGCTGGAAAACACGAGCACCATCAGGAACTGGACCAGCACCGGCACGCCCAGGCCAAAAGCGACGAAGGTCGTGGCCGCCATCGTTACATAGCCCGCAATCATCAAGGTGCGCGCCGAGGCGCCGCGATGCAGGAGGCGGCCCGCGCCATAACACCCCACCGCGTTGCTTCCCGCCACCACCGCCGTCAACACGCCGGCGACCGGCCCGGACACCCCCGCCAACGCGTAGATGGTCGGCAGGAAGCCGATCACGGATATCCACTGCGCGGCATAGAACCCGAAGCACAGGGCCACCAGCCAAATATTCTCGGAGCCCAACGTCGAGCGGACGATGCGCCATGCGGAGGAACGCTGGTCGCGCGCGGGACGGGACGGGTCGGAGGGCAGCATGCGCCAGCCCAGCGCCATCACCACCAGGGTCACGATGGCCAGCAGCCACCACAACACGCGCCAGTCGGCCATGCTGAGCAGCCACGATCCGGCCAATAGAACGATGACCGCGCCCATGGGAATATAGCTGCCCCAGACGCCCAGAAGGCGCGCCAGCTGGTTGGGCTTGACCAGCCGGCGGATGAGGGCCGGCCCGGGCATGACCACCATGAGAAACCCGCAGCCCTCGACGGCGCGGAACACCAGCATCAAAGTCTTGTCGACGAACACCGCTCCCGCGGCCGATGCCAGGCTGAGCAGAAGCAAGCCCAGCAAGAGGCAGCGGCGCAGGCCGATCTTTTCGGCAAACAGGCCCATCAGCAGGCCCAGCGTCATGCCGGCCATCTGGACCAGCGAAAGCAGGAAACCCGACTCGACCAGCGAGAGGCCCAGCTCGGCCTGCAGCCTGGGCAGGGCAGGAGGCAGTTTCCAGATGTGCAGGGCGGTCGTTACGCCGGCCAATACGACGAGATAGGCGAGCATCGTCGTATCGACGGCCGAAGCCCCACCACGAGAAGACATATTCATAGGAAACCCGACAACGACGGCAGCGCGGCATCGGCCGGAAACAGGCCGCACGCCGTTTCATGAAAGAACGATATTGTGGCACACTGACCGGCGGTATCAACAATTTAGTGCCTGCTCAAAACATGCAACATACGCGACCAGAAAGCGACACGGCTTCGCCCCGCGATTGCGGACAGTCCCTGAAAACGGAAAGCGACCGTTCCCGCCTGGCCCTGATCGCCGCCCTGGTCCTGGTCTCGGTCAACCTGCGTCCCATGCTGACCGGCCTGGGCCCGGTTCTGGACTCCATCCGCGACAGCCTGGCCCTGTCCGGCGCGACCATCGGCATGCTGATCACCCTGCCCGTGCTGTGCTTCGGCGCCTTCGCCCCTTTCGTGCCCCGCCTTTTGCGCTTCACTTCGCCCGAACGGCTGATTCTCGTCGCCCTGGGCGTGCTGGTTCTGGGCATCGGCCTGCGCAGCCTGTTCGGCGCCACGGGGCTGTTTCTGGGAACGTTCGTCGGCGGCGCCAGCATCAGCGTGATCATGGTGATTCTGCCCAGCATCATCAAACAGCGGTTTCCCTCGCAGGCGGGCATGATGATGGGGGTGTATTCCACCGCGCTCTGTATCGGCGCCGCAATAGCCGCGGGCGCGGCGGTTCCCCTCGAAAATGTATTGGGCGGCTGGCGGTGGTCCCTGGCCTTCTGGCTGTTTCCGGTCGCGGCCGCCATGCTGGTATGGCTGCGCCACATCCCTCCTGCGCATCGGCATGCCGCAGACAGGCGAACGCCGCTGCCCAGGCTGCGCGGCAACAAGCTGGCCTGGCAGGTCACCCTGCTGATGGGACTGCAATCCTCGATCACCTACTGTGTGTTCGGTTGGCTGGCGGTGATACTGATCGACCGCGGCCTGCCCCCGCTGACCGCGGGCTTTGTGCTGTCGCTCACTTTGGCCGTTCAGCTGATCTCCTCGCCGCTCGCGCCCTGGCTGGCGACTCGCGGCAAGGATCAGCGCTTTACGACGCTGTGCCTGCTGGGCTGCACCTTCACGGGGCTGATGATGACCTTCTATGCGCCCATTTCATGGGTATGGGCGGCGGCAACAATCATGGGGCTGGGCCTGGGCGGCGTATTCAGCATCGCACTGGCGCTCCTGGTGCTTCGATCCCCCAATGCGCAGGTGGCCGCGGCCCTGTCGGGCATGGCGCAAGGAGTCGGCTACACGATCGCGGCGGTCGCTCCCTTGGTAATGGGGCTGCTGCATGAGTTCACCGGCAGTTGGAATGCGGTCGCCGCGCTGTTCGTGCTGCTCGTGCTCAGTTCAGGATACTTCGCCCTTGGCGCGGGGCAGGCGCGCCTCATACAGATCGACGAGAAGAATGCCGCCGGCGCGGGGGCGGCACAGCCTGTCCCGAAGCGATAGGGCGTAGGGCTCAGGCGAACGACTTGAGCGGTATGGACGGATCCGAGGCCGCGTCCCTCGGCACCCGGCAAGCGTCCGCGATCAGCTTGCGGGCGGCCATGTGGTCGGCAGGCGCATTGACCGACTCTACGCAGGTCAGGGCGCCGTCCAGAAAATGCAGCACCGAGAACCTGCCCTGCGCCGGGTCGCCGCGCACGACGCGTTCGTGATGCGGTTCGGGCACCCCGGCGATCTGGATGCGCAAGGTCCCCTGCTCGGACCAGAACCAGGGCAAGGCCGAATACGGTTCGGCCATTCCAGCCAGCGTCTGGGCCGCGCAGCGAGCCTGGTCGTTGGCGTTCTGGACCGATTCGAGGCGTATGCGCCGCCCCAGCGGCGCAAATGGAAAGGCCGTGCAGTCGCCGACGGCCAATATGGCCGGGTCGCTGGTGACCATGTGCGCGTCGACCACGATGCCATTGTCGCAAGTCAGGCCGGCCTCTCGCGCCAGCTCGTCGTTGGGGACGGCGCCTATGCCCACCACCACGAGGTCGGCCGGCACGCTGCCGTCGGCCGTCTGGACCGCAACGACCGATCCGGCGCGGATGCCGTACCCCTCGATCACGGCGTTCAGCCTCACCTCGACGCCCGCCGCCCGATGGCTGGCCAGCAGATGGTCCGACACTTCGGGCGAGGCGGACCTGGCCAGCAGGCGCGGCGCCGCTTCCAGCACGGTCACCTGCTTGCCCATTTGAGCGGCAGTGGCCGCGATCTCCAGGCCGATGAAACCGCCGCCGATGATGAGCATCCGCTCGACCGCCTGCAGGCGGCCGCGCAAGCGGGCCGCGTCGTCCAGGGTGCGCAACGTATGGACGTTATCGAGCCCTTCAGGCAGGCCGGGCAGGGTCCGCGCGCGAGCTCCGGTCGCCAGCACCAGGCGATCGTAAGGCAGGCTCTCGCCGCAGGCCAGGTCGATGCGGCGGCTGTCGCGCTCGATGCGCGCCACCCGGGTGGACAGGCGCCACTCGGCGCCGTGCCCGGCATAGAAATCGGCGCTGCGCAGCCACGCCGCGGCGGGCTCGGCATCCTTGAGATAGGCCTTGGACAAGGGCGGCCGATGGTAGGGCAGCTGCGCCTCGTCGGACACCAGCGTGACCTTTGCCTGCAGCGCTTTCTCGGCCAGGCTGGCGCTCAGTTGGGCGGCGGCATGGCCGCCGCCCACCACGACGATGTTCATCATGTGCTTTCTTCCAAGTTGCTATTTTGCGCGGCCAGGCTTCTCGTCGCCCGGCTTTTCGTGGCCCGGCTTGATGACGTGCTCGCGCAGGTATTGCTGGGTGGCGCGCTCGACATTGGGCAGGTTGGCATGCAGCCTGTGCAGCATATCGATCAGCTGACGCGACTCTTCGGGCTTCAGGCACGACAGAAAGACGCGTTCGCGCTCGAGCGCCACCGCCTTGATCTCGTCGTGCTTGCGCCGTCCGGCGGGCGTCAGGGTGGCATAGCGTACGCGGCCGTCGCGCGGGTCGTGCGAAAAAGTGATGTAGCCTTTTTCGTACATGCTTTTGAAGCAGCGGCTGACCGAGCCCTTGTCCATGCCGATCAGCTTGCACACCATGTTGACCGAGACTTTCTCGTCCAGAGCCAGCATGACCAGCACGCGCCAGATCTCGATGCCGACGCCAAAGTGCTTGCGGTAGACGGCGGCGGCGCCCGAAGCCAGCTTGGTCGCCACGAAAGTGAAGTACGCCGGAGCGTAATTCTCGAGGTCGAGGCCGTTCGCCTGCCACGGGGCGTCGGACGCTTTGTCCTTGCCTCCTGCTCTTGCTGCTTTCGCCTTGCTGCCTGTCTTGATCGCCTCGGGCGAAGTCGATGTCGAATGAGCGGGTTTCTTCATTGCATCATGCCGGGCGAAGAAGACCTCCGCCGCTATTGTTGGCTGTCGGGTAAGCGGACAGTAATCATATCGCCTTCTCTGACCGCGAGTTGGCAGCCGAGACGGCTGCTGCCGCGCAGCGGAGCCGTGGTGCACTCGAGCATTTCGCGCTCGGGCGCGCCGGGCGGATCGAACTTGGCGAGATCATGTTCGTCCACATAAACATGACAGGTCGCGCACATGGCCGACCCCCCGCATTCTCCCACGATACCGGGCAGGCTGTGATTGACGGCCGCCTGCATGACGCTGGTTCCAGCGGGCACGCTAAGCACGGTCTCCTTGCCCGTCGGGTCTATGTACTTGATGGTTGCCACTTTGAGACTTCCTGTAGATCAATGGGGTATGAGGCGCATGGGCAGCGAATCGAAGGCGCGCAGCGTGTTGTTGAGCCTGCGCACGGGTTCTCCGGTGAATTCGATTTTCTTGACTCGCCTGGCCAGCGCGGAAAGTATGAGTTCGCCCTCGAGCCTCGCCACGGCTTGCCCGACGCAGCCGTGGATGCCCGAGCCGAATGCCATATGGCCGACCGGCTTGCGTTCGATGTCGAACACGTCCGGATCCTTCCATTGCCTCGGGTCGCGGTTCGCCGCCCCAAGGAAGAACAGCACCTTGTCGTTCTCGCGCATCGGCAGCCCGCAAAACTCGACCGGGCGATTGACGGTGCGGAAAAAGGTCTGGACGGCCGATTCGTAGCGCAGACCCTCCTCGAAGGCGGGACGGGCCAGGTCGGGACGGGCGACGAGCTTGGCGTATTGTTCGGGATGGCTCGCCAGGCTGAACAGGGTATTGCCGATGCCGTTCACGGTGGTATCCACGCCCGCCGACAAGAACGAGCGCACGAGCATCGGCGCTTCCTCGTAGCTGATTTCACCCGCGTCGGCGGCCTGATATATCTGGTCGCCGAACCCTCCGGGCCGCAATTCTTCGCGCCGGCACTGGTTCATGATCCATTCGCGCACGGGCTCATAGCGTTCTACCGCCTCCAGGAAGATGTGGTTGCGCGGTCCGAAGGCATTGAACACCATGTTGCCATACAGCAGCAGGTTCTCCCGGTTGCTTTCGGTAAGGCCCACCGCATCGGGAAAGACCTTCAAGGGAAAGACCTCGCCCAGATCCTTGACCGCGTCGATGTCTCGCTGCTGGACCAGCTTGTCGATCAGGAGCTCGGCCTGCTGCTGGAACTCTTCGCGCACCTGCTGCATCGCCCTGGGCGAAAGAATGCGGGCCAGTACGGTGCGCGATCGGGTGTGCTGCGGCGGGTCGGCCTCCAGAATCAGGCTGGGAGGACGGAAGGGCTTTTCGGTCCGGAAGTTCGCCAGGCCGACGCCGGCCGACGAAATGAAGTTTTCCCAATCGTTCAGACCGGCGCGCACTGCATTGTGTCGCGCCGACGCCCATATGCCGTAGCTTTCGAGCCATACCAGCTCGCCCGCTTCGCGCATGCGCTCGTGATGGGGATAGGGGTTGGACAGGAAATCGTCGGAAAACGGGTCGATGTCCAGACTGGGCGCCGAAGAATCGGGCGCCTCGTGTTTCTGTATGCTTTGCATGTCTCTCTCCTGCGGGACCAGCGTTAATGATCAAGTACCGGCACCTGGGCCACCGATACGTATCTGTCCAAGATGGCGGGGTCTTCGAGCAGTTCGGCGCTGGCGCCGGCGTGCACGACCGTCCCGTGGTCCAGGACGATCGCCTCCTGCGCGAACACGAGCGCCTCCTGGACTTTCTGTTCGACGAGAAGTATGGCCACCCCCTCGTCGCGACTGAGGATGTCGAATGCGGCAATGAGCTCTTCGCAGATGATGGGCGCCAGCCCCTCCAGCGGCTCGTCCAGCAGCAGCAATTGCGGTTCGCCCAGCAGCGTGCGGGCGACCGACAGCATCTGCTGTTCGCCGCCCGAAAGTTGCGCGCCGCCGTTGCGGCGCCGCTCTTTGAGACGCGGAAACAGCTCGTAGGCCCGGCCGATGGCCGAGACGGGCCGGTTGCGCAGGCCCGCGATCAGGTTTTCTTCGACGCTGAGCGAAGGAAAGATGTCGCGCGTCTGAGGCACGTAGCCGATGCCCAGACGGGCGCGCTCCACCGTGCCGCAGCGCGTGATGTCCCTGCCTTGCCAGCGTATCGTCCCGCCTCGCCGGTCCGTCAGGCCCATGATCGACTTGAGCAGCGTCGACTTGCCCACCCCGTTGCGGCCGATGAGGCACATGCGGGCGCCGGCCGGAATGGAACAAGCCACCTCGTGCAGCACCGTCAAGGGGCCGTAACCGGCCACCAGGCCGTCCAGTTCAAGCAATGTCGTCATAGCTGCCCCGCCTTGCCTAGATAGACCGCGCGCACGGTATCGTCGCGGCGGATGTCGTCGGGCGAGCCCGTCGCCAGCACCGCGCCGTTGGCCAGCACAACAATGCGGTGGGCGAAGCGGAACACCAGGTCCATATCGTGCTCGATGATGACCACCGCCAGATCCGAAGGAAGGCGCTCGAGCGCATCCAGGATCAACTGCGCCTCGGACTTGGGCACGCCCGCCATGGGCTCGTCCAGCAGCAACACCCTGGGCTTCAAGGCCAGCGCCAGCGCCACCTCGACCAGCCGCTGGTCGCCATAGGCCATTTCAGAGGGCGCGACGTGGGCCAGCCGGCCCAGCTGCAGCGCATCCAGAATGGAGCGCGCTTCTTCCAGCACCGGTCCGTAGGACGTCTTGCGGCGCCACATATTGTTGATGGAGCCATCGCGCTGGTGTATGGCCAGGGCGACCTGGTCGATGGCCGGCAGCGTCAAAGCCAGCTTGGATATCTGGAAGGTGCGCACCAGGCCGTGGCGTACGCGCCGGTGAGCCGGCCAGCGCGTCACGTCTTCATCCTGCAGATGAATGGCGCCGGCGTCCGCGCCGAGAAAGCCCGAAATCTGGTTCACGAGCGTCGTCTTGCCGGCGCCGTTGGGGCCGATGAGAGCCAGGCGCTCTCCGGCCCGGAGCGACAGCGACACATCGTCGGTGACCTTCAGGCCGCCAAACGATTTGCTCAGTTTTTCTACGCGCAGCATGCTCATGCGCTCCTCCCTGTCAGACCCGTCACACGCCGTGCCATGCGCTTGAGCGCTGCCTGGACGAAACCGCGGGGCAGAAACACGACCAGCATCAGCAGGCCGCCGATGACGAACAGCCAGTGAAAGGGATTGGCCGTCGCGGCGAAATGATGAATGCCGGTGAACAGGGCCGTGCCAAGAATGGCTCCCACGAGATTGCCTGCGCCGCCCAGCACCAGCATGACCAGGGCCTCGGCCGACAAGGTAAAGCCCAGGCTGTCCAGCCCCACGACCTGCGTGATCTGCGCCGACAACCCGCCGGCGATGCCGGCGAAGGCGCCCGACAGTACGTACAGTTTCAGCAGTTGCGGATAGATGCGCGTGCCGTTGGCGCTCATGCGGTCGCGGTTCTCGCGTATGCCCTCGCAGCACAGTCCGAACGGCGAGCTCATGATGCGACGCAAGACCACATAGCACAGGAAAAGCGCGATGGCGCTGTACCAATAGCCGGTCACGCCGAAAATGTCGAACTCGAACCTGCCGAACAAGGGGTCGATGGTGAACCCCGACAAGCCGTCGTCGCCCCCGGTGATGTGCTGCATCTTGCTGGCCAGATTGTGCATGATCTCTACGACCGCAATGGTCAGCATCAAGAAGGCCAGCCCCTGATAGCGCACCAGGAAGGCGCCCGAGATCAGCGCCAGCAATGCTCCGGCGCCGGCCGCTACGGCCAGCCCGACCAAGGGGTCGCCGGTGAGGAACTTGGCACACAGCCCGGCCGCGTAGGCGCCCATGCCGTATAAAGCGGCATGCCCCAAGGTGGCCAGGCCCGCGTAGCCGGTGAGCAAGTCGAGTGACATGACGAAGATGGCCATGATGGCAATGCGCGTCATGATCAGCATGTTGCCCGGGAAAAGCCAGTACAGTGCAAGGATGAGGCCCAGTCCTATGACATAGACATGCCAGGGGAACCGCTGGGGAACGCTCGCCATGCGAGGCAGTGCGGAAGTTGTCTGCATGGTCATCTCCTAAGAATTCCATGAGGGCGGACGGCAAGCAGGAGAATCATGGCGGCATAGAAGAACAGGTTGCCGAAATCGGAAGCCAGGTAGCGGCTTGCGGTGTCGATGATGCCCAGGAAAAGCGCCGCGCAGAGAGTGCCCGAGATGCTGCCCAGCCCGCCCACGGTCACCACCACCAGCATCAGCACCAGGTACTTGAGCGGATAGAAGGGTTCGAGCGGCATGAGTTCGGCGCCCAGCACGCCGCCAAGCGCCGCAAGGCCCGCACCGATGGCGAAGGTGGCGCACTGGACCAGGCGGATATTGATGCCCAGTGACGACGACATGCCGGCGTTGTCCACCGATGCACGCAGCCAGATGCCGAAGCGCGTACGGGCCACGAGCAGCCACAGCAGCAATACCACCAGCGCACCCGCCGCCACGACGACCACCCGCTGCTTGGGCAGGGTCCGTGCGCCGACCGCGACGGATCCCTGCATCCATTCCGGAAGCGGCAGTGTCTGTATATAGGCGCCCGCCAGCAAGTTGGCGGTGGCAATACAGACGAAAGTAAAGCCGATGGTGAAGAGCACCTGCTGCAGTTCGCTTTTCTTGTACAGATGACGAAAGACGAATGTCTCGAGCACGGCGGCCAGCGCCATCGTGATCAGCATGGCCAGCGCCACGCCCGCGCCGAACGGCAGGCCTTGCTCGCGGATGAGCAGGGCGGCCGCGTAGCCGCCGGCCATGGCGAAGGCGCCATGCGACAGGTTGATGAAGCGCATCAGCCCCATCGTCACGGACAAGCCGACGGAAATGATGAACAGCACCATGCCGTAGACGACGCCGTCGATCAGGATATTGCTCAGCTGCGGCACAGTCCGCCCCCAAATCCGGTTTGAAAGGAATCACTCGAGGCCATGGTCGACTTGAGGGCCGAAGTTCTCTATCTCGGTGTTCTGAAGCTTGCCGTCGGCGCCCCGCTCCACCTTGCGCAGATACACGTTCTGAGTAATATGGCGCGTTTCGGGATCGATTCTGGCCGGGCCGCGAGGGCTTTCCCATTCGAACCCGCGAATCGCTTCCATGGCCTTGGCGCCATCCTTCTTGCCGTCGGTGGCCTCGACCATCTTGTGGATGATGCGCATGCCGTCGTAGGCGCCGACCGACGCGTAGTTCAGCAGGGAGTCCGCCGCCTGCTCTTTCATGGCCTTGGCGAACTCGCGGTTGGCGTCCGAATCGTGGGCCGCCGAATAATGGAAGGACGTCATCAGCTCCAGCGCCGCATCGCCGAACTTCTGCAGGTCGAATTCATCCATCTCGGCCGTTCCTAGAAACTCGACCCCCGCTTCGCGCAGGCCATTCTGGTTGTATGCGTTGACGAAACCCAGATTGGGCGGGCCGCCGGGCAGGAAGATATAGGCGGCCTGGGCGCCCGACGCCTTGATGCGCTGCGCGAACGGGCTGAAGTCGTTGGTGCTCATGGGCATGCGGATGCGATCGACGACTTCGCCGCCCAGCTTGGTGAACTCGGTGTCGAAAGCCTTTTCGCCATCGACGCCCGGTGCATAGTCCATGACGGCGGTCACGACTTTTTTCAGCCCTTTGTCGTGGGCCCACTTGGCCAGCGGCACGGTCACCTGCCAAAGGGTGTACGAGCTGCGCACGAAGTAATCGGACTTGGTGGTGATGGACGAAGTCGCCGCATTGAAGACCACGGTGGGCGTCTTGGACTGCTGGATCAGGGGCGCGACGGCCATCGCGTTGGGCGTAAAAACGAAGCCGCCGAGATAATCCACCTTGTCGTTGACGATGAGCTCCTGAGCAGCGGTCTTGACGCCGCCCGGGTTGGGTCCCCCGCTGTCGCGATAGATGATCTGTACATCGTGGCCTGCGAATTTGCCCTGCTGCTGCTTGACGTAGGATTCAGCACCGTCCTTGAACAGTTTGCCGTAGTGGGCGAAGGGCCCCGAGAACGGGGCGATGATGCCGACCTTGACGGTATCGGCCACGGCGTAGCCGGACAAGCACGCAGCCGCCAGCGCGGCCGCGCCAATGCGTAGCACTTTCATTGTGTGTCTCCTGTTTATTGTGTGCGGCGCGCCTGAGAACGAACGAGCGGTGTGCCCGAACGCATGCATTTCTTTATGCCCAGGGATTGCCTGCCGAAAATACTATCGGCAGTTTGTTGGTAAGTCAACAAGTTGGAAAACCAACCATATGGTTTATGGGGAAAACCCCTAAACCCGAAGAGGAGGGCAGAAGTTTTCAGAGAGGCTGAGCAGCGCCCAGCAGCTTGGTGAATACCGGCGGAAGATTGGTGAAACTTTCGAAGACCAGCTTGCGCAGCCAGCTATTGCCTGAGTCGTAGTGGTAGCGTTCGTGCCAGTATTGCCGCACCTCGTAGGTGGGCGACGGGAAGGGCAGGCCCAATATCTTGATTCGATCTCCATAAGCTAGCGTTCGCGCCAGTCTCGACGGCACGATCGCCAGAAGATCGGTCGATACGAGTATCTGCTCCAGCCCCAGGTAGGAGGACACCCGGGCCGTTATGCGGCGCTGGACCCCGCGTTCTTCAAGCACCTTGTCGAGCAGCGAATGACCGGTGGCCGGCGCGACCAGGGCGAGGTGCTCTTCGTCGTGGAACTGCTTTTTCGTCAAGGTGTCGCCGATGCGGGGATGATTCCGGCGCACGATGCAGGAATAGTTTTCGGCAAACAGCCGCTGTTGGAAGAAGCCGTTGTGCAGTTCGAACGTATAGCCGACGGCCAGATCGAGCTGGCCGCTTTCGAGCAGGCTGGCGGTGGTGCCGTCCAGGTCGATGGAATCGACCTGCAGGCCCGGGCCCAGGCTTTTCAACTGGCCGAGGACTTCGGGCAGCATGACCATTTGCGCGATATGGCTCAGGCCCAGGCGAAAACGCCGCGTGGAGGTGGCCGGGTCGAAGGCGCGGCGGCTGCTTTCTTCGGGATTCAGCAGCTTGATGGCGTGCTCGATGTCGCCCATGAGGCTGTCGAGAAAGGGAGTGGCCATCAGGCCGCCGGAGGTTCGGACAAAAAGCGGATCGCCGAAATGCTGCCGCAAATGGCCCAACCTGATGCTTATGGCGGGTTGACTGAGCCCGACCTGCGGCACCGCCCCGGTGACGCTGCGGGCGGCCCGGATTTCCTTCAACAGCAAGAGGTCGTACAGGTCTAGTTTTGAAGTCGCCGCCATGCGCGCCCCGTCATTTAAAACAACAATCGCCACTATTTTAAATAGCATATTGCACGCCCTTCCCGCATGCAAGACACTGTCATCCAATAAATAAAGGAGACAAGATGCGGGTTTGCAGATTCGACGACAATCGCCTGGGCGTAGTGGACGGCGAGCATATTCTGGACGTAACGGCAGCGCTGGACGCCATACCCGCCAGCACCTATCCCCTGCCCGCCTTCGATCCGCTGATCGCCAATCTGGACAAGGTGCTCGAACGCGCCCGGCAACTGATGGCGGGCGCACAGCGCAAGAAGATCGGCGAGGTCAGGCTTCTCAGCCCCGTCGCCAATCCGGGAAAGCTCGTCGCAGCGCCCGTGAACTACCAGAAGCATCTCGAAGAGGCCCGCGCCGACCCAGGCATCCATCACCAGAGCCAGGTCATCGAGATCCAGCGCATCGGCTTGTTCCTGAAGGCGACCAGTTCGCTGATAGGCGCAGGCGCCCCTGTCGCGATACGGCACCACGACCGCCGCAACGACCACGAGATCGAATTGGCCGTCATCATCGGCAAGCCCGGCACCGGCATCAAGAAGGACGATGCCTGGGACCATATCGCCGCCTACACCATCGGCCTGGACATGACCGTGCGGGGGCCGGAAGAACGCAGCCTGCGTAAATCGGTGGACAGCTACAGCGTGCTGGGCCCATGGATGGTCACCGCCGACGAAATGGGCGATGCCACGAACCTGGACTTTCAGCTTACGGTCAATGGCGAACCGCGGCAAAAGGCCAATACCCGCGATCTCGTCCTGGGCATACCCGAGCTCATCGAATACGCCTCCGCTTTCTACACCCTGCATCCCGGCGATGTCATCTACACCGGCACGCCCGAGGGTGTCGGCCCCGTCCGTCCGGGCGACGTCATCGTGGCCGAGTTCGAAAAGATCGGCCGCATGGAGGTCGCCGTCACGTCGACCTGATCGGCAGCTTCGATCAACCCTTGATTCGAGGGGGCCTTCAGGGCGCCCCAAGGCTGCGCTGACACTGCAGTTCGCGCGCCATCCCTCTGGAGAGGTCATATGGACCCTAGTGAAAGCTTACCGATCATCATCGCCGGAGGCGGCATCGGCGGCCTGTGCGCCGCCCTGGCTCTGGCGCGCAAGGGATTTCCCGTAAAAGTACTGGAGCGCGCCCCCGAAGTGGGCGAGATAGGCTACGGCATCCAGATCGCGCCCAACGGCCACGCCATCCTGGATCGCCTCGGCGTCATGGAAATGCTCGAGCCGCAGGTGTTCTACCCCGACGCCCTCATTCTGATGGACGCCGTCGACAACAGGGAAATCTCCAGAATAGACCTTGGCAAGAGTTTCCAGGAGCGGTATAAGTACCGCTACTTCGTCGTGCATCGCCGCGATCTCCACGCGGCGCTCATCGAGGCCTGCCGCAGAGAAGAATCCTTCTCCTTCGAAGAAGGCGAAGTCAACGGCTACGAGAACCATCCCGACTCGGTCAGCGTCACATGCAGCAACGGCAAGGTCCTGCTGGGACGCGCCATGATCGGCGTCGAGGGGCTCCGCTCGAAAACCCGCGCCCGCATCGTGGACGACGGCGGACCTCGCGCAACGGGGCACGTCGTCTACCGGGGTCTGGTGCCCATCGAGGAAATCGCCAACAAGCAGCACGTCAACTCCATGATCGTGCACGTTGGGCCCGGCTGCCACCTGGTTCAGTATCGCCTGAGGGGAGGTACGGTCATGAACAATGTCGCCACCTTCGAAAGCCCGGCCTTCAAGCGCTGGGAGCACGACTACGGCGGCATCGACGAGTTCAAGAACGCCTTTCTCCATTGCGCCCCCCAGGTTCAGGACCTGCTCAAGTATTTTTCGCTGGACAAGAACTGGCTGCTGCACGATCTGCAGCCCGCCACCAACTGGACCGACGGCAATGTCACCCTGTTGGGCGACGCGGCCCACGCGGCGCTGCAGTATCTGGCGCAGGGGGCCATCATGGCCATGGAGGATTCCCTGGTGCTGGCCGAAGAACTCGAGCGCCAGCCCGCCAATGTGAACGCGGCATTTCTCGAATACCAGGGGCGCCGCCTGAATCGTACGGCACGCGTCGTGACCACCGCCCGCCTGTTCGGCGCCATCATGCATGCCTCGGCGGGCGAACGGCTGTTGCGCAACGAGCTCGCGCGCAAGCGCGATGTGTCGATCCCCTGGGAAATAGACTGGCTGTACCGGGGCGTCGAGCTCGAAGAGAAAGTGTATTGATTGCGGACGCCGCCCGATGAGTGCGTCCATTGTGTATCAACCGTTTTACCGAGGTGCGTCTTGACCTAGCAGTTCATTCCAACAAAACGATAACGGAGACATTGCCATGAAAAAAAGGCATTTCCTGCGCACGGCCCTGAGCGTGCTGGCGCTGGCCGCAACGGGCGTCCATGCCCCGCAGGTCCTGGCGGCCGAGAAGCCCTTCAAAGTGGGGCTCATCGTCCCGATGACCGGGGCGTTCGCCTCCACGGGACGCCAGCTTTATTCGGCTGTGCAGGCCTTCACCAAAGAGCACGGCGACACGGTGGCCGGCCGCAAAGTACAGGTCATTCTCAAGGACGACGGCGGCATCGCCGCGAACTCCCGCAAGCTCGCCCAGGAGCTCATCGTCAACGACAAGGTGGACGTCATCGCGGGATTCGGCCTGACCCCCATCACGCTGGCCGTCGCGCCGATCGCCACCGAATCCAAGACGCCCATGGTGCTCATGGCCGCGCAGACTCAAGCCAACACAGAAGCCTCGCCCTTCATGGTGCGGTCCAGCGGCACCATCACCCAGGTCACCTCCGGCATTGCGCAATGGGCGGTCGACAACGGCATCAAGACCGCCGTGACGCTGGTGCCCGATTATGCGCCGGGATACGAGTCCGAAGAGGCCTTCAAGAAATACTTCCTGGCCTCCGGCGGCAAGATACTGGACGAAATCCGCGTGCCCATGCGCAACCCCGACTTCGCTCCCTTTCTGCAGCGCGTGCGCGACGTCAAGCCCGACGCGCTTTTCGTGATGCTGCCCTCGGGCCCCGGCGCCGCCCTGCTCAAGCAGTATGGCCAGCGAGGCCTTGCCGAGGCCGGCATCAAGCTGATCGGACATGGCGCCATCACCGATGACGACAACCTCAACGAGGCCGGAGACGCAGCCCTGGGCGTGATCACCTCCGACTACTACGCCACCTCGCACGATTCAGAGCTGAACCGCAAGTTCATCGACCTCTACAAAAGCGTCGACTCCACCAGCCGGCCCAATTTCTTCGGCGTGGCGGGCTATGACGGCATGAGGCTGATCTACGAGGCCCTGAAGGCGACCGACGGCAAGGGCGAAGGCATGGCCCTGGTGGACGCCATGAAGACGCTGTCGTTCGAGAGCCCGCGCGGTCCGGTCAGGGTCGACCCCGAATCCCGCGATTTCGTGCAAAACATCTACATGCGCAAGGTGGAAAAAGTAGGCGACGAATATCAGAACGTCGAGTTCGACGTCATCGAGAACGTCAACGCATCGGGTGAAAAGAAATAATGCTGACCATTCTGTTCGACGGTGTTGCCTACGGCATGCTGCTGTTCGTGCTGGCGATAGGCTTGTCCGTGACTCTGGGCCTGATGAATTTCATCAACCTGGCGCACGGCGCCTTCGCCATGGCCGGCGGGTACGTCACGGTGCTGCTCATGCGGCACTATGGCGTCCCCTTCCTGCTGTGCGTGCCCATTGCCTTCGTCGTCACGGCGGCAATGGGCGCCGTCCTCGAACGTATCCTGTATCGGGCGATGTACGACAAGCCGGCGCTGGACCAGGTGCTGTTCTCCATCGGCCTGGCCTTCATCGCCGTCACCATCGTGGACTACAGCATCGGATCCAGCGAACAGATCATCCAGCTTCCCCAGTGGCTTCGGGGCCGCACCGAGCTGGTGTTCGGCGACCACGTGCTGGCCATGGGCCACTACCGGCTGCTGATCATCGCGGTGTGCATCGCCCTGACCTTCGTCCTGCAATACATCCTGACGCGCACCCGGTTCGGCAGCCGGCTGCGCGCCGCCGTCGACGACCAGCGCGTGGCCGACGGGCTGGGCATCAACGTCAACGTCATATTCCTGTCGACCTTCGCGGTCGGCTCCGGCCTGGCCGGGGTGGGCGGCGCGCTGGGCTCGGAAGTGCTGGGCCTGGACCCCACCTTTCCCTTCAAGTTCATGATCTATTTCCTGATCGTCGTCGCAATCGGCGGCACATCTTCCCTTTCGGGCCCGTTGCTGGCCTCTCTGATCCTGGGAATCGCCGACGTCACGGGAAAGTACTACATGCCCAAACTGGGGTCCTTCATCGTGTACGCGGTCATGATCGTGATCCTGCTGTGGCGGCCTGAAGGCCTGTTCGTGAAGAGAGGCGCGCGATGACGACAATCACCGTTCAAGACGTTCTGCACAGAAGGGCCCGCCTCAGGCCCTGGGAGCCCCTGCTCTGGCTGGCGCCCTTCCTGGTCGTGGCCGCTTTTCCGGGCACCTCCTTCCTGATCAACCAGATGGCCATCATGGCCGTGTTCGCAATTTCGCTGGACCTGGTCTTGGGATACACCGGCATCATGTCCCTGGGCCATGCGGCGTTCTTCGGCATGGGCGCCTTCGCAGCCGGCCTGTTCGCAAAATTCGTCATGCCCGAGCCCATTGTGGGGCTGCTGTTCGCGATGGGCGTCGGCGGGCTGACCGCCTTCCTCTGCAGCTTCACCATCCTGCGCGGCAGCGAGCTCACCGTCGTGATGGTGACTCTGGGCGTGTCGCTCATCCTGCTCGAGATCGGCAACTACATGACCTGGCTGACCGGCGGCGCCGACGGTCTGCAAGGAATAATGATGGGTCCCGTGCTGGGTGTGTTCCCCTTCACCTTCGACGGGGTCACGGCGGCCTATTACTCCCTCGCGATCCTGCTCGTGTTTCTCTTCATCTGCCGCCGCATCGTCGGCTCGCCATTCGGCAACAGCCTGCGGGCCATCCGCGACAACCGCCTGCGGGCCGCCGCCATAGGCATAGACACCCACCGGCGCATCGTTATGGGCTACACCCTGGCGGGAGCCGTCGCCGCCGCGGCGGGCGCCGTTCAAACGCACAGCATGAGCTTCGTATCGCTGGAGGCCTTCAGCTTCGAAAAATCGGCGGACGTCCTGCTCATGGTCGTGATCGGAGGCACCGGCTGGCTGTATGGCGGCGTGGTGGGCGCCGTGGTGTTCAGCGGCCTGCACCACGTCCTGTCCGACCTCACCCCCCAGTACTGGACCTTCTGGGTCGGCCTGTTCCTGGTGATACTGATGCGCGTCGGCCGCGACCGGCTGATACGGCCATGGACCTGGTTCAAAACGGGAGGCTCGCATGACTGACGAGCTTTACGTGCTGTCGGCTTCCGGCTTGTCCAGGCGCTTCGGCGGGCTGATCGCCATCGACAATGTGTCGCTGAACCTCAAGAAAGGCGCGCGCCACGCCCTGATCGGTCCCAACGGCGCCGGAAAGACCACCTTCGTCAATTTACTGACGGGCGTCCTGCGCCCGTCCAGCGGCACCATACTTCTGAACGGCGACGACATCACCCGGCTGCCGGTCCACAAACGGTCCAGGCGCGGCCTGGTCCGCACCTTCCAGATCAATCAGCTGTTCGAATCGCTGACTCCCCTCGAGACGCTGGCCATCGTCATCAGCGAGCGCGCCGGCCTGGGCACGAAGCTATGGCGGCCGCTGGGCGCCGATCCGTCGATCGCCCGGCGCTGCCACGAACTGCTGCAGCAGCTTCGCCTTCTGGACGTCATGGACCGGCCCACCAAGCAATTGCCCTACGGCAAGCGCCGCCAGCTCGAAATCGCCATTGCGCTGGCGTGCGACCCCAAGGTTCTGCTGCTGGATGAGCCCGTCGCCGGCGTTCCGGCAGGCGAGCGGAGCGAACTCCTGAGCATCATCGCCTCGCTTCCCGAGGACATTTCCATTCTGCTCATCGAGCATGACATGGATCTCGTTTTCAGCTTCGCGACCGGCATGACCGTGCTGGTGAACGGCTCCCTCTTGATGGAGGCCGACCCCGCCACGGTGTCGAACGACCCCCGCGTCAAAGAGGTGTATCTGGGGCATGGCGCCCCGGCCGCCGCGTCCACGCCGATAGAGGTGCGCTATGCCTGAACTGTTAAGCGTCGAAGGCCTGCGTGCGGGCTATGCCGATGCCGTCGTGCTGAACGATGTCTCGCTTTCGCTCGGCCAGGGCGAAACGCTGGCCTTGCTCGGGCGCAACGGCACCGGCAAGACAACGCTGATCGACACGCTGGTCGGCGTGACCACGCGCTACAAAGGCTCCATTCGCCTTTCCAGCCAGCCGCTCGAGCACTGCGCGCCGCATGTACGCGCCCGGGCGGGCATAGGCTGGGTGCCCCAGGAGCGCAACATCTTCAAGTCGCTTACCGTCCACGAGAACCTGACTGCCGTGGCGCGGCCGGGCGCGTGGACGGCCTCCAAGGTCTACGAGATGTTCCCCAGGCTTTCGGAACGAAAAGAAAACATGGGCAGCCAGTTGTCCGGCGGCGAACAGCAGATGCTCGCCATCGGCCGCGCCCTGGTGCTCAATCCGAAACTCTTGCTGCTGGACGAGCCCACCGAAGGGCTGGCGCCCATCCTGGTCGAAGAAGTACTGAAAGGGGTGGAGCGCGTGGCGCGCGACGAGGGCCTCAGCGTCATCATCGTCGAGCAGCATCCCCACTTGATCCTGACCATTTCCCAGCGCGCGGTGGTACTTGAACGGGGCGCGGTCGTTCATCAAGGCGCGGCTGGCGAACTGCAGCGGGACAACGCGCTGTTGAACCGCCTGCTGGGCGTTTGCAGCTGAACCGACGACAAGAAAATATAGGAGACCATCATGTTCATTCGAAATACCTGGTACGTTGCCGGCTTCGAGCACGAATTCGACCAGCCCTTCATCGCCCGGCGCATACTCGACACGCCGCTGATCATGTACCGCACGTCGCTGGGGCGGTACACGGCCATGGACGACAGCTGCCCGCACCGTCTGCTGCCGCTGTCCAAGGGCAAGCGGGTGGGGGACGAGATGCAATGCGGCTACCACGGCATGTGCTTTTCAGCCGACGGACAGTGCACCAAGGTTCCCGGCCAGACCAACATCCCCTCGGCCGCCCACGTCAAGACATATCCGCTCGAGGCGCTCTATGGCTTCGTGTGGATCTGGATGGGCGACGCCGACCTGGCGGACACGGGCCTGATACCCGACGTGCATTGGCACAGCAGCCCCGATTGGGCCTCGTCGCGGGGCTACCATCACATCGAAGCCCACTACACCCTGCTCAACGACAACCTGCTCGACCTCAGCCACGAAACCTATGTGCACAGCCGAACCATAGGCAACGACGAAGAAGAGTCCATCGCCGGCTACACGGCCAAGGTCTCGGTCGAACACGACTGTCTGGTGCGCGCCCATCGCGAGATGCCCAACATCGAGGCGCCGCCCTTCTTCGAGCTGGTCATAGGCCGGCCCTGCCAGATCAATCGCTGGCAATCGGCCATCCACCTCGTTCCGTCCATCAATCTGACGGTGGTGGGCGTGCATCCCATCGAAGAAGACCGCACGGCGGCGCGCATCGGCCATGTGCTGCACCTGCTGACTCCCGAGTCGGAAACGGGCACGCATTATTTCTGGGCTTTCGTGCGCAACTACCGGCTGGACAACGCCGACCTGACCGAAGGCATCCGCAAGGCCTCTTCCGCCACCTTCGACGAAGACAAAGAAGTGCTCGAAATCCAGCAACAGCAGATGGAGCGGCGCAAGACCCCCGTGCCGCACGTGGCCATCAAGCTCGACGAGGCCCCCATTCGCGCGCGGCGTCTGCTGGAGCAGAGGGCCGCTCAAGAAGCGAGCAACCCCCGCCACGTCGTCGCCCCGCCGGCGCTCGTCCCCGAGCACTCCTTCGCCGTCCTCGAGGAAGCCTGAGCTGCTTGCCGGACCACCCTGCCAACCCTACGGAGAACATAGTGACCGCGGACCCGAACGCCCTGGGCATCGATGAACAGACCGCCGCACAACTCGCGCCCACGGGTGTGTTGCGGGTCGCCCTGAATCTCGGCAACCCATTGCTGGTGCAGAAAAGCCCCCATGACGGCCGCCTGGCGGGCGTGACGGTGGACATGGCGCACGACATCGCCCGGCGCCTCGGCGTGCCGGTCGAGTTCAAGGAATTCGATTCGGCCGGCAAAGTGTCCCAATGCGCAGCCCAGGACGTCTGGGATGTCGCCTTCCTGGCCATCGACCCTCAAAGAGCAGTCGACATCGTCTATTCAGAGCCCTACGTCCACATCGAGGGCACCTACATGGTGCCCGACGATTCGCCCATTCAAGACGTGGAAGAGGTCGATGCGCCCGGAATGAGCGTCGCGGTGGGCGAAGGCACCGCGTACGATCTCTTCCTGACCCGCCACCTGAGCCAGGCCCGCATCGTCCGCTTCGGGACATCGGAAGAATCCATGCAGCGGTTTGCGGACGAGGGCGTGGACGTCGCCGCCGGCATACGGCAGGCGCTGCAGATGGCCGCCGACGAGCAAGGCGGGCTGCGCGTGCTGGACGGCTGCTTCACTCTGATCAAGCAGGCGGCGGGCTGCCCCAAGGGCCGGCCCGAGGCCTCCGCCTTTCTGCGGACCTACATCGAGCATGCAAAGCGAAGCGGGTTCGTGGCGGAAAGCTTCAAGCGCAACGGGCAGCCCGCTCTGTTCATTCCCATCGCCGACACCTCGTCGGCGCCGCAAAGCCGGACAGTGCGGCTGGACGACGGACTGTCCCTGTTCGTCGAGACGGCGGGACCCGCCGACGCCGCACAGTGCCTCGTGCTGCTGCACTCGCTCGGCATGGACCATGCCTTCTGGGACCAGGTCGCGCCGGCGCTTTCCGAACATGCCAGGGTCGTGACGCTCGATCTGCGCGGCCACGGAAAAAGCAGCAAGCCCGATGGGCCCTACACCATCGCCCAAATGGCGGCGGACGTGCGCGCCGCATTGCGGCAGCTGGACTGCGGCCGCGTGCTCATCGCCGGCGCCTCCATGGGCGGTTGCGTCGCGCTGCAGTTCGCCATCGACAACCCCGACATCACCGACGGGCTGGGGCTGATAGACACCACCGCCTGGTATGGCGACAGCGCGGCCCAGGACTGGAGCCAGCGCGCCGCCAAGGCGCGCAGCGAGGGCTTCGGCAGCATGGTGGAATTCCAGAAGACCCGATGGTTCGGCGACGCCTTCCGGCAGCAGCACGGCCGTCTGGTGGAGCACTGTGTAAGCGCCTTTCTGGCCAACGACCTGGAAGGCTATGCGGCGAGCTGCCAGGCGCTGGGCGCCTTCGATGCGCGCAAGGCCCTCGGCGAGCTCGAGATGCCCGTATCCATCGCGGTGGGCGAGGACGATTACGCAACGCCCGTCGAGATGGCCAAGGCGATGCGCGACGCCATCGCGGGGGCCGAACTAAGCGTCATCCCGGGCGCGCGGCACTTTACTCCCATCGAAGCACCGGGACCGATCATACGCATGCTGACTGCCCTGGCCCGCCGGGCCGGCCAGCCCAGCAGCCATATCGCGGAGACCAAACAATGATTCCCTTCGAATACCTCAAACCCCGCAGCATCGCCGAGGCGATCGGCATGCTGCAGCCCGGCGACCCGGACGTCCGCCCGGTCAGCGGCGGCACGGCCGTCATGTTGATGATGAAGGCGGGCGTGCTCAGGCCCTCCCGGCTGGTGAGCCTGAGATACGTCGAAGACGAGTACAAGCAGGTGCGCGTGACGGAGTCGGGCGAGCTGCATATCGGCGGCATGGCCACCCTGTCGTCGCTGGAGCACAACGACGACATCAAGCGCGGATGGCCCGTGCTGGCGAAGGCCTTTCGCAAGCTTTCAAATGTGCGCGTGCGCAATGTGGCCATGATAGGCGGCAACCTCGCCCATGCCGATCCGCATCTGGACATGCCCCCCGTCATGACCATCCTGGGTGCCCGGGTCCAGATCCAGGGCGCCCGCGGCACGCGCGAAATGCTGGTCGAAGAGCTGGTGAAAGGCTATTACGAGACCGCGCTCGAGCCCGGCGAAATCATCACCAAGGTCATCGTGCCGCCCATGCATGCCGCGAACGCGGCCTACATCAAGGTGACTACGCGAGCCTCCCACGACTGGCCGACCCTGGGCGTGGCGGTTTGCCTCCAACCCGAGCAAGACAGGCTGCGCCATGCCGAGCTGGTGGTCGGCGCCGCCACCGACCGGCCCACCCGCCTGGCCAGCGTCGCCCGGTCGCTGGTCGGCATAGAACTGTCCGACCACGCGCTGCGCGAAGCGGGCGAACGCGCCGCGCACGAACTGGACGTGGTCGACGACCAGCATGGCAGCGCCGAATACAAAAAGCATCTGCTCAGCGTGTATCTGGGACGCGCCGTTCGCCTCGCCGCCCCGGGCGCCGTCAACTAGGAGAACACCATGGACACTTCACACAAGGCCATGCGCGTACTGGGCACTTCCCGCGGCCGCACCGAAGCCGTCGCGAAGGTCACCGGCCGGGCCGAGTACATCCACAACCTGCGGCTTCCGCGCATGCTGCATGCCAAGATGCTGCGCAGCACGATGGCGCATGCGCGCATCCTTTCCATCGACACGGCGCAGGCCCGGGCCGTGCCGGGCGTCCATTCGGTCGTCACGGCCGAAGACGTCATAAAGGTGATTCCGCAGCCCTACTTCGGCCCGGCCTTCCACGATCAGCCCATATTGGCGGTCGGCAAGGTCCACTATGTCGGCGAGCCGGTGGCCGTGGTGCTGGCCGAAGACCCCTACATCGCCGAAGAGGCCTCCCACCTCATCGAGGTGGAATACGAAGAGCTGCCCGCCGTCTTCGACGAAGTGCAGGCCGCCGAATCGAAGATCGTGGTCCACGACGAACTCAAGCCGGCGGGCACCTTTCCCGACCTGAAGCACCTGGCGGGCCGCCGCGGCACCAACATCGCGCTCGACTTCCAGGTTCGCAAGGGCGACGTCGAGCAGGCTTTCGCCCAGGCCGATCGAGTATTCGAGCATACGTTCCGCACCCAGCAAGTGATGCATACGCCCATGGAGCCCATGATTTCGCTGGCCGAACTGACCGGCTCCGGGATCACGCTGCATACCGCCACCCAGAGCCCTTCCTTCGTGCGCCTGGAAATCGCCCGCCTTCTCGGCTGGCCCGAGTCGCGCGTGCGTGTCCGCACCGCTTTCCTTGGCGGAGGATTCGGCGCCAAGCTGTACATCAAGCTGGAAGCGCTGGCCGCCGCCCTCACGCTGCTGGCGCGGCGGCCCGTGCGCGTCGCCCTGACCATGGCCGAGCAGTTCTACACCATCACCAAGCATGGCACCACCTTCAAGATCAAGACCGCGGTGGACGGCAGCGGGCGCATCACGGGACGGCAGTGCACCGTATGGTGGAACGGCGGCGCCTATGCCGACATCGGCCCCCGCGTCACGCAAAAATCGGGCTTCACCGCAACCGGCCCCTACGACATACAGAACGTTGCGGTCGATTCCTACCAGGTCTATACCAATCTGCCGCCGGCGGGCGCTTTTCGCGGCTTCGGCATCACACAGCTGGTGTGGGCCTACGAAAGCCAGGCCGACATCATCGCCAAAGAGCTGGGAATCGATCCGGTCGAGTTCCGGCGCATGAATCTCTTGCGCGAAGGGCAGGCGCACTCCACCGGCACGGTGATGCGCAGCGCCGGGCTGATCGAAGTCCTGGACAGGACGGCGGAACGCATGAACTGGGACCAGCCCTTCGACCGCGGCAGCGGCACACTGCGTCGCGGCCGGGGCATCGGCGTAGGATTCAAGGCGCTGGTGGCGCCCACCACCTCGGTGGCCATGGTGACGCTTTCGGCGGACGGCAGCTGCTTCGTCCATGCGTCCACCGTGGACATGGGCCAGGCCTCCAACACCACCTTGGCCATGATCGCCGCCGAGGTCCTGGACATTTCGCCCGAACGGATCAAGGTCATCGCGCCGGACACCGACGTGACGCCCTACGACATGGCCACGCTGGGTTCGCGCTCGACCTTCCACATGGGGCACGCCATACGCCTTGCGGCGCAGGACGCCCGCGACAAGATGGAGGCGCTGCGGGCCGAACTGGGCCTGCCCGCGGACGAGCCGCTCGATGCGGCCGCACTGCTCAAGAAGCGATACGGCATGCAGGCCGGCAACATCGTGGGCTGGGGCAGCTATGTACCCGAATACACCTCGCCCAATAAAGAAACCGGACACTCCGAGAACATCACGCCCAACTGGATGATAGGCGGCTGCGGCATCGAGGTCGAGGTGGACACGGAAACCGGCCAGTTCCGCATTCTTCGCATGGAGAACGTGGTCGATTGCGGCGCCGTGCTCAATCCCCGAATCGTCGAAAGCCAGGTGTCCGGCGCCGCCATCATGCAGCTGGGCGCGGCCCTGTACGAAGAAATGGAATTCGACGAAGACGGGCAGCTGCGCAACGCTTCATTCGCCGAATACAAGATTCCGGGCATCACCGACCTGCCGGCCTCCATCCGCAACGACGCAGTTCCCATGCATCAGTACAACGGCCCCTTCGGTGCCAAGGGCGTGGGCGAAAGCGGCGCGTTTGCAGTGTCTTCGGCCATCGCGGCGGCCATCGACGACGCCGTGGGCGTACGGCTGACCTCCATGCCCATGAAGCATGAAACCCTGTGCAAGGCCCTGCGCGCGGCCGTCGCCAATCCCATCGAGGAGACCCTTACATGAGCACGACCCGCATAAGCTTCGAACTGAATGGTCAGCCGGTATGGGCCGAGGTCGAAGCGCATCATTCCGTTCTCGACGTGCTGCGCAATACCTTCGAACTGTATGGCGCGCGCGAAAGCTGCGGACAAGGGCTTTGCGGCTGCTGCACCGTCAGCGTCGACGGCAAGGTCGTCAGCGGCTGCCTGGCCCTGGCCATCGATCTGGACGGCTGTTCGGTGCTTACCGTCGAAGGGCTGGACAGCGGCGGCGAGCTCGATCCCCTGCAGCAGGCCTTCATCGACTGCGGCGCCTTCCAGTGCGGATTCTGCACGCCGGGCTTTCTGATGATGAGCAAGCAGTTGCTGGCCCAGAATCCCGAGCCCAGCGAATCGGACATCAAGCATTTCCTGGCGGGCAATCTTTGCCGCTGCGCCGCCTATCCCGAAATCATCCAGGCGGTACAGCTCGCCGCCCATCGCATGAACAAGCAAGAACAGGTTTAGCTCAATAGGCCCCAACGCATGGAACTCACCGGAACCCAGCTCATCAACCAGCCCAGAGATCGCGTATGGCAAGGCCTGAACGATCCCGAAATTCTCAGGCAATGCATCCCGGGATGCGACAGCTTCCTGCCGGCGGAGGCCAACGCCTATGACGTCGTCATGGCCATCACCGTCGGTCCCATCAAGGCCAGGTTCAAGGGCAGGCTGCAGCTGATCGATCTCCTGCCCCCCGAATCCTATGCGCTCAGCTTCGACGGCAGCGGCGGCGCGGCGGGGTTCGGCAAGGGCGACGCGACCGTCCGGCTGGCCGACAGGGCGGGCGACACCGAGCTGAACTACGCCGTCAAGGCCAAGGTAGGGGGCCGGCTCGCCCAGGTCGGCTCGCGGCTGATCGACGGCGTTGCAAAAAAGACCGCGGACGAATTCTTTCTGCGCTTCAAGAGGCTGCTCGATGCGGGAGCCCAAGACGAGGCCCCGGCGTCCGCCGCCGAGACCCGGCCGTCGCGGCGCGATGATGTCGGCGCACCCGCCGCGGCGCCGCGCAATCGCATCGCCTTGTGGTCCGTTGCAGCCCTCCTGGCCCTTGCCGTGCTGATCGCCCTCGTGTACTGGAGCTGACTTCGGTACTTTTTGATACGAATTCTTTAACGCCATGCTGGACGCCTGCGGCGGCCCCACCTATTATTAGTGCGTTGCTGAAGTTCGCCGTACCCGCACGTTTTCGTTCCACCTCAATTCACCGTCAAGGAGTCGTCACCATGGGTATCATCAGCATGATCATCGTCGGGCTCATCGTCGGCCTCATTGCCCGGGCCATCATGCCCGGAGAACAGAAGATGGGCATCATCATGACCATCATCCTGGGCATCGTGGGCGCGCTCGTGGCGGGTTACATCGGCGTCGCCGCAGGCTGGTACCAGGCCGGCGAAAGCGCGGGATGGGTCGCCTCGATCATCGGGGCCATTATCGTCCTCTTCATCTACGGGCTCATCGTCAAGAAATCCTGACCCCTGCCGCGCCGGGTCCGCAAGGGGCAGGCTGAGCCTGCCCCTTTTTGCATCCGTACAAGCCGCCTCCGTCTCGCTACAATGGGGTATGGATCCTGGCGCGCACGGAGGGCACCATGACTCAGTATAGACATCTCTACACCGCCTCGCGGTTCTGGAAGAAACTCGCCAAGCACGCCGCGGCGGCGGGCCGGGGCACACTCGAAAAAGCCCTCTACCTGTACTACGCGGCCCAGAGCCCGGCCACGCCGGCCTGGGCCAGGCGCGTCATCTACGGCGCGCTGGGCTATTTCATTCTTCCCCTGGACGCCGTCCCCGACCTGGCGCCGCTGGTCGGCTACACCGACGACCTCAGCGTCATGGCCGCGGCATTGGCCACGGTCGCCTTCTACATCACGCCCCAGGTCAAGGCCCAGGCCCACGACAAGCTCGACCAGTGGCTGGGAGCCCGCGCCGAAGCCGCGCCGCAACAGGCCAAAACCTGAATGCGGGCAGGCGGTTCTTTCCGGCAGGCCTGGCTGACCGAAACACTGCGCCTGCGCGAGGCCCACTGGGGCCCGCTTGAAGACGGCGCCGAGGTGCGCAGGGTGCGCGCCCAGGGGGGCGGTTTTTCCCAACGCATCATTTACCGCGCGCAACTGCTCGGCCGCCGCGAGAAACTGAACGAGACGCTGCGGCACTGGACTCAGATCGCCCGCTGGTCGCTCACGGCCATGATCGCCCTGGCGCTCGTCACGGGCTTCGGCATGGCGCTGGGCGCGCTGGGCGACGGTTCGAGGCCGGTCAATCTTCCGCTGGCGCTGACGGCCATGCTGGGGCTTCATGCGCTGACCTTCGTCCTGTGGCTGGCCGGGCTCGGCATCAAAGCCAACGGCGGAGGCGCCTGGCTGGGACGCATCTGGCTCGACGCCACCCGCAAACTGGCCCGGGGGCCGGACGCCGCGCTGGCGCCTCGCGCGCTGGGGGGCCTGCTGGGCCGCAGCGGCGCCTTGCGATGGTCGCTCAGTGCCGTCAGCCATCTGCTATGGCTCGCAGCCCTGCTCAGCCTGCTGGCCACCATGCTGGCCCTGCTCTCCGCGCGGCGCTATTCGTTCAATTGGGAAACCACGCTGCTGTCGCCCGACGCCTTTGTGGCCTTGACCCATGCCTTGGGCTGGCTGCCCGCGCGCCTGGGTTTCGCCATGCCTTCAGAAGCGGTGATACGGCTGAGCGACGGCCTGACCCCTCTTCCGCAGGAGGCCCTGGCGCTTTGGTCCGGCTGGCTGATCGGCTGCGTGCTGATATACGGCATTGTGCCCCGCCTGGCGGCATTTGCGGCAAGCAGCATTCTGGCCTGGCGGGGCATCCGCCGGGCGGCCGTGCTGGACACCTCGCTGCCGGGCTACGCAAGCCTGCGCCCGCGCCTGATGCCGCCCAGCGAGGGCATCGCCCCGGACGCGCCCGAAGGCCGGGCTACCCACGCGCACATCGCGCCGCTGCCGGCCGGCACAGGGTTCCGGGACGGTCCGCTGATCGTAGGCCTGGAACTGGCGCCCGATTCGGTCTGGCCTCCCTCGGGCCTGGGCCGGGCGGTCCAGAACGCAGGGGTGATCGACAGCCGCGCCCAGCGCCACGCCCTGCTCGATCAGCTGCATGCCCGCCCCGTACCCCGCCTGCTGATCGTCTGCGACGGCTATCAGACCCCCGACCGGGGCACGCTGGCCTATATCGCCGAACTCGCCACCTACGCCGGAGAAACCGGCGTGTCCTTCATGGCCCCGCCGTCCGGCGCGCACACCCGGGAGTCCCGCCTGCAAACATGGCGCGAACAGCTGGAAGCCGTGGGCCTGCAGGCCGGCCAGGTCCATTCCGCGCTCGGCCCCGCCCTGGCCTGGCTGGACGGAGTCCACCATGAAGCCCATGACCTCTGACCTCACCGCGACCCTGCGCCTGGCGGTGGTGGGCCACACCAACACCGGCAAGACCTCGCTGCTGCGCACGCTCACGCGCGACCCCTACTTCGGCCGGGTGCAGGACAGCCCGGGCACCACACGGCACGTGGAAGGCGCGCGCCTGCTGTTGGCCGGCGCGCAGGCGGTCGAACTCTACGATACGCCCGGCATGGAAGACGGCATGGGGCTGCTGGACTATCTGGACCAACTGAGCCCTCCTGCCCAGAGACGGGAAGGCCCGGACCGCATTCTTGCCTTTCTGGATTCGCCCGAAAGCACCCGCCGCTTCGAGCAGGAGGCGCGCGTGCTGCGCAGGCTGCTGGATTGCGACGCGGGGCTCTATGTGATCGACGTGCGCGATCCGGTGCTGGGCAAGCATCGAGATGAACTGGCCGTACTGGGGCTATGCGGCCGGCCCTTGCTGCCGGTGCTCAATTTCACGCACAGCCCGCGTCAGCGGGCAGAGGAATGGCGCGCCGCGCTGGCTCGCCTGGGCCTGCACGCGGCCGTGGAGTTCGATTCCGTGGCGCCCCCGCTCGATGGCGAATCGCGGCTTTACGACAAGCTGGCGCTGATGCTCGATTCGCGCGCGGACCTGCTGCAGGCGCTCAAGGAAGACGTGCTGCAGCAGCAAGCCATACGCCGGGACGATGCCTTGCGCATGGTCGCCGAGCTGCTGGTCGACGTGGCGGCGCTGCGGCTCGCCTCCAAACCCGACCAGGCCGATGTCGAGCAAGCCAGCGAGAAATTGCGCAAGCTGGTGCGCGAGCGCGAAGACACCTGTGTGCGCGAACTGCTGCGGCGCTACAACTTCCGCAGCGAGGATTTCCCTCAGCACGCCTTGCCGCTGCAGGGCGAACGCTGGGGCATGGATCTCTTTCATCCGCAGGCGCTCAAGGACATGGGCGTACACGTGGGCAAGGGGATGGCGGCGGGCGCCATGGCGGGTGTCACGGTCGACCTGTTCACCGCGGGACTCAGCCTGGGCGCGGCGGCCTTGGTCGGCGCCATGGCGGGCGGCCTGTGGCAGGGTGCGAATCGCCTGGGCAAGCGGGTGATGGGCCGGGTGCAGGGCTATCGGGAGATTACGGTGGACGACGCGGTGCTGCGCCTGCTGGCGCTGCGGCAGCTGGCGCTGGTCGATGCGCTGCAAAGGCGCGGCCATGCGGCGCAGTCGCCGATCGTCATCGATGCGGGCGCTTCGCCGCGGCATGGCTATGCCGGTGGGAACGAAACGGAAGCAGACGCACCGGCCGATGCAACGCGGCATGTGCAATCAAGCGCTCACGCCGCCTCCGATCCTTCAGAATCTCTGGCCCGCCTAGCGCTGCGTTCGGGCAAGCTGCCCGCCGAACTGGCCGAAGCGCGCAGCCAGCCGCATTGGTCGAATCTGTCGCCCGATTATGAGGAGGACAGCACGCGTCGGGAAGATGTGGTGCGGAGCCTGGCTCGCTGGCTGTCATCCATTGATATGGAGCCGGCCGGCTAGCCGGAGGTTTTGTTAGCGCCGTGGGTTTGAGTAATGAGATGGTCAGCCCGCCCCTCGGCGAGGGCGGGTACGCTGTAGGGGGATTTCCCCCTGGAGATAAGGAGACCATCATGGCGACGATCAAGCTGATAGGCATTGACCTGGGTAAGCGCTGTTTTCATCTTCACGGTCAAGATGAGAGCGGCCGGCAAGTACTGCGCAAGAA
>NZ_PDUW01000020.1 GCF_003545815.1 Pusillimonas caeni
ACGTACAGGTCGACGTATTCGTGGACCGGCATGGCTTCGAGCCGCGCCTGGTCCAGCGAGACATCCAGGATACGCGCTTGCTGCCTGGCCGCAAAGCGCCGGGCCAGGTTGGTGCGGAACTTGGCCTCGAGCAGGGGAATGCCCTCGGCCCGGCGGCGCTTGTGGCCGATCGGGTACTCGCACACGATTTCATCGAACGAGCTGCCGTCGTTGAATTGGACGGTGAGCGCGTTGGCGATCGAGCGCTTGTCCGGGTCGTGGTAGTCGGCCGTGAAGGCGGGGTCTTCGACGCAGACGATCTTGTCGCGCAGCACGTCGATGCGCGGGTCGGCGGCCACGGCGTCCTCGTAGTCGGCGGCGGTGAGCCGGCCAAAGAGGAGGGGCACGGCCACCATGTACTGGATGCAATGGTCGCGATCGGCCGGGTTGTTCAGCGGGCCCTGCTTGTCGATGATGCGCAGGCAGGCCTCGTGCGTGCGGATGGTGATGCGCCGGATGTCGCTGGCCGATTTGCCCGCGGCCAGCAGGCGCTGGTGGATCTGCATGGCGCATTCGACGGCCGTTTGCGAGTGGAACTCGGCCGGGAAGGAGATCTTGAACAGCACGTTTTCCATCACGTAGTGGCCGTAAGGGCGCTGGAACTCAAAGGGCTTGCCCTTGAAGAGCACATCGTAAAAGCCCCAGGTCTTGGCCGAGAGCACCGAGGGGTAGCCCATCTCGCCGGTGCGGGCGATCAGCGCCAGGCGCACCGCGCGGCTGGTGGCATCGCCCGCGGCCCAGCTCTTGCGGCTGCCGGTGTTGGGCGCGTGGCGGTAGGTGCGCAGGCTCTGGCCGTCGACCCAGGCCAGCGAGACGGCGTTCAGGATCTCGTCGCGGTCCAGGCCCAGCAGCTGGGCGACCACGGCGGTGGAGGCGACCTTGACCAGCACGACGTGGTCCAGGCCGACCTGGTTGAAGGAGTTCTCCAGGGCCAGGCAGCCTTGTATTTCGTGGGCCTGGATCATGGCGGTGAGCACGGCGCGCATGGTCAGGGGCGGCTTGCCGGCGGCCACGGCGTTGCGCGAGAGCCAGTCGGCGGTGGCCAGGATGCCGCCCAGGTTGTCCGAGGGATGGCCCCATTCGGCGGCCAGCCAGGTGTCGTTGAAGTCGAGCCAGCGGATCATGGCGCCGATGTTGAAGGCGGCCTGGACCGGGTCCAGCTGGAACTGGGTGCCGGGGACCTTGGCGCCGTGGGGCACGACGGTGCCGGGCACGATGGGGCCCAGCAGCTTGGTGCAGGCCGGGTAGTCCAGCGCCTCCAGGCCGCAGCCCAGGGTGTCGATCAGGCAGTTGCGGGCGGTCTCGAAGGCCAGGGCGCTGTCGATCCGGTCGTTCAGCACATAGTCGACGATGTCGACCAGGACCTGGTCGGGCTCGGGACGGACGTTGGAAATGTGAGTGCTCATTGGTTTTCCGTTTGGCAAAATCGGGCCTGCCCGCATGAAAGCGGGCGGCTTGGGTAAAGAATGGAGAAGGGCTTCAGTTTTGGCGTTCCGAGATCGGCGTGAAAGTACGGTTCTCGGGACCGATGTAGTTCGCGGTCGGGCGGATGATCTTATTGTCCTGACGCTGCTCGATGATGTGGGCGGCCCAGCCGGCCGTGCGCGCGATCACGAACAGCGGCGTGAACATGGCCGTGGGCACGCCCATCATGTGATACGAAACGGCCGAGAACCAATCCAGGTTGGGGAACATCTTCTTGGCGTCCCACATGGTGCTTTCCAGCCGCTCGGCGATGTCGAACATGCTGGTGTTCCCTGCTTTTTCGGACAGCTGCCGCGCAACGCGCTTGATCACTTCGTTGCGCGGGTCGGAAATGGTATATACCGGGTGTCCGAAGCCGATAATGACCTCTTTGTCGGCGACGCGGCGGCGGATGTCGGCCTCGGCCTCGTCCGGCGAGGCGTAGCGCTTCTGGATGTCGAAGGCGACTTCGTTGGCCCCGCCGTGCTTGGGCCCGCGCAGCGCGCCGATGCCGCCGGCGATGGCCGAGTACATGTCCGAGCCGGTGCCGGCGATGACGCGGCAGGTGAAGGTCGAGGCATTGAACTCGTGCTCGGCATAAAGAATCAACGAGGTATGCATGGCCCGCACCCACTCGCTGCCGGGCGCCTCGCCGTGAAGCAGATGCAGGAAGTTGCCGCCGATGCTGTCGTCATCGGTGTGCACGTCGATGATGCGTCCGTTATGGCTGTAGTGATACCAGTACAGCAGGGCGGGGCCCAGGCAGGCCATGAGCCGATCGGCGATGTCGCGCGCATCGGGCAGGTTGTGGTCGTCTTTTTCGGGCAGGGTGCAGCCCAGTACGGAGACCGCGGTGCGCATGACGTCCATGGGATGGCTTGCCGCCGGCAGGCATTGCAGCGCCTGTTGCAGCGCTTCGGGCAGGCCCCGCAGCCGCCGCAGCTTTTCTTTGTAGGCCTTGAGCTCTGCGCGGGTGGGCAGGCTGCCGTGAACGAGCAGGTGGGCGATCTCCTCGAATTCGCTGGTGTCGGCGATGTCGAGAATGTC
>NZ_PDUW01000021.1 GCF_003545815.1 Pusillimonas caeni
TGATATTGCCCCCGTTTCTCGTAGTCCTTAGCCTCGGGTTCAGGCAGCGACCTTATATTGGCTCGCATGCCAGCGTTCTTCATATTCCATCGGACTCGTATAGCCCAATGCCGAATGCAGTCGTCGGTGGTTATAGAATGTTATCCAGTCCATCACAGCAGCCGTAGCGACTCGGTGGGAAGCGAATTTCCGCCCCTCCAAACTCGCCAGCTTGAGGCGGGCCCAGAAGCTTTCTATCGGGGCGCTATCCCAACAATCCCCCTTCCTGCTCATTGAGGCACGTATCTGCCGGGTGCGCAATATTTGCTGGAACTCATGGCTGCAATATTGACTACCTCTGTCGCTATCGAATATCAGCCCAGGCGCCGGCAGTCTGCGCAGGTACGCCATTTCCAGGGCATCCTTCACCAGGCTGGTCTGCATGTGGGGCTTGATGCTCCATCCTACGATCTTTCGACTGAACAAGTCGAGCACGGTCGCCAGATACAGCCAACCCTGCTCTGTCGGCAAATACGTGATGTCACCACACCAGATCTGATCTGGTGCAGGAGGATTGAATTGCCGCTGTACCAGATTCGGGGCCACCGGCAGCGCATGCTTGCTGTCGGTCGTGGAAGCATACTTGCGTTTGACCCTGCCACGCACGCCATGGGCTTGCATCAGCAGCCGCACCCGTTCCTTGCCTACACGCAGCCCTCGGCGACGCAGCTCCTGATGGATTCGTGGCCAACCATATTCCCCCTTGACCTCGCGGTGGATGGCTCGGATGTGAACCAACACCCGCTCATCCGGCAGCCGCCTGCGCGTCGGTCCGCCGCAACAGCGCTGCCAACCGTAGTAGCCGCTCTCACTGACTCCCAGCACCCGGCAAATCGCCCGGACAGGCCAGTGGCCCTTCATTTCTTGAATCCAGGCGTACTTTGCAGCGTGTCCTGCGCAAAGTACGCCGCGGCTTTTTTTGCTATATCGCGCTCCATCCTCAGCTGCACGACCTCCGCCCGTAAACGGGCAATCTCCATTTGCTCGGCCGACACAGCACCGGGAGCCGTCGTCGGTGTTGCGACGACACCCAGCTCACCGCGTTGTTGCTGGCGAACCCAATTACCTAAACTGGCCTTTGGGATGCCCAGCGAGCTGGCCACCGAGCCCACAGACGCCCCCGCCAGCACCTGCCGGACACTTTCCTCTTTGAATTCCTGCGTGTACCTTGCACGCCTTCTCGAATCTGACATTCCTTGCTCCTTCTTTCCAATTTAACTGGAACTAAGGACTCCGTCATTCGGGGGCAAGCTCAT
>NZ_PDUW01000022.1 GCF_003545815.1 Pusillimonas caeni
GGGGATTTCCCCCTGGAGATAAGGAGACCATCATGGCGACGATCAAGCTGATAGGCATTGACCTGGGTAAGCGCTGTTTTCATCTTCACGGTCAAGATGAGAGCGGCCGGCAAGTACTGCGCAAGAAGCTTACTCGCGAGCAGATGTTTGAGTTGTTGAGCAACACCCCGGTCTGCACGGTTGTCATGGAGGCGTGTGCGGGCTCGCACTGGGTGGCCCGACGCGTCCAGGCGTTAGGCCACCAGGCCAAGCTGATTGCGCCGCAGTTTGTAAAGCCCTTTGTTCAAGGCAACAAGAACGACTTTGCCGATGCCCAGGCTATTTGTGAGGCGGCAGCTCGCCCCAGCATGCGGTTTGTCAGTGCCCGCAATGAGACGCAACAGACGATCTCGATGCTGCATCGCACGCGTGAGTCCCTGGTTCGGGACCGCACCGCCACGATTAACCAGATCCATGCTTTTTTGTTGGAGTTTGGCATCAGTTTGCCTAAAGGGCCGGCGATCATCGGCAGGCTGGCTGCAGTGCTGGCTCAGCAGGAGGGTTGTTTGCCGCCGCGGCTGCTAAGGTTGTTAGAGCGGTTGCAAGCTCACTTCAAGTACCTGGACGATCAGGTCGCCCAGCTGGAGCGTGAACTGATGGCCCAATTGCGTGAGGACGAGCGTAGCCAGCGGTTGTTGCAGATCCCGGGAATTGGCCCGATCACGGCCAGCGCCTTGGTGACCCAGTTGGGCGATGCGCGCCAGTTTGGCTCGGCCAAGCAGTTTGCCGCCTCGGTCGGGCTGGTACCGCGCCAGTACAGTACGGGAGGCAAGCCTACGTTGCTGGGCATCAGCAAACGAGGCGACAAGCACCTCAGGGGCTTGCTGGTGCAGTGCGCGCGGGTGTTGATGCAGCGCATCACCCAGCGTACCGATGCCTTGGGGCAATGGGTCAGGGGCCTGTTGGCGCGGCGTCATAGCAACGTGGTGGCCTGTGCGCTGGCCAATAAATTGGCCAGAATAGCCTGGGCTATTCTGGCCAGAGGCACGCATTATCAGAGCAGCCAGGCTGTGAGCGCAGCCTGATCAGCCTACCGATTTACGCAGTTACTTTTAACGCAGTACTTCCTGGTTTTGCGACGCGAGATACGTGAAGACATAAACGGCTCAACGGCCGGGCAGGAAACCTGAGCTTAAGAAAAGCGCATCGACGCTGATTGAGTTCTTAGGCTTGCCCGGCGCGGCTCTCATCATGGAGCGGGGATGGA
>NZ_PDUW01000023.1 GCF_003545815.1 Pusillimonas caeni
CGGACTGTCGTGGTCAAGTTTTCGTGGACACCGTTTTAGGTGTATTGGCCTTCAATCCAGCCTCGTAGTGGGCTGGAGTCAGATAGCCCAGCGCTGAGTGCAAGCGCTGGGTGTTGTAGAAGTTCTCGATATAGTCTTGGATATCGCACCGGGCCTGAGCCTGGGTGGCATAACGGTGCCGGTTCAGCCGCTCGACCTTCAGGCTCAGAAAGAAGCGCTCCATGACAGCGTTATCCCAACAATCGCCCTTACGGCTCATGCTGCACTGGATGTCATGACGGGCCAAAAGCGCTTGATATTCGGCACTGACATACTGAAACCCTCGATCCGAATGCAGCAACAAGCCTGGGCCGGGACGACGCTGGTTCAGGGCCCTCTCCAAGGCCTGGCGTACCAGCCAGGTATGCGTAGTGGGTGCGGTGGCCCAGCCCACCACCCGGCGCGAACACAGATCTAAGACGGCGGCCAGATACAGCCCGCCTTGGCCGGTTCGCACATAGGTGATATCCGTGGCCCAGACGCAGTTGGGCTGAGCCACGTCAAATTGCCGGTTCAGCACGTTCTGGAACACGGGCTTGCCGTGGTCAGGGACGGTGGTCAGGACGAAACGGCGCTTCCAGACAGGCCGTAAGTGGGCTTGACGCATCAAGGTGCGCGTGCGGTGGCGCCCGATCACCAAGCCCTGATCACGCAGAGCGCGGCACAGCCGCCGGCTGCCGTACGTCGAGCCACTGGCCCTGAAAGCGGCCGCAGCGTGGATCTGCTCACGTAATGCTTTGGCCGGTACGCGGCGCTTGCGCTGAGCGTAATAGCCCGAGCGACTCACGCCCAGTACGCGACAAATGTGGCTCACAGAATAGGCCTTCTGTTGCAGATGCGCCACCAAGGCAAAGCTCACTTGAGCTCGCGGGCAAAGAAGGCCGAGGCTTTTTTTAAGAGCTCGTTATCGAGTTTGGCCTGGTGCAGCTCGGCCTCCAACTGACGTATGCGCTGCTGCTCCGGACTGATCGGCCGGCCAGGGCCGCGCTGGCCCAGTTGCTCGGCATCGTACTGGACCAGCCAACGCCGCAGCGCCGTCTCGCCCACCCCCACCGACTCACAGACCTCAGACACGCTATAGCCTCGGTCTCTGACCATCCGTACCGCTTCGAGCTTGAAGTCCGTCGTAAACACCCGCCTTCTGTCTTGGGACATGATGATCTCCTAGTGAT
>NZ_PDUW01000002.1 GCF_003545815.1 Pusillimonas caeni
GAGAACTTCTACAACACCCAGCGCTTGCACTCAGCGCTGGGCTATCTGACTCCAGCCCACTACGAGGCTGGATTGAAGGCCAATACACCTAAAACGGTGTCCACGAAAACTTGACCACGACAGTCCGCCCGACCGCCCGGCGCAAATACTCCCCGCTCCAGCGGCGCTTAAGGACGCAAAAAAGCCTCACATTAGAATAATAACGGCGCCACTCCGGCGGCCGATCAAGGCAATAAAGTACCCACAGTCCGAATTTCAGACGGCGGCATAATGCCTAAACTCAACGATCCACCGCCCTGAAGCGAATCACCCCGTCAGCCCCGATCTCCCGCGTCAACTGCCCCTCGTAATACAAGGCATGCAAATGCGCCAAAGCCTCTCCCATGGCGAAGGCAAGCTGGTGCGCATCGAGTTCGCGCTTGAACATGATGGGCACGATGTCCGCCGCCGTACAGGGCGAGGCCCGGCACGCCGTCGACACCTCGGACAGCCGCTCGCCATGGTGCGCATGCTGCTGCGCGATGCGTTCGTGCAGGCCCTGGAACGGCCGGCCGTGCGAAGGCAACACCACCGTATCGGCCGGCAGTCCGTCATAGCCGCGCAGCGATTTCAGGTACAAGGGCAGCGGGTTGGCCTCGGGCTCGAAGTCGAACACGCTGATGTTGGTCGAGATGCGCGGCAGCACCATGTCGCCCGAGATCAGCATGCGCAAGGTATCGCTGTACAGCGACACATGCTCGGGCGAGTGGCCGTAGCCGACGATGACCCGCCAGTCGCGGCCGCCGATGGCGATGCGGTCGCCGTCCATGATGCGGCGGAAACGCGCCGGCACGTCGGGCACGTGGCTGGGGTAGTACTTGCCGCGTTGCAGAATCTGCTCTTTGGCGGACGCATCGACCAGCCCATGCCGGACGAAGTGATCGACCGCGGCCTGGCCGCTGACGCCCCCTTCGGCCAGGTTGCCGACGGGCGGCCGCGACCACAGGCGGCCCGTCATGTATTCGGTCATGCTGATCCACAGCGGCGCATCCCATTTGCGGCAGATCCAGTCCGCCAGCCCGAGGTGGTCGGGATGCATGTGGGTGACCAGCACGCGCAGCACCGGCAGCCCTTCGAGGGCGTTCTGGAACACGTCTTCCCACAGGGCCTTGACCTCGTCGCGGGCCACGCCGCAATCGACCACCGTCCAGCCCTGGCGCCCGTCGATTTCATCGCGCAGCAGCCAAAGGTTGATATGATCGAGGGCGAAAGGCAGGGGCATGCGAATCCAACGCACTCCGTCCCCGATGGCAACGGCCTGGCCGGGTTGGGGCAGGGTGTCGCCCCAGGGGTACGTCAGCTTCTGTTCGTTAGGGTTCATCAAATATCTCCATACTCCCGGCCGCAGGTTGTAGTGATTTCCGTAACGGCGGCCGCTACCGTACTATAAACGAGTCATGATATATACCGGCGACCACCAGCATATCGAACCGGTTTCGCGTCAGCGGCTGTCGCCTCACGAGGTGGCCCAAACGATATTGACGGGCTTCGATCGCCACTATGCCTTGTTCCGCTACGGTGCCCAGCGGGCCAAGTCGCTGTTCGAATCGGGCGACTGGCGCGCCATCCAGCAGCTGTCGCGCGAGCGGATCGAATACTACGACACGCGGGTGCGCGAATGCTCGGTCATGCTCAACGCCGCCCTGAAGGGCAGCGAGGCAAGTCCCGAGGGCGCCAGCGCCGAGATCGAGCTCACCGGCCCCCAGCTGCGCTTCTGGCGGGCGGCAAAAAGCGCCTACATAGGCCTGCTGGCCGGCCACCGGCAGCCCGAATGCGCCGAGACCTTCTTCAATTCGGTGTCCTGCCGCATCCTGCACCGCGATTACTTCAACAACGACTTCATGTTCGTGCGGCCCGCCGTGGCCACCGACTACATCGACAGCCGGCTGCCCTCATACCGCGTGTACTATCCGGCCACAGAAGGCCTGGAAGCCTCTCTGATCCGCATGATGGCCGACTTCGGCCTGGCGGCGCCCTTCGCCGACCTGCCGCGCGACGTCCGGGCCCTGGCGCGCATGGCCGTGGCCCGACTGCGCGCCACCTTGTCGCGGGAGGCCGGCCAGCGCATCGCCCCCGACTGCCAGATCCACGTGCTGAACTCGCTGTTCTTTCGCAACAAAGGGGCTTATGCGGTGGGCCGCCTGGTCAACCAGGGCGCCATCCATCCCTTCGCCATCGCCCTGCTGCGCCAGCCGTCGGGGCACGTGGAACTGGATGCGCTGCTGTATTCGATCGACGATCTCAGCACCCTGTTCAGTTTCACGCGCGCCTACTTCCTGGTCGACATGGAAGCGCCTTCGGCCTATGTGCATTTCCTGAATACGCTGCTGCCGCGCAAGCCCAAGGCCGAGATCTACACCACGATCGGCCTGCAGAAGCAGGGCAAGACGCTGTTCTACCGCGACTTCCTGCATCATCTGGCCCATTCGCGCGACGCCTTCGATCTGGCGCCCGGCATAAAAGGGCTGGTCATGGCGGTGTTCACGCTGCCTTCCTACCCCTACGTCTTCAAGCTCATCCGCGACCGCATCGCCAAGCCCGACATGGACAGCGCCACGGTCAAGCGCAAGTACCAGATGGTCAAGAAGCACGACAGGGTGGGGCGCATGGCCGACACCTGGGAATACTCGCAGGTGGCGTTGCCGCGCGAACGCTTTTCGGACGCGCTGCTGGAAGAGCTGCGCCGCGAGGTGCCCGGCCTGCTGGAAGAAACGCCCGACACCATCATATTGCGGCATGTGTACATCGAGCGCCGCATGACGCCGCTCAACATCTATCTCGTGCGCGCCTCGGACGCTGCGCTCGAGGACGCCGTGCGCCAATACGGCGACGCCATACGCGAGCTGGCGGCGGCCAATATCTTTCCCGGCGACATGCTGTTCAAGAACTTCGGCGTCACCCGCCTCGGACGTGTTGTATTCTATGATTACGACGAAATCCAGCGCATGACCGAGATGAATTTCCGCCGCATCCCGCCGGCCCCATATGAAGAGGCCGAATTGGCCGCCGAGCCCTGGTATCCGGTGGGGCCCAACGACGTCTTTCCCGAGGAATTCGAGCGCTTTCTGCTGGGTAACGCAAGGGTGCGGTCGGCTTTCCTCAAGCATCACGCCTGTCTGCTCGATGCCGAATGGTGGCAGGCCTGCCGCGAGCGGGTCATCCAGGGCCGCATCGAGGACATCTTCCCCTACGACGACAGCCGCCGCCTGGGCGGGCGCGCCGAAGGGGCCGCAGCAACGCATCAGCCATAATCATTAACGTATCAGGAGCAAAATCATGTCCGATCCCATCGTACTCGTTTCCATCGCCCGCACACCCATGGGCGGCATGATGGGCAGCCTGTCGGGCCTGGCGGCTCACGAACTGGGCGCCGTCGCCATCAAGGCTGCCATCGAGCGCGCCGGCATCTCGCCGGACGTCGTCAGCGAAGTCATCATGGGCAATGTGCTGCAGGCCGGCCAGGGCCAGGCCCCGGCCCGCCAGGCGGCTCTGGGCGCCGGCCTGCCTCAGGGCGTCGGCTGCACCACCATCCATAAAGTGTGCGGTTCGGGCATGAAGGCCGCGATGTTCGCGCACGACCTGCTCAAGGCCGAGAGCGCCGACGTCGTCGTCGCCGGCGGCCAGGAAAGCATGAGCAATGCGCCTTACCTGCTGCTGCGCGGCCGCCAGGGCTATCGCTACGGCCACTCCACCGTCTATGACCACATGGCTCTGGACGGCCTCGAAGACGCCTACCAGCGCGGCACCGCCATGGGCGTGTTCGCTGAAAGCTGCGCGGGCAAGTACGATTTCAGCCGCGAGCAGCAGGACGCCTTCGCGCTGGAGTCCCTGCGCCGCGCGCGCGCCGCCACCGAAGACGGCAGCTTCAAATGGGAAATCGCGCCGGTCACCGTGGCGGGCCGCAAGGGCGACACGGTCATCGATACCGACGAGGGCCCGGCCAAGGCCATGCCCGAAAAGATCCCCACGCTCAAGCCCGCCTTCAAGAAGGACGGCACCGTCACGGCGGCCAACGCCTCGTCCATCTCGGATGGCGCGGCCGCCATGGTGCTGATGCGCGAATCGACCGCCAAGCGGCTGGGCGTCACGCCCCTGGCGCGCGTCGTGGCCCATGCCCAGCATTCGCAAGAGCCCGAATGGTTCACCACCGCGCCCGTCGGAGCCATGCAGAAGCTATTCGACAAGACAGGCTGGAAGAACGACGACGTCGATCTGTTCGAGATCAACGAGGCCTTCGCCGTGGTGACCATGGCCGCCATGAACGACCTCAAGCTGGACCATGCCAAGGTCAACATCCACGGCGGGGCCACCGCGCTGGGCCACCCCATCGGCGCATCCGGCGCACGCCTGCTGGCCACCCTGGTGGGCGGGCTGCGCAAGACCGGCGGCAAGAAGGGCGTGGCATCGCTGTGCATCGGCGGCGGCGAGGCCGTGGCCATGGCGATCGAAATGATGTAACGGGCGGCGGGCCTGCGCCCTCCAATAAGCCGTAAAATAAAGCAAAGCAACGGGCCTGCCGCGCGGCGGCAGGCCCGTTGCAATTTCAGTTAAAACAGAAGTTGCCTGCCCTGACAAATCGGCGTACAGTCATTTCTGACTTTACCGGCCAACTTTCCATCGTGGACTCTGTAAAGGGCAACCCAATCGCTTATGTTCGACATTCTCGTCTATCTATTCGAAAACTATTACACGCCGCAATCCTGTCCCGATGCAGACACTCTGGCCCATAAGCTGGCGGCCGTCGGCTTCGAGCACGAGGACATCGACGAAGCCCTTGGATGGCTGTATGGCTTGGCGCAAACCACCGAGCAATGCGTCCAGTTGGCCCAGGCCCCGCAAGGCGACAGCCGGCGCGTCTACACCGACATCGAGTATCAGGCGCTAGGCACCGAGGCGATCGGTTTCATCAGCTTTCTCGAAAGCTCCGGGGTCCTGCCCGCGGCGCTGCGCGAAATCCTCATCGATCGCGCCCTGGCCGCCGACGAATCGCCCGTGCCGCTCGAAAAAATCAAGATCATCGCCCTCATGGTGCTCTGGAGCCAGGAGGCCGAGGTCGACCACCTCGTCCTCGAAGAGCTCCTGACGGACGACCGCACGCGTCTGTCCCACTAAGCCCGGGGCCTGTCAAGGCGGGCACAAATCATGGTTGCAGCCTCCGATACGCCGGACGGCTATGTGGGACGCTTTGCCCCCAGCCCCAGCGGGCCGCTGCACGACGGGTCGCTCGCGGCGGCCATGGCCAGCTATCTCGATGCGCGCGCCCATTCGGGCCGATGGCTGCTGCGCGTGGAAGATATCGATGCGCCCCGCACGGTGCCGGGCGCGGACCGCGTCATCATGGGCCAGCTCGAAGCGCTGGGCATGCATTGGGACGCGCCGCCCACCTGGCAGTCGCTGCGCCTGAGCCGCTACCAGTCGGTCTTCGATCGCCTGCTCGAACAGGGATTGGTCTACGGCTGCGCATGCACGCGCAAGCAGCTCGCGGCGGGCGCCTACCCCGGCACCTGCAGCAAGGGCCTCGCCCCGGGACAGCGGCCCCGTGCTTGGCGAGTCCGCATGCCACAGGGCGCGGAACGTTTTCAGGACCGATGGCTGGGGCCGCAATGCCAGGACGTCGCCAGGGAAGTAGGCGACTTCATCATCAGACGGGCGGATGGCCTGTGGGCCTATCAGTTCGTCGTCGTCATCGACGACGGCGATCAAGGCGTCACAGACGTGGTGCGGGGGGCCGATCTGCTCGATTCCACCGCGCGCCAGCGCGTCCTGGCGCGCCTGCTGGGCCTGCAAGCGCCGCGGGTCATGCATGTGCCCCTGGTGCTGGACGAGGCCGGACACAAGCTGTCCAAGCAGAATCACGCCCCGCCGCTGGACAGCCGCAATGCGCCGGCGGCCCTGGAGAAGGCCTGGCGGCACCTGGGCTTCGACCCCTTGCCGCCGCTTGCCGGGGTGGCGGACTTCTGGGCCGAGGCGGTGCCCCGATGGGCCGCCCGCTTCAACATTTGATATATTGACCCACTGTTTTCTACCGGTGAACTTGCGCTGAGCCGCTGTCCCCCCGTATTATCCGCGCTATTGCTGCGCCCTGGAACACCATGACTAAATCGTTGATCATTGCCGAGAAGCCCTCGGTCGCCCTGGATATTTCCCGCGCCCTGGGGGGGTTTACGCGCGAGGGCGACTATTTCGAGAGCGAGCAATATGTCCTGGCCTCCAGCGTCGGCCATCTGCTTACCCTGGTGGCGCCCAATGACCCGGTGCGCGGCAAATGGAGCTTCACCCATCTGCCGGTGATTCCGCCCCAGTTCGAACTGGGGCCCGCCGACAAAAGGTCGGCCGAACGCCTCAAACTGCTCGTCAAGCTGCTCAAGCGCAAAGATGTGGACAGCATCATCAACGCCTGCGACGCGGGCCGCGAGGGCGAACTGATCTTCCGCTACATCGTGCAGTATTCGGGCGTCAAAAAACCCGTCAAGCGGCTCTGGCTGCGCTCCATGACCCAGACCGCCATCCGCGAGGCCTTTGCCTCGCTGCGGGACGACGATTCCCTCAAGCCGCTCGAGGCCGCCGCCCGTTCGCGCGCCGAGGCCGACTGGCTGGTCGGCATCAACGGCACCCGGGCCATGACCGCCTTCAACAGCAAGGACGGCGGCTTCTTCAAGACTCCGGTGGGGCGGGTGCAGACTCCCACACTGGCCATCGTGGCCGAGCGCGAAGAACGCATACGCAGCTTCGTGCCGCGCGACTACTGGGAAGTGCACGCCAGCTTCGTGGCCGCCGCGGGCTTCTACAACGGCCGCTGGTTCGACCCCAAGTTCAAAAAGACAGACGACAGCGAACAGCGCGATTCGCGGCTGTGGTCGCTGGCCGCGGCGCAAAGCATCGTGGCCGCCTGCCGCGACAAGCCCGGCACGGTTACCGAAGAATCCAAGCCGGCCACGCAGATGTCGCCGGCGCTGTTCGACCTTACCTCGCTGCAGCGCGAGGCCAACTCGCGCTTCGGCTTCTCGGCCAAGACCACGCTGGCGCTGGCCCAGACCCTGTACGAACGCCACAAGGCGCTGACCTACCCGCGTACCGACTCGCGCTACCTGCCCGAAGACTACGTCGCCACCGTGCGCAATACGGTGCAGGCCCTGGCTGAAGAAGGCTCCTCCGCCGCGGCCAGCGTGCGCCCGTTCGCCGGCCAATTGCTCAAGACCGACCGCATCAAGCCCAACAAGCGCATCTTCGACGACAAGAAGGTGTCGGATCACTTCGCCATCATTCCCACCCTGCAGGTGCCGCGCGAGCTCAGCGACGCCGAGGGCAAGATCTACGAACTGGTGGCCCGCCGCTTCCTGGCCGTCTTCTTTCCCGCCGCCGAGTTCCGCGTCACCACCCGCATCACCGAGGTCTCGGGCCATCACTTCAAGACCGAGGGCAGGGTGCTGGTGTCGCCGGGATGGCTGGCCATCTACGGCCGCGACAAGCAGGAAGACGACACGACGCTCGTGGCGGTCGCCGAGGGCGAGACCGTGCACACCGAGGACATCGAGGCAAAAGGACTGGCCACCAAGCCGCCCGCGCGCTTCACCGAAGCAACGCTGCTGTCCGCCATGGAAGGCGCGGGCAAGCTGGTCGACGACGAAGCCCTGCGCGAGGCCATGTCCGAGCGCGGCCTGGGCACGCCCGCCACTCGCGCCGCCATCATCGAGGGCCTGCTCAACGAAGGCTATCTGCGGCGCGAAGGGCGCGAACTGATCCCCAGCGCCAAGGCGCGCCAGCTCATGACGCTGCTGTCCGGCCTGGGCGTCAACGAGCTCACCTCGCCCGAACTCACCGGCGAGTGGGAACACCGCCTCAAGCAGATCGAACAGCGCCAACTCGACCGCGACACCTTCATGCGCGAGATCGCCAAGATGACGCAGGTCATCGTCAAGCGCGCCAAAGAGTACGAGCGCGATACGGTTCCGGGCGACTATGCCACCCTGCAGACGCCCTGCCCCAAGTGCGGCGGCGTGGTCAAGGAAAACTACCGCCGCTATGCCTGCACCCAATGCGATTTTTCCATCGGCAAGCATCCGGGCGGGCGCACCTTCGAAATCCCCGAAGTCGAGACCCTGCTCAAGGAGCGCACGCTGGGCCCTCTCACCGGTTTCATCAGCAAGATGGGCCGTCCTTTCTCGGCCTTGCTGCGCATTACCGACGAATACAAGCTGGAATTCGACTTCGGCCAGAACGACGACGAAAACGCCGAGCCGGTCGACTTCTCGGCCCAGACGCCCTTGGGCGCATGCCCCAAATGCGGCGCGCGCGTCTTCGAGCACGGCATGAACTACGTCTGCGAGAAATCGGTCGGGCCGGACAAGACCTGCGACTTCCGCACCGGCAAGATCATCCTCCAGCAGGAAATCTCGCCCGAGCAGGTCTCCAAGCTGCTGTCCGAAGGCAAGACCGACCTGCTGGACGGCTTCGTCTCCAGCCGCACCAATCGCAAGTTCAAGGCCTATCTCGTCAAGCAGGCCAACGGCAAGATCAGTTTCGAATTCGAACCCCGGCCCGAAAAGTCGGCCCGGAAAACCGCCGGCAAGACTGCTGCCAAGGCAGCCGCCAAAACCGCCACCAAGACGGCGGCCAAGAAGGCTACCAAGACCGCCGCCAAGAAAAGCGCTGCCAAGAAGGCGCCCGCCAAATCGGCCGCCAAGAAGGCAGCTGCCGCCAAGGCAGCGACCCAGGCCGACGACCTCGACCCTCCGTTCTGACACTCCGCATGAGCAAAACCAAACTGCCCTGGCATACCGTGCGGCGCTCGCCGCTGCACGGCAACGGCGTCTTCGCCGCACGCGACATCCCCGCCGGCACCCGCATCATCGAATACACCGGCACCCGCATCACGCCCGAGCAGGCCGACGAAAGGCATCCGGCCAACCCCGACGACCCGTTCCACACCTTCTACTTCTCGCTGAGCGGCGGCAAGGTCATCGACGGCGGCGACAAGGGCAACGACGCACGCTGGATCAACCACTCCTGTGCGCCCAATTGCGAAACCGAAGAGAACGCCAGCGGCACAAGGGTCTACGTCATGGCCCTGCGCGACATCGACGAGGGCGAAGAACTCTTCTATGACTATGGCCTGGTCATGGAGGGCAAGATCACCAAGAAGCTGCGCGCCCAGTATCTATGCCTGTGCGGCAGTGAAAACTGCCGGGGCACCATGCTGGCCCTGCCCGAGAAGAAATCCACGTCCAAGAAGAAAGCAGCGCTTGAGGCGAAAACCCCGTCCGAAGCAAAACCCGCGCCCCAGGAAAAGGCCGGGCCCGAAAAGAAGAAGAAAGACAAGAAGAAAGAAGACAAGAAAAAAGGCGGCAGCAAGAAGAAAACCGAGAAGCACAACAAGAAGGACGACCAGGTCCAAAAATAGAGCACCCAAAAGGACCGCGGTAAGCGGTAAGCCAACAATGGCAAACCCCAAGGGTGAGGGCGGGCATGTACTGCGCAGTCCGTTCAGCGTGCGCCGAATTTCGCTTGTGTGGACGGGGGATTTCGGCGCCAGCCTGTCTGAATCCCGAGCCGCGTAGCGGCGAGGTTGAGTTCTGCCGCCGCCCGACCACACAAGCGAAATTCGGGAAGCTCGAAGGGCCGCATGATGCGGACTGCGCAGCACATGCCCGCCCTCACCCGCTCAAGAACCCAGACAAAAGCCTGCGAACCTAGCCAAGGCCTGCAAGCCCAAAGCAAATACCTACGAGCCCAGGCGACAGCCCCGCACAAAAGTAAAGAGCCCTTTATCAAAGAGCTCTTTACAAAAAAAACCGAAGCGCAAAGACCCGTCACTGAAACGCCGTCTCCAAAAAACTCCGCAGCTTGCGCGAATGCAACCGCGCCGGCGGCATCTCCCGCAAGCTTTCAAGCGCCCGGATCCCGATATGCAGATGCTGCGAAACCTGCCGGCGATAAAAATCGCTGGCCATGCCCGGCAGCTTCAACTCGCCATGCAGCGGTTTATCGGACACACACAGCAAAGTACCGTAGGGCACCCGAAACCGAAACCCATTTGCCGCAATCGTGGCCGACTCCATGTCCAGCGCAATCGCCCGCGATTGCGACAGGCGCTGCACGGGCTCTTCATGGTCGCGCAGCTCCCAGTTGCGATTGTCTATGCTGGCCACCGTGCCCGTGCGCATGATGCGCTTGAGCTCCCAGCCCGACAGCCCCGACACCTCGGCCACGGCCTGTTCCAGCGCCACCTGGATCTCGGCCAGCGGCGGCACCGGCACCCATAGCGGCAGGTCGTCGTCCAGCACATGGTCCTGGCGCACATAGCCGTGCGCCAGCACGTAGTCGCCCAGCCTTTGCGTCGTGCGCAGCCCCGCGCAATGCCCCAGCATCAGCCAGGCCGAAGGCCGCAGCACCGCAACGTGGTCGGTGATCGTCTTGGCATTGGACGGCCCCACGCCGATATTGATCAGGGTGATGCCCGTATGGTTCTCGCGCATCAGGTGATAGGACGGCATCTGGGGAAGCCGGCTGAGCGCCGGACCGCTGGGTTTGCCGGCATCGCCCCTTTCGGTGATGACGTTGCCCGGCTCGACCAGCGCCGTGTAGCCGCCCTCGCCCCGCGCCAGCATCTCGCGCGCCCATTGGCAGAACTCGTCGATGTAGAACTGGTAATTGGTGAACAGGACGAAGTTCTGAAAATGCCGGGGCGCCGTGGCGGTGTAATGCTGCAGCCGGTGCAGAGAGTAGTCCACCCTGGGCGCGGTGAAGGGCGCCAGCGGCTCGGGTTCGCCGCGCCGCCCCTGCCAGGTGCCGTTGACGATGGCGTCATCGGTCACCCTGAGGTCGGGCACGTCGAAATGATCGCGCAGCACATTGCCCAGGTCGGTGGAGTGGTGTGCGGCCACGTACTCGCCCTCGTTGAAGGCGAAGTGCAGGGGAATGGGGATGTCGGATTCGCCGATCTCGACCGGCACCCCGTGATTCTCCAGCAGCAGGCCGATCTGCTCGCGCAGATAGTTGCTATAGAGCCGGGGCTGGGTCACGGTGGTCATATAGGTGCCGGGCTCCACCACATGGCCATACGACAGGCGGCTGTCGACTTCTTGATAGGTGCCCACCTTGATGCGCACGGCCGGATAGCAGGCCCTGACCCGCTGGCCCGGCACCAGCCGGCCCTGCACGTAATCATCGAACGCCTTGCGTATGAACGCGGTGTTGCGCTCGTAGATCTCGATCAGGCGCTCAACCGCCTCGTCGGCGTCGCGAAAGCCCGTATAGGGCATCAAGGGGGGCGTCAGCGTGGGGCCCAGGAAACCCAGGGGGTCGGACATTCGTACTCCGGCATGCAAGCCGCTCAGGCAAGTTGATCCATGAAAGACGCCAGGGCCACGTCACGCTCGGTGACGCCGTCGGCGTCGTGGGTCGTCAAAGTGACTTCCACTCGATTGTAGACGTTCGTCCATTCAGGATGGTGGTCGAGCTTCTCGGCCTGCAGCGCGACGCAGGTCATGAAGCCGAAGGCCTCGTTGAAGTTCTTGAAGACATAGGTTTTTTGCAGGGCGTCGCGGTCCTTGGCCGCGGTCCAGCCCTCCAGCAGCAGTAATGCCGACGCTGCGCCGACACGTTGTACGCGTTTCATGACGCCTGCTCCTTCAAATGATTTTGGCAATTAAGTGCGGTAAAGCAAAATAATTACATACTAAAAAGTATAAAGTCCTTTAACCGGGCGGCGGTTGAGCGCAGTAGGCGCGAAGTCCATACTACTGCTAAACATCGTAGCGGGACACTGTTGCCGCAACATGAATTCCCTTACCACAGGAAAACGCCATGACTCAAAGAACGCGCAGCCACCGCCTCCAGGTCGCCACGCCCCTCTATGATTTCATCCAGAACGAAGCCCTGCCCGGCACGGGCGTGGACGCTGCCGCCTTCTGGGCCGGCTTCGACGAACTGATGCACGAGCTGGCGCCCCGCAACCGCGCCCTGCTGGCCGAGCGGGACCGCCTCCAGGCCGAGATCGACGACTGGCACCGGCGCAACCCCGGCCCTGTCTCCGATCAAGCCGCCTACCAAGAGTTCCTGCGCAAGATCGGCTATCTGCAGGACGCCCCCGCCACCGTCACGGTGCGCACCGACCGGCTCGACCTCGAATTCACCCAGCAGGCCGGCCCCCAGCTGGTCGTGCCCATCACCAACGCCCGCTACGCGCTGAACGCCGCCAACGCCCGCTGGGGCAGCCTGTACGATGCGCTGTACGGCACCGATGCCATCTCCGAAGACGGCGGCGCCACCCGCGGCGGCGCCTACAACCCCGAACGCGGCGCCAAGGTCATCGAGTTCGCCCGCCGCTTCCTGGACGACTCCATTCCCCTGTCCCAGGGCTCGCACAGCGACGCCGTCGCCTATCGGGTCTTGGAAGGCGCACTGCAGGTCGAGCTCTCCGGCGGCGCCTCCACGGGCCTGGCCGACCCCGCGCTGCTGCTGGGCTATCGCGGCGACCCTCGGGCGCCCGAAGCCCTGGTATTCCGCCACCACGGCCTGCACTTCGAGATCCAGATCGACAAGAGCCATCCCATAGGCGGCCAGGACGGCGCCGGAATCAAGGACGTCCTGCTCGAGGCCGCGCTCACCACCATCATGGACTGCGAAGATTCCGTCGCCACCGTCGATGCCGAAGACAAGGTGCTGGCCTATCGCAACTGGCTGGGCCTCATGCAGGGCAGCCTGGCCGAAGAAATCAGCAAGGGCGGAAAGACCTTTACCCGCGCGCTGAATCCGGATCGGCGCTATACCGACCTGCAGGGCAGGGAGCAGACCCTGCCGGCCCGCTCCCTGATGCTGATCCGCAATGTCGGCCATCTCATGACCAACCCGGCGGTGCTCGACGAGAACGGCAACGAAACGCCCGAAGGCATCCTGGACGCCGTCGTCACCTCCCTGGCCGCCATGCACGACCTGCAGCGCAAGGGCAACTCGCGCACGGGCTCCATCTACATCGTCAAGCCCAAGATGCACGGCCCGGCCGAAGTGGCCTTTTCCACCGAGCTGTTCGGCCGCGTCGAGAAGCTGCTCGGCCTGCAACCCAACACGCTCAAGATGGGCATCATGGACGAAGAACGGCGCACCAGCGTCAATCTCAAGGCCTGCATCGCGCAAGCCGTGGAGCGCGTCGCCTTCATCAACACCGGCTTCCTGGACCGCACTGGCGACGAAATCCATACTTCCATGCAGGCCGGCCCCATGATCCGCAAAGGCGACATGAAGCGCAGCGTCTGGATCGACGCCTACGAGCGCAACAACGTCCAGACCGGCCTGGAATGCGGCCTGCGCGGACGCGCCCAGATCGGCAAGGGCATGTGGGCCATGCCTGATCTCATGGCCGACATGCTGGCGCAGAAAATCGGCCACCTCAAGGCGGGCGGCAATACCGCCTGGGTGCCCTCGCCCACCGCCGCCACGCTGCATGCCCTGCACTACCATCAGGTCGATGTGCAGGAAATCCAGCGCGGCATGGAAGGCAAGTCCGAACCGCTGCTCGAAAAGATTCTGACCATACCGGTGGCCTCCGACACCAATTGGTCGGCCGAGGAAATCCAGCAAGAGCTCGACAATAACGCGCAGGGCATCCTGGGCTATGTCGTGCGCTGGATCGACCAGGGCGTGGGCTGCTCCAAGGTGCCCGACATCCACGACGTGGGCCTGATGGAAGACCGGGCCACGCTGCGCATTTCCAGCCAGCACATGGCCAACTGGCTGCACCATGGCATCGTCACCCGCGAACAGGTGCAGCAGACGCTGGAGCGCATGGCGGCGGTGGTCGACAAGCAGAACCACGGCGACCCGCTGTACCGGCCCATGGCGCCCAACTTCAACGACTCGGTCGCCTTCAAGGCCGCCTCCGATCTGGTCTTCAAGGGTCTGGACCAGCCCAACGGCTACACCGAGCCGCTGCTGCATCATTGGCGGCAGGTCGCCAAGGCCCGCTGAGATACAGATATGGCGCTACGAAAAAGCGCTTGCCGGTCGATCCGGCAAGCGCTTTTTTAGCTTTGCTGACAGGGCGGTTCGGCGCGAGGCCGGGCCGCGCAGACTCTAGGCCCGCACCCGGGCGATGATGTCGTCGAGCCAGGCCAGCGCCAGATCGATTTCGTCGGCGCTGATGTTGAGCGCCGGCATGAAGCGCAGTACGTCCGCCCTCGGCGCATTGAGCAACATGCCCTCGGGCGAGCGATTGCGCGCGGCCTCGACGATGGCGGCGCCGTCGGCGCGGTCCATCATGAGCGCTCGCAGCATGCCCAGGCCCCGTTCGCCCTTCATGCCCCACTTGGACGACAGCGCCAGCAGGCCGGTGGAAAGCTGTTGCGCCCGCTCGTTCACCGAATCGAGGAAGCCCGGCGCATTGATGGTGTCGAACACCGCGATGCCGGCCGCCGTCATGAGCGGGTTGCCGTTATAGGTGCCGCCCTGGTCGCCATGCTCGAACACGCAGACCTCTTCGCGGGCGCACAGCGCCGCCAGCGGCACGCCGCCGCCTATGCCCTTGGCCAGGGTCATGATGTCGGGCGTGATGTCCGAATGCTGGTAGGCGAACATCTTGCCCGTGCGGCCCATGCCGGTCTGCACTTCGTCGACGATCAGCAGCAGCCCGTGTTGCGTGGCAAGCTCGCGCAAAGCCCTCATGAATTCTTTCGACGCCGGCAGCACGCCCGCCTCGCCCTGCACCGGCTCGAGCATGACGGCCACGGTCTGGTCGTCGATGAGCGCCTTGACGGAATCCAGGTCGTTGAGCCGGGCCTTGGGAAAACCCTCGACCTGGGGCGCGTACAGCGTATCCCAGCCCGGCTTGCCCGAGGCCGACATGGTGGCCAGCGTGCGGCCATGGAAGCCGTGCTCGAAGGTGATGATCTTGTAGGCGCCATTGCGCTTTACGCGGCCCCACTTGCGCGCCAGCTTGATGGCGCCTTCGTTGGCCTCGGCGCCGCTGTTGGCGAAGAACACGCGATCGAAGCATGACGCGCCCACGATGCGCTTGGCCAAGTCCATGGAGGGCTGGTTGTAGAAGGCCGGCGAAGGATTGATGAGCAGCTTGGCTTGCTCGGTAATGGCTTCCACCAGCGCAGGCGGGCAGTGCCCCAGGCAAGTGACTGCCCAGCCCTGGACGAGGTCGAGATAGCGCTTGCCGGTGTGATCTTCGAGCCAGGAGCCTTCCCCTCGCACAAACACGAGTTCCGGACGAGCCGTGATTTCCATAAGCGCGTCGACGCCCGACTGATCGAATTTCATGATTGCTCCGAAGATGCCCCGTCCAGGACCGGCAGGGGACGAGATAAAACGCAGATTTTAGCGCAAGGCCCGCAAGGCCTTGAGCATGCGCGGCCCCAGCAGGTTGACGGACAGTCCGGCCAGCACGATGAGCCCGCCCGCCCACTGCAGCGGATGCAGCTGCTCGCCCAGCAATATGGCCGCGGAAAGCAGGCCCACGATGGGCACGAGCAGGCTCAGGGGCGCCACCTTGCTGACCGGATGGCGGGCCAGCAGACGGGCCCACAACACAAAGCCCAGGGTGGTTGCCATCAGCGCCAGGTAGAACAGGGCGCCCACGCCTTTCCAAGTCATGCTCTCGAAAGTGGAGCGGATGACGGCGGGCCCCTCGAACAGCCAGGACATGATGAAGAAGGGAATAGGCGGTATCAGCGCGCCCCAGATGACGAGGCTCAACATATCGACCTTACCGACGTACTTGACCACGATGTTGCCGCAGGCCCAGCTCAGCGCGGCCGCCAACGTCAGCACGAAGCCCAGCAGGGTGACGTTGCCGCCTATCGCGCCATGTTCGATCAGGGCCAACCCCACGGCGGCGACCATCATGCCCAGCAGATGGTGCGGCCGTATGCGCTCGCCCAGCACCACGGCCGCGAGAAGCACGGTGAAGAACACCTGCGACTGCAGCACCAGCGAGGCCAGCCCGGCGGACATGCCCACCGTCATCGCCGTGAACAGAAAGGCGAACTGGCCGAAGCTGAGGGTCATGCCGAGCAGCAGCAGCACGCGCCACGATACGGCGGGCCGGGGAATGAAGAAGGCGGCCAGCGCCACCAGAACGAAGCGCAGGCCGCCCAGCAAAAAGGGCGGGATCTCGTCCAGCCCCCATTTTATGACGACGAAGTTGACGCCCCAGGCCAGTATGATGGCCAGGGCGGCAACCCAGTCACGCAGTGGCATCAGTCGAAACTGGGCATTGCGTTGTCACTGCCATATACGCCTCCGGACCCATAGTCGCTTTGGATGTTGATCTCTACGGTGCTGGGATCGACGTCGCTCGCGCCGGACTTGTAGTGAGTGACCAGGCCGGGGAAAGCCAGCACAATGGCCACCATGATCAACTGGATGCAGATGAACGGCACTGAACCCCAGTAGATGTCCACCGTGCGCACCTTGGCGATGATTTTACCCGTAACCTTGTCCTTGTAGTCCTCTTTGGGCGCGACGGAGCGCAGGTAGAACAGTGCAAAGCCAAAGGGCGGATGCATGAAGGAGGTCTGCATATTGACTGCCAGCAGCACGCCGAACCAGATCAGGTCGATGCCCATCTTGTCCGCCACCGGCCCGAGCAGCGGCACGATGATGAAGGCCAGCTCGAAGAAGTCCAGGAAGAAGGCCATGAGGAAGGTGAACAGGCTGACGAACAGCAGGAAGCCCAGTTCGCCGCCCGGCAGGCCCACCAGCAGATGCTCGACCCACAGGTCGCCGTCCACGCCGCGGAAGGTCAGGGTGAAGATGGTGGAACCCACCAGAATGAAGATCACGAAAGACGTCAGCTTGATGGTGGTGTCCATGGCCTGCTTGAGCAGCGCCAGGGACAGTCGCTTGCGCAGCAGGGCCATGATGATGGCGCCCACGGCGCCCATGGCGCCGCCTTCGGTCGGCGTGGCAATGCCCAGGAAGATCGTGCCCAGCACCAGGAAGATCAGCACCAAGGGCGGAATCATGGCGAAGGTGACGCGCTCGGCGATCTGGGACAGCAGGCCCAGGCGCAGCACCTTGTTGACCACGGCCAGCACGAAGGCGATCATGCCCCACAGCAGCACGCCGATCACGATCGCTTCGTCGATGGCGGCGCCTTCGGCGATGAACCATTCGTCGATCAGCACCGCGCCCGCCACGGCCAGAAGCATCAGCACCAGAAGCGAACGCGTGCCATGGCTGCCGTTGGGCTCGATATAGGCCCTTGCGCTGGCGGGAATCGCCGGCGCCGCCTTGGGCTTGAACAGCGCCAGGACGATGACGTAGCCAATGTACAGGGTCACCAGGATGAAGCCGGGCACGATGGCGCCGCGATACATGTCGCCGATGGAGCGGCCGAGCTGGTCCGCCAGCACGATCAGCACCAGCGAGGGCGGAATGATTTGCGACAAGGTGCCCGAGGCGGCGATGACGCCCGAGGCCAGCCGCCGGTCATAGCCGTAGCGCAGCATGATGGGCAGCGAGATCAGGCCCATGGAGATCACCGAGGCCGACACCACGCCGGTGGTGGCTGCCAGCATTGTGCCCACGACCACGACCGCGATGGCCAAGCCGCCCCGCATGGGTCCGAAGAGCTGGCCGATGGTCTCGAGCAGGTCTTCGGCCATGCCCGATCGTTCCAGTATCAACCCCATGAAGGTAAAGAAGGGAATGGCCAGCAGCGTGTCGTTGGAGATGATGCCGACGATGCGCAACGGCAGGGCCTGGAACAGCGCCGGCGTGAAGAAACCCAGTTCGATGCCTATCAGGCCAAACAACAGGCCGTGCGCAGCCAGCGTAAAAGCAACCGGAAACCCCAGCAGCAGAAAGATGATCAGCGTGGCGAACATTACTGGCGCCATATTCGCGATGAGGAATTCCATGGTTCAGGGGCCCTTCTTCGTGTTTTCTTCTGCCTGGAGGGCGGCTTGCCGCGCGATCTCTTCGGCCAACTGTTCTTCGGCGGTCCTGGCGTGGAGCTTGACCGTAGGGTTGGGGCAGGCGCCCGCCAGGAAGCCGATGCATTTGATCAAATGCGACACTGCGGCGAGAATGAGCAGTGCAAAGCCGACGGGCACCAGCAGTTTGACCGGCCACCGTATCAGGCCGCCCGAGTTGGACGACACTTCGCCGCTGACGTATGAATCGATGAACATGGGTATGGCCATCCACAATACCAGGCAGCACACCGGCAGCAGAAAGAACAGCACGCCGAAGATCTCGATCTTGATCTGGGCGCGCTCCGACAGTTTGGAGGCCAGGACGTCCACGCGGACGTGCTCGTTGTTGAGCAAGGTATAGCCGGCGGCCAGCAAGAAAATGGCGCCGAACAAATACCACTGAAGTTCGAGCCAAGCGTTCGAGCTCATGTCGAACGCCTTGCGGCTGACGGCGTTCGTGGCGCTGATGACCACGACCACCAGAATCACCCAACCGACGGCTTTGCCGACCAGTCGGCTGAGCGCGTCGATCGAGCGCGATAAAGCAAGTAGACTGCGCATGTGTTCCCCTTAAGTAGCGCGTACCGAACAACGGGCCTTGTGGGCCCGTTGTGTCATCGGTGAAAAACCATATCAATCACCGTGAACCTGTCTCCAGGGTGTTGCTTTCTTTTCCAGCCAGGCCAGCAGTCCGTACAACGCCAGGCCCATGACGGCAAGAATGAACAGCGCGGCAAACACACGGACGGTGTCGAACGTGCCCTGGGCGCTCATGATGATGTAGCCCAAGCCGCGCTGCGACGACACGAACTCGCCCACGATGGCGCCGACCAGAGCCAGCGACATGGCCACCTTCATGCCCGCCACCATCGAAGGCAGGGCGCAGGGCAGCTTGACCTTGAAAAAGAAATCCCAGGCCGAACCGCGCAGCACCTTGCCCAGGTCGGTCACGTCGGTGGGTACCGAACGCAGGCCATGGACCGTGTCGACGATGATGGCGAACACGGCGATCAGGAAGGCGATGGCGATCTTGGGCTCGGCGCCCGTGCCCAGCCAGACCACGAACAGCGGCGCCAATGCCACCTTGGGCACGCTGTTGAAACCGATGATCAGCGGATACAAAAAACGTTCGAACAGGCGTGAACCCACCAGGCCCACGGCGATCAGGACACCGCCCACCACGGACAGCACAAAGCCCGCCAGCGTGGTCCATAGCGTGTAGAGCGAATGGCTCAGATACCACGGCAGGTCGGCCCACAGTTCAGCAAAGATGCGAGACGGCAGCGGCAGCATGATGTCCCGAACGTCGAGCACACGGCACAGGATCTCCCATACGGCGAACACCACGATGAGGGACAGCGTGCCGGCCGCACCCATGCCCAGATTGTTGAGTGCGGACTTCATGCGCCCTCCTTGATGAGGCCCATTTCCTCGAACAGCCCGCGAATGTGCGCGGTATGGCGGCCGAATTCGGGCGTCTCGCGCACGGACAGCGGGCGGGGGCGGGGCAGGTCGATCGTGATGGTTTCCATGAGCCGGCCGGGACGGGGTGAAAACACCATGACCACGTCGCCCAGGTACACCGCCTCGGAAATGCCGTGCGTGACGAACAGCACGGTATTTCGGGTTTCCATCCAGATGCGCTGCAGTTCGAAGTTCATCTGGTCGCGGGTGAAGGCGTCCAGCGCGCCGAAGGGCTCGTCCATCAGCAACAGGTTGGGATCGTCCACCAGCGCGCGGCAGATGGCCGCCCGCTGGCGCATGCCCCCCGACAGCTCGCGCGGATAGCAATGCCCGAAGTCGCTCAGCCCGACCAGGTCGAGCAGCTGGCCGACTTTCCCGGCGTAATCCTCGGGCCGTTTCTTGGCGAACTCCACCGGCAGGAGGATGTTCTTGCGGATGCTGCGCCACTCGAGCAGGGCATCGCGCTGGAACACCATGCCGATGCCGTCGGGCGGGCCGTGCACTTCAGAGCCGTTGACCTGCAACTCGCCGCCGGTGATGTTCTCGAGCCCGGCGACGCAGCGCAGGAACGTGCTTTTGCCGCAGCCGCTGGGCCCCAGGATGCTGACGAAGCGGCCCGCGGGGATGTCGGCAGTGATTCCTGACAATGCCTGGACGCCGCGGGCGCCCGGGTATTGTTTGGAGACGTTCAAGGCATGAACGGCCGACACGCTCATTTGGCCACCATCTCGTCGTACTTCTCGGGATGCACCAGGTCGGTGGCATAGAAGTCGGCCGCCTGCAGCTTGTCGCTGATCACGTCGACCGAACGCAGGGTCTTGACGGCCTCGTCCCAGTCGGCGGGAACCGGCACGCCGATGCGTTCGCCCTTGGCGGGCTTGCCGAAGTATTCGTACAGCGCATCGATCTGGCCGCGCAGGATCTTGGCATCGAGGCGCGCCTGGGGCCGTTGCTCCATGATGGCTTTCACCGCCTCGTCCTGATGGCCGTCATAGATGTACTGCCACGCCCGCGCCGTCACGCTGGCAAAGCGCGAGATCTGGTCGTGCTTGGTCTTGAGCTTTTCCTCGCTGGCGAAAATGCCGAAGCTGGGCATGTTGAGCCCGTAGTCGGCAAAGGATATGGCGCGCGAGGGCCGGCGCTCGGACACCGAGGCGATGACGAAAGGAATCGTCGACACGACCGCGTCGGCGCGACCCACGGCATAGGTCGTGACCTTGCCGGCGGCTTCTACGTTGAGCAGCTCGAGGTCGCTGCGCTTGATGCCGCCTTCGGCCAGGAAGGCGTCGATGAAGGGCGCTTCGAGCGAACCTGCGGTGTAGACGAGCTTCTTGCCCTTGAGGTCGGCCGGGCCCTTGATGTCGGAATCCTGAGGCACCAGCACGCCGATATCGCTGCGGCGCGCGAACGGCGCCACGGCCTTGACCGGCAGGCCCTTGTCGCGTGCGATCATCATCGATGCGAGCGCGGCATGGCCGACGTCGAAACTGTCTCCGGAGCCCACGATCTGCACCGTGGTGACCGAGCCGTTGCCGTCCTCGAGCTTGACGTCCAGGCCGGCCTGTTCGTACCAGCCTTTGCTCTTGGCCAGATGGAAGGCGCCATGGATGCCCCAGGGCGTCCAGTCAAGGCGGACCGACAGGGGCTCGAGCTTCTGCTGCGCGACCGCCGAAGCGGCCATCGCAAAAGCGACCAGCCCCAGACCGCCCTTCAACCATGCTTTGGATAGAAATTTCTTCATCATCACTCCCTAGATTTTTGTAAGGATGGGCTTGTGTTGAATAAGGAGCGTCAGGCTTTGCCGCCAAAAAACCGCCTGATGCGATCCCAAAGAACGCTCATGAACATCTTGAATGGGCTGAATTCGGCCTGTGGAGCCGGTTCAGCGCCCTCCGGAAGATCCAGCCGCTTGGCCACGTTGCGGCCAAATTCGGCAATCATGCGGCGCACGAAATCCTGCACCAGCCCCGAGCGCGAGAATTGCGCCAAAGGCCCTTGCAGGGAATACAGCAAATCGACCTCGACGCGCGAGGCCTGGTCCGAAACCGCCACGACGCGATAGCTGACGTCGCCCTTGGCGCGGGACTGGCTGAGCGTGTCCTGGCCCGCCCCGCGCAACACGGCCGACATCGCAGCCTCGTCGCGCTCGAGCTTGGCCGCGCCCTTGAAGGCGGCGGCCATCGGCCCGAACTTGATGGAAATCTTGCCCTTGACCTCGTCGCCCACCTGTTCTTCAATGGCGGCGCCCGGCAGACAGCCGGCCACGGCGGGCAGATCGGACATGAACTCCCAGACCCGGGACGCAGGGAAGGGCACGTCGAAGCCGCCCTGGATGCTGGAGCCCTTGCCGGCCTTGTCTCCCGCGGCAGCCTGGGAAGGAGCCGCGCTTTGTGCGCTTGCGGCCGCGGCCGCAGGCGCGGCGGGCTTGGCGACGGGACGCTGCACCGCCGTGAAGCCCGCGAACTCTTCGGCCTTGGCCGGCTCGGGCAGGGCCGCCTTGCCCTCGGCCGCGGCGCGGCGCAGGGCGTCGACCTCGGGATCGGGCTGTTCGCGCAGCGCCTCGAGCACCGACATGACAGCGGCCGTGATGCCCTGGTAGCCCGTACAGCGGCAGATGTTGCCGGACAGCTCGATGCGCACTCGGCGCTCGTCGGCATCGGCCAGGCGCAATACGATGTCGCGCGAGGTGGTCAACATGCCCGGCGTGCAGAAGCCGCACTGCAGGGCGTGCTTCTCGTGAAAGGCTTCGCGCAGGCGGCGCATGATGGGATCGTTGTCGTAGCCCTCGATCGTGGTGACCTGCTTGCCCTCGCAGGCCACGGCGAACGTGATGCAGGAACGCACCGGCTTGCCGTCGACCAGCACGGTGCAGGCCCCGCATACGCCGTGTTCGCAGCTCAGGTTGGTGCCCGTCAGGCGAACCTTGTCGCGCAGAAAATCGCCCAGATGCGTGCGCGCGGGGACGTCTCCCGTCACCTTGCGCCCGTTTACTTCCATTGATAGTTCAGACATGTGCAATAACCTCTACGCGTCCAGCGCCTGGCGCAGGCAGCGCTCGACCACGGTGACAAACAAGCCCCGGTCCACTTCGGATTTTTCGGGGGTGATGGCCTTGACGGCGGCATGGATGGCGTCGCGGTCGATGGCCGCGGCCCCTTGCTCGGCGACGCGGGCCGCCAGCTCGTCGAGCAGCTGGGGCGCGCCGTCCAGCGCGCCCACGGCGATGCGCGCCGTTTGTGTGGATGGGTCGAAAAAGGCCGAGCAGCTGGCTTCGGCGAACTCGCCCGTCTTGCGACAGAACTTGTAATAGCCCCAGCGCGCGCCGGGGTTCATCTTGGGCACGTGCACGGCGGCGATGAGTTCGCCGGCGCCCAGCTCGGTCGTGTAGGCGCCGATCATGAATTCGGGCATGTTCACCATACGGCTGTTGCCGCCCGGCGCCGCGATTTCGACCTGCGCGCCCAGGGCCGTGGTGGCCAGCACCCAGTCGGCGGCGGGATCGGCATGCGCCAGGCTGCCGCCCAGCGTGCCGCGGTTGCGCACGGCGCGGTAGGCGATGCGCTCGGCGACGCTTTGCATCATGTGGCCGGCCAGCAGCGGGAAGACGCCGTCTTCGATCTCGGCGTGAGTGACCGCGCCGCCGACGCGGAGGCGGCCGTCGACTTCAGTGACGGCGCGCAACTCGGGCAGGCCCGATACGTCGACCACCTTGGCCGGACGCGCCAGCCGCAGATTCAACATGGGCCCCAGCGACTGGCTGCCCCCCATTGCCTTGACCACGACGCTTTCGTCGCGGAGGAGATCCAGCGCGGCGGCCAGGCTGTCCACGCGCTCGTATTCGAATTTAGCTGCTTTCATCCTACTTTCCTGTCGTACCCGTCGACGTGTTCTCGCCTGCATGCCGTGCTGCTTCGATGGCCGTCAAGAGGCGATGCGGCGTAAGCGGCGTCTGGGTCATCTCGACTCCGAGGCTCTGCAACGCGTTGTTGACCGCGCCGAACAGCACTGCCGGCGGGGCGATGCCGCCGCCTTCGCCCACCCCTTTGGCGCCGAATTCGGTGTTGGGCGAGGGCGTCTCGAAGTGATCGAAGCGGATGTTGGGCACTTCGGTAGCGCCCGGCATGACATAGTCGGCCAGTGTGGAAGCCAGCGGCTGGCCGAACTCGTCGTAAGGCGTTTCTTCGTAGAACGCGGTGCCGATGCCCTGGGCGATGCCGCCGATGCACTGACCCTCGACGATCATGGGATTGACCATGATGCCGCAGTCTTCCACCACCACGTAATCCAGGATTTCTATCTGTCCCGTCTGGGGATCTACGGCCACCACGGCGGCCTGACTGCAGTAGGTGAAGGCGCCGGTGTCGACCTTGGTCTTGTAGCCGACACTGATCTCCAGACCGCCAGTGTCCACGTCCGCGGGCAGCAGATGGGGCTTGAGGTACCAGGCTTGCGCCACGTCGGCGATGGAGACGCTTGCCTCGCCGGCGGGGAATGCCCCCACGCCACGCGGGCTGTCGCCCGCTTGCTGCCCCCCAAGGGGGTCGTTTTCATCTTGGGACGGCCCGGCGACGAAAAACTTCCCATCGCGGAACTCGAGCGCGGCGGCGTCGCCCGACTTCAGCAGGTGAGCCGCGATCTTGCGCATGCGCGGCAGCAGCTGCTTACAGGCCGATGCCACGGCGCCGCCCGACATGACGAGCGAGCGCGAGGCATACGTCCCGCTGGAGTAGGGAGTGCGATCGGTATCGCCATGAACGAGCTTGATGCGCGAAAAATCGATGCCCAGGATATCGTTCGCAATCTGCGCAAACGAGGTTTCCATACCCTGGCCGTGCGAATGGATGCCGGCGCGGACCTCCAGGCCCCCGTCGGGCGTGACACGCACGAATGCCTGGTCGAAACCGGGTATGAGGGGAGTGCCCCACGATGCGAACACCGAGGTTCCATGCGCCGACTGCTCGGTATACGTACCGACGCCCACGCCGATCAGGCGGCCGTCCGACGCGCCCTTTTTCTGGCGGGCCAGCACGCCTTCGAGATCGACCATTTCGAGGGCGCGTCGCAGGCTGGCGGGATAGTCGCCGCCGTCCAGATGCTTGTTAGTGACGTTGATGTAAGGCATCTGCTCGGGCGTGACGAGGTTCTCGAAACGCACTTCCCAGTCTTCGCGCCCCACTTCCCGGGCTATTGCGTTCATGGTCAGTTCGATGGCAAAGCACACCCCTGTGCGCGCCACGCCGCGGTACGGCATGAACGGCGGCTTGTTGGTCGCGACAGCCCGCGTGGTGCAGCGATAGCCGCGGAAGGCGTAGGGCCCGGGCAGATTGCCCACCGCCTGCCCCGCTTCAAGGCCGGTGGTGAACGGCCAGACGGAATAGGCGCCGCCGTTGATGGTGATGGTGGCTTCCAGGGCCAGCACTTTGCCGCGCTTGTTGGCGTAGGCGGTGATCTCGTATTCGTGCTCGCGCGTGACAGCGCCCGCGATCAGGTGCTCGCGGCGGTCTTCCATATAGCGGAAGGGCTTCTTGAAAGTCTTGGCCAGCCAGGCGACACAGAGTTCTTCGCGCTGCAAAATACATTTGTAGCCGAAGCCGCCGCCGACGTCGGGCGAAATGACGCGCACCTGCTCTTGGGGCAGCTCCAGGAACTCGGCCAGACCGGTGCGGACCAGGTGGGGTACCTGGGTTCCGGCGTAGACGACCAACTGGTCTGCCTGATGATCCCAGTATGCCAGCACGGCCATGCCTTCCATGGGCAGCATGCATTGACGTCCCAGGCTGACTTTCTTGTTGACGACCACCTCGGCCTGAGCCGCCAGTTCTTCGAAATTGGTGTCCGCCTTGAGGGTGACGAAAACGTTGTCCTTCCACTCGTCGTGGATGAGGTCGCCCGTCGCCCGCATGGCGCTCTCGGAATCTACGTAAACAGGCAGGTCGTCATAATCGACTTCGACCAGCTCGGTGAGGTCTTCTGCCTCGGCCCGTGTGGGCGCGAAGGCCATGGCCACCAGTTCGCCCACATAGCGCACCTTGTCATGCGCCAGCGGCGGCATGGCCGACACCTGATAGCTGGGCAAGGTGGAGTCCGCGACGATGTCCAGCGCGTCGGGCATGTCCGAGCGCAGGAAGACGCGGCCCAAGGCCTCTTTGGGCACGCGCATGTCCGTGATGCGGGCATGGGCCAACGGGCTGCGCAAGAAGGCGACCTCGTTGAGCTCCGGCATGGTCATATTGCCGATAAAGTTGCCCTTGCCCTGCAGATGGCGCTGGTCTTCTTTGCGAAGCACGCGCGCCCCTATGCCCTGGGGCTTTACCGTCCTTGCCGGATGTTCTAAAACTTTCATGACTTGAACCTGCCTGTTTACAGTACTGCTTAGCTACTTTATGAACGGCTCACCGCATTGAACGTGTAGTTGTCCAGCGCGCTTTCGGCCACGCGGAACCACGACACTTCGGCTTCCTGGAATTTGCGCCACTCGGGATAGATCTTGGCGAAATCGGCGTTCTTGTCCGATAGCTCCTTCCAGAGCTCTTGCGAAGCCTTGTAAGCGGCGTCCATGACGTCTTTCGGGAAAAAGCCCAGCTTGGCGCCCGCGGCGACCAGCTTGCGCAGGGCCGCAGGGTTCTTGGCGTCGTAGGCGGCCAGCATGCGCAGCGTCTGCTCGTTGCAGGCGCATTCGAAAGCAGCCTTGAACGGCGCGGGCAGATCGGCCCAGGCCTTGGCGTTGACCATGGTGGTGATCGAGGCGCTGCCTTCGAACCAGCCCGGCGAGTAGTAGTAGGGCGCGACTTTGTTCAGGCCCAGCTTTTCATCGTCGTAGGGTCCGATCCACTCGGCCGCATCGATCGTGCCTTTTTCGAGCGAGGGGTAGATGTCGCCGGGGGGAATCTGCTGAGGGATGGCGCCCAGCTTGGTCAGCACCATGCCGCCGATGCCGCCGATGCGCATCTTGAGGCCTTCCATGTCTTTCAGCGACTTGATCTCTTTGCGGAACCAGCCGCCCATCTGCACGCCCACGTTGCCGCAGACGAAGTTGACGACGTTGTATTTTTTGTACATTTCGCGCAGCAGCTCGAGTCCGCCGCCGTGCTGAACCCAGGCGTTGTGCTGGCGCGCGCTCATGCCGAAGGACAGGCCGGTGTCGAACGCCACCGCGGTGTTGGTGCCGATGTGGGCCGTGGCCAGCACGTGGTTGCATTCGACCGTGCCGTTGCCGACCGCTTCCATATTCTGCGCGTAGGGCACCAGCTCGCCGCCCGGGAAAGGACGGATCTCGAACTTGCCTTCGGTCAGTTCACTGACGCGCTGACACAGCTCTTCGGCGGAACCGTACATTTCGTCAAGGCTCTTGGGCCAGCCGGTGGACATGCGCCACCGGACGGAGGGAGTGCCTTGGGCGGCTGCCGGCAGGCTTGCTGCGGCCAGACCGGCACCGGCCGCCGCGGCGGCCTGAGTAAGAAAGCGACGTCGTTGCATTTGCTGCTCCTGTTTGTATTGGATATTGTTCGTCGGTATATCGACATTTTTCCGGCGGTTGCAGGCGTAGCCTCGCGGCTTACGCCCCGGCCCGATGCTCTGGCACAAACCGGCCTCCACCCTGCTGCTCCGTGGCCCTGCACCGGCCGCGAAAGACCGGTACAAATAGTCGTCAGCACGCTGAGCGATTTGTTAGTGTGCTGAACAACTGGGGACATGTCAACGAGGGAAAATACCAAGAATGTTCCGGAAACTATAACGGGGCTTGTGCGATCATTCGCAACAATCATGCCAATCCGGGCGAATTGGCAAAGGCCTCTGGGAGACGGCTCCTGCGGCCCGAAGACGAAGAAATTCAGTCTTGGCGCCAAACGGGTAAGGCTCGGCGGATAGCGGCTTTCAATATGCATCGAAAAAGGGCACCATGCACCGAAAGCGGGCGCACAGGGCGCTCAAGGGTCGTCATGATAACGCCAAAAATCGATTTTTCGCGACTTTAAGTGAAAACCCTAATACAGCCGGGCTATAATATGCAGCATACTGACTATATTGCTCAGCATACTTCCTATTACTCAGTACACTTGATAAATAATGGCTAACTGGATCAAAATCGCCCAGGTCGGGCAGGTCGACGAAGACGAATCCCTCGCTATCGAGGTGGACGGCAAACAATTGGCGCTGCACCATACCGAAGGCGAATACTTCGTCACCGACAACGTCTGTACGCATCAATACGCTCTGCTGTCCGACGGCTACATCGAAGACGGCTGCGTCGAATGCCCCCTGCACCAGGCCCAGTTCGACCTTCGCACCGGCAAGGCCATGTGCGCGCCGGCCACCGTAGACATACAGACCTATGAGGTCAAGACCGAGGGCGAAGACATCCTCGTCGCACTATAACCGCCCGCCCACCGCCAGCCAACAGGACGCACCATGAGCGCTGTTTCATCGATACTCGTCATCGGAGCCGGCCAGGCCGCCGCCGTGGCCGTGGCCACGCTGCGCGACCAGGGCTACCAGGGCCGCATCACCGTGGTGGGCGACGAAGCCCACGCCCCTTACGAAAGGCCGCCCCTTTCCAAGGCGGTGCTGGCCGCCGTCGAAGCCGAAGAGCCCGGCATCAGCGTCAAGGAAGAAGACTTTTTCTCGGCCCGCGACATCGACCTGCGCCTGGGCACAGAGGTCGTTTCGCTGAATCCCGCCGCCGGGCAGGCCCTGCTGTCCGACGGCTCTGCCGTGGCTTACGACCGCTGCCTGCTCGCCACGGGCGGCACGGCGCGCCAGCTGCCGGAGCTGTCGCCCGACGCGCCGCAGGTCCATTATCTGCGCACTCTCGATGATGCCCGCCGGCTGCGCAACGCCTTGCGCAAGGCGCGCAGCGCCGTCATTATCGGCGCCGGCTTCCTGGGCCTTGAGATCGCCTCCACCGCGCGCGGCATGGGGGTCGACGTCTCGATCGTCGAGACCGCCTCGCGCGTACTGGCCCGCGTCGTGCCCGATGCCTTCTCTGCCTGGCTGCAGGCGCGCGTCGCCGCCTCGGGCGCCACGCTGTATCTGGGGCAGTCCATCAACGATCTGCAGCTTCCCGCCGATGCGGTGCGCGTCTCGCTGTCCGACGGCAGCTTGCTGGACGCCGATCTGGTCGTGGTCGCCGTGGGGCTCACCCCCGCTACGGACCTGGCCCGCTCGGCCGGCCTGCAGCTGAATGGCGCCAATGGCGGCATCGAGGTCGACACGCAGTGCCGCAGCAGCGATCCACGTATCTTCGCCGCCGGAGACTGCACCAGCCAGCATCATGAAGGGCATGGCGCGCTGCGCCTGGAGTCTTGGCAGAACGCCAACGAACAGGCCCGCATCGCCGCCTGCGCCATGCTGGACGCAGACGCGCCCCCCGCCGCCTTCCCCTGGTTCTGGACCGATCAGTTCGAGTGCAACATCCAGATGCTGGGCCTGCCGCGGGCGGGCCTGCAGTATGTCTTGCGCGGCGGCATGGACCCCGCCGACGCCAGCCCCAAGTTCATCATGCTGGGGCTGGAGGGCTCCATTCCCCGCCACGCGCTGGCCGTCAATGCCGGCGGCGACCTGCGCGCCCTGCGTCCCGTACTGGAGCGCGGGCTCGAGGTCGATGCCGCCGGATTCAGCGATACGTCCGCCACGATGAAAGCCTACGCCAAGGCACTGCTCGCGTCGGCCGTGGGCTGACCAAAACGATTCCACAGGAGTGTTTTCATGTACCAATCACAAACCGTCATAGGACAGACCGGGGCGACCAAAGACCTGCCCCTGTCTCAGTGCGTATGGCCGGAAGACGGCCTGCATTACATCCCTGACTGGGTCTATGCCAGCCAGGAAGTCTACGATCTCGAAATGCAGCGCATCTTCCAGGGCGACACCTGGAACTTCGTCGCGCTCGAAGCCGAAATTCCCAACAGCGGCGACTACAAGCGCTCCTTCGTCGGCCCGGTGCCGGTGGTCGTGTCGCGCGCCGAAGACGGCACCATCCATGTCTTCGAGAACCGCTGCGCCCACCGCGCCGCCGAGTTCTGCCGCGAAAGCCACGGCAACACCAACGAATTCGTCTGTCCGTACCACCAGTGGTCCTACACCCTCAAGGGAGACCTGCAGGGCATTCCGTTCAAGCGCGGCGTCAACAAAGAGGGTGGCATGCCCAAGGACTTCCGCAATGCCGACCACGGCCTGCGCAAGCTGAACGTCACGACGCTCAATGGCGTTATCTTTGCTTCGTATTCCGACAAGGTCGAACCGATCGAAGAGTACCTCACCCCCGAAATCCTGGAAGACTTCAAGGTCATATTTCCCGGCAAGCCGCTCAAGATCCTGGGCTACTACCGCAACGAGCTGCCCTGCAACTGGAAGATGTACCACGAGAATCTGAAAGATCCCTATCACGCCACGCTGCTGCACTCCTTCCTGGTGGTGTTCGGGCTTCTGGTCGCCGGCAACAAGTCCACCATGCTTTCGGATAGCGTCCATGGACGCCACGGCTACATGGGCTCGGCGAAAACCGAAGACAAGTACGCCCAGGTCAGCGAAGACACCAAGAAAGAAATGCGCTCGTTCCACGAAGGCCTGCGTCTGCGCGACGAACGCTTCCTGGAATACGTCAAAGAGTTCGACTCCCCGTGGTCGGTCACGATGCAGACCATCTGGCCCAATCTCATGGTGCAGCGCGAAATGAACACGCTCGGCGTTCGCCAGATCGTTCCCAACGGCCCCCACAGCATGATCATGCAATGGACCATGTTCGGCTACGAGGACGACACCGAAGAAATGACCCGCCATCGCCTGCGCCAAGGCAACCTCATGGGGCCCTCGGGCTTCCTCGGCCTCGAAGACAACGAAGCCATGAAGTTCGTGCAAGAGGGCGTGCGCCGCTCGACCACCGATCTCAACGTGCTCAAGCTCGATTCCGGCAAGGTCGGGACATCCACCACCTTGATTTCCGAGGCGTCGATCCGCGCCATGTACCAGTACTATCGCAGCGTGATGGGGTTTTAAATGCAAAAGTCAGTCAATAACAAATACGCCTACAAACCCTCCCGGCTCGATGCCGCCACAGCGCAGCACATTCTGGTCGAAGTCGAGGCCTTCAATGCCGAATACTGCGCCGTGCTGGACGGCGGCCAGGTCGAGATGTGGCCCGAGTTCTTCACCGAAGACGCCATCTACCGCATCACCGCGCGCGAGAACGCCGACCTGGGGCTGCCGGTGGGCCTGGTCTATGCCGAAGGCCGCGACATGATGCACGACCGCGCGGTGGCCATCAACCGCACGCAGATGTTCGCGCCGCGCTACAACCTGCACATCGTCACCAACACCCGCATCGTCGACCAGGCCGAAAACGGCGAGATCGAAGCCGAAGCCAACTTCCTGCTGATCGAGACCCTGGTCGAAAGCCCTTCCACCATGCACCTGGCGGGCCGCTATTACGACACCTTCGTTCGGTCCGGAGACAAGCTGCTGCTCAAGGAACGGCAGGTGATCTATCACACGACTATTCTGGCCAACGATCTGGTCTATCCCGTCTGATCGATCCATCCGGTCAAACAAACAGGCTCGAGGGAACAACTCTCTCGAGCCTGTTTTTTCGTGTGTCTTGTTTTTTTGTGTACCCTACTTTCGTGTACCTTGTTTTTGTATGCCGTGTTTATCGCGCTTCGCTTCGGGGTAGCTGATGGACGAGCCACCGTTATGAGTCCTTAAACGCCGGCGGAGGTGACACTGCTTTTGGCCGGGCGGTCGGGCGGACCGAGGCAGCGCCCTCCAACGCCCGGCCAAAAGCAGTGCCACCCCCGCCAGCTCGCATTTGGGGCCAGCCACGATTCAGGGCCTCGATGGGCGAATCACTACCTAACTCCCGGCCTGACAATAAAACCCGGGCCTGTATGGCTTGCCCTAACCTGAGCCGCTGGAGGGAAAAGGCATTTTCCCGGGCGTTGGAGGGCGCTGCCTCGGACCGCCCGACCGCCCGGGAAAATACCTTTTCCCTCCAGCGGCGCTTTAGAACCCAATCCAGTGGTCCTCTAGAATCCAGTAACTCTTTAAAATCCAACCCAACGGCTCTTTAGAAACCAATAAAATCCCGCAAAAAAACCAGCACCAAAAAGAAAAGCGCCGGACACTCAAAAAAGTGCCCGGCGCCCAGTCCAATAAACCTCGACGCAGCAAAACCACGCCGAGAGCCAGTAATCAGACCTTCTCCACCTTGTCCAAGGCCTCGAGCGCCTCGTCGCGCGGCATGACCGTGGCGTATTTCTGCTCCATGTCGAACAGGTTCGCGTCATGCGGCGCGATGGCGCGGTCGCCCACGCAATCGGACAGCACCAACGGACGGAAGCCGTACTGCATGGCGTCGACTACGCTGGCCCGCACGCATCCGCTGGTGACCGCACCCGCCACCACCAGCGTCTGCACGCCGCGCTGCGCCAGCCAGGCGGCCAGCGACGTGCCGAAGAAGGCCGACGGCACCGTCTTGCGCACCACGAGCTCGCCGGGAGCCGGCGTCAGCTCGGGCACGATGGCGCTGTTGGGCTCGTGCTCTTTCAGCCCGGGCATGCTGGGCACCTTGAGGCAGAAGATGTTGGCGTCGGCGCCGTCATCGGCGAACACGATGCGGGTGTGCGCCACCGGCCAGCCGCGCTTGCGTGCCTCGGCCAGCACCGGAACGGTGTTGGCAATGGCTTCTTTGATGTTGCCGCCCCCGAACACCGCCGGATCGGCAAAGCCGTTGACGAAGTCGATGATGAGCAGGCCCACGGGGGCCTTCAGCTCGAAGCGCGTGCCGAAACCCTGGCGCGCATAGGTTTGCACATCGTTGCCTTGGCTCATTTGGCGTAGCCCTCGGGTTCGATGACTTTGCCGTTGCGCACCACGTCCTGGCCGTCGAGCTTGACGGTGCAGTTGCGCAGCGGGATGTCGATGTGGCAGGCGGTGGTGCGGTTGCCGCCGGCTTCATTGTTGGGCCCCAGCGAGAACAGGAAGTTGCCCTCGTAGGCGCGGGCGTCCATGGCGATGGACTGCTCGCGGTCGTACAGCAGCATGGTGGACCAATGGCAGCGCGGCTGCAGGCCCCAGCCGATGTGCGAGATGGCGTAGCCCTCGGGGTCGTCGAACGAAGCCATGTATTCGCGCAGCAGCTCGGCGTCCACGCCGCCTTCGATCTTGGTGGCGTAGCCGTTCTCGACCGTCAGCACGATCTTGTCGCTGGTGTAGCACTTTTGCGGCAGCAGGATGTCGCCCTTGTCGATCACGATGGTGCCGTTGCTGCCGCCCTCGTTGGGGAAGGTGAAGCAAAAGCCGCTGGGCCAGTGGTCCCAGCGTCCGGGCTCGTCCACGAAGGCGTATTCGCTGATGACGGGGAACTCGCCCAGCGGGAAGCGGATGTCGGTGCCGGCATCGGAAACCACCGCCATCTCTTTGGCCTTGGCCAGGTTCGCGCTGTGCGCCTTGACCCGGGCGCGGTCGGCCTCGGTGGGCACGGTGCGCACCAGCACTTCGGGCGGCTCGACCGCCAGCAGGATCTTGGTGCCGCTTTTCAGGATGTCGATCTGCTCGGGCGAGAACAGCAGCGTCATCAGGTCCAGCACCAGGTCGCTGGCCTTGAGCATGGCGATGGCCGCCGGGTTGCCCGTCAGCGGCGTGGTGCCCAGGTAGGCCAGCGGGTCGCGGCTGAGCGCTTTCTCGGCATTGACCGGGGGCAGGTCCAGGCGGTTGACGATGGCGCCCATCGACTGGGCCGCGATCTGCGCCATGGCCAGCGTTTGCGGGTGGGTCGAGGTGCTGGTCAGGATGGTGACGGTCTGGCCCTTTTCCAGGTTCGAAAGCTTCAGGACTTGTTGCCAGGCCTCAAGCAGTTGGTAGTCACTTACAGCCATGGTGTTCTCCTAGTAAGAATATTCTTGCGCTCAGGCTTTGGGCGTCAGCGACGCGCCCAGGAAAGTGCCGAACGCACTGTAGAAACCTTCTTCGTTGTCCCAGGGGATCATGTGCCCGGCGCCGGGAACCCGAGTGTGCTCGACGGACGAAAGCAGCCCGCGGATTTCTTCGACGTCCTCGTCGCGGACCACGTCGCCGCGCTCGGCCGTCATCAGCAGGACGGGCACCTTGGCCTCGGGGAAGTCGACATGGATATCGTCGGTGTGGAAGCCGTCGAAACTCGCCAAAATGGCGCGCTCGTCGCAAGTGTGCAGCCACTCGGCCCGCAGGGCAAGCTGCTCTTCGGTCCAGGTGGGGCAGAATTCGCGCATGGCGTCGGCGTCACAGCCTTTGCGCGCCAGCGCCATCGAATCGACGTACCAGGGCAGCTTGGAGGGATAGGCGCGGCGGCCGGGCCCCGACACGGGCGGATCGACCAGCACCATGCGGGTCAGGCCCTTGGGATGGCTGCGCGCGGCGCGCAAGGCAATGCGGCCGCCCATCGAATGGCCCACCAGGGCATAGCGCTGAAGGCCCAGGGCCTCGGCAAAGGCGACGACGTCGGCCGCCTGCGCGTCCAGGCTGTAGTCCAGCGTATCGGAGGCCTCGGACAGGCCGCGTCCACGCACGTCCAGCACGTAGGTGTCGAAATGCCGGCCGAAGCGCTCGCCCACGAAACCCCAGGTGATGGCAGGGCTGGTGATGCCCGGAATGATGATGGCGGCATCGCGGCCGGCGCGCTCGCCTTCGGCTCCGCCGTAGCGCAGATAGTGCTGCCGTATGCCGTTTGCATGCACGTTGGCGCCGTACAGATAGGTGCTCATGTTTGTTCTCCAACCAACTCGATCAAAGCTTGAACAGGCGCTCGGCGTTGCCGTGGCACACCAGTGCCCGCGTGGCGTCGTCCATGGGAGCCTGCTCGATGAAATCAGCCGCCACGGCGCTGGACTCGTACGGATAATCCACCGAGAACATCACCGCCTCTGCGCCCATTTCGCCGATGGCACCCATAAGCGTAGCAGAAGAACAGACTCCGGATGTAGTAATCACTATATTAGTGCCGATATATTCTGACGGCTTGCGCTTGAGCGTGACGCCGCAGGGATAGACCGCGAAGCGGCTGTCGAAGCGCCAGCGCTGGAAGGGCAGGCCTTCGCCCATGTGGCCCAGAATGAGCTTGACGCCGGGGAAGCGGTCGAACACGCCGCCGAACAGCAGGCGCAGCGCGTGCGAGGCGGTTTCCACGCCCCAGCCCCAGGTGGCGCCCGTCATCTCGGGATGGCCCGTGTAGGCGTGCGGCATGCCGTAGGAATCGAAGGGATGCAGATAGAAAGGCACGTCCAGCGCCTGGACACGCTCCCAGAATACGTCGTATTCGGGGCCGTCGTAGTACACCCCGTTGGTGTGCCCGTTGACCAGGGCGCCCTTGAAGCCCAGTTCCTTGACGGCCCGCTCGAGTTCGTCGGCCGCCGCTTCAGGATCCTGCATGGGCAGGGTGGCGAAGCCGCCGTAGCGGGTCGGATGGCGGGCGATCTGCTGGGCCAGGAAATCGTTGTTCTCCTTCGCGCGCGCAATTGCCACCGCTGTGTCCTTCTCGACCTGCACGCCCGGGCCGGTCTGGGAAAGAATCACGTAGTCGATGCCCGCCTTGTCCATCTCCTGCAGGCGCATCTCGTCGAAATCGGCCAGACGCCGGCCCAGATCGGCCGCCACCTCGGGGTCTATCTGGCTGACGAACGACTTGGAATAATCTCCAAACCCCACCGCGGTGAAGTGCTCTTCAAAAGCGATCTTGCGTATCCGGCTCACTGCAATACTCCTTATCAGGGATCAAAACGGAAAGGCGTGGCACCGCCTTTTATCAGTATGCTGATCAAAAATTTGTGTCTGCCTCAAGGCCCCCTTTATCGTGGGAACGACGGAAAGGCCCGGGCCGCGCGGCAAACAGAGAATTCAAAAGGAATGGACCGCCGGGCGAACCGCTGCAAAAGTCGCCGGGCGAGACCAATATCTGTAAGTATACTGACAAATTTTCCCGATGCATACGGGAAAGAGCGCTGATTCGGTGCTTATTCTGGTAAACCCCAGGGAGGCTCTAGAGAGCTTTCAAGGCTGCCCGGCCATACTGATTGTTGGCCTCGACCAGCTCGAGCAGCAGGGACATGAAGATTTTCTGATCGCGGGCCGACAGGGGCTGCAGCAAGCGGCGCTGCGAGCGGGCCATGCTTTCTTGCAGTTCGCCCATCATGGACAGGCCTTTTTCGGTGACGGCGGCTTGGCGCGACCGGCGATCGAGGCGATTGATACGGCGCTCGACCAGGCCTTTCTCTTCGAGCCGCTTGATGACGTCGGCGGCCGTGGTGCGGTCCAGGCCGACCTCGTAGCCGATGGCGGTCTGGTCGAGCCAGGGCTCGCGGGCCAGCACGGTAAGCACGCCATATTGCACCGGCGTAACGCCGCCTTCTTTACACTCTTCGAAAAACATGGCGTAATGGATCTGGTGCAAACGGCGTATCAAAAACCCCGGACGCGACCACACTCCGCCACCTATTATGTCGATATCGCTATTCTTTTCGGCAGGGTCCGGCCTTTCGTGGTCCGTTTTGTCGCTGGCCAGGCGGTATGTCTCAGTCATGGCGATGCGTTCACCTAGTCTATTAATTATTCAGTATACATAACATTATAGCCTTTTGCGCCGTTTCTGAGACGCCGTAAGCCAAGCTTCAATCCAATAAAGTCAGTTGCCTCGACGGCTCATCGGCGCTCTGCGCCTCCGCGGACCGCAAGCTGCTCACCCGTACGCCCAAAAGCCGTATCCGGCTGTCGAAGGGCACCCGCTTCAGGCACTGGCCCGCCGCGCCGCGTATGGCGCCTGCATCGGCCACGTCATGGTGCAGCGTGATGTCCCGGGTGACGGTGCGAAAATCGTCGAAGCGCAGCTTGATGCCCACGGTGCGGCCCACGACCCGCTTGCGCTGCATATCGCTTTCCAATTGTCCGCACAGGCGGCTGAACACGTCGGACAAGCGCCCGCGGTCCTGGACCACGTGCAGGTCGCGCTCGAACGTGGTTTCGCGGCTGATCGACTTGGGATCGGAATGCGTGACGACGGGCCGCTCGTCCAGCCCGTTGGCCACCCGCAGGAGCCAGCGCGCATAGGTCAGGCCGAAGTGCTCCTGCAGCAGCGAGGGCCTGGCACGGGCCAGCTGGCCCACCGTCTCGATGCCCAGCGCCGCCAGCTTGCGCGCCGACTTCGGTCCGATGCCGTTTATCTTGGCGGCCGGCAGCGGCCAGATGCGCAGGGGCAGGTCGTCCATGCCCAGCAGCGTCAGGCCGTCGGGCTTGTCCAGCTCTGAACCTATCTTGGCCAGAAGCTTGTTGGGCGCGATGGCGATCGAGCAGGACAGGCCGGTCGCCGCCCTGACGGCATCCTTGATGCGACGCCCCACTTGCGCGTCGGCCTCTTCGTGATCGCTGAGGTCGATGTAGATTTCGTCGATGCCCCGGTCTTCGATGCGCGGCGCGACCTGCGCCACCGCCTGCTTGAAGCGGCGCGAATAGTCGCGATAGGCGGCAAAGTCGGTCGGCAGCAGTATGGCCTGGGGCGCGAGCCGGGCGGCCTTCATCATGCCCATGGCGGAAAAAACGCCGAATTTGCGCGCCTCGTACGTAGAGGTGGTAATGACCCCGCGGCCGACGTAGCCGCCCAGGCGGGCAAAACTGCGGCTGCCGTCGGGCAGCTGCGGCGGCGGTTCGCCGCGTCCGCCGATCACCACCGGCAGGCCGCGCAGCTCCGGATAGCGCAGCAGCTCGACCGAAGCATAGAAGGCATCCATGTCCAGGTGAGCGATGCGGCGCGCCGCCGCTGGGGTTTGTACGGAATCTGTCATGCGTGGCCATTCAACGCCGCGATGCGCGGCGCCATTGGCCTCAAGTTTAATGCCTAAAGGCCTTTCAGGCGGCCTGCATGCCTTTGGCCTGCAGGCCCGCCGCCATACTCATGGTCTGGCTTTCGACCTGGGTATGGGCATGCTCGCGGAACAGGAATTCGGCACGGTCGCCATGACGAGCCTCGATGGCGCCCACGATGGCGTGGTGCTGCCTGTGGGCGTAGAACAGCAGATCGAACATTTTTTCTTTGCTGGTGCTTGAAAACGCGACGCTGAGCGGCGCGGTGAACGGCACGACGTTGCAGCGCTCTATCAAAGTGCTCAGCAAGGCGATGCCCGCCTCTTCGACGATAAGCTCGTGGAAACGGTCGTTCATCTGCGCATAGCGCAATTCGTCGTCGTCCTGAAGCCGGCGCTCGGTGAACAGCACATCGCCTTCGGCCAGGCAGGCCTTCAGCTTGGACAGGAAAACGCTCGAGACGCCGCGCTCGGCGACAGTGCGGGCCGCCACCCCCTCCAGGACGGACCGCATCTTCAGGGCGTCGAGCGAATGCTGCATGGTAAAGGCGCGCACCGAATAGCCGCGCTTGCCGGCGGGAACCAGCAGGCCTTCCTGGGCCAGCGCCGGCAAGGCCTGGCGCACGGGGGTGCGCGACACGCCCAGGCGCGTCGCGAGTTCGGCTTCTTTCATGCGTTCGCCGGGCAGCACTTCGCCCCGAAGAATCATTTCGCGCAAGCGCACGGTAACCGTTGATTGTTGAGCCATATGCCTCATCCGAAAGAAACCGCAACACAGGGGCCGCGTCCAAACCCGAAATGCCGGCGCTTCCGAGCACGAACCATCGTGCCAATAGTAACAAGATCGGCTCGTTTTTTGGATCCCAAAATAATGGATAATGCCTAGTATCAACCCTAAGTTCTACTTTAGGGATCCAAAAAGTATAATCATCGTACGGTCGCCACCGCGCGCCGGATACCCGTTCGCCCGACCCCTACACAGGACATCATCATGGCCAAGATAATCGGATGCATCGGCACCTCGCACGTGCCCACCATTGGCGTCGCCTACGACAAAGGCCGCCAGGCCGATCCCGCCTGGGCCCCGCTGTTCGACGGCTACAAGCCTGTAGCGCAGTGGCTGGCCGAGAAAAAGCCCGATGCGCTGGTCTTCTTCTACAACGACCATGCCACCACCTTCTTCTTCGACATGTATCCCACCTTCGCACTGGGCGTGGGCGAACGCTTCCCCGTGGCAGACGAGGGCGCCGGCCTGCGCAACCTGCCCGACATCAAGGGCAATGTCGACCTGCAGTGCCATATCGCCGAATCCCTGGTCAACGACGAATTCGACCTCACCATCTTCCAGGAAAAGCCCATCGACCATGGCTGCGCGTCGCCGCTGCCGTTGCTGTGGCCCCACGACCCCGACTGGCCGGGCGCCCTGGTGCCCATCGCCATCAACGTGCTGCAGTACCCGTTGCCCACCGCCAAGCGCTGCTACAAGCTGGGCCAGGCCGTGCGCCGCGCCATCGAGTCCTACCCCGAGGACCTCAAGGTGGTCATCGTGGGCACGGGCGGGCTTTCGCATCAGATTCACGGCGAGCGCACCGGCTTCAATAACGAAGAGTGGGACCGCGAGTTCCTGCGCCTGCTGCAGTTCGAACCCGAAAAACTCACTCAACTCACGCATGCCGACTTCGTCCGCCTGGGCGGCGCCGAAAGTGTCGAGCAGATCATGTGGCTGGCCATGCGGGGCGCCATGCCGGAGAAAATCCGCAGGCTGCATCTGAACTACTACCTGGCCACCACCACCGCCATGACCCTCGCGCTGTACGAAGAAGGCGAAGAACCCGCCCCCTCGGCCGCCGCGGCGGCCGGCCGGGTCCTCGACAACGCATCCGCATGAGCAGGCCAAACACATGAATCCGCAACTCAAAGGCATAGAAAACATCGAGGGCACCTATGCCTTCGACATCCGCACCAGCAACAAGGCCCTCAAGCTCAACCGCTTCCTCTGGAACATGATCCGCGCCGAATGGCGCGAGCGCTACAAGGCCGACCCCGAGGCCGTCATGGAAGAAGCCGGCCTGAACGACACCGAGAAAAGCCTGGTGCGCAACGAAGACTGGCTCGGCCTCGTCCAGTACGGAGCCTGCTTCTTCGTCATCGAAAAATTCGCGCGCGTCGTGCGCAAGACCAATCTCGAGGTCTATGCCATGATGCGCGGCGAAACCTTCGAAGAGTTCATGGCCACGCGCAGGGTGCCCGAATCGCGTTGACCCCGGCGGCGCCCCGCCCCGTTTTCCAGTTTGAAGCAGCAGCGTCGAAACGAGCCGCCCGCCCCCGCGGACGGCTTGGCATTTTCCACCACCAAGGAGCACGATATGGCATCAAACAGAGGTGTGGCTTACGTCGAGCCAGGCAAGGTCGAAGTCCAATCCATCCCCTTCCCCGAACTGGTCAACCCCGCGGGCAAGAAAGCCAACCACGGCGTCATCCTCAAGGTTCTCTCCACCAACATCTGCGGCTCGGACCAGCACATGGTGCGCGGCCGCACCACCGCCCCGGCCGGCCTGATCCTGGGCCATGAAATCACCGGCGAAGTGCTCGAGGCCGGCGGCGACGTCGAATTCCTCAAGAAAGGCGACATCGTCTCGGTGCCTTTCAACGTGGCCTGCGGGCGCTGCCGCACCTGCAAAGAGCAGGACACCGGCGTGTGCCTGAACGTCAATCCCTCGCGCGCCGGCGGCGCCTACGGCTATGTGGACATGGGCGGCTGGATAGGCGGCCAGGCCGAATACGTCATGGTGCCCTATGCCGACTTCAACCTGCTCAAGTTCCCCGACAAGGACCAGGCACGCGAGAAAATCCAGGACCTCACCTGCCTGTCCGACATCCTGCCCACCGGCTTCCACGGCGCGGTCAGCGCCGGAGTCGGGCCCGGCAGCACGGTCTACGTGGCCGGCGCCGGTCCGGTGGGCCTGGCGGCGGCCGCCTCGGCCCGCCTGCTGGGCGCGGCGGTGGTCATCGTGGGCGACCTGAATCCCGAGCGCCTGGCGCATGCGCGCAAAGTGGGTTTCGAAACCGTCGACGTTTCCCAGGATGCCTCGCTGGGCGAGCAGATCGCGCAGATCCTGGGCACCCCCGAGGTGGACTGCGCCATCGACGCGGTCGGCTTCGAGGCGCGCGGCCACGGCCATTCGGGCTCGCAGACCGAAGCGCCCGCCACCGTGCTGAACTCGCTCATGGACATCACCCGCGCCGCGGGCAAAATCGGCATCCCCGGCCTGTACGTCACCGAAGACCCGGGCGGCGTCGACAAGGCCGCCCAGCACGGGTCGCTAAGCGTGCGGTTCGGCCTCGGCTGGGCCAAGTCGCACAGCTTCTTCACCGGCCAGACCCCGGTCATGAAGTACAACCGCGCCCTCATGCAGGCCATATTGTGGGACCGCATCAACATCGCCGAAGTGGTGGGCGTGCAGGTCATCAGCCTGGACGACGCCCCGCGCGGCTATCACGAGTTCGACGCCGGCGCGCCCAGGAAATTCGTGATCGACCCCCACAACCAGCTGGGGCATTTGCGCAAGGCGGCTTGACGGCTGACCCATATCAATGCAATGTGCGGCCTTCCGGCCGCACATTTTTTGCCGACAGAAGCGGCTATCGGGCGCCGGGCAGGCGGGCAACAGCCGCCTTGCCTGCGCCGTGCTAGGCAGCCACGATCTGGTCCAGCACCCTTGCCAGGTTGTCGACGCTGCGATCCACGTTGCGCAGCTTGTCCAGGCCGAACAGGCCCAGGCGGAAAGTCTTGAAGCCGGGGGGCTCGTCGCACTGCAGCGGCACGCCGGCGGCCGCCTGGATGCCCGCCTGGGCAAACTTGCGCGCCGATTGGATGCCGTCGTCGTCGGTATAGCTGACCACCACGCCGGGCGCTTCGAAGCCCGGGGCGGCAACGCTCTTGAAGCCTTTTTCGCGCAGCAGCGCCCGCACCCGCGTACCCAGCTCGAACTGCGCACGGCGCAGGGCCTCGAAGCCCTCCGCCTGGGCTTCGGCCATGGCGTCGCGCAGCACGGCCAGCGAATCCGTCGGCATGGTGGCGTGATAGGCGAAGCCTCCCTGCTCATAGGCCTGCATGATCTGCAGCCATTTGCGCAGATCGCAAGCGAAGCTGGTGCTGGTGGTTTCGCCTATCCGTTCCAGGGCCCGCTCGCCGAGCATGACCAGCCCGCAACAGGCGGAACCGGTCCAGCCCTTTTGCGGCGCGGTGATCAGGACGTCGACCCCGGCTTCGCCCATGTCGACCCAGACAGTGCCCGAGGCGATGCAGTCGAGCACGAACAGCGCGCCGGCGGCGCGGGCGGCTTCGCCGACCTGGCGCAGATAGTCGTCGGGCAGCAGAATGCCCGATGCGGTCTCGACATGCGCGGCGAAGACCAGATCGGGCTTGTCGCGGGCGATGGCCTGGACGACTTCTTCGATGGGCGGCGGCTGGAAGGGCGCTTGCGCGCCCGCTTCGATCGGCCTGGCCTTGAGGACGATTTCTTCGGCCGGAATAGAGCCGGCCTCGAAGATCTGGGTCCAGCGGTAGCTGAACCAGCCGTTGCGTATGACCAGGCAGCGCTTGCCGGTGGCAAACTGCCTGGCCACGGCCTCCATGCCGAAGGTGCCGCTGCCCGGCACGACGATGGCGGCCTGCGCGCCGTACACCTGCTTGAGGGTGCGCGAGATGTCCTTCATGACGCCTTGAAAAACATTCGACATGTGGTTCAGGGCGCGGTCGGTATAGACGACGGAATATTCGAGCAGGCCGTCAGGATCGACGTCGGGAAGCAGGCCGGGCATAGGCGTCTCCAAAGATTGTTTTCATTGTAGGCCAGGACGGGCGCTCAGGCCTTCTTCAGCTGATCGATGAGTTCCTGCCAGACGAACTCGCTCCCGGTGTCGTAGGCCAGGCCCGCCGCCTCCATGGCGTCGACCAGCGCATCCTGGCTTTGAGCCGTGGCCTGCGCCATCAGGGGCGTGACGTCGACGTCCTGGAGGGTTTCCATGACCTCGCGCATTTCGGCGGCGCGGCGCCGGCCGTGTTCGGCGACGCGGCTGATCAGATAGTGGGGCAGGTTCTCGGTCCAGCCCATGCTGGGAAAGGTTTCGTTTAGCGAGGCCAACACCGCCTCTTCGGCGCCGTAGCGGCGCGCCGCCGTCATGCATTCGACGGTCAGCGCCTCCAGGCCCTTGATCATGACGCTGCGGCACATCTTGATGGCCGAGGCCACGCCGACCTGGGTGGACACCGCCTTGGTGCGCAGGCCGAGCTGATTGAGGCTTACGGACAACTCCGCCGCGCGGGCCCCGCCCAGCAGCATGGGCACCTTCAGGCCATAGGGGGGCACGGGCGCCATGACGGCCGACTCGACGTAGAAGCCGCCCGCCGCGTCGATCGCATCGCGGTCGGCCTGCTTGGTGGCGGGGGACACCGAATTGATGTCCAGGAAGTACTGGCCGGCGCGCAGGCACTGCGCCGCCTCGACGGCCGCCTTGGCCGCCGAGCCGGCGGTCACGGCGGAAATGACCAGGTCGGCATCCTGCAGGGCGGCGGACAGGCTGGCATGGAGCGCGACGCCGGCCTGCTGGGCGCGCAGCTCCAAAGCCGGCCGGTGGCCGGCGTCATGCACCTTGATGTCGTAGGCGCCGACTGCCGCGCCGGCTTCGGCCAGGCCCTGGCCCAACAAGAACCCGGCCTCGCCGAAGCCCACCAGGGCGACGGTTTGCAGGGAGGGGGCGATCGTTTCATTCATATGGCGTTCCCATCAGACGGATAATCGGTAGGACGTGCGCGCGGCACTCAGCGGTCGAGCCATTCCGCCAGCACGGCGGTCACGTCGTCCGGCCTTTCCATGGTGGACATGTGCCCGCTTTCTTCGATGGCCACCAGGGTGGCGTAGGGCGCGGGAATCAGCCCGTTCATGACCTCATGGCGCTCGTAGGTGCTCCAGGCGTCCTGGCGGCCGCAGATCACATAAGTGGGACAGGACAGCGACCTCAGCACCGGCTCGGCGTCCGGCCGGGCCAGCAGCGCCTTGATCTGGGCTTCGAACTGCTGGGGCGTGCGCCGTTCGATCATGGCCAGGATCTCTTCGAACAAGGACGTGCCCAGGTGATCAGGATGCACCATGCCCGGCGCCCAAAGCGTCTTGCCCATTTCGCGCATGCCGTTTTCACGGGCGAACTTCAGCAGCGCCATGCGCTTGGCCTCCTCCTGCCGGCCCGGTTCGCCCCGGGCCAGGGGCTCGTAGCCGGTGTCCAGCAGCGCCAGCCGGCGCACACGCTGCGGAGCCTGGCGCACGATCTCGAGCGCCACACGGCCGCCCATGGAATGGCCCGCCAGCGAAAAGCTGTCATAGGGCGCATCGCGCAGCACCTTGGCCGCCATGGCCGGCAGGGAGTCGACGTCGTGGTATTCGGCCACGAAGGACTCGGCGCGCGGCGCGAGCCCGCTTTGCTGATGTGTCCAGACCGCCGCGTCGCACATCAGGCCGGGAAGAAAAACGATTTGTTCTGTTGCCATGCTTTTTTCCAATCAGGCCGTTGACACTATAAAAGAAGCAGCCGCCGCTGGCGCCCTTCAACGTCAGCCGGCCTTGTTCCAGATACGTCCGGGTATGTGGACGTGGCCGTCGAACAGCCACCGGGCGGTCCGTATCAGGGCCGCGCTCGTGATGGTGACGGCATCTCCCTCGCGCTGTAGATGCATCTGCGTGCTGAGTTCGCCGCTGGGATGTTCGATGCCCAGCACGGGACTGTCGCCCGGCGGCAGCTGCGCCACGCCGTCGCACACGCTGCCGGGCAGTACCGCGGCCGATGCGGCGCTGACCGCACCCAGCACGCCGATCGAGGCATGGCACACATAGGGAATGAAACTGCGCGTATTCAGCGCGCCGCCCTGCCGGGGAGGAGAGACCAGGCACATCTTGGGCACCGTGCGCCGCGCGACGTCGCCCAGGTTCATCATGGGGCCGGCCGCAAGGCGTATGGCCTCGATGCGCGCCTTGAGCTCCTCGTCGGCATCGAGTTCCTCGCGGCTTTCGTAACCCGTTCGGCCCAGGTCCTGAGCCCGCAGCACCACGGTGGGCATGCCGTTGTCGATGAGGGTGGCCTCGACGCCGTCGATGAGGTCGCGCACATTGCCGGTGGGCAGCAGGGCGCCGCATGACGAACCCGCCGTGTCCTTGAATTCGAGCGGAATGGCCGCCGCCGTGCAGGGCACGCCGTCGATGCGCTGGTCGCCGTCGTACTCCACCCGTCCATCGGGCGTCGACACCGTGGCGATGGCCACCTGCCCGGTATTGACCATATGTATGCTGACACGGGTGGTCTCGCCCTGGGCCGGGACCAGGCCCAGCTCGATCGCGAAGGGTCCGACGCCGGCCAGCATATTGCCGCAGTTCTGGCCGTAATCGACCCGCGCCTCGTCGATCAGGACTTGGGCGAAAAGGTAATCGACGTCGGCGTCGCCGCGCGTGGCCGGCGATACGATGGCCACCTTGCTGGTGAGGGAGTCGGCGCCCCCGATGCCGTCGATCTGCCTGGAGTCAGGCGACCCCATCACGGCCAGCAGCACCCGATCGCGCAAGCCGGGCTCCGCGGGCAGGTCGGACGCCAGGAAGTAGGCGCCCTTGGACGTGCCGCCGCGCATCTGTACGCAGGGAATACGGGTTTGCATCATTGGCCTCGGAGTTCGTCCAGCGAGTCGACATAGCGCAGGCCCTTCGCCTCGAGCTTTTCGCGCATCTTATAGTAGTCCAGCCCCAGCGTTCCGGAAGCCAGCGCCTTGCGGGTAACGGCTTCTTTGTCGAGGCGGGCCTGCGAAGCGCGCACGACTTCGGCCACGTTGGCGACCGGCACCACCACCACGCCGTCGTCATCGGCCACGATGACGTCGCCCGGATTGACGATCTGCTGCGCGCACACTACGGGCACATTGACCGAGCCCAGGGTTTCTTTGACCGTGCCCTGGGCCGACACGGCCTTGGACCATACCGGAAAGCCCATTTCCTTCAGCGCCTTGACGTCCCGGCAGCCGGCGTCGATGATCAGGCCGCGGACACCGCGGGCGGCAAGCGAAGTCGCCAGCAGTTCGCCGAAATAGCCGTCCAGGCATTCCGAGGTGGGCGCCACCACCAGCACGTCGCCCTCTTGGCACTGCTCGACGGCCACGTGGATCATCCAGTTGTCCGAAGGCGCCACCAGCACCGTGACGGCAGACCCCGCAATGGCCGCGCCCGGCCAGATGGGGCGCATATAGGGCGCCAGCAGGCCCAGGCGGCTTTGTGCCTCGTGCACCGTGGCCGCGCCGGCCTCGCGCAGTATCGCAATATCGGCAACGTCAGCCCGGGGAATGTTTCGTACGACAACGCCTCGTATCATGACAGGTCTCCCACGACGGCCGGGGTCAGGCGCATATAGCCCTCGGCATATTCGATGTTGCGCGCGGCGGTGATGCCGATGTTGCGCTTGGCCTGGACGCCGCGCTGCTGGGCGACGCGGGTGTAGTAAGCCCACAGATGCTCCTGGCCCGCCATGCACTCGATGGCCTGGCGCTTGAGGTCCCAGACGTCGGTGATGTCCAGGAAGGTGTTGGGCACCCATTCGCACTGCTCGGTCTGGTGGGGCTCGAAGGCGTAGACCGGCGGCGCGCCCACGACCTTCTGGCCGGGTTTGTGGCCCTCGGCCTGGGCGATGACGCGGGCCTCCTGGGCCACGTGCATGGCCAGGGGGTGGTCGAAGTTATAGGGATCCTTCACCGAGTGGCTCAGCACGAATGCCGGCTGCACGTCGCGGTATACGTCCACAAGGCGGAACAGGGCCTCGTCGCTGACGCGCATGGGGTAGTCGCCCAGGTCGAAGAATTCGATCTCGGCGCCCAGCACGTCGGCGGCCTTCTGCGCCTCTTCGCGGCGGGCGGCCTTGACCTTTTCGAGCGTCATCTCGCCCTTGCGCCACAGTTTGGCCGATTCGCCGCGTTCGCCGAAAGACAGACAGACGACTTTCATGCGATAGCCCTGGCGCACATGGCTGGCGATGGCGCCGGCCGCACGCCAGACGAAATCGGCCGAATGCGCGCTGACGACCAGCCCGGCGCGAGGAGTGGATTCTGTGCTTGCGTTCATGAAGGGTTCCTGTGTGGATGTTTGACCAATAAAGCGCTGCTTCGTGACGCCAGTGTGTCAAAACCTTCCGCCGCGCACCAGTGACATTGCCCATCCAGCTAGGCGTTTTACTTATAAGCCGTCTTTTGCCAACACGCGGATCTCGTCCAGGAGCATGCGCAGCGCCGGCCCCGGATCGGCGTCCGCCCGCATGGTCAGGCCTATCTGCCGCGCCGTGTCCTTGACTTCGAGCGGGACGACCGCGAGCACCCCGGCCGACACGCCCCGCACGATCTGTCTGCGGGACAGCAAGGCGAGGCGGTCGCTGTCCGCCAGCAGGGCCTGAACGACGACAGCGCTGTTGGCTTCGAGCAGCCCTTGCGGGGCGCGCAGGCCGTCGGCCGCGAAGGCTCGCTCGAAGGCCTCGCGCGCCGGCGTCCCCGCCAGCGGCGCGATCCATGGCGCGTCCACCAGATCGCGCAAGCTCCGCGGCGGCTCCGCCAGCAGCGGATGGCCCCGGCGCGCCACCACCGACAAAGTATCGGTGAAGAGCGTCTCCTGCACGATTTCGGGGCCGGCGGCCCAGGGACGCAATGCGCCCACGATGACGTCCACATCGGCATGCAGCAATTGATTCAGCAAGGCATCGTAGGTGCCGTCGACGATGGCCACGTGAAGATCGCGATGGCGCGCCAGCACCCGGTCGACGGCACGGGGCACCAGCACGCCGGCCGACAAGGGCAGCGATCCAATGATGACACGCCCGCCCATGCTGCCGCGCAGGGCGCCGAGGTCTTCCCGCGCATGACGCAATTCGTTCACGGCCAGCTTGGCGCGCCGCAACACCGCTTCGCCGCTCTCGGTCAGGCGCATGCCGCGCGAAGAGCGCTGGAACAAGCTGACGCCCAGCATATGTTCGACCTGGCGCAGCGTCTGGTTCACCGCCGGTTGGCTGACGCCCAGGCGCCGTGCGGCGGCGGATTCTCCGTGGGCTTCGCAAAATGCGATGTAGGTCTGCAGATGCCTGTGGGAACATGCGCCCGAGAAGCGCCCTCGCCGCGCCTCGAAGCCGCCGCCGGCCCCCAGGTCGGAGAGTCGTGCCGCCTCGGCCTCGGCGAGTTCCAGTTGAGCCAGGGCGCGGCCGGCGCGGTGGGCCAGCAAGCGGCCTTCGGCGGTGGGCAGCATGCCGCGCGCGCCACGCTCGAATAGGGGCGCTCCAAGGCTGATTTCCAGTTGGCGTATGGCGCGCGCGATGGCAGACTGTGACAATGGCAGCGCCTGGCTGGCCCGGGCCGTGCTGCCCGCGCGACACACCGCCAGCACGGAACGAAGCTGCTTCAGGTGGGGCGCCAGAGACTGTGCATCGAGCTTGCCCCCTTCATCGTCGGACGCCGCCAATATGGCCTCTTTCAAGCAGTGGATGACAAGACCCCATTTTACCGGCCGTCCAAGCGGGCCGATCGTGGACAAGGGAGATGTTCTGGGCTACATTGAAATATCGATTTTCCCTATAAAATCGATATAACGACAAAATTTGCTATCGAAGTCGGAATATCGACCGCCAAACAGAGGATACCCATGCCTAAAGTCATCGTCCACAGCCAAGCTGCTCCCACCACGGGCTTCACCGACAAAAACACGCCCTCGCCGCTGGCGCAGGCCATCCGCGCGGGCGACTTCCTGTACGTGTCGGGTCAGGGGCCGCTCGATCCCGCCACCAAAGAGGTCGTCTCCGACGACATCCGCACGCAGACGAGGCAGGTGCTCGGCAACCTCAGCGCGGTGCTCGAAGCGGGTGGCGCCACGATCGCCAACGTGGTGAACATGCGCGTATGCCTGCGCAACGTATCCGACTTTCCCGCTTTCAATGAAGAATTCCGCGAGTTCATGCAGGGCGAGAAAACCACCCGCACATGCACCGGCGGCACGCCGCACCGGCAGGGCGTACTGGTCGAAGTAGACTGCGTCGCCTACCTGGGCTGATCGCCCGCTGCTTGGCAACACTCATTCCATACAGAGAAGAGACACCATGTACAAAATGCCCATTGTTTCGCTTCCAGGCGAAGGCAAAATGCTCGACGAAACAGGACGCTATGTCAGCGTCCTGTGGCAGCAGCCCGAGTCGCTGGTCTTCGTTGCGCGCGGCCGGTCCTACCGCAGCGAGTTCCACATCAACCCCACTGATGAAGTGATGTACATGATCAAGGGCCAGATGAACCTGCATTACCGCACGCCCGAAGGCAAGGAAGAAATCGCCGTGCTTCCCGAAGGCGCGGTCATCCACACGCCCGCCGGCATACCGCATTCACCTCGTTTCCCGCCCGATGCGCACCTCCTGGTACTGGAACGCAAGCGGCGCGAAGGCGAGGTGGACCGCTTCCAGTGGTACTGTCCGGAATGCGATGCCTTTCTACACGAAGAAGAATTCACCGTCAGCGATTATGCGGTGGATCCGGTCGGCAAGGCCTACCGGCGCTTCTTCGATTCCGAAGAACATCGCACCTGCAAAGAATGCGGCCACGTCATGCCCAACGCCCTGGCCGAATCCGAGGCCGAAAAGAAAGGTGATTAGCCCCGATCACTGATTGTTTTTTGCCGCAGCGCCGCCGTCCGCCCGCACTCGGGCAAGCTCTTCGGCGAATAGATTATTGATGCGCTCGTTGTCTGGCTTGGCCTGCCGCCATGCCGCATTGATCGGTTCGGCGGCTTGTTGCCATGCTTGCAGCTCTTCCGGCGTGGGCGTGATGATTTTATTACGGGACGAAGCATTGAGGCGCTTGCGAACATCGGTATCCTGGTTGTCGAAGGCTTGCCCCAATTTGTAGGCCAACTGTTCTCCGCTGACTTTATCGATGGCGGCACGAGCCTGCTCCGGCAGCGCGTCATAGCGGTCTTGACGCATGACGACGCCCACCGCGACCGCGCCAAGCGGAATGTCGAGATGATGCCTGGCGATTTCATCGACTTTGAAGTCGCTGACGAAGCCCCAGTTATTGAACGTCATGTCGACCACGCCCCGCGAAAGCGCATCCGCGATCTGACCCCCGCCCACTTGTACCGGAGCGCCGCCCAGAGACTCGACCAGCCGGGTGGGCAGGTCGCCCGAAATCCGCACTCGCTTGCCTTTAAGGTCCGCCGGTGTGTGCACCGGCATCATGGCGTGAATGGTCACGGGCGGTGTAACTCCGAGGACCAGCATTTTCAAGCCGTCGAAACCACCCAGCATGCCCTTGTCGTACATGCGATGCAGCGCTACGCTTGCCTCGGTTGAATTAGTCGTGATGAAAGGCTGGCCCACCACCTCCGCATCGTCGAAGCGGCCTGGAGTATAGGGCAGCACGACCCACGCCATATCGGCAATGCCGTCGGTAACCAGCTTGAGCTGCTGGGCCGGACTGCGTCCCAGCGTGCCGCCGGCGAATACATCGATCTGGAGCGCACCTTGCGAGGCGGCGCTTGCATCGCGGGCGAAAGGCGTCAAGACGTTCGAGGTGATGTTGCCCAGCGGTGACTCGAAGCTGGAAAGCTTGAGCTTGACCGTGTCGGCCAACGCGGCGGTTCCCATGGAGGCCGCGGCTGCCAGGGCCAAAGCACCAAGTAATTTACGGCGAGTGAAACGGGCAAAATTCATGAGTGTCTCGTCTGTGGATACCGTTGAAAAGCCGGAAGGCCGGGCATGCAAGAGCGCGCGGAAATTCAGGCGGCCGGGCCGTCGGGTTGCAGATGGCCGAGCCGGCGATCCCAGATGATGGGAAATGCAATGTCGTCGGCGGGGTACTCGCCCTGGGCCACTTCGGGGGCCCGGCGCAGCTTCATGGTGTGGGGGCGGGGATCCCACTGTACGTCGCGGCCCAGATAACGGATGGACAGACCGATGCGCGTCTGGGTTGCCGAAGCATTGCCCGAAGCGCCGTGCACCGTCAATGGATGATGGCAGAGAACATCGCCGGGTTGCATATTCCAGCTCAGGACCGTGCCCGCCGAGGGGGTGTCGGGCGACCCATAGTCGGGGCACTCTTCCAGCTCGGGGTCCAGGAACCGCGGGTCGTAGTCGGGCGTCACGGCGCGGAACATCTTGTTCCAGCGATGCGAACCGGCGACATATTGCACACCGCTGGTTTCAGCCGACACTGGGCTCAGAGCTATCCAGAGCGAGATCAGATCATTGCCGCGGAAAGGCCAGAATGGCAGATCGTTGTGCCAAGGCGTGGGAGCGGACGTGCCCGGAGTCTTGATGAAGAGCTGGTCATAATAAAAACGCACGCTGTCGCATTCCAGGAGCGTGGCGGCGATTTCCGCGGCGGGCGACGCATCGCGCAGCAGGCGAAAACGCTCGTCCAGATCCGATAGATAGACATTTGAATAAAAACGGCCCTTGCCTGGTTCGGTCTTGGGTTCGCGCACACGGCCGGCGCCGTTCTCCATGGCCTCGAGCGATGCATCCCGCAGCATGTCGCACCATTCGGGCCCGAACATGCCGCGTAGGCAGATGACGCCATCGCGCTGGAAGTCGGCGATATCCTGTTGCGTCACCGGATTGGCCGGATGCGTATGGCGCCCATTGGCGGCCTGCTTCGTTGCGGTTTCGTTCATGTGTAATCCAATAAGCTGAAATATCAAATTACGATAATTTAGCTTAGGCTAGATTTCTTTAACAGCATCGTCAACCTGGGGAAAACCCGTTAAAAAACCGTGTGGTTTAAGAGGTTATGCCGTTGGACCACATTGAAAAACCACTCTTGACCTAAGTTGGTTTTTCCAAAACAATCTCAACCTATGATAATTCATAAAATCGAGACACCAACAAAAAGCTCGCATGAAAACCGACCTCTGAGCGCACTGGACGGGAGCAAGAAGGGCAACGCAAAGGAGCAGACATGAGCGCATCGACACTACACCGCCGAGCCGGCGTTTTTTCCGAACTGCTGGCCACATGCGCGGTGGTTGGGCTGTTGGGGCTGGCGATGCTGACAACTGTGGACGTGTTGCTGCGCTACTTGTTCGCCAGTCCGATACGGGGCTTGGTCGACGTTTCCGCGTTGATGGCGGCAGTACTGCTTTCCGCCTGCATGCCTTACGTCGTGACAAGCCGCGGCAACATCATGATCGACTTTCTTGGCCGTTTGCTGGGCGGCAGATTCCATCGCGGGCTCAATCTGTTCGGCGCCATCGTGACCACCGCTTTTTTTGCCTTACTGGCCTGGCAATGCATCCGTTTCGCCATCGACATGAAAAACACCGGCGAAGTCATGGCGATCCTGCGCTGGCCGGTCTGGCCCTGGTGGGCGCTGGTCGCCGCCTTTATCGTGCTGACCACGCTGGTTGCGCTGGCCACCCTCTTTGAAGAAAAGGAGGCTGCATGAGTATGTGCCCGGCGCCCACAAGGAGCACAGCGATCGGCCGGCCCGGGCTCCAGGCCAGGAGACGCGCATGAGCGATCCCGTCACGCTGACGATAATCGGGCTGGCTGTCACCTTTGCGCTGGTTCTGTTCCATGTCCCTATCGGCATAGCCATGGGCGTAGCCGGCGTAGGCGGCTTTGCATTGCTGGCGGGATGGCCGCCCGCGCTGGCCATGATGGCCTCTGAAGCCGCCAATACATTTTCTTCGCTCGATCTGCTCACAATCCCGCTCTTTGTACTGATGGGCGCCTTCGCCAACGTGGCGGGTCTTTCTGAAGACTTATACCGACTGGCGTACGCCCTTTTTGGACACAAGCGTGGCGGCCTGGCCATGGCCACCATCGGAGGCTGTGCAGGCTTCGGGGCCGTATGCGGCAGCTCCGTCGCAACCGCCGCCACGTTCGGCAAGGCTTCGCTGCCATCGATGCTCAGGCGGGGATATGACCCCGGCTTCGCCGCCGGCACCGTCGCATCCGGCGGAACCTTGGGCATACTGATTCCACCCTCGTCGGTGATCGTGATTTATGCCGTGCTCGCTCAGGAGCTGATCGTCACCATGTATGTCGCGGCCTTGCTGCCGGCGGCGATCGCCATTGTGTTCTATTTCACCGCAATTCATCTTTACACCCGCTGGCGCCCGGAGCATGCCCCCGTCGGCGAGAAAGCAAGCATGGCCGAACGCCTGCAGGCGGCCGGCCAAAGCTGGCAGGTGATCCTGCTGGCCATCGCGGTGGTGGGCGGCATGGCTTTCGGCGTATTCACCGCCACCGAAGCCGCGGCGGTGGGCGCCACCCTGGCCTTCATGTTCGCCGCTTTCAGGCGCACGCTGACCCTGGCCGGCATACGCCAGGTCATGACCGGAACGGCCGCGACCTCGGCAATGATCTACGTCTTGATCATAGGCGCCTCGCTGTTCGGCTACTTCGCAGCGATAACCCAGGCGCCCCAGGCGCTTATCACAGCGGTACACGACTCGAAAATCCCCGTCTGGCTGGCCCTGTCCATCATCGTGGTGATGTTCATCATTGCCGGCGCTTTCTTCGATGAAATGGCCGCCATGGTGATCGCAATGCCCTTCGTACTGCCTCTTGTCATCAGTTGGGGATTCGACCCGATCTGGTGGGGCGTGATCAATGTGGTGCTCATCGAGATCGGCATGCTGGCGCCGCCGCTGGGCATGAATGTGTTCGTCGTGTATGGCGTGGCCGACAAGCGCATTCCCCTCACCGGAATTTATCGAGGCGTCACGCCTTATTTGCTGGCCAATTTCCTGCGCCTGGGCGTGCTGCTCGCATTTCCCGTTCTTGCGCTATGGCTGCCCGCCGCAATCAAGTAAATAGCTCATCAGGAGGAATACATGCTGGTGGATGTGGCAATCGTCGGTCTGGGCCCGGTAGGCGCCACCCTGGCCGGCTTACTCGGCAAGCTCGGCTTGTCCGTGGCCGTCTTCGAACGCGAGGCCTCTTATTATCCCCTGCCTCGGGCGGTTCACTTCGACGGGGAAAGCATGCGGGTGTTCCAGGCCATCGGCATTGCCGACGAAATACTTCCGCACACCCTGCTCACACCGGGAATGAAGTACGTCAACGCCGAAGGCAAGCTGCTGGTCGATTGGCCGCGCTCCTGGGACGTGGGGCCACAGGGCTGGCACGCCAGCTATCGCTTCCATCAACCCGATCTGGAAAGAGTCCTGAGCCTCGCTCTTCCGAAGCTTCCTTCAATTCAGAGAAACTATCGCTGCGACGTCTTTTCGCTGGAAGAGTCCGAACGTCACGTCACGCTGCGCTACGAAGACCTGTCCTGCGGAAAGCTGCATTCGTTGCAAGCTAAATACGTAGTGGGTTGCGATGGAGCGCGTTCCATCGTGAGGCGTTTTATCGGATCGGAAATGCAGGATCTGGGTCTTCATGAACGCTGGCTGGTATTCGATGCGCTCTTGAAACGCCCCTGGAACGTATTGGGCGATCACACTGTCCAGTTTTGCGACCCCTCCAGGCCGACCACCTATGTGCGAGGCGTGGGCAACCGGCGGCGCTGGGAAATCATGCTTTTACCCGACGACGACGCCGGCGAGATCGTCCGCCCCGAGAAGATCTGGACATTGCTGTCGAGGTGGATCACCCCCCAGGACGCCGATCTCGAGCGTGGCGTGGTTTACACATTTCATTCTGTGCTTGCCAATCAATGGCGCAAGAAGCGCTTGCTGCTGGCAGGCGACTCCGCCCATCAGACGCCGCCTTTTCTGGGACAGGGCCTTTGTTCGGGCATCCGCGATGCCGCCAACCTTGCCTGGAAGCTGCGGGCCGTCATCCGAGGTCAGCTACATGAAAACCTGCTGGACACCTATCAAGCCGAGCGTCGCCCCCATACTGCGAAATATATTGAACAGGCGGTGCAAATGGGCAATCTGATTCAGGCGCGCGAGCCCGAGGCCGTGGCGGAACGCGACAAGCATTTATCGGAACACCCCAAACTGATGACCAATCTCGATCTAAGGCTCGGGCGCAGCCTGCTCAACAATGGTCGAGACGGTGCCGGCCTGTTGTCACGGCAACCCCTGCTTGGATCCGGCAAGCTCATGGACGACATCGTGGGACAGCATTTTGTAATCATCAGCCTGCCCGAGGCTTTCCATCCTTCAAGCCTGCGGGAATTGTGCGCGCCCCTGCCCGTCAGAGTGGTTTGTCTTGAAGCCGATACGCCGCAAGCCCGGGCTTGGCTGCAAGAAGCGAATGCAAAGGCGGCGGTGATCCGGCCCGACCGCTACCTAATGGGATATGCCGGTGGCCTAGATGCCGTGCAAAACTTGCTCGCCCCTCTCAAGGCATTGCAAGCCGTCGGGACGGCTATAGCGTAGCCGAAGCACTGTCATGCACATTCGCTCTCAATGTCGCTGCCACTTTAAGCAGCAGCTCCAGCAGCTTCTCGTGATTCATGAAGTCGAGCCGTCGAACCGGTATGACCAGGGTCAATGCGCCTATGGCCTGGCTTGAATCGCCAAAAAACGGCACGGCAATCGAGCCGAGCTGGGGCTCCAGTTCGCCCCTGGATACATAATGCCCCGCTTTCTTCGTTTGCTGCAGCATCCGCCAGAAATCATCCCAGTCGGCAACCAGGCCCGACGAGATGATTTCATCGGCGTGATCTCTGTAAATGCGCTTCAGCTTGGCCTTCGGCAAAGTGGCCAGTATCACTTTGGGCGCAGACCCGTGAAACAGCAGGCGCGGGCGCCCTCGTCCATATGCGAACTGCAGGCCGTCGGGCCCGGCTTCCCGATGCGTGTCGATAACCTGGTCGTCGAACAGGCGCGACATGACGCAATCGCATCCGGTTTGGTTGGCTAGCGCCGCCATGAGAGGCTGGCCCGCGTGGTAATACGGATCGCCCATGCGCAATTGATAGTCCAGTGTGATGACCCGGGGGCCGAGCGAATAGCTCCCGGTGCCCAGACGCAGCAAAAGCCCCGCGCTGACCAGTTCGCGCACATAACGATAGCCGGTGGGAGCCGAACAGCCTATGACCGTTGAAATACCTTCCGCAGACCAGACAGGCTTATCGACTGTAAACAGGTCGAGGATCGAAAGCATCTTGGAGAGACTGGACATTGGCGTGACTTATAAAAAAGCACTGGAAAATAAATTGACAAAAAATTCAAATATAACATTTATTGGCAAAAAACTCATTGATAGACGTATAAATCGAGTGCTATTATCACAATAAGATAATTATTAAAGGAGGCAAAATGAAATTCGTCAGTTTCGCGACTGCGCAATCGAATGGCTTCGGCGTCCAGATCAATGATCACGTCATTGACCTGGGCGCCCGGCTCGGGCTGGCCGATCTCGGCGAAGCCCTGCTTCAACACGGCCTCGATAAGCTGCAGAATCTTGCCAGCCAGCATACCGGCGACTTTTCCATAGAAGACATTACAGCCTACCGTCCCGTGGTTGCCGACGCCGGCAAGATCTTCTGCGTGGGCCTGAATTACGATGCCCATGTCAGGGAAACCAATCGCGAACGCACCGCGCAACCCGTCCTGTTCCTGCGCCTTGCCCAATCGCAAGTGGGGCATGGGCAGCCCATCATCCTGCCGCCCGAATCCCACAAGCTCGACTACGAAGGCGAAATCGCCGTCGTCATCGGCAAGAAGGGGCGCCGCATCCCGGAAGACAAAGCGTTCCAGCATATCGCCGGATTCGCCTGCTATAACGACGCAAGCGTGCGAGACTGGCAAACCCACACGTCCCAGTGGACTCCCGGCAAGAACTTCGAAGCCACGGGCGGATTCGGCCCATGCCTGGTCGATATCAGCGAGGTAGGCGAAAACGAAGTTCTTACACTCGAAACCCGATTGAATGGGGAAGTCATGCAGCATGCCACCACCGACATGCTGATCTTTTCCATCCCCGAGCTTGTCCATTACATCTCCACCTTCATCACCCTGCAGCCGGGCGACGTCATCGTCACAGGCACGCCTGGCGGGGTCGGGGCAAAGCGCGAACCGCCCGTCTTCATGAAAGACGGCGACTTGGTCGAAATCGAAGTCAGCAAACTGGGAGTCTTGAAGAATCCAGTCCGGGCCGAATGACCCCAGTACAGAGAAAGAACTGATTCAATACGCCAAACAATGGCTGGGCGCGGCCAAAGCGCCTAAATTCGCGCATTTCTACGAAAGCCTTCCGCGCAGCGCGGTCGGTAAGGTCGATAAGGAGCTGCTCAAGAAAACGCATGAACGGCCGGCCGCGGCTCCGCACCAAGAACGGGGACGAAAATGACAACAATCAAGACCGAAATCGGCTATTGCAGCACCGAGCGCATCTATGTTCGCGGCCACGATCTGGCCAACGATCTGATCGGCAAGGTCGATTTCATCGACATGATGATGCTGGTCGTACTGGGCCGCGTTTCCGAAGGAAACGAACGGGACATGCTCAATGCCATACTTGTCTCGGTCATGGATCACGGCATGACCCCAAGCGCGCTGTCCGCTCGGCTTACCTACCTGGGCGCGCCTGAAGCCCAGCAGGCGGCGGTTGCCGCGGGCCTGCTGGGAGCCGGCAGCGTTTTCCTTGGCGCCATGGAAAACGCCACGTCCATGCTGCGGGGGCTGGTCGCCGGCCTTCCTGAAAATGCCGGCGACGAGCAACTGCGGGATGCGGCCCTGCAATGCTATAAGGATCGCCGGGCCGCGCGCCTGGCCGTGTTCGGCCTGGGCCACAATATCCATGTCGATGGCGATCCCCGCATCCCCGCGCTGCGAGCAGTGTCGCAGCGCTGCGGATATTACGGCGCTCATTGGCACGTGCTGGAACACCTGGAAAATGCCAGCGCCGCTTCGGGCAAGCGGCGTCTGCCCATCAATGCCGCCGGCGCCATCGGCGCCATGGTCGCCGACATGCAACTGCCCGTGTCCATGGCCCGCGGCCTGGCTCTTATCAGCCGCTGCGCAGGTCTGATCGGGCATATCGTAGAAGAACAGACTTCGCCCACGGCCCAGGCCGTCTGGGATCTGGTCTTGCGCCAGGATCCACGCAATGCGCTACCGGCCGGCGCAGCGTCGTCTCAACGCAACTCCCCCGAGTAAATCCATAGACAGCGATCAGGAGTTCTCCATGCGACCTGGATTATCTTTCAGCCATATAGGCTTTTACGTACAGGACATCGACAAGATGGAGCAGTTCTACCGCGAGCTGCTGGGCTTCTTCGTAACCGACCGCGGCACGCTTTCGGGCCCCTCCGGCGAATTCAAGCTGGTCTTTCTTAGCCGCGACCCCGATGAACACCACCAGATCGTGCTGGCAACCGGCCGGCCCGATTCGCTTTCCTTCAATGTCATCAACCAGATTTCCCTGCGGGCCGATAGCCTGGCCACGCTCAAGCGCCTGTACACGCAGCTAGCGCAGGCCGGCGCCAGCGATATCCAGCCTGTCACGCACGGCAACGCCGTTTCAGTCTATTTGCGCGATCCCGAAGGCAACCGGGTGGAACTGTTCGTCGATACACCCTGGTACGTGGACCAACCCATGCGCGTGCCAGTCGATTTCAACCTGCCCGACGATGAGCTCATGCAGGCAGTCGAGGCGCACGCCAGGCAATTGCCCGGGTTCCAGCCTCGCGGCGAATGGCGCGCCCGGATGGCAAAGCTCATGAACATGGAGTAGTACAAGGCGATAGGGGTTCGGCCATTGCCTGGCTTGGCAGCTAGGCCACGTGCACGCGCGCAGGGCCGGCGCGCATTTCGCCAACGACGGCGGCCTGGCCGAAGCCCTGCGAATGGAAGATGTCCAGCACCTTGGCGGCGGCCTGCGCGCTGCAGGAAACCAGCAGCCCGCCCGAAGTCTGGGGATCGGTCAACAATGCGCGATCGGCGGCGTCCAGTCCCGCGGCCAGCTCGATGCCGTCGCCATACGAAGCCCAGTTGCGCCCCGAGGCGCCCGTGACCACCCCCTGCCGCGCCAACTCGCGCACGCCCGGCAGCCAGGGCAAGTCGGCCAGGCGCAGATGCGCGGCCAGGCCTGAACCGCGCGCGATCTCCAGCGTATGTCCCAGCAGGCCGAAACCCGTGACGTCGGTAAGCGCGTGCACGCCGTCCAGTGCGGCCAGGTCGGTGCCGGGGCGATTCAATTGGGTGGTGGCCTGGATCATGGCCCGGTAGCCGTCGTCGCTCAATTGATTCTTCTTGAGCGCCGCCGACAGCACGCCCACGCCCAGGGGCTTGCCCAGAACCAGGACGTCGCCCTCTTGCGCATCGGCATTGCGCTTGATGCGGCCGGGATGCACCAGGCCCATGGCGGCCAGGCCGTAGATGGGCTCGACGGAATCAATCGAATGCCCGCCCGCTATGGGAATGCCGGCGGCGGTACAGGCCGCCGCGCCGCCTTCGAGTATGGCTGCGATGTCTGATTTGGGCAGCACGTTGATGGGCATGCCGACGATGGCCAGCGCCATGATGGGCGAACCGCCCATGGCATAGACGTCCGACAGCGCGTTGGTGGCCGCGATGCGGCCGAAATCGTAGGGGTCGTCGACGATGGGCATGAAGAAGTCGGTCGTCGCGATCAGGGCCTGCTGGTCGTTCAGCTTGTATACCGCGGCATCGTCCGAACTCTCGTTGCCTACCAGCAGCGCCGAGTAAGTCTGCATTCCGGGCATGCCGGCCAGCAGTTCGGAGAGCACTCCCGGCGCGATCTTGCAGCCGCAGCCGCCCCCATGCGACAAAGAAGTAAGGCGGGGTGGGGTCTGAAGGTCTGGGGAACCGGGCATGAGCGTCTCCGATATGGCCGGCCGCAGGGGCCGCGCACCATGCACCCTGCAGCAAAAAAACGAATGGCGGAAAGCAGCAGGAGTCGAACCTACCTGGGAACGTCTGACGCCCCCAACTGGGTTTGAAGCCCAGCCGTGCCACCGGACACGAATGCCTTCCGCGGCAGCCTTATGATAGCCGTTGCCAGAATGCCGCGCTATCGCCGCGCGGCACATGCTTGTCGCGCAGCCGGCGGCTGTAGCCGGCGCGGTCGAAGAATTCGAGAATCTGGATCGCGCGCTTGCGGCCCAGGCCCGTGGCATCGCGGAATTGCGCGGCGGTGACGCCTTCGCCGCCGCCCACGCTTTGAACCAGTTCGGCCAGGCGAGCAATCTGCTCGCGATGATAGAACAAGTCGCGCACCACCTGGTAAAGCTGGCCGCTGCGCACCAGTTTGCGCAACAGCTGGCGCACGACGTCTTCGGGTTGCTGGAACGTTGCCGCCAGGTCGCGCACCCAGGGGGGATCGAACGCGCCTGCGTGAATGGCGGGCAGCAGGCGCTGCGCCAACCCGTCTTCTTGCGGTGTAAGCGTTGCCTCATGCCCCGGCTTGTGCAGCCAGGGGCCGTTGCGCACCAGGCGCTTGCGGGCCACCAGGTCGTCGCGCAATGCCGGCCACAGCGTCTCGGGAATGGTCGGCAGCGCCACGCGCCGCAGGCGCGCGGCGTCCAGGCCCGGCTCATCCGGCCAGCGCTCGTGAAAGGCGGCCAGGGCGTCTTCCACCGCCTGGCCCAGGGCGTCCCAATGCAACCGCAGAATCAGGCTGCGCATCGCGCCCGCGTTGCGGGACTGTACCCACAATGCGTCGGGCGGCAGCTCTTCCTGTCGAGGGCTGGCTCCGGCGAGGCGCATCAAACGCAATTCATCCAGCCCATAAGGCGCCTCTTCGAGCGCTGCGGCCAGGCCCGCGCCCTGCTTCAATTCGCTCACCGCTTTCAGCCAGGCCAGCCGCTGAGGCGTTCTGCGCTTGCGGTCGGGTGCGTTGGCGTCCAGCACCATGCCGCCGCCCAGGGTGCGGTTGGCCTGCGCATTGCGCACGATGAAGCGGTCGCCGGGCATGGAGCAGACGGGCTCGTCGAAGACCAGCTGCACCCAGCCGGTCTGTCCGCTGGGCAAAGGGTCGGGCGAAAGCGGCACCGCGTGCGCGACATAGTGGGCCGCGCCAAGATGCACGTGCAGGGGCGTCCAGGCCCTGACGGGACCGTCGGCCGAATCGAGCAGCGTCAGCTGCACGTCGACATTGCGGGCCGGGGTGAAGCAGCGCTCGTCGGCGATCCAGTCGCCGCGCTGCACGGAGTCGCGATCGAGCCCGCCGAGATTCAAGGCGCAGCGCTGTCCGGCGCGCCCCTGCTGCGCGGGCTGGTTCTGGGCATGGATGCTGCGCACCCGTATCGCCCGGCCCGCGGGCATGAGCCGCAGTGAGACCGCATCGTCATCGACGCCCACCACGCCGTCATGCACCGTGCCCGTGACGACGGTGCCGTGGCCCGGCAAAGAAAAAACCCGGTCGACCGCAAGGCGGAACAGGCCATCCGAACGGCGCCCGGCCATGGCCTGCGCGGCATCGTGCAGATGGCTGCGCAGCGCGGCGATACCCGACTTGTCCGGGCTCGATGCGTCGGGGGCCGGCCCGCCCTCCGCCCCGTCGGATTCGGGACCGCCGTCGACGGGCGAGGCCAGCGCCGCGTTGGTCTCGAACACCGGCATGTCCTCAAGAAAAGTGCCCTCTGCCAGCACCGCCAGCTGTGCGTGCACTTCCTGCAGGCGCTGTGCGTCGACGCGGTCTATCTTGGTCAGCGCCACGGCGCCCTGCTGCACGCCCAGAAGCTCCAATATCGCCAGATGCTCCCGGGTCTGGGGCATGACGCCGTCGTCGGCCGCCACCACCAGCAAGCCGAAATCGATGCCGGTGGCGCCCGCCGCCATGGTGTGCACCAGGCGTTCGTGCCCCGGCACGTCGATGAAGCCCAGCACATCGCCGTTTTCTAGAGGCGTATAGGCGTAGCCCAGCTCGATCGATATGCCGCGCTTTTTTTCTTCTTTGAGCCGATCGGTGTCGACCCCGGTCAGCGCGCGCACCAGGGTGGTCTTGCCGTGGTCGATGTGCCCCGCCGTGCCGACGATCATCCGTTCAACCGCTGCAGTTGGGCGACGAAAGCGGATTCGTCGCGAGCCTCGAGACAGCGCAGGTCGAGCCACAATGTGTCGTGCGCGATGCGTCCGACGACCGGGCGCGGCAGGGCGCGCAGACGGCTTTCGAGCTTTTGCAGCGCCCGCCCGGGACGCCCCGCGCCGGCGTGGCGCACGGCCAGGCCGTAGCTTGGTAATTGGTCGACCGGCAGCGCGCCGCTGCCGATCTGGCTGAACAGGGGCTCGGCGCCTACGGTATAAGCGGCCCCGAGCGCTTGCTGCAGTGTGGGCTGCAGCCCTTGCGCCTGAGTCTGCATGTCGGCCATGGGACGGGTCAGCAGGCGCAGCGTCGTCAGCCGCTGCGCCAGCAGTTCGGGCGACCGGTACAAAGCCAGGACCGGTTCCAGGGCCGCCAGAGTAAGTTTGCCGACGCGCAAGGCGCGCTTGAGCGGGTTCTTCTTGATCTTTTTGATGAGGTCGGCGCGGCCCACCAGCAAGCCGGCCTGCGGCCCGCCCAGCAGCTTGTCGCCGCTGAAGGTGACGATGTCCGCGCCGGCCTCGATGGTTTCACGCACGGTGGCTTCCTGGGGCAGGCCCCAGCGTGTCAGGTCGAGCAGGGTGCCGCTGCCCAGGTCGACGGCGGTGGGCAGGCCATGGCGGCGGGCCGCCTCGGCCACTTGGCCGACATCGACGCTTTTGGTAAAGCCTGTGACTTCGTAGTTGCTGCAATGCACTTTCATCAGCATGGCGGTGCGCGGCCCGATGGCCTGCTCGTAATCGGCCAGATGGGTGCGATTGGTGGTGCCGACTTCGACCAGGCGGGCCCCCGCCCGCTGCATGATGTCGGGAATGCGGAAAGCGCCGCCGATCTCAACCAGCTCGCCGCGCGAAACGACGACTTCACGCCGGTTGCCCAGGGCGTTGAGCATCAACAGCACGGCGGCGGCATTGTTGTTGACTACCGTGGCGGCCTCTGCGCCCGTCAGCTCGCACAGAAGATCGTCTATGAGGTCGTCGCGGTCGCCGCGCCGGCCCGTCGACAGGTCGAACTCGAGGTTGGCGGGCGCCTGCATGGCCTGGACCACCGCCTGTATCGCCGCATCGGGCAGCAATGCACGGCCCAGGTTCGTGTGCAGCACCGTGCCGGTCAGATTGAAGACGGCGCGCAGGCGGGGGCGATCCGCTTCGCTGAGTCGGCTGCGCGCCTGTTCGATCAACTTCCCGTCGCGCAAGGCGTCGGCGGCAAGCTCGCCCTGCAGGGCCTGCCGGCGCAAATCGGCCAACAACTCACGCAGCACGTCCAGGACGCGGCTGCGACCGTACTGGGCAACGAGGTCGGCGGCCGAGCCCAGCAGGCGTTCGACCGAAGGGATATCGGAAGCGCCCGCCGGCGCAGCATGAGGCGTCGCCCCCATCAGGACTCCGGGCCCTGCCACAGCAGCGGATTGCCGCTGGCTCGCGAGTAGCCTTCTTCGCCCATCAGCATGTCGAGCGTGAGGCTGGCCAGGTCGTCGGCAACCGGGTCGACGTTGTAGTCTTTTTCCTGGTAGAAGATTTTGCGGTAGCTGTGGCAGTCGTCGCAGGATTCGGCCTTGATGCCCTCGGGACCGCCCTCGACGGAATGAAAGGCGATGGACTTGGTGCCTTCGCAATGCGAGCAGGTAACCCGCACCAGATGCCATTCGGACGAACACAGCGAGCAGCACAGGTAGCGGCAGCCGTCGGCCGACCCGCCCACGCGCACCACGCTGGACACCGGCAGGCTGCCGCATAGGGGACATACGCCGAAGGGGCTGACCACCGGCAGCTTGCTGGTGTCGAAATCGATGGCCAGGCTGGTCCAGTACACCTGCAAGGCCGCCATGATGAAGGGCGCCGACGCCCCATCGATCTCGGTGTCGCGCTCTGCCAGGATGGCGTCGGCCTGGGTTTCGATGGAATCGGGGTCGGAGTCCAGGCGCTCGCGCAGTGAAGCCGCCACCGCGCGGGCCTGCTCGGGCACCTCGGCCTGCCCGGACATGTGGTCGGCCAAGGCCTTGAGGATGTCGCGCCATTGCGGCGCGCGGCTCCAGCCCATGGCTTGCAAGGGCGGCATGCCATGCGCCTGGGCCCGCGAGATTTGCTCTTCGCCGGCCGAGGGCACCGCGCAATGTTCAAGCGCGCGATGCTGCGCGTCGACCAGATGCGCCATCAGGGCCAGATAAGCCGAGGCGGGGTGGTCTTGCGCCAGTTGCCGCAGACGCGCCGCGCGGTCGGTAAACACGGAGGCACGCACAGGGATGCGCAGCCGTGGAATGGACGTATGGTCCAGCGATTCGATTTCGCCGCGCTCGAGAATTCGCTGCAAGGCATTCTCCTGAAAAACATGGCTGCCCAGCATGGAGGCCGGGCAGCCATGGCAGACTGCGATGCCCCGAGGGCATCAATGAATAGACGCTACTTGCGGGACGGAGCCCCTCGCACCTGGCGGAACCACGCGCGATGGTGTTTCCAGGCCCAGCCCGGAGTGACCGTGCCGCGGGTCATGGCCCGGACCGAACCCTTGACCCAGAAGCCCGCATAGATATGCACAATGATCGCGCAAATCATCACAAAAGCAAAGATAGCGTGCAGAACCGAGGCGAGCTGGATGAGCCACAAGCTGAAATAGAGGCCGAAAAATTCGCGCCACATGACGATGCCCGTAAGCAGCAGCCCCAGCATGAGCACGATCAGCGCAAAATACAGCACTTTCTGCCCGGCGTTGTAGCGGCCCACCTCGGGCAGCCTGTCTTCGCGATTGTTGACGACGTCGTCGAACTGCCGGAGCCATTGCCTGTCGTTCCTGTCCATCTTGTTGTGCCGGAACATGCGCACAGCAAGAATGAAGAACAGCAGGAACATGAACACGCCCACGAAGGGATGCAGGATGCGTGTCCAGGTACCGCCGCCGAACAGGTTGGTCAGCCAATAGAAGGCCGGATGGAACAGCGCCAGCCCCGACAGCGCCAGCACGATGAACGCAATGGCGACGATCCAGTGGTTGGCCCGCTCGCCCGGCGTATAGCGCTCGATGAGCCTGGTTTTTTTGACGTCATTCATGAGTAGCCTCCGATTCGCGTTGGCTTTCGTCCGCCGCCCGGCGCTCGTCCTCTTCATCGACTTCGTTCGGGCCGACCCGGATGTAGTGGAAGAAGCCGGCAAGCGCCGTCAGCGCCATGGCGGCGACCCCCAGCGGTTTGGCCATGCCCTTCCAGAGCGACACCATGGGACTGATGGCGGGGTCTTTGGGCAGCTCGTTGTACAGCCCCGGCTTGTCGGCGTGATGCAGCACGTACATGACGTGGGTGCCGCCCACGCCGGCCGGATCGTACAGGCCGGCATTGTCGAAGCCCCGCGACTTGAGGTCGACGACGCGGTCGTCCGCGTGCTTGATCATGTCTTCTTTGGTGCCGAACACGATGGCGCCCGTGGGACAGGTCTTGACGCAGGCTGGCTCTTGCCCCACCGCCACGCGGTCGGAACACAAAGTGCACTTGTACACTTTGTCGTCCTTCTTGGAGATGCGCGGTATGTCGAAGGGGCAGCCGGTGATGCAATAGCCGCAGCCGATGCAGTTCTCTTGGTGGAAGTCGACGATGCCGTTGTTGTACTGCACGATGGCGCCCGGCGAAGGACAGGCCTTGAGGCAGCCCGGGTCTTCGCAGTGCATGCAGCCGTCCTTGCGGATCAGCCACTCGAGATCGCCGGCGTCGTTCTCGTACTCGGAAAAGCGCATGACCGTCCACGAGTTCTCGGTCAGGTCCATGGGGTTGTCGTACACCCCCACGTTGCTGCCGATTTCGTCCCGCACGTCATTCCACTCCATGCAGGCTACCTGGCATGCCTTGCAGCCTATGCACTTGGTGGTGTCGATGAGCTTTGCCACGCCGCCGCCGACGACCGCATCGCGCTCGCTCGGCATGGGGGTCGTGGTCGCGGAGCGCCTTTTGATATCCAATGATTGCAATGCCATGGCTTGCTCCTATGCTTTCTCGACGTTGACGAGGAAGGACTTGAACTCGGGCGTCTGCGTGTTGCCGTCTCCCACGGGCGGGGTCAGGGTATTGGCCAGGAAGCCGGGCTTGGCCAGGCCGACGAACCCCCAGTGAATCGGGATGCCCACCTGGTGCACTGTCTTGCCTTCGACCGTCAGGGCCTTGATGCGCTTGGTGACCACCGCCACCGCCTTGATGTGGCCGCGGTTGGAGGACACCTTGACGCGCGCGCCGTTGGCGATGCCCAGTTCCTGGGCCAGGGCCTCGCCGATCTCGACGAACTGCTCGGGCTGCAGAATGGCATTGAGCTCGACGTGCTTGGTCCAGTAGTGGAAGTGCTCGGTCAGGCGATAGGTAGTGCCCACATAGGGGAAGTCGGCCACCTTGCCCATGCTTGCCAGGTCGTCCTTGAAGACGCGCGCCGCCGGGTTGCTGACGGCGCGTTTTTCTTCAGGGTAGACCGGGTTGTAGCCCAGCGGATTCTCGAACGGCTCGTAGTGCGTCGGGAACGGCCCTTCGGTCATGCCCTTGCGGGCGAAGAAGCGCGCCACGCCTTCGGGATTCATGATGAACGGCCCCATGCCGTCGAGCGGGTTCTCGTCCACCTTGAAGTCGGGCACGTCGGCCCCGACCCAGGCCTTGCCATCCCAATGGATGAGGTCGTGGCGCGGGTTGAACGGCTTGCCTTCGAGGTCGCAGGACGCACGGTTGTACATGATGCGCCGGTTGGCCGGCCAGGCCCAGGCCCAGTTCAGCGTCTGGCCGATGCCGGTCGGATCGCTGTTGTCGCGACGGGCCATGAGGTTGCCCGCCGGCGACCAGCATCCGGCGTAGATCCAGCATCCGCACAACGTGGAGCCGTCGTCCCGCAGTTCGCCGAAACCGGCCACCTGCTCGCCCGCCTTGCGCAGTACGCGCGTCGGGTCCTTGGGATCGACCAGATCGACCCTGGCGCGCCCGCTGTACTCTTTGGCCAGTTCTTCGGCCGTGGGGTTGCCGGGGTTCGCGTACGGCCACCAGAGATTGACGATGGGATCGGGGAAGGTGCCCCCGTCTTTCTCGTACATGTCACGCAGGCGATTGAACAGCAGCGCCATGATTTCGATGTCGCTCTTGCCTTCGCCCGGCGGATTGGCGCCCTTCCAGTGCCATTGCAGCCAGCGGCCGGAGTTGACCAGCGCGCCTTCCTCTTCGGCAAAGCAGGTGGTGGGCAGGCGAAAGACTTCGGTCTGGATGGATGCGGTGTCGACATCGTTGTGCTCGCCGTAGTTGCGCCAGAACTCGGAGGTTTCCGTGACCAAGGGGTCCATGATGACCAGGAACTTGAGCTTGGAGAAGGCGTCGATGAGCTTGGCCTTGTACGGCGCCGCCGCCAGCGGGTTGAAGCCCTGGCAGATGTAGCCGTTCATCTTGCCCTGATGCATGAGCTCGTAGACCTGCAGCATGTCGTACGGACGGTCCATCTTGGGCAGGTAGTCGTAGCCCCAGTTGTTGTCCGGACGCGCTGCGTCGCCCCACCACGCCTTCATGAGACTGACGTGGAACTTGCTGTAGTTGCGCCAGTAGCTGAGCTGGTTGGGGCGCAAGGGCATCTGCGTGCGGTTGGCGATGTAGTCTTCGTAATTCTGCTCGGCGTCGTTGGGCAGGGTGAGATAGCCCGGCAACAGGTTGGACATCAAGCCGATGTCGGTCAGGCCCTGGATGTTGGAGTGGCCGCGCAAGGCGTTCATGCCCCCGCCCGGAATGCCGATATTGCCCAGCAGCAGCTGCATCATGGCGCCGGTGCGGATCATTTGAGACCCGATGGAGTGCTGGGTCCAGCCCAGGGCGTACATGATGGTGCCGGCGCGATCCGGCGTGGCCGTGGAGGCCAGCATCTCGCACACCTTCAGGAACTTGTCTTCGGGGGTGCCGCAAACCTTCGACACCATTTCGGGGGTGTAGCGGGAATAATGCTGCTTGAGCATCTGGTAGACGGAACGCGGATGCTTCAGGGTGGGATCGACCCGCACAAAGCCGTCGTCGTCCAGTTCGTAGTCCCAGGATGCCTTGCTGTAGGTGCGATTTTCTTCGTTGTAGCCCGAAAACAGGCCGTCCTGGAACGCGAAGTCTTCGCGCACGATGAACGGCATATCGGTGTAGTTGCGCACATATTCGTGCTGGATCTTGTCGTTTTCGAGCAGGTAGCGAATGACCCCGCCCAGGAAGACGATGTCGGTTCCGGTGCGTATGGGCGCGTAGTAGTCCGCCACGGATGCCGAGCGCGTAAAGCGCGGATCCACGACGATGAGCTTGGCCTTGTTATGGGCCTTGGCTTCGGTGACCCATTTGAAGCCACAGGGGTGCGCCTCGGCGGCGTTACCGCCCATGATCAGCACAATATCGGCGTTCTTGATGTCGACCCAATGGTTCGTCATCGCTCCACGGCCAAACGTCGGGGCAAGACCTGCCACCGTCGGACCATGTCAGACACGAGCCTGGTTGTCGAATCCAAGTGCGCCAAGGCTGCGAATGACCTTGTGCGTAATGTAGGCAACCTCGTTGGAGCTGGCCGACGCGGCCAGCATGCCGGTGGTCAGCCAACGATTGACCAGCTGGCCTTTTTCGTTGCGCTCGATGAAGTTGGCGTCACGGTCTTCTTTCAGCAGCTTGCTGATGCGGGTAAGCGCGTCGTCCCAAGAGATACGCTCCCATTTGTCGGAGCCGGGGGCGCGATACTCGGGGTATTTCAGCCGGTTGGGGCTGTTGATGAAGTCGACGAGGCCCGCGCCCTTGGGACAGAGCGTCCCGCGGTTGACGGGGTGGTCGGAATCGCCTTCGATGTGGACAATGCGCGCGGTGGCGTTTTTTGCGCCATCGCCCAGACCGTACATCAGGACCCCGCAAGCCACTGAACAGTATGGACAGGTGTTGCGCGTTTCTGTCATGCGCGCAAGCTTGTATTGGCGAACCTCAGCCATTGCCGGGCTGGGGGCGGCCCCCAGCAGCGTAAGACTGGAACCCGCCAACGTTGCCCCTGTCACCTTGAAGAATTGACGTCGACTCATGTTGACCATGACGCTCTCCAGATGATTGAAAACAACAGTTCTTGTTGTATCGTTTCGAAATAACCCTATTTTTTATCGGGTATACGCCAAAGTATAGGACCCGCCATCTGAAAAAGCCATGCAAACGCGCCATTTCAGTGCAGATCGTTGTTGAGTCTTATTCCCATTGGTTTTTGACCAGTTCTTCAGCCGAGTCATCAAGCAATATCCATGCCCTCCGCCGCTCCGTCCCTGCCTCCCGTTTCACTGCACCGGCTCAAGCTCAGGCCCCTGCTGATCTTCGAACGCGTGTTCAATTCGCCTTCCATTGCCAGTGCCGCGCGCGAGCTCAATATGTCGCAGTCGGCCGTCACCAAGGCCATACAGGAACTCGAAGCCAGCCTGGACGTGCCCCTGTTCGAGCGCAGCAACCGGGGCATCGTCCCCACCTGCTACGGCACACTGCTGGGCGAGCGCGTGCGCACCGTGATCTCCGAACTGCGCTATCTCACCGACGAATTGAATTCATTCCGCTCCGGCGAAAGCGGCCACGTCATCGTCGGCACCCTCATTTCGGCGTCGGCGCAACTGCTGCCCAAAGCCATACTCAAGCTCAAGAAACAGTATCCCGACGTGCTGGTCACTGTCCGCGAGGGCCCGAATGAGCCGCTGTTCCGCGATCTGGCCAATGGAGAGCTGGATATCGTCGTGGGCCGGCTGCCCGAAGAAAACCTGCCCCTGATGCGCCGCTTCCCCTTCAGCCACACCGTGCTGTATCCGGACGAAATCTGCGTCGTGGCGGGCCGCAGGCACCCCTTGGCCGAACAGAAGGGCCTGAGGCTGCTCGACCTGCTGGACTTCCCGTGGGTGCTTCCTTTGCAGGAGTCGCCGACTCGCGCCATCACTGAGAAACTGCTGCACGATTCGGGCCTGAGCATGCCCCGCAACATTACCGAGTCGCTCTCGTTGGTCACCAACATCGGGCTGCTGCAGGATTCGGCCTCTATTCTGTTCATGCCCCTGGCCGCGGCGCGGCATTTCCAGCGGCTCGGGCTGGTGGCGATTCTTGACGTGGGGCAATTGGGCAAGTTCGGCGACGTGGGCTACACCATACGCGCCGACCGCCTGCCCACACCGGCTACTCAGCGCTTCATAGACTGCCTGCGCTGAGGGGTGGCCGGCCGGTCGTCGAACCGCGCCCGGCTATCGAAAACAGGAATAGCCAATTCGCTTTCTTTCACTTTATGCTTGTTGCCAGGCTTCCTATACTCGGTATTCGATCCTCATTGCGCCCCGCGGCGCCACAAAAACAAGAAAGGCCCACGCCGCATGGGCTTACACACGCTTGCCGTCCACCTCGCGGCCGATTACGGAGAAAGACATGTTCAAGTATGGTCCCCCGCTCAACTTCAAGCGCTGGCTCGACGACAACGACCATCTGCTCAAGCCCCCGGTCGGCAACCAGCAGATATGGGAAGATGCCGACTTCATCGTCACCGTGGTCGGCGGGCCCAATCACCGCACCGATTTCCACGACGACCCGCTCGAAGAGTTCTTTTATCAGTTCAAGGGCAACGCCTATCTGAACATCATGAACCAGGGCCGGCTCGAGCGCGTCGATCTGCGCGAAGGCGATATGTTCCTGCTGCCGCCGCATGTGCGCCATTCGCCGCAGCGGCCCGAGCCCGACAGCCGCTGCCTGGTCATCGAGCGCCAGCGGCCCGAAAAACTGCTCGACGGCTTCGAGTGGTACTGCCTCGAATGCGGCCACCTGGTGCATCGCGTCGAGGTACAGCTGAAAAGCATCGTGGCGGACCTTCCGCCCCTGTTCGAACGTTTCTACCAGAATCCCGATCTGCGGGTCTGTCCAAATTGCAAAGCCGTCCATCCCGGCCGCCATGCCCATGGGCAGGCCGCCCAATCAGGAGCCACACCTTGAGCCGCGTCATCGACATCCATTCCCACTTCTTTCCGCCCATCACGCAGGCGGAGGCGGGCAGGCTCGACCCGGAACGTGCGCCGTGGCTCAAGGACAGCGGCGACGGCAGCGGCATGATCATGGCCGGCGAAAAGCCTTTCCGGCCCGTTTATTCGGCCCTGTGGGACCCGGCGCGCCGCATCGAGGAAATGGACGCCAGCGGCGTGGACGTGCAGATCATGTGCGCCACGCCCATCATGTTCGGTTATCGCTACCCGGTCGAACGCGCCCTGCCATGGGTGCAGCGCATGAACGACTACGCCATCGAGCAGTGCCAGCATGACCCGCAGCGCCTGAAAGCACTGGCGCAGGTGCCGCTGCAGGACATCGATGCCGCCTGCGAGGAGGTCCTGCGCGCAAAAAGCATCGGCCACGTGGGGGTGCAGATCGGCAACCACCTGGGCGACAAGGACCTGGATCACGCCGACCTGCTGACGTTTCTGGCCCATTGCGCCAATCACGACATCCCGCTGCTAGTCCATCCCTGGGACATGATGGGCGGCGAGCAGCGCATGAAAAAATGGATGCTGCCCTGGCTGGTGGCCATGCCGGCCGAAACTCAGCTGGGCATCCTGTCGCTGATCCTCTCGGGCGCCTTCGAGAAGCTGCCGCGCTCGCTGAAGATCTGCTTTGCGCACGGCGGCGGCAGCTTCGCCTTCCTGCTGGGCCGAGTCGACAATGCCTGGCGCGAACGCGACATCATCCGCGAGGACTGTCCCAATCCGCCCTCGTCCTATGTCGACCGCTTTCATGTGGACTCGGCCGTCTTCGATCCGCACGCGCTCGAGTTCCTGGTGCGCGTCATGGGAAACAGCCAGGTCATGCTGGGTTCGGACTACCCATTCCCGCTTGGTGAACAGAAGATCGGCAAGCTGATCCGCGACAGCGATTTCACCGAACCTGTGCGCACGGGCCTGCTGGGCGGCAACGCAAGCCGTTTTTTCAATATCTAATTCGCGCAATTGCACAAAAGGGGCGCTTTTGCGTTTACTCTTGTATCCTGACGTTACCTTCTGGATATTTCGTCACAATCTAAAGGAAGAGACATGCAGACAACGCACATCAAGAAATTGCTTCTGGCCTCGGCCATTGCATTGGGGCTGGGATCCGGCGCGGCACACGCCGAGGTCAAGATCGGCTTGATCACCACCCTGTCCGGCGGCGGCGCGGCGCTGGGCCAGGACCAGCGCGACGGCTTCATGCTAGCCGTCGAGCAGAACGGCGGCAAGCTGGGCGGGCAGGACGTCTCGGTCATTATTGAAGACGACCAGCTCAAGCCCGAGCAGGGCGTGCAGATCGCACGCAAGCTGGTCAACAACGACAAGGTCGACTTCGTCACCGGCATCATTTTTTCCAACGTGATGATGGCGGCGCGCACGCCCATTCTCGACTCCAAGACATTCCTGATCGGCTCCAACGCCGGCCCATCGCCCATTTCGGGCGCCGAATGCTCGCCGTATTTCTTTTCCACCTCGTGGAACAACGACCAATTGCACGAGGGCGGCGGCCAGATCGCCACCGATCAAAACTATAAAAAGATGTACATCATGGCGCCCAACTACCAGGCGGGCAAAGACGCCCTGGCCGGGTTCAAGCGCTTCTACAAGGGCGAAGTGGTGGACGAGGTCTACACCCAGATCGGCCAGATGGACTACTCGGTTGAAATCGCCCAGCTGCAGCAGGCCAACCCCGACGCCGTCTATGTGTTTTATCCCGGCGGCATGGGCGTGAACTTCGTCAAGCAGTACCGCCAGGCGGGCCTGCTGGGCAAAGTGCCGCTCATTTCCGCCAGCACGGTCGACGGTTCGACCCTGCCCGCGCTGCAGGACATCGCCCTGGGCGTCATCACCCACGCACCGTATGCGCCCAACCTGGACAATGCGCAGAACAAGCAGTTCGTGGAGGCCTTCGAGAAGAAATACAATCGCTCGCCTTCCCTGTATGCCGCGCAATCGTACGATGCCGCCAACCTGATCGCTTCGGCCATCAAGAAGGTCAACGGCAACCTGCAAGACAAAGAAGCCGTACGCAAGGCGCTCGAAGCCGCCGACTTCGACTCGGTGCGCGGTGACTTCAAGTACAACACCAACCACTTCCCGATTACCGACTGGTATCGCGTCGACGTCGTCAAGGGCGAAAACGGCAAGGTCGAGCTGGCGGCGCAAGGCGTCGTCTTCAAGGACCACAAGGACGCCTACTACGAGCAGTGCAAGATGTAAGGCGATCGCTTCGGCATGCCCGAACCGGCTCCCGGCTGCCGCCCGGAGCCGGTTTTTTATTCATGCGGCTGCCCTTTTAGTGTTAACGGGCCTTTGTCTACTTGTGCCGCGCTTTTGACCCCTATACACTTTCAACGCCCTCCCGCGCCGGCCGCAGGCCAGACCTCCTGCGGCAGGGTTCAATAGCAAGGATGCACCGCTTTTCATGAACTCCACCTCCGTACCCGGCAACGATCATTCTTATTTCTGGGTATGCGTATCGATGTGCGTCGGCGTCATGGGCACGGCGCTGGCCAGCCCCCTCTATCCCCTGTACCAGGAAGCCTGGCATCTCGCCCCCAGCCAGATCGCCCAGCTTTACACTGCCTACATGATCGCCGCGCTGGCTACGCTGCTGTTCCTGGGCCGGCTGACCGACCGGCATGGCTTTCTGCCCGTGCTGCGCGGCGGTGTCATCCTCGTCACCGTGGGCATCACCGTTTCGGCGCTTGCATGGGATGTGCTCAGCTTTACCATCAGCCGCGTTCTCATCGGCCTGGCGTCGGGGCTGATCGTCACCTCGTCCTCGCTGGGCCTGGGCCAGTTGCGCAAGGGCGGCAACAGCCAGCGCGTCGCCGCGACCATCAGCCTGACACTGGCCTTCGGCTTCGGACTGGGCCCCGTGGTGGGCGGCCTGATCGCTCAATGGACGCCTTATCCGCTCGTCAGCGCCTACCTGCCTTCCATCGTTCTGGGCCTGCTGGCCGTCTACGCGCTTTTTCGCATCAAGCTCAAGCCCCAGCTGCCGCATCCGGCCGCCGGCGCCGGAGGCTGGCGCCATTGGCTGCCGGCGCTGTCGCTGCCGGCTGCGCCACTGACCCGGCCCTATCTCATCGGCGGGCTGGCGGCCTTCAGCGCTTTCGGCATGTTCAGCCTCTATGCCTCGTTGGCGCCCAGCTTCATGGACCGCATGGTGCCCTGGCATGGCCCGGCCGTCAGCGGCCTGTCCATCGGCGTGATCCTCTTTCTTTCGGCCGCCTTCCAGTTCGTGGCCCGCCCGTGGATCACCAAGCGCGTGATCATCTGGGGCCTGCTCGGCCTGGCGCTGGCCAATGTCCTGCTCATGCTCAATACAATGACGACGTCGCCGCTGCTGTTCGCCTCCAGCGTATTGACCACGGCCTTCGGCCACGGCTTGTGCAATCTGGGCGGCATATCGGTCGTGAACAAGGTGGCGCCCCCCCATCAGCGCTCCAGTCTGCTGTCCACTTATCTGATGATCGCCTACCTGGGCAGCATCCTGCCCGTGCTCGGCATGGGCTGGCTGGCCGACCACATCGGCCTGAGCAATGCACTGCTGGTCTTCTGCACATGCATCGTCCTGCTGACCGGCTGCCTGGCCTTCATGGCCCTGCGCACGCCCGTCATTGCCGCGCCGGAGAGCTGAGCCGCAGTACATCCGCGGCCGGTGCGGCGGGCGGGCGTCAGGGCACCACGCAATCACATCCCGCCAGGGACGGCGGGAGCTCGATCCGATAATGCTCCATCAAGCGTTGGCTGATCACAGGATGCATGTCCGCATCGCCGGGCCGATAAGGAGGGAGGCTTTCGGTCGAGCTTCCCTTCAATACCTTGCCCGCCATGATCCCGGCCGCCTCTCCGACCTTGAACCACTCCACGGTGAGAGCCGCAAGCGCCTGCCCATGCTCGACGGGGTCGCCGTGGGTGCCGATAATCGGCCAGCCCATGCTTTGCGCAACCGCCGCGATGGCGGCCATTGACGAGTAGATTCGGCCCGACGACGCGGGAATGAGCGCATCGATGCGCTTTCCGGCCACGCTGCGCATGCGTTGCGGAATTTCCGCCGGGCTGTCCATGCCTATGGGCACGACCTCCAGGCCGTGCTTGACCGCCGCAGGAGTAATGGCGTGGAGAAACGACGTGGAGCTGTCGTCGGCCGTATCGTATAGAACTCCGATGCGCTGCAGTTTGGGCAGCAGCGTGCCCATGAAGTTCAGCATGCTGTCCCAGTCGGGCATATTCGACGCCCCGGTCGCCATCTTTCCGCCCCTGTCCCACGACGGGACCAGCCCCGCTTGCACGGGGTCGCCTACCGGCGCGAATACGATCGGGAAATCCCGCCCACGCAACAGTATCTGCGCCGTCTGGGAAGGAGGTGTCGAAACGGTGATCATCAGGTCGGGCCGCGTCCCCGCCAGCTTGGTCAGCATCTGCGGCAAAAGCGACCGGTCGAAGTTGACGTGGCTTTCTTCTATGGCCAGATTGCCTTTTTCTGTCGAATAGCCTTGCTCCGCAAGGCCGTGAAGCACCCCGTCTACGACTTCGGTCAATGTAGGATGCGGCCCCCAGCCGGCGATCGCGACGTGTTTGACCGTATCGGCCGCCATCGCCCGAAAAGGCATGGCTAATGCGGCAAAAGCCAATGAGGCGGCTACGATGGTAAAGGCATGGCGGATTTTCATGCGTGTCGTCTCCTGTCGTTTTCAGGCCGGGCTACAGCTCGGCATCACTTCTTGCCGCGAGCCAGCGCCTCGTATTTATTGGCTGGTTTTGCGGCCATCAGCTCAGGCACGGTTACCTCGCCGCCTTCCCGCCATATCACGGGCCATCCGCCGGATATCGGCTGACCGGGAGTCAGGATGGCGCGATACTCCGCCGGCGTCAGGGTGTTGGGCCTAGGGTCGTAGATCGCATCATCCCCGAGAAATCTCATCGAATAGCCCAGGCGGCGATCTTGCTTGCTGAGATTGGCGCCCGTGTAATGCAATGTCCATCCCGTGAACGCGATGGCGTCGCCGGGCTCCATGTCCCAGGCCCGGATATTGATGGCGCCTGGATAACGCGCATCCAGGTCGGCGAAATCAGGCGGAACCTCGAAGTCGGCGCTTTCGACGATAGCTTTGACGGACGCCGCCGAAGAAGGGATATGCGGCTTGAACATCCGCTTCCATTTGTGCGAGGCCGGGATCAGACAAAGCGCGCTCATATCCCGCGTGACATGGCGCAACGCGACCCATATGGACACCAGCGTGGCATCGCTGAATGGATAGTAGGAAATATCGTTGTGCCAGCGAATAGGCTCCTGCTCGCCGGGATCCTTGGAAAACAAGTCGGCGCCGTACAAGCGGAGCTTGTCGACGCCGGCCAGCTGCGACGCGGCGCGGGCGATGCCCGATCGCCAGACGAAATGGTGAAAGACGGGGTTCCATTCATGGATGGAAGGCACGATGTGGTAGCCGGGCGGATAGGGTCGAAGCTCGCGATCGGCCGCTGCCGCAAGTCGGCCAGCCTGTTCCCGGTCCACCAGGCCGCGCAATAGCACGCATCCCTCGCGCTCGAATCGGCTGCGATCCTCGTCGTTGATGTTGGCGATCATAGACATTCTCCCGAATGGTCCGGTTGAGCCATTGCACCGCATGGAGCCGATGAGAGCACTCCAGACACGCAGTTTAGAGACAGCTCGCCAATTAGTCAATAATGTTGACCGTAGATTCGCAGCGCCTTGGCGCTATCGATCGCTCAAGCCCGCCGACGGCGATAAGTGGGGCTGGGGGAAGAAGCGTGCAAAGCGTCGGAGGCGTTGGCTCGTACCAATAAAGTACGCAGGTATTCCAGGTCGTCGGCGCCCAGCGCCGCGGCCAGATCCTCCTCTGCCTGCTTGAGCGCCACCACGCTGTCGGCAAGCAGCTTGCGGCCGTCGTCGGTGACGGTCACGAGGCGGTTGCGACGGTCACGGGGATCGTAGTTCCACTGCAAGAAGCCATAGTCGACAAAAGCCATGACCAGCTTGCTCATGGCCTGCTTGGAAATGTTGGCCTGGCGGGCCATGTCCGTGATACGGGCGCCTTCGAAACGCATGGTCCGGAACAAGTGGCCATGCGCCGCGGTAACCATGGGGTAGCCTTTTTGATGCAGATAGTCCATGGCCCGCTTGTCGAACAGGATATGAACCTGGTCCAGCAGCCGTCCCATATTGGACTGGCGAATGCGGTCGAGTTCTTGATCGGAGGGTAATGACGGGTTCATATCGCGTTGAATGTAAACAAGACTGTGTCCGCGTATCCTAAACCACTCGCGCCGCTGCTGAAATATTTACCAATGCACGCCCAGGCCGACCGAATACCGCCGTTCATCGGTCGAAGGCTTTCCGGACATGGTTATGTGGTCGTAGCCCGCTTTGGCATAAAGCGACATCCATTGCGTAACGCTGTAACGCAGGCCGAGCTCGGCCTCCAGGCTGTAGTCGGTCGCGCCTCCGAATGCGCGGTGAACCTCGCCGGTCGTGAACACCTGCCACTGCTTTCCCGCCAGATAGCGCGTGAAGTTCCAACCCAGGCCGGCCGTCTGGAAATTGTCGTGCGTGTGATCGTGGTACTTGTAGCGCGTATGCGTCAGGAAGGTCGATACCGAGAACGCCCCCATTTCGTCGTCCCAGAACTGATAGCCCGGGCCGGCGGCGAAAACGAGCTGGCGCGCCGGATTGTCGACACGGTCGCTGCCGTAGCGCAGACGGCCGCGCACGAACAGCTTTTCCGACAGGAAACGGTCGATCATGTAGGCGGCGTTGTAGTTATACGTGCCCACAACGCTGTCCTGGGTCTTGCGCGTATAGTCCAGCTCCACCCCATGGCGCCACCCATCGCGCCGGGCCGTGGCGTGCATGGCCGCAATCCAGTTCTGATTGCGTTTCGAAGCGTGCGTAGCGTCCAGGGCCATATCGATGCCCCCCTCGAAGCTCCAGTCCCTGAGAAACGCATGCGGACGCACCATGCGCTCGATGTCGGCCAGCGCCACTTGGTCCGGGTCCGATGCGTCCATTGCTTCTTCGGGCCTCAACGCGGCGACGCTTCCGGGCTGTCCGCTCGACGCCAGCCGCGCCTCATATTCCGCCGGCAGGCCTTTGGCGCGCATGAGCATGGTGTCGCTCGTCTGAAGCTGCGCGACCTTGTCCCAGCTGATACGGATTTCGCCCGCGTAATCGGTATTCAGGACGAGCGTGCCGCCATCCATCAGCAGCACCTCGCCGCTGAGCCGGTCGCCGTTCGTCATCACAATGGTGTCCGCCCAGGCGCAAGACACCGCCACACTGCCCCACAATGCCGCCCATGCCAGGCCGACACGTCCCATACCCGAAACTCGCACCACCAAAAGCCCCTCCTCCCTTCGTCGAATGAATGAAAACGGGCGCCTATACGAGGCGCCCGCGGCGATAATGCTAACAGCCCTTGCCCTAATGCGACAAGGCCAGGCGAACGGGTGAGGCAGGCAGCGCAGCTTGAGTTCGCTGCATCGGCTCCGCCGAGTCATCGAGTTTGAACGTGGCCACCAGTCCGGCCAGCCGGGACGATTGCTCTTGCAGGCTGGCCGCGGCCGCGGCGGCTTCTTCCACCAATGCGGCGTTCTGCTGGGTGACCTGATCCATCTGGGACACGGCCTGGTTCACCTGTTCGATGCCCACGCTTTGCTCCCGGCTGGCCACCGTGATCTCGTTCATGATGTCGGTGACCCGCCGGATGCTGGCGACGGTTTCGTTCATCCGATCGCCCGCTTCGGAGGCCAGCCTGTTGCCTTCCGCCGCACGGGCCACAGAGGTGTCGATCAAGTCCTTGATTTCCCGGGCTGCCGAGGCGCTGCGTTGAGCCAGGGCCCGCACTTCGCTGGCGACCACGGCAAAGCCTCGTCCCTGTTCGCCCGCGCGCGCCGCCTCCACCGCGGCGTTCAAGGCCAGTATATTGGTCTGGAAAGCTATTGTGTCGATGACGTTGATGATGTCCACCACCAGTTTGGACGACTCATTGATTGCGCCCACGGTGTCGACCACCCTGGACACGACCTCGCCGCTCTTGACCGCCACCTGCACGGCCGTATCGGCAAGCCCGCTGGCCACTTCGGCATGATCGGCGTTCTGCTTGACGGTGGTGGTCAGCTGCTCCATCGTGGCGGCGGTCTCGGCCAGCGAGCTGGCTTGTTCTTCGGTACGGGAAGACAGGTCGACGTTGCCGGCGGCGATCTGGCTTGCCGCACTGGCGATCGACTCCGCGCCGCCGCGCACATCGCGCACGACGTCCTGCAGATTGCCGTTCATCTGTTTGAGCGCCTGCAGCAAGCGGCTCGTTTCGTCGCTGCCTTGCACGTCGATCGCGGCGGTCAGGTCGCGCGACGATACCGTCGCGGCAAGCGCCACCGCCCGGCGCATCGGGCCGGTGATGGAACGGGTAATGACATAGGCCATAAGCAGCCCGGCCAGCAGCGCCGCCACGGACAGGCCTATCAACATCTTCATGCCCGTATCGTTGTTGGCATCCAGTTCGGCCGCCCTGGTATCGATCAGCTTTCTTTCATACAGCAGCAGATCGTTGACACTGGCGGTGTAGGCATCGAGAAGCTTCTCCAGCTCCGTCTCGAAAAACTCGTTTGCGGCCCGATAGTCTCCCGCCAGCCGGGCCTGGAATGCCTTGTCTCGCTTGTCCCGGTATTCCGCCCGTCTTTCGAGCACGGTCTGAAAGAGCTCGAGGGCGCCGGGATCGGTCAACTGCTCGGACAGCTGTTCCTGCAGTCGCTGTATGTCGGCAGCCGTCGCCTCCATGGCCTGTTCGATGTCGTGGCGCACGTAGGGGTCGTCGATCTTGCCCGCCGCGATGGTGCGCACGGCGTTCAAGGCCGTGGCGCGGCTCCATTCAGTAATCGCGCGTTCGACCGCCAGGCGACGGCCGATGACCTCTTCGGCCATGGCCGAAGAACCTTGAATGCGCCAGAGCCCGATCCCGGCCAGCAGGGCCAAAAGCAGAAGCAGCAATAGAAAACCAAGCGCCAAGCGCGTACCGATATTGAGTTTGTTCACAAGATGCCTATGGATGTCGTGCCTCGCAGGCAAGGAGGCGTATCCGTTTTACGGCACAAGTCGTGAAACTTTATTGAAACAAGGGAAAGCCGCCTATTGGTTACAAAATAATGGCGTAGCTCAAAGCAGTGGAACGAAGGGCCGGGCGTGCCAGTCCGTCCCACATAAGGATAAAAATCAATTTACGAACGAGAATAGTTTGCATTAATATCCATATTTTATCGCCCAGCGAGATCGGGGATTCTTGCGATGACAGCCGCCGCATCACTCAAAACCTGGTACTGGTGGCACAAGTGGACGAGCCTGGTCTGCACTGTATTCCTGCTGATTATCTGCATCACCGGCTTGCCCCTCGTGTTTCACGAAGAAATCGACCATTGGCTCGAAGAGGGCAAGCCCTATGCCGTGGTCGACGAAGGCACGCCGCGGGCGCCGGTAGACGGGCTCATGGCCTCGGCGCGAGCGCAATATCCCGACGAGGTGGTCGAATTCGTCTTCTTCGACGAGGACCATCCCACGGTTTACGTGGGCATGTCGCCCTCGCATACGGGCGACCCCAAGCTGACGCACTACATGCGCTTCGATGCCCATACCGGCGAAATGCTGCACGACGCGCCCACCGCCCGCGAAGAGCAGTTCACCTTCATGGGCATGATGTTCGCCCTGCACGTGGATCTGTTCACCGGCCTGCCCGGCCAGCTTTTCCTGGGCTTCATGGGACTGCTGTTCGTCATCGCCATCGTATCGGGAGTAGTGTTGTACGGGCCTTTCATGAAAAAACTCGATTTCGGCACGGTGCGCAAGGAGAGGTCGCGCCGCCTGAAGTGGCTCGACTTGCACAATCTGCTGGGCATCGTGCTGCTGGGCTGGATGACGGTGGTAGGGGTAACCGGCGTCATCAACGAGCTGTCGCGCCCGCTGTTCGGCGTATGGCAAGCAACCGACCTGGTCGAGCTTACGTCCAGCTACCACGGCGCCGAGCCGCCGCAGCGCCTGGCTTCGGCCGATGCCGCGCTGCGGGCGGCCGCCCGCGCCGTGCCCGACCATCGCGTCATCAGCTTCAGCCACCCGGGCAATATGTTCGCCACGCCTCATCACTACATGGTCTGGACGCGCGGCGACACGCCTTTCACCTCGCACCTCATCATTCCCGTATTGGTCGACGCCGCCACGGCCGAAGTCACGGCGGTGGCGCGGCCGCCCTGGTACCTCACCATGCTGGCGCTGTCGCAGCCCTTGCACTTCGGCGATTACGGCGGCCTGCCGCTGAAGATATTGTGGGTGCTGCTCGACCTGCTGACCATCGTGGTGCTGGCCAGCGGCCTGTATCTGTGGTGGGCGCGCCGCAAAGCCACCGATGCCCGCGTAGCGCAACTGACGCAGCGCCAGCGCCAGCCGGAAGCGGCCCTCGCCAAAGCATCGCATGCCCGGGAAGGTTCCGGTTCGGGCGCCGTTGCCGGAGGCGGCCCGTGACATTGCACCGCTCTTCCTTCAAGAAAGTCTGGGGCGCGCCCATCGCCCTTGCGGTACTCACGTGCGCCGGGCTGCTGTCGGCCCTGCTGGGCGCCGAAACCTGGCACTGGGTCTCGTGGCTCTGTCTGGCGATCCCCCTGGCCACCGGTCTTGGCTATTGGCTTCGGCCGCGCAAGAGAGCCTGATTGTTCGAGGGGCCTAAAGGCCGCCCCCACACCTTTTAAGCACCACGGAGCACATGATGCCTCATCCATTCTCGAGCCCGCCCTCGGCCCGGGCAGCCGCCGTTCTAGCGTGGTCCGGATCTTTGATCCTGTCGCTGAGCCCCATGCACGCTTTCGCCCAGGCAGCTCCGGGCCAGCCCGCCGCGAGCGGGACGCTGAGTCCCATCACCGTCGAAGGCGCCGCCGACAACGCTCTGGCGCCGGTGGAAGGGTATGCGGCCACTTCGTCGCTCAGCGCATCCAAGACCGATACGCCCCTGATCGAAACCCCGCAATCGGTCACGGTGATTACGGCCGACCAGATACGGGATCAAGGCGCCCAAGGCTTGCAGGACGCACTGAATTACGCCGCTGGCGTGCGCTCGGACGCCTATGGGCTCGATTCCCGTTCGGACAATTTCAATGTGCGCGGCTCGTCGCCCACCACCTATCTCGACGGCCTGCGGACCAACTACCAGTACTACACCAGCACGACGCGAACCGAGCCTTATACGCTCGAACGCATCGAAGTGCTGCGCGGCCCGGCCTCGATGCTGTACGGCCAGGGCAGCACCGCCGGCGTCGTCAACATGGTCTCGAAGCGCCCGCAGGCCGAAACATCGCGCGAGATGGGCATTCAATACGGCACGCACAACCGGCGCCAAGTCCAGGCCGACCTGACGGGCGCCATCGACGAAGAAGGCCAATGGCTTTACCGCGTGGTCGCGCTGGGCCGCAAGTCGGACACCATGGTCGACCACGTGCCCGACGACCGCCTCGTGTTCGCGCCTTCGCTCACCTGGCGGCCATCGCATCGCACCTCCTTGACCCTGATGGCGCTGTGGCAGGACGACAAGTCCGGCTCCACCGCGCAATTTTTTCCGTACGAAGGCACGGTATTCGACAACCCCAACGGCCAGCTCGACACCCGCACGTTCATCGGCGACCCGGACTGGGACCGCTATGATTCCAGCCGCCGCTCCATCGGCTGGGCTTTCGAGCATCAGTTGAACGACGACTGGACCGTGCGCCAGAATACGCGCTGGTCGTATAACCATGTGGACTACCGCAGCCTTTACGGCGACCCCTTCAGCGTACGCGGGGAATGGGGCGCCGACCCGGTCAACAAGCGGATGATCGGCCGCTACGCCTGGGGCTCGGACACCACCGTCCGCATGGTGCAGGCCGACCAGCACGTGCAAGGCAAGTTCTCCACCGGTCCGCTGCGCCACGACATGCTGATCGGGGTGGAGTACATCTATGCCAAGCATGAAGAAGCCACCGCCTACGAAGGGCCGGAGACCGTCCCGTTGATCGATGCCTACAACCCGGTGTACCCCAACTACACCCCGCCTGAATTCTTCGGCAGCCCCGCCATGCGGCAGCGCGACATGGGCATCTATATCCAGGACCAGATGCGCGTGGACAACTGGATACTGGTTGCGGGCCTGCGCCACGATCGCTCCGAGAACACCGTGGACGGCTCGCCCGGCCAGACCAGCCGCGCCACCAGCAAGCGCTTCGGCCTGATGTACGCCTTTCCCGTGGGCGTGTCGCCCTATGTGAGCTACAGCGAATCGTTCACTCCCGAACTGGGGCGCGACGCCAATGGCGAGCCCTTCGTCCCCTTGCGCGGCAAGCAGTGGGAAGCGGGGCTGAAATACGAATCGCCCGACCGCAACACGCTCGTCAACGCCGCGGTCTACACACTGCGTGAGGAAAACCGCCTGGTCGGCGACCCGAACAATCCGCTGCAGAACATCCAGGCCGGTGAAACCCGCAGCCGCGGCTTCGAGCTCGAACTGAAGACCACGGTGGCAAACAAGCTGGACCTGATCGCCAACTACAACTATCTGGACCAGGACGACCAGCTCGAGGGCCAGCCCCGCCACCAGGCCTCTCTATGGAGCAAGTACCGCTTTGCGCTGAACGACATGCCCGGCTTCTCGGTGGGCGCGGGCGTGCGCTGGGTCAGCGGATTCAACGACGGCATCGGCCCGCGCGTGCCAAGCGTCACGCTGGTCGACGCCATGCTGGCCTACGACACGCCGCAATGGCGCCTGGCGCTCAACGCCAACAATGTCTTCGACAAGACCTATGTCGCCACATGCCTGGAGCGCGGCGATTGCTGGTACGGCGCGCGCCGGTCGGTGGTGGCAAGCGCCACGTACAAGTTCTGAACGCTGTGTTCAAGCCGCCCTGGCGCGCGTCAGCACGCCCTGGGCGGCAACTTCTATGTGTTGCATCAGCTTTTCGCACAAGACCGAAGGCTGGGCGTCCCGGCGCAGAATGAAGCCGATGTCCCGTTCGGTGCCGGGCAGCTCTATATCCAGGACCTTGACCGAGCCTGAAGCGATCTCGTCCGCCAGGTACTGGGGCGATACGGCCGATATGGCGTCGCTCTCTTGCAGCAGGCCGCGCAACAGCCCCAGGTCTCCCGCCTGGACCGCGACGCGGGGCGGAGCGAGGCGCAAGCGCCGGAAAATATTGTTCAGCAGTTCCCGTGTAGGCGCGCCCCGGTCGCGCAAGATCCACGGATACTCCAGCAGCGCCCTTACGTCGATATTGCTTTGTCCACTCAGCGGATGGCCCGCGCGCGCCACCACCACCAGACGGTCCTGGCCGATGATCCGGATATCGAAATCCCGGTGGTGATAGTCGGCGTTCAGGCCTGTAAGAATGAAATCGATCTCGCCCGAGTGCACTCCGGCGAACAGGATTTCGAACGGCGCATCGATCATGGACACCTGCACATTCGGATGCTTGCTGTTCAACGCGGCAATGGCCTGCGGCAGAACACGAGTGCGCAGAGACGGCAGCGCCGCGAATTGAATGCGCCCCGCCATTTCGCCCCGCAGCTGGGCGACGTCCGCCTCCAGATGCCGCAGTTCGGCCAGCACGCGCCGCAAGCGGAAGATGAGCAGGTCGCCCGGTTCGGTCACGATCATGCCTTTCGCGGTACGGCGGAACAAGGGCAGCTTCAATGTGTTTTCCGCCTGGCGCAGCACGGCGCTGACCGCGGGCTGGGTCAGGCCAAGCACATTGGCCACGCTGGGCATGTGTTTCATCTCGCGCAGCCGCACGAGTATCGTCAGCTGGCGCTCTCCCGTCACCATAGAAAACAGGGGCGCATTCGACCGCACCTCGTAAGGCGCCAATTCGATCTGGGCCGTGCGGAACTCGGAGGCAATGCGCCGGGCGCGACGATAGGCTGTCCGACCGAAGTCCGTCGGTGTCACGCCGGTAGCCTGGCGGTCGAACAGGTCGGCCCGAAAGTGCGTTTCAAGTTGCCGTATGGAACTGGCCACCGCGGACGGAGTGCGCAAAAGCCGTTGCGCCCCTTTTGCGATGCTGCCTTCTTCAAACACCGCAATCAGCGCACGCAGGTGGCGCATGACATTTCTTTCGTGCATCTGGTTCGTTTCGAAATATGGGGCGGAAGCCTGCCAATAAATAAAATTGCGGTCTAGTAAAGAATAACTTGCTTTCTGCGGCATGGACAAGCGCCTACAATGAAAAGAAAAACAATGGCCGTGTTCCTCCAGGAGACAAGCATGTCAACATTTCTCAAAGCTTTGGGCTGTACTCTTTTTTCCGCATTTTTCATATATTCATCATATGGTTATGCAGAGCCGCTAAAGATCCGCGTAGGGCATGGGTCGGCTGCGGAAGAACCCTTGTGGACCATGAAGGCGGCGCCCGAAGTCACTCCGCATCAGGGCAAATCCTACGAACTCGAGTACACGCTGTTTCGCGGCACCGATAAGCGTTTTCAAGCATTCGAAGCGGGCGAGCTCGATGTAGCCGTCGGTTCGGCGCATAGTGTCATGATGGCGGCCGCGCAGGGCGTCAAGTTCAAGGTGATCGCCTCGCTATCGCGCGAGGGCGGCGAAAACGGCTTCGCCACCCAGTACATGGCCTTGGAAGATTCTCCGATCAAGTCCATTGCCGACCTCAAGGGCAAGACGATCGGCATCAATGGCGCCAGGTCCTCTTCGGAAATCTGGGCCCGGCTGGCTTTGGCCAAGAACGGCCTGAACCCGATGCGCGACGTCAAATGGGTGGCGCTGCCGTTCCCGAGTCAAGGCGAGGCGGTGCGGGCGGGCAAGCTCGATGTCGGCGCATTTCCCCAGCCCTTTGCGGCATTCGAAGAAGAGCGCGGCGGGATGCGCACGGTCTTTACCTCCACCGACGGCATCGGACGGCAGGAAGACTTGATGCTGCTGCTGGTCAAAGAAGATTTCGCCCGGGATCATCCACAGATATTGCGCGACTTTCTCAGCGACCTCGTCGCGGCGACCCACTTCTACGTGAACAGCCCCGAACAAAGCCACCAAAAGCTCATCGATGCCAAGTTCGTGAACATACCGCTCGACCTGTCATTGAAGATGCGCAAGTACGAACATCCCATGGACGCCCGGGTCGACGAAGAGTCTCTGCGGGAGATGGTCGGGACACTGCGCGAATTCGGCTATATCGACGGCGAACTCGATCTGAAAAGCGTGGTCGACATGAGCTATTTGCCGGAGTAGACATGGCAGCGTCCGACTACCTCAAGGCCCAGGGCATCTCGAAAACCTTCATGCGCAACAACCAGGCGGTCGTTGCACTCGAGGATTTCGACCTGTCCATCGCGGAGGGCGAGTTCGTCAGTATCGTAGGCCCATCGGGCTGCGGTAAAAGCACTTTTCTTCACATCGTGGGCGGCTTCGAACCGAGAACAGGAGGCTCCATCACGCTGGCGGGCAAGGCGGTTTCCCGGCCCGGGCCCGATCGCGGCATGCTCTTCCAGGACTATGCCCTGTTTCCGTGGCGCACCGTGCTAAGCAATGTGACCTGGGCGCTGGAAGTCAAAGGCATGTCCAAGGCCGAGCGCGAACAGCGGGCGCGCAAGTACATCGACATGGTGGGGCTGTCCAGATTCGAAGGCGCTTATCCCGCCGAGTTGTCCGGCGGCATGAAGCAACGCGTCGCGCTGGCCCGGACACTGGTGTACGAGCCCCAGATCCTGCTCATGGACGAGCCGTTCGGCGCCCTGGACGCGCAAACCCGCGAACTGATGCAGGAAGAGCTCACCGACATCTGGCAGGCCGACCGGCGTACCGTGCTGTTCGTCACCCACGACATCGAAGAAGCGCTCTACCTCAGCGACCGGGTCATCGTGTTCACCGCCCGTCCCGGTCGAATCAAGGCTGATATCCGCATCGAGCTGCCCCGGCCGCGCCATGCGCATATCCGAAAAACGCCCGAGTTCATGAACTACCACACGCAAATCTGGGACATGTTGCGCGACGAAGTCTTGCGCGCCCGAGAAGCGGCATGATGGCCAGGCAATTTGGATTCACGGCATTGCGCTGGGCGGCCGGGCTGACCCTGCCTGTCGCGCTGCTTGTCGCCATGCAATTGACCGCCGGCCAGGAGGGCATGCCGCGGTATGTCGTCGCGCCCACCGATATTGCGGCGACCTTGTGGCAGCTGCTGGCAAGCGGCGACTTGATCAGCGATGCTTTGGCGTCCATGTCCCGCTCTTACAGCGGCTTTGTTCTGGGCGCCGTGTTCGGTGTGGCCATCGGCCTGCTGAGCGCGGTGTGGCGCCAGGCCCAGGCGTTCTTCGACCCCTTGGTGTCCACGCTGTATCCGGTGCCCAAAATCGCCTTGCTGCCCGTCATTATCACGTGGCTGGGGTTCGGCGATGTGTCCAAGATCGTACTCATTTCGCTGGCCGTGTTTTTTCCGACCTTCATCAATACTTTGTATGGGGCGCGAAGCACGCCGGTCAATCTGGTCTGGGCCGCCCGCAACATGGGTGCGAACCGCTTCTACATTTTCTGGCACGTCGTCCTGCCGGCCGCCCTGCCCCAGATATTCACCGGCCTGCGCTCGGGCCTGGCCCTGTCGTTCGTGGTGCTGTTCGCCACTGAAATGGTGGGCTCCCACAATGGCCTGGGCGACATGATCATACGCGCGGAAGAGGCCATGCGCTACGACTGGATGTATGCGGCCATTCTTACCATCGGCCTGCTGGGCTTTCTGAGCGACCGGGCTCTGCTGGTGATCCGCCGCAAGCTGCTGGCCAATAAGTACCCGGGGGAGGCCCGCCGAACATGAGGCAACGCATACTTTCCGCCGTGCGCCGCATGTTGGCGACACTGTATCCGCTGGCTGTGCTTGCGGCGATCTGGGAGCTGCTGTCCAGATCGGGATGGGTGTCGCCCAGGCTCATGCCGCCGCTCGAGAAGATCTTTTCGGCCCTGTTCGCCGACATCGCCAACGGCGAACTCCTCTTCCATACGGGCGTGTCCTTTACACGGGCGCTGAGCGGCTTCGGCCTGGCCGTGGCCGCCGGCATCGTGCTGGGCGTGCTCATGGCGCGGGTCAGGTGGTTCGAGTGGATGTTCGAGCCGATTTTTTCCTTCGGATATCCCGTACCCAAGATCGCCCTGTACCCCATATTCATTCTGCTGCTGGGCTTCGGCTCGTCGTCGAAAATCGCGCTGATCGCCCTGGAGTGCACCTTTCCCATCGCCGTGAATACCTACTTCGGAATCCGCGCGGTCGCGCCCCGATTCATCTGGAGCGCCCAGAACATGGGGGCCGGCCCTGCGCGCATTTTCTTCAAGGTCCTGCTTCCCGCCGCCCTGCCCTCGATCATGTCGGGGCTGCGCGTGGCCTTGCCCTTGTCGATGGTCATCGTGGTCATTACCGAAATGATCGGCGAAAGCGCCGGGCTGGGCTATTACATCTCTTATGCATCGGCCTCTTTCATGTATGCCTCTTCGTACGCCGGCGTGATCGCAATCGCCCTGGTGGGCTTCGTCATGGATCGCACGCTGGTGCTGATACGCGATCGCCTTCTTTTCTGGGAGCCCAGCGGTGGCGCGCAGGCTTCGAAACTTTCTTATTGAGATCCCGCAATGATGCTTCAAGAACAACTCGATCAACTGGCCACCGCATGCCGTGTGCTCGAAATGGAGGGCCATGGCGACATGACGCTGGGCCATCTTTCGCTTCGCGACCCGGAAGGCCGCGGCTTCTGGCTCAAGCGCAATGCGCGCGGCCTGGGCGAGATCCTGTCCCACAAAGACTTCGTCCTGGTAAGCTTCGACGGCGTCAAGCTGGAAGGAGAAGGCGGCCAGCATTCCGAATGGCCGATTCATTCCGAGATCTTGCGGCTTCGGCCGGATGTGCAGGTGGTGGCGCATACCCATCCCTTCCACGCCAGCCTGTTGTCTTCTTTCGGCTCGCAGCTGGCGCCGTTCACGCTGGACGCCGACTACTTCGAAGCCCTGCCCTGCCATCGCGACGACGTCGCCCTGCTGAAAACCAAAGAAGAAGGAACAGCCTTGGCGCATAGCCTGAGGCAGCACTTCGCAGTCCTGATGGCGAATCATGGCGTCACCTTCTGCGGCACCTCCATAGCGCATGCGGTGTGCGTGGGAGTTTTTCTTGAAAAAGCCGCGCGCATCCACGTACAGGGCGCGCAGATGCGGACCGAGGCCGACTTTCCGGCGCAGCCGGTCAGGCAGCGCCGCAACCAGCAAATCATGACGCCCGTGCACGTCGAGCACTCCTGGAATTACTTCGTCCGCAAGCTCGAACAACTCGAACGAGTCAACGGCGTTCCGGGCTTATTCACCTGACGAGGCGCCACATGGGCATCATCGATTCTCTGCTCTCCACTTTACCGGCGCGTGATCGCGAGGTCATGGCGCAATCCGGCTATGGGGCCACCATGGAGCTGGGCGAGCGAGCCGCGCTGCTGGTCGTGGACGCCACCTACGGCTTTTGCGGCGACCGGCCCGAACCCGTTCTGGAGTCCATCAAGCGATGGCCGAATTCCTGCGGGGAAGAAGCCTGGCTTGCCTTGGCGCAGATCGAACGCCTGCTGAACCTGTTCCGGGAACGGCGGCTTCCGATCTTCTATACCCGGGGATCGTACCGACAGGACAAGTGGGACATGGGTTCGTGGCTTTGGAAACATGCGCGTTCACGCCCGCAAGAGGCTCCGCCGACCATGTCAGCACATCACCACGACGACATCGTCGCCGCGATTGCCCCTCGAGACAATGAAATCGTCATCGGCAAGCAAAAGCCCTCCGCCTTCTTCGGCACCCCGCTGCAGTCCTACCTGACGCTGACGAAAACCGATACGCTGGTGGCGGCCGGAGGCAGCACCTCGGGCTGCGTGCGCGCCACCGTGGTCGACGGCTTCAGCGCCAACTACCGCATCGCAGTCGCAGCGGACGCGTGCTTCGACCGCCTGCAATCCAGTCATGCCATGAGTCTGCTGGACATGCACGCGAAATATGCCGACGTCATGGAAACAAGCGAGTTGCTGGAACGGCTTCGATAGCCGGACGACATGCTTTGCCGGCAGCCGGCCGTGGCGCGGGTCGGCCCGCTGCCTATGGCTGCAGATACTGGAGAACCGGTGTCAATTGAAGCAACGCCGGCGCGTGCGCATGCACCTCCGACGCCTTGCACCAGGGATAAGGCAAACGCGACAGCCAGCCATCCACCACCGTTTCAGCCAGCTCCGGAGGCAGCACTTCCATGGCTTCGATCGTGATCTCGAGTTCCCGGACCAGCCGGCCCGCGGCATGTCGGCCGAATTGCCACACATAGCTGCCGCAGCCCACCCGGACGCTGCCGTCGGCCTTGGTGGTCATGCCGACGAGCCAGTCGCAGCGGTAGCTTTCAGCCGCGTCTTCCGGGCCTGTGCCCGCAACACAGAAGGTATAGACGTTATCGTAGGCTTGCCCGAAGCGCCTGACCAGCACGTCGCTGATCGCCTGCAGCCCTTCCGTACGCGCCGGAAACGAGATGGCGTCCGACTTCACCGCCATGCGCAGGGTAGCGTCCGGCGCGAACGCCCGCGCCATCAGATGCGGGCGATTCTCGTCCTTGGCCTGTATGTATGTGCGGATCAATGACGCGGCGTCAGAGCCTTCCGGGTACTTTGGGACATTCTTGTCGTCCATGTCGAGAACTTCCTGAAAACGCGTGGAGGCGCGGCATCATGTATCGATATTGCCCGCCAGCAGTGCATATTTCTCGATGAACGCACGCCGGGGTTCGACATGGTCGCCCATGAGCGTGGTGAAGACCTCGTCCGCCGCAATGGCGTCTTCGATCTGCACGCGCAGCAGGCGGCGCACGGCGGGATCCATGGTCGTTTCCCACAGCTGCTCGGGATTCATTTCGCCCAGGCCCTTGTAGCGCTGCTTGCTGACGCTGCGTTCGGCTTCGCCGCGCAGGAACTGCATGGCTTCGCGGAAGTCGTCGATGGATTTCTGCTTGCGCTTGTCGCCTTCGCCGCGGGCGATGAAGCCGCCCTCGCCGATCAGGCCCTTGAAGGTCTTGCCGGCCTTGGCCAGCACGGCGTAGTCGGCGCCCAGCACGAACACGCGATCGAAGATGCTGACGCGTACATTGCCATGATGCATGCGCTTGACGACCAGCCGCCACGCGGTGTTCTCGTCGTTGGCCTCGGCCTGTACCGTGACGTTGGGCAGGGCGGGGTCTTCGATGGCGGACTGCAGAGTGCGGGCCGACTCTTCCGCTTTTTCGGCGCTGCTCAGGTCGATCTCGACGCCCTCGGCAATGGCCGACAGCGATTCGGTGTCCATGTGCCGCGCCAGGCGATTGATGACGGCGTCGGCCATTATGTATTGGCGCGCCAGCTCGCCCAAGGCGTCGCCGCTGATCGCGCTTGCGCCCTCGCCGGGCACGAGCTCGGCGTCTTTCAGCGCAACCTGCATCATGTACTGCGCTTCTTCCTGGTCGTCCTTGAGATAGCGTTCGTCGCGGCCGACCTTGACCTTGTACAGGGGCGGCTGGGCAATGTACACATAGCCGCCGTCGATCAGCTCGGGCATCTGGCGATACAGCAGGGTCAGCAGCAGGGTGCGGATGTGCGCGCCGTCGACGTCGGCGTCGGTCATGATGATGATGCGGTGGTAGCGCAGCTTCTCGATGTTGAAATCGGGGCCGATGCCGGTGCCCAGCGCGGTGATCAGGGTGGTGATGGCCTCGCTGGCGATCAGCCGGTCGAAGCGGGCTTTTTCAACGTTCAGCACCTTGCCGCGCAGGGGCAGAATGGCCTGGAACTTGCGGTCGCGGCCTTGCTTGGCCGAGCCGCCGGCCGAGTCGCCCTCGACGATGTAGATCTCGCTTTTGGCAGGGTCTTTTTCCTGGCAGTCGGCCAGCTTGCCGGGCAGGCCGGCGCCCTCGAGCACGCTTTTGCGGCGTGTCATTTCACGGGCCTTGCGGGCCGCGTCGCGCGCGCGGGCCGCCTCGATGATCTTGCTGCACAAGGCCTTGGCATCGTTGGGGTTCTCAAGCAGCCAGGTTTCGAGGGTGCGCGACACGGCCTCTTCGACGGCGGGGCGCACCTCGCTGGAGACCAGCTTGTCTTTGGTCTGGCTGCTGAACTTGGGCTCGGGCACCTTGACCGACAGCACGCAAGCCAGGCCTTCGCGCATGTCGTCGCCGGTGGTGTCGACCTTGGCCTTCTTGGCCAGCTCGTTGTCGGCGATGTATTTGTTCAGGATGCGCGTCATGGCCGCGCGCAGGCCGGTCAAATGGGTGCCGCCGTCGCGCTGGGGAATGTTGTTGGTGAAGCACAGCACCGTTTCGGTGTAGCTGTCGTTCCATTGCATGGCTACGTCGACGCCGACCGTGGTGTCGCCCACCGTGGACTCGGTGCTGACCGAGAAGACGTTGGGGTGCAGCACCGTCTTGCTGCGGTTGATGTATTCGACGAAACCCTTCACGCCCCCCAGGAAGGCGAAGTCTTCTTCCTTGCCCTGGCGCTCGTCGACCAGCCGGATCTTGACGCCATTGTTCAGGAAGGACAGTTCGCGCAGCCGCTTGGCGAGAATCTCGTAGTGGAACTCGATGTTCTCGAAAATGGTGTCGTCGGCCAGGAAGTGCACGCGGGTGCCCTGCAGGTCGGCCGGGCCGGTGACGTGCAGGGGCTCGACGCGCTCGCCCTGGCGAAACTCCATTTCGTGGGTCTCGCCCTTGCGCCAGATGGTCAGGCGCAGCCATTGCGACAAGGCGTTGACGCAGGACACGCCCACGCCATGCAGGCCGCCCGACACCTTGTAGGAGTTGTGATCGAACTTGCCGCCGGCGTGCAGTTCGGTCATGACGATCTCGGCGGCGCTGCGGCCGAACTCGTCGTCTTTGTGGATGTCGGTGGGAATGCCCCGGCCGTTGTCGCTGACCGAGATGCTGTTGTCGGCGTGTATGGTGACGACGATGTCGTCGCAGTACCCCGCCAGGGCTTCGTCGATGGCATTGTCCACCACCTCGAATACCATGTGATGAAGGCCGGTGCCATCGGACGTATCGCCGATGTACATGCCCGGACGCTTGCGGACCGCTTCCAGGCCCTTGAGCATCTTGATGGATTCGGCGCCGTAGCCCGCATCATTGGCAATCGTGGTTTGATCTGACATAACTGAATTTAGAACCTTTTTTGCGCCTTGCGGCGAATGGCCGCGCGGCAACAGGCCGCCGGCCGATCAAAGAGCATCCGGGGAAATCAGATGCGCATTGGCATGACGACATATTTGAACTGATCGTCGTCGGGAGTGGTGAGAAGCGCCGAAGCGTTCACATCGGGTTGTACCGACCACCTGACCATTTCGGTCTTGACGTTCGCGAGGACGTCGAGCAGGTAGCTGACGTTGAATCCGACGTCCAGCGGCTCGTGGCTGTAGTCGATGTCGATTTCTTCCAGCGCCTCTTCCTGCTCTGCGTTGGATGAGGTTATTTTAAGCTGGTTGTCCGACAACTGGATGCGCACACCCTTGAGCTTGTCCGTGGTGAGAATGGCGGCGCGCTGCAGGCTGCCCTGCAGAATTTCGCGATCGACCATGAAATGCCGCGTGTAATTGGTGGGAATGACCCGGGTGAAATCGGGGAACTTGCCCTCGACCAGCTTGGAGACGAGCTCGACGTCGCCGAAGCGGAAGCGGATCTGTCCCGGCGCCACGTCGATGCTGACCGGCTCGTCGCTTTCGGCCAGCAGGCGCTGCATTTCAAGAACCGTTTTGCGCGGCACGATGACGTCGTGCTTGTTTTCGATGCCCTCGACCGGCGTGCCGCTATGGGCCAGGCGGTGGCCGTCCGTGGCCACGGCGCGCACCCAGCCGGGCTCGAACACGAACAGCAGGCCGTTCAGATAATAGCGGATGTCCTGCTGGGCCATGGCGAAGTGCACCATGTTGAACAGGTGCTTGAGCGTCTTTTGCGGCAGCGTGAACGAGACGTCCCATTTCTCGGGCTGGGCCAGGGTGGGGAACTCATCGGAGGCCAGCGTCTGCAGGGCGAAGCGGCTTTTGCCCGACTGCACGGTGAGCTTGCCCGAGGCAAGGGCCAGCTTGACCTCGCCCGAATCGGGCAGGGCGCGCAGGATGTCGAGCAGCTTGCGCGCCGCGACCGTGGTGGATTCATTGGCATCGCCCAGGCCGAACTGCGCATGCGTCGTGATCTGGACTTCGAGGTCGGTGGCGATAAAGGCAACTTCCTGGCCCTGCTTGCGCAGCAGGATATTGGCCAGGATGGGCAACGTATTTCTTCTTTCGACTATTCCCGCCACCGTGGACAACGGTTTCAACAAGGCGTCGCGAGTCGTTTGTACGAGTTGCATGGTTATCCTTTTAAGGTTTGTTCTAATACGTGTAAAGCGTGATTGAGTTCGGATTGCTTGGAGCGCGCGTCGGAAATCTTGCGCACGGCGTGCAGCACGGTGGTGTGGTCGCGGCCGCCGAACAAGTCGCCGATTTCCGGCAGGCTCTTCTGGGTGAGCTCTTTGGCCAGATACATGGCGATCTGCCTGGGCAGTGCAATATTGGCCGGCCGACGTTTCGAATACATGTCGGCCACCTTGATCTTGTAGAAATCGGCCACGGTCTTTTGTATGTTCTCGACCGTGATCTGGCCGTTGGAAACCGAAAGCAGATCTTTGAGGGCGTCTTTGCAGACCTCGACGGTCAGCACCTCGCGCCCGTGAAAGCGGGCATACGCGGACACCTTGCGCAGCGCGCCCTCGAGCTCGCGCACATTGCTGCGCAGGTGCTTGGCGATGAAGAAAGCCACTTCTTCCGGCATGGTCACGCCTTCAGTCTCGGCCTTGCGCAGCAGGATGGCCACCCGCATTTCGAGCTCGGGCGGCTCGATGGCCACGGTCAGGCCGGAATCGAAGCGTGAAATGAGGCGGCTGTCGATATTGGAGAGTTCTTTGGGATAAGTGTCGGAGGTGATGATGATTTGCTTGCGCTGCGCCACCATGGCCTCGAAGGCATAGAAGAACTCTTCCTGGGTGCGGTTTTTGCCGGCGAAGAACTGGATATCGTCGATCAGCAGCAGGTCGAGCGAATGGTAATAGCGCTTGAACTCGTCGAAAGCCTTGCGCTGGTAGGCCTTGACGACGTCGGACACGTACTGGTCGGCATGCACGTAGCGCACCCGGGTGCCTTTGCCGCTTTGCAGCAGGGCATTGCCGATGGCATGGATGAGATGGGTCTTGCCCAGGCCCACCCCGCCATATAGAAACAGCGGGTTGTACGACACACCGGGGTTTTCGGCCACCTGCAGGGCGGCGGCACGCGCCAGCTGGTTGGCCTTGCCCGTGACGAAGTTGTCGAAGCGCAGCTCGGTATTGAGGCGCGAGCGGTCGTGGACGGCATCCGCCACAGCGGCGGACGCGGCTTGCTGCGGTGCAGCGGCTTCGGGCGCCTGAGCCGGCGCATCGGCGGCAACGGCGGGGGCGCCGGCCGAGGCGGGCGCCGCCGGAGTCCGGACGGCGGCATTGCCGGCCGCCAGCTCGAACGACACCTGCACGGGGCGCTCGTACCATTCGCTGGCAAGGGTTTCGATCTGATGCGAAAAATTCTTGCGGACCCAATCAAGCTTGAAGCGATTGGGCGCGGACACGCGCAACACCGCCTGCGCTTCGTCGAACGCAAGCGGGATCAGGGGGCGTATCCATGCACTGATTTGCTGCGGAGGTAGGTCTTGCTCCAGACGCTGAACGCAAGTCTGCCAAAATTCTTTCATGTCCACCACTTGAGTAAACCTCGATTCTACCCTGTTGGAGGCCAAGTTATCCACAAGCAAGGACATCTTCGCCACCCTGGCAAACACCCTTATATTTGACTAAGGTGCGTTAATCTGTTGAAATAGCGGGCTTATTGCAATTTTTGAATTGCCTCTTGCCGCCGGGCGAGCCGGGTCTAGGGCTTTATCTACTTTAATCCCCTAGCTTTATAACCCGGTCGAGCTTTTAACCCGGTCGAGCTTTACGGCCGCTTTTACCCCCGACCGCTTTTACCCGAGTTTTTACCCATGAAACGCACATTCCAACCTTCCGTCACGCGCCGCAAGCGCACCCATGGTTTTCTCGTTCGCATGAAGACTCGCGGCGGCCGCGCTGTGATCAATGCCCGCCGTGCCAAGGGTCGCAAGCGCCTCGCTGTTTAAGCGCTCGCCGGCTTTCGACCGAAAGCCGCAAAAGACGATCCATGCGTGCCACGCTTAGTCCGGCGGCGCGCCTGCACCGCCCCTCTGAATACGCTGCCGCCCTGAAAGGCCGGCGTGTCGCCAGAGGGGCGCTGCTCGTTGTGTCGACTCCGCGCGAACGGCCCGAGGCGGACGCTCAGGCGCGGCTCGGCATGGTCATAGCCAAGCGCTTCGCCGCTCGAGCCGTCACGCGCAACACTATAAAGCGGGTCATACGCGAGGCCTTCCGGCATCGGCGCGCCAGCCTGCCGCAGCGCGACTTCGTTTTCCGCCTGCACAGCCCCGTGGCGCCCGGTTCGCTGACCCAGCTCAAGAAGCAGCTGCGCGCCGAGGCCGAAGCGTTGCTCGATCGGGTGCAGTCGTCATGATCAAGCCCCTGCTCATCGCGCCCATACGCTTTTACCGGTATTTCATCAGCCCGTGGGTGGGCCACAACTGCCGTTTCACCCCAACCTGCTCGGCTTATACGATCGAAGCGATTGAAAAACATGGGGCCCTGAAGGGCCTCTGGCTGGGCATGCGCAGGCTCGGCCGCTGCCACCCCTGGTCGCCCGGCGGATGTGACCCGGTGCCGGGCACCGAACACCGGCATTCTTGAACGCCGGCCGTCAGCCACAGGCCAGTCAACGCTATTTCAGCCGGCCTACGTTAAACTAATGAGCTTTTGCTCCGCTTGAACCTATATCTACAGGCGCTATGGATATCCGACGCACCATCCTCTGGATGATTTTCTCTTTCTCGCTCTTGCTGCTCTGGAACAACTGGCAGGTCTACAATGGCAAGCCCTCGCTGTTCACCGGCGCAACCCAGAGCCAGAGCACGGAACAGACGACCGCCTCGGCCAATGGTTCAGCGGCCACGGAAAGCCATGTGCCGGAGGGCGTGCCCGCCACGCCGGCCGGCGGCGCACCCGCGGCTCCCGCGGCGCCCGCCCAGCAGGAACCTGCGGCGGCCTCCGAGAAAATCAATATCAGCACCGACGTATACAACCTGGTCTTCGATACCCAGGGCGCGCAGCTCGTACGCGCCGAGCTGCTGAAGTTCGGCGACGAGAAGAACGCTTCCGAGCCCATGGTGCTGCTGGACAACGAAGCCAGTTCGACCTATCTGGCCCAGACCGGCATCGTCGGCGCGCCCCAGGGCCAGAGCTTTCCTACTCACCTGACTCCGTTCCGCCTGGCGTCGACCGAGAAGTCCATGACCGGAGACTCGCTGGACGTGGTGTTCGAAGCCGAATCCGGCGGCGTCAAGGTCGTCAAGACCTACACCCTGCACCGGGGCCGCTATGACATCCAGGTAAAGCACGAGGTGCAGAACCTGGGCGATGCGCCGATTTCGCCCTCGGTCTACCTGCAGCTGACCCGCGACGGCAACGACCCGCCCAACACTTCGTTCTTCTACAACACCTTTACCGGCCCCGCCGTGTACAGCTCTGAAGACAAGTATCAAAAGGTCAAGTTTTCGGACATCGACAAGAACAAGGCCTCGTACATCAAGCAAGCGAACGACGGCTGGGTGGCGATGGTTCAGCATTATTTCGCCACCGCGTGGGTGCCGGTCGAAGACCGCGCCCGGCACAACGAGATTCTGCGCGTCTCCGACAACCTGTATGCCGTCCGCACCATCCAGTCGATCGGCACCATACAGCCCGGCGCACAGCAGGCCATCGATGCCAAGCTGTGGATGGGACCCCAGGACCAGCAGGCCATGCAGGCCGTCGCCCCCGGCCTGGACGTGGTGGTCGACTACGGCTTCCTCACCATCATCGCCAAGCCGCTGTTCAAGCTGATGACCTGGCTGCATGGCTTCCTGGGCAACTGGGGCTGGACCATCGTGGTGCTGACCCTGCTGATCAAGCTGGTGTTCTACCCGCTGTCGGCCGCCAGCTACCGCTCCATGGCGAAGATGAAGCAGGTGACCCCGCGCCTGCAGGCCCTGCGCGAGAAATTCGGCGACGACCGGGCCAAGCTCAACGCCGCCATGATGGAGATGTACCGCACCGAGAAGATCAACCCGCTGGGCGGCTGCCTGCCCATGGTGGTGCAGATTCCGGTGTTCATTTCCTTGTACTGGGTGCTGCTGGGCAGCGTCGAGATGCGCGGCGCCCCCTGGATACTGTGGATCCACGACCTGGCCGCGCCCGACCACTGGTTCATTCTGCCCGCCATCATGATGGGCACCATGTTCCTGCAGATCAAGCTCAACCCCACGCCGCCCGACCCCATGCAGGCGCGCATCATGATGATCATGCCGCTGGTGTTCGGTGGAATGATGTTCTTCTTCCCGGCCGGCCTGGTGCTGTACTGGTGCGTGAACAACGCAGTGTCCATCGCCCAGCAGCGCTACATCATGCATAAGCTGGACAAGGAAACCGAGGCCGCCAAGCGGTAGGGCTTTCTTCGGCCGGCCATGTGCCGGCCGTGTTGCGCCATTACCGATTCGCTCCCATTCCAGACGAGCGTTCAACCCCCGAGGTTTGCAAAGCATTCGATTCACCGCTTGCAAGACCAAGGGGGTTTTCTTACGCCTGTCCGCTCTTCTCTCTCTTCAGCACGACATGCGGTGACAGCTCGTCGCCGAGCGACCTGTCCATTATTCGCTTTTCTATATAGTCAAATACTATTGATTTGTTTTAATCAATCAATTTCACCTTTTAAGCGGCCGTCCATATACTGAATTCGTGTCTCTCGCCTTCCGTCCAAAGGCGATGCGAAGGGCGAGGGAACATTGGCAGGCACGCCGTGGGGCGGGCAAAAAAACATAACAGGAAAACGCGATGAAGAAACTTACCACCGCTGCGGGCGCGCCCGTAGCCGACAACCAGAACACCATGACAGCCGGCCCGCGCGGGCCGGCCCTGCTGCAGGACGTATGGCTGCTCGAAAAACTCGCCCATTTCGATCGCGAAGTCATCCCCGAGCGCCGCATGCACGCCAAAGGCGCCGGCGCTTTCGGCACCTTTACCGTCACCCGGGACATTACCCAGTACACCAAGGCCAGGATCTTTTCTGAAGTGGGCAAGCAGACTCCCGTATTGCTGCGCTTTTCGACCGTGGCAGGCGAACGCGGCGCGGCCGACGCCGAGCGCGACATCCGCGGCGTGGCCATGAAGTTCTATACCGAACAGGGCAACTGGGATCTGGTCGGCAACAACACGCCGGTCTTCTTCTTTCGCGACCCGCTCAAGTTTCCCGACCTGAACCACGCCGTCAAGCGCGACCCGCGCACCGGCATGCGCAGTCCGCAGAACAATTGGGAATTCTGGACCGGCCTGCCCGAGGCCCTGCACCAGGTCACCATCGTCATGAGCGACCGCGGCATCCCGGTCGGCTTCCGCAACATGCACCTGTTCGGCAGCCACACCTTCAGTTTCATCAATGCCGACAACGAGCGCTTCTGGGTCAAGTTCACCTTCAAGACCCAGCAAGGCATCAAGAACTACACCGACGCCGAGGCCGGCGCCGTCATCGCCAACGATCGCGAAAGCTCGCAGCGCGATCTGTTCGAAGCCATCGAGAACGGCGACTTCCCGCGCTGGACCGCCTATGTGCAGATCATGCCCGAGGAAGAAGCCAACACCTATCACATCAATCCCTTTGATCTGACCAAGGTCTGGCCGCATGGCGACTACCCGTTGATCGAATTCGGCGTGCTGGAACTGAATCGCAACCCCGAGAATTTCTTCGCCGAGATCGAGCAGGCCGCCTTCACGCCCGCCAACGTCGTGCCGGGCATTGGCTTCTCGCCCGACAAGATGCTGCAGGCACGCCTCTTCTCCTACGGCGATGCCCAACGCTACCGCCTGGGCGTCAACCATCATCAGATTCCCGTCAACGCGCCCAAGTGTCCCTTCCACAGCTATCACCGCGACGGCGCCATGCGGGTGGACGGCAATCACGGCCGCATCACCGGCAACGAACCCAACGCCCAGGGCGAATGGCAGGAGCAGCCCGACTTCCGCGAGCCCCCGCTGGCCATCGACGGCGCCGCCGACCGCTGGGACCACCGCGTGGATGAAGACTACTTCTCGCAGCCCGGCAACCTGTTCCGCCTGATGAGCGACGAGCAGAAGCAGCAACTGTTCGACAACACCGCACGCGCCATGCGCGGCGTGACGCCCGACATACGGCAGCGCCACATAGACCACTGCACCCAGGCCGATCCGGCTTACGGGGCCGGCGTGGCGGCGGCGATCAAGGCGCTGGGTTGATGCGTCGGGCTTGCCGTGCAGGACAACCAATGAACGGCACAGCCATCACCTGTTGACCATGCCGCGAGCAAAGGGTGCGCCCACAAGGCGCACCCTTTCACGTCGCCCGGCCAGGCTCGCCAACAGCGCCTGGGGGATGTGGCATCATTGAGGGGACCCGAACCAGAGCCGGCCTACACGGCCGAACGGCGGGCTTCGCAATCCACGGGCCGTTCTCCTATTTCATCAGCACGCATTCTGAATCAAGCCATGGCCGCTTCCTCGCACCAACCCATCGCAGCCATCGCCACCGCCCCCGGGCGCGGCGGCATCGGCGTCGTACGCATCTCGGGCCCCGATCTGTCGCCCATCGCCAAGCGCCTGTTCGATGTACCGCTGACGCCCCGGCACGCCCACTACCTGCCCTTCAACGACGCTCAGGGCCTGCCCATCGACGCCGGCATCGTGCTGTTCTTCCAGGCTCCCCATTCCTATACCGGCGAAGACGTGCTCGAACTCCAGGGCCACGGCGGGCCCGCCGTACTGCGCCGCCTGCTCGAGCACTGCCTCGAGACGGGCCGCCAGTTCGGCCTGCGCCCCGCCCAGCCCGGCGAATTCACCCAGCGCGCCTTCCTGAACGAGCGTCTCGACCTGGCCCAGGCCGAAGCCGTGGCCGACCTCATCGACGCCTCCTCCGAAGCGGCCGCCCGCAGCGCCATGGCCTCGCTCAGCGGCGCATTCTCCGAACGCGTCAACGCCCTGAACGACCGCATCGTCCATTTGCGCATGCTGGTCGAGGCCACCCTGGATTTCCCCGAAGAAGAAATCGACTTCCTCGAAAAATACCAGGCCCGCGACACCCTGAACGACATCCGCCGGCAACTGGCCGAACTCGTGCGCCAGGCCCGCCAGGGCATGATCCTGCGTGAAGGACTGCACGTCGTTCTGGCCGGCCAGCCCAACGTCGGCAAGTCCAGCCTGCTCAACGCCCTGGCCGGCGACGAAGTCGCCATCGTCACCCCCATCGCCGGCACTACCCGCGACAGAGTCGTGCAGCAGATCCACATAGAAGGCGTGCCCCTTCACATCGTCGACACCGCCGGCCTGCGCGAGACCGAAGATACGGTTGAAAGCATAGGCATCGCCCGCAGCTGGGCCGAGATTGAAAAAGCCAACGTCATCATCCACCTTAAGGATGCGCGCGACCCGGCCGGTGAACTGGAAGAGGCCATCAAGCAGCGGCTGCCCGCGCGGACCCCGGTGCTGGAGGTGCACAACAAGATAGACCTGTTGAAGAACGGAGCGTCGGGGCAGGCGGCTGCGGAAGGCGGCGTGCCAAGGGCAGCCGATGGCGGCGCCGCCCCCGGTAAATCAGAGACAAGCGGTTTGCAGGCAACGGAGCCTGCAGAAGCAGGTTCAGACGAGCGATCCCGAAGCGAGCTCAACGTATCCGTGCTGGCCATCTCCGCCAAAACCGGCATCGGCCTGGACGAACTGCGCCGCAAGCTGCTCGACATTGCCGGCTGGAACCCCGGCGCCGAATCTCCCTGGCTGGCCCGCGAACGCCACCTCATCGCCCTGCGCAACGCGGCCGAACACCTCGAAGCCGCCGACGAACACGCCAGCCATGCCGACAACGTGCTGGATCTGTTCGCCGAGGAACTCAGGCTGGCTCACGAGGACCTGTGCGCGATTACGGGTCAGTTCACCAGCGACGATTTGCTGGGGGAGATTTTTTCGAGTTTTTGTATTGGCAAGTAAGGTGGGGGCCGTGGACACCATCGACGGCGTACTCGGTATCTACAGCCGGGCACAGTACGCTAGTCGAACAGCTTGAGGAACGGCAGGCGCTCGACCTCACGATCCGACAGCCTGCTGCCCTCAATACGGGTGGAGGAGCCGATGCTCTTGATGTGGCGACCGTCGCAGCGCCGACAGCCGGTCAGGCGCCAGCCTATCCCCGGGCTTCCCCCACTTGCGCTCTCAATCGTTTTATTTATAATCGATAACAGTTATGTTTTATAACTATTATTCGAGAGCCTTCTTTCCATGAGTCAACCCGCCCACTCTCCCCTGCTTCAAGTCGAATTCGTCGGCGCCATCGCCCAGGTGGGCATCAATCGCCCTGAAAAACGCAATGCACTGAACGACGATCTGGTCAAAGCCATCAAGAATTGTTTCGAATCCATGCCGGAAACCGTCAAAGCTATTGTGCTATATGGCGTCGGCGAGCACTTCTGCGCGGGGCTGGACTTGTCCGAGGTCTCCGCGCATACGGTGCCCGAATCCGTGCAGCATTCGCGCGGCTGGCACGCGGCCTTCGAGCAGATCCAGTTCGGCCGGGCGCCGGTGGTGGCGGTGCTGCACGGCGCGGTGGTGGGCGGCGGGCTGGAGCTGGCCTCGGCGGCCCATGTGCGCGTGGCGGAGGAATCGAGCTTCTACGCCTTGCCGGAAGGCAAGCGTGGCCTGTTCGTGGGCGGAGGCGGATCGGTGCGCATTACGCGGCTGATCGGAGTCTCGCGCATGACCGACATGATGCTGACGGGACGCGTGCTGAACGCCGAGGAAGGCCAGCAGATCGGCATATCGCACTATACCGTCGGCGCCGGCCAGGGCCTGGCCAAGGCGATGCAGCTGGCCGAAAGCATTGCCAGCAATGCATCGATGACCAACTATGGCGTGATGCACATGCTGCCGCGCATTGCGGACCAATCCATACACGACGGCCTGGCCACCGAATCCTTGATGGCCGCGGTAGCCCAGACGGATCCGGCAACGCTGGACCTGCTTGCCCAGTTTCTCGAAGGCAAGAAGAACAAGGTGAAGTTCAAGCCCTGATCGGCCTGTAGAAGGCGATGGAATCGCGCCTGCCCGCGCAGCACCGGCTGCAGGCCGGCGCACCATGACGACACGCATCACCATATATAGACATAGCGACAAGGGGGAAACCATGGACATTCAAGGACAAAGCGCCCTCGTGACCGGCGGCGCTTCAGGCCTCGGTGCGGAGACCGTGCGCCAGCTGGCGGCGGCCGGCGCCCGGGTGGCGATACTGGACCTGAACGAACAGGCGGCACAAGAACTCGCCAAAGAGGTCGGCGGCCTGGCGTTCGCCTGCGACATCACCAATACGGACAGCGTAGAGAAGGCATTGGATGCGGCCGCCCGGGCCCACGGCCCGGCGCGCATCCTGGTCAATTGCGCGGGCATCGGCGGCGCCAAGCGCCTGGTGGGGAAGGACGGCAGCGCGATGCCGCTGGAACACTTCAGCCGCATCGTCAATGTCAACCTGATCGGCACCTTCAATGTGATGCGGCTGGCGGCGGCCCGCATGCTGGCGCTGGATCCTCTGGACGAAGGCGAGCGCGGCGTCATGATCTGCACGTCGTCGGTGGCGGCCTACGACGGCCAGATCGGCCAAGCCGCTTATTCGGCATCGAAGGGCGCGCTGGCATCGATGACGCTGCCCCTGGCGCGAGATTTGGCGCAGTTCGGCGTGCGGGTGATGACGATCGCGCCCGGCCTGTTCCTGACCCCCTTGCTTTACGAGCTTCCTGAAGAAGTGCAGCAATCGCTGGCCTCGACCATTCCCTTTCCCAAGCGGCTGGGCAAGCCCTCGGAGTTCGCTCAACTGGCGGTGCACATTGTGGGCAATCTGTCGCTCAACGGCGAAGTCATTCGCCTGGACGGCGCCTTGCGCCTGCCGCCGCGCTGATCCACAGGAATCACGACCATGTTCTCGTACCAGCCCCCGCTCAAAGACATCCGCTTCGTCCTGTCCGATCTGCTCGATGCGCCCGGCGCACTTTCTCAGCTTCCGCCCTTTGCCGAAGTGGACGACGAGCTGACGATGCAGGTGGCCGAAGAGGCCGGACGCTTTGCCAGTGAAGTGCTGTTTCCCTTGAACGCCGTGGGCGACCGCGAAGGCTGCCGCTACGAGAACGGCGAGGTGAAGACTCCTCCCGGCTTTGCCGATGCCTACCGCCAGTTTCAGGAAGCCGGCTGGCCCGCACTGGCCTGCGATCCCGATTTCGGCGGACAAGGCCTTCCCAGTACGCTGAACAGCATGCTGTACGAAATGCTGAGCTCTTCCAACCATGCCTGGACGATGTACCCGGGGCTGCTGCACGGCGCCTATGCCTGCCTGCACAAGCATGCCGCCGAAGAACTCAAGCAGCGCTACCTGCCCCGCATCGTCAGCGGCGAATGGCTGGCCACCATGTGCCTGACCGAATCCCATGCGGGCAGCGACCTGGGCCTGCTGCGCACCCGTGCCGTGCCTCGGGATGACGGTACGGTACGCATCACCGGCAGCAAGATCTTCATTTCGGGCGGCGAGCAGGACATGACGGAAAACATCGTCCACCTGGTGCTGGCCCGGCTTCCCGACGCGCCGGCGGGCAGCAAGGGCATTTCCCTCTTCCTGGTGCCCAAATATCTGCCGGACGGAGATGCCCTGGGCCGACGCAACGCCGTGACCTGCACCGGCATAGAACACAAGATGGGCATACACGGCAGCGCGACCAGCAGCCTGCAGTTCGACGAGGCGGTGGGCTGGCTGGTGGGCGAGCCCAACCGCGGCCTGGCAGCGATGTTCGTCATGATGAACGCCGCCCGCCTGGCCGTCGGCATACAGGGCCTGGGCAGCGCCGAGACCGCCTATCAGAACTCGCTGGCTTACGCGCAAGAACGCCTGCAGATGCGGGCCGCGGTCCGTCCCGCGCAGCGGCGCGGCGAGCCGGCCGACCCCATCATCATGCATCCCGCGATGCAGCGCCTGCTGATGAACCAGCGGGCCTATGTCGAAGGGTTCCGCATGCTGGCCTATCACAGCGCCCTGGCGCTGGACGCGGCCGAGCACCACCCGGACGAGCGGATGCGCGCCGACATGGACGCGCAGCTGGCCCTGCTTACGCCCATCATCAAATCGATGATGACGGACCAGGGCTTCTACGGCTCGAGCCAGGCCTTGCAGGTCTACGGCGGACACGGCTTCATCACTGAGACCGGCATAGAGCAGTATCTGCGCGATTCACGCATCGCCATGATCTACGAAGGCACGAACGAGATCCAGGCGGTCGACCTGCTGCTGCGCAAGATATTGGCCGATGGCGGCAAGCGGCTGGAGCAGCTTCTGGCTCAGATCGATGCCACGATCGCGCAAGAAAACACCGGGCCGATGCGCGACCAGGCAGGCACCCTGGCGGCCCTGGCGCAGGACATACGCTTGCGGGTGCAGCGCATCGCCCTGGCCGCACCGTCCAATCCCGAGCTGCCTCATCAGATCGCGCCCGAAATGCTGCGCCTGGTCGGCCACTGCGTGATCGCCTGGCTGTGGCTGCGCGCGGCCGCCGTGGCACGCGAAAAGGCGTCGCAAGACCCTGTCTTCTATCAGGCCAAGCAGGACACCGCCAAGTATTACTACGACTTCATCCTGCCCGAAGCCATGCAGCAGCTTCAGATCGTGGACAACACGCTTCGTAGCGCGGAAAAGGGCGAGCCGTTGCGCCTGCTTTCCGATGTCATGCGCCAGTATGCCGAATCCAAAGCCTGAGCCGCGGCCCGCGCAGTCGGAGGCCGGCGACATAGACCAGAGCCACTTGCTCGGGTCGGTGGGCTATTGCTGCCTGCAGGCCTATCTGGAGATCGTTCCCAATATACGGAAGCAGCTGGCCAAGCTTCAATTGCGTCCCGTCGAATATACGGTGCTGTCGCTCATCAACAGCAACCCCGATCTCAACCAGAAGCGGCTTGGCCAGACGATCAGGGTGTCGCCGCCCAATCTGGCCACTCTGCTCGACCGCATGCAGTCCGATGGTCTGATCGATCGGCGGCGCAATCCGAACGACAGGCGCTCGCAGATACTGGCTTTGACTCCGGAAGGCCAGGAAATCTGCCTGAAGGCGCAAAGCGTGGCCGCCAGGGCCGACGTGACGCCCACGCTAAGCGACGCGGAACGCCAGCAATTGATCGGCTTGCTGATCAAGATATTCCATCCCTAAGCGCGGCCCACCGGCCTGCCGTTGCGTTCGCATCCATCCGTCTTGCTTCGTCGCCGGTATGGCTTCATTTTGCTGCGAAGTGTGGCCAAATGCGGTTATGCTTTGGCTACATGCATCTAGTTCAAAAGCTTCCCGACAATCCGCTGGACATCATCGGCGACATCCACGGCGAACTCTCCGCCTTGGTCCGTCTGTTGCAGTGCCTGGGCTACGACGCCCAGGGGCGTCACCCACAGCGGCGCCAGCTCGTCTTCGTCGGCGACCTCATCGACCGTGGGCCCGACAGCCACGGCGTGGTCCAGCTCGTCCAAAAACTGGTCGAATCGGGCAATGCCCGCTGCATACTGGGAAACCACGAAATCAACCTGTTGATCGACGACGTCAAGGACGGCTCGGGCTGGTTCTTCGATGAACGCCACCAGCAGGATCTGAAGAACTATGCGCCTTTCAGGCGCACACCGCCCGAACAGCGCCAGGCTTTCAAGGACTTCCTGGGCAGCTTGCCGGTCGCCCTGGTACGCGACGACATCCGCATCGTCCATGCGGCGTGGACCGCTTCCGCCATCGAAGCGGTCGAGTCGGTCACTTTGGGCACCGTCACCGAACAGTACAAAATGTGGGACTATGCCGCGCAGACCACGGCCAAGGCCTCGGGGCTCTATGAACGCTACCTGGGTGAGAAAGCACGCTGGGCGGTCGAACTGGAGGACGAGAGCCGGCCGCCGCCTTTTTTGTATTCCATCGCCGAATACGAGGCCACGCAACAGATGGTCAATCCACTGAAGGTACTGACGTCGGGGGTGGAAGTTCAGGCCGAAACACCTTTCTTTGCCGGCAATAGATGGCGTTTTTCGGACAGGGTAAGTTGGTGGGACGAGTACGACGACCCCGTGCCCGTGGTGATCGGCCACTACTGGCGCCTGATCAAACCCATGAAAAGCGCCAACATGCCGCGCTATACGCAGCTGTTCAAGGACATTGCCCCCAACGCATGGCATGGCAAACGGCATAACGTCTTCTGCATCGACTATTCAGTGGGCGCGCGCTGGCGCGACAGAAAGGCCAGCCGTTCGATCGAGAACTCGCGCTTTCGCCTGGCGGCCCTGCAGTGGCCTGAAAACCGGCTTGTATTCGACTCCGGCGAAGTAGTGCCCACCGCTTAGTCCGGCGGCTGTAGAAACCGTTTGGGCGGCGGTACACTCCGCCTGCGTGAATCCACCTAAAGCCATCTGGTTCCAGAAGGAATGAAGCACCATTCCTGGGACTTTTTGCGTTCAAATATGATTTAGCACTGGCTCCGCCCTGTAATATGCTGGGTGTTTACAAAGCGATACAATATATTCAGCCTGTGGATAACTCCTGAGCGGAGCGATTGTGAACAAGCTGTGGATGCCCGAAGCATAACCACCCTCTTTTTCCACCGCTCAAAAATTATCCAGAATCCATCCTCTGCAAAACAATGGGTTATCAGACTTTTGAAAGCATTCTAAGCGCTTGTTTTATCTGGCTTTAAAGGGGATATGCCAGTTATCCACAAACACCCATCATTACTACCATTTTTAAATATAAAGAGTTATTGAAAACCTAAATTCCCCTCGCCAGCCTTGCTGCGAACCCCTGTGTTCAAAACAAAATTCGCGCCGTATACTTCATCCGGTCGAAATTCAGAGACATAGCGAACTGGATTTCAAACACGGGCAAGACGCTGAATAGCAAGGTCGAGCGTTTGGTCTTCTTTGGCAAAACACAACCTGATCAGACCGTGGTTGGACTGCTGCGCCGCAGGATCGGTATAGAACGCGCTAACGGGTATGGCGGTAACACCGTGTTCTGTGGTCAGCCAACGTGCAAAATCCGTTTCGGGCAAATCGGATACAGCGCTGTAGTCGGCAAGCAGGAAAAAAGTGCCTTCACTGGAAAGCGGGCGAAAACGTGTCTTTTGCAGGCCTTTTAAGATGTAATCGCGTCGTTTTTCATAGAAGGCGGCAAGCTGGGTGTAGGACAATGGGTTGGCCATATAACGGGCCAGGGCGAATTGAAAGGGAGAGCTCACGGTAAACACGATGAATTGATGGACTTTACGGATTTCGGCCATGATGGCTGCCGAAGCCGTGCAATAGCCGACTTTCCATCCTGTTATGTGATAGGTTTTGCCGAACGATGAAACGATGACAGCGTTTTGAACCAAAGCCGCCCGGCTTGCAATGCTGAGGTGCTTGCGGCCGTCGAAGGTAATGTGTTCATAGACTTCATCGCAAAGCAGCAAAATGCCGTGTTTTTCTACCAGCGCTTCCAGTGCGTTCAAATCGCCTTCGGTCAGGACGATGCCCGTGGGATTATGCGGAAAGTTGAGCACCAGCATTCGCGTACGCTGGGTAATGGCGGCTTCGACGCGCTGCCAATCGACGGAGTAGCGAGGTGTCGTCCGGCTTGGCGGCTCCATGGAGACAATGACAGGCGTGCCGCCCGCAAGCTGGATGCCCGGAATGTACAGATCGTAAAAGGGCTGGATGACGATCACTTCGTCTCCAGGATGCACCAGGGCCAGCAAGCTGGACATCAACGCTTCGGTGGCCCCGCTGGTAACCGTGATTTCGGTAATTTCGTCATACTGATGGCCATATAGCGATTGGATTTTCTTGGCTATCTCATGGCGCAGCGCCGGCACCCCTGCCATAGCTGGGTATTGGTTGTGTCCATCGTGCATAGCCTGGTTGACCAGTTCGAGAAGCACCGGGTCCGGAGTGAAATCTGGAAAGCCCTGGCCCAAGTTGATGGCCTGATGGTCCAGAGCCAATTGGCTCATGAGGGTGAATATATTGGTACCTACATTGGGCAAACGGGAAGTCAGGCTCATGATCGAATTCGTCACTTGAGGTAGGAGGATGGCGGGTTTCAAAATCAGTATCGTCGCACAGGAATACCGGTACTTGACGAAAATCTGCGACATAGGGGAAAACTAGTATTTGTGAAAGTAAGCACCTGTGGTTATTCTTGCCGTTGCAAAACCAAGCTGTACGCGGTGCTGTACCAGGTAGCTATTGCTTTCGTTGGTGTAGGCGTCCTTGGTTTTATGCATTTTTTTCATTTTTAGGACGCTACACATGGCTCAGAAGGGCAAAGTCAAATGGTTCAACGCCGACAAGGGTTTTGGTTTCATCACTCCTGACGACGGCGGTACGGATGTTTTCGCGCACTTTTCGGCTATCGAAGGCCGCGGTTATCGCAGCCTGAACGAAGGCCAGGAAGTCGAGTACGAAGTCAAGGACGGCCCCAAGGGCCCGCAAGCCGCGGAAATCCGCGCGCTGTAATACATATAGTAGTCATATGCTTGCCCGCAGCCGCGGGCATTTTGCTGACGCCCCACGCATTTTTATGCGCGGGGCGTTTTTGTTGTAGGCGCCGTTGATACATGCTGCCAAGCGAATGTAGCCGTCTGGAAAGCCGAGTTATACACAATTTCTATACTTGGCGCAGCTAGGCTCATTGTTCATATCTGGACTCAGCCAAGGCAGCTGCTATATTTTCTGTACTCGTAGCTAAGAGCCGGAAAACATAAGGCTTTTTACCGAATGTTCCTGCTACTGGCCGCCTTCATTTGTTCAAATTATTAGCTGCCCTTTCCTTTGAGTGGCTTGGGCATGACGTTCGTGTGAGTTGCTAGTTGCTCACAAAGTTATCCACAGAACTATGTGGAAGGGCTACCCTCCGCTAGATGCTCAGTACTCATGCCTGTTATCGGCTGAACGGCGTAGGGCGTCAGCCAAGATTTTCAGCTCCCTGACGTGGTTTCTTTGACTTTAGTCGAGAGCGATTCTTGTTTCACGTGAAACCGCTGAATCATTTAATCCAGTACATTTGAGCCAAATAGACAGTATTGTTCCACGCTGCATTTGAAAGCCTTGTGTTTTTTGTCGACGGTGATGGAGGCCAAATCATTATAGAGGCAGTAATCTGCGCGTTTCGGTTTTATGCGTTTCAGTTTTATTAAAGGGCAACGTTATTTGGCTCTGACGCGATAGGTGCTGTCCGGCGATAAGTCATAAGTTATGGGAGAACTTATGTTTTCGCTGTAATTAGTGTCGATTTAGTTTGGTGGGAGAATGTTTTTATGTAATCTTGGCGTCAACATCTAGACCATGTTTCACGTGAAACATGGTCGGTACCTATCGTGGGATGGATATAAGGTGGCGGAAAAATTCTATTTAGCTTGTTCGATAGTTGGAGGATCCTGATTTCTATCCTGTGGTTCACACATTAGTCGCGCGGCTATGTTCGCCCAAGCGGGTGCTGCTGAGAACGATGTCTTGGTATAGCTCTCGATATGGCCAGCGTAACGTCGCTAACAGGCACCTACATTTCAATTTCTAGGCGCATGTCGCTGAGCCTTACACAGCGCTGGCAGAGCACGGCCCATTAGCGTCAATGGATTTTAAAAACCAGTTATTTCCAGGGAGTCATTATGGAGCTCTCGACATGCGAGGGGCGAAGGATATCCTCACTATAGGCTTTGTCCCGTCGGCTACGTGTTAAGTCGAGTGAGCTATAAGTCGGTGGCATTCTCGAATGGAAAGAATGGTATTGAATTCTTCAAGATTAATCTGCACTTGAAAAAAGATCGCTCTATTTAGATAGATACGGGCCCCTTTCCATGCCTTCTATCGGCTAGCTATGTGGCTATTGCTTCCCACACCCTACAGTCCATGTTTCACGTGAAACAAGAAGCTGGTTTCACGTGAAACATAAAAGGGTCGCAAGTATAATTATCCTTTCTCCTCTGTTTTTCCAAAAAATGATTTACCCGGACGAATTCGACGTCATCGTGGTCGGTGGCGGGCATGCGGGCACGGAAGCCGCGCTGGCGGCCGCTCGCACTGGCGCTTCGACCCTGCTACTGACCCACAATATGGAAACGCTGGGTCAGATGTCCTGCAATCCTTCCATTGGAGGGATAGGAAAGGGCCACCTAGTGAAAGAGGTTGACGCTCTCGGCGGCGCAATGGCATACGCAACGGACTTGGCTGGTATCCAATTCAGAATCTTGAATCGGTCCAAGGGCCCCGCTGTCCGGGCAACCCGTGCGCAAGCAGATCGTTCCTTGTACCGACGCGCCATCCGTCAGACCTTGCAGAACCAACCCAACCTGATGATTTTTCAGCAAGCAGTGGATGATTTGATGCTTGAGGGTGACAGGGTAGTCGGTGCAGTGACTCAAGTCGGCTTGAAGTTCCGTGGCAGGACTGTAGTGTTGACCGCCGGTACGTTCTTGAATGGCCTGATCCATGTTGGACTGAACAATTACTCTGCGGGTCGTGCGGGGGACCCGCCGGCAATTTCACTGGGCCAAAGGCTGAAAGAGTTGAAGTTGCCGCAAGGACGTCTCAAGACTGGGACGCCGCCTCGCATCGATTCCAGAAGCATCGATTTTTCAAGAACCGAGGTGCAACCGGGCGACTTGGATCCCATCCCCGTTTTTTCCTTCATGGGAAACGTCGATCTTCATCCCAAGCAGTTGCCTTGCTGGATCACCAATACCAATGAGCGCACGCATGACATCGTCCGTTCGGGCCTTGACCGGTCTCCCATGTACAGCGAGCACGGCGAGATCGAGGGTATAGGCCCGCGCTATTGCCCATCCATCGAGGACAAAATCCATCGCTTTGCCGATAAGGCGAGCCATCAGATCTTTCTGGAGCCGGAAGGCCTGACGACCAACGAGATCTATCCCAATGGCGTATCCACCAGCTTGCCTTTCGACATTCAGCTTGCCTTGGTTCGTTCTTTGCCAGGCCTCGAGCAAGCGGTGATTACACGTCCCGGCTATGCGATCGAATATGACTATTTTGATCCACGTGAACTCAAGTCTTCGTTGGAAACCCGGGCGATACAAGGGCTTTTTTTCGCCGGGCAGATCAACGGCACCACCGGCTATGAAGAAGCCGCAGCTCAAGGGCTTCTTGCGGGGCTGAACGCTGCGCGTCAGGTGCAAGGACTGGAGCCGTGGTCACCGGCGCGGAGTGAAGCATATCTGGGCGTTTTGGTGGACGATCTCATCACCCGGGGCGTGACCGAACCTTATCGCATGTTTACTTCACGAGCTGAATATCGCCTGAGCCTGCGCGAAGACAATGCCGACTTGCGTTTGACCGAAATAGGGCGCCAAATGGGGTTGGTGGATGACAAGCGGTGGGATGCATTCAATAAAAAACGGGATGCCGTCGAAACCGAAATCCAGCGTCTGAAGTCTACGTGGGTGAATCCCAAGATCCTTGAGAAAGAAGCGGCCATTGCACTGGTGGGAAAGCCTTTAGAACGTGAGTACTCACTATTCGATCTGCTGAAGCGTCCTGAGGTGGCCTACGAGAGGCTCATGAGTTTTCAGCGGCCCGACGGGCGACTGCTGGCCGGGCCCGGCGTCGAGGACGGTATCGTGGCCGAGCAGGTGGAGATCCAGGTCAAATACGCGGGCTACGTCGCGCGGCAGCAAGAGGACGTGCGGCGCCAGGCCGCCCAGGAGGGCCAGCCCATACCCGAAGATCTCGATTACGATGCCATCGACAGCCTGTCGATCGAGGTAAGACAGCGGCTCAAGGCGGCGCGGCCTGAAACAGTGGGGCAAGCAAGCCGCATCTCGGGGGTTACGCCGGCCGCCATCTCGCTGCTGCTGATTCATATAAAGCGACATCAGCATGGACGACGGGCAGCGTAATGGCCCGGACGCAATTGGCACAACAGCTGGCCGAGGCCGCCCAAGAGCTCGAACTCGATCTGCCGTCCGAACGACAGGCTTTGCTGCTTGATTATCTGGCGCAGATGCAGCGCTGGAACCGAACGTACAACTTGACGGCCATACGCGACGCCGAGCAGATGCTGGTGCAGCACATTATCGACAGCCTTGCCGTCGTCGGGCCGTTGCGGCGGGCCCTGATCGATCGGGACGATGCCGTCATCGTCGACGTCGGGTCCGGTGCGGGCTTGCCGGGTGTGGTGCTGGCGGTGGCGTGTCCGCACTGGACGATCCATTGCGTGGATGCGGTCGAAAAGAAAATGGCTTTTGTGCGCCAGATGTCGGGCGCGCTGGGCCTGGCCAATCTGCGGGCGGTGCATGGGCGTGTCGAGACAATGCCTTCTTTGCAGGCCGATGTCGTGGTTTCCCGGGCCTTTGCATCTTTGCTCGATTTTGCGACACTTGCTGGCAGGCATGCGCGAGCGGGGGGTATGCTTGCAGCCATGAAAGGCCGCCACCCCGAAGAAGAAATCACTGCTTTGCAGTCAGAGGGAAACTGGAAGGTTCAGTCCGTCCAGCAGCTGCAAGTGCCAAAACTGGATGCGCAGCGTTGCCTGGTTTGGCTAGAGCCTGAACAGGCCTTAGCGCCCAGCCGTCAAGGAATCACATGAATCACAATAATGCCGCCGACGTCGTCAAGGTGTTTTGCATCACCAATCAGAAAGGAGGGGTGGGCAAAACAACCACGGCCATCAACCTGGCCGCCGCCCTGGCCGCGCTCAACAAGAAGGTTTTGTTGATCGACCTAGATCCGCAAGGCAATGCCACCATGGGTAGCGGCGTCGACAAGAATGCTGCGCAAAACAATCTTTACCACGTGCTGATCGACGAGGCCAGCATCGCCTCGGCGCGGGTGCGGTCCGAAACCGGGGGCTACGATGTACTGCCCGCCAATCGCGAGCTTTCCGGCGCCGAAATCGATCTCATCCAGATGGAAGCCCGCGAGATGCAGCTCAAGCAGGCCATCGCCCAGGTCATCGATGAATACGACTTCATCCTGATCGACTGCCCCCCGACGCTCTCCTTGCTTACCTTGAATGGCTTGGCGTCGGCCGACGGCGTCATCATTCCCATGCAATGCGAGTACTTTGCGCTCGAAGGCCTGTCCGATCTGGTCAACACCATCAAGCGGGTGCACCACAACATCAACCCGGGCCTGCGCGTCATCGGCCTGCTCCGGGTCATGTTCGATACGCGCGTCACCCTTCAGCAGCAGGTATCGGCGCAAATCGAATCGCATTTCGGCGACCGGGTTTTCGAGACGATCGTGCCGCGCAACGTCAGGCTGGCCGAAGCGCCCAGCCACGGCATGCCCGGCATCGTCTACGACAAGAGTTCCCGCGGCGCCAAGGCGTATATCGAATTCGGCGAAGAACTGATCAAGCGGGTCAAGAAAGAGGCCTTGCGCGCCATTGCGCGGCCCCCAAAAATGATGAACTTGTAAGGACACAACATGGCAACGAAGAAACCCAAAGGGTTGGGCCGCGGCCTGGACGCCTTGCTCGGGGCGGATGCCGGCGTCATCGGCACGTTGGGCGACAGGCCCGAAGCCGCGCAATCGCAATCGCCCAGCAAGCTCAGCGTCAAGGCTTTGAAGGCCGGTAAATACCAGCCCCGCACCCGCATGGACGAAGGCGCCCTGAACGAGCTCGCTGAATCCATCCGAACCCAGGGCATCATGCAGCCCATCCTGGTGCGGCCGCTGGCCCAGGCGGGCACCTACGAAATCATCGCCGGCGAGCGCCGCTTTCGCGCCGCCCAGCTGGCAGGCTTGAGCGAAGTGCCCGTGCTGGTGCGCGAAGTCGCCGACGAAAACGCGGCGGTCATGGCGCTTATCGAGAACATCCAGCGCGAAGACCTCAATCCGCTCGAAGAGGCCCATGGCGTCAAGCGCCTGCTGGACGAGTTCGGCCTGACCCACGAACAGGCGTCGCAGGCCATAGGCCGGTCGCGTTCCGCCACCAGCAATCTGCTGCGCCTGCTCAACCTGACCGAGCCGGTGCAGACCATGCTTCTCGCAGGCGACATCGACATGGGCCATGCACGCGCCCTGCTGGCCGCCGAGGCCGCCCAGCAGATATTGCTGGCCAACGAAATCATCGCGCGCCGTCTGTCGGTGCGTGAAACCGAAAAACTCGTCAACCGCCAATTGCGCGAACTGGACGGTTCGGCCGCCTCGGGCCGCCGTGCCCGCAATGCCCCGTCGGGCGACGCCAAACGGCTCGAGCAGGCATTGTCCGATCATCTCGGCACGCGGGTAAGCCTGAAGGTCGGCGCCCGCAATCGGGGCCAGCTGGTCATCGACTTCCACGACTGGGAACACCTGAACTCCCTGCTCGAGCGTCAGGGGCTGGCCAACGTCATGGACGCCTGACCGCTTGACGCGCACATTCTTTGGATATTTGACAAGCCCAGAAAAAAGGCCCATAATTCGTGGTTCTCTTTTGGTGGGATGCCCGAGTGGTTAAAGGGGGCAGACTGTAAATCTGTTGGCCTTGCGCCTACGTTGGTTCGAATCCAACTCCCACCACCAGAGCTTACCCGCAGGCGCTGCCACGCATGCCCGGGCCCGGAGCCCGGGGCGGCTATAGGCAGAAACTCGGTGTCTGGCATGGCTGGCGGTATCAAACCCCGGAAAGAACAGCGAGAAAGAACGGAATCCCCATGCGGGTGTAGCTCAATGGTAGAGCAGAAGCCTTCCAAGCTTACGACGAGGGTTCGATTCCCTTCACCCGCTCCAGTTTTTCGAGGCTCGTTTTTTTACAGGGCAACCTGTAAAAAGGCGGGTTTTTACGGTAAAGAAGTATGCCCATGTGGCTCAGTGGTAGAGCACTCCCTTGGTAAGGGAGAGGTCACGCGTTCGATCCGCGTCATGGGCACCACTCACTACATTCATTTTTGTTGCTTAATTCCACAGTCAGGAGTCAGCCATGGCAAAAGGTAAGTTTGAGCGGACCAAACCGCACGTAAACGTAGGAACGATCGGCCACGTTGACCACGGCAAGACGACGCTGACGGCGGCGATCACGACGGTGCTGGCCAAGGAGTTTGGTTCGGGCGAAGCCAAGGGCTACGACCAGATCGACGCGGCGCCCGAAGAGAAAGCGCGCGGCATCACGATCAACACCTCGCACGTGGAATACGAGACGGCCGCGCGCCACTACGCGCACGTTGACTGCCCGGGCCACGCCGACTACGTCAAGAACATGATCACGGGCGCAGCGCAGATGGACGGCGCCATTCTGGTGGTGTCGGCCGCAGACGGCCCGATGCCCCAGACGCGCGAGCACATTCTGCTGAGCCGCCAGGTGGGCGTGCCGTACATCATCGTGTTCCTGAACAAGGCCGACATGGTCGACGATGAAGAGCTGCTCGAGCTGGTCGAGATGGAAGTGCGCGAGCTGCTGTCCAAGTACGACTTTCCGGGCGACGATACGCCGATCGTGAAGGGTTCGGCCAAGCTGGCGCTCGAAGGCGACGACGGTCCGCTGGGCAAGCAGGCGATCCTGCAACTGGCCGAGGCGCTGGACTCGTACATCCCCACGCCCGAGCGTGCGGTCGATGGCGCGTTCCTGATGCCTGTGGAAGACGTGTTCTCGATCTCGGGTCGGGGCACGGTGGTGACCGGTCGTATCGAGCGCGGCATCATCAAGGTCGGCGAGGAAATCGAGATCGTCGGTATCAAGGACACGGTCAAGACGACCTGCACGGGCGTGGAAATGTTCCGCAAGCTGCTCGATCAGGGCGAGGCTGGTGACAACGTGGGTATTTTGCTGCGCGGCACCAAGCGCGAGGACGTCGAGCGCGGCCAGGTGCTGGCCAAGCCCGGTTCGATCAACCCGCACACCGAGTTCACGGCCGAGGTGTACATTCTGTCCAAGGAAGAGGGCGGTCGTCACACGCCGTTCTTCAACGGCTATCGTCCGCAGTTTTACTTCCGCACGACGGACGTGACCGGCACGATCGACCTGCCCAAGGACAAAGAGATGGTGCTGCCTGGCGACAACGTGTCGATGCAGGTCAAGCTGATTGCGCCGATCGCCATGGAAGAGGGCCTGCGCTTCGCGATCCGCGAAGGCGGCCGTACCGTGGGCGCCGGCGTGGTGGCTAAAATCATCAAGTAAGTTTTAAAATGCAACAAACGGACGGAGCCGCGCTCTGTCCGAGCAGTAAACGGGTCCTGTATCGCACCCTGTCACAGCACAGGACTCCTCAGCAGGTTATAGGGGTATAGCTCAATTGGCAGAGCGTCGGTCTCCAAAACCGAAGGTTGTAGGTTCGATTCCTACTGCCCCTGCCATCATCGCCGCGGCAAAGCAGGCCGCACTAGCCGCGAGGTCACTCGCCCGGATATGTCGAACACCAGCGTAGAAACCGTTAGCAGCACCGTAGACCGCCTCAAGCTGGGTCTCGCGGTGCTCGTCATCATTGCCGGCATCGTCGCGTTCTCGGTGCTCGATGACCAGCCCACCGTGGCGCGGGTCGGGATATTCATCGGCAGCGTCATCGTGGCGGCGCTCATAGCCTGGTTCAGCGAACCCGGCCGGCGCAGCATCGGCTATCTGCGCGATTCGTACAACGAAGTCAAGCGAGTCGTCTGGCCCACGCGCAAAGAAGCCACCCAGATGACCGCCATCGTGTTTGCCTTCGTGGCGGTCATGGGCCTGTTTCTGTGGCTTGTCGACAAAACCCTGGGCTGGGTCATCTATGGCCTGCTGCTGGGCTGGAGATAAAGGGCACACATGAGCAAGCGTTGGTATGTCGTCCACGTCTATTCGGGCATGGAAAAAAGTGTGCACAAGGCGCTCCTCGAACGCATAGAGCGTGCCGGGTTGCAGACGTCCTTTGGCCGCATACTGGTTCCGTCCGAAGAAGTGGTGGAAGTCAAAGGCGGTAAGAAATCCATCACCGAACGCCGTATCTTTCCCGGCTACGTGCTGGTAGAAATGGATCTTACCGACGAAACCTGGCACCTGGTGAAGAACACCAACCGGGTCACGGGCTTCCTGGGCGGCTCGGGCAATCGTCCCGCGCCCATCTCCGATCGCGAGGTCGAGAAAATCCTCTCCCAGATGGAAGAGGGCGTCGAAAAGCCGCGTCCCAAGATTCTCTTCGAAGTCGGCGAGATGGTGCGTGTCAAAGAAGGTCCGTTCGCCGATTTCAACGGCAACGTCGAAGATGTCAATTACGAGAAAAGCAAGGTGCGTGTGTCCGTGACCATTTTTGGCCGCGCCACCCCTGTGGAACTCGATTTCGGTCAGGTCGAAAAGACCTGAATTTTCAACCCCGGGGAGCCGGCCGCAAGGCGCGCCGGCGTTTGAACCCGCAAGGAGCAAAGCATGGCGAAGAAAATCGTCGGCTTTATCAAGCTGCAAGTGCCGGCTGGTAAAGCGAATCCATCACCCCCGATCGGTCCGGCGCTGGGTCAGCGCGGCCTGAACATCATGGAATTCTGCAAGGCGTTCAACGCCCAGACCCAAGGCATGGAGCCCGGTCTGCCGATTCCCGTGGTCATCACCGCCTACGCCGACAAGAGCTTCACCTTCATCATGAAGACGCCTCCGGCGGCCATTCTCATCAAGAAGGCCACGGGCGTTCAAAAGGGTTCGGCTCGTCCGAATGCCGACAAGGTGGGCGTGCTGACGCGCGCGCAAGCCGAAGAAATCGCCAAGACCAAGACGCCCGATCTCACGGCTTCCGATCTGGACGCCGCGGTGCGTACGATCGCCGGCAGCGCCCGCAGCATGGGCATCACGGTCGAGGGGATATAACATGGCCAAGCTAGGTAAACGCGCCGCCGCGATCAAGGCCAAAATCGATCGCACCAAATTCTATCCCGTCGCCGAGGCGCTTGCGCTGGTGAAGGAAACGGCCACGGCCAAGTTCGACGAGTCCATCGACGTCGCCGTGCAATTGGGCATCGACCCCAAGAAATCCGACCAGCTCGTGCGTGGTTCGGTGGTCCTGCCCGCCGGCACCGGCAAGTCGGTTCGTGTTGCCGTGTTCACCCAGGGCGACAAGGCCGAGGCCGCCAAGGAAGCCGGCGCCGACATCGTCGGCATGGACGACCTGGCCGAAAGCATCAAGGCCGGCAATCTCGATTTCGACATCGTCATCGCTTCGCCCGACGCAATGCGCGTCGTGGGTGCGCTGGGCCAGGTTCTGGGACCCCGCGGCCTCATGCCCAACCCCAAGGTGGGCACGGTCACGCCCGACGTCGCAACCGCCGTCAAGAACGCCAAGGCCGGTCAGGTGCAGTACCGCACCGACAAGGCGGGCATCATACACGCCACCATCGGACGCGCCTCCTTCGGCGTCGAGCAGCTTCAGCAAAACCTGAACGCGCTGGTCGATGCATTGAACAAAGCCCGTCCCACGGCGTCCAAGGGTATTTACCTGCGCAAGCTGGCCGTCTCGTCCACCATGGGCGGCGGCGCTCGCGTCGAAATAGCTTCGCTGTCGGTTTAATCAAACCGCGGCACAAGAACTTTGGGCTGTACCCGGGGCCTTCCCGGGTGCCGCTGTCAAAGACCGCTGGAGCCCCCAAACCGACCGCGAGGCCGGCCCAAGGGCTTAATCGCCGGGCTGCTTGCAGCCTGTATCCAGCGCAGACGGCGCCCATGGAAGATTTCTTTTTTCAAGAACTCGACCAGGTGCGCCGCATTCGGTAGACACGAGAGACCCTCTCTCGTGTCGTTAGATGGAGTGTTCAAACCGTGAGTCTCAATCGTGAAGAGAAAGCGGTCGTAATTGAGGAAGTCTCTGCAGAACTTGCAAAGGCCCAGTCAGTTATTATCGCCGAGTACCGTGGTCTGGACGTCGCTGCCGTCACCGTATTGCGCAAACAAGCGCGTGAGTCGGGTGTGTATCTGCGTGTTCTCAAGAACACGCTGGTGCGCCGAGCCGTGGCCGGTTCGCCTTTCGAGGCGCTTTCGTCCCACATGTCCGGTCCTCTGATGTACGCCGTCAGTCAGGATCCGGTTTCGGCCGCCAAGGTGCTCGCCGGTTTCGCAAAAACCAACGACAAGCTCGTCATCGCAGGCGGGGCATTGCCCAACAACGTCCTGGATATCGAGGGCGTGAAGGCTTTGGCCACCATGCCGTCTCGCGAAGAGCTGTTGGCGAAACTGATGGGCACCATGCAGGCACCCGTCACGCAGTTTGTGCGTACGCTCAACGAAGTTCCCACCAAGTTCGTGCGCGGCCTTGCCGCCGTGCGCGACCAGAAGGAAGCCGCGTAAGCGTTTCCGGGACTCGTCGAAAGACAGAGCGATACCCAACCCTGGCATTTATACCTATTTGGAGTTCTAAAAATGGCATTGAGCAAAGAAGAGATCCTGGACGCAGTCGCTAACCTGACCGTCCTGGAACTGTCCGAACTGATTACGGACATGGAAGAAAAATTCGGTGTGTCGGCCGCCGCCGCCGCTGTCGCCGTCGCTGCCCCCGCAGCCGGTGGCGCTGCAGCTGTTGCTGAAGAAAAGACCGAATTCGACGTCGTGCTGGCTGAAGTCGGCGCGAACAAGGTCAGCGTCATCAAGGCCGTGCGTGAAATCACCGGCCTGGGCCTGAAAGAAGCCAAGGACCTCGTTGACGGCGCTCCCAAGACCGTCAAGGAAGCCATGGCCAAGGCTGATGCCGAAGCTGCTCAGAAGAAGCTTGAAGAAGCCGGCGCCAAAGTCGAGCTCAAGTAAGCTTGTCGACGCCTGCCCGGGAAGGTGTTTTTAGCCTTCCCGGGCTTTTGCGTCTCCAGAAAACCCGTATTTGCGCCCTTGGGCGGCAAGCCGGGTTCTCTGGAGTCGTAAGCCAGGGCCGTGGTTGACGGCCCATGTAACCCCTCGAGTCGGAGTGCTCATGCCTTATTCGTATACCGAAAAAAAGCGCATACGTAAGAGCTTCGCCAAGCGTGAAGACGTCCAAGACGTACCCTACCTTTTGGCGACTCAACTGCAATCATACTTAACCTTTCTGCAGTCTGATACACCCCCATCCCAACGCAAGGACGAAGGCCTGCAAGCCGCCTTCACCTCCATATTTCCGATCGTAAGTCACAACCAGATGGCCCGCCTGGAGTTCGTCAGCTATGTGCTGGGCGACCCGGTGTTCGACGTGAAAGAATGCCAGATGCGCGGCCTGACCTATGCCTCGCCCCTGCGCGCCAAGGTGCGCCTGGTGCTGATGGACCGCGAAGTCAGCAAACCCACCATCAAGGAAGTCAAGGAGCAGGAAGTATACATGGGCGAAATGCCGCTCATGACCAATACCGGCTCCTTCGTCATCAACGGCACCGAGCGTGTGATCGTCTCGCAGCTGCATCGCTCGCCGGGCGTGTTCTTCGAGCACGACCGCGGCAAGACGCATAGCTCGGGCAAGCTGCTGTTCTCGGCGCGCGTGATTCCCTACCGCGGATCGTGGCTCGACTTCGAGTTCGACCCCAAGGACGTCCTGTTCTTCCGTGTCGACCGTCGCCGCAAGATGCCGGTCACCATCCTGCTCAAAGCCATCGGCATGACGCCGGAGGCGATTCTGGCGCACTTCTTCGAATTCGACAACATCGAGATGCAGGCCGAAGGCGCCATGCTCGAGTTCGTGCCCGAGCGCTGGAAGGGCGAAGTGGCGCGGTTCGACATCACCGACCGCGACGGCAAGGTGCTGGTCGAGAAAGACAAGCGCGTCAATGCCAAGCACCTGCGTGATATCGCGGCGGCCGACATCGAGCGCGTCTCCGTGCCCGAAGACTTCCTGCTGGGCCGGGTGCTGGCCAAGAACGTGGTCAATCCGGAAACCGGCGAAGTCATCGCCAACGCCAACGACGAGATCACCGAATCCATCCTGGCCGACATCCGCGACGCCAACATCCGCGACATCCAGACCTTGTTCACCAACGACCTGGACCGCGGCGCCTATATTTCGCAGACCCTGCGCACCGATGAAACCGCCGACCAGATGGCCGCGCGCGTTGCCATCTACCGCATGATGCGCCCGGGCGAGCCGCCTACCGAAGAGGCTGTCGAAGCCCTGTTCCAGCGCCTGTTCTACAGTGAAGAAACTTACGACCTGTCGCGCGTCGGCCGCATGAAGGTCAACAGCCGCCTGGGTCGCGGCGACGACATGACGGGCCCGCTGACGCTGACCGACGAGGACATCCTCGATACCATCAAGGTGCTGGTCGAGCTGCGCAACGGCCGCGGCCAGATCGACGATATCGATCACCTGGGCAACCGCCGCGTGCGCTGCGTGGGCGAACTGGCCGAGAACCAGTTCCGCGCCGGCCTCGTGCGTGTCGAGCGCGCCGTGAAAGAGCGTCTGGGCCAGGCCGAGACCGAAAACCTCATGCCGCACGACCTGATCAACTCCAAGCCCATTTCGGCGGCCATCAAGGAGTTCTTCGGTTCCAGCCAGCTGTCGCAGTTCATGGACCAGACCAATCCGCTGTCCGAGATCACCCACAAGCGCCGTGTATCGGCTCTTGGTCCCGGCGGCCTTACGCGTGAACGCGCCGGCTTCGAGGTGCGCGACGTGCACCCCACCCACTACGGCCGGGTCTGCCCCATCGAGACGCCCGAAGGTCCGAACATCGGCCTGATCAACTCCATGGCGCTGTACGCGCGCCTGAACGAGTTCGGCTTCCTCGAGACGCCCTATCGCAAGATCGTCGACGGCAAGGTCAGCGAGCAGATCGACTACCTGTCGGCCATCGAGGAAAGCAACTACGTCATCGCCCAGGCCAACGCCACGCTGGATGAAAGCGGGCGTTTCGTCGACGACCTGGTCGCCTGCCGCGAGGCCGGCGAAACCATGCTGACCGCGCCCGAGAACATCCAGTACATGGACGTGGCGCCGTCGCAGATCGTGTCGGTCGCCGCCTCGCTGATTCCCTTCCTCGAGCACGACGACGCCAACCGGGCATTGATGGGCGCCAACATGCAACGCCAGGCCGTGCCTTGCCTGCGTCCTGAAAAGCCGCTGGTGGGCACCGGCATCGAGCGCACCGTGGCGGTCGACTCGGGCACCACGGTGCAGGCCGTGCGCGGCGGCGTGGTCGACCACGTCGATGCCGACCGCATCGTGATCCGCGTCAACGACGACGAGAACGTGGCGGGCGAGGTCGGGGTCGACATCTACAACCTGATCAAGTACACCCGTTCCAACCAGAACACCAACATCAACCAGCGTCCCATCGTCAAGCGCGGCGACCAGGTGGCGCGCGGCGACGTGCTGGCCGACGGCGCATCGACCGACCTGGGCGAACTGGCCCTGGGTCAGAACATGCTCGTCGCGTTCATGCCCTGGAACGGCTATAACTTCGAGGACTCCATCCTCATTTCCGAGAAGGTCGTCGCCGACGATCGCTACACCTCGGTGCACATCGAAGAGCTGACGGTCGTGGCCCGCGACACCAAGCTGGGCGCGGAAGAAATCACCCGCGACATCAGCAACCTGGCCGAAACCCAGCTCAATCGCCTGGACGACTCCGGCATCGTGTACATCGGCGCTGAAGTGCGCGCCGACGACGTGCTGGTGGGCAAGGTGACGCCCAAGGGCGAAACCCAGCTCACTCCCGAAGAAAAGCTGCTGCGCGCCATCTTTGGCGAGAAGGCTTCCGACGTCAAGGACACCTCGCTGCGCGTGCCTTCGGGCATGGTCGGCACCGTGATCGACGTGCAGGTCTTCACCCGCGAGGGCATCGAGCGCGACAAGCGCGCCCAGTCCATCATCGACGATGAACTGCGCCGCTATCGCCAAGATCTCAACGACCAGCTGCGCATCGTCGAGAACGACACCTTCGACCGTATCGGCAAGTTCCTCGTCGGCAAGACCGTCAACGGCGGCCCGCGCAAGCTGGCCAAGGGCACGGCCATTGCGCGCGAGTACCTCGACGATCTGGACCGCTGGCAGTGGTTCGATATCCGCCTGGCGGATGAAGCCCATGCCGTGGTCCTGGAGCAGGCCAAAGAGTCGCTCGAGCACAAGCGCCACCAGTTCGACCTGGCTTTCGAAGAAAAGCGCAAGAAGCTCACCCAGGGCGACGAGCTGCCTCCCGGCGTGCTGAAGATGATCAAGGTCTATCTGGCCGTCAAGCGCCGCCTGCAGCCGGGCGACAAGATGGCCGGCCGTCACGGCAACAAGGGCGTGGTCTCGCGCATCACTCCCGTCGAGGACATGCCCCATATGGCCGACGGCACTCCGGCCGACATCGTGCTCAATCCGCTGGGCGTTCCTTCACGGATGAACGTGGGCCAGGTGCTCGAGGTTCACCTGGGCTGGGCCGCCAAGGGTCTGGGCCATCGCGTGGCCGACATGCTGAACGAAGAGCGGACCGTCCAGGCCAAGCAGATTCGCAGCTATCTCGAGAAGGTCTACAACGCCGGCGGCGGGTCCGCTCATCTCGAACAGCTTTCGGATGACGAGATCATCGAGATGGCCCGCAACCTGAAGAACGGCCTGCCGGTGGCAACACCTGTGTTCGACGGTGCGACTGAAGCCGAAATCGGTGAAGTGCTCGAACTGGCCTATCCCGACGAAGTGGCCGACAAGCTCAAGCTCACTCCCGGGCGCACCCAGGCCTGGTTGTTCGACGGCCGCACCGGCGAGCAATTCGAGCGTCCGGTCACCGTCGGCTACATGCATTACCTGAAGCTGCACCATCTGGTCGACGACAAGATGCACGCGCGCTCCACCGGCCCGTACTCGCTCGTTACGCAGCAGCCCCTGGGCGGCAAGGCCCAGTTCGGCGGCCAGCGTTTCGGCGAGATGGAAGTCTGGGCGCTCGAGGCCTACGGTGCGTCGTACACGCTGCAGGAAATGCTCACGGTCAAGTCCGACGACATCACCGGCCGCACCAAGGTGTACGAGAACATCGTCAAGGGCGACCACGTCATCGACGCGGGCATGCCCGAGTCGTTCAACGTCCTTGTCAAAGAAATTAGATCTTTGTCTCTCGACATGGATTTGGAGCGTAAATAATGAAAGCGCTACTCGACCTTTTCAAACAAGTCTCGCAAGACGAGCAATTCGACGCCATCAAGATCGGCATCGCGTCGCCGGAGAAGGTGCGTTCGTGGTCCTACGGAGAAGTCCGCAAGCCCGAAACCATCAACTACCGCACGTTCAAACCCGAGCGTGACGGCCTGTTCTGCGCCAAGATCTTCGGCCCCATCAAAGACTACGAGTGCCTGTGCGGCAAGTACAAGCGCTTGAAGCATCGCGGCGTCATCTGCGAAAAGTGCGGCGTCGAAGTCACCGTCGCCAAGGTTCGCCGCGAACGCATGGGCCACATCGAGCTGGCCAGCCCCGTTGCGCACATCTGGTTCCTGAAGAGCCTGCCCTCCCGTCTGGGCATGGTGCTGGACATGACGCTGCGCGACATCGAGCGCGTGCTGTACTTTGAAGCATGGTGCGTGATCGAGCCGGGCATGACCCCGCTCAAGCGCGGGCAGATCATGTCCGACGACGACTTCCTGGCCAAGACCGAAGAGTACGGCGACGACTTCCACGCCCTCATGGGCGCCGAAGCCGTGCGCGAACTGCTGCGCACCATCGATATCGACCGCGAGGTCGAGACCCTGCGCGCCGAGCTCAAGGCCACGGGTTCCGATGCCAAGATCAAGAAGATCTCCAAGCGCCTCAAGGTGCTCGAGGGCTTCCAGAAGTCCGGCATCAAGCCCGACTGGATGATCATGGAAGTGCTGCCCGTGCTGCCGCCGGACCTGCGTCCGCTGGTGCCGCTCGACGGCGGCCGCTTCGCCACGTCCGATCTGAACGATCTCTATCGCCGCGTCATCAACCGCAACAATCGCCTCAAGCGCCTGCTCGAGCTCAAGGCGCCGGACATCATCCTGCGCAACGAGAAGCGCATGCTGCAGGAGTCGGTCGACTCGCTGCTCGACAACGGCCGCCGCGGCAAGGCCATGACCGGCGCCAACAAGCGCCAGCTCAAGTCGCTGGCCGACATGATCAAGGGCAAGAGCGGCCGCTTCCGCCAGAACCTGCTGGGCAAGCGCGTCGACTACTCCGGCCGTTCGGTCATCGTGGTCGGCCCTCAGCTCAAGCTGCACCAGTGCGGCCTGCCCAAGCTGATGGCGCTCGAGCTGTTCAAGCCCTTCATCTTCAACCGCCTCGAAATGATGGGCCTGGCCACCACCATCAAGGCGGCCAAGAAGCTGGTCGAAAGCCAGGAACCGGTGGTGTGGGACATTCTCGAAGAAGTCATTCGCGAACACCCCGTCATGCTCAACCGGGCGCCCACGCTGCATCGCCTCGGCATCCAGGCCTTCGAGCCGGTGCTGATCGAGGGCAAGGCCATCCAGCTTCACCCGCTGGTCTGCGCCGCCTTCAACGCCGACTTCGACGGCGACCAGATGGCCGTCCACGTGCCGCTGTCGCTCGAAGCCCAGCTCGAGGCGCGCACCCTGATGCTGGCCTCCAACAACGTGCTGTTCCCGGCCAACGGCGAGCCCTCCATCGTGCCCTCGCAGGACATCGTGCTGGGCCTGTACTACACCACCCGCGAGCGCATCAACGGCAAGGGCGAAGGCATGTTCTGCGCCGACCTGGCCGAAGTGCAGCGCGCCTACGACACCGGCGAAGTCGAGCTGCAGACCCGCATCACGGTGCGTCTGAACGAGTACGAGAAGGACGCCAGCGGCGAATTCCAGCCCGTGCTGCGCCGTTTCGAGACCACGGTCGGCCGCGCGCTGCTGTCCGAGATCCTTCCCAAGGGCCTGCCGTTCTCTTCGCTGAACCGGCCCCTCAAGAAGAAGGAAATCTCGCGGCTCATCAACCAGTCGTTCCGTCGCTGCGGCCTGCGCGCCACGGTCATCTTTGCCGACAAGCTGATGCAGGCGGGCTTCCGCCTGGCCACGCGCGGCGGCATCTCGATCGCCATGAGCGACATGCTGATCCCCTCGGTCAAGGAAGAGATCCTTGCCCAGGCCAGCCAGGAAGTCAAAGAGATCGACAAGCAGTACTCGTCCGGTCTGGTCACCGCCCAAGAGCGCTACAACAACGTGGTCGACATCTGGGGCAAGGCGGGCGACAAGGTCGGCCGCTCGATGATGGAGCATCTGTCCACCGAACCCGTGGTCAACCGCCACGGCGAAGAAGTGCGCCAGGAGTCCTTCAACTCCATCTACATGATGGCCGACTCGGGCGCCCGGGGTTCCGCCGCTCAGATCCGCCAGCTGGCAGGCATGCGCGGCCTGATGGCCAAGCCGGACGGCTCGATCATCGAAACGCCCATTACCGCCAACTTCCGCGAAGGCCTGAACGTACTGCAGTACTTCATTTCGACTCACGGCGCCCGTAAAGGCCTGGCCGATACGGCGCTCAAGACCGCCAACTCGGGCTACCTGACCCGCCGTCTGGTCGACGTGACGCAAGACCTCGTCATCACCGAAGTGGACTGCGGCACCTCTCATGGCTACACCATGAAGGCGCTGGTCGAAGGCGGTGAAGTCATCGAGCCGCTGCGCGACCGCATCCTGGGCCGCGTCACGGCGAGCGACATCGTCAATCCTGAAAACCAGGAAACCGCGATCGCCGCCGGCACCCTGCTGGACGAGGACCTGGTCGACTACGTCGACAGCCTGGGCGTGGACGAGGTCAAGATCCGCACGCCGCTCACTTGCGAAACCCGCCACGGCCTGTGCGCGCACTGCTATGGCCGCGACCTGGGCCGCGGCGCCATGGTCAGCCAGGGCGAGGCCGTCGGCGTCATCGCGGCTCAGTCCATCGGCGAACCCGGCACGCAGCTCACCATGCGTACCTTCCACATCGGTGGCGCGGCTTCCCGTGCCGCCATGGCCAGCTCGGTCGAGACCAAGTCGGCCGGTACGGTGGGCTTTGCGCTGACCATGCGCTATGTCACCAACGCCAAGGGCGAGAAGGTGGCCATTTCGCGTTCGGGCGAGATCGTCATTTTCGACGACAGCCGACGCGAGCGCGAGCGCCACAAGATCCCTTACGGCGCCACCATTTCGGTCAGCGACGGCGATGTCGTCAAGGCCGGCCAGCGTCTTGCCAACTGGGATCCGCTGACGCGCCCCATCGTGTCCGAGTTCGCCGGCCAGGTCCGCTTCGAGAACATCGAAGAGGGCGTGACGGTCGCCAAGCAGCTGGACGAGATCACCGGTCTTTCGACCCTGGTGGTCATCACGCCCAAGACGCGCTCCGGCAAGGCCATGATGCGTCCGCAGATCAAGCTGCTCAACGAGGCGGGCGAAGAAGTCAAGATCGCCGGCACCGAGCATCCCGTGAACATTTCGTTCCCGGTCGGCGCCCTGATCACCGTGCGCGACGGACAGCAGGTCGCGGTCGGCGAGATTCTTGCCCGTATTCCGCAAGAGTCCCAGAAGACCCGCGATATTACGGGCGGTCTGCCCCGCGTGGCCGAGCTGTTCGAAGCCCGCTCGCCCAAGGACGCCGGCACGCTGGCCGACGTCACCGGCACGGTCTCGTTCGGCAAGGACACCAAGGGCAAGCAGCGTCTGGTCATCACCGACCTGGACGGCGTCAGCCACGAAACCCTGATTCCCAAAGAGAAGCAGGTGCTGGTCCACGACGGCCAGGTGGTGAACAAGGGCGAAATGATCGTCGACGGCCCGCCCGATCCGCACGACATCCTGCGTCTGCAGGGCATCGAGCGGCTCGCCAACTACGTCGTCAACGAAGTCCAGGACGTCTACCGTCTGCAGGGCGTGAAGATCAACGACAAGCACATCGAAGTGATCGTGCGGCAGATGCTGCGCCGCGTGAACATCACCGATGCCGGCGACACCAGCTTCATCACCGGCGAGCAGGTCGAGCGCTCCGAGCTGCTGAACGAAAACGACCGCATGGAAGCCGAGGGCAAGATCCCCGCCACGTACGACAACGTGCTGCTGGGCATTACCAAGGCTTCGCTGTCGACCGACTCGTTCATCTCCGCGGCTTCCTTCCAGGAGACCACGCGCGTCCTGACCGAGGCGGCCATCATGGGCAAACGCGACGAATTGCGCGGCCTGAAGGAAAACGTCATCGTCGGCCGGCTGATTCCCGCCGGTACCGGCATGTCGTACCACAAGGCCCGCAAGGACAAAGAGCGTCACGAGGCGGCCGAGCGCGAAGCAGCACGCGCGCTGGCGAATCCCTTCGAGGATACGCCCCCGGCGATCGAGGCGCCCGTCACTCACGACGGCTCCAGCGACGAGCCCGCTTCTTCTCCGGACGACAGTTCGGGCGAATAAGCACCGGCCGGGCGGGGCGCTACGCCCCGTCTCTCGAAACCGCCGTACGCAGCGATGCGTGCGGCGGTTTTTTTTATGCATGTCCCGAACGGATACGCCACTTGGTACGGCTTCCCGGCGCTTCTTTCCGCAGGCCCTAGTGGGTGCCATGTGCGGTTACAAATTCATTATAAAAGTTATCGCTCACGTTAAAAGCTATTTGGTGGGCGCAATGGAAGCGTTGTGAATTAGACTGGGTCGACAGAACGGCTGCGCATGATGAAACCCCCCTGGTTCCATGTCGCGCAGCCGTTACATATAAGAGCCAACAGGAGACTCACCATGAAGCGACTACTATCCCATGCGCTGGCAGCGACGGCTTGTATGCTGGCAGCCACATCCGGCTTCGCCGCGGAAGCGCCGTTCAAGATAGGCCTGATTACACCTATGACCGGTCCCTTTGCCTCGACCGGCAAGCAGCACGAAATGGGTGCTCGCCTGTACATGGAGCAGCATGGCGACGAAGTCGCCGGACGCAAGATACAGCTTATTCTGAAGGATGACGGTGGTGTGCAGCCGGAAACGACCAAGCGCATCGCTCAGGAGCTCGTCGTCAAAGAGCATGTCAACGTGCTGGCCGGCTTTGGCTTGACGCCGTTGGCTTTTGCCGCGGCGCCCGTCGCTACCCAAGCCAAGGTGCCGATGATAGTCATGTCGGCCGCCACCTTGTCCATCGTCGAACGCTCGCCCTTCATCGTGCGTACTTCGCAGAATCTGCCTCAGACCACAGCGCCCATTGCGGACTGGGCGATCAAGAACGATATCAAGAAAGTGGTCACGCTGGTGTCCGACTACGGCCCTGGTCATGATGCCGAGAAGGTGTTCCTGAAGCGCTTTACCGATGCGGGCGGCACGGTGGCCGACGCGCTGCGCATCCCACTGCAGAACCCCGACTTCGCGCCTTTTCTTCAGCGCGTGCGAGACATCAAGCCGGATGCCGTGTTTGTCTTTGTGCCGTCGGGTGTGGGTACGCCCCTCATGAAGCAGTTCGCGGACAGGGGCTTGAAAGAGGCCGGCATCAGGCTTATTGGCACCGGCGATATGCTTGAAGACGACTTGCTGCCATCCATGGGCGACGAAGCCTTGGATGTAATTACTTCGCACCATTATTCCGCCGCCCATGACTCGCCCGAGAACAAGGCCTATGTCGAGGCCTTCAGCAAATTCACCAACAACCAAATGCGGGCCAGCTTCCAGTCGGTACAAGCCTATGACGGCATGCATTTAATCTACGAGGCGCTGAAGAAAGCCGGTCCCGACGCGACGGGCGAGCAATTGCTCGAGGCCATGAAAGGAATGCAATGGACTAGCCCGCGCGGCCCCGTCCAGATCGATGCCGACAATCGCGACATCATCCAGGACATCTACATACGCCGTGCCGAGAAGGTCGATGGCGAACTCTACAACATCGAGTTCGATAAGTTCGAGCAATTCGTCGGGCCGCGCGACATACTGGAGCCGGCGAAGTAACGGCGCTGCGGGCGGCGCAATTCTAGACGGATTGCCCGGTGCCCGACGCCGAGTCTCCGAGCGTCAAGGCGCGGCCCGTCGCCGGCGCGCCTGCCCTTTCTTCCTCGTAGCGGTCGTAGACGTCGCGCTCGACGCCTCGGACTAAACGACCCAAAACTCCCATTCGATACGCAGTAGGGATTTACCCTTGTCTGGTGTTCTCCATACTTGTTACCTGTAAAAGTAGCTGTTATAAAAGCTGCAAATACAGCTGTAATTACAGATAAATCAGGAGGCGAGGCAGGCATGGATGGAGCACAAAGGCGCAAGTACGTGATCGCCACAGACGTGGGCGGCACGTGCACGGACACGGTGGTTTTCGCGGCGGGCGAGCCCATACGCATCGGCAAGGCGCTCTCCACGCCGCCTGATTATGCGACGGGCATCTTCGATTCCATACGCTCGGCGGCCGACGCCATGGGCGAAGAGGTGGACAGCCTGCTGGCGCAGACCTATCTGTTCGTACACGGCTCCACCGTGGTCGACAACACCATTCTCACGCGGGACGGCGCCAAGGTGGGCCTGCTTACCACCGAAGGTTTCGAAGACACCATACTCGTTACCCGCGGCGCCTATGGCCGCTGGGGCGGGCTGACCGAAGACCGCATCAAGCACATCGTCAAGACCGAGCGCGCCGCGCCCCTCGTGGCCCCCGAGCTGATCCACGGCGTGGGAGAACGGGTCGATTCGGTCGGGGAAGTGCTGCGCGAACTGGACCCGGACGAGGTCGAGAAGGCGGTGCGCTATCTGGTGGACGAAAAAGGCGCCGAGGCGATTGCGGTGTCGCTGCTGTGGTCTTTTGCCAACCCGGCCAACGAACGAACCATCAAGGAAGTGGCGCGCCGCGTGGCGCCGGATGCCTATTGCACCCTGTCTTCCGACATTGCGCCCCTGCCCGGCGAGTACGAGCGCACCTCCACGGCGGTCATCAACGCCTATTGCGGCGGCATCACGCAAAGCTATCTGGCCGACCTGCAAGGCAAGTTGTCGGACACCGCCTACCGCGGCCAGACCATGGTCATGCAGGGCTATGGCGGGCTGCTGCCGGCGGGCGAAGCCGGCGACCGTTCGGTGGGCATGCTCGAATGCGGGCCGGCGGCGGGGGTGATAGGCAGCAAGTCGCTGGGCCAGCTGCTGGACCAGCCAGACGTCATCGCCACCGACATGGGAGGCACCACGTTCAAGGTCAGCGTCATCCAGGACGGCGAAATCGAATATGCGCGCGAGCCCATGGTCGACCGCTTCCATTACTCGGCGCCCAAGATCGAGGTGGTGTCCATCGGGGCCGGCGGCGGGTCCATCATCAGCATCGACGAAGCCACCGGCGAGCCGCGCGTGGGGCCGCGCTCGGCCGGCTCGCGCCCGGGGCCCATCTGCTACGGCCTGGGCGGCCAAGAGCCCACCCTCACCGACGTCTTCATGCTGATCGGCTACATGGATCCCAACACCTTCCTGGGCGGCAGCATGAAGCTCGACGTCGAGCCGGCGCGCAGGATCTTCGAAGAAAAAATCGCCAAGCCGCTCGGCATGAGCGTCGAAGAGGCGGCCATCGGCATCTATCGCCTGGCGTCGGCGCAGATCACCGACCTGATACGCGAAATCACCGTGGAGCGCGGTCTGGACCCGCGCGACTTCGTCCTGCATTCCTTCGGCGGCTCTTGCGGCATGCTGTCCACCATGTTCGGCGCGGAGCTGGGTGTGCGCAAGATCGTCATTCCCTATACTGCATCCGTGAATTGCGCTTTCGGCCTGGTGTCGGCCGACATCGTCCATCAGTATTCGGTAACGCGGACCTTGCCTGCGAATGTTCCCGCCGCCGAAATCAATGCCATCTACGAGCCCTTGATCGAACAGGCCCGGGCCCAGCTGCGCGAAGAGGGCTTCGCCGATGATCAGATGCGCTTCGAATGGTCGGTCGATTTGCGTTACGCGCGCCAGGTGCATGAACTGACCACGCCGGTGCGGGCCAGCGTGCCCCTGACGGACGAGGGCCTGGCGCAATTGCTGTCCGATTTCGAAGCGCTGTACGAGCGCAAGTTCGGCAAAGGGTCGGCTTATCGAGAAGCCGGCATCGAAATGAAGCTCTTCCGCCTCAAGGCCGAAGGCCTGCTCAAGAAGCCGGAGGTTCCGACCGTGCCCATGGGGGGAGCGGACGCCAGCGGCGCCCTCATCGGCAAGCGCGATATCTTCGTCGAGCGGGCCGACGGCCTGGCGCCCGCCGACATCTACGACTTCGAGAAGCTGGCCCCCGGCAATCGCCTGACCGGCCCGGCCGTGGTGCACACCCCCATCACCACCATCGTGCTGCAGGCCGGACAAAAGGCCGGCATCGATCAGTATCGCAACGTCATCGTCGAATTCGAGTGAGGTCAAGCATGGATCCAATTACCTATTCCATCATCCGCCACCGCTTGTTCCGCGTCGTCGAAGAGGCGGTCATCACCCTCAAGCACGTCTCGGGCACCGCCATCACCAACGAGGGCCACGACCTGATGGTCAGCCTGTACAGGGCCGATGGATCGCTGCTGATGGGCGGCGTCGGCTTCCTGCACCACTTGACCAGCGCCGCCGAGGCCTGCAAGGCCATCATACGACGCTTCGAAGGGCAGATCGAAGAAGGCGACGTCTTCATGCTGAACGATCCGTACACTGCGGCGCTTCACACCTCCGACGTCTACATGCTGGCCCCCATCCACCACGAAGGAAAACTGGTGGCCTGGAGCGCCTGCTTCGTACACGTATCGGATATCGGGGCGATGAACCCGGGCGGCTTCGCGCCCGATGCCACGGACATCTACAGCGAGGGCTTCAGCAGCCCGGGCCTGAAGCTCATCAGCCGGGGCGAGCTGCGGCAGGATGTGTGGGACACCTTCCTGAACATGGTGCGCAGCCCCGAGATGGTGGCGCTGGACCTGCGTTCGCTGATAGCCTGCAACAACGTCGCCGGCCAGCGCATGCTGGCCCTGATCGAGAAGTACGGCGCCGACGCCGTGGACCATGTCGGCCGCACCTTGATAGAACAGTCGGAGCAGTTGCTGCGCCAGCGTCTTCGAGAGCTGCCCGATGGCCAGTGGCAGTCGCGCCAGTATATCGACGTCAAGGGCGAGACGGCCAAGGTGCTGCTTACCATGACCAAGCGCGACGATACCCTGACCTTCGATTTCACCGGGTCCAGCCCCCAATCGCAATACAGCGTGAACTGCACCAAATGGGCGGCGCTGGGCGGCCTGTTCGCCCCCTTGTTCCCCCTGCTGTGCTACGACATTACCTGGAACCAGGGGGCGGTGGAGCCCATCAAGATGATTGCGCCCGAGGGCAGCATCGTCAACTGCACCCGCCCGGCGCCGGTCTCGGTGGCCACGGTCGGGGCGATCCAGTCGGTCAACAACGCCGCCTGCTCGGCCATCGGCAAGATGCTTGCCGCCAGCGACAAATACAAGGACGAGGCCACCGCCGTGTGGCACGCCAATCACTTTGCGGTCTTCATGTTCGGCCACACGCGCGAAGGGCGCCTGGCCATCGACACGCTGACCGAAACCTTCGCGGGCGCGGGCGGCGCCAAGACCTACGGGGACGGCGTGGACATCGGAGGCGAAATGCCCAATCCGATCTCGCGCATGGCCAACGTCGAAACCGTCGAGGGCGCTTTTCCCATCCGCTATCTGTTCCGGCGGCGCATGCGCGATTCCGGCGGCGCCGGCAGGTACCGGGGCGGCCTGGGCGGCGAGATCGCCATCGTGCCGCACGGCTGCCCCGACGGCGGCATCAACTTCGTGCTGTCGGGCAAGGGCTCGAAATTCCCCATGAGCGACGGCCTGGCGGGAGGCACCTCTGGCGCCGCCAACGACTACGTGCTGTTTCGCGGCTCTGAGAATGGTTCGGCGCCCCGCATGGAGACCGATGCCGCCACGCTGTCCGGGAAGCCCGAGCCCATCAGCTGGGGCGTCTTCCCCTTGGGAAGCAATGATGCTTTCTACCTTCGCTGGAATGGGGGCGGCGGCGTGGGCGACCCCTTGGCGCGGCCGATCGCCGATGTCGTCACGGACGTCGCCACCCGGACCGTATCCGAAGAGGCCGCCGAGGCGTTGTACGGCGTGGTGTTCCACAACGGCCGGCCCGATGAATCCGCCACCCGGGCGCGGCGCGAACAGCTGAAAGCCGAGCGCTTGAACACAGGAGTGCACGCATGACCCGTATTTCCCCCACACTGGTGCGCCGCGAAACCCAGGGCGGAAGCAGCATATGCTGCGCCGAATGCGGCCATGAACTGACGGAGGCCGGCAGCGCTTCGCACTGGAAGGATCATGCCGCGCTGAAGTCCGAGCCCGTTGCCGAACTGCCGGGCTGGTCGGCTTCGGTGCACCCCGATCTCGTCCTGCGCCAGTTCGTCTGCAACGGCTGCGGACACTTGCTGGACAGCGAGATCGCCTTGAGCGAAGACCCTTTCCTCTATGATGTCGTCGGCGGTTGAATCCGTCCCTCCGCAACCCCGTATCGGTGAACGCAATGCACAACATACAGATTCGACAAGAAATCCTCGACCGCCTCATGGCTCGTCGCGGCCGCATCAATTTTTACGAGAAAATCGATCCCAAGCGCACGGCGCTGGTGGTCATCGACATGCAGAACACCTTCTGCGCGCCGGGATCGCCGGCCGAGGTGGCGTCCTCGCGGGGCATCGTGCCGCACATCAATGCGCTGACCGCCGAGCTGCGCAAGGACGGCGTGCCGGTCATCTGGGTGTTGCATGCCAATACCCAGCACAAGGGGCGCAGCGATTGGGATCTGTTCTACAACCACGTGGTGGCCGGCGAGGTGCGCACCCGCACGCTCGAAAGCAACTCGCCTCAGAACCAGGCGGTCTATTCGGAGCTGGAAGTGGCCGACGAGGACATCACCATCATCAAGAACCGCTACAGCGCCTTGACGCCGGGCTCGTCTTCGCTCGAACGCGTGCTGCGCAGCATGGGCATCGATTCAGTGCTGATCGCCGGAACCAAGACCAATGTTTGCTGCGAATCAACGGCTCGCGACGCCATGATGATGGATTTCAAGGTGACGATGCTGTCCGACTGCTGCGGGGCGTTGTCCGACGAAGAGCACCGCTCGGCGCTGGAGAACATCATCCAGCAATTCGGCAACGTCATGACCAGCAAGGAAGCGCTGGAGATGATGCGGTCGTACAAAGCCTAGCGCACTGGCGGGGCTCGGCAACGCAAGGCGGACCCGCCGCCGACAGCAACGCAGCATCGATATAAAACCCCAAAGGAGAAAAACATGCTACGCCGATTGCTTTGCACCCTTTGCCTGGCCGTTGTTCCGTTTACCGTTGGCGCGCAGGACAAGACCGCTTTGAAGGTGGCGCTTATTCTGCCCGGCTCGGTGACGGACGGCACCTTCAACAGCGCCGCGGCTCAGGGCATCAAGAAGGCTCAGGAAAAATACCCCGATCTGCAGGTCTCGGTGCGCGAGAATACGGGGGTGGCCGAGGCCCAAGAGGCCTTGTCCTCGTATGCCCGCGACGGCTACGACGTCGTGATCGCCCACGGCTTCCAGTTTGCCGACTCGGCCAAGCGCATCCACAAGCGTTTTCCGGATACCTGGTTCATCGTCAATACGACCAAGGTTTCCGAGGCGCCCAACCTCGCCTCCTTCGACAACCGCTGGGGCGATGCGGGCTATATGGCCGGCGCCGTGGCCGCCCTGATGAGCAAGTCGGGCAAGATCGCCAACGTTCCCGCCATCCCGGTGCCCACCATCCAGGAGTACGACGAAGGGTTCAAGCGCGGCAGCAAGCGCATCAACCCCGACGTACAAGTGCTTTCGGCTTACGTGGGTTCGTTCTCCGACATCGCCAAGGCCAAGGAAATCACGACCAGCATGATAGACAGCGGAGCCGACGTCGTATCGGGCATCGGCAACGAGAACGTGCTTGGCACCTTGCAGGCGGCCAAGGAGAAACACGCTCTGATGATAGGCACGGCCTTCGACTCGGCCGGCCTGGCTCCCGACACCATCGTGACGACCGCGCTCATAAGGTTCGACGTCAACATCGACATGGCGATCAGCAAGGTCATCGACGGCAGCATCGAGCCCAAGAACTATCTGCTCGGATTGAACGAGAACGGCATCGGCCTGGCGCCCTTCCGCAATTTCGAGGACAAGCTGTCCAGCGGGGACAAGGCGGCCATCAAAGAGATCGAGGACGGCATACGCGCCGGCACGATAAAAGACCTGCCCGAAATCCGTGAGAAAACCTCCTGAGGGGAGCCGTACGATGGTCGACACTCCGCTGCTGCAGCTGGAGAGCATCACCAAGCGTTACGGCAGCCTCGTCGCGAACGATGGCGTGGGCTTCGACCTGGGCCGCGGCGAGGTGATGGGAATACTTGGCGAGAACGGCGCGGGCAAGTCCACGCTGATGAATGTCATCTCGGGCCTCATCCGCCCCGACGAAGGCTCGATGCGGCTGGATGGCCGGCCGGTCGCCTTTTCTTCGCCGCGCGAAGCGGCCGAGGCCGGTATCGGCATGGTGCACCAGCACTTCAAGCTGGTCGGAGCCTTGACTGTCGCCGAGAACCTGGCGCTGGGCGATCCGCGCTGGGGGCGCCGCGCCGTGTTGCGCTTCGACGAACTCAAGGCTGCGGTCAGCGCGATTGCACAGCGCCTGGGTATCGAGGTGGACTTCGACGCCAGGGTGGACCGCTTGACGGTGGGCCAGCAGCAGCGGGTCGAGATCATGAAGGTGCTTTCCCGGAAGCCGCGCCTGTTGATCCTGGACGAGCCCACGGCCGTGCTGTCCCAGGAAGAACGGCCGGCCCTGTTCCGGATGGTGGCGGAACTGGCGGCCCAGGGCACCTCGGTCATCATCATCAGCCACAAGCTCGAGGACATTCTCGATTCCTGCCGGCGCGTCGTCGTCATGCGGCATGGAAAAGTGGTAAGCACCTCGGAGGTGGGCGGCAAGAGCCGCGACGATCTCATTCGCCTGCTCGTGGGCGACGACATGCCGGTGCTGCGGCCCAAGGGCGCTTCCGACGAAGAAGGGCAATGCCTGTTGAAGGCCAGGGGCCTGACCGCCAGGCGCCCCAACGGCACGGTGGCTTTGCATGAGGTGGATTTCGACCTGCGCCGCGGCGAGATCCTGGCCTTGTGCGGGGTGGAGGGCAACGGGCAATCCGAGCTGGTGCAAGTCGTCGCGGGCCTGCTCGAGCCTGACGAGGGCAGGCTGGACTACTGGTTCGGCGGCCACGGGGGGCGCTATCCGGACGCGGCGGTGCTGCGCCGCGCGGGCGTTTGCCACATTCCCGAAGACCGCCTCAGGGACGGGGTGCTGGCCGATGCGTCGCTTACCGACAATTTTCTGCTTACCCATCTGGACAATGCGCGATTCAACCGGAGCGGCTGGCTGCAGCCCGAGCAGGTCGAGGCGGCTGTCGGCGAAGCGGTATCCGCCTACGCCGTCAAGACGCCCGGCCTGCACGCCGCCATGTCCCAGCTGTCGGGGGGCAATCAACAGAAACTGGTTCTGGCGCGCGAACTGGCAAGCGATCCGAGCATGATCGTCGCGGCGCATCCGACGCGGGGTCTGGACGTGAAGACCATCGCTTTCATCAACAATCAGCTGCTGGCGCGCAGAGCCTCGGGCGCCGGCGTCCTGCTGGCGTCCGCCGATCTGGCCGAGGTCTGGCAGATCGCGGACCGCATCATGGTGTTGTCGGCCGGGCGGCTGCACGGACCCGTGCCGGTTGCGCAAACGACCATTCAGGAAGTAGGCAGGTGGATGACGCAAAGATGAGTGCCAACCCGACCCTGATCGCGGATGGAGGCGCCGATATGCGCAAATCGCTATGGTGGGCCGCGCTGGCCGTCGTGGCGGTGACGGCCCTGGTGCCGGCCTTCTTCATCATCGCCGCGGGCAAGAATCCGCTCACGGCCTACGTTTCGCTGCTTGCCTACACCCTGGGTACGACCAACGGCTTCTACGAGGTGTTGACGCACTGCATACCCTTGACGCTGGTCGGCCTGGGCGTGGCGGTGGCCTTTCGGGCGGGGGTGTTCAACATTGGGGGAGATGGGCAGTTCCTGATGGGCGCGATGGCGGCATTCGCCTGCGCGCCGCTGTTTGCGGGCCTGCCTGTTCCCTTGGGGCTGGCGCTATACCTTGCAGTGGGCTTTGCGGGCGGCGCGGCGCTGGGCGCGCTGGTGGGGTGGCTGCGGGTGCGCTTCAGGGCCAGTGAAATCATTTCCACCATCGTGCTCAATTTCATCGTGCTGCAATTGCTCAGCTGGGTGATACGCGGCCCCCTGCAGGAGCCCTCCCGGCTGATGCCCTGGAGCGACTACCTGCCTGAAACGCTGCTGCTGCCCAACCTCATCGAAGGATCGCGCGTCCATTACGGGCTCATCGTCGCCGTTCTTGCGGTGGTGGTGCTTGCCATTCTCATCAAGAAAACCGCTTTCGGCTTCAGGCTGACGGCCGTGGGCCGCAACCCTTTTGCGGCCCGATATGCCGGGCTGCGGGAAAAGCGGGTGATTGTATGGGCCATGCTCATCAGCGCGGGCATGGCGGGGCTGGCGGGCAGCGTGCAGGTCGCCGGCATATACGAGCGGCTGCAGGACAACTTCTCGTCCGGCTATGGGCAGGCGGCCATCGCCATTGCCTTGATGGCCAGGCTGTCGCCGCTTTGGGTGCCGCCCATGGCCGTGCTGTTCGCCATCTTCTATGTGGGTGCGGGGGTTTTGCAGCGCGAAGCCAATATCCCGTTTCCCATCGTCTACATCATCGAGGGCGTGGTGATACTGGGCTTTCTTTGCTTTGACGCGATCTCGAACAAGAAGGGGACGGCCTGATGGATCTGATGATTGCGGGGCTGGCGGCGGCGGGCATCCGCCTGAGCATTTCCATCGCCTTTGCCGCCCTGGGCGAGACAGTGAGCCAACGCGCCGGCGTCATGAACGTGGGGCTGGAGGGCATCATGCTGTTCAGTGCATTCCTGGCCGCGGCCGGCGCCGTCTATTCCGGTACGCCCTGGGGCGGCGTGGTCCTTGCCATTCTGGGCGGTTTGCTGCTGGCGGCGGTGCATGGCTGGGTGTCCATCTACCTGTGCGCCAACCAGATCGTATCCGGCCTGGCGCTGGTCTTTCTCGGTGCGGGGCTTTCCGGCGTCGGCTACCGGCTGACGATAGGCGGCGCTCCGGTCATGATTCCCTCGTTTTCCGCCGTCGATTTCGGGCCACTCAGGGACATTCCCTTCATCGGGCCGGTGTTCTTCAGCCATACGCTGCTCGTCTATGTCGCGGTGGCGCTGGCCTTTCTTTTGTATTTTGCCCTTCCGCGCACCGGCTGGGGCCTGGAGCTGCGCGCCGCGGGCGAAAACCCCCATGCCGCCGACGCGGCGGGCATCGACGTCAACCGTTACCGCTTCATGGCGGTGCTGTTCGGAGGGGCGATGGCGGGGTTGGGAGGCGCCTTCCTGGTGCTGGCCCAGGTCAATGCCTTCGTCGAGGGCATGGTGGCGGGCAGAGGCTTCATCGCCATCGCCTGCGTGGTGTTCGGAGGGTGGAATCCGCTGGGGGTGCTCGTCGCCTGCCTGGGTTTCGGACTGGCCGATGCGCTGCAGATCAGGCTGCAAACCTGGTATCCAGGCATTCCTTACCAGTTCTTCGTCATGATGCCTTATGGGGTGGCGCTGGTTGCGCTGGTAATATTCGCCAGTCGGTCCTTCGGGCCCGCGGCGCTGGGCTTGCCCTTCAGGTCGCTGCGCGCGCGAGGGAGTGCTTTGTGAACCGCCAGACGGCCACGGCATCGAGGCCGATCGGCCGCGAGCCCAATTTGTCAGAACCCAGCATGTCCACTCCAGATATCAATCCGCCCCACCTGGGGCCAGACAGGAACATGGCGTTCCAGATGGCCTCGATCATTTTCCGCATGGAACAGGATCTGCGCAACTTCACCTTGCGCAAGCTGGACATCACCTACATACATTTCCGCGTGCTGCAGTATCTGCTGGAAGAAGACGGCAAGAACATCAGCGAGATCGCGCGGGCCACGGCCGTGAGGCCGGCGGTGCTGAGCCGGGTGGTCAGCCAGATGGAAGAGCGCGCCCTGGCCGAGCGCAAGGGCGACCCCAAGGACAACCGCTCTACCCGGGTCTACCTGACGGATCTGGGCCGCGCCAAGTACGTCCAGGCCTGGCCCGACGCCCACAAGATCATCGAGCACGCCCTCGAGGTGCTCGCACCCGAAGAAAGAGCGGCGCTGGGCGTGTCCTTGAAGAAGATCGCCGACCACGTCTGCCGCTACTGAAATTGCGCCCGGCGTGGACTTTGGTTGCGGCTTACGTCTTCGGGTGCGCCTCGAGGGTAGCGCCCTTCCCCATCAGCGCGGCAAGCATTGACCCTGGTGCTTTGCCTATGCTAATATGGCTAGCTAACCGCAAAAATGCAGGGCTGCGGGGGCTATGGGCTTATTTATGAAGCTTTACCCCGGAAGCTTTACCCCGAGAAGCATGGTCCCGAGGCTTTTTTGCGGTTATTGCAATGAATGTTGCAAAGAATGTTGCAAGACCCCGCTCTTTTACAAGTTTTGTGTTAGGCGGTTATTGCGACCGCCTAAGTTGTTTTTGCGTTCTGCAATGCGTTGACCGCGTTCAAGAATAATAAAAGCCTAGGCGAAAAATTGGTACTTGTTTTGTTAGTACGTTCAATGCTCGCCCATTGCCTGGGCGCGTAAAAACCACAGGATGCGTAAAGGTCATGCCAACCATTAGTCAACTCGTGCGCAAGCCGCGCGAAGTCAGCCGCGCCAGCAGCAAGAGCCCCGCGCTCGAAAACTGCCCTCAGCGCCGTGGTGTCTGCACTCGTGTGTACACCACCACCCCCAAGAAGCCCAACTCGGCTTTGCGTAAGGTCGCCAAGGTGCGCCTCACCAATGGCTTCGAAGTCATTTCCTACATCGGCGGCGAAGGCCACAACCTGCAAGAGCACTCGGTTGTCCTGGTGCGCGGCGGCCGTGTCAAGGATCTGCCGGGTGTCCGCTACCACATCGTCCGTGGTTCGCTCGACCTGCAAGGCGTGAAAGACCGCAAGCAGGCGCGTTCCAAGTACGGTGCCAAGCGCCCCAAGAAAGCTTAATCAATTCATTCGGCTGGTTCGGCCGGTCGTATCGGTGCAGCCGTGGGTCGTCCCCATGGCATGTAAGTGGTCATCTTGATGGATGGCCGAGGCCGCAAGAAGCGGCTCAACTGAACTGTCACAAGGAAGTTTTAAAATGCCTCGTCGTCGCGAAGTACCCAAGCGTGAGATCCTCCCCGATCCCAAATTTGGCAGCGTAGAGCTCGCCAAATTCATGAACGTCGTTATGTTGTCCGGTAAGAAGGCCGTCGCAGAGCGCATCATCTACGGCGCCCTTGATCACATTCAGGCTCGAACTGGCAAAGAGCCCATCGAAGTGTTCAACACCGCGATCAACAACATCAAGCCCGTCGTCGAAGTCAAGAGCCGGCGTGTTGGCGGCGCAAACTATCAGGTCCCAGTCGAAGTGCGCCCGGTGCGCCGCCTGGCCCTGGCCATGCGCTGGCTGCGTGAAGCCGCCAAGAAGCGTGGCGAGAAGTCGATGGATCTGCGCCTGGCCGGCGAATTGCTCGACGCCTCCGAAGGGCGTGGCGGAGCAATGAAAAAGCGCGAAGACACGCACAAAATGGCCGAAGCCAACAAGGCTTTCAGCCATTTCCGTTGGTAATCTAAGGACTCACAAATCATGGCCCGCAAAACCCCCATCGAGCGCTACCGCAACATCGGTATCTCTGCCCACATCGACGCAGGGAAGACCACCACCACCGAGCGCATTCTGTTCTATACCGGCGTCAACCACAAGATTGGCGAAACCCATGAAGGCTCGGCCACCATGGACTGGATGGAGCAGGAACAAGAGCGTGGCATCACCATCACCTCCGCCGCTACCACGGCGTTCTGGCGCGGGATGGCGGGCGATCGCCCCGAGCATCGCATCAACATCATCGACACCCCGGGACACGTCGACTTCACCATCGAAGTCGAGCGTTCCATGCGTGTTCTCGATGGCGCATGCATGGTCTATTGCGCAGTGGGCGGTGTGCAGCCCCAATCCGAAACCGTCTGGCGTCAGGCCAACAAGTACGGTGTGCCCCGTCTTGCGTTCATCAACAAGATGGACCGCACGGGTGCCAACTTCTTCAAGGTCTACGACCAGCTCAAGCTGCGCCTGAAGGCCAACCCCGTGCCCATCGTCATCCCCATCGGCGCCGAAGACTCCTTCAAGGGTGTGGTCGACCTGGTCAAGATGCGCGGCATCATCTGGGACGAAGCCTCCCAGGGCACCAAGTTCGAGTACGTCGACATTCCGGCCGAGCTGCAGGACGACGCCCAGGAATGGCGCGAGAAGCTGGTCGAGTCGGCCGCCGAAGCAAACGAAGAGCTCATGAACAAGTACCTCGAGTCGGGCGAGCTCACCGAAGACGAAATCAACAAGGGCTTGCGCCTGCGCACCATCGCCGGCGAAATCCAGCCCATGCTGTGCGGCACCGCCTTCAAGAACAAGGGCGTGCAGCGCATGCTCGACGCCGTGCTCGACTACCTGCCCTCGCCGGTGGATATCCCCCCCGTCGAAGGCGTGGACGACGATGGCAACCCCATCAGCCTGCCGGCCGACGACAGCGCCAAGTTCTCTGCGCTGGCTTTCAAGCTGATGAGCGACCCCTTCGTTGGCCAGCTGACGTTCGTGCGCGTGTATTCGGGCGTGCTCAACGCCGGCGAAACGGTCTACAACCCGGTCAAGGGCAAGAAAGAGCGCATCGGCCGCATCCTGCAGATGCACGCCAACAACCGTGCTGAAATCAAAGAGGTTCTGGCGGGCGACATCGCGGCGGTGGTGGGCCTGAAGGACGTCACCACGGGCGAAACCCTGTGCGACGTCGGCCAGCACATCCTGCTCGAAAAGATGGAGTTCCCCGAGCCCGTCATTTCGCAGGCTGTCGAGCCCAAGACCAAGTCCGACCAAGAGAAAATGGGTATCGCCCTGTCGCGTCTGGCACAAGAGGATCCCTCCTTCCGCGTGCGTTCGGACGAAGAGTCGGGCCAGACCATCATCTCGGGCATGGGCGAGCTTCACCTCGAGGTTCTGGTCGACCGCATGCGTCGCGAGTTCGGCGTCGAGGCCAACGTGGGCAAGCCCCAGGTGGCCTACCGCGAAACCATACGCAAGACCTGCGACGAAGTCGAAGGCAAGTTCGTTAAGCAGTCGGGCGGCCGCGGCCAGTACGGCCACGTGGTGCTCAAGCTCGAGCCTCTCGAGCCCGGCGGCGGCTACGAATTCGTCGACGCCATCAAGGGCGGCGTGGTTCCGCGCGAGTACATCCCGGCGGTCGACAAGGGCATCCAGGAAACCTTGCCCGCGGGCGTGGTGGCCGGCTATCCTGTGGTCGACGTCAAGGTCACGCTGTTCTTCGGTTCGTACCACGATGTGGACTCGAACGAAAACGCGTTCCGCATGGCCGCCTCCATGGCGTTCAAGGACGGTATGCGCAAGGCCAGCCCCGTGCTGCTCGAGCCCATGATGGCGGTCGAAGTCGAAACTCCCGAAGACTACGCGGGCACCGTGATGGGCGATCTGTCCTCGCGGCGCGGCATGGTCCAGGGCATGGACGACATCCCCGGCGGCGGCAAGATCATCAAGGCCGAGGTGCCTCTGGCCGAAATGTTCGGTTATTCGACCAGCCTGCGTTCGCAGACCCAGGGTCGGGCGACCTACACCATGGAGTTCAAGCACTACGCCGAAGCTCCCAAGAACGTCGCTGACGAAGTCATCAGCGCACGTGGCAAATAAGTAATACGGGTACCGCCCATCTTTCGATGGGCGGCTAGAAATTTTATTTCCTTGAAATATTGATGGGATGAATCATGGCAAAAGGTAAGTTTGAGCGGACCAAACCGCACGTAAACGTAGGAACGATCGGCCACGTTGACCACGGCAAGACGACGCTGACGGCGGCGATCACGACGGTGCTGGCCAAGGAGTTTGGTTCGGGCGAAGCCAAGGGCTACGACCAGATCGACGCGGCGCCCGAAGAGAAAGCGCGCGGCATCACGATCAACACCTCGCACGTGGAATACGAGACGGCCGCGCGCCACTACGCGCACGTTGACTGCCCGGGCCACGCCGACTACGTCAAGAACATGATCACGGGCGCAGCGCAGATGGACGGCGCCATTCTGGTGGTGTCGGCCGCAGACGGCCCGATGCCCCAGACGCGCGAGCACATTCTGCTGAGCCGCCAGGTGGGCGTGCCGTACATCATCGTGTTCCTGAACAAGGCCGACATGGTCGATGATGAAGAGCTGCTCGAGCTGGTCGAGATGGAAGTGCGCGAGCTGCTGTCCAAGTACGACTTTCCGGGCGACGATACGCCGATCGTGAAGGGCTCGGCCAAGCTGGCGCTCGAAGGCGACGACGGCCCGCTGGGCAAGCAGGCGATCCTGCAACTGGCCGAGGCGCTGGACTCGTACATCCCCACGCCCGAGCGTGCGGTCGATGGCGCGTTCCTGATGCCTGTGGAAGACGTGTTCTCGATCTCGGGTCGGGGCACGGTGGTGACCGGTCGTATCGAGCGCGGCATCATCAAGGTCGGCGAGGAAATCGAGATCGTCGGTATCAAGGACACGGTCAAGACGACCTGCACGGGCGTGGAAATGTTCCGCAAGCTGCTCGATCAGGGCGAGGCTGGTGACAACGTGGGTATTTTGCTGCGCGGCACCAAGCGCGAGGACGTCGAGCGCGGCCAGGTGCTGGCCAAGCCCGGTTCGATCAACCCGCACACCGAGTTCACGGCCGAGGTGTACATTCTGTCCAAGGAAGAGGGCGGTCGTCACACGCCGTTCTTCAACGGCTATCGTCCGCAGTTTTACTTCCGCACGACGGACGTGACCGGCACGATCGACCTGCCCAAGGACAAAGAGATGGTGCTGCCTGGCGACAACGTGTCGATGCAGGTCAAGCTGATTGCGCCGATCGCCATGGAAGAGGGCCTGCGCTTCGCGATCCGCGAAGGCGGCCGTACCGTGGGCGCCGGCGTGGTGGCTAAAATCATCAAGTAAGTCTTGCACACAGAGGCGGGGGGCTTCCCTCCGCCGATTTCGTTCTTTAGGAAACACCATGAAAAACCAGAAAATCCGCATCCGCTTGAAAGCGTTCGATTACAAGCTGATCGACCAGTCGGCAGCCGAAATCGTTGACACCGCCAAGCGTACGGGAGCGGTGGTTCGCGGACCTGTGCCGCTGCCCACCCGCATTCGCCGCTACGACCTGCTGAGCTCGCCTCATGTCAACAAGACCGCTCGCGATCAATTCGAGATGCGCACGCATCAACGTCTTATGGACATCGTCGATCCTACCGACAAAACCGTGGACGCCCTGATGCGTCTGGATTTGCCGGCCGGTGTCGACGTCGAAATCGCCCTGCAGTAATCGTTGCGTTCAATGATGGCCGGCCAACTGTCCCAAGCGACAGGCCGCCGGCCCGCAAAGCCCTCCCCCCGGAGGGCTTTGTTGCATTCCGAGGAGAAGCTGCACCGTGACGCTGGCCTTCATTGACGATCCGCTGTTTTATCTCGTGGCTGTCCCGGCGGTGCTGATCGTCGGCATCGGCAAGGGCGGCTTTGCGGGCGGCCTGGGCATACTGGCCGTCCCCATGCTGGCTCTGGTGTCCTCGCCCATCCAGGCGGCGGGCATCATGCTGCCCATATTGTGCGTGATGGACGTGACCGGCGTGCGCGCCTGGCTCAGCCGCTGGGACCACGGCTTGATGTTCAGGCTGCTGCCCAGCGCGATGCTGGGCATCCTCGTCGGCGCGCTGACCTTTCGTTATGTCAGCGAGGCATTCCTCGAGGTGCTGATCGGCACGATGGCGCTGCTGTTCTCGCTGCGATACTGGCTGGGCGGCCGTTTGCGCCTGCGATTGCGCCTGCCCGACGGCCCCGCCTGCTGGCTGTGGTCGGGCTTGTCGGGCTATACGAGCTTCGTGGCTCATGCGGGCGGCCCGCCCTTGATGATCTACCTTCTGCCCAAAAATCTGGACAAAAGCATCTTTGTCGGCACGGTGACCATCTACTTCGCCGTGGTCAATTACGTGAAGCTGATCCCTTATGCTTTGCTGGGCCAGCTTAGCGCCGAAAACCTGGGGACCTCGCTCTTGCTGGCTCCGGCAGCCGTCATCGGAGTGAAGCTGGGGGTCTGGATGCACGACCGCGTGGACGCAGTGTTGTTCAACAAGCTGATGTATATATTCTTGTTCTGCACCAGCTTGAAGTTGCTGTGGGACGGGCTGCCGCAGGTTCTCTCCTAGTCGCGTGAATAAGCAAGGCGCCCTTTGATATAGACCGCTTTCGTGGCGCGGTCGTCGGCCATGATCATCTGCACGAACAGTGCTTCGTTGATGTCCTGGCAATGCTTCATGCGAAAGTCGATCAGGGGCGTGGATTTCAGGTCCAGCACCAGCAGGTCGGCTTCCAGGCCGGCCTCTATCGAGCCGATCTTGTCTTCCAGGTAGAGAGCCTGGGCGGCGCCCCGGGTGGCCAGGTACAGGGCCTTGGCGGCCGAGAGCGAATAGCCCCCTAGCTGGCCCACCTTGTAGGCCTCGCCCATGGTGCGCAGCATGGACAGCGAGGTTCCGCCGCCCACGTCGGTGGCCAGGCCGGTGCGCACGGGCAGGGCGGGGGGCTGCGGTTGCCTGGCTCGCGCAAAGTCGAACAGGCCGCTGCCCAGGAAAGTATTGGACGTGGGGCAGTGAGCTACGGCCGAGCCGGTTTCGGACAGCCGTTGCCACTCGCGTTCGCCAAGGTGGATAGCGTGCCCGAACACCGAGCGCGGCCCCGTCAAGCCATAGTGGTCGTATACATCGAGGTAGTCCGCGCGGCGCGGAAACAGCTGCTTCACCCATTCGATCTCCGCCTGATTCTCGGAGAGATGGGTTTGCATGTAGGCGCTGGGATGTTGCCGCCATAGCGCGCCGGCGGCCTCCAGCTGCTCGGGAGTACTGGTGGGCGCGAAGCGCGGGGTGATGGCGTAGTGCAGCCGGTCCTTGCCGTGCCAGCGCTCGATCAGCGCCAGCGAATCGTCATAGCCTGCCTGCGCCGTGTCGGTGAGCGCCGCGGGCGCGTTGCGGTCCATCAAGACCTTGCCGGCGACCATGCGCATGCCGTATTCGCGGGCGGCTTCGAAGAAAGCGTCCACCGAGCCGGGGTGCACCGTACAGTACACCGCCGCCGTCGTGGTGCCGGCGCGCAGGCATTCGTCCAGGAACGTTCGCGACACGGCCCGGGCATGGCCGGCGTCGGCGAACTGCTGCTCGGCCACGAAGGTGTACTCGTTGAGCCAGTCGATCAACTGCGCCCCGTAGGCGCCGATGATCTGGGTCTGAGGGTAATGGACGTGGGTGTCGATGAGGCCGGGCAGAATAAGAGCGTCGGGGTAGCGGGTGACGGCCTCGGGCGCCACTTGGCCGCGAAGCGCGGCGTGGCTGCCTGCCGCCGTGATGAGGCCGTCTTCAATGATGATCAGGCCGTCGGGTTCGTAGCGCAGGGCCGCCTCGTCCCCGGCCTGGAAAGGATCGTCCACAAAGCTGAGCGTCGGGCCGCGCAACGCGACGGCGGCAGAGCGATGGGCTGAGGGTGGCGGCATACGGGCTCCGGGAGTCCAGGGTTCAGCAGATAGTAGCGCAAGCCGCTGGATGCCGGGCAAGCCGAAGGGCGTCCGCCGCGCGCGCTGGGCGCTTGCGCTCTGTGGCGGATAGGCATTGCCTGCCAAAGCGCGGCTTGCTTACCCGGCCCAATTCATGTTAAAGTGCTACGCTTGACCAAAAAAGTTTGGCGCCAGGTCTATTTTTATTGGCTTGGCGTTTTTGTGAATTTTGGTCTGTTTGAATAGCAAGCGCCCTTGGGCAAAAAAACTTAGGCAAAGGTTTTTTGCTTTTTGTGGCCACGGCTTGATCCGTTTATTGACGGCAGGGCTTGCATTAATCATAGCCCCGACCAATCGCAGTCGGGAATGGAGAAAACGATGTCGAACTCGACACCTACGCCTGCCGCACACCGGCTGGGGCTCGTGGGGCGCAAGGTTGGCATGACCCGTATTTTCACCGAGGAAGGCGAGTCCATCCCGGTTACAGTACTGGACGTGTCGAACAATCGTGTCACCCAGGTCAAGTCACCAGAAGTCGATGGGTATGCAGCGGTACAAGTAGCATACGGCACCCGCCGCGCCTCGCGCGTCACCAAGCCGGCTGCCGGGCATTACGCTAAAGCCGGCGTTGAAGCCGGCAGCATCCTCAAGGAATTCCGCCTCGATCCCGCGAAAGCCGCCGAATTTTCGGCCGGTTCCATCGTGGCCGTCGAAAGCGTGTTCGAGGCTGGCCAGAAGGTGGACGTAACCGGTACCACCATCGGTAAGGGCTTTGCCGGAACCATCAAGCGCCACCACTTCGGTTCGCAGCGCGCGTCGCACGGTAACTCCCGTTCGCACCGCGTGCCCGGTTCCATCGGCCAGGCTCAAGATCCCGGCCGCATCTTCCCCGGCAAGAAAATGGCCGGCCATCTGGGTGACGTCACCCGTACCGTCCAGAATCTCGACATCGTGCGTGTCGACGCAGAACGCGGTTTGTTGCTGGTCAGGGGCGCTGTTCCCGGCCACAAGAACTCCGACGTCGTCGTGCGTCCCGCCGTCAAGTCGCAGCCCAAGAAAGGAGCCTAACAGATGGAACTCAAGCTCCTGAACGACCAGGGTCAATCCTCGTCCACCGTCGCCGCTCCCGACACCGTGTTCGGCCGCGACTTCAACGAAGCGCTGGTGCACCAGATCGTGGTGGCCTTCCAGGCCAACGCGCGCAGCGGCAACCGTGCGCAGAAAGATCGTTCCGAAGTCAAGCACAGCACCAAGAAGCCGTGGCGCCAGAAAGGCACCGGCCGCGCCCGTGCCGGCATGACGTCCTCGCCCATCTGGCGTGGAGGCGGTCGCGCATTCCCCAATTCGCCTGACGAAAACTTCAGCCAGAAGGTCAACAAGAAGATGTACCGCGCCGGCATTCGCGCGATTCTCTCCCAGTTGGCCCGCGAAGACCGTATCGCCGTCGTCGACAGCTTCCAGCTCGATACGCCCAAGACCAAGCAGGCCGCGGCCAAGCTCAAGGGCATGGGTCTCGAATCGGTGCTGATCATCACCGACGTGCTCGACGAAAACGTCTATCTCGCTACGCGCAACCTGCCTCACGTTGCCGTGGTCGAACCGCGTTACGCCGATCCGCTTTCGCTGATCCACTACAAGAAAGTGTTGATCACCAAGCCGGCTATCGCTCAACTCGAGGAGATGTTGGGATGAACGCCGAACGTTTGATGCAAGTCATCTTGGCGCCCGTCGTGACCGAAAAGGCCACGTTCGTCGCCGAAAAAAATCAGCAAATCGCTTTCCGCGTCGTGGCCAATGCCACGAAGCCCGAAATCAAGGCCGCCGTCGAGCTCCTGTTCAAGGTCGAGGTCGAGTCGGTTCAGGTCCTGAATCAGAAGGGCAAGCAGAAGCGCTTTGGCCGTTTCATGGGTAGCCGCCGTAACGAGCGCAAGGCATACGTCTCGCTCAAGGACGGTCAGGAACTCGACTTTACGGAGATGAACTAAATGGCACTCGTAAAAGTCAAGCCGACCTCGGCTGGTCGCCGCGGCATGATCAAGGTGGTAACGCCTGATCTGCACAAAGGCGCACCATTCGCAGCTCTGCTCGAAAAGAAATCCCGCGGCTCGGGCCGTAACAACAATGGCCACATCACTGTGCGCCATCGTGGCGGCGGTCACAAGCAGCATTACCGCCTGGTCGACTTCCGTCGCAACAAAGACGGAATCCCCGCCAAGGTCGAGCGCCTCGAATACGACCCCAACCGTACTGCGCATATCGCACTGCTGTGCTATGCCGACGGCGAGCGTCGCTACATCATCGCTCCCCGCGGCCTTGAAGTGGGTGCAACGCTGCTTTCGGGCAAAGACGCTCCCATCCGCTCCGGCAATACGCTGCCCATCCGCAACATCCCCGTCGGTGCCACCATACACTGCATCGAGATGCTTCCGGGCAAGGGCGCGCAAATGGCCCGTTCGGCAGGCGCTTCGGCGGTGCTGCTGGCTCGCGAAGGCGTGTACGCCCAGGTGCGTCTGCGCTCGGGTGAAGTCCGTCGCGTTCACATCGACTGCCGCGCCACCATTGGCGAAGTCGGCAACGAAGAACACAGCTTGCGTCAAATCGGCAAGGCCGGTGCAGTTCGCTGGCGCGGTGTCCGTCCCACGGTGCGTGGCGTTGCCATGAACCCGGTCGATCACCCGCACGGCGGTGGCGAAGGCCGTACTGGCGAGGGCCGTGAGCCGGTCAGCCCATGGGGCACCCCGGCCAAGGGCTACAGAACTCGTCGTAACAAGCGCACGGACAACATGATTGTCTCGCGTCGCAAGCGCAAGTAAGGGGCGAACCAAATGTCACGTTCGATTAAAAAAGGCCCATTCGTCGACGCGCATCTGATCAAGAAGGTCGATGCGGCCGTCGAAGGCAAAGACAAGCGGCCGATCAAGACCTGGTCGCGCCGTTCCACCATCCTGCCCGAGTTCATTGGGCTGACGATTGCTGTGCACAATGGCCGCCAGCACGTTCCCGTTTACATCAACGAGAACATGGTCGGTCACAAGCTCGGCGAGTTCGCGCTGACCCGTACGTTCAAGGGCCATGCTGCGGACAAGAAGTCCAAGAGGTAAGTGATGGAAACTACAGCTATTATTCGTGGCGTCCATATTTCGGCCCAGAAGGCGCGTCTCGTTGCGGATCTCATCCGCGGCAAGTCGGTCGCCCAGGCGCTGAACATCCTGACGTTCACACCCAAAAAAGCCGCGGGCATCCTCAAGAAGGCCCTGGAGTCCGCGATTGCCAACGCCGAGCACAACGACGGCGCAGACATCGACGAACTCAAGGTCACGACCATCTATGTGGACAAGGCCCAGTCGATGAAGCGTTTCTCCGCCCGTGCAAAAGGCCGTGGTAACCGTATCGAGAAGCAGACCTGCCACATCGTGGTCAAGGTCGGCGCTTAAGGAGTCACAATGGGACAGAAAGTACACCCGGTTGGGTTCCGTCTCGCGGTAAACCGCAATTGGAATTCGCGTTGGTACGCGGACGACAAGGCCTTCGGCGGCATGCTCGCCGAGGACATCCGCGTCCGTGAATACCTGAAGAAAAAGCTCAAGAGCGCGTCCGTTGGCCGCGTCGTCATCGAGCGTCCGGCCAAGAATGCCCGCATCACCGTCTACTCGGCTCGTCCGGGCGTGGTGATCGGCAAGCGCGGCGAGGACATCGAGAGCCTGAAGTCCGACCTGCAGCGTCTGATGGGCGTGCCCGTGCACGTCAACATCGAAGAGATCCGCAAGCCTGAAACCGACGCCCAACTGGTGGCCGATTCCATCGCCCAGCAGCTCGAAAAGCGCATCCAGTTCCGCCGCGCCATGAAGCGCGCCATGCAGAACGCCATGCGTCTTGGCGCCCAGGGCATCAAGATTATGAGCTCGGGCCGTCTGAACGGCATCGAAATCGCCCGTACCGAGTGGTATCGCGAAGGCCGTGTGCCCCTGCACACCTTGCGCGCCAATATCGACTACGGCACGGCCGAAGCCCAGACGACTTACGGCATCATCGGCATCAAAGTGTGGGTCTACAAGGGCGATATGCTGCCTAACGGCGAAATGCCTCCCGAAACCGCCGCTCCGCGCGACGAAGAGCGCCGCTCCCGTCGTCCCCGTGGCGACCGGCCCGAAGGCCGTCGTCCGGCCGGTGGCCGTGGCCGTGGACCCCGCAAGCCTGACGCCGCAGCGGCGCCAGCGCCTGAAGGAGAATAACCATGTTGCAACCCTCACGCAGAAAGTATCGCAAAGAGCACAAAGGCCGTAACACCGGCCTGGCGACTCGCGGTGCACAGGTGTCGTTCGGCGAGTTCGGCCTGAAGGCCACCGGCCGCGGCCGCCTGACCGCTCGCCAGATCGAGGCTGCGCGTCGTGCGATCAACCGCCACATCAAGCGCGGCGGCCGTATCTGGATTCGCGTCTTCCCGGACAAGCCCATTTCCCAGAAGCCTGCGGAAGTCCGTATGGGTAACGGTAAAGGCAATCCCGAGTTCTGGGTCGCAGAAATTCAACCCGGCAAGGTCATCTACGAAATGGAAGGCGTCAGCGAAGAACTCGCGCGCGAAGCATTCCGTCTGGCCGCCGCCAAGCTGCCCATTTCCACGACCTTCGTGTCGCGGCATGTCGGCGCTTAAGGAGATCTCATGAAAGCCAGCGAACTCCGCACCAAAGATGCCGCCGAGCTCCAGACCGAGCTCGAGAGCCTGCTGAAGGCGCAATTCGGCCTGCGCATGCAGCGCGCCACTCAGCAACTCTCCAACACCAGCCAACTGGGCAAGGTCCGCCGCGACATCGCGCGCGTCCGCACCCTTTTGACTGAGAAGGCAGGAAAGTAAAATGAGCGAAACTCAAACAACACAAACCGCCAAGCGTCAACGTACGCTGATCGGCAAAGTCGTCAGCAACAAGATGGACAAGACGGTCGTCGTCCGCGTCGAACGCCGCGTCAAGCATCCTGTCTACGGCAAGATCATCATCCGCTCCAATCGCTACAAAGCGCATGATGAAACCAATCAGTACAACGAAGGCGATATGGTCGAAATCGCAGAAGGCCGCCCCATCAGCCGCGACAAGTCGTGGACGGTGGTGCGCCTGCTCGAGGCCGCACGCGTCATCTAACCGCTCCGCAGCCCGCCTGGCCTTTGAAGTATTCCAGGCCGGCGACACCGCTCCAGCGGCTTGGATGAAAAATCCCCCAAGCGTCATTGACGCTTGGGGGATTTTTACGTTGGCGCAACGCCTTCGAGTTCATCGATCCGCCACGGCCCGTGCCGAATCGATGAACGGTCGTTTATTTGGTTTTACCCGTGTTCAGGACATTTTCAATCGTGTCGAACTCGACGTTGTACAGTTCGCCGTCCACACGCTCTACCTTGCGTATATAAATGTTCTGGACGAAATCGCGGGTTTCAGGGTCTACGGTGACCGGTCCGCGAGGGCTTTCGAAGCTTTGGTTTTTCATGGCGCCCAGCAGCGCATCGCCATTGCTCGCGTCTTCTGCGGTCTTGATTGCGTTATAGATGACGTGCATGCCGTCGTATCCCGCCACCGCGAAGAAGTTCGGCCTTTCTCCATTGTTCAACTGCTTGAAGTCGGCAACGAATTTTTTATTCATTTCGGACGGGTGCGCCGCTGAATAATAGTCGGACGTGATAATGCCCAGCGCCTCGTCGCCGGATTCATTCAGAAAATCGTCGTCGGTTACAGCCCCGTGGGCCAATAAGGGAATGCCGGCCTTGGCCAGGCCGCGCGCCGCGTATTCTTTGAGAAAGGCCGCGCCGGGTCCGGCCGGCAGCATGACATACAAGGCATCGGGCTTCTGGTCCTTTATCCGGCGCACGAAGGGCGCGAAGTCGGGATTGGCCATGGGCACGCGTATTTCGCTGGCGATCTTCTGGTCCGGGCCGTTGAAGAACTCTTTGAAGGCTTTTTCCGACTCATGGCCCGGCGCGTAATCGGGAACCAGCGTGGCGACCTCTTTGAGGCCGTGCTTGCCGGCCCATACAGCGGAGCCCATCGTTACCTGCGGAATGGTTCCGCTGGTTCGGATCGCATATGGCGAGGCGTTGATCACCGCCAGGCTTTGGGCCGCCATGATGACCATGGGAGTCTTGGTTTGCGTTGCCATGGGCGCAACGGCCAAGGCGAGCGGGGTCAGGCCGAAACCGGCCAGCACATCGACCTTGCGGGTGACGAGCAGTTCTTGGGCGAGCCTTTTGCTGTTGGCCGGGTCTCCCGCATCGTCGCGCAGCAGTATTTCAACTTTGCGGCCGGCGACTTCGGTGCCGTACTGGTGCAGATAGGTTCGCACGCCGTTCTCGACCTGCCGGCCCGTCGAGGCGAAGGGGCCGGTCATGGGCAGAACGAGACCGACCTTGAAGGTGTCGTCCGCTGCCGATGCGGAGCTTACCGGCAACCCCGCCACGGCCAGCGTCGCGCCGATCAGGGCGGCCTGGACGATCGATCGCCTCTGCCGACGGGGCTTTTCCGCATCGCTGCGGAATCCACCGGGAACCGTCGGTTGGGCGAACGCGGGGAGTTGGGTAATACCTGCCATGTTGTGTCTCCTAAGTTGTATGTTTGGATCAAGTCTGGCCTGTTGTTCTCGAGTCGGCAATAAAGTAACCTTGATAAGTTCTATCGTATTTTTAAATACAGCTCGCTAATCGGTCGCCATGGCAAACCTAGATGTCTCTGATCTTCTCATCCTTAAAGAAATCTACAAGACGCGCGGCATATCTTCTTCGGTCGGGCCGGTTGGCCTTAGCCAACCGGCCATCAGCGTGCGTCTGGGCCATCTGAGGCGTCATTTCGGCGATGCGCTTTTTGTGCGGACCTCGGTGGGCATGATGCCGACTCCCTATTTAGAAAGCTTATTGCCGGGCATAGACGAGGCGCTGACTCTTCTTGCTCCGAATGAGGCTCGCCATGAGGACTTCGACGCCGCCACGTCGAGCCGCACTTTTCGCTTGGGCCTGACCAACGTTGCGCAGATGGCCCTGTTGCCGCAATTGCTTGCATTGTTCGAAGAAAGGGCGCCGCAGCTCAGCGTCGAATCGGTGGATCTGGATCATGAGGTCGGTCATATGCTCGAGGCCGGCGAGCTGGATGTCGCCGTGGGGTTTGCCGCCGACTTGCATACGGGAATTTATCAACAGCGCCTGTTTACCGAGCACTACGCTTGCGTTGCCCGGGCCGATCATCCCCGCGTGCAAGGCCAGCTGACCAAGGCGCAATTAATGTCCGAAGCGTATGTGGCGCTTGAAGCTCCCGCCACCGGTTATTCCCTGCTCGATAAAGAACTCGAGAAACAGGGCGTGCGCCGCCGGATCAAGGTCAAGGTCTCGTCATTTCTGGGAATCGGGCAAACCGTTTCCATGACCAACTTGCTGGCGATCGTGCCGGCGCGGCTGGCTCAGGCACTAGCGTACGGCGGCCGGGTGCAGGTTTTGAAAATCCCGGTAGCCAGCCCGTCTTACGAAGTCAGGCAGTATTGGCATGAACGCTTTCATCGAGAGCCGGGAAATTGCTGGCTGCGCCAGATCATGTTCAACACCTTCCTCGACATGCCCGGCTCTCCCATCCATTCAAATCCCTTATAGGGGCAATCAACGCTGCTTTATTGACGGGCAACACGTAAATCACGGACGATGCGTCACGAGCATGTGTGGCGCGATTGAGAAGTTCAGTGGCTTGGCATGCTCCTACTACAGGAGGCCGTGTTGAATTCGCGTAATACAGTTTTAATTGTGGGTGGAGGCATAGGAGGCCTTACGACAGCCATAGCGCTCGCCCGGAAAGGCCGCTCCGTGCACGTGCTGGAGCAGGCCCACGAAATTTCCGCAATCGGCTATGGAATACAGTTGGGGCCCAATGTTTTCAATGTGTTCGAACAACTCGGCATTGCCGATTCGGTAAAGTCCATTGCCGACTTTCCGGATTCCGTCTGCATGATCGATGCGGACGACGGGCGGACGCTGATCGATATTCCGGTGACGACACCAGGATACAGGCAGCGGTTTCGCAACCCTTACGTCGTGGTGCATCGGGCCGACATCCACAATGTCTTGCTGGAGGCTTGTCTCAAGACTCCCGGCATCGAAGTCACCGTCAACGCGGCGGTCGTTGCGCACGAAGACCTGGGCGACCATGTGCGCGTCACGTGTTCGGATGGCCGGACATTCGAAGCTGCGGCCTTGATCGCCGCCGATGGCCTCAAAAGCCGCGCTCGCGAACTGCTGGTGAAAGACGGTCTGTGCCCGATAGGTTACGTCGCACATCGAACCATCGTCGACATGGCCGACATTCCCGCGGATTTCCCTCACAAGAAAGATGTGGTTCTATGGAGTGGGCCTGGCTACCATGTCGTGCACTATCCGTTGCGACAGGGCACCTTGTTCAACATTGTCGCGGTGTTCAAGGACCCGGCTCCGCAGCATGGCGATCAGTACGTAACCCACGAGCAAGACGTGCAGCACGTTTATGCCAACGCCCATCCTGCCTTGAAAGGCGTTCTCGCGCTGATGGACCTGGAGCGGCGGTGGGTGATCGCGGACAGAAATCCCGTAAGGCGATGGAACCGTGGCCGGATCGTGCTTCTCGGAGATGCCGCGCATCCGGTTCTGCAATCCTACGCGCAGGGCGCGGGAATGGCCATCGAGGATGCGGGCTGCATTGCCGATCTGCTCGATCGTCACGGATACGAAGACGCCTTCGCTGAATTTTCAAAGCAGCGCGCCCTGCGGACCGCGCGGATTCAATTGGAGGGGCGTGAGGTCTGGAAGTTCTATCACGAAGAAGGAATCGGGCGCGATGTGCGCAATGCGCAGTTGGAAGGACGTACAGCCGAAGACTCCTATAAGTGCCTGGACTGGATATGGAATGGGGCGGCCGGCCCCGTCCCGGCGCGTCCAAGCCTTGAGCCGCTGACAAGCAATCATTGAAATCAATAGGGATTTATACATGCGTATTTGTCGTTTTAATGAAAATCGTCTGGGCGTCGTCAAGGACGGCCTGGTATTCGATGTGACTGCCGCGCTGGATGTGTTGCCCGCCAGTCGCTACCCGCTGCCGAGCTTCGATCCCCTGATCGCCAATCTCGATCGGGTGCGTAAAGAAATCGAAACGCTCTTGCCTTCGGCCGGACAGCTGGCCCTGGAAGACGTGCAGTTGTTGAGCCCGGTTGCCAATCCAGGAAAACTGATCGCCGCTCCCGTGAACTACATCAAGCATCTGGAAGAGGCCCGGGCGGATCCCGGCGTCCATCACAACGGCAAGGTCGAGGAGATTCAACGCATTGGCTTGTTTCTGAAAGCGAACAGCTCCATGGTCGGCGCCGCGGAGGGTGTGGCGGTGCGCCATCCGGAGCGGCGCAATGACCACGAAATCGAATTGGCGGTCGTCATCGGCAAGAAAGGGGCTGGAATATCGCCTGCCGACGCCTGGCACCATATCGCCGGTTATTGCATCGGGCTGGACATGACCGTGCGTGGTCCCGAAGAGCGCAGCATGCGCAAGTCCGTCGACAGCTACAGCGTGCTGGGCCCCTGGCTGGTAACAGCGGATGAAATTGCCGATCCGGCCAATCTGGACTTCCAGATCGCCGTCAATGGCGAAGTAAAACAACGCGCGAATACCAAGGACCTGGTAATTGGAATTCCCGAGCTCATCGAGTTCGCGTCGTCTTTCTATACTTTGCATCCTGGCGATGTCATTTTCACGGGCACTCCAGAGGGAGTGGGCCCTGTGGCCGCGGGCGACGTCATGGTCGCGGAGTTCGACAAGATCGGAAGCATGAAAGTAGCGGTCCGGGCGGCCTGACGGCCGGACCGACGCACCGGCGGGCAGGAAAATCCCCCCAAGCCTTTGGCTTTGGGGGATTCTTGTCGGTTCAGCCGGCGTCCCGTCCTGTTCCCGTCATGCGTTCCACCAGCAGCCGGGCGGCGGGCGAGAGGGCGTCGTACGAGCGTATGCACACATGCAGCTGGCGGTGCGACCAGGGCTCGTCCAGGCCCAGCAGCTCGATGTCGAGGGCTTTGGCATAGGCGAGGGCGATGCGGCGGGGCAGCATGCCCACGCCCAGGCCCGATTCCACCATCAGGCACAGCGAGTCGTAGCTCGAAACCTGGAACCGATAGCGCCAGGTGCGTCCCTGTTCGCGCGCGGTGCGCATCAGGTGCAGATTCATCTGGCTGCCGGGGGGCAGGCCGACGTAGTCATAGTCGAGCGTGTCGGCGAAACGGACGCGTTCTTTGCCGGCCAGGGGATGGGACGCGGGCACGATCACCACCAGGTCGTCCTCTTTGTAGGGCAGGTACTCGACTCCCTCGAGAGGGGTATCGACCACCAGCACGCCCACGTCGGCATTGTTGTCGGCCACGGCTTCGGCGATGGCGGTGCTGACGCGTTCCTCCAGGTCGATCTGGACCAGGGGATTGTCCGCCAGGAAGGCGCTGAGTTCCCTGGGCATGAACTGGTGCATGGCCGAAATGTTGGCGAAGATGCGTATATAGCCTTTCATGCCGACGGCATAGTCGTGCATCTGGGCCTGGATGCTGTCCAGATCGTGCAGGACGCGATGCGACATGTTCAGCAGGGCGCGCCCCGCCGGCGTCGGGCTGACGCCCTTGTTGCTGCGCACGATCAGGGCGACGCCCAGTTGTTCCTCCAGGTCGCTGATGCGCCGGCTGACGGCCGCGGCGGCGGTGTGCTCGTGCTCGGCCGCGGCGGCGATGGTGCCATGCTTGAGCACGCTGACGAACAAGCGCAGGGATTTGGGGTCTGGAGTCATCGGGTCACCTTGCGGCGGTCTGGCCATCGCCATTCGCGATGGTAGCATCGTAAACCAGTTCTTTACCGCTCTGAAGCGAGCGGCCATCATTAGCCATTCAGAAGAAGAGGAATCGACTATGCAGGACAACTCATCGACCCCGGAGATGCCGCTTGCGGGCGTCAAGGTGCTGGAGCTGGGTTCCTTGATTGCGGGCCCCTACGCCAGCGCGCTGCTGGCCCAATTCGGGGCCGAGGTCATCAAGATCGAGCCCCCGGGCACCGGCGACCCCTTGCGCAAGTGGCGCAAGCTGCACGAGGGCACGTCGCTGTGGTGGTACACCCAAAGCCGCAATAAAAAGTCGGTGACGCTGGACCTCAAGGCTGAAGAAGGCCAGGAGATCGTGCGCAAGCTTGCGCGCGAAGCCGACATCGTGGTCGAGAACTTCCGGCCCGGCACGCTGGAAAAATGGGGTATAGGCTGGGAGCAGCTTTCGGCCATCAACCCGAACCTGATCATGGTTCGCATATCGGGCTATGGGCAGACGGGGCCGGCCAGCCAGAGGCCGGGTTTTGCCGCGATCGCGGAATGCATGGGCGGCCTGCGCTACGTCACCGGCTATCCCGACCGGGCGCCGGTGCGGGTGGGCGTCAGCCTGGGCGACACCCTGGCGTCGCTGTACGGCACGGTGGGCGCGCTGATGGCCATGCATCATCTCAAGGTCAATGGCGGCAAGGGACAGTACATCGACGTGGCTCTGTACGAGGCGGTGTTCGCCGTGATGGAAAGTCTGATTCCCGAATACGCCAAGACCGGGCACATACGCGAGCGCACCGGCTCGGCGCTGCCGGGCATCGTGCCCTCCAACACCTATCTGTGCGGCGACGGCAACTACGTGGCGGTGGCGGGCAACGGCGACGGCATATTCCGCCGCCTCATGACCGCCATCGGCCGCCCCGACCTGGCCGAGGATCCCGCCCTGGCCCACAACGACGGGCGCGCCAGGCAGACCGAAATGCTGGACGGCGTCATCGGCGACTGGACCGCGGCCAACGACCTCGAGACAGCGCTGAAAGTATTGAACGAGGCCTCCGTGCCCTGCGGGCGCATCTACACGGCCGAAGACATCATGAACGACGCCCATTTCCAGGCGCGCGACATGTTGCAGAAGCATCCGCTGCCCGACGGGTCGGAGATTTGCCTGCCGGGCGTCGTGCCCAAGCTCAGCGCCACGCCGGGCCGTACCCGGTGGATAGGGCCGGAACTCGGGCAGCACACCCAAGAGGTGCTGGATTCCATCGGCGTGACGGCCGAGCAGCTGGAAAAACTGCGCCAGGCGGGGCTGGTCTGAGAGGCGGATGGCAAGCTCGTGGACACGGGCGGATGGACAGCAAAGAGGTGGAATGTGAGTAATCTTTCAAAGAACGGAAAGCGAATCTATATTCAGGAAGTCTCGGTTCGCGACGGCTTCCAGATGGAGCCGATTTTCATCCCGACGGACCGGAAGGTCGAATTCATCAATGGTTTGAGCCGCACGGGACTGGCCAAGATAGAGGTCACGTCGTTTACTTCCCCCAAGGCGATTCCGGCGCTGGCGGATGCCGAGGCCGTCATGTGCCGGATCGACCGCGTGCCCGGCGTCGAGTATGCGGCGCTGGTGCCGAACATGCGCGGCTGCGAGCGCGCCCTCTCCTGCGGGGTGGACGAGATCAATCTGGTGATGTCGGCCAGCGACAGCCACAACATGGCCAATTTGCGCATGACTCCGCAGCAGTCGCTGGAGCAGTTCGAACAGATCGTTGCCGCGGTCGGCGGCCGGGTCCGCCTGAACGCCTCGTTGTCCACTACCTTCGGCTGTCCTTTCGATGGAGAAGTGCCCTTGTCCCGCGTGCTGGACACGGTCGCCCGGTTCGTGGACATGGGCGTGGACGGGGTGACGCTGTGCGACACCACGGGCATGGCCAATCCCGCCCAGGTGGCGCGGGTGTGCGACGCCGCCAGGCAGCGCTGGCCGGACATGGTCTTTACCGCGCACTTCCATAACACCCGCGGCATGGGGCTGGCCAATGTGCTGGCGGCCGCGCAGTCGGGCATCGACCGCTTCGATGCCTCGCTCGGCGGCCTGGGCGGATGCCCGTTCGCGCCCGGAGCCAGCGGCAACGTCTGCACCGAGGACATGGTGCACATGCTCGAAGCCATGGGATACGACACCGGCGTCGATCTGGAGGCTTTGCTGGTGCGGGCCCGGCAGCTGCCCGACATCGTCCAGCACGACATCCCCGGCCAGGTGGTCAAGGCGGGGCCCTGGACGCGACGCTATCCTGTGCCCGCCGCGAAGGCTGCGCAGGGCGCCTGAGCCAGTAAACATCGAACCAGCGGCCGCGCAGGCCGGGCGAGGCGGCCGTTTTCGCGAAAGCGGGACGGCTTTATGGACGGAGACACTCATGACTACTGCCACACAAGCGGAGACCGGAAAGGCGGCCGACGCGCACACGCTATTCGACAAGCTCTGGGAGCGGCATCTCGTCAAAGAAGAGTCCGGCGGACCGTCGCTGCTGTATATCGACCGTCAATTGGTGCATGACGTCACCAGCCCCCAGTCGTTCGAGGGTTTGCGGCTGTCGGGGCGCAAGGCCTGGCGGCCTGAAACCGTGCTGGCCACGGCGGATCACAACGTGCCCACCACGCAGGCCGAGCGCCGCAGCGGGGCGGACGGCATCAGCGACCCCCTGTCGCGCATTCAGGTCGACCAACTGACGCGCAATTGCGCCGACTTCGGCATCACCGAGTTCGGCCTGGACGACGGACGCCAGGGCATTGTCCACGTCATCGGACCCGAGCAGGGCTTCACCCTGCCCGGAACGACGGTCGTGGCGGGAGATTCGCACACCAGCACCCATGGCGCCTTTGCGGCCCTGGCGTTCGGAGTGGGCGCGTCCGAGGCCGAGCACGTGCTGGCGACGCAATGCCTGTCCATCAAGCGCATGAAGCCAATGCTGGTCAGGGTCCGTGGCGTCCTGCCGGAGCGCCTCAGCGCCAAAGACCTCATCCTCAACATCATCGGCCAGGTGGGAACCGCCGGCGGCATCGGCTATGCGATCGAGTTCGCGGGCGAAGCCATCAGAGAACTCTCGATGGAAGGGCGCATGACCCTGTGCAATATGGCCATCGAAGCGGGGGCGCGGGTCGGCCTGGTTGCGGTGGACGATAAGACCATCGCCTATGTGAAGGACCGCCCCCTGGCGCCGAAGGGCGAGCAGTGGGAGGCCGCCGAAGCGTATTGGCGCACGCTGGTCAGCGACGAGGGCGCCGCGTTCGAGCGGGTCGTGGACATCGACGCCTCGCGTCTGCGGCCCATGGTCACCTGGGGAACCACGCCCGAAATGGTGGCGCCCGTGGACGGCCGCGTGCCCGACCCCGAGCAGGAAGCCGACCCCGTACGATGCGGCAACATGAAGACGGCGTTGGCCTACATGGGGCTGGCGGCGGGAACGCCGATCGAGCAGATCGAGCTGGACAAGGTCTTCATCGGGTCATGCACCAACTCCCGGATCGAAGACCTGCGCGCGGCCGCCGCCGTCGTCAAAGGGCGCCGCCGCGCCTCGAGCATCAGGCAGGCTCTGGTCGTTCCGGGTTCAGGGCCGGTCAAGCGCCAGGCCGAGGCCGAAGGCCTGCACCAGGTGTTCATCGACGCGGGCTTCGAATGGCGCGAGCCGGGCTGTTCCATGTGCCTGGGCATGAACGCCGACCGGCTGGGGAAGGGCGAACGCTGCGCCTCGACCTCCAACCGCAATTTCGAAGGGCGCCAGGGGGCGGGAGGACGCACGCACCTGGTCAGCCCCGCCATGGCGGCTGCGGCCGCAATTGCCGGCCATTTCGTCGACATCACCCAATTCTGACGGGGCGCACATGGAAGCCTTTACTTCATTGACGGGCCTGGTGGCCCCCTTGGACCGCAATAACGTCGACACCGATGCCATCGTGCCCAAGCAGTTTCTCAAGGCCATCGTGCGCACGGGTTTCGGCAGGCATTTGTTCGACGAACTGCGCTTTCTGGATGCCGGCGAGCTGGGCCAGGACCCCGCCAGCCGGCGGCAGAATCCGCAGTTTTCCTTGAACCAGCCCCGTTATCAAGGCGCTCGGATTCTGCTGACGCGCGAAAACTTCGGCTGCGGTTCCAGCCGCGAGCATGCCCCCTGGGCCATACTCGACTATGGCTTTCGCGCCATCCTGGCTGTGAGTTTCGCCGACATCTTCTACGACAACTGTTTCAAGAACGGTATCCTGCCCATCGCGCTGGATGCGGCGGCCATCGATCGGCTGTTCAATGAAGTGGAGGCGAACGAAGGCTATTGCCTGTCGATCGACCTGGCCGCCCAGACCATCGCGACGCCCACCGGGGAAGCGCTGAGCTTTGAGATCGATCCGTCACGCAAGCGCAGCCTGCTGGAAGGGCTGGACGACATTGCCATCACTTTGGCCGATGCCGATGCCATCCGGCGCTATGAGCAAGGACGGGCCGGGCAGGAGCCATGGCTGTTCGGCCGCCCATGCGGCCCGGCGGCTTCGTAAGAGATATACACCGCCTACGGCGGCGCCGCGCCAGGCCGCGGCTCGGTAGCCGACGCTGTATTGTCGGAGGCTATGCCGCTGCGCCGGCCCGGATCATGCCGGCAATCTCTTCGACGTTGCGCACCCGGCCCATGCGCGGAAAGATGCGGCGCATGAACTGGTCGTGGTTGTCGGTTTCGGGCGAAGTGCAGGCGTCGCGGGCGAATACCAGGTTGTAGTCCATATCGCGGGCCGAATACGCCGTACTGGCCACACCCACGTCGGTCGATCCGCCTGCGATGATCAGGGTGTCGATGCCGCGGGTGCGCAGGGCCAGATCGAGATAGGTCTGGTAGAAGGCGCTCCAGCGGTATTTGGGGACCAGATAATCTTCGGGCGCGGGCGCGATCTCATCGATGACGGCGGCTTCCCAGGAGCCGCCGGCGACGACCGGCTTGAACTCGGGCGGCCGATCCAAGGGGATGGGATTGAGCCGGCCGTCGGTGTCACGCACGGTGTGGGCGCTGGTGAGGTTGTCCGCCCGATGGTTGGCGGCCGCGTAGGCCACCATCATGCGGTGCTGCCGGGCTTCGTCGAGCAGACGCACTGCGGCGGCGATCACCGGCTTGTAGCGCGCGTCGGTCTTGGCATCGTTCTTCTTGATGTGCCCATTGAGCATGTCGAAGAACAGCAGCGCGGTGCGCGCGGGGTCCAGCATGTCGGGAGCCATTGCCTTAGTCTCGCAGTGAGGATGGAAGAGGGGCTGTGGAAAGCGACGAATCTGGGCAAGTTATTCCGTAATGCAGAACAATGTGCCGTATCACGGAAAGTCTATCACGATGTACGTTTACCTACAATGAAGAGAGGGTTTCGGAAAGAATGGCGGCATCCCGGCCGATCCATACTCAATTCGATATGTTTAATACGAATATTTCATTTTCTTTCGTATACCAAAACAAACACAATCGAAGGCAAAAGTCGTATATTGCACAGTGATCCCATAGAGAAATAACGCGCCCGCGCCCTTCCAGGCCGCGCGGGGCAGGAGACGTCAATGACTGAAGCAACCATCCAGCAGTCCGCGCGCGACGAGTACTACGCCCGCATCGACAAGAAAGACATGACCCCCTTGTGGGAGTCGCTGCACAGCCTGGTGCCGGCATCGCCGGCCACCGACTGTGTGCCCGCGCTGTGGCGCTACGATGCCGTGCGCGACGACATCATGGAGGCCGGCCGGCTGATTACCGCCGAAGAAGCCGTGCGCCGCGTCCTGATTCTCGAAAACCCCGGCCTGCGGGGCCAGGCGGCCATCACGCCCACGCTGTATGCCGGCCTGCAACTGATCCTGCCCGACGAAATCGCGCCCAGCCACCGCCACGTGCAGTCGGCCCTGCGTTTCATCGTCGAAGGCACGGGGGCGTACACCGCCGTCAACGGCGAGCGCACCACCATGCATCCCGGCGACTTCATCATCACGCCTTCCTGGACCTGGCACGACCACGGCAATATGGCGGTGGCCGACGGCGGCGAACCCGTGGTCTGGCTCGACGGCCTCGACATCCCGTTCATCCGCATGCTGGGCACCGGCTTTGCCGAGCCCTACCCCGAGGCCGAGCAGCCCCTGGTCCGGCCGGAGGGAGATTCCCTGGCGCGCTACGGCTACAACATGCTGCCGGTGCGCTACCAGCCCAGCACGATGACGTCGCCTATTTTCAATTACCCTTATTCGCGCACCCGCGAAGCCCTGGATCAATTGCAGCGCCATGGCGACATCGACGCCTGGGACGGCGTCAAGCTGCGCTATGTCAATCCGGCGACGGGCGGCTATGCCATGCCCACCATGGCCACCTTCATGCAGCTGCTGCCCAAGGGCTTCCAGGGCAAGACCTATCGCAGCACCGACGCCACGGTGTTCAGCGTGGTGGAAGGGCGCGGCTCGGTGCGCATCGGCGAGCAAAAGTTCGACTTCACGCCGCGCGACGTTTTCGTGGCGCCGTCCTGGTATCCGATCCAGCTGCAGGCCGATGAAGAAACCGTGCTTTTCAGCTACTCTGACAGGCCGATACAGTCGGCGCTGGGCCTGCTGCGCGAAGAGCGTATCGATTGAGCCTTTCTTACATACCACTAATTTCAAAGAGATTCCATCATGTCATACGTCGTCAATCCGCCTGAAGTCGTAGCCGTTCCCGTGCAGGGCAGCTCCGATACGTTTCCGGTTCGCCGCGTCTATTGCGTGGGGCGCAACTACGCGGCGCACGCGCGCGAAATGGGCTTCGATCCGGATCGCGAGCCGCCGTTCTTTTTCTGCAAGCCGGCCGACGCGGTGGTGCCCGTGGCCGAGGGCCAGACGCTCGAGCTGGCCTATCCGTCCGAGACCAGCAACTACCACTACGAGATCGAGCTGGTGGCGGCCATCGGCAAGGGCGGCTCGAACATTTCCCAGGAAGAGGCGCTGAGCCACGTCTGGGGCTATGCCGTGGGCCTGGACATGACGCGCCGCGATCTGCAAATGAAGATGCGTGAAGCCGGCCGCCCATGGGAAATCGGCAAGGCGTTCGACCGCAGCGCGCCCATCGGGCCGCTGTACCGCGCCGAGCAGGTCGGCCACCTGGAGCAGGCCGGCATCAAGCTCGAGGTCAATGGCCAGACCAAGCAGAACAGCGGCATCGACAAGCTGATCTGGTCGGTGGCCGAGACGGTCAGCTACCTGTCGCGCTTTTTCCGCCTGGAGCCGGGCGACCTGATCTACACCGGCACGCCCGAAGGGGTGGGCGCGGTGGTGGCCGGCGACCTCATGGTGGGCTCGGTCCAAGGGCTGGGCACGCTGTCGGTCAAAGTGGTGTAAGCATGGACTTGTACAGCTTTTTCAACAGCTCCACCTCGTATCGGGTGCGCATCGCGCTGGGGCTCAAGAACCTGGACTTTACGCTGAAGCCGGTCAACATCCGGGTCATGGAGCACAAGGAGCCCGGCTACGTGGCCAAGAACCCGGGCGCCAGCGTGCCGCTGCTGGACGATGACGGTTTCGAGTTGGGCCAGTCGCTGGCCATCATCGACTACCTGGATGCCAAGTATCCCGAGCCGCGCCTGATTCCTCAAGACCTGAGGCAGCGCGCACGGGTGCTCGAGATCGCCAACCTCATCTCCTGCGACATGCACCCGCTGAACAACCTGCGGGCGCTGCGCTACCTGGTCAAAGAGCTGGGCGTCAGCGAAGAGGCCAAGAACGACTGGTACAAGCACTGGATCGCCGAAGGGTTCCAGTCGCTCGAGAAAATGCTCGAGCGGACGAATTCGGGCGATTTCTGCGTGGGCGGACAGGTGTCGCTGGCCGACTGCTGCCTGGTTCCCCAGGTGGCCAACGCCTCGCGCATGGGCTGCGACCTCAGTGCCTATCCGCGCGTCCTGGCGGTGTACGAGCACTGCAATACGCTGCCGGCCTTCCAGCAGGCGGCGCCGGCCCAGCAGCCGGACTTCCAGAAGTAGGCCGGCGGGGGCATGCCCCCCGCCTCGGCTGCGCAGCCGGTAAAGACGCAAAAAACGGGCGCCGCCGGTACGCGGCACCAAAAAGAAGGACTGACATGGCGAATGCAGCAAAACAGAAAGTCATTGTGGTGGGCGGCGGTATCGGCGGCCTGGCCGCGGCCCTGGCGTTGACGCGCCGCAATATCCAGGTGCTGCTGCTGGAACAGGCGGCGGAAATCGGGGAAATCGGCGCGGGCATCCAGCTTGGCCCCAACGCCTTCGCCGCGCTCGACGCGTTGGGCGTGGGCGAGGCGGCGCGCAAGCGGGCGGTGTTTACCGATCACATCATCATGATGGACGCGATCGACGCCCAGGAAGTCGTGCGCATCGAAACCGGCGAGGCTTTCCGCGAGAAGTTCGGCGGGCCGTATGCGGTCATCCATCGCGCCGACATCCACTTGTCGATCTACGAAGCGGTGCAGCACGATCCCCTGATCGAATTCCGCACTTCCACCCATGTTGCCGACGTCAAGGTCAAGGCCGACGGCGTCGAAGTCGTCGATACCGAGGGCAATGTCTACCGGGCCGATGCCGTAGTGGGCTGCGACGGCGTCAAGTCGGTCATTCGCGCCAAGACCATCGGGGCCCAGCATCGGGTAACGGGCCACGTCGTTTATCGCGCCGTGGTCGACCAGGAAAACATGCCCGCCGACCTGCAGGTGAACGCGCCCATGCTGTGGGCGGGCCCGCGCTGCCACCTGGTGCACTATCCCCTGCGCGGCGGCAAGCAGTACAACCTGGTCGTCACTTTCCACAGCAAGGACGAGGAAGAATGGGGCGTGCGCGACGGCAGCAAGGAAGAAGTGCTGTCGTACTTCGAGGGCATCCATGCGCGGCCCCGGCAGATGCTCGACAAGCCGACGTCGTGGCGCCGCTGGGCCACCGCCGACGCCGACCCGGTCGACGCCTGGGGCACCGGACGCTGCACGATTCTGGGCGATGCCGCGCATCCCATGACGCAGTACATGGCGCAGGGCGCCTGCATGGCGCTTGAGGACGCCGTCACCCTGGGCGAGGCCATCGGCCGCAGCCAAGGCGATTTCGACGCCGCTTTCCGGCTGTACGAAAGCGTACGCATTCCCCGCACGGCGCGTGTCGTGTGGTCGACGCGTGAAATGGGCCGCATCTATCACGCCAAGGGCGTCGAGCGCAGCGTCCGCAATCTGCTCTGGAAGAACAAGCCCCAAAGCTATTTCTACGATTCGCTCGAGTGGCTGTACGGCTGGCGCCAGTCGAATTGCCTGGAACCGCGCTGATTCTTTGCACGGCATAGCCCGCGGTCTGATTTGTTTTTGCTCGCGATACAAATTAATATTGTCGAAAAAGATAAAAATTTTATAAAATGCGGCGTTGATCTTGCCGCGCCGCAAGCAGTTTTCTCGTGGCGCGTCATGCCCTGCCGTAGCAGGAAACCGCGCGAACCCAAGGTTTTCGCGGCATAAAAATCGATAATTGACTAGAAGCGACTCAGGAGGCCTCTTCATGAAGCACATCAACAAACTGGCTGCGGCATTTGCCCTGTCGGCATTCGCCACGCTGGCTCACGGCCAGGAAACCGTAGACATCGGTTTCATCGGCACCTTGTCCACGCCGGCCGGTTATATCGGCGAAGACCAGCGCGACGCCTTTCAACTGGCCATCAAAGAAGAAGGCGGCAAGCTGGGCGGGGTTCCCGTACGGCTGATCGTCGAGGACGACGGCCTGAAGCCCGCCACGGGCAAGCAGTCGGCCGAGAAGATGCTTCAGGACGGAGTGCGCCTCTTTACCGGCATCAATTTTTCGAACGTTCTGGTGGCGGTCGTGCCTTCGGTCGTCAAAGAAAAAGACGGCTTTTTCGTCAGCCTGAACGCGGGGCCGTCCAATTTCGCCGGCAAGGCCTGCAGCCCGAACTTCTTCTCGGTAGCCATGCAGAACGATTCGTACAGCGATACGGCCGCCATCGCCGCCAACCAGCTGGACGTCAAGAAGATCGTCATCATGGCTCCCGCCTATCAGGCCGGGCGCGATGCACTGACCGGCTTCAAGCGCGCCTACAAAGGCGAGATCCTGGCCGAGATCTACACCAAGCTCGACCAGTCCGACTTCTCGGTCGAACTGGCCCGCATCCGCTCGCTGCAGCCGGATGCCGTGTTCGAGTTCCTGCCGGGCGGCGCGGGCATCAACTTTGCCAAGCAGTTCGCCAACTCGGGCCTGAACAAGTCCATCAAGATGGTCACTCCCCTGTACTCCATGGACGACCGCATGCTGGCCGCCTCGGGCGACGCCGGCGAGGGCTACTACCTGACCACGCAATGGACCAGCCAGCAGGACAACGAAGCCAGCAAGGCCTTCGTGGCCGCCTTCGAAAAAGAGTACAACCGCCGTCCCACCGTCTACGCGGCCACCTCCTACGACACCGCGCGCCTGATCGGCTCGGCGCTCAAGGCCGTGAACGGCGACGTCAAGGGCCAGCCCGACGCCTTCCGCGAAGCGCTGCGCAAGGCCGACTTCGAAAGCGTGCGCGGCAACTTCAAATTCAACACCAACCACTATCCCATCCAGGATTGGTATCTGGTGCGGGTCGAGCGCAACAGCGACGGCAAGCTCGACTACAAGGCCATCAGCACGATTGCCAAGGACCACACCGATCCCTACGTCTCGCAATGCGAGATGAAGTAAGTCTGTTCGCCTGAAACCGCGCGCCCGGACTTGATCCGGGCGCGCGCACAAGAAACGGGATCCTCCCATGTATCTGTTCCTGGAACAGGCCATGAACGGCCTGCAATACAGCGCTTTGCTGTTCCTGCTGTCAGCCGGTCTGACCCTCATCTTCGGCATCATGAACGTCGTGAACCTGGCTCATGGTTCCTTCTACATGGTGGGCGCTTTTTGCGCGGCCTCGGCCGTGGCCATCACCGGCTCGTTCACGGTGGCCATCCTGGCCTCCATCGTGGGCGCGGGCGTCTACGGCCTGATCGTCGAGCGGTTGATCATCAGCCGCCTGTATCATCGCGATCACCTGGACCAGGTGCTGGCCACGCTGGGCGTGATCTTCTTCACCAACGCCCTGGTCACCCTCGTCTTTGGCCGCAGCCCGCCGTTCGTGGCCATTCCTCCGCTGCTCTCGGGCGCGGTCCCGCTTGCGCCCGGATTCAGCTACCCCCTCATGCGGCTGGCCTTCATCGGCGCCGGGGTACTCGTCGCCGTGGGCCTGTGGCTGCTCATTTCCCGCACCCGCGTGGGCATGCTGGTGCGCGCCGGAGCCGACGACGCCGAGATCGTCGATGCGCTGGGCATCAATATCAGGCGCCTGTTCATGCTGGTGTTCACCCTGGGCGCGCTGCTGTGCGGCTTTGCCGGCGTCATGGCCGCGCCGCTGCTGGCGGTGGAAATCGGCATGGGCGAGAAGGTGCTGATCACCACCTTCGTGGTGATCGTGGTGGGTGGCGTGGGTTCGGTGCGCGGCGCACTGCTGGGATCCATCCTAGTGGGCATGACCGACTCGTTCGGGCGGGCCTACATCCCCATCTGGATGTCCCAGCTGCTGCCGCCCGAGTACAGTTCTTCGGTCAGCTCCAGCCTGGTGTCGGCCAGTATCTACATCCTGATGGCCGTGGTGCTGCTGGTCAAGCCGCGCGGTCTGATTCCGGCACAAAGGTAAAGCAATGACCCGGAAAAACATCGTCATCATTTTGATTTTCGCCGTGCTGCTGGTGCTGCCGCTGGTGGCCAACGGCCTGAACAACAGCTTCCTGATCAACATGGGCACCCAGTTCGTCATCTACGCACTGGCGGCCATCAGCCTGGACCTGGTCCTGGGGTACGGCGCCATGGTCAGCTTCGGCCATGCGGCCTTCTTCGGCCTGGGCGGCTATGTGGTGGGCATCGTTGCCTATCACATGGGCATGGGCGAGACCGTCTTCGGCTGGGCGGGCTCCGAATCGGCGCTGGTGATGTGGCCGCTGGCCATGCTGGCGGCCGCGCTCACGGGCCTGGTCATGGGCTTTCTGTCGCTGCGCACCAGCGGCGTGCAGTTCATCATGATCACGCTCGCGTTCGCCCAGATGCTGTATTTCGTGCTGGTGGGCCTGGTCACCTACGGGGGCGACGACGGCATGTCGGTCACCTCGCGCAACCTCATCCCGGGCGTGAACATGGACGATCCGTCCATCTTCTACTACGTCTGCCTGGCGCTGATGACGCTGTGGGTGGTGCTGTGCCGTCGCATCGTCAATTCGCCCTTCGGCATGGTGCTGCGCGGCTTCCAGCAAAACGAGCGGCGCAACGTGAACCTGGGCTATGCGCCCATGCGCTACAAGCTCACCGCCTTCGTCATCTCGGCCGCCGGGGCGGGACTGGCCGGTGCGCTGTGGGCCAACTACGCCTTGTACGTAAGCCCGGACATGGCTTCCTGGCTCAAGTCGGGCACCTTGATGGCCATGATCGTGCTGGGCGGCATGGGCACCATCTATGGCTCCATCCTGGGTGCGGCCGTGTACCTGGGCCTGGAGCAAGCCCTGACCGCCTGGACCGAGAACTGGATGCTGTTCCTGGGCCCGGTCCTGATTCTCGTCGTGTTGTTCAGCAAGCGCGGACTGTTCGGCTGGCTGGCAGGGAGGAACAGCCATGACTGAAGCACTTCAAGCCGCCACGGCGCCCAAGCTCGAGATCCGCCACCTGCGCAAGGCCTTCGGCGCGCTGGTGGCCACCAACGACGTCAACATCCAGGTCCGGCCCGGCGAGATCCATGCGCTCATCGGCCCCAACGGCGCCGGCAAGACCACGCTCATCTCGCAGATCAGCGGCGAGCTCATGCCCGATTCGGGCCAGGTGCTGCTCGACGGCCAGGACATCACCCGCCTGCCCGCGCACAAGCGCGCCTCGGTGGGGCTGGCGCGGTCCTTCCAGATCAGCCAGCTGTACAACGACTTTACCGCCGAGGACAACGTCGCGCTGGCGGTGCAGGCGCAGTCGGCCAAGCGTTTCGACATGTTCAGCGCCGCGCGCAAGCAGATGGACCTGCGCGAGCCGGCGCGCAAGGCGCTCGAGCAGGTGGGGCTGGCCGAGCGGGGCAATCTGCGCGTTTCGGAATTGGCCCACGGCGAAAAGCGCCAGCTCGAACTGGCCATCGCCCTGTCGCTGAATGCCTCGGTGCTGCTGCTGGACGAGCCCATGGCGGGCCTGGGCGCCGAAGAGTCGCAGCGCATGAAGGACATCCTGCTGGAGCTCAAGGGTCAGTACGCCATTTTGCTGGTCGAACACGACATGGACATCGTTTTTGCTTTGGCCGACCGCATTACCGTGCTGGTCTACGGCAAGCCCATCTTCACCGGCACCCCGGACGAAGTGCGCGGCGACAGCGATGTGCGCGATGCCTATCTGGGAAGGGAAGAATAGAGATGCTGCACGCAGAAAACCTGCAATCGGGCTATGGCGCCGCCCAGGTGCTGTTCGGGGTGAACCTTGACATCCAGGCGCACCAAGTCGTCTCCTTGCTGGGCCGCAACGGCATGGGCAAGACCACCACCGTGCGCACCCTGATGGGCATGCTGCCGGTCAAGGGCGGCAGCATCTCGTTCGACGGCCAGGTCATCAGCGGCCTGCGCCCGCACCGCATTGCCAAGCTGGGCTTCGGCCTGGTACCCGAGGGCCGGCGGATATTCCCTTCGCTGTCGGTATACGAGAATCTGGTGGCCACCTCGCGCAACGACTACGGCGGCAGCTGGACGCTGGACGCGGTCTATGAGCTTTTTCCGCGCCTGAAAGAGCGCCGCAACCAGTCGGCCCGCACTCTGTCGGGCGGCGAGCAGCAGATGCTGGCCATCGGCCGCGCCCTGCTGACCAACCCGCGCCTGCTGATCCTGGACGAGGCCACCGAGGGCCTGGCGCCCGTCATACGCCAAGAGATCTGGGGCTGCCTGAATCGCTTGAAGGCCGAGGGCCAGACCATTTTGCTGATCGACAAGAACCTCAAGGAAATGCACCACCTAGTCGATCGGCACTACCTGATCGAAAAGGGTCGCATTGTCTGGAATGGGACGTCGCAAGAGCTGCAGGAGCAGCCAGAATTGGTGACGCAGTACCTGGGCATCTGAACGAAGGATACAAAAGCAGCGTCTCTAGAACAGTCCAATAATTGGACAGTCGTAAGTAACGCCCGAAGGCCTGGATTCGGTATTGCACCGGACTCAGGCCTTTATACCGTCGCGGCAAGGGCAAGCCTTTGCGTCCTATAACTGAAGGTTATGTCCGGGAAACTCGTGCTGTACTTGTCGTTGGTTTGCTGCTGACCAATACTGCCCAAACCGAATCACAAGAAAACTGCGAGGAGACGGGCGTGAAACTCATTAGTAAATTGGCGAACGGGATAGTGGTCGCGGCCCTGTTTGCATCCTGCGGTACGGCCGCGGCACAGGTGACTGTAGGTGTAGTGGTCAGCACAACAGGCCCGGGAGCGGTGCTCGGTATTCCTTATCGCAACGTCTTTGAAATTCTTCCTAAAGAGATCGCCGGCGAACCGGTACAGTACATCGTGCTGGACGACGCGTCGGACGTGACGACGGGCGTGCGCAACGCCAAGAAGCTTATCGACGAAAACAAGGTCGACGTGCTGGTGGGCTCCAATTCGGTGCCCGTTACTCGCGCCATGATGCAAGCGGTGGCCGAAGCACAGCTGCCGCTGCTTGCGCTTAGCCCGATGCAGCTTGATGGCGCCGAGCACCCATGGGCATTCGGCATACCGCAGCCCATGGCTCTCATGATGGGCGCCGTGCTTGAGCACATGAAGCAAGAAGATGTCAGGAACGTAGGCTACATCGGCTTCGCCGATGCCTGGGGGGAGGCCGTATACAAGACGCTGGAGCAGCAGGACGTGGTGCCGGGGCTCCGGCTGACCAGCAACGAGCGCTACCAACGCAATGACGTAAGCATTACGACTCAGGCACTGAAAATCATTGCGGGCAAACCCGACGCGATAGTGGTGGGCGGCTCTGGAGCACCGGGCGCGTTGCCGCATATCGCCTTGAGCGAAAGGGGATACAAGGGCACGGTCTACAACACTCACGGTTCGGTAAGCGGAGACTTCATCCGCATTGGGGGCACCCACGCCGAGGGCGCCGTGGCGCCCACCGGCCCTTTCTTGTTTGCCGCCCAATTGCCTGACGACAATCCGATCAAGCCCGTAGCGGCCAAATACCTCGCCATGTATGACGACGCCTATGGCGTCCAAGCCCGCAGCCCGTTTGCCGGACATGATGGTGTCCTGGCGAGGCGGTGCCGGCGCTGATGCCGTCGAGGTTTTGCGGATAGCGAGTGGTCGCTCATTGCAGCAGCAGGCCGCCGAGTCCGGGACGCTATAGGAAGCCCGTAGTCTACGTGGGGATCGAGGCCACGAAGGCTTCGGTGAAAGCGTCCATGAGTTCGGCGGGATGCCGTCCCCGCCGGGTGATCCGATAGAAATCCATCGCAACGCGAGGTTCGGTCAGGATGGCCGTCTGTACGCCGTGGCGCCGGCAGGCGGCTATTGAATAAGAGGGCAGAATGGCTGTGCCTTCGCCGGCCGACACCATGGCGATGAGCATTTCCAGATTGTTGAACGTGGCCTGCTCTTTGTCAGGTCTGCGAATGTCCGAAAGGTGGCTCTCGATTACTTTCTGGATGTGATTGTCGCTGGGCAGGGCGAACAGGGGGACGTCGCGTAGCGCCGACCAGGGCGCGACGCCCGCGCCAAGATCGGGCGCCGCGCTGTCTTGGGCGCGGCTGGGGGTGATCCACATCAGGTTGTACTGGAACAGGGGCTGAATATCTATGCCGGAAGCTTCGTCAAAGTGCGCGCCCAGCCCAAAATCTATTTCTCCGGCGGCGACCAGCGCCTGGATCTGGTCGTGGTTGGTGGCCACGAAATTCAATTTTGCATCGGGATGCTTGTGGGTGAAGGCCTTGCGCGCCGCGGGCACCACATTGGTCGACACCAGGGGGGTCACCCCGATGACCAGCTTGTTGCGGGCTTCGAGGGTAAGCTGAGTCAACTGTTCGTGGGCCTTGTCCATGGAATCGACGATGTTCTGGGCAACGGGCAGGAAGTGTTCCCCCGCTGGGGTCAGGGCCACCAGCCTCGTAGTGCGCTCGAACAACCGGCAGTCAAGCTGCGTTTCCAGTTGCCGCATCATGAAGCTGAGGCCCGATTGCGTCAGATGAAGCTCTTCGGCAGCTTTAGTGAAGTTGCATAACCGAGCCGTCGTGACGAAAGCCTTGAGTTGGCGATAAGAAACATTCATGAAAATTACTTCTCAATTCACTAGCAAACCATGTTTCCATAATACTGCACGTTTCTATTAAATAGAGCCTGTAGAGAAGGCGTATGCCTCTAAATGGGGGAAGATGGATGAGCAAGGATTGTGAAGTTCTGATCGTGGGAGCCGGAATCGGCGGCCTGACTTTGGCCTTAAGCTTGCATCGCGCGGGTATTTCATGCCGTATTTTTGAAGTAGTGACCGAGATCAAGCCACTGGGCGCGGGAGTCAATCTTCTACCTCACGCGGTACGGGTGCTTGATGGGCTGGGTCTGCTGGACGAACTGGCGGCGGTGGGCGTTACCACGCAAGAGTCCATTTTCTTCGACAAATACGGCAAGTTCGTGCTTAGCGAGCCGGCTGGCCGGGCCGCCGGTTATGGATGGCCGCAATTCTCTATTCATCGGGGTGACCTGCACGACATACTGTTCCGCACCGTGATCGAAAGGCTAGGAGACGACGCCATTGTTCTGGACAGCCGCTGCGTGCGCGTCGACCATGACACGGATGGCGCCACCGTGCATTTCCGCAGCGAAGACGGTTCAAGTTTCCAGGCACGCGCCTCGATTGCCATCGGGTGCGACGGCGTACATTCAGTGATTCGGAAGCAGCTATATCCCGACGAGGGGGCTCCCCGCTTCTCGGGCGTCAACATGTGGCGCGGCGTCACGTCCATGAAGCCCTTCCTGACCGGCGCCAGCATGGTGCGGGTAGGATGGATTCCGGTTGGCAAGATGGTGATCTATCCCATCCGCAACAATATCGATGCCGAGGGCAACCAGCTGATCAATTGGGTGGCCGAGACCGAATCCGATACACCTGTCGAACGCGACTGGAGCCGCGCAGGTCGACTTGAGGACTTCTTTTCTTACTTTAACGACAGGCGCTTCGACTGGTTGGATGTGGCCGGCATGATCGAAAAGACCGAGCCGATCCTCGAATATCCCATGGTCGACCAAGACCCGATCCCGCGCTGGACCTTCGGACGCGTTACGTTGCTGGGCGATGCGGCGCATCCGATGCTGCCGCGCGGCTCAAACGGGGCGGGCCAGGCCATACTCGATGTCGCCTGCCTTACCGAAAAACTGATCGAATACGGTGTGTCGGAGCGGGCCTTGAACGAATACGACCGGATCAGGGTCAAGGCGACGACCGACGTGGTGCTGCTCAATCGTGTCGCGCCGCCCGACACGATACTCAAAGAGGTTCACGAGCGCACGGGCGGCAAGCCGTTCGAGCGCATTGAAGACGTGATTACTCGGGACGAACTGCTCGAGATATCCAATCGATACAAAAGCGTGGCGGGCTTCAAGGTGGAAGATCTGCAGCGCTCGGCCTGACGGGTTGGGACACATGACCATAGCGAAACACTATATTGACGGACACTGGCTCGAGGCGGCGGAAGGAAAGGCCGTCCTTGAAGACAACATCAATCCGGCCACTTCCGAAGTCGTGGGCCAGTACTGTGCGGGCGGCAAGGCAGAGGCCGCCCTCGCGATCGCCGCCGCCCGTCGCGCGTTCGGGCAGACATCCTGGTCTCGTGATGCGCGCACCAGGGCCGAGATCCTGTGGGCCTTCGCGGTCGAGCTGGATCGGTGCAAAGATGAAATTGCCGACTGGCTGGTAACGCTGAATGGCAAGCTGCGTCGCGAAGCCATAGGCGAGATCATGGCCGGTGTATCCGAGCTGAAGTACTACGCCGGCCTTGCACGTAACCTGTTCGGCCGCATCCTCGAGGTAGAGCCTGGGTGCCATGCCTCGCTCGATCGTGAACCCGCGGGTGTTGCCGCCATCATTCTGCCCTGGAATGCTCCCGTTACACTGCTGGTGCGTTCGCTGGCGCCCGCCTTGGCGGCGGGCTGCTCGGTGGTGATCAAGCCTGCCTGCCAGACCGCCCTGGTCAACAATCTGGTGCTTGAATGCCTGCTTGGCGACAAGCGCCTGCCCGCCGGTGTGGTGAACTCCGTCGTGGAGTCGGGCGCGCAGGTTTCCCAGTATCTGTGTGAAAGCCCCGATGTCGACGTCATCAGCTTTACGGGTTCGTCGCGAGTCGGCAAGCTCATTGCCCAGGCCAGTTCAAGCACCCTGAAGCGCTTGTCGCTGGAGCTGGGCGGCAAGGTTCCCGCGGTCATCTTCGAAGACTGCGACATCGACAAGGCGGTTGCCGGGGTTGTTGCGGGCAGCATGGTCATGGCCGGCCAGCAGTGCACGGGCATCGAGCGTGTCCTCGTGGCCGACAGTATCTACGATGAATTCAGCACGCGCCTGGCCCGGGCCCTGGGGCGCCTGAAGGTCGGGCCGGGCACCGACCCCGATTCGCAAATGGGCAGCCTGATCAATATGGCAAGCAGGGATCGTGTCGCGGCCATCGTGGATGGGGCCAGCAAGCAGGGCAAGGTGATTCACCGGGGCTCGATCCCCGGCGGCGATCTTGCCCGCGGCGCCTTTCTCGAGCCCAGCCTGATTGCCGAGCAAGACCTGTCTTCGCCCTTGATCCAGGAAGAAATCTTCGGACCCGTACTGATCATAGAGCGCTTTTGCAGCGAAGAAGAAGCGATCTCCAGAAGCAATGCCACCCGCTACAGCCTCGCCGCGAGCGTCTGGACGAGCGACGCCATAAAGGCCCGGCGCGTTGCGTCCAGGCTGAGGTTCGGCACGGTATGGATGAATGCCCATAACCGCCTTTTCGCCGAGGTGGAGACCGGCGGCTATGGGGACAGCGGCTACGGCAAGCTGCATGGGGTAGAGGGCCTGAACGACTTCATGCAGACCAAGCATTTCTACTTTGAAACTCGATAATCCGTTGGTGTGTTCAAGGTACTCAGCGTAGAGAGAAATACGATGCAAATTGACGCAGCAGTATGCCGCACGACAGGCGGGCCCCTTACGCTTGAAACGCTGGAGCTGAGCGAGCCGCGTGACGACGAGATTCTGGTGCGCGTGGTCGGCACAGGAATCTGTCATACCGACATCGGCATGTGCGAAGCGCCAAATCGCGTACCCAAGCCTATTGTGCTGGGGCACGAGGGGGCGGGAGTGGTCGAGAAGGTGGGTAGGCGGGTTCTCAAGGTCAAGCCCGGAGACCACGTGGTCATGTCCTTCAATAGTTGCGGCCATTGCTCCAGTTGCTCTCGCGGCGACGTTGCGTATTGCCAGAATCTGAACGACAGCAATTTCTCGGGCGGGCGCACAGATGGATCCACCGCATTCTCGAAGGGTGACGAGGCCATCCATAGTCACTTCTTCAATCAATCCGCCTTTGCCACGTATGCCCTGTGTTCAGAGCGCAATGTCGTTCCTATTCGCAAGGACTTTCCGCTGGAGCTCGCGGGGCCCCTGGGTTGCGGATTCCAGACAGGCGCGGGCGCTGTCATCAACTCATTGAGGGTACCGGCCGGCAGCGCCATCGGGATATTCGGCGTCGGCTCGGTGGGCCTGGCCGCAGTAATGGCTGCGAAGGCGTCTGGCGCCGGAGCCATTGTTGCCGTGGACACCACGCAATCCCGCCTCGATCTGGCTAAGGAACTGGGCGCAACCCACGTCATCAATGCGTTGGAACAGGACACGTTCTCGGTGGTGCGTTCCATTGCTCCCGATGGGATGGACTACGCCCTGGACACCTCGGGCAATATCGAGGTCATCCGCGAAGCGGTCGACAATCTTGCGGTGCGTGGCATATGCGGGCTGATCGCCACCGCCAAGGGGGCCGACATGCGCGCCAATGTGCTGCAGATGGTGCTGGGAGCGCGTTCGGTGCGCGGCATACACCAAGGAGACAGCGTGCCCGAAAGATTCATTCCACAAATGATAGAGATGTACATGCGTGGAGAGTTTCCCTTCGACAAGCTGGTGAAGTTCTATGGCTTGTCGGAAATCAACAGTGCCATTGCCGACATGCACAGTGGCACGACCATCAAGCCCATCATTATCATGGCCCCGCAGTCTTCGGGCTGATGGCTATGTCTGGCAAATGCCAGTCACGGTTGCGGTTTACATAAAAGACAGGAGACAACAATGTCGATAAGTAGAAAATTGCTGGCCGCAGTGCTGGCGACGGGTTTGGCCGGAGCGGCCCAGGCTGCCGAGGATAATATAAAGATTGGATTGGTGCTGCCGCTTTCCGGGCCGTTCTCCACTGTGGGCAAGCAGATTCTCGATGGGGTGAATCTATATGTGGAGCGCTACGGCGATGCCATCGGCGACCGTAAGGTCGAATTGGTGATTCGGGACGATACCGGCATTGCGCCGGACATCAGCAAGCGCGCCGCCCAAGAGCTGGTCGTACAGGAAAAGGTGGATGTGCTGGCGGGCTTTGGATTCACCCCTTCGGCATTCGCGGTTGCGCCGCTGGCCACGTCCGCCAAGAAGCCGATGATCGTCATGAACGCGGCCACATCTTCCATTACAGAGCGGTCTCCCTACATTGTCCGCACTTCGTCGACCATGGGTCAGTTCACGGCACCAATGGCGATATGGGCGGCCAATAACGGCATGAAGAAGGTGTACACGCTTGTCGCCGACTATGGCCCGGGGCACGACTCCGAGGCGCAGTTTCTCAAGACCTTTGCGCAAGAGGGCGGCACCATCGTCGGCAGCGTAAGAATGCCGGTTCAGAACCCCGATTTCTCGCCATTCCTGCAGCGGGTCAAGGACGAAAAGCCCGATGCCGTCTTCCTGTTTGTGCCGGCGGGCGAACAAGGGGTGTCGTTCATCAAGGGATATCGAGAGCGTGGCCTGGATAAAGAGGGCATACAGCTGATCTCGACCGGCGACATTACCACCGAAGACCAGCTCTCGGCGGTAGGAGACCGCGCCTTGGGCCTGATTACATCTTTTACTTATTCCGAAGCCCATGACTCCAAGGTCAACAAGGAATTCACCGAGGCCTACTACAAGAAGTTTCCCAATCAGCGCCCCACCTTCCTGACTGTCGGCGGCTATGACGGCATGCACCTGATCTACGAGGTCTTGAAGAAAATCGGCGCCGATGCCAGCGGTGATGACTTCATTGCCGCAGCCAAGGGCATGGCATGGGAAAGCCCGCGGGGTCCGATTTCGATAGACCCTGAAACGCGAGACATTATCCAGAACGTCTATATCCGCAAGGTGGAAAAGGTGGATGGTCGTCTGCAAAACATCGAGTTCGATCATGTGGCCGCGTTCAAGGATCCGGGCAAGGAAAAATAATTTTTTGCGGAATGGCTCCAGCTTGCCGGCAGGCCGGAGCATAGCTTCGAGAGGATGATGACATGTTTCTAATGAACGCTTGGTACGTTGCCGCCAAATCCGGCGAAGTTGCCGACAAGCCGTTGGGGCGCAAGATATGCGGAGAGAATATCGCCTTCTTTCGCGATGCCGAAGGCCGGATCGCCGCAGTGGACGACTACTGTCCGCATCGTGGCGCCGCCATGTCGCTGGGCAGGGTCTGCAATGGCAACCTGGTCTGCGGCTACCATGGCTTGGTCATGGGGCGCGATGGCAAGACGGTGTCCATGCCCATGCAGCGCGTGGGCGGGTTTCCGTCGGTCAAGAGCTATCCCGTTGAAGAACGCAATGGCCTGATCTGGTTATGGCCGGGTGACCCCACCCAGGCCGACCCAGCCGCCATTCCACACTATGAATGGGCCAATTCGCCCGATTGGACCTACGACGTGGGTGTGTTTCACGTCAAATGCGACTACCGCCTGATGGTCGACAACCTGATGGACTTGACCCACGAGGCATACGTGCACTCGGATAGCATCGGACAGGACGAAATCGATCTATCGCCCGTCAACACCCGGGTCGAGGGCGACGCCGTCTATACCAGCCGGTTCATGTACGACATTCCTGCGCCGCCTTTCTGGGCCGCGGCCCTGCGCAATAATGACCTGGCCGATGACGTGCCGGTCGACCGCTGGCAGATATCGTGCTTTTCATTGCCCGCCAATGTGCATATACAGGTCGGGGTGGCGCACGCCGGCAACGGCGGCTTCGAGGCCGATCCCAAGTACAAGGCCAGCGGTGTCGCCGTGGACTTCATGACGCCCGAAACCGAAGACACGCATTGGTATTTTGGCGGCCTGGCGCGCAACTTCAAGGCCGACGACCCCGAGCTGACGGAAACCATATTGAACCGCCAAAGAAAGATCTTCAGCCAGGATTTTGCCGTGCTGGAGTCGCAGCAGCACAATATGGACAAGCATCCTGATCGGCGCTGGCTGATGCTGAACATCGATTCGGGGGGCGTGCAGGCCCGCCGAATCCTCGAACGCAGGATCAAGCAAGAACAGGAGCAAGGGCTGGCGCTTAAGCAGGCTTAGCCCATCAGGTATCGCCTGGCGCCGGCCGGTACATTTTGAGGGCCGTATTCCTTCAGATAGCGATTTCACAGCGTCCGGCCTTGCGCCGGGCGTTTCATTCAGGAATTTCTCATGCGTTTGTGTCGTTTCAATTCGGACCGCTTGGGCGTCGTCGAAGGCGATCGGGTCTTTGACGTGACCGAGGCCCTTCGTATTCTGCCCTCGGTCTCCTATCCGTTGCCTCGGGTCGATCCGCTGATTGCCAACCTCGACAGGGTCATTGTCCGCATCAAGCAGCTGTTGCCCGCCGCAAGTTCCCATGCGCTGGGAGAGGTCCGCTTGTTAAGCCCCATCGCCAATCCGGGCAAGCTGGTGGCCGCGCCCGTAAATTATCGGAAGCATTTGGACGAAGCCCGCGCCGACGCCGAGATTCACCACGATAATCAAGTGGGCGAGATCCAGCGGGTGGGCTTGTTCTTGAAGGCGGCGAGCTCGCTGATCGGCGCGGGCCAGGCGGTGGCGCTTCGCCATGCCGACCGCAGGAACGACCATGAGATCGAGCTGGCCGTCGTTATAGGCAAGGCGGGCAGCCGGATTTTACGCAAGGACGCTTGGGGCCACATTGCCGGGTATTGCATTGGCCTGGACATGACCGTGCGAGGCCCTGAAGAGCGCAGCATGCGCAAGTCGATCGACACCTATAGCGTGCTGGGGCCCTGGATGGTCACAGCGGATGAAATCGCTAACCCGGGGCAGCTGGACTTCTGGCTGACCGTCAATGGAGAGCTTCGGCAGAAAGCCAATACACGGGACCTCGTCATCGGCATACCAGAGCTGATCGAGTTCGCGTCGGCGTTCTATACCCTGCACGAGGGCGATGTCCTCTTTACAGGTACGCCCGAGGGTGTGGGACCCGTGAAGCCGGGTGACGTCATAATGGCCCACATAGAAGGCGTGGGCACGATGCGGGTGGATGTAAAGGCAGGGTAGGCTGACTGTCCGGTAATCAGCGCCACCGTTCCTTCTATTTATATTCGGCCCGGCGACACAGCGTTATGCGTGCCGCCGGTGGAAGACGACTCATGCGGCCGAGGTATTAGGCCACTCGAGCAGCGATGTTTCTATAAGCCTGGTTGTGCGGTTGTAATGCTCGGCCAGGAGAGCTGTCGCCTGTTCGGCGTCCCGGCGCAGCGTGGCATCGACGATCTCGTGGTGCTCTTTCGACACGTCCCGGCTGCTGTCGCGCCGCACTGAGGTCTTCAGCATGGGCCGACGATATCGCTCGGTCTGTATGTACAGCGTTGCCGACAACTCCAGCAGCCAGCGCGAGTCACAGGCCGCGATCAGCGCCCGGTGCAGCGCCAGGTGGCGTTGCTCTACCTCGTCGTACGAGGCCTGGAGCGCCTCGGCGCCATTGCGCCGCGTGACCAGGTCCAGCGCATGCAGCGCCGCGACGATCTGGGTTTCCCAGTCGTCGGTGGCGTGCGCGATGGAACGCCGCAAGGCTTCGCAATCGATGAGCGTGCGAACGCTCATCGAGTCTTGCATCTCTTTCAGCGAAAGCGGCGCCACCCTGAAGCCCTTGAGCGCGACCGAGTCGACCAGGCGTTCGCTGTGCAGCCGGTTCAGCGCCTCGCGCAGCGGTGTGAAGCTGAGCTGGTAGCGCTGCTTGAGAAACTCCAGGCGCAGGGCCAGCCCCGGGGCCAGTTCGCCTGAAAGAATATCGCGCTTGAGGCCCGCATAGGCCTGCTCGGCCAAGGTCGATGATTTGGCGACGCGCGGCGCTTCGCGCAGGGGGGCGTTCATGGCCGCGCTCCGCCTTCGGCCCCGCCCACCGCGGCCTGTTCGGCCTCTTCGTCGAATTCGAGGTTGGCGCCGCGCTGCAGGTCGGAGAACTGCGCCGCCTGCTGGGGCTGGCGGTTGACGCGCAGGTCGAATACGTCGAAGCGGTTGTAGTGGCCGGTGATGTCGTGCATCTGACGCGGCTGGATGCAGCGCGACAGGTCGACGTCGGCGTAGACGATGCCCTCGGCGTCGATGAGCGGCTCGCCCACCAGCCGGCCGTCCGGCCCGATGACGCCCGAGAAGGCGCTGTTCTTGCGCCGTAGCATCTGCTCGGCTTGCGGATGCGTCTTGGTGAAGGACGAGATGATTTCTTCGGAAATGGTGGAGCAGGCCACGACGGTGAACACCTTGCCTTCGAAGCAGTGGGCCATGGCGCGCACCTTGATGGCCTCGGCCATGTCGTAGTCGGGCGGCGCCACCGGCAGCGAGATATAGCTGGCCACGTGCAGCAGCTCGCCCTGCGCCAGCAGGCTGAAGCGCGCCAGCGTATTGGTGTTCTCGCCACAGGCCAGCCCGCCCAGGGGGCCGATGGCGGTATCGTAGACGCGCAGCGAGGCGCCGTCGCCGTTGGCCCAGGTAAGCTTCTCGGCCCAGGTGGGCACGAGCTTGCGGTGGCGGCCCAGCAGCTTGCCGTCGGGGCCGATGAACACCAGCGTGTTGTACAGGGTGCTGATGCCCGTCGGGCTGCGCTCGTTCACGCCCACTACCACGTGCACGCCATGGCGCCCCGCCGCTTGGGCGATGCGCTGGATTTCAGGGCCGGGAATCTCGATGGCGCTGCGGCACAGCTTGTCGAACCATGGACTGCCCTCGACGGGATTCATGATCCAGTTCCAGTAGGGATAGCCGGCCACGAAGACCTCGGGAAAGGCGATCAGCTGAGCGCCCTGGCCGGCGGCCTCTTCGATCAGCGCGCACACTTTTTCGACGGTGGCGTTCGTGTCCAGGAACACTGGAGCCGCTTGGACGGCGGCAACCTTGACGACGGGCAGGTTTGGCATGGCTTCCTCGATGAGACGGTGAGTGGGCGGGCCGGTCAGACGGCCACGACCGGATTGCGCATCGTGCCGATGCCTTCGACGTAGGACTCGACCACGTCGCCGGGCCACAGCCATTCTTGCGGAGTGCGGCCCGCGCCCACGCCCGAGGGCGTGCCGGTGGCGATGATGTCGCCCGGCTCGAGCGTGATGCCCGCGCTGATGTCGGCCACCAGGTGAGCGACGTTGAACAGCATGTAGCGGGTGTTGGACTGTTGCTTGATCTCGCCGTTGACCTTCAGCCAGAGATCGAGCTTTTGCGGATCGGGGATTTCGTCGGCGGTGACGATGCAGGGCCCGAAGGGCGCGTAGGTATCCAGGCCCTTGGAGTACACCCACTGTCCGGCGCGGCGGTTGTCGCGCGCGCTCATATCCAGCATCAGGCTGTAGCCGAAGACGTAGGACAGCGCGTCTTTTTCTTCGATGCGCTGGGCGCGGGTGCCGATGATGGCGGCCAGCTCCACTTCCCAGTCGAGTTGCTGGGTGATCTTGGCGTTGTGCTCGATGCTGTCGCCGGGGCCGATGACGGTGGTGGGCGGCTTGGTGAAGATGATGGGCTGCTTGGGCAGGTCGGCCGAGGTGTCGAGCGAGCGGCTGGACTCTTCGACGTGTTCGACGTAGTTCAGGCCGATGCCGAAGATGTTCTTGCGGGGGCGCGGAATGGGCGCCAGCAGCTTGACGTTCTGCAGGGGCTGCGCCACGCCTACGGGCCAGCTTTCCTGATGCTCTTTGAGCAGTTCGGTGGCCGTGGCCACCGCCGAGGGGCCCAGGTCGATGAATTCGAGCATGTCGTTGGGCAGGTCGATGCCCGCGATCATGCCCAAGTACTCGATATCGACGACCATGTCGTCGACGATGGCGCCAAGGCGGGCGCTTTCCAGGACGTTGCGGCGGTATGTGACTAGGCGCATGTTGTTTCCTTGTTGTCAGGCGGCCGGGCCGCCTGTTGCGATGTGCGGATGGGTGAAATGAAAGTATGAAAACGGACCGGCGCGGGCCGGAAGACCCACGCCGACGCGCAAGCTTTAGACGGGCTGGTGGCCGTCGTTTTCCTTGAGGGCCTCTTCGCGATACAGGCCCAGCGACTTCATCACGGGCAGATCGTTGAAGCAGAACAGGCAGGCGTCCTCGCTTTGGCTGGCGTTGGCATGCTCGTGGAACATCCAGGACGGCACACAGAAGATGTCGCGTTCCTGCCAGTCGAAGCGCTGGCCGTTGATGATGGAGAAACCCTTGCCCTTGGCCACCTGGTAGATGAAGCTGCCGGTGTGGCGGTGGGCCTTGGTATGCTCGCCCGGACGCAGCATCTGCATGCTGGCGCCTATGGTCTGCATGACAGGGCCGCCTGTCTTGGGGTTGATGTAGTTCATCAGCACGCCGTCGAAGGGCGAACCGTCGGTGACGCGGGCATACCGGCACAGCGCTTCGTAGGTGGGCTCCCACTCGTACTTGAGCAACGGCGAATAGCCGTGTTCCCATTTGTCGTCGGACGGCGCCAGGCCGGTGCCGGCCCAGGTGGCGGTGCTGTCGTCGACGGCATAGGTGACGGCCTGATTCAGGTCGGGGTGCACTGTATAAAAGTTGGCTTCCAGAGCATTGATCAGCGGGATGTCCAGGCCGTCCTGCCAGATGCAGGGCGAACCGTCCTCGCTGACGCCGTGCTCGTGCCAGGTGCCGTTGGGGGTCAGCACGAAGTCATTGGCGCCCAGTGTCATCTTGTGGCCGTCGACGACGGTATAGGCGCCGCTGCCTTCCATGATGAAGCGCAGGGCGCTGGCCGAATGGTTGTGCGCCGAGGCCAGTTCGCCGGGATTCATGGCCTGCAGGCCCGAATAAAGCCAGCCCACGGCCGCGGCGACGTCCTGGCGGCCGGGATTGTTCAGATAAACGACCCGCCGGCCGGCCTTCTCGGGCGACACCAGGTCGATGGAACGCAGCACGTGGTCGCGCAGGTCGTTGTAGCGCCACAGCACGGGCACGGACGACGATTGCGGAAACCAGGGCTCGATCTTGTTGGCGACCGTCCAGAGTGCGCCGGTCTTGAGGGAATCGAGCTCTTCGTAATAGGCGAGCAGCTCGGGCGTGTCTTCGACGTTGGCGCGTCCGACCACGTCTTCGCGATAATTGGTGCGGGGTGCAATTTTCATGTCGGCCTGTCTCACTAAGAACTGATTTTATAAAATCGTGGGCTTTTTCGATAATATTAGAGAAAATTCAAGAGAAAAACAAGCGCCGGCAGGCGCGCCCGTCAGAGTATCGGTGTTATATATGCCAGCGTGGCGCAAGCGGCCCGCGCCTGCAAGGCAGGGCGTGCAATCCGGGGCTGCGCGCCCCTCCACCCATTCGCAGAAAATTCCATGGCTACAGACTGGACCGACCGTATACGCCTGCGCAACCTGAAGTTCCTGCTCAGCCTTGCCCAGACGCGCAACCTCAGCCATTCGGCCAAGCTGCTGCATACGACGCAGCCGGGGCTTTCCAAGTGGCTCAAGGACCTGGAGACCGACATCGGCCTGCCTTTGTTCGAGCGCCACGCGCGCGGGCTGACGCCCACCTCCCATGGCGAAACCCTGATCGCCCACGCGCGCCGCATCGACGCGCAGCTGGACCGGGCGGCGGACGACATGAATGTTCTGCGCGACGGGGGCGCCGGCCGCGTGGTGATCGGCGCCTCGGGCGCGGCCGCCACCGAAGCGGCTCCCCGCGCGATACTGGCGATGGCCGAGCGGATGCCCGACATGCGCATCGATCTGGTGGAGGGCACCATGGACCGCCTGCTGACGCTGCTGGCGCGCGGCGACCTGGACATCGTCATGGGCCGCACGGCAAGCGACATCGCGGTGGAATCCAGCATTCAGTCCGAAGAGCTTTACGTCGAGCCCATCGACCTGGTCGCCCGCCCCGACCATCCACTGTTCGACCTGCCCGAGCTGCACTGGCACGACGTCAAGCAATACCGCTGGATAGTCTGGCCCAGCCAGACGCCCGTCAGGAACGCCCTGGAGGCCGCGCTGGCCAACGCCAACCAGTCCCTGCCCCGGAACTATATCGAAAGCAATTCGGTCATTGCCAACGTCACCCTGCTGACGCATAGCGACGTCATCGGCACGGCATCGCACCGCTCCACCGTCATGCTGGCCCGGCTCAATCTGGTGCGCATCCTGCCTCTCAAGCTGGAGGGCTTCGGATCGGTCTCCATGTACTGGCGCAACGACGAACTGTATCCGAAGTCCTTCGAAATGGCTTTGGAATGCGTGCGGCGCACCACGCGGGAGGAAGCGGGCTAGCGTCGATGCGGCTCGACCGGCCCTAAGGCTGCGTGAGCTGCCTGACGAAGGTTTCCAGCGCCGCCTTGCGATTGTCCTTGCGCATGACGGCGTGCACGCTGGCTTCCAGGCCGGGTTCGTCCAGGGGGCGAAATGCCAGGGCGTGCGGCTGATAGGCGCTGGTAGAGGTCGGCACCAGCGCGATGCCCAGTCCGGCCGTCACCAGGCTGAGCTGCGCCGGCACCTCGGCCACGGTCTGTTCCACGTCGGGCGAGAAGCCGTGGGCCGCGCAAGCCCTGAAGATGCGTTCGGCAAAGGTCGACGTTTCGCGGCGAAGCATGACGAAGCGCTCGCCGGCAAGCTCGTCGAGCCGGATGCGCGTGCGTCGGGACAGGGGGTGTTCGGGAGGCAGGGCGACCAGCAGCGGGTCCGGCCACAGGCGGCGGCTGCACAGCAGGTCGTCCTCGATGGACTGGCGCGAGATGCTGACGTCGATGCGGTGCTCGCGCAGCGCTTCGAGCTGGTCGTTGGGCGCCATTTCGTTCAAAATGACACGGATGTCGGGATGCGACGCAGCCAGTTTGCCGATCAGTCCGGGCAGCGGGCCCAGAAAATGCGAGCCCGACAACCCCACCTCGATGCGGCCGGCCAGCCCCGCATCGATATGTTGCACCCGCAGCGTCGCTTCCTTCAGCCGGCTTTGAATGACGCGCACGTCGCGCAGAAACGATGCGCCCGCCTCGGTAAGCTCGACCTTGCGGCTGTTGCGATGGAACAGCTTCACGCCCAGCTCGTCCTCGAGCTGGGCGATCTGGGCGCTGAGCGGCGGCTGCGAAATATGCAGGCGCTCGGCGGCGCGAGTGAAGTTCAATTCCTCGGCCAATGTCGTAAAGTAGCGTAGCTGGCGCAGTTCCATAGGCAAAATATAGCGCATGAGACGAAATCGATATTGGTCCGCGCGCCCTAAATAAACGATCATAGTCACGTAACCGTCATATAGACCCTCACTATTTCAGGTATAGATCATGACCACCAACGCTCGCTCCTTCCGCATCGGTCAAATCGTTCCCAGCTCGAACACCACGATGGAAACCGAAATTCCGCTCATGCTGCGCAGCCGCGAAGCCTCGTTCCCCGAGCGCTTCACCTTCCATTCCAGCCGCATGCGCATGAAGAAAGTCACGGCCGAAGAGCTCAAGGCCATGGACGCCGACTCCGACCGCTGCGCGCTCGAGCTGTCCGACGCGCGCGTCGACGTGCTGGGCTACGCCTGCCTGGTCGCCATCATGAGCATGGGCCTGGGCTACCACCGTGAATCCGAGAAGCGCCTGCACCAGGTCACCGTCGACAACAACGGCGAAGCCCCTGTCGTGTCCAGCGCCGGCGCGCTGGTCGACGGACTGCACGCCATGGGCGCCAAGAAAGTGTCCATCCTGACTCCCTACATGAAGCCCCTGACCCAGCTCGTGGTCGACTACATCGAGAACGAGGGCATCGAAGTGCATGACGCCGTGTCGCTCGAAATCCCCGACAACCTCGAAGTCGGCCGCCAAGATCCCCTGGCTCCCGCCGAGCACGTCAAGCGCCTGAACACCAGCGGCGTCGACGCCGTGGTGCTGTCCGCCTGCGTGCAGATGCCGTCCTTCCAGTCGGTGCAGCAGGTCGAAGACCGGCTCGGCCTGCCGGTTACCACCGCGGCCATCAGCACGGTTCACCAGATGCTCAAGCGCCTGAATCTGCAGCGCGAAGTGCCCAACGCCGGCAGCCTGCTCTCCGGCCGCTACTAAGCAGCATGCATTGCCCTCGCCAAGGCGGGGGCAAGCTCCCCAGCCCGATACGGCGTTGCCGTGTCGGGCTTTTTTGCATCAGAGCCCGAGCAATACGGTTTTGTTGCCCGCGATGCGGCGCCGTTCCGCCAGGTTCATTTGCGCCACGTCGTTGCGGCCTTCAAGTGAGGCGATGGCCTCTCGATAGATGCCCAGAGCGTTCTCCATTGCTACGGTGGGACGGATGCGGGTCAGCATCCAGTCCAGCTTGTCGCATACTTTGCCATGGCTCAGTTTGCCCGAAGACGCCCATTCGTAAGCTAGCCAGTCGAGGGTATCGAACCAGGACAGCGAGTCGGCCGCCTGCAGGATGTCTTCCTCCGTATTGCCGCCGATTTCATGGCGTAGGACGAGCTGCCGTACACGACGTATGAATGCCTCTGGAACGGAGGGTTGCTTCCTGAGCCAGTCCTCAACGATGTCGGCAGACCGGATGGAATGGGCGAACAGGTAATCTGGATCGTCGAAAGAGGTATCCGGCGTGCCGGATGGTCCGCCGGGGAAGAATCGCTCGGCATCATGTACCAGCGCGGCGAATTTCAGTTCGGCCGAGGCGGTGGGAACCAGACGCATGGTCCAGGCGCGGGTGGATAAAAGATGCTCCAATTGATAGAACCCATCCAGCCAATTTATCGCCGCCAGTTCCAATACGCTGAAATCGGGATCCGCGAAGCGGCCCCTGAACCGGGCTTCCAATGATTGGTCCATTCTTGTTTCCTTACAGATTTCGTGAGGTATTCATTCGCAGCGCGGTGCGCGCAGAGCGTGCCATATAGCCTCGGGGGTGAGGGGAAGCGCCGAAATCTCCACTTGGAACTCGGCCAGCGCGTTGCAGACCGCATTGGTTACCGCTGCGGCTGGGGCGATGGTACCGACTTCGCCTACGCCCCGTATGCCCAGCGGGGTGACCGGAGAGGGAACTTCAGTATGCAAAAGCGTTATAGGCGGCGCGTCGGCGGCGGTGGGGGCGAAATAATCCATCATCGTGCCATTGAGCAACTGGCCTGTCTGCTCATCGTAAAGCAGCTCTTCGCCCAGGGCCGCGCCGAACCCTTGCATCAGAGCGCCGCGTACCTGACCTTCTACCAGCATGGGATTGATGACGGTTCCGCAGTCGTGCACCAATACGAAATTTTCAATTTCGAATTCTCCGGTCAGCGGGTCGACCAGTACCTTGGCGGCCGCCGTGCCGAACGCGAAAGCGGCCTCGGGCGGCTCGAAGTGGGTGGTGACTTCCAGACCAGGCGGCTCATCGGCGGGAATGCCTTGGCCCACGATGGCGCGCGTAAAGATCTGACTCAGGGGCATGCCGCGTTGAGCGTCCTGGCTATGGCGAACCTGGCGTCCCTCCAGGACGAGTTCGCTTTCGGCGCATTCCAGGGCCATGGCCGCGATGCGCAGGATTTTTGCGCGCAGTACCGTACCGGCTTCCTGAAGGGCGCCGGCCGAGGCGATCATGGTTCGCGATGCGAAAGACCCGGTGTTCAAAGGAGACGCCGCGGTGTCGCCGGAATGAACGCGGACGATGTCCATGTCCACGCCGAGTATGTCGGCGCATACCTGTGCCATGGCGGTTTCGGTGCTTTGGCCGATCGACGAGACGCCCGTGTAGATGTCGATGCCGCCCGAGCGGTTGGCGCGCAAGGTAAGGCTTTCGTGCGCTCCGAATTGCGAACCCCGCTTCATGAGAAAGCGTGCACTGGCGTAGCCGGTTCGCTCGATGAAGGAAGAAAACCCGATGCCCACTTTACGGCCGTCGGATAGCTCGTTCGACTTGGCGTTGCGATGCGCCTCATAGCCTATGGCGTCAGCGGCCATGTCCAGGCTCTTGGGGTAATCGCCGCTGTCGTAGACGGCGCCGCTGGCCGTGGTCCATGGAAGGTCTTCGGGACGCAACATGTTCTTGCGGCGCAGATCCAGGGGATCCATGCCGAGCTTGCGGGCCAGCCTGTCCATCAGGACTTCGCGGGCGAAGTTGACTTCGGGCTGGCCATAGCCACGGTAAGCGCCTATGGGAGTCTTGTTGGTCAGCGCCACGCGTCGGCGCACATAGGCGTCGCCCACCTTGTAGGGGCCGGCAAAAGTGACGCTGGATAGCTGGGATGAGCCGAAAGAAGAGTTCCAACCTCCGAGGTCGGTGACGTAATCATCGATGAGGGAGACGATGAGGCCGTCTTGTGTGGCGCCGATCTGATAGTCGTGCAGCGATTCACGGCCATGCGTGGCTGACCGGAAGTGTTCCAAGCGGTCTTCTATCCATTTGACGGGTTGACGCAGGGCCATGGCGTGCAGGGAGGCGAGTATGTCTTCGGGATAGACGCCCAGCTTCATGCCGAAGCCGCCGCCCACGTCGGACGCGGCGACTTCGATGCAGCTTTCTTCGATGCGCAGGATTTCGGCCAATTGCTTGCGCACCAGATGCGGTGTCTGGGTGGACATGCGCACAGAAAGCAGGCGTATGCCCGGCCGCCAGCTCGCCAGAATGCCCCGGGTCTCCATGGGAAGCGGCGTTACGCGATTGACGCGGAACCGGTCCTGTACCACGACGTCGGCTTCGCCGAGCTTTCGGTGGGCTTCACCGGCTTGATCCACGTTCTCGGCCAGGATGTTGCTGGCCAGAATACCGGGATGCAGTATCGGGGCTTCGGATTCGATCGTTTTTGCCGTATCGGTGATACAGGGTAGCGGCTCGTACTCGATATGGACGAGCTCGATGGCGTCTTCAGCGACAGCGCGCGTGGCCGCGGCGATGCTGACTACCGGTTGGCCTTCGTGCAGCGCCCTGCCTTGCGCCAGAGCGTAATAGGGCAGGGCGGCGGCACCCGGCACAGGGCGCAACACTGTCATGGGGCGGGTCGCTTCGACGATGTCTTCCGGACAAAGAATATGACGCACACCGGGCAACTGCATTGCTTCGGAAATATCGATGGAGACGATGCGCGCATGAGGAAAGGGGCAGCGGGCCACCGCCATCTCCAGCACGCGACTGGGCTGATCGTCATCCACATAATGCCCGTCTCCACGCAAAAGCCTCAGATCCTCGGTGCGCAGGATGGCGCGGCCGATGTGGCGGTGCGTGTCTCGGTCGGCATTGGGAGCCGTTGCCGGTGCTTCTTCGGGTTTGGTTATTACATGGTCTAGCATGGCAGTCCGTCGTCAATCATTTGATCGCCCAGGTACTGGGCTACGGCACGCACCGGTCCTTCGTAGCCGGTGCAGCGGCACAGAACGCCGCTCATTTCTTCCCGCAGCTCGGAAAGGGTGTAGCGCTTGCCGCTGTTCTTGAGATGGGTGGCCAGCATGAGAAAGCCGGGAGTACAGAAGCCGCATTGCAAGCCGTGGTGTTCTCGAAAAGCTTGCTGCAGCGCGTTCAATCCGCCGTTTTCCTCGAGCGATTCAACGGTACGTACGGTACAGTCGTCCAACTGCACCGCAAGCATCAGGCAGGACTTCACTGCGACGCCATCGACCACAATGGTGCACATGCCGCATACGCCCTGCTCGCAGCCGATGTGAACACCGGTCAGGCCGCAGCGTTTGCGCAGGAAATCGGCGGCATGCATACGTACAGGCACGGCCTCGGCAATGTCGTCGCCGTTGATGTCTGCCTGAATTTCCATGACATTGGTTTCTTTCATCATGGCTAACCTTGAGCGATGACGTGGTACAGAACGAAAAGCGAAACGATGAAAGTGGCCACGCTGAAAGAGGCGGCGACTTTATTCCAGGGGTCGTCCGTTTGCTGCCGAGCCACAAGAGATTGGTTTGTCGCGGCGGCTTCGGCCGCCGCGCGTGCCGAAGCCGCTCTGCCGGCGCGGCTCGGAGCAAGCGTGGCGACCGGCGTTTCGGAGCCGTCAGGTGCGGTCGGCGAGCCGCCGACAAGAACCGACGATAGGTTGGCGGCAAACTGCGCGGTGAGCTTTTCGGCCTGCTTGGCGATGATGCGCTGGCCTACGCTGCCCAGTGCTCCGGCCAGAGCCGCATCGCCTTCGACCGTGACGTGGGTCGAGCCGGCGTTATCGTTCAGCGTAACGGTGTTAGTAGCGCGAAAGTTGCCCACCGCGCCGCGTACCGCCTTGCCTATCAGTGTGAACTGAATGACTTTTGGCGGAGTGCGTTTAGTGATGCGAACGCTGGTGTCGAAGCTGGCCGAAATAGGGCCGACCTTCTGAGTCATGCGTACAGAGAGCTGATCGGGGTCGATGACCTGGATGTCGTCGATGCCAGGCATGCACTTGGCGACTTCGTCGGCTCGCTGGAAGAAGTCCCAGACGGGCTGGATGGCTTCATCAACGGTGAACTCCTGTTTGTATTTCATGTACGACTCTCATGCGAAACTTAGTTGACGGGGGCCCTGAGGAAGGCGCCGAGTGATTCTTCCCGGATGTCGGCCAGTGTTTTGCGCACATACACTTGCAGCAGATGCTGGCGATACGGTCCCGACGCGCGGATATCGGTGGGCGGGTCGGCCTGCTCGGCTGCCAGCCGCGCCGCGTCGGCAATGTCGTCATCGGTAAGGCGGGTACCATTGAGCCGGGCCGCGGCATGGCTTGCCAGCATGGGGGTGTCGTTGACACCGCCCAGGCCGATGCGGACGCCCTCCCAGTTGCCCGAGTCGTCGACCGAGCCGACTACAGCCACGGACACGACAGCGAAATCGTTATGGCGGCGGTTTACCTCGCGGAACGCATAGAACGGAGGATGCTGCGGATAATGGACGCCAACGAGCATTTCGTCGGGCTCGAGCACCGTGGCGTAAGAGCCCTCGTAAAAGGACCCCATGGGAATCCGCCTTTCGCCGCGCACGCTGACGGCGTGTACGGTGGCGCCCAATGTCAGGGCCGCCAGGGGCATTTCGCCGGTAGGATCTCCTTGCACCAGGCTGCCGCCTAGGGTGCCGCGATGCCGTACCTGGCGGTCGCCCACGTGGCGAATCATTTCAGCCAGCAAGGGCAGGCGTTGAGCGATGACATCGGAATGCTCGATGGTGTCGTAGCGTACCCTGGCGCCCAGAACGGTGTCTTTACCGTGGCTTTCGATATCGTCCAGCCCCGGAATGCGGTTGATGTCGATCAATGCCGAAGGACGCCACAAACGCATGTTCAGCATGGGGATCAGGCTTTGGCCACCCGACAATATGCGGGCGTTGCCTTCATACTCGCTTAACAGCCTGATGGCTTCCTCCACCGAGGAAGGCCGGTGATAAATGAAATCGGGAGCCTTCATGGGGACTATTTCCTGCCGGATTCGACCAGGCTTTGCCCTCCGGTCATGCGCTTGAGTACGTAATCGACCGGCGACTTGACGCGTGTGATGGGTTGGACGGGCTTGCTGCTCCACACGGTTTCAGGCCTGACTTGCAGTACCTGCATTCGCAAGGCATCGTCTACCGCCCACTCGATATCCTGCGGAGCACCGCGGTCTTTTTCGACCTGCTTGGCAAACTTGGCGAGTTCGATCACGGTTTCATCCGGCAGGCAGATTGCATCCTGGCGATCGGCTTCGACTTCGCAGAAGCCGACTTCGCCGGTCTCGGCGTCGAAGCGATACTCGTGCGTCTGGGTATGAGGCGAGCGTTTGAGTACCTGCAAAGTGACTTTGTCCACTTTGAACTGGGTGGGTGTTACGTCGCCCTTGACGACGCCTTCGCCCAGCCCCCAGCATGACTCGATGACGATCTTGGAGCGGTCGCCGGTAATGGGGTCCAGCGTAAACATGACCCCGGCCGAGCGTGCTTGCACCATCTGTTGTATGCCCACGCATATGGCGAAATCCGACAGGGCGGCGACCTGTTGATCGTCGTGACGGTAGGTCAGGACGGTGTCGCTGAACATGCCCGCCCAGCATTCGCGGGTATAGCGCAGGACATGCTCGATATCGGATATCCATAGAAAGGTTTCGTACTGGCCGGCAAAACTGGCGCCGGCCAGGTCTTCGGATTCGCCGCTGGAGCGCACCGCCACCGGCACGTCGATGACGCCGGTGCGCTCTTCGAGCTTGCTGTATGCGCGGCTGATGTCATTGCGCAATTCGTCCGGCATGGGTGCGTTCATGATGCGTTCGATGAGCCCGCTGGTTTCGCCCTTGAGCTTGGCGGGCTCGATCTCGGTGGCGATCTTGCGCACGCGCCGGATCTCGTCGTCAAGGCCGGCCGCCTTGACGAATGACCGGAACGCGTGAGTGGTTATGCCGAACCCGGGCGGCACGGCGTAACCTGCGGCGATCGATGTGGCCAGACTGGAAAACTTGCCCCCCAGGCAGGGGTTGCTGTTGGCCTGGGGGTCATCCAGCCACAAGATGTTGGGTGTTGCATCAGACATCAAACTGCCTCCTCTAGGCGTGTAACAGTGCCGAAGTTGCCATCCACTTCGATCAGATCGCCTGTTTTGAACGTTTTGGATGCGAATCCGGTGCCCACCACCGCGGGCAGGCCGTATTCGCGCGAGATGATGGCGGTGTGGGCCATCATGCCTCCTACATCTGAGACCGCGGCGCTGATCATGGGAAACACCGGCGCCCAGCTCGGCGCGGTAATGCGGCAGATGAGGATTTCTCCTTTTTGAACCTCGTACAGTTGTTGCGGATCGTTGATGACCCGTGCGCGGCCTTTGACCTTGCCCGGCGAAGCGGCCACGCCCTTCAGGATGTTGGACGAGTCCTGGCCGACGCTGAGCCATTCCTCGACGGTTTCCTGCGTAATGCCAAAGAGCATGATGGTCAGCGGCTCGGTGATGGCGGTTGGCGGTTTGCCCAGGGCCGGAGGGGGCGACCACTTGGCGAGCGCGTCGCGCAGCCGGCGGCGGCGCTCGACAATGGGTTTCCAGTACACTTCGCCGCGCGGTTGCGTACCTGTGGCCCAGCCGATCAGCAGGTCGTACAGGGCGTCGCTGACTTCATGGCGGTGGAGATAGAAGATGTCCTCGCGGTCGTTGAAGAAGCCGCTGGCAACGAAGAGGTCGCCCAGTTCGCGCACCTTGGCCCAGAAGATGGAGTGATGCCAGTGCTCTACATAGAAGTTGTGGTCTTCGACGAAGGGGAAAACCTTGCGGGCAAGGTTGACGAGGCCATCGAAAGCTTCGCGATCTTCGTCGGTGGGCAGCAACTCGCGGTATTCGGCTGTGACGCGCGCCCGCTTTTCCAGGATTTCGTCAAGAGGGCGATCGACGTTCTCGCCCCGCCGCACGGCGTCTATGTAGCCGCGCATAGCCGTAAAGGGCAGGCGCATGTCGGTCATCCAGACGGGATCGGAATGCGTGTATCCCACGCCGGTCGAATACCAGAACCACGGATCTTTCGAGGCATTGAGCGACTCGACCCATTTGCGGCCGTCGACGCTTTTCTGAAGCTGCTCGATGGCTTTCTCGGGACTGGCGTTGTCGCTGATGGCTTTGTCGACCTTGAGCTCGACGGCCAGCTTGGCCAGGCGGCGTAGTTCGTCGTCGGGGCGGAACAGCATGATGTCGATGCCGCTGACCATATCGGTGACGGTCTGGTCGGCGATGCCGGGGAACACGCTTTGGCAGTATTCGCGGAAAGTAAGATAAGCGCCATAACCCAGGTTGAGCATCTCGAAGTGGTACGAACCCATCTCCAGCATGTTTTCAATGAGCCGGTTGTATTTGCACAGCAGATCGTGGCTGGAATACAGGCCCCGATGGCCCATGACGTATTCTTCTTTTTCGTATTCGGGAAGCGGAGTGAATTCGATCTGCTTGAGTCGGTCGATGCAGTCTTTTGCCTTGACCTTCCAGTTTTCGAATATTTCGTCCCAGTTTTCGTAGTAATGCCCGGCCCGGCGAGTGAAATACTCCTGGCGCTCGGCTACCTTGACGGGATCGTCACAGACGTTGGGACTGACATACAGATAGCCATTGACCACTCGCTGGTCTACGCCGATGGCAGGGGGGAAGGCCCAGACGCGATTGGTCATCTGGCTGAGCGCGACCCACCAGTTTTCGGTCATGATCGTATCGAAGGGGTACAGCGGCTCCGGGTTGTGCATGCCGTCAAAGAACCAGAACTTGGATTCTTCCAGTTCCTTCCGTTCGGGGCTGATCAGGCAGTAATAAGGGTACAGCTCTTCCCAGCCTTTGGCCCCCTCAGGGGTCGGCAGCTCGAACGGGCTCGGGAAGGAAGCGTTGTTTTCCGCAGTGCTCATTAATGGACTCCTTTGGTTTGATGCACTAATGGTTTCGTGGTTCTAGTGGCGGCGTTCGTTGCCGCGTAATTGGTCGACGGCAATGGCTATGATGAGCACGGCGCCGATGATGATGGTTTGCAGATAGCTGTTGACCCTGAGCAGGTTCATGCCGTTCGAAAGCGCGGTAATAAAGATGGCGCCCAGCACGACGTTGCGCAACAGGCCGCGCCCTCCGGTCAACGATACGCCGGCGATCAGGCACGCTGCGATCGAGTTCAGGATGAGTTCGGTTCCGCCCAATGTGGCTTCGCCGCTTTCGGTGCGGGCGGTAAGCAGCACCCCGCCGATGCCGACGATGGTGCCGGCCATGACATACACCGCCACTTGCTGCAGGGACGTACGCACGCCGGAAAGCCTGGCGGCCTTCTGGTTGCTTCCGATGGCGTAGAGATAGCGTCCGGAGCGGGTCCAATTGAGCAGCAAGTATGCGAATGCCACGATCAATGCCGCATACAAGGTCGGTACGGGAACGCCGAATAGAGAGTCATAGGCCAGGGAATTGCCGAATTGTTCAGGAAGGCCCGAAATGCTGTAGCCGCCCGAAATGTAAAGGGCCAGTCCCGAGGCCATGGACAAGGTTCCAAGGGTCATGACGAAAGGCGTGACCCGCAGCACCGAGACGCCGATTCCATTGAATAACCCCACCAGGGCACCGGTAAGAATGCCGCAACCCACGGCGACGGCTACCGCCGTGTGGACGGCATGCGGATCTATGCCCAACATGTACTTCATGATAGTTGCGGTGACCACGCTTACCAGTGCTACATTGCTGCCGACTGAAAGGTCGATGCCGCCGGTGATCAGCACCAGAAACTGCGCGACGCAGATGATGACGAGATAGGTCGACTGACGCGTAAGATTGAATAAATTCGCTTCGGAGACGAAGCGCGGTTCGAGGACGCCGAAAAGCAGGATCAGGCCCAGCAGCAGGAACGGCATCATTCCGATGGAGGAGCCGAGTTGCTGCCAGTCGAGTCTTCGGGCTTTGGGCGTGCCGTCGATATCGGCGGACATGACGTTCATTTTTTATTCCTTCACAAAAAAGCCCGAGAGGGCCTCTTCTTCGTTCTTGCGTTCGTTTACGAGTTCGTCCACGATTGCACCCTCGCGCACGACATAGACGCGGTTGGACAGGCTGAGCACTTCGGGCAGATCGGAGCTGATGAGCAGCACGGCCATCCCTTCGCCCACCAGCTGTTCAAGGACAGCATAGATCTCGGCTTTTGCATTGACGTCGATACCGACGGTGGGCTCATCCAGAATCAGCAGGCGTGGGCGCCGGGCCAGGAAACGGCCCAATAGCGCCTTTTGCATATTGCCGCCCGAAAAGCTGCGCGCCGCTCGTTCGATGTCGAGCGGCATGAGGGACATGCGACGGGCCATGGCGAAGGATTCACGCTTTTCGGCCTTGCGCGCCAACAGGCCTTTTTTGCGCAAGGCGGGCAAGGCCAGCGAAGCCAGCGAAAGGTTTTCACGCACATTGCGCGTCAGCAGCATGCCCTCGTGGATTCGATCGTTTGTGACGTAGGCAACACCCGATTCGATGAAGCGGCCGGGTGCGCTTTTTTGTTGTTCGACCCCATCTACTCGTATCGATCCGGCGATTTTGGGCTCGATGCCGAAGCACGCCCGGCCAATCTCGGACTTGCCGCAGCCGACCAGACCGGCAAGCCCGACGATTTCGCCGCTTCGTACGGTAATCGAGGCGTGCTTGACCAGACCCTTTGACGTTTCCAGACCCGATACCTCGAGTACGGGCTCGCCGGGCTGAAACCGGATGTGCGGATAAAAGCCTCCGAAGCTGCGCCCCGTCATGAGTTCGACCAGCTGGGTCTTGTCGGTATTGGCCGCCCGCACCGTCTTGATGAAGCGGCCGTCGCGCATGACGGTGACCCGGTCGCCGATCGCCTGGATTTCGCTGATGCGATGAGAAATATAGATGATGCCCACGCCTTGGCTTTTCAGGGCACGGATCAGTGTGAAAAGCTGGCCCGTCTCGACCTCGGTTAACGAGGCGGTGGGCTCGTCCAGTATCAGAATGCGCGGATTGCTCAGCGCCGCCTTGGCGATTTCAACCATTTGGCATTCGGCGCGTGACAAGCCGCTTACCCGGGCCCGCACGGAAATATTGAAGCCGAGGCGCTGGAAGTGCGCCTTGGCCAATTCGTGCATGGCCTGCTTTTTGAGCAGACCGGCCCAGCTGCAGAACTCATTGGCCAGGAAGAGATTTTCTTCGACGGTCAGGTCGGGAGCCAGGCTGAATTCTTGGTGCACCACCGACACGCCGGCTTTGCGCGCCTCTTGGACCGAGCGAAACACCGCCGACTTGCCATCTATGAGAAGCTGTCCCGATGACGGAGCAAGCGCCCCGCAGATGATGTTCATCAAGGTGGATTTGCCGGCGCCGTTTTCGCCGAACAGAACATGCACTTCGCCTGCGTGCACATCCAGGCTCATGTCGGTCAGGGCTTGCACCCCCGGGAATTGACGGCTGACGTTGCGTACCTGAAGCAGCGCATGCGTGGCTGGAGCGCTCTCGCCCGGCTCGAAGCACGCGGCTTCGGCCGGTAGCAAGGCGCCTGCGAGTATGCTGGGCGTCGCGTTCATTGAGCTGCCTGCCTCATTTGACCTCGAAGTAGGGGGACCAGCCCTCGGGCGCCAGCGAAAGGTCGCGGTCGTAGGTTTTGACGGTTTCCTGATCGATCATGGTGAAGCCGGTGTCTACGTCGAGCATGACCGGTTTCTTCTCGAGGATGCGGACGAGTTGGTCGATGGCGGCGCGAGCCTGGGCGGCGGTGTAGTCCGAAGCGATGGCTTTTACGGTGCCGTCGCGCAGTCCGGCTTCTGTTTCAGGAGTGGTGTATGAGGAAATCAAAGAAATGTCGCCGCGGTTCTTTTCTTTGAGCACCTGTATGCCGGCAGCAATGCCGGGGGCGATTCCGGCGATGTAGTCGACATCGGGATAAGCCAGCAGTGCGTCTTCGATGAGCGGAATCTGCGCCGCTTTGCTGGGCTCGCCCCAGATCACCTTCAGTACTTCGATGTTGGCGGCGTCTTTGACAGTTGCGACGAAGCCGTCGGCCGAGTCTTTCGACCAGCGCGGCGCTTCGGGTCCGCCAAGCCATATGACCTTGATGTCTTTGCTGCCTGGCGGATGCTGTTGCTTCAGATACTCGCCCACCAGCCTGCCCGCGTCGAACCAGTTGCCCTGGGCCCTGGCCGCAACGCGATCCGAGGTGACGTCGCCGCCGGTGATGGCGACCGGCACGCCTTGGTCGGCCGCCTTGGCGATCGTGCGGTTCAGGCCGGTGGCAGAAATGGCGACCATGGCGATGCCGTCGGCGCCGGAACTGATGCAGTCTTCCATCTGGGAGATTTGCGTGGGCAGCTCGGTATAGCCGCCGGCGGCGAATACGTTGAGAGCGGCGCCCTTGGCTTCGGCTTCTTTGACTGCGCCGTAGGTCATGGACAGGTAGTAAGGGTCTTTGGTGTGCGGAAACAGCACGCACAGGCGCCACTTTTTGCTGACTTCCGACTTGGGCAGCGGCTGATAAAGAGCTTCTTTCCAGACTCCATCGGTCGAGAAAGCGGGGGCTCTTTCTTTTACGGGAAATTGCCAGCTGCTTGAGGCGTCATCGGCTGTGGCGACGCCCGCGGCGCTTAGCAAGGCCGCCCCCAGCCATAGCGACAGAAAACTGTTGTTCTTCATGTGTGTCTCCTCGTTCTCTTGGAAATCGGACGAACGCCGATCAATAAAACGGTCGAACGACCAATTTAAAGCACAAAAAAAATGCGAACTGCAACCTCATCGCTATATCGCTCCGGTGTGTTCTTTTTGCGCTTCGAAAGAAATTGTTCAGCTGACCGAAAAGCCACTTTGACACATAAGAAGTGGTTTTGTGATCGGTATTTTCCCTAGAGCGAACTACATGGGAGTAGAAGGAGCCTGCAGGCCGTGCACCAGGAAATTGCTGAGCCTGGCGATCATTTCGTCGAGGCTGTCCTCGCGGTAGCGGCCACGTGAGAAGTGTTCGAGATATCCCAGGCCCGAGAAGGTGTACAGGCATACGCCCACCATGAACATCATGCGCCAGTGAATGTCAGCCGGGTCGACATCCGGCAAGACCTTCTCCAGCACTTCAAGGTAATGGGAGACCGACTCATCGTAGATTTCACGGCGTAGCTGGCCGGACAATTCTTCGGGCTCATTGTGCAGGCGAGCCTGGAGCCGGACATAAGCGATGCCGCGCGGGCCGCTATGCAGCAAGCTGAACTGGGGCAGCAGAAAAGCCCGCACCAACTGCGCAAGGGGCGGCAAGCCATCGTGCTTCTTCAGCAGCGTTTCGAGATTGCGCATGCGCTGCTGGGACAGCGCCATGGCGCGATGCTTGATCACCGATTCGAAAAGACGTCGCTTAGTCTTAAAGTAATATGAGATCATCGATTGGCGAACGCCGGCCTGGGCTGCGATGTCCCGGGTGGAGGTGAGCGCATAGCCATGCTCGGCGAACAGAGTTTCGGCGACATCGATGATTTGGCTGCGAATGTCGCGATCGACGGTGGGCCGGCCGGGACGCTTTTCGCGAGGCTGGGAAGCGGCATCATCGATAGGACTGAGTCCGTCGTTGCGCAGCGAGGCCATTCTGCCTTCTTTGATGACCCACGAAGACTTGAGCATTGGATTCCTTGGTAGAACGTTCGACGTTTATATTATTAGCTAAATGTGGTGGGTCCAGGGCGGGCTGTCGCTGTCCCGCCAGCCCGAGCGTTATATATATAAATACATAACGAGATCCCTTCATCCACTTTTTGCCAACATATTGCGATATAGGACTTGCAAACTTTATATATCGACGTTAAGATAGACGACTTGCTGGCAAGAGCGTAGCGACCTTTAATGGGTGCTGTAAGCCATACAGGTTGGGCCGGAGGCGTTAAGTTGTAAACCCGCCAACCCCCGATTGCTGTATGGCCGCCGCTGGTAAGTACGCAGCAAAAAAGCAGCGAAAGCAGTAAATACGCAGTAAACACACGCAAGATTTCAACCCAGGGTTTGGGGTCGGCAGGCTTGAAATTGCACATTGAAAGCAACTTTTAGGCGGTTGGCCTTGGGCCTGACGGGACCAAAACTGGTTGGGCATTGTTCCGGGGCGGGGCCTCGGTAAAAAGCTTGGCTAAGTTGGAACAGGAAAAATCATGATACAAATGCAGACCACGCTGGACGTGGCCGACAACACGGGTGCACGTTCCGTTATGTGCATCAAGGTGCTGGGCGGCTCGAAGCGCCGTTATGCCGCGATCGGCGACGTGATCAAAGTTAGCGTCAAGGATGCGGCTCCGCGCGGACGCGTCAAGAAAGGCGAAATTTACAACGCTGTGGTGGTTCGCACCGCCAAGGGCGTGCGCCGCAAAGACGGCTCGTTGATTAAGTTTGGCGGCAATGCCGCCGTTTTGCTCAACGCTAAACTGGAACCCATCGGTACCCGCATCTTCGGACCCGTCACGCGCGAACTGCGTACGGAAAAGTTCATGAAGATCGTGTCGCTGGCTCCGGAAGTGCTGTAAGGAGCCACCATGGAAAAAATCCGTAAAGGCGACGAGGTCATCGTGCTGACCGGTCGCGACAAAACCCGCCGCGGCACCGTGCTGCAGCGCGTCGACGCCGACCACGTGCTGGTCGAAGGCATCAACGTCGTCAAGAAGCATGTCAAGGCTAACCCGATGGCCGGCTCGCAGGGCGGCATCGTTGACAAGACCATGCCTATCCACATCTCCAATGTGGCGATCTTCAATCCCGAGACCGGCAAGGCCGATCGCGTGGGGATCAAAGAAGTCGACGGCCGCAAAGTTCGTGTATTTCGTTCCAGCGGCGCAGTCGTTGGCGCTAAGGCTTAAGGGGCGAACAAGATGGCTCGTTTACAAGAGTTCTACCGTAACAAGGTCATGGCCGACCTGCAGTCGCAGTTCGGCTACAAAAGTGTCATGGAAGTGCCGCGCATCAGCAAGATCACGCTCAACATGGGCGTGTCCGAAGCCGTGGCCGACAAAAAGGTCATCGAGCACGCTGTGTCCGACCTGACCAAGATCGCCGGCCAGAAGCCCGTGGTCACCAAGACGCGCAAGTCCATCGCCGGGTTCAAGATCCGCGAAGACTATCCCATCGGTTGCATGGTCACCTTGCGTGGCCGCCGTATGTACGAATTCCTCGACCGCCTGATCGCCGTCGCGCTGCCGCGCGTTCGCGACTTCCGCGGTGTGTCGGGTCGTGCGTTCGATGGTCGCGGCAACTACAACGTCGGGGTTAAAGAGCAAATCATTTTCCCTGAAATCGAATACGACAAGATCGACGCGGTTCGTGGTCTGAACATCAGCATCACCACCACCGCCAAGACCGACGAAGAAGCCAAGGCGCTGTTGACGGCCTTCAGCTTCCCGTTCCGCAATTAAGGGGCGATGACGTGGCTAAACTTTCCCTCATCAATCGCGACATCAAGCGCGCCAAGCTGGCAGACAAATACGCCGCCAAGCGCGCCGCATTGAAAGCAATCATCAACGATCAGTCCAAGTCCGACGAAGAGCGCTACCAGGCTCGCCTGCAACTGCAGCAACTGCCTCGCAACGCCAATCCGACCCGCCAGCGCAACCGCTGCGCGGTCACCGGTCGTCCGCGTGGCGTTTACAGCAAGTTCGGTTTGACTCGTCACAAGCTGCGCGAAATGGCGCTGCGCGGCGAAGTCCCGGGCATGACCAAAGCTAGCTGGTAGGAGAAATACACATGAGCATGAGCGATCCCATCGCCGACATGTTGACCCGCGTGCGCAACGCGCAGCAAGTCAACAAGACGTCGGTCAGCATGCCCTCCTCCAAGCTGAAGGTAGCTATTGCTACCGTGCTGAAGGACGAAGGCTACATCGATAGTTTCCAGGTCGTCGGCGACTCGGCCAAGCCGGTCCTCGAGATCACCCTCAAGTACTACGCCGGCCGTCCGGTCATCGAGCGCATCGAACGCGTCTCGCGCCCCGGCCTGCGTATCTACAAGGGCCGCACGGCCATCCCTCAGGTCATGAACGGCCTAGGCGTGGCCATCGTTTCCACGCCTCGTGGCGTGATGACCGATCGCAAGGCACGCGCCACCGGCGTGGGCGGCGAAGTGTTGTGCTACGTTGCATAAGGAGATTCATATGTCACGTATAGCAAAATACCCGGTCGCGCTGCCCAAAGGGGTGGAAACCAAGATCGAAGCCAATCAGCTCGTCGTCAAGGGCCCTCTGGGCACATTGACCCAGCCGCTCACGGGCGACGTCGACATCAAGCTCGAGAACGATCAACTGACGTTTGCCGTCGCCAACGATTCCCGCCATGCGCATGCCATGTCGGGCACGCTGCGCGCGCTGGTCAACAATATGGTTACCGGCGTCAGCAAGGGCTTCGAGCGTAAATTGACCCTGGTCGGCGTGGGTTTCCGCGCCCAGGTGCAAGGCAACGCGCTGAAACTGCAACTCGGTTTCTCGCATGACATCCTGCACGAGATGCCCGAGGGCATCAAGATCGAATGCCCCACCCCGACCGAAGTCGTGGTCAAGGGCTCCGACAAGCAGGCCGTTGGTCAGGTGGCTGCGGAGATCCGCGCCTACCGCCGCCCCGAGCCCTACAAGGGCAAGGGCGTGCGCTATGCCGACGAGCGTGTGATCATGAAAGAAACCAAGAAGAAATAAGCGCGCAGGCAAGGACGAATCATGGACAAGAAAATCTCCCGTTTGCGTCGTGCGGTATCGACCCGCCGGAAAATCACCGAGTTGCGCGTACATCGCCTGTCGGTATTCCGCTCGAACCTGCACATTTACGCGAACATCATCTCGCCGGAAGGCGATCGTGTGCTCGTCAGCGCTTCGACGCTCGAGCCCGAAGTTCGCAAAGAGCTGGCAAGCCAGAACAGCAACGGCGGCAACGTCGCTGCGGCGGGCCTGGTGGGCAAGCGCGTGGCCGAAAAAGCCAAGGCTGCCGGTATCGAGCAGGTCGCCTTCGACCGCTCGGGCTTCCGTTACCATGGCCGCGTCAAGGCGTTGGCCGATGCCGCGCGTGAAGCCGGTCTGAAGTTCTAAGAAGGATTATCAAATGGCTAAAGCACAAGGTAAGCACGCCGAGAAAGAGAACGACGACGGCATGCGTGAAAAAATGATCGCGGTCAACCGCGTCAGCAAAGTGGTCAAGGGTGGTCGCACCATGAGCTTTGCTGCGCTGACCGTGGTGGGTGATGGCGACGGCCGCATCGGCATGGGCAAGGGCAAGGCCCGCGAAGTGCCGGTTGCAGTCCAGAAAGCCATGGAACAAGCTCGGCGCGGCCTGTACAAAGTGCCTTTGAAGAACGGCACGCTGCATCACACGGTAGTGGGCAAGCACGGTGCATCCACCGTCCTGATCTCGCCCGCGGCCGAAGGTACCGGCGTCATTGCCGGCGGCCCGATGCGCGCCATCTTCGAAGTCATGGGCGTGCGCAACGTCGTGGCGAAGAGCCTCGGTTCCAGCAACCCGTACAACATGGTCCGCGCCACGCTGAACGGTCTGCGGGCCTGCTCCACGCCCGCCGACGTCGCAGCCAAGCGCGGCAAGTCGGTCGAAGATATTCTGGGGTAAGTCATGACGACACAGAAGCAAATCAAAGTAACGCTCGTGCGCTCTGTCATCGGCACCAAGCAATCCCATCGCGACACCGTTCGCGGCCTGGGCCTGCGGGGTCTGAACAGCAGCCGCGTGCTGGTCGATACGCCCGAGGTGCGTGGGATGATCCGTAAAGTGGATTACCTCGTCACCGTCTCGGAAGCCTGAAAGGAATCGGGATGTCTGAAACTCTACTGAATACACTGCAGCCGGCCCCCGGCAGCAAGCACCCCAAGCGCCGCGTCGGCCGTGGAATCGGTTCCGGCCTCGGCAAGACCGCGGGTCGCGGCCACAAGGGCCAGAAGTCGCGTTCCGGCGGCTTCCACAAGGTCGGCTTCGAAGGCGGCCAGATGCCGCTGTATCGCCGTCTGCCCAAGCGCGGCTTCACCTCGCGCACGCAGGAGCTGCGTGCCGAAGTGCGCCTGTCCGACCTTCAGGCCCTGCCCGTCGACGAAATCGACGTCCAGGTCCTGAAGCAGGCCGGCGTCATCGGCCAGAGCGTGCGCTACGCCAAGGTCATCAAGTCCGGCGAGCTGACCCGCAAGGTCTCGCTCAAGGGGCTGGGCGCCACCGCCGGTGCGCGCGCCGCAATCGAAGCTGCCGGCGGTTCGCTGGCTTAAGGGGTAGCGGGTGGCTAAAGCTCAGGCACAGAGTAAGACGGGGGCAAAGTACGGCGACCTCAAGCGCCGTCTTGTCTTCCTGGTGCTCGCCCTGGTGGTTTATCGTCTTGGCACGCACATTCCCGTGCCGGGCATCAACCCGGACGCGCTGGCCGAGATGTTCCAGCAGAACCAGGGCGGCATCCTAGGCTTGTTCAACATGTTCTCGGGCGGCGCTCTCTCGCGCTTTTCGGTGTTCGCCCTGGGCATCATGCCGTATATTTCGGCAGCCATCATCATGCAGCTCATGGCTGTCGTGGTGCCTACCCTCGAAGCCATCAAGAAAGAAGGCGAATCGGGCCGTCGCAAGATCACCCAGTACACGCGCTACGGCACGGTGTTCCTGGCGCTGATCCAGGCGGTGGGCATTTCCGTTGCGCTCGAATCGCAGCCCGGGCTGGTCATCGACCCTGGCATGCTGTTCCGCTTCACGACCATCGTTTCGCTGGTCACCGGCACCATGTTCGTCATGTGGCTGGGCGAGCAGATCACCGAGCGCGGCATCGGAAATGGCATTTCCATCATCATCTTCGCCGGTATCGTGGCGGGCCTGCCCAGTGCATTGACAGGCATGCTCGATCTGGTGCGCACCGATGCCATGTCGATTCTGTCGGCGCTGTTCATCCTGGTGCTGGTGGTGGCGGTAACCTACTTCGTCGTGTTCGTCGAACGCGGCCAGCGGCGCATCACCGTCAACTACGCCAAGCGCCAGGTGGGCAACAAGATCTATGGCGGTCAAAGCTCGCACCTGCCGCTCAAGCTGAACATGTCCGGTGTGATTCCGCCCATTTTCGCGTCGTCCATCATTTTGCTGCCCGCCACGGTGACCAGCTGGTTCTCCAGCAATCCCAACATGCGCTGGCTGGGTGACCTGGCCGCCGCGCTGGCGCCGCATCAGCCGCTGTACGTCACGCTGTTTTCGGCCCTGATCATTTTCTTCTGCTTCTTCTATACGGCCCTGGTGTTCAACAGCCGTGAAACCGCAGACAACCTGAAGAAGAGCGGCGCTTTCATTCCGGGCATCCGTCCGGGCGAGCAAACTTCGCGCTACATCGACAAGATTCTCATGCGCCTGACGCTGGCCGGGGCCATCTACATCACGCTGGTGTGCCTGTTGCCCGAGTTCATGCAGATGCGCTGGAACGTGCCGTTCTATTTTGGTGGCACCTCTTTGTTAATTATTGTAGTGGTGGCTATGGATTTCATGGCCCAAGCGCAAGCTTACATGATGTCTCACCAGTACGACTCGCTGCTCAAGAAGGCGAACTTCAAGGGCGCGGGATTGCCAATGCGGTAAGAAGAACACAATGGCAAAAGACGACGTCATACAAATGCAAGGAGAGGTTCTCGAGAACCTGCCCAACGCTACTTTTCGCGTCAAGTTGGAGAATGGCCACGTGGTGCTGGGCCATATTTCAGGCAAGATGCGCATGCATTACATCCGGATTCTGCCGGGTGACAAGGTCACAGTGGAGCTCACGCCCTATGACCTGTCGCGCGCCAGAATTGTATTCCGCTCTAAATAGGCGGCCGGGCTAAAGGAAACTAGGAGTCAACCATGAAGGTAATGGCATCGGTAAAGCGGATCTGCCGCAACTGCAAGATCATCAAACGTCACGGCGTGGTGCGCGTCATCTGCACCGACCCGCGTCACAAGCAGCGTCAAGGCTAATGGCCGCGTCGCAACAGATTTAAACAAGGAACAGTCATGGCCCGTATCGCTGGCATCAACATTCCGCCGCATAAACACGCCGAAATCGGACTTACCGCTATTTTTGGTATCGGTCGCACGCGCGCACGCAAAATCTGCGAAGCGTCGGGCATCGAGTATTCCAAGAAAGTGAAAGATCTGACCGACGCCGAGCTCGAGCGCATCCGTGAACACGTCGGCGTGTTCACCGTCGAAGGCGACCTGCGTCGCGAAGTGCAACTTTCGATCAAGCGTCTGATCGACCTGGGAACCTACCGCGGCATGCGTCACAAGCGTGGCCTGCCTGTCCGCGGTCAGCGCACGCGCACCAATGCGCGCACCCGCAAGGGTCCGCGTCGTGCAGCGGCTTCCCTGAAGAAATAATCGAGGATTAGAAGATGGCGAAAGCTAATACCGGCGCATCGCGCGTGCGCAAGAAAATCAAGAAGAGCGTTTCGGACGGCATCGCGCACGTCCACGCGTCCTTCAACAACACGATCATCACGATCACCGATCGCCAGGGCAACGCGTTGTCCTGGGCGACGTCGGGCGGCGCCGGCTTCAAGGGCTCGCGCAAATCCACGCCGTTCGCCGCCCAGGTGGCTGCCGAATCGGCCGGCCGCGTTGCGCAAGAGTACGGCATCAAGACGCTCGAAGTCCGCATCAAGGGCCCCGGCCCCGGCCGCGAGTCTTCGGTGCGCGCCCTGAATGCGCTGGGCATCAAGATCTCCAGCATTTCGGACATCACGCCCATTCCGCACAATGGCTGCCGTCCGCCCAAGCGCCGTCGCATCTAAGGGGAAACCATGGCACGTTATATTGGACCTAAATGCAAGCTCTCGCGCCGCGAGGGTACCGACCTCTTTCTGAAGAGCGCCCGCCGTTCGCTCGACTCGAAGTGCAAACTCGAGTCCAAGCCCGGCCAGCACGGCCGCATCTCGGGCGCCCGCACGTCCGACTTCGGCCTGCAGCTGCGCGAAAAGCAGAAGCTCAAGCGCATGTACGGTGTGCTCGAGAAGCAGTTCCGCAAGTACTTTGCCGAAGCCGAGCGCCGTCGCGGCAACACCGGCGAAACGCTGATCCAGCTTCTGGAATCGCGCCTCGACAACGTCGTCTACCGCATGGGCTTCGGCTCCACGCGCGCCGAAGCTCGCCAGCTGGTCAACCACCGCTCGGTCGAACTCAACGGCAAAACGGCCGACATCGCGTCGATCAACGTCAAGCCCGGCGACATCATCTCCATTCGCGAGAAGTCCAAGGGCCAGCTGCGCATCCGCGAGTCGCTCGATCTGGCTTCCGGCCAGGGCTTCCCCCAGTGGGTCGAAGTCGACGCCAGCAAGCTCGTCGGCACCTATAAGCAGGTTCCCGATCGTTCCGACGTCGCCCGCGACGTGAACGAATCGATGGTCGTCGAATTGTATTCCCGCTAAAGCGGCATTCGCACTGCAGCATCAAGCCACAGCCCGGTTTTCAGTCATTCGCTGGAAGCTGGGCTGTGTCAGCTACCGCCGGACAACCGGTTTATCCGTCAGCCTTATCGGTGTAACGAGCCGAGGGTATTGAAAAGGAACACACATGTCGTCTCAAGGTTTTCTGAAACCCCGTTCTATCGAAGTCGAGCCCGTAGGCAAGAATCACGCGCGCGTGATCATGGAGCCGTTCGAGCGCGGCTACGGCCATACGCTGGGCAATGCGCTGCGCCGCATCCTGCTGTCGTCCATGACCGGCTATGCCCCGACCGAGGTGCAGATCACGGGTGTCGTGCACGAATACTCCACCATTGCCGGAGTGCGCGAAGATGTCGTCGACATCCTCCTGAACCTGAAAGGCGTGGTATTCAAGCTGCACAACCGCGATGACGTCACGCTGGTGCTGCGCAAGGAAGGCCAGGGCATCGTCACGGCCGCCGACATCGAGCTGCCGCACGACGTCGAGATCATCAATCCCGACCACGTCATCGCCAACCTGACCGAAGCCGGCAAGCTCGAAGTGCACATCAAGGTCGAGCAAGGCCGCGGCTACGTGCCCGGCAACGTTCGCGCCCTGGCCGACGACCGTTCGCACACCATCGGCCGCATCGTGCTCGACGCTTCGTACAGCCCTGTGCGCCGCGTCAGCTACGCCGTGGAAAGCGCCCGCGTCGAGCAGCGCACCGACCTGGACAAGTTGATTCTCGACATCGAGACCAACGGCGTCATCTCGCCCGAAGAGGCCGTGCGCCAGTCGGCCCGCATCCTGATGGACCAGATCTCGGTCTTTGCCGCGCTTGAAGGCGTGGGCGATTCCTACGAGGCCCCGGTGCGCGGCGCCCCGCAGATCGATCCCGTGCTGCTGCGTCCGGTCGACGACCTCGAACTCACCGTGCGTTCGGCCAACTGCCTGAAGGCCGAAAACATTTACTACATCGGCGACCTGATCCAGCGCACCGAGAACGAGCTGCTCAAGACCCCCAACCTGGGTCGCAAGTCGCTCAACGAAATCAAGGAAGTCCTTGCCGCGCGCGGCCTGACCTTGGGCATGAAGCTCGAGAACTGGCCTCCGCTGGGCCTGGAGCGCCCCTAAGCAGTAAGCAAGGCCGGCTGCGTGCCGGCCTTGCGCCGCGGGCCCGGCAGTTTGTAAGCAGTCGCCGGTCCGCAAGCAGTTCCCCCCTGTTTTTTCGTGTATAGTTTTGCCCCTGATCCGGCCCGCAGCGTGTCTGATAGAAGAGCCGGCCAACCGCGAAAAACCATTTCGCTTCAATAGATTCAAAGGAAATCATCATGCGTCACCGTAGTGGTTTGCGTAAACTCAACCGCACCAGCAGCCATCGCCTGGCTATGTTCCGCAACATGGCTGTTTCGCTGCTTACCCACGAAGCCATCAAGACCACGCTGCCCAAGGCCAAAGAACTGCGCCGCGTCGTCGAGCCCCTCATCACCCTGGGCAAAGAACCCAGCGTCGCCAACAAACGTCTGGCTTTCGCCCGCCTGCGCGACCGCGACGCGGTGGCCAAGCTGTTCGACGTGGTCGGCCCGCGCTACAAAGAGCGCAACGGCGGCTACACCCGTGTGCTGAAGATGGGCTTCCGTCAGGGCGACAACGCCCCCATGGCTTTCATCGAGCTGGTCGATCGCCCCGAGGTCGAAGAAACCGCCGACGAAGCGGCTGAGTAACACCGCTCGCGCCGGCGGCTCACCGTCGGCGCGGCTCAGGATCTTCGAACAAAGCGCCCCAGGCACGGACGATGTCCAAGCCCGGGGCGCTTTGTCTTTGGGCGTTTATTCCCGGCGCACGACGCGGATCTTGCCGCTGTCGCCGCCGCCGCAGAAGAGAAGGTTGCCGCCATCCGATTCCAGGCCCGACACGCCGGTATCCGGGGGCATTTCGAGGGTCTCCAGGACTTCGCCGGTGTCCGGATCGATGCGCCTCAATTCGCTCGTACCGTTCTCCCAGGTGCCGTGCCAGAGTTCGTCGCCCGTCCAGCTGACGCCTGTCACGAAGCGATTGGATTCCAGAACGCGAAGCACCGCACCGGTGTCGGGATCGATTTGATATATCTTGCGGTCCTTGTAGCCGCCGGCCCAAAGCATGCCTTCGCCCCAGGCAAGGCCCGAAGTGCCGCCGTTGTCGGGCAGGGGAATCGTGCCGAGCACCCGGCCGGTATCCGGATCGATCTTCTGGATGCGGTCCGAGTCGACCTGGAACAGGTGTCGCCCGTCGAAGGCGGTTCCCGCGTTGGCGGGTACCTCTATGGAACGCAGCGTTTTGCCGCTCGAAGGATCGAGCGCGAGAAGCCTGTCGCCGTTGGCGAACCAGATATGGCGGCCGTCGTACGAAACGCCATGGACACTGCTGGTTTCAGGGAAAGGGCCGTATTCATGGATGATGTGAGCAGTCGATTTTTTCATGCTGACTCCTGTGTTCATTCAAAGAGAGAAAAGAAGGAGTGGTCACCACGCTTTCATGCTAATCGACCGCCGGCGCGAGAGGGAGTAACAAGCTTGTCGTGAATCCGCGCAGGGGCGAAGCCATCCAGCGGCGCGCGCGGCCCCGCCCCTGGGATTGCGCCAGGCCCGAGGCGGCGAGCGAGTCGAGAGCCCGCTGCACGCTGCGTTGGCTGGTGCCAAGCGCCAGCGCGAGCGCCGAACTGGGCCAGGATTCTCCGTCCGCGAGCAGGGCCAGCACGGCTCCGTGCGGTGTGTCTTCCAGCCGTGCAAGCACGGCGACTTCGCCGGCGTTGCGGGGGACGAGCACAAAGCCTTCAGGAGTGGCGCGCACGTCGGCCAAAGGTTCGAGCAGTGCGCGAAGCCGGCCGATCTCGACCCGCAAGCGGGCGCGATGGGTTTCATCCGCGACCTTCATGCGAAAGACCCGTTCGATGAGGACGTCCCGCGGCACATCCTCGGGCCACGCTTCGCCCAGTATCCGCGCAAGCGAAAACAGCACAGGACGCGTGACGAGCGGCACGGCGATGCCCGATCGCCACAGGACATTCCGGCAGGCGTCCACGACGAGTATCTTCGAGGCGTGCAGCGCCTCGACCTCCGCCAGCCGAAGCGTGCGTTCCCGGCCTTGAAGAAAAAGGCGCGCAGCCGGCGCGTTCAGGGTGTCCGCGGCGTCCTGCACCTCCGATATCAAGGCCGGGATGGCGGACCTTCGAGCCGCTATTTGCGCCCGGCCAAGGGCGGCGCTCGCGGCATTGGCGCGTCCGCGCCGCACAGCGATGCCGGCGACGGTGAGCTCATGGGCGGTGTTCAGCGCGGCCGGGAGGCTTCCGGCGGGCGCTTCGTCGAGCAGGCGCTGCGCTTCGTCCAGCCGCCCCAATAGAAGCAGGCGGCGGGCGGAGATGTATCGCGCATGTTCGGCATTGACATGGTCGCCTTGCGCCTGCAGCGTGGCGCGCGCCGCATCCAGCATCCTGCCGGGCCATTTCACATCGCGCGAGACGAGCGCAATTTCGGCTTCGGCAACGATGCATCGCGCCCGCGCCGCGGGACGGCGGGGCCCGAAGGCGCGCGCGGCGCGGTGCACCAGCGCCCTGGCCCGGGCAAGATCGCCGAGTTGCGCCAGGGCGATGCCGCGCAGCGCCAGCGCGGGCGCGTCGTCGCGCAGAGCCACGAGATTCAGGGCGTCCAGAGGCGCGCCCGAGGACAGCGCCCGCGCAGCGGACGAAATCAGCGGGTCCATGCGAATGCCTTCCCTGTTGTCATGGCGGAAATCTAGCATACAAGCCTGCCTCTGCCTTCGCCTGTCCGGTTCATCGTTTTCTCCGGATTTCATGATGCCGTCACTGAGCTCGGCATCTCCACGATGCATTTCCTTGTCTTGTACATTGTTATAAAAGCAAATAGAATTTCGACGATAAGAATTTTTTTATAAAATCTGGCTGGAGCATACTTGGACAAACAAGGTGAGCTTCGGGCCGCTTTTTCCACAGGACGGAGAATCATGTTTCGCAAGATCGCTTTGGCATGCCTGGGCACGATAGGCCTGGGCCTGGCGCAGTCCGCGGCGGCCGCCGAGCCGGTACGCATCGGCTTCATCACCACCTTGTCGACCCCTGCCGGCTATATCGGGGAAGACCAGCGCGACGCGTTCAAGCTGGCCATCGACCAGGAAGGCGGCAAGCTCGGCGGGGTGCCGGTGCAAATGGTGCTGGAGGACGACGGCCTCAAACCGGCCACGGGCAAGCAGTCGGCCGAAAAAATGCTGCAGGAAGGCATACAGCTTTTCACCGGCATCAACTTTTCCAACGTATTGATGGCTGCCGCGCCGACCATACTGAAGCAGGGCGCTTTCTACGTCAGCCTGAACGCGGGGCCTTCGCAGTTCGCGGGCAAGCGCTGCGACAAGAATTATTTCGTCGCCTCGTTCGAAAACACGTCGCTGCATGCGGCGGCCGGCCGGGCAGCCACCGAGCAGGGCTTCAAGAACGTGGCCTTGCTGGCTCCCAGCTACCAGGCGGGCCGAGATGCGCTCGAGGGTTTCAAGCGACTGTACGAGGGCAAGGTGGCCGCCGAAATCTACACCAAGCTCGACCAATCTGATTTCTCGGTGGAATTGGCCAGGCTGCGCGACCTGGCGCCCGACGCCGTTTACCAGTTCCACCCCGGCGGTGCCGGCATCAACTTCGCCAAGCAGTATGCCAATTCGGGGCTGAGCAAGCAGATTCCGATGTTTCTGCCGGTGTTTTCGATGGACCTGCGCATGATCCAGGCCACGGGAGACGCAGCCGAGGGCGTATATTCCACCGCGCTGTGGTCGCCGTTGCTCGACGTGCCGGAAAGCAAGCAGTTCGTCGAAGATTTCAAGAAGGCTTATGGCCGGGTTCCTACCCATTATGCCGCTCTGTCCTATGACACGGCCCGTCTCATTGCTTCGGCGCTCAAGGCCGTCGACGGCGACCTGAGCCGTGCGGACGACTTCCGCGCCGCCTTGCAGAAAGCCGACTTCAAGTCCGTGCGGGGCAACTTTGCGTTCGACACCAACCATCATCCCATTCAGGATTATTATCTGACCAAGATCGAGCGTGACGCCGACGGCAATCTGATGCCCAAGGTGCTTTCCAAGGTATTGAGCAAGCAGCGCGATGCTTTCGCGGCTGAATGCCAGATGAAATGAAATGGAGGCTTTAATGCCGGATGCAATGAGCGGCAAGCCCGTGTCGGAGCTGGATGTCCAGCGGGCGGGCGCCGCCAAGGGCGTGGACCTGTATTTCCCTGATTTGAAAGAGCGTGGACGGCAATACGATGCGCGCGGGTCGGTGGCCGATTTCGATGCCTGCGTGGCCGAGTACGCGAGCCTGGCTCGCAAGGTGAACCGCGAATGCGTGGGCGTCTACGATCTGCAGTACGGCCAGGCACGGGCCGAGCGGCTCGACATCTTTCCCACCGTGCTGGGCGCGCAGCCGGCGCCGGCCTTTGTTTTCATCCATGGGGGCTACTGGCGCTCGCAAGCCAAAGAGGACGCTCCCATCATGGCCCACGCCTTTACCCGGGCAGGGGTGGCCGTGTGCACGCTGGAGTACACCTTGCTGCCCGAGGCCACGCTGGCCGAGGTGGTTCGCCAGGTGCGCAGCGCCGTGGCGTGGCTGTACCGGAACGGCTCCACCTACGGGCTGGACCCGCAGCGCCTGTATGTGGGGGGCAGCTCGGCAGGCGCCCACCTGGCCGCCATGGCGGCGGCGCGGGGCTGGACCGCTTCCTATGGCTTGCCGGAGGACGTCGTCAAGGGCGTGGCCGGCCTCAGCGGCCTGTACGAATTGGCGCCGCTGTGCGAGATTGCGCCCAATGAATGGCTGCAACTGCATGCCGACCAGACCGCGCGCGTCAGCCCCTTGCACCACCTGCCTCGCGCCGGCCTGCCCATGGTCCTGGCGGTGGGCGGGCTCGAAACCGACGGCTTCAAGAATCAGACCGAGGCCTACGAAGAGGCGTGCCGCGCAGGCGGGCTGGAGGTGAACCGGGTGCAGGTGCCCCAGTGCAACCACTTCAATCTGCTGTGCGAACTGGCCGATCCGCAAAGCGAGCTGTGCGAAGCGGTGCTGAAGATGGTGCGCCAGGCCTGAGCGCCCGCTCCGCGCGTGGCGGCTGCGGCGGCAAACCGCCAAACCGGTAAAATGGGCGGTTTCAAGTCTTCTCGGGGGCGACGTCCATGACGCAAGACGTGGTGGTGGTGCTGAGCAATGCGCCCGATCTGCTGCTGGCCAAGCGCATTGCGCACATGCTGGTCGAAGAGCACCTGGCGGCCTGTGTGAACCTTGGCGGTCCGGTCCTGTCCATGTACATGTGGAAGGGCGAACTCGAAGGCACCGAAGAGATTCCCCTTGTCATCAAGACGACCCAGGCGGCCCTGCCGGCCCTCACCGAGCGACTGACCGAATTGCACCCCTACGAGGTGCCCGAGATCCTGGTCCTGCCGGTGGCCGGTGGGGCCGAACCCTATCTGGACTGGGTGCGTCGGCAAACGTCTGCGCCGTAGCCGCGGTGCAACCGGGCATAAGGAAATTACGAATGTTGTCTAGGCTGAGCGCTGGAAACCGGCGCAGCAGTGTGTGGGTGCGCCTATGCGCCGCAATGTGCGCGGGGCTTTTCGGCGCGGGGCGTTTTGCGCTTGCGGCGTGTCTGGGCATGGCGATGCTGTCGGCGGCCGTGTCGCCGAGCGCGAAGGCGCAGGAAGAGGATTTCCTCGATCCGGCCGAAGCCTTCGTGATGTCGGCGGCCATGGCAAACCCCACCGAGCTGCACGTTCACTTCCGGATCGCGCCCGATTACTACATGTACCGCCAGCGCTTCGGCTTCGAGACCGACGCGCCCGTGGCGGGCGAGCCGATATTTCCGCGCGGCACCGTCAAGTACGACCCCACGTTCGACGAAGACATGGAGGTCTATCACGATCAAGTGACGATCCGCCTGCCCCTGCAAGCGGGTGCTTCGCAGCCGCTGCCCCTGCGCATCACCGGCCAGGGCTGCGCCGATGCGGGGCTGTGCTATCCACCCATGACCTTCACCCTGCAACTGGTACCCGCGGAACAAGGCTACGCCGTACGGGGCGATGGGGTGCTGCAAAGCGTGCCGCCGCCGCGCGACGAGGTGCCTGGTCAGGCGGGGCGAGCCGGGCAAGATGCGTCCTCCGCGGGCAACGGCGGCCTGAACGGGGTGCTGGGTCTGGGCGATACCGGGCTGGCTTCCTATCTGGCGGGCATAGGCTGGATCGAGCTGGTGGGCCTTGCGCTGCTGTTTGGTGTGTTGCTTACTTTCACGCCCTGCGTTCTGCCCATGGTGCCCATCGTGCTGGCGGTGGTGGCGGGCGATGCCGGCCGGGACGGACGCAGCAGCCGCTGGCGGGGCCTCGGCCTGGCGGCCTGCTACGTACTGGGCATGTCCGTGGTCTATACGGTGCTGGGTGTGGCGGCGGGGCTGGTCGGGGCCAGTCTGGCGGCATGGCTGCAGACGCCCTGGGTTCTGGCCACCTTCGCCGTGCTGCTCGCCCTGCTGGCCCTGGCGATGTTCGACGTCTACACTTTCCAGGCGCCGGCCGGCCTGCAGGCCCGCCTCAGCGAGCGTGCCGCCCGCATACCCGGCGGACGCTGGGGCGGCGCCTTCCTCATCGGCATGGTGTCGGCCCTGATCGTCGGGCCTTGCGTGGCTGCGCCGCTCGCCGGCGTCCTGCTGTTCATCTCGCAGACCGGCGACGTGGTCCTGGGCGGCAGCGCCTTGTTTGCCATGGCTTGGGGCCAGGGCCTGCTGCTGCTGGTTCTGGGAGCCACGTCGGGGGCGCTGATGCCCCGCTCCGGCCCCTGGATGGACGGCGTGAAGCAGTTCTTCGGCATGCTGTTGTTGGCGACGGCCTGGTGGATGGTGCAACCCGTGGCGCCCGCCTGGCTGGGCATGCTGGGGTGGGCCTTCATCGGCCTGTGTTCAGCCGCTTTGCTGGGCGTTTTCGGCGGCGCGAAGACCGAGACGCCGTCGGGCGCCAGAGCCTTGTGGCGCGGCGTATTGCGCGCCGTGGGCGTGCTGCTGGCCGTCTGGTCGGTGCTTCTGCTGGTGGGGCTGGCCGGCGGCGCGCGCGACCTGCTCAGGCCGCTGGCGCCGTTTGCGGCAACGGCCGTCGGTTCTTCCAGCGGCGGTGCGGGCGCTTCCATGCCCGCGGGCGAGGCGCCGGAGTTCACGCGGGTAGGCTCCGTGGCCGAGCTGGACCGCCTCTTGGCCGAATCGGACCGGCCGGTCATGCTGGACTTCTATGCCGACTGGTGCGTCTCGTGCATCGAGATGGAGCGGTTCACATTCAGCGAGCCGCAGGTGGCCGAGCGCATGTCGAACTTCCTGCTGTTGCAGGCCGACGTCACCGCGAACACCCCGGACGACCGTGAGCTGCTGCGCCGCTTCAGCCTGTTCGGGCCGCCCGGCATCATCTTCTTCGACCGGCGGGGCCGCGAGCTGGACCAGCGGGTGGTCGGCTTCCAGAACGCCGCGCGCTTCGGCGCGGTGCTGGACGAAGTCATGCAGAAGGCCGGCTAAAAAAAAACCGAAACAAGCAAGTAAAAAACTTAGCCTACGCCTTGAGCAGCTTCGCAGCGTGAATAGCGAAGTAGGTCAGGATGCCGTCGCCGCCGGCCCGCTTGAAGGCCAACAGCGATTCCAGCACCACTTTGTCGTGGTCCAGCCAGCCGTTGGCGGCGGCGGCCTTGAGCATGGCGTACTCGCCGCTGACCTGATAGGCGAAAGTGGGCATGCCGAAGGCCTGCTTGACGTCGCGCAGCACGTCCAGGTAAGGCATGCCGGGCTTGACCATGACCATGTCCGCGCCTTCGCGGATGTCGGCCGCCACTTCGCGCAGCGCCTCGTCGCGATTGGCCGGGTCCATCTGGTAGGTGGCCTTGTTCGACTTGCCCAGGTTGGCCGCCGAACCCACCGCATCGCGGAAGGGGCCGTAAAAGGCGCTGGCGTACTTGGCCGAATAGGCCATGATGCGGGTGTAGATGTGGTTCTGCGCTTCGAGGGCGCGGCGGACTGCGCCGATGCGGCCGTCCATCATGTCGCTGGGGGCGACGATGTCGACGCCGGCCTGGGCCTGCACCAGCGCCTGCTTGACCAGGATCTCGACCGTGGGTTCGTTCAGGACATAGCCTTGGTCGTCGATGACGCCGTCCTGGCCGTGGCTGGTGTAGGGGTCCAGCGCCACGTCCGTAAGCACGCCCAGTTCGGGAAAGCGCTGCTTGATCGCCGCCACGGTGCGGGGAATGAGCCCGTCGGGGTTGGCCGCCTCGATGCCGTCGGGGGTTTTGAGGTCGGCCTCGATGGCCGGAAACAGGGCCAGCACGGGGATGCCCAGCTGGGCGCATTCTTCGGCCACGTGCAGCAGCGTGTCGGGCGAATAGCGCAGCACGTCGGGCATGGAGGGGACCGGCTGGCGCACATTCTTGCCTTCGGTGACGAAGACCGGGTAGATGAAGTCGTCGGCGCAGAGCGTGTTCTCGCGCACCAGCCGGCGCGAGAAATCGTCGCGCCGGTTGCGGCGCGGGCGCGAGGACGGGAAGTCGACGGAGGGTAGAAATTGAGTCATGGCACGACCTTGGGAGAAATCCAGTTTTCGATGTGGGCGGCGGCTTCTTCGAGCCCGATGCGGTGGGTGGCCGAAAACGGTACCGCCGCCAGCGTGCCCAGTTCGGCAAGCTCTTTGCGCACGCTGGCGACAGCCTTGAGCCTTTGGCCGTAGGGCAGCTTGTCGGCCTTGGTCAGCAGGGCCAGCACGGGCGTGCCCGTGGGGGCTATCCAGTGCGCGAGCCGGCGGTCGAGTTCGGTGACCCCGCGGCGGATGTCCAGAAGCAGCACGACGCCGGCCAGCGATTCGCGCTGGCGCAGGTAGCCGCCCAGCACCTCGGCCCATTCTTCGCGCGCGTCGCGAGCCACCGAGGCGTAGCCGTAGCCGGGCAGGTCCACCAGGAAGCCCAGGGACTGACCGGGATCGAGCGGGTCGGGAATGCCGAACAGATTGATCAGGCGCGTGCGCCCCGGCGTCTTGCTGGAAAAAGCCAGCCGCTTCTGGTTGGCCAGCACGTTGATGGCCGATGATTTGCCGGCATTGGAGCGCCCGACGAAGGCGACTTCGGAGGTGGTGGGGGGCGGCAACTGGTCGAGGCGGGCGGCCGAAACCGTGAAGGAAGCGCGGTGCAGGATGGACAATGTAGGGCCTGATCAGTTTGATTCAACCGCTATTGTATAATTTCGGATTTGAAACTGTTGCGGTCATTATGCGCGGGCCTTTTGGGGCCCGTAAATTTGACATTGTCATAGCCGGCAAAGGCCGGCACCCAGATCGAATAAGCGATCCGTCGAGGTCTTCATGAAGCGTGTGCTTTCCAGAATATTAATTATCAGCGGCGTGATGCTTGGCTGTTCCGTGATTTCCGTCAGTCATGCCCAAGGCACCGCCGCCAAGCCCGACGCGGCCAAAGGCGAGACCCTGTACACCAATGGCGACGCGGCCCGCGGCATCATCGCCTGTGCCAGCTGTCATGGGCCCGGCGGCAACAGCACGCTTCCGATCAACCCCAACCTTGCCGGCCAGGCGCACGAGTACATCGCCCGCCAGCTTCACGACTTCAAGCCCCAGGGCGACAAGCCGCCCAAGCGCCATGGTCCTGACGGCGCGGCTTCGCCCATGACGCCCATGGCTCAGCCCCTTACCGACGAAGACATCCAGAACATCGCTTATTACCTGGGCCAGCAGCCGCTTAATCAGGAAACGGCCGCCACCGCCAGCAACGAAGACACCATGCAGCGCGGCCAGCAGATCTGGCGCGGCGGCATCCCCGACCGGCGCGTGCCGGCCTGCGCGGGCTGCCACTCGCCCAACGGGGCGGGTGTTCCGGGCGAATTCCCCCGCTTGTCCGGCCAGTTCCCCAGCTACATCGAAGCACAGCTCAAGCTGTTCCGCAGCAACGATCGCGCCAACGAAATCATGCACGACATCGCCGACCGCATGTCCGATTCCGACATCGCAGCCGTGGCTGACTACGCGGCGGGTCTGCGCTAAAGTGTAAAACCAGTCCGGCGCCAGAACCAAAACCGCGCCGACCGGTCTGTCAAAGGGGGAGCCGATGCCGGCGCTCCCTTTTTTTTTCGATTATGAACCAAACCTATTCCCTGCGAAGCTTTGGCGCGGACCTGGTCGAACTGCTTGGCTCGATGCGGTTCGCGGTCAGCCTGCTGATGTTCATCTGCGTGGCCAGCATCATCGGCACGGTGCTTCAGCAAAACCAGGTGGCCAACAGCTATGTGGACCAGTTCGGCCCCTTCTGGTTCGAACTGTTCGACAAATTCGCCATCTGGCATGTGTACAACAGCTGGTGGTTTTTGCTGATCATGGCTTTTCTGGTGGTATCCACCAGCATCTGCCTGCTGCGCAACACGCCCAAGATGGTGCGCGACATGCGCTCGTTTCGCGAGTATGTGCGCGGCAGCAGCCTGCGTGCGTTTCATCACCGCGTCGAGGCCGAAACGTCTCAGGCGCCGGCCCAGGCGCTGCAGAAAATCGGCCCCTGGCTGCAGGCCCATGGCTATCGCTACAAGGTGCGCCAGGACGGCGACGCCATCATGCTGGCGGCCAAGAAGGGCGCGGCCAACCGGCTTGGCTACATTTTCGCGCACGCGGCCATCGTGGTGATCGCGGTGGGCGGCCTGCTGGACAGCGAACTGCCCGTGCGCCTTCAGGTCTGGCTGGGGGGCAAGCAGCCCATCACGCAGAACATGCTGATCTCCGAGGTGCCCGAGTCGGGGCGGCTGCCGGCGGCCAATCCCAGCTTCCGGGCCAATATGCTGCTGCCCGAAGGCAGCCGCAGCGCCAGCGGCATCGTGGCCGTGGGCGACGGCGTGCTGGTGCAACCCATGCCGTTTTCCATCAAGCTGAACAAATTCCAGGTGGACTACTACTCCACCGGCATGCCCAGTTCGTTCAAGAGCTATGTCGAAGTGAACGACCCCGACACCGGCGAAAGCTTCGAACGCCTGATCGAGGTGAACGAGCCGCTGCGCTACAAGGGCGTTACGGTATATCAATCGAGCCTGGACGACGGCGGCAGCAAGCTCAAGCTCACCGCCTATCCGCTGCAGGGCGCCGGCAGCAAGCCCTTCTCCGTCGACGGCACGGTGGGGCAGAGCAGCGAACTGACTTTGAGCGGCGGCGAAGGCGCGCCCCGGAAAGTAGTGGTCGACATGTCGGGACTGCGCGTGATCAACGTCGAAAACATGGCGCCGGGCACAGAGCCCCAGCCCAAGGCCATGATCGACCACGTGGCGTCCGTGACGGGCAGCGCCGCCGGCGCGTCGAACGAGCATCTGCGCAACGTGGGGCCCAGCGTGCAGTACCGCGTCATCGGCCGCGACGGCCAGGCGCACGAATATAATAACTACATGCTGCCCATTGTCCTCGACGGCCATCCCGTGTTCCTGGCCGGCGTCAGGCAGTCGGAGGCCGAGAATTACCGTTACATCCGCATTCCGGCCGACGCCGACAGTTCGGTGGCTGAATTCATGCATTTGCGGGCGGCATTGCAAGATCCTTCGCTGCGCGAGCAGGCGGCCGACCGTTTCGCCCAGGACAATGCGGGCAGCGAAACCCAGCGGCCTCTTTTGCAGAGAGCGGCGCAGGGCGCCGTCGACGCATTCGCGCGGGGCGGGTTCAACGCCATCATCGAGCGCGTGCCCGAGAGCGAGCGCGAAAGCGTGCTGGGCTTTGCGGTGCCGATGATCCAGCTTACGCTCACCGAGTTGTACGATATGGATCGTGAACGCCGCGGGCTCGAGCCCAACAGCCATACCCAGGAAGGCGCCGACTGGCTCAGGCTTTCCTTGCTGGCGCTGGCCAATCTGCCCGATTATCCGGCTCCCCTATTCATGTCCCTGGACAGTTTCGAAGAAGTACCGGCCAGCGTGTTCCAGGTCGCCCGCAGCCCCGGCAAGAACACGGTTTACCTGGGCTGCCTGTTTCTGATCATAGGCGTGTTCTCGATGTTCTACATTCGCGACCGCCGCATCTGGGTGTGGATCACGCCCGAAGGCGGCGGCAGCCGCATGCAGGCCGCCATGACTTCACAGCGCCGCAATCTGGATTTCAACCAGGAGTTCGAACGTTTCCGCGACGCATTCCGGCGTTTGATCACGTAAGAGGTTTCCCATGTCCGAATCGACCTACAACGCTCCTGTGTGGCAGGACACCATGACCGCCAGCGGAGACGCCCGGGGCCAGCGCGGCAAGCCCGACTGGACCGACATCGTGTTCTTTCTGCTGCTGGCGGCGGGCGCAGCCTATGCCCTGTACGCATACAGCGGCAATATGGATTACTACGAAAAAATCATTCTGTGCGGGGCCGTGGTCGGCTTCTCGTGGATGGGCTGGCTGTGGCGGCCCCTTCGCGCGCTCATGATCGCCAGCGGCGTATCGGCGCTGTTCGCCATCTGGCTGTACAGCAACGGCGGCGGCGTGTCCCAGGGCGACATCACGCGCTCCGAGAGCGTATTCCTGCTCAAGTACCTGTTTTCGTCCCAGTCGGCCATCTTGTGGATGTGCGCGCTGTTCTTCCTGGCCACGATCTGTTATTGGCTGGGCTATGCCAGCAAGACCGCCGCCTGGCTGGGCACCGCGTTGACATGGGGCGCGGTGTACGCCGGCACCACGGGCATGCTGGTGCGCTGGCGCGAGGGACACCTGCTGGGCCCGGACATCGGCCATATCCCGGTCAGCAACTTGTACGAAGTATTCGTGCTGTTCGCCCTCATCACGGCTCTTTTCTATCTGTACTACGAGCGACGCTACGCCACCCGGGCGCTGGGCGGCTTCGTACTGCTGGTGGTCAGTTCGTCGGTCATCTTCCTGCTCTGGTATTCGTTCACGCGCGAGGCCTTCCAGATCCAGCCGCTGGTGCCGGCCCTGAAAAGCTGGTGGATGAAGATACACGTGCCGGCCAATTTCATCGGCTACGGCACGTTCTCGCTGGCGGCGATGGTGGGTTTCGCCTATCTGGTCAAAGAGCATGGGCAGACCCGCTCGTGGGGCAAGCTGATGCCGCTGTTCCTGCTGGGGGCGATACTGTGCGCCGAGCCCATGATGTTCGGCTCGCGCGAGCTGTCGCCCACCTGGATGCTTTACTTCGGCATCGGCGCCATCATCGTGGGCGCCATCCTGGCCATGCGCGGCCCCATCTCGCGCAAGCTGCCCTCGCTCGAGATCCTCGACGACATCATGTACCGCGCCATCGCGGTGGGGTTCGCCTTTTTCACCGTGGCCACCATATTGGGGGCCCTGTGGGCCGCCGACGCCTGGGGCACCTACTGGCAATGGGATCCGAAAGAAACCTGGGCCCTGATCGTCTGGCTCAATTACGCGGCCTGGCTGCACATGCGGCTGATGAAAGGCCTGCGCGGCACCATGGCGGCCTACTGGGCGCTGGCGGGCCTGCTGATCACCAGCTTCGCCTTCCTGGGAGTGAACATGTTCCTGTCGGGGCTGCACTCTTACGGCGAACTGTAGCGGAATCGCCCTAGCCGCCTGGCGGCGCAGTGCGTGCCGAGCAAGCGCCGCCGCACGCCTATTTCCGCAAGGCGGAAATGTGTGCGGTTTGGAGGCGTAGCGAGCCTTCAAACGACCCGAAGAAGCGTTTTCCCGTATACGTGGGCGGGGTTCCGGTGACTAGAATGACCTCAACATGCTCATATCACGGAGGGGTCATGTCATTACACGTCAAGAAGCTTATCAGTGCGTCGATCGTTGCCTTGGGGGCGGCCGCCATGGGCGGGGCGGCGCACGCCGAAATCAAGATCGGTCTCATCACCACCCTGTCCGGCGGCGGCGCGGCGCTGGGCCAGGACCAGCTCGACGGCTTCATGCTGGCGGTCGAGCAGAATGGAGGCAAGCTGGGCGGGGAGGACGTCACCGTCATCAGCGAAGACGACCAGATGAAGCCCGAGCAGGGCGTGCAGATCGCTCGCAAGATGGTCAATAACGACAAGGTCGACTTCGTTACCGGCATCATCTATTCCAACGTGATGATGGCCGCCCGCAAGCCCATCCTCGACGCCAAGGTCTTCCTCATCGGCTCCAACGCCGGCCCGTCCCCCATGACCGGCGCCGAATGCTCGCCGTATTTCTTCTCCACCTCGTGGAACAACGACCAGCTGCACGAGGGCGCGGGCGAAATCGCCACCAAGCTGGGCTACAAGAACATGTATCTCATGGCGCCCAACTACCAGGCGGGCAAAGATGCCTTGGCGGGCTTCAAGCGCTTCTACAAGGGCGAAGTGCTGGACGAGGTCTACACCCAGATCGGCCAGATGGACTACTCGGTCGAAATCGCCCAGCTGCAGCAGGTCCAGCCGGACGCCGTGTATGTCATGTATCCAGGCAGCATGGGCGTGAACTTCGTCAAGCAGTACCGCCAGGCGGGCCTGCTGGGCAAATTGCCGCTCATTTCAGCGGCCACCATCGACGGCTCCACCCTGCCGGCCTTGCAGGACCTTGCCCTGGGCGCCATCACCAATGCGCCTTGGGCCCCCAACCTCGACAACCCGCAAAGCAAGCAATTCGTCGAGGCCTTCCAGGCCAAGTACAACAGGGTGCCTTCCCAGTATGCCGCCCAGTCCTATGACGCGGCCAATCTCATCGATTCGGCGCTGCGCAAGGTCAACGGCGATGTGAAGGACAAAGACGCCTTGCGCAAGGCGCTCGAGGCCGCCGACTTCAAGTCGATACGGGGCGAATTCAAGTACAACACCAACCACTTCCCCATCACCGACTGGTATCGCGTCGACGTCGTCAAGGACGAAAACGGCAAGGCGGCGCTGCACGCGGTGGACGTGGTTCTGAAAGACCACAAAGACGCTTATTACGAGCAGTGCAAGATGTAGGACCAAAGGCCTTTGCGAATAAAAAAACCGGCTCCGGGCGCAAGCCCGGAGCCGGTTTTTCCAGCATGCTTTCGCGGATCGGACCGGTAATCGGCCAGTGCGGCTGCCCTTTTTAGTGTTGACAGGCTCTAAGGCAGCACTTTTTCGTCGGCGAACAGGCTTTCCAGCGTTTCACGGGGCCGCACGACGTGATAGCTGCCGCCATCGACCATGACTTCGGCGGGACGGGGCCGGGTGTTGTACTGGCTGGACATGGTGAAGGCATAGGCGCCGGCCGACATGATGGCCAGCAGGTCGCCCTGCCGCAGGTCGAGCTGCCGATCACGCGCCAGCCAGTCTCCGCTTTCGCAGATGGGGCCCACCACGTCGTAGGTCTTGGCGTCGGCCGGCCGCTGCTCGGCCGGCTGTCCGACCTGCTCGACGCTGTGCCAGGCATCGTACAGGGTGGGACGCAACAGGTCGTTCATGGCGGCATCGACGATGGCGAAGTTCTTGGCGTCGGTGTGCTTCAGATATTGCACGCCGGTCAGCAGCACGCCGGCGTTGCCCACCAGCGAACGCCCGGGTTCCAGCACGATCTGCAAATGGCCCAGGTTTCGTGCTTGCAGCCGTTCGAATACATTGTCGAGCAGCATCTTGGGCGTAAGAGGCGTTTCGTCGGTGTAGCGGATGCCGATGCCGCCGCCCAGATCCAGATGCTCGATGCGTATGCCCTTGTCGGCCAGCGCGCAGATGAGGTCCAGCAGTTTTTCGAGCGCATCCAGGTAGGGATCCACCTCGGTGATCTGCGATCCGATGTGGCAGTCGACGCCCACGATCTTCAGACTGTCCAATTGCACGGCGCGCCGATAGACTTCAGGCGCCGTCTCGATGGCAATGCCGAATTTGTTCTCTTTGAGGCCGGTGGAGATATAGGGATGGGTATGCGCGTCGACGTCGGGATTGACGCGCAGGGATACCGGCGCCACCTTGCCCGCCTGTGCGGCAACCTGCGCCAGCCGCTCGAGCTCGGCCTCGGACTCGACGTTGAAGCACTTGACGCCGGCTTCCAGCGCGGCCCGCATTTCCCAGTCCTGCTTGCCGACGCCGGAAAACACCACTTTGGCCGGATCGCCCCCCACGGCCAGCACCCGGGCCAGCTCGCCCCCCGAGACGATGTCGAAGCCCGAGCCCAGCTTGCGGAATTCGTTCAGCACCCCCAGGTTGGAGTTGGCCTTCATGCCGAAGCAGACCAGCACATTGCGACCCTCGCCGGCGGTGCTGTAGGCCTGCCAGGCATCGTGCAGCGCTTTGCGCGAATACACGTACAGGGGCGTGCCGAATTCCTGGGCGAGCGTGGTGAGGGGGACGTCCTCGGCGTGCAGGACCTGGTTCTTGAAGGCGAAATGGGGAGCGACGGTCATGAAATCAAAGATAGGAAGCGCATGCCGGCGCAGGACGCGGCGGCATGCCGGGCATTATCGGGCTGTACGCGCAAGTTCGCACACAGCCCAAAATAATACAACACATGCGCCCCGTTTCATGGACAGCCCCCGGGCGCTTGCCCGAGAGCCGGTCTTTCACTCCTGCTTGGTCAGCAGCGCTCGCAAGCGCTCGACTTCTTCGGCGGGGGCTTGCGCGGCGAGCTGCTCCCATCCCGTCCGCAGGGCGGTGTCGCTCCAGCGCTTCTCGTCCTCCGCACTGAAGGTCAGGGTTTCGATGCCGGCCTGCTTCTGAAGTTCGAGTTCTTTCCGGTTCAGCTCGGGCATTTCTTCATGCTGGTTCTGTTCGAGCCAAAGCGCCGTTTTGCTGAGCAGGTCGCGCTGCTCCTGACTGAGCCCGTTCCAGCGGTCGAGGTTCACCAGGGCATTGACGTCCACGCGGTAGAAGCCCGGATCCACGCGGTACTTGGTGACTTCGTGCCAGCCGAGGTCGATCACCCCGTGCAGCGGCCAGCCATAGCCCTGCACGACGCCGCGCTCCAGCGCGGTGTAGACCTCGCCCGGGGGAGTCTGGACGACACTGGCGTTCAGAGCGCGAAAGAAGGACATATAAGTGGGCGAGACCCGGATGACGAGCCGGTCGAGGTCGGGCTTGTCTATCTTGCGCGTGAGGTACAAGTGATACGGCTGCTCGTCGGCGGTTCTCGCCAGGTACCAGGCGTTCATCTTCTTGTTGTGCAGCGAGTTGATGTATTCCCATGCGCCGTTCTGCCGTTGTTCGTGTATGGGTATCTCGCTGAGCCGCAAGGCATCCGCGGAGGGCATGCGGTTGAGGTAGAAGGCGCCGGGAATGTTGGCGATGTCGACCACGCCGCTGGCCACCGCGTTGCCCAGCTCGAAGGGAGGCATGGTTTCGGGGCCGCCCAGTATGCGGATGCGCAGCAGCCCTTTGCCGTCTTCGTTGACCTTCTGGACAAATCTTTCGAAAGGCTTTGAAAAAGCGGTTCCGGCGGCAAAGGCGCTGACCGCCCGCAGTTCTGTTTCCGCATGGGCGATGCCGCCTGCGCATAGCAGGGCGGTGACGGCTAATAGGCTCCAGGCTTTCTTGACTACTTTCATTACTGCCTCCTTGAGTATGATTTTTTTGTAATGAAACACGCCGAGGCGCATGGGCCGCGGCCGCCGGGCCCGAAGGGCCGGCTGATCAGGCGGGCGTCCCGGGGGCGCCGACGCCGATATTGCTGAATGCCGCGCCCATCAGAAAGCGGCTGGCATCGCGATCGAGCACTGTGCGCCCGTTCAGGACGACCTGGCGCACATGTTCCGGGTCTCGCAACAGCGAGATGTCCTCGAGCGGGTCGGCGTCCAGCACCAGGAAATCCGCATACTTGCCGGCTTCCAGGGTGCCGACCAGATGTTCCATCTTGAGCATGCGCGCGCTGTCCCGGGTCGCGGTCTGGATAGCTTCCATGGGGGTCATGCCTAATTCGACCAGATAGAACAGTTCGTCCAGGTTCGTGCCATGCCTGGTGAAGGGAACACCCGCGTCCGTACCCATGGCCAGCCGGACGCCCGCCTTCCGCGCCGCTTTGAACGAAGCGACATGCGCATCGATGGCGCTGCGGGCCTTGGCGACCGCCGCTTCGGGTATCCCCGCCTCGGTCCCGTGCAGCACGACATTGCGCACCGGCGTGGACGTGGCCACCAGCCATGTCCCACGTTCCAGCATCATGTCGATGCCTTCCGCGTCGATGAAGTAGCCGTGCTCGATCGAATCGACGCCGGCAAGGATGGCGTTCTTGATGCCCTGGCCTCCGTGGGCGTGGGCGGCGGCGATCTTGCCCGCATTGTGGGCTTCGTCCACGGCGGCGCGCATCTCCTGCACGGACAGCTCCGCATTGCCGATTTCGCTGCCCTGCGTCAGGATGCCTCCGGTGGCGATCAGCTTGATGTTGTCCGCACCGGCCTTCAATTGCTGCCTGGCGGCGCGTCTGGCCGCGTCCGGGCCGTCGACCTCGGTGCCCAGAAACTGCCAGCCGTGACCGCCGGTCATGCACAAGGCCTGTCCGCTGAGCAGCAGCCGGGGCGTGATGCACAGGCCGTCCTGGGCGGCGCGCCGCAGCGCGAAGTCGACTTGGCCCGGCGTGCCGCAGTCGCGCACGGTCGTGACGCCGCTATGGAGCGTGTGCAGGGCGTTGCGGCCGGCGCGCAGGACGGCGAGCATGTGATCCTGCGGCGAGACGGGCGGGTCCAGCTTGGGCTTGGCGTCCATGGAAAGATGCACATGGCAATCGATCATTCCCGGCACGATCGTCCTTCCCCGCAGGTCGACGGCGTTTCGGCCGGCCAGGCTCTTTGGCGGGTCGCCGTCGCCGACGTCCACAATGCAGGCGCCCTCGACCGCCAGGTAGCCCTGCCGTATACGACCCGTTCCGTCTATGATCCGGGCATTGCGATATACACATGAAGTGCTTGGCTGCATCGCTTTTCCTTGGTATGTGTCAGGCGGCGCGGATCATGTCCGCGTCCGATGCTTTCATGTCGAAGAGTTCACCCAGGCCCGCCTCGCAGGCGCGCCGGTAGATCTCCCAGCCGAGGACGACGTCCGTGCTGGCTATTCCGCATACGGCAATCATGGTGGGGCCCGCATGATGCGGTTCGGCGGCTGAAACGTCCTGGAAGCGCAGCATGCGCCGCGGCGGCGCCAGGCCGGGCCGATGCGCCTGGAGCAGCTTGGCGAAAAAGGCGGGCGCGTCCGCGACAAGCAGGCCGGCTTCTGAAAGCACTTCGGGCTGCCACGAATTGAGCAAATCGAGCGGAACGAATATCGAGTCCTGCCCCAGCCACCCCGGTGCAATGGGAGGCGCTGAGGACGGAGGAACGGAAGAGATGACGATGTCGGCGGGCTGAACCGCTTGGGACGGCTCGGCGACCGGTATCAGCGTCCAGTCTCCCTCCCGGCTCATTTCATGGCAGAAGCGCTCGCGCGAAGCGCTGCTGAGAGATGAAACGTAGACCGTGTCCAGCGTCGGAAAGGCCATCCCGAACATGCGCAGCGCCCATCTGCCGAGTCCGCCGCAGCCGACCAGGCCGAGCCGGCGTGGCGGTTTGCGGATGAAGGGCTTCGCCATGACAGCCGCGCAGGCCGCCGTGCGCATGAAGGTGACCAGCATGCCTTCCATGATGCAGACGGGATGGCCATGCTCTGGATGGTTCAGCACGATCAGCCCCGAGGAATCGGCCTTGCCCTGCCCGCGGTTGTCGGGGTAGTACGAGACCCATTTCATGCCCAGCGCGCGGCAGTCGGCGCCGACCCAGGCGGGCATTGCGTCCAGAAAACTGTCGGGCCGGTCGGGCCGGATGCCGATCTTCAGCGGCACATCGACGTGGCCGTTCCCATCGTGGGCATAGGCTTGCCGGATATGCTGCAGAACCTGGGATGGCGAAGGGCTGGCCGCCCTGACGTCGTCCAGGCTGAGCAGCCTGATGCGCGCATCAGACATAGGTCAGCCACTCGGGATGGGTGTCGGCACGGCCATGGACGTGGTCGAAGTAGGCCTGCTGCAGCATCGTCGTCACGGGGCCGCGACGTCCGTCGCCGATACGGCGGTTGTCCAGTTCCACCAGGGGCGTCACTTCGGCGCCCGTGCCGACGAAGAAGGCTTCGTCCGCTGTCAGGACATAGTCCCGGGAGAACAGTTCTTCACGCAGTTCCAGTCCTTTGTCGCGAGCCAGGGTGATGATGGTGGCGCGTGTGATGCCGTCCAGCAAGTGCGCCAGCGACGGCGTGAACAGCACGCCGTCCCGGACGATGAAGACGTGTTCGACCGATCCTTCGGCGACATGGCCATTGGCGTCGAGCAGCAGGGCTTCGTCATATCCGTCGCGCCGGGCTTCGGTCCTTGCCATCTGGAACAGCATGTAGTTGCCGCAGGCCTTGGCCTTGGACATGTGCGAATTGATGTGATGGCGTATGTAGCTGGACGTCTTGGCGCGGCTGCCTTTTTCGAGCGTGCCCTGGCCTATGTACTCGCCCCAATGCCAGGTGGCGATGGAGACATTGACGTCGCAGTTCTCGTAGGACAGGCCCATGCCGCCATGGCCGATGTAGGCCAGAGGCCGGATGTAGCACTCGTCCGACCCGTTGGCCTTGATGATCTCGCGGGTGGCTTCCACGAGCTCGTCCAGCGAGTAGGGCACTTCGAACCCCAGGATGGTGGCCGAGTGTCTCAGACGTTTCATGTGTTCGCGCAGCCTGAACACCGCCGGACCCCGTTCCGTCTTGTAGCAGCGTATACCCTCGAAGACCCCGAAGCCATAGTGCAGTGTGTTGCTGATGACGTGTGCATGGGCCTCGTCCCAGGCCACTGTCTTGCCGTCCATCCAGATGTAGTCCGCTTTTTCCACCTTGTCCTCCAAATAGTTGAACAAAGTATGGTTGCGGCTCTAATATGGGTCAATCTAATGGAGTTTATTAATTAAATAAGTCTGGTTTATCCGAAATGACGCTTCCACGCGAAATCGACTTGAACCTGATGCGCGTCTTTCGCGCCATCTATGAAGAAGGCAGCCTTACCACGGTAGCGGACAAGCTCGGCCTGACCCAGCCTGCGATCAGCTATTCGCTGGGCCGCTTGCGAGAGCTTTTGGGAGACCCCTTGTTCGTCCGGCAGCGGCACAGAATGGAGCCGACGCCCGCAGCAAGACGCCTGTTCGAACCCATTTCCATCAGCCTGGACATGATGCACAATGCGGTGCACAGCCATCTGGTGTTCGATGCGGCGCATAGCCGCCGCACATTCCGGTTGAGCATGTCCGACCTGGGCGAAATGGCTTTTTTGCCGCCGCTGTGCGAGTACCTCGGCGTTCACGCGCCCAACGTGCGCGTCGAAGTCGACCCGGTTTCCATGGACGAAACGGTCGACGCCCTTCGCCAGGGCGAACTCGACCTGGCGATCGGCCATCTCGCCAACCTCAATCCCCTGACGCAGCACGATATCCTGTTTCGCGAAGCCTACGTCGGCATGGTCCGGGAGGAACACCCCTTCGCCGGGCGGCGGGAGGTGACGCGGGACGACTTCCTATCCATGCCGCACATCCTGGTGGGCTCCAACTCCAACGCCCATCGACTGTTCGAGGATCTGTTGCTGGCTCAGGGAGTGCACCGCAAGGTCGCGCTACGCGTGCCGCATTTCACCGTCGTGCCCGACATTCTCGAACGCAGCGACATGGTGTGTGCGATACCGCATCGCATTGCGCGGCAGTTCAACCGCCACGGCGGGTTTCATATCTTTTCGCTGCCCATCGACGTTCCGCCCAGCGATGTTGCGGTGCACTGGCACCGCCGCTACGAGCATGAAGCCAGCAACAGATGGCTGAGAGAGCTCGTCATTCGCCTGCTAAAGGAATAGCCGTGGCGGTGTTGCTGTCGTCGGGCGCCGGTGTCGGCGCGGGCTGCGGGGGCGCGGTCAGCGAATCCTGGGGCGGCGGGGGCGGCATGTACAGCGGCCCCTTGTAGCCGCAGGCGGCCAACAGCGTCGACACGGCCAGGCTGGCTACAATGCGGTACGTGACTGAAGCGGGTGTCTTGGTTCGGGACGCTTGCATGACGAACTCCAAAAATCGGGTGTATTGCGATATGAACGAAACAGAATTCCTCGCTCGAAGCGAGGCCATACTGGATGACCTGGAAAGCCAGTCCGACGACTGGATATCATTGTATGACCTCGACATCGAGGCCCATCGCAGCGGAAACGTCCTGACCCTGGTGTTCGACGACGCCATCCATGTGGTGATCAACAGCCAGGCGCCCATGCAGGAAATGTGGGTGGCGGCGCCCAGCGGCGGTTTTCATTATCGCTTCGACGGGCAGCGCTGGAACGACACGCGCGGCGGCCCCCACATGGCGGAGGCCCTGTCGCAGATCGTGTCCGAGGCCACGGGCCAGCCCATCAAAGTCGTGATCTAGAACTGTACGCGTTGAACCTGGGCGGCATCGCCCCGGCCGCTGGAGCTGAGCTGTTCGAGCAGCGTGCCGATGCCGTCGATGCCGCTTCCATCGATGCCGCTGCCGTCGATGTTCAACTCGTTGGGCGTGGGCAGCCCGACGCGGGCCACGGCTTGTCCCGGCGGGAATTCCGAGAAATAGTAATCGCCGTCGATCCTGCTGAGCCCGCTGGGCGGATCGCCCACCGGCGTTTCGGGTATATCGGCCAGCGCAACGCGCATGTAATCGAGCCAGATGGGCATGGAAGCGCCGCCGCCGGTTTCGCGTGAGCCGAGGGAGCGGGGCTGGTCGAAGCCCATCCAGGCGACGCCAACGAGCTTGGGCGTGAAGCCGGCGAACCAGGCATCGTGCGAGTCGTTGGTGGTGCCGGTCTTGCCGCCGATGTCGTTGCGCTTGAGCGCGCCGTGCACGCGCGCCGCCGTGCCGTAGGTGGCGACGCCGCGCATCATGTCGTTCATCACGTAGGCGGTGCGGGGGTCGATGGCGCGCGCCGCGGCGTCGCCGGCGACGGTGGGCTTGGCCTGCATGATGACCTTGCCGCTGGAGTCGGTGACGTGGTCGATGAGATAGGGCGGGACGCGGTAGCCGCCGTTGGCGAAGACGGCATAGCCGCCCGCCAGCTGCAGCGGGGTGACGTTGCCCGCGCCCAGCGCCAGGGGCAGCACCGCCGGGTTGCGCGACCGGTCGAAGCCGAACCGGGTGATGTAGTCTTGAACGTACTTGGGGCCCACCGCCTGCATGATGCGGATCGACACCATGTTCTTCGACTTGTACAAAGCCTGGCGCATCGTCAGCATGGGCTCGTAGGTGTTGCCGTAGTTCTTGGGGCTCCAGGCCTTGGAGCCGGTTTGCGCCGCCGTTAGCATGAAGGGTTCGTCGGACACCTGGGTGGAGGGCGTCAGGCCGCGCTCCAGCGCCGAGGCATAGATGAAGGGCTTGAAGGCGGAGCCCGGCTGGCGCCAGGCCTGGGTGACGCGGTTGAACTGTTCTTCGAAGTTGAAGCCGCCCACCAGCGAGATGATGGCGCCGTCCTGCGGACGGATCGATACGAAGGCGGCTTGCACCGCCGGGCGGTTGATGACCTCCCAGGTATCGCCGTTTTTATGCACATATACGATCGATCCGCGTTCGATGCGGTATTGGTCTTTGGCGTTCTTGCCCAGGCCGCGCGCAACAATCTTGAGGGCGTCCTTGTCGGTGACCTCGATGATCTGCTGCGAACTGCGGGCCACCGTGACCTTTTCCGGGCTGGCCGCCAGCACGACCCCCATGAGCAGGTCGTCGCTGTCGGGGTATTTATCTTGCAGGTCGTCGAGCAGGGTGTCCAGCGCCGTGCTGTCTTTTTCGATGCCTTCCGGCAGGCGGATGGTTTCTTCGGGACCGGGGTAGATGGCGCGGCGCGTGTACTGCAGTATGCCGTCGCGCACCGCCTCGTAGGCGGCCTGCTGGTCCTTGGAATGTATGGTGGTGTAGATGTTGAAGCCGCGCGAATAGACGTTGTCCTGATAGACGCTGTAGAGCAGCCGGCGGGCGAGCTCGGCGACGTATTCGCCATGGATGGCATAGCCGCCGGCCGGCGTGCCGGGAGCGGACTTGAGCTCGATGGGCTGGGCCATGGCTTCCTGGTATTCGGCTTCGGTGAGGTAGCCCAGGCTGCGCATGCGGCCCAGCACATAGGCCTGGCGGGCCTTGGCGCGCGGCATGTTGGCGATGGGGTTGAAGCGCGAGGGCGCCTTGGGGATGCCGGCCAGCATGGCCGCCTCGGCCGCGGTGATGTCGCTGAGCTGCTTGCCGAAATAGGTGCGTGATGCCGCGGCGAAACCGTAGGCCCGGTGGCCCAGGAAGATCTGGTTCATGTACAGATCGAGGATCTGGTCCTTGGTAAGGGTGGCCTCGATCTTGAAGGTGAGCAGCAGCTCGTAGAATTTTCGGGTGTAGGTCTTTTCGGACGACAGATAGAAATTGCGGGCCACCTGCATGGTGATGGTGCTGGCGCCCTGGGTCTTGGACATGTGGACGATGTTGGCCGCCACGGCTCGCGCCACGCCCGTCCAGTCGATGCCGCCGTGCTGGTAAAAACGGTCGTCCTCGGCTGCTAAAATGGCCGACTTCATGACGTCGGGAATTTCGTCGAACCGCAGCACGTTGCGGCGTTCTTCGCCGAATTCGCCGATAAGCACCTTGTCGGACGTATACACCCGCAGCGGAACGCGCGGCCGATAGTCGACCATGGCCGTGAGGTCGGGCAGATTGGGCCAGGCCAGCGCCAGGGCCAGCGCGCCAAGCAGCGCCCCGCAAAGGCCAAGCCCGGCCAGGAAGACGGCCGACTTGATCAGGAATCGCGGCAAGCGTGATCGGGGCTTGCTGTTGGAAGATTTAGTAGAACTCATTGATGGCGATTTTAAGCCCAGGCAAACCGCGCAGCGCTCGATGCGCAGGAACAATGTAACGGATTAATGCGGGGGTAGTGGGCTAAAGAAGGATTGCAAGTGGGATAATACACAAATGAATGATTCTTTACGCGCGAATGCCGCCGTCCCGGCCGATGTTTCATGCGACGAGCAGACGCTTGCGGCGCCTGCCGGGGCCGGCGGCAAGCCGATATTTCTGGTGGGCATGATGGGGGCGGGCAAGACCACCATCGGACGCCACCTGGCCAAGGCCCTGAACCGCGAATTCGTGGACCTGGACCTTGCGCTCGAGGCCCGTTGCGGCGTGCCCGTTGCGGTAATTTTCGAAATCGAGGGCGAAGAAGGTTTTCGGCGCCGCGAAAGCCAGCTGCTGGACCTGTATTCGCAGCGGGAAGGCATTGTGCTGGCCACCGGCGGCGGCGCCGTGCTGGCCGAGCAGAACCGTTGCATGCTCAAAGAACGCGGCCTGGTCATTTATCTCAGGGCCACCAGCGACGAATTGTACCAGCGCGTCGCCCGCGACCGCCAGCGTCCGTTGTTGCAAACAGACGACCCGCGCGCCCGTGTGGCCGAGCTGCTGGCGCAGCGCGCGCCGCTCTATGAAGAAGTGGCCACGCTCGCTTTCGACACCGGCAGCACGCCCATTCCCCAGGCGGTGCACGACCTGGTGACGCTATTGGAACAACACGAACACGCGCGATGAACTCTGTACACGTTGAAACACCCGGAGGGTCCTATCCCATCCACATCGGCCCCGGCCGGCTGGCCCTGTTGGCGCAAAGCATCCCGGCGGACGCGACCGCGGTGGCCCTGATCACCAATCCCACCGTGGGCGGACTGTATGCCGCCGGCGTCGAAAAAACGCTGGCCGAGGCCGGACATCGCGTGCTGCGGGTCGACCTGCCGGACGGCGAAGAGTACAAAGACTGGCAGACGCTGAATCTGGTTTTCGATGCCCTGCTGAAGAACCGCTTCGACCGCAAGGCGGTGCTGGCCGCCCTGGGCGGCGGCGTCATAGGCGACATGGTGGGCTTTGCCGCCGCGTGCTACATGCGGGGAGTGCGCTTCGTGCAGATTCCGACCACGCTGCTAGCCCAGGTCGATTCGTCGGTGGGCGGCAAGACGGCGGTCAACCACCCTCTCGGCAAGAACATGATCGGCGCCTTCTACCAGCCGGTGGCGGTGGAAATCGACATCGACGTGCTCCGGACGCTGCCGGCGCGCGAGATCACCGCGGGACTGGCCGAGGTCATCAAGTACGGGCTGATCATCGATGCGCCGTTTTTCGACTGGTGCGAGCAGAATGTGGACGCCTTGCGGGCCCTGGACGAGTCGGCCGTCACCTATGCGATCCGCCGTTCCTGCGAACTCAAGGCCCATGTCGTTTCGCAGGACGAGCGGGAATCCGGGCTGCGCGCCATATTGAATTTCGGCCATACCTTCGGCCATGCCATCGAGGCCGGCCTGGGCTACGGCCAGTGGCTGCATGGCGAGGCGGTGGGATGCGGCATGATCCAGGCCGCCGAACTGTCGGCCGTTGCGCTGGGCCTGCCGCGCGAAAGCGTCGAAAGGGTGCGGTCGCTGGTGCGGGCCATCGGCTGCCCCGACACGCCCCCCGACCTGGGCGTCGAGCGCTGGCTGGACCTGATGCAGGTCGACAAAAAGACCGAGGGCGGGCAATTGCGCTTCGTGTTGCTGCCCGAGATCGGGCGCGCGGTGTGCCAGTCGGTTCCGGACGAGGCGGTGCGAGAAGTATTGCAGCGCACCGCGGCCGTCTAGCGGTGCGGGCCATGGCGGCGACGGCGCTGGCTCCTTATGCATGCGATCCGGAACGCAGCCGGGGCCGCCTGCACCCCGAGGCGCCGCCCATCAATCGCACCCAGTTCCAGCGCGACCGCGACCGCATCATTCATTGCAACGCCTTCCGGCTGCTCGAGTACAAGACCCAGGTCTTCATCAATCACGAGGGCGACCTGTTTCGCACCCGCCTGACGCACAGCATCGAAGTGGCGCAGATTGCGCGAACCCTGGCTCGAAACCTGAGCCTGCACGAAGACCTGACCGAGGCGATTTCACTGGCCCACGACCTGGGCCACACTCCTTTCGGCCATGCCGGCCAGGACGAACTGAATGCCTGCATGCATGAAATGGCGCCGGAGGCCGGCGGTTTCGAGCACAATCTGCAAAGCCTGCGGGTCGTCGACGAACTGGAAGAGCGTTATGCGGCCTTCAATGGCCTGAACCTGTGCTTCGAGACGCGCGAGGGCATACTCAAGCACTGCTCGGTCTCGCACGCGCGCGAACTCGGCGAGATCGGCCGGCGCTTTCTGGATCGCACCCAGCCTTCGCTCGAGGCGCAGATCGCCAATCTGGCCGACGAAATCGCCTACAACAATCACGATGTCGACGACGGCCTGCGCTCGGGCCTGATCCGCATCGAGCAATTGATGCAGATCGAGATATTCGCCACCCATTACGCCGGCGTGATGCGCAAATATCCCAATCTGGAGCGCCAGCGCGCCGTCTCGGAAACGATCCGGGCCATGATCAATACGCTGATCGTCGACCTGACCGAGACCACGCGAGCCCGGATCGGGCATGCGCGTCCCGGCAGCGCCGACGAGGTGCGCCTGGCGGGTCCGCTGGCCGCGTTCTCGGCGCCCATGCGCGCGCAGACCAATGCGCTCAAGAGCTTTCTGCTTGCCAACCTGTATCGCCACAGCCGTGTGATGCGCATGACGACCAAGGCGCGCCGCATCGTGCGCGAGCTCTTCACCGCCTTCATCGACGACCCCCGCCTGCTCAAGGACGAATACCGGCGCGAGGGCGACGTCGAGCAGGCCCGCGCCATCGCCGACTACATCGCCGGCATGACCGACCGCTACGCCATCCGCGAGCATCGCGAATTGTTCCGCATGGATTGAGGCAGGCATAAAGCGTTTCGGCAACCTTAGAAGATTTTTGCGCAACCAGGCGCTGACGCTACATGCCAAAATGGGATTCGAAGCAAAGCGCGGCGCGCTTTCTTGCCGCCGCCCCCTGGGCGAGGCGCACCTCTTTTCAAGAGGACGGCGAGCAGGCCCGGCCTGCCAAGCAGGGGATATTTCAGTCGAGGAGACATGCAATGAGCACAGCGAGTGCACTGAATCAGATGATCGTGACGAGCGGTTTCGAGATGCCCAATCTCGATTTTGAGGCCGTCATGCGCCACCTTACCGAGACCGGCAAGCGAACCCACCAACTGTGGCTCACCCCCGATTCGCTGGCCTTCGTGGCGCGGGGACGCGAATATCGCAGCGAATTCCACCTGAACCCCAGCTACGAGATCCAGTATTCGCTCAAGGGCGATCTCAACCTGCACTATCGCACGCCCGAGGGCAAAGAGGAGATCGCTTACGTGCCCGAGGGTTCGGTGCTGTTCCAGCCGCCCCTGGTGCCGCATTCGCCGCGCTTTGCGCCCGACTCCTTCCAGTTCGTCATAGAGCGCGCCCGGCTGCCCGGCGAAATCGACCGCTTCCATTGGTACTGTCCGCAGTGCGACAATTTCCTGCATGAAGAAAGCTACGTGGTCGCCCACTACACCAACGACCCGGTGGGACGCGCCTACGAGAACTTCTACAACTCCGAAGAGTTTCGCACCTGCGACAAATGCGGTCACGTATTGCCGGCCCCCGAGAGGTTGTAGGATGGGGAGGCATGAATGATGCTTCGCCATGCAATGGACGTCAACCGCTGTGGCTGCGGCCTGAGGCTGGGCCTTGTCGAAATTACGCGTGTCGAGGACTATCAGGGCCCGGGGCTCAAGAGCACCGGCATGTTTCCCGATTTCCGGCCCGAAATGTGGCAGGCGCAGAAGGACTGGCTGGTTCCCGCCTTTTACGACCCGCAGGAAGACCGTATCAGGACCAGCATACACAGCTGGCTGGTGCGTACTCCGCACCATACGATTCTCATCGACAGTTGCATTGGCAATCACAAAGAGCGGCCGGTCGATCCTCGTTTCCATATGCGCAACGAACCTTGGATAGAACGGCTCGCGCGCGCCGGAGCGAAGCCCGAGGATATCGACTTCGTGATGTGTACGCATTTCCATGCCGACCACGTCGGCTGGAACACGCGGCTCGAAAACGGCCGCTGGGTGCCCTCCTTTCCGAATGCCAAGTATTTATTCACGAAGAAGGAATTCGCCCGCTGGGATGACAGAAGGCCGGACTATGTACATCGCGAATCGGAACGGTTTATTTTTGCCGACAGCGTGTTGCCGGTCGTGGAAGCGGGGCAGATGGAACTTGTCGATGAGGGCTATACGCTGGACGATGCCATGACGGTCGAGGCGGCATACGGCCATACGCCCGGCCACATAAAAATAAGGCTCAGGACGGACGGAGGGCATGCATTGTTTTGCGGCGACGTCATACATCACCCCATTCAGCTGCCTTATCCCAAGGTATATTCGGTTTTCGACGATGATCCGGTGCAAGCGCTGCAGACTCGCCTCGATGTACTGGACAACTGCGCCGCCCATGGCATTTTGCTGCTGCCCACTCATTTTGCCGAGCCCTACCTGTGCCGGATCGATTCCGTCGGCACGGCTCAGGAGCCGTCCTACATGCCCATTTGGCAACGGTAGCGCCCCGGCTGATCTAGCCGCGCCCCGGGCGCCGCTAGATCAGCCGGGGCGCTACGCCGGCACATAGTTGCGGGCGAGCCACTGGGCTACTTCGGCGGTGGGAGCTACCGTGCCGATATTGTTGTTTACCGTCGCGAGCGTTCCATCGTGGCCGGTTTGACTATTGCTGCCGACGGCATCGCCGACGAGAACGATGTGATATCCGCGGAAAAATCCGTCGCGCAGCGTGGAGTCGACGCAGACGTTCGTGGCCACCCCAGTGACGATCAGCGTTTTGACTCCGTGCTGGCGAAGGATGTCATCGAGATTGGTGCCGTGGAAACCGCTGAAACTGTGTTTGTCGACGATGATGTCGCCTTCGGCAGGATGTTCCTCATAGAAATCGGCGCCCCAGGTGTTTTCGAGGCAGCAGCCCTCTTCGCCGCGTTTCGCCATGAAGGCTTCGTTGATGTACTTGAAATCGTAGTGGGAACGGATCCACACAATCGGCGTGCCGGCGGCCCTGGCCTGCCTTATCAAAAGCCTGATATTGGGTAGCACGCCCTTGACATGGTCGACCTTGTAGCCGCGGCGCTGGGCAAGATAACCGTCGGGTGAGCAGAAGTCATTTTGCAGGTCTATGACCAGCAATGCCATACGATCGGCCTGTTTCCACGAAGAGGTGTTAGCGATTGTCTCCATGTTGCGCTCGCCTGTCAGCAGTGGCCTGGAGCGACAGGTGCGCATGGTTTACCGGTGCACAATTGCTGCTTGTGCTTGCCCGTTTCGGCGGAGTGCTGCATGATATCTTCAACCTCGATGTTAGACATTGCAAAATTTGATACTGTTGGCATTTACGTCTCCTGGTTTCTACGCAGAAGTAAAGCAGTGGTTCCTGATGAAATCATTCTGGCATGTTGCTCATCAAGGCGCTATCTAAAAAGGTTCTATCATCGACTAAAGAATTTATAAGAGGGTGAAAGAAGCCTATCCAGCGCAGCGGGTGTATTTTCGTCATGACCTTGTATCCCGAAAACGTATTGCTCCCTACGAAGCATTTGCGCGTGTTCCATAAAGTGGCGCGGCTGGCCAGCATGTCCAAGGCGGCTGAGGAACTGCGCCGCGCGCCCTCGGCCGTGGCTCACTCCATCCGGCAGCTTGAGCTGTCCCTTGGCGCTACGCTCTTCGAGCGTACCGCGAGGGGAATGATGCTGACAGAGGCCGGCAAGATTCTTGTCAAGCGCGTTGAGTGCGCCTTCGAGGAAATGCAGACGGTGCGCGCCAAGCTCGACGAAATGCATCGCGATACGGACGGAGCCAGGCTGCATGACCCGCCCATTTTCTCGCTGGCGGTCAACGAACGCCGCCTTGCCGTTCTGATCGCTTTTTCAAAGCGCAAGCACATGGGCGAGGTGGCCAAGCAGATGCAGATATCGCAGCCTGCCGTCAGCATGGCTCTGCGTGACCTGGAAGGCAGTACGGGACTGATGCTGTTTGATCGTTCTACGCCGGTGGTGCGCTTGACGTCGGCGGGCGAGTTGCTGCTGATGCACCTGAAACGCGCCCTGGTGCAGTTGCGCCTGGCCTTCGCCGAGATCGCGGCGCTGAACGGCGTCATGGAAGGCCACGTGCTCGTGGGGGCCCTGCCTTTCGGCCGGGCGCATATTCTGCCCACCGCCATCGCCCGCATACACAAAAAGTACCCGTTGCTGCATTTCACCACTATAGAAGGGCCATTCGAAACGCTGGCAAACGCCTTATGGTGCGGCGACCTGGACCTGATCCTGGGCTCGATGCCGCCGGTGGAGCACTATTCAGACCTGGTGCGCGAAGAAATCTTCGGCGACCGTATGGCCGTAATCGTCAGGGCGGATCATCCGTTGGTGAACAGTGGTGTGCCGTCAATGTCCCAGCTGCTCGCAAGCTATTGGGTATTGCCCATCCAGGGTACTCCTACACGAGAGGTGCTGAACACCATATTCGAAACACTCGGCATATCCGAACCTCGCGTGGCGGTAGAATCGTCGGACCTTTCCGTGATTCGCGGCCTGCTGTTCAATAGCGACATGATCACCGTGGCTTCGCAACATCTGTTCGAGCCCGAGATCAGATCGGGTTTACTGGCGGCGCTGCCTGTCGAACTGCCACAGATACGGCGACCCATCGGCATCCTTCGCCGAAAACAAGATCACTCATCTCCCGGGGCTCAATTGCTGATCGAGGAAATCCGCTCGATACATACGACGAGCTGAACGAGCCGAACGCAGCCGCTGCAGGCGGCCGCGTTCGCAGAGACAGCGGCGGAAGCCGCTTTAACCTTCCGGGTTCTTGAAATTCGCCACCTTGTCGAATTCCACGTTGTACATTTGGCCATCGACGTTCTCGACGCGCCGTATGTAGACATTCTGGATGATGTCCCGTGTATCAGGGTCTATGCTGATGGGTCCCCGGGGGCTTTCCCAGCTCATGCCCTTCATGGCGTCGAGCAGGCGTTTTCCCGTGGCTTCGCCCCCCGTTTTTTTCAGCGACTCGTAAATCAGGTGCATGGCGTCATATGCCCCCACCGACATGGAATTAGGCAGCTCGCCGTTCGAGAGTTTCAGAAATTCGGCGACGTATGCCTTGTTGGTCGCCGAGTCATGGGCGGCGGAGTAATGCATCGATGACACGACGCCCTGTGCCTCGGGCCCCATGGATTGCAGCAAGTCGTCTTCGAGCAGGCCGCCCTGGGCGATCAGCCTGATGCCCGAGGCCGACAGGCCCTTGTCCGCGAACTGTTTCATGAGCGCGGCGCCCGGCCCGGACGGTACGAAGATGAACACGGCGTCGGGCCGGCTGTCTTTGACGCGCTGGAGGAATGGCGCGAAGTCCGGGTTTTGCAGCGGTATGCGAACAGAATCGATGACCTCTCCACCCGCCTCGGCAAAGCGCTTGACGAATGTCTTCTCGGCATCGTGTCCCGGTCCATAGTCGGAAACCAGCGTGGTTACTTTCTTGATGTCGTTCTTCGCCGCCCAGTCGGCCAAGGGAGCCGTGGTTTGGGGCAGGGCTTGCGAGGTCCTGACGATATAGTCGGATTTCTTGACAATTGCGGACGTGCCGGCAGCGGTAACAATCATGGGTGTCGCCGACTGGGTCGCCAGGGGAGCGACGGCAAAGGCGGCTGGAGTCAGTCCAAATCCCGCCAGCACATCTACTTTTTCTTTTACGAGCAACTCCTGCGCGAGCCGCTTCGCCACCTCGGGCTGAACGCCGCCGTCATCCTTGATGATGACTTCGATCTTCCGGCCCGCAGCTTCGTTTCCATGTTGCCTCATGTACAAATCAATCGCGATCTGCGATTGATGGCCGACCATGGCGAAGGGCCCCGTCATAGGAATGATGAAGCCGACCTTGAAGGATTCCGCTGCCTGCGCGAGCCCGGCGAAAGCCATGCATGAAACTGCCAGCACCAACTGATGAATTATTTTCATTTTTGTCCCTTCTGGGCACCGGCCGGCAAGGGGCGGGCGCATGTTTTCTATTGCCGCGGGTGTCTGCGGCTTTTTTACATCCTTCGAACGGAATCAAGCTTCCTCCATGGCCTCTTCACGTTCCGATCGGATCATCTTGTCGATGATCCTCCGGGCCTGCACGCCGCCGGTGTCGATATTCAGCATGAGAAGCTTGCGGTCGGGGTGGCTTTGTATATTGCGTTGCTGCGCCTCGAGAACGTCGAGGTCCTGGTGGAAGATTCTTCCCTGGTCTTCACGAATGGCCTCCGTCAGCGCTGCATCGTCGATCTTGTAGTTGCGGGCCATTCCCCAGAAATACCAGTGTGATGTTTCGGTTTCGGGGGTAATGAAATCGACCACCGTGGACGATGCTTTGTACTGGGGGTCGGCTTCGTAGCCCCCCTTGCCCGCAAGCGCCACTCCCACATCGATCATGATGTGGCTGGGGGGCGTGAACCGCGAGACCTGCCAGCGGTCGACCGGCTGCTGGTCCGGCAGGCCGTTTGCTCGCAGGGCGGCCTGCCAATGAGGCGGAGCAATGATATTGTTCATGTAGCGGCTGGTGATCACCATGTCTCCGTCCGTGGTGGTGTTGACGGGGGCAAGGTCGATCTCGGGCTGGCCGATGCTTCCGGCATGTACATAGGCCTCGTGGGTGAGGTCCATAAGATTGTCGATCATGAGGCGGTAATCGCAGCCGATGTGGTACAGGCCGCCGTCGTATACCCACTTGCGGTTGTCGCACCACTCGAATGTGGGCACCAGCGACTCCTGGGCTTTTTCGGCTTCGCCGGGCCATACCCATAAAAAGCCGTATCGCTCCACGACCGGGTAGCTTTTGATACACGGAAACCCCTGGATGCGCTGCATGGGCATGGACACGGGCTTGCCGTCGCAGCCCATCACGAGGCCATGGTAACCGCAGACGAGGTTGCCGGCTTCGACGTAGCCCAGGGAGAGGGCGGCTCCGCGGTGGGGACAAAAATCTTCAACGGCACAGACTTTGTTGTCCAACCCGCGGTAGAAGGCTATTTTCTCTCCGCATATTTGACGGCCCAGAGGCTTGGCTTCGACCTCTTCGGATCTTGCTGCGACATACCAGGTGTTCTTCGGAAACATGGGCTCCTCCTATTCGGTGCTCAAGGGGCCGCGGATCGCGAGCGCGGATGGCCCCACACAGTGAAGTTGCCACCAGTCTCGCATGAAAGGTTCCTTGCAAGGCACCTATAATGCTTCTAACGGTCGCCAATTTTTTTATACGAATGCAGGCGTGCCGTTCTTCTCTTCTGGAGGCGGGGCAGCGGGCCGTGCCTCTACTTTCCCAGCAGTGCCCGCAGATACCGTCCCGTATGGCTTTCCGAGTGGGCGGCGATGGCTTCCGGCGTTCCCTCGACGATGACGCGTCCGCCGCCGGCGCCGCCTTCCGGGCCCATGTCGATCACCCAGTCGGCGGTCTTGATGACGTCCAGGTTGTGTTCGATGATGACCACGGTGTTGCCGCTGTCCACCAATTGCCGCAATACGTCGAGCAGCAGCGAGATGTCCTGGAAATGCAGGCCGGTGGTGGGCTCGTCCAGGATGTACAGCGTCTTGCCCGTGCTGCGCTTGGAAAGCTCCAGCGAGAGCTTCACCCTTTGCGCCTCGCCGCCCGACAGCGTCGTGGCGCTTTGGCCCAGGCGCACATACGACAGGCCCACGTCCATCAAGGTCTTGAGCTTGCGCGCGATGGCGGGCACGGCCTCGAAATAGTCCAGCGCCTGCTCCACGGTCAGGTCCAGCACTTCGCTGATGTTGCGGCCGCGATAGCGTATGTCGAGGGTCTCGCGGTTGTAGCGTTTGCCTCCGCACACATCGCAGGGCACGTACATGTCGGGCAGAAAATGCATTTCCACCTTGACGACGCCGTCTCCCTGGCAGGCCTCGCAGCGGCCGCCCTTGACGTTGAACGAGAAGCGGCCCGGGTCGTAGCCGCGCGTGCGGGCCTCGGGCACGCCGGCGAACAGCTCGCGTATCGGCGTGAACATGCCCGTATAGGTGGCGGGGTTGCTGCGCGGCGTGCGGCCGATGGGGCTCTGGTCCACGCTGATGATCTTGTCGAAGGCCGAGAGGCCTTCCATGCTTTCGTAAGGGGCGGGCTCGGCCTGGCTGCGATGCAGTTCGCGCGATACCGCCGTGGCCAGCGTGTCGTTGATCAGGGTGGACTTGCCCGAGCCCGATACGCCGGTGACGCAGACCAGGCGTCCGGCCGGAATGCCCAGGTCGACGGATTTCAGGTTGTTGCCGGTGCATCCCTTGATGCGCAGCCAGTGCGTGTCCGGCGTGACGGGCCGGCGCTCGGGGATCTCGATGCGCTGTTTGCCGCTGAGATACTGTCCGGTGAGCGAGGCGGGGTTGTCTTCCAGGGTCTCGGGCGCGCCCTGGGCGACCACCTGGCCGCCGTGCTCGCCGGCGCCCGGCCCCATGTCGATGACGAAATCGGCCGAACGGATCATGTCCTCGTCGTGCTCGACCACGATGACGCTGTTGCCCAGGTCGCGCAAGTGATGCAGGGTTTCGATGAGCCGGTCGTTGTCGCGCTGATGCAGGCCGATGGAGGGCTCGTCCAGCACGTACATGACCCCGGTCAACCCCGAGCCGATCTGGCTGGCCAGCCGTATGCGCTGGGCTTCGCCGCCCGAAATCGTATCCGCGCTGCGGTCCAGCGAAAGGTAGTTGAGCCCGACGTTGTTCAGAAACTGCAGGCGGGCCTCGATCTCGCGCGTGATGCGGTTGGCGACTTCCTTCTTGGCGCCGCTCAGTTCAAGCTCCTGGAACCACTTGAGGCAGGCGGCCAGCGACAGGGCCTCGACCTCATAGATAGCGCGGCCGCGGCGCTGCTGCACACCGGGTTCGTCGCCGATCAGCACGTTGCGGGCTTCGACGCGCAGGCGCGAACCCTCGCAGGCCGGGCAGGTCTTGGTATGGCGGAACTTGCCCAGTTCTTCGCGCACCGCGCTGGAATCGGTCTCCCGCCAGCGCCGTTCCAGATTGGGGATCACACCCTCGAAGGGGTGTTTCTTGACCGTGCTGCGTCCTTTCTCGTTCAGGTAGAGAAAGGCGATGTCCTCTTCGCCCGAGCCGTACAGCACGCATTGCTGCACTGTCTCGTCCAGCTCGCTGAAAGGCGTCTCCAGGTCGAAGTCGTAGTGGGCCGCCAGGCTGCTCAGCAGGGAATGGGTGAAGGCGTTGCGCCGGTCCCAGCCGCTGATCGCGCCGCTGGCCAGGCTCAGTTCGGGAAAGGCGACCACGCGCTTGGGGTCGAAGAAGTCCACATGGCCCAGGCCATCGCAGGTGGGGCAGGCGCCGACCGGATTGTTGAAGCTGAACAGGCGCGGCTCGAGTTCGGGCAGGCTGTGGTGACAGACCGGACAGGCGTAGCGGCTGGAAAAAGCCAATTCCTCGCCGGAATCCATATTGAGCGCGATCGCCCTGCCGTCCGAAAGCCCCAGAGCGGTTTCAAAGCTTTCAGCCAGGCGCTGCCGGCTTTCCGGCTTGATGCGCAGGCGGTCCACGACGACGTCCAGATCGTGCTTTTCGGTTTTCTTGAGCGGGGGGATACGGTCGATTTCCAGCATTTCGCCATCGACGCGCAGCCGCACGAAGCCTTGCGCCTGCAGGCTCGCGCACTCGTCCTCGAAACTGCCTTTGCGCGCCCGGGCCAGCGGCGCAAGAATCGCCAGGCGCGTATTGGCCGCCCAGTTCATGGCCTGGTCCACCATCTGGCTGACGCTTTGCGCCTGCAGCGGCAGGCCGTGGTCGGGGCAGTAGGGCGTGCCGACCCGTGCGTACAGCAGGCGCAGATAGTCGTGGATCTCGGTGATGGTGCCCACCGTCGAGCGCGGATTGTGGCCGGCGGATTTCTGCTCGATGGAGATCGCCGGGGAAAGCCCCTCGATCAGGTCCACGTCGGGCTTGTCCATCAGTTGCAGGAACTGCCGGGCGTAGGCGGAAAGGCTTTCCACATAGCGCCTTTGCCCTTCGGCGTACAGCGTGTCGAAGGCCAGCGACGACTTTCCCGAGCCCGACAGTCCCGTGACCACGACGAGCTTGTGACGTGGCAGGTCGACGGAAATGTTCTTCAGGTTATGCGTACGGGCGCCCCGGATGCGAATCGCGTCCATCAGGTTCAAGTCTTTGAAAGGCCAACTTGTTACTATAGCGCGCCGAGGCGATTCGCGTGGTGTGCCTGGACCGCGCCCGCCCGGCGGGGAGCCGGGCGGCTCCCGATGCGCAGGCTTGTTTATACTTGATGGTTATGTCCAGCCACCCCCTTCCGTCGGGATCGATGCAACCCGCCAAACTGAAACTTACTCCCACCGAGCGGCGCGCCAGCATCATGCTTTCGCTGCTGTTCGCCTCGCGCATGCTGGGGCTGTTCCTGCTGACCCCCATCTTTGCCGTGGCGGCGCTGTCCGTGCCCGGGGGCGACAATGCGGCCAAGGTCGGCATCGCGCTGGGCGCCTATGGCCTGACCCAGGCTTTTTTGCAGATTCCGCTGGGCATGGCGTCCGATCGCTACGGCCGCCGCGCCGTCATCGTCTTCGGCATGCTCCTGTTCACGGCGGGGGGCGTCATATGCGCCCTGGCCAGCGACATCGACTGGATCATCGCCGGCCGCGTGGTCCAGGGCCTGGGCGCCGTGTCGGCGGCCATCACCGCCTGGATCGCCGATGCCACCCGACCCGAAGTGCGCACGCGGGCCATGGCGATGGTGGGCGGCTCGATAGGTATTTCCTTTGCGGCCTCGCTGGTGCTTTCCCCCTTGCTGGTGGGCGAGTTCGGGCTGTCGGGCCTGTTCTGGGCCATCAGCCTGCTGGGCTTTGTCTGTCTGTTCATCGCCGCGGCCCTGGTGCCTTCGGCGCCCCGCATCGAAAAGCCCATCGTCCAGGCCAGGCCGCGCGACGTGCTGCGGCATCCGGGCCTTCTGCGCCTGAATTTCGGCGTATTCTGCCTGCACTTCATCCTGATGGCCCTCTTCATGGTGGCGCCGGGCCTGCTTTCCAGCCTGGGCGGCTACGATTCGGCCCACCTGTGGGAGGTCTACCTGCCGGTGATCCTGCTGTCCTTCATATTGATGGTGCCGGCCGTGTTCTACACCGAGACCCGGCGCGTCCACAAAGTGGCCCTGGAGGTCGCCGTGGCCGGCCTGGCCGTGGTGCTGGCCCTGATGCCGCTGGCCAGCCACAATTTCTACACGCTGGTCGTGCTGTTCGTGGGTTTTTTCATCGCCTTCAACATTCTGGAGGCCCTGCAGCCCTCGCTGGTGTCGCGCGTGGCGCCGGTGGAATACAAGGGGCTTGCCCTGGGTTTCTACAATACGGCGCAGTCCCTCGGCGTCTTTGCCGGCGCGGCATTGGGAGGCGTGATCAGCGCCCGCGGCGACGCCAGCAAGGTCTTCCTGCTGGCCGCCGCCCTGGCCTTCGTGTGGTTTTTGACCGCGCGGGGATTCCGGTCGGGGCCCACCGGGCAACAGAGCTGACCGTCAATCCTGCTGGACCGCGACGCCCATGCCCAGATAGGCCTGCTGCACGTAGTCGCTTTTGAGCAGCGCGGCGCTGGCGCCCTCCAGCACCAGTTTGCCGGTTTCGATCACATAGGCGCGATCCGATATCTCGAGGGCGAGCGCGGCGTTCTGCTCGACCAGCAGCACGGTGATGCCCGATCGGTGGATGTCCCGGATGAGGTCCATGGTGCGGTCTATCATGATGGGCGCCAAGCCGAGCGATGGCTCGTCCAGGATCAGCATGCGGGGATTCGACATCAGGGCGCGTCCGATGGCGACCATCTGCTGTTCTCCTCCGCTCAATGTGCCGGCATGTTGCTGGCGACGCTCGTGCAGCCGCGGATACAGATCGTAAATGCGCTGTAGTTCGTCCTTCAGCTTCCGCTTGTGGCGATGGACGTAGCCGCCGAGCAGCAGATTGTCTTCCACGCTCATGAAGGGCCACACTTTGCGCCCTTCGGGGCTATGCGAGATGCCTCGGCTGACGATGGCGGAAGGGGGCCGGCCGTGTATGTCCTCTTCATAGAAGCGTATCCGGCCCCGCACGGGCTTGATCAGGCCCGAGATGGTCCGCAACGTGGTGGTCTTGCCGGCGCCGTTTGCGCCCAGCAACGTGACGAACTCGCCTTCGCCGACGTGCAAGTTGAGTCCGAACAGCGCCTGCCGCTGGCCGTACTTCACGTCTATGTCTTCAAGCTGTAGCATGTGCCGCTCCTCGACCCAGGTAGGCTTCAATCACCGCGGAATGTGTTTGGATTTCGGCGGGGCATCCCCGGGCGATTCTCTTGCCGTGATCGAGCACGACGATGTGATCGGAAAGCCCCATGACCAGCTTCATGTCGTGTTCCACAAGCAGCACCGTGACGCCTGTGTCCCGCAGGTTGCGGATGAGCTTCATCATTCTTGCTGTTTCTTCAGGGTTCATGCCGGCGACGGGCTCGTCGAGCACGAGAAGGGTGGGATTGGCGGCCAGGGCCACCGCCACTTCCAGCAGGCGTTGTTCTCCATAAGAAAGATTGGACGTCAACTCCTGCGGATCGCGTTCCAGGCCCACGCGCTTCAGCAAGGCTTCCGCCCTGGCCGTACGACCGCCTTCCGGCATGCCGACAGTGATGGCCTTGAAGATGTTCGGCCAATTGAGTCCCAGGGTTCGATGCAGGCCCGTTTCGACAGCCTTGCCCACGGCGATGGATTGCAGCCCTCGGGTCGTCTGGAAGGTGCGTATCATGCCTTGCTCGGCGACTTCATGCGGCATCAGGCGCCGGGGCAGGTCCGCCCCGTTGAAGCGAATCGTTCCCGCATGCCTGGGAATGAAGCCCGTGACGAGATTGAGCGTTGTCGTCTTGCCCGCTCCGTTCGGGCCTATGAGGCTGACGATTTGTCCGCGCCGGACTTCGAAGCTGACGTGGTCGACCGCCACCAGCCCGCCGAATCGCACGGTCAGGTCTTGGACGCTCAGCAACAGATCGCCTGTGTCGCCGGTGTCCGCACGTCCGGATGCCGCCCGGGCCTCGGCCGGCACAGGGGACGGGCGGGGCGCCGTCGGGCCGGAATCGTCGGGCGCGTCGGCCCCATCCGCCTGCCTGCCCGTTTGGCGATGGAACAGTCTTTGAAAGCCGTTGCGGACCAACAGGGCCAGGCCTTGGGGAAACAACAGTGTCGCGAACACCAATATGAGGCCGAACAGCGGTTCTCGCCATGCGTCCTGCAGCCGCAGGACTTCGAGCAGCAGCACGACCAGCACGCTGCCGATCACGGGGCCGATCATGGTTCCGACGCTTCCCAGGATCACCATGACCAGAATCATGATCATGATGTTGAAGTGAAAGATCTCGGGGCTGACGAAGCTGACATAGTGGGCGTAGATGGCGCCCGCCAGGCCCGCCAATGCGGCCCCGAAAACGAAGGCAAGCATGGCGTAGCGGTATTCATTGATGCCTACGGCCTGGGCCAGGTTCTCGTCCTCGCGCACAGCGATCATGGCATCGCCCAGAGGCGACCCTACGATGCGCCATATGAAGTACAGCGCCAGCAGATCGAGCCCAAGCACGAGCCAGTAGAAACTGGCTCGACTGCCGAACAGGTGCGCGCCGGGCAGGTTCTGATGTATCAGCGGGGACGCCACCCCGGGCAGGCCCATGGGACCGCCGGTAACCTCGACCAGGTTGTTTGCAAAGAGATGCAGAATTGCACCGAATGCCAAAGTGACCAGCACGAACTGGGCTCCTCTGAACCTCAGGGTGATGTGGCCCAGGGCCAGTCCCGCCACGACCGTGACCAGCGCCGCCATGGGCAGCGTGATGAGCAGTCCCAGCCCCAGTTTGGCCGACAGCATGCCCGCGGTATAGCCGCCCAGCCCATAGAATGCCGTGTGGCCGAGCGACAAGCGCCCTATGTATCCGTGGATCAGGTTGAGGCCGGACGTAAGCAGTATGAACAGTCCCGCCGTGGTCAGTACATGCAGATGGTAGTTTGGAAGCACAAACGGTGCGGCGGCTGCAATGGCTGCAATGGCGACGATCGCCGTCAGCATGAATTTGGAAGTTCGCATGTCAGACTTGCCCCTTTCGTCCAAACAGGCCTTGCGGTTTGAAGAGCAACACGGCGATCACGATGAAGAAGCCGATGGCCTCGCTGTAGTCCGACGAGATGAACCCGGAGACGAAGCTTTCGGCCACTCCGAGTATGAGTCCCCCGGCTATGGCGCCCATGATGTTCCCCAGGCCGCCGACAATGACGATGATGAAGGCCTTGAGGACGGCAATGGCTCCCATGGACGGATACACCAGATAGATAGAGCCGAGCATGGCCCCGGCCAGGGCCGCCATGCCCGAGCCGAGAATGAAGGTCACTCCGCCGATACGGTCGGTGTCGATGCCGACCAGCCGCGCCGCATCCCTCTGCGTGAAGGTGGCGCGCATGGCTTTGCCCAGGAAGGTATGCTTGAGCAGCACATGAAAGCCCACGATGACCAGCGCCGTGACCAGCAACACAAAAATCTGTATGGCGGTGAAAGTCAGGCCGAACGCCGACAGGGGCGCGTTGCTGAAGGGGGTGGGGATGTTTCTCGGCACCGGCCCCATCCACAGCAGCGTGATGTTCTGCATGAAAACGGACAGGCCTATGGTGACGATGATGGTGGAATCGATCGAGGCGTCTTTCAGCCAGCGCAGTATGGAGCGTTCAAGCAAGGCGCCCAAGGCCATCGCCAGCACCAGGGCCAGCCCCAAGGCTGCGAAGTAGTTGATTCCCAGCCGGCTGGCCAGATAGAAGCAGAATACGCCGCCCAGCATGTAGAACTCGCCATGCGCGAAGTTCACGATGCGCATGATGCCGAAGATCAGTGTCAGGCCTACTGCCAGCAGCGCATAGGAACTGCCTATGATGATTCCGTTGAGCAGTTGCTGCAGAATCTCGTTCATTGTCGTGCTCCTAATGGGACGGCCGCCGGGCCGTCCTTCGTGCGCATCTTCGAAATGGGCTTATCCCATGGTTCCCTGATAGGCGCCCCCGTCGAGGAGCAGATTCTGGCCGGTGATGAAGCCGGCTTGGGCGCTGCATAAAAAGGCGCAGGCGGCGCCGAATTCTTCTATGGTGCCGAACCGGCCGGCGGGAGTCTGGCTGATCTGTTCCCGGCGTACTTCCTGTTCGGACCTGCCGCTGGCCTTGGCGCCGGCGGCGACGATCGCGGCGCGCCGATCGGTATCGAATGCGCCCGGCAGCAGGTTGTTGATGGTGACGTTGTGGCGGATGGTGTCCCTCGACAGCCCCGCCACGAAGCCGGTCAGGCCGGTGCGTGCGCCATTGGAGAGGCCCAGCACGGCAATGGGCTCTTTGACGCCGCTGGACGTGATGTTGACGATGCGGCCGAATCGGCGCTGGATCATGCCGTCCAGCGTTGCCTTGATCAATTCGATCGGCGTCAGCATATTGGCATCCAGCGCATCCATCCATTGCTGGCGCTCCCAGCTGCGGAAATCGCCCGGCGGCGGGCCGCCGGCGTTGGTTACCAGGATGTCGGGGCTGGGGCACGCCGCCAGCACTCGCGCCCGGCCGGCCTCCGTGGTGATGTCGCCCGCCACTGCCTGGACTTTGACGCCGCATGCGCTGCGGATTTCTTCCGCGGTTGCCGCCAGGACATCCGGATCGCGTCCATTGATGACCAGATCGACGCCTGCGTGCGCCAGGGCCATGGCGCAGCCCTTGCCCAAACCGCGGCTCGCCGCGCAAACGATTGCCTTCTTGCCTGTGATGTCGTAGTTCATAAGGTGCCTAGTGATGAAGGTAGTGATACAAAATGCTTACTGGATCTGCAGAACCAGCTGCGGCTTGCCGTCGACGATCTTCGAGATGGATTGCATCGGCCGGGCCTGCCCTTTCTCATCGAACTGCAGGACGCCGGTCAGGCCGTCGAAGCGGATCTGCTTCAGGGCATCGCGTATGCGTCCGGGCTCGGCGCTGCCCGCCTGGCCAATGGCCTTCGCCAAGAGACGCACGGCGTCATAGCCCGCCGCCACATTGGCGTCGACGCCCTGATCCTGCTTGCCATAGGCATCGCGATAGGCCTGGGCGAACTTCGCGTAGGCTTCCTCCTTGCCTTGCGGCGGCGCGTGCGGCGCAAAGTAGTTCTGCACCATCACGCCTTCGGCCGCCTCTTTGCCGGCCAGTGTGACGATGGTTTCAGCGGGGAATCCGCTGGTGACGATGCGCTTCATGCCGGCCATGCCCTGCTGATAGGACTGCTTCACGATATTGGACAAAGTGCTCGAGTCGCTGGTGATGACCAATGAATCCGCGCCGCTGCCTTTGATCTTGGTCAGCGTGGGCGAAAAGTTCGTTTCCCCTGGCTTGTGATATTCGACCGCCACCACCGTGGCGCCCTCGGCTTCCACCACACGCGTCCAGTTCGACACGACGGCTCGGCCGAAATCGTTGTTGGCCGCCATGAATGCCAGCTTCTTCAAGCCCAGCTTCTTGACCACGTATGGACGCAGCGCGTCGGCGTCGATCTGGCTGTTGGATGAAATGCGGAATACCCAGGGGTTGCCCGCCTCGGTGATTTTTTCCGCCGTGGAAGTCTCGACGATCAAGGGCACTTCGTAGCGCTGCATCAAAGGCATTACCGCCAGGGTGGCCGAACTGGCCCAGGCGCCGATCACCGCCTTGACCTGATCGCGGTCCAGCAGGCGCTCCGCGGCGCTCAGGGATTCCGCCGGATCAGCTTTGCCGTCTTGAAGCAGGATCTCGAGCTTGCGGTCCAGCACCCCGCCGGAGGCATTGATCTGCGCTTCGGCCAGCCGCGCGCCGTCGACCGTATTCTGGCCGTTGTAGGCGGCCGGCCCGCTGACGGGTTGTATCAGGCCGATCTTGATCGATTCGGCGTGTGCGCCGGCTGCCAGTGCGGCCAGCGCCACGCCTGCGCCGATGAGCAGTTTCGCCCGTCCCGTATATGTCGTTGAGCAATGCACAGTCTTCTCCCTATCTGTTCCCCGGTGTCTGTACGCAACCATCCCCGCCCCCCGATGCGCCGGCACGGGGGAGCTTGATGCTGGACGTTCTGGAATCAGGCTCGCCGGCCCTAGGGCGCCGGGGAGCCTGTCTGCATTACTGGCCGGCCTTCAGGATGATTGCCGGCTTGCCGTCCTCGATGCGGGACATCGATTGGAAGGGCCGCGCCTGTTGCTGCGCGTCGAACTCTATGACGCCTTGCAAGGCCTCCAGGCGGATGCCCTTGAGCGCATCGCGGATCTTCTCCGGTTCGTCGGATTGCGCCGCATTGACAGCCGCGGCCACCAGCTTCACCGCGTCGTAGCCGCTGACAGCGTACTTGTCGGCCAGGCGCCCTTTGTATGTGCTTTCGTACGTCTGTTGGAATTTCTTGGAGGCTTCTTCCTGGCCGGGCGCCGGCGCATAGGGAACCCAGTAGTTCTGCACCAGCATGCCCTCTGCGGCGTCCTTGCCCGCAAGAGGGATGATGGCCTCGGGCGGGTTGCCGCTGGTGACGATGCGCTTGAGATTCTGCAGGCCCTGTTCGTAGGATTGCTTGATGATGTTGGATACCGTCGTCACATCGCTGGTGATGACGATGGTGTCCGCACCGCTGTTCTTGATCTTGGTCAGGGTCGGAGAGAAATTGGTCTCGCCGGGCTTGTGATATTCGGTCGCCACGATCTGTGCATTCTGGGGTGTCAGGACACGCGTCCAGTTCGAGACCACCGCCCTGCCGAAATCATTGTTGGCCGCCATGAACGCCACTTTGTTCAGGCCCAGGTCCTTCACCAGATGAGGGCCCAGTACGTCCGCATCGATCTTGCTGTTGGAGGACGTGCGAAATACCCATGGATTGCCGGCTTCGGTGATTTTCTCGGCGGTGGAGGTCTCGACGATCAATGGAATCTCATAGCGCTGCACCAGCGGCATGACGGCCAATGTGGCGGAACTCGCCCACGCGCCGATGAGCACGCGCACCTTGTCGCGATCGATCAGGCGTTCCGCTGCATTCAGCGATTCGGCCGGGTCGGCCTTGCCGTCCTGAAGGAGGATTTCCAGCTTGCGGCCCAGTACCCCGCCGGCGGCGTTGACTTCGGATTCGGCGAGACGCGCGCCGTTGATCACGCTTTGGCCGTCATACGCCGCAGGGCCGGTCGCGGGTTGTATGAGCCCTATCTTGAACGTGGACTGTGCTGCTGCGGAATTTGCGCACAACATGGCACTGGCTAGCAGTGCCAGAGCACCTAGCTTCGTTTTCATCACTCGTCTCCTGATTTATGTTTTCAGGGCTCGCCTGAAGGGCGGCGCCCCGCGGTTTGCACTGATGTACTGCGTACCGCTTGTCTCCTTCTTCGTGCCGCTATGTCGGTTCGCTTCCTCCTGTGCTTCGTTGGGCTGTTTGCCTTGCGCTGCGACGGGGTCACCTGAGTTCGAAGACGGCTTCGACCTCGACCGGTATGCCGGCCGGCAGTTCGGTGACGCCGAAAGCAGAGCGCGCATGGCCGCCCGCCTGGCCGAAGACTTCGACCATGCAGTCGGAGAAGCCGTTGATGACCTTGGGCGCGTCGGTGTAGCCGTCGACGCAGTTGACCAGCCCAAGCACCTTCACCACACGCTTGACGCGGTCCAGATCGCCCACCAGGCCGCGCACCGAACCCAGCATGTTCAGCGCCACCTGGCGCGCCACCTGCTGCGCTTCTTCGGTGCTCATGCTGCGGCCCACCTTGCCTTGCGAGGTGGTTCGTCCCTGGCTGTCGAAGGGCCCGTGGCCGGACATGAAAAGGATGTTACCCACCATCACTCCCGGCACATAGCTGCCTACCGGCGTGGCGGGTTCGGGCAATGTCAGGCCGAGTTCGGCGATTCTTTGTTCTGCGCTCATGGGCGTCTCCTGGCAACTGATGGTCGGGATGTCAGGGCAGCGTGGGGCCGGCTATGTCGGGGGTGGGGATGTTTCCGCGGGTGAAGCCGCGCATCTTCTTCAGGTAGACGGGATGCATGAAGCCTATGAAATCGTCCACGCCCTTGATCCGCACCTTGTTGTCGCTGAAGTGGAAATCCTCTTCTGTCACCAGCAGTTCCTGGGTTCGGTCTTCGGGGCTGATGATGCGCACCTGCATGCTGTCGTCGTCATTGCGTCCGGTGAACTCGATGAGCCACTGCCTGCCTAGCGGATCGGTGGCGCGTCCGGTACCGACCTTTCGCAGGGCGTCATAGATGAATTGAGGATTCATGGTGTCGAGGGATGCCGTCACGTTCATGTCTTGTCTCCTCAAACTGCGACAGTGTCGAAAGCGAAGGTCACGTCACCTACGGAGTAGATGGCGCCGTGGTATTGAAGAATGCTTCCAGGCGCATCGCCGCTTGCCCCCGCGATCATGAATAGATTGCATAGATTCGCCTCGGGAGCCGCCGCCGCCCAGAGGGCCGGGTCGATCTTGTCGACGTCGCGGCTGCGGCCGGCAGCGACCAGATCGCATACTTCTCGGTCGAATCGTCTGCCGTCACCGAAGTATTCGTCTTTCTTTGCTTTCTCAATGCGCAGGTCCAGGCGATGGGTAAGGTTGCCCGGCGCTAGAAGCACCACGCGCAAGCCGCTTTCCTCGACCGTTTTACGGATGACCTTGCCCCACTGAACACATTCTTCGTGAGAGCGTTGCGACATGGAGATGGGAACGACCGGGATGCGCACGCCCATTACCTTCAGCGGGCAGAACGCGCCGTGGTCGAGGCCATAGGTTTTTTCCTTGACCGGAAGGCCGGCCTGCTGCCCGGCGGAAATCAATGCTTTCGCCAGCTCGGGGTGTCCCGGCATCACGTGCGTAAAAAAGCGCCTGCCGAACGGAGCCGGCCGCAGCACATAGTCGTGAAAGGATTCATGAATGCTGCCGCAGTCCACGAAGAATGCGCTTTTGGGAAGCCAATGAGGCGATGCGACGATGATTGCGTCGGCCTTGAGATCTTGTTCAATGGCTTTGCCGATGGCTTGCAGTACTTTGACCTGTTCCGCATCGCTGCCGTCCTCCGCCAGCTCCATCAGATACGAACCATTCGGAACGAAATAGGATTTCAGGAGCTCTCCTGTGCTTGGGGTCATGCCTCTCTCCTTCGTGAGTTTTCATTCACGTTTAATAGTGAGGCCATGATATCAATGGCTATTACGCAAATAATCGGTATAGAATTTCTATCACTTTTAAAAATGCTTAATAAGTGAGGACGGTATGTTGGACGTTGCCGACATTGAAGTCTTTATTCTTATTGCGCAGAACGGCAGTCTGTCCGCTACCGCGCGGCAAATGAACGTCACCCCGGCCGCCGTCAGCTACCGGCTGGTGAAGCTGGAAAAGTATTTGGGGACGCGGCTTTTCCACCGCACGACCCGCCGCCTGACCTTGACTCAGGACGGCATGGAGTATTTGGCGCAGGTCGAGCCGCTTTTGAACGAGATCAAAGAGGTGTCTTCCGCGGCTTCGCGCCGCGACGAGCTCCCGCAGGGCGTGCTGAGGGTGACGATGCCGGCTTCGTTCGCCCTGAAGCACATCACGCCCATCATGCCCCGGTTTTTGAAGCGCTATCCTCAGGTGCAATTGAGTTTGGCGCTGAACGACGAGATCGTGGACATCGTTTCGCAGGGATTCGACGTGGCCATACGCATTTGCGCCCTCGAGGACTCCGACCTCATCGCGCGCCGCCTGGCCGCGGATCATCGCGTGGTGTGCGCTTCACCCGATTACCTTTCGCGCTATGGCGTGCCGAAGCGGCCTTCGGATCTCGTCCAGCATAATTGCCTGGCGCTGTCGCAGCAGCCGTACTGGACTTTCAATGGTCCCCAGGGGCTCGAGCGGATCAAGGTCAAGGGCAACTATGTGTGCAACAACGGCGAAGCCATCCGGGATGCCACCTATGCGGGGCTGGGCATTGCGCTGAAGGCGACGTGGGACGTTGCGGGCGCCATCAAGCAGGGCCGCCTTTGCACTGTGCTCGACGATTATCCCATCGCCAACAGCACGGCCATCTGGGCCGTATATCCGAGCCGGCGCAACATCCCGGCCAAGGTCAGCGCATTTGTGGCTTTCCTCAAAGAGCACTTTGACTCACAGCCCCATTGGGACACTTTGGTTCACAACCCCATCGGCGCACATTGACGCGTTGAGGTTCTCCCCTTGGTCTTACGCTTCGAGTTGCGCGGCAATGGCGTCGGCGGCCGCCTGCACCAGGGGCACGGCGTCAAGCAGGGCCTGACGGCGTATGGTCGGGCCCGAAATTGAAACCGCGCCGACCAGCCAACCATCGGCCACCACCGGCGCGGCGACGCAAACCAGTCCTTCCAGCAGCTCCTGGTCATCCAATGCATAACCCTGGCGTCTGATCAGGTCGAGCTGTGTGCGCAGTTTTTCCGGGTCGGTCAGCGTATGCGTTGTGAGGCCTTCCAACGGCCCTTGGAGGAAGACGTTTCTAAGCTCTTCGGGCGACCAGGCCAAAAGTATCTTGCCCGCTGCCGTAGCGTGCAAGGGGCCCCGCCAGCCTACATGGCTCATCATGCGTATGGCGTGGGCTCCGTCCACTTTTGCAATATAGCCGGCGCGGTCGCCGTCCAGTATGGCGAAATGGGTTGTTTCGCCGGTCTGGCGGGCCAGTTCAATCAGATTCGGCTGGCACAGGGTCTGGATGCCGCTGCTCGAGAACGCCGCCTGCGCCAGGGCGGCCAGACGCAGGGTAAGCCGGTATCGCTTGTTCACGCGTACAACGAGATCGTGGGCTTGCAGGGTCGATAAAAGACGGTATAGCGTGGGCCGCGGCAACCCTAGCCCTTCAGACAGCTCGGCCATGGTGGCTCCATGCACCGATGCGCGCTCGGCGAGATGGGTGACGAGCCGCAATGCGTGGTCCACGCTGTTTACACCTTGGGCCTGCTTGCCCGCTTTGTCCGCCGGCATGGGGCGCTTCTCCTTTGACAGAACATGCTCGTGCCTTCGCACATGGGCGGGAGTTTGCGTTTCGCACAGATGCTTGTCAAATCGCCGCGCCTCATGCAATATTCCGATATTGATTCTTTATATGTCCATTATTGATACAATATAGGAGTTTGCCATGCATGAAGCCACTACTCCCCGGCCCTCTATCGCGGCTGTTGTGCAAGCTGCCTCGGTAGTGTTCGATCGCGATGGCTGTATCGCCAAAGCCGCCGATCTCGCGGCGGACGCGGCTCGCGGGGGCGCCGAGCTGGTTGTGTTTCCCGAAGCCTTTGTCGCCGGCTATCCGAAGGGGTCCACTTTCGGCTCGGTCGTCGGCACGCGCAGCATGGAGGGCCGCGACGAATATCGTCGTTACTGGGAAAGCGCGGTGGATGTTCCCGGACCCGCCACTCAGGCGTTAGGCGAGATTGCCCGCAAAAACCGCATTCACCTCGTCATGGGCGTCATCGAGCGCGACGGAGGAACTCTATATTGCTGCGTCTTGTTTTTTTCGCCCGAGGGCGAGCTGATGGGCAAGCACCGCAAGCTGATGCCCACCGGCTGCGAACGTCTGATATGGGGGTTCGGCGACGGTTCCACCATGCCGGTCTTCGATACGCCGCACGGGCGCCTGGGCGCGGTGGTATGTTGGGAAAACTACATGCCTTTGCTGCGTACGTCCATGTACGCCAAAGGCATCCAGATCTGGTGCGCTCCCACGGCCGATGCGCGAGATAGCTGGGTGGCTTCCATGCAGCATGTCGCGATAGAGGGCCGCTGCTATGTGCTTTCCTGCAACCAATACAGCGTGCGCAGCGATTTCCCCGATGACTTTCCCTGCGAGCTGGGCAATGACCCCGGGACGGTCATTTCGCGGGGCGGAAGCTGCATCGTGAATCCCTTCGGCGAAATCATTGCGGGACCGGATTTCGAGCGTGAAACGATTCTCATCGCAGAAATCGAGCTTGACCAGGTCGCGCGTGGGAAATTCGATTTCGACGTCGTGGGCCACTATGCCAGGCCGGATGTGTTCCAGCTGTCGGTGAATGAGCGGCGCCAGGATCCCGTCGCATGGTTCGATTCCCCCCGATCCGCAAGCGAAGAGGCTTCCGCCCCGGTAGAACGGTAATCGTCGATCGGACGGGCCGCGGGCTCGGCGGCCCTGAGTTTGTTAGTATTTAACTTGGATGTGTAAGTCCGCCCGCACGACACTCGATTCTCGAGGATGGGCAATTATGGCCCGCGTAATTGTGCGGTTTATTATCGATACGGCGAGCAAATCGTCGATAATAGCGGCAATGTGAATTCAAGTTAGGGATACTGTCATGGCCTCAGTCAACAAAGTCATACTCGTCGGCAACCTGGGACGCGATCCCGAGGTGCGCTACAGCCCCGATGGGGCCGCCATCTGCAACGTCTCCATTGCCACCACCTCGCAATGGAAGGACAAGAGCAGCGGCGAGCGCCGCGAAGAAACCGAATGGCATCGCGTCGTCTTCTATAACCGCCTGGCCGAAATCGCGGGTGAATACCTGCGCAAGGGCCGCTCTGTCTATGTCGAAGGCCGCCTCAAGACCCGCAAGTGGCAAGACAAGGACACCGGCGCCGACCGCTACAGCACCGAGATCGTTGCCGACCAAATGCAGATGCTGGGGGGGCGCGAAAGCTCGGGCGACGCCCCCATGGGCGGCGGCGACTACGGTTCGGCCCCGCAGCGCAGCCAGCGTCCGCCGCAGCAGCAGCGTCCCGCCGCGCCGCAGGCGGCTCCGGCGGCCAACCTGGCCGATATGGACGACGATATTCCGTTCTAGGAAAAATCCATTGCTTAATGGGTAGGCATATGTATAAGGCCCTGTTTTTACAGGGCCTTATGTTTTTTTGAGTGCTCGGGTTTCAGATCTCGTCGTCGCGCTGCACCAAATAGATCAGCACCACGCCTATCGTGATAAAAAAGCGGAATGCGTCGGGAACGCCATTCCATTGGTCGGACATCCACATGCCGAACCATTCGCCGCCTATCGACATGAAGCCCACCTGCCACACCAGAAAGCCCAATGTCAGGCCGGCGATGGCAATGTTCTTTGTGCGGTTGAATTCCGCGGCCGGTGCGCGCACGTTCCCGAGCAAGCGCCCCGCGCCCCACCAGCACAGTACCGCCGTCAGGGTTTCCAGCGCGATGATGAAGATGTAGGCCGCGTGATGCAGGAATACCGAGTCGATGGCGCGGTACTTGATCGTGGCGGTGGGGAAGATCGTGTCCATCAGCAGCACGTGATGCACGAAAGCGAAATTGCTGCCGTAGTCGGTGATGTTGCCAAAGGCGACCAGCGATGCGAACAGGGCGATAGCGGCGACCAGCAGGATTTTCGAGTAGCGGATGAGCATTTGGGCCTCTTGTTAAGTGACGGTGGCGGGCCTTCGCAGTATGCCCCAGGCCGGCTGCACTGCAAAGTTTGATCTAAATCAAGGCCCGGCCAGAATTCCATTTTGAAGATATATTTTATTGGTATCATTTAACTGTCCGGAACGACGGGTTCAGGCGGAACCCCATTGGGGCCGGCGCCGGATCCAGGTTGATCCGTTTTTTTTGAATTTAAAGATGTATTTTAAATGCATCAATTGGAGCGAATATGTTGTCTGCCGAAGCGCGCCCGTATATTGAAGCGAGCGTTCCCGTCCTGCGCGAGCATGGCGTTACCATCACCCGCAAGTTCTACAAGAACATGTTCGCCGAGCATCCCGAGTTGACGAACATCTTCAATATGGGCAACCAGGCCAATGGCGCCCAGCAGCAGTCGCTGGCGGCCGCCGTGTTTGCCTATGCGGCCAATATCGACAATCCGGACGCATTGGCGCCCGTGGTAAGCCGCATCGTGCACAAGCATGCTTCGGTGGGCATCGCGGCCCGGCATTATCCGATCGTGGGCCGGCATCTCCTGGGCGCCATCCAGGAGACGCTGGGCGAGGCCGCCACGCCGGAGCTGTTGTCCGCCTGGGGCGAGGCCTACGGCATGTTGGCCGATGCCTTCATCGCGGAAGAAAAGCGGCTGTACGAGGCGGCCAAGATGGAACCCGGCTACATGCGCGAGATGAGGGTGCTGTCGGTCAAGGACGAAAGCAGCGAGGTGCGCTCGTTCGTGCTGACGAGCGCGGACGGTTCCGAACTGCGCTCCTTCGTTCCCGGCCAGTACGTCAGCGTGGCGGTGGTGCTGCCCAGCGGCCAGCGCCAGTTGCGGCAATACAGCCTGTCCGATGCGCCGGGCAACAACCAGGTGCGCATTTCGGTCAAGCGCGAAGCGCCGGGCGCCGAGACGCCGGCGGGTGTGGTGTCCAACTGGCTGCACGACAATGTAAAGGAAGGCGATGTGCTGCATGTGACCCCGCCGTTCGGCGATTTCAATCCCGACACTGAAGGCGAGGACCCGATTGTGCTGCTGTCGGCGGGGGTGGGAGTGACGCCCATGATCTCGGCCCTGAACCGCATCGCCCAGGTGAACCCCGGTCGCCGGGTGGTCTTTGCTCATGCGGCGCGCAGTCCGGCCTGCCATGCGCATCGCGAAGATCTTGTCCGGGCGCAGGAGGCCATGCCCGAGCTTCAAGTGGCGACCTTCTACGAGACGCTGACCGAAAACGACAAAGCAGATCCGCAGGTGTACGAAGGCCGCATGCGGGTTTCGCTGCTGCCCGAGTGGAACCGCGCCGACGTCAAGGTGTATATGTGCGGGCCGGTAGGCTTCATGCAGGCGCAATGGCGCGACCTGGTGGCGCATGGAGTCCCGCCGGCGCGCATTCATCGCGAAGTGTTCGGCCCCGACCTGCTCGATACTTTGCAATAAGCCGGCGGGCCTGCAGTGGTCCGTGGCAACCAAACCGCCCGGCGCATGCCGGGCGTGCCTTTTGCGGCGCCGGCGCCATTGTGCTCGACATGGCCGTGCCATCAGGCGCCGGCCGTGTAATCAGTTGTCAAGAAAGGTAAAGCCATTCCGTTTGCCGCTCTGCGCGCAGGAGTTGAACCGTATACTCGGAAGTCATTGGCAACCTTTCCTCGAGGAGAATGGCATGGGTTTCTTCAGCAAGATTCTTGAAAAACTGGGTATTGGCGACGCCAAGGCGGCTCCCGCCCCGGGTCAAGGCGTGGAACAAGGCGCGGCGGCCACTCAGGCCGGCACGACCGCGGCGCCCGCGGCAGCGGCGGCAGCATCGTCCTCCTCGGCCGCGGTTCCCGTCACCGACGTCGTCGCTCAACTCGAGCAGAAGGCTGCCGCCAATCCGCAGAAGCTCAATTGGCGCACTTCCATCGTCGACCTGCTGAAGCTGCTCGACCTGGACAGCAGCCTGGCCGCCCGCAAAGAACTGGCCACCGAGCTGGGCTGCCCGCCCGAACTCATGGCCGACTCGGCGCAGATGAACATGTGGCTGCACAAGACCGTCCTGGCCCGTATCGCAGAAAACGGCGGCAACATTCCTCCCGATCTCCTTTGAGCCCGGAGGCCGACATGGGCGTTTCCGATCCCATTGCACAAACGCCGGAATTCCAGGCGTTCGCCAGCCGCTTTGGCCTTACCCACGATCAGGCGGCGGGCGCAGCCGATGCGTTGCTGCCCGCCATCATGGGAGGCTTCAAGAAACAGGTGCAGGCGGGCGGCGGCCTGGGCGCCATGCTGAGCATGCTGGGCGGCAGCGGCGTATTCGGCGGTACGCAGGGGGAACAGGCCCTGGATGCCGGCCAAGGCAACGAGGTATTGGGACAGATCTTCGGCTCCAAGGACGTCAGCCGGGCGGTGGCGCAGGACGCCTCCGTGCGAACCGGCCTCGACGTTTCCCTGCTGAAGCAGATGCTGCCGGTGCTGGTATCGCTGGTTACGGCCTACATGGCGCGCCAGGGCGATTTGGGCCAGGCACAGGCGCCGTCCGGCGGGCTGGCGGGCGTGCTGGGCGGTCTACTGGGTGGCGGTGCGGCGACGCCGCCGCAGCAGGGCGCAAGCCCGCTTTCGGGCATCGCCGCCATGCTCGATGCGAACGGCGACGGCAACGCTTTGGATGACATCATGCGCATGGCCGGCAAGGCGCTGCGCTGATCGATCCGCCAAGAGGTGCTGAACGAGTCACGTGCCGACTGTATCCGTGGGAGCTGGGCGTTGGGCGGCCCGCTCAGAGTTCCGCCTGCTCCCACGCCCGGCCCAATTGCAGTACCGACCAGTCGGCGCCGGGCCGGCCGATGATTTGCAGTCCGGCGGGCAGGCCTTCGGCGTTGAATCCGGCGGGAACGCTCAGCGCCGGGCAGCCGGTGAGCGAGGGAAGTATCGTGACTTCCATCCATCGATGATAGGTGTCCATGGCGCGGCCACCGATGTCGCTCGGCCAGGCGATGTCCACGTCGAAGGGAAAGACCTGCGCGGCGGGCAGCACCAGGAAGTCGACCTCTTCAAAAGCCCGGACGACGCTGCGGTACAGGTTGGAGCGGGCCAGGGATGCGCCGAACAGGCGCGACGCCGGCATGTCCAGGCCTTGTTCGATTTCCCAGACGGCTTCGGGCTTGAGCTGCGCGCGCCGCTCGGGATCCGCATAATGCACCCCCAGGGCGCCGGCCAACAGGAAGTGGCGCCAGGTCAGCCAGGTGTCCCACATCTGCTCGGGCGAAGAAGGCGGGGCAGTCGTTTCCACTCGCGCACCGATGGTCTCGAATTTCCGCAGCGCCTTCTCGCATAGCTCGAGCACCCCGGGCTCGAAGGCCAGGTGGCCGCCCAGGTCGCCCAGCCAGCCGATGCGGCAGCCCTTGAAGCTGTGTTCCAGGCCCTCGGCGGGAAGCGCTTCGCGTAGAGAGAAGGGGTCGTTTTCAAGGCGGCCCGCCTGGGTGCACAGCAGCATGGCCAGGTCGGCGATATTGCGTGCCATGGGCCCGTCTGTGGCCAGCTGCTGGCAGAAGAGGTCGGGCGTGCCCGACGGCACCCGGCCTTGCGAGGGCCGCATTCCATACACGTTGTTGAAGGCCGCCGGATTGCGCAGCGAGCCCATCATGTCGCTGCCGTCCGCCACCGGAAGCATGTTCAAGGCCAGGGCCACCGCCGCCCCGCCGCTGGAGCCGCCGGCCGTAAGCCGCTGATCCAGGGCATTGCGGGTGGGGCCGAACAGGCTGTTGTAAGTCTGCGAGCCCAGGGCGAACTCGGGCACATTGGTCTTGCCGATGAAGAGGGCGCCCGCCGCGCGCATGCGGCCAATGACGGGGGCGTCGGCCTGCGGAACGAAGTGCGCGAGCAAGGGCGAACCGAAGGTGGTGCGCAGACCGCGCACCGGGGTGACGTCCTTGGGCGCCTGCGGCATGCCGTGCATCCAGCCCAGATATTGGCCGCGCGCCAGCATCTCGTCGTATTCTTTGGCTTCGTCCATCAGTTCGTCTTGCGGGCGCAGGGAAACGATGGCGTTGACGGCGGGGTTCGCCTTTTCGATATGGCGCAGATAAGCCTGCATGGTGTCTTTGCAGCTCAGCTGCCTCTCTCGTATGGCGCGCGAAAGAGACAGGGCGTCGAGTTCGGTAATGTCGGTCATGCGCATCGGTCCATATGCGGGTTTCGCCTGCAGCCTCGGGCCTTATGCATGGAAACCCTGATTTCCTTTTCGTCTTGCCAATATATACTTTTGTCAGGATTGTATATTTTGACGTAATCTGTCAATACAAAAACGAATGAAACGCGCCTCGTGCGCGCCCCGGCACCGCATACCGAACGAAGCCGCAGAGCTTCGCCGCTTTGACAATAATTAATCGACAGCCAGGCATTCCAACAGGAGACAAAAACATGACGATCGATCGACGTGCCTTCTTGGCCGCACTCAGTGCGATGGGCGCGGGGGCGCTTGCGCCTGCCGCTTTTGCGCAAACCGGCGGCACGCCTTCAGGCGACCCGATTCGCATCGGCGGCACCCTGGCCTTGACCGGTCCTCTGGCGGCCACCGGGCTCGTTCACAAGCTTACCGGCGAAATCTATGTCGAAAACCTCAACAAGCGCGGCGGCCTGCTGGGCCGACCGGTAGAGTGGGTGCTTAAAGACGACCAGTCCAAGCCCGATGTGGCGCGCACGCTGTACGAGCAGCTGATCACGTCCGACAAGGTCGACCTGCTGATCGGGCCTTACGCCACCGGCAACATCCTTTCGGCCATGGGCGTGGCCCAGCGCTACGGCAAGATGCTGGTTCACCATACGTTCGGTATTCCCAAACTGGCCAAGTACGAGCGCCAGTTTCCGGCCTGGTCGCTGGGCCCCGACCCCGAAACCACCACGCCTGAAATGGTGCTGGACATGATGGCGCAGTCGCAGCATCCGCCCAAGCGCATCGCCGTCGTCACCAGCAAGTTCCCCTCGGTGCACTTTGTCTCGCTGGGCGCGCGCGAAGTCGCCAAGAAAAAAGGCCTGGAAGAAGTCCTGTTCCTGGAGTGGGACTTCGGCAACCGCGACTACGCCCCCATCGCCGGCCGCATCAAAGAAGCCGATCCCGACTTCCTGTGGGTGGGCGGCCTGGGCCTCGAGGGCAATCTGCTGCTCGACGCCCTGAAGAAAATCGACTACAAGCCGCGCAACCACTTCCACCTGTATCCCGCGCCCGGTCCGATGGTGAAGGCGCCCGAGGCCGATGGGGCGCTGTCCATCACCATCTTCGAGGCTCACCCGCCTTATACCGACAACCCGGTGGCCGCCCAGTTCGTCGAGCAGTTCCGCGAGCGCGCCACCAAGGCCAATATGCCCGAGACTTCGGTCGAAGTGCAGGCCGCCGCGTCGTTCTCGGCCTGGCAGATCATCGAAACGGCGGTGGTGGCCAACAACTCGCTGGACGACGAAAAGCTGGCGACCTGGCTGCGGAACAATACCGTCGACACCATCCAGGGCAAGCTGCGTTTCAACGAACGGGGCAACTTCGGCGATGACCTGGGGCGGGTCAAGCAGGTGCAGAACGGGCAGTGGCTTACCGTCTGGCCCAAAGACTGGGCCGCTCCCGGCGCCACCTTGAAGACCTCTTGACGGCAAAGAAAGCCGCCGCGCCGCGAGGGCTGACGCCTGCTTGCTGCGCTGGCGGCACAACCCCTACGTATGATGTTTAGCTGATGAATCTACCAAGCTCTACCCTGTTGGCCCAGTCCATTCTGGCTGGCATCTTCACCGGCGCGCTGTATGGACTTCTGGGGCTTGGGCTGAGCCTGTCCTGGGGGCTGTTGCGCCAGATCAACCTGGCGCACTTCGCCCTGGCTTTCCTGGGCGCCTACCTCACCTATCAGCTCGCCGGCTATGGGGGCGTCGACCCCATGCTGACGCTGCTGATGATCGTGCCGCTGTTCTTCATGCTCGGCGTCGCCGTCCATTGGGTGCTGGCGCGCTTCAAGGTCACGCCCTTCAATTCACTGCTCATCACCTTCGGCCTCACCATCATCATCGAGGCCCTGCTGCAGTGGATCTGGACAGCCGACTACCGGCGTCTGGATTCCAGCTATGCCGAACACCGCTACCGCATCGGCGACGTGTTCCTGCCGCTGCCCGAGCTCATCACGCTGGGCCTCAGCGTGGCCATTTCCGTGGCCATCTGGCTGGCCCTCAAGCGCACCGACCTGGGCAAGGCGCTGCGCGCGGCGGCCGAAGACGCGCCCATCGCCGCCGCCTTCGGCATCAACCAGCGGGCGCTCGCCCTCATGCTGTCGGGCCTCAATGCAGCGCTGGCGGGCATCGCCGGCGTGTGCATCGCGCTCAGCTACACACTGGCGCCGTCCCAGATCTATACCTGGATCGGGGTGGTGTTCGCGGCCGTCATGCTCGGGGGGCTGGGGCGGCCCATGGGCCCGCTGATCGCCGGCTGCATCATCGGCGTCTCCGAGGCCGTCACCATGGCGGTGGCCTCGCCTTCGTGGGCGCCGCTGGTGTCGTTCTCGCTGCTGATTCTCGTGCTGCTCTTCCGTCCGGGGAGGGCCTGACCCATGCGCCGTTCCCTCATCATCGTCCTGCTGGCCGGCGTGCTGCTGGCCATCGTGCCCTATCTCGGCCTGCCGGCCTTCTATGAATCGGTCCTGTACCTGGTCTTCCATTGGGTGGCGCTGGCCACTTCCTGGAATCTGCTGTCGGGCTATTCGGGCTATTTCTCGTTCGGCCATGGCGCGTTCTACGGCATCGGCATGTACACCACCGCCACGCTCACCAGCCAGTTCGACGTGCCCTTCCTGTGGACGCTTCCCGCGGCGGGGCTGTTCGCCGCCTTGTTCGGCGCCGTACTGGGCGCCGTCTCGTTCCGGGTCAAGGCGGTGCGGGGCGAGCTCTTCGCCCTGCTGACCCTGGCCGCCACTTTCGTCGTGGCCACCATCGTGCTCAATACGCCCATCGACGGCGGGCAGGGCGTATATCTCAGCGCCGTGCCCATGCCCGAGTTCGGCCCCTCGCCTTCGGGCACCTTCTATCTGCTCGCGCTGGCCGCCGCCGTGGCCACCATCGTCATCGCGCTGCTCATCTACCATGCCCGCTTCGGCATCGGCCTGTTCGCCATCCACGACGACGAGGACGTCGCCGAAGTCATGGGCGTGCCCACCTTCAAGTACAAGGTGGCGGCCTTTGCCCTGTCCTGCGCGCTGGCGGGCGTGGTAGGAGGCATACAAGCCATGTTCGTGTCCTACGTGACCACGGGCGACGTCTTCACCGTGGCCATGCCGCTTACCGTGGTGCTGATGAGCGTGCTGGGCGGCACGCGGCACTGGCTGGGGCCGGCGGTCGGCGCCCTGGTCATCACGCTGCTGCTGTACAGCTTCACCGCCGGCGACAGCGCGGTGCTGGGCAAGGTGGCCATGGGCGTCATTCTGGTGGGCGTCATCCTGTTCATGCCCGAAGGCATACTGGGCCAGGCGCTCAAGCGCTTCGGCCGCAAGCCGCCGGGCAGGGCGGCGGTGGCTTCATCGCCTCCGTCGGCGATCAATGAGCAGGCTCGTTTGGCCGAAGGTGGCACAGGGCGAACGGCCGAGACGTCCGAGATGGCCGAGCTGTCCCGTTCGCCAGAATCCGCCGTTTCCGCCGCGAATGCGGCACCCGGGACATCCGGGATACGGTCAGGCGAGGCCCTGCTGGTGGCGCGCGACGTCGCCAAGTCGTTCCGCGGCGTCAAGGCGCTCAAGGGCGTCAGCCTCGAGGTGCGGCGCGGCGAAATCCTGGGGCTGCTGGGCCCCAACGGCTCGGGCAAGTCCACCTTCATCAATGTGGCCAGCGGGCACTTTGCCGCCACGTCGGGCAGCATCGTATTCAGCGGCCGGGAGCTGGTCGGCATCAACGCCCACCGCATCGCGCGCTGCGGCGTCTCGCGCACCTACCAGATACCGAGGCCCTTCGCCCATCTGACGGTGCTCGAGAACGTCGCCCTGCCGGCCATGTTCGGCGCCCAGCTGGTCGAGCGCCAGCAGGCGCAGGAAGACGCCTGGCGCTGGCTCGAGTTCACCGGCCTGGCGGCGCGCGCCCATGCGCTGCCCGACGACCTCAATCTGCACCAGCGCAAATTCCTGGAGTTCGCCCGCGCGCTGGCCGCGCAGCCCCAGCTGCTGATGCTGGACGAAGTGCTGTCCGGCCTGACACCCTCCGAGATCGATGAAGCAGTGGCCCTGATACAGCGCATACGCGCGCAGGACACCACCATCTTGTTCGTCGAGCATGTCATGCGCGCGGTCATGGCGCTGTGCGACCGCATCGTCATCTTCAATCAAGGAGAAGTCCTGGCCGAAGGGCCGCCCGCCGACGTCATGGCGCGCCCCGAAGTGGTGTCCGCCTATCTGGGCAAGCCCATCGACGATGGCCGCGAATCCCCCAATGCATCGGGAGTACCCATCCATGCTTGAAGCCCACTCCATCCGCGTGGCCTATGGCGCGGCGACCGCCCTGTGGGACGTTTCCCTGGAGGTCGGCGCGGGCGAGCTGCTGTGCGTAGTTGGCCCCAACAGCGCCGGCAAGACGACTCTCATCAACGCCATCGCCGGCCTCAACCGCATCAGCGCGGGCAAGTTGTCTTTGGACGGCCGGGACATCTCCCGCCTGCTGCCGCATCGCTTTTGCGCGGCGGGCATCGCGCTGGTGCCCGAAGGCCGCCGGCTGTTCACCGAAATGAGCGTGCGCGAAAACCTCGAGCTGGGCAGCTACACCGGCCAGGCTCGCGCGCACCGCGCCGATTCGATCGAACGGGTATGCAACCTGTTCCCCGCCTTGGTGCCCAAGCTCGACGACCCCGCCGGCTCGCTATCGGGCGGCCAGCAGCAGATGGTGGCCATTGGCCGCGCCCTGATGGCCAGGCCGCGCCTGCTGCTGCTCGATGAGCCTTCGCTGGGCCTGGCGCCCAGCATCGTGCTGGACATGTTCCGCGTCATCCGCGAGATTCACGCCGAAGGCATGGCGGTGCTTCTGGTGGAGCAGAACGTGACCATGGCGCTGCAGGTGGCCCAGCGCGCCGCCGTGTTGGAAGAAGGCCGCATCGTGGCCACCGGCACCCCCGACGAACTGCTGGCCCGCCCCGAACTACGACGGGCCTATCTGGGTCTGGATGCCGAAGAGGTCGTCTAGAGTATTTCTATTCGGTGTCTTATTGAGCGAGACCGTCATTGTGTTCTTTAGACGCTGCCGGGGGATGGCCTGGCTTGTACCGGGCGGTCGGGCGGACCGAGGCAGCGCCCTCCAACGCCCGGTACAAGCCAGGCCATCCCCCGGCAGCTTATAGTGGCTCAAGCTCCATATACTGCGTTCTTTTGTCGGTGCAGAACATGTCGGTGCTACGCGCATATTGATGTCTTGCTACATCCGCGGCCAGCCGTATGTGCGAGCTGCCCTGGGCGAAGCCTTTTTGGCCGGACGTTGGAGGGCGCTGCCTCGGTCCGCCCGACCGTCCGGCCAAAAAGGCTTCGCCCAGGACAGCGCTTAAGAAACCAAATGCCCGCCGAGCATGAGACGTCTCCCGTATAAGAAGACCATCCATATAGCCCATCAATGCGTCAGGCCTGGGCGGTGGCGGCTTCAGTATTGAAGATAAAGTCGTCGGGCACGTCGGGCCCCCATAGGTACATGGAGTCTTCGGGCGGATATTCTCCCGCCGGCCACGGCTTGTCGGCCGACACGTAGTCGATGTCGGCCGAGTATTCCGAGAACGAGCCCCAGGGGTCTTGCACGTAGTGAAAATAATTGGAGCCCAGCACGTGGCGGCCCGTGCCCCAGCCGTGCTTGTAGCCGGCGTCGTTCATCTGGCTGGCGCCGCGGCCCACATCGTCGAGCGAGGCGACGTCCCAGGAGCAGTGATGCCAGCCCTTGGCCGAGCTTTTGGCGAAGGCCAGCAGATGATGGTCGCAGCCGTGCGGCGCATGGGTGAAGGCGATGATGTCCAGCGATTTGTCCGACAGGCGCAGGCCGATGGCCTTGTTGTAGAACTCCACCGCGCGCAGCACGTCGGGGGTGAACAGCAGCACGTGGGACAGCCGGCGCGGCCGAACCGGCTGGCCTTCCGACCGCGCATGGGCGCCGCGCTGATGGGCGTCGGCGACGGGCACGTTGAAAGGCGCCTTGGCGGTGGGCATGGTGCGCGGGCCTTCCTTGACCTGGACGAGATTGCCGTCCGGGTCGTGGAACCAGATGCCTTCGGCGGTCTTGTGCGGCGAGGCGCGGTCGAAATCGGCGCCTGCGGCGCGGGCCTGGGCTTCGATGGCCGGCAGCTCGCCTTCCAGGCAGGCAAAGCTGAGGTAGGCCAATGATTTGCGGTCGGAGGCCAGCAGCCGGCCCCAACGATGGTTGTCGGCCGCCCGCAACTGGATCTCATTGCCGCTGCGTTCGACCTGCAGGCCGAAATTTCCGAAGAAATGTTCGGCCTGGTCGAGCGACGGCACATTGAGGGCGAAGTGATCGATGGAGTGGATGGCTGCGTTGCCGACGGGTTGAGCTGACATGTCTTCCTCCGTGTGCGTCGGAAAGAGAGGGCTTTTGTGGTGTATGTTTCCGCCCTCTCGGGTTGTATTACGCCTCGTCGACGATGGGGTTGCGCAGCGTGCCCAGCTTTTCGACCGTGACTTCGCAGACGTCGCCGTCACGCATCAGCAGCTTGGGGTCGCGCGCCCAGCCGATGCCGGCCGGCGTGCCGGACACGATGACGTCGCCGGCTTCGAGCGTGATAGCTTCGCTGATGATGGAAATAAGGGTGGCGACGTCGAAGATCATGTCCGACGTGGTGGCCGACTGCACGACCTTGCCGTTGAGGCGGGTTTCGATTTTGAGGCCCTTGGCGCCCGCCGGAAGCTCGTCCGCGGTGACGAGGTCGGGGCCGAAGCCTCCGGTGGCGTCGAAGTTCTTGCCGACTGTCCATTGAGGGGCCTTGAACTGGTATTCGCGTATCGAGCCATCGTTGAAGATGGAATAGCCCGCCACGCAGTCCAGAGCGTTTTCTTTGGAGATGTAGCGGCCGCCCTTGCCCAGCACCACGGCCACCTCGCCCTCGTAGTCGAGCGAGTCGGAGAGCTTGGAGCGGACGATGGGCTGGTCGTGCGCCACCAGGCTGGTGTGCAGGCGCAGGAACAGCGTGGGGTAATCGGGCTGTTCGTAGGGGCTTTCGGCCGTATGGTCGGCATAGTTCAGGCCGACACAGATGATTTTGGGAGGCCGCGAAAGAGGGGGCAGTAGGCGTGCGTCGGCCGCCTTGATGGTTTGCGATACTTGGCGGCCCTTGGCGTAGCCGGCCAGGTCGGTGCCGCCGGCGAGCAAGGCCTCCAGGCTTTCGTTGCCGATGACGTCGATGTCGCCTTGCTCGTTGCGCACGCCCAGGGCGGGCTTGCCATTGAGTTCTATGGATACGTACCGCATGCAGACCCCTCTTGTTATGAAACCTTCCGGTGGATGAAAAACTATGCTGCTTGAAATCCTATGCCAAAATATATACAAAATCAAGTTTTGTAGATTAATTTTGCAGGCTTGGGTAAAATAGCGGCCATCCGCCCCCATGGCCGGTGCCCGGGGCTGTCGACTTCATTACGAACCCGAATTGAGCTCCGATCCCAGCACTGCCCGCACTACGGCCTCCTCCCTGCAATTCGCCATCCGCCAGGACCTCATCAATGGGGTGTTTCCGGCGGGCGCCAAGCTGCGCATACGTGAATTGGCCGAACGCTACGAAGTGGGCACCATCCCCCTGCGCGAAGCCTTGTCGCGCCTGTGCAATACCGGCTTCATCGACGCCATAGATCAAAAAGGCTTCCGGGTCTCGGACGTCTCCGAAGACGAGCTTCTCGACATCACCCGCACGCGCCAGCAGCTCGAGTCCCTGGCCCTGCGCGAGGCCATCTCGCGCCATGACGGCGAATGGGAGGGGCGGGTCCTGGCGGCGTATCATCAGCTCAAGCGCCTGCCGCTGCATCTGGAAGGACCCGATAAAGACATCAACCCCGATTGGGAGCGCGCGCACGACGCCTTCCACGAAACGCTGATATCGGGCTGTTCTTCGAAGTGGCTCAAGCGCTTCTGCGCCACCATGCGCGAACAGACGGCGCGCTATCGGGCCCTGTCGGCCGGCATCGGCCATGCCGAGCAGCGCAACGTCGACGCCGAACATCAGGCCATCGTCGACGCCATCATGCAGCGCGATGCCGACCGTGCCTGCGAGCTGCTGTCAGGCCACTTCGCCGCGACCACCCGCTTGGTGGCGCGGCTCTTGCAGGAATAGGGTCGTCAACACCCGAAGCGCCGCCGTGCGCGGCCTTCACCGGCTAGCCGCGACTTAAATTGGCGGCGTGCCGCGCGTCGTTGCGGAAATGGGTCAGGGCGAGAATGTCGCGGGTAACCGGCATGGGCACGTTCTGCAGTTCGGCCAGCTCGAGCACCGCGTCGCCGATGGCCGCCAGTTCCAACGGGTGGCCGGCGAGCGAATCTTGCAGCATCGAGGTGCGAATGGCGCCCAGGCGGGTCGCCTGTTCGGCGAAGCTGGCCGGGTCGAAATCGAGGCGCGCCCCGTAGGCGGCGGCCAGTGCCAGGCATTCATTCATTATCTTGCGAACGATGGGCTGCAGGCGCGGGTTCCGGTACAGCGTGTCGAGCGTTGCGCCGGTAATGACCGAAAGCGGGTTGGAGATGAGATTGGCGATGATTTTCGTCCACAGCGAATCGCGGATGCGGCTGCTGACGCGTGACTCGATGCCCGCCGCATTGAATGTCTCGGCCAGGCGCGCCGTGCGCGGGCTTTCGCTGTGGTCGAGTTCGCCCAGCACGATCCGCATGGGGTTGGAGGACGATGCCACCCCTGGCTCCAGGCGTTCGGCGGCAAGAAACTGCACGGCGCCCAGCACTTGCTCGCTGGGCAAGGCCCGCAGCAGTGCGCCGTCGGGATCGACAGCCCTGACGGGGCGCCCCGCAAGACGGCCCGGCAGGCGCTGAAAATACCACCATGGCACGCCGTTGACCATGGGAACGATACAGGTGTCGGGCCCGATCAACGGCGCGAGCGCGGGCACGATGCCCGGCAGGTCTTGAGCCTTGGTACAGACGAGGACGACGTCGTGCACGCCGAGTTCGGCGGCGTCGTCGCTGGCTGGAAGCCGCACGTGCAAAGTGTGGTGGGCGCGGCGCAGCCGCAGTCCATTGCGGCGCACCGCCTCGAGGGAGGCGCCGCGCGCCAGCAGGCTGACGGGCTGGCCAGCATGAGCCAGCGCGGCCGCCAGCGTACAGCCGACGGCTCCCGCGCCCGCTACGGCGATGCGCAGTGATGTTTCGCTGGCCGGCGCGCTGGCGGCGGACGGAGAAGCGGACGTGCTCATGGTCGGGCCCTTCCTTCCGGGATGAGTTTTTACTCTAGCACAGCGATGCGGCGCCTGTCGGCGGAGCCATTGACCTTTTTCCTTCCCTGCGGCATGGTGGTGCCGTTTCATTTCCGAACACGGTCACAACCAGGAGGCTTGCATGGCAGACGTTTTTCCCAAGTTCAAGGCGGCGGCGGTGCATGCCGCGTCGGTGTTCCTGAATCGCGATGAGTCCATCGACAAGGCTTGCCGGCTCATCGAAGAGTCGGCCGAGCAGGGGGCGGATCTGGTCGCCTTTCCCGAGACCTTCGTGCCCGGATATCCCTTCTGGATCTGGACGCATACGCCCACGCGGGGGGCGCCTTTGTACTACGAGATGTACACCAACAGTGTCGAAATAGGCAGCGAAGCCACCGATCGCATCGGCTCGGCGGCGCGGCGCGCGGGGGTCTATGTGGTGCTGGGCATGTCGGAGCGCGAGGGCGGCACGCTATACAACACCCAGCTGTATTTCGACCGCAGCGGCGCCATCATGGGGCGGCACCGCAAGCTGCAGCCCACCCACGTCGAGCGCACCATCTGGGGCCGCGGCGACGGCTCCGACCTGCCGGTCTTCAATACCGACCTCGGCAAGCTGGGCGGCCTGATCTGCTGGGAACACACCATGGACCTGGCGCGCTATGCGCTGACCAGCCAGGGGCAGCAGATCCACGTGGGCTGCTGGCCCGGCATTTCCGCGCTCACACACGATCCGAACTCGGGCTTTTTCAACCAGGTGGTCGAGACGGCCGCCCGCTACCATGCCTGGGCGTCGCAAAGCTTCGTCATCAACGTCAGCTCGCGCATCGATGACGAAGTGCTGAAGCGGCTCGATCTGGTCGACCAGCCCGACATGATCCGCACCGGCGGCGGCTGGAGCGCCATCATTTCGCCCACCGGCCGCATGCTGGCCGGGCCCAATATGGAGGACGAGACCATACTGGTGGCGGACATCGACCTGTCGGAAATCGTCTACCTGAAATACGCCTGCGATTCGGCCGGCCATTATGCGCGGCCCGACATCCTGCGCCTGGCCACCAACCTCATTCCCCAGCCGGTATCGCAGCCTTTTGGCGAGGTGCCGTGGCGGCGGGACGATGTGTCTCGCCGCGCGGAGCGCGAGAGCGAGGCAGTCGATGAGTGAGCGCGCGTTGCAATGAGGCGTGTCGGGCGCGGCGCGCTGGCCGCCAAGCTTCAACGTTGAGGCGCCCGCTCTGCTTCCTGCAGGGCCTGCAGGCGCGCATAGAAATTGTCGACGTGGCCCTGCGCCGTCTGGCGCATGGCCGCGTTGCGGGCCTTGCAGCTTTCGGGGTCTTCGACCGCACCGGCCTCTCCGACCTGGCGCGAGGCGTCCTGGACGAACTTGCACATGGGATGGCGCCGCCGGCCGAAGCGCTGCAGCAGTTCGGGCACGTCGGGCGCGTTTTCGTCCAGCATGCGGCCCAGCACCACGGCGTCTTCGATGGCCATGGCGCCGCCCTGGCCCATGAAGGGCGTGGAGGCGTGGGCGGCATCGCCGATGAGCAGGGCGCGTCCCCGATGCCAGGGCAGGGGTGCGGCCACTTCCTCCACCACGGTATACAGCACTTCGGTCTCGGACGAGACCTCGTCCAGGAAGCGGCGCGCCGGTCCGCCGAATTCCGCGAATTTTTCGCGCATGATGGCGGGCCATTCTTCGGTGGGATACCAATGCGCCTCGGGCTCGGGAACCGTGCCGAAGATGTAGAGCCGGTCGTCGCTGATGGGCATGATGCCCAGTCGCTTGCCGATGCCCATCATCATGATCTTGACGTCGAGATCGGCCGGCCGCCGGTGCACGCTGCGCCATACGCCGAAGCCGGTGTTGCGCGGCTGGATGGCGGGGTGGAGCAGGCCGCGCAGCTGCGAGCGTATGCCGTCCGCCCCGATGACCAGGTCGTAGTCGCCGGCGGTGCCGTCCGACAGCACGGCGCGGGCGGGCTGTGCTTCTGAACCCGTGGACAGTTCGGCGACGGTGGAGCCCAGCCGTATGCCCACGCCCAGCGCCTCCAGCCTGGCGGCGAGAATGCGATGGATCTCGGCGCGCTTGATGCCCAGGATGGGCGGCACATTGCCGCCTATGGAGGGGTAGAAGACGTCCACGATGGGGGCGCCCCGGTGGTCCAGGTAGATGTTCTTGCCATCGCCGATGCCGAAGCCCGCAGCAATGATCTCGTCCAGTACGCCTACTTCGCGCAGCGCCGCCAGCCCGTTGCTGTACACGAAGATGCCGGAGCTCTGGAAGCGCCATTCTTTCTGCTTGTCCACCAGCGTGACGGCGACGCCGCGGCTGGCGAGCGTGATGGCGGCCGAGCATCCGGCGATGCCGGCGCCGATGATGAGTGCGTTCTTGATCAGGGACATGAGCGGGTGTGTCAGCGAGTTTCGGCCGCTTCCAGGCGGGCCAGGATCTTGTGCGCCGCGGTGACGGCCTTGTCGGCCTTCAGCGCCATGTCGGGCGCGCCGCCCGTGAAGGTCTTCATGGCCTGCTGCGCCTCGGCGATTTCCACGTCTTCGCCATGCACCTTGCGCGCGCCGTCGTCCAGCTTGTGCGTCAGCGCCTCGTCGTCGATGCGGAAATTGCGCGCCATGGCGATGAAGTAGTGATGCGAGCCATCGGTTTCGGGCGTGATGAAGTGGTCGGCGCGCAGGTCGACCTGGGCCTCTTCGTTTTCATTGCGGGCCAGCACATTGATGAAGCACGGCGGGCGCCACTCGGCCAGTTGGGTGCGGTCGATGGGCTCTTTCAGTTCGCGCCAGGCCTTGTGGGCCGGCGCCTGCATGGTGTTCTTGAACACGCGCCGTGTGCTGACGTAGGCGTCTTCGACGGCGACCTCCAGCGGGTCGCCCTCCAGGCGCCTGGAGTCGAAGCCGATCGAATCGGCGTGCAGAAAGGCGACGTGCGAGAGATCGAGCAGATTGTCGTTCATCAGCACGTGCGCGCTTTTTACGTGGAAATACTGGACGATGTCGCTGTTCCAGGCTTCATCCTCTCGCCAAGGCAGGCCGGGCAGGCTTGCGGAGTCGGCCAGCGCCGGGTCGCCGGGCCAGATCCAGATCAGGCCGTAGCGCTCCACACAGGGATAGCTCTTGATGTGCGCCCGCGGCGGAATGACGTCCTGCGACGGAATGTGCACGCAGCGACCTTCGGTATTGAATTCCATGCCGTGGTAGCGGCAGCGCAACACCTTGCCGTCGACCGAGCCCATCGACAGCGGCGCCTGCCGATGCGGGCAGACATTGCGCAGGATGGCGACCGTGCCGTCGTCCTGCCGGAACACGACCACGGGTTCGCCGCAGATGACACGGCCCAGGGGTTCGGCCCCCAGCTCGCGGCTCGCGCAGGCCACGTACCAATAGTTTTTAAGCATGCTTTCGTCTCCGCCGTCGAGGCGGCGATCAAGGGCATGTCGCCCGATTAATTCACGATAGAGCGAATTATCGACCCGAGCGCCGGCTCTTGTCAACGACGGAAGGCGTCGCGGGGGCTCCGGCCGAGATGCCATGCAGGATGAGGTCGGTCACGAAGGAGACATAGCGCGACTTGAGTTCATCGATGTCGGCGTTCTCGCCGAAGAGTTCATGCAGCAGGGGTTTCGCGGCCACGAAGAACTCCGTCAGCCCGATCATGGCGACATGGAGAAAGCGTGGGTCGATGGGCCGCACCGGGCGCGAGGGCTGGTCGTGCAGCAAGGAAACGGTCAGGCGCATGCCGCGCGTTGCGATCTGGCCGAGCAGGTCCTCGCCGTCGCCGTCGTTGCCCTGGCCGTAGATCTTGTCCAATACCAGCCGATGGAAATGAGGGTTCGAATGAATCAGGTCGATCATGCTTTGCAGGCGGCCGGCCAGCTTGTCTTCCAGCGGCGCGCTGCTTTCCATGGTGGAACGGGCCGATTCCTGCCCCTGGTCGACCAGCTGCTTCACCACTTCGCGCAGCAGCTTGTCCTTGTTGCCGAAGTAATAGCGTATGAGGGCGGGGTGGACGCCCGCCCTGGCCGCCACGCCGGCCAGGGTCAGCGATTCGGGCGAAGAAACGCGCAGCTCTTCGATGGCTGCCGCCAGCAGCGCTTCGCGCCCGACCGTATCGTCGGCGTCGGGGCGGCCCTTGGCCCGGGAGTTGGACTTTTTGGAGGTGGCTGCGCTCATGGTGTATCGATATGTCGGAAGCGGCGGCCGGCCTTTTAAGCCTCGGCCGCACTAGGGGTTTGTACGGATCAGGCCCTATTGTGAGCCTCGCGGCATGGACTCGCAAATATTATCTCCATATAATTCACGTTGAAGTGAATTAAATATGGACACTGCGGCCCGCCGGCCAGAACGCGGAATGCAGCCACGCAAACAGAGCACATACGGGGACACCTATGAAGCACATCACACACGCGTTAAGCCGGTTTCTCAAGGCCGCCGCCCTGGCGTCGGCGGCATCGCTGGCCCTCGGCAACGCCCACGCCCAGGAAAAGCCTTTTGAAATTACCTATCTGCTGCCGGCTCCGGCCAACGCGATCGCGTTTGCGCCGCTGATGCTGGCCCAGCACAAGAACTACTATGCCGACGCCGGCCTGCAGGTCAAGTTCGTCTCGGTCAAGGGCGGGGCGGACGTCGGCAAGCAGCTGGGAGCCGGCAACGGCCAACTGGGCGGCGCCCTGGGCGATACGCCCATCATCCTGCGCCAGAACGGCATCCCGGTCAAAGGCGTCGCGCTGCTGGGAGGCAAGGCGCTGCATCAGCTCATGACGCGCACCGATCGCAACATCGGCGGCCCCGCCGACCTGAAGGGCAAGACGCTTACCGTCATGTCCTACCAGGACACTTCCTTCTATGCCACGCTGGCGGTGCTGGCCAAGGCCAAGCTCACGCGCGAAGACGCCAACGTCCAGGCAGCCGGCCCCACCGGCATCTGGCAGCTGGTGGCCAACGGCAATGCCGACGGCATGGTCGGGGCGCCCGAGATGGGCGCGGTGGCCGAAGAAGCGGGCGCCCGGCTCAAATGGGAGTCCACCGGCGAGTTCTTCCCCGGCATGGCGCAGGCCGTACTGGCGTCCGACGACATGATCAAGCAGCATCCCGAAGTCATCCGCAAGTTCGTCGCGGCTACGCTCAAGTCGCTGGCCGAAGTGCAGAACGACCCCCAAGCCGCCGCCAAGGCGTATATCGAGGCCCAGCCGGTGTACAAAGGCCGTGAAGACATGGTCGGCAAGGTCCTGGCCTACTATGCCAAAAACGTTTATCCGGGCCAGAAGGTGCCGGGCCAGTTCGACGCCGAGCGCGTCGCGGCCTTGCAGGAGTTCTACCTGCAGCAGGGCATCATCGAAAAGAAACTCGACTCGAAAGACGTCTTTACCAACGAGTTCGTGCAATAGAAGGGACGCCGTCCCGTGCCCGGGTCAAGAAGCCTCGCGCTGCCCGGCTTCGCGGCGCAGCAGCTCGCGCTTGCGCTCGATGCCCCAGCGATAGCCGGTGAGGTCGCCGTCGCGGCGCACGACCCGGTGGCAGGGAATCGCCACCGCGATGGCGTTGGCCCCGCAGGCGCGTCCCACGGCCCGCACCGCGTTCGGCGCACCTATGCGTCGGGCAATGTCGCTGTAGCTGGCCGTATCGCCCGGCGGTATGTCGCGCAGCGCCTGCCACACCCTTTGCTGGAAGGCCGTGCCGCGTATGTCCAGGGGCAGGTCCAGGCCGATGGAGGGGGCCTCGACGAAGCCGACCACGCGGGCGACCAGCGCCTCGAAGGCCGCATCGCCGCCTACCAGCTCCGCCTTGGGGAAGCGGTCTTGCAGGTCGCGCACCAGCACCTCGGGATCGTCGTCGATGAGTATGGCGCAAATGCCGCGCTGGCTGCAGGCAACCAGAATGGCGCCCAACGAGCATTGCGCCACCGCGAAGCGGATCACCGAGCCGGCGCCGCCGCGCCGATAGTCGCCGGGACGCATGCCCAGCAGGCTGCCGGACGCCTCGTAGAAGGGACTGCTGGAATTGAAGCCGGCATCGTAGAGCGCCCGCGTGACCGAGGCGCCCGGCTCCGCCAGATGTTCGCGCAGCCTGCGGGCCCGGTGGGCGGCAGCGTAAGCCTTGGGCGTCAGGCCGGTCTCGGCCTTGAACACCCGATGAAAGTGGAAGGAGCTCATGCCCGCCTGCCGGGCCAGTGCATCCAGTGACGGCGGGGTATCGGCCGATTCGATGATCTGGCAGGCCCTGGCGATGAGCAACGCGCGATCGCCCCGGCCTTTGGCCGAAGGCGCCGCATCGCGGCGGCTGGCCCGGTAGCCGGCCGCCTCGGCTTCTTGCGGCGAAGAGAAGAACTCCACGTTTTCCCGCCTGGGCCGACGGGCCGCGGCGCCCGGCCGGGCATACACGCCGGTGCTTCGCACCGCATACACGAAGTGCGCGTCCGCGCCGGCGTCGCGCTCAACGATGGCGCGCCAGCGGGCGTCATCGGTGGCGTAGGGGCCGGGAGCCGTGTGGGTGGGTTTCATGGCGATGTGTTCCATGGCCTTGAGCTGCTCGCTGGGTTAATTGACACAGCCTTAGAGTAGTACAGGAAATCGAATCCGGATTCCGGATTCTTGCTGCCCAGTTCCATGGCCATGGCGACAATCCTGCTAAAGTTGTGGGCTGCGTCAGGCATCAGTATTCCAACTACAAAACAAGGATGGGTTCATGAGCCAGCTTCCGGCAGCAAGGTCTTTCTTTGCCGATTCAGACGTCCCGCCGCTGCGCGCCTATGTGCGGCTACTTGGCAGGACGCTGGGCGAAGTCATCAAAGAATGCGAAGGGCAACGGGCTTTCGACGTGGTCGAGAAGCTGAGGCAGGTGGCCGTGAGGCTGAGACGCGAAGGCAACGTTCGCGACGGCCGCGCCCTCGAGCGCCAGATCGCCCGCCTGACCGACGACCAGGCTACCCAGACCGCGCGCGCTTTCAGCTATTTCCTGCATCTGTCCAATATTGCCGAGGACCGCGACCAGATACAGCGCCGCCGCCGCCACGAGCTCGTCTCGCACGCGCCGGGCCGGGGCAGCCTCCAGCATACCCTGGATGTGCTGCGCGGCCGCGGGGTGGGCAAGGCGCGCATCCGCCGCTACCTGGAAACCGCCGTCATTGCGCCCGTGCTGACGGCCCATCCGACCGAGGTGCAGCGCAAAAGCACCCTGGACCTGCATCGCGCCATCGCCGAGCAGCTGGCCCTGTGCGACGAGACCTTGACCGATGCCGAAAGGCTGCACATCAGGCAGCGCCTGACCGGCCTGGTGGCCACGCTGTGGCAGACCCGCATGCTGCGCCAGCAAAAGCTGACGGTGCTCGATGAAATCGACAATGCACTGTCCTATTATCGCAGCACCTTTCTGGATGCCATTCCGCGCCTGTACCAGGACTTTGCCGACCGGCTGCAGCCGGTGCGGCGTTCCGTATTCGACGTCGAGGCGCGCATGCTGCCGCCGTTCCTGCGCATGGGAAGCTGGATAGGAGGCGATCGCGACGGCAATCCCAATGTCGATGCGGCGGCCCTGGAGCAGGCCGTGCTCAAGCAATGCGCCTGCGCCATGGAGCACTATCTGGCCGAAATCAAGGTGCTGGGCACCGAGCTTTCGCTGTCGCAGTCGCTGGCCGGGCCTTCGACGGCGCTGCAGCAGCTGGCCAGCCAAAGCGGCGACACCTCGGCGCACCGCAGCGACGAACCCTACCGCCGGGCCTGCATCCACGTCTATGCGCGCCTGGCCGCCACGGCGCAAGCCTTGCTGGGCCGTTCGCTGGCGCTGTTCCCCACCTACGCCGCGCCGGCTTACGACAACCCCGAAGCGCTGCTGCACGACCTGGACGTCATGGCCCAGTCGCTGCGGGGCCATCATGGCGCGCTCATTGCCCGCCTGCGGCTCGACGGCCTGCGCCAGGCCGTATCGGTGTTCGGTTTTCACCTGGCCACGCTCGATCTGCGGCAAAGCTCGGACGTGAATGAAAGAGTGGTTGCCGAGCTGCTTCGGGCGGCCGGCGCCAAGTGCAACGGCAAGGCCGTCGATTACGCCCGGCTGGACGAAGCCGGGCGCATCGAGCTGCTGCGCCACGAGATCCGCCAGCCCCGGCCGCTGGTGTCGCCGTGGCTGCGCTATTCCGACGAGACTGAAAAAGAGCTCGCCATATGGCGCATGGCCGCCCAGTGCCGGCGCCGCTTCGGCGAGCGCTCCATCGGCCAGGTCATCGTGTCGCATACGGAAACGCTCAGCGATTTGCTCGAAGTCTTGCTGCTGCAGCAGGAAACGGGAGTCTGCGCGCCTCCCGGCCAGGCGCGCCATGACGATGGCGGCGGCCTGATGGTGGTGCCCTTGTTCGAGACCATTCCCGACCTGGAGCGCGGGCCGGACATCATGGACGAATGGCTGGGCCTGCCCGAAGTGGCCGAGCGGGTGCGGCGCGACCAGGCCGGCGTGCAGGAGGTCATGCTGGGCTATTCGGACAGCAACAAGGACGGCGGCTACCTGACCTCGAACTGGACGCTTTATTGCGCTGAACGGCGGCTGGTCGAGGTGTTCAAGGCGCGCCGCACCCGCCTGCGCCTGTTCCATGGCCGGGGCGGTTCGGTCGGCCGCGGGGGCGGCTCCAGCTTCGACGCCATCGTGGCGCAGCCGCCCGGCACGGTCAACGGCCAGATACGCCTGACCGAGCAGGGCGAGGTCATCCAGGCCAAGTACAAGGACGTCGAAGTGGGCTCCAGCCATCTGGAGCTTCTGGTGGCGGCCACGCTGGAGGCCAGCCTGACGCCTTCCCGTTCGTCCGCGCACGACGAGGACGATTTCATGGCCCGCTTCGGCGGCGGCATGCACTATGTGTCCGAAATGGCCCAGAGCGTCTATCGCGGACTGGTCTACGAAACGCCCGGCTTTGCCGAGTATTTCTTCGCCGCCACGCCGATCCTGGAAATCGCGGGCCTGAACATCGGCTCGCGTCCGGCTGCGCGCAAGCCCGGCCAGAAGATCGAAGACCTGCGCGCCATACCGTGGGGGTTTTCGTGGGCGCAATGCCGCCTGCTGCTTCCGGGCTGGTACGGCGTCGGCACGGCCTTGTCGCACTACGTCGAGCACGGCTGCGAGAACGCTCCGGCCGGCGCCGCGCAACGGCTCGAGCTGCTGCGCGACATGGCGCGCTCGTGGCCGTTCTTCCGCACACTGCTGTCCAATATGGAGCAGGTGCTGGCCAAGGTCGACCTGAGCATTGCGCGCCGCTATGCCGACCTGGTGCCCCAGAAAGCCCTGCGCGAGCGCATATTCGGCCGTATCCAGGCGGAATTCGACCTGACCGTGGAGATGTTCCGTACCGTGACCGGCCACGAATTGCTGGCCAACGACGAAGCCCTGCGCGCGGCGCTGGACGAGCGTTTCGCCTACGTCGACCCGCTCAACCGCCTGCAGGTCGAGCTGCTGCGCCGCCTGCGCGGCAACACGCGACGCAGGCGCAGCACCGAAGCGGTCGAAAGCGAAATCCAGAGCGGCATCCACCTGACCATCAATGGAATCGCCGCGGGCCTGCGCAACTCGGGTTAGCGTCAACAGGTCCCAAGCTTGCCAATGGGGAAGCGGCGCGTCAGGTTCCGCCCCCCCGGCCGGCCTTACAAGAACGTCAGGCCCAGCGATATGATCACGCCCGAGACGAACAGCTGGATCAGGCAGAACCCCATGATGTCCTTGGCCTTCAGGCCGGCAATGGCCAGCACGGGCAAGGCCCAGAAGGGCTGCAGCATATTGGTCCAACCGTCGCCCCATGCGACGGCCATGGCTGCGCGCGGCATGTCGGCGCCCAGGGCCTGAGCCGAGGCGATGACGACGGGGCTTTGCACCGCCCATTGGCCGCCGCCCGAGGGCACGAAGATATTGACCAGGCCGGCGCTCATGAAAGTCCAGAAGGCCAGCGTCTTCTCGGTCGCCAGCGACACGATCCACTCCGACAGAGTGGCCGCCAGCCCGGATTCGATCATGATGGCCATGATGCCGGCATAGAAGGGAAACTGGATGACGATGCCGGCGCCGCCGCGTATCGCCTGGTTCAGGCTATGCAGGAAGCGCCGCGGCGTGCCATGCAGCAGGCCGGCCAGCATCAGGAAAGAGAAGTTGATGATGTTCAGATTGAGAGTGCCACTGCTGATGACGAAGTAGTGGAACATATAGGCCAGGCCGCTCAGGGCGATGATCAAGGCCAGGAGTCGGCTGTTTTCCAGCTTGTCCGCGGGCCGGTCCACTGTGCCGGCTTCTTCGTCGGGTTCGACCAGAAGCTGCGGATCGACGTAGACGCTTTCTTCGGCGCGCGGCAGCATCAGGCGGTTCACCAGCGGAACCGCGATGAACAGCGCGATCACGATGGCCACGTTGAACAAGGCGAACATGGTGTCCGACGTGGGAATAATGCCGATCTGCTCTTGCGAGAAATGCCCCTCCGTTGCAATGGTGAGCGGCACCGAGCCCGAGAGCCCGCCGTGCCACACCAGAAAGCCGGAATAGGCGCTGGCGACCAGCAGCCGGTAGTCCACGCGCACCTGGCGGGCGAGCTCTTTGGCGAACAGCGCACCGACGACCAGGCCGAAGCCCCAGTTGATCCAGCTGGCGGCCAGGGCGACCACGCTGACCAGGATGATGGCGCTGCCTGGGCCGCGCGCCAGCGAGGCCAGGCGTGTCAACAGCCTGCGTATGAGCGGCGTGCTGGCCAGCATATGGCCGGTGAGCAGCACCAGCAGCATCTGCATGGTAAAACTCATCAAGCCCCAGAAGCCGTCGCCCCAGATTTCAATGACCTGCATCGGGCCTTGCTGTTCTATCAGCATGGCAGCGGCCGCCGCTACAATGGTCAGCAGCAGAACAAAGATATATGGGTCGGGAAGATACCGCTCCACCAGCTTGACCGAACCTCGGGTAATCGCATTGAACATTGCGCGTCTCCTGTAAGCTTGCGTCTTTGTCCGCAGCGGGCGGGGCCCGTGCGGATATGTATAGTGGCTGTTATATCAAAGGAATGCCGCCCTCATTATGCACGACGCTCTTTCAATCATCTGGTCGACGCTGGCGCAGGAGTTTTCCGACGTCACCGATCTGGCCGACGCCACCCGCATCGCCGTGCGTCTGCTGATGGCCGTACTGCTGGGCGGGCTCATCGGCTACGAGCGCGAACAGCGACGCAAGGCGGCGGGCCTGCGCACCCACATGCTGGTGGCGCTCGGGGCGGCGGTGTTCGTGTTGGCCCCTGCCGAAAGCGGCATGGAAATCGCCGACATGAGCCGCGTACTGCAGGGCGTCGTGGCCGGCATAGGCTTTTTGGGCGCGGGCGCCATCATCAAGCTCGATCGGGAGGGCATCATCAAGGGCCTGACCACGGCGGCCTCGATCTGGATGGCCGCCGCCATCGGCATCACCGTGGGCCTGGGCCGCGAGATTACGGCCATCATGGCCACGGTGCTGGCCCTGTTCATCCTGATTGTGCTGCGCTGGGTCGAACAAAGCCATTACGGCCCCGGCGCGCCGGCGGCGCCGGCCTCCGGCGAGCAGGCCGAGACGATCGGCCCGGCGGACGCCGACGGTTCAGACAGATAAAGAAGGGCGCAGGTCCTTTCTCAAGCCATATGCCCGGCATTCCTGCGCCAGCGCCTGAAGGTTGGGGTCGTGCTCGCGGCTCGAGGCCAGCATCAGGGCGATGCGCTGGCGCGAACGGTACCTGGGCTGCAGCGTCTTCAGGCACACCCGGTCGCTGAAGGCCGCCACCCGTCCGGGCAGCAGGCTGCAGCCCATGCCCTGGCCCACCAGATTGATCAGCGAAAAAATATCGCCCACCTGCATCACTACGTCGGGCTCATAGCCGGCCAGCCTGAAGGTGTTGACGAAGCTTTCGGACGTGACGAAACCCGGGCCCAGCATGACGAACTTCTCTTTGCGCGCCGAGGCCAGGTCGATGTCCTTCGAAGCCGAGGCATAGCGGGAGTCGGCCGGCGCGGCAAAATACAAGGCGTCTTCGAACATGGGCACCGACAGCAGGCGAGGGTGATCCCGGGGCTCGTTGGCGCCCATGATGATGGCGTCCAGCCTGCCGTTCTGTAGCGACTCGATCAGGCCCCGGCTCGAATCCATGGACAGGTCCACGTGCAGTTCGGGCCGCCGCAGCTTCAGGCCTATGATGACCTGCGGAATGCAGTGCAGGGTCAGCGAATACAGCGAGCCGATGCGCAGCCGCGGCGTATTGACGCCGGCCATGTCCCGGACCTTGTCCAGCCCCTGGCGGCATTCGTCCAGGCAGCGCCGGGCGTGGCCGGCAAACGCATAGGCGGTATCCAGCGGCTGCAGGTTGCGGCCTTCGCGGCGGAACAGCGGGCAGCCCACCGCATCTTCCAGCGTATGCAGCGCGCGGTGAACGCTGACCGTGCTCAGCTCCATCTCTTCGGCCACGCGGGCCAGGTTGCCCAGGCGCATGAAGGCCAGGAAGATGTCGAGCTTGCGAAGGGTAAGGGCGTCTTGCGTATTCATCGGGCCTCCTGCCTTAATTATTAGCATAAGCGTAATGATTTCGCCATCGGCTTGATTGATGCGGGAGTGTCGGCGGCGCTAAGGTGAGGCGTGTCGAACCTTTCGAGGAAGCTGTCGTGAAGACCCTGCCCGAAACGCGCTGGAACCGGCGCGCCGTCGAAAAGCAGCGCCGCCTTGCGCGGGTGGCCGGCCTGGCCGAGGACGCGGTGCTGCCCGCGGGGCGCATCACCGAGGCCCTGCAGCAGTTGCTGAACCCGGGCGACAGGGTGGTGCTGGAAGGCAACAACCAGAAGCAGGCCGACTTCCTGGCGCGCGCCCTGACGCGGGCCGATCCGGGCGTGTTGCACGACCTGCACTTGATCATGCCCAGCGTCAGCCTGCCTCAGCACCTCGACCTGTTCGAGCGCGGCATCGCCCGCCGGCTGGATTTTTCCTTCGCCGGCGCGCAGAGCCTGCGCATTTCGCAGCTGCTGCAGGACGGCCGCCTCGAGATCGGCGCCATCCACACCTATGCCGAGCTGTATGCCCGGCTGTATGTCGACCTGATTCCCGACGTGGTGCTGGTGGCGGGCTATATAGCCGACCGGCAGGGCAACCTCTACACCGGCCCCAGCACCGAAGACACGCCGACCCTGGTCGAGGCGGCGGCTTTTCGCAACGGCATCGTCATCGCCCAGGTCAACCGGGTGGTGGACGATGCCGGCGAGCTGCCGCGCGTCGACGTGCCGGGATCGTGGGTCGACTTCGTGGTGCAGGCCGACAGGCCTTTCTTCATCGAGCCGCTGTTCACCCGCGATCCGCGCCTGATCAAGCCCGTGCACGTGTTGATGGCCATGATGGCCCTGCGCGGCATCTACGAGCGGCACGAGGTGCGGTCCCTGAACCACGGCATCGGCTTCAACACCGCCGCCATCGAACTCATTTTGCCCACCTACGGCGAAAGGCTGGGGCTGAAGGGCCGCATCTGCCGCAACTGGGCGCTGAATCCGCATCCCACCCTCATTCCGGCCATCGAATCGGGCTGGGTCGAAAGCGTGCATTGCTTCGGCGGCGAATCGGGCATGGAAGATTATGTGGCGGCCCGCCCCGACGTGTTCTTCACGGGGCCGGACGGCTCCATGCGCTCCAACCGCCTGCTGTGCCAGCTGGCGGGCCAATATGCGGTCGACCTGTTCATCGGTTCCACCTTGCAGATGGACAGCCTGGCCAACTCCTCCACGGTGACGAAGGGACGATTGACCGGTTTTGGCGGCGCGCCCAATATGGGCCACGACCCGGGCGGCCGGCGCCATGCCACGCCCGCCTGGCTCGATCTCATCGAAGGCCGCGACGGCCTGGTCCGGGGGCGCAAGCTGGTGGTGCAGATGGTGGAAACCTTCCAGGAGGGCGGCCGGCCCACCTTCGTCGAGACGCTCGATGCCGTGCAGGTCGGGCGGGACAGCGGCATGCCGCTGGCGCCCGTCATGATCTATGGCGACGACGTCACCCATGTGCTCACCGAAGAAGGCATCGCCTACTTGTACAAGGCGCGCTCGCTGGATGAACGCAAAGCCATGCTTGCCGCGGTGGCGGGCGTCACCCCCATCGGGATGCGCAGCAGCGCCGCCGATGTGCGGCGCTTGCGGGACGAGGGCCTCGTTGCTTTTCCCGAAGACCTCGGCGTGCGGCGGGCCGAAGCCACCCGCTCCCTGTTGGCGGCCAAGAGCGTGGCCGATCTCGTCGAATGGTCGGGCGGGCTCTATCGGCCTCCCGCCCGTTATCGGAGCTGGTGATGAAGACCCTCTTTCATCCGGACTCAACGCGGGACGAGCATGCCGATTCGGCGCTGGCCGATGCGGTGGTGCGCGCCCTGATCGAAGAAGCGGCGCTGGCGCCCAAGCCCGGCCTGGCCGACAGCCGCAGCGGCGGCGCGCATGCCGATCTCGATTTCGCCTTGATGTGCCGTTCGGCCCATGCCATGCATCCCTTCTTCCTTGCCATGGCCCGGGCCGGCGCGCGGGGGTTGGAGCTAAGAGCTTTGCGCGAACGGATCGGCCTGCTGGGGCGGCAGGCCGAGGCCGCCATGATGAAGGCGACGGGTGGCGTCAATACCCATCGGGGCGCCATCTGGGCATTGGGTCTTTTAGTTACCGCCGCGGGCCAGAGCGACGACTTGAGGCCATTCGCCGTGGCGAAGCGCGCCGGCATGCTGGCGCGCTGCCGCGATCGCGCAGCGCCCGGCCACACGGGCAACAAGGGCGAAGCGGCGCGCCGGCGCTATGGAGTAGGCGGCGCCCAGGCCCAGGCGCGGGCCGGCTTCCCGCAAGTGCTGCGAGCCGCCTTGCCGCAGCTGCGTGGATCGCGGCGGCGCGGAGACGACGAAGCGGCGGCCCGCCTGAACGCGCTGCTGGCCATCATGGCTCAGCTGGACGATACGTGCCTGCTGTCGCGCGGCGGCAGGCAAGGCCTGGCCGGCATGCAGGCCAGGGCGGCCGGAGTGCTGGCCGTCGGCGGCGCCGGGAGCCGCGACGGATGGCGCGCCCTGCTGCGGCTGAACGAATATGCCCTGGCCTATCGCCTGTCGCCTGGCGGCGCCGCCGATCTGTTGGCGGCCGCGCTGTTCCTGGACGGCCTGGAGCCCTGCCGGGATGAAATGCCAATGCTCGCCGAAACCGTGCCGTGCGCCGATTGTTTATCGACCGGAGACAGGGCGCGGAGTTGAAGGCGACGAGATGCAGGGCAACGATAAAGGACGTCAACAAGCCAGGAAAGAATTATGGAAACCATGTCATTCAGTTATGCCGCCCGCGGGGCGGCAAAGGGCCGGGCGGTCGTCGGTGTAGTGGCCTCGGGCGACCTGCAGGTGCTGCTCGAGCCGGCTGCCGAACGCACTGAGATTCACGTCACCACCTCCGTGAACGGCAAGGCGGCCGTATGGTCGGCCCTGCTGGAGCGAGTCTTCGCCGCGGCCGAGTTGCCCGCGGCCCGCCTCGACATCGACGACTGCGGCGCCACGCCCGGCGTCGTGCGCCTGCGCATCGAGCAGGCGTTCGAAGAGGCGGGCGCGGCATTGCTTTAATCAAAGACAGAAGGCGAGTCCATGACTACATTCTTGCTGCAGCGGGAAAGCTTCATCGAACTGGACGCCCGGGCACGGGCCTTGGCTCTGCTCGATGCGCATAGCGCCCGCGAATTGCTCGGCCCTTTCGACCGCATCAAGTCGCCCTGGCTGCCCTTGCAGGGCATCGTCGCCCAGGCCGATGACGGCGTGGTGGCGGCCAAGGGCTGTATCGACGGCCGGCCCGCCGTGGTGCTGGCGATAGACGGCGGCTACCAGGGCGGCAGCATGGGCGAGGTCGGGGGCGCGAAAATCGCCGCGGCGCTCGAGCTGGCCATCGAGGACAATGTGCGCGGCACGCCCACCTGCGCGGTGCTGCTGCTGGAAACAGGCGGGGTCAGGCTGCAGGAGGCCAATCTGGGGCTGGCGGCGATTGCCGACATCCACGCCGCCCTGGTCGAACTGCGGCGCCACCAGCCGGTGGTGGGCATTATCGCGGGCCCGGTGGGCTGCTATGGCGGCATGGGCATCGCCGCCGGCCTGTGCAGCTACCTCATCGTCACGCGCGAGGCGCGGCTGGGTCTGAACGGGCCGGCCGTCATCGAGCAGGAGGCCGGCATCGACGAGCTCGACTCCCACGACAAGCCCTTCATCTGGAGCCTGACGGGCGGCGAGCAGCGCCATGGCGCAGGCCTGGCCGAAGAGTTCGCCGCGGACGACGTGGCCCAGGTGCGCGACAGGCTGCTTGCCTGCCTGCAACGCGGCGTGCCCGCCAGCCACCGCAGCCAGCGCTGCGATGGCTTCATGGACATGCTGGCGCGTATCGAGCCCGAGCCCATGCCCGACCCGGCCGAGATGCGCGGCATGGTCCGTGAAGCCTTGGATGCGGCGCCGGGCACGGAACAGGCCGTTGGGCGGCAGCCGGTATGGGAACAGGGCGGCGTTCCCGCTTCGCGCGGGGCGGCCTGGCTGGCTGGCCTGACGGGCAATGCGCCCATGCTTGCCGGCTTTCCCGCCACGGTGCGCGTGGTCGACGCGCCGCTGGGAGAAGAGCCGGCGCGCTACATCGCCGTCGTTCCAGACGGCGGCAATCGTTTTCCCCGCGTGCGCAATGGCGAGATGGGGCTCGAAGAGGGCTGGCATCTGGCTCGCGCCATCAGACAGTGCTGCGGGCAGGACGCGGCGAACGAAAACGACGGCGGCGCGCCTGCGCATCGTCCCGGCGGCGGGATTGCCGCGCGGCGCCGTCCCATCGTCGCCGTGCTGGACGTGCCCAGCCAGGCTTACGGCCGGCTCGAAGAGGGCCTGGGCCTGCATCAGGCGCTGGCGGCCGTCGCCGACGCGGGCGCTGAAGCCCGGCTAGCCGGCCATCCGTTCATCGGCCTGATCGTGGGCAAGGCCATATCAGGCGGCTTCCTTGCCCTGGGCTGCCAGGCCAATCGCCTGATCGCCCTGCGCGACCCGGGCGTGCAGGTACACGCCATGGGCAAGGCATCGGCCGCGCGCATCACCCAGCGCACGGTCGAGCAGCTGGAGGCGCTGGCCGCCGCCATTCCCCCCATGGCCTATGACATCGACCACTACGCCAGCCTGGGCATGCTGTGGCAGACCATGCAGGCCCGGGACGCCGACCGGCCCACCGCCGCCGACCTGAGCGCCGCGCAAGCCTTGTTGCGCGAAGCCGTGGCCGACATCCGGGCCGATCCTCGGCGCGACCTTTCCAGCCGTCTCGCGGGCGAAAACCGCCGCGCCTCGCGCCGCGTCCGCGAGCGCATGCGCGAACTTTGGGGCGGATGATGGCCGGTCCATGCGACCTCGGCCCGCACGATCTCGTCTGGGTGGCCGACCCGGCGGCCCTGCATTGGCGCGGCGGCATGCCCGACTGGTGCGCGCAATGGCTGCGATCGAGCGCGCCCACGCCGGTGGTGCTGCGCCGCGAAGACATCGACGACGAAAGCCTGTTGCCCGTGGGCATACGCGGTACCCAGCGGCACGAGCGCCAGGCCGCGTATCTCGAACGATGCGCGATTGCACGGGTCATACGGCCGGAGGAACTTGTATCGTCTGCGGAGGAACTCGTATCGCCGGAGCGGGCAGCCTGGCTGCGAAACGCTCCTCGAGTAGTCCGGCCACAGGAGCTGACACAGAACGAGAAGGCGGCAATGCATCCAGGGCGGATCGGGCCCAAGCAGACAAGCCATGACTCCGCAGCGATGGTTCTTGGCCCTGACCCATATGCCGCACTGCTCGATGTCTTTCCGGCCATGGCCGGCATCGGCCTGCCCTGGGGGCCGACCGGCGGTCTGGGATTTGCGCTCGCCACCGGCCTTCCCGTGCTGCACGAAGGCAGCGATATCGATCTTCTCGTGCGCGCCCCGGCGCCCTTGAGCCAAGAGCAGGTGCTGGCTCTGGCGGCTGTCGTCGAGCGCTCGGAACGGCCTGTCGACCTGCAGATCGATACCGGCCGGGGAGGCTTCTCGTTCAAAGAGTGGGCCGGCTGCGTTCCGCAGCGGGCCGGGCCGCCACATGGCCGTGGCGGGCGGCGTCGGGTGCTGTTGAAAACCGGAGCCGGGCCGGTGCTGGTCCAAGACCCCTGGCGGCCGGGGACGCATGCTTTCCCCGGCGATCCGCCGAGCAATGTGCTGTGAGCGTGCTCTTTACCTTCCCCGGCCAGGGTTCGCAGCGCGCCGGCATGCTGAATCGCCTGGCCGCCCTGCCCGAAGCGCTGCCCGTCATCGAGGCGGCCAGCCGAACGCTGGGTGAAGACGTATTGTCATGGGATACTTCCGAGGCCCTGCGTTCGACCGTTGCCGCACAGATCTGCCTGTTGACCGCCGGGGTTGCCATGGCCGCCGTCCTGACTCGGCGCGGCGCGCCGCCCGACATGCTGGCGGGTCTTTCGATAGGCGCCTACCCCGCCGCCGTCGTGGCGGGCGTGCTGGGATTCGAGGATGCCGTGCGTCTCGTTCGCCTGCGTGCCAATCTCATGCAAAGCCGCTTTCCGTCCGGCTACGGCATGGTGGCCGTCAGCGGCCTGGAGGCCCGCATGCTGCAGCCGCTCGTCGACGCGGTGCACAAGCCGGGCGAGCCGGTTTATCTCGCCAATTTCAATGCGCCCGCGCAGCTCGTCATTTCCGGCAGCAATGCCGCGCTTCAGCAGGTGGTCGCGCTGGCCTTGAAGAAAGGGGCCGCCAGGGCCATCCGCATCGACATTGCCGTGCCTTCGCATTGCCCCCTGTTCGATGAAGATGCGCAAGCCTTGCAGCTGGCGTTCGATGAAGTGGCCGTTCGCGATCCCACGCTCGAATACCTGAGCGCCAGCCGCGCCCGCGTCCTGTGGGACGGGCGAGAAATTGCCCACGATCTGGCGTACAACCTGGCGCGGCCGGTGCTCTGGCACGATACCGCGCGTCTGGCCTGGGAGCGCGGTGCGCGCCTGGCGGTGGAGATGCCCAGCGGTTCGGTGCTGAGCGGGCTGACCGCGCCCGTGTTCGCAGGCGGACGGGTCGCCTGCAGCGACAACCACCGCCCCGACAGCCTGGCAGCCCTGATCCGCCGCGCGCGACAATGGATTCCAGACTGATCGGCCCCGGCGGCCGGGAACCTGGCCCCGTGCACCGGACGGCGCCGGCGTAGTCCATCGCCGAGTCCCGGCGGCGGCATAAAACATGCTTGGAAACCCGGAAGCTCTTATACTAAGAAGGTAGAAACCGGTTTCAGCCATGGACAATCTCGATCTCGTCGTATTGCGCGCTTTGCACGATTGGCGTCAGAAAGGCCGCCGCGCCTTGCTGGCCACCGTGGTGCGCACCTGGGGCTCGTCGCCGCGCCCCATCGGTTCCATCATGGCCTTGTGCGAAGACGGTACCGTGGTGGGCTCCGTATCGGGCGGCTGCATCGAAGACGATCTCATCTACCGTTTCACCCACGCCTATTCCGGCAAAGGCGAAGGCGGCGACATCCCGCAGGGCGCGCCCCAGTTCCTCAAATATGGCATTCGGGCCGACGAGGCCCATCGCTTCGGCCTGCCCTGTGGCGGCACCCTGGAACTGCTGCTGGAATTCGACCCGGAGCCCGAGCTGCTCGGCCGGCTCGTGGCCCAGCTCGAAAGCGGCAAGCTCATGCAGCGCGAAGTGCGGCTGGCCGACGGCAAGGTCTCGCTGCGCACGGCCGAGCAGCCGTCCGAGCTGAGCGTTTCCGACACCACGCTTTGCAACAACTTCGGCCCCGAATACCGCATGCTGCTCATAGGCGCGGGCCAATTGGCCGAATACCTGGCCACCATGGCGCTGTTCAACGGGTTCACCGTCACGGTGTGCGACCCGCGCGAAGAGTACCGGGGCAATTGGTCGGTCGAGGGCGCCGAGATCACCGCCGAGATGCCTGACGACGTGGTGCGCGAATTCCGAGCCGACCGCCGCTCTGCCATCATCGCGCTCACCCACGACCCCAAGCTGGACGACCTGGCCCTGCTCGAGGCCCTGGAAACCGAGGCTTTCTACATCGGCGCCATCGGCTCGCGCAGCAACAACAACCTGCGCCGCGAACGCCTCATCGAGTATTTCGACCAGACTGAAGAGTCGTTGGCCCGCCTGCGCGGCCCCATAGGCATCTTCATCGGCAGCAAGACCCCTTCCGAAATCGCCGTCAGCATCATGGCCGAGGTGCTGGCCGTCAAGAACGGCGTCACCCTGCCGCGCGACATGGACGTTGCCGCGGCCAAGAACAGCATGGGCGTGCCGCCCAACGACACCGATCTGGTTTGTTCCATTAATTAAAGTGCTTCATGTCGTAATGGGCGGCATGATTGCAGTGCATCGCTGTGTTCAATGCCTTCACGAAAGTCTCTCCTGGGCGCCCCGGGTTGGTGCCTTGCATAGTGCACGGACAGGATTACGCACCAACCCCCTGCAATAGTTACGTTTAGTTACAAGCCACACAAAAAAAACCGGGATATAAGGGCTTACCCACATTGCGCCCGCAAAAATATTCCCTTAGTATTTTCCCAACAATTTAGTGATCACTACATTTAAATTAAGTGTTGGCTACATTTTCAGGGCGAGATCGCGGTAGCCGTCCTCCGAAGAATAAACCCCTAACACCCGATGAAATGTCCTGGGAGACACCTATGAAGTCATGGAAATTTTTGGCCGTCGCGGCGGCGGTATCGATCGGAATGGCTGGTCTGGCCGGGCAGGCGCAGGCGAAGGACGACGACGTCATCCTGATCGGCGAAATCAACAGCTACAAGGCCCTGCCGGCAAATATGGGCCCTTATAAAAAGGGTTGGGAGCTCGCTCAAGAGCAAATCAACGCGGCCGGCGGCGTGCTGGGTAAAAAGCTGCAAACCATCTTCCGCGACGATAACGCCAATGCGGGCGAGGCCGTGCGCATCGCCGAAGAGCTCGTGTCGCGCGAGGGGGTGGACTTCCTCACCGGCGTCACCCTGTCACACGTCGGCCTGGCGGTGGCCGACTACGCCAAGCAGCGCAAGATGTTCTTCCTGGCGTCCGGCCCGCTGTCCGACAAGGTCATCTGGCAGAACGGCAATCGCTACACCTATCGCATGCGCTATGGCACCCACCAGCTCTCCGCTTCGGTGGCCCCCGCCGCCGCCAAGCTCAATTTGAAGCGCTGGGCTCTCATCTATCCCAATTATGAATACGGCCAGGCCGCCGTCCAGGCTTTCAAGGCCGAGCTGAAGAAGCTGCAGCCCGACGTCGAATTCGTGGCCGAACAGGCGCCGCCCTTCGGCAAGCTCGATGCCGGCCCGGTGGTGCAGGCGCTCGAAGACGCCAAGCCCGATGCCATCTTCAACGTGCTGTTCGGGCCCGACCTGACCAAGTTCGCGCGCGAAGGCAAGACCCGCGGCCTGTTCAAAGACCGCGAAGTCGTCAGCCTGCTGACCGGCGAGCCCGAGTATCTCGACCCCCTGCGCAGCGACGCGCCCGACGGCTGGATCGTCACCGGCTATCCCTACACCAGCATCGATACGCCCGAGCACAATGCCTTCAAGAAGGCCTACGAAGACAAGTACGGCGAGTATCCGCGCCTGAACTCCGTGGTGGCCTATGCCACTGTCCAGGCCATTGCGGCGGGTATCAAGAAGGCCGGTTCGACCGATACCGAAGCCCTCATCAAGGCGTTCAAGGGACTGGAGTTCGATTCGCCTTTCGGCCATCATCACTTCCGTGAAATCGACAACCAGTCCACCTTCGGCCTGCATGTCGGCCGCCTCGTCAACAAGGACGGCAAGAAAGGTTCCATGCCCACGGGCGAATACATGGACGGCGGCGAGCTGCTGCCCAGCGACGAAGAAGTCAAGGCGTTGCGCAAGGCCGATTGATCGCGGCCGGCCGCCGCCCGGCGGCCACGTTTCAAAAACGGCAAACGCGCCGGCCGCAAGGCCGGCGTCGCCGCCGTCGTTCCTACAGCTTCATCCATATCTATAGCGGGTCGTCATGGACATCTCCGGTTTCATCGTACAGCTGCTCAACGGCCTGGCCGGCGCTTCGTCGCTGTTCCTGGTCGCCGCGGGCCTGTCGCTTATCTTCGGTGTCACGCGCATCGTCAACTTCGCCCACGGGTCGTTCTACATGGTCGGCATCTATGTCGCCTATTCGCTCGTGCTCACGTTCGAGGACACCCTGGGGTTCTGGCCCGCCATCCTGCTTGCCGCCATCGCGGTGGGCATATTGGGCGCCCTGATCGAAATGCTGCTGCTGCGCCGCATCTACCATGCGCCCGAACTGTTCCAGCTGCTGGCCACCTTCGCGGTGGCCTTGGTGCTGCGCGACGTCGTGCTGTGGTACTGGGGGCCCGAAGAGCTGCTGGGTCCCAGGGCGCCGGGCCTGGAAGGCGCCATCGAGATCCTGGGCCGCCAGTTTCCCACCTATGACCTGTTCCTGATCGCCGCCGGCCCCGTCGTGCTGGGCCTGCTGTGGCTGCTGCTGACCCGCACGCATTGGGGCACGCTGGTGCGCGCCGCCACGCAGGACCGCGGCATGGTCAGCGCACTGGGCGTCAATCAGGCCTGGCTCTTCACGGCCGTGTTCGCCCTGGGGGCGATGCTGGCCGCGCTGGGCGGCGCGCTGCAATTGCCGCGCGAACCGGCCAACCTCGAAATGGACATCCACATCATCGGCGCGGCCTTCGTCATCGTGGTGGTGGGCGGCATGGGCTCGATTCCCGGCGCCTACGTCGCCGCGCTGCTCATCGCCGAGCTCAAGGCCCTCTGTGTGTGGCTGGGCGTGGTCGAGATCATGGGCGTCGGCATCTCCTTCACCAAGCTCACCCTGGTGGTCGAGTTCCTGGTCATGGCGGTGGTGCTCATCCTGCGTCCCTGGGGCCTGTTCGGCCGGCCGCAGCCTCCCGGCCACAAGAACAGCCAGGGCGAGAAGCCGCTGGTTCCGGCCAGCGTCCGGTTCAAGATCGGCATGGGCATCTTCGCGCTGTTCCTCGTGGCGCTGCCGATACTGACCATCGATTCGCCCTACGTCACCGTGCTGCTCATCGACCTGCTGGTCGCCTCGCTGTTCGCCGTCAGCCTGCACTTCATCATGGGACCGGGGGGCATGCACTCGTTCGGGCATGCCGCCTACTTCGGCCTGGGCGCCTACGGGGCCGCCCTGCTGGTGCGCCAGCTCGGCCTGCCGATGGAGGCCTCGCTCGTTCTCGCGCCGCTGGTCGCCGCGGTGGGCGCCATCATTTACGGCTGGTTCTGCGTGCGGCTGTCGGGCGTATATCTGGCCATGCTGACGCTGGCCGTGGCGCAGATCACCTGGGCCATCGTCTTCCAGTGGGACGACTTCACTGGCGGCAGCAACGGCCTCACCGGCGTGTGGCCCGCGGCCTGGCTGGCGGACAAGACCGTCTATTACTACCTGACGCTGGTGCTGGTCATCGCCGGCATCCTGTGGCTGCGCCGGGTGCTGTTCTCGCCCTTCGGCTACGCCATGCGGGCGGGACGCGACTCCTTCCTGCGCGCCGACGCCATCGGCATCAACGTCAAGCGCATCCATTGGTACGGCTTCATCCTGGCCGGCGCGGTCGCCGGCCTGGCGGGGGCGCTGTTCGCCTTCTCCAAGGGCAGCATCGCGCCCGAGACCCTGCACGTGAACAAATCCATCGACGGCCTGGTCATGGTGCTGCTGGGCGGCATGCAAACCCTCGTCGGCCCGGTCGTGGGCGCCGTCTCGTTCACCTGGCTGCATGACGTCGTGGCCCGCAACACCGATTTCTGGCGCGCCATGCTGGGCGGCATCATCCTGCTGCTCGTGCTGCTCTTCCCGCAGGGCATTGCCGGCACCATCAAACAGCTCTACGACGGCCTGGCCGGCAAGAAGATCGATCGCGTGGGCGCGAAAGGAGTGCAACTATGAGCCTGCTCAACGTATCCGGACTGGGCAAGTCCTTCGGCGGCGTCAAGGCCGTCGACGAGATCAGCTTCGACCTGGCCGCGGGCGAGCTGCTGGCCCTCATCGGACCCAACGGCGCCGGCAAGTCCACCACCTTCAACATGGTCAACGGCCAGCTGCGCGCCGACCGGGGCTCCATCAAGCTTGACGGCCACGAGCTGATCGGCCTGCCTCCGCGCGACATCTGGAAGCTGGGCGTGGGCCGCACCTTCCAGATCGCCGAGACCTTCGGCTCTTTGACGGTGGTCGAGAACGTGCAGATGGCCCTGCTTTCGGCGGACGGCAAGCTGCTGGCCACCTGGCGCAAGGCGGCCGGCCACAAGCGCGACGAAGCCATCGAGCTGCTGGAAAAAGTCGGCATGGCGCAGCAGGCCGACCGGCCCTGCGCCGATCTGGCCTATGGCGACGTCAAGCGCGTCGAGCTGGCCATCGCCATCGCCAACAATCCCAAGCTGCTGCTTATGGACGAGCCCACCGCCGGCATGGCGCCCAAAGAGCGCAACGAGCTCATGGCGCTGACCAAGAAGCTGGTGGTCGAACGCAACATGGCCGTGCTGTTCACCGAGCACAGCATGGACGTGGTGTTCGCCTACGCCGACCGCATGATCGTCCTGGCGCGCGGGCGGCTCATCGCCGAAGGCAAGCCGCTCGAGATCCGCGACCATCCCAAGGTGCAGGAGGTCTATTTCGGCAGCGGCAAGACATTCGAGAAAAAAGCGGCAGACAAGGAGCTTGCATGATGAACACGGCGACGCAGACATTGCTGGATGCCAAGGGCCTGCGGGCCTGGTACGGCGCCGCCCAGATTCTGTTCGATCTCGACCTGCAGGTGGGTCGCGGCGAAGTCGTGGCCCTGATGGGCCGCAACGGCGCCGGAAAATCCACCACCCTCAAGGCCATCATGGGCATGCTGGACAAGCGCCGCGGCGACATCCATTTCCTGGGGCACGACATTTCACGCAGCGAGCCTTATCAGGCCGCGCGGCTCGGGCTGGCTTTCGTGCCCGAAGACCGCCGCGTCTTCACCGACCTGACCGTCATGGAGAATCTCGCGGTGGGCCGCCAGCCCCCGCGTGGCGATGGCCAGGGCGCGCCCGAATGGACGCCCGAGCGCCTGTTCAAGCTGTTTCCCAACCTGGGCGAGATGCCGCAGCGGCCGGGCGGCCGCATGAGCGGCGGCGAGCAGCAGATGCTGACCGTGGCGCGGGCGCTGATGGGCAACCCCTATCTCGTGCTGCTGGACGAGCCTTCGGAAGGCGTGGCCCCCGTCATCGTCGAGCAGATGGCCAACATGATCCTCGAGCTCAAGGCCAGCGGGGTCAGCATCCTGCTGTCCGAGCAGAACATGCATTTTGCCGAACTGGTGTCCGACCGGGCCTATGTGCTTGAAAAAGGTCAGATCCGCTATCACGCCACCATGCAGGAACTGGCCGACAACGAAGAAGTGCGCCGCGCCTACCTCAGCGTCTAGGCCCTAGCCGGCATCGTCCCGGAACCAGCCCGTCAGGCTCCAGCGCACGCGCCGGGCGGGCAGCACTTCGTGGGGAATGCGGTCGCTCAGGAACAGCGCCAGCCGGCCCGCTTCGGGCAGTATCCTGGCATCGGCTTCGGGCCCGTCGCCTGCCGAGGTCCGTCCGGCGCTCGCGGCCGCCTCCTCTTTCGCCGCGGGGCCATACAGGCACAGCTCGCCGCCGTCTCCGGCTTTCCAGTCCTCGTTCAAATACAGCACCAAAGACACTTTGCGCGCACTCGTTCCGCCGTGCTGGTCCAGGTGCCGGGCGTAGCCCCGGCCCGGTTCATAGTGCGCGAAGTGGAATTCCTGCCCCCGCAGGCTCAGGAAAAAATGCCGGTTCAGATCCTGGCGCAAGCCGTCGGCCCAGGCCAGGAATTCCGCAGCGGGCGTATCGGGCGTTTTGTCGTCCAGCCAGCAGATGGCGTCCCCGCGTATGTCGGGATCGTGCTTCAGCCCGGCCTGGCGGCCGACGGAGGCGGGCCTGAAAAAGCCCTGCTGCCACAGCTGGTGGGCGTGATTGCGCAGAGACTGCGTCAGAGAGGGGGGGACAATGCGATCGCCGACCGCCCAGCCGCGTTCTTCGAGCGGCTGGAAAAGCACATCGTGGAAGCCCATCGGGTTTTATGCGCTTAAAGTCGGCATTGTTGCACAGAATTTGTGACTCAAAACACACTGCAACGCAAAAAAAACCGCAGCGCATTTTCCCTATGAAAACCCAAGGCATCCCGGCGTTTACCTAGCAATAACCCTAATATTGCGCAGATGCTTTAAGTGTAAAATTCTTTTCCCGACTGGTCTTCAGTAGGCTGAAGTTGTAGTCGTTGTATTGAATCAAGGTAGGTCTATGGAAGACACAGGACAGTCGCCGCAAGGGCGGCAGCCCTCTCTGGGTGCGTGCATGTACCGGGGGCTCATGATAGGCACGGGTGTCGTTGCCGCCATATTGTTCGCCGTCATGGCATTGCTGGTATGCGCCGACGTACTGCTGCGCAACCTGGGCGTCACTTCCATCCCATGGTCGGTCGAGGCCACTGAATACATGCTGATGGTGTCGGCCTTTCTGGCGGCGCCGTGGCTGGTCTACACCAACGATCACATCCGCGTCGATATCCTCCTGCGGGGCCTGTCGGGCGTCGCGCTGCGCATCGCGGGCATCATCGGCAATGTGGTGTGCCTGGCCGTTAGCCTGGTGCTGGCGGTGCAAGGCGTCATCAGCATGCTGGACAGCGCCCAGCAGGGCGGCATGATCTTCAAGGTCCTGGTGTTTCCGGACTGGTGGCTCGCCATTCCCATGGTGATCAGCTTCGTTCTGCTGTCGGTGGAGTTCATCCGCCGCCTGGCATGCGCCACGCTGTGCGCAAAGGCGGCATCATGATGGAATGGTATTGGGCCTTGAGCGGTCTGCTGGGCGTGCTGTTCGTCCTGATGCTGGTCGGCGTGCCGGTGGCCTTCGCTTTCCTGGGCGTCAACATCCTGGGCGCCTGGTTCTTCATGGGCGGCGAAGCGGGCCTGGGCCAACTCGTGCGCAACTCCATACAGTCGGTCAGCAGTTTCTCGCTGACGCCGATTCCGCTGTTCATATTGATGGGCGAGGTGCTGTTCCATACCGGCGTGGCCTATCGGGCCATCAGCGCGGTCGAAAGCCTGATCAACAAGGTGCCGGGCCGCCTGTCCATCGTGTCGGTGGTGGGCGGCACCGTGTTCGCCACCTTGTCGGGCTCCACCATCGCCAACACCGCCATGATGGGCGGCACCCTGCTGCCTGACATGCTCAAGCGCGGCTACCAGCCCAGCATCGCCATGGGCCCCATCATGGCCGTGGGCGGCATCGCCATGCTCATCCCGCCGTCGGCCCTGGCCGTCATGCTGGGCAGCCTGGGCGGCATCTCCATCTCGCAGCTGCTGATCGGCGGCATCGTTCCCGGCCTGCTGCTGGCGCTGCTGTTCGTCGGCTACGTGGTCGTGCGCTGCAAGCTCGACCCCTCGCTGGCGCCGATCGACGAGTCCGGCCCGACCCTGTCCGGCTGGCAGAAGTGGAAGCCCTTCGTGCGCGATGTCCTGCCCCTGTTCGCCATCTTCGTGGCCGTGGTGGGCAGCATGCTGATGGGCTGGGCCTCGCCCACCGAATCGGCGGCCATCGGCGCCGTCGCCTCGGCGCTCGCGACCGTCTTTTACGGCGCCTTCACCTGGAAGACCTTCTATAAAGCGCTGATGGAGACCGCGCGCATCTCGGTCATCATCCTGTTCGTGCTGATCGCCTCGACCACCTTCTCGCAGCTGCTGAGCTTTTCGGGCGCCACCACCGGCCTGCTGAACCTGATCTCCCAGTACGAGCTTTCGCCCATCTGGCTGGTGGTGGGCATGCTGGCGATCGTGCTGCTGCTGGGCTGCGTCATCGACCAGGTCAGCATGATGATGATCACGCTGCCGTTCTTCATGCCGCTGGCCCACGCCGCGGGCATCGACCCTGTCTGGCTCGGCGTCATGCTGCTGCTGGCCATGGAGATCGGCCTGCTGACGCCGCCCTTCGGGCTGCTGTGCATGGTTATGCAAAGCGTAGCGCCCAGCCATATCAGGCTGACTCAGATCTATGGCTCGGTAATGCCGTTCATCATTCTCGAACTGCTGGTGCTGGGCCTGTTGTTGTTCCTTCCCTGGCTGGCCATCGGGCTGCCCAGGATGATGATGTAGTAGCAATGTGGAGACACTTATGAAGTTGCAGTTCAAGCAGATCGCTCTGGGTACCGTCCTGGGCCTCATGGCCGCCAGCGCCGCTCACGGCGCGGAAGTCACGCTGCGCGCGGTCAGCGTCTTTGCCAAGGATTCCTTCTTCGACCGCAAGTTCGAAGCCTTCGTGAAGAAGGTCAATGAAGAGGGCAAGGGCATCGTGCAGATCAACATGATCGGCGGCCCCGAAGCCATGCCTCCGTTCGAAGTGGGCAATGCGGTGCGCGCCGGCGTGGTCGACATGTCCAATACCACCGGTGTGTTCCACGCCAACCTCGTCCCCGAAGCGCTGGTGATGAGCTTTTCTTCGACGCCCATGGCCGAAGTGCGCGCCAACGGCGGCTACGAGCTCATGGACAAGATCCATCGCGAAAAGGCCAACATGGTATGGCTGGGCCGCGTCCATGACGGCCTGAAGTACCACGTATACACCACCAAAAAGCCCGAGAACGGCTCCTTCGAGGGCATGAAGCTGCGCAGCGTGCCGGTGTACCGCACCTTCTTCCAGTCGCTGGGCGCCTTGCCGCTGCAGGTTCCGCCCGGCGAGGTCTACACCGCCCTCGAGCGCGGCGTAGTCGACGGCTATGGCTGGCCCAGCGTCGGCATTTTCGACCTCGGCTGGCAGGAGAAGACCAAATACCGCATCGACCCCGGTTTCTACAACGTCGAGGTCAGCCTGTTCATGAACCAGAATTCCTGGGAAAAGAAACTGAACGACGAGCAGCGCGCCTTCCTGAAGGACCAGGTCAAGCAGCTCGAGGCCCGCTATGACGAGGACGACGCCCTGGCCGAGAAAGAGAAGCAGCAGCTCATCGACGCCGGCATCGAGATCGTCGAGCTCGAGCCCAAGCAAGCCGAGGAATTCGTCGCCAAGGCCAACGAAGCGGCCTGGAAGGCCATCGACCAGGCCAGCCCGCGCTACGCGCCCGAACTGCGCAAGCTGTTCGACAACACCGGTTCCTGATCCGGTCTTTTCCGCCCGGAGGCCCGCCACGGCCGTCCGGGCGGCATCATGACGCCGATGGCGTTAACATAGCCGCATGTCCAAGCCTACGAGTGTTCATACGGTATGACGTCCGGTGAAATCATTGTCCTGCTGATCTTCGCGGTCGGCCTGGTGTGTTCCCTGACCCTGTTTTCCTGGCTGATCAGGCTGCTGCGCCGCGACGCCAAGAAGACGCGGGATTCCTGACGTGGCGTCCGAGGCCGGCGGCCGGCACGACACGGCGCCGCATGCTCAGACCGGTGCGCGGCCGCTGCCCGCCGGCGCGGCAGCCGCGTCTCGACCAGCATCTGACGCAGGAAGCGCCGGCGCGAAGCGGGCGCCATCTCCCCTGTCCCCCGCTGGGCTGGTCACGATCGAACCGGCCGGGTATCCGGTAGAAATCGAACTCGTCTACGCCGGCTCCAACAACTTCATCTGCCTGCCCATCTACGCCGCCGACGCGCCCTGCATGCTGCATCCGGACGCCGCCGCCTGCCTGATGCGCGCCGCCGTCGCGGCCCGTCGGGCGGGGCTCACCCTGAAAATATTCGACGCCTATCGACCGCCCGCGGCGCAGGAGGTGCTGTGGCGGATATGCCCGAATCCCGCCTACGTGGCCGACCCGCGCCATGGTTCCAACCACAGCCGCGGCGTGGCGGTAGATGTAACGCTGCTGGACATCGACGGCGAAGCGCTGGACATGGGCACGGGCTTCGACGACATGCGCGAGCAGTCGCATCACGACCGGCCCGACCTTCCGGTTGCCGTCCAGCGCAACCGCCATCTGCTGCTGGGCATCATGCTGCAGGCGGGTTTCGTGTCATTGCCTACGGAGTGGTGGCATTACGAATTGCCGGGCGCGGCTTCGTATCCTTTGCTGGACGAGGAAGGGGTCTTGTTGGCGGAATAGGTGTTTATAGGTGGGTCTTTACCGACGGTCTGGACACGCGTCGTATTCATCACGCTCAGGCTCTACAAATTGTGTAGGGGGGCGATGCAAGTATCCAAGATACTATGAGACCGTGCCGCTCGCCCAGGCGGCGCGAGAACTCAAAACGCATTGGGCAGCAAGAACATGAACGCCGCCACCAGCGTCGGAACCAACGCCGACATCAGCAGCTTGAGCGGCGAAATCGCCCCATCGGGAAAGCAGCCCTTCAAAATCGCAAACCCCGCCGGGTTCGGCGCATTCGCGATCACCGTCAGGCCGCCGCCCGTCACGGCCCCCGCCACCAGCATGTAGCGCCACAGATCGCTCGTGCCCTCTACCAGAGAGCCCAGATAAGTCAGCGCCGCATTGTCCGTCACCGCCGTCAGCGCCGTCGAGCCCCAGAACAGCACCGTGGGAGAAAGCCCGCCCAGGAGGTCTTGCAGCCACCACTGCTGCAGCCCCCCCAGCACCACCAGCCCCGCAAGGAAAAAGCCCACCATCAGGCCCTCCTTGATCATCAGCCGGTCCTGATAGCGCGCATACGCCTGCGCATAGCCGATGAACATCATCAGCAGGCCCAGGAAGACCACCGGATGATGGGCGCCCAGCACGATGCCGATCAGTATCGCCACATGCACGGCAATGACGCTCATGGGCGTCATTGCAAGGGGCTGCTTCTGGTCGCGGCCGATGTCGCCCGACAGCAGATACTTTCGGCAGATAAGGGTCAGCACGGCCGCATTGACGAAGACCGCGACTACCGCGCGCCAGCCGAAGTGCGTCGCCATGTACGAGGAGTCCCAGCCGAAAGTCTGCGCCACCATCAGCACCGGCGGCGCCGCGTAGGCCGTCAGCACGCCGCCGATCGAGATGTTGACGAACAGCACGCCCAGCGTCAGATACTTGAAGCCCACCTGCTCGGGCTTGTGGAAATAGGCGTCCCGCAGCAGCAGGGCGGCCAGCGTCATGGCCGCCGGCTCGGTGATGAACGAACCCGCCAGCGGCACGATGGACAGCGTGACGAAGAAGGTCGACAGTTCGTTGCGCATCGGCAGCGCCCGCGACAGCCCCCGCACGATCATGCCCACCAGGTCCAGAATGGGCCGGCTGGCCGCCACCACCATGATGGCGAATACAAAGGCCGGTTCGGTGAAGTTGCGTGTGTCCAGATAGGTGACTGCCTCATGCGCCCCGGCCACCAGCCCGAAAATAATGATCAGCACGAAGGCCCAGACGCCGAACACCGCCTCCACCTCGGACAGCAGATGCCAAAGCCCCGCATGCGGTCCGTTGCGATTGGCCAGGCGCGCGAACACGGGCACCGAGAATGTGTGCACGATGGCGATGGCAAAAAGAGCGGTGGCGATCAGTTCGACTAAACCGGGCATAGTGTCTACCTTCGACAGGCAGGCGCGAAGCGCCTGTCACGTTGGATGAGTAAATGGTTGTTGAGCGAGGCGGCCGCTGCGCGGGAAGTGTTTCGGCGTCTTCCGTTTTGTGCGCGTTTTTTACCGGCGGCGAGCGCCATTATAAAAGCGTGCCCAGCAGCGTCGCGAGAATCAGCATCACGCCCACCGCCATGTTCGAGCGGAACAGCATGAAATTGCGGTCGGGCCGCGCCAGGTTGAAGACCCTCATCTGCCAGACGAAATGGCCCCCGATGATGGCCAGCACCACGAAGTAGCCGGCATGATGGCCCAGGGCCAGGCCGCCGTAGAGCCACAGCGCGAACGTCGCCAGATAAAAGCCGCTGATCCAGAGCTTGCCGTGCTCGGCAAAACGCATGGCGGTGGACTTCACGCCCACCTTGAGGTCGTCGCGCACGTCCACGTAGGCATAGATCGAGTCATAGCCCACCTGCCACAGTACCGCGCCCACCCACATGGCCACACCGGCCAGCGGAATGTAGTTTTGCGTGTCGGACCATGCCATCAGCATGCCCCAGTTGAAACCTATGCCCAGCACGATCTGCGGCCAGTAGGTGAAGCGCTTGCAGAGCGGATAGATCACCACGATGGGCACCAGCGCCACCGCCATCCAGCGGCTGTACTCGTTGATGGCGAGCAGCAGCAGGGCGCAGACGGCAAACTGCCCCAGCAGGAAGTACAGCGCATTGCGCAGCGTGATCTGGCCGCTGGTCAGGGGACGGAAGCGCGTGCGTTCGACCTGATGGTCCAGATCGCGGTCGAAGATGTCGTTGAGCGTGCAGCCGATGCCGCGCATCAGCAGGGCGCCCAGCGAAAAGATGAACAGCCGCCACAGCGTCGGCCAGCCCTCGGCCGCCTGCACCAGCGCCGCCAGGCAGGGCAGCAGCGTCAGCCAGGTGCCCACCGGCCTGTCCAGCCGGCACAGCCGGGCGTAAGGCCCCCATGACCGGGGCAGCCAGCGCTCCACCCAGTCGTCGTGGCGCATGTCGGACAGATCGGGCAGTGTGTGCGGGGCTGAGTTGTCGGGTGGAGGCGGTTGCTGTATCGACGACATAAAGGGCAATCAGACCGCCTGCGTGCGGGCGGCGGAGGAAATCATGGCGTTCTCGGCGGCGACGATCGCGGGAATCGATTCTGATCCATTCAATTCGAGCGTTTGCCCGGCAGTGTCGGCGGCGCTCTGCGCAATGAGCCGGCCCAAAATGGCAATGCCTTCGCGGATGCGGGCCTCGGGCACCGTGACGAAGCTCAGGCGAAGCGTGTTGTGCCGGGCCTCGTCGGCAAAGAAGGGCGCGCCGGGCACGAAGGCCACGTTCTGCGCAACGGCGCGCGCAAGCAGCTCGTGCGCATCGATGTGCGCCGGCAGCGTGACCCAGATAAACATGCCGCCCTCGGGCTGTGTCCAGCTGGCCGTGGACGGAAAATGCGCCTGCATGGCGTCGAGCATATAGCCGCATTGCTTGCGGTAGATTTCGCGCACGGCCGGCAGGTGCTGGTCGAGAAAGCCATCCTTGACGATTTCGTACACGGCCATCTGCGTAAGCGTGGCCGTGTGCAGGTCGGTGGCCTGCTTGATCTGCACCAGCTTGCTGATGATAGGCGCCGGCGCAACGATATAGCCCAGCCGCAGGCCCGGCGCAAGCACCTTCGAGAACGAGCCCAGCCTGACCACCGTGGCGCCCGCCTCGCGGCCCAGAGCCAGCAGGCTGGGAAGGGGCTCGCCCGTGTAGCGCAGGTCGCCGTAGGGGTCGTCCTCGACGATGGGCAGCCCCGCTTCGGCACAGCGCCGCACCAGCGCCTGGCGGCGCTCCAGCGTCAGCGTGCGGCCGGTGGGATTCTGGAAGTTGGGCAGGGCGTAGATGAAGCGCGCATCGCGAACGCGCTCGTCGGTCAGGCCGGCCGGGATCAGCCCGCCTTCGTCGGTGGGCACGGTGACGTAGTTGGGCTCATACAAAGAAAAGGACTGCAGAGCGCCCAGATAGCTGGGCGCCTCGACCAGCACATTGCTGCCCGGATCGATGAACAGCTTGCCCAACAGGTCGAGCGCCTGCTGCGAGCCCGAGACGATCAGCACCTCATCGGCGCCCACATGCCCCGCGCCGCGCCGCTGCATATCGCCTGCCACCCATTCGCGCAGCGGCGTGTAGCCCTCGGTGGGGCCGTATTGCAGCGCCGTGCGCCCGTTCTGTCCCAGTACCCGGTCGAAGGCCGCGTTCACGTCGTCCAGCGGAAACCCCACCGGCGCCGGCAGGCCGCCCGCGAAAGAGATGATTTCAGGGCGTTCGGTGACCTTGAGGATTTCGCGGATGGTCGAACTGGTGATTTTTTCTGCGCGCTGCGAGAACGTGTAGGGGGTGGGCATTGAAAAAGGTCCGAAAAAAAGAGCGATTCAACCGCTTAGAATACTGCAGATCGTGCCCCGGCGCATGCCCGGCGGCCCGCGGCGCAAGGGCCTGGCGTCGCCGCAAGACGGTCGCCGGCCGGCCGGGCATTGGACTTGATTTAGGCGCGGCAGCCCTCATCTATGTGCCGAAGGCCAGTGCGGCTGCCCTTCCAGAGTTGACAGGCGCTGGCCGCCTTCTGGGTGAAAAACGGCAAAAGCAGCTAAAATCACGCGTTATCCGTGATTTTCATAGTCTGATTCGGCCGACCTTTTCCAATCAAAGGACCAGGCCGAAGCTTTGCCGCGCATCGCACCTTGCCGTGCGCACCACCCAAGGCGGCAGCCAGCGGTTTTTCCTTGGACTATTTTTTCTTGGGATTTTTTTCCGTGCCTATCTATGCATACAAGTGCAGCGCTTGCGGTCATGCGCAAGACGTCCTGCAAAAAATGTCCGACCCCGTCCTGACCGTTTGCCCTGAATGCGGTCAAAGCACCTATGCCAAGCAGGTCACCGCCGCAGGCTTCCAGCTCAAGGGCTCGGGCTGGTATGTGACCGACTTCCGCGACGGCGGCAAGAAAACGGGCGCCTCCGGCGAGTCGGCGGCCTCTTCGTCCAGTTCGCCGTCCAGTTCATCGTCCGAGCCGGCGACGGCCGCGAAGCCGGCCGATACTTCTTCCTCCACGGCGGCGGCCTCCTGAACCCTGCCAGGGACTTCCTGGCTTCGTAGCCCCGGCCCAGGCGCCGGGGCCGCCGGGACCGGCCCGAACCGACATTTACAGAATCAACAAACGGAGCACTCCTTCATGCGTACCTGCTACACCGGCGAGGTCAGTCGAGAACAACTGGACCAGACAGTCACCTTGTTTGGCTGGGTGCATCGGCGCCGCGACCATGGCGGCGTCATTTTCATCGACTTGCGCGACCGGGCCGGCCTGGCGCAGATCGTGGTGGATCCGGACAACGTCGACGCCTTCGCCACAGCCGAACGCATCCGCAACGAGTATTGCGTGCGCATCACCGGCCTGGTGCGCCTGCGCCCCGAAGGCACCAGCAATCCCGAACTGGCTTCCGGCGAGATCGAGGTCTTGTGCCGCGAGATCGAGATCCTGAACACCTCGGTCACGCCGCCGTTCCAGCTGGACGACGACAACCTGTCCGAGACCACGCGCCTCACGCACCGCGTGCTCGACCTGCGCCGTCCGCAGATGCAGCAGAACCTGATGCTGCGCTACCGCGTCTCCATCGAGGTGCGCAAATATCTGGACAGCCTGGGCTTCATCGACATCGAGACCCCCATGCTCACCAAGAGCACGCCCGAAGGCGCGCGCGACTACCTCGTGCCCTCTCGCGTTAATCCGGGCGAGTTCTTCGCCTTGCCGCAATCACCGCAGCTGTTCAAGCAGATGCTGATGGTGGCCGGCTTCGACCGCTACTACCAGATCACCAAGTGCTTCCGCGACGAAGACCTGCGCGCCGACCGCCAGCCCGAATTCACCCAGATCGACTGCGAAACCTCCTTCCTCAACGAAGAAGAAATCCGCGCCATCTTCGAAGGCATGCTGCGCCATGTGTTCAGCCAGGTGCAGGGCGTCGAGCTGCCCGAGGCCTTCCCCACCATGACGTGGGAAGAAGCCATGCGCCGCTTCGGCTCCGACAAACCCGACCTGCGCGTCAAGCTCGAGTTCGTCGATGTGTCCGACCTGATGGCCGACGTCGACTTCAAGGTGTTCTCGGCCCCGGCCAAGGATCCGGCGTGCCGCGTCGTGGCGCTGCGCGTGCCGGGCGGCGCCGCCATGCCCCGCAGCGAGATTGACGCCTACACCAAGTTCGTCGGCATCTACGGCGCCAAGGGCCTGGCCTACATCAAGGTCAACGACGCCGCCTCCATCCCCGAGGGCCTGCAGTCGCCCATCGTCAAGAACATCCATACCCAGGCGCTGACCCAGCTCATCGAGCGCACCGGCGCCCAAAGCGGCGACCTCGTCTTTTTCGGCGCCGACAAGACCAAAGTCGTCAACGACGCCATCGGCGCCCTGCGCGTGCGTATCGGACACAGCGATTTCGGCAAAGAGCGCGGGCTGTTCGAGGCCGGCTGGCAGCCGTTGTGGGTCGTCGACTTTCCCATGTTCGAGTACGACGAACAAGAAGGCCGCTACTTCGCCGCCCACCATCCCTTCACCAGTCCCAAGGACGGCCACGAAGAGCTGCTCGAGAACGAACCGGCGCGCGCCCTGGCCAAGGCCTACGACATCGTGCTCAATGGCTGGGAAATCGGCGGCGGCTCGGTGCGCATCCACCGCGCCGACGTGCAAAGCAAGGTGTTCCAGGCGCTCAATATCGGCGCCGACGAAGCACGCGAAAAATTCGGCTTCCTGCTCGACGCCCTGCAGTATGGCGCGCCGCCGCATGGCGGAGTGGCCTTCGGGCTGGATCGCCTCGTCACCATGATGGCGGGCGCCGAAAGCATCCGCGACGTCATCGCCTTCCCCAAGACCCAGCGCGCGCAAGACCTGCTTACGCACGCGCCTTCTCCGGTCGACGAGAAACAGTTGCGGGAGCTGCATATCCGGCTGCGTTCGACCGAGGCCAAATAAGCCCCGGGGCCGGCCATGTCGATCCTGCGCATCGTCAGCTACAACATCCACAAGGGCCGATCGGCGATCGGCTCGCGCGAATCGCTGTCGCAGCTGCGCCTGGGCTTGTATGGCCTGCATCCCGACCTGCTGTTTCTTCAAGAAGTACAGGGGCGCAACGAGCGCCAGAACATCCTGCATGCCCAGCATGAATCGCTGGGCGCCGCGCTGGACATGGACTACTGCTATGGCTGCAACGCCATACGCGCCCAGACCGATCACGGCAACGCGCTGCTGTCCCGCTACGACATCCTCAGTTACGAAAACCAGGACATCTCCGACCACAAGCTCGAGCAGCGCGGCCTGCTGCACGCCACCATCATGGTCGACGACACCCAGGTGCATTGCCTGGTAGTCCACCTGGGCCTGTTCGCGGGCGGGCGCACCCGCCAGATCATGGCCCTGGTCGAGCGCATCAAGCGCATGGTGCCCGCCGATGCGCCCATGATCATCGCCGGCGACTTCAACGACTGGACCAACCGCCTGGCGCCGCTGTTCGTGCAGCAGCTCGGCCTGTACGAGGTCTTCGCCGTCTCGCCGCAGGGCCTGGCAACGCGCTCCATGCCGCTGCATCACACCGTAAAGCGGCTGGGCCGCACCCTGCGCAGCCGGTCGGGGCTTGCAGATTCGGTGCACGAGCTGGGCATCAATGGCCTGGCGCGCATGACGCCGCCGCCGCGCACCTTCCCCTCGGCCTTTCCCTGGCTGCGCCTGGACCGCATCTACCAGCGCGGCTTCGCCGTGCGCAAGGCCCGCGTGCTGCATGGCCTGCCCTGGAGGCAGCTGTCCGATCATTCGCCCATCTTTGCAGAGCTCGAGCTGCCTTGAACCGGCCGCACAGCGGCTTCAACAACGAGGGCGCGCGGGCCGCTGGAAGCGCGGCGAGCCCGAGCCGTTGACATTGCCGCGGCACGGTTTGCGCAGCGGTTTCATGCTTGGGACGTGGCGGGCCCTGCCCACCGCCACGTGTAAAGTTAGTATGGCAAAATCAGTGCTTACAAGACTTGCTGGCGAGGCGGAATAGTCATGGCGCGCAAAGAGTCCCGCCTGGTCTGGCGGGACGGAAACTGCATCGAACTGCTCGAGAACGGCGGCGAATTCTTTCCTGCGCTGTGCAAGGACATTGACGAGGCGCAGTCCAGCGTTCACCTCGAAACCTACATCTTCAACCTGGACGACACGGGCCATAAGGTGCTGGGACATCTGCGCGCCGCCTGCCAGCGGGGCGTCAAAGTGCGCGTCGTCATCGACGGCTTCGGCAGCTACGAGAACGCCCCCGAGATAGTGCGGCTGCTCGACGAGATGGGGGCGCAGGTGCGCGTCTACCGGCCCGAACCGGCCGGCCTGGGCCGCTATCGCTTCAGGCTGAGCCGGCTGCGCCGCCTGCATCGCAAGGTCACCGTGGTGGACGACCGCATCGGCTTCGTCGGCGGCATCAACATCATCGACGACCTCGTGGACGTGCCCGACGACGGCCAGGGCCCCAAGCCGCGCTTCGACTTCGCCGTGCGCGTGCGCGGCCCCATCGTGCAGGACCTGTCCAGGGCCCAGAGCGATCTGTGGATGCGCATGGCCTGGCGCCGCCGCGACGACTGGGGCGGTTTCTACCAGCGCATCAGGGGCTGGCGCGAGCGCCGGGCGCGCGTCCTGGCCGACGCCCAGCCCCGCTTCGAACCGGGCATGCGCGCCACCGTGCTGCTGCGCGACAACCTGCGCTTTCGCAAGACCATCGAGAACGTCTACGTCCAGGCCCTGGAAACGGCCACCCACGACGCCCTCATCGCCAACTCGTACTTTTTTCCCGGCCGCCGGCTGAAGGCCGCGCTGCGCCGGGCGGCCCGGCGCGGCGTGCGGGTGCGGCTGCTGCTGCAGGGCCGGGCCGAATACGCCCTGCAATATCGCGCTTGTCGCAGCATGTATCAGAAAGTCCTGGCCGGCGGCATCGAGATCTATGAATACCAGCCCAGCTATCTGCACGCCAAGGTCGCCGTGATCGACGGCTGCGCCATGATCGGGTCGTCGAACATGGACCCGTTCAGCCTGCTGCTGGCCCGCGAAACCAACGTCTTCATCAGCGACGAGGGCTTTGCCGACCAACTCAAGGCCGCGCTGGAGCGCGAGCTGGCCAACAGCTGCAACCGGGTCACCGCCGAGACCTACGCACGCCATTCCTGGTTCCAGCGGCTGTGCGACGACGTCTCGCATTTCCTGCTGAAGATCGGCGTGGCCCTTACGGGCCGTGCGTCAGAGTACTGATTCCAGGCCTCGCGGGCTTGCCACAAACCGTTGCAGGCCGATCCACGCTTCGCGTACTACACTAAAGCTATTCATCCTTCAGCTTGAACGGAGCGACGTCCATGCAAACCAGTCATTCAGGCCAGTTTCATATCCGCAAAGTAGCTGTATGCGGCGCGGGAGTCATGGGGGCGCAGATCGCGGCCCATTGCGTGAACGCCGGCGTGCCGGTGGTGTTGTTCGACCTGCCCGCCAAAGAGGGCGACCCCAACGGCGTGGTCCACAAGGCCATTGCGATGCTGCGCAAGGCCAGCCCTGCGCCGCTGGGCGCGCCCGCCCTGGCGGAACTGATCGAGCCGGCCAACTACCAGGACGATCTGCACCGCCTGGCCGAGTGCGATCTGGTCATCGAAGCCATTGCCGAGCGCATGGACTGGAAGCAGGACCTCTACAAAAAGCTGGCGCCCGCCATCAAGCCGGGGGCCATCGTGGCCAGCAATACCTCGGGCCTGTCGATCACCCGGCTGTCCCAGGCGCTGCCCGAATCCCTGCGGTCGCGCTTCTGCGGCGTGCACTTCTTCAACCCGCCGCGCTACATGCCGCTGGTCGAATTGATTCCCACGGCCGACACGCAGCCGGCCCTGCTGGACCAGCTCGAAACCTTTCTGACCACGCGGCTGGGCAAGGGCGTGGTGAGGGCCAAGGATACGCCCAATTTCATCGGCAACCGCATCGGCGTGTTCGGCATCCTGTCCGTATTCGTCCAGGCGCAGAAGTACGGGCTCAGCTACGAGCAGGTCGACGAGCTGACCGGCACCCGCCTGGGGCGGGCCAAGTCGGGCACCTTCCGCACGGCCGATGTGGTCGGCCTGGACACCCTGGCCCACGTCATCCGCACCATGCAGGACCAGCTGCCCAACGACCCTTTCCGCGAGGCGTTTGCGCTGCCGCCCGTGCTGGAAGCGCTGATCGAGAAGGGCGCCCTGGGCCAGAAGACGGGCGCCGGCTTCTACCGCAAAGAAGGCAAGGCCATACTGCGCCTGGATCCTGAGAAGCGCGAATACGTGCCGGCCGATGCCAAGGTCGACGATGCCGTGGCAGCTCTGCTGGCCGAGCGCGATCCGGCCAAGCGCCTGCGCGGCCTGCGCGAATCGCAGCATCCGCAGGCCCAGTTCGTGTGGGCGGTGCTGCGCGACATCTTCCACTACAGCGCCTTCCACCTGGCCGACATCGCCGATACGGCGAGGCAGGTCGATCAGGCCATGATCTGGGGCTTCGGGCACAGCCAGGGGCCGTTCGAGATCTGGCAGTCGGCAGGCTGGCGCGAGGTGGCGCAATGGATCGCCGACGACATCGAGAACGGCAAGGCGCTGGCGTCGGCGCCTTTGCCCGACTGGGTCTTCAGCGGCCCGGTGGACGAGGCCCAGGGCGTGCATACGCCCCAAGGCTCCTGGAATCCGGCCGCCCAGGCCTTCGAGCAGCGCAGCGCCCTGCCGGTGTACGAACGCCAGGTGGGCGCGCCCCGCCTGGTCGGCGAGGGCAGCGGCCTGGGCGAAGAGGTGGTGTTCGAAGACGAAGCGGTCAAGTGCTGGACGCTGCCTGCGCCGCATCCCGCCGACGTGCTCATCGTATCGTTCAAGTCGAAGATGCATACCCTCAGTCCCGAGGTGATGAAGGGCGTGCAGCACGCGGTGGACATCGCCGAGGGCTCCTTCAGCGCTCTCGTGGTGGGCCAGCTCACCGACCCTTTTTCGGCCGGAGCCGACCTGAAATCCATGCTGCCCCTGTTCGCCTCGGGCGGTCCCAAGGCGGTCGAGCCGGTCGAGCGCGCCATGCAGGACATGGTGCTGCGCCTGCGCTACGCCCAGGTGCCGGTGGTGGCGGCGCTGGCGGGCATGGCCCTGGGCGGCGGCTGCGAACTGGCCCTGCACTGCGCGCGGCGGGTGGCGCATTTCGAGACTTACATGGGCCTGGTCGAATCCGGCCTGGGGCTGGTGCCCGGCGCCGGCGGCCTCACCTGGAGCGCCCGGCGGGCAGCCGAACTGCAGGCCGAGGGCGCGCCCGATGCGCCCCTGCTGGCCTATCTCAAGCGTTTCGCCTTCCCCATCGCGCAGGCCGCGGTCTCGACCTCGGCACTGCATGCGCGCGAAATCGGCTTCCTGCTGCCTTCCGACCCCATCGTCATGAACCGCAACGAACTGCTCTACGTGGCGGTGCGCGAAGCCCACGTGCTGGCCGAAGCGGGCTGGCGGGCGCCCATGCCCCAGCCTTTCCCGGTGGCCGGGCGCGACGGCATCGCCACGCTGAAGGGACAGCTCGTGAACATGCGCGTGGGCGGCTTCATCTCCGAGCATGACTTCCACGTGGCGGCCACCATCGCCCACGTCATGTGCGGCGGCGATCTCGACCCGGGCGAGCGCGTCGACGAGGGCTGGATGCTGGCCCGCGAACGCGAAGCCTTCCTGGGCCTGCTGGCTCATCCCAAGACGCAGGAACGCATCATGGGTTTTGTAAAGACCGGCAAGCCGGTGCGCAACTAAGCCAAGGGGACGACACATGACCACACTGCAACAAGCCTATATCGTCGCCGCGACCCGCAGCCCCATCGGCAAGGCGCCGCGCGGCACCCTGGCGCACTACCGTCCCGACGACCTGCTGGCGACCGTGCTGCGCGGCCTGCTGGCGCAGGCGCCCAACCTCGACCCGGCCGCCGTCGAAGACGTCATCGTCGGCTGCGCCATCCCCGAAGGCCCGCAAGGCTTCAACGTGGCGCGCCTGGGCCTGCTGCTGGCCGGCCTGCCCGACACCGTGCCGGGCGCCACCGTCAACCGCTTCTGCGCCTCGGGCCTGACCGCCCTGGCCATGGCCGCCGACCGCATCCGCGTCGGCGAGGCCGACGTCATGATCGCCGCGGGCACCGAGTCCATGAGCCAGGTGCCCATCATCGGCGTCACCACCACCTTCAGCCCCGGCATCTTCGAGCGCGATGAAAACGTCGGCATCGCCTACGGCATGGGCCAGACGGCCGAACAGGTGGCCGAACAGTGGAAGGTCTCGCGCGAGGACCAGGACGCCTTCGCCCTGCAGTCGCACCAGCGCGCCCTGGCCGCGCAGAAAGCGGGCGAGTTCAACGACGAGATCCTGCCCATCGAAGTGCTGCGGCGCACCCCCAACCTTGCCTCCGACCAAGTGGTGGAAACCCGCAAGAACTTCTCCCTCGACGAAGGCGTGCGGGCCGACACCAGCATGGAGGCCCTGGCCAAGCTCAAGCCTGTGTTCGCCGCCAAGGGCAGCGTCACGGCGGGCAACAGCTCGCAGACATCAGACGGCGCCGGCGCCTTGCTGGTGGTGTCCGAGCGCGCCCTCAAGGCGCACAACCTGACGCCGCTGGCGCGCTTTGTATCGTTTGCCGTGCGCGGCGTGCCGCCGCAGATCATGGGCATAGGGCCCAAGTTCGCCATTCCCGAAGTGCTGCAGCGCGCCGGCCTCAAACTGGACCAGATGGGCTGGATCGAACTGAACGAAGCCTTCGCCGCCCAATCCCTCGCCGTCATCCGCGACCTCAACCTGAACCCCGAAGTGGTCAACCCCATGGGCGGCGCCATCGCCCTGGGCCACCCCCTGGGCGCCACCGGCGCCATCCGTTCGGCGACCGTCGTGCATGCCCTGCAGCGACACAAGCTGGATTATGGGATGGTGACGATGTGCGTGGGCACGGGGATGGGGGCGGCGGGGGTGTTCGAGCGGGTGTAGATTTTCTCTTGATTGTCTATGGCTGGATAGCGGCCATCAGATCGTCGGCATGCACCATTAGCTCGCGCACTTGATGCAGCGCCTGGTACTGATGCAACACCGCGAGCCAACGCGGTGATTCCAGCAGTTCTTGCCAGACGGGTTCCAGATCTTGCGGACTGGTTTCTTGGCCGAGCGCCAGCTTGCCGGCGAACTCCAGGCTGGACTGGGCAGATAAGAGCTGCATCCGGGTGGCAGGGCTGAGCAGGCGAGGCGTGGTTTCGGCGGGCGCATCGCAGAAATAGAGCACGGTACTCTTCAGCTTGGCATTGTTCTGAACCCCGGCCTCGTCCGGATTCAATTCGCATAGCGACGCGCCGCGCAGCCGCATGGTTCCCTGCTCTGTTTCGAAGGAATAAACAGTGTTGCGATCGGCCTGCGACAACAGGCGCAGGCCGCGCAGCAAACGCGGTAGATCCGTCGTAGCCGCATCTACCGAGGCTTTGGCCTCGACCAGCAGGAGGACGTCCCAGGCGGGGCTCGCCTTGCTGTTCTCCTCGTCTTCCCTGTTTTCTCTGTCTCCCTCGACGTCCTTGTTTCTCTCGCCTTCCCTGCTTACGCTGTCGCTACTTTCTTTAGCGTTGCGCAGTAGCACCACGTCCCATTCGCTTTTGGCGCGCTCGGCATTGCCTGGTATGGAGGCCGGCACTCGCAGCGAGGTGACGACGCGGTATGAGTCGGTGCTTCCTTCCTCTCGGCCTAAACGCAGGGCAAGCGCTTGAAGCACCTGTGTCGCCAGGGCTTCGACTTCCGCGCCGCGCCGCCGGGACGCCGAGCCCTGCGCGGCGGCGCCAGCGCTGCCGGAGCGCGGCCCGTTCCGGTCGCGCAGCGATAGATAACGCTGAATCAGTTCGTCGGGCGCCAGGTCTTTCAGGCGCTGCAGGCGTTCCAACGCGGCTTCATCCCGTATTCGGGCGATGCCGTGTGCCAGCGACGGATCGTCGGCGATATCGGACAGTTCAACTGCTTGCCGGGCCTCCTCGGCCAGCTCCTTCCAGGATGACGAAGACGCCAGCTCATGCAGCTGAGCCAGCGCCTCGGCTTGCCGTCGCGACGAAGCCAGCCGCTGCTTGGCCGGATGCGCCACCGCATTGACGGCGGCACGGACAAGGCGGCGGTCCTTATCGGCGTGCGCAGCCAGCGATGCATACTCGCGTACGTATGCGGTTTGGTGTTGGAGCACCATGGCCTGGAAGGCCGGATCTCCCTGTTCGGCGCGCATTGCGTCGCGAATTATGCGGGAGAGTGATTCGAGGAAGTGGCGCTTCGTCGTCCGGCTCGGCATTTCCCCGTCGGCGGTTGCTGCACGAGCCTCTTCTATCGCGATTGCCAGGATGGCGGCGGGATTGCTTTCGAGCGCTTGCCGGGAAAAATGGGGCGCCGACGGCAGGCGGTAGCGACGCTCGACGCTGCGCAGAACGTCATCGAGTAAGGGGAGGCGGGTCGCCATTGCTGAGATGTTTGGTTCAAGTCCTGATTTTCACGGCTCGCGTGATGGCTCGCAAGGAAACGGGTCGAGCCTTCAGTCTACGCTTTCATGGCGGAACTTGCCTGCCGGCTGTTTTTGCGCGATTCCCCAAGAAGAGAGCGTCAATCTCCAAGCGCCACGCGAGAGGATTGGTGATGATGAAGGCACATAGAACACCGACGCTTTCAAGATGAAAACCAGTTTTACGGAAACTCAACTGGCCCGGCCTGAGATCGCCGAAGCCGACAAGATTCTGGGCACATGCCAGCACTTCGGATTCTGCACCTCCGGCTGCCCGACATACACCTTGCTGCATGATGAAAATGACGGTCCGCGGGGCCGCATCGACTTGATCAAGGAAATGCTGGAGCAGGGTGGCAGCCCTTCGCCCAAAACCATCGGGCACATCGACCGATGTCTATCATGCATGTCGTGCATGACGACATGCGCGGTCAAGGTCGATTACATGCATCTGGTGGATATCGGGCGCGTCTACATCGAGGAGAACTACCGGCGGCCATGGCGCGACAGAATCCCTCGCGATGTGCTCGGCTACGTCCTGCCGCGCCCCGCGCTGTTCAAGGCCATGCTGGCGGCCGGACGCTTGGCGTTGCGGTTCGAAAAGCTGATGCCCCCGTCGCTACGCCACATGACCAAGCTGATTCCAGAGGCGGCCAAGGCAAGCCCACATTCCTTGGCTGCTTGCACTGTCTACCCCGCCCAGAACGAAAGACGCTGGCGTGTCGCTGTACTGGCGGGCTGCGTGCAGCCGGTCCTGTCTCCGCATATCAATGATGCGACGATCCGGCTTTTGACGCGTCTCGGATGCGAAGTCATTGTCCCGGCTGCCGCGGGCTGTTGCGGCTCTTTGAATCTGCACATGGGCAAGCGCGATGCCGCCATGCAGTTTGCAGCCGCCAACATACGGGCCTGGGTCTCCGAGATGGACGGCGAGGGTTTGGACGCGATTGTCGTCAACGCGTCGGGATGCGGTACCACGGTAAAGGACTACGGGCACATGTTCAGCGGGGATGCCGACTTGGCCGAAGCGGCGCATCGGGTGTCGAACATCGCCATGGACATTTCCGAATGGCTGCAGAGCATGGGCCTCTCCGACAGCGCTTTGCTGCCTCCTTACAAAGTGGCCTATCACGATGCCTGTTCTTTGCGCAATGCGCAAAAAGTGACTGTGCAGCCCCGAGACTTGCTGCGCCAAGCGGGCTTTCACGTGGTGGACGTGGGCGAGGCTCATTTTTGTTGTGGTTCGGCCGGCACGTACAACATGTTCCAGCCTGAGCTGGCCCGGCAGCTGGGCGCACGCAAGGCTGCCAACATTGCACGGGTCGAGCCGCAAATCATTGCCGCCGGAAACATAGGCTGCATCAACCAGATCCGCCTGTATAGCGGCATACCCATCGTGCATACGGTGGAACTGCTGGATTGGGCCTACGGAGGCCCTGTTCCGCCCGCGCTGGAAGGCGTGCGCCTGGAGACGCCTGAGCCATTGGCAAGAGATTCCGAGCCGGCGCCTGCCGTGGAAGCACCGATCCATTTACATCGACACACCGGCGCCTCGGACGAAAGCGATCTGGGCGTCTGGTAAACCATACTGCGAGGACGACAAATGACTACCAATCTTTCAGCTTTTCTCGACGCGGCCTCGGCCGCCCTGGGCGCGGAATGGGTCGACCAGCGGCCTGAAACGGTAAAGCGCTACGGCGAACATACCTTGCCGGGCGCCGAGCGCCCCCCGGCCGCCGTGTTGTTTCCCGAGTCCACTCAGCAGGTGCAAAGCATCGTGCGCGCCGCCAATCAGTATGGGGTGCAGCTGTATCCCATCAGTACCGGCAACAATATCGGCCTGGGCTCGCGCGCGCCGGTCAAGCCGGGGCAGGTGATCGTGGACCTGGGCTACCGCATGAACCGCATTCTCGATGTGAATGAAGAAACCTGCTTCGCCGAAGTGCAGCCGGGAGTCAGCTTTCAAATGCTGCACGATGAACTGGCCCGCCGCGGCAATAAGCTGATGGTGTCGGCCACCTCGGGCCCGCCTCATGGCGGTATCCTGGGCAACGCCATGGACCGGGGCGCCGGATATGGCCCCTACTTCGACCACTTCGGTATGTTGTGCGGCATGGAGGTGGTGCTGGGCAATGGCGATATCGTGCGCACCGGCGATGGAAGCCTCGAAGGCGACAACCTGGTGAACTGGCACGTGTCGAAGTATTCCTTCGGGCCTGCCCTGGACGGGCTGTTCGCGCAATCGAATTTCGGCATCGTCACGCGGGCGGCCATCTGGCTCATGCCGCGTCCGCCGGCCGCACGGTCATTTCATTTTGTCTTTCCGGAAGACGAAGACATTGGGGAGATCATCGACTTGTGCCGGCCCATGAAGCTTTCAAACTTCGTTCCGACACTATTCCGAATTTCCAACGATCTGTACGCCATGGCGCCGGAAGATCAGAATTGGGAATACCTGCAAGGGAGTAAAGAGGCTTTTTCGGTAGAGGGCCGGAAGACCCTGCAACGAAAGCACGGCCTGGGCGCTTGGCAAGTGTCGGGCATGTTCTATGGGGCCTCCGACGCCACCATCGAGCCTTCCATCCAGCGCGTCAAAGCGCATTTCGAGCGCGGCGGCAAGGCGCGCTACATCAGCCATGACGAGGCCTTGGGCATTCCGGCACTGAATATCGCCATCGACGCCATGAACGGACGTCCGAGCGCCAATGAGCTGGGCATGCTGCAGTGGCGGCCCGGCAGCGGCAACTCGTGGTTTCTTCCCGGGACGCCCATGGTGGGCCGGCAGGCCCTGGAGCTCGATCGCCTCGGCCGCGAAATCTATGCCAGGCATGGCATGGACTACATCATCATGCACGTCGCCTCGGCGCGATTTGCCCGCGGCCTGCACGTATTGGTGTGGAACAAGGACGACGCCGACGAGAACGCCCGGGCGGACGCGTGCTACCGGGAGCTGGCCCATGAGTTTGCCAAGCGGGGAGTCGGCGTCGGCCGCGCCCCGGCGGACTATCACGACCTGCACATGGGAATGATGATGCCGTCCTTGCAGAAGGCGTTCGGCGAGATCAAGAACGCGCTGGATCCCAACGGCGTCCTGGCACAGGGCAAGTACGGAATCTACAGCGCGGGAGAGACGGTCGAGGCCCGGTAGGCCGAGGGGCTCATCCCGTAGGCGCGCTTGAAGAGATGGTTGAAATGCGAGACATCGTTGAAGCCGCAACGGTAGGCGACTTGCGACACGGCGGCCCGGCTTGAGCCCAGCAGGGATGCCGCGCGTTCGAGCCGTTCGGCAATGACAATGTCGGTGAAGCTAGTTTCCATGTCTTGCAGCATTTTCTGCAGCAGGCGCCGGGAGATCCTGAAATGCGCGGCGGCCATGTCCAGCGTCAACCGGGCATCGCAGGCATGCTGGCGCAGGTACCGCCGAAGCGTGTGTTCGCGCAGCGGGCTCGAGTCCAGCCGATCGAGCCCTGCCGGCTCCAGGGCGATATGCAGCAGGTTCGAAATATTCTCGGCCAGGAGCTCGGCGTCGGGCGACGAAAACTCGGCCGCTTCGTCTGACAGTTCGGTCAGATAAGAGTGCAGCGTTTGCGCTAGAAAGCGCTGCGGCAGGAAGCTCAGCGAATGCTGGCGTCCGAGCACGGGAAGCCGCTTCTCCATGGAACCGGCCGGCAGCTTGGCCACGATGCGCCGCACATCGCTGGGGAAGGTGATGGACATTGGCCGGCGCGCATCGACGATGGCCACGCACCCGGGACGGACGTGCAGACGCGCGTCTTCCTGCTCGATGTAGGCGTCGCCTTCGATTTGCAGGCTGAGCAGATAGCCCGCGCCCCCCGCATTGCCGATCTGCTCGCGCCGCGAGTAGACCTGGTGCGGCTTGCTCCAGAAAGAGGCGCTGCTTACCGCGCCGTAGTCTCTTCCCGAGATGCGGGCCGCAAAATCGCGTGGCGCGAGCTTGCGTACTTCGACCCTATGGATCACCTTACAGATGGCCTCGCGCCAGAAGTTGCTCGAATCGGCGTGCGGGACGACTTCGGTGGACATTGAAATAGGCATCATGGGTCGCCAGCCTCTTGTGCCGACAATCGATACTCGGTCGGCGTGATGCCGAACTGTTTCTTGAAGAGCCTGTTGAAGTGCGAAATATCGTTGAAGCCGCTATGGTAGGCCACGTCGGACACCGATAGGGAACTGGCGGCCCTCAGCTTCAAAGCGGCGGACGACAGGCGCTCTTCAGTGATGAGTTTCGTGAAGCTGGTGTCCATGCCTTGCAATTCTTTCTGCAATAGGCGCGGCGAGACATTCAAGCTCGATGCGGCCTCGGCCAGGGACACGTCAGGGTTGGAGGCGATGATACGTAGATGATGCTCGATGGTGCGCCGCCGCAACTCTCTGGAGTCGACCGCGTCCACACCGGCATGCGCGGCACTGACCTTCAGCAGATTGCACAGGTTTTCGGCAAGCAGCGGCAATTCATGCGCGCTGATCGTGCTGCCTGTGTCGGCAATCTCCTGGAGATAGGCCAGCAGCATATTCGCCAGTGCGCCTTGCGGGGTGAAAGAGAGTGGGCGTCCGGCAATGAGTGCCGGCAGGGCGGTTTCGACGGCGTGGGCGGGAAGCGAGGCCACCATGCGCCGCACATTCTGGGAGAAGCCGACGCGCATCGGCCTTCGGCCGTCCACGATGGCAAGGCTGCCGGGCTCGAGGCAGATCGACATGCCCGCCTGTTCTATGAACGCCTGGCCTTCCAGCTGCCAGCTCAAAAGATAGCCCGCGCCGCCGGAGTTGGCGTAGGTCTCGCGGCTGCACGATACCTGATGCGGCGTGCTCCAGAAACGGGTGCAACTGATGCCGCCGTATCGGCGGCCTGCTATATGGGCTTTGAAAGGCGAGGAGCTTGGGCTGCTGACGGACACGTTGTGGATCATCTTGCATACGATGTCTTGCCACGCGCGGCTGCCTCCCCGCTGGGCGGGGATATGGGCCGATAGGGCGATTTCCTCCATGAGGCACTCCTCAGATGTAACGGCACGCGGGTGGAAAAATCGTATTTATTGCCACCTCACTGTAGATCACCGCACAGCCGCGTGTAAACGGAGGCCGATTTGGGTTTTCCCTAGTGTGTTTGCCGCGATGTCGTGCGCGTTACGCATAGCGGCATGCGCATTTCCCCGAGCCGAAAAGACGCACGCCCCTTAATGTTGAAGCTTCAAGTACGAGTCGGATACCGGGGCACCGGGTTCAATGGTTCGCCGGCTCGGCTCAAGGCATTTTCGAGGGGAGGAGGTCATGGGCGCGCAACCATCGCGAAAGTCCATCAACAGCAAAGTCGATACGGCAAAAATCGACTGGGAACCTTGGGACCGCTATTTTCCCGGCGCACCGCCCGCGGAGGGAGAGTATGGCGGTTGGGTGAAGGTGCTTCGCAGGCCCCAGGGCGACGAGAAAGGCTGGACCTTTCTTTTCAAATGGGTCGGGTGGCCCGGCAAGACGGTGCGCCACGTCGCCGTGGTGCCGGACGACGGCGAAGAGCACGTCTATACCCTGACCAACCCGTCCGCAGACCCGATGGTGCTGGAGGGCGTCTATACGTTTCGCGGGCCAGGGGCGAAGCATGTGGGCAGCTTCGGCGAAAGCTTTACTTCCTTCCTGCGCTACACCACCGGCCCCGACATCATCCTCTCGTACGAATTTCTCGATCGCAAGGAGACATCCAATGCGTAAAACTACAAAAGCCGTATTGTTGTGCCTGTCACTGAGTTTGTGCGCCGCCGGCCCGGCGCTGTCCGCGGAACAATTGAAACTGGGTTTTGTCACGACCTTGACGGGTGCCGGAGGCGTCATCGGCAAACATATGCAGGATGCGGCGAACCTTGCTTATAAACACTTGGACGGAAAAATAGGGGGCGTCGAATCCCGCATCATCTACGCCGACGATCAGCAGAAACCCGATGTGGCGCGCCAGGCCGTCTCCGAGCTGATCAAGCGCGACGGCGTCCAATTCATTTCAGGCGTTATCTGGTCCAACATCATGCTGGCTGTGCAGCCCATGACGGAGCGGTCCAAGGTGTTTCTCGTGGGGGCCAACGCGGGGCCCAGCCAATTGGCCGGCAAGGACTGCTCGCCGTATTTCTACAGCACGTCGCTTTCGAATGATCAGCCCCCCGAGGCGGTTGGCCAGTACCTGCAGTCCAAGAAGGTGGACAACGTATTCATTCTGGTGCCCAACTACGCCGCCGGCAAGGACGATGTGCGGGGGTTCAAGCGCTATTACAAGGGCAAGGTGGCGGGCGAGGTGTATTTTCCCCTGGGCCACCAGGATTTTGCCGGTGAGATCACCCAGATCCGCAATGCCAATCCTGAAGCGGTCTTCCTGTTTGCGCCGGGGGGCATGGGCATACAGTTCATCAAGCAGTTCGAGCAGGCCGGCCTGAAAGGAAGGATCCCCGTTTATTCTGTCTACTCGCAGGACGAGGTCACCCTGCCGGCGCAGCGGGAAGCGGCGGTCGGCAACTTCGAGGGCCGCAACTGGACGGCGGACCTGGACAATGCGGCCAACAAGAAATTCGTCTCGTCGTTCCGGGAGGCCTATGGCTATGCGCCTTCATGGTATGCGGCGCAGGCCTACGACGCCGTCATGCTGATCGACAGCGCGGTGCGGGCCGTGGGTGCGCGCCTGGACGACAAGCCCGCCATCGCGGCGGCGCTCCAGAAAGCGGACTTCTCCTCCGTGCGCGGCGACTTCAAGTTCAACACCAACCACTTTCCCATCCAGAACTTCTATCTGGCGGAAATCGTCAAAGAAGGGGATGAGTTCGTTGCGCAACGCCGGGCGACGATCTTCGAGGCGCATCCGGATGCCTATGTGGGAGAGTGCGACATGAAGCCGCTGGCCGGATAAGGACGGCGGCCCATGACTGCGCAAAGCCTGCTCGAGCAGCTGCTGAACAGCGTGCAATTCGGCGTCATGCTTTTCCTGCTCAGCGCCGGATTGACCTTGGTGTTCGGCGTCATGAACTTCATCAATCTGGCGCACGGCTCGCTTTACATGCTGGGCGCGTACACGGGTATCGCGGCGTACTCGGCATCCGGTTCTTTTCTATATGGCGCCCTTACCGGCGTGCTGTGCGGCGGCGCCGTCGCTTTTCTGCTCGACACCGCCATCTTCAGGAATTTGTATCAGAAGGACCACCTGCATCAGGTGTTGGGCACCTTCGGCCTGATCCTGTTTTTCAACGCGCTCGTGCATTGGCTATGGGGTCCTTCCGCGCTGTTTTCGCGGATTCCGGAGTTCCTCGACTTCAGGGTCGTGCTGATGGGAGGGCTGGAGTATCCGGCCTATCGGCTAGCGGTGTCGCTGCTCGGGCTGGCCGTGGCCGCCTTCCTGTATGTGCTCATAGAGCACTCCCGCATCGGTATGCTCATCCGCGCGGGCGCCACCGATAGGGATATGGTGGCCGCGCTGGGAGTGAACATCCGGCGCCTTTATACCGTTGTCTTCGCCCTGGGCGGCATACTGGCGGGCCTGGCGGGCGTGGCGGCCAGTCCGCTGTTTGCCGTCGAGGCCGGCATGGGCGAGAACATCCTGATCTTGATGTTCGTGGTGATCATCATCGGCGGCATCGGTTCGGTTCGCGGCGCTTTCATCGCCGCCATCCTTGTGGGCCTGGTGGACACCTTGGGCCGTGCGTTCATGCGTATCGCCCTGGGCGGTCTCTTCCCGCCCGACGTGGCCGACAGCACGGCGCCCGCCATGGCTTCGATGCTGGTCTACGTGATGATGGTGGCGGTGCTGTTCTTGAAACCCGAAGGCCTGTTTGCCGGGAGGTCCACTTGATGAGGGCATCGTACAGCCTTGTTTCGTGGCTGGTGGTTCTGGCTATTCTGGCCATTGTGCCGGCCGTTGCACAGCATACCGGCGAGACCTTCTATGTCGACCTGTTCTCGCGTATCGTCATCCTGGCCATCGCCGTCGTATCGCTCGATCTCTTGATCGGCTTCGGGGGCATGGTCAGCTTCGGCCATGCGGCGTATCTGGGTTTGGGCAGCTACGCGGTCGGCATCCTGTCCTTCTACGGCATCGGCGACGGCTTTGTTCACTTCGCCTTTGCCGCCGCCTGCTCCGCCATATTCGCTTTTCTGGTGGGCATCGTGTCGCTGCGCGTGCGGGGGGCGTACTTCATCATGATCACGCTCGCGTTCACCCAGTTCCTGTACTTTCTCAGCATCAGCCTGGCGACATTCGGCGGAGACGATGGAATGGTGCTGGCCGAGCGCAGCAGCCTGCCGGGCCTCGATATGTACGATGGGCTGACGCTGTACTACTTGTCCTTTGCCGTTCTTGTCCTGACCCTCTTTTTCATGCGACGCCTGGGGCGGTCGCGGTTCGGCATCGTGCTGGACGGCATACGTCAGAACGAAAGACGCATGGCGGCCATCGGCATAAAAACCTTCCGCTACAAGCTGACCGCCTTCGTGATAGCCGGCACCCTATGCGGAATCGCCGGCGCGCTGCTGGCCAATCACGAAGAGTTCATTTCGCCGGCGGTGCTGCACTGGAGCAAATCGGGAGACCTGCTCGTCATGGCCATCATGGGCGGCATCGGGACGCTGCTGGGTGGTGTGGTCGGCGCTTTCGTCTTTATTTTCCTGGAGATTCTTCTATCCGGCTATTCCGAGCATTGGCATCTGGTCTTCGGCCCCTTGCTGGTGCTGCTTGCCGTCGCAACGCGGAATGGCTTGCTGGACCTGAAGCTTCTCGGCCGGGGCTCCCTGCGGAGGGCGAGGCCCGCGCCCGCTACGCCCGCCGATGGACAGCCCATTGTGCAGACGTTAAGGGGCGTCAAATGAATGGCCCCATACTGACTACGCAGCGGCTCAGGATGAAGTTCGGAGGCCTGCTGGCCACGGACGACGTTTCGCTCTCGATCGAACGCGGCAGGCTGCATGCCATCATCGGCCCCAACGGGGCGGGCAAAACCACATTGCTCTCCCTGTTGTCGGGCGAGCTTCGGCCGACCGCGGGCAGCATTCTGCTGCAGGGACGGGACATTACACCGCTGGGCTTGGCGGAAAGAGTGCGGCGGGGCGTGGCGCGATCTTTTCAGATCACCTCGGTGCTGGAGGAATTTACAGCCCGGGACAATGTGGCGGTGGCGGTGCAGGCGAGCCAGGGGCATAGTTTTCGATTCTGGGCCGACGCGCGCCGGGATTCCGCCTTGGTCGACACCGCCGATAGGCTGCTCGAGCAGGTGGGGCTGGCCCACGCGTCCAACGAAATGACCGGAAGCCTGGCCCACGGCGCGCGGCGCCAGCTGGAGCTGGCCATCGTGCTGGCCACGCGTCCTAGCGTGCTCTTGCTGGACGAGCCGATGGCGGGCATGAGCCCGGTGGAGTCGGTGCAGATGACGCGACTGCTGGAGCAGCTCAAGCGCCAATACACCATTCTGCTCGTCGAGCACGACATGAGCGCTGTCTTTGCGCTGGCGGACGAGATCAGCGTACTGGTCTATGGCCGTGTCATCGCTACGGGAAGCCCGGAGGCGATTCGCGGCGACGAGTCGGTGCGGCAAGCCTATTTGGGAGAAGAAGCGTGACCCTGACGGTCAATGGCCTTACGGCGCGCTATGGAAGCAGCCAGGTTTTGTTCGGCATCGATTTCAGCATCGGAGAAGGGCAGGTGGTGACATTGCTGGGCCGGAACGGCATGGGCAAGACGACCACGGTCAAGGCCCTGACCGGCATGCTTCGTCAGCGCGAAGGCAAGCTGAGTTTCGACGGCAGGAATATAGGCGCGATGGAAAGCCACGCCATTGCGCGCTTGGGCATTGGACTGGTCCCGGAAGGCCGCCGAATCTTCACCAACTTGTCGGTCAAAGAGAACCTGATCGCCACCGCGGGCAATCCAAGGCGGGCTCGAGACCCCTGGACGATAGACAAGATCGTGGCGCTTTTCCCCAATCTCGGCCGGCGCCTGAAGAACCAGGGCTGGCAATTGTCGGGCGGCGAACAGCAGATGCTGGCCATAGGCCGCGCGCTCATGACCAACCCCAAGCTGCTCATCCTGGATGAGGCGACGGAAGGGCTGGCGCCCCTCGTGCGCGAGGAAATCTGGCAGTGCCTGTCCACCTTGAAGGGCATGGGACAGTCGATTCTGCTGATCGACAAGAATATGGACAAGGTTGCCCAAATCGCCGACCGCCACATCGTGCTTGAGAAAGGAAGAGTGGTGTGGGAGGGGGATTCCGCCTCCCTGCTCGCAGACAAGAGTATCGCCGCGGCATACCTTGGTGTTTGACGCGGCTGGGTTCTCGCTTACAGACTTGAAAGGATGCACCCATGAAATTCATTCTCGTTGGACAGCACAGCCCCGAGTGGGCCCTGCGTTCCGAAGCCCGGTCCAGGATGGCGTTCGCCAAGATCCAGGAACTGGGCCTTTCCGTGGAAAGTTCCTACTACACACAAGGGCGGCACGACTACGTCACCATCGTCGAGTCGCCCGATGCCGAAACGGTGTCGCGCTTTTCCATCTGGTATGCCGCGCAGGGATTCGGGCGCGTGGAAACGATGCGCGGCTACGACTCCACGGAAATGAATGCCATCACGTCGGGCCTCGATGTCGACGCCCGGCTTTTCGGCGCGTCGCCCGCCATCGGCTCGCACGACGCGCAGGGTTCGCTTGAACAGACGGTCAATCTTCCTGTATTCGAGTCCTACACCCAGACCGAACTCGACCTGCAATACAACCCGCGTCTTGCCGTGAAGGACTTTCCCGCCTTGGCCACAGAGTGGCAGGCCCGCAGCCGGGCCGCCCGCGAAAGGCTACGATGCACCGCCGATGTCTCCTATGGCCCGACCGAAATGGAAAAGCTCGACATCTTCCGCCAGAAAGACGCCGGCGCGCCCATCGTCATCTTCTTCCATGGCGGCTACTGGCGTTCCGGCGACAAGTCCGACTTCAGCTTCGTCGCGGAAGGCCTGGCCGAGTCGGGGGCAACCGTGGTAATCCCCAACTATGCGCTGTGCCCGCACGTCACCATGGACCAACTGGTCGACCAATGCTATGGGGCCATCCGCTGGGTGCATGACAATGCTTCCGAGTTCGGCGGGGACCCGTCCCGCATCCATCTGGCCGGCCACTCCGCCGGCGGGCATATTGTGGCCCTGGCCATGACCCGGGGCACCGAAGCCGGGCTGCCCGAGGGAATGATAAAAAGCGGTTTGTCCATCAGCGGCTTATACAACCTCGAGCCCTTGCGGCGCAGCTTTCTCAATATGGAGGTGCGCCTGACGCCCGAGCAGGTGCTGCGCCTGAGCCCCATCGGCCATCTACGCCGCACAGACGCACAATTGGCCCTCGCGGTCGGTGCGGACGAGAGCCACGAGTTCCATAGGCAGACCAACGACTATCGCCGCGAATGGGAGCGTTGCGGCAACAGCGCTCGCTATCTGCCTGTAGCCGGTGCCGACCACTATTCAGTATTGGATTCCCTCGCGGATTCGGGAGGCGTGTTGTGCCAGGCCATGGTGAAGACCATGAGCGACGGCGTTCGTGCGGTCGACTCTTCCGTCTAGCGCTCGGGCCGCCAGCCATTCTGCCTGCCGGGGAAGAAGCCCAAAGCAGCTTCTTCTCCCCCCTTTCTTTTAGCGCCAGCCGAGCCCGGGCGCGACGTGGGTCAAGATCGATTCGATGACGTGCGCGTTGTAGTCCACGCCGAGCTGGTTCGGAACCGTCAACAGCAGGGTGTCCGCCTCCGCGATGGCCTCATCCTTCTTCAACTGCTCGACGAGCACATCCGGCTCGGCGGCGTAGCTGCGGCCGAATACCGCCCGCGTCTTCTCGTCGATGAAACCCACCTGGTCCTCGTCCTGCCCCGCACGGCCGAAGTAGGCCCGATCCAGGTCGTTTACCAGCGCGAAAATGCTGCGACTGACCGAAACGCGCGGCTCCCGCTTATGGCCCGCCTCTTTCCACGCCGCCTTGTACGCTCGAATCTGCGCCGCCTGCTGCACGTGCAGCGGCTCCCCGGTCTCGTCGGTTTTAAGCGTCGAGCTTTGCAGATTCATACCCAGCTTCGCCGCCCAAACCGCCGTGGCGTTGGAGCTGGAACCCCACCAGACGCGATTACGCAGCCCTTCCGAAAGCGGTTCAAGGCGCAAGAGGCCGGGCGGATTCGGAAACATCGGCCGGGGATTCGGCTGCGCAAAGCCTTCGCCCCGCAGCAGGTCGAGAAAGACCTCGGTATGTTGGCGCCCCATGTCGGCGTCGTCCTGCCCTTCGGCCGGCTGATACCCGAAATAGCGCCAGCCCTCGATCACTTGCTCCGGCGAGCCCCTGCTGATTCCCAATTGCAGCCGTCCGCCCGCAATCAAATCCGCCGCGCCGGCATCCTCGACCATGTAGCAGGGGTTCTCGTAACGCATGTCGATGACCGCGGTGCCGATCTCGATGCGTTTCGTCTTGGCGCCCGCGGCGGCGAGAAGCGGGAACGGCGAAGCCAGCTGTCGCGCGAAGTGATGAACGCGGAAATATGCGCCGTCCAAGCCGAGTTCTTCGGCGGCGACGGCGAGGTCTATGGACTGCAGAAGCGCGTCCGAGGCGGAGCGCGTTTGCGATTGGGGGGAGGGCGTCCAGTGGCCGAAGGAGAGGAATCCGAGTTTTTTCATCGTAGAGCGACCTTGAGGGGGGAGTGGTGTCTGCGTTATTTAGATGGGGCAGGCGCTGGTGGTTTCGTTGCTACGATTCTAGACTGATGGCGGGTTTGTGATTGGCTGCTATCGACTGCGGATTCAACCGGTGGATGCAACATACTAGACGCTACATAAGCAGAAGGAGTGTTGCAGATGAAGCAGCGGCCTCGAATCTACTATACGGAAAGCCAGAAAGCGCTGATGTGGGAGCGCTGGCGTAAGGGCGAATCACTTCAGCAGATCGCCCAGTTGTTTGATCGAAACCACTCATCGATCCAGCGGATTCTTGCGGAGACTGGCGGCATACAACCCGTGCGAAGATGCCGATCCCGTCTGGCTCTGACTTTAGGCGAGCGCGAAGAGATCTCACGGGGCCTAATCGCGGGTTATTCGGTCCGTTCGATTGCCACGATGCTCAGGCGGGCGCCCTCCACGATCAGCCGGGAAGTCAATCGTAACGGCGGGTCAACGGATTATCGTGCTAGCTTAGCGGATCAAACCGCGTGGGACAGAGCACTTCGTCCTAAGACTTGTAAATTGGCACATAATCGAGATCTAGCGCACCTGGTCGCAGAGAAGCTCCAACTGCAGTGGTCACCGGAGCAAATTGCTGGATGGTTGAGGTGCGCCTATCCCGGAAACGAGGAATATCAGGTGTCGCACGAAACCATCTATCGCACGCTCTTTATTCAGGCGCGAGGCGCACTGAAGAAGGAGTTGCTGACACACTTGCGACGTACACGAGTTATGCGCCGCTCTCGCCACCATACGCAGAAGACAGATAACCATGGCCGGATCGTCGATGCTGTCTCGATCAGCGAGCGGCCAGCCTCAGCAGAAGATCGCGCGGTTCCAGGGCATTGGGAAGGCGACTTGCTATTCGGCAGCAGTAACAGTCAGATTGCGACTCTGGTGGAGCGTCAGACACGCTATGTCATGCTGGTGAAGGTAGCAGGCAAGGATACCGAGACGGTGGTCAGCGGGTTGATCAAGCATGCCCGACAACTGCCACGTGAACTCTATAAGTCGCTCACCTGGGATCGGGGCAAGGAGATGGCCGATCACAAGCGCTTCACTCTGGCTACGGATATCAAGGTGTTTTTCTGCGACCCTCAGAATCCCTGGCAGCGTGGAACAAATGAGAATACCAACGGCCTTGTTCGGCAATACTTGCCAAAGGGAATTGATCTGTCCGACTACTCGCAGGCCAAGCTCAATGCTATCGCAAGGCGACTGAATGAACGTCCGAGAAAAACCTTAAACTACGACACACCGGCACAACGATTTAACCAGACCGTTGCATCCACCGGTTGAATCCGCAACCCCAAGCGGACATTAGGGTCAGACTCAAAACTTATTCACTAAGTTTTTCTACTTCGCTCGAACTTCGTTAACAAACGTTTGAATTTGGATTGCATCGTCAATGTTCAAATTAAGCCGCCCCGTGGAGAGTTGGGATTTGGTCGAGATAATGGCCAGGGAAACGAAGAGTGTTCGAGCCCCCTAGCATGAACTACACAGTGGCCTAACTTAAGCGCTGAAGTCTATATTTGCGACTGAGCACTGGCCGCTAACCGACTTGCGACATCGTCCGCTGCAAAGACCCGAAGCAGTCCTCGCGTGTATGGTGGCATCAAGCTAGATCGCGCCCCTGACCGCTTGCACGACAATCCAGCTCTGCATAGTCAGAAATACACCGAAGGCGAGCAGTGCAATCAGATAGAGGCCGCTGGCGAAGAGACGTGACAACAGGTTTTGCCTCCCTTGCCAGCTTGCTACTGTTTCGGCCAATCGTTCAACGTCGATCACCTCGTACAAAGTGTGCAAGCCATGGACATGCCGCACCGCCAGCGGCGCGTCTGAAAACGCCTCCGATTTGAATTCGAAGCCACTGGAGTGCCAGTTGATAATGATGGAGCCTGGCGGCACGCCCTTGGATTCGCTGCTCAGGGGCTTGCCTGCCAAGGACTGCTTAGTTTTGGACTCTCGATGAAACTCTTCCTCCTTTTCTGAGGCTTGGCGGATCGACAATGATACGACGTATGGTTCACGCGCCTCGATCAGCTTTCTTGGCCCCTCGATTCGCGACAGAAACGGAGGGCAAGTTCTTGATTCTTCATACACCGCAAGTCCTCGTTCATGCGCACACGTGATGATGGCCTCTTCGAGCCGGTAGCATCCAAACGAACCAAAGCCACTTTGATGTGGCTCGATACCTCCAAGGAAAAGTTGCCGTGCCCGTCTCGAGTTTTCACTGGGCTGGAAGTCGTCGAAGGCTAACTCTATTGGATAGGCTCTGACCGAGACTAATGCATGAATCTCTTCCTCGATCAAGGCTCGCCAGTGCAGCTTACGATCAGGGTCGTAATTGGCCTGCCGTTCGGATACCTCTCTAATGAGATCCGGGCAGCGCCAAGCCACCCAGGCACACGCCAGCACATATGCAAGGCCAGAGAAGTAGAGGAAACCTAGCTGGAGGGGAAAGGCTCGCGCAAAGACCGAGTTGCTGTGTAGCACAATCCACGCAGCTAGCGGCGCTATCACAATGCCGCCAAGGCCAAGCTGATATATCCGCTCACTGCGCTTGCGAAGCAACACGAACCACGAAAATCGTCGCATGAAGCGAGCACGGGCTGCTTCCAACTTGGTCGGTAGTGGCAAAGTTTGATGATACGTGTCGAATGGATCTGGGTGCACAAGCCACCCCAGACGGCTCTCCTCCATAAAGCGGCGCAGCCGCTCTCGACGCTGTCGTTGTCGACGCTCCCGCTCGAGCTTCAGAAGCAGCTCTGTAGAAGATCGGGAGAACTTTGTATCGTGATCAGCCATATCCGAACGCAAACCGCTCTCTTCGCCCGTGGGTACTTCGTCGGAAGCACCACCGCCTCGTTGTTGTTCTCGGTTTGTCCCATGTTGTGTGTCGAATGACTTCCCTTGCTGTTTAGAGCTATCTGATCGGCAGAAAGATGAAGCGCTGGAGAGATCGTCAAGGCACCTATCCCTGCAGCGATTCGAATAGCAGTTCCTGGCCGAATACGGCCTTTCTACAAGCGTTAGTTTCAATACTAAGAGAACCTAATGTGAAGGCTAATCGCCCTTAGCACAGCTCCCCAACATCAACCATGCTCGCCCCACACGCCTCCACCAATTCATGGTCATGGCAGGCAAACAGCACGACGCGGTCTTGCCCCCAAACCTTGAACTGTTCGGCAAGCACCGCGCAGGCCGGCGTATCCAGACCATTGCTTGGGCCATCGGCAACGATGACAGCCGGGTTGCCCAAAGCGGCGGCTGTTAGATACACCTTGCGGCGCGTGCCTTTTGACATTTGTTCGAAGCGCTTGTTCAGGTGCGGTTCTAGGCCCATTCGGTAGCCGAAGTCGAGCGCGGCATCGTCGACAGTTGTGTTCTTTTCCGCTGCGACTTGGTCAAGCAGGGCGCGGCCCGTCATCATGGGAAACGCCAGGCAATCGTCGGGAATGTAGGCTACGCGGGTTTTGGCTTGCGGGGGTGTTTTTGTTAGCGAATGCCCATCAATCCAGATGTCGCCCTCGGAGGGGGCGGTAACGCCGGCGATGATGTCCAGCAGAGTGGATTTCCCGGTGCTATGTTCTTCGCATAGCGCGAAGCAGCCAGGCTGGAAGGTGTGAGTCAGCCCCTGGAATACGATATGGTCGCCGTAGCGTTTGGTGAGGTTTTGGATGCGTAGCATGCCGGAAGTTTACGCTTGATTCCCTCTTTCTTGCTTATTGGCGATCAGCCGCCAAACACTTCATCCAATGAGCAGGCCTCGAGCAAGGCCAGTGACCACTTTTGCAGGTCTTCCGGCGTGGCGGTTTCTAGCCGCTGTCGAACAGATTCGGGCAGCGGGCCGAATTTTCGAATGAGTTGGTTGTGCACGATGGAGGTTTGGCCTTCCATCTTCCATTGATGTGTCCAAGACCGAGAATGTTCAGCGAGCATGTTCTTGATCTCCAGTAAATCATCGATCTGCGGCATATCGACATCGGGCAGTGAGCGCGGAAGCAGAACGTACCGCGTCCAGCTGGCGAAGGCGCGCCGTACGAAAGGGTCAGCCTCACTATAGTTATACACTTTTTGAATCAGGTCTTCCACGTCGTGAAGACCGCGATTATGTTCCAGCCGAAACAGCAGCGCTGCAAGATTGTTCTGGGGCAGCTTCCCCGATGCGACCAACGCGCCTTCATCCACCAGCAGGTACTGCAGCTGAGGTAGAAACCGCCGCAGACCCTGGGGAATGGCCCTGATTAGATCAGAGACATTAAGAGTGGCATTCCAGCGTGGCACGCCACTGTAGATCACGATAGGCAGCACCATGGGTAGCGGCTCGCCAGGCTTGATCAGCTTGCGTGCCAGCAACGCCTCGTACAGCAGCCCCAGATACGTGAGGATGCGCAGCGCCATGTAGAAGTCGATGGTGGACTGATGCTCGATCATCAGCAATAGAAATACATCGGGTCCATCCAGCCTGGGCAGGCGCCAGACGATGTCTCCCTGCCGCTGACGCAGTTTGTCGCTGATGTAATCTGCGGGCAGGGGTTCGAGCTGATCCCAATTGACCAGATCCTGCCAGGGCGCTCTAACAATACCTTGGAACAACCCGCGCACGATGGCGGGATTGCTGAACAGCAGGCGGTAGCTGGCGTCGTACTTGTTCACGCATGCGCTCCGAAGGGGATTAGCAATACGTGAACTGTATGGGGCTATGGACTTATGTGGGTTGCTCGGTGAATGGATTTAGCACATGGGGAAGTACGGAGACTGACGGAGTCTGTGATAGATCTTGCGGCCGTTTACTTGCCAACAGAAAGTCTCGCCGAGCTTCCCGTCACATAACCCACCATCAACACATACAACTCATCGCCAAAGCTGCTGTCATCAAGCAATTGAGCGTCTGTCTGCACGGCGCGGTGGACTGCCGACTCTAGTGCGCTCTCGATAAGCAGCGCTGCCAGGGCGGGCGAGCGGTCCGGGGAGAGCCGTTGGGAGTGCCGTTTGAGAAAAGCCTCGATCTGTGTGGTGAGGCAGCGGTGCGTATCGATCACTTCGGCCCGCCGGCCCACTTGCGGAATCTGTTCGACCAGTATCTTGTGAAGAGACGGATCAATGCGTTGGGTATCCAGTGCCGCATGGATTAGATTCCGCAATCCGGTTTCCAGGTCAGGGGCCTGCTCAAGGGCTGCACCCACGCATTCAACGATACGGTTACTGTGCTGCTCTACCAGCGCAGCGATGAGCGCATCGCGGTGGGGGAAATACTGATACAGCGAGCCGATGCTGATGCCGGCGCGCTCGGCGATGCGGCCTGTAGTGGCGTTCTTGTAATCGTGTTTGACCAAAACCTGAGCGGTGGCTTCGAGCAGTGCCTCTACAGTGGCGCGGGAACGCTGCTGGCGCGGCCATTTACGGCGTCTTGTGCGGGTATCCATAGACGAATCCGAATGCGAGTGGGCAGTACAAGGAAATGGTCGCATAATTTTTGTACCTGAACAAACACTTGTACAGAGGTTCTGATGATTGCTACGTCCATAAACCTGAACAGCGCCGTCCGGTCCATTCCCGACAATAAGCCATTCTCGCTGCTCGGCGGCCTAAGTGGCGAAATCGGTGCAATGGTCGGTGTGATCCGCATCCATAACAATCGCCCAGCGGGCTCATGGGAGCGCCACCCCAAGGGAGACGAACTGCTGGTGGTGCTGGATGGCTGCTTTACCATGACTGTCCGCGGCAACGATGGCACGCTGGAAGATCACTGTCTATCCGCAGGCGACGCCCTGCTGATTCCACACGGCCATTCCCATTCGGCGCAACTGCACACGCCCCATATCGACATTCTGTTTGTCACGCCGCGTGAAGGCAATGAAGAGTGGACGGAGCTGCATGCCTGAGCTCCGGCTATATGGGCATTGGCAATGCCTATGGATTCACTGTTGCCAATTCAGCATTCTCAACTGAAATACCATGCGGGAGGTTGGCTGCTTCGACCCGATTGCGTCCAGCCGCTTTACCTCTGTAGAGCGCGGAATCGGCCTGGCGAAGAGCCTCTTCCAGGCCATGTGCGCCATAGAAATGCGGTGAAATCCCGATGGTGACGGTACAGCGCAGCACATGACCGGAACCAGCAAGCTTGATCGCCTGGCTTTCAACGTCGGCACGCAGGCGTTCTGCCAGTTGCCTTATGTCCTCACTGTCCGTTTCCAGGCAGATGGCCACGAACTCTTCGCCGCCAATACGGCCTGTCAGGTCGCCATGGCGCACGGTAGAGCGAAGCAGGTGGGCAACCTGGCATATCACTTCGTCCCCGGCTTGGTGGCCGTAGGTGTCGTTGATCTGCTTGAAGTGGTCGACATCCATCAGCAGCAAGTAGGCGGGCGCGGCTTTTCGAGCCTTGAAGTACCGCTGCAGGGCTTCCGAGATGCCTCTGCGATTGAGCAGGTCTGTCATGGGGTCGCGTGCGGCCCTGTTGCGCAGATCGTCGGTCAGCCGTCGCAGTACCAGCCACACGATGGAGGGCGGCACGATGGTAGCCAGGCTGGACATATAGATGTAGAAGATCATTTGAAAGCGGCTGTCCATCTGCAGCGCGTCCAGGCCGTCATCCACAATTTTCATGAATTTCAGCGCGTTCAAGATACAGATTCCACTAATCAGAAGCGCAAAGAAAATCATCTCTCCATGCAAGTCTTTTGCAAACGTGCGCACGCCGTAGATTACGGTTAGGGTCATTGCAAAGAAAAGCACGGTTGCCATCGCTGCAAGCATGGCGTAGCGCGCGGCGGGCCCAGCGCTCCACTGTACCAGCAACTGCGCAATGCCATAGGCCACTGAAAATACGATCAATGGACGCCACAATCGAACCTGACGCCCGAAGAAACGCATGGCGCCAAGCCAGTATGCGATCGGGGCGGCCAGCGTAAGGATGTGGTTCACTACGCTCATCGCGCTCCAGGCGGGGCGGCCTTCAACCAGCTGCAGGATATAGGCCGACGCCAGCAAGAGGTTGCCGACGGCAAAGAAATCCATTCCCATCCTGTTGCCGGGCAGGCGTCGGCTAATCAGCAAGAACATGGCTGAAAAGCACAGCAGGTGTGCGCACAGCATGGCGACGAGGGTGGATGCAACCATAAATATGGACGTTGAGGGTGTTTTGTAACGTTTGCTTGTTTTTCGAGAGTTTAAATCGTGGAAAACTTGTTTTCGCCCTCGTGCCCCGATCGCGGTTCTCGCTCTTCGTAATACTTGTCTCTCCCGTGTAAAATCATCCGTTTTCGACGCAGCCAGCATGGTTACAAAACTGCCGCGGCGTACGAGCTTTAGTGGTCCGGCGCTCGTGCGCCTGCTTTCTCGTCTGGGGCAGGTCGAGGTGACGGAGCCTCGGCAGTCGCCTGCGGTCCGGCTGGATGAATGGCTGGGGTGGACGGAGTCGATCGTGTTGTCGACGGTGCTAAATGCCGCCACGCCGGATTCGGCGGCGCGCGCGGGCGCTCATACTGGTACGGCATCGGATGCGGATTCCAATACAGCGGATCCTGCGGGTGATCGTGCCGGTAAGGGCATGGCTGGGCGCACGAGTTCGGTTTCTGTCAAGAATCTGGAGGTTCGTGCCGATACGAACGACGATGCGAGCGACGGCGTGGTCGATGACGTGGAGTTTGCCAACGCGGAGTACACGAAGGTGCGTGATTCGCTGGAGCAGGCGGTAGCGGCGGCCATGGCGCCGCCGGCGCCCGCTTCGGCTCAGCAGCGCCGGCAGTTTCGCGGCGCGCCCAAGTCGCTGGTGGATTTGGATTTTCCATCGTATCGCCGGCGCTATTCGATGCTTCAGCAGAAGATGGAAAGCAGTATTGCGGCCCTGCGAGGCCGTTTGCGCGCTTTGCTTTCTGCCAGAATGCCGGAGATGGCGCAGTTGGCGGCGGTGGATGCGGCGATGGAGCAGGCGATGGTGGAGCACGAGCTGCGTCTGCTGGCCGGCATTCCGAACTTGCTCGAGCGGCGGTTCCAGCGACTGGCCCAGGAGGGGCTGGCGAAACAGCCTGAGCTGGGCGGTATCGTGCAACAGCCGGCTTCGGCATCGGGTGCGCCTGTCCCGGAGACGTCAAGCGAAACCAGTATGGCGGGGCAAGGGGGGGCGAAGCCGCGGGACTCGCTGGAGGCGAGGGCGGCACCGCCGAGACCGGAGCAGGAGACGAAAGCGGCTCCCGCCAATACGGTGCAGGCGCGGTTGCGGCGGGCCGCTTCGAAACCCGAGCTCGAACCCGGCCCCTGGCTCGACACGTTTCGCGAGGACATGCGCAGCGTGCTGCTGGCGGAGCTGGATCTCCGTCTGCAGCCCATTGAAGGGCTGTTGTCCGCGTTGAAAGCCAAATAAAGAAGCGAAAGTGAAAATCGACCTACACTTTCAGCCAACCTATATATTCGATAGAAGTAATGCTCTTTTGGCAGGCGCCTTGAAAAGCATCACTTCCAATAGAAAAACGACCTTATGAACCGAGTTTTATATTTCCTGGTATTCGCAGTGGGCCTGGCGGTCGCTTGCTGGGTGGGAGTGGGCTATGTGGGCCTGAATACGCTGGCGCTGTCGGTCACTGCGATCATTGCGCTGGTCTACATTGCGGGGGCGCTGGAGCTGTATCGCTATCAGCAGGCCACGGGCACGCTGGAGCGGGCGCTGGCAGGGTTGTCGGAAGCGCCGGCGAGCCTTGCGGAATGGGCCTCGAACCTGGACGTGAGCCTGCGCGATGCGGTGCGGCTGCGGGTGGAGGGCGAACGGGTCGGGCTGCCCGGGCCTTCGCTGACGCCTTATCTGGTGGGGCTGCTGGTATTGCTCGGCATGCTGGGTACGTTCCTGGGCATGGTGGCGACGCTGCGCGGCACGGGGTTGGCGCTTGAAAACGCGACGGACCTGCAGGCGATCCGCGCTTCGCTGGCGGCGCCGGTGAAGGGGCTGGGGTTCGCCTTCGGCACGTCGGTGGCGGGTGTGGCGACGTCGGCGATGCTGGGTCTGTTGTCGGCCCTGTGCCGGCGCGATCGGGCGCGGGTGGTGCGGAAGCTGGACACCCACGCGGCGACGACGCTGCGTGTCTATTCACAGGCGCATCAGCGCGAGGAAGGTTTCAAGCTGATGCAGCAGCAGGCGCAGGCGCTGCCGGTGGTGGCCGATCGCCTGCAGGCATTGATGACGGCGATGGAGCAGCACAGCCAGGTGCTGACCGAGAAGCTGGTGGCGAGCCAGAGTGAACTCCAGGCCAAGAACGAGGCGAGCCAATCGGCCTTGGAGCGGCAGGGCCAAATGCTGAGCGAACGCCTGGCCGAAGGCCAGGAGGCGTTCCACGCCAAGACGGAGCTTGCGTACTCGAAGCTGCTGGCGTCGGCGGAGCAGGTGCATTCGAACCTGGCGACGTCGACCGAGGCGGTGTATGCGCGCCTGGCTTCTTCGGTGGAAGAGTCCTTGAAAAACAGCCTGGCGGCAGGCGCGCGGGCGACGGGCCTGGCGATTCAGCCGGCGGTGGAATCGACGTTTGCGAACCTGGCGCGCGAGAATGCGGCCTTGCAGGAAAGCATCCGGCGGTCGGTGCAGCAGCAGCTCGATGCGCTGTGCAGCCAGTTCGAGCAGTCCGCCGCGCGGAACGAACAGGCCATGGCCAATGTGGCGGGCCTTTGGACCGAGGCGCTGGCCGAGCATAAGCAGGTTAGCGAGTCGCTTGTAAACGAGCAGCGCCGCATCAGTGAGTCGCTGATTCAAGAGACGCAGCGCGCCAACGAAGCCATGTTGAAGACGCAGCAAGAGGCGGGCACGGCGCTGATTCAAGAGCACCGGCTTGCCGGAGAGTCTCTTGTGAAGGAGCAGAGGCTGGCGGGAGAGTCGCTGATCAATGAGCAGCGGCTTGTCGGCGAAACCCTGATCAAAGAGCACAAGCTGGCCGGCGAATCCCTCGTGAACGAACACCGTGCCGCGGGCGAGTCCTTGGTGCAAGGACAGCGGCAAGCGGCGCAATCGCTTATCAAAGAGCAGCAGCAGGCGGGCGAAGCGCTTGTTCAGGCTCAGCGGAGCGAAAACGAGTCATTCATCAAGACTCAACAGCAGGCCAACGATTCTCTTTTTCGAACCCAGCAAGAAGCCAGCGAGTCCTTCATCAAGGGACAACAGGGCGCGCGCGAATCGTTCATCAGCGAACTGCGCAGCTCGCTCGAGGCCTTTACGCAGAACTTCGAGCAACGCTCCGCCTCCATGGTCGATGCCGTCTCGGCCCGTCTGGGCGAGGTGGCCGCCGGCGTGACCGAGGGCTGGAATGCAGCCCTCTCGCGCCAGCAAAGTACAGGCGAGAAACTGGCGCAGGACAACCAGCAGGCACTCGCGTCGGCCGTCGCTGCGCTGGAGCAGCAGGCTTCGTCACTGTTGAGCACGATGGGCGACTCGAACACCGAGCTGAAAACGGCACTGGCCTCGCAAGACAGCGAACGACTGGCCGCATGGTCGGATGCTTTCGGCACACTCACCGACACGCTGCGCGAGGCGTGGCAAAAAACCTCCGACGCCACGGCGGTGCGCCAGAAGGAGATCTGCGACACGCTGGCCCGCACGGCGGACGACATCGCCAAGCAGTCGCGCGAGCACTCGGCGAGCACTATCGTGGAAATCGAGCGGCTGGTGCAGGCGGCTTCGGAAGCGCCCAGGGTGGCGGCCGAAGTAGTGGCCGAGGTGCGCGACAAGCTGTCGGACAGCATGGCTCGCGACAACGCCATGCTGGAAGAGCGCGGCCGCATGCTGGAAACCCTGTCCACGCTGCTGGACGCGGTCAACCATGCCTCCAATGAGCAGCGCACGGCGGTGGATGCTTTGCTTTCCAGTTCATCCGATCTGCTCGACCGCATCGGCACGCAGGTGGCGGACAAGGTCGAAGCCGAAGCCGGCAAGCTGGGGCAGGCGGCTACGCAGGTGGGCGACAGCGCGATTGAAATCGCCGGCCTGGGCGAGGTTTTTGGCCAGGCGGTGCAGCAGTTCAGCGAGTCGAACGCTTCGCTGGTGGAGCACCTGCAGCGCGTCGAAGAAACCCTGGACAAGTCCGTTGCGCGCAGCGACGAGCAGCTTGCCTACTATGTGGCGCAGGCCCGCGAGGTGATCGACCTGAGCATGCTGTCGCAGCGGCAGATCATTGAAGAATTGCAGCAGCTGGCCGGGTCGCGGCCCGGCAGCACCAAGGCGACGGCATGAGGGACGACGTCGACGCCAGCGTAGAGCCGAACGTGCCGATCTGGCCCGTTTTCGGCGACCTGATGTCGGTGCTGCTGGGCGCCTTCGTGCTGGTGTTGGTGGGCGTCATCGCGATGCAGCTGCAGCTTTCGAACCGGCTTGAAGAAGAGATTCAGCAGCGCCAAGAAGAAACCGAGCGCCGCCAGACGCTGGAACAGGCGCTGGCCCGGCCGCTGGCGGAAGGGCGAGTCACGTTGGTGGACGGCCGCATCGGCATCAGCGGCAGCGTGCTGTTTGCGTTGAATTCCGCCCAGCTGCAGGACGAAGGGCGCGAGGTGCTGCAGTCGCTGGTCGATCCGCTGTCGGACTATCTGCATGCCAACGACCAGGCCTTGATGGTCAGCGGCTTCACCGACGACCAGGCCATCCATGGCGACAATCGCCGCTTTGCCGACAACTGGGAGCTCTCCGCCCAGCGCGCGCTGACGGTGACGCGCGCCCTCATCGACGCGGGCATTCCCCCCTCGAAGGTGTTTGCCGCCGCTTTCGGCTCCGAGCAGCCCATCAGTTCGAATGCCGACGAGGCCGGCCGCGCCCGCAATCGGCGCGTCGAGATCTCGCCTGTTCCCCGGCCTTCGCTGACCGCCCAGGCTTCGCCCGGTGAGCAGCCGCCGGCCGGGACGGAATCGATGCATGATCGCGTCGCGGCAGAGCCACTTCCAGCAAAACCGCCGATAACTGAACTGCCTGTACAGCAGACATCGCAAAGCTTCCCAGGCAAGCAAGGCCAAGCCCTGCGAACACAGCAAGAGCAGGCAAAGCCGCATGGCTAGCGACAAGGGCTCCAGCTCGAAGGCAGCCAGTCCCCTGGCCGACCTGCTGGCCTACCTGGCCGAGCAGGCGCCGCACAAGTATGCGGGCAAGCCGCCGGGCAGTGCGCTGACCGGAGAGCTGCCCGAGGTCGACTACTTCCAGAAGACCTGGTCGCGGCTGAGCACCGGCCTTCGGCTACAGCAGTCGCAGCGGCAGGTGCCCGAGAATGCCGGCCCGCTGAACTCCAGCCATCTCATCCACCGCTCGCTGCTGCTCATGCAGGAGCGCTCGCCCGGCTACCTGCAGCATTTCCTTTTCTACGTCGACACGCTGTCGTGGATGGAGCAGTTGACCGCCGACACGACCCTGCCCGGAGCCAAGCCCTCGGCTAAGAGTCCTGCCAAGGCGTCAAGCAAAACGCCATCGCGCGGTGCAGCAAAGAAGCCTCCGCGCAAGGCGCGCTGATATAAGGGAAATCCCCACACAGTTCCCCATTGCAAGCCGCCCCCTGTTTCCTATAGTGTATGTAGGTATATGCAAGTGCATAGATAAATACAACGACGCATCGAGCGGTTGTTTGGGTTTTATCGACGCGTCGTTGCAGGGCCGATTCATAGGCCTTTCAACGGAGGCAGGGCATGGAGATTGCAGTATTGGGGGGCGGCCACGGTTGTTATGCGGCGGCGGCCGACTTGAGCGAGCAGGGCCACAGCATACGCCTATGGCGGCGCGACGCGGCGGCCCTGAAGCCGGTGCTCGATTCGTCGACCATCTACCTGAAGGACGATCACGGCGAAAGTGCGGTCATCATCGACCAGGTCACCACCGACATCGGCGAAGCGGTCAAGGGCGCGCAGCTTATCTTGATCCCTTCTCCGGCTACGGCCCAGATGGACATTGCCCGCGCGCTGGCCCCCCATCTGCAGGACGGCCAGGTGGTGTTCCTGCCGCCGGGCACCTTCGGCAGCTACATCATGAGCGAAGCCGTGCGCCGGCTGGGCTGCACGGCGGACGTCGCCTGGGCCGAAACCGGCACCTTGCCCTGGCTCGCGCGCAAGCACGGCTCCAACACGGTGGCCATCACCATGCGCGCCACGCGCCTGCCGACGGGCGTGTATCCGGCCCGCCGCGCCGACCACGCCATGCAGGTCATCGCTGAAGCCTTTCCCTGCATCGAGCCCTGCGAAGATGCGCTGTCCGGCGCGCTGATGAACGCCGGGCCCATCATCCACCCGCCGCTCATCATGATGAATGCCGCGCCGCTGCAGCATTTTCCCGAGTGGGACATCCACAACGAGGGCACGCAGCCCGCGGTGCGCGCGGTCACCACCAAGCTGGACAACGAGCGCATCGCCATCCGCGAGGCCATCGGCTACCAGGCGCCGCACTTCCCGCTCTCCGACCACTACGAAAACGACCAATGGATGTACGGCGACTCGCACAAGAAGCTGGTCGACAGTGGAGACTGGCGTGAGCACATCGACCTCTACACACACCGCTACATGGTCGAGGACACCGTCATGGGCCTGGCGCTGCTGGCCTCGGTGGCCGACTGGGCGGGCTGCGACGCACCCGTGGCCAAGGGCCTGCTGGCCATTGCGGGCGGCATCCTGGGCAAAGACCTGCGCCGGGGCGAACGCACCCTGGGCGCGCTGGGCCTGGACAAGCTCTCGGTCGAAGAAATGCGCCAGATGCTTTTGCAGGGCCAATCGGCATGACCACGCCCGCCATCGTCGCCCTGGGCGCGGGCCGCATGGGCCGCGGCATTGCGATGGCCTACGCCATGCGCGGCCACAGGGTGGCCATCGTCGATTTCAAGCAGCGCGAGCCGCAGGCCTTTGAAGCGCTGCGGCAAAGCGTCTTCCATGAGTTGCGCCTGACCCTGGATCAACTGGCCGATCTGGGTTTGTTCCCCGCCGGCGAAGTAGAAGGCCATCTTCAAAACATATCGCTGCATGCGCTGGACGAAGCTCCCGCCGTGCTGGCCGGGGCCGACATCGTCTTCGAAGGCGTGCCCGAAACGCCCGAGGCCAAGCGCGATGCGCTGACACGCTTGGGCGAACTGGCCAACCCGCAGGCGCTGATCGCCTCCACCACCTCCACCATGCTGGCCTCCGACCTGGCGCCCTTGGTCAGCAGCCCGCAGCGCTTCATGAACGCGCACTGGCTCAATCCGGCCTACATCATTCCCCTGGTCGAGGTCAGCCCGCACGAGGGCAGCGACCCGGCAGCGGTGGACCGCCTGGTGCAGAGCCTGGAAAGCATCGGCAAGGTGCCGGTGCGCTGCGCGTGCAGCCCGGGCTACATCGTGCCGCGCCTGCAGACTCTGGTCATGAACGAAGCCGCGCGCATGGTCGAAGAGGGCGTGGCCACGCCCGAGCAGCTCGACCTGGCCACGCGCCACGGCCTGGGCTTCCGCTTTGCCGCCATCGGAGTGCTGGAGTTCATCGATTACGGCGGCAACGACATCCTTTATCACGCCAACAACTATCTTGCCAAAAACCTCGACGCAAACCGCTATGCCATGCCGGACATCGTTCGCCGATACATGGATGAAGGCAAAGTGGGCTTGCGGTCGGCAAGCGGATTCCATTCGTACGAGGGGCTGGACCTTGAAGCGTACCGGCGCGATGTGCTGGCCCGAACCCTGGGCATGCTCAGGCATTTCGGCCTCGACAAAAGCGCTACTTCCAACGACGAGAAAGGAAACTAGACAATGAACAAGATCATGCAGGCGTTGTTGATATCGGTGGGCGCGGCGGCGGTCATGGCCCCGGCCCTGGCGCAGGATGTTCCCACGATCCGCGTGGGCTGGACGATTCCGGCCGAAGAGGCCAAGTACCTCATGATGAAGCGTCCCGAGCTCTTCCCCGACCTGGGCAAGAAGTACAAGATCGAGTGGTCGCAGTTCCAGGGCACGTCGCCGATGGTGCAGGCGATGCGCGCGGGCGTGCTCGACTGCTCGACCATGGCGCCGCTTTCCATGGCGCAGGGCTATATCGAAAGCGGCCTCGAAAGCTACATCGTCGCCCAGCACGTTCATGAAGAGAAAGGCTATTTCTCGCCCTACTGGGCGGTGAAGAAGGACGGCCCCATCAAAAGCGCCGAAGACCTCAAGGGCAAGGTCATCGGCACCAACGCCTACGGCTCGGGCGTTTACTTCCAGATGGTGCTGTGGCTGAAGCAGCACGGCATCGACCCCGAGAAGGACGTCAAGATCGTTGAAACAGGCTTCCCCGCCTCGGCCGACGCCATCCGTTCGGGCCGCGTCGACGCCGGCCCGCTGGTGCAGCCCTTTGCGCTGCTGGCCGAAGAAAAAGGCGACATCCGCAAGCTGTTCGCGCTGTCCGAAGTGCAGTCGCCCACGGTGCAGATCTTCGAGGGCTGCAGCAAGGCCTACGCCGACAAGAACCCCGAGGTGGTCAAGGACTATGTCAGAGACCTGCAACTGGCCATGAGCAAGCTGCTCGAAGACCGCAGCCTGGCGGTGGACGTGGCCTCCGAGGTCACGCGCGCGCCCAAGGAGCTGCTGGACAAATACCTGTTCACCGAGAAGGACTTCGCCCACGCGCCGGACATGAAGCCCAATCTGCAGTCGATCCAGGAGACCATCGACCTGCAGTATAAAGGCGGCTTCCTGGCCAAGCCTGTGGACGTATCGAAGTTCGTGCGGGAAGACATCATGGCGCCCATCAAGTAATGCAGGCAACCCAATGATCACTATCGAGCAACTGGGAAAGACGTTTCAAACCGCCCGGGGCGCCGAACATACGGCCATCCGGGACATCTCGCTGCAGGTGCCCGACGGCCAGTTCCTGTCCATCCTGGGGCCCAGCGGGTGCGGCAAGAGCACGCTGCTGTACATCGTGGGCGGCTTCGAGCAGGCCACGACGGGCAGCGTCAAGGTCGACGGCCGGGTCGTCGACGCACCGGGCCCCGACCGGGGGCCGGTGTTCCAGGAGTACGCCTTATTCCCCTGGAAAAGCGTGCTCAGCAATGTGGCCTACGGCCTGCGCGAGCAGGGCGTGCCCAAGGCGCAGGCCGAAGAGAAGGCCATGCTGTGGCTCGACAAGGTCAAGCTCAAGGACTACGCCCACTTCTATCCGCGCGAGCTCTCGGGCGGCATGCGCCAACGCGCCGCCATCGCCCGCACCCTGGCCTACGAGCCGGCCATCCTGCTCATGGACGAGCCCTTCGGCGCCTTGGACGCCCACACCCGGCTCAAGCTGCAGACGGGCCTGCTGGGACTGTGGGAGCAGTTGAAGAACACCGTGCTGTTCGTCACCCATGGCGTCGAGGAGGCCGTTTACCTCTCGGACCGCGTCGTGGTGCTCAGCGGCACCCCGGGCACGGTGCGCGAGATCGTCGACATCGACCTGCCGCGCCCCCGCGTGCGTTCCGAACTGCTGCGCAACCCACGGTATCAAGAATACGTGATCCACCTCGAAAGCCTGCTGGTGGCGGAGGCCGCGGCATGAGCCAGGCTTCGCGGTCCTTGCGCTGGTATCACAGCCCCGCGCTGGCCTTGCTGGCGGCGGTGCTGCTGGTGGGCGTGCTGTGGGCGGCGCTGTCCAGCGTGATGGACTTCAGCTCGTTTCCGGGCCCCATCGCCGCCCTGAAAGAACTGCCCACCATCGTGTTCGACCCCAACGCCGTCTGGGCCATCGCCCAATCGGTGGGGCGCATGTTCGCCGGCTACGCCTGGGCGCTGCTGTTCGCCATTCCGCTCGGCCTGGCCATGGGCCGCAGCCAGGCTGTGTACGATATTTTCTATCCCCTGGTGTCGCTGGCCTATCCCATGCCCAAGGCCGCGCTCATGCCTATATTGATGCTGTGGTTCGGCCTAGGCAGTTTCTCCAAGATACTGGTCATCGCCATGGGCGTCAGCCTGCCCGTGCTGTTCCATAGCTACCAGGGCGCCTGTCGCATCGAGAAAAAACTGGTCTGGACGGCCCAGGCCATGGGCATGGGCCCCGTCAAGCGCCTGTTCCGCATCGTGCTGCCCGCCGCGCTGCCCGAGATTCTCATCGGCTGCCGGGTGGGCGTCGTCATGGCGCTGATCGTCATGGTGTCATCCGAAATGATCGCGCGCCAAGAGGGCGTGGGCAACCTGCTCTTCACCTCCATGGACATGGCGCAGTACGCCACCGTCTATGCGGTCATCCTCATCCTGGCGGTACTGGGCTTTGTGCTGGACTGGCTGTTCGAACGCGTGCGGCGCTACCTGACGCACTGGGCTGAATCCTCCGGCAGCGGCTCTTCGCTGCATTGACGCCGGTGACATTGAAGAATCGCCGCATGAACCTGATTGGTCGCTGAAGATTATGTTATGAACGAAATGCGCAAAATATTGAACGCCAGGGGACGTCGATCCAGGCCCTGCATGCGAAATAGAGACGGCCGCGTCGACACCCAAGCATCTTTAATGCGTGGCTGGCCCGCCGCAAAGAAGCAAGGGCATTCATGAACAGGCAATCCTCCCTCGCGCGCAGCATCATGCCGGCCGGGCCTCGCGCCATGGTGCAGTGGCGCCGCCTGTCCGTCTTCAAGCGTTTGCTCTCGCCTCTTGCCGCGCTGCTGATCTGGGAGCTGGTCTGCCGCCTGGGCTGGGTCGAGCCCCAATTGCTGCCGGCCCCCACGGCCATCGTTGCGCGCCTGGTCGAACAGGCTTCGGCGGCCGAGTTCTGGCAGCACTTCGGCATCACCTTGTACCGCCTGGTCGTGGGCCTGGCGGTCGCCATCGTGCTGGGCCTGGTACTGGGCCTGGCGGCGCAGCTCTCGCGGCTTAGCGCCGCGGTGCTCGACGCCCTGGTGCGCCTGCTGGCGCCCATACCCAAGATCGCGCTGTATCCCGCTTTCATCCTGATACTGGGCTTCGAGAACACTTCCAAGATCGCCCTGATCGTGGCCGATGCCCTGTTTCCCGTGCTGATGGCCACCTGGGCCGCCGCGCGCAGCGTGGACCAGAAACTGATCTGGTCGGCGCGCGCCGCAGGCACCAGCCGGGCCGCCTGCCTGTGGAAAGTGACCCTGCCCGCCATCGTGCCCACCGTGCTGGCGGGCGTGCGGGTGGCCGGCGTCATCGCCTGCGTCGTCGTGTTCCTGGCCGAGATGATCGCCTCGACCGACGGCCTGGGCCATATGCTGACGGTCGCCGCGCGCGCCTACCGCACCCTGGACATGTTCGTGCCCCTGGTATGGATCTGTGCGCTGGGCCTGGCGCTGAACAGCCTCATCGGCTTCGTCCAGCGCAAGGTCGACCACTCGGGGTAAGGTAGCATCCGCATTAGAAAGCAAGATACGAACGAACAAAGGATACAAGGCAGGACATGGACGCGGCCAAGATCAAACCCCTAAGCAGGCGCGAGCCGGAAGCCGACGGCGCGCCGCCCTACCTGGGCCATGACACCTTCATGCCCTATGTGCTGAACCAGGCCACGGCGGCGCTCAACGCCGACTTCCAGCAGGTGCTGCGCAGCGAGGGCATGACCCTTCTGCACTGGAGGGTGCTGGCTTTTCTGACGGAAACAGACGGCCTGGGCGTCAGCGCCCTGGGCCGCTTTACCGGCGTCGACCAGGCCACCCTGTCGCGCGCCCTGACCGTGATGGAGAAGGCCGGCTACGTGGCGCGCCTGCCCAACCCCGAAGACAACCGCATGGTCGCCATCAAGATCCTGCCCGCCGGCAAGGCCCAGTTCCGCCACGTGCTGCCCCTGGCCTGGGAAATCTACGTGCGCGCCGTGCGCGGGCTGAGCATGGACGAGCAGGAAACCCTGCATTACCTCTTGAACCGCATACGCGAGAACATGACCGGCTGAAGCATCGCCCGCATGGCTCGATAAGGGTTCATCCCTAGTGTACGGATCAGGCTGGCTGTTTATAATTTTTTGAAAATGAAATGATATTTCAACTAATGAAACGAGCCATAAGGGGTCATAGAATGTTCAGAAAATTATTGTTGGCGTCATGCGCGGCATGGGCTTTGACAGGCGTCGGGGCGGCCTGTGCGGAAACCGTCCTCACCGTGTCGACCTACCTGCCCAGCAGCCATCCCTTGGTGTCCGTGGGCCTCACCAAATGGGCCAAGCAGGTCGAAGAGGCCACCAAGGGCGAGGTAAAGCTGCGCATCCTGGCCACATCTCTCGGCAAGCCCGAAGCGCATTTCGACATGGCCCGCGACGGCATTGCCGACGTCACCATGGGCATACCGGGCTACACGCCGGGCCGCTTCAAGCTGATCGAAGTGGGCGGCCTGCCCAATATGGCCGACACCGGCACGGGCCTCAGCGTGGGGTTGTGGCGCACCTTCGAGGCCAGCGCCGCCATGCAGAAGGAGTTCGACGGTGTGAAGCCCCTGGCCGTGTTCACCACTTCGCCCATGCACTTCTTCTCGACAGGCGGCGAAATCAATTCGGTGCAGGACTTCCAGGGCTTGAAGGCGCGGTCGGCCGGCGGAACCATGACCGAGGTCGAGCGCCTGCTGGGCATGACGCCCTTGCTGCAGCCGGTGGGCAAATCCTATGAACTGCTTTCGGGCGGTGTGGCCGATGCCGTCATCAACCCGCTTGAAACCGTCAAAAGCCTGAAGTTCGACAAGCTGATCGAGAATGCGCTGGTGGTGCCGGGCGGCCTCACCGCGGCGACCATATTCGTGGTCATGAACGAACAGCGCTTTGCCGCGCTGAGCGCGGAGAACCAGCAGGCGCTGGTCAAGGCCTCCGGCGAGAATATCGCCCGCATCATGGGCGAGATCTGGGATACCCGCGACAGCGACGGCCTGAAGTCACTGGAAGAGGCGGGCGCCAAAGTGAAGACGGCCGACGCCGCTCTGCGAGAGCAGATATTCGCCGCCACTCAGCCGGTGGTGGACAGCTGGATCAAAGTCGCCCAGGACGAGCGGGGCGCCGACGGCAAGGCCATTCTGGAATCCATGCGCGCCAATATTGCCGCGGTGGAAGGCAAGTAGACAACGGAGCCGCGGCGCGCGCCCGTTCCGGGCGCGCAATGCGCCGTGCGGCAAATCATGAACAATCGAACAGAAACCGGCTTGCCGCACGTCCTGACGTCCGGCGCCATCCGAGCGCTGGCCTTCATCGCCGGCGCCGTGCTCTTCCTGCTGATGCTGGCGACGTTTGCCGACGTGGTGGGCCGCTACTTCTTCAACCATCCCCTGCTGGGTACCTACGAGCTGACCCAGCTTGCGCTGGCGCTGATTATTTTCTCGGCCTTGCCCTGGGTGACATGGAAAAGCGAGCATGTCGAAATCGACTTCGTCTACACGCGCCTTTCGCCCCGGGGGAAAAAGGTGAACCGCATCTGCGTGGACTTGCTGGTCATCGGCATTTTCGTCCTGGTGGGCTATGCCGTCATCCTGCAGGGCATCAAGGCGCAGGCCAGCGGCCTGGTCACCGAGGACCTGGGCATAGAATTGTACGGAGCGATTTTCTACATGGCCTTGTGCTGTCTCATGAGCGGCCTGATGGTGGTGCAAAAACTGATAAAGGACGCCACCCATGATTGAAGCGCTCATCGCATTTGCAGTGCTGCTGGGCCTGATCATGCTGCGCGTGCCGGTCGGCCTGGGCATGATCGCGGTGGGCTTCGCCGGCTTCGGCCTGATGGTGGGCTGGCCGCAGGCCATGGCCATGGTGGGGCAGGTAACCTACGACACCGGCCTCAGCTACGAGCTCGTCATATTGCCCCTGTTCATTCTCATGGGCAATTTCATCGCCAAATCGGGCTATGCCGACGGCCTCTACTCGGCGTCGTACGCCTTCCTGGGGCACCACCGCGGAGGCCTGGCCATGGCGACGGTGGTCGCCTGCGGCGGGTTCAGCGCCATCTGCGGGTCCAGCTTCGCCACCGCCGCCACCATGGCAAAGGTGGCCATGCCTTCGATGCGCAAGTACGGCTATGCCGACTCCCTGGCCATGGGCTCTATTGCAGGCGGCGGCACGCTGGGCATCATGATTCCTCCCAGCGTCATCATGGTGATATTCGGCCTGATCACCGAAACCAATATCGGCGAAATCTTCATCGCCGGCGTGTTGCCGGGACTGCTGGGGGTGCTGGGCTACATGGCGGCGGTCTATCTGACCGTGAAGATCAGGCCGGATTACGGCCCGCGCGGCGAGCGCACGCCGTGGCGGGGTCGCCTGCAGGCCCTGAAGCAGGTATGGGGCATCGTCGCCATCTTCCTGCTGGTGATAGGCGGCATCTACGGCGGCGTGTTCACCACGGTGGAGGCTGCGGGCATAGGCGCGACGGGCGCTTTCGTGCTGGCCTTGTCCAGCCGCAGGCTAAGCTGGAGAACACTGTACGACATTCTGCGGGAAAGCGCCCAGACGACGGCCATGCTGTTCGTGGTGGTCATCGGCGCCATGATCTTCTCCAACGTCATCAACCTGACAGGCGTCACCATGGAGCTGACGGCATGGGTGCAGGATGCTGGCCTGAGCCCCTGGATGGTCATCCTGTTCATCATAGTCTGCTATCTGGCGCTGGGCTGTCTGCTGGAAAGCATCTCCATGATCCTGCTGACCGTGCCGACTTTCTTTCCGCTGGTCACGGCGCTGGGCTTCGACCCTGTCTGGTTCGCCGTCGTGGTGGTGCTGGTGACGGAGATCGGCCTGATAACGCCCCCGGTGGGCCTGAACATCTTCGTGTTGAAAGGTGTTCAGCCCGACGTTTCCACCGGCACGATCTTCAGGGGCGTCATGCCTTTCCTGACCATGGACTTCATACGCCTGGCCGTCATCGTGATGGTGCCGGCAGTGTCCCTGTTCCTGCCGGGACTGATGCGGTAGAGGGGCGAGGTGGAGGATGCCGTGTCTTGTTCATTCGATGCTGGTGCGCACCCGGGCTTCCAGCAGTATGGGCTTCAGGGCCGTCGAAATCGACCTCAGCTCGTCCAGGTACTTGTCCGCCGCGGTGGAGAGGTCCACCGCGTGGCGAACCATCATCAGGTTCACCGCGCCCAGCACTTTGCTGCCGTTGAGCACCGGCACGGCCATGGCCCAGAAGTTGCCGCCGCATTCGCGCTGGCTGTACGCGTCGTCCATCACTGCAAAGCCCTTGGACCGGACGTCGGCAAGCAGGGCGGCGATGTCCTGGTGGTTCATGTCGGGCTCATATCCCAGGCTGGACACTTCGCCGAGGCGCTGCAAGATGTCGTTCTTTTCCGCTTCGTCGCAGTGCGCCAGGTATGCCCGGCCCAGCGACGTCTGCAGCATGGGGGCGCGAAAACCCGGCTTGCGCGCGAAAAACATGGGGGCGCGATGACGGCTGCCCTGAACGACCAGCATGGCGTCCTGATCGCGAAGCCCGATGTCCAGGGGCCATCCCAGCTTGGACTGGGCTTCGGTCAGCAGCGGCTCGGCCAGCGCGGCTACGCGGCGGTGCAGGTCATAGCCTTGAGACAGCAGCAGCGTTTTGCCCGTGGTCACGTACAGGCCGTCCGCATCCTTGGCGATATAGCCTTCCGCGATCAGGGTTTCCAGCATGCGCACCACCGTGGGCTTGTTGATGCCGGTGGCGCCGTGAATGGCGCCCACCGATGCCTCGCCCAGCTGGTTGACCGCTTTCAATACTTCAACACCGCGCACCAGCGCGATGACCGAGTTATAGGACGGCATGCAACGATTCCATTTGTAGGCTTTGACTGACAGTAAAGGCTTGGCTGAGCGAGCGCAAACAACGACGCTGACAGCCTTGTCTATTTTTTGAAATTATATTTCATTGAATGAAATATTGTAATGATGAAAGGAGAAAACCATGGCCGATATCGACTTCGGTGATTTTGACGCCGTATTGAAAGACCTGGAAGAGTCGCGTCATGCCCCGGGCTTCATTTACTGCGATCCCCAGGTGTTCAAGCGGGAAAAAGAGCGCATCTTCATGAAGGACTGGCTGTACGTGGGCCGCGAAGAAGAGGTGTCCGACCCGGGCGACTTCATGACACTGCGCCTGGTGGGCGAACCCGTGGTGCTGGTGCGCGACAGGGAGGGCACCCTGCGCGCCTTCATCAACATGTGCCTGCATCGCGGAGTTGAAGTGGCCGAGGAGGCCTGCGGCAATGCGCGCGCCTTCCGCTGTCCCTACCATGGCTGGACCTACGACCTTTCCGGCAAGCTGACGGGCGCACAAAGCATGAAGGACCTGCCGGGGTTCGACATGCCCAATCAAAGCCTGCGGCCGGTGAAACTGGAAACCTGGCATGGCAACATCTTCATCTGTTTCGACGCCGACCCGCCGCCCTTCAAGGCGTTCATCCAGGACCTGGAAGAAAACTTTTCCTTCCTGCGCATGGACAAGTGCCGCATGGGCTTCAAGCTGAAGATACCGTTCGAGTGCAACTGGAAGTTCGCCTTCGAGAACCTGATGGACTTCTATCATGTGCCCGTGCTGCACGTGAAGTCGTTCGGCTCGCGCGTGCGCTGGGGCAACGACGGCGTGGAGCTGAACAAGCTGGGCGGTTGCACTATCAATTACACCACTTCGCCTTCCACCCCCGGCGGCCAGCCGCTGCTGGGAAAAATGCCCTGGCTCGAGCATGAAGACGTCACCCTGGGCCGGGCGGGCTATCTGCAGCCCAGCCTGTCCATGTTCGCGCGCATCGACTACGCCGGACCCATGGTGATCTGGCCGATAGACGAGACCCACTGCGAGGTATGGATCTACCGCCTGTTTCCGGAAGAAGTCTTCCAGCGCCCCGACATCGAAGAGAAGCTGAAGGTCTACCACGACTTCCAGATAACGGTGCTGGAGGAAGACCGCACGATGATAGAGTCCATGCAGCGCGCGATGAAGTCCAGAAGCTATGTGCCGGGCCGCATGGCGCCGCTGGAAAAAACGGTGCACCACTACCTGAACAGCTATATCCGCCGCGTGTTCGGGCCGGAGGAGGAATCGTGAGCGGCTACGACGACAGCTACTGGACCGAGAAAGGCGTCCGTGCGCTGGTCGAGGACTTCATGGCGGTTACCCCGGCGGACCAAGTGCTGATCACCGCCGACACCTGCAGCGACGCCGCGCTGGTGAGCTCGGCGCTGGACTGCGTGCGGCGCATCGGCGCCAAAGGCATGGTGGCCACGCTGGCCCAGGTGCCCTACCAGGGCGCGCTGGCCGACCCGTATTTGCCCGGCCTGCTGGAAGGGGCGGTCCGGCAATGCACGGTGTGGCTCGACTTCACCTTTCCCTACCTGGCTGGCTGCCATATACACGACGAAGCCATGAAGGCGGGCAACTGCCGCTACCTGCTCGGCGGCGACATGTCCGCACAGGGCGTGGCGCGCCTGTTCGGCCGGGTCGACCTGGACGACTACTTTGCCGCCTCCGCCGCCTTTGACCAGTTGATCTCTCAGTCGGTGAACAAGCGCGTGCACATCACAGACCCATACGGCACCGACGTTTCCTTCGACCTGGCCGAACCCGGCCTGGCCAAGCCGCGCCGGGCCGCCAAGCCGGGCGTCTACGTGGCGCCCGGCACCTGCGCCTTTTTTCCCAAGCTGGAATCGGTGCGGGGCCGTATCGTGCTGAAAGCCGTCTTCCACGAGTACTACACCAAGTTGGACGACGCCCTGGCCATTGAAGTGGACGGCCGCATCCAAAGCGTCGCCGGCGCGCCCAAGGATCGCATCACCCTGGACCGGGCATTGCGCCGAGCCGGCGGCGGCCAATACGGCTACGTCATCCACTTCACCTACGGCCTGAGCCCCGCGGCCCGCCTGACCGGCGGGTCCTTCATCGAGGACGCCCGCGAACTGGGCAACAACGCCGTCGGCATGGGCATGCCGTGGTGGGAGCCGGGCGGAGGCGAGAACCATCCCGACGGCGTGCTCAGGCGGCAGTCCATCTGGATAGAGAGCGAGCAGATCGTGGACGACGGCGCCATCGTCGGCCCCCCGGCATTGCGCCAAGCCGCCGCGCGCCTGCTTCCTCTGGTCTGAAAGGAGTACGACATGGAACAACAACTGCGCGTCGGCTTCGTCGACGCCGGCGGCGTCAATACCCGCTACCTGCATGCCGGATCCGGCCCCGTGCTGGTGCTGCTGCACGGCGTAGGCATGTCCGCGGACATCTGGTTCAAGAATATCCCGCATCTGGCCCGCAGCCACAGGGTGATCGCGCTGGACATGCTGAACCATGGTTTTACCGACCTGGCGCCGTACGAAGGTTGTGCGCCCCAGCAGAAGATCACGGAGCACATACTGGCCTGCCTCGACGCCCTGGGCATAGACAAGTTCAGCGTGGCGGGCAGTTCCTTCGGCGGACAGTTGGCGGCGCTGGTCTATTTCGCCGTCCCCGCTCGTATCGAGAACCTGGTCATCATCGGCAGCGGCACGTCGTTCAACCCGGAGGCGGAATTCGCCGCGTCGCTGGCGCGCGTGCTGCAGACCGCCCTGCAAGCCTACGACGACCCTACCTGGGAATCGTGCCGCAAGCGCATGGAAAGCGTGGTCTACACGCCGTCCAGCGTCCCCGATGAACTGCTGCTGAGCCAGCTGACGTCATACGCCCGGCCCGGCATGGCCGAGGCGTACAAGGCCACCCTGGCCGGCATGATGGATCTCGACCTGGTGCGCCCTTTCAGGCTGCTGGAACGCGTGGAGCAGTTGAGGGCGCGAACCCTCATAGTATGGGGGCGGCAGGATATACGCGGAGCGGTGGAGCGCGCCCTGGCCGCCTCGCGGGTCATTCCCGACTGCGCCATCGAAGTATTCGAAGAGTGCGGCCACTTTCCGCATCTGGAGCATCCGCAGCGCTTCAATCAGATCGTGGCGGACTTCCTTAACGGTTGAGCGGGATTCGGGGCGCCGCGCAGTGTGCGGGCTATGCAGCGGGTTTCATACATTGGCGGCGGCACGTTTGCCGATCGCTTTTTTGGGCGCCGGGGTTGTATTGGCGGACTGTGCTTCCGCCTGCGCATACAGCCTGGCTTCGCCGTGGATGAAGGCGATCAGGTCGCTGGTACGGGTGGAGCGCGTGTAGTTTCTTCTGGAGAACAGCTGGTACTCCTCGAACAGATCCATTTCTTCGATCTTCAGTACGGCAAGCTCTCTGCCGTACAGATCTTCCGAGTTTTCGATGGACGGGACGATGCCCACGAAGTCGGTGTTCTTGATGAATGACAGCAGGGCAAATAGAGAATCGACGCGAATGTACGGCATGGGTTTGCCGCGGCTGCGATCAAGGAACAGGGATTGAATCCTTTCCTTGGCATAAGACGAGTTCGAACTGACGACCCATTGAGCCTGCGAGAACGCTTCGAGAGTGGTGGCATGTTCCAGGGGATGTCCCTTTCTGACGAGGATGTTGACCTTCAGCCTCATCAGACGGGTCGCTCGTATGGAGTCTGGAATACTGTCCGTGGGGCGCGGCCCCACGACGAAATCCAACGAGCCGTCGCACAGCCGCGGCAACAGAAAGCGCGGCATGCCGCCCACCAGGTCAAGCCCGACGTCGGGATGGCGGGCGCGAAAACGCGCCACCGCCTTGGGAATAATGAGAATCGAAGGGATGGCGGAGGCCCCGATCCGCACGTGCCCCGCCTTGGACCCGCATAGGGCTTGTATATCACTGGTGGTGCGAACGATTTCGTTGTCGATGAGACGTGCGCGCGACAAAAACAGTTCGCCCGCCGTGGTCAATGTGGCGCCTCGGGGATTCCGATTGATCAAGGGAGCACCCAAGGCGCTTTCCAAGCAGCGAAGGGACTTGGAGATCGCGGGTTGGGACAGGCCCAGATGCTGTGCGGCGGCACGCAAGCTTCCGTGTTCGGAAATAGCCAGGAAGTGCTGAATCTGGTGAAAATTGAGCGATAACTTCTGGTTCATTCAATTACCTCTTCTGGCCTTGTTGTCACGCAAAGCGATGGATAGACTCAAATAAAAATCACGAAGTAAAACCCACGGTTATCGAGAGGATGGTACTGCGATAGCGGCCGGGCGCCAATAAGTCTGGAGACAGGTATGAGCAGTCGCGTTGCACGCAAATCCGTGCAGGCGGTTTCAGGTGAGGATTATGTCGTCGTGTCGGGGCACCGGACGGCGACGGATGCGGCCCTGGAAATCATGCGCAATCGCGGCAACATCGTCGACGCGGCGATTGCCGGCGCCGCTGTATTATGTGCCGCCTTGCCTCATGCCTGCGGGCTGGGGGGAGACTGCTTTGCCTTGCTTCATTATGAAGGCAAGACGCAGGCCTTGAACGGAAGTGGCCGCTCGCCAGGACGGCTGCCTCGGGATGTGTCGCCGGATCAGCTTTCAAGCGGGCCGTTGAGTTGTTCTGTTCCGGGCATGCTTGGGGGGTGGGAGGCCTTGCATCGCCGGCACGGCGCGCTGCCATGGGGCGAGCTGTTTCACTTTGCCATTGACCTGGCCCGCCATGGCGTAGCTGTTTCCGACGATCTTGCGAAAGCGCTCGAGGCCCATCGCGAAGCGCTGAGGACGGACCCGGGTTGCCGCCGCATCTTCCTGGCTCCGGAGAACGATTCCGGTTCGTCACGCTTATTAAGGCAGCCAGGGCTGGCCGGTTCGCTGGAAGCTGTGGCCCGGCGCGGCGCCAAGGCGTTTTACACCGATGAAATCGGCCGGCGTCTGTGCCAGGCGCTGGCCGGGCGCGGCGGCGTGCTGGAAATGGATGATCTTGCCGCCTATCAACCTATCTGGACGGAGCCATTACGCTATCGCTACCGGGGCCTGGACATTTGTGTGCCGCCGCCGAATTCTTACGCAATGCTGCTTTTGCTGCAATTGGCGGCATTGTCGTCCGTGCCGCTCGATGCATACGCATATGGCTCCCCCGAGCGTTTGGCGTTCCTGATGAAAGCGGCGCAGCTTGCCATCGCCGAAGGCGCACCTCTGCTGGCCGACCCACAACGCGTTGAAGCCGTCCATTCCGAGTTGCCGCCGCCGGCGTTGGTCGGAAGGCTCGAGCGTGCCCTGATCGCTCCCGAAGAGCCTGGTCGCCGCCAGGATCTTCCTCCTTCCCATGGAACCGCGTTGATCTCAGTTGCAGACCGCCGGGGTAACGGGATCACCATCATTCAAAGCATTTTCACGCCCTTTGGAAGCCATGTCGGCGACGATCAGACCGGAGTCGTCCTGAACAACCGGCTGTTGGGCTTTTCGACGGATCCCGCCGCGGCGAATGCCGCGGCTCCGGCCCGGAGGCCCGCGCACACACTGAGTCCGGCTCTCGTCTTGGAGGGCGGTCGCCTTCGGTACTTGTTGAGTACGCCGGGCGGTAGCGGGCAAACCATCACTCTTGCGCAGGTGTTGACAGGCATGGTGGATTATGGACAGCCTCTGGAAGATTCCATCGGCAGTCCGAGGTGGTCGCTCGATCTGCAAGGGAATCTTCTCGCAGAGCCGGAGATAACCAGCGGAATTGTCGATGCGATCAGGGCTTCGGGCCTGCCCGTTCACACGGCGGAGTCCAGGCACAGATTCTTTTTCGGCTCGGCCGAGTGCATACATGTAGGAGAAGAAATGGAACTGAAAGCGGTTGCCGACTATCGGCGCGATGCTTGGGCGGGAGGGTATTGAAATGACGGGAATGATGATGCCCGAGAATGAATTGCGCGTGTATCGCAATGGCCGGATACTTACAGTGGATTCCCGTTTTTCTATATGCTCCGCTTTGGCGACGATGGGAAGCAGGATAGTGGCCACCGGCTCCGATGAAGAGCTCGGCGATCTGGCCCGTAAGGCATCGCAGGTGGTGGATCTGGCGGGTCGGACGGTGGTGCCGGGTCTTATAGATACGCACGCGCATATGGATCGCGAAGGCCTGAAGGACGTATACCCGAGCCTGGAAGGCGCGCGCTCCATAGACGACATTCTTGTGCGTATCGAAGGGCTCGTAAAGAACGCCAAACCCGGCGAATGGATCGTCACGATGCCTGTGGGCGACCCTCCTTCATATTGGGATCCGGTGTCGGGGCTGAGCGAGGGCCGTTGGCCAACGCGCCGCGACCTGGATCGCGTGTCGCCGAACAATCCGGTTTACATCAGGCCGATCTGGGGTTTCTGGAGACATAGTCTGCCCCTGGTGTCGATAGCCAATACCATGGCTCTCGAATGCTGCGGCATAGACCGTAACACGCCATCTCCGGCCCCCTCGGTGATTATCGAGAAAGAGGGGGGCGAGCCGACAGGGGTGTTCATGGAAGACACCTACATGAGTATTGTGGAGATGACCCTCATGGGCGAAGCTGGCCGCTTCACGCACGGGCAGCGAGTCCAGGCGATCGAGCGCGCCGCCGGCATCTACAACTCGTTCGGTACGACCAGCATTTTCGAGGAACATGGCGCGGCGAGCGAACTGATTGCCGCATATGGACGGCTGCGCGAGCAGAATCGCCTCACAGTCAGGGCGAATCTGCTTTTCAGCCCATCGTGGGGCACGCTTGCGGGCGCGCCCGAGGAACGCCTGTTGGGAACTTGGGGCGGCTGGCTCCGCGGGCGCGGGCTCGGCGATGAGTACCTGCGGGTGGCGGGCTTATATGCTTTGCTCGAGCAGGACGGCGACGGCCCCAGGTCGCCTCTGGAGAACAGCTTGAGGGCTTCTGCAAGCCCTTATACTGGATGGGCGGGCTTTTACTTCGATGCCGGTCTTCCCCGAGACCGCCTGAAGTCTGTACTGATCGAGGCGGCCCGCAACAATATCCGGTGCGCAGCCCTGACCCCCGACATGCTGGACTTGTACGAAGAGGTCGACCGGGTTGTGTCCATCCGCGATCAACGATGGATCATCGGCCACCTCAGCGTGCTGAACAAAGATCAGATAGGGCGCATGCGCGATCTGGGCTTGGTCGTGACAACACATACCAACCGCTATATCTGGCGGACCGGGAAGAAGATGCTTGATCTGGTCGGGCAGGGTAACGAGGCGACGATTTCTCCGCTGGCCAGCCTGCGAGACGCGGGCGTGCCTTTCTGTCTGGCCACTGACAATGTGCCGGCATCGTTGTTCTATCCCATATGGCAAAGCGTTGCCCGCATAGAGCGTACTGAAGGCCGGGTGATCGCGCCCGAAGAAAAAATCACGCGCGAAGATGCGTTGCGCGCCGCGACCATCAACGGGGCATACCTGACGTTCGAGGAAAATGAAAAAGGATCTTTAGAGCCCGGAAAACTGGCGGACTTCGCATGCCTGGACAGAGATTTCCTGAACACGCCGGAGGACGAGATCAAGGATATCGCGGCCGAATTCGTCGTTGTGGGAGGAAAGACGGTTTACCAGCGCAACAAGGAGGCTGCATGAAGACGAAGTCCTGGACGCCGATCAACGCCGATCTTATCGGGCTGGACGGCGGGGCCGCCAAGTTGACGACGCCGGCGCTGCTTCTGGATCTGGAGGCAATGCGCGCGAACATGCGATACCTGGCTTCCGAGTGCACGCGTCATGGCATGAAGCTGAGGCCTCATGCCAAAACCCATAAATGCGCCGAGATCGCCATGGAGCAAATTGATTCGGGTGCGGCGGGCGTATGTTGCGCCACGCCCCACGAGGTCATTGCGCTGGCATCGGCCGGCGTACCGGCGATCCATCTGACAACGCCGGTGTTTCAGCCCAGGCACTTTGAGCGGCTTGCGGCGTTGCATGGCCAGGGACTGGAATTGATGGTGGTCGTCGATCATCCGGATCAGATTGCCTCCTGGGAAAACGCGCTGGGCGATGCCGGGCGCCCGCTGCCGGTCCTGGTCGATATCGATATCGGGATGGGCCGCACTGGCGTCGTCAGCGCGGAAGCGGCCATTGAGCTTGCACGCAGGCTCGCTTCCCACCGAAGCCTGCGTTATGCCGGGGCGCAAGGCTACTCCGGCATGGTCCAGCACATTAATGACTACGCCGAACGCAGGGCTGTTTACGGCCGCCAGCTCGATCATCTACAGCATGTGCTGGACGCATTGCGGCAAGCGGGCCTGCCGCCCGAGATCGTCAGCGGAGGCGGCACCGGAACGTTCGGCATCGACGTCGAACGAAAAGTCTTTACCGAATCGCAGGCCGGTTCCTATATCTTCATGGATGTGGAGTATCACGAGGTCCAGTTGTTCGCCGACCGCAGCAACCCGTACAAGACTTCGCTTTTTTTGCGGACCAGTGTCGTCAATGACAAGGTGCCCGGACAGCTGACGATCAATGCGGGTTTCAAAAGCTTTGCCACCGACGGTCCGCTTGCGGTCGTCCACGAGCAATTTGGCGGGCGGCGATATGAACTGTATGGAGACGAGTTCGGCCGCATTGTGCTGGATTCTGCGCAAGCCCAGGCCGGGCTGGTCGGAAGCTGCGTCGATCTGGTTACGCCCCACTGCGATCCCACGATCAACCTGCATGATTGCTATCACGTCATCGAGGGCGATCGGGTCATCGACATCTGGCCCATTGTTGCACGAGGGGTCTTGTAGCGGTTAATCGAGGCGGCCCAAGCCGCGAAACATAAAATTCAGGAGGAAGACATGTTCAGTGGTATCCATTCAAGATTTTGTTTAGCGGCGGCCGGCGCCATGATGGCTATGGCCTCATTGCTGCCGCTGCCGGCCCAAGGCCAGCTCAAGCCCCTGCCGGAGAAGGTCAAGGTGAATATGACCCATGTGCCTTCGGTGGGATATGCGGGCCTGTACGTTGCGATTGAAAAAGGCTACTTCGCACAGCGCGGGCTGGATGTCGAGCTTCACATTGTCCGGGGCGGAGACACCACCTACCAGGTGGCCGGGCAGACCATCGAGTTCTCCGGCGGCTCGGCCGACTCGGCGTTCTTCAACAGCCTTCAGCGCGGCATGCCTTTGGTCCTGATCAGCTCATTGGCGCTCAATAGCCCTGGGGCGTCGTCCAACCCGATCGTGGTGCGCAAAGATCTGTACGATTCCGCAAGCATCACCACCCTCGCGCAACTGAAGGGACGGCGGGTGGCCAATCTGGCGCCCGGAGGCATTGCCGAGTACCTGCTCAGCCTTGCCCTGGAGCAGGCGGATCTGTCGGTATCGGATCTGGACCTCGTGACGCCCATGGGGTTCTCCCAGATGGCGGAAGCATTCCGTACCAAGGCTATCGAGGCTTCTTTGCTTGCGGAGCCGTTTGCGACATTGTCGGAGCAGCGTGGCGATATCGTCCGGCTCTCGGAGCGTCACGATTCCAACGAGCAGATGCTGGTTATCAAGACCACGAAGGATTACGCCGAGGAGCATCCGGATGTGGTCAAGAATTTTCTGGCCGGCTTTCTGATGGGGGCCCGCGACCTGCAAGAGAACGGCTTCGATTCCTCCGAAAATATCGCCATCATCGAAAAATACACCAAGCTCAAGCCAGAGGTGCTCAAGGCTGCCGTGCTGCCGGTCATTCCGCCAGACGGCGAGCTGAACGTCGATAGCCTGATGAAGCAGCAAAAATATTACATGTCGCGCGGATACGTGAAAGCCAAGGACGAGATCCCCCCTGACACATTCATCGACACGAGCTACTTGCAGGAGGCAAGAAGCGCACTCGGAGCAAAATGAAAGTGAAAATCCAAGAGACTCGGTACGTCCGCAGGCCTGAAAGAGGACACATCACGCGCGACATAGGCGAGACCGCATGAAGATCACCATCAAAAATCTGGACAAGGCCTTTATGACCCCGCAGGGCGGGCGGATCGATGTCCTGAAGCACATCGATCTCGATGTCGCCGATGGCGAGTTTCTATGTATCGTGGGGCCCAGCGGCTGTGGAAAGAGCACCTTGCTGCGCATTATGGCCGATCTTGAAACCTATACATCCGGCCACATTGAAATCCATCATACCGATTCGGCGCGCGCCTTGACGTCGATGGTGTTCCAGGAGCACGCCCTGTTTCCATGGATGACGGTACTGGAAAACGCGGGTTTCGGGCTGGAGATGGCGGGTCTGCCATGCGCCCAACGCAACGAGCTGGTGCGCTCCTTCCTGCACAAGGTGGGCCTTGCCGATTTTGAGGACTATTACCCGGCCCAGCTGTCTGGAGGCATGCGCCAGCGCGTGAGCCTAGTTCGCGCATTCGTCAACAATCCCGAGGTGCTGCTGATGGACGAGCCGTTCGCGGCCCTGGATGCACAGAACAAGATCATGCTGCAGCGCGAGCTCGTGCAAATATGGGAGGCCAACCGCAAGAGCGTAGTCTATATAACGCACAGCATAGACGAGGCTCTGTTTCTTGGTGATCGCATCGCCGTAATGGGCAGCGCACCCGGGCGCATCGTGGAAATCATCGATGTGCCCTTCCCCCGGCCTCGCGATATATTCGGCGTTCAGTCCGAACCTCGGCACGGCGAGCTGGCGCATCACATCTGGGGAATGCTCGAAGCAGATATTCGCAACGCGCATCAAGCAAGAGGCTAAACCATGAGAAAAGACAAGGTCCGGCGGATCAGTATGGCGGCCCAGGAGCGCATCATCGGCATTGCTTCGCCCATCGTGCTCCTCCTGGTGTGGCAGCTGCTGGGTACATTCGGAGTCATCGATGAACGGTTCGTTCCCACGCCCGCCAGCATTGCGCGGACCATGTACGAAATGATGGCGAACGGAACGCTTTGGGTACACCTGAAAGCCAGCTTCATCCGGATCGGCAGCGGGTTCGTCATAGGGTCGATAGTCGGTGTGGCATTGGGCGTTCTGATGGGGCTGTCCCGTTGGCTGAGGGCGGCGCTTGATCCGATCGTGGCCGCCATCTATCCCATTCCGAAGATCTCGCTGCTGCCCCTGGTGATGGTGTTCTTCGGGCTGGGCGAGGCGTCCAAGATCTTCATCATTGCCTTCGCCGTGGTGTTCATCGTCCTGATCAACACCATGTCCGGCGTCATGTCGATTAGCAGCATCTATTTCGATGTGGCGAAGAACTACCGCGCATCGAAGCTCAAGCTTTTCACGCGGATCATTGTCCCCGGGGCGCTGCCTTCCATCTTCGTCGGCCTGCGTTTAGCCATCGGCGTGGCGTTGATATTGATCGTGGCCGCTGAGTTCGTAGCGGCGCGAGCAGGCATCGGATACCTGATCTGGACATCATTCGAAGTCATGCGCATCGAAGAGATGTTCGTAGGCATCATCTTGATTACCGCGATCGGACTGGTGACCGCGGCGATACTCAAAGAGATCGAACGCAGGGTGCTACCGTGGCGGTGAGCCCGGCGGATACACGCCTTCGCGCGCCAGAAAGCCGATGAGCAATTCGTTGAAGACCTCGGGCTTCTCCAGATAAGGGCCGTGGCCGGTTTCGGGAATTTCCTGATACAGCGCCGGCTTCAGCAGGTCGCGGCAACGATGCCCTACATCGACCTGTACGGCCTTGTCTTCGCGGCCCCATATGATGGCCGTCGAATGGCGCCGATGGTCCATTGCGGCAAGCCGCTCGCCGATGACGTCGTCGTCGATGCCGTCACGGATGTAGTCGGCGATGCACGCAAAAGCCCCCGGGGCGCCCATCGAATTGTTGATGCGCCATTCTTCCTCGATCCAGGCCGGCGTCGCCAGGCTGGCGTCGAACAAGACGGTTCGCAGCTTGCGCTCTATGCCTTCGCGGGTGACCGTGCCGAAGCGCGCTGAAATCGCCGCACGGGCCTCGTCGCCCATGGGCACGATGCCCACCGTCCCGACCAGCACCAGGGCGCCCACCCGCTCGGGAGCCTGGCAGGCCATCGTGCCCGCGATATAGCCCCCTAAAGACGTGCCGACCAGTGCGCAGCGTTCGATGCCGATCTGCCGCAGAATATCGGACAGCCAGTCTGCGCATCGGGGCACGCTGAACGGCGCGATGTCCGCCTTGCTGGCGAAGCCGTGACCGGGAAGATCGATGGCGATGCAGCGGTAGCCGGCCGCCGCTAGCGGCTCGAGGTTGTGGCGCCAGCGGTCGGCCCGCGCGCCCAAGCCGTGTATGAAGACCAGGGCGGGCCCCGCGCCGGTCTCCAGCACGCGGGTCTGGAGGCCGTGTGCGGCGCATGGATACTGAATCATCAATTCATTTCCTTGAGTGAGACTTACGATCAGTGTGCTACGCCTGCGCGGCCCTGATGCTGGGGCGCGCGTTGCGGGTTGGCCGCTTGCTGTTTGTGTCCGCGATGCGAGGGATGCCACGGGATCAGATAGCGCTCCACCAGATCGATGGCATAGAAAAGGATGGCGCCCAGTACGCCCAGCAGCACGATGCAGACGAAGACCTGGGTGGTGTCGAACGTGCCTTGCGCCGCCAGTATCGTGCTGCCCAGGCCTTTGTTGCCGGCGATGAACTCGCCCACCACCGTGCCCACCAGGGCCAGCGAGATGCTGACCTTCATGCCCGACAGCAGGCTGGGCAGCGCCTGCGGAAAGCGCAGCTTCCATAGAATGCGCTTTTGCGGGGCTCGCATGGCGCGGGCCATGTTGATCAGCTCCGGGTCGATGGAACGCAGGCCCAGCACGGTGCCGATGACGATGGGAAAGATGGCGATGCTGATCACCACGGCCATTTTCGATATGGCGCCCGTGCCGAACCAGATGACGAACAGCGGCGCCAGCGCCACCTTGGGCAGGCTGTTCAGGCCGACCAGCAGCGTGTACAGCGTGCGCTCCAGCCAGACCGAACGGATGATGCCGATGGAAAGAATCAGCCCGGCCAGCACGGCCAGCGCAAAGCCGCCCAGCGACACCCACAGCGTGGACAAGGAGTTGGCGAAGTAGAACTGGGGCTTCTCGATGAACTCCTTCAGTACGGTCATGGGAGACGGCACCAGGAACACCGGTAAGTCGAAGACCCATACACATACCGCCCAGATCGCGATGCACCCCAGGATCACCGCCGTGAAAGTGCGGGCGGCCTCGGTCGCCTGCCAAATGCGTAACATGCCTATTCTCCTTTGAAGATGCCGACCCGCTTGAACAGCGCCTGCAACTCGATGACATACTCGCCGAACTGGGCCGAGCCCCGGGTGGACAGCGTTCGGGGCCGCGGCAGATCGATGGTCATGTCTTCGATCACGCGAGCCGGGTTGCGCGACATGACGATGACCCGGTCGGACAGGAATACGGCTTCCTGGATGCTATGGGTGACGAACAGCAGCGTTTTCTTGGACTGCAGCCAGATGTGCTGCAGCTCGATGTTGAGTTCGTCGCGGGTCATGGCGTCCAGGGCGCCGAAGGGCTCGTCCATGAGCAGCAGCCTCGGGTTGCCCACCAGCGCACGGCAGATGGCGGCGCGCTGGCGCATGCCGCCCGACAGCTCCCAGGGATGGTGGTGCTCGAAGCCCTTCAGCCCGAACAGCTCGAGCAGGCGCAGGGCTTCTTTTCGCGCCACGTCTTCATCCAGCTCCAGGAACTCGGCGGTGATCATCACGTTCTCGAGCACGGTGCGCCAGTCGACCAGCAGGTCGCGCTGGAACACCATGCCCAGCCCGCTGGGCGGGCCGTCCAGCACCTGGCCGTCGAAGCGGATCTGCCCGCAAGTGCCCGACTCCAGGCCGGCGACGCATTTGAGCAGAGTGCTCTTGCCACAGCCGCTGGGCCCCAGGATGCTGACGAACTGGCCTTCCTCGATGCCCAGGTTCACGCTTTCCAGGGCATGCACGTCGCCCCGCGGCGAGGGGTAGACCTTGGTGAAGTCGGAGATGTCCAGATAGGTGCTCATCATCAGCTCTCTCCTTTGGCGGCGGGCATCAGGTCGTTCGTGTACAGGTCCTCGAGCTTGACGCCGCCGGTGTCGATGCCGGCGTCTTCCATGGATTTGAGCGCTGCCTTCCAGTCGGCCTCGGACTGCCAGCCGATGCGCTTGTCCTTGGTCGCTTCGGTGAAGAACAGGGGGCGGTTCATGTCCAATTGCCCTTTCAGGGACACCGGGTCCAGGTTCACGCCGGGGCGCTGCTTGATCATGGCCTGCACCGCTTCGTCTTCATGGCCGTCCCAGATGTATTCCCAGGTTTCTATCTGCACCTTGTTAAACTTCTCCAGCATCTCCCTGCGGTTTTTCAGGGTTTCTTCGGTGGCGATCAGGCCATAGCTGGGAAAGTGGATGCCATAGTCGGCCATGCGCAGGGTCTTGGCGGGCCGGGTCTTCTCCAGGAGGGGAACCTGGTGCGGCGCCACCGACATGAAGCCGTCCGCCTCGCCGGAGCTGTACAGGCCGGCCATGGCGGAAGGGGCCACCATGGTGATGTCGACCGATTTCCGGTCCAGCCCGCCCTTGGCCAGGAAGCTGTCGATGAAGGGCGCCCAGGGGCTGGCGGTGAAGCACAGAATCTTCTTGCCCTTGAGGTCTTCCAGCTTGTTGATGTTGGAATCGCGCGGCACCATCACCGCCAGGTCGGATCCGCGCACATAGCCGGCGAACGACTTCAGGGGCAGGCCCTTGTCGCGCGCGGACACCAGCAGCCCGAGCTGCACCTGGCCGATGTCGGCCTGGCCGGCGGCCACCAGCTGGATGGTGTTGAGCGAGCCGCTGCCGTCCTGGATGGTGACGTCGAGCCCTTCACGTTCGAACCATCCCTTTTCTTTGGCCAGATACATCGCCGTGTGGATTCCAATGGGCGAGAAATCGAGCCGCACCGTCACTTTTTCGAGCGCATGCGCGGCGCCTGCCGCAACGATCATGGCGGCGCCCGCCAGCGTAGCAAAAGCCGAACGGATGAGTCTGCCGCCGTGTTTTCTGTTCTGATTGCTTGTCATGTTTCCTCCTGGTGGTATGGGGATGGACATGCCGCGACATGTCCATGGGGTTCTACATAAGGTCGAGACTCCTTGCTGCTTGATGGTGATGCGAATTCATGAGTTGCTTCAAACGTGGCCGTACTCGGCCAGGGCCTCCGCAAGCGTAAGCCCTTTCTGCAGTTCCGCCCGTATGGTTTCCTCTTTTTGTGTAAGCGCCTCGGCTTCGGCCAGCACCTGCTCGACCACCGCCTGCGGAATCACGATGGCGCCGTCCTCGTCGGCCAGGATGAAGTCGCCGGGGTTGACCTGAACCAGCGGGGTCGTGGCGCCGCGCATATATACCGGCACCTGGCAGCCGGTCACCTTCCAGCGCCCGATCGATTGCACGGGGGTGCGATAGCGCGCATAGACGGGAAAGTTCTGCGCGCCTATCCAGCGCACGTCGCGCACGCCGCCGTCCACCAGCGCGCCCAGGCAGCCTCTTTCCTTCATGCCGATGGCGATCAGTTCGCCGAAGTAGCAGATGCCGTGGCCATCGCCGCTCCAGACGCTGATGTCGCCGTCCGAGAGGCCCTGGCAGGCCTTCATCTTCTCGGCATCGCCGCCCAGTTCGTAAGGCGTCATCTGGCCCCGGATCGTGTAGGCCCAGCCGGCGAGGCGCCCGGCGGTGTGCGGGTAGGGCAGGAAGTCGGGCGAAAGGCCCTGGTCCATATAGCCCAGGGTGTCGAGGACGTCCGCCACGTTGGAGGTGTCGACGCGCTGGAAGCGGGTGCGGATGTCGTTGCGTTGTTCAGCCGTGAAACTGGCCATAGTGCGAAATCTCCTTAGATGCTGGGAATGAGGCCGCCATCGATGCGAATGACGGAACCGGTTAAATACGAGGCCCGGGTGCTGGCCAGGAAGGCGACCACGTCGCCGTATTCCTGCACGCGCCCGTAGCGCCCCATGGGTATGGTGTTGGTGCTTTCCTGAATCACCTGCTCGAGCGGCTTCTGTTCTCTTTCGGCGCGGGCTTCATCCAGCTGCTGGATTCTGGCCGTGGCGATCCGGCCGGGCAGCACGATGTTGGCGGTGATGCCGTCGCGGGCCACTTCCTTGGCCAGTGTCTTGGACCAGCCCACCAGGGCCAGGCGCAGGGCGTTGGACACGCCCAGATTGGGTATGGGTATGACCACGCCGGAAGACGTGCTGGTGATGATGCGGCCCCAGCCTTGCGCGCGCATGTCGGGCAGGACGAGGTCGGTAAGACGCATCAGGCTCAGCACCATGGCGCGAAAATGCTTCTCCCAGGTTTCGCTCGGCACTCCCGAGGCCTGGGAGGGCGGCGGGCCGCCCGAATTGTTGACCAGGATCTCCACCTTGCCCAGGCGCGAGCGTATCGTCTCGACGTGCGCGTCGAGTTCGTCCAGCTTGTTCAGGTCCAGGTCGAGCGGCATGGCCTGCCCGCCGGCTTCCTCAATGGCCTGCACGGTGCGCTGCGCCGACGGCTGATGCACGTCGGCCACGACGACCCGGGCCCCTTCCTTTGCCAGGGATAGCGCAATGGCGCCTCCCAGGCCCCCTCCCGCGCCGGTCACCAGCGCAACTTTTCCTTCGATGCCGAAATTCATGTGGCCAGGCCTCCTTAAGTTCCAACCTTGATGGGCGCGCCGAGCTTGCGCAGCAGCGCGATCGCGCTGCGGGCCGTGATCAGCCCGGTCTTGGGGTTCTCGGACGGAATGTTCTCGATCGTCATGTTGAAGCTGGCCGTGTCGGCGTCCACTTCGATGTGATGCGTATTGCGTGTGACGGTCGGGTCGGCCCAGACCTCCAGCATGGTGAGGTCGGGGCCCACGCCGGCCAGCGACAGCGCCACCGACACGTTCAGGTTGGCGGGAAAGCCCTTGGCCGCTTCGCGCGCCGTGCCCGAAAATATCTTGGTCGGGCATGTGATGGCGCCCACGTCGATGCCGTTCTCGACCAGGTAGGGCGCGCCGGCCAGGCCTTGCAAGGGCTTGCGCGTGGTCATGCGCACGGAATGGATGGTGCCTTCGGCCGCCGCCACCACGGCGTCCAGGCCGATGAGGGCGCCCGTGGGAACCAGGATCGAGCCGCCGTTGTCGATGGCGGCTTCCTTCAGTTCGGGATGCGCCAGCAGCGCTCCCACGGAAAGCACGACCAGCTTCTTTCCCGCGGCAAGCACCGGCGCCGCGATCCGGGGCAGGAGCTCGGGCGGCGCGCACTCCACGATGACGTCGGCGTGGTCGATCAGCGCATCGAGATCGACGACGGGCACCGAGCGCCCGAGCTGCGCGACGAACTCCGTCGCCTTGTCCTTGTTCTTGGCCGATACCGCCGTCAGCCTCAACCCGGGAATCCCTTTGTCCAGCTCCGTGGCAATGACCTTGCCCACCGCGCCCAGGCCGGCGATCGCAACTCGCGACTCAGAAACAACTACCATGTCAGTCCCTCTTGAAAATATGAGTGCCTCACGCTTGCCTTGCGGCTGTTTCGTGAGCCTTGGTCTTCACTTTATGGGACCGGTTTGCGGCGGACAAACGATTTGAATGAGCAATATGCATGAGATAAACTCAAGAGTCGATTTGCAGCCCGCCTACCCCTCATACAGGAAAGCCATGCGCCGTGTTCTGCCCTCGATGATCGCTCTTAGCGCGTTCGAAGCCGCAGGCCGCCTGGGCAGTTTTTCCGCCGCGGCCGAAGAGCTTTTCGTCACGCAAGGGGCGATCAGCCGGCAGATACGCGGGCTTGAAGAACATCTGGGCACCAAGCTGTTCATCCGGCTTACGCGACGCGTCGAGCTGACCCCCGCCGGCGAGATGTACCTGCGCGAAATCCAGCAGGCGCTCGACCATGTCGAGCGCGCAACCGTCAACTTCAAGACACGCGAAAGCCGCCACTCCATTCTGACGATCAGCGTGCTGCCGTCGGTGGCCTCGTTCTGGCTGATGTCCCGGCTGGACAGCTTCACCCAGCGCAACCCCAGCATCGAAACCCGCATCCTCACGTCCATACGCGCCGTCGACCTGCAGGCCAACGAAGCCGATGTGGCGATCCGGGTAGGGGCGCTGCCGGGCAAGATCTACGACGCGCGCCAGCCGCGCATCGACCTCGACATGGTGTCCAATTGGCGCGGCGTCAATGCCGAGCCGCTGTTCGACGACGTGCTGGTTCCGATCGTCTCGCCCAGGCTGCTGGACTCGAACCACCCGTTGAATACACCGGAAGATCTGCTGAGGTATCCCCTCATCCATACCGCCAGCAGAACCCATGCATGGCGCGACTGGCTGGGCATATACGGCCTGCACGAGCCGCCGGGCAAGGAAAGAATCGAGTACGGCCATTTTTTCATGGCGATCGAGGCGGCCCGCAAAGGGCAGGGGGTTGCCCTGGTGCCCAGCGTGCTGATTTCCAGCTTCAGCCCAGAGGAGCTGGTGACGCCCATCAGGTCCGAGACGCCCAGCGCGGGCTCTTATTATTTATTGATGCTTGCCGACCGGGCCCATGAACCGCAGTGCGCGGCGTTCTGCTCATGGATCAAAGAGCAGGCGGCGCACGTACAAGCGATAAGCGTGCCGGCCTGAAGCGGGGCGACCGCGGCCGGCACCTTGGGCGCTACAGCAGGTAAAGCGCCTCTTCCAGGGCGACGCCCTTCAAGGCTGCAGGCTCCCACCGGCGGTTCACATAAAACTGCAGCCGTATGCCGTCGGGATCCTGGATGCAGACCGTGCGCCTGGCGGGGTGGCTTACTTCGCGGTCGAGCGCGATGCCTTTTTCCGCCATTTTCTTCAGCGCGCGGTCCAGTTCGCTTTCATCCTTGACCTCTATGCCCACGTGGTGCATGCCGCGGGGCACGCCGGCGGGGTGGCGGAAGAGCGAAATGCCTTCGGTGCTGCTCGTGCCGCGCAGCACGCAATAGTCGCTGTCGCGATCGCCCACGAAGGGAGTCAGCCCGATCAGGTCGGTGTAGTAGTCGTACAGTTTTTCGTAGTCTTCCGCCACGAAGCCCGCATGGGTGACGCGTCGCGCCCGGAAGACCGAGCTGGGCACCACGTGTATGGGCGGATTCTTCGGGTAGCGGAGTTCGCTGCTGGGTTCGTTGGTGACGCCGGGTATCCATTCGGGCTTCACTTTCTCGAACACACCATGGCGCGCGGTGCGCCAGTCCTCGACCACGTCGGCATAGACTTCCACCGCGTTGCCTTCGGGATCCAGCTTGTAGATGGAGTGCGCCACGTCGTGGTCCTGGGTGGACATGAACTTGACGCCGGCATCCACCGCCAGCCTGTAGCCCTTGACCAGGTCCACTTCGTTCTCCAGTTCGAAGGCGATGTGGTTCAGGCCCGGTTGCTGGCCCTTCTGCGCATAGTGGCTGGAGACGTCGGTCAGGCCCAGGTCGTGATAGGTGTTGCCATTGCTGACGAAGCTGGCGCGGTTGTCCGGCTGCCGATAGACCTCTTCCAGCCCGACGATGTCCTGATAGAACTCGGCGGCGCGCTCATAACTGCTTACGAATAAGTTGACGTGGCCAAGGCGGCGTGGCTGAAAAAACCTTACCCCGGCCTGCTTCTCGATTTGTCCCACCGTTCTCTCTCCTTGAAATTTGACGATGCGCGTCCCATCAGAGGGGGGCGTGGCATCCGAAGAAACCATTTACTGGTTCGAGCTCAATGTAGGGCAGCCGGTGGAACATGGACAAGCGATTTATCAGGCCGCCATGCATGACCAAAACTCAATCGTTCGTTTCGATGCGTCGAGGGGTGTGCCGGTGGTTCCCCGTCGCTGGCGGCATGGAAGCGGTGCTGAAGCCAGGCGAAGTTTTCTGGGCCGTCCGGACGAAAGAATAGCGGCCGGCTCGGGACAGGACGGCCTAGGACGTATGTCGGGTCGCGACGCCGCGGACGCAGATATACTCCGACAAATGGATACCTTGGCTCCCACTCAAAAGCTGCCTGGACGCGGCGTACGGATCGCGGGCGCGGTCTATCTCGTCTTCTGGGCGGCGCTGGGCATCGCGCCCTCCGACCGAGGCGCCTGGCTGCTGGAGAACGCCCTGGTCGTCGGGCTGGTGGCGCTGCTGTGGTTCGCCCGGCGGGCCTTCCGGTTTTCGGATGCCTCGCTTTACCTGATACTGCTTTTCCTGGCGCTGCACGCCGTCGGCTCGCACTACACCTATTCCGAAGTGCCCTACGATGCCTGGTGGCGGGCGCTAACCGGCCACAGCCTGAACGAGGCGCTGGGCTGGCAGCGCAATCACTTCGATCGCCTGGTGCATTTCAGCTACGGCCTGCTGCTGGCCTATCCCATACGCGAATTCTTTCTGCGGGTCGCCGAGGTGCGCGGCTTCTGGGGCTATTTCCTGCCGCTGGACGTCACGCTCAGCACCTCGGCCCTCTACGAGCTGATCGAATGGGGCGCCGCCGAATTGTTCGGGGGCGATGTGGGCATGCATTACCTGGGCACGCAAGGCGACGTCTGGGACGCCCACAAGGACATGGCCCTGGCCGGCCTGGGCGCCCTCATTGCCGTGCTCGCCATCGCTTTCATCAATAGGCGCCTGAAGCACGATCCCGCTCGGGAATGGTCGCGTCGCATGAAGACCTAGGCGGATCGCCATTGCTTATGAAGGCGAGCAGTTCGCGCGCGAGCTCGCGGGGTTTTTCGACATTCGACATGTGGCCGCACGGAAGCTCCACATAGGCGGCATCGGCCGTGAGCTGGCGTCGGATGAAAAGAAGCTGGTCTAGCGGTGTGGCCTGATCGTACTGCCCCGCGACCAGCAATACGGGGGCAAGAATAGCGGCGATAGAACGGCTTTGGTCCATATCGCGTATGGCTGCGCAGCCGCCTATATACCCGTTGACCGGAGACGCCCTGACCATATCCATCAGCCTGCCTGCTTTGATGGGCTGTTCGGAAAGACAGCCCTCGGACAGCCAACGGGACCTTACGGCCGGCAATATCGCTTCCATTCCCTGCCGCCGGGCCAGCTCCGCACGCTGGTCCCAACTCTCCGGAGGCGGGACAGCGGCAGCGGTGTTACATAGCGCGAGCCGTTCGATTCTATCCGGATAGTGGGATGCCAGCCACATTCCCACCATTCCTCCAAGGGAAAGCCCACAGAAATTCACTTTGTGCAGCTCAAGATGATCCATCAGGCCAAGTACGTCTCGCGCCAATTGCGCGATGGCATATGGCTCGTCGGGCGCATCGGTGCCGCCCTGGCCCCGGGCATCGTATCGGATGACCCGGACGTGTGGCGCCAGCTCCTCGACGACTTCATCCCACACGGAAAGCTCGGTGGCGATGGAGTTGGCCAGGATAAGGGCCGCAGCGTCCCGGGGGCCCTCAATGCGATAGTGGATCTGGATGCCGTTTGACTGTACGTAATGCATTTTCTGCCTTGTGTCTGCCGTCCGAGAAACGAGTTCGCTGCGAGCCCCGCGGGAAACGCGTCCTACATTTTCCCCGGGTCCTTGACGTTCTCGAACTTGTCGAACTCGACGTTCACCAGTTTTCCGTCGACCTCCTCGACACGCCGCAGGTAGATGTTCTGAATGATGTCGCGGGTTTCTGGATCGATGCTGATGGGGCCGCGCGGGCTTTCGTGAGACCAGTCCTTCATGGCTTCAACGACCTTCGCGCCGTCGGAGACATCTCCGTTGAGCTTTTCGACGGCGGCGTAGATGAGGGCCATCCCGTCGTATGCGCCTACTGAGATGAAATTGGGCACCAGCCCATGTTTATCGAACTCCTTGAAATCTTTGACGAACTGGCGATTCTTCTCGCTGTCGTGGGCCGGTGTGTATATTTGGCTGGAGATCAATCCCAATGCGCTTTTTCCGAGCGCTGGCAGTTCTCCGTCGTCCGCGCCGAAAGCGGCGATGGCTTTGATGCCGTCCGCCTCGAGCCCCCGTTCTTGATATCCCTTCATGAAAGCGATAATGGGCTCTCCAGAAGGTAGAAACACAAACACCGCGTCGGGACGCTCGTTCTTGACCCGCTGCAGATAGGGCGCAAAGTCCCGGTTCGAAATCGGCACGCGCACGCCGCTCACGATTTCGCCGCCGGCGGCGCGATATGCCCTGGAGAAATGCTCCTCGGCATCGGCCCCGGGGGCATAGTCCGCAATGATAGTCATTACTTTCTTTATGCCATTGTCAGCCGCCCACCTCCCCATTACATCGGATGCCTGGCCCAGCGTGAATGAAGTGCGGACGATGTACGGCGAAGCGGTGGTGATCGGCGAGGCGCCGGCATTCATGATGATCATGGGGGTTTTGCTTTGCGTAGCCATTGGCGCAACGGCCAACGCCACATTCGAAAACCCGAAGCCGGCCAGGATATCGACTTTCTCGCGTGTCAGCAGTTCCTGAGCGACACGCTTTCCGACATCGGGGTGAGGACCGGTGCTGTCTCTCACAATCAGTTCTATGGGGCGGCCGGCCACTTTGTCGCCGCGCTGCTTCATGAAAGCCTTGATACCGGCCTGCATCTGTAACCCATATTCGGCGAACGGGCCCGACAGGTCGAGGACCAGCCCTATGCGAATGGGGTCGGTATTTGCCGCGGGCGCCATGGGCGCGTGCAGGCCCGCAAGCATGACCATGGCAGCCAAGCCGAAAGTACGTCGTTTCATGATGTCTCCTTGATGGTTTTTATATGTGCGCCGCCTAAGCAACGATATGGACTACGAACTGCCCTCTTGGTCTAGAACCGTTCCGCTGCGCTACTCGAAGCCGGTTCGAAAACCCTCTGCGCGTGCCAGTCCTACGGAAGTCATTCGACGGGAGCGCGATCCACGTCATACGAGAACAGCCAGTCGTATCTCTGCCTGATCTTCCCTTCGGCCCATTCACGGTCTACGTACGCCGCGGCGCCTTCAGCATCGGCAAGCTCCCGATTGTGAAACCGTTGCCCGTTCTCCGTGGACTGTTGCACGATATGTGTCGTTCTCTTGATGCGCGCCTTTTCATAGCCGGCCAGCGCGGCTTTCGGTTCGAAAGGGGTATTACCGAGGCATCGCGCCAGGATGTAGCCGTCTTCGATGGCCATGGCCGCGCCTTGAGCCAGGAAGGGCAGCGTGGGATGGGCGGCGTCGCCCAATAAGGTGACGTTGTCCGATGTCCAGCGCGATAATGGGTCGCGAATCATGAGTGCCCATTTATAGGGAACCTGAATTCTGTCGATCAGTGTGTGGACATCATCGTGCCAACCCGGAAAATCGGCGTGCATTTCTTCATGGGTGCCCTTCTGCGTCCAGGATTCGACGCACCAGTCGTCCTTCTCGACAATTCCCACAAAGTTCATCAGCTTTCCGGCGTGTAGCGGATAGTGGATGACGTGGGCGCCAGGGCCTATCCAATTCGTACCGACGGGCCGGCGCAAAGCCTGCGGCAACTGGTCCATGGGTATGACGCCGCGCCAAGCGAGGCATCCCGAGAACCTGGGCTGGTCGGCGTCCATCAATTGGGCACGAACAGTGGAATGAACGCCGTCCGCGCCCACCAGAACATCGGCGACCACCGTGCGCCCGTCCGCAAGCTGCATCGCCACGTCTTTCTTCCTTTGTTCGAATCCGACGCACTTGGCTCCCAGCCAGATTGCATTCTGATCGAGCTGAAGGACGGCCTCGGCGAGAATCGCGTGGAGGTCCGGCCTGTACATCATCAGGTAAGGGTACCCATACTGCTTCACTGAGGACGCCCCCAAGTCGAAGAGGCTCCATGTCCGTCCCGAGTTCCACAGCCGGATCTCTTTCCCGGAGGGCTCGCTGGCCGACCTCATTAGAGGTTTTTCCAGGCCCAGCTGATACAGCGCCCGCAATCCGTTCGGGCTGAGCTGCAGCCCCGCCCCGACCTCTCTGAGTTCCGTCGCCTGCTCGCAAACAATCACTTTGAAGCCGCGGCGCAATAGAGCCAAGGCGGCGGTCAGTCCGCCGATGCCACCGCCGGCGATTGCCACCTGAGTCCGTTCATCCATAGATTTTCTGTCGTCACGATGTATGGGTGAGGCTATTTAACTCCAGCTTGATAAATAATATAATCAGAAATATCAAATGAATTAAGAATAAAAGGTCATGAATCTGACGCAGCGTCAATTGCAGGCTTTTCTCAACATCGCGCGGCTGAGCAGCTTCACCCGCGCGGCGGAGGTCTTGCATATCACACAGTCGGGGCTTAGCGCACTTATTCGCGACATGGAGGCCCAGATGAACTGCCGGCTGTTCGATCGCACGACTCGTTCGGTTTCTCTGACGGATGCGGGAGCCCGGTTACTGCCCGTGGCGACGCGCGTCGTGTCCGAGCTGGACTCCGTCTCGGGCGAGCTCAAAGAGCTTTCCACCCAGGCCAGGAGAATCCTCAGAGTGGCCGCGACGCCCTTGATCGCAGCCAGTGTTTTCCCTCAGGCACGCGCAGCGTTCCAGGAGCAGCGGCCCGAAATCACACTGCAGGTGCGCGACATCGACAGAAGGCAGATACAGGACGAGATCGAGCAAGGCCTGATCGATGTGGGATTCGGCATCTTCTTCAAGCCCGCTTCAGGCATCGAGCGCGTCGAGTTGACGAGCTTTTCGCTTGTGTTCATCACGGCGGCTGAAAAGGAGTTCCAGGCCATCACAGAGAAAAAGACATGGAACAGCCTGGGCAGCACGCCGCTCGTATCGCTGCCGCCCGACAACCCCGTCCAACAGCTGATTGAAGAGCACTTGAGACGCCTCGGCCGTGCGGACGAGAACCGGCCGGTGCATGAGAACCTGCAGACCATTCTGGCCATGGTCGAAGCGGGATTCGGTTCCGCCATCCTGCCGGGGTTCGTTGCCAATGCGTGCCGCCGTTATCGGGTCGATATATCTGTATTGGTTCGGCCGACGGTGCCCATTAATTATTATCAGATCACAAGAAAGGGCAGGGAGCCCATTCAGGGAGCGCACGCATTGGCAACGGCGGTCAAGAACGTGCTGGAGTCCCAGCAAAGGCAAAGCGCCGGGACGTGATCCCCGCGCATCTCATTCGCCAGAGCCTCGCGCCGCGTTGGCGGCGCTTGAGACCGCGACGCGGCCGGCTATGAGCCCGAGCCATCGATTGATGTGAGGTGTTTCCTGTAGCTTCCCATCGGAAAGCGCTTTGACCCGCCTTAGCCAGCCCGACGTGGAAACATAGCTCGGAATATCTGCGATGGTGTATTCCCCCGCCAGGTATTCGTTGGAAGCCAGGTGGTGCTCAAGAACGCTGAAAAGCCTGATTGCCTCCTGGGCGAACCGGTCAACGGCCACCCGCGGCGATTGCGGTGTGTCCAGGTAGTGGTGCAACTGAGGCAAGGTCGAGCCCAGCCCCCCCGTGCCGAAATGCAGCCATGCGAAAGTTTGCGCTCGCCGTGGTTGATCGCCGGGTAGCAGGCAGCCGTATTTTTCGGCCAAATAAGTCAGGATGGCGCCCGTTTCGAATATCGTCACGGAGCCTTCGCTCGTATCGAGCAGGACGGGGATCTTATTATTCGGCGACAAGGCCAGGAAGCCCGGGTGGAATTGTTCGCCCTTCTTGATGTCGATCTGCTTGACAACGTATTGGGCGGCTACTTCGGCCAGCATGATCCGCACTTTAAGATCGTTTGGACCAGGATAGGTCAATAGGGTGAGTTCTTCCATGGTTCACGCAGCGACTGTATCAGCGTCTATCAACTCGATCTTGTAGCCATCGGGATCTTCAACGAACGCCAGCACAAGCGTGTCGTTCTTCATCGGCCCGGCTTCCCGTATGATTTTCCCGCCGTTCCGCTTTATCTCGTCACAGGCCGAGTAGATGTCTTGAACGGCAATCGCGACGTGGCCGTATCCGGAGCCGAGGTCGTAGGGGTCGGATTGATCCCAGTTGTGGGTCAATTCGATGACTGCGTTGTCCGCTTCGGGGCCATAGCCGACGAAGGCCAGAGAGAATCGGCCTTCGGGAAAGTCGTGCTTCCGGAGAAGCTTCATTTTCAGAATGCGGGTGTAGAAGTCCAGAGAAGCATCCAGATCATGCACACGAATCATCGTGTGCATTACCCTGTGAGTACGTGGCTGGCCGTCGGACATGTTTCGCTCCTTGCTCTGAAATCATGGACTGCTGAAGGGGGTGTGCTGCCTTTTGAGGCAGTCAGTTCAAAGGCATGAAAAGCAGGTCGCTGTCACCGGCGGAGACGCCGTGCTGCTTGAGCATGGTGATCACCTGCCCGCGATGGTCTGCCTGATGATTGAACAAATGGGTGACCAGCAGCCAGGCCGGCTTCGTGATGGTTTTGTCGGTTAATACGCTGTGCCAGCTGTAATCAGCGGCAAGCCAGCCTTCCGATACGTGCTGGGACCACTCCAGGAAGTCGTTGTCCATATCCTGCCTGGCCGCTTGCAGCACCGCCCAGTCGGCGTAAAGATCGACCCCTATGGGGCCCTTGGGATATTCCTTGGCCAATGGGGTGTTTTCGGTAAAGCGCCCCAACCAGACATAATCGGCCCAAAGCAAGTAATTGAGGGTCGAGTGGACGGACTTATAGTTGGCCTTTGCGTCTGCCTTGCGCTCCTGGTCCGACAACTCCGAGGACGCCTTGTACACTTTTTCGTTCATCCATTGGTTGTACCGGGCAAGTAGCCGAATTTGTTCCTTTGAGATCATTGCTTCTCCGTTGCGTCGCATGAGATGCTCGCGTTTATCTGCCGTTGTATGGAGTGGGGACGACAGATTATGAGAAGCGGCGGCAACCACTGTCAATCTTATAGGCTAATAGACTGTATCCATTTCATGGATATGGGCAGGCCTACGGCGTTAGGCCGGAAGCCTTGCATCGTGCTCCGCAAAGCATTCATACACGATCTTGCGCATCCACTTGCTTGCTATGTCGCGATGAAAGCGGGCATGCCAATGCTGCTTGAGCTCTATCCCGGGGGCGTTCTTCAATGGCAGCTCAAAGAACTTCAGTGGGGTCGCCTTGGCGAATTCGACGGCGGCGGGTAGAGGAACGGTCACCAGGTAATCGGTGTCCGCCAGAAAATACGGCACGCTCATGAAATGAGGTATGTGCAGCCCTATCGGCCGGCTCAAGCCATTCTGCATGAGAAAGCGCTCGACAACTTCTTGGCTGCGGCCCTCGGCCCTGACCACCGCGTGCGAAAGCGTCAGGAATTGCTTCAGGCTGAGCCTTTTCTGCACGACCGGATGATTGGCGCGCATTACGCACACAAAAGAACTATTGAAGAGCCGTTGTTGGTAGAAGTTGGCTTTTTTGAGGTCCGGAAAGTAACCCAGCGCAATGTCGACCGCGCCGGACTCGAGGTCGTTTTCAAGTTGAGCCGCGGGGATGGTGACTGTTTTGATGACGATGTTCGGAGCCTCGACCCGCAGCCTCTTCAGCAGCTTAGGCAAAAAGACCATTTCCCCGATGTCGGTCATGCTGAAGACAAAAGTGCGGTGGGCCGTGAACGGGTTGAACTCCGATACTTTGAAGACTTCCGTCTCGACTACGCTGAGTATGTGGCGAACGGGCTCAGCCATGGTTTGAGCCCGTGGCGTGGGTTGCATTCCCTGCGGAGTGCGGACGAACAAAGTGTCGCCGCAGGCCTTGCGCAGCTTGGCCAAGGCAAAACTCGTGGCGGGCTGGCTCAGCCCCAACGAGGCTCCCGCCTCCGAGACGCTCTTTGTCCGCATGACGGCATCGAAGATGCGCAGAAGATTCAAGTCCAGGTCGGCTGTATTCATAATATGGATACGGTGTATGTAGTCATTTGATTGACACATGTTATGGGTCGTTCTGATAATAAATCAAGCGCTGGTGGAAAGCCGGCGGGCGAACCCTGCGCAAGGCCGTTCAAGCGGAGCAAACCAAAAAGCGGGGCGCTGAAAGGAGAGGATGAACGCCGACAGGGACAGCGTGCGGGCGGCGCCCGTACATTATGGAGACGACAATGTTTGTATTGAATACTTGGTATATAGCCGCCTGGAGCAAAGAGCTGGAAGACAAGCCCTTGGCGCGCCGAATCTGCGACAAGCCCGTTGTCCTGTTCCGGGGAAAGGACGGCAAAGTGGGAGCGTTGGAAGATAAGTGCTGTCACCGGGGGGCGCCGCTGTCCATGGGCTACATCGTCGAAGGGGGGCTGGAGTGCGGATATCACGGGGTGGTCCACGACAGCCAAGGCAGGGTGCTGCACGTTCCGGGATAGGAAAGAATTCCTCAAAAGGCACGGGTAACCAGTTATCCGGTGGTGGAGAAGGATGAGTTCATCTGGATATGGATGGGGGCCCCGGCGCTGAAAGACGAGTCCAAGATCATCGATTATCCCTACCACAACGATTACAAGGACTGGCCCCACAGGCACGGCTTTTATCACATAAAAGCAAGCTATCTTCTCATGGTGGACAACCTGATGGACCTGACCCATCTCGGGTATGTCCACCGGACCACCATAGGAGGCAATCCTCAGATTCACGTGGATGCCAAGATGGAAACCACGTTGACCGACCAGGGCCTGAAGTATGTGCGCTGGATGCTCGATTCGAACCCCCCGCCCACTTACCTCAAAGCGGTCCCGTTCAAGGGCAAGGTCGACCGTTGGCAAGAGTTTGATTTCGTATCGCCCAGCAATATTCTTCAATGGAGCGGGGCGGTGGACGTTGGCCGGGGCGCATATGAAGGTAACCGTGACGGCGGTTTCTCTTTACGCATCTTTCACGGTCTCACCCCCGAAACCAAGGATTCGTGCTTTTATTTCTTCTCCACCTGCAACGGATATCGTCAGGACGATCCCCAGGCGACCGAAGACCTTTTCAGAGAAATAGAGACCGCTTTCAAAGAGGATAAAGAAATGTGCGAAGGGCAGCAGCTTCGCCTGGTCGAACTAGGAGAAGACACGCTGGTCGACATTGTTTCGGACAGGGCTCGGGTGCAGCTTCGCCGGATAATCCAGCGGCAGCTGGAGGCCGAGCAGGGTGGCGCCGGAACGAAGCCGGAAGCATCGAAACGTAAAGTGACTGAAGCAGTGATTTGAACCGCCGCGGCGCTCAGCGGGCGCCGGCCGGAAGCGGCAGCGCCCGTTCTGCCTCGCCGCCGAGCTGGCGGCTCGCGCTAAACTGTGTGCTATCCGCTTTCGTCAGACGAAGCCGATGTATCGGTTCGTATTGGCTCCCCATCATTCCGGCTGCCGCTTCCTCGTGACGCTTCAACTTATCGACACCGCCTTCCACGACGTCAAGCTCATCGCCTTGCGGGTCTTTCCCGACGAGCGGGGGCATTTCGTTGAGAGTTTCCGAGAGCGGAAGTATCAGGGCTTGCCGGGGCAGAACGGCCCTTTCGTGCAGGACAATTTCTCGCAGTCCAAACGCGATGTGCTGCGGGGCCTGCATTTCCAGAATCCGGGCGGGCAGGGCAAGCTGGTGCGCGCGGTGCAGGGCAGTGTCTATGACGTCACGGTGGACGTGCGTGCTGGGTCGCCCACCTTCGGGCAGTGGCAGGCGCTTGTCTTGAGCGGCGACGAGCCCCGGCAGCTGTGGATCCCGCCGGGCTATGCGCACGGGTTTTTGGTGTTGTCGGAGCAGGCCCTGGTGGAGTACAAATGCACCGCCTACTACGCCCCGCAAAGCGAGGCCTGCCTGCGCTGGAATGATCCGAACCTGGGCATAGACTGGCCCTGCGATGCGCCCCTGCTTTCCGACAAAGACCGCGGCGGCAAGACACTGAAAGAGCTGCTCGAGGCGGGCCGTTGCCCCACCGTTGCATAGATGTGCCGAGCTCTATTCTGGCGATTGCATCCACGCCGGAATATCACGCTCTTGATGCAGCAGGCGCCAAATCTCGATGTGCTCTGTCGTTTCTATATAGAAAACGAGATAGGGATAACGCTTAAGAGGCCAGGAACGCAGCCCCGGCATACTCAATTCATAGGCATAGCGTAATGAGCCTGAGGAAGGGTGGCGGCCGATGTGGGTATACGCTTTTTCCAAAGCGTCGATAAACCCCAGGGCGATGCGTGGCGAGGCATTTTTTAGATAGTAGTGAATGGCCTCGTCAGTGTCTTCAAGCGCTTTGGTTCGCGGAAGAATACGTTTATGTGCCACTGCTTTTAGTCATTCGCCTTATGGTTTTCTACCCGTTGCCGCAGGCCGGAAAAATAATTTTCATCCGCTTCGAGGCCCAGCGCCGACGCGGCACCATCCAGCAACAGAGTACGCAGTTGCTGTCTGTCTTGCTCTTTGCGAATCAATTCGCGCAGGTACTCGCTGCTTGTGCTGTAGCCGCGCTGGCGGACTTGCTCGTCAACGAATCCTTTTAGCGACTCTGGAAGGGAGATATTCATTGTGCTCATATTTTGAGGCTACTGTTTTTGGCAAAATTTGGCAAGGTTGCTTGGCGAAAATCATCATACTGCGCAGCCAATGGGACACCAGATAAGGGTCCTGGGCATTGAGTTGCATAGGCTAGGGCATACTGGTTGATTATGATTACCTGGCGAGTTATGGCTCGAATCATATGAATTTAAAAATTCTTATCACCGGCGCCCAGGGGCAGTTGGGCCGCACCCTTCAGCAGTTGAGCCCGCTGCATTGGACGGTGACGGCGCTGGGTTCGGGGCAATTGGACATCACCGACGCGCCGGCCGTGCGCGAACGGGTCGGGGCGCTGCGTCCCGATCTCATTGTCAACGCCGCCGCCTACAACGAGGTGGACCGCGCGGAACAGGAGCGGGAGCGGGCGTTCGCGGTCAACGCCCTAGGCCCTTTGAACGTGGCGCGGGCGGCCAACGAAGCGGGCGCCCGCCTGGTTCATGTCTCGACCGACTATGTCTTTGACGGCCGCAGCGACCGGCCATACGGCGAACAGGCCGCCCCCAACCCCCTGAACGCCTACGGCGAATCAAAGCTGCAGGGCGAGCAATGGGTGCTGCGGGAGCAGCCGCACGCCCTGGTGGTGCGCACCGCCTGGGTCTACAGCGCAGTGGGCCAGAATTTCGTCGCCGCCATGCTGCGGGCGGCCGGGCAGGGGCGGTCCGTGCGCGTCGTGGACGATCAGACCGGCGCCCCCACTTATGCGGGCGACCTGGCTGAAGCCATCATCGGCTTGGCCGGCCTCTCCAGCGCGGAAGAAGGTGTTCACCTGGAAGGCGGCATCTACCACTACAGCGGCGCCACCGCCCTCACACGCCATGACCTTGCCCACGCCATATTTGAGACGGCCGACCGCATCCGGGCGGGCGCGCTTGCAGCCGACGAGTGTCAGCCCGGCAGCTACCTGACGCTGCTCAGTCCCATTGCCTCCAGCGACTACCCCAGCGCCGCCGTCCGCCCCAAGTACTCGGTGCTGGATTGCGGCAAAATAGCCGCGCTTGGCTTCGGGCCGCGGCCACTGGAAGAAAGCCTGCCCGGCGTCGTCCGCGCCTTCGTCGCAAGGCGCTGAGCTGCGGCTTTTTGCTGCCGGGCCGCCCCAAGGCTCGGCGCCCCCGGCAAAAAAACGCCCCCTTTTGGGGATGAGCCCGGACGCATAACAGTCCCTGCGGCCTGTTATGCGCCTGGCGAATCCGAGCGGCATGCAGGCCGCGAGGTGGATAGCAAGCAGGCGCCAGCCTGCGCAGCGTGGGGGCATTTCTTGTTCGGCAAAAGCGGGCGCTAAAATCCGTCTGTGCCTTCCCAACCAAGATCCTAACGGACACGCCTCCATGCGATTGCCGCGCTTCAACCTTGTCGAGCCGCTCGTCATGCTGGCGACGGTCGTCCAGTGGCTGGTGCTGGCAACGATTGCAGGAGCGATCGTGGGAAGCGGCACCAGCCTTTTTCTGCACGGGCTGTTCTTCTTCATAGACCGCACGGCCTCCGTGCCTTTGTGGCTTCAAATGGTATTGCTGCCCGTGGGCGGGCTATTGAACGGCCTCCTCCTGTACTACGGCTACAAGATGAACAAGACCGGGCTCAAGGACTCGGTCATCGCGGCAGTTCACAAGCAGTCCGGCAAAATGCCCTTCAAGACCCTGGCCATCAAGCCCATCGCCGCCATCATCACCCTGGCTTCGGGCGGATCCGCCGGCAAAGAAGGGCCTTGTTCGCATCTTGGCGCGTCGCTGGCCTCCGGCATAGGCCGTGCGCTGGGGCTCAACGCCGAGCTGCAGAAGCGCATCGTGGCTTGCGGCGTCAGCGCCGGTTTCGCCAGCGTGTTCGGCACGCCCCTGGCCGGCGCGATCTACGGCGTCGAGGTGCTGGCCATAGGCCGCATCCGGCATGACTTCCTTTTTCCCGCCATCGTGGCCGGCGTGGTGTCCTACGAGGTCAGCCAGTGGTGGGGCGTGCCGTACACCTTCTACACCCTGTTCACGCTGCCCGAGTTCTCGGAGCTGCTGTTTCTCAAGACCATCGTCATCGGGGTGCTGTGCGGCGTGGCGGCCTGGGTGTTCGTCGATGCCATCGCCATCGCGCGCAAAGGTTTTGCTCGCCTTCAGCAGCGATTCGCACTCTGGCCGCCGCTGATGCCGGTGATCGGCGGCCTCCTGCTTGCCGCCCTGATCACCCTCATTCCCACCGGCTACCTGGGCCTGAGCCTGCCCATGATGGACGGCGCCCTGGCCGGCGAGCCCATGCCCTATCTGGGTTTCTTGTGGAAGACGCTGCTGGTGGCCATCACCCTTGGCTCGGGCTTCTACGGCGGCATCGTCACCCCGCAGTTCGTCATCGGCGCCATCGCCGGCAACGCCTTTGCACCCATGCTGGGCATCGACCCCGCGCTCGGCGCCGCCGTGGGCCTGGTCGCCGTGGTGGCCTCGGCCTCCAACACTCCCATCGCGGCCATACTGATGGGCGTCGAGCTGTTCGGCGGCACGCTGGGCACCGCCTACATCGCAGGCGCAGGCATTGCCGCCTACCTCATCATCGGGCACCGCAGCGTCTACCCGGACCAGCTCGTCGCGTACTCCAAGACCTCGTGGATGCGTGTCCGGCCCGACATGCCTCTTGGCCAGGAAAAGATCTATCTTTCTTACGGTTTGCTGCGTTGGTGGAGTTCGCTTCGGCAATCGGGCGGCTGGCGCAAGCTGCTCCGGATGCACGACGGACCGGCATCGGGCCGGCCCGGCAGACGCAGGAATGGTCCGGAGCGCTAGCCGGCCGGAGCGCCGCAGGCGCTTCGCCGGGTCCGAATCCATTAGAATTAATCACGTAGTAAATTGAGGTTTTACCGTCAATTCGGACTGAGCGCGCATGGCGCATACGCCGTCTTAATACAGGTGACATCATGATAAAAAAATTGCTTGCTTGCAGTGCCCTGATGCTTCCGGCGCTTGCGCTGGCCCAATCGCCCAACCAAAGCTGGTCCGCCCAGCTTCAGGACTTGAGCGGCGGCAATGCCGAGGCGATCACCTACACGCCGCAAGACAAGGCCGACAAGCCTTGGCGGATCTGCGCGCTGTTTCCGCACATGAAAGACACCATCTGGCTGGCGATCAATTACGGCATTACGCAAGAAGCCCAGCGCCAGGGCGTGGGCGTCACCATCTACCAGGCGGGCGGCTACGAAAACCTGCCCAAGCAACTGTCCCAATTCGATGACTGCATGGCGTCCGACTTTGACGCGCTGATCGTCGGCGCCATCTCCGAGGCCGGATTCGCCCGTAAATTCCAGGAAGCTCAGAAAGCGGGCAAGCCCGTCATCGCGGTATTGAATCCGGTCGACAAGGCGCCCACCACCTCCAAGGTTTTTGCGGACAACGTCGTCATGGGTGAGCAAACCGGTAAATACCTGGCAGAAGCCGCCGGCGACAAACCCAGCAAGATCGTCGCCTTGCCGGGCCCGGCCGGTTCGGGCTGGGCCGAGCAATTCCTCGAGGGCTTGAAGAACGTCGTCGCCGAGAACGACAAGCTCGAATTGCTCGACGAAAAATTCGGCGATACCGGCGTGGCCGTGCAGCTGGCCCTGGTCCAGAATACGCTTCAGGCCTATCCCGACGTCAACGTGCTGTGGGGCAACGCCACCATGATCGAGGCCGCAATCGGCGCCATACACGAAGCCGGCCGGGAAGACGTCAAGCTCATCTCCGCCTACGAAAACCAGGCCATGCTCGAGGCGCTGAAAAGCGGCGAGATCCTGGGCTTTGCCACCCAGTATCCGGTGCTGCAGGGCCGCCTGTCGGTCGATCTGGCGATTCGCGCGCTTCAAGGCGAGAAGGTGCCGGCTTTCCTCAGCCCCATTCCCCGCATGGTGTCCAAAGAAAGCGTCGCGGACATCGACATGAGTTCGGTGTTGGCGCCCGCCTCGTACAAAGCCATCTACACCGTTGAAGCCAGTGCCAAGTAATATGCAGTCGGGCTCCGCTGAAGGCCTTGTCCCGGCCGGTGCAGAACCGGCCGGGGCGCAACCCGCCTTGCTGCGCCTGGAAGGCATCGTCAAGCAGTTTCCAGGCGTTCGCGCGCTCGACGGGGTGAGTTTCGAACCGCGCCCCGGCGAGGTCCATGTGCTGTTCGGCGAGAACGGCGCGGGCAAATCCACGGTCATCAACATCATTGCGGGCATTTTTCCGCCCGACGCGGGGCATTACACCTTCGATGGCCGGGAGATCAAGGGCCTGACGCCGTTCAAGGCCAGGCAGCTGAAGATACAGGCCGTGTTCCAGGAGTTCAGCCTGGTGGGGGAACTCAGCGTCGAGCAGAACCTAGTGCTCGGGCGCGAGCCCACGCGCCGGGGGGCGGTGGACCGCCGGGCCATGCGCGAACAGGCGACGGCCATTTTCCGGCGCCTGGGCTTCGACTTGCGACCCGACGTCCTGGTGTCGAGTTTGTCGCGCGCCCAGCAGCAGATGGTCGAGATCGCCAAGGCGATATTGGCCGATGTGCGGGTGCTGATACTGGACGAGCCGACGGCTTCGCTTACCGATTCCGAAGCCGAGCGCCTGTTCAGTATTGTGGACGAACTGCGCGGGCAGGGCGTGGCCATCATCTATGTGTCGCACCGCATGCGCGAAATCTCGCGCCTTGCCGATCGCATCACCGTGTTGCGCGACGGCAGGCATATTGCCACGGTCAATCAGGCCGACGTCAGCGACGATCGATTGATCGAGCTCATGACCGGCCGGCGGGTGGACATCCTGTTTCCCGATATCCCCGCCACGCCGGGCGACCTGACCCTCGAGGTGGACAACCTCACCGTGGCCGACGGCAAAGTGCGGCAGGCCAGCATCAAGGCCCATGCGGGCGAAATCGTCGGCATCGCGGGGCTGGTGGGCTGCGGCAAGTCCGAGCTCATTCGCGCCGTGTACGGTCTGGCAGAGGTGGCGCAGGGCCAGGTCGTCTACCGCGGCAAGCCGCTGCGGGTGAAGCGTCCGATCGACGCGCTGGACCAGGGCATCTGCTATTTTCCGTCCGACCGCGTCCGCGAAGGCTTGGCACTGACGCGTCCGATTCGCGAAAACGCCTCCATGGCCGCATTGCGGCGGCCCGAGTTCTCGCGCCATGGAATATTGCGGCGGGCCTCCGAGAGCACCGTGATCAAACGCATTATGGAGCAGCTCAAGCTGAGTCCTCCCAACATCGAGCCGCAGGTCGGCAACCTGTCGGGCGGCAATCGCCAGAAAGTGCTGCTGGCGCGCGGCCTGGCGCGGCCCGTCGAGGTATTCATGTTCGACGAGCCCACAGTGGGCATCGATGTCGGCGCCAAGCTGGAGGTCTATGAGATGATGCGCGGGCTGGTGCGGGACGGCAAGACCGTTATTTTGGTTTCTTCCGAGCTGCCTGAAGTCATGGGGCTCGCTCACAGGCTTTACGTCATGCACGATGGGAAAGTGGTGGCCCATTTCGAGCGCGAGCACTTTTCGGAAACCGCCATCTTGTCGCAATTCTTCCCCAGACAGGATAGCGGCACCGCCCTGGAAGAGGCCGCGCCATGAGCACCATTTCCCATACGCATCCCAAGGCGGCGCGCCATGCGGTTCTGGCCTCCATCGGCTTGCTGCCCGCGGCCATCGTCGTCATTGCCGTCGTGCTTGCCTACATCGAGCCACGTTTCCTGAGCGGCCAGAATCTGCTGAACGTATTGCGCGGCGCGGCGCTGCTGATGATCGTGGCGGTGGGCCAGATGCTGGTCCTCATCTCCCGCGGCTTCGACCTGTCGGTCGGCGCGGTCATGGCCTTGGCCAGCGTCGTCAGCGCCAGCACCATGGCCGCCCTCGGCGAAAGCCTGTCGCCCGGCATGACCAGCCTGCTGGGAATTCTGGCGGGCCTGGGCGCAGGCCTTCTGGTGGGGCTGTGCAACGGGTTCTGCGTCGCCGTCCTGCGCATCACGCCTTTCATGGTCACGCTGGCCACGGCGTCGATCAGCGGCGGCGTGGCCTTGCTGTTGACCAACGGCATCCCCATCTACGGCCTGCCCAAAGCATTCATCGCCCTCGGCAGAGGATCGTGGCTGGGCCTGCCGGCTGCGGTCTACGCCGCGGCCGTCGTGGTGGCCCTGACCGTGTACATACAGCGGCGCACGGCCTTGGGCGTGCATTTATATGCGATCGGGGGAAACCCGCATGCGGCGCGGGTCTCGGGCTTGCCGGTGCTGCGGGCACAGATAGGCGTCTACGCCGCCAGCAGCCTGCTTGCCGCGTTGGCCGCCCTGCTGCTGACCGCCCAACTGGGTTCGGGGCAGGGCTCGCTGGGTGAAGGCATGGCGCTCAAGAGCATTGGCGCCGCCGTCATCGCGGGCGTCAGCCTGCAAGGCGGTGTCGGCCTTGCCCACCGCGTGGCGGTGGGCGCTCTATTCATGCTTCTGCTCAACAACGCCATGGACCTGCTGCGAATCGAAAGCAAGGCGCAAACCATCGTCATGGGTTTGTTCATCGTCTTGGTCGTCGCGGTGGACGCATACCGCGCCAAAGGAAAGTCCGCATGAGCACCACCCCCACTTCACTCTCGATGGCCAGCCGGCCCCGCAGGATATTGGACTTTCTGGCGCATTATCTTTTCTGGCTCCTGGCGCCCGTGCTGTTGCTGGTGCTGGCCTTGGTCGAGCCGCGCATCGCGTCCAGCCGCAACCTGCTCAATCTTGTCACTCAAACCAGCTATCTGGCTGTATTCGCCAGCGCCCAGATGCTGGTGATACTGATACGGGGCTTCGATTTGTCCCTGGGGTCGACGGTCTCGCTGATCAGTGTGTTGACGGCCCTGGCCATGACCACCGGCCTGGCGGAGGCGGGGCTACCCACTTTCTGGCTCATCGCGGCGGGCGTCGGCGTGGGTTTGCTGGCGGGGGCGTCAGTCGGCGTATTCAACGGATTTTGCACCGCGATACTCCGGGTGAATCCCTTCATCGTGACGCTGGGCTCGCTGGGCATCGCTTTCGGGGTCGCCTCGATGGCGTCGGGCGGCCGCCCCGTGTTCGACTTGCCCGAAGCCTTCAGCGAGGCGCTGTATAGCGGCCAAGTGCTGGGCTTGAGCGCTCCCGTATGGATCGCCCTGGTGTTGTGCCTTGTTCTGCAGCTGATGCTGTCACGCACCGTTTTCGGGCGTTCGCTGTATTTGATCGGCAGCAATCCGCGCGCGGCCGAAGTGGCCGGCGTGCCGGTCGCGCGCTATGTTTTCATCACCTACGTCTTGGCGAGCGTGGTCGTTGCCATCGGCGCCATGATGCTTACCGGGCGCACCAGCTCGGGCGAACCCAACCTGGGCGGCAGCCTGCTGCTGCCCAGCATCGCCGCCGCCGTGGTGGGCGGGGTAAGCCTGCAGGGCGGCACCGGCGGCGTCGGCAACGCTGTAATGGGCGCCCTGTTCATTTCAGTGCTGTCCAATGGGATGAACTTGATCGAAGTCGACGGCTACCTGCAGGACGTCATACTTGGCTTGGTTATTCTCGTTGCGCTGTACCTTGACCGGTTCCGCAAGTACCGCTAACGGTCGCCGACCATGAAAATTCTCATCACCGGCGGCGCCGGCTTCATCGGCTCGGCGCTGGTCCGGCAGCTTATCGTCCAGGGCGGCGACGACATCGTCAACGTCGACAAGCTGACCTACGCCGGCAACAAAGAGTCGCTGGCCTCGGTCATGGCCAATCCGCGCCATGTTTTCGAGCAGGTAGACATCTGCAATCGCGCCGAGCTGGACCGCATCTTTGCCCGGCAGCAGCCCGACGCCGTGATGCATCTGGCGGCCGAGTCGCACGTGGATCGCTCCATTCATGGTCCGGACGCCTTCATCCACAGCAATGTGGTCGGCACCTACACCCTGCTCGAAGCCGCCCGCCAGTACTGGCAAGCCCTGCCGGGCCGGCGCCGCGAAGCCTTTCGTTTTTTGCACGTGTCCACCGACGAAGTCTACGGCGACCTCGAAGACAGCGACGCCCTGTTCACCGAGCACACCCCTTACGCGCCCAGCTCGCCATACTCCGCCACCAAGGCCGCCTCCGACCATCTGGTGCACGCCTGGCGCCGCACCTATGGCCTGCCGACCCTGGCCAGCCATTGCACCAACAACTACGGTCCCTACCAGTTTCCCGAAAAGCTGATCCCGCGCATGATCATCAACGCTGTGCGAGGCGAGCCTTTGCCCTTGTACGGCCACGGCCGGCACGTGCGCGACTGGCTCTACGTGGACGACCACGTCCGCGCCTTGCGCATCATTCTCGAACATGGAAGGGTGGGCCAGACCTACAACGTCGGCGCTCACAACCCCCTGCGGAACATCGACGTCGTACGCGCCGTGTGCCGCCTGCTGGACGAGCTGCATCCCGAAAGCCGTCCCATCGGCCCGGACGGCGCGCCGGCCTCGCACGAACAGCTGATCACCCACGTCGAAGACCGCCCCGGCCACGACCTGCGCTATGCCCTGGACGCCGGCAAGCTCCGGCAGGAGCTTGGCTGGGCGCCGCAAGAAAGTTTCGAGTCGGGGTTGAGGAAGACGGTGCAGTGGTTTCTGCAGTGGTACGAAGCGCCGCCGCGCGGATGAGACCGGCGGCATCCATCTGTTAGTTGAAGGAACGCTTGTCCAGCCGGCTGTGATGATCATGCCTTTGAATCTCATCCCTCCAGCTTAGGCTGCCGGCCGGCTCAGCTCCCATATGGCGTTGAATAGTGTGCGCTGCATGGTAGCGAATTCGACGCTGTCGATGATCAGGCCATAGTTTTCCTTCTTCGATGAAATAAGGCAAACGCGCTGGTCGTAAATAAAGGTGGTCATCGACAGCACCATATGGGGCGGACAGTAGCGCAGGCTGCGCATCAATTCGGGGCTCGAGGGCCATATCGGTTCAGTATCTTTCTGTTCGGACCGGATGACGTTCAGCCAAATGCCGTGCTTGACGCGGTCCTCGATGTAGCGGTCCATCTCCTCTTTGCCTGGCGTCTGCATCAGCTCTTCCATCGAAAGTATGCCGTGCATGATTTTGGGCTCGTCGGTAATGGTGAGGGTGTCGCGCAACGCCGTGCGTATCCCTTCGATGCCTTCATAAAAGCGGATCTGGGGCTTGCCCTTGGCGCGGTTGTACATGGAGCGGAGCTGCGGCATGAGCTGGTCCAGCATCTGCCGGCGTCCTTCCAGCCGCTCGAGCAATACAGTCGGGTCCTGGGCTTCGACGTACCGCTTCCCGCGCCGATTGTGCAGTATGACCAGCCCTTCCTGTTCCAGGCGGCTCAGGGCATCGTAAGCGGTGGTACGCACCAGGCCAGCCCGGGCGGCCACGTCGGCAATGGGCGCTTCACCCAGTTCGATGGCGGCGGTATAGAGCTTGTACAGGCTGCCCGTTATGCCGATGGTTGCCAGTTTCTTGGCGATGTCCATATGTTGGTTCCTGAATACGATGATTTCAAAAGTGTATTGCGCGGCGCGTCGCCGACACTATAACGTCCGCCTGTCATGTTGCCGTCGATTCTGTCGAAATTATCGGACAAAAAATCCTTCTACCCGCACCTTGGAGGCTATTTCGTGCGCGGACACGGGCTCAAAAATGGTTGCAAGGGGCGGGCAGGAAGAGATATAGCCTGTAATCGCCTAATAAACAATGTATTTTTAGTTTATAGGCACTAAATTTAGGGCCTCGTTGAAATATCTCGTCTAGGGTATACCCCAGTTACTTTTCTGTATCAATTGTCTAATAATTTCGACAATTAGAGTTATCTAGGCAGGATATGAAAGTCGGCGTAATACAGGCCGGGGGCGTCCCCTTCGACACCCCGGCCACTTTGGTGCAAGTCGAGCGGTGGGTCGCGCAAGCGGCTGCCGAGGCTTGCGAACTTGTGCTGTTTCCCGAGGCATTCCTGGGCGGCTACCCAAAGGGCGATGGTTTTGGAGTCGCTGTCGGAGTGCGCACCGAGAAGGGCCGCGACGATTTCGCCCGTTATTTCACCGGCTCGATCGAGGTTCCCGGCCCAGAAACCCAACGCATCGCTCGCGCTGCCCAGCAGGCCAAGGCCTTCGTCGTCATTGGCGTGATCGAGCGCGAATTGGGCACCCTATATTGCACCGTGCTTTATTTCGGGCCCGACGGGGTTCTACTGGGCAAGCATCGCAAGCTTATGCCCACGGCCGGCGAGCGCGTCGTATGGGGGTATGGCGACGGATCCACCTTGCCGGTGTTCGATACGCCTATCGGCAAGATGGGCGCCGTCATTTGCTGGGAAAATTACATGCCCATGCTGCGCATGGCCATGTATGCCAAGAACATCGCCCTGTATTGCGCTCCCACGGCAGACGACCGGCCCACCTGGCTGCCCTCCATGCAGCACATTGCCCGCGAGGGCCGCTGCTACGTATTGTCCAGCTGCCAGGTCCTGAGGCGCAGCGACTTTCCCGCTGACTACGCCTGCGTGATCACCGATGCCCCCGACGCCCTCTTGATGCGCGGAGGCAGCGTCATCATCGATCCGCTCGGAAATATTGTGGCGGGCCCGATCTTCGACGAAGAAGCCCTGCTCACGGCCGACCTGGATGCAACGCAAATCGCCCGCGGCAAGCTCGATTTCGATGCGGCGGGCAATTACGCACGGCCCGACGTCTTTCAACTGCATGTCAATGAAACCCCCTTGTCGGCGGTTTCGTTCAACACTCGCGAAGCGGGTGTTTCCCAAACCGGAGTACTTCATGACAACTGATCACGCTGCATCCCCGCCCGGGGCATTCGGCAAGGCCGTCAACGGCTTCATGTTCCTGCTGGCGCAAATCGCGTCGATCTGCTTTGCGGCGGCCCTGGTCATCAATTTTGCCAATGTCGTTGGGCGCTACGTATTTCATGCGCCTATTTTCTGGGCGGAAGAGATCACCATCATCTTGATCATCTGGGCGGTATGCCTGATGTCTTTTCGCCTGACGCTGCGCGGCGAGCATCTGGTGACCGACATCCTCCGCCCGTACCTGCCCGTTTCCATGCAAAAAATACTGGTCACGCTTACTACGCTGGCGGGAATGGCGCTAAGCATTTTCATCGTCTACTACGCATTCAAGGTCGTCGACCTGGTGCACCGCATGGGGCAGGTCACCGTCGTTGCCGAACTGCCCAAGTCGGTGGCCTACGGGTCCATTCTGGTGTGTTTCGTGTTGGCCGTGGCAGGCGCGGCATTGCGCATCGGCAATCTCCTGAAAGGCGACCGTCGGGCTCTGTCGCCGCACGATACGCTCGACGTGCCCGAAGTCGCTGAAGCGAGGGCAGCATGAGCTTATCCTTTGCCTTGGCGGCCGTGCCCGCCGTCACGCTCATTTGCGGGCTGCCGATATATCTTGTGCTGCTCGCCAGTTCCGCCGTCGCCATTCTGATGTACATGAACGTGCCGGCTACCGTGATCCCCCAAATCATGTTCGGCGGTCTCGACAAGTTCGCACTGCTGGCCGTGCCTTTCTTCATCTTCGCAGGCGACATCATGGCGCGCGGCGGGGTGTCGCGCCGCATCGTCGACTGCATTCTTGCCTTGTTCGGCCGGCAGCGTGCTGCGCGGCCCATTACCACCATCGCGGCCAGCGAGTTCTTCGGCGCGGTGTCGGGCAGCAGCCCGGCGACGGTGGCCGCCGTGGGCAAGCTGATGTATCCCAGCCTGCGCGAGGGCGGCTACGGTGAAAAATTCTCGCTGGGCCTGATTACTTCCGCGGGCGGTATCGCCAGCGTCATGCCCCCCAGCATACTGATGATTCTGTACGGCGCATCCGCCGAAGAGTCGGTGGCGGAACTGTTCGCGGCCGGCGTCATTCCGGCTCTCTTGCTGGGGTTGGCGACCGTGCTTTATATCTTGTGGTACGCGCGTAAAGTGCCCAAATCACAAGACGTGAAGCGCAGCGGGCCTGAAACGCTGCGCCTCGTGCTGGGCGCGCTGCCAGCGCTGGGTACGCCCGTGGTGATCCTGGGCGGCATATACAGCGGTATTTTCTCGCCCACCGAATCGGCGGGCGTCGCGGGCATATACGGCATTCTCGTCACGCGCTTCATCTATCGCGAACTTTCCTGGAAAGAGCTCTGGACCGTGGTCGAAAGCTCCACCCGCCTTACCGCCCAGATCCTGATCGTGGTGGCGGCGTCGGGCGTGTTCTCGTGGGTCCTGACAACCAGCGGCGTACCACAGCAGGTGGTGAACTTCGTGGGCTCGTCGAGCGAAGGCTACTGGTCCACCCTGCTCCTCATCAATATTTTCCTGCTCATCGTCGGATGCCTCATCGACCCGATCTCGGCCATCGTGCTGCTGACCCCGATCCTGTTGCCCATCGTGCAGCACCTGGGCATCGACCTGGTTCATTTCGGCGTCATCATGGCGGTCAACCTCAGTATCGGCATGTTCACGCCGCCCTTCGGCCTGAACATCTTTACCTCGCACGCCTTGTTCGGCGCGCGCATGTCGACGATATGCGCCGGGCTGGTGCCGTTCATCCTTTTGCAGGTCTCCGTTCTATTCCTGATTACGTTCGTACCTTGGCTGTCGCTTGTCGGGGCAAGCTGGGTTAAATGACCGGCATCGAATCGCTCGATGCCGTCGGGTTGTTCACACTAAAAACAGATAGGAAGATTGTTATGTCGAATTTCATTCAAAAGAAGGCGCAGCGGTTCTCGGTTTCCGCTATCGCCGGGGCGTTCAGCCTGGCCGCCGTGTGCGCCCTCGGCCTGGCCGGCAATACCGCCATGGCGAAAGAGTACAAAATGAAGCTGGCCACCGCCACGGTCAACGATGTGCAGACCGAAGCAATCAAGAGGCTGGCCAAGCGCATCGAAGAGCGCAGCGAAGGCCGCATCAAGACCGAACTTTATCCCGCCGCGCAATTGGGCTCGAACACGCGCATGATCGAAGGCCTGCAGTTCGGCACGATCGAGTTCTACACCGGTCCCGCCGCCTACTTGGTGGGCGTCGACTCGCGCTATCAGGCCATGGACGTACCCGGCGTCTTCAAAGACGCCCGCCATGCCCAGCGCACCTTCAGCGACCCCGAGTTCCGCGAGTATTTCATGGCCATGGGCGAAAGCAAGGGCCTGGTCGGGCTGGGAATGTACATCTATGGCAACACGGCCTTCACCACGGCGTTTGAAGGCAAGACGCTGGCCGATTTCCAAGGCAAGAAAGTTCGTGTGCTGGCGTCTCGGATCGAGCGCAAAGGGGCCGAATTGATGGGCGCCACCGCCGTGCCGGTCGACTTCAGCGAAATGGTCACCGCGCTTCAGCAGGGCACCATCGACGGCATCAAGAGCTCGCCGCCGGCTTTCACCTCGCTCAAGCTCTACAACATCGTCAACAACATCACCGCCACCGAAGACGGCGTGATGGGCGAAGTGATGCTGGCCAGTAAAGTGTGGTGGGATACCCTTCCCGACGACCTCAAGGCGATCGTCAAAGAGGAGGCCGTGGCGCTCGAGCCCGAACTGTACGACTTCGTGCTGCAAGACCAGGCCAATGCGTACAAGACCTGGCAAGAGCAGGGCGGAAAGGTGTTTCACCTGCCCGAAGACGAGCGCGCCAAACTGCTCGAGAACATGAAGCAGGCCACGATCGAGCTCATGGCCGAAAACAAGTCTAACGCCGAAGTCATGGACTTGACGCTCAAGGTTGCCGAGCGCGTGAAGTAAGCATACGGCCACATGTGGCCTCTACGTTGTAGAAGGATGGATAGCATGATCAACTTACCCCAGGTGAAAGTGGCGGCGGTGCAGGCGGCCCCCGTGTTTCTCGATACCGAGGCCACCGTCGACAAGGCCTGCGCGCTTATCGCCGAAGCGGCCCGCAACGGCGCGCAACTGGTCGCCTTCCCCGAGGTGTTCGTATCAGGCTATCCATACTGGAGCTGGATCATGTCGCCGGTGCAGGGAAGCCCTTGGTTCGACAAGCTATGCCGCTCCGCCATAGAAATTCCCGGACCGGAAATACAACGCTTGGCTCACTCCGCCAAGCAGCATGGAGTGCACGTGGTCATCGGCGTAAATGAACGCAATCCGGCCGGCATTGCCACGGTGTACAACACCATGGTGTTCATCGGTCCGGACGGAAAGCTGCTGGGGCGCCACCGCAAGCTGGTGCCCACCTGGGCAGAGAAACTCACCTGGACCAATGGCGACGGCTCGTCCTTGCGTGTATACGATACCGCCATAGGGAAGCTGGGCGGCCTGGCTTGCGGAGAAAACACCAATACCCTGGCTCGCTTCAGCCTGCTCGCCCAGGGCGAGCTGTTGCATGTGGCGGCGTACATCTCGCTGCCCGTCGCTCCGCCCGATTACGACATGGCCGAAGCCATCAAGGTGCGGGGCATGGCCCATAGCTTCGAGGGCAAGGTCTTTACCGTCATCTCGTGCTCTACCGTCAGCGAGGAAATCATCCAGGCCATGATCGCCGAAGTGCCTGAATCCGAGGCCATGCTGCGACGCAAGAACAGCGCATTTTCAGGCGTCATCGGGCCCGATGGACGCGTGGTGGGCGAGCCTTTGATAGACGACGAAGGTATCGTTTACGCCGACGCCGACCTTTCCCGGTGCCTCCAGCCTCGCCAGATGCACGACATTATCGGGCACTACAACCGCTTCGATATATTCGACTTGAGGGTCAACCGCCGGCCGCAGCAGGCTGCGCAGTTCATGAACGATGTGCAAGAGCCGGAGCGCCCGAAGGACGAATCGCCGGAAGAGGACCTCCCGACTTCTTATCCCGTATAAGCCGGCTCGCGAAACGGTACGATGGCAGGGCGGGGCTTTTTCTCGGCCTGCCATAAATCGTATTGTGCCTGCATATTGAGCCACATTTCTGCGCTGGTCCCCAGGGCGTCGCGAAGCCTCAAGGCCATGTCCGCCGAGATGCCCGCCGAGCCATTGAGAATGCGTGAAAGCGCAGTGCGTGTCACGGCTAGACGCGCAGCGGCCTCGGTGATGGTCAGTTCACCGAGGTACTCACGCAATACCAGACCAGGATGCGCCGGGTTATGCATGCGTCTAATCAAATGCCGTAGGAATATCTTGTCCGCCATAGAAAACTCCAATGATGGTCACTGTTCGACCAGTAACGGTAAAGGCTATGGCGGTATTCTTTTTGTGGTGTGTAAGGCGTAGGCCTGGACGAATGTCATTTCGCGCTACGCCCCGCCTTGGGAAGGAGGCCAACGCTTCGCAGGTTGAAACGATGGCATCGGTGTAGCGTTGAGCGGCAAGGGGAGCGCCCCTTTGCGCAATATAGCGATATAGCTCCAAAAGTTGCTGCTGAGCTTCGGGTGTGAAGACAACAGTGTATGTGGACATTAGCGCGTTTTGCGGGCTTTTTTATATTCGTTTGCTAGAGCGTTCTTTACTTCTTGCGCGGGAATTGCCCGCGCGGGATCCGCCTTCAGGGCGTCGTATGCTGGAGCGACCTCATTGAGCAACCAAGCGTGCATCGCCTTGTCGCGGGCAAGCAGCGCCCGCAAGCCATCTCGGATGACCTCGCTCTCGCTCGCATATTCGCCTGACGCGACTTTGCCGCGCACCAACTGTGCCATGTCGTTTGGCAACGTAATACTGAATTGTTGCGTGGTGCGCATGACGTTCATCCAGAGAACTGAGTAGGATTCAATCATACTGGGAAGCTCGGACCATGTCTACCGCTCGGCTATCATCACGAAGCGACAGTACGAGAATAGCCATGCCCAAACCGCCACCCATCTTCCAGCGCAAAGCCCCTGCGCGACGCCAGAACTCTCTCATCTGGATCTTCGACCGGTTCGAATTCGATCCGGGCTATCTCCGCTCGCGGATGTTCGGCTGCGAGACGGCGTATATGGATGGCATGCTTTGCCTGGGCGTCGTCGATCGCGGCGGCGAGCCGTGGAACGGGCTGCTGGTCTGCACCTCGCACGAGCGGCAGGCGGGCCTCATCGAAGAAATGCCTGCGCTGAGTCCACACAAGGTCTTGGGAAAATGGCTTTACATCTCGCAGGAAGATCCGGCGTTCGAAGAGACGGCGGAACGGCTGGCCGAGCTGGTGCTTGCCCGCGACCCGCGTGTGGGGGTCGAGCCCAAGGGGCGTAGCGAGAGCCGTTCTTCCCGGCGTCGCGAAGTATAGTTAGCGCGATGCCCCATGAGTATCCCGGCTTAAATTCGCCATCCCGGCCCCCTACACAGACGCACCCTGGGCAGCTTGTTCATGCCGCCGGTTCCAGCTTTGGGCGATGGCGGCGCTGATGATCAATTGCAGCAGGTGGAACAGCATCAGGGGCAGCACCATGATGCCGGCGGTTGCGGCGGGGAACAGCACTTGCGCCATGGGCACCCCGCTGGCCAGGCTTTTCTGGGCGCCGCCGAACAGGGCGGTGATGCGGTCTTCGAGGCTGAAGCCGAACCACAGCGCCAGGCCATAGACGTACAGCATGGACAGCGCCAGGAAGATCAGGCTGATCAGTACTACGCCCGCCATCATGCCGGCCGATACCTGCTGCCAAAGCCCGCCCACCACCGCGGCGCTGAATGCGCTGTAGATGACCAGCAGGATCGATCCCCGGTCCACGAAGGACAGCATCTTGCCGGCTTTGCGAAAGGCGCTGTCGAAGTAGGGCCGCAGAAAATGGCCGGCCAGAAAGGGCAGCATCAGCTGCATGAAGATCTTCACCACCGAGTCCAGCGACGAGGAGGCGCCGGTGGGCACGACCAGGCCGTTGACCAGAAAAGGCGTAATCAGAATGCCCAGCAGGGTCGAGATGGATGCGCTGCAAATGGAGGCGGGCACATTGCCTTTTGCGATGCTGGTCAGGGCTACCGCCGACTGTACGGTGGCGGGCAGCATGCACAAATACAGCACTCCAAGGTATAGCTGGTGATCGATCAGCGGAAGCAAAACGGGGCGCAAGACAAAGCCCATCAGGGGGAAGAAGACGAAGGTGCAGCTGAGAATCAGCGCATGCAGGCGCCAATGCGTGAGCCCGTCGATGATGGCCTGGCGGGGCAGCTTGGCGCCGTGCAAAAAGAAAAGCAGTGCAATGGCCGCCGTGGTGAGGTACTTGAGACCGATCGCGAACGTTCCCATGGCCGGCAGGATGCTGGCCAGGGCGACGGTGCCGATCAGGAGGAAGGTGTAGGTGTCGGGAATGAGGCGTTTCATGGATGTATTGAACGCCAAAGCCGGTAAAAACTGAAATTGATTTATCGCATAGAGCTATAATTTTCTTGCATGAATGTCACGCTCAAGCAACTTCAGGTCTTCCGCGCGGTGGCTGCCGAAAAAAACTTCAGGCGGGCCGGCGAACTGGTGGGCTTGACGCAGCCGGCGGTAAGCCGGGCCATCACCGAGCTGGAAGGGCAGATCAATCTGCGCTTGTTCGACAGAACCACCCGCGAAGTGAGGTTGACGCAGGCGGGCGTGATTCTGGCCCAGCGCTTGCCGCGGTGGATGGACGAGCTGGACAACACCCTGAACGAAATACACAGTTGGGCCAGCGCCCGCACGGGCAAGGTGCGCGTTGCCAGCAGCCCCACGCTATCGGCCGCGCTCGTTCCTCATTGCCTGTCGTACTGTGCACAGCAAGAGCCCGGCCTGCAAGTCATTCTGTTCGACCGCGTCCAGCAAGACGTCTTGAACGGAGTCTTGTCCGGCGAGGTCGACTTCGGCCTCATCGTCGAGCCCGACGCGGCGCGCCTGAGCGAGCTGCATCATGAGACTTTATTGACCGACCCCTTCGTCGTCGTGTGTCCAGAACATCATGCTTTGGCAAGGCAAGCTGAAAAGAGGGGCCTGGACTGGCGCAATCTGGGCGAGCACGATTTGATCTTGCTGGATCAGGCCTCAGGCAGCCGCCGACTCATAGACGAGTTGATCGCAACGCATCAAATCGCCAGCCGGATAGTGCAGGAAGTGGGCCACGTGACGACCGGCTTCGAGATGGTCAGGGCAGGCCTGGGCATCAACATCGTGCCCGGGCTGGCTGTTCCCGAAACGGGGCTGCCCGGCCTGAAGGTAATCTGCCCCCGCCCCCTCAGCCAAAGAAAGATCATGCTTGCGCGCCCAAGAAACAAGACGCTGGCGCCGTTGGCGGAAACGCTCTGGTCCCTGGTGCGGGCCAGCACCGAAGCAACGATGCGCCGGCGCGATGCATCCAAGCTTATCGAAGCCTCATAAACATGTAGACCCGGGAAAGTGATGCCTCTTCCATGCCCCTGCTGCAAGCGGGATGGAAAGCTCCCGATGGCACGCTGGGCAAACTCGCCTGGCACGTTCAGCACTGCGGCCATTCAAGCCGATCCCTAGAATTTGTACACCCGCCTCCACCCATGGCGGGTATACGGATTACAGCGGGTCACCATGCCGAAAACCATTACGATCCATCGCGAGCAAGCCGTCGGGGCCGCCATCGATAAGTGCGTGCACTTCGGCTTTTGCACGGCGGTCTGTCCGACCTATGTGCTGGACGCCGAAGAGAATGATTCCCCCCGGGGCCGCATCGCGCTGGCCAAGGAGATGCTGGCGGCCGGCGGCAAGCCCAAGGCGGCGACGATATTGCACCTGGATCGCTGCCTGTCATGCCTGTCCTGCGAGACGACCTGCGCCGCCAACGTGCCGTATCGCGAGATCATCGACGGCGCGCGTGAATACATAGAAGCCAGCGGCGCCAGGCCCTGGACGCAGCAGGCGTTTCGCACGATGCTGGCCAAGACGCTGACGACGCCGCGCCTGCTGAGCATGGCCAACGGCCTGGCGCGGCTGATGCCGAAGTCGATGGCAAACCTGCCCGGGCCCATCGGCGCCCTGGCGGCTTTATCCAGGGCGCCGGCGGTTGCCGCACTGCGTGCGCGGGAAGGGCGGGAGAGCGCCGCGCCGCTGGCTGCTGAAGTCGGCGGCTCGAGAATCGGCGCGTCCAAGGCCGGCAAAGCGCATTCGATCAGACGGGTCGGGTTGCTGAACGGCTGCGTGCAGTCGGTGCTGGGCGGAGAAATCAACGCGGCGGCCCTGCGGCTGCTGGGCCGGGCCGGGATAGCCGTCGTCGAACTGGACAAGGGCCAGTGCTGCGGCGCGCTGGAGCTGCACATGGGCAAGCGCCGGTCCGGCGCGAAGAAAAGCGCCGATCTGGTACGCGAGGTGTCGCGATTGCTGTCCACGGGGGAGATCGAGGCCATCGTGACGACCACCTCTGGATGCAACTCGGTGATTCAGCATTTCGACGAGGTACTGGCGGACAACCCCGAGCTGGGCGCCGAGGCGGCGAAGGTGAAGGCCGCCACGCATGACATCGCCGTGTTCGCGCTGGAACTCGACTTGCCCGCGACCGGCGCGGCGGACGGCGCGCGCGTGTCCTACCACGATGCCTGTTCGATGACGCACGGCCTGAAGCTGACGCGCCAGCCCCGGCAGTTGCTCAAGCAGCTGAATTTCGATCAGCGCAACATCGCCGAGGCCCATTTGTGCTGCGGCTCGGCCGGTGTCTACAACATTCTCCAGCCCGACATCTCGGCGCGCCTGGGCAAGCGCAAGGCCGACAACGCCTCGGTGGTCGATCCCGACGTCATCGCCGCCGGCAATCTGGGCTGCCTGGTGCAGATTTCCCGTTTCACGCCGATTCCGGTTGCGCATACGGTGCAGCTGCTGGACTGGGCCACGGGCGGGCCGCCGCCGCGCGGGCTGGAGGGTTTCCGGCCGCGCCCGCTGCCGGAACCCGAACCCGTGTTCGAGGCCGAAGCGCCCGCGCAGGAATCGGAAGAAGCTTTTTGGTGAGTTTCCATATTTAGGAAGAAGCAATGTCTGTTCATGAATCCATCGAAGCCTTTGCGCGCGCAGTCGCCGATGAACTGGGCCCCGAGGCCGTTTCGCTGAGCCACGAAGTCATCGACCGCTACGGCGAGCACACCTTGCCGGCGCCCGACACCAAGCCCGGCGCGGTCGTGTATCCGGACTCGACGCGGGCGGTGCAGACGCTGGTGCGTCTGGCCAACCGTTTCAGGGTGCCGCTGTTTCCCATCAGCAACGGACAGAACATCGGCCTGGGCACGCGCTCGCCGGTGCGGGCCGGCCAGGTCGTCGTCGATCTGGGCCGGCGCATGAACAAGATTCTGGAAGTCAACGAGAAGCTGGGTTATTGCGTGATCGAGCCCGGGGTCAGCTTTCAGGCTCTGTACGACGAGCTGCGCAACCGCGACAGCAAGCTGATGATGTCGCCGACCGCCGGCCCGGTCCAGGGCAGCGTGCTGGCCAACGCCCTGGACAAGGGCGGCGGCTGCGGCGCCTATGCCGACCATTTCGGCATGAGCTGCGGGCTGGAGATCGTGCTGGGCAACGGCGAGGTCATCCGGACGGGCGACGGCGCCCTGGCGGGAGACCAGCATCCCAACTGGCACGTGTCCAAGTACAGCTTCGGTCCCTTCCTGGACGGCCTGTTCTCGCAGTCCAACTTCGGCATCGTGACGCGCATGGGCGTGTGGCTGATGCCCAGGCCGCCGCACATCGAACCTTTCTTCTTCACCTTCGAGGAAGACGACAGCCTGGGCGAGATCATCGACCTGATCCGTCCGCTCAAGCAGTCCAATTTCGTGCCGACCTTGATACGTGCCAACAACGAGCTGTACTTGCTTTCCTCCGGCGAGACCAATCCGGAGTATGCCGCCAGCGCGGGCAAGCGGACCCTGTCCGACGAAGGCCGGCGCGCCTTGCGCAAGAAGCACGGCATAGGCGCGTGGACGGTGTCGGGCGCGTTCTATGGCGCGAGCCAGGCGGCGCTGGCGCCCAACATCGAGCGCTTGCGGCGCCATTTCACGGCATCCGGAGCGGGCCGGTGGATTCCGCTGGACGAGGCCGAGCAGATCGGTCCCTTGCACATCGCCATCAGCTCGAATACGGGCGTGCCGACGAACAACGAGCTGAAGATGCTGAGCTGGCGGCCCGGCGGCGGCATCATCTGGCTGTCCACCGGCTTGCCCATGCTCGGCGACATGGCGGCACAGTTCCAGCGCGAGGCCCGCCGCATCTGCGAGTCCAACGGCCTGGAATACATGCTGTCCAACGTATGCGGCCCGCGCTTCGCCCGAGGCATCCACTCGCTGATCTACAACCGCGAGGACGCGGACGAGGCGCGGCGGGCCGACGCTTGCTACCGCCAGCTGGCGGAGTTCTACGCCTCGCATGGCGTCTTCGTCGGGCGCGCGCCGACGCTGTACCAGGGCTTCCACCACGACCAGCGCATGAGCGAGCTGAACGATGCGTGCCATGCCATCAAGCAGGCGCTGGACCCCAACGGGGTGATCGCACCGGGCAAGTACGGCATAGCTTGATCGGATAAGAAGGCAAGAGGAAGGCGATGGCACTGGAACAACATGAGATCGATGCGTTGCGCGAGGCGCCTGTCGCGCGCGGACGCAACTTCATCTCCGGCGATTGGCGCGACAGCCAGGGCGGGGGCGAGATCGAAGTGGTCAGCCCCGGCACGGGACGCGCATTCACGACGATAGTCGACAGTTCGGAAGCGGACGCGCGGGAGGCCATACGCGCCGCGCGCGCCAGCTTCGATGGCGGCGCCTGGTCGCGCACGGCGCCGGCCCAGCGCAAAGCGGTGCTGTTCCGGCTGGCCGCGCTGATAGAGCGCCATGCACTGGAACTGGCGGTGCTGGGCGTACGCGACAACGGTACCGAGATCAGCATGGCCTACGGCGCCGAGCCGGGCAGCGCGGCGGCGACCTTCCGTTTCTACGCCGAGGCGCTGGACAAGATTCATGGCGACATCACGCCCACGCCCTCGGCCATACTCAGCCTGATCCATCGCGAGCCGGTGGGCGTCGTCGGGGCCATCGTGCCGTGGAATTTTCCGCTGATGATAGGCGCCTGGAAAGTGGCGCCGGCGCTGGCGGCGGGCAACTCCGTCGTACTCAAGCCGTCGGAGCATGCGTCGCTGACGCTGCTGCGGCTGGCCGAGCTGGCCGTGCAGGCCGGCGTGCCGCCGGGCGTGCTGAACGTCGTGACGGGGCAGGGGGCGACGGCGGGGCGCGCCATCGGCCTGAGCCATGACGTGGACGTGCTGACTTTCACCGGCTCCGGCGCGGTGGGCCGGCATTTGCTGCGCTATGCCGCCGATTCCAATTTCAAACAGGTGCACCTAGAGCTGGGCGGCAAGTCGCCCAATGTGGTGTTCGAGGACTGCGGCGACCTGGCCGACGTGGCGCGCCAGTCCGCACGCGGCATCTTCGCGAACTCGGGCCAGGTCTGCGTGGCGGGCAGCCGGCTGCTGGTGCAGGAGCGCATTTACGACGAGTTCGTGGCCGAGATGGCTGCGCAGGCCCGGGCCACGGTGGTGGGCGATCCGCTCAGCCTGTCCAGCCAGGTCGGCGCGATCGGCACCGCCTTGCAGCTGGAGAAAAACCAGGACTTCGTCGAACGCGCGGTAGCGGCGGGCGATCGTGTCGCCGCGGGCGGCAGCCGGATGGCGCGCGAGGGTTTCTTCTTCGAGCCGACGGTCATCGAGGCGGCATCGCGGGACAGCCCCTTGGTGCGCGAAGAGGTGTTCGGCCCGGTGCTGGCGGTGCAGCGTTTCCGCGACGAGGACGAGGCCGTGCGCCTGGCCAATGACAGCGTCTATGGGCTGGCCTCGGGCGTCTGGACGCAGAACATCGGCAGGGCGCATCGCATGGTCAGGCGCCTGCAGGCCGGCGTGGTGCATGTCAATTGCTACGGCGGCGCCGACATCACCGCGCCGCTGGTGGGACAGAAGCAGTCGGGCAACGGCTTCGACCGTTCGCTGGCCGCGCTCGAAAAGTACCAGAAGCGCAAGACGGCCTGGATACGCATAGAACCGTGACGAAAACAGGCAAACCATGGCTGGCGGACCCGTGCGCAATCATCAGGCGCTGAACGCGGGCCGGCCGGCAAGAAACAGTGTGGAATAACAAAAAATGGCTCAGGATCGCTTCGATTTCATCGTCGTGGGGGCAGGTTCCGCGGGTGCGGCGCTCGCGGCACGGCTAAGCGAGAATCCCAAGGTTTCGGTGCTGCTGCTGGAAGCGGGGCGGGCCGCCAGATCCCATTGGGTGGACTGGCCCATAGGCGTTTTCAAGACAGTGGGCAACCCGCGCTACGACTGGTGTTTCCAGACCGAGCCCGAGCCGCAGCTGGCCGGCCGCCGCATTCCCTGGCCGCGCGGCAAGGGGTTGGGCGGCTCCAGCCTGATCAACGGCATGCTGTACTTGCGGGGCCACCGCAATGACTACGACCAATGGCAAGCGCAAGGCAATCCCGGCTGGGGCTGGCGCGACGTGCTGCCGTCCTTCGAGCGGGCCTACGGCACAGGCAAGGGGGCCGTGCTCATTTCCGAGCTGCCCCGCGACGGGCTTTCCGAGGCTTTCATCGAGGCCGCCGGACGGCATGGCATACGCCGCACTGAAGATTTCAATACCGGCGACAATTCGGGCGCGGGCTATCTGAGGATCAATACCAATCGCGGGCGGCGCGACAGCACGGCGCGCGCCTATCTGGACCCGGCCCGGCGGCGGCCGAACCTGACGATACATACCGATTGCCACGTTGCCAAGGTGCTGTTTGAGGGTAAGCGCGCGGTAGGGGTTGCGTACAGCCAGCGCGGCGCGAAGCGGAAGGCCTGGGCCGGTAGGGAAGTCATACTCAGCGCGGGCGCCATCCAGTCGCCGCAGATTCTGCAGCTGTCCGGTGTCGGGCCGGCGGCGCTGCTGCAAGAGCACGCCATACCGCTCGTGCACGACTTGCCCGGCGTCGGCGAGAATCTGCAGGACCATCTGAACATCCGCCTGATGTTCCGCTGCGACGGCGTGGAAACGCTGAACGGCATCGCCCATTCGAAGCTCAAGCAGTTGCGCGAAGGCTTGCGCTACGTGTTCAAGCGCGAAGGGGCGATCGCGTCGGGCATCTTCCGCGCCGGCGCGTTCTTCTCCAGCTCGGCTGCGCCGCAGGACTGGCCGGACGCCCAGATCCATCTGGCCCTGACGAGCTTCGACCGTCCCGACCAAGGCCCCCACCGCTTTCCCGGCATCACGCTGGCCGTGTGCCTGCTGCGCCCTGCCAGTACCGGCCGCATCGCCATCCGCAGCGCCGACCCGGCAGCGGCACCCAGGATAGAGGCCGGCTACCTGTCGGCCGAGCAAGACCGCCGGCTGGCGCTGGAACTGGTGAAGCGGGTGCGCGAGATCGCGCAGACCGAACCGCTGAGCCGCTACATCAGCGCGGCTTACGAGCCCGCCGCCTCGGCGACCTCCGACGAGCAGCTCGAGGACTGGATACGGCAGAAGTCCGTGAGCATCTACCATCCGGTCGGCACCTGCGCGATGGGCCCGGCGGAGAAGGCCGCCGCCGCCGTCGACGCGCGCTTGCGCGTGCACGGCCTGAACGCCTTGCGCGTCGCCGACGCGTCCATCATGCCCACCATCGTGTCGGGCAATACGAATGCGCCCAGCATCATGATAGGCGAGCATGCCGCCCGGATGATCATGGCGGACCATGGCCTGTCGCCAGGGCCCGCCCAGTGAGTGTTACGCCTTGCAGTCAAACATACCAGGAGACTCAATCATGACGATGTTCGGAACCTCCCGTGCCGCGTTCGGCACGGCGGCATTGATCGCGGCGCTGGGCGTGTCCCAGCCCGCTTGGGCGGATACCGTAAAAATCGGTTTCCTGAGCACGCTGTCCGGGCCCGCGTCGGCGCTGGGCATGGACATCCGGGACGGCTTCAATCTCGCCCTGAAGCACAATGAGGGCCGTCTGGGCGGCCTGGACGCCAAGGTCATCGTCATGGACGACCAGCAAAGCCCGGATGCGGCCAAGCAGACCACCGACCGGCTGATCAAGCGCGAAAAAGTGGACTTCATGACCGGCATCGTCTTCTCCAACGTGATGCTGGCCGTGGCGCCGCCCATTTTCGCGAGCAAGACCTATTACATCAGCTCCAATGCCGGGCCTTCTCAGCTTGCCGGCAAGCAATGCAATCCGTACTTCTTCAGCGCCTCGTACCAGAACGACAATATGCACGAGGCCGTGGGCCAGGTCGTGCAGGACCGCGGCTTCAAGAAGGTGGCGCTGCTGGCGCCCAACTATCCGGGCGGGCGCGATGCCATCGACGGTTTCAAGCGCTACTACAAAGGCGACGTCGCGGCGGAGATCCTGACGCCCTTGCAGCAGCTGGATTACGGCACCGAGCTGTCGCAGATACGCGCCTCGGGCGCGGACGCGCTGTTCTTCTTCCTGCCCGGCGGCCTGGGCATCAACTTCATCAAGCAGTTCACCAGCGCGGGCCTGGGCGACAAGATCGCGCTGTTCGGGCCGGGCTTCTCGGCCGACGAGGACGTGCTGTCCGCCGTGGGCGACGCGGCCGTGGGCATGTTCAATGCCGACCTGTGGGCCCATGACCTGCCCAACGATGCCAACAGGCGTTTCGTGGCCGACTTCCGGAAAGAGTACGGGCGCATGCCTTCCTCGTATGCCGCGCGCGGCTATGACACGGCGCAGCTGATCGGCGCCGCCATCGAGCAGGTAAACGGCAATCTCAAGGACAAGGAAGCGCTGGGCAAGGCCTTGAAGCAGGCCGACTTCACCTCGGTGCGCGGCCCGTTCTCGTTCAACACCAATCACTTTCCGATCCAGAACTACTACTTGCGCCAGGTCATCAAGGACGACCAGGGGCATGTGACCAACAAGCTGATCGGCACGGTGATGGAAAAGCATGGCGACGCCTACGCGCAAGAGTGCGGCATGGGCGGCTGAACAGGCCTCGGATATGGATTCGATACTGATACTCGAACAACTGCTGAACGGCCTGCAATTCGGCCTGATGCTGTTCCTGTTGGCCGCCGGCCTGACGCTGGTGTTCGGCATCATGGACATGGTCAACCTGGCGCACGGCTCGCTGTACATGATAGGCGCCTACCTGATTGCCACGATCGCGGCCGCCAGCGGATCGTTCTGGCTGGGGCTGGGCGCGGGCATCACCGCCACCTGCGTCATCGGGATGCTGCTGGAAAGAACCATACTCCAGCGCTTTTATCACCGCGACCATCTGGCTCAGGTGATGGGCACTTTCGCCATTCTGCTGATGGCCAACGAGGCGGTGCGCATGATCTGGGGCACCCAGCCCATGCAGCTCAATGCGCCCGCCGCGCTGGCCGGCCCGGTGACGCTGCTGCCGGGCCTGTCCTATTCCGCCTACCGCCTGTTCATCATACTGGTGGGGCTGCTGGTGGCGGGCCTGATGTATTTGCTGATCACGCGTACCCGCCTCGGCATGCAGGTCAGGGCGGGCGCGTCCAACCGCGAGATGGCCCTGGCCATGGGCACGAACGTGCGCTGGCTGTTCACCGCCTTGTTCGTCTTCGGCGCCGGCCTGTGCGCACTGGCCGGCGGCATGCTGGGGCCCATTCTGGCGGTGCAGGTCGGCATGGGCGAAAGCATTCTGATCCCGGCTTTCGTGGTCATCGTCATAGGCGGCATCGGCTCCATCCGGGGCGCGTTGCTGGGGGCGTTGCTGATAGGCCTGGTGGACACGGCCGGCCGAACGCTGATTCCACTGTTCTTCGCCCGCATCATGGCGCCGGACCTGGCCGCCAACGCCGGCCCGGCGGTCGCGTCCATCCTCGTCTATGTCCTGATGGCGGCTGTCCTGTTCTTCAAGCCGGACGGCTTGTTTCCGGCGAGGGGGTAGGCGATGGCCGAGCACAAGAGCATTCTGGACCATCGCCTGCACGCGGCGGTCGCCGTGCCGCTACTGCTGATGGCAGCGGCCTTGCCCTGGCTGCTGGAAGCGCTGGAAATGGACTTCTTTACTGCGGTGGCCAGCCGCATCCTGATCTTCGCGCTGGCCGCCACCAGCCTGAATCTGATCCTGGGATTCGGCGGCATGGTCAGTTTCGGCCACGCGGCGTTCGTGGGCATAGGCGCTTATACGGTGGGCATTCTGATGCAGTACGACCTCGCCTCGGCCTGGGTCGGCTGGCCCCTGGCGGTGGCGCTGGGAGGCCTGTTCGCGTTGGCGATAGGCGCCATCAGCCTGCGCACCAAGGGGGTGTATTTCATCATGATCACGCTGGCGTTCGCGCAGATGCTGTTCTACCTGATGGTGTCCCTGAAGGCCTACGGCGGCGAGGACGGCATGTCGCTGATGCAGCGTTCGGAACTGGGCCTGGGGCTGGATCTGGCGTCGGACACACAGTTCTATTATGTCGTGCTGGCCCTGTTCGTGCTGGCGTTCATCCTCATCCAGCGCCTGCTGAATGCCCGTTTCGGGCACGTGCTGATGGGCATACGCGAGAACGAGACGCGCATGCAAGCGCTGGGATTCCCGGTGTACCGCTACAAGCTGACGGCGTTTACGCTGGCCGGCGCGATGGCGGCGCTGGCCGGCGCGCTGCTGGCCAACCAGTCCAACTACGTCAGCCCGGCCGCCATGCAGTGGAGCCAGTCCGGCATGCTGCTGATCATGGTGATCCTGGGCGGCGTGGGCTATCTGTACGGCGGGCTGCTCGGCGCCGCGGCGCTGCTGCTGGTCGAGGAGACCCTGTTGGGCTATACCGTGCACTGGCAGTTCTATCTGGGCGCCTTGCTGCTGCTGGTCGTGCTCGTGGCGCCCAACGGCTTGCTCAGCCTGCCGCGGCGCTTGGGCCGGTGGCGGCGCACACAGGAGGCGAAAGCATGACGGCGGCCAAGGCGATACTGGACGTGCGCGACCTGGTCAAGCGCTTCGGCGGGCTGGTGGCCACCGACCACGCCAATCTGCAGGTGCGGGAAGGCGAGCTGCATGCCTTGATCGGCCCCAACGGCGCGGGCAAGACGACCCTGATCCACCAGTTGTCGGGCGCCTTGGCGCCCACCGGCGGCCGCATAGTCTTCGACGGCGCCGACGCGACCGATTGGCCCATGCATAGGCGCGTGCACGCCGGCCTGGTGCGTTCTTACCAGATCACATCGATATTCAAGCGCCTGTCGGTGCTGGACAACCTGGCGCTGGCCATCCAGTCCCGCTCGGGCGGCAACATGCGCTTCTGGCGTCCGGCCCGCGCGGAGCGCGAGCGCTACGAAGCCGCGGCCGAGGTGGCGCGGCGGGTGGGCCTGGCCCAACGCCAGGACAGGCTGGCGGGCAATCTTTCCCACGGCGAGCAGCGCCAGCTCGAAGTGGGCATGGTGCTGGCCCTGCGGCCGCGCCTGATGCTGCTTGACGAACCCATGGCCGGCATGGGGCCGGACGAATCCGGGCGCATGGTCGAGTTGCTGCTGTCGCTCAAGGGAGAGATCACGATGCTGCTCGTCGAGCACGATATGGACGCCGTATTCCGCCTCGCCGATCGCGTTTCCACGCTGGTGTTCGGCAAGATCATCGCCACGGGCTCGCCCGAGGACATCCGCAGCAATCCGGACGTGCGGCGCGCCTATCTGGGGGATGACGAAGCCGGGCAGTTCAAGGACCTGGGCGTCCCAGCCGCGCGGAAGGCTGTATGAGCGCATTGCTGGAAGTGGAAGGGATCGAGACGGCCTACGGCAGCAGCCAGATCCTGTTCGGCATGGATCTGGCGATAGACGCGGGCGAGGCGGCGACCCTGCTGGGACGCAACGGCATGGGCAAGACCACGACCGTGCGCTCCATTCTGGGCCTGACGCGGGCGTGCCGAGGCAGCATCCGCTTTCGCGGCGAGCGGATAGAGGCCTTGGCGCCCGACCGCATCGCGCGCATGGGGATGGCGCTCGTGCCGGAAGGCCGGCAGATCTTTCCCAACCTCAGCGTGCGCGAGAACCTGCTGGCCTTTGCGGCCAACCGCTGCCAGCAGCGCGACGCCTGGACGCTGGAGCGCGTCTATCATCTGTTTCCGCGCCTGCAAGAGCGCCAGGGCAATATGGGCAGCCAGCTGTCCGGCGGCGAGCAGCAGATGCTGGCGATAGGGCGGGCCTTGATGACCAACCCGTACCTGCTGATTCTGGATGAAGCGACGGAAGGCCTGGCGCCCCTGATCCGGGAGGAAATCTGGCAGTGCCTGTCCAGCTTACGCGAACAGGGCCAGACCATACTGGTCATCGACAAATACGTCCAGCGGCTGCTGGCCCTGGCCGACCGGCACACCATCGTTGAGCGCGGCCGCGTGGTCTGGCGCGGCAGCTCGCGGGAGCTGGCCGGGCAGCCTGAGCTATGGCAGCGCTACATCGGCGTCTAGCGCCGCTCGAGCAGCGTCTTCTTAGTGCAAAAACTCAAAAAGGCTGATGATCCATACGATCTGCACGAGCAGGGCCAGGTACACCAGGGCGGCCTGGTATTTTTCCGAGCGGACGAACAGCGCGGCGGCGGTGCCGGCGATGAACAGGCCCTGGCGCAGGGGATAGTCCCAGTCGTAAAGTTCGTGGTAGTAGGCCTTGCCCTTCAGCAGGGTATCGACCACGTCCAGCACGAACAGGATCAGCAGGGCGCTGTAGAACCATTTGCGTCGCGCCTGGAAGTAGCCCCGGAAGCCGTTGTACTCGTCGATATGGTCGGGAAACAGCATGGCGGCCAGCACCGCGAATGTGCCGGCGTAGATGATCAGGAAGAAATACGCGGCGAACGACCACGTCTGGATCTTCACGAGCGAAAACTCGAACCACCAGAAGTGGATAATGAACAGCAGTACGAAGACCACCCAGGCCAGATGCACCGAATAAGCGCGCTCGCGCCCCGGGTGCTGCACGAAGCGCGTCATGCCCGTTACCAGTCGCGAGACGCTGATACCCAGGATCATGCCGATGATGATGCGAACGTGGACGAAGGTTTCGTGGGCGTCGGCGATGCTGGCGGCTTCGGTCATGCGCAGGCGGTGTCCTCGGTGCAACCATTGAAAGGGCAGTGGCGGCCGCTGGAGCGCGCCGGTTGGCCCATTTTATGGCAATACGGGACGTTGCCAAGCCTACATCTCTGTCTGGCCTTATCGTGCGAGAGCGTCACGAAGCCGATCGATGCCCAGCGGCAAGGGGATAAGTGGCGCTGATGCCCTCCGCTATTGCGGCAACGCGGCCTGCCCGCGGCGGGTTGGAATGTTCAAGCGCTTGATCACCGCATTGCAATGCTCGTGCGCCTTGCGGACGATTTCTTCGTGGTCGACCAATGTGGCGCGGCCGTTCTCGTAGACGACGCGGCCGTCGACCATGGTCAGGGTGACGTCGCGGCCCGAGGCGCAATACACCAGGTTGGCCACCGGGTTGAAACAGGGCGCCATGTGGGCGCCGCGCAGCGACACGACGGCGATGTCGGCCAGCTTTCCGGCCTCCAGGCAGCCGGCGTCGATGCCGGCCAGCTGGGCGCCGCCCCGGGTCGCCAGTTCAAAGGCTTCTTCGGCGAACGTGGCTTCGGGATCCAGCGTATGCAGGCGCTGCACATAAACCATCTGGCGCATGATCTGGAACATATCCATGAGGTGTCCGGCGGCTCCGTCGGCGCCCATGCCGATCGTGGCCCCGGCCTTGCGGGCGTCGCGCAGGCGCATGGCGCCGGAGGCTAGGTATTCGTTGGACATCGGGTTGTGCGCGATGCCGCACTGCCTGCCCCCGATGCGCTCGATCTCGGCGTCGTCGAGCCAGATGGCGTGTGCGAACGAAGCATGGGGGCTCAGCAGCCTTTCCTTTTCCATCCAGATGAAGGGCCGCAGGCCATAGGCTTGCAGATAGATTTCAGGGTCGACTAGGGCTTCCGAGCAATGTGTCTGCCAGCGCACGTTGAATTCGTCCGCCAGTTCGACCAGGCCGCGCACCAGGTCCTGGTCGTTGTAGATGACATTGATGGGAGAGGGCCAGATCTGGACGCGGTCGCTGCGCCACTCGGTCAGGCATTCGCGCATGCTGTCTATTTCATGACGGGTGGAGTTCTGGAACAGCAGGGGGCTTAGTTGGTTGTCGCGGGCGATGTCGGTGAAGGGCCCGAAGACGCCGAGAGCGATGGCGCCGCGCAGGCCCATGTCATGCAGCGCCGCGGCAACCTGCAATGTCGTTGCAGCGTCGTTGGGCGCGTAATGATTGTCGATGATGGTGGTGGTGCCTGACGACAGCGCCTCGAGCGCCCCGACCCGCACCGCCGCCACCGCTTCTTCGGGGCGGATGCCCGCCGCCAGGGGCAGCATGAATTCGCTCAGCCATTGCCACAGGGCCATGCCGTCCCCCAGGCCGCGCCCAGCCACCTGGAACAGATGGTTGTGGCTGTCGACCAGCCCGGGAATCACGACTTGCCCGGAGCAGTCTATCGTTCTGTCGGCCTGCCAGCCGCTCAACTCGGCCTGTGTGCCGACCGCGGCGATGCGGTTGCCCCGCACGGCCACCGCCCCGTGCTCGATGACGCGGCGCGCGTCGTCCATGGTGACCACCACGCCGCCCCGCAGCAGCACATCGCAGTGTTGTGTCATGGCTTGGGTCCTGTCATGTGAGCCAGCGGCTCGCCCGATGCGACCGCCGGAGGTTCCGCGTCATCTGAAGCGTCCAGGTTGTCCAGCAGCTCGATCGAGCCCTTGTCCATGCCGTTGAAGAACAGATTCAAGACCATGGCGGAAATGGCCGACAACAGTACGCCGCTGTTCAGCAAGGGAGCCAGGAATTCGGGCGCGGCGCTGAAGAATTTGGGCGACACCATGGGGATCAGGCCCACGCCCATGCTGATGGCGAAGATGAACAGATTGTGCCGGTTGTTCTTGAAGTCGACCGATTGCAATATGCATACGCCCGAGGCGGCCACCATGCCGAACATGATCAGCGCGGCTCCGCCCAGCACATATTGCGGAATCACGGCGACCACATGCGCCATTTTGGGGAACAGCGCCAGGGCCACCAGTATCACAGAGGCAGCGATACAGACCCAGCGGCTGCGCACCCCGGTAATGCCCACCAGGCCGATGTTCTGCGCGTAAGAGGTATAGGGGAAAGTATTGAAGACGCCGCCGACGATGGCGCCCACGGCGTCGGTGCGCAACCCCCGCTTGAAATCGTCCGTGCTCAGGCGGCGGTTCAGGATGATGGCCAGCGAAAAGAACAGGCCGATGGACTCGATCATGGTGATGATCACGACCAAAGTCATGGTCAGGGCCGTGCTCCAGCTGAATACCGGGTAGCCGAAGTGGAAGGGCTTGACCATGCGTACCCAGGGCTCTTCCGCCACCCCGGTGAAGCTGACCTCGCCCAGCGCGATGGTAAGCAGCAGGCCCGCGGCCAGGCCGATAAGAATCGACAAGCTGCTTAGAAAGCCCCGGCCCCAGCGAGCCACGAGCAGCGTCACCACCACCACCAGGCCCGCCGAGCCCAGGTACAGCGGAGCGCCGAAGTCTTCCACCCCATAGCCGCCGCCCGCCCAGATGATGGCGACGCTGAACAGCCCGGTGCCGAGCGACGTCAGCGTCGTGCCGGTGACCAGGGGGGGAAACAACCATAACAATTTAATGACGAGCGGCACGATCAGCACCCCGATCACCCCGGCGCTGATGATGGCCCCGTACAGGCCGGGCAGGCCCATGTCCGGCATGAGCCCGATGGCGATCATCGGCGCGATGCCGGCATAAGAGATGCCCATCATGACGGGCAGGCGGATGCCCATCCACTTCCCGATCCCGAAAGCCTGCAGGAATGAAACAATGCCGCAGCAGAGCAGGTCGGCGCTGATCAGAAGGGCGATCTGTTCGGTCGACAGATTGAGCGCGCCCCCGACAATGAGGGGGACCGTGACAGCGCCGGCATACATCACCAGCACATGCTGCAGCCCCAGGGTGAACATTTTCCCCATGGGAAGGATCGTGTCGACCCCGTTGTTTACGTTGCGATGATTCACGTTCATGTCTCCAGAATGCCGGGATTTCCCCGTTCTTATTGGTCTCTGTATTGAACAACGGTTACGTCACAACCTAAAGAATGTATTGTGCTCTAGGCGAAGTGCTCCTCAAGCAGTGCGGCGAGCGCCTGCGGCGCTTCGAGGGGTACGAGATGGCCGCTGTCCAGGATTTCCAGCCGGGCGTCCGGCATTCTGGCGGCCATGTCGCGCATGACAGGTTCGCGCACGAAGCTGCGCCTGCCGTGAACCAGCAGCGAGGGCATGTCCAGGCCCGGCAGTGCATTCCATAGGTCGTCGCGGCGGAAAGGCCACCGTTCAAAGAAGAATGGATCGTGCCGGCGCACCCAGCCGCCTTCCGCGCCGTGCTGGACGGATTGCCGGGCCCACAAGGCCAGCAGGGATTCCGGCGCCGACGGGTTGGCGTTGCGCTCCCAGTCCAGGACTTCGCCGATATCGTTGAAGAGCCGGGGGCGCGGGTGGACAGCGTCCTCGGCCTGCTCGAAGCTGGGCTCGACGTCGACCACCGCCAGGCGGCCGACCTTGCCCGGATGGCCGCTGGCATAGTGCACGGCGATCAGCGCTCCCCACGACTGCCCGGCCAGATCGAGCGCCGGGACGTCGAGCTGGTCCGCCACCCGCGCCAGATCGCGCGCATGGTCGGCGGTGGCATACTGTCGCGAAGCCGACCTGGCGCTTTGCCCGTGTCCGCGCAAGTCGAGCGCAATGACGCGCCGGCGCCTGCCCAGCGCCTGGGCGACGTCATGCCATATCCAGGCCGCCCCTGTAACGCCATGCAGCAGCAGCACCGGCGGCCTGGAGGCGTCATGGCCGAACTCGAGCGCGTGGATGTCTCCCGCTTCGCCCGAAAAATACAAATGCCTGACCGCGGCGCTTTCAACCGGGGCGCTCATGCCGTGGCCTTGCTGAAACAGAGCTCGCTCAGCCAGCGGCGGTACTCGACGGTAACCACATCGGCATCCCGCAGCGGCCGTTCGCGTTCTTCCGGCGCCGCCCCGCGCAGATTGATCCACACAGGCAGCTGCGATTCGATGATGGGTTTGTCCTGGGCCAGCACCTCGGCCTCGAAGTCCTGGAAGAAGGCATCGTGCTCGGGCTCGGTGCCGAAGTCGCGCGCCTGCCACCAGAAGCTGCGCGTCGTGGTTTCGTCGACCGGGCTCGCCGCCATGAAAAGCACATAACGCTTGCCGTTGGGAAAGGTGCGCTTCAGGTGCACGGTGTGCGGCATGGTGACGTGGTACTCGTTGACCGGCTCGTACCAGTCTTCGGTCAGGCCCAGCAGCTTCTTCTTCAGGCCCGCGCCGGGCTCTTTCACACCGCAGCGGTCGAAGCGCAGCACATGGCCTTCGCGCCATACATCCACGGCGTCCACGCGCGGGTTCGAGCGGCTGCCTATCGTGCCGTCATGCACGTAGGCGAAATGGCTGAAGTCGACGAAGTTTTCGAGCCGGCGCGGCGTACTGGTTTTCCAGTCGTAGGCTTCGCCCTGCAGCACGCGGTATTCGGGGTCGTCCAGTTCGGGGAAGACCGGCACCGGGAATTCCGGCTCTTCAAGACAGACCCAGACCATGCCCGCCGATTCCGTGGTGGCGTAGGTTTGCACCGAAGCGCGCATGGTGTCCGTCAATTCCTCGCGCGCCGGGGTCAGCACGCAGCGGCCCTGATGGTTGAAGCGCCAGCCATGGTAGGCGCACTCCAGGGTGTCGCCGACGATGGCGCCCAGCGACAGGTTCGCGCCCTTGTGCGGGCAGCGCGATTCCATCGCCTGCGCCTTGCCGTTCAGCCTTGCGACCACCAGGCGCCGGCCCAGCAGGGTGGCGGCCACCGGCTTGTCCTGCAGTTGAGCGCTGTAGGCCACGGGATGCCAAAACCGGCGCAAGGCTTCGTACAGCGTGCCGGCAGCCGATTCAGGAGACATGGACATGGCTTCTTCCCTATAGAAAGTGGGCGCCGCCGTTGACCAGCAGGCTTTGCCCCGTAATGAAATCCGAGCCGTCGCTCAACAGGAAAAGCGCGGCGCCCACCATGTCTTGCGGCGTTTGCGTGCGCTGCAGGCAGCGTCCCGCCACCGTGCGTATATCGGCCTGCGAACCTTGCTTGGCCTCGATGTCGGCGTCGGGAATCAAGTCGGGGCACAGGGTATTGACCTGTATATTGAAGGGCCCCACTTCGCGCGCCAGCGAACGCGACAGGCCTACGATGGCCGCCTTGGACGACACATAGTGCAAGAAATTGGGTATGCCCTTGTAGGGCGTGTTCGAAGAGATATTGACGATCTTCCCCGAGCCCTGTTCCTTCATTTGCGGCACCACGGCCTTGCAGCACTGCCAGAGCCCGCGCACGTTGATCGCGAAGCAGCGGTCCCATTCCTCGGCCGGAATGTCCATGAACGAGCCAAAAGTACAGTTCTTGAAAAAGCCCGCATTGTTGATGATGCCGTCGATACGGCCGAACGCCTGCACCGCGGCCTGCGCCATGGCCTGCGTGGAGTCATTGTCGGCGACGTCCACCCGAACGGCTATCGCGCTGCCCCCGCCGCTCCGGTACTTGTCGGCCTGCGGCGACAGGTCGACCAGGTCCGCCATGACCAGGTTGGCCCCCTGCTTGACCAGGGCATCGCAATACGCCAGGCCGATATTCCCCCCGGCGCCCGTCACGATAATGGTTCGTCCGTTCATGGTGTCCGCCATCCGCTTGCTCCTGCTTATATTTATTTGGAAGCGGGGCCCCTTCCTGCCCCTGTCGGGGCTATTTAACCCCATGCGATTAGTAAGTACAATTCGATTTATCTTATTAATTCTTCAGCTAATCTTATAAATAGAACGCGCTTGAATGAATATCACCCTTCGACAGCTGCGCGCCTTCGTGGCCGTGGCCGACCACGGCCAATACACCCGGGCCGCCGCGCATATACACATTACCCAGGCCGCGCTCAGCATGCTCATCCGCGACCTGGAACGCGAACTGGGCGCCAGCGTATTCAACCGCCACACCCGCATGGTGGAGCTGACCGACGCCGGGCGCGAACTGCTCGGCATGGCGCGCCGCGTGCTGGCCGACATCGAGGCGACGGTAGAGCAGACCCGCGACTATCCCGCCTACCGGCGGGGGCGTGTCACGGTGGCGAGCGGAACCGTGCTGTCGGCCATTCTGCTCTGCCCCTTCATGAGGCGGTTCTATGACCAGTATCCGGGCATCAAGCTGCAATTGAGGGATGTCGCCGAGCAGGACATCCACCAGCACATACTGAACGACGACGTCGACATGGGCATCGGCACCCGGCTGGACAGCACTGAAGAAATCCTCGAAACCCCCTTGTTCTCGGATCACTACGTGGCCGTGGTCCACAAGGACCATCCCCTGGCCAAACGCAAGACCTTATCGTGGAAGCAGATCTGCGAGCAGCCCTTCGTTGCCTTGTCGCGCAGCAGCCCCATCAGACAGGAAATCGACCGGCATCTCGCGGCCCTGAAACTGGTACCCAGCGAGATTCATGAGGTTTCTTTGCACACGACAGTGCTCGCAATGGTTCGAAACCGATTGGGCGCATCGATTCTGCCGGCCAACTCACAGCATGTTCCAGGCGCGGTGGGACTGGTTTTCCGGCCACTGGGCCCCCCTGCGCTGCGGCGCCAGACCTGCATCTTCCAGCTGCGCCGCCGCACCCTCTCGCCCGCCGCGCAATTGTTTCAGGATGAGTTGCTGGCTTATGTGAAGACGACGCTGGTGTAACTACTGGCCATCGCCAAACACGTCGTCCAGCGAATTGGCGTCCAGCAGGGCCAACGACCAAGCGTGCAGGTCTTCAGGTTGAGCATTTTTTAGTCGTTGTTGAACTGAGTCGGGCAGGGGGCCGAATTTGCGTGTGAGTAAGTTGCCCAGCATAACGGCTTGACCTTCCTGGCGACCCTCGGCCAAGCCTTCCATCTTCCATTGATGCGTCCAGGAGCGAGAATGTTCAGTAAGCATGTCTTTGATCTCTAGTAAGTCATCGACTTTCGGCATATCAATCTCGGGAAGCGCACGGGGAAGCAGGACATGCCGCGTCCAGCTGGCGAAAGCACGACGCAGTATAGGGTCGGCCTTGGTGTAGTTATACACTTTTTGAATGAGGTCTTCCACATCGTGAAGTCCGCGATTATGCTCCAAGCGAAATAGCAGCGCCGTCAGGTTATTTTGAGGCAGTTTTCCGGTCTCGACCAACGCGCCTTCATCGACGATCAAGTACTGCAACTGCGGCAGATAACAGCGCGGACCTTGGGGTATGAGTCCGATTAGTTCGGACACATTGAGCGCAGCGTTCCAGCGAGGCACTCCGCTGTAGATGACGACGGGCAGTACGACAGGAAGCGGCTCGCCAGGTTTAATCAGCTTTCGCGCCAGCAAAGCTTCGTAAAGCAGACCTAGATATGTCAGGATCCGCAGCGCCATGTAAAAATCTATCGTGGTCTGGTGCTCGATCATCAGCAGCAGGTACACGTCGCGCCCATCCAACCTGGGCAAGCGCCAGACAATGTCTCCTTGCCGCTGGCGCAGCTTGTCGCTGATGTAGTCTGTAGGCAAGGGTTCGAGCCCGTCCCAGTCTAGCAGTTCGAGCCACTGCGCCTTGATGATGCCCTGAAACAACCCTCGCACAATAGCCGGGCTGCTGAACAGCGAACGATAGCTGGCGTCGTGCTTGTTCACGCATGAGCTCCGAAAGGGGATGGCGATACGTGAACTGTATGGTCAGATAGCTTTTCCCGTGACGTCGGGTGAATGGATTTGTCGTACGGAGAAGTACTACAGATCGCTGCATACGGGATGCTGATGTGTGAAATGACTTAGAAGTGGGTGCATCTTAACTGTCACGAGCCGAAGAACACATGCCGATGGAGAATGCTAGGAAAGTTCGAACGAAAGGAAACTGTCCTCAACCTTTAAAAATCTGGACAAACGTGTCGTTATCTGAAAAAGCAGGGTTGATTTCTTTTAGGTGATTGATGAAAACGCTCACGACGAGGGTCTCAGTGGAGCTTTGAGGGATAAGCATCATGGACGTGATGGATTCGATTTCTACTTATGCACAGGTAATCGGGCTAGTACCGCCTTTTCTTTTGGTTGTCGCTGCGGCTTTCATTCTGTATTTTCGAGGAGCGCGCTATATTTTCTTGGACCGCATTTGGAGTCTGATTCATCGAAAAGATTTTGGTGATGACGTCCTCAGGAAATACCACGAAGGACAGATTGATCTTGAGCGCTTCAAATTCATGTACGGCATCCGATCTATTGAAAGTTTGCCTGCAGCGTATGCGGCCAAAGCTTGGGCAGATGAAATCGGTTTGACCTTGAGAACGATGGGGAAAGCCCGTTATTGGGTGAATTGGGAAACAAGGCAAGTCAAGAAAGCCAGTAAATTGGGCGACGTCCTAGCCTGGTTGCTATATATTGGAGTTGGCATTGCTACCTGCTTTCCGCTTGCTGGGGCGGCAAGCAATGACATGCTTGTCAGATTCAAGGAGTCTGGCTCATGGGTGTGGGTGAATGATAATCGTGCTACAGAGCTTTCATTTTCTTTCAGCAAACCGTGGGTTTTGATGAAAGCAAATTGTGAAGTACACCCTTTAAACATTTCTGAGGCAAATTTGTCGGCGGAAGAGGTGAATCTCTTGTGCAGAAGCTTCGGCACCCCAGAGCTTCAGTCGGCTGTTGACAAGAACGTTCAGGCACAGAGATGGATTATGGGATTTTTGACGGTGTTTATGTTTGGAGTGCTCTGGGCCATGTTTAACGCGCTGATGGTTAGGTTACGTGCCGCAGATGTGAGGAGGCGCATTGACAAGGCCGCGGCGGTTACTGCATAACCTACCACCGAGCCTTCGAGTCGACGGTTTCTCATCACGAATAAGTGCCACTTATGCAACCTCAAGCTGCGGAGTCAAATGCATATTCACATGAATATCATCGAACGGGCACAGCAGTGCCCCGCTCTCTGTCTTCTCCAGCAAGCCAAGCGCGACCAAAACTTGAGCGTCTTCGTGAACCCGCTTGACCCCCCGGTCCAGCCGCCGGGCCAGTTCGCGCACGCCGACAGTACCGCTGCCCATCATGACCCGTATCATGTGCCAGCGGCGTTCGGTCAATTGTCCGAAAAAGGCGGCGGGAGATTCGAAGTTGAGGCTTTCACCTTGATATTTTCCTGTTTCTACCGCAACCTTTGCCCGTCCACCCGCAGCGCGTAGGGCAGCTTGCCAATTTTGCCCGGTCGTAATCGTCAGAGTTCGCTTCATGATTACCTCCTGCGCTTGTTTACTTCCGCAATGAAGTCCTCGATCAATTGCTCTATCCCACGGAAAGGATAGGGTGATTCGGCACCATCGAGATGCATGTGATCGCCTTTGCCCCTCTCATTATCGAACCCTACAATGCGTTCGCCATTACGGACATAGACCAGCCGATACTTGAACCCGTGAGTTGTAGGGGGAACTGGCTCGGGGACTTTCCAAATCTTCAGCTGCAGGATGGCCCCGTTCGAGACCACAGTTTTGTGGTCAAGAAGCAATTGGGCTTTCATTGTTGTCGAGTATGACTACGCCAGTATGTGTTGTCAAGGGCGACAACAGATAATATAGGGCAGTGGGTATAAGAGGGTGTGGCCATGGCGTCTCCTCATAAGTTGCAGGTCATGGCCACACTGTACGCAACGAGCCGCCGCTCAGCTATGGACAGCGCGCAAAAACATCACCCCGAAAACCGCTTCACCCAATAAGCCGTTGAAGCATCATGCCCGCCGTCCTTGGCCTTCGCGCCTGACAGCTCTTCAGTAATACCCTGCGCCAGCACCTTCCCGTACTCCACCCCCCACTGATCAAACGGGTTGATGCCCCACACCACACCCTGCACGAACACCTTATGCTCATAAAGCGCCAGCAGGGCGCCCAGGGTGTAGGGGGTGAGCTTGGGCAGGACGATGAGGTTGGAAGGCCGGCCGCCGGGGTGGACGCGGTGCTTGGCGAGCCATTCGGCTTTTTCCTGGGGTACGCCCGCGGCCAGGCACTCCTGCAGGGCGTCTTCGTACGATTTTCCCTGCAGCAGGGCTTCGCGCTGGGCCAGGCAGTTGGCCAGCAGGCTGCGGTGGTGCTCGGGCCAGTGGTGGCCGGCTTCCTGGCAGACGATGAAATCCACCGGCGCGCCGTCACTGCTTTGGTGCAGCCACTGGAAGAAGGTGTGCTGGGCGTCGGTGCCGGGCATGCCCCATACGGCGGGACCGGTAGCGACGCTGACGGGGTCGCCGTCCAGGTCCACCGACTTGCCTAGAGATTCCATCTCGAGCTGCTGCAGGTAGGGCACCAGGTTGGCCAAGCGGAAGTCGTAGGGCGCGATGTTGAGCGAGGCGTAGCCTAGGGCGTTACGGTTGACGATGCCGGCCAGGGCCATCTGGATGGGGGCGTTCTTTTCAAAGGACGCGCTGGCAAAGTGCGCGTCCATGGCGGCGGCGCCGGCATGCATGCCGGCCACCACGTCCGAGCCCACCGCCAGGGCGGTGGTCAGCCCCACGGAAGACCACAGCGAGAAGCGGCCGCCCACCCAGTCCCACAGGCGGAATATCTGCGACTCGGGCGCGCCCCAGGCCTTGGCCAGGTCGGGGCGGGCGGTGACCACCATGAGGTTGGCGTAGGGGTCTTCCACACCGGCGTTGCGCTGCCACTCGATGGCGCGCTGCCCGTTCTGCAGGGTTTCCGCGGTGGTAAAAGATTTGGACGCCAGCACGATGAGCGTGTCATGCGGGTTCAGGCCGGACAGGGCGCCCTCGATGGCGTGGCCGTCGATGCTGGCCGCAAAGCGCACCCGGCGCCATGTGCCCGCATAGCCAAAGGCCCCCACGGTAAGGCGTACCCCCCAGTCGCTGCCGCCGATGCCGATGTGAATGATGTTGCGCCAGCGGCGCTCGGAATCGGCCTTGCGGATGAACTCGTTCATGCGCTGGCGCTCCGCCGCCACTGCTTCCACCGGGGCGGGGGCGCGCAGCATGGTGTGCCAGGCGGCGCGGTCCTCGGTATTGTTGATGGACTGGCCCGAGAGCAGCTTGTCGCGGTACAGGTCGAAATCCCGGGCGGCCAACAGCGCCTGGCCCGCTTCGCCCAATTGAGGCGAAGCCATCTGACCGGTCAAGTCCAGACAAAGCCCAGCTGCCTCGAGCACGCGCAAGCCGGCGGGATCAACGACGGACGCCTGGCCCGCTTCGATAAAAGCTTGCCATTCCGCGATTTGATCCAAGGTAGGCTGTTGTGCGGTGGGCAGAACGCTATTCACGGGCGTCTCCAATATTGTTAGCGTCGTACGGAGTAAATTGTAACTGCTGTGAGCCCGGAAGGGCCTCACCGCAGGCCGTCAAAGGCCATGGCGGATACCGGTCGACACAGCAGGCGGCATGCCCAGGTGGTATTATCGCGTTCGCCACAGCTTCCAGGCCGGTATAACACCCGTCTACAACAACATGCCCGGTATCGTCGTTTTCATTCGCAGCATGGCGTTCTTCGGCGACCAGCTCGTCACCTATCCTTTGTTGCATCAGCTCAACAAGCTGTACCCGCACAGCCCCATCACCGTCGTGGCGCACGACCCCGTGGAACAGCATTACACCCATTTGCCCTGGGTGCACCGCTTCGTGCAGGCCAACAACTGGCGGGAAAAATACCGCGCTATACCCGCCGACACCGACATCGTCATAGCGCTGCATCACAGCAGCGAACAGTATGCGCTACTGGCCGCAGCGAAACGCATCCGCAGCCGGCTGGGCTTCAAGAATAAGCGAGCCTTTGATTTTGTGTGGAACCATGCACATAAGAAGGACATCAACGACTACATCGGCCTGGCCAACCTGCAGCTTTTGAACACGTTGCATGCCTTCGACCTCATGGAGGCGGCCCGGGGCTGCATTCAGTGGCTGGCCGGCCAGAAGCCTGGCCGTACAGAGCACACCGACGTGATGTTCATGGTGGGCGGCGGCGCCGGCGCATTCAAGCGCTGGGGCGTACCCAACTACACCGCGTTGGCCGACCGCCTGATTCAACACATGGGCTCCCAGACCACTTTTACCTTTGTGTTGGGGCCGGCAGAAGAAGAAGAGCTGTCTCAACTAAAGGCATTGAACCGCCCCGAGTTCAAGTTACTGGTCAGCCGGCCGCTATCTGAAATTGCCGACCTTGCCTTGCACGCCAAGCTGATCGTGGCCAATGACTGCGGTCCCTCGCACATAGCCCAGAACGCCTGCGTGCCCTATGTAGGGCTGTTCAACGAGGCCAACCCGGAGTGGTTCTGGCAGCGCAGTAATACAAGGGCTGTCATACCAGACGGACCTGTGTCCGACATTCAGCGAATTACGGTAGAGCAGGTGGAGCAGGCTTGTCTTGCTGTGATGGCCTAGGTTCGGATAGCACCATGAACAGCGCCACCATGGTGGTGTAAAAGCCTATGGTGTTCATGCGGCGGAACATGGTTTCGGTTAGGCCAAACAACAAGAAGCTAAGACACACTGCTAAGCCCATCGCAGCTGCAGCTCTCGCTTGCGATGAGGCTTCTTTGTTGAGCAGCCTGGGAAAGAAGTAAGTACAGGGAGCTAGATAAATAAGTAGTAGTCCCAATACGCCAGGGAGACCGAAACCGACCAACATGAGCATCAAATCATTGTGCGGCTCACCAAAATACTCGTCGACCACCTCTTGTGACGCGAGGCCTTTGGGTACAGCTACATCTTTCATATATTGAATGAATTTTCCCCCATCGCCTAGCCCTACCCAGGGATGATTAATACCGGCGTCAATGGCTGTACGCCATAATTGAAGTCGAATGCACATTGAGCTATAGAGAGTGCTGTTCTCCCCATGACAGGCTTGAACCTGTTCGATTCCTTCAACAATGCGATGTCGAAGAGCGTCGTTACTAGCTACTGTCGCCACTGTTAATGTGATTGTGATAAAGAACAAGGTCAGTAAGCGGCCAGGTTTTTTAACACCGGCAAAAATAACAAGTCCTAGTAGTACAAATACAGGTATTCCTAACAGACCAGTACGAGTCTGAGCGGCCAAGAACCCTGCGAAAGTGGCTCCGGCTACTAAGATCTTGATGGCAGTTTCCATTCGAGGCCAAGATGTCAAGGACCACTTCAAGGAATAAAGGGAAATAAAGCCCAGCAACAACATGATGCTGGTATAGGTAGTAAGGATTACACCAGGTGTTAAGGGGCGGGCTTCCACGTTATCAATAAGCCAAAATAGAACAATAGTGGAGGTTAAGCCCGCCACGTACACTCCTCCTATGGCATATTGCAATCGACGAGTGTCAATATATGGTAAAGCCGTTAGCAATAACCACAGTCCTAGAAAAAATCTTAGTGCGCCCTCGCTGTTCGCCCCGGCCCATTCGCCATGATATAGCGAGGATGTTGCCACGGCTATGAACGGCACGCTGTAGCTGACTATGAGCCAACGGTATCTACGCGTTCGGTTTTCCACTTCCGTGAAGTTTTTAACGAAGAGTAGTATCAAGGCGGCTAGGAGCAGCGCGTAGAACACTCCACTAGACAGAGAATGGCTGCTAAGTAATGTGACCGGCAATAGCACGTACAGTGCCACAGTTAGGTTGGCGAGCATAAAAATTCTTATGAAATCAAGGCTTAAGTGGCTGCTGCTCTTGAGTGTCTTTAGGAAGGATTGCGCAGTTGCAGCTCGAAAGCTTTGTGTGTACAAAACGCCCATACGTCCGAACGACGCTACAATGTAAGAGCCTAGCATTAATAAACTAAAGCTCGCGTTTCATATGGGTCGGGTTTACGCTTAGCTGTCTCGGGCTTTAGCTTCGGTATGGCGAAGGCTGTATCCTTCCAATTTATTCCTTATTCTAGAATATAAGGTAATCTGAACGACGCGGAAGAATAAAATATTTGTATTGCACAATACACCTCCTAAACGCTCAGGGTTTGAGCATTTGGATTTTATCTTTTTAGAAATATATGACGTCCCTACGAGCAAGGCGTTTTAAAAGGCTTCATGAGCAGATCTTGCTGTCGCGGTGGTTCGCCTTAATCGTTGGATGGCTATTCTCAGTAGCCATGCCGGCTGGCGTATATTGGGGGCTTGACGTGCTGCAAAAACCAAATGCGGGCCAACAAGCAGCATTAATAGCAACCACTATAGCGTTCTTTTTATCCCATTTTGGGGCTAAAAGCTTATTGTCAAGCTATCCTGGCGGACGGTCACAGGCGCTAATTACCGTCCAAATATTAATTATTTATGGAATTTTGGTTATCGGCGCTTTGTTGCTACGTATACAAGTTTCGCGAGTGTTGCTTATGTCTAGCGGCGTTGCGGCGTTGGTATGGTTCCACATCGAATATATCACAACCCGCGCGTATTTTCGCCCTAAATTTGCGGTAATAACGGGAGGGTTTGCGAATGAGGTCCTAGCACTATCTGACTGTGATGCCCGCCAAATCTCTAACTTAGATCTGAACGGAATTCGTTATGACGGAATAGTCGCTGATTTTGAAGTGATTGGGCCGGAAGAAGAAAGATTTTTAACTCGATGCGCCTTGGCAAATGTGCCTGTATATAACGCAAAAACAATATATGAATCGTTAACCGGCAGAGTGAAAATAGACAAAATGTCGGAGAACAATATAGGTTCTCTTTTGCCGTCTCAAACCTACGAGTTTATAAAAGCCGCCGTTGACTGGTTCATAGTCGTTATATCACTTCCTATTGTAATTCCCTTCGGTCTTTTCACCGCCTTGATTATTTGCATGGAAAGTCCGGGCCCACCAATTTATTCTCAAGTGCGAATCGGTAGAGGGAATAAACCGTTCACTATTTTTAAGTTCCGTAGTATGCGTTTTGATAAGCAAGTAGTAGAGCAATTTGCAGGAGAGGAAGATCCACGAATCACGCGGGTAGGAGCTGTTATTCGGAAATTAAGGATAGATGAACTACCACAATTTATCAATGTATTAAAAGGCGAAATGAGCTTGATAGGCCCGCGCCCCGAGCAGCCTAGTTTCGTCGCAAAATTTGACGAAAAAATCCCTTTTTATAGTTATCGACATGTTGTAAAGCCCGGCATTACAGGCTGGGCTCAAGTTAGACATGGATATGCCGCTGACAGTGAAGAAACTCGTATTAAAATTGAGCACGATTTTTATTACATTAAACACTGCTCGCTTGCGTTGGATTTTCTAATTGTTTTTTTAACTATTAGAACTATGCTTTCCGGGTTTGGTGCTCGATAGTTTAGCGCAGTAACATTTTTTTATAAGCGGATCATAAGCGCTTAGAGAGTCAGAATACAATAGGCTCTTTGCCGGTGCCGCAGCATTGTAATTATAGGCGTTTAACTCATTGGAGATGAAGTGAGCGAGAAGCCAAGGCCGAATACAAGACTCCCTTTAGAAATTGATGTGCGAGACGTTATTGTTGAACTATGGCGCAAAAAGTGGCTGTTATTCTTAATTACTGCGATTCCTCTAGCTATTTCTTGTGTTTACGTATTTACGAGGCCCGCGCTTTACGAGGTTTCAATCAAGGTCATGTCTGTGCCGGAGAGAGCACTGATTGCTTATAATGCAGCCGCAAAAAGCGCATCTGATGCAACTTCGGGAATTTTAATGAGAGCGTCACTATCAGAAATTCCCCGTCTATCGCCTCAAACGGCGCTTGCCCTGGTAATTGGCAAACTAAGAGCTTACACGACAAACGGGATGCGGTTAAAACATAAACCCTCATCTGCTGAATACATATTAAATCAAGAGCTAGAGTTTGAAGGCTTTGTACAAGCCGAGATTGAAGGGGACGTTATTCCGTTTTCAATTGCTAGGTTTACTAGTACACAGTCTGATCAGCTAGTCCAGCGCTCCAATGCCTACTTAAATCGAATTATAGAACAGGGCAAGCTTGAGTTATCACTGAATCTTCAAGCTGAAATAGCTCGCCGCTTAGATGACATGGATGCATATCACGAAATAATGAAGGGAGTTGCTATCGAGCAAGCGCGTGCACGTGCTATTCGGGTCCGAGAAGCGTTGTTGATGGCTGAGGAATTAGGCTTGGAAAACCCTCCTTTAGGTGGCCCATTTCTTTTGCTCACAGAGCCTGCAGTGGAGCGTGACACGTTAGGCACCGACAACTTAATGTATTTACGAGGGGCAAAGGCGTTGCGTTCCGAGTTGGCTAGATTAGAAAAGCGGCTAGAAATAGATTCACGCATATATATGTTGCCCTATATGATAAGAAAGATGGAGCAGCTAAAGGCGATTAAAATCGAACCGTCAGAATTCGAAATTGCCTATATAGAAAGTACCTCACTAGAACCCAGCCGGCGTTTCGAGATAACGAGCGTTCTTATGCCTATAGCGGCAGGTTTGGCAGGACTACTTTCAGCCGTTTTATTGATCACCTTTCTAAGCACTTATCAACGAACTGCTCGCTATCGCGACTGAGTCAACTATGACGTCATGTTTAACAGCTATGTCGTAAGTTGCATCCAAGTTACTTCATATCCATTCATACTCTAATGCTTTAGTTTTTGTGGTTGATATTGCATGTCATAACTGCCCGGCTAGAGTGTTCTCGATAGAAAGCCATGCTATGTCAAGCAAAATACTAATTCTTTCCCATTTTGCCGGATCACCAAGGCACGGAATGGTGATACGGAACTTCTTACTGGCACGTGAATGGGTTCGACAAGGGCATTCGGTAACTATAGTTGCCTCAGACTTTTCGCATTATCGTGCTCTACAGCCTGAGCATAGCCGCTGGCAAACTACCGAGTATATCGAGGGAGTGAGATTTATTTGGCTCCGGGGATTGAGGTATAAGGCCAGCAGCTCTATTGGGCGTGTATTTGCAATGGCTTGGTTCACCACACAGTGCTATTGTCACCGCTTGTTTGATAGGGATCTATATGACGTTATCATTGCCTCTTCGCCTCACCCATTCGTAATTTATCCAGCGGCATTCCTCGCCAAACTTCAGAAAGCTTATTTGATCTACGACATTCGTGACCTATGGCCTCTAACTCCAATGCATTTAGGTGGACACAGCACGAAGCACCCATTTATGCGTGCGCTTCAGCATGCAGAAGATTATGCGTGCCGATACGCCGATTTAGTAATTGCAGTTCAGGATAATGTTGAGGAATATCTTATAGAGCATGGTTTAGAAAAGCGGCGCTATTTACATGTTCCTAATGGTTATAGCGAGGACAATACACCTGCCCAACCTCTTCCTGAGAGAATAATTGAAGCATTGAAAATAGCGCGACGGGAAAAGGCATTTATAGTCGGCTATTGTGGTACTTTAGGTACAGCCAATGCTATGTCATTGATTATCGAAGCATTAGGGCATGTCGATCCACGCATTTATATAGCGATTGTTGGTGAAGGGCCAGACAAAACGAAGTTGAAAAAAATGGCGCATGATTTAGGAGTCGCCGAGCGAGCTCTTTTTTTTGATGCAATACCTAAAGCGGCGGTAAGCAGCTTTCTTAAAGAGGTTGACGCGACCTATGTCGGAGGCCATTCGTCGCCTCTTTACAGATATGGTGCCAGTCTTACCAAACTTAATGATTACTTAATGGCACGAAAGCCAGTAATTTATGGTTTAGGAGACCCAAATAATGTGGTGCGTGTTTGCGGCGCTGGCATTGAATATATTCCAGGCTCGGTTTGTAGCCTTGTAGAAGCATTAAATAAAATGCTTAGCTTATCTGACGAGCAGCGAGATATCATGGGTGAAAAAGGTCAGGCGTGGCTCAAGGCCAACCGACAAATGTCAGTTATTGCGGCCCGCGTGCTTATGAAACTACGGCACCTAGGTAAACGGACTATTGTGAAATAGTCGTTTTATAGGCCGTAAGCATAGTGTCTACTGATTTTAGCCAAGTATAATGTTCAATAACATGCGCGCGAGCAGCCATTCCCATCGAGTGACGTAACTCAGCATTTTCAACGAGTTGCCAGATTGCCTCCGCTGCCGCCTGAGGATTTTCTTTAGGGACGACAAAACCAGTTTTTTCAGTGGTTACCTCTAAAAAACCCTCTGCATCTGAAACTACTACAGGTTTACCACAAGCCCCGGCTTCGAGAATGGCGACGCCGAAACTTTCTGCGCGGCTCAATGCGACATAAATGTCAAGTCGGTTTAACATTTCTGGTACTTTGGCATAGGGCACAGCACCATGAAACGTAACCTTATTTGCAATGCCAAGGACATGGGCCCTCGTACGTAAAGCGTGTAAATCTTCTCCTTGCCCAGTAATTTCTAAAGCTACATCTATATTGTTGCGTAAAGCGCGCTCAGCGACCAATGCAAAAGCTTCGAGCAACGTATCTATTCCATATGTTGCTCGAAGCGCTTTGACTGTACCGATAACGATCGTGCCTTTTGGGTTTCTCGTGAGCGATAATGGGCGAAACATCCCCTCGTCAACACCGAAAGGTGTAATGAATACGGTGGAATGAGTAAAGATTTTGCCAGCAGCCTGTGCCATGCAATAACTGGTCGAACTGATAGCTGTCGCAGAAGCCAAATTTAATCGGATAATGCGGTAATGCAGAGGTGTTTTATGAGGAAGTTTATAAACATCGGTACCCCATATCGAAAGCAATAGTGGGCGAAAGCCGGACATTCTTCCCATCAATCCGTAGCCTCCGGCGAAGTGCACATTTAATATATCTGGTCGAACTTTCTTCAAAATTCGTTTGATAAGAAATCCTCCGATTAGATAACCCCAAGGCGCCTTAAGCGGCAGGCGATGAACCACAACTGCCGAATCGAGAGGATGCATTACTGGATGGATTGTGAGGAGGTGCACCTCAATACCTCGGCTGGCCAATCCATTTGCCCACCGAATAGTATGGATACTTTGTGCGTCGCCCAATAATGCGACTTTCATGTGCTTGTATCTTCCATCGAATGTACTTTTAAGATCGCCAAACCTAAGCCGACAACAATATAATACGAAAGCTCATAATGAACCCCGCTTGGGGTGATAGAGGCAGGGATAGCGACTATTAGTGCGAGAGAGCTGGCCCGAGCTAAGCAGCGCATTCTTTGATCGCCGGATTTCAATCCGACAGTACGTAGTCTAAGAACTAACCAAAGGTATGCTGCTATAAAGAACACAAAAGCTATCGCACCTAAGTCTATCAGCATCTGTAAAAAGAAAAAATGAAAGCTTTGTATTTTGAAGCCTTCATGTATTAAGCTGCTTTCTGCGCCCCCTAAGCCTAACCCTAATGCGCCCGACGAAAAAAACCGATGTAAACCATAATAATAGATGTGGGCTCGCGTACCGGTGGAATCATTTGTAAAACTCGGATCCCAGGCGATCATGCTTATTCCACGTATTATTTGGTCAACTATTGAAAATATTCGCTTAATGCCATAAGTCTCAATGCCCGCTATAGAAACAAAGACAGCTAGGCTGCCGCTGAAGAATAGGAGGGCTAGTACTAGCAACGCGGCACGCTTAAGAGGATAGTTAAGATAAGCAGGTAATAGCATCAACATAAAGATCAGTGCCAGAAATATACCTTTCGAGCCGATTATGATCAGCAAATATAGAGCTAGACTGAAACCTATAAACGCATATTTTCTATTCGGACAGAGTAATATAAAAGGTAATCCCAGCAGCAAGACAAAGGCAAAGTCATTTTGATTCCAATTAAATCCTGTAGGCATGTGACTTAAAGCCAACTTCGCCGTTTCGTTTAGGGCTGATAGGTCTATTCCTTTATAGCCGAACAAATGGGCATAAGCCGAATACGGCGATATGGGGAGGCGAAATAATCCCGTCGTCTCTATTAGCCCTATTGCCATGTTCAGGCCCCACAGAACTCCAACGAGTTGTAGCGTCCTCCATAAACTTGTGCGTTCAGTAGCCGATTGATAAACAGCCGCCAAGGCGATAAGACCGCAACTCCAGTAAGCTATATATCTTGCCCAGACTTTCATATCAACTGCCCATAAGCCTGATAGGAGAAAATAGATTGTTAGTAACGCAAAGGCGAGAAGCAACTGTGGCTTCTGAATGGTGACTGTTCCTCCAGAGGCAATTTTTAAAGTTGTGATATAGAGCCAAAGGATAGCAAGTATGTGGAAAGCATAAAGGGAGTGAAAGCTGAGCACAGAACCAAACATTGCGGTGATAATAACTAAAGCTCGCAACATTTTAAGTCTCCGTTTCTGTATAAACGTAAAAGCTGAAGATTATCGTCGTATCTAATGTGGGATGAGTATGTCAGCTACTGATAAGAGGTGTTCGTTCTATAGTGACGCATAAGCCAGAGGATAATGCCTGCAACTACTACTTCCGCAATGAGCCAAGAAATAGCTACGAGTTCGGGAACGCTTGCCCACCTAAATATACTGAAGATGCTAAGGCAGTATATACCTACACTTAGAGTTAAAAGTCTGATAAGTGCTAGCCAAGCATTAACGGAAAATTTTCCCATCGCCATAAAGGCTGGCATACTGAAAAGGGTTATAAATGCAAAAGGAATTGCAAGTAACATAATACGTATGCTTTGGACGCTTTGTTCGTATCCTGCTTCAAAGGCCCATGCGATTATAGGAGGAACGATGACGCCGACTATCGCCATTAGTGGGATTAGGGTAAGGGATATCAGGATTACGCCTTTTAACCCTCTCAATGCGACCTCAGGTTTACTTGATGACCAGCGATTGAATAATAAGGGAGCAACCATGGTTATGGGGAGTATGCCAGCGTTATAGGCATAGAGCCCCAAAGAAAATTGAGCCACCCCAGTTAACCCCTCTGGGCTACTCTTTATCCATAGAAATGCGATGGCTGGCTGCATAGCCATTGCAGCGCTTTGCAGAAACACTGGGAAGCCGTTACTCCACAGCGACCGCCAGTTAGGACGATTCCCAGAGCTAAAGCCGTCACGTAAGAACCATAACATTATTGCAACAGCCAGCATGGAAGAGACGAGGTAAGCGGTTTGTATATAGTCTTTAGATATTCGTGGTGCCACTAAGATGGAAAGCGCCAATAAGACCATCGGCGCTATCGTAATCATAGAAAACCGCCAGTCATCATATACGGTAACAAAAACTCCTCTGACAACTCGATGAAACAAAAGTATGCCTGTAGTTAAAATTACAGTGGGCGTTACCCACAACGCTTCAGGCCATATTTGACGGATCCCAATAAGCGAATGTGCACTAATCGCTATTAGAATTAAGCTTACTATAATTGTATAAAAGGCGAAGCCGGTTATCAGGGTCCGACGACTAGCTCCCGCATTATTAATTTGGTAAATAATTGTTTGTGGGAATCCAAAGGCAAATAGTACAGTTAATAAATCGATTTGCGATTTTAGAGTGGAAAAATAACCCTGCGTTTCTATACCGACATAATTTCCCAGATACCACACGGTCAGAAATAATGAACCGACACCGAGCGGTTGAATCAACAGTGCGGTGAGCAGCTTGGCTCTAAAGCGCATTTTTATTTCCCGTCGGCTTTACGTCTTTCGCCTACTTGCACGACGTGGAATATCCAAGGCGCCATAGAATGAGCCAACTCACTTCCGCCACTAATTTTGTGTATTAGGATTGTGCGAGTGGGTAACATAAACACTTGTTTCTTTAGCCGCCCATAATTCTATGCATAAGTCTTTGATAAAGGGCAAGCAGCTTTTCCTTCTCAGTTTCCCAGTTATAATTTCTTTCTACGGCGCTACGGCCATTTTTCCCCATTCTTACTATCTCCTGGGGATTTGCGGCGAGATAATGTATAGCATCAGCAATCTCTTTAGGATCTTCTGGATTAACACATAATCCGCATTCATTGCCATGAATAATTTCTTTCCAGAGCGGGAAATTTGAGGCAATAACAGGGAGGCCCGCGCTCATATATTCGAACATTTTGTTCGGCTGTGCATAGATATGGTTTGGCGCCCGAAGAAAAGTAACTATACCCGCAATGGACTTGCTAAATAGACCTTTTAGCTCATGACGGTCCACATGTCCCAATTCATCTACTTGCTGCCACCCTGGTAGAGTTCTTGCTTTTGCTGCTACTTCCGTTTCAGAGAAACGCCCGGCAAGGGAGAGACGGACCGAAGATCCGGAGATTGGTAGAGATTGTACTAAAGGGTAAATTCCCCTTATTTCCGATATGCTACCCACATAGCAAACACGTGCTTCCCTCACTTCGTATATTAAATTAGATGAATATAATTCTTGAAGCAACGGGTAATTATTGATATCGACAGCATTTGAATTGACGGTTTGGAACTTATCGCGTATATGAGGCGTGGCGGCAACAATCGCGTCTAAATTCCGAGTTACGTAAAACTCATATTGCTTAATTGCAGGTGGCAACAAAATTCGCGAAAGTTTACTAAGGTATGGCTTGAAAGCAATTTGACTTGGTAAGTCTTCATGCGCGTCATAGATTACGCATTTTCCTAATTTCTTTAATTTCAAAGCAATGCGAAGCAGCTCGGGATCATGCAGATGATAAATATCTGCATCCACGTTTTTTGCAGCTGTAAACAATCTGTCTACAGTACTAACCATTCGTGCCAACCGGCCTTTACTTGGCGGGCACACATCAAAAATGTTAACGCCTTGCTGCTTCTCGTCCCCATAGCCATCAGCGACGAGAAGCACCACTTTATAGCCGGCTTGAGCTAGCGAACAGCATTGTTTAATAAAAATTCTAATGTCTGTTCGCGGATGAGCTGACGTTATATGGCAGACGGTGATTTGTTGAATGGTTTTCAAGGAATATACGCAAAGAGGCGTGTTGTCAACGATATCTATGCTTTTATAGATTGTTTATCTTTAATGGCTATAAATATTCGATTAGCTATAAGAAATACTTAAGTTCGAGAGTATTACAATACTGCTAGCAGCTTAGCAAGTATAAGCCGATACTAGCTCTCGTGCGTTCACTTTAGTTGGGTGTGGTATAGATGTTTAATTGTTACCCGCGAGGTTACTAGGACGAAATAGAACGGTGCTTAAATAGAGTGGTAATACGATACTCAATACCCTTCCCAATTCATCTGGATAGCTTAACAAAATGCTTCTTAAATAAACGGTGATCTACAGCGAAATTTCCAGAAACTTTATTATTAGGATTCACGTCCGAAACTACGACCGAGCCAATCGTAACAAATGAGTTTTCTCCCATTGTTAGTCCATTGGATATCGTAGAGTTTGGCCCCGTAAACACTCCATTCTCCAGAGTGACCCGACCGCTAAGCATCGAACATGCTGTCATTTTGACGCCCCGCCCCAGTACGCAGTCATGAGCGACATGCACCAAATTATCAAACGAGCAATAGTCTCCAATTTCCGTAAAGAGGGGAAAACTACTCCGAGCCACAGCGCAGCCCGATAGGAATATTACTCCTGTACCGATCCGTACTCCACCGGCCTGTGATAGCAACTGCGGCCGCCCGTTTATTACGGAAATCTCATATGCGTCCGAACCCAACGTGGTATTACTGCCGATTTGAGATCCTTTTCCGATGATGGTTTTGCTCAAAATTGAGGCGTTCGGACCGATTACTACGTCTTCCTCGATAATCACATCTTCAGAAGATACATACGCTGTTGGATGAATACGAGCAGATGGCGCAATCTTACTTGAAAAATTTGTCCAATAGTAGTTGTCACGAGCACATAATAAAGAATGTATATTTGATATTGCTTCGGAGGGGTTCTTGGCAACAGCGCATCCCAAGTTCTGTGGTATGCGTTCGTACAGTTCAGGTGTACATATAACTCCAGCTATACTATCTATAGCTCCTATAAGTTCTCGTAAATATTTTTCACTACTAATGGGAACCAGTTTGGCAGGTGCTCGCGTGGGAATTTTTCCACAAGTAAAAAAAGCGCAATCCCGACGAATCTCGACCAGGCTGTGAAACTCCCGAAGCTGTACGCGGGACGTAATGTTGAACATTTACTGTACTCCTATAAGATTTGAGTATGTATTAATCAACTTTTTCGCTTGAGTGTTCCAAGAAAATTCGGATTGGAGTACTGCATAACTATGCTCCGTTAGCTTATATTTCCCAGGGTGATTCAAGATCTGTTGGATAGAATTCGCTATGGAGCGAGGGCAGGTTTCATCCATGGTGAGACCATTTCCTAGCCTTTCAACAAAGTTCGCCATTTCAGGAAGGTTTGAAACACATATAGGAATATCAGCAAAAGTCATTTCGAAAAGCTTATTTGGCATAGCATATCGGTGATTCAAAGATATGTCCTGAAATGCGCAGACGCCGACATCAGCTGTTCGGATTGTATTAACTACGAGGTTCGCTGGCACGCTGGGAAGTAGATGAACGCGTTCATATGTGCCTTCTTTGTGCGCTGCTTCTTGAAGCCATGCATCGTTTAATTGATGTCTAGGACCTAGTATTGCTAGATGTACGTCTGGTAGAAAACTTAAAGCAGCGACCACTTTGTCCATCCCTCTTCCCTCACGTCCTACTCCACCTGTGTAGATAAGAAGGTGTTCATTCTCTGTCAATCCAAGGGTGGCTCGAATATTGATAATTGGCTCGTCGTTTTTTATATCCGAGAAGTCCGGGGCATTCATGACCACTTCTGGGATAGACCTACTAAACCGCTTGGAATAGAATTCTTTAGAAGAGTCACAGCACGTTATAACTTGCTGAACGTTCGTCAACAAAGTGCGCTCCAGCATATCAATAAATTCTTTTTTTTCTAAGGCCAGAGACGGCGTACGCTCCGTCTCTATTTCATGTGCATCGAAAATTACCTTCGCCCCTGTTTTCGATGCTAACGCGATAGCGCCTACTAACGTGTAAAGATCATGAGAATGAATGATATCGGGATTTTGGTCCAATTCTAATCGCGATATATTTGCGGCAAAAAGGGCATACCGCATATAGAACATATGGTTATGCAGTTCTTTGTTTAAAGCCTGCACATTCTCAAAATTGCCCAGTGAGGCTCGAATTTGATCCCTAATTTTTATTTCATTGCTTAGTTCGACTGTAGCGGTCTTGTAAGCTGAGTTACTGTTCTGGTTCTTCCCTATCAACCTCTCTTTTATTCTTCTAAGTAAGCGCAAAATTTTTGCCTGAGGGAAACTACGTTTTTGAGTGCCTTGTTCAGCTTTCAATCGCGCTTTAGTTTGCTTTAACTTCGTAACTCGAGCGCCAACAGTTCTTAGTTCAAGCAAAAGCTTTGAGTAATGTGGGGATATAGCTTGAAGACGCGTGTTTATGTCAATAGCCGAATCTAAGTGACTAGAAAACAAACTGTATAAATCAAGTTCTGTGAGCAGAGCCTCTAATTCTTCTCTAGAAATGCCCTCAAATGAATAGCAATCAAATCGAGTAATTTCAATCCCATCTATCTTCTCTTGTGCTGGATAACCTTCTTCGGAGCGCGCATAAATCCGAACTCGATATCCAGCTCGAGTCAACGCTCTGGCTTGTTTCATGACTCGGGCGTCCGCGGTACCAGAGTTGGCCACTAAGGAAAAAATTGTTCCTAACTCTGAATTATTGGCTTGCATGTTCATCACTCTCATCTTGGTCTTATTCATAGGTGTCGGGGTATTTCTTGTTGAATAATGTCTCTTTAAAAAGTTTAAGCAGCCAACCACGGGCTCCCTTTAACCGCAAATTCTACTTTAAAGCGTGGCTTTTGCTGGAGCACTGTCCCATAGATCCTGTCGTCCCGTTTGAAATCACTCATCTAGAACCTTATGCCTCAAGAATTTTGAGGCATAAGGATGAAGACGCTGTGTGCTTTCCTATTGATATGCCGGGTGCGAAGTCGTCTGCGCAAGGTGTTCTGAGAAGAAAGCATTTCTGTCGCCATTCAATGGATAGGCTCTCAATCAGTAGCTCATTGATGCGACGCTTGGCGATGATATGATGCAGTAATATTGCATGCTATACACGGTGCTGCGGTGAGACATTCACAAAGAAAGATTTTCAGGACATGCTTGTGTATTTGGCGTTAGCGTACGACGACGAGAATTTACTACTGTTTACAATACTCGAGATAATTACATGCTCAATCTAATCACTGTAGTTGGCAATAGACCTCAGTTCGTGAAGGCCGCAATTGTCGCGAGGCGATGGTTGGAAGCGGGCATAACAAGAAGGATTAGTAATTATTTAGTCCATACAGGCCAACACTATGATCGGCTTCTCAGTGATGTCTTTTTTGAACAGCTAGGACTCGACGCGCCTAATTTAAACTTGCACATAGGTTCTGGTCCTGTAATTGACCAGATTGGCGCCATGCTTGGTCCACTACGTTCAGTGTTTGAGGAACAGAAGCCGGACGGTATTGTTGTGTATGGTGACACCAATTCAACGGTCGCTGCGGCGATTACAGCGGCTCATCTCCACATCCCAATTTTCCATGTTGAAGCAGGAGAAAGAAACTATCGTAGATATCAGGCCCCTGAGGAAGTCAATGGCATTATTACCGATGAGCTAGCTTGGATGTGCCTGACTTCTACGGAAAAGGCGGAACAATATTTATTTCGAGAGGGTTACTCAGCGGAACGAGTGAGGTGGGTTGGTGATCCGATGTTTGACTTATTTAGCTGGGCAGCTCCACAAGTTGATACGCTCGCGACAGTTAATTCGGATTCATTAGGCTTGCGACCTGATCATTATGCTTTGGCCACAATCCATCGCAATGAAAATACAACCGATAAATCGCGCCTGCTGGATATCCTAACAGCATTAGACGGGGCGCCAATGCCGGTAGTTTTACCGATCCATCCCCGCGTCCGCAATTTGCTTTCAGTATATGAGTGGAGGCCAGTTGCGTCGCTTAAGATCATTGAACCCTTGGGTTACTTTGACTTACTATCACTATTGCGTGATTGTGCGATTTGTGTAACCGATTCAGGCGGTTTAGCGAGAGAAGCTTTCTTCGCGGGCAAACCGAGTATTATCCCGATGCCGAATTCTGGATGGAACGAAATCGTTGAGGCAGGGTGGGCTAGAGTAGTGCCAGGTACTGGAGCTGAGTTGCTACGGGAAATGACGCGATATCGTCCCACATACCCCCGGCCGGAGGGATTGTTCGGAGACGGATACGCCTCTATTCGAATTGCCGCCGCAATAGAGAAAGAACTGAATATGAGCCGCAAAGAGGGCAATTGGCATCCTCTGGGAGATTTTTTTAGTATTCCTCAACCCCAAGATAGATCACTCTACACTTATACCGCTCTAGAAGATGGTTTAGACGCGCTAAGAAACCAGAAAATCCAAATAGTGCCACTCACTGCAATAAAGGAGGAGCGAGTTGGATTGGCTTTAATTTATCTTGTTACAGGAGACATGGTAGGGGTTCATAAACTCGGCGACTTGCATGAACAACGACGTGAGTCTGTCACGTTTTCTTTTCGCCCTGATAGCGCTATTTATAATTTGCTTGAAGAAACTACATGGTCACTATTACGGACGCTGATAGGTCAGGGGCATCAAATTTGTTTAGAATTAAGATATTCTCCGGAAAACATGACCTCTCAATTAGAAAAGATGATAAAGGCGTTGGAGATCTTAATTGGCGCGCCTATAGCATGGTTGAGTCATAATAATACCTTGTTTTCTAACGCAACTCCCGCCAAACCGTTTGATGCCAACGCAAAAGTAATAACGGATAAGATAAATCGTCCCTTCTATAATATCTTAGTCAGCCCTCTGGCTATGCCAGTTCTCGTCTTCACTGAAACAGAGAACTGGGGCGTATTGCCCATGTCGCCTTTCGAGCGGAAACAGAGGACGGTGACCGCGAGGCGAGGGCAGATGGAAAGCGAGATGCAACTTATATAGGCTATGGCGTAATATATAGCAGTTAATTAGTCCTGCATTTCATGATGAAGAAGGTCTGGTTTTTTTGTTGACGAAGTAGGGGGCATGCTAAGTGCGATCCTTGTATAAAGATTGACGAGGCGTTCTCCGTAGATTGCCCAGTTATCTTGTTGTATAAATTTGGAGCAGGAATTTTTAGCCTGATCCAAAACAGAAGGAGTCAATTCATTAATAGCCTTTGCAATTAATCTCGGCTCAGTAGTTTCGGGCAATAGCCAGCCAGTATGGAACTCTTGTATAGTCTTAGCCATCTCTACTAAGGGACTACATAGGATAGGAACGTTTGCTGCTGGGTACTCCCATAGCTTGTTAGGAGTGCAGTAAAGGTGATTAAGACCGACGTTTTCATATGGGATCAAGCCAACAGAGGCACCAGCAGTCCAGTAAACTAGTTCTGATTGCGGCGCAGCTTTTAAAAACACAACTGAAGGGGTATTTCGAGTTCCATTTATGCTTGCATCACTTGCTAACTGTTTGAGCTCATCCTCAAGTTGGCCCCACCCCATCATGACAAGTGTCCAAGCAGGATCCAAGTATTTAGATGCTCGGACGAGAGTACGTAATCCCCGTTTCTCGGCAAACCCGCCTTGATACAAGGCTATTTTCTGAGTTAAGGGTAGCCCGGCGGCACCGTGCAGCCGATCGTCATACGCTACGTTAGGGATGTATGGCGTTGCGTTCTTGATAATCGTAGCTGCTGGTAAGGCCGGGTAGCGCTCTTTATAGAAGTCAGCAATGCTGTCGTTTATAGTGATAAAGTAATCTATGTCTCTCTGGTGACGGCGCATTAGCTTGCGACAAATGCGGGTGTGCTTGTGATCGCCTTGTGCTACCTCCTCATAAATTTCATGTGCGTCCCAAACTAGAGGTACGCCAGTTTTTCTTTTCACCTCTGCTCCGGATGGTAGGGACCAAATATCATGGCAGTGGATTACATCTACACCTCCACACAGAGATGCCCTCACTAGGTGCTGTTGTCTAATTCTGCGATATAGAGGCCGTGCAAAGCGTCGAAGTGCATTTCTAAATGATTTATGCAACTTTCTAATTGGCGCTACGAATGTCCGAATGAGGCGCCTACATAGCGAGCCGAGAAAGTCGCTACGTTGCCGCCAGCGATATATCATCAGCGCCGAAAGAATACTCGCAAGTAAGATGGCTATTACGGGAGCGGTATTTTTCCCGATGAGTGCATTGAGGAGAACTAGAGCGTCAAAATCCGAAAGTTTAGTTAATAGCCATATCGCTGCTAGCATAATAAATGCGAAAACGCTCCACCGAGCATGGCGCGTAACCGTTCTAGTTGCTTCATCGAGTAGCGGGCGACAAAGATGAATCCGTACTCCTGAAGGGAGAATATGGTCTGTGGTAGTGGAGCGTTTATCGAACAATCCAATAATGGTGACATCATGGCCAGCCTTTACCAGACTGTTTGCTTCTTTAATGACACGTGCATCATGCAATACTGAATTGAGAACTATGACTTTAATCTGCATAACGTGTTGTTTTCTATTACGCTAAGATTGCGAAATTTGCATCGGCGCAAAATAAGTCCAGGATTACGATGATTATGAAAAGATCATTCCGAGGGCTGTTGCTTTAAAGCAGCTTTAACGGCTTATAGGTATAAGGCTTACGTATCGTCACGGGGCGACTCTAATTGGAAGAGCGTGGTCTGGCTGTATATTGCTCGAGCTCGATGTCATGCTGAGTATATAGGGGAATTGTTGGCCATTTTCTAACGTACGATTCCCAGCGATCCGCATATTTCTTTACCGTAGGACTGCGAGTTATTGCTGCTATTCTTCTCAGGTTCTTTATGTGAATGAAGTGATAGACATTATAATTTCTAGAGGCTATATGCTTAGCAAAATTCGTTGGATAAGCAACTAAAGCTGCTTTTTCCCATGGGATAACGATATCAATGCCATTTTCTCCTTCTTTAATTTCTGTAGTATAGAGGCTCTTCCAACTGTCCCCTTTCAGTGACGAGGCCAGTGGGTCGTACGGGCCTGACAGTATTTGTACTGATAACCGCCCAGGGCGCTCTGCTAAGAGAGACAAATGGATCTCGTTCGGTTCAGGCCATGAAATCATACTTAGTAAAGTGTTAATCTGGACGACTTTTTTAGTTACTGGTAATGGATAGCCAGATTCCGCTTTTACACCATCGTGTATAAAAGGAAGCCACCTATTTTTTGTATTGATCAAAAAGTGATGTTCAGTTGAATCGCCCACATCTAATGTTAACGTCTTTATCTGCCCCAGAAAGCCATCGGAAAATACAAGCCTCATCCACACAAAGCCTGTTAATCCATATCGACTATTACTCAAATTTTCAATGTCGTATAAGGGAAGTAATTGCTCAAGAGCTTTAAGGTTATGGTCAAATAATAATTTGGCTTTTTCAGAGCCAGTTCTGTCATAAAACTCATATACCTGAAGCATAGTTGTAGTCCATCCGTTCAATGTATATGTGGCTACTTCATGTGGCCACTCTTCGAGTACTATGCCTCCTTTGGCTTCGAGAGCAACGCCCCCATCTTTAACGGGAATCAATAAGCTTTGCAGAACCCGCTCCGCCGCAGCTAGGTATTTGGTGTCACCGGTGGCTTGCCACAGGTCAGTAAAAACGCCAAGATAACGACCTTGAGTAAGACCTGAATAAAAGGTCCCTGGCATGCTAGTCAGTTTCATTTCCGGTGTGTAATAGAAAACCAAGGCGCCGTTGCGGTCGTTCATTCTTTTAAGAGCTGCGTCTCCTACTTTTATCGCTCCTTGAAGAAAAGATTTATCTCCCGTTTCTCTCCAGGATCTCAGATAATCGGTAATTACATAGGTACCGTATATAGGATGAGGGACGATCCTATGGTCTGTTTCTCTTCCTGGGTAACCATCTTCCAAGAATTTGAGTTTGTAATAGCTATATACTGCCGCACGGTGCTCGGGAAGCGGCGGCATTTCTGCATGAGCTAAATTTATAAGACTCAGAAACAACGCGAATATAATGGTTCGAAGCGGCATTCCAAATCCTATTGCCATTTGGCGGAAAGTTAATAGAGTAACTATACAAGGCAAGGGCATACCTCGACCGGTGTATCCGCCCTTCATATGGAATAAGCACAAAGATCTAATTTTAGTCTTGACGCTAGAGTGATTCAGAGGAGAACCTAAAGATCATCAAGTATTTCTACCTCTTCGGGTTTATCCGCAGAGCCTTTAGCCGTGATAGGGCGCCAAATATCGGGCGTTGCTGGTGCAAGTTCCCCAGCATCTACCAATGCTATACCAGCAACGCTAAATGTCATGAAGCGGTAAAGATGGAGATAAAATCGATTTAATGAAGTGAATAGAGCCATCAACTGAGTTAAATTACCTAGGCAAATCCGAAGTACGATCAAATACGTGGCTAATTGACCCCATCCAGTCGCTCCATACAGTAATTGGCTACCTTTCTGAAGTAAAATTACAAAAATGGCAAAAGCCATTACAGTGGAGGTGATAAGCATGCTCTCTGCAGTAGCTTTTAAGCGACCTAAATAGGCATTAAGGGTTTTTCCAATTGCGGTGGCTTCGAATGGTTTTCCAAGGCTAGATTCAATGGAAGTATCGTTCGTACTTTTTGCCCTGTTAATAATCCACTCCCTCTTTTCTTGGATGCTCCTAGTTGCATAGCGTTCAAGTGCTCTTGTTTGAGCACTTCCTCGTATGCTTACTCTGTAGAGCCAAGGCGTCGCTAAAAGCACTAACAATGCCAGCGTAATCGTAAGTTCAAAATCGATATACATTAAAATTCCCAGCGTCGCAAATCCCGAGGCTAGTGGTGAAAAGCTGCGTAATACCAATCGTGCAATTGTGCCGCAATGGCGAGGGTCAGTCGAAACAAGGCGGCTAAAATTGTTTCTCCATTCCCTCAATTTGGGATGATTTCCTACCGTGCTGATAATGGTAACTGCTCTTCTTATGCAATGCTCTTCATATAATACAGAAAGACGCAACATATTAATTTCGGCATAATAAGTGGAGATGCAGGAGCCCAAAAAAAACAGAAGTGACAAAGTAGCGCTGGCGGCAAGTAGCGGGTATGATCGTCTTGGGTTCTCGATATGCCAACTAAATATATCGACTTGATGGCCCAAATCTAATAAATGCACGTATTTAGAAAGTAATAATAACGCTCCTAATTTGAGACCCAGGGCAAGGAGCATCAGTATGCTACATATGATAGGCAGTTTCTTATAATTTCTATAGATTTCGAGCCATAACCATCGCATTGCTACTTGGTAGCGCTGAGCTTGGGAAAAAATACGCGCGAATTCTTCCTTGCTAAAGACTTTCTTCATTATGGCTTTAGTAATACACAGTTTGGTGTAGGTAGATAGATTCCAATAGATACTTCAGTTGAATTCAGTAGGAATCTATATTGACTTTCTACACACGCCGGGAATAATGACGGGCATACCAATTACCCATGTCCCATATGGCGATTTATCGGGTAAGCTCATCCACGATAGCGACTGCAGTATTTCCGTTGCCATAAGGCTCGATCCGCGCTGGCTTGGCACTTAAGGCTCGGGAAATCGCTCCAAAAATTACTTCGACAGAAATTGGCGACACTAGATGGTTCCATCCAGAAGTAACCAACTCCACCCATTCGGTTTCGTCTCGTAAAGTAACGCAGGGCACTCCGTAAAAGAATGCCTCTTTTTGCACGCCGCCAGAGTCAGTAGCAATTAATGCTGCGTGCTTCTCCAATTGAACCATGGCCAAGTATCCAACTGGATCAATCAACTTAACAGCTTTTTCTAATATAGTAAGCCAGCCCTGCTCTGACAACGTCTGCCGAGTGCGTGGATGTACCGGCCAAACTACAGGTAAAATTTCCTTGGAAATTTTGATTAATGACTTAACGATAGTATGTAACCGGACGAGATCGTCGGTATTCTCTGCTCTGTGGATCGTCGCGAGAATAAACTGCTTAGGATTTAAGCTTAATTCATTTAAGCGACCACTTTCTTGATTAACGCGTGCACCATAGAATAAGGCCACGTCGTACATCACATCTCCTGCTTGTACGATCCGATCTTTGGGTATGCCTTCGCGGTTCAGATGTTGGGTTGCGATGTCCGTGGGTGTAAACAACCAGCTTGATATCCGATCTGTCAGAATCCGATTTATCTCTTCCGGCATACGCATATTAAAAGACCGGAGTCCTGCTTCGACATGTGCCACTGGCACATTCAGTTTACATGCCGCTAAAGCCCCTGCAAGAGTCGAATTTGTGTCACCATATACTAATACAATGTCAGGGCATTCCACTTTGATAACATGCTCGATGTGAATTAGCATGCGCCCAGTCATTTCTCCATGGCTGCCTCCAGATATGCCAAGCTGATATTTCGGAACAGGTATACCTAGCTCTTTGAAAAAAATGTCAGACATATTGCTATCAAAGTGCTGCCCTGTATGTGTGACTACCTCTGTGATGTCGTTGCGTCTGACTATTTCGGCTGAGACCACGCTCGCCTTAATAAATTGCGGCCGTGCCCCCAAAACGGTAAGTACTTTTTTCATGGGCGCGGCTTAATTCAGTGCCGACAGGAGCGTATCAACGATTCGGTCTTGGCTTTCTTCGTCCAAGTCTGGATGCATAGGTAGACTGAGTACTTGTTGCGCTAGGGCCTCCGATACGGGAGTCTCGCCAGCCACAGCATATTGCTGGTAGGCGGGTTGCTGATGAATAGCGCGGGGATAATGTATGGCGGTTGGGATGCCCGCTTCCTTCATCACGTTAATTATTCTTTCTCGTTCCGGGACGATAACAGTAAATTGTGCCCATACACTGGTGCGGTCTTCTCTAACTGCAACAGTTCGGGAGCCGTTTGACGCATTGGCCAATAAGGCTTGATAGCGTTTGCCAATTTGAGCACGTTGCTCTACTTCCCAATCAAAGCGCTCTAATTTGCCGATTACCACAGCGCATTGCAATGTATCCATACGTCCACCTACTCCTATGCGGGTATGGTGGTAGCGTGAGGATTGCCCATGTACCCTAATTTCGCGCATTGCTTGTGCTAGGGTGTCGTCATTGGTAAAAATTGCTCCGCCATCTCCGTAGCAGCCTAGCGGCTTACTGGGGAAAAAACTTGTGCATCCTATAGTGGACACATTACAGCTTTTGCGTCCTTTATATGTGGCGCCGAAACTTTGTGCGGCGTCCTCTATGACGGCAAGTCCGTACCGGGCTGCTATGGCGTTGATTTCGTCCATATCGGCGCACTGTCCGTATAGCGAAACAGGCAGGATAGCCTTTGTTCGTGAAGTAATCTTAGCTTCGATCCGGCTTGTGTCAATGTTGCATGTATCGGGCAAAACGTCTACGAACACGGGGGTGGCGCCCAGTAGCACTATAACTTCAGCCGTAGCAATGAACGTAAAGGTTGTGGTAATGACTTCGTCGCCCGGTCGAACGTTTAAAGCCATGAGCGCCATCAAAAGCGCTTCAGTGCCCGACGCGACGGTAATGCAATGTTTAGAGTCTGTGTAGGAAGATAAAGCATCTTCAAGTTCCTTTACTTCCGGCCCCATGATGTACTGCCCATGATCTAATACCGCTTGTATACGTTTATTGATCGGGTCGCGTAGCGCTTGATATTGTTTTTTAAGGTCGATAAATTGCATGTCAATACTAATTATCTTGTTAACTGTTTAGACTCAGAGTTAGCTTTTAGAGAGTTGTGCGCCATTAAGCACATAGCGCGCCCCAGTATGCTGACAATGTACGGCTCTAGAGCCTGTTAAGGGCAGGTCCAATTGTTCACCATACTCGCTCATCCAACCGATCTGCTTAGCTGGTACACCAGCCACAAGCGCATAATCTGGTACATCTTTGTTAACGACGGCGCCAGCAGCAATGAATGCATATTGACCAATAGTGACACCGCATATGATGGTGCAGTTCGCCCCCAAAGTCGCTCCTTTTTTGACTAAAGTGTCACGATATTGATCTTTGCGATTTATAAGGGATCGGGGGTTATATACGTTGGTGAAAACCATGCTGGGACCACAAAATACTCCTTCCTCAAGAGTTACATTGTCGTACACCGAGACGTTATTTTGTATTTTGCAATGGTCACCAATCACAACCTTGTTGCCTACGAATACATTCTGGCCCATGGAGACATCTCGACCCACACGGGCTCCCCCACACACATGTACGAAATGCCAAATACGGGATCCCTCACCAATTTGTGCGCCATCGTCGACGATGGCGCTGGAATGTTGGTAGTAGCTCATTTCGTAAGGAACGGGTGATAGTCGCCGGTGAGGGGCGCGATAGAAGCTGAGCGAATCGCGGCCACTGTGGATATTGCCGTGCGGTTTTCTTCTAGCCCAAAGCCTCTGCCTGCAAGAATTTCTTCGTAGCTTCGGTTGTGTAGATCGGTGAAGCCACCAGAGAATTCTATTTCGTCACCATCTACCGTGATAGACCTGAAAGTACGCTGACCTGCCGCACGTTGCGCGTGGGGTACATCTTCTACATCAACTGAAAGAAACCAACGAACCCGGGCATTTTCATATTCTAAGTAGCCTGCCGCTTTAGTGTCCGACGAAAGGTGCACGACATTACTTTGTAAACGGCCGAAGATAAAATGCAGCATATCAAAAAAGTGCACGCCAATATTTGTCGCAATGCCACCTGACTTCTTAATGTCGCCTTTCCAAGATTGCAAATACCAATGCCCGCGCGATGTAATGTAGGTTAAATCGACTTCGTGCTTTGTATTCTTCTTTTGTGACTGAACTTTCTCACGCAGTGTGACGATGGAAGGATGTACTCGTAGCTGTAAGATTGTGTTGACTTTGTGGCCAGTGTCCTTTTCGATTTCCAACAGACCATCAATATTCCACGGATTTAGAACCAGCGGCTTCTCGCAAATTGCATCGGCTCCTGCACGTAAGGCGAAGCGCATGTGTGAGTCGTGTAGATAATTTGGCGAGCAAATAGATACGTAGTCGACACGTTTATGATTATTGGCTCGTCGAGCTTTGTCTATATGACGATCAAAGCGCTCAAATTCGGTAAAAAACTCTGCGTTCGGGAAGTGGCTATCGATAATACCTACGGAGTCATTTGGATCCAATGCTGCGACGAGATTATTCCCGGTAGCCTTGATGGCTTGCATATGGCGGGGAGCAATATAGCCAGCAGCACCGATGAGAGCAAAGTTTTTCATTTTATAGTCAGTATGAAGTAATTAGAGGACAAGCTACAGTTGTATGGTATGGCCGCACGAGACACTACTAATTGTACAAAGGGCTTTAATCATAGTGCATGCTTCACATTATTTATTGACTTTATGCTGCCATACATTATACGAGAGCCACCAAGGCCGCCTGACTTATGGTCTAACGGATGTGTCGAATTGAAATCTACCTTCTCCGTAACGAAAACCAATCTCAATATCTAACAATAAGTTTTTCAAACTTCACCCATCAACACATCCCCTCGCCGCGTCCAACACCACCTTCATCATCGGATTCACCATCGCTTCCATCCTGTAAATAATCCCGATCGGATAGTTTGACGACAGATCTCCATCCGGCACCAGCGCGACTTTGCCCAGCTCTGCGTACGTCTGCGCCACATTCTTGGGCAGTATCGACAGCAGCTCGGAATGATTCAGCATCTCTATAGTCGCGAAGACCGAGGTGGTTTCCACTTCGACCTGCGGGGCGGTGATGCCCCGGGTGGCCAGCCATGACGCCACCATGTTGTACAGGGCGCCTTCGCGGGCCGGCAGCATCCAGGTCATTTCGCCCAGCGCGGCCGTTCGGTCGCTGGATCGGGTTTTCAATAAAGGATGGCCGATGCCGCAGACGATGGCGGTCTCTTCGTTGTACAGGGTTTCGTGTCGCAGGTCGGGAGTCAGCATGTCCATGACGATGCGGCCGAAGATGCAATCGATCTCGCCGTTGGAAAGCTGCTGCAGCAGAGGGTGTTCTACGGCTTCATTGATGGAGATGTGCAGGCCGGGCCAGCGGCGTTGCAGCGCCAAATAGAGTTTGGGCAGGAACTCGGGCACGGCCACGGGGAAGACGCCTATGCGAAGGCGGCCGGCAGCGCCCTGGCGCGTGGACAGCAGTTCGGCGTGGGTGGCGTGCATTTCGGCCAGCAGGACGCTGGCGCGGCGGGTCAGGGCCAGGCCGGCGGGGGTGGGGGTCAGGCCGCGGCGGTTGCGGGTGTATAGGGTGGTTTCGAATATATCCTCGATTTCCCTAAGCAGCTTGCTGGCGGTGGGCTGGGCCATGTGCAGCCTTTTGGCGGCGCGCCCTACGTTGGGATCGCGGCCGAGCGAGTCCAGAAGCGCCAGATGGCGCAAACGCAGGCGGCCGACCAGGCGCTGGAAGTCGGGAAGCTGGGTCATGTGGTATTCCGATATGGCATTACAGGGCTCGGTGGATACGGGGCTATCTTATTTCATGATGGCTCCCTGCCTTGATTCATGCGTCCGGTGAGAGGACAAGAAATCGCCGCCAATCCTAGGTTTCAAGGGAAAACCCCTACATAAACCTTGTATATTTAGCTTTGGAACAAAGGTATTATTAATTCATTTCCAGCAACACTAATCATATGAACACATCTCCTGACACGACATCTACCTCCGCAATCCAAGGCGAACAGCAGCGCTTGCGCTTGGTGAACGCGCTGCTGCCTTTTCTGGCGGTACATACCTCGATTCGCGATGGCTATGCGGCAATGGTTGGAATAAGCGGGCCGCAATATAGCGTGCTGCTCTATATCAAGCACTTTTCCGATAAAGGCGCTCCTTGCGTCAAGGATGTGGCTGAACACCTTCATTTGAGTGCGTCGTACATCACGGCCGAGGTGGGGGTGCTCGAGCGGAAGGGCCTGCTCGTCAAAACAAAAGACGATAGCGACCAAAGGGTGGTTCGCCTCGCGCTTAGCGAACGCTCCAAAGAACTGCTTGAGGGAATTCAAGATGTTCGATCGCAGGTAAACAACGTGCAGTTCGGGGTGCTGACGCCTGAAGAGTTGACGGTGCTGGCGCCGATTATCGAACGTCTGATAGACAGCAGCCGCGAGGCCCTTACTTTGCAGCGGTATCTCGCTACAAGAAATGCGAAGCCTCATGGCTCTCGGTAAGGCCGATTACTAGGGAAACTGAAATGAGCTTTACGCCAAGGGAATTTCGAAACGCTTTGGGCCTGTTTCCCACCGGGGTGGCGGTGGTAACCGCAGTGAATGCGGAGGGCCTGAAAGTGGGGATCACGGTGAACTCGTTCACCTCGGTGTCGCTTGACCCGCCCTTGGTTTCTGTAAATCTCTCGAAGCACATCGCCAGCTACAACGATCTGGTGAATGCCGGGCATTTCACCATCAATGTCTTGAAGAAAAGCCAGCGCCAATTGTCAACGCAGTTTGCGCAGGCGTATTCGAACAAATGGGAGAACGTGGCGTTTTACCTGAATGAATACCAGGCGCCGGTGCTGGAATGCGCGCTTGCCACGTTCGAGTGCAGGCATTACTCGAAGTTCGATGCGGGCGACCACGCCATATTGGTGGGCCAGGTCTTGAACTTCGACGTTGAAAATGAAGAGATGCCTTTGCTTTTCTATAAAGGCGGTTATCACGAACTGCCGGCAACCAACCCTTGAATAAGAACACGCCTGCATGTGCGGGCTAGGTAAAGCATAGAGAGGAGACCATGAGAATAGCGCGTTATCGCCGCCCGCAGTCCGACGCGTCGGAAATGGGGTTTGCCCATGGGGGCAAGCTGTATCGGGTGCAGGACGTAGAGCGGGCGCTGTCGGGCCGCGATTCCAGCCTGTCGAATGTTGAAGGGCAATGGCAAGGCATGGTTGAGCATGTCTTTCAAAATGCTGGGCGGTACGAGCATTACTACAGCGAGCTGGCCGCGGGCGGCGCGCAACTGTCTGTCGTTGAAGGCGTAGACGCCGACAGCGTGGTGTACGAGCCCCCCATTTCTTACAAGAACAAGCTGCTGTGTGTGGGGAAGAACTACGCAACCCACCTCGAGGAATTGCGCCGCACCGACCTGATCAAAGAACTGCCCACCGAGCCGACCGGCTTTGTCAAGATTCACGACAGCCTGGCGGGCCACAACGCGACCATCAGCAAGCCCCCGAGCGTTTCCCAGCTTGATTACGAGCCCGAGCTTGTGTTTGTGCTGGGCAAGGGCGGCATGAACATTACTGAAGAGTCGGCGCTGGAACATGTCTTTGGCATCACTTTGCTTAACGACCTTACGTGCCGGGAAACTCAGCGCAAAGAGGTGCAAAGCGGCACCCGGTTCTGGACGGCGAAGAACGCCCCAGGGTTTGGCCCGCTGGGTCCCTGCATCGTCAGCATGAGCGAAATAAAAGACCCCTACGACCTATGGGTAAGTTGCAGCGTGAATGGCGAAGAAAGAATGCGGGTGAATACGCGCGAACAGATCTGGAAGATCTCGAAAATTCTTGCGCATTTTTCAAGGCTGGTTTGCCTGCGCCCCGGCGACATGTTTTCAACGGGCGCGCCCGGAGGTGTGGCGGTGGGGCAGGCGAACTCCGAGGCGCTTTTCTTGAAGCCCGGCGACACCGTGACTTGCAGCATCGGCGAGCTGGGGCTCGATTTGGTCAACCACATACGTTAGTTATTGATAATTTGAATCTGGAGGGGGTTATGTCAACCATTACACGCGGAAATCCCGGCAACCTGAAAAACGTCAGAAGCAACATCTACAACCATTACATACGGGTCGACAACCCCAAGTCGTTGATCTTTCTTTCGGGCCAATTGTCGCGCGACGAGAACGGCCGGCTCGTAGGCGCGGGCGACATGGAAGAGCAGACGCGGCAATGCATCAGGAACATGGAAACCGTTATGAAAGAGGCGGGCGGCACGCTGCGGGACATCGTTTCGCTGGTTGTATACACCTGCGACGTGCGTGAGTTCAAGAAGATTGTCTCGGCCCGCATGGAGTTCTTCAAAGAAGACCTGCCCACCAGCACCATCGTCGAGGTGAACCATCTTGCAGATCCGGGGTTGCTGATCGAGTTCCAGGCGATAGCGGCCCTGTAACGGGCTGTGCGCAGGACACTGTTTGCCGCTTTTCTATTTATCCAAATGGGTTCGGGAGTATCGAGTTGAGAACGGGACGACAATATCTGGACAAGATTGCCAGCCGCAAGGCCAATATTTATATCGGCTCTGAGCGGGTGGAGGACGTTACCCAGCATGCCGCGTACAAGAATGCGGCGCGGGTGGTGGCCAATATGTACGACGAGGCGGCCAAGCCGGAAAACAGGGACATTCTGACGTTTTCGGAAGACGGCCGAGACTACAACGCGATGTGGCTTCGCCCGCGGTCGGCCGCCGATCTGGAAAAGCGCAATGCGCTGCATCGGGCCTGGGCACAGTGCTCGTACGGTTTGTTTGGCCGGTCGGCCGATCACGTTGCCGGCTGGATCACGGGCATGTCGTGCATGCCCAGCGTGTTCGAAAGGCTGGGCAGCCGTTATGTCGAGAATATCGAAAAATACTATCGCTATGCGCGCGAGAACGATCTGTACATTGCTTACGCGGTGGTAACGCCGGCGGGCGCAAAGAGTTCGGATCCGACAAAAGTCACTACCGACAAATCGGCCCCGAGTTCTTCTTGGGCGCAGAATGCGGCCTTGCGTGTCGTGAAGGAAACCGACGAAGGCCTGGTGATCTCGGGTTTCAAGATTCTGGCCACAGGCGCCATTTTGGCCGATGAAATTCTTTTCGGTAATTACCAGCCGCTTGCCAAGGGGCAAGAGGCATTTGCCGTGGCCTGCGCCGTGCCGGTCGACGCCCCGGGGCTGACGCTGATCTCTCGAGGGCCGTTCGTATCCGAGGACAGGGCCGAAGTCGACAACCCGCTTGCCTACAACTTCGACGAAACCGATGCAGTGGTGTATTGCGATAACGTCCTGGTTCCATGGGACAGGGTCTTTGCTCACAACCATACCGATGCGGCCAAGGCCATATTCAACGACACGCCGGCCCACGTGCTGGGCAACGTTCAGGCCCATATTCGGCACCTTGAAAAGCTGCGCCTTTTGCTGGGCGTGATGGAGCGCGTGCTGGTCAGCAATCAGATTATCGACATTCCGGCGGTGAGGGACATGCTTGGCCTTCTGGCGACCCGGGTGGCCATGGTGGATGCCCTGGTCATCGCCGAGACGGCCAACCTTGAAACCTGGGAGGGAGGCTATGTGGCGCAAGATCGCCAGGCCTTGTACGCAACCATGGCCTACACCATGGAGTACTACCCCGAGTTCATCGATCACTGCCGCCAACTGATAGGCAGCCATTATTTTCAGCTGCCCGCCGACTCAGGCTTTTTGGACAACCCGGTCACCAGCGACATCTACATGAAGTTCTCTTTGTCGGACAACATCGCGGAAAGCATGCAGCGCTACAAGCTGATGCGGCTTGCCTGGGATCTGATCGGATCTGAATTCGCCAGCAGGCACACCCAGTACGAAATGTTCTACAACGGCCCGCGCCATGTATGCCGCGCGCGCGCGCTGGGCAATTTCAGGTGGGACGGCGTGCGCTCAGAGGTGGACAGATTGTTGTCAAGCATTGAAGCGTAATTCACGGCCCGCAGCTCTGCGGCGGTATGCGCGTCCGCGGAGCCGGCTTACTGCTTACTAACATGGGGAGGCGTCCATGCTGATTGCCAATCATGGAATAGAAGATCTATCGATCGTTATAAAAAACGTCGGGACCTTGCTGACGGGCGATATTGAAAACCCGATTTCCGATGCCAGCGCCGTTTTCGTGCAGGCGGGCAAGATCGTGGTCGTAGGGTCTGATAAGGATTTCGACGCCGATGCCGCCGATATGGTCATCGATTGCAATGGCACCACTTTGGCGCCGGGCCTGATCGATTCTCACGTTCATCCGGTGGCGGGCGATTTCACGCCCCGGCAGAACCAGATCGGGTGGATCGATTCATGCCTGAATGGCGGCGTTACCACGATGATATCGGCGGGTGAGCTGCACTACCCGGGCCGCCCCACCGACATACAAGGCGTGAAGGCGCTGGCCATTACCTCGCAGCGGGGCTTCAAGAATTTCCGTCCCAGCGGGGTGAAGGTTCACGCCGGCGCCCCCATCGTTGAAAAAGGCATGGTCGAAGCCGATTTCCGCGAGATGTCCGAGGCGGGTGTGAAGATGATAGGTGAAATCGGCCTGGGTTCTGTCAAGGCCGGCTACGAGGCCAGGCAGATGGTCGAGTGGTGCCGGAAATACGGCATTCAAACCACCATTCATACCGGGGGCGAATCAATTCCGGGTTCAGGCCTGATCGACAAGGATGTTGTGCTGGAGGCCGACGCCGATGTCATCGGGCATATCAACGGAGGGCACACCTCTTTGCCTTATAAGCAGGTGTGCGAGCTTTGCGAGCGCAGCGACAAGGCCATGGAGATCGTGCACAACGGCAACGAGCGCATCGCGGTCCTTACGGCGCGCCATGCCCACGAGCTGAAATGCCTGCATCGCGTGATATTGGGTACCGATGCCCCCACAGGTTCAGGCGCCCAGCCCCTGGGCATCATTCGCACGATTTCGCTGTTGGCGAGCCTGGCCGACGTTGCGCCGGAAATCGCCTTCTGTTTTGCCACCGGAAATACGGCGAGGGTCCGCGACCTTGACTGCGGCCTGATCGAACCGGGGCGCGCGGCCGACTTCGTATTTATGGACAAGCCCATGAACGGAGAAGGGCGCACGCTGCTCGAGAGTGTGCGGGTGGGCGATCTGCCGGGAATAAGCATGGTGATGATCGACGGCCAGATCAAGTGCCTTCGCAGTCGCCTGACACCCCCGGCGGCCACCATGCCGGTCATCGTGAAGCAGCCCAACCGGGTTATTGAGTTGCGTTGAGCATCGGAATATGGAGCTCATGGCGTGTCTTGAATGCGATGGCCCATATGTTTTGCAGCGGTTGTAGAAGAAAAGCAAGACGGCTTATCCACCTATAAGCCTTGACGGTTTCACCCGGTCCATGTCTGTGCAGGTCCTGAGTGGACGCTCGGGTGTATCTAAACATTTCGGGAGATACTAATGAGTAAGTTCAGCATGAATCGGCGCAATGCCATGAAGACGATCGCCATCGGGTCTTCGGCGCTCGCCTTTCCAGGCATAGTCCGTTCCCAGGAACTGACTATCCGGGCGGTCAGCGCCTGGACGCAGGGTACGGCGTTTTCAAAAGAGTTCGAGCGATTCGTCGACCGGGTGAATGAAACCGGCAAGGGCATCATTCAAATCAATTACCTTGGCGGCGGGGCCAAGATCATGAACGTGTTCGACATGGGGCAGGCCGTGAAAAACGGTGTGTTCGATATTTTGAACACGAATTCGGGCTACTACAGCAACCTGATGCCCGAATCGGCTTCTATCAAGCTGCAGCGGGTCTCTTTTGCCCAGCTGAAGCAGAACGGTGGATACGATTTTCTCAATGAGATCATGAACAAGAAAATGAATTCTCATTGGCTGGGCCGTGGCAAGGGCACGATTCCCTTCCACATTTACTTCAGCAAGAGCGTCCAGAACTTCGACAAGCCCGATCTCAAAGGGCTGCGCCTGCGAATTTCGCCCAACTATCGGGCTTTCTTCTCGGCGCTGGGCGCGACGCTGGTTCAAACCCAGGGATCTGAAATCTACACCGCGATGGAGCGCGGCGTGGTCGACGGCTTTGGCTGGCCGATTCAAGGGCTGGACGAGCTAGGGCTGTTCCCCGTTACCGCGACACGTGTCGACCCCGGTTTCTATACGGCGCCGAACGAAATACTGATCAACCAGAATAAATGGAAGAGCCTTTCCGACGAGCAAAGGGGTGTCCTGCAGGCGGCTTCTGACTGGGTTGAAACCTGGCTTGAAGATTCAGAGCGGAAAACGAATGAAGCGGCCAAGGAGAAGCAGGCTGCGAACGGCATCAAGGCGGCTCAATTGAACGAGGCCGATTCGAAGTACTTCCTGGATACCGCCTACGACGCAGGATGGGCGGAAATCGAGAAGATGGCGCCGCAGAATGCCGCCAAGCTCAGGCAGCTCATGAGCTGATGGATTCAGCGCAGGTGGTCAAGCGTGTTTTTGTCAATAGGAACATGAGTAATGCGAGCCCTTGTAAAGCTATACGACGCTATTCTTGATTTTCTAGGCATTTTCGCCGGCTTTGTCATGTTCGCAGTGGCAAGCCTTATTGCATTCGATCTGATACGGCGCAATCTTTTCCACCTGTCTTTGTCCTGGGTGCTCGAGGTGACTGAGTATTTATTCTATATATCGGTCATGGCTGCGGTGCCTTGGGCCATGAGGGAGGGCGCCCACGTGAAAATGGACGCCTTCATCAGGCTGCTTTCGGCTCGCCGCGGCGTCGCGATTTCCAAGCTGGTCGATGTGCTGGGCATCGTAACGTGCGTGATCATCAGCATCGGCGGGTTCGCCGATGCCTGGTCTTCGTACAAAGCGGGAGACATCGTCTTCAAGAGTGTGGTGTTTCCCGAATGGTGGGTGCTTTCTGTCGCCCCGGTGATCATGGCTCTTCTGGCCATCGAGTTCTTACGCCATCTCGTATCGGGCCATCCGCCCCATGATGAGCAAGCCCTTTCAAAGGGAGATTCGTGATGGATTGGGTTTTTCCCCTTTTATTGCTGCTGGGCGGGCTGATCTTCTTCATGGCGCTTGCCGCGCCGGTTGCCATAGCGTTGTACATGATCAACCTGATCGGCGCCTACTTGTTCTTAGGCGGAGGCAGCGGCGTCATCCAGCTGGCGCACAACCTGGTCAGTGGCGTAGGCAGTTTTGCACTGATACCCATACCTTTATTCGTCTTGATGGGAGAAGTGCTGTTCCATACCGGCCTTGCAAAACAGGTGGTGGAAGTAATCGAGCGCTTGATTCACCGGGTGCCGGGCCGGTTGAACATTGTGGCCATTATCGGCGGCTCGATGTTTGCCACGCTGTCGGGTTCGACGGTGGCCAATACGGCAATGCTGGGCAGCACGCTTTTGCCGGAAATGCGGAATCGAGGCTATCGCGTCTCTTTTGCGCTGGGGCCGATTATTGGCGTGGGTGGCATTGCCATGCTGATACCCCCCTCTACCTTGGCGGTGGTCTTGGGCAGTTTAGGCGGCATCTCCATCGGGGCGCTCTTGGTGGGCGGTGTGATCCCCGGGTTGCTGCTCGCCTTTGCATACCTCGCTTATGTGATTCTGAGAGGGGTGCTCGACCCGTCGATAGCACCCAGAGACGATGTCGTTGTGTCCGAAGAAAGCCTGTTGAGTCGCCTCGGCGATTTGATGATAAAGGTCTTGCCGTTGTTCGGCATTTTTTTCTGCGTTGTTGGCGGCATTTTGTTTGGCTGGGCGACTCCTACCGAATCCGCCGCGCTGGGCGCCATGGCTTCGCTGGTAGCTGCGGTGTGCTACCGCCGCCTTACGCTGGCCGTGTTCAAAAAATGCCTGCTGGAAACCGCGAAGCTCACGGCGATGATCATGTTCATCGTTTCCGCTTCGATGACGTTTTCTCAGATCTTGTCGATTTCTGGCGCTGGAGACGGCTTGCTGCAATACGTGGTGTCGCTGGAGCTTTCGCGTATAGAAATGATGTTTCTGTTTGCGATCATCCTGCTCTTTCTAGGGTGCTTTATGGAGCAGATCAGCATGATGTTGCTGACGGTGCCATTTTTTGTGCCTTTGGCCCTGGGGGTGGGTCAAGACCCGATCGCGCTGGGCATCATGATGCTGGTGGCGATTGAAGTGGGCTTGATGTCCCCGCCTTTCGGATTGCTCGTGTATGTAATGAAAGGCGTGGCGCCGGATATTCCGTTGACCACCATCTTCAAATCGGTTGTGCCCTATCTGGCCATGTCTATGGGCTTGATCGTATTGATTATTTTCGTGCCGGAGGTGGCGACCTGGCTGCCGTCTCTGTCGGCGAATTAACGTAATTCTAGGACTGCAGTAATAAGAAGAGGTAATTCAGGGTGCTGATAGCGCTCGCAAGGCGTACTGGAAGCGTTCCGGCAGCGGCAAGAGTGGAGGTGCGCGGGTAATCTATTTCCACTTGGTCGATGATGAGATGGTATTGCTGATCATGGTGTATGCCAAGGTTGAGTGCGAGACGGTAGCAGTCAAAGAGATCAGGCGAACCTGGAGGAAATCGTGAAAACTTTGAAAAAGCTCGATGTGGATAAGGTGGCATCGACCATCGAAGCCGACGCCGGGGAAGCGTTGCCCGGCCTGCGCGAATCGCTGGCCGAGGCCAAAGCGGGGAATTTCGTCCAGGTGCATACGCCGCAGCAGATCGCGGCGCGTCGTCGCGGACGCCCTGTGGGCAGTACGCAAGCTGTAACGAAAGAAGCGGTCAAGATCCGTCTGGATGCGGACGTGCTGGCTGCGTTGCGTGCCAGCGGAGACGGCTGGCAGACGCGAATCAACGATACGCTACGGCCTCATTGGCTTTGAGTGGGGCGCTGGAAAAGTAAGTGGTCAGGCGCCCATGCTGCTGGGCCAACTCGCGCAACCAGGCCACAAGCACTCAGGAATATTGGTACCATATAGGGAACCATTTGGGCTATGAAAAAACTTCAAAAGCTGCTGGCCCAAATGCAACATGAACCCTCCACGAAACGGAGCGCAAGGAATGAACCGAGATCACTACACCTATCGGGTTACCTGGTCGGCGGAAGACAGTGAACATGTCGGCTTGTGTGTCGAGTTTCCTTCTTTGTCTTGGCTCGCCTCTACGCCAGAAGACGCATTGGCGGGAATCCGCAAGCTGGTTTCGGATACGGTGCAAGAGCTTCAGAATCGGCAGGAACCCGTGCCGGAGCCATTTGCCGATAGAACGTATAGCGGTCAATTCCGCGTCAGGGTGACACCGGAAGTGCATCGCAAGCTAGCAATTCAAGCCGCGGAAGCCGGCGTCAGTATGAATCTTCTGGCTAGTTCGAAACTGGCAATGTAAGGCCCGGGTTATTCCACACACTCCCGAGCCGCCTCCAGCACCACCTTCATCATCGGATTCACCAGCGCAGCGCCTCCATCGCGCGTCGCGTAAGGTATCCTCGATTTCCCTAAGCAGCTTGCTGGCGGTGGGCTGTGCCATATGCAGTCTTTTGGCGGCCCGCCCCACGTTGGGATCGCGGCCGAGCGAGTCCAGAAGCGCCAGATGGCGCAAACGCAGGCGGCCGACCAGGCGCTGGAAGTCGGGAAGCTGGGTCATGTGATATTCCGATATGGCATTACAGGGCTCGGTTAATTCATGGTTATCTTATTTCATAATTGCGGCGGGCCTTATAAGATCACTCCAAGCGCCCGGTAGTGGCGCATGCCGAGCCCTGGCGTTGGCCGGGTTCGTTCCATGTTCTAGAACAGGAGGAGTCTCATGTCCCGCACATTGCTCGCCATGCTTGCCGGCCTGGCGATGTCGCTCTCGTCGGCGTCGCACGCCGCGGATCCGATCAAGATAGGTTTTACCGGTACGTTTACCGGCCCCAACGCGTCCAACGGCATTCCCTACCGCAACGCGGCCGAACTGTTCCCGCCCACGCTGGGCGGCAGCCCGGTGCAGTGGATCGTGCTGGACGACGGCGGCGATGCCACCAACGCCATGAAGAACGCGCGACGCTTCGTCGACGTGGACAAGGTCGACGCCATCGTGGGCTCCACCTCTTCGCCCACGTCGATGACGCTGTTCGACATTGCCAACAGCAGCAAGACGCCTCAGCTGGCCATGGCGCCGGTCTCCATCCCGGAAGACAAGCGGCCCTTCGTGTTCAACGTGTCGCAGCCGGTGCCGCTGATGTCGTCCGCCATTGTGGAAGACATGAAGAAGCAGGGTATCAAGACGGCGGCCTACATCGGCTATGCCGACGGCTGGGGCGACATGAACTGGGACATCTTCAAAGAGATGGCGCCCAAGGCCGGTGTCGAGGTGGTGGCCGAAGAGCGCTACAACCGCACCGACCCGTCGGTGATCGCCCAGGTGCTGAAGGTGGTGTCGGCCGATCCGGACGCGGTGTTCATCGGCGCTTCGACCACGCCGGCGGTGCTGCCGCACGTGACGCTGCGCGACCAGGGCTTCGAAGGGCTTATCTACCAGACGCACGGCACGGTGGCGCAGGCCTTTCTGGATTCGGGCGGCCAGGCGGTGGAGGGCGCCCGCATGCCCACCGGCCCCATGGTGGTGGTGGGCGACCTGCCCGACAGCAACCCCATCAAGGCGGTGTCGCAGGACTTCATCGGGAAGTACCAAGCCAAGTGGGGCAAGGGCCCGGTGCCGGCGTTCGCGGGCACGGCGTGGGATGCCTTGCTGATTCTGGACGCGGCCGCGGCCAAGGCGCTGGAGGGCGGAGCCAAGCCGGGCACGGAGGCGTTTCGCGTTGCGCTGCGCGACGCCCTGCAGTCGGGGCAAGAGGTGGTGGGCACCAACGGCATCTTCAAGTACACGCCGGACGACCACTATGGGCTGGATGAACGCGCCCGCGTGATGGTAACGGTGAAAGAAGGCAAGTTCCGCCTGCTTGAAGACAAGTAAAGGCCGCGATGAACGCCACGATTGCCATTATGCTGACGCAGGACGGCCTGACGAACGGGCTGCTGTATGCCTTGATCGGCTTGTCGATCCTGCAGGTGTTTCTTGTGACGCGAGTGTTGTGGGTGCCGGCCGGCGAGGTGGTGGCGCTGGCCGCGCTGACCATGGGCGTGCTGAACACCGGCAAGGTGCCCGGCATGGTGTGGCTGCTGCCCTGCATAGGGCTGGCGGCGATGCTGTCGTGGCTGTGGTCGGCATGGCGCGCTCGCACCTGGCGCGGACTGGGCGGGCAATTGCTGGCCAATATCGTCTACCCGGTGGCGGCCGGCGCGCTGGTGGCCTGGATGGCGCCCATGCCGCTGTCGCCACTGCTGCGCGGGCTGCTGACGCTGCTGCTGGTGGCGCCGCTGGGGCCGCTGCTGTACACGGCGGTGTTCCGGCCCATTCTGCATACTTCGGTGCTGACCAAGCTGATCGTGGCGGTGGCCCTGCATACGGTGCTGACGGGGGCGGGGCTGTATTTCTTCGGGGCCGAGGGGCTGCGCTCGGCGCCCATCATCAGCGGCCGGCTCGATGTGGGCTTTACGCGGCTGTCTTACCAGTTGATTTTGGTGGCCGCGGTGTCGCTGGTGCTGATGATCGCTCTGTGGCTGTTCTTTGAACGCAGCTTGTGGGGCAAGGCGCTGCGGGCCACGGCCATGAATCGGCTGGGCGCCCGGCTGGTCGCCATCCGCATCCAAAGCTCGGGGCTCATCGCTTTTGGTATTGCGGGCTTTATCGGCGCGCTGGCCGGGGTGCTTATTTCGCCCATCACCACGGTGTACTACGACTCGGGCTTCCTGCTGGCGCTCAAGGGCTTCATCGGCGTGGTGTGCGCGGGCATGGTCAGCTTCCCGCTGACGGTGCTGGGCGCGCTGGGGGTGGGGGTGCTGGACGCCTTTGCTTCTTTCTACACCTCTTCCATGCGCGACGTGATCGTGTTTTCGGCGCTGGTGCCCATTTTGATGTGGAGATCGCTTTATGCCCACCATGGGGACGATGAATCATGAAGCGGCGTACTGATCGTCTGGGCTGGTGGGCGGCGCTGGCGGCGGCGGTGCTGGTGCTGGGGCCGCTGCTGCTGCCGGCGGCGGCGATTACGCCCTTGAACTATATTGGGCTGCACGCCCTGGTGTGCCTGGGGCTGGTGCTGCTGGCCGGCATGGCGGGGCTGACCTCTTTCGGGCAGGCGGCCTTCGTGGGGCTGGGGGCGTATACCTCGGCGGTGCTGGTCACCTCGCTGGGCTGGTCGCCCTGGATGTCGCTGCCGGCCTCGCTGCTGGTGGCGGGCGCCAGCGCCTGGGTGCTGGGCTGGCTCACCATCAGCCTTTCCAGCCACTATCTGGTGCTGGGCACCATGGCCTGGGGCATGAGCCTGTACTACCTGTTCGGCAATGTGGCGGGGCTGGGCGGCTATAACGGCATCGGCGGCGTGCCGCCGATACGCCTGGACTGGCTGGGCTTGAGCGTGCAGCAGAGTTTCTTCGTGCTGATCTGGCTGTTCAACGCCCTGGCCTTCCTGGTGGTGCGCAATCTGCTCGACAGCCGCATGGGCCGCGCCATACGCAGCCTGAAAGACCCAGTCATGGCGCAGGCCTTCGGGGTGTGGACGACGCGGCTCAATGTGTCGATTTTTGTATTCGCGGCGATATTGGCCGGCTTGTCGGGCTGGCTCAATGTGCATTACGTAAGCGTGGTCAACCCGGGGCCCTTCGGCATCGGCGCGTCGATCGACTACCTCTTCATGGCGGTGGTGGGCGGCACGTCCAGCCTGGCGGGCGCGCTGCTGGGCCCGGCGGTGGTCGAGCTGCTGCGCACGGTGGTGCGCGACACGGTGCCCGGCCTGATGGGCGTGGGGGGCAGCTTCGAGATCATGGTGTTCGGGGTGGTGGTGATACTGCTGCTGCGCGGCTCGGGCGACGGGCTGATGGCGCTGTTTCGCCGCGGCGCCGCCGGCCGCGGCGGGCCGGTGGCGCCCGCCAGCGCCGAGCCGTATCCGCGCCGCGACCGGCTCGAAAAGGGCGCGCCCCTGCTCGAGGTGCGCGGCCTCGTCAAGCGCTTCGGCGGCCTGACCGCGGTGGATGCGGTGGAGTTCAAGGTGGCGGCCGGCGAACTGCTGGGCGTCATCGGCCCCAACGGCGCGGGCAAAAGCTCTTTGTTCAATGTGCTGACGGGGGTGCTGGCGCCCACCGAGGGCCAGGTGCTGTTCCAGGGCCGCTCCATCGCGGGCCTGAACCCGCGCCGCATATCGAAGCTGGGCATCAGCCGCAGCTTCCAGCACGTGCGCATCCGGCCCGACATGACGGTGCTGGAGAACGTGGCGCTGGGCGCCTACGGCCGGGGCGGGCCGGGCCTGATCGAGTCCATGCTGCGGCTGGACCGGGCCGAAGAGGCGCGCATCTTGTTCGAGGCGCAGCGCCAGCTCGAGCGCGTGGGCCTGGCCGACGTGGCGGGCCAGCCGGCGGGTTCGCTGCCGCTGGGCCAGCAGCGCCTGGTGGAGATTGCGCGTTCGCTGGCCGGCGACCCGGTATTGCTGCTGCTGGACGAGCCGGCGGCCGGCCTGCGCTTCCAGGAAAAAGCGGCGCTGGGCGACCTGCTGCGCCAGTTGCGCGAAGAGGGGGTCACCATGCTGCTGGTGGAACACGATATGGATTTCGTCATGAACCTGGTGGACCGACTGGTGGTGTTGCAGTACGGCAAGCGCATCGCCATGGGGCCGGTGGACCAGGTGCGCGGCGACCCCAAGGTGATAGAAGCCTATCTGGGCGGCATGGAGGCCACGTGATGAGCACGCTGTTGCGGGTGCAAGACCTGAAGGTCAGCTACGGCAAGATCGACGCGGTGCTGGGTGTGGGCCTGGCCATGGACGAGGGCAGCGTGGTGTCCATCGTGGGGCCCAACGGGGCGGGCAAGTCCAGCCTGCTCAACGCGCTGGTGGGCAGCGTGCCTTCGACCGGCGCGGTCGAGTACGCCGGCCGCAGGGTGGACGGCTGGCTGATCGAAGAACGGGTGGAACACGGGCTGTGCCTGGTGCCCGAGCGGCGCGAGCTGTTCGGCGACCTGTCGGTGGCCGACAACCTCGACCTGGGGGCGTTTCGCTATCGCGGCTCCAAAGACCCCGAAACCACCCGCACGCGCGATTGGCTGCTTACCGTGTTTCCGCGCCTGAAAGAGCGCTTGGACCAGAAGGCGGGCACATTGTCGGGCGGCGAGCAGCAGATGCTGGCCCTGAGCCGGGCGCTGATGTCGCGCCCGCGCCTGCTGCTGCTGGACGAGCCTTCGCTGGGGCTGGCGCCGCTGATCGTGCGGGAGATCTTCAAGGTGATCGTGTCGCTGCGCGATCATGACATGTCGGTGCTGGTGGTGGAGCAGAACGCCCGCATCGCGCTGGAAAGTTCGGATTACTGCTATGTGATGGAGGGCGGCCGCTTTGCCCTGCAGGGGCCGGCTAGCGAGCTGGCGCAGGACCCGCAAGTGGTCGCCACCTATCTGGGTACGTCAACGGTTAAGCAAGGAGCATGATAGTGACGGACATTGCCATTCCCTACGGGGCTTATTGGTCTACGCCTTTTGCGCGCTGGCAGGGCAGCTTCGCCCATTTGCACAGCCTGAAGTTCGCGGCCCATGTGGCCAAGGGCGCGCTGCAGCGCCGCAACCTCGACGTGAGCGTCTTCGATCATGCGGCGCTGGGCATGTCGGTGCCGCAGCGCGGCGCCTTCTTCGGCCTGCCCTGGCTCATGGCCCAGCTGGGCTCGGAAAACGTGGCCGGCCCCACCATCAGCCAGGCTTGCGCCACCGGCGCGCGGCTGCTGCAGTCGGTGGCCTCCACCGTGCGCGAGGGCGATGCCTCGGTGGCGCTGGCCGTGGCGGCCGACCGCGTGTCCAACGGGCCGCACATCTACTATCCGGCGCCGGACGGCCCCGGCGGCACGGGCGAGCACGAGAACTGGGTGCTGGACAATTTCAACTGCGATCCCAACACCGGCTTCAACATGCTGAAGACGGCCGAGAACGTGGCGGCGGAATACGGCTTGACCACCGAACAGCAGAACGAACTGACCCTGCTGCGCTACCAGCAGTATGAAGAGGCGCTGGAGGACGACAGCGCCTTCCTGAAGCGATTCATGGACCTGCCTTTCAGCGTGCCCGATGCCCGCTTCCGGCGCGAGCAAAGCGTGCTGCAGGGCGACGAGGGCATCTTCCCCACCTCGGCCGAGGGCCTGGCCAAGCTCAAGCCGGTGATGGAAGGCGGCACGGTCACCTTCGGCGGGCAGACTCATCCGGCCGACGGCAATGCCGGCATGGTGGTCACCACGCCCGAGCGCGCGGCCGAACTCTCGCGCGACCGCAAGGTGGGCATACGGCTGGTGTCGTTCGGGCAATCGCGGGTGAAGGCCGCCTTCATGCCGGCGGCGCCGGCGCCGGCCGCGCGCCGCGCCCTGGAGGCGGCGGGCCTGAAGGCAAGCGACCTGGCGGCCGTCAAGACCCACAACCCCTTCATCGTCAACGACCTGGTCATGTCCCAGGAGCTGGGCATCGATGCGCGCAAGATGAACCGCTTCGGCTGCTCGCTGGTGTGGGGCCATCCGCAGGCGCCCATGGGCATACGCGGCGTGATCGAACTGATCGAAGAGCTGGTGATCATCGGCGGCGGCTACGGCCTTTTCGTGGGCTGCGCGGCGGGCGACTCGGCCATGGCGGTGGTTGTGAAGGTGCAGGACGCATCATGAGCGCTTATTCCATGCCGCATGTATGGCCGACGGTGGTGCACATGCTGGACGATGCGGCCCGCCGTGCGCCCGACCATATCGCACTGATTTGCGATGAAGAACAGCTCACCTATCGGCAATATGCGGCCTGCGTCAGCGGCTTGGCCGGCGAGCTGAACCGGGCGGGGCTGGGCGAGGGCGAGCGCGTGGTGGTGTACATGGCCAACTCGCTGGACGTGGCGATTGCCATATACGGCGTGCAGGCCGCGGGCGCCCAGGTGGTGCCGATGAACCCGGCCTATACCGTCAGCGAGCTGAAGCAGGTGCTTGAAAACGCCAATGCGCGCGGCATTGTCTACGATGAGGCGGGCCGCGCGGTGGTGGAGCAGGTGCTGGCCGGCTTCGACGTGAGCTATTGCGTGGGGGCCTGCGAGGGCTCGCAGCGCCTGACGCGCTGGGCCGGCCAGGCCGAGCTGGCCGATTCGCTGCCGCTGCCGCTGCCCGAGCCCGATGCGCCCGCCATTCTGCAATACACGGGCGGCACCACCGGCGTGCCGAAGGGCGTGAGCCTGCGGCACAGCGCCGTGTCGTCCAATATCAGCCAGCGCGAAGCGCTGGTGCCCACGCGCGCGGGACAAGAGCGCGTGCTGGCGATTACGCCGCTGTTCCATTCCTATGCCATGGCCATGGGCCTGTACCTGGCGGTGTATGCGCGCAGCACCCTGGTCATCGTGCCGCGCTATCGGCCCGACATCGTGCTGGAGGCGATCGAGCGCGAGCACATCACGCTGATGCTGGGCAGCCCCACCATTTATGCGGGGCTCATGGGTTATGAAGGTTTTGCGCAGGCCGACCTGAGTTCGCTGAGGCTGTGTTCATCGGGCTCCTCGGCCTTGTCCGAGGAAACGCTGCGCCGCTGGGAGGCGGCCACGGGCTGTACCGTGTGCGAAGGCTATGGCCAGACCGAGGCCGGCCCGGTCATCGCCTACAACCCCCTGCACGGCGTGCGCAAGACGGGCGCGGTGGGCGTGGCCGTGCCCGACACCGAGATCCAGATCGTCGACGTGCAGGACAGCGACAAGGTGCTGCCGACGGGCGAGGTGGGCGAGATCCGCGTGCGGGGTCCGCAGCTGATGACGGGCTACTACGGCCGTCCGCAGGAAACCGCCGAGGCCCTGCGCGGCGGCTGGCTGTACACCGGCGACATCGGCAGGCTGGACGACGAGGGCTATCTCACCATCTGCGACCGCAAGAAGGAAATGGCCATCGTCAGCGGCTTCAACGTCTATCCGCGCGAGATCGAAGAGGCCCTGTTCCGCCACCCCGGCGTGAAAGAAGCGGCCGTCATCGGCGTGCCCGATGCCTATCGCGGCGAGGTGCTGGTGGCCTATGTCATCGCCGACTCGGGCGTCGGCGAGCAGGATGTCGCCGACTTCCTGGCCCAGCGCCTGGTCAAGTACAAATGGCCCTCGGCCATTCATCTGGTCGATTCCCTGCCCCGCACGGGCGTGGGCAAGATCGACAAGAAGTCCCTGCGTGCCCTGATGGCGGAGGAAAGCAATGGAAAACACTGAACAGTTCACCGGCATGTCGCAAGTGGAGCGGCAGATGCGCGTCGACCTGGCCGCCTGCTATCGCCTGGCGGCGCTGTACGGCATGAGCGACCTGATCGCCACCCACATCAGCGCGCGCCTGCCCGACGAGGACGGGCGCGAGGTATTCCTGATCAACCCCTACGGCATGCTGTTCGATGAAATCACGGCGTCGTCGCTGGTGAAGATCGACAGCGAGGGCAATGCCTTGTCCGCCACCGAGCATCCCGTCAACTGGGCGGGCTTCGTCATCCACAGCACCATCCATGCGGCGCGCCCGGACGTGGCGTGCGTCATGCATACCCACACCCGGGCCGGCGTGGCGGTAAGCGCCCAGCCCAGGGGGCTGCTGCCCATTTCGCAGCAGTCGACGCTGATATTGAATTCGCTCGCCTACCACGATTACGAAGGGCTTGCGGTGCACGACGACGAGCGCGCCCGCCTGCGCAACGACCTGGGCGACGCCGAGTGGTTCATGCTGCGCAACCACGGCCTGCTGACGGTGGGGCCCACCATCGCCCACGCCTTCTGGTCCATGTACATCTTTGAAACCGCCTGCCAGATCCAGCTATCGGCCCAGGCGGGGGGCGAGCTGCTGGAAATCGACCCGCAGGTATTGGCGGGCGTGGAGGCCGCCCTGGAGAAGATGGGCACCGCCCACCCGGCCCTGCTGGCCTGGCCGGCCCTGCTGCGGCGGCTCGACAGGCTATTGCCGGGTTATCGCGACTAAGGCGGGCGTGGCCGGGAGTCGGCGGCCCTCGGCGCAAAACGCCGAGAGCCGGAAAAAATCGCCCGCTGGCCGCCAGCGGGAACATCACAGGTAGGAGACAGAGACATGACTGAAATGCTGATGCAGACCTTCGAGCACCCGGCGGCATGGACCCGGGCCGAAATGCAGGATTCCGACGTATGGAAGTACACCCTGAACCAGGACGAGGTCGATGAGCTGAAGGCGGCCGTGCGCCAGGCCATGGCCAAGGGCCGGCCCCTGCGCGAGATGGCGGCCGGCGATTTTCCGCTGCCGCTGCTGACGCCGCGCATCGACAAGCTGCGCAAAGAACTGGAGTACGGGCGCGGCTTCGAACTATGGCGCGGCCTGCCCGTGGGCGAATGGAGCGAAGAAGAACTCAGCACCGCCTTCTGGGGGTTGGGCCTGCACCTGGGCGGCCCCATCGTGCAGAACTCCAAGGGCGAGCTGCTGGGCAGCGTCATCAACACCACCAGCACCGACCCCACCCAGAATGCCGATTCGCGCTTCTACCACACCAACCACGCCGCTCCCTTCCATGTGGACGGCGCCGACGTGGTCGGCCTGGCTTGTGTGCGGCCCTCGAAGACCGGCGGAGCCAGCCTGGTGGTGAGCTCGTGCAGCATCTACAACGCCATTCTGCGCGATCACCCCGAGCTCATCCCCCTGATGTACGAGCCCTTGTGGTTCGACCATCGCGGCGAGCACAATGCCATCACCGGCAAGCCTTATTGGGTCACCTCGATATGCGGATGGAACAACGGCAAGCTGTCCACCATGTACTTGCGCAACTTCATCGAATCGGGCCAGCGCTACGAAGGCGCGCCGCCGCTTACCGACAAGCACCGCCAGCTTTTCGACGTGATCGACGCCCTGGCCTCGTCCGACGAATTGTGCCTGTCGATGGATTTCCGTCCGGGCGACATCCAGTGGCTGAACAACCACACCACCCTGCATTCGCGCACCAGCTTCACCGACTGGGACGACCCCGGCCGCCGCCGCTGGCTGCTGCGCCTATGGCTCAACTTCTCCGAGCGCGACCGGTTTACCGATACCTACGGGTTTTATGGGATTGCGGTGGAGGAGGGGAAGGCGGCTTGAGGCTTCTTGGATGACAATGGCGGGTACGCCAACTGCTGGCGATCAAGACCATTTCAGGAGGAAGAATCATGAAGAATCTGTTTATTCAATCTTCGATGTCCTTCGGCCGCGCACGACCTGCCGAGGCGCTTTTTCAAGGCCGGCAACGGGTGGCTTCCTCGGCCGCGTCCCGGCGGATGCGTTTGGCCTGCGCCTCGGCGCTGCTGGGGGGAGCGGGGCTGTTGTGCATCGGCTGGATGGGCGCCGCTCATGCGCAGCTCCCTCCGGCCCAGACCGCACAAGGCGTGGAATACGTGACCGGCGGCTTCGGCTCGGATGCGGCGGCGGCCTTCAAAGAGGCCAAGTCACGCTATCCCCTGGCGCTGACCTTCGCCGCCACGGACGAGGACGGCTCCACGCCCTATGTGGCCGAAGTGCAGCTGGAAGTGACCGACGAGCAGGGCAAAAGCGTGCTGTCCCTGCCCTCGGTCGGCCCCTTCCTGCTGGCCGACCTGAAGCCCGGCACCTACACGGTGCGCGCCACGTACGAGGGCAAGGCCCAGACCCAGCAGATGAAAGTGGCCGGGCCCGGCAGCGCCGACGCGCGCATAGCCTGGAAGCGGGCGGCGGGCGGGCCTGATTGAGGAAGACTTGCCCACCAGTGCACCCAAGGGCGTATTTCGGACATTCTGAGTGGCCGGCGAGGGGTCGGCAAAGAGATCGCCAAGAAGTTGGCTCGACGCTTCAACGTCAGTGCCGCTGTGTTCTTGTAGACGAAAATTAATAATAAGTTAGTTTATCTATCAAAATATTACGTTCCTGCCTATACTTGGCCACATGGGCATTTTCAGCCCATGTGGAAAGTACTTGCATCAGTGGCGTTCGTTTGTTCTTGGATCTTTATTTTCAAGGAGAGATGCATGGCTGAGCAATATACAAAGCGCCAACGAAATGGACTGCTGGCGGGACGAGACAGGACCGGGGCGCAGCTTGGGCGAAAGCCGAGCGAAAGTCGGGAAGGTTCGATCGCGAGGTGCGGCGGCTGGCCGGCGATAAAATCCGGCGGGCTGATTGAACGCGGATCAGGCGGCGAGCAGGGCAGGTGGGCCTATCATCCGCCGCCCTGGCGACGCTGGCTGGGTGTGGCGGCGTGTGTGGCAGGCATGGCGTGGGGAACGGAAGCAAGGGCGCAGATGGCATCTGCGCCCTTTGTGTTTGAGGGCGATGTGCTGCGCATCGAGACGCCGGGCTGGGAGTCGGACAGGGATTATCTGATCGATGCCTCGGCCTATATCGAGGTGGCCGATGGAATCGAAGCTCACCTGCGCGGCAATATCGGGGCGGTTTTCGGCTCGCCGAATGGCCTGTACAAGCTGGGCGCCGGAACGCTGCGCCTGTCGGGCTGTTAGGAACCAGATGGTTTGAGACATCCGGGTCTATGTGGGTTGGCGTGGGTTGATGCGGGCTGACGCCACGAAAATCAACGAGTTAGGCGTGGGTGGCGGCCGGCGCGGCACTGGCGGATGGTTTGAGACATGCGGCGCCTTGGCGGCCGATGAACCACATGATTTGAGACGGGCGCGAAAGCCTAGGCGGCGCTGTTTAAACGGGCGGCCGCCAGCGCCCTGGAAATGTAAGTTACGGGGCGTTTAAACACCCGTCACGAGGCGCGGCGCTTGTCGGCCGTGTCCTGCTGGTCCTGCGCGGGCGTGTGCTGCTGGACGCTGCCGTCGCCGCCGATGATGACGACCCCGCGATTGCCGATGATGATGTTGCTCTGAATGAGAGGCACGCCCCGGCCGGCCTGCCCACGCTCCAGAATCTCCCGTATCTCCTTGTCTAAGTCGATTTCGTCGCTCATACGCTCCTTCCGCCCCTGCCGCTGCTATCGGTACGCGGCTAAATCTATGATGTTACTTACTGTAGCGTGATCCGGCATTTCTTGTCGGCTTGCGAAGTGGCGGTACAGCACCCGGACGAGTCGCGCCAGCGCGGCCGGCTCCAGCTGGATGTTTCGGCGTTGCAGTTCCTCAAACGCCGAGCGCGACACACGCTCCAGCAGGTCTAGGTCGGCGCTACCAGGCGCTTCTGTGTCGCTTGACTCCGACCCCGCGCCGTGCGGCTCCCCTTCCCCTGTTGCCAGCCAGTCCAGGCGCACTTTTGCGGCCCTTGCCAAGCCGACCATAGCGGCGAACGACGGGGCGCTCTGCTCCCGGATGTATCGATACAGCATATCCTCTGACACCGAAGCCGCAGATGCCGCACTTGCTCTAGTGCCGATTCGCTCCGCTGCTGCCTTGATGCGCGTTCCGATTCCCGGCTCAAGAATCGGAAAACCCTTTCCGTTCAAGGCTCTGCCTTCCGATTCTACGATTTTTCTTTTCATATCAAAGACCTAGATCATTATCTATGTCAGCAAGAGTATTCTCTGAATCGGAACATGCAGATTCTCTTGCGCGCCTAGAATATCTGCCGTAAGATTACGGCATGACTAAACACAAAGCCCCGAAAAAACCGGCCTCTAGTGACTGGCACCGCGCCGATATAAAGGCGGCGCTAGAGAAGGCCGGGTGGAGTCTTCGCCGACTGGCGGCGCATCACGGTTACGCGGCGCCTACCACCCTGACGATTCCGCTTAATCGGCCATGGCCGAAGGGGGAGCGAATCATTGCAGCAGCAATAGGCGTTGACCCGGCCGAAATTTGGCCGAGTCGCTATCAGAAGAAGTATAGCGCTCCACGGTGTGACGAGGACGCAAAAACTCTAGAGGGGGATGTCGCATGTGCATGATCGCGCTCCTGTTCTTGGGAAGGGGACAGATTAAATGTTGGGCCTGCTCCGGCCTAGATGCAGCCGGCGGCGGCGTTTGGAATGTGTCCGCCGCGAGGGGGTCCAAATGAGCCGCCGCCGCTGGAAGCCACGCCAGGCTGCGACCATGCAAGAGGCCATCCGCCTGTGCCTGGACTACGCCCTGCATAAGCACAATCGCTCGGTCGCCCGCGTGGCCGAGCTGATCGGCGTATCTGAATGGGTGATCTACAAGTGGATGAGCGAGGGATCAATCCCCAGCAAGCGCATCCGCCCGTTCGAGTTCGCGTGCGACTCCACGTTCGTCACCCAGCACATCGCCGTCAGTGCGCAAAAGCTGGTGATCGACATCCCGGCAGGCCGGGCCGCCGGCGAGCGCGACCTGCTGGATCTGCAAAACGCGCTGAACAGCGCCGTATCCCTGCTGACCAGCTTCTACCGCGACGAGGCCAAGCCCGAGGACGTGCTGCAGGGCGTGACGCTGGCCATGATGCAGTTGGCCGGCCACCGAGAGAACGTGCGGAAAAGCGCTGCGCCCGAGCTGGACCTGTTCGGCGGGGAGGATGACGCATGACCCGCGAATGGTTCATCGCCCAGGAGCTTGCCGGCCTGCCCGGCCTGCCCAGCACCGAGCGCGGCGTGAATGGCTGGGGCGAAAGAGGCCGCATCACTCGTCGCAAGCGGAGCAAGGGGAAGGGGTGGGAGTACGCCTTCTCATCACTCCCTGTCGAAACCCAGGCCGCGCTGCTCAAGCGCGACGCGCCACCGGCGCCCGCCGCCCCGGCCCGCCCGGTGGCGCCTACGCCTGATCGCGCCGGCCTGTGGGACGCCTACGACCGCCGCCCGCAAAGCCTGAAGGATGAAGCCGCGCGGCGCCTGTCCGCGCTACAGGCCGTCGAGCGCCTGGTGGCCGCCGGCACCGGCCGGTCGCGCGCCGTCGAGGAGACGGCCAAGGCGTTCGGCGAGTCACGCCCCACGCTGTACCGCTGGGCCAAGCTGGTGGCCGGGCTGGACCCGGCCGACTGGCTGGCCGCGCTGGTTCCGGCCTACACCGGCCGCACGGCCAAGGCGGAGTGCGACGAGCGCGCCTGGGACTTCTTCAAGGCGGAATGGTTGCGGGCCGAGGCGCCATCCATCGCCACCGCCTACGACCGCATGGTGCGCGCGGCGCGCGAGCAGGGGTGGGTGGTGCCCAGCCGGAACACGGTCACCCGGTGGGCGAACGAGATACCGCGCACGCTGCGCGTACTCAAGCGCGAGGGCGAGCACGCCATGATGCGGCTATACCCGTCGCAACATCGCACCGTGCGCGACCTGTACGCGATGGCCTGGATCAACGGCGACGGCTACCAGCACAACGTGTTCGTCCGGTTCCCGGACGGCACCATCGGGCGCCCCAAGACGTGGTTCTGGCAGGACATCTACAGCCGCCGCATCGTCGGCTACCGAACGGACCGCACCGAGCACAGCGACATGATCCGCCTGGCCCTGGGCGACGTGATCGAGCGCTACGGCATCCCCGAGCACGCCACCATCGACAACACGCGCGCGGCGGCCAACAAGTGGCTGACCGCCGGCGTGCAAACGCGCTACCGCTTCAAGGTCCGCGAGGAAGACCCGGTGGGCCTGATGCCGCAACTGGGCATCAAGCTGCACTGGACCAGCGTGCATAACGGCAAGGGCCACGGCCAGGCCAAGCCGGTCGAGCGCGCCTTCGGTGTAGGCGGCATCGGCGAATACGTGGACAAGCACCCGAAGTTCGCCGGCGCCTACACCGGCCCCAACGTCATGGCCAAGCCCGAGAACTACCAGTCCACGGCGGTCGAGTGGGACGTGTTCGTGCAGGTGCTGCGCGCCGAGATCGACGCCTGGAATGCGCGTACCGGCCGGCGCACCGAGATATGCGCGGGCGAGCTGTCGTTCGACCAGGCGTTCCGCGACAGCTACGAGCGCAGCGCGCACCTGATCCGCCGCGCCACCGAGGCGCAGCGCCGCATGTGGATGCTGGCCGCCGAGGCGGTGACGGTGCAGCGCGACGCCAGCGTGGCGCTGGCCATCGGCAAGGGGCCGAGCGGGCGCAACCGCTACGCCTGCGACGCGCTGATCGAGCACGTCGGCCGCAAGGTGGTGGTGCGCTTCGACCCGGACAGCCTGCACGAATGCGTGCATCTGTACCAGCTGGACGGCCGCTACATCGGCCAGGCCGATTGCATGATGGCCGCCGGCTTCGGCGACACCAGCGCGGGCCGCGAATGGCGGCGCCAGCACAAGCAGCGCCTGAAGGCCGCCAAGCAGATGGCCGAGGCCGAGATCCGCATGTCGGCCATCGAGGCGGCCGACTACATGCCCGATCCCCAGCCGGACCCCGAGACGCCCCTGCAGACCAATGTGGTGCGCGGCGCCTGGAAGGCGCCGGCCAAGAAGGTAGCGAACAGCGATGTGGTGCCCGAGGCAGAGGGAGAAATGCCCGCCGAGCGGCACCGCTTCGACGACTTCATCCTGGGCCAGATGGAGCAATGGAAGCGCGGCCAGGTATGAAAAACCCCGCGCAGTAGGCGCTGCGCGGGGCGTGTAGCAAACGGGCCATGTGGCCATCAACCAGCAAACAGGAGCATACCAGATGGACCAAAACGTGACGCAACTGGAAACCGCCCGCCGCGCCCCGCACGACGACGTGCTGATTGGCGAGGTCAAGGCCATCATGCAGGCCGAGGATCTGACCCAAGCGCAGATCAGCGGCCTGACCGGCATCGGTAAAGCGCGCCTTAGCCAGTGGCTGAACGGCGTTTATACGGGCAACGTGGCCGCCATCGAGGCGGACATCCGCCGCTGGCTGGAAAGCCGGCGCGCCGCTGCTGCCGTGTCCGCCACGCTGCCGGCCGCGCCCGGCTGGGTGGAGACGCCCACGGCGCGCGCGGTGCTGTCGGCGCTGTCGTTCTCGCAGATGGCCGAGGCCGTGTCCGTCATCTACGGCGGCGCCGGCGTGGGCAAGTCCACCGCGCTGAAGCAATACCAGCGCCGCGCGCCCAACGTGTGGGTGGTCACCGCCACGCCAGCCGTGTCGGCGCCAGGCCCCATCCTGACCCGCATCGCGCAGACGCTGGGCATCCGCACCACCGGCGCGGTGCATGTGATCGAGGCCAACATCGTGGAGCGCGTGCGCGAGACGCGCGGCCTGCTGGTCATCGACGAAGCGCAGCACCTGACGCACCGCGCGCTGGATGCGGTGCGGTCCATTCACGACGCGGCCGGCATCGGCCTGGCCCTGGTCGGCAACGAGATCGTGTACAGCCAGCTGACCGGCGGCCAGCGCCAGGTCGGCTTCGCGCAGCTGTTTTCCCGCGTGGCCAAGCGCGTGCGCCTGTCGCGCGCCAAGGATGCCGACGTGCTGGCGCTGCTGGACGCCTGGCGCATCGACGATGCCGAGGCGCGCCAGCTGTGCCTGGGCATCGGCCGGCGTCCCGGCGCACTGCGCGGCCTGTCGCAGACGCTGCGCCTGGCCAGCATGTTCGCGGCCACGTCCGGCGCCGCCCGGCCGACCGCCGAGCATGTGCGCGACGCCTGGCAAGACCTGGGGGGCGAATCGTGAAGCCCCGCCACCAGCCCGAGCAGGTCGAGTACGGCCCGATGCACCCGGATCTGTTCGACGGCGAGACGCCCATCGTGTGGGTGTCCGGCGCCGCCGAGCAGCCCGCCACCGAACCCCGGAAAGTGCGGGGGGGGGGCAGCATGATGCACGCAAGCGCGAACGGCGCGAGGAGACCCTGAAATGATGTACAGCGACGCCTACCTGAATCACTACGCCGACCGCTACGTGGCCATGCACCTGAAGCGCCACGGCGTGACGCTGGAGCAGTACTTGGCCGACCCGGCCCGCTACGACCATCTGGAGTTCGAGCCGTTCCCGCTGCTGCCCGAACAGCGGCGCGTGCAGCAGCAGCTGGACGCCGAGGCCGCGCGAGCCGAGCAGGAGATCGAACACCTGCCCCGGCGCAACGGCGCGGCCATCGAAGTGCTGAACCACCGGCGGCACCATCGCCGCACCTTCCTGAGCTTCTTCACGCGCAAGGTGAAGGCATGAAAGGCCCGGCGATCCGCACCCGCAAGGCTTTCCTGAAGACGATGGCCATGTACGTCGAGGCGTGGGGCCGTCCGGCGATAGTCCGGGAGATCACCGCCTATCTGGAGCGCCACCGGGAGCCGGTCACTGCCGTGCGCCTGGCGCGCGACCTGGAGGCGCCGCTGCACCTGGTGCGCGCCACCCTGCTGCAGTTGGAGCAGGCCGGCCGGGTGGAGGTGGTGGCCTACACCGTGCCCGAGGGCCGCGCCTGGCGCCCCGTCGAGATCGGCATCTGCGAATGGTGCGGGCAGCTGGACCACCACCTGGTCGCGGGCGAGTGCCCTAGCTGCCGCCCCGGCGTGCAGGATGCGGCCCGCCCCGCGCACGCCCGGCGCATCTGCTGACAACCACAACCACATCCAAGGAGTAACCATGAGCACTACCGACACCACCATCCCCCCCGGCTACATGCGCAACGCGGCCGGCCACCTTGTCCCCGAGGACCAGGTGCGCGAGCACGACAAGATGCGCGACCAGGTCGCGCGCGAGCTGGCCGCCGAGGCCGAGGAACTGAACGCCAGGCTGCGCGCCTTCAAGAAGAAGGCCCTGGGCGACATCGCCGACCTGGTCAGCATCGCGGGCGACCGCTACGGCGTGAAGCTGGGCGGCGAGAAGGGCAACGTGACGGCCGCGACCTACGACGGCGCCTACAAGGTGCAGCGCAGCTACGCCGAGCGCGTGTGCTTTACCGAGGAGCTGGAAGCGGCAAAGGCCCTTATCAACCAATGCATCACGCGCTGGAGCGAGGGCGCCAACGCCAACATCCGCGTGCTGGTGGACCGGGCGTTCCGCACCGACAGCAAGGGCCAGATCAAGACGGCCGCCGTGCTGGAGCTGCTGCGCCTGGAAATCAAGGATGAGGACTGGCAGCGCGCGATGGAGGCGCTGAAGGACTCGATCCAGACCGCCGGCACGGCCGTGTACATCCGCGTCTACAAGCGCATCGGCGACGGCGACCAGTACCAGGCCGTCGCGCTGGATCTGGCGGCGGTGTGACCATGGACAAAGACAGCATCCTGCGCAAGATCCAGAAGTGCATGGCGCTGGCAGGCTCGGCCGAACCGGCCGAGGCCGCCGCCGCGCTGCGCCAGGCCCAGGCGCTCATGCGTGAACACGGCATATCCGACCTGGAGGTCACTGCCGCCAGCGTCCAGGAAATGCCCGTGCGGGCACGCGCCGACAACCCTACCATGCACGAATCGCTGACGGCCAGCATGGTCGCCGATGCCTTCGGCTGCCGCCTGATCTTCAGCAACGGCTTTGTTCATGGCCCGCGCTGGCTTCTGGTCGGTTGCTCGCCGAACGTGGACGTGGCGGCCTATGCCCTGCAGGTGCTACTGCGCCTGCTGTTCAAGGCGCGAAAGGACTACATCGCAGCCAAACTCAAGCGCTGCGGCCCTAAGAACAAGCGGGCGCGAGCCGATGCGTTCTGCATGGGCTGGGTACATGCGGCTTCCGGCGCCGTGTCGAACATGGAGCGCACCGACGAGCAGGACAAGGCCATCGAAGCGTTCATGTCCCTGAACCATCCCGACCTGGATAGCCTCAAGCCGCGTGAGCCGCGCGCAGCGCGTGGCGACACTTGGGCCGACCGTGCGGCCGGCCATCTTGCTGGCCAGGGCGTGCAACTTCACCAGGGCGTCGGCGCTGCTGCCGCGCCCCTCATGCTGGAGGGCTGACCATGGCGACTCGCAAATCCCCCCAGCCCTGCCTGGTCACCATCGGCCATATGCACCTGCTCATGCCAGCCGAGCAAGGCATGGCCATGCTGAAGTTGCTGCAGCATGTGGTCGAGTGCGCGCGGGAATCCTACAGCTGGCCGGAGCGCTTTCAGGCCGGCGCCGCGCCGCGTGTCGAGTTCAAGCTGCTGGACCCTTCGCAGATCGACCTGGTGCCCGAGCGCGCCGCGCCGGTCAGCCGCACGCGCAAAAACCTACTTCTGGAGGGTTGAACACATGAACGGTCAAATCCAACGCATCCGCGATGCCCTGCACGCCTACTCGGTGCCGGGCAGTCCGGTCAGCAAGGCCGACTGCCTGGCCGAGATCCAGCGCATTGCCGACGAGCACCACGTGGACCTGCACACCGACGACGTGGCGGTCGATGTCTTCGCGTCCGCCATGAAGCAGAAGCTGGCGGCGGCGCGCGCCCAAGGACGCGGCGGCTGGGAGCAATGCGATCCGGCCGTCCTGTCGCAGATGCTGCGCGCGCACGTCGAGAAAGGCGACCCGCGCGACGTGGCCAATTTCTGCTGCTTCCTGTGGGTGCTGGGGCATCCCATCACTGGCGCGCCATCCGGCGCGGTCCAGCGCGCCCATGAGAACGGCTACGCCGAGGGCCTAGCCGCCCATCACGACCACGACGTGCGCGACGCGGCGCTGGAGGATGCGGCGCTGGTGGCTGACAAGAAGGCCCACATCGGCGTCATGCGCAGCCTGGAAGCCACCTACAAGGCCGACGCGGCCCGCGAGATCGCCGAGGGCATCCGCGCACTCAAGGCCGCCGCCCTGGTGGCTCGGGAGGGTTGAAATGGATGATCGACAGTGGGGCTTCTTTAGCTGCGGCCTGCTTCTTGGTTTCGTTGCGGGCGTGGCGACCGTCATTCTTTTCTTCTGGGCCATGTTGGAGCCGCTATGACCGCGAGCAAGGCAACGAAACCCGGCTGCGCCCGCTGCCGCGCCGAGCTGGCCAAGATCCACATGGCCGCCAAGGCGCTGGGCATGGACACGACCGACCCGAACCCGAACAGCGACTACCGGGCCATGCTGCGGCAGCACGGCGGCAAGACTTCGGCGGGCGAGCTGGACGCGGCCGGCCGCGCCCGCGTGCTGGACCATCTGCGCCGGGCCGGCGCCCAGGCCACGCCGCGCAAGCGCGTGGCGCAGCATCCCGGCACGCCGCACAACCTGGACCGCGAGGCCATGCTGCAGAAGATCGAGGCGTACCTGGCCGACATGAAGCTGCCCTGGTCCTACGCCGACACCATCGCCCGCCAGCAGACCGGCATCGAGCGCGTGGCCTGGCTGCGCAAGCAGGAGGATCTACGCGGCGTCATCGCGGCGCTGCATGTCGAGCAGGAAAAGCGCGGCCTGCTGGAGACGCTGGACGAGCGCCTGGCGACCCTGGGCATGACCCGCGAGGGGCTGGCCGAGCAGCGCACGCTGCGCGCCGGGTGGATGCGCCACCGGCCCACGCTGCGCCGCCTGATCGCGGACCTGGCCGGGGAGGCGCACTGATGCCTTGCTATACCGGCCTGACTTCCAACGGCGACAAGTTTTTCCTGTGCGGCGACCTTGGCCCGCACTGCGCGGCCGAGAAATGCGGCGATGTCGGCACGAACCTGTGCGACTACCCGGTCGGCGAGGGCCGCACCTGCGACCTGCCGCTGTGCGACAGCCACGCCTACGAAGTCGCCCCGAACGTCCACTACTGCCCCGGCCACCTGGTGCTGTGGCAGGCGTTTCGCGCCAGCGGCCGCGAGCAGCGCGAGCTGGAAAACGTCGTGCCGTTCAAGGGCCGATAAACAGGATTTAAACGATGGCCAACACTGACATCCGCTGCCCCTGCTGCCACGCCAGCTTCAGCCTGGAGCACATCGCCGAGGACGAGGCGCTGCGCGAACTGATGGCGCTGCTGGCCGACCTGCCGCGCGAGGTATCCCGGCCGCTGGTGGCCTACGTGGGGCTGTTCCGTGGCCCGTCCAGGGCGACGGCCTACGAGCGCCAGCTGCGCCTGGCGCGTGAAGTGCTGGCCATGCACCACGACACGCTGCTGGTCGGCGTGGCGCTGTCCGAGACGGTCGAGGCCATCCGGGCCAAGCGCGACACGGGCGAGGACACCCGGCCGCTGAAGAACCACAACTATCTCAAGCGCGTGGTCGAGTCGCAGCAGGCGCGCGGCGCCGGCGTCGTGCAGCCGCTGCGCGAGGCGACCGCCCCGGCGCGCCCGGCCAGCAAGACGGCGGCCGCCCTGGCGGCGCTGGGCAGGAGGGGGCATGGCTGACCAGGCGAACGTGCCGGAGTGGTTCTATCGGTCAATCAGCACCGGCCTGGCCGCGCTGGTGGTCCTGCACCTGCCCGGCGCGCCCAGCCATGAGGTCATTTCCTACACCGAGGACGTGTGGGTGCGCGCGCTGTGGTCGGCCAATGTGGCCTGGCAGGAGGATCTGGACGCGCCGCGCCTGGCCGAGGCATTCCTGCGCCTGACGCGCCAGGTGGACCGCTGGCCTGCGCCGCGTGCGCTGCTGGAGCTGCTGCCGGCGCGCCCGGAGCCGATGAAGCTGGCCGCGCCCCAGGTGTCGCGCGCCGAGCGCGAGCAGAACAGCCGCCGGCTGCGCGAGCTGGTCGAGCGCCTGGCCAGCAAGAAGGCGGTGCGGCATGGCTGACCGCTACTGCATCGAGGCCGAGCTGCTGCCGCAATCGCTGGCCGAGGTCATCGACGCGGTCGGCATGGCGCCGGCCATGGCGCTGGTCGAGCGCGCCGGCGGCACGCGCGTGTACGTGCCCGAGCGCATCGACGGCGAGCACCCGCTGGCGCAATGGATGGGGCTGGATGCGGCGCAGGCCCTGGTCGAGCGCTTCGGCACCGATACGCTGGACGTGCCCCGCTGCCTGGCCGGCATGCGCGTGGTGCGCGACCGCCGCATCCGCGCCGAGCGCCGGGCCGGCGCATCCATCCGCGAGCTGGCGCTGCGCTACCGCCTGACCATGCGCCAGGTCTACACCATCCTGGCCAACGGCGACCAGGACGATGCCGGCGCCGCGCAGGACTCGGCCGACGTGTCGCAATTCTGGCTGTTCTAGACGTTTTCGTCGGTACGCGCTACCCTGTCGCCTGCCTGCCTTAGTGCTGCATGGGTGAACCGCTTCACCTAATCCGCAGCCGCCCATCCCCGCACACTGCGGGGCATGAAAAAACATACCTTCTTCGACCGATTGCGCCTGTGGCCCTGGCTGCTGGGCGCCCTGCTGACCACCACCGTGGTGGGCGTCTTCGCGCCGCACCAACTGGGCGTGCTGATCTGGAGCCTGTCCAAGCTGTGCCTGGGCGCGTACCTGGGCTACTGGATCGACCGAGGCATCTTCTGTTATGCCCGCCCCGGCGCGGTGGTCGAGGCTGCCAAGCAAGGCGGCGACGGCGTCGCCTGGACCGTGGCCTGCTGGTGCATGATGCGTCGGGCCGCCATCATCGCGGCCGCCGTGCTGGCGCTGGGCCTGGGGGTCTAGCGTGGCGCGCCCGCACCTGTTCGCCCGCCTGGCGGCCCTGGTGCTGCCCCTGCTGCTGTTTTCCTGCGGCGGGCCGGTGTACGCGCAGACCATCCCGGCCGCCGCCGACGGCTACAAGCGCGAGCTGACCCGCATCGTGCAACAGGAGTGGGGGCTGGACGCGCCGGTGTCCGTCCATGCCGCACAGATCCACCAGGAAAGCGCCTGGCGCCCTGGCGTATCCAGCGGCGCCGGCGCGCAAGGGCTGGCGCAGTTTATGCCCGACACGTCCGCCTGGATCGCATCCATCTATCCCGACCTGGGCGAGGCCGCGCCGTATTCGCCCGGCTGGGCCATGCGTGCGCAGGCCCGCTACAACCGCTGGCACTGGCAGCGCATCGACGCGGCCGACGTGTGCCAGCACTGGGCCATGACGCTGTCGGCCTACAACGGCGGGCTGGGCTGGCTACAGCGCGACCAGCGCCTGACGCGCCAGGCTGGCGGTGACGCCCGCGTCTGGTTCGGCCAGGTCGAACTGCACACCGCGCGCGCGGCCTGGGCCGAGCGCGAGAACCGGCAATACGTGCGCCGCATCCTGTTGCAGCTGGAACCGATCTACCGCACCGCCGGATGGCAAGGGGCGCGCCCATGCTGAAGGCCATCACCGCCGGCCTGCGCTGGCTGCTGGGCAATACGACGGTCCTGGCCCTGCTGGCGCTGGCCGCCCTGTGGGCGTGGCACCAGTGGCAGGTCGGCGACCTGGAGGATGCGGTGCAGCGGGCCGAGTCGAACGCGACGGCCGCGCAGGCCGAGGCCGACCGGGTGCGCGGCGAGCGCGACCAGTGGCGCGGCACGGCCGAGCAGCGCGGCCGCGACCTGGCCGCCCTGGCCGACGAGCGCCGCCAGGCCGAGGCCGCCACCGTCGCGCTGCAAGACAAGCTGGCCAGGCGCGAGGACGCCTACCGCGCCCTGCGCGAATCCATCCGGGCCGCGCCTGACGCCGACGACGGCGCCGTGGCGCCGGTGCTGCGCCGGACCATCGAGGCGCTGCCGTGATCGCGCGCCTGGTGGTCCTGGCGAGTGTGGCGGCCGGGCTGGCGGGCTGTGCGGTCGCACCGGCGCCGACGATGCCGCCGGCCGATCCGGCGCCGGTGCTGTGCGCGACGCCGGCCGGGCAGACCGAGCCGGAGACCGAGCCGGACAGGCCGGCCGGCACGTACGGCCAGCGCGCCGTGGCGGCGTACATCGAGCAACTGCACCGCTGGGGCACCCGTGGCTGGGAAAAGGTCGCGGCCGTGCGGGCCTGGAGTATGGACTGTGTGGACAGAGCAGCAGTACGAGCTGGCGGCCCGGCTCGCTGAAGAAGAACGCGCGGCGTCGCTGGAAGCGCTACGCACCCGGATGCGCCAGGACGCGCCCGGCTCGGTGGATGGCAACTGCCTGGATTGTGGCGATGTCATCGAACCGGCACGCCTGGCGGTGCTGCCTGGCGCGGTGCGGTGTGTGGGTTGCCAGGTCGCCCATGAGAAACGGCAGGCACAACATGCGAGGTATTGATGGAAGGGGTTGATTGGGGCGCGGCGCGCCTGTTCTGGGACGTGCTGCAGACGGGCATTACGGCGGCCATCGCGGTGTACGTCTGGTGGACCGGGCGCAGCCGCGCCACCACGGACGCTATCGACCGGGTCGATGACCGGGTCACGCAAGTGCAGCAGCGCCTGGACCGCGTCGAGCACACGCTGGAGAGCAGGCCCGGCTATGCCGACCTGGACGCGCTGCGCGCCGAGGTGGCGCAGACCAACCGCAAGCTGGCCGAAGTGTCGGCGCAGCTGGTGGGCACGACCAACCTGCTGAATCGCCTGCACGACTACCTGCTGCAGGAGCGAAGGGAGAAGTAAGACGATGAGCTATCAGGACTTTGAAACCGAGGGTCGCCGGCTGGCGATCTTGCGCATTCTGTCGCGGCGCAACGAGTACACGACCAACGAGTACAGCCTGAACGACGAACTGGTGGGCGCCTACGCGCACAACGTCAGCCGCGACCGCCTGCACGGCGATCTGGCCTGGCTACAGGAGCAGGGCCTGGTCATCGTGCAGCAGCCGCGCGCGGGCTGGATCGTCACGCTGACCGTGCGCGGCGGCGATGCGGCCGCCGGCCGGGCCACCGTCCCCGGCGTGGCGCGGCCGCGCCCGGGGGTGTGACATGCCCAAGCGCAGCAAGGTCTATGACCTACCGCCCGAGGTCCGCGACGAGCTGAACCAGCGCCTGGTCGGCAACGGATTCCAGGGCTACGAGGGCCTGGCCGCCTGGCTGGCCGAGCGGGGCTTTCAGGTGTCGCGCTCGGCCATGCAGCGATACGGGCAGGATCTGCAGCAGGAGTTCGAGCTGGCTATGGGCGACGTGCGCCGCACCACCGAAATGGCGCGCGCGTTCACCGAGGACGACGACGACAGCCGGGGGTCGCTGGTCGATGCCACCGCGCGCATCGTCCAGGAGCAGCTGCTGCGCATCACCATCGCCCTGCGCAACGCCGAGCACGAACCGGACAAGGCGGCCAAGTACATGGCCACCGTCACGCACGCCCTGGCCGACATCGGCCGCATGAGCCTGGGGCAAAAGAAATGGGCGCGCGAGGTTCGCCGCGAGGCCCTGGAGGCGGCCGCGCAGCGCGTCGAGGATGCGGCCGTGGCCAAGGGCCTAAACGCCGAGGACGCCAAGTTCTGGCGTGAACAAGTCTTGATGGGTATGTAGCGATGGCAGAAAACACCCTGGCCCCGCTGCCCGATACCCAGCGCATCGTCGAGTGGGACGAGCTGCCCGAGGCCGTGCGCAGCATCCCGGCCGACTTCAATCCGATGGCCGAGGGCGTGCTCATGGCGCATCAATCGGCCTGGATTCGGATGCAGCAGGATCTGGACATCGCCGTGTGCGAGAAGGGCCGGCGCACCGGCATCACCTTCGCCCAGGCCCTGACCGACACCATCACGGCGGCCACGGCCAAGGAGGCCGGCGGGGCGAACATCTGGTACATGGCCGACACCCGCGAGAAGGGCCTGGAGTACATCGGCTACGTGGGCAAGTTCGCGCAGATCGTGGCGCGCGGCCAGGCCAGCCGCATCGAGATGCACATCTTCGAGGACCAGCTGCCGGACGGCGGCAGCCGCCAGATCCAGGCGTTCCGCGTGCGCTTTGCCAGCGGCTTTCGCGTCACGGCCCTGTCGTCGCGGCCCGAGAACATCCACGGCCTACAGGGCTTCGTCAACATCGACGAGGCCGCCCTGCACAAGAACGTGGCGCACGTCCTGGAGTCGGCCACGGCCCTGCTGATCTGGGGCGGGCGCATCCGCGTGTGGTCCACGCACCGGGGCAAGAAAAACGCCTTCAACGAGCTGGTAAGCGACGTTCGCGCCGGCCGCTACGGCAAGAAGGCCGGCGTGATCCGCATCGGCTTTGATGACGCCGTCGGCAACGGCCTGTACGAGCGTGTTTGCTTCATGGCTGGCCGGCCGGCCACGCCCGAGGGCAAGCGCGACTGGTACGAGAGCATCCGCGCGGCTTACGGCCCGCGCAAGGCGGCCATGCGCGAGGAACTGGACGTGATCCCGCGCGACGGCCAGGGCACGGCCATCCCGACCGTGTGGCTGGAGCGGGCCATGCCCGAGGTCCGGCCGGTGCTGCGCCTGGTGTTCGATGACGACTTCCCCCGGCGCTCGGAGGCCGAGCGCGAGGCGTGGTGCGAGAAGTGGATGGCGGCCCACCTGGCGCCGGTGCTGGATGCCGCCATGGAAGGCTTCGCCGGGCGCTGGGCGGTCGGCATGGACTTCGCGCGACATCGGCACTTTTCCATCATCAAGCCGGCGCGCATCACCACCGAGCTGGCGCGCGACGTGCCGTTCCTGGTCGAGCTGGCCAACGCGCCTACCAGGCAGCAGGAGCAAATCCTGTGGTTCCTGCTGGACCGGCTGCAGCGGTGGACGTTCGCCGGGGACAGCACCGGCCCTGGCCAGACGCTGATGGAGTACACCGGCGACCGCTACGGGCGGGCCGAACTGAACGAGGACACGGGCACCTACTACGGCGGGCCGGTGCATGAGGTAGTGCTGTCGCGCGCCTGGTACGGCCAATGGATGAGCAAGTACATCGGCCTGTTCGAGGACGGCTTCATTGCCCTGCCGCGCGACGCATCGCTGGAGGATGACCACCGCGCCGTCGAGTACATCGACGGCATCCCGATGGTGCCCAAGATCGAGCGCAAGGATCTGAAAGATGCCGACCTGGTGCGCCACGGCGACGGGGCCATCGCGGGCGCGCTGATGAACTTCGCCGCAACCAATCCCGCCGACCGGGAAATCGACTTTATGAGCACTGGCGTCAAGCGCAACAGCTACGCCGTGGAGGCCGACGTGGGGCGCATCACGGATACCGGCTGGGGCACCGTCAGCGGCTCGCTGGATATGGGAGGGTTCTAGATGGCGACCGAGAACGAGAAGCCGGACAACGAAAAACCAATCATGCAGGAAGTGGCCACCACGATGGATGGCCGCGACATCACGCGCGGGTTTGTCTCGCCCCTGCAGCTGCTGCAGCCGTCCGACACCGTGCTGCGCAGTCGGGGCAATAGCGACCTGCGCCTGTACGAGGAGCTGCTGCGCGATGACCAGGTCAAGGCCACTTGGCAGCAGCGTCAGCTGGCGGTCATATCGGCCGATTGGGACGTGCAGCCGGGCGGCACCGGCGCGCAGGACCAGGCCGCCGCCGACTTCCTGCGCGAGCAGCTGGACAACATCAAGTTCGACCAGACCACCATGGGCATGCATTACGGCGTGTTCTACGGCTACGCCGTGGGCGAGTGCATGTACGGCCGCGATGGCCGGCATGTGACGCTGGAGGCCATCAAGGTGCGCAACCGCCGGCGCTTTCGCTTCGACGGTGCCGGTCGGCTGCGCATGCTCACGGCCAACAAACCCGACGGCGAGCTGCTGCCGGGGCGCAAGTTCTGGACGTTTGCCACCGGGGCCGACCACGACGACGAACCCTATGGCCAGGGCCTGGGCCATTGGCTGTACTGGCCGGTGTTCTTCAAGCGCAACGGGCTGCGGCTGTGGCTGGTGTTCCTGGACAAGTTCGGCCAGCCCACCGCCAAGGGGCACTATCCCGGCTCGGCCACCCAGCAGCAAAAGGACCGGCTGCTACAGGCCCTACAGGCCGTGCATAGCGACTCGGGCGTGGCGCTGCCCGATGGCATGGACATCGAACTTATCGAGGCGGCCAGGTCGGGCACGGCGGACTACACCGAGCTGTACGACCGCATGGACCGGGCCATCGCCAAGGTGACCCTGGGCCATACCGGGTCCAGCGAGAGCGCGCCGGGCCGGCTGGGCGGCGAGGATATGGCCGGCGACGTGCGCGACGACATCACCAAGGCCGACGCCGACGTACTGTGCGAATCATTCAACGCGGGCGTCGCGCGCTGGCTGACCGAGTGGAACTATCCCGGCGCGGCCGCGCCGCGCGTGTGGCGCAAGATGGAGCAGCCCGAGGATCTGAACCGCCTGTCCGAGCGCGACGAGCGCGTGTCCCGCCTGGGCTACCGCCCGACCCTGCGCTACGTCCAGGACCACTACGGCGAGGACTGGGAAGTGGACAACCGCCCGCCGCCGGCGGCCGCATCGCCCTTTGGCTTTGCCGAGGGCGACGACAGCGTGCGGCTGCGCGCCGACACCATGACCGACCGCCTGGAGCGCGAGGCCGAGCCGGCGATGGCCGCGCTGATGGAGCCGGTGCGCCGCCTGGTGGCCAACGCCGGCAGCTTGCAAGAGATCCGCGACGGCCTGTACAGCCTGTACGCCGACATGCCCAGCGAGCAGCTGGCCGTGGTCATGCGCCGGGCCATTGCGGCGGCCGCCCTGGCCGGACGGGCCGATGTGGCCGAGGGGGAGTAAATGGCCGTCCAGTACCGCGACCTGCCGTTCCGGGAGGCCATCGCCTTCTTTCGCAACAAGATCAACCTGCCCAGCGGACGCTGGACGGACGTGTGGAAGGATGCCCACGACACCGCGTTCATGGTGGCGGGCGCGGCCAAGGCGGACTTGCTCAAGGATCTGCGCGCGGCCGTGGACGAGGCAATCAGCCAGGGCACGACGCTGGCCAGGTTCCGGGAGCGGTTCGACGAGACGGTGGCCAAGACCGGCTGGGACTATCGCGGCGGGCGCGGCTGGCGCACGCGCGTCATCTACGAGACCAACCTGCGCAGCGCCTACGCGGCCGGTCGCCACGCCCAGCTGACCGACCCGGACCTGCTGCGGGTGCGGCCGTACTGGCGCTACCTGCACGGCGGCAGCAAAGATCCCCGGCCCGAGCATCTGGCCTGGGATGGCATGGTGCTGCGCGCCGATGACCCCTGGTGGAACGAGCACTACCCACCCAACGGCTGGGGGTGCAGCTGCAAGGTGGTGGCCGTGGGCGATGCGGACCTGCGGCGACTGGGCAAGGCCGGGCCGGATACGGCCCCGCCGGTGCGGCGCACGCCCTGGCAAGACCCGACTGGCGCGCGCCAGGAGCAGGTGCCCGAGGGTGTCGATCCGGGCTGGAACTATGCGCCTGGCCGCACCGTGGCGCAGCGCACCCGCGAGACGGTCGAGCGCAAGCGCGCCGGCCTGCCCGAGATCCTGGCCGATGCCATGATGACCGAGATCCTGGCCGCCCTGCGCCGGCGCCCGGGCGACCTGGAGGACTAGACGATGGCAGGCATCCAGCTGGAGGTGGACATCCGTGACCAGGTGGTCGGCGACGTGCTGGAGCGCATCGTGCGCAACATGGGCAGCACCCGCCCGGCCCTGTTCGACATCGGCGAGCACCTGCAGGGATCGGTCGAGGAGCGCTTCCGGTCGGAGACCGACCCGGCGGGCAACCCCTGGGAGCCGCTGACGGCCTTCACGCTGGCCAACAAGCGAAACGACCAGATCCTGACCGAGACGGGCGGCGCCGGCCTGCGCGGCTCCATCCACTACCAGGTCGGCGATGGCGTCCTGGAGCAAGGCACCAACAAGATATACGGCGCCATCCACCAGCTGGGCGGTATCATTCGGGCCAAGAACGGCGGGCGCCTGGCCATCGGCAATCCCAAGAAGGCGTTTGCCCTGGTCCAGCAGGTGGAAATCCCCGCGCGGCCGTACCTGGGCCTGTCCAAGGAAGACCGCCAGGTCATCGAGGAGATCCTGGTGCGCCACGCCTTGCCGCCCGAGGCCCGATAGCGGCCCCGGCCTGGGAGGCCCAAAACGGCCGTTCTGGGGCCTGGCATGCCCCGTTGCACCACCATCGACCCATTAAACGCGCCTGCGGGCTGTTAAACGGGTTTTAAACAGGTTGCCGACCGACCTGTCCGGTGGTTAGATATACGGGTGGCCGGCATTCGCCTGCGCCGCTCCCCCATCCCCCCCCAATCCGCCATCCGGTGAAGTGCTTCACCTGATGCGCCGGCGCGCGTCCCGAGATACTGGCTTCCACGAGTACGGAGGCCACATGCAGCGAATCGAAATCTTCCGGCCTGGCACGCATACCGCGATGTCGGGCGAAACCATCGGCTTCACCGAGGCGCAGCTGCGTGCGAGCGCTGCCGCCTACGACCCGGCCAAGCACGAAGCGCCCATCGTCGTGGGCCACCCGCGCCACGACGGCCCGGCCTACGGCTGGGTCAAGTCCCTGAGCTATGGCGAATCCCTGGAGGCCGAACCCGACCAGGTCGAGCCGGCATTCGCCGAGCTGGTCGAGGCCGGCCGCTTCAAGAAGGTGTCCGCCGCCTTCTACCGGCCCGACTCCCCCAACAACCCCGTGCCCGGCGTGTTCTATCTGCGGCACGTCGGTTTCCTGGGCGCCCAGCCGCCGGCGGTCAAGGGGCTGCGCCAGGTCGAGTTCGCCGACGCCGACGCCGACGCCGGCGACGTGGTGGAACTGGAGTTCGGCGAAGTGCGCGCCGGCACCGTGCAGCGCCTGTTCCGGGCGCTGCGCGACTTCCTGATCGGCAAAGAGGGGCTGGAGGTTGCCGACCGGGTGCTGCCCGACTGGGCCGTCGAGGACATCGAGGCGGCGAAGCCCGGCCCGGCTTTTCGTGAATCCCCCAAATCAACCATTACCCAGGAGGTAACCGACGTGGACAAGCAGGAACTGGAACGCAAACAGAAGGAGATCGAGGACCGCGAGGCCGAGATCGCCAAGAAGGAAACGGCGTTCGCCGAGCGCGAGCGCCAGGAGCGCGCGGCCACCAGTGTGCAGCTGGTGGACAAGCTGGTGGCCGAGGGGCGCGTGCTGCCCCGGCACCGCGACGGCCTGGTGGCCTTCATGGCCAGCGACGAGGCCGAGCAGCCGCTGGAGTTCGGCGAAGGGGCGACCCGCACCAAGACCAGCGCCCGTGCCTTCCTGGAAGGCTTCCTGAAGGAGCTGCCGCAATCGGTGGACTACGCCGAGCGCGGCCGCGCCGAGGAGCTGCCCGAGGCGGGCGCCTTCCAGGCCCCCCAGGGCTACCAGGTGGACCCCGACAAGGCCCGCCTGCACCAGCAGGCCCTGGCCTATCAGGAGTCCCACAAGTGCGACTACGTGACGGCCGTGCGCGCCGTCCAGCGGAAAGGAGCGTAACGCCATGAGCCAGAAAACCCCCTTGCTGACCCTGACGGTGACCGCTGCCGGCGCCGTCGCCGCCTGCCGCTTCGTCGGGTTCGGCGGCGCCCAGGTGACCGCCGCCGGCGCCAAGGCCCTGGGCGTGTCCACCACGTCGGCCCTGGATGGCGACGACCTGGCCATCGACGTGATCGGCACCACCGTGATCGAGTCCGGCGGCGCCATCGACCTGGGCGATGACATCGTCAGCGACGCCCAGGGCCGCGCCATCGTGGCCACCGTGCCCGTGGAGGGCGAGGTCAGCACCGAGGCGGTGCTGGCCCAGGCGCTGGACGGGGCCAGCGGCGCCGGCGAGTTCGTCGAAGTGCTGCTGACCCGCCGCTAACCATCATTTAAGGAGCCGTCAAACATGAACATGAATACCCGCCAGGTCCGCGTGATCGACCCGATTCTGTCGAACGTGGCCCAGGGCTACACCCATCCCGAGCGTGTGGGCTTCACGCTGTTCCCCCGCGTGCCGGTCAAGCAGCGCGGCGGCCAGATCATCGAATTCGGCCGCGACAGCTTCAAGCGCTACACCACCCGCCGCGCGCCCGGCGCCAACACCAAGCGCGTGCAGTTCGGCTACGAGGGCAAGCCGTTCGCCCTGGTGCAGGACGCCCTGGAGGGCAAGGTGCCCTGGGAGCACATGCAGGACGCCGCCCAGGTGCCGGGCATCGACCTGGGCACCGAGGCCACCAACGAGGTCATGGAGATCCTGTCGCTGGCCCTGGAGATCGAACAGGCCGAGATCGCCACGAAGGCGGCCAACTACGGCGCCAACAACAAGGACACGCTGGCCGGCTCGGACGTGTGGAACGACCCGGATTCCGACCCGGCCAAGCAGATCCGCGAGTACCGCGAGGCGGTGCGCTCCATCGTGGGCCTGCGCCCCAACACCATGGTGGTGTCGGCGGCGGGCTTCAACGCCCTGGCCGAGCACCCGAAGATCCTGGAGCGCTTCAAGTACACGTCCAGCGACTCGGTGACCAAGGAGATGCTGGCCAAGCTGTTCAACCTGCGCACGCTGGAAGTGGGTGAGGCCGTCTACATGAACGAGGGCAGCGACCAGATGGTGGACGTGTGGGGCAACGTCGCGGTGCTGGCCTTCGTGCCCGCCCAGGTCAGTTCGGCCCGCACGCCGTCGTTCGGCTACACGTACACGCTCGAAGGCCACCCGCTGGTCGAGGAGCCGTACAACGAGCGCAACAGCAAGAGCTGGATCTACCCGGTCACCTACGAGCGTAGCCCGGTGCTGTCCGGCATCGAGTCCGGCTTCCTGATCCAGGGCGTCACCAGCGCGTAACCGGCCGCCCTGGCCACACGGCCCGCCTGCGGGCGGGCCGCACTACTAGGAGGATGTGACCCATGAAGTTTCCACTACTGGAGCCGGTGCGCCGCAACGGCAAGCGCCTGAAAGCGGGCGGCGAGATCGAGCTGGACGAGAAGGCCGACCAGGCCGAGATCATGCGCCTGTCCCTGCTGGGCGTGATCCGCGACACGCGCCCGACCGTGCCGGCCGAGCCGCCCAAGACGCCGGAAGGCGGCGGCGATGCCGGCGGACAGGCGGGTGGCGCGGGCGGCACCCAGGGCGCGGGTCAAGGCGCTGGCCAGGTCGGTGGCCGTGGCAAGCCTGCCGCCAAGACGGCCAAGGCCGGCGGCCGGGGGTGAGCATGTACGCGAGCGTGGCCGACCTGGTCGAGCAATTCGGCGAGACCGAGATCGTGGAGCTGACGGACCGCGACCAGGCCGGCGAGATCGACACGGCCGTGGCCGAGCGTGCGCTGGAGGATGCCAGCGCTGAGATCGACGGCTACCTGGCCGCGCGCTATCGCCTGCCAATCAGCGAGCCGCTGCGCCTGCTGACGTTGCTGGCCACCGACATCGCACGCTATCGGCTACAGCGTGGCGTGGCCACCGACCAGGCGCGCCAGCGGTACGAGGACGCGGTGGCCATGCTCAAGCGCATCCAGTCCGGCCAGATGAACATGCCGCTGGCCACCCGGCCGCCGGCGGTGGCCGAGCCGATGGTGGTGCGCTCGGGCGGCCGCGTGTTCGATGACGACGCGCTCAAGGGGTGGTGAATGCTGGCCGAAGCCGAAGACTCCATCGTCGAATCCGTGCAGCAGGCGCTGGGCAAGGCCGTGCGCACGGTCGAGACGCTGCCCGGACCGTGGGACCAGGACGCCCTGGCGCTGGCGTTTCGCAGCATGCCGGGCGTGTGGGTGTACTTCGACGGCGGCACGCCTGGCCGCACGCGCGGGCGCATCGTCGGGCGCTACCTGGTCTATGCGGTCACCAGCCACGCCAGCGGCGGACGTGAGCGCCAGCGCGGCAACAGCCGCCAGATTGGCGCCTACGAGATCGTCGAGCGCGTGGTGCCCACGCTGGACCAGCACAAGGCGGCCGACCTTGGCACGCTGCACTTCGAGGGTCTGCGGGTGCTGTCGCCGGCCACGGCCCAGCGCAAGGGGGTGGCCGTCTACGAAATGGCGTTCTCGCTGGAGATGGGTTTCCCGGCCGCGCGCGATGCGGGCGAGCTGGCCGACTTCGCCATCTACAGCGGCACGCACCAGGTGGGCGACGGCCCCAACACCGAGAGTTATCTACAACTGCCGACGGGCAACGAGGAGGTATCACCGTGACCAAGAAGTACGTCAAGCCGGCCCAGGACGGGCTGGTGGTGCGCCGGCCGCTCGATGGCCAGCCGTTGCCCGCCGAGGGCGCCTGGGTGGACTGGAGTGGCTACTGGGCGCGCCGCAAAGCCGACGGCTCGATTGTCGAGATCGAGCCGCCCAAGAAACCGAAGGCCAAGCCTGCCAGCCAGGCCGGTGCCGCAGCAAAGGAGGCTGACTGATGGCTATCAGTTCCACCGTGTTCAACGAGATCCCGGCCGCGCTGCGCGTGCCGGGCTGGTACATCGAGTTCGACAACCGCCTGGCCGGCAATGCCGTGTTCCAGGGCAAGCTGCTGGTGTTCGGCCAGAAACTGCCGTCGGGCAGCCAGGCGCCGGGCACCCTGGTGCGCGTCACCAGCGAGCAGCAAGGCGACGATCTGTTCGGCCGCGGTTCGATGCTGGCCGAGATGTTCCGCGCCATCAAGAAGGTGGACCTGTACACCGAGACCTGGGCCATCGCCCTGGAAGATGCTCCGGTGTCCGTGGCCGCTGCCGGTGAAATCGAAGTGACCGACGGGCCGACCGAGACCCGGCCGCTGGCGCTGTACATCGCCGGCTACCGTGTATGGGTGCCCATCACCGGCGGCGACACGCCGCAGGAAGTGGCCCAGGCCATCGTGACGGCGGTCGGTGACGATGACCGCGTGCCGGTGACGGCAGCCATCGACGAGGACACGCCCAGCAAGGTGGTGCTGACCTGCCGCTGGAAGGGCGAGACCGGCAACGACATCGACCTGCGCGACAGCGTCAAGGGCGAAGGCAAGCCGGCCGGCCTGGAGCTGACCTACACCGCGTTTTCGGGCGGGGCGGTCAATCCCGAGCTGGACGACGCCATCGCCGCCATGGGCGCCGAATGGTGGAACTGGATCTGCCTGCCCTACACCGACCAGACCAGCCTGGAGACGATCGAGGCCGAGCTGTCCGACCGCTACGGCCCCATGCGCCAGATCGGCGGGCGGGCGTTTGCCGCCTTCCGAGGCAATCATTCGGACACGGCCACCAAGGGCAACAGCCGCAACAGCCCGCACGTCACCATCATGGGCACCAACCTGGCCGTGTCGCCGACCTGGCTGTGGGCGGCCACCGACGCCATCGTCGCGGCCGGATCGCTGGCCATCGACCCGGCGCGGCCGCTGCAGCGCCTGGCGCTGCCCGGCCTGATCGGCCCGGCCGAGCATGTGCGCTGGCGCGACGACGAGCGCAACCTGCTGCTGTACGACGGCATCGCCACCTACACGGTGGCCACCGACGGCACGGTGCAGATCGAGCGTCAGATCACGACCTACCAGGAGAACAGCGCCGGTATCGCCGACGACAGCTACCTGGACATCAACACGCCCGAAACGCTGGAGCGCATCCGCTTCGAGCAGATCAGCCTGTTCGCGCAGAAGTACCCGCGCCACAAGCTGGCCGCCGACGAGGACCGCGACTTCTACGACCCGAGCCAACCCATCATGACGCCCAAGGTTGCAATCAGCGAGCTGTTGAGCCTGTACCGCCTGACCTTCATGGGCGAGCGTGGCTGGACGCGCGACTACGCGGGCTACGCCGAGAGCATCCGGGCCAACATCGACCCGGACGATCCCAACCGGCTGAACGTCATGGACTCGCCCATGCTGATCGGCCAGTACCGCGTCCATGCGCAGCAAACGCAGTTCCGTCGCTAACGGGGCCTTAAACGGAGGATAAACAACCATGAGCGGAGCAAAAATCACCGGGGTGGCCACCATTCGCGTCGATGGCCAGGAATTCCCCACCGAGCGCGGCGCGACGCTGAATCCCGGCGGCGTGAACCGCGCCACCAAGATGGCCGGGCGCCGGGTCTTCTACAACGAGGAGCCGGTGGCCCCGACCCTGACGGCCACGGTCCTGCATACGGAAGACCTGGACATCATCGAGCTGGGCAAGATCAACAACGCCACGGTCCTGTTCGAGTGCGACAACGGCCAGGACTACATGCTGACCGGCGCCTTCGTGACCGAGACCACCGAACTGAACAGCGGCGAGGGCCAGATCCGCTTCAACATGGCCGCCCGCACCTGCGAAAGGATCTAAGACATGGACCAAACCACCGAGCTGCCCGGCGGCGTGGAGCTGACCCCGGAAGAAGCCGCGCGCGTGCGATACACCGACGACGGCGTCATCGTCACGCTGCTGGAGCCGCTGACCTTCAAGCCCAGCAAGCTGGACGACGAGCGCACCATCACCGAGCTGGCCATGCCCAACAAGATCAAGGGCAAGCACCTGCAGGCGATGGACAAGGCCAGCGGCGAAATGGGCAAGACGCTGGCGCTGCTGGCCACCCTGGCCCGCATCCCGGTGGCCGCCGCCGGCGAGCTGGACTCGCGCGACATCGACGTGGCCATGAAGGCGGTAACGCCTTTTTTGCCCAAACTCCAGGCGACTGGCCGGTACTGATCCGGTCGGTGGCCGTGGCGTTCGGCGGATTCAGTCCCGCCGATTTGCTGCAGATGGATCTGGATGACCTGGTCTGGTGGTATCGCCAGGCCGAAGCACTTGCAGAGGAGCTAAAAGCCCGTGGCTAACATGGTGACCAGCATCGTCATGCGCCTGGTGGACCAGGTGACGCGCCCTGTGCGCGGCATCCAGCGCAGCCTGTCCGGCCTGGCGCAGCGCGCCGGCCTGGACCGGCTCGGACGAGCGGCCCGCCAGGTCGGCACGCAGATGGGGCACGCCATCAACCAGGCCAAGGCCCTGGGCAAGCAGGCGCTGGTCCTGGGCGGCCTGGCCGCCGGCGCGGCATGGGGCATCCATAGGCTGGTGTCCGGGGTGACCAGCGCCAGCGACGAAATCCGCCTATCCGCGCAGCGGCTGGGAGTGGGGACCACCGCGCTGCAGGAGTGGATGTATGTGGCGTCTCAATTTGGCGTCAGCAACGATTCGCTGGTGCGCGGCATGCGCACGCTGCAGGCCAATACCGACGAGTTCATCATGACGGCCAAGGGGCCGGCTGCCGACGCCTTCAAGCGGCTGGGCATCGACTACAAGCAGATTCGTGCCACCAAGGGCAATGCGGACGCACTCTATGCCCTGGTCTCGTCCAAGCTGCGTGACATCAACAACTACGCCGAGCGTCAGAACCTGGTCGATGCGCTGTTCGGTGGTTCTGGAAAAGAGCTGGCGGGGATGGTCGGGGCGTCTCAGGCTGAAATCGATGAAATGAAGCAGGCCGCCCATGACTTGGGGGCGGTGTTCTCGCCGGAACAGATCGCCGAGGGCAAGCGCTACAACGATGCGATTGATGACATGACCCGCCTGGTCAGCGGGTTGCGCATGACCATTGTGGGCGGTCTGCTGCCGGCGATCAACGATTGGCTGTCTCGGCTCGGCGACCTGGTCAAGGCCAACAAGGCCGCAATCGGCGTCCGGGTGCGCGAGTGGTTGATGCAAATCTGGCGCGCGCTGCAGCTGGTAGGCCGGGCGGTGTCCTGGGTTGCCGAGCGAGTCGGCGGATTCGGTAACTTGCTGGGCGGCGTGGCGGCGGTCATGGCCACCCGTTTGATTGTGTCAATCCTGCTTGTGGTGGCTTCGCTGCTGAAGCTTGGCTACACCGCTGTTGTTGTTGGTGCGCGTCTTACAGCCTCATTCCTTGGCGGACTTCTGTCCGTGTCTCGTGGCCTGGTCGGCCTGGCCGCCCGCGCGATACCGGCGGCCATCGCGGGCATCCGCGCACTATCGCTGGCCTTCCTGACCACGCCGGTGGGCTGGATCGTGACGGGCATCGCGGCCGTGGCCGGCGCGGTGTATCTGATCTATCGCAACTGGGACAGCATCGCCGCGTGGTTCGGACAGCTATGGCAAGGCATCAAGGCGTTCTTCGGGCGCGGCATCGGCGACATCGCTGGCGACCTGCTGGCGTTCTCGCCGGTCGGGCTGATCTACAACAACTGGAGCGCCATTACCGCCTGGTTCGGCAACCTGTGGCAAGGCGTGCGCGCCTTCTTCAGCCGCAGCATCGGCGAGATCGCCCAGGACCTGCTGGCCTTCAATCCGGCCGCGCTGCTGGCCAAGGGCATCGACGCCGTATTCGATCTGTTCGGCGCGCGGCCGTTGACCGAAATCGGCGGGCAGTGGGTGGGTGGCCTGTGGGACGGGATCAGCGCGCGCTGGGATCAGTTGACCGGGTGGCTGCGCGGCAAGGTGGCCGAGCTGACCAGCTGGATTCCGGCCTGGGCGCGCGACCGGCTGGGCATTGGTGGGCGCGCGCCTGGTGCGACGGCTGCGCCGGGCTTGCCGCCGCCGGCCCCGAGCGCGCCGCCGGTGGCGCTGGGTGCGCCGGTGGGCCGAGGGTCCGGCGCAATGGCCGCGCCGGTGGCCAGGGCTGACGTAGGCGGCGAACTGCGCATCGTGATCGACAGCCAGGGTCGGCCGCGCGTAACAGAAGCCCGCCGGAATGGCGGACTGGACTTTGAAGTGGACTCCGGTTCGCTGGGGATGGTGCCTTAATGCAACGGCGAGATTCTATCGAAACGAACGATGAATTCGGGATGCATGACCGAGCCTTGTTCGGTCACGCTTCCTTCGGCAATGAGGGAGCCGGAGAAGCTGACGGGCGTGCCCACATCAAGGCTTGCAACGGTGTCATACAACGGCGAACTTTGCGGGATCAGGGTTTTATGCTCGATGTCCGAAAGCGCATTGTTCCAGGTCTGAAACTTGACGGTGCTGCTGGAGCGTATGACCACAATGCCTTTGCCGTCGCCGTTGGTGGCCAGCTGTTCAATCGTGCCCGTCCAGTTCTGGACTTTTCCTTGCGGGGTGAACGGCCTGGAATCGACCTTTCTTTGCTGGGCGATCTTCGACTTCACCAGTTCGTTGGGTGCGGCTTCATACTCGCGCGCCGCTTTTTCCATCAAGGCCAAAAAGCCCTTTTGGGACTCAGGCATGCGCGTCGCAACAAGTTCGGCCGGACTAAGCTTTTTAGACTGAGCGGCCGGCGTAGGCGCGCTTTCCGCTGCGACCGTAGTGGCCGTGGGTTCGGCTTTCTTGGCGTCTGTGCTCACACCGAACCCAACGAAGCAAATCACCGCAATCCCGAGATAAAGGCCGAGCGCTTTAAATCGCGTTGCCGATTTGGCCCAAGGCATCGCGCGGCGTGGGCTGACGATGCCAACAGCCAGCGCAACAAGCGAGGCCAACAGCAGTATCAGAAAAATGGTTTCCATGGCTTTCTCCCCTCATTCCAAAGCGTAAGGGAGTGTAACGCATGACGTGGCGTGAGCGCATCGACCCCGAAATGCGCGGGGCATATCGCGGCGTGCCGTTCTATGTGGAGCGCGCCGACACCAAGGGCGGCCGGCGCTGGCTAATCCACGAATACCCGCGCCGCGACAAGCCCTATTCGGAAGACATGGGCCGCCGCGCCAAGGAGTGGCGCCTACAGCTGTTCGTCGCCGGCGACGACTACGACCGCGACCGCGACGCCCTGATCGAAGCGTTCGACACGCCGGGCGCGGCCACGCTGGAGCACCCGTACCTGGGCAGCGTCATGGCCGTGGCCAGCGATGTGGCCTGGAGCGAATCGACCGCCGAGGGCGGGGTCTGCACGTTCCAGGTGACCTTTTCCGAGGCGGGCGAGGAGTCCTACCCGGCCACGGCCATGGACACCCAGCGCGAGGTCGGCCTGGCCGCCGACATCTTCGAGGGGTCGATCCTGGACGACTTCGCCGACAAGTGGAGCGTCGATGGGCTGCTCGGCTGGTCGCTGGTGGCCGTCGAGCGGGATCTGACCGCCGTGGTGCGCGGCATCGAGGACGTGGTGGGCGGCATCGCCGACCAGGTCGCCGAGTTCATCCGCTTCCCCATGAACGTGGCCGGCATCGTGATCGGCGGATACAACCGCCTGAAAGGCGCCGTCATGCGCCCAATCAACGCCCTGGACCTGTACAGCGGCCGCAGCCTGGTGGGCCAGTCCGACGATGACGGCGGCGGCGCCAACGTCACGACGGGCCTGGCCGGCGACGCGGCGGCCGCCGGCATGGGCGCCCGCGTGCTGCTGTCGCCTGGCACGCCTGTGCGCGCCGCGCGGCTGCTGCGCGAGACGGCCGAAAGCGCCGCAGCGGTGCCGCCGCCGGCGGCCGACACGCCGGAGCGGCGCCAGCGTGCGCAGAACGCGGTCGCCGCCCGGCAACTGAACGGCCGCGCGGCCGCGCTGACGGCGGCCCGCCTGGTCGCCGAGACCGACTGGCCGAGCCGGCAGGAAGCGCAGGCCGCTGGCCAGGACACGCTGGCCCTGATCGACGCGCAGATGGCCACCGAGGAGCCGATTAGCGACGTGGTCTACGGCGCCCTGGTGGCCCTGCGTGCGGCTGTCACGGCCGACCTGCGCGCCCGCGCTGTGGCGCTGCCTGGCCTGACCACGTACACGCCCCAGGTGACGCTGCCGGCCCTGGTGGTGGCGCACCGCCTGTATGGCGACGCGCGCCGGGCCGACGAGATCGTCATCCGCAACGGCGTACCGCATCCGGGCGCCCTGCGCGGCGGCATCGAACTGGAGGTATTGAGTGAGTAACCGAGAACCCGTGGTTCTACAGCTGGGCAGCGAGCAGCATCAAGGCTGGCAGGAGGTCCGCATCCGCATGAGCCTGGAGCAGATCGCAGACTCGTTCGAGCTGACGCTGACCGAGCGCTGGTCCGACGCCGGCCAGGTCCGCCCGGTGACGCCTGGCCTGGCCTGCACCGTGCATGTCGGCGACGAGTTGGTGGTGACCGGCTATCTGGACGAAGTGCTGCCCGACTACGACGCCGAAAGCCACACCATCGCCGCCAGCGGCCGCAGCAAGCCGGCCGACCTGATCGACTGTAGCGGCGAGGACGTGCGCCTGGACGGCCTGACCCTGATGCAGATCGCCGAGAAGCTGGCCAAGCCCTACGGCATCGAGGTGATCGACACCGTGAAGGCCACCAAGCCGTTCGCCGACTTCGCGCTGGAGGATGGCCAGCCCATCGCCGAGGCGCTGGAGCGGGCCGCGCAGATCCGTGGCGCGCGCATCGTCAGCGATGCCCAGGGCCGCCTGGTGATCGTCCACGCCGTGCAGCGCGAGATCGCCACGCCTCTGGTGCTGGGCGGGAACATTCGCAAGGGCAGCGGCGTGTTCAGCGAGCGCGACCGCTTCAACGAGTACATCGTGGTCGGGCAGACGCCCGGCAGCGACACCTGGAGCGGCAGCCAGGCCGCCGGCCCCAAGAGCAAGGCATCCGACCCGCGTGTGCGCGCGCCGCGCAAGACGCTGATCGTGTGCGACACGCCAGCCGATGCGGCCGACTGCAAGGCCCGCGCCGAGCTGGAGGCGCGCATGCGCTGGGCCAAGAGCCGGGGCGTCACCTACACGGTGGGCGGCTGGCGCCACGAGCAAGGCGTATGGCGTCCCGGCGACCTGGTGCTGGTGCAGGACGCCTACCTGGGCCTGGACGAGCGCCTGCTGGTGTCCGACGTGCAACTGGTCGAGGGCGAAGGCGGCCGCACGGCCGAGCTGCGCGTGGCACCGCCGGCGGCCTTCGAGCCGGTGCCGGTGGCCGAGTCCGAGAAGAAGGCCAGCGGCAAGACTGCCACGAAGCCGTCGCCAGGCTGGGGGTGGGAATGACGGATCAACGTCGCATATTGCAGCGCGTGGTCGGCCCGGTATGGCGCCGCCTGCGCCTGCTGTTGAGCCGGGGCGTGCTGGTGCTGGTCGATGACGCCCTGAAGCTACAGCGCGTGCAGGTGACGCTGCTGGGCGATGCGCCGGCCTGGGCCGAGCGGTTCCAGCAGTACGGCTACACCAGCCACCCGTTGCCCGGCGCCGAGGCCATCGTGGCGTCGATTAGCGGCGCGCGCGCGCACCTGGTGGCCCTGTCGGTCGATGACCGGCGCTATCGCCTGGTCGGCCTGGCAGAGGGTGAAGTGGCGCTGTACGACGACCAGGGGCAAAGCGTGCATCTGACGCGCGCCGGCATCGTGATCGACGGCGCCGGCAAGCCGGTGACCATCACGAACGCGCCGAAGGTGCGCGCCGAGACCGAGCTGCTCGAATGCACCGGCGAGATCCGGGACCGCTGCGACTCGGGCGGGCGCGCCATGTCCGAGATGCGCGAGACCTACGACGGCCACGACCATCCGGGCGACTCGGGCGGCACGACCGGCAAACCGAACCAGGGGATGGGCTGATGGATCTGGCACTGCATTACGACCCCGCCGCCAAGGTGTTCGACCTGCTGCTGGACGGTGGCGACCTGGCCACGGACGATGGGCTGGTGACCGCCGTGGTGCTGTCGCTGTTCACGGACCGTCGGGCGCTACCCGAGGATCGGCTGCCCGATGGCGCCACCGACCGGCGCGGCTGGTGGGCCGATGTCTATAACCCGCGCCCGCACGGCTCGCGTCTGTGGTTGCTGTGCCGCGAGAAGGAGCTGGATTCGGTGCTGCGCCGCGCGCAGCAGTACGCCGAGGAGGCGCTGGCCTGGCTGGTCGAGGATGAGATCGCGCGCGCGGTCGAGGTCGAGGCCGTACACCTGCGGCGCGGCGTGCTGCAGCTGCTGATCGGCATCGTGCGCGGCGACGGCACCGTGCTGCAGCGGCAGTACGAGTACGTGTGGCAAAGCGCCGCATAAAGGAGGATTACATGGCGTTTAAGCGACCCACATTACCGGAACTGCTGACGCGGATCGACCAGGATCTGCTGTCGCGCCTGCCTGGCGCCCAGGCCGAACTGGCGGTGCGGATGACCAAGGCGCTGGCCGCTGCCGATGCCGGCGCGGTGCATGGCCTGTATGGCTACCTGCAATGGCTGGAGCGACAGCTGTTCCCGGAAACCTGCGACGACGAAAACCTGCATCTGCATAGCGCGGGCGTGCCGCGCCGCACGGCGTCGCGCGCGGTGGGCCGGGTGCGCTTCCAGGGCAGCGACGACGCGGTAATCGTGGCCGGCACCACGCTACAGGTGGATGGCCGGGAGTATCGGACCACCGAGGAGGTCAGGATCGCCGACGGCCAAGCCGTGGCCGCCGTCGAAGCGGTGGAGACGGGCGCGGCGGGTGACCAGGACGCCGGCGTGCAGCTGCGCCTGGTGTCGCCGCTGCCTGGCGTGGTCGGCCAGGCAGTGGTCGATGAGGACGGCATCCGTGGCGGTGCCGACCTGGAGACCTTCGGCAGCTGGCGCGACCGCATCATGCTGCGCCGCGCGCGCGTGCCGCGTGGCGGCGCCGCCGGCGACTGGGAGGAGTGGGCGCTACAGGTGCCGGGCGTCACGCGCGCCTGGGAAGACCCGCTGGGCATGGGTCCGGGGTCGGTGGTGGTGCGCATCATGGCCGACGACGCCAGCGACGGCCCGCTGCCGTCGCAGCAGCTGCTGCAGGCCGTGGCCGACCACATCGAGGCGCAGAAGAACGTCCAGGCGCAGGTGTACGTGGTGGCGCCTGAAACCGAGCCGTTCGTACCGCAGCTGTGGGTGCTGCCCGATACCGAGGCGGTGCGTGCGGCGGCCGCACAAGCCCTGCAGGATCTGGTGGACCGTGAGGGCGAGCCAGGTGGCACGCTGCTGATAAGCCGCATCCGCAGCGCAATCAGCCTGGCGCCGGGCGTCGAGGACTACGACCTGCAATGGCCGACGGCCAACGTCGAGCATGGCACCGGCGTGCTGCCGGTATGGGGAGGGGCGCAGTGGATCGAGGACTGACCGACGCCGACTACCGGGCGCTGCTGTTTGCGATGCTGCCGCCCGGCGTGGTGTGGCCAACCGATCCAGACAGCCGCCTGCAGCGCGTGCTGCTGGGCCTGGCCCAGGAGTTCGTGCGCGTCGATGCGCGCGCCCGGCAGTTGCTGGCCGAAGCCGACCCGCGCCAGGCGCGCGAGCTGTTCCCCGAGTGGGAGGCCAGCTACAGCCTGCCCAGCCAGTGCGCGCCGGCGGTGCAGAGCCTGGCCGACCGCCAGGTCGCGCTGATTGGGCGCATTGTCGGGCGCGGCGGGATGCGCGCGGCGGACTACATCGACATGGCCGAGGGCCTGGGCTACCCGGGCACGGAAATCATTGAGCAGCACGAAGCGACGATGGAGCTGGCCAACGGTGTCGGGCCGCGAGGCGCCGAGATCGGCGACCCGCTGAACGGCGAGGACTGGCTATGGGCCTGGGACGTGTTGGTGCCGTCCGGGGTGATTCGTGAGGCGGTGATCGGCGGGTCCGAGATCGGCGACCCGCTGCGCAGCTGGGGCGACGAGCTGATCGAGTGCGCGCTGCATGAGGCCGCGCCGTCGTGGCTGATTTTGAACGTAGGTTATCGGGAGGCTTAATCATGGAAAAAGTAGGTGCCTTCACCGACCGGGTGACATCCGAGGGTGAATGGAGAAACGGAGACCCCGCCAGCAACGTGCGCGCCACGCCGATGCTGGCGGCCTGGTTCAACATGCTGCAGCGCGAGCTGCTGGCCATCCTGGCCGATGCCGGCATTGACCCGGACATCGCCGACGAGGCCCAGCTGGCGGCGGCCATCAATGCCATTGCGGATCGACGCTCGGTAAGCCGCGTCGATGGCGTGGCGGCTTTAACTGTCGAGGAGGAGTAAGACATGCAGGGAGTACCCCGCTACGGTCTGCGCACGCGGGCCGACTATGACCTGTTGCAAGGACTGGCCGTCCAGGGCGAAATCCGCCCGCAGGGCGTGGCCACGCTCAAGCGGCACTGGGAGGGCCTGCTGGCCGGGCGCTGGACGTATGTGCATGACCGCGACCTGGTCGAGGACGAGGTGCCCGACGGCGCCGAGCCGGAATACCGCGTCCTGGAAAGCCAGGACGAGGACGGCGACGTGCGCCGCGTGCAGATCAAGCGCATCGAAAGCCCCACGGCGGAAATCTTCCGCCTGGGCTTCACGGTGCAGGACGTGGAACAAGCAATTTCTGACCTGGAGGCAGCGTAATGGCGGAGAAGACCTACGCGATTCCGGCCATGGGCGCCGGGCATTTCAGCATGATGGGCGCAATCAGCGCATCCGGCGCGATGCGCCTGGACGTGCCCGAGGGCATCGTGAACATCGGCGGCAACGGCAAGGGCTATGTGCTGCCGCCCAAGACGGACTGGGACCCCACCGAGGAAGGCAACCAGGACGGCTCGCTGGACGGCCTGGCGCTGGGCGATGACGTGTACCTGTACGCCGTCCAGGGCGACGACGGCCGCGCCGGCCTGGTGGCCAGCACCAACATCACGGTGCCCGGCGGGTACACGGCCGCGACCAGCCGCAAGATCGGCGGCTTCCATTACGGCCGCGTGCGCACCGTGGCCCAGCGCTACAACACCGCCATCGCGCCCGCCGTGCAGATCGTGCCGAACAGCGTGTGGGACTTGGGCCACCGCCCGACGTGCGACCCGACCGGCATGGTTGAAGTGGTCCCCGGCCGGCTGTGGGTGGACATCTACCTGAACAGCGAAGGCAGCGGCGTGTGGCCGGAAAACATCCCGGTCAGCCGCTACGGCGCCATGCCGCTGCGCGACGACGTGTATGCGCGTACCGACTTCCACCTGCTGGCCCGCAACGCCGGCAAGCGCCTGCCGACCGTCGAGGAGTTCCTGACCTACGCCGAGGGCGCGCCGCAAGGGGCCAATGGCAGCAACGATACGGCCTGGGCCGCAACCACCAACACCGGCCCCACCACCGCCGGCGGCGTGGCCAAGGCGGTGTCCATGTTCAACGTGGTGGACGCGGCCGGCAACCTGTACGACTGGCTGGATAACCACCTGGATGTCGGCCTGGGGACGACGGCAGCCTGGAAGGCCGACATTGTCAACGTGGGCAAGGATGCGGCCCTGGCGCGCGGCCAGGTGTATTCGTATGTCTTCGGGACCAACAACGCCAATAGCAGCTGGCGGTGCTTCATTGGCGGTGGCAACTTCGACGACGGCGTGCACGCGGGCGCGCGCTCCCTGCTCTCGACTGCGACTCCGGGGAATGCGACTGGCACTGTGGGCCTGCGCTGCGTCTGTGACGCCCTGTGAGCGTGAACCCTGAATCGGCCCCGCGACAGCGGGGCCTGGTAATCGTGAACAAGGTGGAGCGGCTGATGGTTGATTTAGGGCCGCACATCGACAAGATCCCGCGTCACCAGCGATTCCGCTACGGCGCGCGCCTGGAGGAGGCGCTGTGGGAGCTGGTGCGGAGGCTTATCGAAGCGGCCATGTCCAACCAGAAAAGCAAGGTCTACCGGGCCGACGAGCAGGTGCGCTACATCCACGCGCTGCTGCGACACGGCGCCGAGCGGGATCTGCTTGGCCCCAAGCGTGTGGGCGATGCGGCCGGCAAGCTGGCCGAGGTCGGCGCCATGCTCGGGGCCTGGCGTCAGCGATTGGAGGGATAGAGTAGTAAGGGGTGGGCCGGGTTTCGGCGACAGCTGGCGGTGCTTCATTGGCGGTGGCAACTTCGACGACGGCGTGAACGCGGGCGCGCGCTCCCTGAACTCGAATGCGAATCCGTGGAATGCGAATGGCAATGTGGGCCTGCGCTGCGTCTGTGACCACCATTCTAGAGAGGGCGGCGACGGTGTCGCCGTCACCCAAGATCCCTACAGGGGGTCAGCCGGTCCGTCCTGGTCCTGCGAGAGCAGGCCGAATACGACGGTTCGGGCGGCGCGAGTAGCGCAAGCGAAAGCCCCGCCCGGACGCTTATTGCAGAACAAGAGAAGGTGAGATGGGAAGGCGAGGCAAGAATCTGATTGAGGAGATCATCGACTGGGACAACCTGGTCGAGGCGCACCGCCTGGCCAGGCGTGGCAAGCGCGACAGGTACGATGTGGCCGAGTTCGAGGGCCGCATGTGGGAGGAGCTGGGCGCGCTGCAAATGGAGATGCTGTGGGGCACGTACAGCCCCGGCCGGTATCGGTCTTTCCTGGTCTACGAGCCGAAGCAGCGCGTGATCCTGGCCGCGCCCTACAGGGACCGCGTCGCCCAGCACGCCATCTGCAACGTCTGCGCCCCGATCTGGGACCGGGGCATGATCTTCGACAGCTACGCCTGCCGGCCCGGCAAGGGCACGCACCTGGGCGCGGCCAGGGTCGAGCGCTGGCTGCGCGGCATGGCGGCCACCGGCGACACCTGGGTGCTCAAGATGGACGTGAGCAAGTATTTCTTTTCGATCCGGCACGAGCTGGCCAGGTCCGTGGTGCGCGACAAGATCAGCTGCCCGGCCACGCTCAAGCTGCTGGATGCCATCATCGCCAGCACGGGCGGATCGGGCGAGACTGACCCGGTGGGCATCCCGGTGGGCAACCTGACCAGCCAGTGGATCGCCAACCTGGTGGGTAACCGCATCGACCAGTGGGCCAAGCGCACGATGGGCCTACAGCGGTACGCCCGCTACATGGACGACATGGTGGTGCTGGTGCGCAGCAAGCAGGAGGCGCTGGAGCTGCGCGACGCCTTCGACGACAAGCTGGCCAGCATGGGCTTGCGCTTCAGCAAGGCCAGCGTCCTGCCGGCATCGCGGGGCGTCAACTTCCTGGGCTATCGGATATGGCCCCACAAGCGCCTGCTGCGCAAAGACTCGGTGCGCCGGATGAAGCGCGCCATGCGCGCGATGCAGCGCGACTACGCCGAGGGAAAGATCAGCCTGGCGCAGGTCCAGGAACGCATCAATTCATGGGTCGCCCATGCGTCCCATGCCAACAGTGAGAGCCTGCGGCGCCAGATCCTGGGGTCCGTGGTATTCAGCCGAGGAGGCAAGGAGGCAGTCCGTTGATTCAGCACCGACCAATCATCCCCTGGATAGGCGGCAAGCGCCGCCTGGCGTCCGCCGTCCTGGACAAGTTCCCCGCCCATACGTGCTATGTGGAGGCGTTCGCCGGTGCGGCCGCCATCTACTTCGCCAAGGAGCCGTCCGAGGTCGAAGTGCTGAACGATGTGAATGGGGATTTGGTCAACCTTTACCGAGTGGTTAAACACCATTTAGAGGAGTTCATCCGGCAATTCAAATGGGCCTTGAGCAGCCGCCAGATATACGAGTGGGAGAAGCTAACCAGGCCCGAGACGCTGACGGACATCCAGCGGGCGGCGCGCTTCTACTACCTGCAAAAGCTGTCGTTCGGTGGCAAGGTCGAGGGGCGGGCCTTCGGCAGCGCCACCACCACCGGCCCGCGCCTGAACCTGCTGCGCATCGAGGAGGATCTAAGCCAGGCGCACCTGCGCCTGCAAAGCGCCTATATCGAGCATCTGTCCTGGGGGCAGGTGGTGGCCAAGTACGACCGCCCGCACAGCCTGTTCTACATGGACCCGCCTTACTGGATGACCGAGGGCTACGGGGTCGAGTTCGGTTTCGAGCACTACGAGCGCATGGCCGAGCTGGCCAGGTCTATCAGCGGGGCGATGGTTATCAGCATCAACGACCACCCCGACATCCGCCGGGTGTTCGCCGGCCTGCACATGGACGTGCTGGGCATTAAGTACACGGTCGGGGGTGGTGCCGGCAGCGCGGCCAGGGAGCTGCTGATCTGGAACGACGCCTGCGAGCAGGGGCGGCGGGAAATTGGCCAGCAGGGGCTGTTTTGAGGTGCTGCGGGCTGTCTCAAACCAAGTGGTTCAATGTCTCAAACCAAGTGGCGCGCTACACGGGCAGCAATTCGTATCGAGGCAGCACGCGATTGTTGCAGGGCGGCCTGCACGTGGACGGCCCCTCGGTGTTTGGCCTATGGGGCGGCATCGAGGCGATACGCGGCACATGGCTGGAGTATTCGCCCGGTATCGACGTGGCCCGGCCGCTGACCCTAAGTGGGCTGGAGATCGCCGACATGCTGCCCGCCGGCCGCTACACGCCTGTCGCGCCGCCGGCGGGCCTGGACCAGACGGTGGGCTGGAAGGTGGAGGCCGGCAGGGCCGTGCATTCAGGCCTGCTGCAGGGCAGTGCGCCCTTCGTGAAGCTGGGCGATGGTGTGCTGGACATCGCGGGCGATGCCATGGCCTATACGGGAGCGGTCCGGGTGGCTCAAGGGACGCTCGCCATCAACGAGATCTTTTCGGGTTCGGTCAAAGTGGAGACGAGCTCGCGGTTGCAAGGCGCAGGGTCTGTGGCCGCTGTGCATGTGGGGCGGGGCGGTATCCTGGCGCCGGGCGACGCCGCAGTCGCTGGCGATATACGGTTCATGACTGGATCGGGTAACGAGTTGGGCATGCTGACCGTCATGGGAGATATCCGTCTCGAGACGGGCAGCCGCTTCGAGGTCGATGTCCTGGCTACGGGGGAATCGGATGCGGTGCGGGTCGGCGGCAAGGCCCTGCTCGACGGCGAGGTGGCCGTATTGGCGCACAATGGACTTTGGCAGGCCAGCACGTCGTATGTGGTGTTGACGGCGCGGGGCGGCTTCGGCGATAGCGAGTTCGCTTCGGTGTCGTCAGACCTGGCCTTTCTGACACCCAGCCTTTCATACAGCGATGACACCGTCACCTTGACCTTGCTTCGCAACGACCTGCCCATCGACGACGTGGGCGAGACGCCGGATGAAGAAGGGGTAGGCAAGATCATCGATGAGGACGTGTCGCCGCCGGGCTCCGATCCCGAAGCGCCCAAACCGCCCGGCGACGTGGTCGACAATGGCGGGACGGATCAGGCTCCGCCCAAATCGAACCCTGAGCTGAACGAAAGCCTGGTGGGGCTGGATAAGGACTCCGCCCGCGACGCCCTGCGGCAATTGACGGGCAGCTGGAATGCTTCCGTGCTGTCCAGCGTATGGGACGACAGCCGCTTTCTGCGCGAGGCGGTGCTGCGAAGGGCGATGGCGATGACTGCGTCGCAACAGGATGCAGGTTCACACTCGATGAGGCTGCTCGCGCCATCGTCGATGTACCAAGCTGTGTCGCCATCGACGGACACAGCTGCACATGCTTCGATCATCTCCAGCGTGCTGATGCCGTGGGTCGAAGCGTTCCATGCCGACCAAGTGCGAGATGGCAGGAACGGCATACCGGGCGATACACGGCGTCTGGACGGCGTCGCGCTGGGCGTCGCCGCGGCCGTGAACGCTTCGTGGAATGCCGGCGCCTATTTCGGCGCCCAGCGCAGCCGGATGGACCGCGACGAAGGCTCGGCGCGGGCCGACATCGAGAGCACTCACGCGGGGCTGCATCTGGCCGGACACATTGCTGGCCTGCGCTTGGCGGTCGGCGCCGCACGATCGTGGCACCGCCTCAAAATCAGCCGCTTCGTCAACGCCGGCGCCCTGCGCGACACACTGGCCGCGCGCTACCGGGGCCATACGACGCAAGTGTTTGGCGAGGCGGCATGGCCGTTGACCGGTGTTCCGTCGACGTCAGTGGCAGGGGAGTCGACAGGCGAGCCCGTGGCAGAAGCGGGTAGGAGGCAGACGCTGCATCGCGTCAGCATCACGCCTTTTGCCCGGCTCGCTTGGGTGCGGACGGGACTGGATGGCTTCGTCGAGACGGGCGGGCCGGCGGCCTTGAGCGTCCGGCCTGCCTCCATGACGGCCTGGCTTTCCACCCTGGGCTTGAGGGCGGAGGCGGGCGTTCGGGCGTTGTCGTCGGGACCGGCGGCGGGGCCGACGGCGGCAGGTAAAGAAGGAATAATCTACGCTCAACTGGCCTGGCATCATGCCGGCCGCAGTCACGCCGAAACCACGCAATCATTCCGCGACAGCGCCACGCAAACGTTGTTTGCCTCGCAAGGCTTGGCCCCCGAACGGCGGTCATGGTCGCTGCAGCTGGGCCTGGACGCCCGCGTCGGCAAAACGGCAAATGTCGGCTTCGCCTATCTGGGCCGCTTCGGACGGAGCCTGCGCGACCAGGGTATAGGCGGATGGGCCAAAATCGCGTTTTGAGTTCTATTTGGATATTTTCGTCACCACGTAGCGCTTGCCTTCGCGTTTGGCGGTGAAGGTGATTTTGTCGCCGGGCTGGATGCCGCGCAGCAGCGTGGGGTCGGCCCGATAGACGAGCGACATGGCGGGCAGCTCGAGTTCGGAGATGGCGCCGTGCTTGATGGTGATTTTGCCTTCGTCTGCATTGACCCGCCGCACCTCGCCCGAGGCTTGAGCCTCTTGCGCATGAGCGGGCGCCACGCAGGCGGCAACAGCCACGAGTCCGGCCAGCACGGCCGGTACGATACTGAGTTGGCGATAAGACATGCTGGACTCCTGAATTGCGTGTCTTAATGATAACGCGGTCATGCGGCGTCCCTGTGGCAGACCTGATGCTGGGTGTTACATAATGGTTTGTAGGTCCGTTTCGGATGCATATTGATTAGCGCCAGCACCAACCTACGGGATGAATTCAACCAGCCATTCATCGATCGTAGAGGCGACGAGGCGCTAGAGGTTTTACAGCACATACCTCGCCAGATCTTCGCTGCTTGCGGCCTCTTCGAGCTTGTCGTTGACGTAGGCGGCGTCGATGGTGACGGTCTTGCCGCTGTTGGCGGTGGCTTCGAACGACAGGTCTTCCAGCAGCTTTTCCATCACGGTGTAAAGCCGGCGGGCGCCGATGTTTTCGGTGCGCTCGTTCACGTTGAAGGCCAGTTCGGCGAGGCGGCGGATGCCTTCGTCGGTGAACTCGAGATTGACCTCTTCGGTGGCCATCAAGGCGCTGTACTGCTTGGTCAGCGAGGCGTCGGTGTCGCACAGGATGCGCACGAAATCGTCGGCGGTGAGCGAATCGAGTTCGACGCGGATGGGGAAGCGGCCCTGGAGCTCGGGAATCAGGTCGGAAGGCTTGGAAAGGTGGAAGGCGCCCGAGGCGATGAACAGGATGTGATCGGTGCGCACGACGCCGTACTTGGTGTTGACGGTGGTGCCTTCGACCAGGGGCAGCAGGTCGCGCTGCACGCCCTGGCGCGAGACTTCGCCGCTGCCGGCCTCTTGCCGGGTGGTGATCTTGTCGATCTCGTCCAGGAAGACGATGCCGTTCTGCTCGGCGTTGTTCACGGCCACCGTGCGCAGGTCTTCTTCGTTGACGCGGCGCGAGGCTTCTTCTTCGACCAGCAGCTTGAAGGCTTCTTTCACGGTCAGCTTGCGGCTTTTGGTCTTTTCGCGACCCAGGCCGGCGAACATGCCCTTGAGCTGCTCGGTCATTTCCTCCATGCCGGGGGGCGCCATGATTTCCATCTGCGGCATGGACTGGGCGACGTCGATTTCGATCATGGTGTCGTCCAGGCGGCCTTCGCGCAGACGCTTGCGGAAGGTCTGGCGGGCGTTGGTCTCTTCGCGGTCGGGCTCGCCGCGGGCATTGCGGGCGGGCGGGATCAGCACGTCGAGGATGCGGTCCTCGGCGGCATCTTCGGCCTGGGCGCGCACGCGGCGCATTTCGATCTCGCGGGTCTGCTTGACGGAGATCTCGACCAGGTCGCGGATGATGGTGTCGACGTCGCGGCCCACGTAGCCCACTTCGGTGAACTTGGTGGCCTCGATCTTGATGAAGGGCGCATTGGCCAGTTTGGCCAGGCGGCGCGCGATCTCGGTCTTGCCCACGCCGGTGGGCCCGATCATGAGGATGTTCTTGGGGACGATCTCGTTGCGCAGGGGGGCGGGCACCTGCTGGCGGCGCCAGCGGTTGCGCAACGCCACGGCGACGGAACGCTTGGCGCGGTTCTGGCCGACGATGTTCTTGTCGAGTTCGGAGACGATTTCGCCGGGGGTCATATTCGTGGCGGACATGATTACAGGTTCTCGACGATGTGATTCTGGTTGGTGTAAATGCACAGGTCGCCGGCGATTTCGAGCGACTTCTTCACGATGTCGGCCGGCGGCAGGTCGGTGTGTTGCAGCAAGGCCAGGGCGGCGGACTGGGCATAGGCGCCGCCCGAGCCGATGGCGGCCAGGCCGTGCTCGGGTTCGAGCACGTCGCCGTTGCCGGTCAGCACCAGGGAGTGCTCGCGGTCGGCCACGATGAGCATGGCCTCGAGCCTGCGCAGCACGCGGTCGGTGCGCCAGTCGCGGGTCAGTTCGACCGCGGCGCGCATCAGGTTGCCCTGATATTTTTCGAGCTTGGCCTCGAAGCGCTCTTGCAGGGTGAAGGCGTCGGCGGTGGCGCCGGCAAAGCCGGCCAGCACCTTGTCGTGGTACAGGCGGCGGATCTTGCGCGCCGTGCCCTTGAAAACGATGTTACCCAGGGTTACCTGCCCATCGCCGCCAATGGCGACCTGGTCGCCGCGCCGAACGCAGATGATGGTGGTAGCGTGAAATTGTTCCATGGATTCTTCCTTTGAATTCCATAGATGAGGACGCCCGGCCGGAATTCAAGGCGGGATCGGGAGTTTTTGTCCTGATGGGCTGGAGCGGCGCCGCGGAGGCGGGGGGGGGAAGTACTGGAATGCGGAAGGATGAGACAGAGAAGCCCGCCCCGGCGCCAAGCCGGGGGCGGGTTGCCGGACGCCGAGGCTCAGTCGCCGTACAGCTTCTGGCGCATTTCGCGGCGCTCTTGCGCTTCGAGCGACAGGGTGGCCGTGGGGCGGGCCAACAGGCGCTGCAGGCCGATGGGCTCGCCGGTTTCTTCGCACCAGCCGTATTCGCCGGAGTCGATCAGCGCCAGCGACTGCTGCACTTTCTTCAGGAGCTTGCGTTCGCGGTCGCGGGTGCGCAGTTCGAGCGCGTGCTCTTCTTCGATGGTGGCGCGGTCGGCCGGATCGGGCACGAATTGGGTTTCGCGCAGGTTCTCGGTGGTCGCGTCCGCGTTGTTCAGAATCTCTTGCTCGAGTTCTTTCAGGCGATTGCGAAAGAATTCCAGCTGAGCTTCGTTCATGTAGTCGGACTCGGGCATTGCCAGGAGTTCTTTTTCCGTAAGCAGATGGCCCGGAGATTTAGTGGCTGACGTTTTTGTGGCCATGGTCTACCTCTTTTAGTAGTGTCGAGTCGGCTCTCATAACGCGAGCGAACTTTCGGTTATGGGATCAGGCATTGTTCCAACCCTTGGGTAAAAATGTCCTCGGGAAGTTTTCGGCCGATGAATACCATCTTAGTGTTGGGTTTCTCGTTGGCAAGCCAGGGTTTGCCCGGCTCGGCGCCCATCATCATGTGCACGCCCTGGAACAGCAGGCGGCGTTTGCTGCCTTTCACGTACAGAATACCTTTGTAGCGAAGCAGGTCTTCGCCATAGACCTGGACGACGCCGCCCAGGAAATCTTCGAGGCGTTCGGGGTCGAAGGGCCTGTTCGAACGGAACACGAAAGCGCCGATTTCATCGTTGTGCTGGTGATGATGGTGGCCGTGATGCGCATGACCGCAATTGGGGCCGCAGTCGCCTTCGTGGTCGTGATCATGGGCATGATCGTGGTGGTTGTGCTCGTGCCCGTGATCGTGGTCGTGCGCGGCGTCGGGGTGCTCTTCGGCCAGGAACTCGGGGTCGATGTCCAGGATGGTGTTGAGGTTGAAGCCGCTTACGTCCAGCAGCGACTTGATGTCGGCTTCGCCGAAGTGCACCGATTTGATGGGCGCGCGCGGGTTGATCTGCACCAGTCGCGAACGCAACGCCTGATAGTCGGCCTCGTTGACGAGGTCTTTCTTGGAAACCAGGATGACGTCGGCAAAGCCTACCTGCTTCTGGGCCTCTTCCTGTTTGTCCAGGGCTTCCATGCCGTGCTTGGCGTCGACCACGGTAATGACGGCGTCCAGCCGGTAGTACTCGGCGATTTCGTCGTCCATGAAGAAGGTCTGGCACACGGGGCCGGGGTTGGCCATGCCGGTGGTTTCGAGGATGACGCGGTCGAACTTGATGTCGCCCGACTGGCGCTTTTGGCGCAGGTCGGACAGCGCGCGCTGCAGGTCGCCGCGAATGGTGCAGCAGACGCAGCCGTTGCTGAGCTCGATGATCTGTTCGTCGCGCTCTTGAACCAGGAGTTCGTTGTCGATGCTTTCGGGCCCGAACTCGTTTTCGATGACGGCGATCTTCTGGCCGTGGTTTTCGGTGAGGATGCGCTTGAGCAGCGTCGTCTTACCTGCGCCCAGAAAACCGGTCAGTATGGTGACCGGAACCATTTTGTCCAAACCTGATGCCATCGTTATGCTCGCTTTCGCGGCATGCGAACTGCAAGGCGGCGCTCAATTGGCGACTACACCAGGTAATTCCATACCGCGCAAAAAATCATACAACGTGCGATTACAGCACAGCCGGCCGGGAAGAGCAAACCTCGGGCCCAAGCGGCTCTTGGCTGGGGAAAACCCTTGTAACACGGGGCCTTGCGGCCGCGGTTCAGTGCCGGTGGCTGTGCCCGTGAAGGGGTTCGCCGCTTGCATGGGCCTGGGCGTGGCAGGCGTTGCACAGGGCGCGCAGTTCGGTTTCGTGGTTGGCCAGAACGAAACCGGCGGTGGCCACTTTGCGGGCCAGCTGGCGGCTCAATGCCGGGTCGCTGAACTCGGCCACCGCGCCGCAGTTGGTGCAGATGACGAGCAGGTCGTGGGGCTGGCCGCCGGCGTCCAGGCAGGCGGACCAGGCGTTGACGGCGTCCAGGCGGTGGATGAGGCCTTCTTCGATCAGGAAGTCGAGCGCGCGGTAGACCGTGGGCGGCGCGGCGCCCGGCTGCACGCGGCGTATTTCGTCCAGCAGCTCGTAGGCTTTGACGCTGCGGCCCTGCTCGAGAAGAATCTCCAGCACCTTGCGGCGGATGGGCGTGAGGCGCTTGCCGCGCTCGCGGCACAGGTTCTCGGCGGTGTCCAATTGGGCCGCAACCGAGAGGGGCGTCGAGGTCTTCTTCACGGACATGGCTGCAAGGCGTGCTATGGGGTTAGTGTAAATGTTATAACATAACGGATTCTGCAAGGAATCGATTCCATTCTACATGGCCCGCTCTGCTTTGTTTCCACGTCGTTCGACGGCCTACCGAGGATCCGCCGTGCTGGCCTCCTCATGGGGGCGGGCGCTGCGCGTGCTGGCGGCGGTGGCATTCCTGTGGGGCCTGACAGGCTGGGCCATGGGTTGGTGGTAAGCGACATGGCGCCTCCTGTCATTGAATTGGACGACGTGTCGCTGGGCTGGCGCGGCCGCATTGCGGTGCGCGGGGTCACGGGCGCCTTTCGGCGCGGCACCCTGACGGCGGTGGTGGGCCCCAACGGCGCGGGCAAGTCGACCCTGCTCAAGGGCATCGTGGGCTTGCTCAATCCGCTTAAAGGCCACATCCATTTGGCGGATGACCCGCGCCGCGACCTGGCTTTTTTACCGCAGGCCGATGACCTGGACCGCAGTTTTCCCATCACAGTCTACGATCTGGTCGCCATGGGCGCATGGCGCCGCGTGGGAGCCTGGCGCCGCTTTTCGGGCGATGAGCACGAGCGCGTGGAGCATGCGCTGGAAGCGGTGGGCCTGTCCGACTTCCGGCATCGCATCATCGGCACGCTTTCGGGCGGCCAGTTGCAGCGCGCGCTGTTCGCCCGCCTGCTGCTGCATGACGCGCGCACGCTGCTGCTGGACGAACCCTTTGCCGCCATCGACCGCGACACGACGGAAGACCTGATGCGGCTGTTGATGGCCTGGCACGAAGAGGGCCGCACGGTGGTGGTGGTGCTGCACGACCTTGAAATGGTGCGCGCCCGCTTTCCCGAGGCGCTGTTGATGGCCGGCCAGGCGGTGGCCTGGGGCCCTACGGAGTCGGTGCTGACGCCCGAGAACCTGCACCTGGCGCGGCATCTTTGCGCGGGAGACTATCTATGACCTGGGCGCTCGACTGGCTGTGGACGCCCTTCGTCGATTACGGCTTCATGCGCAGGGGCTTGGCGGGGTCGCTGGCGCTGGCCTTTGCGGCCGGCCCGCTGGGGGTGTTCCTGGTGCTGCGCCGCATGAGCCTGATGGGCGACGCCATGGCGCACGCCATATTGCCTGGCGTGGCGGTGGGCTTTCTGACGGCCGGCCTGTCGCTCAGCGCCATGACGATAGGCGGCATGATCACCGGCATCGTGGTGGCCATGCTGGCCGGCCTGGTGGCGCGCCTGACGCCGCTGCGCGAGGACGCCAGCTTTGCGTCCTTTTATCTGATCTCGCTGGGCCTGGGCGTGCTGCTGGTGTCGCTGCGCGGCTCCAATATGGACCTCATCCACGTCCTGTTCGGCACGGTATTGGGCCTGGACGATTCGGCCCTGCTGCTGGTCACGGCCAGCGCCAGCGTCACCTTGCCGGCGCTGGCGCTGATCTACCGGCCGCTGGTGCTGGAATGCCTGGACCCGGGATTCCTGCGGGTGGAGCGGGGCCGCGGCTCCATCATCCACATGGTTTTCCTGCTGCTGCTGGTCATGACGCTGGTCTCGGGCTTCCAGGTGCTGGGCACACTGATGGTGGTGGGCATCATGATGCTGCCCGCCACGGCGGCGCGTTTCTGGACCCGCACGGCGGGCCGCCAGATGTTGCTGGCGGCGATAATCGGTTCGGTCTCCGCGTATGCGGGCCTCTTGATCTCATTCCATACCAACGCGCCCGCTTCTTCCGCTATCATCCTGTCCGCGGGATGTATCTACCTACTTTCCATCGTCTTAGGGCCGTATGGCGGGTTGTTGCAGGCAGCGCGACAGGCGTATGCTCGACGGCGACGCTTGTCACGGGCTTTGTTGCCATGAAACCGTAATCGCGCCGGCGGACTTTTCGGCGTGTTTCATTTCCGGAAAACTCACCATGTTGGTTCGAATGATGTCTAGCAGTGGCGTTATGCGTGGCTGTCGGCTTCTGGCGACCGTCCTGTTCAGCGTGCTGACAGCGGCGGCCTGGGCTGCGCAGCCCGGCGCCACGGCCAAGCCGATGCCTGTGGTGGCCAGTTTCTCGGTGCTGGGCGACATGGTGGCGGAGATCGGCGGCGACCACGTGCAGCTGACCACCATCATCGGGCTTGGGGGCGACGCGCATTCATTCGAGCCTACGCCGGAACATGCGCGTGCGCTGTCCGAGGCGCGCGTGCTGGTGGTCAACGGATTGGGCTTCGAGGCCTGGCTGCCGCGATTGCTTGCATCGTCGAATTTCAAGGGGCTGCAGGTGGTGGCTTCGCAAGGCATCGAGCCCCTGCGGCTCGGTCGCGGCGAACAGGCCGCTGTTCAGGCGAACGGCAACCAGGCGGACCATGCGCATGGCCAGGGCGGGAAGCCGGGCGTAGCGGGAAGCCGCCACGCCGGGGATATCGACCCGCATGCCTGGCAAAGCCTGACCAACGGCATGATTTACGCGCGCAATATCGCGTCCGGCCTGGCCAAGGCGGACCCGGACAACGCGGCCGATTATCTGGCGCGCGCCAATCGCTACATCGATGAGATGAAGAAGCTGGACGCCGAGGTGCGCCAGGCGCTGGGGCAGATCGCGAAAGACAAGCGCAAGGTGGTGGTGCCGCATGATTCGCTGGGATACTTCGGGCGCGACTACGGTATCGAGTTCATCCCGATCATGGGCATCTCCAGCCAGGCGGAGGCGTCGGCGCGCAATATGGCGGCCATCGTGAAGCAGGTCCGCGCGGTGGGCGGCGCGGCCGTCTTCCTGGAAGGGTCGGCGAATCCGAAGCTGGCCGAACAGATCGCCCGGGAAACCGGCGCAGCCGTGGGCGGCGTTCTCTATGCGGATACGCTGAGCGAACCGGATCAGCCGGCCGGAACGTATCTGGGCATGTTCAAGTGGAATGCGGGCCAGCTGATTTATGCGCTAAGGCCCGCGCGTATTGGTTCCGCCGCGTCTCGTCGAGACAAATAACTGCCGCCAGCCGAGCCATTGCCTTCTGGCGCCGTAGCCGCGTCGAACCCCGAGCGGCTCAATCCTGCTTGCGTCCGGCCCGCGGATGCGCCTGGTCGTAGGCTTTGGCCAGATGCTGGAAGTCGAGCCGGGTGTAGATTTGCGTGGTCGAGATATTGGAGTGGCCGAGCAGTTCCTGCACGGCGCGCAGGTCTTGGGCGGATTGCAGCAGGTGGCTGGCGAAGCTGTGGCGCAGGCTGTGGGGGTGGACGTTGACGGGCAGGCCGGCCAGGGTGGCGACGCGGTTCAATTGGCGCTGCACGACACGCGGCGAGATGCGTTGGCCGCGCGCGCCCAGGAAGAGAGCGGCGTAGGGGTCGGGATCGGAGTCGGGCGAGGGTGCGCCTGCGAGCTTGGGGCGCTCTTGCAGCCATCGGTTCAGGGCCCGGGCGGCCATGCTGCCCAGGGGAACGCTGCGTTTCTTGCCGCCCTTGCCCAGTATGGTGGCTTCGCCTTCTTCGAGCTGGATCCAGCTTTGTGATTCATATTGGCCGTTGCGCAGATAGCGCCAGTCCAGGCTGACGAGTTCGGCCAGGCGCAATCCGCTCGAGTACAGCACTTCGAACATGGCCTGGTCGCGGCATTCGATGGGCGTCTTGGGCTCGGGCAGGCCGGGGCGGTCGAGCAGCACCTGGGCCTGTTCGACCGATAAGGCCTTGGGCAGGCTGCGCGGTATTTTCGGGGCGCGCACGCCGGCGGCGGGGTTGTGGGCCAGGCCGGCGCGGGGCGCCCACCATTGGAAGAAGCCGCGCCAGGCGGCCAGCGCGCGCGCAAGGCTGCGTGGCTGAAGGCCCTGGGCGTGCAGGCGCGCCACGGATTGGCGGATGTGGTTTTCGGTGTAGCTGTGCAGGCTGGCGTCGGGCTGCAGGCGAACCAGGTGCTGCAGGTCTTGCCGGTAGCCCTGCAAAGTGTGGCTGGAATAGCGGCGGTTGCCCCGCAGGTATTCCAGCCATTGCTCCATGGGTTCCGGCAGGGCGTTCATGGTGCTGGCCGGTCGGCCCTAGGCCGTTTCAGGCTCGGTGCGCGCGGGAGCGCGCAGGCGGCACAGGCTGGCGCTGGCCAGGTCGTTGATGATGGCGAGGAAGTCGGTGGCCATGTCGGAGGTAAAGCGTTCGGGGTCGTCGGAGCCCAGCACCATCAGGCCGATGGGCTGGCCGGAGTCGGCCGGGCGCAGGGCGACGATGGCCAGCGAGGCCGGCGGCGTGCCCAGCCAGCCGGCGGCTTCCTGGCCTTGCATGGGGCCGCAATAAGGTGCGGTGAGTTCTTGCGCGTACTGACGGACGCTGTCGGTGACGTCCTGGTTGAATTCGCTGTCGGCCAGGCCGGGAAGGTCCCACAGGCGCAGGGCGATGGCCTGCAGGTCGAACAGGTCGCCCAGGCTGCGCACGATGTGGCCGGGAATGCGGGTGGCGTCGTCTTCGGCCAGCATGCGGCAGCACCAGGCCATCAGCGTCTTGCTGATTTTTTCGTTGCCGGCGGCATTGTGGATGAGGCCCGACAGTTTCCATTCGAGGTCTTTGCTGCGGGTGCGCAAGGTCATGATCTGGCGCTCGCCCAGCGAGATGGCGCGGGTTTCGTGCGGATGGGGCACCTTCAGGTTGGCGAACAGGTCGGCGTGCTGCTGAAAGAACTCGGGGTTGGCTTGCAGGAAATGGGCGACGTCGTCGGCGTTGAGGCTGGTGCTCATGGCTGGGGTGCTTCCTTGAAAGGGTTCGAGTTTGTCAGGGCGTCGATGTCGACCTGGCCGGTGAAGACGCTGACGGCCGGGCCGCTCATGGTGAGTTCGCCGCCGTTCCAGGCGATGGTCAGCGGCCCACCCCGAGTATGGACCAGCACCGGGCTGTCGAGCAAGCCGCGCCGTATGCCGGCCACGGCGGCCGCGCAGGCGCCCGTGCCGCAGGCCAGGGTTTCGCCGGCGCCGCGCTCGTACACGCGCAGCTTGATGGCGTGGCGGTCGAGCACCTGCATGTAGCCGGCATTGACGCGATGGGCGAAGCGCGGATGCGACTCGATCTGCGGCCCGGTGCGCGCGACGGGCGCCGCGTCGACGTCATCCACGAGCTGCACGGCATGCGGGTTGGAGATGGCCACCAGCGAGAGCTCGACGGCTTCGCCGCCTTGCAGCGGCAGGGACCACAGCGTGTCGCCGCCGCAAGGGCGCGAAGACAAGCCCCGGGCGTCGAGGCCGACGTCGGCGGGCTCGAAGCGTGTGCGGCCCATGTCGACCGTGACTTCGCCGGACGGCGTCTCGGTGAGGGTGATGAGGCCGGTGCAGATCTCGGCGCGCAGGGGATTGCGGCGCGAGAGCCCCTGTTCGTGGACGAAGCGTACGAAGCAGCGCGCGCCGTTGCCGCAATGTTCGACTTCGCCGCCGTCGGCATTGAAGACGCGATAGCGGAAATCGGCTTCGGGGTGCTGGGGCGGCTCGACCAGCAAAATCTGGTCGGCGCCGATGCCGAAATGGCGGTCGGCCAGCGCGCGCGCCCGCTCGGGCGTCATCTGTATGGATTGGCGCACGCCATCCAGCACGACGAAGTCGTTGCCGGCGCCCTGCATTTTGGTGAAATTCCAGATCATGATGTTCAATAAGGCCGCTCTTCGCCGGGCGGGCGGGTCTTGAAGCGCCTGTGCACCCAATAATACTGCGTCGGGTCGGGCTCCACCCAGGATTCGATCAGCTTGTTCAGGCGCGCCGTGGCGTCTTCCAGCGACTGTTCGCCGGGAAAGTCGGCGATGGGCGGCAGCACGTCCACACGGTAGCGGCCCGTCTCGATATCGAGACGGCTGACGATGGGCACCACGGCGGCGTCCCGCGACTTGGCGATTTGCGCAGTAGTGAGCAGAGTGGCGGCGGGTATGCCGAAGAAGGGCACGAACGCGCCGCCTTCTATGCCCCAGTCCATGTCGGGCAGGTAATACACGGGCACGCCGCCGCGCAGCTGGCGGATCAGGCCGCGCACGCCGTCGCGGCGGCTGATCAGATGCACGGTGTTGAAGCGCCCGCGCCCCTCGCGCACCAGGCGGTCGACGTCGGGGTCGCTTTGCGGCGTGTACAGCGTGGCCGAGGTTTCAAGAAACAGGGTCAGGCGGGTGGCGGCCGCGTCCAGGCCGATGAAGTGCGGGGCCAGCAAGATGATGGGCTGCCTGGCATCGAGCAGGGCCTGCAGGTGCTCCAGCCCTTCGATGGAAATGGTTTGCTCGATGCGCCGGCGCGTGCCGAACCACAACAGGCCGCGGTCGACCACCGACTGCGCCAGCAACTGGAAGTGCCGGCGCAGCCAGGCTTCGCGCTGTGCCTGGCTGTGCTGTGGAAAGCAGAGTTCGAGGTTGGTGCGCACGATGTGCGCGCGCGAGCCCAGTATGCGGGGCGCCAGCCAGCCCAGCGCCCGCCCCCAGCGCAGCCGCGTGGCGGTGCCGCAGCGCCCGAAGTAAGAAAACACGGCGGTAAGCAGGCCTGTCTTGTTGAACTTCATCTTGCGCCGCTCCTCAGCTTGCCGCATCCGGCGTGCGCGCTGGGTCTGTGCCGGAAACGCCCGCCGGAGCGGGCGGGGGCGTATCGCGCATGGCCGACGTGCTGGCGGGCTCGGGCGGGGGCGGAGCCCCGGCTGGCGTCTTGTAGCGGTTGTAGCTCCATAGGTATTGTTCGGGAAAGCGGCGTATGAGGCTTTCCATGGTCTGATTGATGAGAATGGCCTGCTGCAGCGGGTCGGTGGGAAAGGGGTCGGGCAGCCGCAGGTAATGGATGCGCCAGCCTTTTCCGCGCGGCAGGCGCTCGCCCGCCGTCAGGATGACAGCTACACCGGTTTGAGAGGCCAGCTTGCCGGCCAAAGTCATGGTGTAGGCCGAGCGGCCGAAGAAGGGCGCCCAGACGCCTTCGCCCTGGGCGGGGGCCTGGTCCGGCAGCATGCCCACGGCTTCGCCGCGCTTCAGCGCCCGCACGAATTCGCGCACGCCCTGCATGGTGGCGGGCACGGCGCGCAGGGCCGAGGTGTTGCGGGCGCTTTCCATGACGGGCGCCAGAATCTCTTTGCGCGGGGGGCGGAACATGACGGTGATGGGCCCATGCAGGGTCTGGTAGCGGCCGGCGATCTCGAAGCAGCCCAGATGGGGCGTCAGATAGAGAATGCCGCGGCCCTCGGCCAGGGCCTGCTCGACCACCGCGTTGTCGTCGCTGACGGTTCTGGCCAGGCTTTGCTCGCTGCGCAGCCACACCTTGGGAAGCTCCATGATCATGGCGCCGGCTTCGCCCGCCGCGCGACGGGCAAAGGCCGGATCGTCGTAGCCGGCCTGGCGCGCATTGCTTTGTATGCGTTGACGGTACTTGCCCGGCTTGGCGTAGGCAATGCGCCCCGCCAGACGGCCGACCGCATGCAGCAAGGGCAGCGGCAACCACGCCAGGAAACGGAATACGGTCAGGAGCATGAAAAGCTTATAACCCTTTTGTAAGTGCTGAGAAAACGCCCAGGGCCGTATTTTCGCTTAAAATGCCAAGCATCGCTGAGTTAACCGACAACTTGCGGAGCGATGACGGCATCGGGCCCGCCCGGCCGTGTAAATACCGCTAAAGCGTCGCGCCCCGTATTGCAAGCCGTTCCATGCCGAGGTGCAACGCGTTTCGTTCAACTTCAACGAGCCGCTTGCCGGCTCATAGGACGCAATCGCTGTGGTAACCAACAAAGATTTCCTCTTTACTTCCGAATCGGTCTCCGAAGGCCATCCCGACAAAGTCGCGGACCAGATTTCCGACTCCATCCTCGACGCCATCCTCACCCAGGACCCCTACGCGCGGGTTGCCGCCGAAACGCTGTGCAACACCGGCCTGGTCGTGCTGGCCGGTGAAATCACCACCACGGCCAACGTCGACTACATCCAGGTGGCGCGCGACACGATCAAGCGCATCGGCTACGACAACACCGACTACGGCATCGACTACAAGGGCTGCGCAGTGCTGGTGGCCTACGACAAGCAGTCGCCCGACATTGCCCAGGGCGTGGACCGCAACCCCGAGGCCAATATGGACCAGGGCGCGGGCGACCAGGGCCTGATGTTCGGCTATGCCTGCGACGAAACGCCCGACTACATGCCCGCGGCCATCTGGTATTCGCACCGGCTGGTGCAGCGCCAGAGCGAGCTGCGCAAGGACGGCCGCCTGCCGTGGCTGCGTCCCGACGCGAAGTCGCAGGTGACCTTCCGCTATGTGGACGGCAAGCCGGTCGAGGTGGATACCGTAGTGCTGTCCACCCAGCATTCGCCCGATATCTCGCAGGCCGAGATCCGCGAGGCGGTCATCGAAGAGATCATCAAGCCCAGCTTCCCCGAGGGCCTGCTGACCGCCAAGACCAAGTTCATGATCAACCCGACGGGCATTTTCGTGATCGGCGGCCCGCAGGGCGACTGCGGGCTGACCGGCCGCAAGATCATCGTCGACACCTACGGCGGCGCATGCCCTCACGGCGGCGGCGCGTTCTCGGGCAAGGACCCCTCGAAGGTGGACCGCTCGGCGGCCTATGCGGCGCGCTATGTGGCCAAGAACATCGTGGCGGCGGGCCTGGCGCGCCAATGCCAGGTGCAGATCAGCTACGCCATCGGCGTGGCTGAGCCCATCAACATCACGGTCAACACCAACGGCACGGGCGTGGTGTCGGACGACCAGATCGCCCTGCTGGTGCGCGAGCACTTCGACCTGCGCCCGAAAGGCATCATCAACATGCTGGACCTGCTGCGTCCCATCTATGGCAAAACCGCGGCATACGGCCACTTCGGCCGCGCCGAGCCGGAGTTTTCCTGGGAAGCGACGGACAAGGTGCAGATTCTCAAGAAGGCGGCCTGATGTCCGACCCGTCGTACAACCCGGATGAGCGCGATTCGCCCTGCGTGGCGGTGTGCTCGACGCTGTACGACGAGGTCTGCCGCGGTTGCGGACGCACGGTCATGGAAGTGGCGAACTGGGTGTTTTTCTCGGAAGATGAAAAGCGCGCGGTCTGGAAGCGGATACTCAGCGAAGGGTATCCGCGCCGCAATAATTGACACGCTCGTTCAGCTTGCTTTAAGCCGCCCCATAATGGGACGTGTGCTGCACTTTTATGTGGCACACTTCAGGGCTGGAGCAAGTTGAAGAAAGAGAGACAAGGCCATGCCCGACAGTTCGTCAGAGGCTACCTCAGGTATCAATCAGGATTCGCCGCGGCATCGTGAGGAAGGCAGGGGGAGGGCTTCGTCCCTGGGCCGGGAAGCCGCCAAAGCGGAAGCTCCCGCGCATGAGCGCGGGAAGAAGGGCTTGGCGCAGGTGCTGCTGTTGATCACCATTGTGTATGTGGCGATGAACCTTCGGGCGGCGCTGATCAGCGTGGGGCCGGTCATCGGTTCGATAGGTGCGAGCCTGAACTTGTCGGCGACGGCCCTGGGGGTGCTCATTACGCTGCCGGTGCTGTGCTTCGGCGTGTTTGCGCCTTTTGCGCCGCGCCTGCTAAGGCTGCAGTCGGCCGAGCGCACCATCTTGTTCAGCCTGCTTTTGCTGACGGGGGGTATTGTGTTGCGCAGCAACCTGGGCGCGCCGGGGTTGTTCGTGGGCACTTTCTTCCTGGGGCTGGCCATCAGCGTGGTAATGGTGCTTTTGCCGGGCATCATCAAAAAGCATTTCCCGGTCAACGCGGGGCTGATGATGGGCTTGTATTCAACCGCCCTGGCGGCGGGGGCGGCCACGGCGGCGGGCGTTACGGTGCCGATGGAGCAATGGCTCGGCGACTGGCGCTTTTCGCTGGGGTTCTGGGCGATTCCGGCGCTTCTGGCTGCACTGGCCTGGGTTCCCCAGGTCCGGGGCGAGCCGGCTTTCAGCGCCCGGCGGCCGGTGGCGGTGCCCCGCCTGCGCAGCAACTGGCTGGCGTGGCAGGTGACGCTGTTCATGGGCACGCAGGGCGCCATAGCCTATTGCATCTTCGGCTGGCTGCCGCTGATACTGATCGATCGAGGCCTTAACTCGCGGGACGCGGGCTTTGTGCTGGCGACGCTCATGACCATCCAGCTTTCAACTTCCATCACCGGGCCCTGGATCGCCACGCGCGGGCGCGATCAGCGGCCCGCCATCTCTGTGTTCATGGCGCTGGTCTGTGCGGGCTTTCTGGGCCTGGTCTACGGGGCGACCAGCGCCGTCTACATCTGGGCAGGGGTGTTCGGGCTGGGGTTCGGCGGCATGTTCGCCGTGGCGATGGCATTGCTGGTGCTGCGTTCGCCCAACCCGCAGGTGGCGGCGGCGATATCGGGCATGTCGCAGGGGGTGGGCTATATGATCGCCGCCGTGGCGCCGCTCATCATCGGGATACTGCACGAGTACACCGGCAACTGGGACGCCGCATCGGTATTCATGATGCTGCTGATCCTGGGGGCGCTATGGTCCGGGCTGCTGGCCGGCAGGGCGCGCTTCATCGAATAAGTCAGCCGCCGAATCACTTGGCCGACACATTAAATCGGCTACAATTGACCTCACTTTTTTCCTGAGGAGCGCTGCGACGGGCGCAGGCGGGCCGCCAAGGCGTTCGCTGCCCCGCTAGGCTCAGGAACCATCAGTATTCAACGGCGCTCATCATCTCCTGTACGCAGGCGAAGGTGAGCCAACCGTTTCCATCGCTTCGTCCTGCACAGGTTTACTGGGAAACTCCATGAACACTGTTGCCGACACCACTTTCTCCGACTACAAAGTTGCCGATATCTCGCTGGCCGACTGGGGCCGCCGCGAAATCGCCATTGCCGAAACCGAAATGCCCGGCCTGATGGCCACTCGCGAAGAATACGCCGCCGCCCAGCCCCTGAAGGGCGCGCGCATTGCTGGCAGCCTGCACATGACCATCCAGACCGCCGTTCTTATCGAGACCCTGGTGGCGCTGGGCGCCGAGGTGCGCTGGGCTTCGTGCAATATTTTCTCTACCCAGGACCACGCCGCCGCCGCCATCGCGGCCAGCGGCACGCCGGTGTTCGCCATCAAGGGTGAAACGCTCGAAGACTACTGGCAGTACACGCACAAAATCTTTGAATGGCCCGAAGGCCGCCACGCCAACATGATTCTCGACGATGGCGGCGACGCCACGCTGCTGCTGCACCTGGGCGCGCGCGCCGAGAACGACGCATCGGTGCTGGCCAAGCCCGGCAGCGAAGAAGAGCGTGTGCTGTTCGCCGCCATCAAGGCCAAGCTGGCCGAAGACCCCAAGTGGTATTCCACCCGCCTGGCCGAGATCAAGGGCGTTACCGAAGAAACCACCACGGGCGTGCACCGCCTGTATCAAATGTCCAAGAAGGGCGAGCTGGCCTTCCCGGCCATCAACGTCAACGATTCGGTCACCAAGTCCAAATTCGACAACCTGTACGGCTGCCGCGAGTCGCTGGTCGACGGCATCAAGCGAGCCACCGACGTCATGGTGGCCGGCAAGATCGCCGTGGTGTGCGGCTTCGGCGACGTGGGCAAGGGCTGCGCCCAGGCGCTGGCCGCCCTGCGCGCCCAAGTGTGGGTGACCGAAGTCGACCCCATCTGCGCGCTGCAGGCGTCGATGGAAGGCTACAAGGTCGTCACGCTGGACGAAGCCGCCGACAAGGCCGACATCTTCGTCACCGCCACGGGCAACTACCATGTCATTACGCGCCAGCACATGGAGCGCATGAAAGACCAGGCCATCATCTGCAACATCGGCCACTTCGACAACGAGATCGACGTCGCCGGCGTGGAAGACCTGCAGTGGGAAGAAATCAAGCCGCAAGTCGACCACATCATCTTCCCCGACGGCAAGCGGGTCATCCTGCTGGCCAAGGGCCGCCTGGTCAACCTGGGCTGCGCCACGGGCCATCCCTCGTTCGTGATGTCGGCGTCGTTCACCAACCAGACCATCGCCCAGATCGAACTCTTTACACGCGGCGACGCCTACGCCAAGGGCCAGGTCTACGTGCTGCCCAAGCACCTGGACGAGAAAGTGGCGCGCCTGCACCTCAAGAAGCTGGGTGTGCAGCTGACCACGCTCAGCCAGGACCAAGCCGACTACATCAACGTTCCGGTCGAAGGCCCCTTCAAGCCCGACCATTACCGCTATTAAGCTGTTCAACAGCCGGGCCGGCGCGCCTGCTTTCTAGAGGCGCGCCACCCAGGCCCGGCGCTACAGGAGCCTGACCATGGAAATTCTGCTTATCTGGATCTTGAATGCGGTTGCCTTGCTGATCGTCGCCTACATCTTGCCGGGCATTTCAGTGGCTTCGTTCTGGTCGGCCCTGATCGCGGCGCTGGTGCTGGGCCTGATCAACACCCTGGTCAAGCCGGTGCTCGTGCTGCTGACCCTGCCGGTCACCATCGTGACGCTGGGCTTGTTCCTGCTGGTCATCAATGCCCTGGTGTTCTGGTTCGTGGGTTCGGTGCTGAAGGGGTTTCATGTCAACGGCTTCTGGTGGGCCATGCTGGGCGCACTGGTCTACAGCATTATTGCCGGCCTGCTATCGCGAGTGATTGCCTAAATGAGTTCTTTGGTCAGTTTGGAGTTTTTCCCGCCGCGCGATAACGCCGCTCAAGAAAAGCTCATCCGGTCGGCCAAGCAGTTGCAGGCCCTGCAGCCGGGCTACGTCAGCGTGACGTTCGGCGCCGGCGGCTCCACCCGCACGGGCACCGCCGATGCCGTGGGCATCATGCAGAAGCTGGGCTTCGACGCCGCGCCTCATCTGTCGTGCATCGGCGCATCGCGCGAGGTGCTGGCCGACATCCTGCAGGCCTACAGGCAGCAGGGCGTGCGGCGCATCGTCGCCCTGCGCGGCGACCTGCCTTCGGGCATGGGCGGCGACACCGGCGAGTTCCACTATGCCAGCCAGCTGGTGCGCTTCATTCGCGAGACCACCGGCGACTGGTTTCACATCGAGGTGGCCGCCTACCCCGAGATGCACCCGCAGGCGCGCAACGCGGCGGCCGACCTGGGGCATTTCGTCGAGAAGGTCGACGCCGGCGCCAACAGCGCCATCACGCAGTACTTCTTCAACGCCGACGCCTACTTCGATTTCGTCGACCGGGCGCGCGCGCGTGGCGTCGGCATACCTATCGTGCCGGGCATCATGCCCATCACCAACAGTGCGCAGCTGCTGCGGTTTTCGGACATGTGCGGCGCCGAAGTGCCGCGCTGGATACGGCTGCGCCTCGCCGAATTCGGCGACGACAAGGCGTCGATACGCGCCTTCGGCGAAGAGGTGATCAGCCGCCTGTGCCAGGTCTTGCTCGACCAGGGCGCGCCCGGCCTGCACTTCTACACGCTCAACAACGCGGACGCCACGTTGGCGATCACGCGCAATCTCAGCGTCTCCAGCGCCGCGACGGCCTGAGTACGGCGTTCAGGCGCGGTCGAGCAGATTGGGCGCGGGAACGGGCCAGCCCTTGTCAGTCAGGATCGAATCCAGCCTGAAGTCGTGGTCGGCCGGCTGGTAGTCGGTGCCTGAAAGGTCGCCGCAAGCCCAGGCGATGCCCAGGGCGACAAAGCGGTGGCCCTGGTCGCGCAGGGCCGCAAGCGTACGGTCGTAATGGCCTTTCCCATAGCCGACGCGATCGCCCTGGCGGGTATAGCCCAGGGTGGGCACCAGAACGATGTCGGGCGCCGGCGCCTCGGGCCCCTGGGGCTCTTCGATGCCGAAAGGGCCCTTGGCCATCGGGGTGTCCGGCGTCCATAGCCGGAACTTCAGCGGTGCATCGGGGCCGGTGACCACCGGCAGCGAGACGGTAAGGCCTTCTTCTTCGACCAGTTGGGTCAGCAGGGGGCGCAGATCGGGTTCCTGTTCGAGCGACCAGAAAGCCGCCACATGCTGCGGCGCCGGCTTGCCCGCCTTGGCCAATTCGGCGCGCGACGAAGCCAGCCAGGTGAACAGGCGGCCGCGTATCAGCAAAGCGCCGCGCCGCGTATCCAATGGGTTTTGCGCCGCCCGAAGCTGTTTCAGTTTCGTCCGCAAAGCGGCGGATTTATTCTCTATACTGTTGCTCATGACGGTTTAAGGCGGGGTTCAGCAAGATGTTATTAAAGGGTCAACGGTATCAGAAATCCCGAAACATTTCCGGCATGGGCAGATTACCGGCGCTGGGTATGTGGCTGGCCTTGTTCGGGGGCCTGACAGGCTGCGCGGGCGCCGAAGCGCCCGTGGCATCGGCGGCGGTCCAGCCGCCCGCGGCCGCGCAGGCGCCTTTGCAAACGGCCATCACGCCCGCCGCGCAGCTGTCCCCGTCCGCGGCGGCGGCTGCCTCAAGCGCCGTGTCGGGCAGCGTCAGCCCGGCGCCCTCCGCGCCGCAGGTTGCGCCCCAGGTCGCCGAGCAGGCGCTCATCGACGCGCGCGAAGCCATGCAGAAAAAGCAGTGGTCGCGGCTGGACGAACTGGTGCCCACGGCGCGGGCCACGCCGCTTGTCGGTTCGTATGCGCAGTACTGGGCCTTGCGCCAGCGTGTCACCAATCCCACGCTGCCCATCCCCGAGGCCGAGCTGCATCAGTTCATGGCCACCAATCAAGATGCCTACCTTGCCGATCGCATCAAGGCGGACTGGATCGTGGCCGCGGCGCGCGCCGGCGACTACGCCACGGTGAATCGGCTGGGTCCCGTCGTCAACGGCAACGCCTCGGTCAACTGCTCGCGCCTGATGGCCCAGCACATGACAGGCCAGGCCGTCACCGAGAAGCAAGCCATGGCGGCCTTCGAACCGGTCAGCGCATGCTGGAGCCTGCTCGACCAGCTCGTCGAGCACAATGTGGTCGGCTGGGACGCCCTGCAGTCCGAGCTGCGCGCCATTCTCGAAACCAGCAAGACGGGCAACGCCCAGCGCATGGCGGCCCTCATGTTCGACGGCACCCAGATGCGCTCGTACGCGGCCCTCATGAAGGACGCGCGCAAATGGCTGGCCACGCAAAAAGCGCCTGCCACCCGCGAGCAGCGTGAGCTCGTCACACTCGCGTTGTCACGCCTGGCACGCAGCAAAGACAGGCTCGAGGCCGAATCCTACATCGAGACAAACTGGGCGTCCGCCGTACCCAGGCAGGACATGCAGTGGGTATGGGGCCAGTTCGGCCTGGTGTCCGCCTTGAACGTCGAGCCGCAGGCCGTGCGCTGGTACCGGCGTTCCGGCAATGTACCCATGACCGACTACAACCATGCCTGGGAGGTGCGCTCCGAGCTTCGGCAGACCCCCATCGACTGGAAGCAGGTCGATCGCGCCATACTCAAGATGTCGGCCGAGCAGCAAGCCGAGCCGGTGTGGGTGTATTGGCGCGGTCGCGCCATCGCCGCCCAGGGCGACCCGGGCACGGCGCGCAAATTCTATGCTTCGCTGCGCAACGAGCTCAGCTTCTACGGCCAACTGGCGGTCGAAGAGCTGGGCGAGCCGCTGAGCCTGCCGCCGGCGCCCGCGCCCGTCACCGAGGCCGAATTCACCCAGGCCCAGGCCAACCCGGCCCTGCAGCGCGCCATCAAGCTGTTTCGCCTGGGCTGGCGCCCCGAGGCCGTGCCCGAATGGAACTTCGCCCTGCGCGGCATGAGCGATCGCCAACTGCGCGCCGCGGCCGAGCTGGCCCGCTACGAGCAGATCTACGACCGCGTGGTCAACACCTCTTTGCTCACCAAAGACGAAATCGACTTCTCGCAGCGCTTCGTGGCGCCCTTCGAGGGCCGCGTCACTGAAAAAGCCCGCCAGATCAATCTCGACCCGGCATGGGTGTACGGCCTCATCCGGCAAGAATCGCGCTTCATCACCGATGCGCGCTCGCGCGTGGGCGCATCGGGGCTCATGCAGCTCATGCCCGCCACCGCGCGCTGGGTCGCCAAGAAAATCGGCATGAGCAATTTCACGCCTTCTTCGGTCAACGACTTCGACACCAACACCATTTTGGGCACCAGCTATCTCGACATGGTGCTGGGCCAGTTGAACGGTTCGCAGCTGCTGGCCACGGCCGGCTACAACGCGGGCCCGGGGCGGCCGGTGCAGTGGCGCTCCAAGCTCACCGGCCCGGTCGAGGGCGCCGTGTTCGCCGAAACCATTCCCTTTACCGAGACCCGCCTCTACGTCAAGAACGTCATGTCCAACGCCGTGTATTACTCCATGATGTTCTCGGGGCAATCGCAGTCGCTCAAGCAGCGCCTGGGCACCGTCTCGCCGCAGGCGTCGCGCCAGGTGGCGCTGCCTTGACGGCGGCGCATATGGATCCGGCAATACAAGGGCTCGAGGTCTATGTCGTGGGCGGAGCCGTGCGCGACAAACTGCTGGGCCTGCCCGCCGGCGACCGGGACTGGGTCGTGGTGGGCGGCACGCCCGAAGACATGACCGCCCGGGGCTTCCTGCCGGTGGGCGGCGATTTTCCCGTTTTCCTGCACCCCGTCAGCAAAGAAGAATACGCTCTGGCGCGCACCGAGCGTAAATCGGGGCGGGGCTACAAGGGCTTCACCTTCTATACCGGCCCCGACGTCACCCTTGAAGACGACCTGCGCCGCCGCGATCTTACCGTCAACGCCATTGCCCAGGCGCCCGACGGCAGCCTGATCGATCCCTGGGACGGCCACCGCGACATCGAACGAAAGGTGTTGCGCCACGTGGGCGAGGCGTTTGCCGAAGACCCGGTGCGCCTGTTGCGCCTGGCGCGCTTTGCAGCGCGCTTTGCCGATTTTTCCGTCGCGTCCGAAACCATGGCATTGAGCCGCCGCCTGGTCGACGAAGGCGAAGTAGACGCCCTGGTTCCCGAGCGGGTATGGCGCGAGGTGGCCAAGGGCCTGCAAACCCGAAGCCCGGCCCGCATGTTCGACGTGCTGGCGCAGGCCGGCGCATTGGCGCGCATCATGCCCGGACTGCGGTTCGACGAAGAGATCGCTCGCCAGCTCGATTGCGCGGTACGCGCCGACTTGGCGCTGGCGCAACGGTTCGCATTGTTGTGCCGCAAATCGCCCGAACCCGAGCTCATCGGCCGCCATGTGCGGGCGCCCAGCGAGTGCATCGATTACGCCAGGCTGCTGCCGGCGCTGGCTGCCGCTTTGGAAGGGCTTCATAAGGGCGCGGAAACCGCAGGTGGCGCTTCCTCGAACGTAGACGCGTTGCATGCAGCGGACGGAACGCATGCTTTGGCTCCCGGCCGCATGGAGGCGTGGCTCGACCTCATCGAGCGCAATGACGGCCTGCGCAAGCCGCAGCGCTTTCTGAACCTGCTGCAGGCTGCGCAGTGTGTGACCGAGGTCGATCTCCCCGGCTGGCGCCAGCGGCTGGACGCCGTGCGCGCCATCGATGCAGGCGCCGTGGCCAAGGCGGCCGGCGGCGAGCCCGAGCGGATCAAGGCGGCGCTCAGGCAGGCGCGGCTTGATGCTTTACGCCGCTCGCCATAATTTTTTGTGTACCCAATAAGGAGACAAACGTGGCACGAAAATTACTTAATCCCTCTGAGTTGCATCCCGCGCCCGGCTTCAGCCACATTACCGTGGCCGAACCGGGTACGGTCGCGTACATCGCCGGGCAAGTCGCGCTGGCCCCGGACTTCTCCATCATCGGCGGTGACGACCTCGGTGCGCAAACCAAGGCGGCGATGCGCAATGTCGAGGTGGCGCTGAAAGCCGTCGACGCCTCATGGGACGATGTTGTCCGCCGCACGATCTATACGCTTCATCCTACCCAGTATGAGGTGATCACGGCAGCGATCGAAGAGGTCCAGGGAAGCAAAGAGCACCCGGCGCAGACGATTATCGGCGTGACTGGTCTGGCGGTTCCCGGGCTGTTGATAGAAGTCGAAGTGACGGTTCGGCTGCCTGGTTGAGGGCGGAAGCGGCGGCGCACGGTTCAAGCGCATCCGGGCATGCAAGGCGAATGTAGCTGTGGGATGCGCTGTAGCCGCTATTCCAATAAGCGCACACGCCGCTGAATAGGGAAAAAGCGCAGGTCGTATCGATGCTGGACCGTGCCCCAGATACCACGGGGCCATTGGATCATGATGATCACCGCGCACAAGCCCAGCGCCATCAGATACCAGCTGCCATAGTCCGCAAGCAGCTCGCGCAATGCGAAATAGACGAGTGTGCCGATGATGGGGCCTTCCAGCGTGCCGATGCCGCCGATGACCACGATGAAAATCGCTATGACGACCCAGTTGAGGTCGAACGCCGACGCGGGGGAAATGCGCAGGGCGTTCAGATAATACAGGGCACCGATGAGGCCGGAGCCGAATGCCGCGAACACGAATACATACAGCTTGATCTTCTGGACATGGATGCCTTGGCTCTTGGACGCGGCCTCGCTGTCGCGGATTGCAGTCAACGCCATGCCAAAACGAGAGCGTAGCGCCCAGTACGTCAAAGCGAGCATGCCAACCGTGATCGCGGCAGCAATCCAGAATGTGGTGGATTCCCGAACGGCCTTAGGAACGCCGCGCATTGCGGTCAGGCTTTGTCCAGAACCTCCTCCCAAAAGCTGTACGTTGGAAACGGCAAGTCGGCAGACTTCGGCCACGACCCAGGTTCCCACCGCGAAATAGCCCCCTTTGAGCCGGAAGGTGATTGCGGCGACGGGAAGAGCCAGGGCGGCGGCAATCAGCCCGCCCAGCAGTACGGCGATGAATGGATTCACGCCGAAATGGTTTGCGCACAGGAACAGGCCATATGCGCCGATGCCGACGAAAGCCTGCTGGCCTATGGAGATGAGGCCTCCGTATCCGGCCAGTAGGTTCCACATTTGTGCCAGCGCCAGAAAGCACATGATCTCGATCAGCAGGCGCATGGTGCTGGAGCCGGCCCAGAAGGGCATTGTGAAGAGAACGGCGCAGCCTATGCCGGCGGCGAACAGGCCTATGCGGCTGGCGCGGGTGCCCAGGGTGACAGCGTATCCGGAAGAAGGGCTCATGGCTGGTTCCTTGAAAATAGCCCCGCGGGCTTGAACAGCAAGACCAGCAGGAATACGATGTGGCCGGTCAGAATCCCCCATCCGGGACCGAAGGAATAGCCCACGCCTTGGGCGACGCCCAGCAGAATCGCACCCGCCAGGGTGCCCCAAATGGATCCGACGCCGCCAATGACGACCGCTTCGAACGAGTAGATCAGATAGCTTGGGCCCAGGTCGGGTGTGAAAGATGCGCGCATGCCCATAAACACGCCACCCACCGCCATGACGGCGAAGGCGATGCCCATGGCCAGCGCGTAAACGTGCTTATCTTTGATGCCGACTAACTGGGCGGTGTGCGGGTCGTCCGAGGTTGCGCGAAAGGCCATGCCCAGCCGTGTGCGCCGGAACAGCCATGAGAGCCCGAAGGTGCAGGCAACGGCTGTTACGAAGGTAGCCAGTGGAAGCACCCCGACGGCCAGACTGTCGCCCAGACTGACGCTGTCAGTGGCCAGGGTCCCGGCCGACAGCACTCGGGCGTCGGCCGAGAAAAGCTCCAGCAGGCCGTTCTGAAGCATGATGGCCAGACCGAAGGTGACCAGCAGCGGCGGCAGGATGTCGGGCCCCAGAACGCGATTGAGTACTGTGCGCTGAAGCAGGTAGCCCAGCCCGAACATGATGGTCGCGACGATAGGCAGGGCCAGCAGTGGGTGCAGCCCCAATCCCACGGCGATAACCAGTGCAATATATGCCGCCAGCACGATGAAGTCTCCATGTGCGATATTGACGAGCCTCATTACGCCGTAGGCGAGCGAAAGCCCGATGGCGAACAGGGCGTAGCCTCCCCCTGCAAGAGTGCCATGCACGACGACGGCAAGCCAATCCATCACGGTGTGTTTCCTTATTGAATGCCGAAGTAGGCGTCGGATATTTCTGCCTTGCTCAATGTGCCGGGCCGGCCCTGAAGCGATACTCGTCCATGCATGAAGCAATACGCATAGTCGGATACGCTCAACGCCGTATTCACATCCTGCTCGACGAGAATAAGGGCCACGCCATCCTGCAGCAGTTGTGGCAGGGCGGTATAGATATCCTTAATCACCGCGGGCGCCAGCCCCAATGACACTTCGTCGCAAATCAACACGCGCGGGTTGGCCATCAAGGCGCGCCCGATGGCGACCATCTGCTGTTGTCCGCCGGAAAGCGTCGTGGCGAGCGCATTGCGATGGGTCCGCAGGGCGGGAAACAGCCGATAGACGCGCTCCAGGGTCCAGGGACCTGTTCGGCGGGAGAAGCCGCCCGACAGTATGTTCTCTTCGACGGTCAGGCTGGTGAACAGTCGGCGGCCCTCGGGCACCATGGATATGCCTAGGCCGGCGATCGTGCTGGGCGGCCATCCCCCGATCGGACGCCCTTCGAACAGGATGGACCCGGAGTGGGGACGCAGCTGACCACACAAGGTCTTCAGAAAGGTTGATTTCCCCGCGCCGTTCGCGCCGATGATGGAGACTGTCTGGCCTGCTTCGATACGGAAATCAATGCCGAAGAGCGCCTGGAAGTCGCCGTAGAACACACGCAGGTCATTTACCTCAAGCATGTTGAGCCTCTATTCCCATGTAGACACGCTGTACTTCGGGGCTTTGCATGACTTCCCGAGGCGGGCCGTCGGCCAGCTTGCTGCCGAAATTGATCACGAGCAGGCGGGTGGCGACGGCTATCAGGGCATGCACCACATGTTCGATCCAGATGATCGATATGCCGTCATTGCGTATTTCATGGACCATTTCGACCAATTGTCCGGCTTCTTTTTCCGTCAGGCCTCCAGCTATCTCGTCCAGCAGCAACACTTCGGGTTGGGTGGCCAAGGCTCGGGCTAGCTCGAGACGTTTGCGATCAAGCAGCGTCAGGCTACCCGCCAGTTGGTTGGCCCTGAAAAGCAACCCCGTGCGTCGGAGTATGTCCACGCTCGAGTCATGCGCCTGCGCGCGCGACTGGCCTGCCCCGAACATGGCCGCGACGGCCAGATTCTCGAACACGGTCATGCCGCCGAAAGGCTGAGCCACCTGGTACGAGCGGCCGAGGCCGGCGCCGCAGCGCTTGTATGCCGGAAGGCGGGTGATGTCGCGATCCTCGAGCAGGATGCGGCCCGAGTCGCTGGCAAGATCGCCGCTTATCAGGTTGAACAAGGTGGTTTTGCCTGCACCGTTCGGACCCAGGACGCCCAGGGCCTCGCCGCGGCGCAGGTCGAAACTCAAATTGTTCGTAACCTTTATCGATCCGAACGACTTCGATAGGCCCTGAACGGATAATAGGGGAGCCATGGCCGCGGTGCTATGTGGGTATGACGATCATCTCGGCCTGGACGGGTATGTCGGAGGCGGTGTCGTTGTTGACGACGACCAGATCGAAGGGATGGCGTGCCCCCTTGATCCATTGGCCTCCCACTAGCGTGGTCTTGGCGACATTTTTAACCGGGCCGTCGCCCCATGCGACATGACCAATGACGGTGTCCAACTTAGTTGTCGGAATGGCGTCGCGGATGGATGCCTTGTCGTCGATGTCTTTACTGCGTTTGAGCACATCGAGTGCGACTTCGAACAGCGAGTGCGCATAACCCAGGGGTTGAGTCCACTGCTTGCCGGTGACACGCTCGTAATCGTCGGCCAACTGCTGTGCTGTCTGCCCGGTCAGGGAGGATTTATAAGGACGGTTCGGGCTCCACCAGCACTCTTGCGTAACGCCTTCCGCGATGGGGCCTAGCGCTTCGGCCGATGACGGAAACGCCAGCGCTTTACCCACGGTCACGATCTTTGGCTTGAAGCCCTGCTGGCTGGATTGGGTCCAAAAATTCTGAAAGTCAGGCGGAGTCGGTACGCCGGCAATGATCTCGACACCGGCCTTCTTGTACTCTGCAATGAGCGAGCTGAAATTGGATTGGCCGCTTTGATACCGGCCCGGGTCGACGACCGTGTAGCCCATCTTCTTCAGGGCGGGCGTCAGGCCATGCTGGGGGTCGCCCCACGCGTTTCCATCGGCGTCATTGGCAAAGAGCACGCCCACCACTTTGTTGGTGGGTATGGACTTCCACATATTCGTGAAGTTGGCGATGATGTCCTCGAGGCCCCAGAAATAATGATAAGTCCAGTCGAAGCCGGTCTTGGGGTCTCCGCCCCGTGTGAAGAACCATGGCTGCCAGGGCGTGGTCGATGATATGCAGGGAATTTCGTTCAGCTCGCATTGATCGGAAACGGGATTCGAGTTCTCGGGAGTCGACCCTACGACCATGAGGTCGATCTCGTCCCTCAGTATCAGTTCGGCGGCTACTTCGGATGCGCGGTTGGGATTGGACTGGCTGTCCTTCACTACGATTTCGACGGTGCGTTGTTCTCCGCCCACCGCCACTCCTTTTGCGAAGGTGTCTTTCAACTGGTCGAGCACGAAACGGTCGACCTCGCCGAATCCGGCGAGTGGACCGGTCAGGGGAGTGACGTAGCCGATCTTGATCTTCCTCCCGGTCTGGGCATAGGCGGCGGGCACGAAGCCCGCCCACCCCAGTACGCTCAGGGCCGAAGCCTGCAGGGAAGCCGTGAGGATTTTTCGCCGTCCGGCGTCGAGCAGGCCCGTATCGCCGGCCGATGGGTGGCCGTGTTTTATCTTCATGTCTCTCTCTCTTTGGTTTAGTTGTGGGACCGGTCGCACCTTGCTCCGAGCCTGTCGGTTATTTCTTGTGATGCAGGATGGAGTGTTGGTTCAGCCGGTCGATAGCGCTCCGTTCTCATTTTCTGACGCGCGACGGACGTTATTCGCACCCCGTGCCGGCGCAGATCAGTCGCCAGGTCCGCAACCAGCGTCTGGATGTGGTCGAATTGTTTTGCGCCGCCATACATGAAAAAGTCGGGGCGTACCAGCATCGCGACCAAGCCGAGTTCGTCCATGAAAGGAATGAACTTGTTGTCCAGGTCGACCACGGATTCGTCGCTATCCGCGGTTTCAGCGAGATGGATGATATGGCCGCCCAGCTGCCGCAGCACGGCGACGTTCTCTTTGGTCAGCGCGCGCCGGGCGTCGGCATTGCGCAGTACGAGCACGAAGCCCAGCCCGACCAGGTCGTCGAACCGGCCACGCCGGCCTTTGTAGGAGACGGTGCCGTGGGGGCAGAGGGCGCCCGCGGGCGCGACGACCTCACTCGAGCTGTCGCGATGAATGATGCCGTGCGCCAGCGACGGGAAGGGTGGAGGCGGCGTGGCCTTGCCTTCGAAGAAGGCCTGGTCGCGCTCCGCCGCGACCTTCGGATCGGAAATGCAGATGACCTTGCCCAGGTACATTGACAGGTCGATGACGTCTCGTGCGTGCGGCCGCCGCTCGACTTGATAAGTGTCCAGCAGACTGTCGTCCGCCAAGCCTTTCAGGACGAGATCGAGTTTCCAGGCGAGATTCCAGTCGTCGCGCAGCCCGGCGCACATGCCTTGTCCCATGAAGGGCGGCATGACATGCGCCGCGTCGCCGGCGATCAATATGCGTCCGTCGCGCCATTTATCGGCTATCAGCGAGCGGAAGTTGTACACCTTGTGCCGGATGATCTTCGCCTGTTCCGGCTTGACCCAGGGTTCGAGGAGTGCCCAGGCGGTTTCGATGTTTTCCAGATGCTCGAGGGACTCGCCCGGCATGCGCATGAACTCCCAGCGCCGATAGTAGCGACCGTTCTTTATCCCGGCGGGGACAATCGTGGTCGGACGCTCGGGGTTGCAGTACTGCGCCGCGGGCGGGATATCGAGCGTTACACCTTCGTTGGGCAAAATGTCTATGACAAGCCAGTCGGCCTCGAATCCACGGTCTTCTTGCGTAGCGCCGATGCTTTGCCGGACCAGGCTGTTTGCTCCGTCCACGCCGATCAGATACTTGGCCCGGGCCCTGCGAGTTTCACCGGTTTCGGTATTGCAGGCCTCGAGTTCCGCATACGCTGGAGTCTGGCGGATGGCCGTGACCTTCCAGCCCAGGTTCAGGTCGATCTGTGGATACTGCCTTACCTTGGCGTCGAACATGGTTTCCAAGGTCGGTTGATGGACAAAATTAACGTCGGTTCCACCTGATATGGCTTCAGCCGACCAGTCGATATGCAGTAATTCCTTCCATTCCGAGTTGAACCAGCGGTATGGAGGCGCGGGATGGCTGACCGTGGGCAATTCGTCCCGCATGCCGATGCCCGAAAGCATGCGAAACATCTCGTGATCGATGCACACAGCGCGCGGCAGAGCGTAGCGCTCCTTCCATTGTTCGAAAACCGCGACTGAATACCCATTTCGGGCCAAAGTCAGCGCCAGTACTTCGCTTACGGGGCCATATCCCACCTGTAGGACGTCGTAGACGTGGTCGGCTTCGCTGCTCATCTCCTGCTCCTTCTTACAGTGCGCATAGCATGGCGATCTCGGCCGCCTCGTCGCTTGTTTTACTAATGACTATATTGTCAATTTGATATTCTAGTCATAATGACGTTATCGTCAATACAAAAAATGAACACCTAGGGTTTGTTCCGATATGGTCGGCCGCCGTTACGGAGTGGAACGGTACAATGCCTTTTTTCCAGGTATGCACATGAACAAGCCGAATTCGAAACCGGAGGACCACCGCACCAGAGTCGGCTTGGCTCGGCGCGAAAAAACACGCATACGGTTGATGCGTAGTGCGTTGGGGGTTTTTGCTGAAAAGGGTCCGGATCTTCCGGTTATCGATGACTTCATCGCGGCTGCAGGCGTGGCTCGCGGGACGTTCTACAACTATTTCAATACGACCAGCGAGCTGCTCGTGGCCGTCACCAGCCAGATGAGCGACGAAGTGCTGAGCGTGGTGGATCTGGAAGTACTAAAGTTCGACGATCCGGCGGTGCGAGTTACCACGGGGACGCGTTTGTACGTGCGTATGGCGCGAGAGTATTCGGTATGGGGACGATTCCTGACCCGGGTCGGCTCAGCCAGAGCGGTGCGTGGAAAATTGCTCGACACCTATTTGACGCGTGACGTCGAGCTGGGTGTCAGGACAGGGCGTTTCTCAGTGGACAATCCGCAGGCGATACGGGATGTCATTCTGGGGTCCATTTTCTACGGCATCGAAACCATGTTGATGGAGCCGTGCAGCGAAACCCATGTCGAAGAAATGATGGCTGCTGTCTTGCATGGAATTGGGCTTAGCAAAAAAGAAGCGCACAAGATAGCGTTCATGCCCTTAGTGGAGACCGGACCTGTTCCAGGGCCGATTTTCTCGGCATTGACTGAGAAACATCACTAGTCCTAGCATCGGCACGGTTGGTGTGGCCCAGATAGAGCTGCCCAGCGCAGCGCTTTCAGCAGCGAGGCTGCGCGCCTCTTTGCAGCATCTGCTTCATCCACGCATACCCGCTCACCAGCACGATGCCGATCGCGACCAGCACGGCGCCGATCAGGAAGCTGGTGTCCAGAGGTTCGTCCAGAAGCCAGACGCCGAAGAAGATGCCGAACAGCGGTGTCATGAACGAGAACACGCCCAGGCGCGAGGCGAGATACCTGCGCAGCAGCCAGAACCACGCAAGAAAGCTGATGAAGGCCACCGCGATGCACTGGAACAGCACGCTGCTGACGGCGACCGGCGTCGGGCGAAAGCCCATCTGGCCTGAAATGAGCGCGGCGGCGAACAAGATGATGAACCCTCCGATCAACTGGTACAACAGGGTTTTGGTGGCCGAGGTCTGCGAGAGCCGGGTGCAGCGGATGACGACGGTCGTCGCGCCCCAGGCGGCGCCTGCCAGCAGTCCCAGGAAGTCGCCCAGCAGCATGTTGCTGGCCGCGGGGGTGGCTTCGCCGGCTTCGCGTCCGGCAAAGGCGACGACGATGCCGATGAAGGCCACCAGGATGCCGAACCATTGGGCGGCGGCAAGCTTTTCTTCGGGCAGCCGCCAGTGCAGGCCGATGGCGGCGACGAAAGGCGCCGTATACAAGAAGACCGCCATGTGCGAGGCGGTGGTATAGCGCAGGCCTTCACCCAGGAACACGAATTCGATGCCGAACAGGGCGCCCACCAGCAGGCCGGGGCGCCAGCTGCCGTCGGACAGGCTCAGCGGTTCGCGGCGCCAAGCCATCAGCATTGCGACCAGCACGGCGGCCACGCCCGAGCGGATTGCGATCTGCAGCACCGGCGCCACGTCGAAGGCGGCGGCCTTGATGGCGATCTGCTGGAAGGCCCAGATCATGCACAGCACCACCATCATGCCAAAGGCCCGGCCGTCTATCCCCTTGCGTTCCTGCATGTCCCATCCCTTCTTATTCATCGTTCGCCGTAGCGTTCGTCGCAGCCGCACGCAAGGACTCGAGGCCCGGTACGTCTGCCGCTATCTCTATCTATATGTACGGTAGGTCGGGACGGCTCAGAGTCGATCCCGCCTGTCGCCGCTGGTGAACCCCATGAGAGGCACGTCCAGACCGCGGCCCACGGCCATGACCTTGAAGAGCTCGCCCATTTCGGCTTCGGAGAGCAGCTTCTGCACGGGGCCCACGACCTTGGCGTAGCCTGCGGCGTCGTGCGGGTCGAGTCCGGTCAGAATCTCGATCAGTCCGGCGTTCATCAGGAAGCGCGCTTGCGAAGTGTAGCCCAGGATATCCAGGCCGCCTTCCAGCGCGGCGTCCGCCATGGCGGTGAAGTCGACGTGCGTGGTGATGTCTTGCAGGCCGGGATAAAGCAGGGGGTCGGCGTGCGCGTGATGGCGGAAATGGCACATCAGCGTGCCTTCGGCGCGCTGGGGGTGATAGAACTCGCGCTGCGGAAAGCCGTAGTCGATCAGCAGGGCGGCGCCTTTCTTGAGCCAGGCACCCAGCTGCCGCATCCACGCTTCGGCCTGGATGTTGATTTCGGAACGGTAGCCGGGAAGCGGCGGCATGCGCAGGGCCACCAGCGTCTGCAGATATTCGTCGGCCGGGCGTTCGGCCAGCATGAAGCGGGGTTGGCCTGCGTCCGGCCCTGCGCCGTCTTGCTGCGTGCTGCTGCTTTCAAGGCCGACGCCAAGCTCCAGCACATTGCCCGCATCGTCCCAGCGAAAGAGGGTGGTCGGCATGGCGTCCAGGACTTCGTTGGCGATGATGCAGCCCTTGAAGTCGCTGGGCAGGGCCTTGAGCCATTGAACGTTGGCATGCAGGCCCTCGAGCCGTTGCTGCTGCCGCTCGCGCAATTCGCCCGAGACTTCGAGAATCTGGTATTGAGGACGGATGTCCAGCAGGTTCAATGCGGGGATGAGCGCCGCGGCCAGGGCGCCGGTGCCCGCCCCGACCTCGAGGACGGTCTTGGTGCCGGTGGCGGCCAAGATCTGCGCGACCTGGCCGGCCAGGGCCTGGCCGAACAGGGGGGTGAGTTCGGGGCCGGTGGTGAAGTCGCCTTCGGGCGCCTCGCTGCCGAACTTGGTGCTGCCGGCCGCATAGTAGCCCAGGCCAGGGGCGTACAGCGCATGCTGCATCCATTCTTCGAAAGGCATGAACCCGTCGTCGGTGTGCTGTATGCGGTAGGCGAGATAGTCTTGCATGGCCCGCAGGTGCGAGGCCGAGTCGACGTCCAGTGAAGGAAGGCCGGCTGGAACAGTGGTGTTTCTTGCCATATTCATCATCGTAATGCGTCAGTTGCCGTCGGTGCGTTCGTCGGGTTGCCGTTCGCTTTTCTTCAGAACGCGCAGCGAATGCACCATGGCGGTGAAGAAGGCGATGAGCAGAGCCACCATCGCCGCCACAATGAAGTTGTCCAGCACGAACCATAAAGGGATGGCCAGGAGCATGGCCAGAAACACAGGGCGGTTGGCGAGTTGTCTCATGACGTGGGTCGATATTGACGTGTTTCCACAACCCTTAGTATAGGAGGCGATGGAGGCGCTGTCCCGGGCGGGCCTGTTTTTGTAACCGGATTGACGCCGCTTGTCCCGCGGGCAGGCGCCACAGGGTGCTTTTGGACGGGCCTGTACAGGTACGATCAGGAAGCGCAAGCGGGTCGGCTGGTGCGCTGACCCTTCGGCAGGACGCCTTGCTTCTGCGTCGGTATGTTGAGCGAGAGAGTTGGAAGAGGGCCCCGCCAATGAAAAGACCCCGCAAAGTTGGAGGTCATCCAACGTTGCGGGGCCTGCCTAGTTGGCGGAACGGCTTATGCGCTCAGGCGAAATCGCCGCGGCGGGCCGGGCTCTTGCCGCGTGCGGCAGGCTTGCCGCCGAAGCTGGGACGCGAGCTGCGGCCGCTGAAACCGGCGTCTTTTGCAGGCGCGGGCCGGCCGGGGTGCGCGGCACGGGCGGCGTGGGGCTTGGCCGAAGTCCAGCGGTCGCCGTTTGCCTTGTGGCCGCGGGCTTCCTTGTGCTCGAAGCCGCCACGTTCGCCGCGGCTTTTGTAGCCGGAGGCGTCGCGGTCGGCATAGCCGGGACGATCGTCGAAGCGGCGTGCCGGGCGTTCGCCGTCGGCGCGGCTGTCGTAGGCAGGCTTGTCGCCGAAGCGGGGCTTGCCCGCATAGGCGGGACGCTCGTCGAAGCGTGGTTTGCCGGCGTAGTCGGAGCGCTCTTCGAAACGGGGCTTGCCGCCGAAGGAAGCGCCTTCTTCGTGACGCGATTTGCCGGCATAGCCGGGCTTGTCGCCGAAGCTGCTGCGGCCTTTGTACCCGTTCTCGCGCTTGCCGCCGAAGCCGCCGCCGAAACTCTTGCCGCCCTTGCCTTTGCCCTTGCGGTCGGTATAGGTGGGGCGCGCCGTCTTGGTGGGCTCGAGCCCTTCAATGACGTTGGACGGAATCGGCTGGCCGATGAAGTGCTCGATGCGGCGGATCTTGTGCCGCTCGGAGTGCGTGGCCAGGGTGAAGGCCAGGCCGCTGTTGCCGGCGCGTCCGGTGCGTCCGATGCGGTGCGTGTAGTCCTCGGGCTGCATCGGCAGGTCGTAGTTGATGGCGTGGCTGATGCCTTGCACGTCGATGCCGCGCGCGGCCACGTCGGTGGCGACCAGCACTTGCAGGCGGCGCTTTTGCAGCAGGCCCAGGGTGCGGGTGCGCTGGCGCTGGTTCATGTCGCCATGCAACGAGGCAGCCGAAAAGCCCTGGTCGGCCAGGCGGTTGGCCAGGTCGTCGGCGCCGCGCTTGGTCGACGTGAAGACAATGGCTTGATCCAGCTTGGTATCGCGCAGCAGGTGGTCGAGCAGGCGCAGCTTGTGGTTGGCGTCGTCGGCGTACAGCAGGCTTTGCGTAATGTTGTCGTGCTTTTGCTTGTGGCCCGATACTTCGATGCGCAGGGGCTCTTTCAGCATGTCGCGCGCAAGCCGGGCGATGGTGCCGTCCAGCGTGGCCGAGAACAGCAGGGTCTGGCGGTCGGCGGGCGTCGCGGCGACGATGGTCTCGATGTCCTCGATGAAGCCCATGTCCAGCATGCGGTCGGCTTCGTCCAGCACCAAGGTCTGGACGGTGGAAAGATTGACGCGGCGGGCCTGCAGGTGGTCGATGAGGCGGCCGGGCGTGGCCACCAGTACGTCGACGCGGCGCGACAGCGCCTTCAGTTGGGCGCCATAGGGCATGCCGCCCACCACGACGGCGGTGCGAAGATCGGGAATGTGCGCGCCATAGGCCTTGGTGGCGTCCGCCACCTGCATGGCCAGTTCGCGCGTCGGGGTCAGCACCAGCACCTGCACGCCGCGGCCCTTGTTGGCGGGCATGCCGGCGATGCGATTGAGGGCGGGCAGCATGAAGGCGGCCGTCTTGCCGCTGCCGGTCTGGGCCGAGACCATCAGGTCGTGGCCTTCCAGGGCCTTGGGAATGGCGGCCTGCTGGACGGGCGTGGGAGTGGAAAAGCCGGCTTTGACGAGCGCGGACAACAGCTTGGGTTCGAGACCCAGGGTTTCGAAAGACATGAGATACCTTTGCCGAATGAACGGCACACTTAGCGGGGGGCGATTAAAGAGAGCCCGGAGCGCTGGTTGATTGGAGCATCGTGCCGACCGAATCAACCTAGAAGTGCGGCGTCGTCAAGAAAACGCGGCGAAAGGCTCGGAGGTCAGGGAGCGATGGTGTTCGGCATGGGTGCTGAGGATTCAGACAACTGCTATGACACAGCGATGCGCTGTATGAAAATGCCGACACATGATTTATGCAGTGGGAAGATTATACGGGCAAAGCAGGTATTAGGGAAACCCCTAAGTCATATTGACTGTTGTCGAACGCCTACAGCGTGCCGAGCGCTGCGCGCAGCGCCGCATGATACGCAGGCAGCAGGTTCTCCTGCTGTTCGCGAAACCCTTCCCAGGCCAGTTGCTGCTCTGGACTGCGCTGCCTGGGGGCGGCCCAGACGGCGTCAGGGAAGTGGGTGTCGAGCGGCCAGCGGGGAATCACGTGCCAGTGCAGGTGCGGCACTTGGTTGCCGAACTGGGCCAGGTTGACCTTGAGCGGCGCCAGCTCGTTGCGCATGACGGTTTCCACCAGCCATACGGCATCCATCACCTGTCGGCGCTGGGACGCATCCAGGTCCGTCATCTCGGTAATGTGCTCATTCCAGATCACGCGCGTATAGCCGGGATAGCCCGTATCCGGCACGTCGATGACACGCAGTTGCGCGTTGCGCCAGATTTCGTTCAAGCCGCCGGCTGGCTGGCAAAGGGGACAGGAGGGGCTTTGCATTATCTTGCTTGAGTCGATGCGAAGGAGCCAAGTGGCTGGATGGCGAGCCGCAAACCCATGGCCCTGAGGATGGCTGTCAGGCTGCTTAGAGCCGGATTGCCCTTGGGCGAGAGGGTGCGATATAGCTGGGTGGGATTCAAATGAGCCTGTTTTGCCACCGCTTGTACGCCTCCAAAGGCCTGCGTTAGCTGTCGCAACACGATCAGCAGTTCGCCGTGATCGCCGTCTTCTAGAATGCCATTGATGACATTGAGAGCAAGGGCCGGGTCATTGGCATATATCTCAGCCATTGCTTCGTCATGGGGTTTGCTTCGCATGGTCGCCTCTTGATTGCCATTCATTCCAGTAAAACACCGCTTTGTCGATGTCGGATTCTTGTGTGCGGTTGTCGCCGCCGCCTAGAAGCAATACGACACGCTTGCCGGAGTGGGCGTAATACACGCGATAGCCCGGCCCGGCATCGATACGCAGTTCCCATACGCCTTCTCGACAGAATTTATGATTGCCGAAATTTCCCAATTCGATACGGGCGACGCGACGAATGACGGCTACCTTGGCCTGATTGTCGCGCAGGCGCTTCAGCCAATCTGCATAAAGGTCTTTCTGCCCATGCAGCGTCAAGTAGTGTTCAATCCGATGTGCTATTTTCGTTTATTGACGAATGATAGTCAATAGGCAACTACGATCACCATAGTGTTCATTGTGGCTGGTGACGAAATCGGCTCGGAGTACTACTTGATCATTGGGGGAAAACCCCGAAACCGGTGTACTGAGAAGTCAGCTTCTCAACACCGGTATTACCCGCGTCAGAAAAACAGTTCCTGCAGCGCTTTGCCCGGTTCTTCGGCGCGCATGAAGCGTTCGCCGACGAGGAAGGCGTGCACGCCGTGGGAGCGCATGAGGTCGACGTCTTCGCGCGCGAGGATGGCGCTTTCGGTGACCACGCGCTTGCCTTCGGGGATGAGGGGCAGCAGGTCGATGGTGTTTTGCAGCGACACCTCGAAGGTGCGCAGATTACGGTTGTTGATGCCGATGAGGGGAGTTTGCAGCTGCAGAGCGGTGTCGAGTTCGTCGCGGTCGTGCACTTCGACGAGCACGTCCATGTCCAGTTCGAGCGCCAGGCTTTCGAGCTCTTTGAGCTGGTCCAGGCTCAGCGCGGCGACGATCAACAGCACGCAGTCCGCGCCCAGGGCGCGGGCATGGGCGATCTGGTAGGGGTCGATCATGAAGTCCTTGCGCAGCACGGGCAGCGAGCACGCGGCGCGTGCCTGACGCAGGTAGTCGTACGAGCCCTGGAAGAACTTTACGTCGGTGAGCACCGACAGGCAGGCGGCGCCATGGGCGGCGTACGAGCAGGCAATGTCGGCGGGGTTGAAGTCTTCGCGGATGACGCCCTTGGAGGGCGAGGCTTTCTTGACTTCGGCGATGACGCCCGGCTTGCCCTGGGCGATTTTGTCTTCGATGGCGCGGATGAAGCCCCGCACGTCCTTGCGGCTTTTGGCTTCGCGCAGCACGTCGGCTTCGCTGCGCATCTGGCGCGCTGCGGAAACCTCGGATTTCTTGGTGGCGAGGATTTTTTCTAGTATGTCGTTCATCGGTTTCTCCGGGGCGGCATATCACCAACGGGCGGCCGCTTTGACTGCGCAACAGGCAAAGGCCGCCTTGCGTCGGTGGCCGGACAGGCCCGGTGGGCGCCTGCCAGGCAGGGCAACAAGATTACAGTTTTTGTGTGAAAGCCGCGAAATCTTCGAGTTTGGCGCGGGCGGCACCGCTTGCTATGGCTTCAAATGCTAGTTTCAATCCCTGTTGGATGGAATCGGCCTTATTGCCGGCGTAGATTGCCAAGCCTGCATTGAAAGCTACGATATCACGAGCGGCGCCCGGGACGTTATCGAGGGCTTCCTTGATGAGCTGGGCGGACTCTTCGCGGTTCTCGACCTTGAGCGAGCGGTTGGAGATCATGGACATGCCGAAATCCTCGGGATGGATCTCGTATTCGATGACCTGGCCGTCCTTGAGCTCGCCGACCAGGGTGGGCGCGCCCAGCGAGGCTTCGTCCATGCCGTCCTTGCCGTGCACGATCAGCACGTGCTTGGAGCCCAGGCGCTGCAGCACGCGCACCTGGATGCCCACCAGGTCGGAGTGGAACACGCCCATCAGCTGGTTCGAGGCATTGGCGGGATTGGTCAGCGGGCCCAGGATGTTGAATATGGTTTTGACGCCCAGCTCTTTGCGCAGCGAGGCGACGTTCTTCATGGCGCCGTGATGGGCGGGCGCGAACATGAAGCCGATGCCGGTGGCCTCGATGCACTCGTTGATCTGTTCGGGCGTCAGATTGATGTTGATGCCCAGGGCTTCGACCACGTCGGCGCTGCCGGACGAGGACGAGGCGCTGCGGCCGCCATGCTTGGCGATCTTGGCGCCTGCCGCGGCCGCCACGAACATGGCGGCGGTGGAGATGTTGAAGGTCTTGGTGCCGTCGCCGCCGGTGCCGCACATATCCAGCAGCTCGTCCGGATCTTGCGTCTTCACCTGCAGGGCGAATTCGCGCATCACCTGGGCGGCGGCGGTGATTTCGCCGATGGTTTCCTTCTTGACGCGCAGCCCCATGATCAGGGCGGAGGCGATCTGCGGCGACATTTCGCCGCGCATCAGCATGCGCATCAGATGCAGCATTTCTTCGTGGAAGATCTCGCGATGCTCGATGCAGCGCGCCAGGGCGTCGGTGAGGGAGATGGTCATGAGAATTCCTTTGTTATTTCAGATGTCCAGGAAGTTGCGCAGCAGGGCGTGGCCGTGCTCGCTGAGTATCGATTCGGGATGGAACTGCACGCCGTAGACCGGCAGCGTCTTGTGGCGTACGCCCATGATTTCGCCGTCGTCGCTTTCGGCGGTGATCTCCAGGCAGCCGGGCATGGAGTCGCGCTCGATGACCAGGGAGTGGTAGCGGGTGACGGTATAGGGCGAGGGCAGGCCGGCGAAGACGTCGGTGCCGCCGTGGGTAATGGGCGAAGTCTTGCCGTGCATCTGCTTGCCGGCCCGGACGATGTTGCCGCCGAAGGCCGCCCCGATGGCCTGATGCCCCAGGCAGACGCCGAGAATGGGCAGCTTGCCCGCAAAGGCCTGGATCAGTTCGACGGAAATACCGGCCTCGGCCGGAGAGCATGGGCCCGGCGAGACGCAGATGCGGTCGGGCCGCAGCTGGGCGATGGCTTCGAGCGAGGTCTGGTCGTTGCGCAGCACCGTGACGTCTTCGCCGAGTTCGCCGAAGTACTGGACGAGGTTGTAGGTGAACGAGTCGTAGTTGTCTAGCATCAGCAGTTTCATGGTCTTGCCTTGATTCGGAATGGATAAACCGCCGGACGCGCGAAGCGGCCCGGGGCGGTGCAAGCGGGAATCAAGCTGATGCGCCATCGCTGTGCAAGCCCGGCCATGCCCAGGGGCGAGCCGCAGCGGATCGGATGCGAGCCGTATGCGTGGCGAGTTGCGAATGCGATGGAGAGGGTGGACATCGGTGTAGCTCCTTGCTGGGAGCCGCCGTGCCGGGGTGCGTGTTTGAAGCCTTTTGACTGGAACTTGCCTACCGGTACGGCGGCAAGTTGCGGTTCGTGACCGCGACGACATGCCGCTTCCTATTGGAAGCGCCACCAGGTGGTGTTGTAGCAGGTCGAGAACGATAGAGTCATGGCTGATTGGTTCGATATGCGCCGAGCCGGGAGGAAATACCCGAAAGGCAGCGCAAGTTTACACGACTGTTCTCGATTGCGTCCAGTGGGACATTTTGCCTGTCCCCCGCAATGGTGCGGAAGGAAGAGAAGCGCCGGAAGGGGCCTGGCCGAATCCGGCTCCTCTTTGCGCCCCACCTTTGTCCCGGCCCTCGCGAGGGCCGTCACAAAGGTGGGGCGCGAACCGGGCGCTGCTTGGCGGAGACTTATTCTTTGCCCGGATCCTTGAAGTCGGCGATTTTGTCGATTTCGACGTTCTGCAGCTTGCCGTCGACCCGTTCGACCTTGCGTATGTAGACGTTTTGGATGATGTCGCGGGTTTCGGGATCGATCTGGATGGGGCCGCGGGGGCTTTCCCACCGGGTGCCCTTGGCCGCTTCGAGGAAAACGCCGCCGCCGGCGTCGCCCTTGGTGCGGGCCAGTACGTCGTAGATCAGGTGCATGCCGTCGTAGCCGGCCACCGACATGAAGTTGGGGCGCTTGTTGGGGTAGGCCTTGTAATAAGCCTGCGTATAGGCTTTGTTCAGGGCCGAGTCATGGGCTTCGGAGTAATGCATGGAGTTGATCACGCCCAGCGCCGGGTCGCCCATGGCGTCCAGCACGTCTTCGTCGGTGAGGTCGCCGGTGGCGATCAGCTTGATGCCGGCATCGGCCAGGCCGCGGTCCTTGTAGCCCTTCAGGAAGGCTACGCCTTGCTCGCCCGCCGGCACGAACAGGAATACGGCGTCCGCCTTGGAGTCTTTGACCCGCTGCAGGAAAGGTGAAAAATCGGGGTTCTGGACAGGGGTGCGAACCTGTCCGACGATTTCTCCGCCCGCCTCGGTGAAAGTCTTGATGAACTGCTTTTCGGCGTCATGGCCGGGCCCGAAGTCGGCCGCCACGGTATATACCTTCTTGATGCCGTTGTTGGCGGCCCAGGTCGCGATGGGAGCCGTGGTCTGGGGCAGCGTCATCGAGACGCGCAAGAGGTAGGGCGATTTGGTGGTGATCGACGAGGTGGCGGCGTTCATGATGATGGTCGGGATCTTGGCCTGCGTCGACACGGGCGCCACGGCGAAGGCCGAGGGCGTCAGCCCGAAGCCGGCCAGGATGTCCACCTTGTCCTGCACGATCAGTTCCTGGGCGGCGCGCTTGCTTACCTCGGGGGCCACCCCGGTGTCGTCCTTGACGATGAGCACGACCTTGCGGTCGCCGATCGTGTCGCCGTGCTCCTGGATGTACAGCCTGGCCCCGTTCAGAATCTGCTGCCCATAGGAAGAAAAAGGACCGGACATGGGCAGCACCATGCCGATCTTCAGGTCCGCGGCGTGGCCGACGGCCGCGGCGCCGAGCAGGCCCGCGGCGATTCCCAGTTGTACACCTAGCTTGAATTTCATTTGGAGTGCTCCTCGCAGTGGTTGCGTGCGCGGCGGCCGCTAGCCCGGCGCCGTGATCCGCATGGTTTTTATAAATAGTAAGGAAGGCTGACTTTATTCTAGAAAGTAAAGCAGCCTGACTATTTTGTCAAGACAGCCGGCCGCCGAATCGGTGCGGCGCTGGAAACGTGCATTTGTCCTTTTTGGGATGAAGCCTGGCCTGAAGCGGATAGAGGGCGGACCGGAGATTCGATATCTTTTCCACATCGGCAATGGCCGCGCGGAATCGAACGAGCCGGCCCATTGCCTTCCTTGAAACTTGCCGGAAGGAGAACCATCATGCCGGACGTTGTTTATGACGCCTACCGCGAGGACGTCGCGGGCCGGGCGAACGTGCAGGACACCCCCGAGCTGCTGGAGTATTACGGCGAACTGGAGCGGCTGGGAACCGCTGCGTTGTGGACCGTGGCCAACAAGATAGAGCCGTGGCAGCCCAAGTCCCAGTCCGTGCCGATGATCTGGCGCTACCGTGATCTGCGCGAGCACGTGCTGCGCTCGGTCTCTCTCGTCTCGCCCGAGAAGGCGGGCCGCCGCGTCATCTATCTGGACAATCCCGGCCGCCGCGATGTGGCGGCGGCGGTGGGCTGGCTGTACTCGGGCCTGCAGGTCATGCATCCGGGGGAGGCCGCTTCGGCGCACTGGCATTCGTCGTCGGCGCTGCGCTTCATCATGGAAGGACGCGGGGCCTACACCATCGTCAACGGCCACAAGATGACACTGGGCGCCAACGACTTCGTCATCACGCCCAACGGCTGCTGGCACGAGCATGGCGTAGAAGAAAGCGGCTTGCCCTGCATCTGGCAGGACGGCCTGGACATTCCCCTGGCCAATGCCATGGAGGCGGGCTTTTTCGGCGTGCATCCGGACCTGCATCAGGCGGTCGGCCATCCGGTCGACGATTCGGTGGGAATCTGGGGGGCGCCGGGCTTGCGTCCGCAGGACGCCAGGTGGAGCGCGCCCTACTCGCCATTGTTCAAGTATCAATGGGAGCCCACCTACGAGGCCTTGCTGAACTATGCCAAGGCGGCCGAGGCCAACCCTTATGACTGCCATTTGATGCACTACACCAACCCGGTGACGGGCGGCCACGTCATGTCGACCATGGGCGCCAGCATGCAGTTGCTCATGCCGGGCTTCGCCGGCAAGGCCCATCGCCACACGGGCAGCTTCCTGTACCAGGTGGCCAAGGGCCGCGGCCACTCCATCATCAATGGCAGGCGCTTCGATTGGCAAGAGCACGATATTTTCTGTGTTCCGTCGTGGGCGTGGCACGAACATGCCAACGCCTCGCAAACCGAGGACGCCTGCCTGTTCTGCTTCAACGACCTGCCGGCCATCGAGGCCATGGGCTTCTATCGCGAAGAAGCGCTGGCCGACAACCGCGGCCGCCAGCCCGTCATGGCGTGACCGCGCATCGTGCACCGGCTTGAATGCCGGCGCATCTTTCGACGGGTTGCCGCATCAGGCCGCAACGCCCGGCTCCGCCCCGGGCGGCTGTACCGCCCGGCGCTATACTGGTTCATATAAAAGCTTGGACCTACAAGCTTGAACTTGGTCCGGCATGTCTTTTCCAGCGTGCCGGTCGGGACGCCGGCCAGGGGCCGTCGCCTTACAAGAGCCGGGAGGCCGAACATGGCCCACACAATGGCGGGATGGACCCAAGCCCTTCTTGCGCAGCACGTATTGTTTGCGTCGCAGGACGTCGACGAGGTGCGGACCCGCGTCGCCGAACTTCTCAACGACCACGTGCTCGAGCCGCGGGGCTCCACGCTGGCTGCACGCCTGAACGGGGTGCAGGCCGACGCCCTCGGCCTGTGGATGCTCGAATACGGCGAGGCGGTGGTGGTCGAAGAAACCCGGCCGGGCGGGGACTTCCTGCTGATTCAATTGCCGCTGTCCGGATCGGTGGGCGTCGAATGCGAAGAAGGCAGCTGGACGGTCAGCCCGGGCAGCGGGTTGATCATGCCGTCCAATGTGCCGCATCGCCTGAACTGGGAGGCGGGCGCTTCCCAGATCATCCTCAAGGTGCCGCTTGCCCGCCTGCTGCTTGAATATGGCAGCCTGACCGGAACCCGTCCCGGCGAACCTTTGCGCTTCAACCGGCAGATCGAACTGAATTCGTCCGAGGGCGAGCAATGGAGCGCCCTGATGCGCTACTTTTGCGAGCAGGTCGCCCGCCCGTCGAAATTGGGCTGGCTGAAGGCGCGGATGGCCGAAGAGGCCCTTATGCGCCACCTGCTGTGCGCGCAGTCGATTTCACTTCATGAACATTACCTGGGCGGCCAGGGCCGCGAAGTGCCCAAGCGTTTGCAGCGGGCGCGGGCCTTCATGGAAGCCAATCTGCAGGAGGACATCTCGCTGGAGGACATAGCCGGCCACAGCGGGACCAGTGCCAGGAACCTGTCCCGCATGTGCCGGGTGCAATACGGCGCCAGCCCCATGCAGCTGCTGCGGGACATGCGCCTGGACAGAGCGCGGCGGGAATTGAGCGAGGCGCCGGCGGATGCCAGCGTATCGGACGTGGCGCTGCGTTGGGGCTGCGCCCATCTTGGCCGCTTCGCCGCCGCCTACCGGCAGCGGTTTGGCGAAGCGCCCCACGAAACGCTGGCGGCCGGACGGGCGCGCCGCCGGTAGCCGGACCGCGAGCACCCTCAGCCGGTCCCGGTGATGATTTTCATGGTCTCGGGATGCTTGGTAGCTTCGTCCAGGGTGCCGTGAAAAACGATTTCGCCGCGCTCGATGACGTAGATGCGGTCGGCGAAGCTGGGCAGGTGATAGAAATTGGACTCGGCCAGCAGCACCGAGCGCCCTTGCCGAAGGATTTCGCGCAACCCATCGCTGATGGTGGGAAGAATCGCCGGCGACAGACCTTCGAAGGCCTCGTCGAGAATGAGCATTTCGGGATCCAGGGCGATGGCCCGGGCGATGGACACCATTTTGCGCTCGCCGCCGGACAGTTGCTGTCCGCCCCGATGCAGGTACTGCTTGAGCTTGGGGAATATGTTGTACGCGACCTGGATGCGCTCGTGCGAAGACTTGGCGGTTTTACGTGTCCAGGTGGGCAGGGCGATGTTGTCTTCGACAGTGAGGTCGCCGAACACGTCGCTGCCTTCGGGCGTATAGCCCAGGCCCAGGTTGGCCATGGCATAGGTGGGCAGGCCGCTGAGCTTCTTGGACTTCCAGTGGATGTCGCCGCTGTCGAGCTTCTGATAGCCCATGATGCTGCGCAGCGTGGTGGTCTTGCCGGCGCCGTTGCGGCCCACCAGACAGACGAGTTCTCCGGGCGCGACCGAAAGCGAGACGTCGCGCAGCACCTGGTTGCCCAGTAAGGTGACGGATACCTTGTTGAGTTCGAGTGACATTCAGTGGCTTCCTTTGCCGACCACGATGGACAGCACTTCTTCGTTCTGGAAGAACTCTTTGGCGGGCGAGTCGGCGATCTTGGCGCCGTCCTGCATGGCGATGATGCGGGTGGAATAGCGCGACACCAGATCCATGTCGTGCTCGACCAGCATGATGGCGCCGACATTCATTTTGTCGGTGGCCGCCAAGAGGGTTTCCATGATGCCGTATTTGTCGGCGGTGGAGACGCCGGCCGTGGGTTCGTCGAGCAGCAGCACCTTGGGGTGCAGGGCCAGCGCGCTGGCGACGTCCAGCAATTTGCGCTTGCCGTGCGGCAGGGCCGACGACAGGACGTCCAGCGAGGTGTGCAGGCCGAAGGCCCGTGCCGTGTCCTCGACGATCTGCCCGATGGCTTTGTTGCTGCGGAAATTCTGCAGCATGCGCCAGCGCATCCCGCCGTACGAGCTGGCGGCCACGGCCAGGGTTTCGCGCACCGTCAGGTCGGGGAAGATGTTGACCAGCTGGAAGGCGCGCGCCAGGCCCTGGGTGGACAGCTTGACGATGTCGGCATCGACCAGCTTGCTGCCCAGGAAGAAAACCTCGCCCGTGGTGGGCGGAAACAGGCCGGTCAGGGTGTTGACCAAGGTGGTCTTGCCCGCGCCGTTGGGCCCTACGATGGACACGATCTCGCCCTTGCCCACGGTGAGCGAGACGTTGCGCAGCGCGACGAAGTCGCCGTAGCGCATGGAGACGTCGCGCGCCTCAAGCAGTGGATCGCGCTGGGCGGCGTTGTCTTGCGTCCGCATGGGTCTTGCCCTCCTTTTTGAGTTTGATGCGGCGCAGGCCGCCCAGGATTCCGCCGGGAAGCGCGATGACGATCAGCGCCAGGGCCAGGCCCACGAAGAAGCGCCAGTATTCGGTTTCGGCCATGAGCTGGTCCTGCACCAGTATCATCACCAGGGAACCGACGGCCGGCCCCAGAAACTGCTGGTAGCCACCCAGGATGGTCATGAACACCAGGTGGCCAGAGTGCGTCCAGTACGAAAGCTCGGGGTCGGCCAGGCCGGTGAGCACGCCCAGCATCACGCCGCCGATCGCGCCATAGACCGCCGAGACGATGAAGGCCACCGTGCGCACCCAGCGCACCCGCACGCCCAGATACAGCGCCTTGACCGGATTGTCGCGCGAGGCGGTCAGGTGCAGCCCGTACGGCGAGCGCACCAGGCGCCACATGAGATAGCCCAGCACCACCAGCAGGATGAGGCAGTAGTAGTAAAAGGGACCGGTCAGGAAGCCGGTCTTGTTGTACATGTCGAGTTCCATGCCCAGCAGGGTGGGGCGGGGCACGCGCATGCCGCTTTCGCCGCCCGTCAGGTTGTAGAACTTGAACAGGATGGAGTGGAAGAGCATGCCGAAGGACAGCGTCAGCACCCCGAAGAAGATGCCGGTGAAGCGGCTGGCCACCAGCGCCAGCGGTATCGACAGGCAAAGCGCCGCCACGATGGCCACTGCCAGCATGAGTTCGAACGAGGCAATGCCCAGCACCGAGTACGAAGCCGCCGCCGCGTAGGCGCCGGCGGCGACGAACAGGGCGTGCCCGAAGGATAGCTGGCCGCCGTAGCCGAACAGCAGGTTGAAGCCCAGCAGAATGATGGCGTAGGCGAAGAACGGAATCAGCACCGTGAGGAAGTAGGCGGGCAGCACCAGGGGAGCCAAGGCCAGGGCCGCCAGGGAAATGACCAGCAGGATTCTAGACATCATGTTGCGATCCTTCCATACAGGCCTGAGGGCTTCCAGATGAGCATGCCGATGACGATGACGTAGATGGCCAGCGTATCGACCTCGGGGTAGGTGAATACGGCCAGGGTGCTGAGCAGGCCCACGATGACGGCGCCCACGGCGGCGCCCTTCATGCTGCCCAGCCCGCCGATGACGACGACGGCAAAGGCCTTGACGATGAGCTCGACGCCCATTTCGAGGGAAGCGACCCCGGTCGGGATGACCAGGGCGCCGCCGACGGTGCCCAGAGCCGTGCCCAGCGTGAAGACCAGCAGGAAGACCTTGGAGACATTGATGCCCATGGCGGCGCTGGTTTCATGGTTCTCGGCCGTGGCGCGCAGCATCTTGCCGGTGGCCGTGCGGCCGAGAAAATATGCCATGCCGCCCGCCACGAGCATGGCCAGCACGATGACCATGACGTTGTAGAGCGGCATGGTGACGCCGAACAGATTGACCGAGCCGTAGACCATGGCCAGGCTGCCCAGCTGCTTGGGATTGGCTCCCCAGAAGAAGTGGATGATGTCGTGGATCATCAGCACCAGGGCGAAGGTGAGCACGAGCTGGAAGGATTCGGGCCGGCGGTAGATGAGGCGCAGCACGCGCTCCATGGGTATGCCGACCAGCCCTATCAGCAGCCCGCCGGCCAGCAGCGCCAGGGGAAACAGATAGGGCGGCAGCCCCTGGGCCAGCGCCCAGGTGGTGAAGGTGATGCCGAAGTAGGCGCCCAGCGCGTAGACCGAGCCGCAGGCCAGGTTGATGATGCGCTGTACGCCGAAAATGAGCTGCAGCCCGGCCGCCACCAGAAACAGGACGGCGGCCTGGAACAGCCCTGCGAGCAGGATGTTGGTGATGAAATTCATAGCGACTAGATGTTCCATTCCTTCTCTTCGAGCCACTTCCAGAAGTCGTCGCCGGCCTTGGGCTTTTGAAGCTCGTCGGAATAGATGGTGGTGATGTCGGTGATGGTGGCGAAGTCGTAGTCGTTGTCGTTGGTGGACAGCCCCTGGTGGAAGACCTGCTCGGCGATGTGGTCGGCGCGCATGCTGCCCTTGCCGCCCAGCGACTCGACTTCGATGCCGGACATGGCTTGCGCGATTTCCTTGGTGGAAGGCCACGATCCGCCTTTGGCGGAAAGCGCCTTTTCGACGCCCGCTTTATAGACTTCCATGGAGAAGTAGGCGCGGTCGGCTTCCCAGCTGGGGTAGTCGTTGAACTTGTCGTGGTACCAGCCTACGAATTCTTTCTGCAGCGGGCTTGCCTGCGGATGGTCGAAGTACATGGTGTTGTGGCCGAAGATGACGCCCTCGGGCATGAATTCTTTCTTCAGCGAAGTGTGCTGCCAGCCCGCCGCCGGCAGGACGAAGCGGGTTTCGTTGGCGAGGCCGGCGTCGTGGGCCTGCTTCATGAAGACGGGCAGGTCGGCGAACAGCAGGGCGGAGTAGATGAGGTCGGGCTTGGCGGCGCGCAGCGCGGCCACGTTGGACGTGAGGTCGAGGTTGCCGATCTTGGACCATTGCTCGGTGACCACCTCGTATTCGATGCCGTATTTCTTGAGCAGGGCCTGGAATGCGGCCCACACGTTGCGGCCGTAGGAGTAGTCGGGGTTCATGCCCGCGATGCGCACGAATTTGCCCTTGTAGTGCTTGATCGCCAGCAGCGAGGCCATGATGGCTTCGCACTCGTTGTCGGTGCTGCGGAACACGTATTGCGGGGAGGGCATGGTTTCTTTGACGCCGTCCTGCGTGGTGCCGTCCCAGAAAAGGGTGATGACCTCGCTGTCTTCGGCGGCGGGCGCCAGCGCCAGGCTGGCTCCGGTGGACACGATGCCCTGCACACAGTCGACTTCCTCGCGCAGGACGAGGCGCCGGAAGCGTTCGATGGTTTCTTTGGGGTTGGTTTCTTCTTCGACGACCAGTTCGACCTTGCGGCCGCCTATGCCGCCGTTGGCGTTGATGCGCTCGGCGGCCCACTGCGCGCCGCGCAGGCCGGTCTGCCCGATGGTGCCGGCCACCCCGCCGCGCGGCGCCAGGATGCCGATGCGCAAAGGTCTGTCTTTGGCGATGGCCGGAAAGCCCATCAGGCCAAGCGTGGCCCCCAGCCCGGCGGCCTGGATCAGGCTTCTGCGTTTTTTCGACGTCGGTGTAGTCATGTGTCTCCCCGGTTTGTGTTGTGCGGACGTTGCGACGTGATGCAGTGAAAAGCGTAGCCGATGCTAACGCATCAGAAGTATTTCAGAATCAACAATACATGAATATGACTGATATACACAGCAGGAAAACCCTTAGGGAAACGAGGTAATTGTAACGATATGGATATCTATACAATACCAATTGACCCTTCAATAGGATGCATCTAATATATCAGTAATGTTTCACTATAGCGGCATGCGTCCGCCCAATGCTGAACGTCGAACGCCCGAGGCTTCGGGCCAAATGGATACGAGACGGGAGACAGTCATGAAGATCCGAGAACGGCAGATGAAATTCCGCGAGGAATACAAGGCCAACATCAGCCCTTTCTATAACGGCATCGTGCACATTACGGTGATGTACGCCGCCGGCATCGCGGCCATCTGGTACTGTGTGTCACAGCTGCAGAACGCCGGCTGGGAATGGCTGCTGGTGATTCCGGTGTTTTTGCTGGGCAATCTGTTCGAATGGTTCATGCACAGCTATGTCATGCACAAGCGCATCAACGTGTTCGGCCTGCGGGCCATCTACCAGCGCCATACGCGCGAGCATCATCAGTACTTCACCGATCAATTGGCCACCATCGACGGCACACGGGAGTTCCGCATTGTGTTCTTTCCCTGGCGGCTGCTGCTGATACTGGGCGTGGCGGGCTCGGTGTTCGGCTACATTGCTTCGCTGATATTCAACCCCAACGCGGGCTACATCGTGTTCATCACCATGGTGGGCATGTACCTTACCTACGAGACCTTCCATTACTGCTGCCATGTGCACGAGAACTGGTTCGTGCGCAACATGCCCTTCATCAACACCATCCGCAGGCACCACACGGCGCATCACAACATGGGCATCATGATGAAGTACAACATGAACCTCACCTTTCCCATTGCGGACTGGCTCATGGGCACTTCCGATCTGCGCCGCGGGCTGCTGGGGCACCTGTTCAACGGCTACAGCGACAAGCACGTCAAAGAAGAGCTCAAGCCCATCATCAACCGCTTCCGCGAAGAGGCATCGGTCACGCTGGATGGGCCGGTGCTGACGCCCGAAGAGGAAGCGACCCTGGCCAAAGCGCTGGCGGCCCGTGGCTGAACCTGATTAGAAATCGTAGGTAAGCGTGGACTTGGCGAAGGCCTCGATGTTGTCCAGCAGCTTGTCCAGCGCATGGCCGGCGGCGTCGACGTCGCCCTTGCCGATGGCGTCGGCAACCGCCGCGTGCAGCTGGGCCGTTTCGGAAAGGTCGGCCACCTGCTTGTAGTGGCAGTACCAGAAACGGCGCGACAGGCCGTGCATCAGCCGCATGGCGCCTTCCGAGAATTCATTGCGCGCCGCGATCAGCGACAGTTCGTTGAACTGCTTGTCGGCGCGAATGAAGGTGATGTCGTCGTTTTCGTCGGCCGAGCGCAGGAAGGCGTCGCGCAGGTGAAGAAAGGTTTCTCGTTCTTCGGGAGTGGCCCGGCGGGCGGCGCTGCGGCAGATCAGGCGCTCGACCTCGCGGCGGGTCTCGAGCAGGCGAAGCTGCTTGCGCAGGTCGATGTGGGGCACCAGCAGGCCGCGCTGGGGCAGCACCTGCAGCAGATGTTCGCGCGCCAGGCGCTGAATGGCCTCGCGTATGGGGGTGCGTCCGATGTTGAGCATATTGCTCAGGGTCAGCTCGGAAACCGCGGTGCCGGGTGGAATGCGCAGCGTGACGATGGCTTCTTCGAGCCGTTCGTAGGCGATGTCGGTGAGGGTGCGCTTGGGTTCGGCGACATTGAGTTCGTCGGGCACCGGCGAGAGCTCGGGAGTTTTGGAGGCTGCCGGCTTGCGGGCGGCTTTGCGGGAAGCGGGGGCTTTTTTTGCTGGGGAACGATTCATCAGGCGCGGGGCGCTTTGGCCGGCTTGTAATTGCGATGCCCGGATGCCGCACCAGGCGGCCGGGGCAACTGAATGCTGATTAATATATCACTTGTATGGAAGATGTTCCACGGGGGTTCGGTTCATGAGAAGCAATGATGTGATTCATTTTTGCCCGCCCGCGCGGGTGGTGATCGGATGCGGCAGCCGCGCGCAGCTGCCGCAACTGCTGCGGCGGCTGGGCTACCGGCAAGGCGTGCTGGTGACGGACGAGTACTTCACTCATCATACGCCCTGGGTGCGCGAATATGTCGAGGCGGCGAAGGGCTGCGGAATCCGGACGGTGGTGTACGACGGGGGCATGCCCGACCCGACGACGACGTTGTGCGATGCCGCCACCCGCGCCCTGCTGGAGCAGTTGGGCGAGGCGCGGCCGGACCATGTGATCGCCTTAGGCGGGGGCAGCAACATCGATCTTGCCAAAGCGCTGTGCCTGACTCTGATCGACGGGTCGCCGATCAAGGGCTTCGTGGGCGCCATGGCGCAAGCGCCGCGCTGCCTGCCTCTGGTGGCGGTGCCGACGACGGCGGGCACGGGTTCCGAGGCGACGCCGGGAGCGATACTGGTGGACCCGGAGAACGCGACCAAGGTGGCGGTGATGGATAACGAGCTTCGCCCGGTCATCGCCTTGATCGATCCTGAGTTTACGTATTCGTGCCCGCCTAAGGTGACGGCGGATGCGGGCATCGACGCTTTGACGCACGCGGTCGAGTCCTACCTGACGCTGGATTCTTTCGAGTTCGATCGCCAGGGCAATCCGGATCCGGGCTATAGCGGACGGTCGACGCTGACGATGTCGTTCGCGCGCGAGGCGATCAGTCTCTGTGCGCGTTATCTGCTGCGCGCTTATCAGGACGGCAGCGATCAGGAAGCGAGGATAGGGATGGCGTACGCGAGCCACTATGCGGCGCTTTCGTATGGCAGTTCGGGGTTGAATGCGGTGCATGGAATTGCGTACGCGGTGGCGGGCCTGACGCATAAGTCGCATGGCAGTACGAATGCGGTGATGCTGCCTTATGTGCTGGATGAGCTGGCGTCTGTGCGCCGGGCCGAGATGCTGGACGTGGCGCGTATGTTCGGCATCGATGACGGGGATGAGGATGCGGCGGTGGGGAAGCTGCCTGTGCTGGTTCGCGATATTGTGGCGCAGCTGGGTATTGCTCCTACGCTGGCTGAGTTCGGTGTCGAGCGGGGGCAGTTGCCCGGGTTGCTGGAGGATGCTTTGCAGGTGACGCGGCTGGCGAGTGCTTTTCCGGTTGCCGATGTGGCGGAGGCGTATGGGAGGATTATTGAGCGGGCGTTCGAGGGGAGGTTTTTGTATGAGCGGGCGGTGATTTGATTGTTCGCGATGTGGGATCGATGTTTTTGTTGGTGCCTTATTTGAGTCTATGGGCCCGCCCCGCGCCTCAGGATTTCGAGAATTGGGCCGCTCCGGGAGTCGCGCCTTATGGCTACGTTGATAGGATGCTGGTGTTCCATCACATCCAGGCCAGCCGAAAACGCAAGCCGCCGGAGGCGGGGCTTCTCAAGGCGGGCGTCGGAGGGCGCCGCGTGCTACCGAAGGGAGCGTGGGGGTAGTCGGCGAAAGCTGTCTGAGCTCCGAAGCGCGTAGCGCTGAGGGCGAGTTCTTTCGCCGCCCACGCGTACGAGGTAGACGCGGGTAGTCCGGCGAAGCCGGACCGCCTGACCGCCCGCCTTGAGAAGCCCCGCCTCCGGCGGCGTTTATGAACCCAAATCGGAAAACAACGTCATAAGCGGCTCTTTAAATAGGCGGCTCTTTAAATAGGCTCGTCCAGGCCGAACTGCACTTTCTCGGCGGCGCGCAGGACGGCGCGGGCTTTGGCTTCGGTTTCCTGCCATTCTTTCTCGGGGTCCGAGTCGGCGACGATGCCGGCGGCGGCCTGGACGTAGAGCATGCCGTTCTTGACGATGCCGGTGCGGATGGCGATGGCGACGTCCATTTCGCCGCTGTAGCTCAAGTAGCCGGCGGCGCCGCCGTATACGCCGCGGCGCACGGGCTCGAGTTCATCGATGAGCTCCATGGCGCGCACCTTGGGGGCGCCGGTAAGCGTGCCGGCGGGGAAGGTGGCGCGCAGGACGTCCATGTTGCTCATGCCTTCGTTCAGGGTGCCGCTGACGTTGGACACCAGGTGCATGACGTGGGAGTAGCGCTCTATGGTCATGGTGTCGGTGACTTCGACCGTGCCGGTCTGGGCGACGCGGCCGACGTCGTTGCGGGCCAGGTCGATCAGCATGACGTGCTCGGCGCGCTCTTTGGGGTCGGCCTGGAGTTCTTCGGCGAGCTGGGCGTCCTGCTCGGGGGTGCCGCCGCGCTTGCGTGTGCCGGCCAGGGGGCGGATGGTGACCTGGGTTTTCCGGCGGTCCGCTTCGGTGACGGTTTCCTGGCGCACCAGGATCTCGGGCGATGAGCCCACGACGTGGAAGTCGTCGAAGTCCCAGTAATACATGTAGGGCGAAGGGTTGAGCGAGCGCAGCGAGCGGTACAGGGACAGGGGCGAGTCGCGATAGGGCTTGGCGATGACCTGGCCGACCTGGACCTGCATGAGGTCGCCGGCGGCGATGTACTCTTTGGCCTTGAGCACGGCGGCGATGTAGTCTTCTTTCTTGAAGTCGCGCCGGCTTTCGGTTTGCAGGCTGGCGTAGGCATAGGGTATGACGACGGGGGTGCGCAGTTTCTGGCGCAGGTCCTTGAGGCGCTGGCGGGCCTGGGCGTAGGCCTCGGGTTCGCGCGGGTCGGCATAGACGATGAGATAGGTGCGGCCGGCCAGGTTGTCCACCACCACGAACTCGTCGACGTGCAGCAGCATGATGTCGGGCGTGGCGGAGTCGGGGCCGCCCGCGAAGGGCTTGGTGGCCGGCCCCAGGCGCGGCTCGATGTGGCGCACGGTGTCGTAGCCGAAATAGCCGGCGAGCCCGCCCGCGAAGCGCGGCATGCCGGGGCGCAGGGCGACCTTGAAGCGCTGCTGGTACGACTCGATGAAGGCCAGGGGGTCGCCTTCGTGGGTTTCGACGACCTGGCCTTTTTGCACGACTTCGGTCACCGTGCCGCTGGCGCGAATGACGGTCTTGGCCGGCAGGCCGATGAAGGAATAGCGTCCGAAGCGCTCGCCGCCCACCACGGATTCGAGCAGGCAGCTGTTGCGGCCGCCTTCGGGACCCGCATAGGCCAGCTTCAGGTAGATGGAAAGCGGGGTGTCGAGATCGGCGTAGGTTTCGGCAATGAGGGGGATGCGGTTGTACCCCTGCGCGGCCAATGCGTTGAATTCGATTTCTGTCATGGTGTTCTCGGTGTGGTGGGTCGGGATGCACCGCCGGACAGCAATCAAAAAAGCCCGGCGGCTAGGCGGGGCTCCGGGCTTTGCTTTGATAAGACCGCGACGCGTGAAGTGGACGGACCCACGCGCCGGGAGAATTGCCGCTACCCGGAGCACACACGCCACCAGCGCCAGGAGGCGCTGATGAATGCTTGCCGTGAAAGGGTAGTGGCCATGAATTTTGTCATGCTGTGCGGTTGAGTGAAGCGGGCCGGGCTTATTGCTGCATGGCCCATTGGGCCGCCTCGTCGATGGATGCCACTATAGCATCCGCATCCAGGTTTTGCACTCCCTGGCCTTCGTTGTAGCCGTAGGGCACGGCCACCACGGTCATGCCCGCCGAGCGGGCGGCCTGCACGTCGTTGCGCGAATCGCCGACGACGAGCGTGTCCTGCGGTTGGCCGCCGAGCAGTTGGCAGGCGTGTTGCAGGGGCATGGGGTCGGGCTTCTTGCGGGGACAGGTGTCGCCGCTGACGGCATGCTCGAAGAAGCCGGCCAGGCCGGTGCGCACCAGCAGGGGCTCGGTGAATTCGCCGGGCTTGTTGGTGACCACGGCCATCCTGGCGCCGGTTTCGCGAAATGATTTCAGGCCGTCGAGCACGCCGTCGTAGATCACAGTCTTGTCGCCGTTGACGGCATGGTAGTACTGATAGAACAGCGTCATGCCCTCGGCGAGGCGCTGCTGCTCGATGGTTTCGTCCAGGTCGTCGCTCAGCGCGCGGCGCACGAGGACTTCGCTGCCCTTGCCCACATAGGTGGCGACCACGTCCTGGCGCAGCGGCCGCAGGTGCATTTCCATGCGCATGGCGTTGACGGCGTCGGTGAGGTCGGGGATGGTGTTCAACAGGGTGCCGTCCAGATCGAACAGGACAGAGGTGAATCGCATGTCAAATCCAGATCAGATCGCGATGGTTGCCGCCCGAGCCAGTTCGGCGCGCATAGCGTCGATGACGGCCTTGTAGTCGGGCTTGCCGAATATGGCCGAGCCCGCCACGAAGGTGTCGGCCCCGGCGGCGCGGATCTCGGCGATGTTCTCGACCTTGACCCCGCCGTCGATTTCGAGGGCGATGGGCCGGCCGCCGCCGTTCTGCCACAGGTCGATGCGCTGGCGGGCCTGGCGCAGCTTGCGCAGGGTGGACGGGATGAAGCTTTGACCCCCGTAGCCCGGGTTGACCGACATCAGCAGGATGACGTCGAGCTTGTCCATGACATAGTCCAGGTGGTGCAGCGGGGTGGCCGGGTTGAACACCAGGCCGGCCTTGCAGCCATGCTCTTTGATCAGCGCCAGCGTGCGGTCGGGGTGGCGCGAGGCTTCGGGATGAAAGGTGATGATGTCGGCGCCGGCCTTGGCGAACTGCGGAATCAGGGCGTCCACCGGTTCCACCATGAGGTGCACGTCGATCGGGGCTGTGGTGTGGGGGCGCAGGGCCTCGCAGACCATGGGCCCCACGGTGAGGTTGGGCACATAGTGGTTGTCCATCACGTCCAGGTGTATCCAGTCGGCCCCGGCGGCGACGACGTCGCGCACCTCTTCGCCCAGGCGGGCGAAGTCGGCGGCCAGCAGGCTGGGGGCGATTCGAGTGACGGGTGCGGTGGTCATGAGCGTAAACTAGATCCGTTGTTCAACTACGATAAAGGTCGATTCAGTGCCATTATTGCAGTTTGGCGTGGAATTGGCTGGCGGCTGCCGGCGCAGCGCCTCCTTTCGGAACCCTACATGAAGCCCTACGACATCTCGGTCAGCGTGACCCCGCAGTATCTGCCTGAACAATCCGAGCCCAACCAAGAGCAGTTCATGTTCGCCTACACCGTGCGCATCACCAATAATGGCGAACAGGCCGTCCAGGTGATCAGCCGGCACTGGATCATCACCGATGCCGAACAGAAGGTGCAAGAGGTTCGCGGCCTGGGCGTGGTGGGCCAGCAGCCCCTGCTGGCGCCCGGCGAAACATTCGAATACACCAGCGGTTGTCCGCTGCCCACCCCTTTCGGTACCATGCGTGGCACATATCATTGCGTGGGCGATAATGGCATACCTTTCGAGGTGCCCATAGCCGAATTCGTGCTGGCCATGCCCCGCACCCTGCACTAGGCCTTCGGGCCTTTGCGCCGCCCGTCCGCGGCGGCGGCCGTCCAAAGTATTTCGTCCCGGAGTCCTATGAGTCTGAGTCGCACCCAGTCCTTGCTTTCCCTTTCCCTGCTGGCATTCCTGGCGGCCTGCAGCACCGTGACGCCCGACGTCGAACAGGCCGGCGCGCCGGAACAGCCCGCCCAGGACATTGCCCTGCAGCCGCTTTCGGTGCCGCCGCTGGCCGCGCTGCCGGAGACGCCGCCGCGTGCGCTCGAAGGCAAGTTCGTCCCGGTCGGCTGGGGAGCCTTGCCCGGCTGGCAGGCCGACGACCTGTCGCTGGTCTGGAAGGCCTTCATCAATAACTGCAAGGGCCTGATGCGGCCGGTGTCCGGCTCGCTGGCCCTGCCGGCCCGAGCGGCGCCGCGCGCCTGGCAGCCGGTGTGCGCGGCGGCCCAGCAGGCCGGTTTTTCGGACGATGCGGGCTCGGCCCAGGTGCGAAGCTTTCTTGAAGCCCATCTGCAGCCCTGGCGCCTGGCCGATGCCGCGGGCAAGCCCGCCAAGAACACCGTCACCGGCTATTACGAGCCCTTGATCCGTGCTTCCCGCAAGCGCACGGGCCCGTACCAGTGGCCGCTCCACGCCCCGCCCGCCGACCTGCTGACGGTCGACCTGGGGTCGGTCTATCCCGAACTGGCCGGCAAGCGCGTCCGCGGCAAGCTGCAGGGCAACCGCGTGGTGCCCTACGACACCCGCGCCCAGATTTCCAGCTCGGACAAGCAGCCGCCCGTCATTGTCTGGGCGGACGACCCGGTCGAGGCCTTCTTCCTGCAGATACAGGGATCGGGGCGCGCCCAGCTCGACGACGGCAGCATGATCCGGCTGGCCTACGCCGACCACAACGGCAGGCCCTACGCGTCCATCGGCAAGTGGCTGGCCGAAAAGGGCGAGATGACGCTGGCCCAGACTTCCATGCAGAACATCAAGGCCTGGGCGCAGCGCAATCCCGGCCGGGTGCAGGAGATGCTCAACGCCAATCCGGCCATGGTGTTCTTCCGCGAAGAACAGATTGTCGATCCGGAGTTGGGGCCCAAGGGAGCCTACAGCATCCCGCTGATCGGCGAGCGCTCCGTCGCCATAGACACGCGTTTCGTCCCCCTGGGTACGCCGGTCTACCTGGCCACCCAGTATCCCGCTTCGAGCCAGCCCTTGCGGCGCCTGGTCTTCGCCCAGGATACCGGCGCGGCCATCAAGGGCGCGGCGCGCACCGACTTCTATTGGGGCTTTGGCGACGAGGCGGGCGCCAAGGCCGGCCGCATGAAGCAGCAGGGCGAGATGTGGGTGTTGTGGCCCAAGCAGGCCGGGGCCCCGGCGGCGCGATGAGTACCGGCCAGATCGTCGTCTGCGGTACCGGCATAGTCGGCCTGGCCGCCGCGCTGGGCCTGGCCCGCGATGGCCAGAAGGCCGTGCTGCTGGGGCCGCGCAAGCCGCCCGAACCGGCCCGGCCCGACGTCTATTTTCCCCGCGTCTATGCGCTGTCGCCCGAAAGCCGGCGCTTTCTGGGCGAGCTGGGCGTATGGAACATGCTCGATTCGGCCCGCGTCACGCCGGTGGAGTCCATGCAGGTGTATGGCGACGCCAGCGGCCATGTGGCCTTGCAGGCGTGGCAGGCGGTCCAGACTGAAATGGCCTGGATCATCGAGTCCAGCGAGCTCGAGCGAGCACTGCACCAGGCGGTGCAGGTATTCGGCACCGTCTGGCACGAAGACCGCTTTTCGGCGCTGCAAAACGGGACGGTCCTGACTGAATCGGGCCGCAGCCTGCGGGCCGATCTGGTGATCGGCGCCGACGGCGCAAAGTCGCCGGTGCGCGAGGCGGCGGGCATTTCACACCAGTCCAGGCCCTATCACCAGACGGGGGTGGTCACCCACTTGACCGCCGAACTGCCGCACGGCAATGCGGCCATGCAGTGGTTCACTTCGGACGGGGTGGTGGCTTTGCTGCCCATGCCGGATACGTCCGAGGGCCATCAGGTTTCGCTGGTCTGGTCCATGGACGACGAGCAGGCCCGTGCGCTGCTGGCCATGCCGCAGCCCGAGCGCGACGCCCGCCTGCAGGCAGGGCTGCTGGCCGCGACGGGCGGCGCGCTGGGACGCCTGACCGTGCGCAGCGGGGTGCATGGCTTTCCCCTGTTCCTCGAACGCAGCGCCATGGTGGCGCCGGGCGTGGCGCTGGCGGGCGATGCGGCGCATCGCGTGCATCCGCTGGCCGGCCAGGGGCTCAACCTGGGGCTGGGCGACGTGGCGCAATTGCTCGCCACCTTGCGCGCCCGGCCGTCCGGCTGCGGCCCGGGCCAGATGAATCTGCTGCGCCGGTATCGGCGCGCCCGGGCCGAACCGGTGCTGGCCATGGGCCTGGTCACCGACGGCCTGCACCGCCTGTTTGCTTCGCACAGCGCGCCGGTGGTCATGGCGCGCAATGTAGGCATGCAGCTTGTCGACCGCCTGCCTTTCATCAAGCGCCGGCTGATAAGCGGGGCGTCGGGCGAGAGGCCGTGGTAGATGTTGCGGCGGCCAGGCGGGGTTCAGTTAAGATGCTGGACGAGTTTCAAGAGTAGAGGTGAAGACTTGCTTATGATTTCCGACATAGCGAACAGGCTCGGCGCGATGGCGCTGACGGCGGGCTGCATCCTGGGGCCGGCCGCGGCCCATGCGCAGGCCGCCAATGAACCGGCCGAGCCGCAAAGCGGGGCGGCGGTTCAGCAAGAAGGCCGGGCCGCGGACGCGCCGGCTGCGACGGCGGGCGATGCGTCCACCACCGCGGCCGAGGGCCAAGAGGGCAGGGAAGGGACGCCCGATGCTTCGGCCGCTTCCGATGCTGCGGGCAGCGGCGAAAATGCGGCGGCTCAGGGCGGCGAAGCCGCCGAGAGTCCGGCGCAAGCTTCCCCCGAAGAGGCCGCCGCTCGCATCAAGGCGGCATTCGAGAAGGAATTTCCGGGCATTTCGCTCGATCACGTCAAGCCGACGCGTTTCGCGGGCGTCTACGAACTGCGCATCGGCTCGGACCTGCTCTACACGAACGAGCGCGTGGACTATGTGATGCAGGGTTCGCTGATCGATGCGCGCAACAAAGAAGACCTGACCGCAAAGAGCCTGGACGAATTGATGAAGGTGGCGTTCGATTCGCTGCCCCTGGAGTCGGCGATCAAGCAGGTGAAGGGCGATGGCTCGCGCAAGATGGTGGTGTTCGAAGACCCGAACTGCGGCTATTGCAAGCGCCTGCATCAAACGCTCGACGGCATGGACAACTACACGGTGTATACCTTGCTGTTTCCGATCCTGTCGCCGGACTCGACGGTGAAGGCGCGCAATATCTGGTGCGCGGGCGATCGGGCCCAGGCGTGGCGAAACGTGATGCTGAAGAATGAAGCGCCGCCGAATGCGCAATGCGAAACGCCTATCGAGGCGAATCTGGCGCTGGGGCGCAAGCTGCTGGTGCGGGGTACGCCTGCGATTATCTTCGAGGACGGCACCCGGGTGAACGGGGCCTTGCCGAAGGATGCGCTGGAAGAGCGCCTGAACGCTGCTGCGGCGGCTGCAGCGCGTTGAGTTCAAGCCGGCGCTCACACCGCGTGAGCGCCGGCTTTCAGCTTTTTATCAAAGCTCGCACTGCTCGTGATAAGCGTCCTGGTACTTCTCGAACGGCGTGGCGATCGTCTTGAGGTTCAGCCGCCCCTTCTCGTCCTTGGCCACTTCCATTACGTGCATGCCCTGTATCGGGAAGCCGTTGTTGCCGAAACTGAAGCCGCCCCGCACTGACTCGAAGTCGGCCGCCTTCAGCGCCGCCATGAAAGCCGGCTTGTCATCGACCTTTCCGTCCACCTTGGCAATGGCCGAATCCAGCAACAGCGCCGCGTCATAACTTTGCGCCGCATAGTTCGAAGGGATGCGGCCGTACTTCGCCTCGAAGGCTTCGACGAACTTGCGGCTTTGCGCATTGTCGAAATCCGGCGCCCAGAAGCCGCCGCTGATGATGCCCAGGGCGCTGTCGCCGATGGCGGGCAGCGACAAGGCGTCGGTCACGAAGGTGGAGAGCAGCGGGATCTTGTCCATCAGCCCCGCCTGTGCATACTGCTTGGCAAAAGCCACGCCCAGACCGCCCGGAAAGAAGGCAAACACCGCATCCGGCTGGGCCGCCACCACCTGCGAAAGCTCGGCCGAGAAATCCAGCTGGGTCAGGGCTGTGTAGATTTCGTCGGCCAAAGGCTCTTTGTAGTAGCGCTTGAAGCCCTCGACGATGTCCTTGCCCGCCTGGTAGTTGGGCGCCAGCACCACGATGTTCTTCAGCCCTTTCTCTTGCGCATACTGCCCCACCGCCTCGGCGGCCTGGTCGCCCTGCCACGACGTGATGAACTGGTAGGGCGAGCACTGCTTGCCGGCGATCTGCGAGGGGCCCGCGTTCGAGCCCACCAGGAACACCTCTTTGTCGGTAATGTATTTGTGGATGGCCAGCATCTCGTTCGAGAACGAAACGCCGGTGATGATGGGCGTCTTTTCGCGCTCCACCAGGCTGCGCGCCACCTGGCGGGCCACGTCCGGCTTCATCTGGCTGTCTTCCTGCAGCAGTTCGATGGGCACGCCGCCCAGCTTGCCGCCATGCATGTCCAGGAACAGCTTGAAACCATCCAGCTGATCCTGGCCCACGGCCGCCGTCGGACCCGACAGCGTGCCGATGAAACCGATCTTGATCGGCTCCTGCGCCATAGAGGGCGAACAGAAGGCCAGCGTCAGGGCCGTGGCGGCCAACGCGCTACGTAAAGCGTATCTCACATTTGTCTCCTGGGACGTATGGTTGTGATATGTGTGGTTGTGATTATTGGAACGGGATGCCTGCTCAGCCGGCCGTCACCGGCTCTCGGGCGCCGGCGTGGCGCTTTGCCGGCGCCGCCGAAGCCGCCTGGCGCTCCTGCTCTTCGCGCACCATGCGCTCGAGCGTGCGGCGCATGCGCACCGGTCCGGCGTCCACCGTCAGCAGCACCGGCTCCAGATCCCAGAAATCGGCGTCGCCGATCGCTTGCTGCTGGGCGTCGATGATGGGCTTGTCCTGCACTTCGAAGGCGTAGCGGCGCATTGTGCGGAACTTGGCATCGTCTTCAGGAGACAGCTTGGTGCCGGCGGGCATGGCGGCCGCGAAGTGATAGTGGGTCGTGCGCTCGGTTTCGGGCGTAAGGATGTGGACGCCGTAGTACCAGCCGTGGTCGGCGCGCTGGCCGCCCACCTCGTGCACGCCCGAATCCAGCAGGAAGCAGCTGGGCGGAATCCAACGCATATTGGTCCACATGTCGACCGGCTTGCCGTCCTGGCGGTAGATCATGTCGAAGATGCCCGGCACCGAGACATTGGGCATCCAGCGGTTGCACTGGATGCAGTCGCCGTCCTGTTCCAGGGTCTGGTCGGCGCCCACCTGCTCGGGGCTGCCCAGATAGCCGTCGTGCAGATAGGTGATGTGGCTGAGATCCAGCAGGTTCTCGCCCATCAGCTCGTATGCGGCATCGATGTGCAGATGTCCGCCGCTGGTCTTGAAGCCCGATTCGGGGTCCAGCACGCTGTAGTCGGGAATCTTGGCCGGGTCGGCGGGCTCGTCGCCCATCCAGATCCACACCATGGTGTGCTTGTCGTGCACGGGATAGCTGCGCACTTTCGCCGCCGCGGGAATCTTGCCCTCGCCATGCGGGTTCTTGACGCATTTGCCGCTGCAGTCGAATTGCAGGCCGTGGTAGGCGCACTCGACCGCGTCGTCCACGATCTTGCCCAGGTGCAGGGGAATGAAGCGGTGCGGGCAGCGGTCTTGCAGGGCGACCAGCTCGCCGCCCGACTTGCGATAGAAAACCACCGGCTCGCCCAGTAGTTGGCGGTGAAACATTTCGCCTTCCTTGACGTCGCTGCTCCAACAGGCAACGTACCAGGCGTTCTTGACGAAGGCCATGACTGTCTCCTTGAAATGAGGTCGGTACTTTATGGATCGTATTGGGCGAAATTTAACACAAACAGAGTGCGCGGTTTGTTTTTATGTGCCAGAATCCGGGTAAACACGGATATCGAAGATATAATCGAATCACCGCGCCAAGGGCCGCACCCGCGGCCCGCGGCCGTCCAGGCCTGATAACGAGAACACCTATGGACGCCATGAATTCCCCCAATGCTTCCGCCGCCGGCGCGACCGCCGCGCCGGCTCCCGCCAAGCGCGCGCCAAGACGCTCGCAGGAGGACCGCAGCCGCGACGCCAAAGAGCGCCTGCTGGGCGCCACCATCGACGTCCTGATGCGCCGCGGCTACAACGGGCTGACCACCAAGGAAGTGGCCGGCACGGCGGGGCTGTCCAACGGCGCGCTGATGCATCACTACGCCAACAAGGCCGAGCTCGTCATGGCCGCCACCACCGCCGTCTACGACGAGTGCATCGTGCGCGGCCAACGCATCGCCCGCACAGCCGAGGCCGTGAAGAAGCCTCTGGAGGGATTCATTTCAGACAGCCTGAGCGTGTACTTCGACTGGCCCTTCCTGGCGGCGCTGGAAGTCATCATGGTGGCGCGCACCGACGACGAACTCATGAGCCGCATCAAGCCCGTCATGGAGCATTACCGCCAGACCACCAACGCCCTATGGCTGGACGTCTTCAAGAAAGCCGGCTATACGCCCAGGCAGGCTCGCACCATACTGAATCTCACCCTGAACATGACGCGCGGCATGGCCGTCAATCGCATGTGGCAACACGACGACCGCTACTACCAGACGCTGCTGAAAGAGTGGGTGAAGATCATCGACGAGCAGTTTCCGCTCAAGAACCCGGGTGCGAAGGCCGGCCGGGCGGCGGGCTAGCTCCCCCGCTCCGGCACGTTCAGCGAAGTGGAGAACAGCTCGAAAATAAGCTGCCGCAGCCACTGGTTCCCCGGTTCTTTGTGAAACTTCGCGTGCCAGAACAGATTGATGCCGATCCGGGGCAGCTCCACCGGGTGGTCCACATAGCGTAGGCCGAACGGCTCCGCGCAGCGCCGCGCATAGCGTTCCGGCACTGTCGCGATCATGTCCGTCGACGCCAGAATGTGGCCGATCGCCACGAAGTGCGGCACCAGCAGCCGCACGCGGCGCGTTTCTTCCGCGCTTTCTATGATCTCGTCCATCTTCGCGTGCCCCGTGCCGGCCGACACCACCACCACGTGATCCGCGGCGTAGAACTCGCGCCGGGTCACGCGCCGCTTGTCCAGCGCATGGCCGCGGCGGAACAGGCAGACATAGCGCTGCATGAAGAGCCGCTGCTGGAAGAAGTTGGTCTTCAGGCCGGGCAGCAGGCCGATGGCCAGGTCGACGTGGCCGGCCTCCATGTCGTCGCGCAGCCGGTCGGCGTTGCGCACCGTGCTGACGGTGACGCCGGGCGCCAGCGCTTCAAGGCGGTCCATCAGCGGGGGCAGCAATTCGATTTCGCCCAGGTCGGTCATGGCCAGCGTGAAGCGGCGGTCGCTGGTGGCCGGGTCGAAGACCGTCTGGTGCGACAGCGTGTTCTGGATGGTGCTGAGCGCGTAGGCGATGGGTTCGGCCAGCTGCAGGGCGTAGGGCGTGGGCTCCATGCCGCGCGTGGTGCGCAGGAAGAGCTCGTCGTTGAGCAGCACGCGCAGGCGCCTGAGGGCGTTGCTGACCGCGGGCTGGGTCAGCCCCAGCTTGTCGGCGGCGGCGGAAACGCTGCGCTCCATCAGCAGGCGGTTGAAGACGACGAGCAGATTGAGATCGATGTCTTTGAGATCCATGGCAGACCCTGTGTTATTCAGGTTATGAATTCGCTCCATTCACCATATTCTATATATTTATTGTTAAGGGCTATTTATACTTCTTGCAACAGCGCCACAAGCGCTTCGCCGCGGCCATCTTGCATGGCCACCCAGCCAAAAGCATCCAGGCAGACTTCGCGGGCGCCACAGCGTCACCCACTAAAAATGGCGAAGCTGCATCGAGACAAGCACTCACGACGATACGACGCGCCGCGCTGCGGGCTACGCATGCATGCCGGCATGGCGCGCCAACACGGGTTGATTGATGGAACTGCTAGTACAACCACTGGACCAGGCCCTGCCGTTCGAGTCGGGGGCCAACCTGCTGCAGGCGCTGCGCGACCATAATGTGCCGGTGTCCTACAGCTGCATGTCCGGCCGCTGCGGCACCTGTCGCTGCAAGGTCATCGAGGGCCAGGTGCTCGAGTCGGGCCGCGAGTTCAAGCTTACCGGCCTGAACGACGGGCGCTACGTGCTGGCCTGCATGAGCGTGCTGACCGAAAGCTGCACCATAGAAATCCCCGAGCCGGACGAGGTCGTGACCCATCCGGCCAAGATTCTCAAGGCCAAGGTTGCGGCCATCGAAGACCTGGCGCACGACATCAAGGGCCTACGGCTCAAGGCCTCCAAGCCGCTGGAATTTTCGCCTGGCCAGTACGCCACCCTGCAGTTCACCCCCGAGCACGTCCGTCCCTACTCCATGGCGGGCCTGGCCGAGGACGATACCCTGGAATTCCACGTGCGAGTGGTGCCGGGCGGCCGGGTCAGCGGCTATGTCGCCAACCAGCTCAAGGTGGGCGACGCCGTGCGCGTCAGCGGCCCCCTGGGCACCGCCTATTTGCGCGTCAAGCACGAGGGCCCCATTCTCTGCGTGGCCGGCGGCACGGGCCTGGCGCCGGTGCTGTCCATCGTGCGCGGCGCGTTGGCCCGCGGCATGCGCAATCCCCTTCATGTCTACTTCGGCGTGCGTTCGCCCATCGATGTCTACAAGGCCGATGTGCTTGAACAACTGGCGCGCGAACACGACAATCTGACAGTGCACATCGTTCTGACCGCGGGCGGCGAAGCGGGTTCTGCCTGGCGCCAGGGCCTGGTCACCGAGGCGGTCGAGCAAGACTGGGCCCGGCTCGACGGGTTCCGGGCCTATGTATGCGGCGCGCCGCCCATGGTCGAGGCCGCCACGCTGATGTTCACGCGCAAGGGCCTGGGCATCGAACATATCTACGCCGACGCGTTCTACGCGAGCGGCGATTGACTCACCGGGCGTCCACCCCCGGCGTGCCGGGATGTGGGGCCCTCAGCTTCTGCAAGGAGACTTCCATGAACAACATGCCTGCAGTTTTCCCCGAAGACCCTGTCTGGCAGGGCGACGGCTCGAGCCGCATTCCTTTCTGGGCGTACACCGACGAGGCGCTTTACAAGAAGGAGCTCGAACGCTTTTTCTACGACAACCACTGGTGCTACGTGGGCCTGGAGGCCGAAGTGCCCGAGCCGGGCGACTTCAAGCGCACGGTGATCGGCGAGCGTTCGGTGATCATGACGCGCGACCTGGACGGCGGAATCAACGTCATCGAGAACGTCTGCGCCCATCGCGGCATGCAGTTCTGTCGCGAGCGCTCGGGCAACAAGAAAGAGCTCGTCTGCCCCTATCACCAATGGAACTACAGCCTCAAGGGCGACCTGCAGGGGGTGCCCTTCCTGCGCGGCGTCAAGCGCGACGGCCAGGTGCAGGGCGGCATGCCCAAAGAGTTCAAGACCAAGGAAAACAACCTGAACAAGCTGCGCGTGGCCACCCGCGGCGGCGTGGTGTTCGCCTCGTTCAACCACGACGTCGAAAGCTTCGAGGATTTTCTCGGCCCCGAGATACTGGGCTACTTCGACCGCCTGTTCAACGGCCGCAAGCTGACGATCCTGGGCTACAACCGACAGCGCATCCCGGGCAACTGGAAGCTGATGCAGGAAAACATCAAAGACCCCTACCACCCGGGCCTGCTGCACACCTGGTTCATCACCTATGGCCTGTGGCGCGCCGACAATAAGTCGTCGCTGCGCATGGACGACAGGCACCGCCACGCCGCCATGATCTCCACCCGCGGCAATGCCCAGGCCAAGAACGAGGTCACCACCGGCGTCACCAGCTTCAAGGAAAGCATGGAGATCAAGGACAAGCGCCTGCTCGACATCGTGCACGAGCCGTGGTGGGGCGAGCCCACCGCCGTCATGATGACGATCTTCCCCAGCGTGATCTTCCAGCAGCAGGTCAACAGCGTGTCCACGCGCCACATCCAGCCCAGCGGCCCGGATGCCTTCGATTTCGTCTGGACGCACTTCGGCTTCGAGGACGACACCCCCGAAATGACCCAGCGGCGCCTGGTGCAGGCCAATCTGTTCGGGCCGGCCGGCTTCGTCTCGGCCGACGACGGCGAGGTCATCGAGTTCTCGCAAAGCGGCTTCGAGCAGAAGCCCTACCATCGCGCGGTGGCCGAACTGGGCGGCTACGGGGTCGAGGACACCGAGCACATGGTGACGGAAACACTGATACGCGGCATGTACGAATACTGGCGCAAGGTCATGGAGGTTTGAACGAAGATGGACATGCAGACATATATCGACTTGACCAATCTGTACGCCGAGTACGCGGCGGCGGTGGATGCCGAGGACTGGGAGAAATGGGTCAGTTTTTTCGACGAGGAGTGCGAGTACAAGGTGCAGCCGCGCGAAAATCACGAGCGCGGCTTCCCGCTCTCGACCATGTGGTTCATCAGCCGCAACATGCTCGAGGACCGCGTCTATGGCATACGCGAAACGCTGTTCCACGACCCCTATTACCAGCGTCACGTGGTCGGCGCGCCGCGCATCGTCCGCTTCGAGAACGGCATCATCGAGGCCGAGGCCAACTACGCGGTGTTCCGCACCAAATATGACGGGGCGTCGACGGTTTTCAATGTGGGCCGTTACATCGACCGCGTCCGGGTGGGCGACGACGGACTGAAATTCAAGTCCCGCTACTGCGTTTACGATTCGGAAATGATTGCCAACTCGATCATATATCCGATTTAATGAGCACTTTTTTAGATCAGGCGAAAAGGTAGAAGGAATAGAGCCAATGGCGAACTGGATCGATGTATTGGCGCGTGAAGACGTGCCTGAAGACGACGTGGTGGGGGTCGAGGCGCAGGGGCGGCAGCTGGCGTTGTACGACGTGGAAGGCGAGATATACGCCACCGACAACATCTGTACGCACGGGCATGCGCGCCTGTGCGACGGATTTCTGGAAGATCATGAAATCGAGTGCCCGCTGCATCAGGGCAGGTTCGACGTGCGTACCGGAAAAGCCCTGTGCGAACCCCTTACTCAGGATATTCGAGTATATCCAGTCAAGATAGAAGAAGGTAGAGTATGGGTCGAAATTGATTGACCGCCTGGTGGAAGGCCCTGTTGGAGGCCTTTCTTTCAGAACGGGCAATAAAAAACAAAAATCCTATATACGACACCCAAAGATAGAGGGCAATGGATGACTACACTTGTTTTATCGCAGCTGCTCAACGGCGTGCAGTACGGCGTGCTGTTGTTTTTGCTGGCTGCGGGCCTGACGCTGGTTTTCGGCATCATGAGCTTCGTGAACCTGACGCACGGCTCGCTGTACATGCTGGGGGCCTACTTCGGCGCCACCGCCTATAACCATACCGATTCCTTCCTGCTGGCCATTGTGGCGGCGGTGGGCGGGTGCATCATCGTCGGGTTCATTCTCGAACGAACGGCGGTCTCGCGCCTGTACTCGCGAGACCACCTGGACCACGTGCTGGTCACCTTCGGCCTGCTGCTGTTCTTCAACGAAATGGCGCAGATCATCTGGGGCACCCAGCCGTACTTCCTGCCCGTGCCCGCGTGGCTGGACAGCACGGTCAACCTGTTCGGCATCACCTACCCGTCGTACCGCTTCGCCATCATCGTGGCCGGCCTGCTGGCCGCGGTGGGCTCGTACTGGCTCATCCATAAAACGCGCCTGGGCATGCTGATCCGCGCCGGCTCGGTCAACCCGCAGATGATCGGGGCGCTGGGCATCAACATCAAGTTCCTGAACGCGCTGCTGTTCGGCGTGGGCGCGGCGCTGGCCGGCCTGGCCGGCGTCATGGCCGGTCCCATTCTGTCGGTGCAGTCGGGCATGGGCGAGCCGGTGCTGATCACCACGCTGGTGGTCATCGTCATCGGCGGCATCGGTTCGGTCAGCGGCGCCTTCTACGCCGCCCTGGTGGTGGGCATTGTCGACACCCTGGGCCGGGCCTTCCTGCCCATGCTGCTGCGCGAGGTCATGGCGCGCGACATCGCCAATGCCGCCGGGCCGGCCATTGCGTCCATGCTGATCTACGTCTTGATGGCGGTGGTGCTGGCCATCCGTCCGCAAGGGCTGTTTGCGGGAGCCAAGAAATAATGTCCACGAATCAAAGCAATATCTGGAAGGCCGGCACCATCGTGCCCCTGGCCATCTTTCTGCTGTTCATCCTGGTGCCGGTGTGGGGGCACGTCACCGACCATACTTTCTACGTCGCCTATTTCGCGCGCATCCTCATCTACGCGATTGCCGTGGTGGCGCTGAACCTGGCGCTGGGCTTCGGCGGCCTGGTCAGCCTGGGGCACGCCCTGTTCATGGGGCTGGGGGCGTACAGTGTGGCGCTGCCGGCCTTCTACGGCATCGACAACGGCTGGATCCACCTGTTCATCTGCCTGTTCAGCTGCGGCGTGGCCGGGCTCATCACCGGGGCCATCAGCCTGCGCACCTCGGGCATCGGCTTCATCATGATCACGCTGGCCTTTGCCCAGATGGGCTACTTCCTGTTCGTGAGCCTGAAGCAATACGGGGGCGACGACGGCACCAGCATCTCCAACACCAGCCAGTTCTTCGGGCTGGACCTGGGCGGGGTCTACCAGGTCTACATCGTGTCCCTGATCCTGCTGGTGCTGGCCACCTGGTGGACGGCGCGCCTGCGCGTGGCGCCGTTCGGCATGGTGCTGCGCGGGGCCCGGCAAAACGCCCGGCGCGTGCGCGCGGTGGGCTTCCCGGCCAACCACTACCTGCTGGCTTCCTACGTGCTGTCGGCCATGCTGTGCGGCGTGGCCGGGCTGCTACTGGCCAACCTCAATGCCTTCGCCTCGCCCAGCACGCTGTCCTGGATCATCTCCGGCGATCTGGTCGTGATGCTGGTGCTGGGCGGCATCGGCACGGTCTTCGGGCCGATGCTGGGCGCGCTGGCCTTCCTGGGCCTGGAAGAAATCCTCAAGATGTTCACCGACCACTGGCTGGCCGTGTTCGGCCTGGTCATCGTGTTCATCGGCCTGCTGGGCAAGGCCGGCATTGCCGGTTTCCTGGATTCATTCAGCCGCCGCAAGGCGGGCGCGGCCCAGGGCGGCGTCAAACAGGCCAAAGGAGCCAAGGCATGAGCGACTATCTGCTGCGTACCGAATCGCTGGTCAAGCGCTTTGGCGGCCTGCTGGTCACCGATTCGGTCTCCATCGACGTGCGCCCCGGCGAGCTGCACGCCATCATCGGCCCCAACGGCGCGGGCAAGACCACCCTCATCAACCAGCTCTCGGGCGAACTGGCGGCCAATTCGGGCAGCGTGCTGTTTGCCGGTGAAAACGTCACGGCCCTGGGCATCCACCAGCGGGCGCGGCGCGGGCTGCTGCGCTCGTACCAGATCACGTCCATTTTCGAGGGCTTTACCGTGCTCGAAAACACGGTATTTGCGGCCATGGGCGCCAAAGAACACGCCTTTCGATTCTGGAAGCCCATGCTGGCCCGCCAAGACCTGGTCGACATCGCCCGCCAGGCGCTTGAAGTCACCAGCCTGGAGCAACTGGCCGACACGCCGGCGGCCGAACTGGCCTACGGCCAGCGGCGCCAGCTCGAACTGGCCATGGCGCTGGCGGCCCAGCCCAAGGTGCTGCTGCTGGACGAGCCCATGGCCGGCATGAGCGCGCAGGAGTCGGCCGGCGTGGTGGCTCTGCTCAAGCGGCTCAAGGGCTCGCACACCATTCTGCTCATCGAGCACGACATGGACGCCGTGTTCGCCCTGGCCGACCGCATCACCGTGCTGGTGTACGGCAAGGCCATGTTCTCGGGCACGCCCGAAGAAATCCGCCAGCATCCGGAGGTCAAGGCGGTGTACCTGGGCGACGAGGCAATAGGATAAGAAACATGACGACATTACTCGAAGTTCGCGATATCCACGCCTCGTACGGCCATGCGCAGGCCCTGTTCGGCGTCTCGTTCGACGTCAAGGCCGGCGAAGTCGTCACCTTGCTTGGCCGCAACGGCATGGGCCGCTCCACCACCATCAAATGCCTGTTCGGCCTGCTGCCGGTCACGCAAGGCGAGATCATCTTCTGCGACAAGGTGGCCAGCGCCATGCCCTCGTACGGCATTGCGCGCCTGGGGCTGGGCCTGGTGCCCGAGGGGCGCCAGGTGTTTCCCAACCTGACGGTCGAAGAGAACCTGGTGGCCACGGCGCGCGCCGCGGCCCGCCACGGCGGCACGTCCGAATGGACGCTCAAGCGGGTGTACGATTTTTTCCCGCGCCTGCAAGAGCGCAGCGGCAATCTGGGCGGGCACCTTTCGGGGGGCGAGCAGCAGATGCTGGCCATCGGCCGGGCGCTCATGACCAATCCGCGCCTGCTGGTGCTGGACGAGGCCACCGAGGGCCTGGCGCCCATCATCCGGGCCGAGATCTGGCAGGCGCTGACCGCGCTCAAGGGGCAGGGCATGTCGCAGATCGTCATCGACAAGAACGTGGGTGCGCTGCTGCCGTTCGCCGACCGCCACTATGTGCTGGAAAAAGGCAAGGTGGTCTGGAGCGGCAGCTCGGACGACCTGCGCCAGAACAGCGCCATCGTCCAGCAGTATCTGGGGGTTTGAGGCCGGACGCCCTCTTTCCGCACGCCCGCGGGGCGGCGGGGCGAGGGCCCGGCGCGACGGCACGGAGCACAGGGCATGAAAGACCTGAACCTGCTGTATGTGTTCGAAGCCATGTGGCGCGACCGCTCGGTCACGCTGGCCGCCGAGAACCTGGGCCTGACCCAGGCGGCGGTCAGCAGCGCCCTCAAGCGCCTGCGCCAAGAGCACGGCGACAAGATGTTCACCCTGGTGGGCCGGCGCATGGAGCCCACGCCCTACGCGGTGCAGGCGTCGCAACAGCTGCTCACGGCGCTCGACATGATCCGCAAGGCCTCCAACCGCCGCGCGCCTTTCGACCCTTCGTCCTCGCGCCGCCAGTTCACCATACGCACGCGCGACGTGGGCGAGGTGGTGTGCTTTCCCAAGATACTGCAGGAACTTTCCCGCACGGCGCCCTCGATACGGCTGCGCACCACTTTCCAGCCCATCGAGGACACCCTGGCCGGCCTGGCCAGCGGCCGCATCGACCTGGCCATCGGCTTTCTGCCCTCGCTCGAAACCGGCATCCACCGGCGCCCGCTGTTTTCGCAGCATTACGTCTGCGTGCTGCGCAAGGGGCATCCGCTGGAGCACGCCGACCTGACCCGCGAACTGTTCTGCGCCCAGGACCACCTGCTGGTGGAGTACTCGGGCAGCGGCCACCTGGTCATCGAGCGGGCCCTGGTCGATGCCGGGCTGCGCAACCAGATCCGCATCCGGCTGCCGCAGTATCTGTCTGCGCCGCATTTCATCATGACGACCGATCTCGTATGGTGCGCGCCCGAATCCCTGGCCCAGAGGCTGGCCCAGCACTACCCGCTGGTGCTCAAGCCGGTGCCGATTTCCCTGCCTTCGTTCGAGATCGCCCTGTATTGGCATGACCGCTTCCATCGCGACTCGGCCAACCAGTGGCTGCGCGATCTCATCGCCCGCACGTCCTACGATCTAGAGGTATAAATTTCATTAATACATAGTAATCAACGAATCGCTATGGTTTAAGCTCCGGGGCACCGATAGAATCCTCGTATATAACAAGGAGACAAGACCATGGCGACGCATTCTCAAACCGTGGGAATGATCGGCATCGGGCAGCTCGGCCTGCCGGTGGCCGGCAATCTGATTCAGGCGGGTTTCAAGGTGGCGGGCTTTCGCCGCAGCAGCATGCAGGCATTCACGGCGCTGGGCGGCCGGGCGCTCGAGTCGCCCGCGCAGGTGGCGCGCGAATCCGACGTTGTGCTGCTGTGCCTGCCCAACGAGACCGCATCCCGGCAGGTGCTCGACGGCCCCGAGGGGCTCTTGGCGGCGCTTCGGCCGGACCAGATCGTGATCGAGACCGGCACCTACCGCAAGGCCTTCAAGCTGCAGCAGGCCGACAGGCTCGCGCGGGTAGGCGCGCGGGTGCTCGAAGCCGAGGTCAGCGGTTCGCCGCCCATGGTCAAGGCCCGCAAGGCGGCGCTGTACGTGGGCGGCGAGGCCGAGCTGGTGGAGCAGTGCCGGCCCCTCCTCGAAGCCATCAGTCCCTCGGTGTTTCACCTGGGCGACTACGGCGCCGCCGTATCCATGAAACTCATCGCCAACTACCTGCTGGCCATCCATACGCTGGCGGCGGCCGAAGCCATGAACATGGGCGTCAGGGCGGGATTCGACCCGAATGTCGTGGCCGAGGTCATCCAGCAGGGCGCGGGAGGCTCGGCCATGTTCGGCGTGCGCGCGCCCATGATGGCCAAGCGTGCATTCAGCCCGGCTCCCGGGCCTTTCACCACCCTCGAAAAATATCTTGAGCTGGGGCGCTCCATGGCCGACGAACTCGGCTGCGCGACGCCATTGTTTTCCGCCGCCGAGCCTTATTACCAGCGGGCGCTGGGCGGCGGCCTGCGAGACGAAGACATTGCCGCCCTCATCAAGTTGATCGAGGCCGACTCCAGGCCGGGGCAGGGCGGCCAAAGCTAGCAATCGGCATGGCGCCTCCAGCGCGAGGACCCAGGCCATTCAGAAACGACAAGAGGTTATACGATGATACGTTCGCTGCTACACGTGGGCATGGTCGTGCCCGATCTCGAGGTGGGGCGCGCCTTCTATGAATTGTTCGGCCTGCAGGCGCGGGCCTGCGGAAACGACCTGGTGTTTCGCTGCCAGGGCCGCGACCAGGACCAGATCCGCCTCATGCAGGGTTCTCCCAAGAAACTGGCCTATACCTCGCTGGGCACCAACGAAGCCGGCATGGCGGCGCTGACCGGCAAGCTTCGGCAGGCGGGCGTGGCCATACAAGGGGCGCCCTTCGACGTCCCCTTTGGCGGCATCTGGTTCCAGGATCCGCACGGCGATTGGCTCAACGTGCAGGTGGCCGAGCCCGCGCCGGCCTGCACCGCCAACCTGCCTCCCGAAATCAATGCTCACGGGCGATATCGCCGCGTGGGACGCGCATGTCGGGTGGAAACCCGCCACAAGAAGGCCAAGCCCTTGCGGCTGGGGCATTTGATCAAGTTCTCGCCCGACGTACCCCGCTCCATCCAGTTCTACACCGAACTGCTGGGCATGAAGGTGTCGGATCAAGCCGCGGACGTCATCGCCTTCTTGCGCGGCTCGGCGGGCGGCGACCACCACATGGTCGCCTTCGCCAAAAGCACGCATACCGGCCTGCATCATGTCAGCTTCGAAGTAGCCGACCTGGACGAGATCGAGATCGGCGCCCAGACCCTGCTGCGCGCCGGATACCGGGATGCCTTCGGCCTGGGCCGGCACATAGGCGGGTCGAACTATTTCCACTACATTCGCGACCCCTGGGGCAGCCTGGCCGAATATTTCTGGGACATCGACGTCATACCCGAGGACGACAGCGATTGGCAGCCCCTGGTTGCCGAGTCGCCCAAGGACGTCATCGCGGTCTGGTCGGCCACGCCGCCGCCCGAAGACTTCATCGTCAATTTCGAGGAGGCCCCATGAACAGCCCATCGCAAGCACAAGCGCTGATGCAGGGCATGCTCAAGAAGCCGCTATATGTGGTGCTGCGCACGCCCGTCGACCTGTCCCGCATCAACGAGCTGCTGCCGGCGCATCTCGAATGGGCGGTGCAGTGCGAGAAGCGGGGCGAGCTCTTCGCGTCCGGCCCCTTCGTGCAGGAAGGCGTCACTCCGGGGACGGCGGGCGGCATGTCCATTTTTCGCGCCGATTCCGTGGCCGAGGTCGAGCGCATTCTTTCGGGCGACCCTTTCATTCAGCAGGGCGTGTATGCGGCCGACATCAAGAAATGGCTGTTGATGGAAGGCGGCGTCACCGTCACCTTCCGCTTTTCCGACCAATCCTATCTGCTTCGTTGAAACGCGGGACGCTTTTATGAAATACCAGTTGTTCACCTATCTGGGCGCCGCGGGCGAGGCGCGTCCGGGCATCGCGGTCCAGGACCGTCTGTACGATCTGCGCACGGCCCTGGGCGATGGCGCCCGCTGGGCGTCGGTGGACGAGTTGCTGTCCGACTGGGACCGGGCATCCCGCTCCCTGCGAGAGTTGGCCGGCGGCATCGCGGCCGATCCGGCCCCGCATTGTGCCGCCGCTCTGGACGGTCCGACCTTTCTGGCGCCCCTGACGCGCTGCGGCGTGGTCTATGCGGCCGGCGCCAATTATCGGGATCACGTCGAAGCCATGGCGCGGGCGATGAACATGAACCTGGTCACCGACCCGAAATCCCAGGGCATCGAACCCTGGCACTTCATCAAGGCGGGCCAGGCCACCCTGGCCGCGCATAAAGAAGACGTCGCCATGCCGGGCCACACCGCCCGGCTCGATTGGGAGGCCGAACTCGCCGTCGTGATCGGACGCCGGGCGTCCCGCGTGCCGCTCGAGCAGGCGCTGCAGCACGTGGCGGGGTATTCGTGCGCCAACGACTTGTCCGCCCGCGACAATCTCAAGCGTGATGCCGTCGATGCCGGTTCGCCGTTCAAGTTCGACTGGATCGGTCACAAATGCTTCAAGGGTGCGTGCCCCATCGGACCCTTCATCACGCCCGCCGAGTTCGTGGACACGCCCGAAGACCTTGACATCAAGCTGTGGCTCAACGATGAACTGAAGCAGGACTCCAATACGAGCAACCACCTGTACAGCGTGGCCGAGCAGATCAGCTACCTGAGCCACAGGCTGGATCTGCTGCCGGGCGACATCCTGCTGACCGGCACGCCCGCCGGCGTCGGCATGGAATCGGGCGTGTTCTTGCAGCGCGGGGACGTGATGCGGGTGTGGATAGAAGGATTGGGCGAACTCGAAACACGCATCGTCTGATCCGGCCGCGTCAGGCCGACGCAGCGGGGCAGGCCGGAAGGCACTTAAAACACTATCAGAAAGAACGGGAGACAAATCATGAAAACACAATTCAAGCTGGCCGCTTTGGCGCTTACCCTTGCCGGCGCCTTGCCCGCCGCCGCGGCGGCGGATGTCAAGGTGGGCTTCATGGCGACCTTGTCGGGGCCTTCGGCCGCCGTCGGGCAGGATCAGCTCGATGGCTTCCAGCTGGCGCTCGAACAGCTCGGAGGCAAGCTGGGCGGCGTGCCCGCCACGCTGATCATCGAAGACGACCACCAGAAGCCCGACACCGCCCTGAACGGCGCGGCGCGGCTGATCGAACGCGAGAACGTCGACGTGGTGACCGGCCTGACCTTCGCCCATGTGCTGATGGCCCTGCAGCCCAAGATCGCCGAGACCGACGTGCCCTTCATCGGCACGGTGGCGGGGCCCTCGCCCACGGCCGGCAAACTGTGCAAGCCCAATCTCTTCATTACCTCGTGGCAAAGCGATACGCCCGCCGAGGCCATGGGCGAGTACCTGCAAGACCAGAACGTGAAGCGGGTAAGCCTGTTGACTCCCAATTTCGTGGGCGGCAAGGACAAGCTGGCCGGCTTCAAGCAGACCTACAAGGGCGAGGTGGCCGACGAAATCTATACACCCCTGAATCAGCTGGACTTTTCGGCCGAACTCACGCAAGTGTCTTCGTCCAACCCCGACGCGGTCTTCATGTTCTATCCGGGCGCGCTGGCCATCAGCTTTGTGCGGCAATACCGCCAAGCCGGCCTGGCCGACAAGTACCCGCTTTACTCGGCCAACTCCATCGAGGGCGCGGGGGTGGCGGCCATGGGCGACGCGGTGTTCGGCTCCATCGTGGTCGACACCTGGACCCCGGGCATCGAGACCCAGCGCTCCAAAGAATTCGTCGCCGCCTACGAGAAGAAGTACGGCCGCCTGCCGTCGGCCTATGCGGCGTTTACCTATGACGCCGCGATGCTGCTGGATGCGGCGGTTGCGTCACTGAACGGCGACGTTTCCGACAAGAAAGCCTTCAACGCGGCCATCAAGAACGCCAAGTTCGAGTCGCTGCGCGGCGATTTCCGCTTCGGCAACAACAACTACCCGGTGCAGAGCTACCACGTGTTCGAGATCGTCAAGGGCGAAGACGGCAAGGCGCAGTTCAAGACGATCGCCAAGGACGTGCTCAAGAACCAGCCTGATTCGTACGCCGGCGAGTGCGCGATGAGCTGACGCCGGACGGGACCTCCATCATGAATAGCGGCCGAAGGCCTGGACGATGGCGGTCCGGTCCAGGCCGCACGCCGCGCAGGCGCCCAGCAGTATGCGGGCCTTGTGCGGCGAGAGCCAGCCGGCCGGAATCAGCCCTTGCTCGATCAGGCCCATCTCAGAGCCGGGGAAGTGGTACGTATTGCGGAAGATCCGGCCCCCGGCCACCCTGGACGCCAGGACGACCGGCATCCTGCCGGCCAGGCGGCCTAGCGGTTCGACGAAATGCGCGGGCACGTGCCCGGCGCCCATGGCCTCCACCACCAGGCCGGCGTAGCCCAGATCGGCTGCGGCCTCGAGCAAGGCCGTGGAATCGTCCATGCCCACCTTGATGACGGCGACCGGCGGCAATGCGCCCTCGGGAGCGGGAAGATGGAAACGCTGTACCGGCCGCCGCAGGATCTCCACCGTCGATTCATTGAAATAGCCCACCGGCCCTCCGTCCAGCGTCTGAAAGGCGGATGGGAGGCCTTTGTGCATCTTCTCGACAGCGCGAGCAAGATGGATTTCGTCATTGAGCGTCACCAGTACGCCCATGCCCCGGGCCCGGGGCGCCGCCGCGACGCTGATGGCCGCAAGGAGATTGGCCGGTCCGTCCGCGCCGGCCGACGACGCGTTGCGCATCGCACCGGTGAACACGATGGGCTCCTCGCCTTCATGCAGAAGGTCGCAGAAGAAGCTGCTTTCGTCGATGGTGTCCGTTCCCTGGACGACCACAGTGCCCGCAAAGCCGCGCTGCGCCGCAGCCCGGGCCGACTGCACCACGCCTTTCAACTCTTCGTAGGTCAAAGAAGCCCCCGGCTTGAGAAACGGGGTCTCGACCGTCACGTCGGCAATCTGGCGCAAGGCCGGAAGGCACTGCATCAAAGCCTCTCCCGCGAGAGAAGGCGCGACGCCGCCCTCGGGCGTTGAAGTCATCGTAATGGTGCCGCCAAGGACGATGACTTGTACCTGGGTGTTTGACATGAAAGGCTCCGATTGTCGTATGCATGGAATGCCGCTCAGCCGCCTGGCTCGATCCGGCCAGGCAGTCGCGCGGCACCGCTTTACGTGATTTCAGGCAAGACCTTGAGCACGACCTTGTAGGTGCTTTCGATATGGTTGCGGCTCGCAGCCAGGGCTTCTTCGAGATTTCGATCGAGCAGCGCGTCGACCATGCGCTGATGCTCTGTATGGTCATCGCGATACGGCATGCCGTGTGTAACGGCTATCTGCCGATAGCGGTGTGCCTGATCGAACAGCAATTGCCAGAAATAGAGCAGCCATTCGCTGTCGCAGCCCTCGACGATGCTGAAGTGGAAGTCGCGGTGCGCGCTGTCCCAGGCGGGGGAGACGAGACCCGTGTCCGGGTCGATGGCCTTGCGGCGAGAGAGGCGATGAAAGTTGGCGATGATTCTGGCCTCCCAGTCTTCGTTGCTGCGCTCCATGGCGCGCGTCAACGCAAGGGCCTCGATTTCGATACGGCGCTGAATGGTGTCCTGGAGTTTTTCAAGGGTGACGGGCGCAACGCGAAAGCCGCGTTGGCCATTGACCTCGACCAGTCCCTCTCCGGTAAGGCGGGTGAGCGCTTCGCGCAAGGGGGTGAAGCCTATGCCCAAGCTGACTTTGAGGCCCTCCAGCCTCAAGGGCGTGCCGGGGGCCAGCTGGCCCGCAATGATCTTCTTCTTGAGTTCGGTGAATGCTGTTTCGGCGAGCGTCGGGTTGCCCAGCGAAGCATTGTCAGTGGCACGGGATGCCGGCGCTGTGCTCGAAGCCTTGGCCATGGAACGTCCTTTCATATATGGATAAACGTATATTTTCGGTCAAATTATACAAAAAATAATTTATGGTTGAATGCTTGAAAAGTTTTCGCTAGACTAGCACAACAACGAAAAACAACTAGTTTATATATAAACATGGAGGCAATATGTGGAAAGAGCTTAGTCGAGCGGCGAAGGCGCTCGCATATGGGGTCTTGGTGTTGTCCTGCCTGCTCGGGCATAGTGCAAAGGCGGAAGCGCCGATCGTGCTTAAAGGCATGACGCCATGGACTCAGGACTACGACTTGAGTCAGTCTTTTTTCATTTTCAGAGACTTGGTACACGAAAAGCTGGGAGACCGGGTAAAGATCGAATACCTGGGCGGGCCTGAAGTTACACAGGCGGCCAATCAATTCGCCGCTCTGCAAAATGGGGTCGTGGACGTTCTACTGGGCGCGGCCGCCTATTACCGCGGGGAGGTGCCGCTGGCCGCGGCGGTGCAGTTCACCACGCTGCTGCCTTCCGAACTAAGGAAGTCGGGGTATTTCGATCTGATGCGGCGTATTCACGCCGACGCCGGGGTGGTGTACCTGGCCAATACGTCCGGCGGAAACCAATTTCGCATGTACTTGCGCAAGCCCATCGACAAGCCGGATTTCTCCGGCTTGCGCCTGCGCGGTTCGCCTGCCCAGCTACCAATGATCCGCGCCCTGGGTGGTTCTCCCATGAGCATTGCCCCTGACGACGTCTACACGGCCCTCGAGCGCAACGTGATCGACGGTTTTGGCTGGACCTACACCGGCATCGACGTCTATGGATGGCACGAGGTCACCAAGTACGTGGTCAATCATCCTTTCTATTCGTTGGATGGGGCGATCTTGTTCAGCAAGGCCGCGTGGGAAAAGCTTCCTGAAGATGTGCGGCAAGAGATGGAGAAGCTGGCACCCGAACTTGAGCTGCGCATAGAGGCCCAGATGAAGGAGCGGCTTCAGAACGAAGACAAGCGTCTGGCCGACATGGGCCTGGAATTCATCACTTTCTCGGATGAGGACGCGCGTTATTTTCTCGACACCACGATGAAAGCGGGCTGGGACGAATTCATACGTCAGAACGCGGCTGTCTTCGAAAAAGACAAGGAGCTCGCTGAGCAATTGCAACGTACCGGAAATCGCTCGGGTTCCTGAGCCGCCCGATCTGGGGAAAAAGCATGATGTCTCTTGCTTACCATCGCCTGCTGGATGTGCTGGGCGGACTGGCTGCCGTTCTCGTTTTTCTCGTGATGATGGGAATCTCGGTCGATGTATTTACCCGCTATATAACGGGCCGGTCCATAACATGGATGTTTGAAGTTTCCGAGTACGCCTTGCTTTATATCCCTTGCTTGGGCATGGCTTGGCTGGCCAGGGAAAGCGGGCATATAGCCATTACCACGTTCGTGGAGAAGTGCGATCCGGGCGTCCGGCGGGGGCTGTTGCTATCGACCACCGCCGCCTGCGCGCTGGTTTGCGGGCTGGTGGCCTACTGGGGGGCGGTGGTGCTCGCCGATCGCATTGCCCGGAATGCCGTATCGATTCAAGCAATAGAGGTCCCCGACTACCTGATTTACTGGGTCATCCCATTTGGTTTCGGTCTGGCGGCGATCGAGTTCGTGCTTCAGCTATGGCGCGGTCCCTGCGAGCAGAAGGACGAAAGCAACGGGATGGGGGGCGACAATGGCCTGGTATGAAACGTTGACCCTCATTTTCGGCGCTGTATTGGCCCTGCTCGGCATCGGCATGCCGGTGGCTTTCGCCCTGGCCGCGGTGACCTTGGGGGGCATCTATCTCACTCAGGGTTGGGGCGGGCCGTTCCAGTCCTATGTGCTCAGTGTCAAGTCGTCCCTGAGCGTGTTTTCGCTGCTGCCGGTTCCCTTGTTCGTATTGATGGGGGAGATCCTGTGGCATTCCAAGATAGCCGGCAGGGCGTTGAAGTCGCTGGATATCGCAATGGGGCGGTTGCCAGGACGCCTGAGCTTGCTGACCATAGCGAGCGGCACCCTGTTCTCGACCCTGAGCGGGTCCACCATGGCCAACACCGCCTTGCTGGGCCGCCTGCTGGTGCCTGAGCTGATGCAGCGCAAATACAGCGGTGCGATGTCCATGGGCCCCATCATGGCGTCGGGTGCGCTGTCCATGCTCATCCCGCCCAGCGCCCTGGCGGTGATTTTTGCCTCGGTGGCCAAGATATCCATCGGAAAGCTCCTGATCGCGCTCATCTTGCCGGGCATTATGCTGGCCGTGCTGTATGCGGTATTTGTAATCGGGGTGGCGATCAAGTTTCCGGCGCTCGCCCCTTCGTACCAGGTCGAGCGCGCAACCCTGGGCGTCAAGCTCAAGGGCCTGTTCGCCAACGTCCTGCCCCTGACGCTGGTCATCATCCTGGTTATAGGCGTCATATTCGCCGGCATCGCGACTCCGACCGAAGCGGCCGCCGTAGGGGCGCTCGCCTCTTTTTGCCTGGCGGCGGCCTATGGCGGTCTGAGCGTACGTGCTGTCTGGAACTCGTTGATAGACACCGTCCGCATCTCGGTAATGATGTTGACGATTCTTGCTTCGGCCATTGCTTTCAGCCAGCTGCTTGCCTTCACCGGCGCGAGCCGGGGATTGCTGAATTTCGTCGTGGCCGGAGACCAGTCGCCGATGATGTTCGTCATCTTGACGATGCTGCTGCTTCTTGTGCTGGGCATGTTCCTGGAACAGATCGCGATCATGATGGTGACGCTTCCCATCCTGATGCCTATCATCGCAGCCCTGCATCTCGATCCGATCTGGTTCGCGGTACTGATGCTCATCAACCTGGAGATTGCGTTGATGACGCCGCCCTTCGGGATGCTGCTGTTCGTCATGCGCAGCGTCACGCCGCCATCCATCACCATGACCGCGATCTGGCGTTCGGTCATTCCCTACATGCTGATCAACCTGCTCGTCATCGGCTTGATCATGTTGATTCCTGCGATAGCCACTTACCTGCCGAAACTCGCATTCGGCTGAACAACCACGGAGAGAGGAAATGAATAGTCTGCAAGTGCCATTTACGAGCCAGCAAATGGTTCTGCTCAAGATGCTGTATGACGAATCGGGCCGGACCGACGGCTTGGACGCCATGATTCTGGAGATGTTCAGATCGTTTGCGCGCCAGACTCTGGGGAGGGATTGCAAATGAACCCGGCAAAGTACGGAGACGCCACGTACTCGGACGTGATGCAGCCTGTGACCGGCAGGGCGATTCCGCTCAAGGCGGGGCAAACGCTGCACATCACGCTGGTAGAGGGCGCTCAATGCGTCGACTTCAATTGTTTCAATCTCGAGGACTATCGCGAGCGGATGTCGGTAGGGCATATGCGGCGCACCGGGTTCCGCGCCCATGTCGGCTCGATCATCTGGAGCAATCCTCCGCGCTACAACCCCATGATGGTCATCCTCGAGAAACCGGACACCTGCCTCACGGACCTGCTGGCGGCGCGGTGTCACGCTACGCAATTCGAGAAAGAAAGACGTTACCCCGGCGTGCACACCAACTGCCAGGACACTCTGGCGGAGGCCATCGCCGAATACGGCCTGACGCCCGACGACGTGCACGACTCGCTCAATTTCTGGATGAACACGGGCTGGGACGACCAGGGAAACTTCATCCCGAATGTGCGCCGCAACACGGGAAAGAAAGGCGACACGGTGGTGCTGATGGCGCTGATGGACGTACTGGCGGTACCGAACGTATGTGGTTCGGGCGATGTGTCCAACACGTCGAATTACTGGTTCAATCCTGTCGGCGTCGAAGTGCGCGACAAAACGGAATACACGGGGCGGGTGCTGGAACAGTTGCGCCGCAAGCATACCGGATACATCAACCAGCGTCGGCCGGAGCAGTTCAAGGTCCGGCATAAAGAGCAGGATCGGCGCTGCATCAAGGACCCCGACTACAAGCCGGAGTATGTCAACTTCCCGATCAAGAAAGAGGAGCTGTCGTTCGAGCTGACGCAAGGAGACCGGGACAACATCCGGACGCTGCGTCGGAGAGGCTTCGGCGGGACCGACGAAGAAGTGTTCCGATCCGCAGTCATGACTTGGTATACCCGCAACAGCAGTCCTCAGATTGCACCCGAGTTGCTCGATATTGAGATAGGAGGATGATTTGACTAGCTACAACAATGAGGCGTGGAGCGATCTGGATCTGAGCACGAACGAGCGCGAACGCCGCTGGCGCGAAGTCCGCTGGCGTATGGACCATGCGGGATTCGACGCGTTGCTGGTATGGGGAAATGAGTCGAAGTGGCAAGCGGGCCTGGCCAACAACCGATACCTGTCGGGCCGGGTGGCGCCCGGATGCATCCTGTTCCCTCTGGATGGCGAGCCGGTCATCTGGTCCGGCTTTCCCCACGACGTAACGCCCTATGGAGCATTGGCGGGAGGATGGATCTCCGATACTCGGGCGGGGCAGCAGACGACCCGGGATATCGTCAATACGCTCATCGATCGCAAGTACCAGCATGCCAACATCGGCATCGTCGGTTTTGGGCAGACCAGGCCAAGAGTCGTTCCCGAAGCCGTGCCGTATCAGCAGTTTTCCGAAATCGAATCGGGCCTGCCGTCAGCCCGCTTCATCGATGCGGGCTGGCTGCTCGAGCAGGCGCGCCTGGTCAAGAGCGACGAAGAGATCGCCTTGCTCAGGCGGGCGGGAAAGCTGGCGAAGCAGATGGCCTTGGCGATGAAAGAGGCAGCGCGGCCGGGCGTTCGCGAATACGAAATCTATGCGGCCATGCTGGACGCATCGCTCAGCCGGGGCGGCGAGGAAGAAATGATATGGATGTCCTCCGGCGCGATACCGCCGCCGCACGGCAAGCGTCCGCCCTCTTCGGCCAGAACGCTCGAAGCCGGGGACATCGTCGTTTGCGAATATCACGCGCGCTACAAGGGCTATCTGGCGGGGGCGGAGATTTCCATTTCATTGGGCGAGCCCAAACCTGAATATCAAGCCATCCACGAGGTATGCGTTGCATCGCAGCGCGCCGGCATTGCCGCCATGCGGCCGGGGGCCCCCTTTTCGGATGCGGTGATGGCCTTTCGCCAGCCTATCATCGATGCGGGCTTCGGCTCGGTCGAGTGCGGCCTGCACGGGCATGGGCTGGCGTCCCCCGAGTTTCCCAGCACCATGTACGGCGGAAAGGGCGGCGGGTGGAACCAGCATGCCTACGCGCGCATACCCGCGATCGATTTTAAAAAGAATATGGTGTTCGCAACCGCCTCGGACGTATTCAATCCGGATTGGGACGACAAGACCGGACTCATGCTTGGCCGCACAGTCCTGATCACCGAGGACGGGCCTGAAGAAATAACCGGGCTGCCCTTGGATGCGAAGTTGACGGTGGTTTAAAGGGGACGAACGTGTCTATCGATCTTTCAAGCCCGCGCTTCTTCGCCTATCCCGGCGCGGCCGCGGAAACCATTCCCTTGGCCGCGGCGGCGGGCGACCTGGTGTTCTATGGCGGCGGCGTCGCCGCGCATCCGGAAAGAGGCGTGCCCGAAGGCATTCGTCCTTTCGACGGCTATCCGAATCACTGGTCGCAGGTAAATCGCGAGTTGTGCAGTATCTATGGAACCATGGATCAGGTGCTGGGCCAAGCGGGTTCAGACTTGCGCCAACTGCTGAAAATCAATTCCTTCCACGTGCACGAGTCTGACGTTTACGAGGCTCTTCGCATGCGCCCGGAGATCTTCGGCGAGTTTCCCCCTCCAAGCACCTTGGTCCTCGAACCCGAGCTCAGTGTGCGCGATCTGCGGGTGGCCGTGGACGGCATAGCGCTGAGATCGGCGTCGGCCTTTGCGCGCGAGGCGCTGACTACTTCGACCGACTCCGCACCCATGCCGCCGCACCAGAAAATATGGGGAAAGACCATCTATTCCAAAGCGGTGAAAGGGGGCGGCTTCATTTTTACCTCGGGCCGTACCAACAACGTCATCGGCGGAGCGACGGATTCCGAACTTCGCGGTCACCACGATTTCCCGTACCGCGGCGATCACGCGGAGACATCGTGCAGGGTGGTGTTGCAGTATCTGGAAGACGTGCTGGCTTCCTTCAAGGCGGACTTCAGCAAAGTGGTCAAGGCGGAAATCCATCTCAACGACATGACGCAGATCGCGGCGATCGAGCGTGTATGGCGAGAGATATTCGGCGACGATCCGCCGGCGCGCATCTTTATTCCGGCTACGTTTCCCACGCCCTACACCACCTTGGAAATAGAGCTGGTCGCCTTGGACCCGGAAGGGCCCTGGGACAGGGAGGCTATCGCGCTGCCGGCGCAAGCTTCGGAGCGGGTGTGCGAACCGCGCGCTATCCGGGCGGGCCCTTATGTGTTCTTCTCGGGGCTGTGCGCCACCGACTACGTCAACGGCCTGGCGCCGGCGGCGCGCGTCGATCCCGCGCTGCCTTTTCATGAGGATCCCATGCATAAGCAGGTGGACTATGTCGCGAAGATGCTGGAAGAAGCTTGTCCGGGGGCGGTGCCTTTGCGCTGCAGGTTCATGACGCCTGAACTGGAGCGCTATGGCGTGTTTCTGGGGGCCTGGGCCAGCTCGATGGGACGTATCGCAATGCCGATCACCGCCTTCAGGACGCCGGGCCCGCTGCCTGTGCCGAGCGCCGCCTTCCAGCTCGATCTCGTAGCCTGGGCCGGCTAGGCCTGTCAGTGCCCGCTGCTTTGCCGGGCCGCCGCTTAGCCGGCCCGGGTCACCAGCCTGATGCCGGGCATGACCTCGGCGGCCAGTTCGGGGTTGCTGGTGGCGTATTCGACGTTCATGCGGGCGATCTCGACGTGCTCTTCGCCCAGGGCCTGGGCGCGGGCGCCCTGGCCGCGCTCGATGGCCTGCACGAGGGCGTGGTGCTGCAGCTGGGCCATCTGCATGGCCCGGGTGCCTTCTTCATGCGAGGACTGCATGGGCAGCATGGCGCTGGGCGCGGCAAAGGGCTGGCCGTTCAGCATGTCCATCATGCGCTGCAGGGTGCGGTTGCCGCTGCCCTCGAGAATCAGTGCATGGAAGCGCGCATTGAGCTCCACATAGGCGGCGTAATCGTCGAAGCTCATCTGAGGTTTGTTGACGGCTTCGTCGATGTCGTCCAGGCATTCGTGCAGCTGGCGCAGCAGCTGCTTGGAGGGGCCGTTCTCGGTCAGCAGCCGGGCGGCGTAGCCTTCGAGCACGCCGCGCGTCTGGATGGCGTGCGAGACCTCGGTGGCGGTGAAGCCGCGCATGCGGTAGCCGCCGCTGGACATGGCTTCGATGAGGCCTTCGTATTCGAGGGTGGTAAGCGCCAGGCGCACCGGCGTGCGAGAGGCTTCGAGCCTTTCGGCAAGGGGGATCTCGGCCAGGCGCTCGCCCGGAGCGAAGGCGCCTTTCAGGATGAGGTCGCGCAGCTGGATCAGTACGCGCGACTGTTGCGATTCGGCGATGGGCTTCATGACGACTCCGTTTGCTGCCATGGATTCTACTGTACCCGGCTCATTGCATGCAATCGAGTGATTTCGTCCTAGAGTTTTCCCTAATTAGGTGTATCCGGCGCACTCCGCTCCAGAATGCCCGCCGGGTTTATTTTTTATCATTAATATATTGATAATAAAGGGTATAATTTTATTATCGGCTGGCATTGATGCATGGAAGAGGCGGGTGAAGACAATTCCCAAGAATTGGCCGGCCATTTGACAGACGACCCGGAAATCGTAAAACTGTATGCAATAGAACGGGGTGCCACATCGCTTGCGGGCGACGCACGCGGCCCCCTCGTGTTGGTCCAACCGCATTGCGAGGAGCTCCCATGCTTACTGCAGAACAGAACGATTTCATGACCCGGGTGGGTCCGGACGTCCCGGCCGGCAAGCTGCTGCGCCGCTACTGGCAACCCGTCGCCCTGGCCGAGGAACTGGACGGCCCCCGGCCGCTGAAGGCCGTCAAGCTGCTTGGGCAGGACATGGTCCTGTTCCGCGACGACAACGGCGAATTGGGCCTGCTTGACCGGGACTGTCCGCACCGCGGCGCCGACCTGGCCTTCGGCCGCCTCGAACACGGCGGCATCCGATGTGCCTTCCATGGCTGGCTGTTCAACGTCAAGGGCCAGTGCATGGAAACCCCGGCCGAGCCGGCCAGCAGCAAGTTCCACACAACCATCCAGCAGGGCGCGTATCCGGTGGTCGAGCGCAGCGGCGTGATCTTCGCTTATCTGGGCGAAGGCGAGCCGCCCGCGTTTCCGGACATGGACTGTTTCGTGGCGCCCGGCACGCACACATTCGCCTTCAAGGGCCTGTGGGAATGCAACTGGCTGCAGGCGCTCGAGGTGGGCATCGACCCGGCGCACGCTTCGTACCTGCACCGCTTCTTCGAGGACGAAGACACCTCGGCCAGCTACGGCAAGCAGTTCCGCGGCGCATCGTCCGACTCCGAGATGGCCATCACCAAGGTGCTGCGCGAATACGGCCGCCCGACCATCAATGTGGAGCCCACCAACTACGGCATGCGCATGACGTCGCTGCGCGAACTCAGCGAAGAGTTCACCCACGTCCGCGTCACCAATCTGGTGTTTCCGCAAGCCATCGTCATTCCCATGAGCTCCGAAATGACGATCTCGCAATGGCACGTGCCCGTCGACGACACGCATTGCTACTGGTATGCCATTTTCACCAGCTTCACCGAGCCGGTGAACAAAGAGCAGATGCGGGCCCAGCGCCTCGAACTGTACGAGCTGCCCGGCTACACCTCGCGCAAGAACAAGAGCAACCACTACGGCTTCGACGCCAACGAGCAGATGACTGAAACCTACACGGGCATGGGGCACGACATCAACGTGCACGACCAGTGGGCGGTCGAGTCGCAGGGCCCGATCCAGGATCGCACCCGCGAGCATCTTGCGGCCAGCGACAAATGCATCTATACCTACCGCCGCATGCTGGTCAAGGCCATCGAGGCCACGCTGGCCGGCGAGGGCAAGGCGCCGATGCTGCTCAGCGACGAAGAGGCCCGCGAGGTGACCGGCCCGGCGTCCATCGACGGCATCGGGCCGCGCAACCAGGAAAAGAACTACTGGGTGGAAGCCGATCTGAAGCGCCGCCAGGAATCCGATTGGGCATCTCAGCGGCTTAGCGCCTAAGGACGGAACATGGCAAGTTTTGTCGAGAAGTACGACGCCTGGACGCCTGAACAGGCGGGCGCGGCGGAAGAGCTGGCGCGCCGCCTGGAGTCCGGCGAAGTGGACGTGGTGCGCTTTGCCTTTCCCGACCAGCACGGCATTTTGCGCGGCAAGACGCTGGTGGCGTCCGAGGCGGTAGGCGCCTTGCGGGGCGGGGTCAATATGACGACCACGCTGTTCGCCAAGGACACGTCCCACCTCACTGTGTTTCCGGTGTTCTCGGCGGGCGGCGGCTTCAATTTCGACGGCATGCAGGGCGCCGCCGACTTCGTCATGGTGGCCGACCCGTCCACTTTCCGCATCTTGCCGTGGTCGCCGCGTACCGGCTGGGTGCTGTGCGACGCCTATATGACCGACGGCCGCCCCGCGCCGCTGGAGACGCGCAGCATCCTGCGCCGCGCGCTGGCGGGGCTCGAGGAGCGGGGCATGGCCCTGGTGGCCGGCCTCGAAGTCGAGTTCCATGTGTTCCGGGTCGAAGACCCGAGAATGGGCCTGCATGACGGCAGCGCCCCGGGCCAGCCAGGGATTCCCCCCGAGGTTTCGCTGCTGAGCCATGGCTACCAGTATCTGACCGAACAGCGCTATGACGCCAGCGAAGAGCTCATGGAGCTGCTGCGCACCACCATGCAGGGCCTGAAGCTGCCGGTTCATTCGATGGAGATCGAGTTCGGCCCGAGCCAGTTCGAACTCACCTTCGGACCCATGCCGGGCCTGCTGGCCGCCGACGCAATGGTGCTGGTGCGCAGCGCGGTCAAGCAGGTGTGCCAGCGCCACGGCTATCACGCCACGTTCATGTGCCGCCCGCGCATTCCGAACGTGATGTCCAGCGGCTGGCATTTGCACCAGTCGCTGTGCGATGCCGCCACCGGCCGCAATCTATTCATTCCCGAGCAGCAGGGGCAGGATCTTTCCGAGCTGGGCCGCCAGTATCTGGCCGGCCTGCTGGCCCATGCCGGCGGCGCGGCGGCCTTGTCCACGCCCACCATCAACGGCTACCGCCGCTATCGTTCATTCTCGCTGGCTCCCGACCGGGCAAGCTGGGGCCGGGACAACCGCGGCGCCATGCTGCGAGTGCTCGGCGGGGTGGGCGAGGCGGCGACCCGCATCGAGAACCGGGTGGGCGAACCCACGGCCAACCCCTATTTGTATATGGCCTCGCAGGTGTTTTCGGGGCTGGACGGCATACGCCGCAAGCTGGAGCCTTGTCCCAGCGCCGACGTGCCTTATGAAGACACGACCGAGCCGCTGCCCCGTTCGCTGCCCGACGCCTTGCGCGCCTTGCGCCAGGACGAGTACCTGTGCGAGCAGCTGACCCCCCTGTTCGTGAACTATTACTGCCACATCAAAGAGGCCGAGCTGTCCCGTTTCAACCAGGCTGTCACCGAATGGGAGCATCGGGAGTATTTCGGCCTGTTCTGACTTTTACCGGCGATTCGTCGCCCAGGGAGACACACTTTCAATGAAACCCATCGCGATTTTCCAGCACACCCACGTCGGTCGGCCCGGCGCCGTCATCACGGTATTGAACGAGCTGGGGGTCCCCTGGGTGCTGGTGCCGGTGATGGACGGCGCGCCCATTCCCGATGACCCGTCCGTCTTCAGCGGCATTATCCTGATGGGCGGCTCCATGGGGGTCAACGACGGCCTTTCCTGGATCGACGACGAGATCCGCCTGGTCGAGCGGGCCCGCCGGCAGGGCATACCGGTGGCGGGCCACTGCCTGGGCAGCCAGGTGATGGCGGCCGCCTTCGGCGGCAAGGTCGAGCGCGGGCCGTCCATGGAGATCGGCTGGCAGAACGTCGATCTGGAACCCGTTCCCGAAGCGGCCGAGTGGTTCGGCGAGGGCGCGGGCGAAGTCTTTCAGTGGCACGGCGACGCCTTCAGCCTGCCCGACGGGTCGCGCCGGCTGGCCGCCAGTGCGCAGTACCCCAACCAGGCCTTCGTGCTGGACGATCGCCATCTGGCCATGCAGTTCCATCTGGAAATGACGCCCGAACTGGTGGACGTCTACGTGCGCGCCAACGGCAAGGTGATGGACCGCGAGTTGGCCAAGGGCGCCGCCGCCGTCAATACGCGCGAAGAAATCGAGGCCGACCTGGACCGGCGCACGGCCGCCATGCACGCCATGCTGCGCAAGGCCTATGCGCGCTGGATCCATGGTCTGAAGCATTGACCGCCGCGGGCTGGCAAGCCCGCACTCTGCAAAAATCGTGTCCCTGGGCGCGCGGATGGCGTGCGCCCGTGCCGATTTGCCCCCCTGAAAACCTTCCGGGAGGGGATAATCGACATGCTTTGTGTACTGAGCGCTGGTAATACGCGCCGCGTCGCAGTATCTTTAGGCTTCAAAGGAGACAAGACATGAACATGCAATCCGATGCCGAGCGCCGCCTGTTCGAGGCCGACGACGAGCGTTGCCGGGCCATGCTGGCCCACGATCTGGACGCCCTGGCGCGCGTGCTGGCCGACGATGTCGTCTACACGCATTCCTCGGCCGTGGTCGACACCAAAGAACAATATCTGCAGTCCCTGCGCGAGGGCCGGACCCGTTATCTGGCGGCGCAACGGCAAAGCGCCCAGGTTCGGCTGTATGGCCCAGTGGCGGTCATGCACGGCCATGTCATCATGCAGATCGAAAGCGGGGGCAAGAAAAAGGACCTCAACAACCTCTTCCAATCGGTGTGGGTCGAGCGCGACGGCCGGTGGCTGCTGGCATCGTGGGCCTCTACCGTGATTCCGCCCGAAACCAAAACTCTGTAACCGCAGACTCGTTTCGTTGCCCCGCCGGGCTTTATGGCCGGGGCGAGACGATATATAAAGTGAACTGAACATCAGGCTCACATCAAGGAGACCCGCGTATGAACGCCGCAGCAGTGCCCGATCCCGCCCCCAATGTCAATGCGCCCGACTGGGTCAGGCATTCCGCTCTCAAGCAGTGGGTGGGACAGATCGCCGAGTTGACCCAGCCGGACCGCATCGAATGGTGCGATGGCTCCCAGGAAGAATACGACAGGCTGTGCGAGATGATGGTGCAGGCCGGCACCTTGCGCCGCCTCAACCCTGAAAAACGGCCCAATTCCTACCTGGCGTGGTCCGATCCCTCGGACGTCGCGCGGGTCGAAGACCGCACCTTCATCTGTTCGCAAAAGCAGGAAGACGCCGGCCCCACCAACAACTGGGTCGATCCGGAGAGCATGCGCCAGACGCTGGGAGGCCTGTTCGCGGGCTGCATGCGCGGCCGCACCATGTACGTGATTCCGTTCTCGATGGGGCCGCTGGGCTCGCCCATCGCGCATATCGGCGTGGAGCTTACCGATTCGCCCTACGTGGTAGCCAATATGCGCATCATGACGCGCATGGGCCGCAAGGTGTACGACGTGCTGGGGCCCGATGGCGCTTTCGTGCCCTGCGTGCATTCTGTCGGCATGCCCCTGCAGCCGGGGCAGAAAGACGTTCGCTGGCCCTGCAACGAGACCAAATACATCGTTCACTATCCCGAAACCCGCGAAATCTGGTCGTTCGGCTCGGGCTACGGGGGCAACGCCCTGCTGGGCAAGAAGTGCTTCGCCCTGCGCATTGCTTCCAGCATGGGACGCGACGAGGGCTGGATGGCCGAGCACATGCTGATTCTCGGCGTCACGTCGCCCACGGGCAAGAAGATGCACGTGGCGGCGGCCTTTCCCTCGGCCTGCGGCAAAACCAATTTCGCCATGCTGATCCCGCCCCGGACGCTGGCGGGCTGGAAGGTCACCACCATCGGCGACGACATCGCCTGGATCAAGCCGGGCGCCGACGGCCGCCTGTATGCCATCAACCCCGAGGCGGGCTATTTCGGCGTGGCGCCGGGCACCAACGAAAAGACCAACTACAACTGCATGGCGTCGCTGCGCGAGAACGTGCTGTTCACCAACGTAGCCTTGACCGACGACGGCGACGTATGGTGGGAGGGCATGGGGCCGGCGCCCGCCCATTGCATCGACTGGCAGGGCAAGGACTGGACGCCTGATTCGGGCCGCAAGGCGGCCCATCCCAATGCGCGCTTCACGGTGGCCGCCGACCAGAATCCCGTCATCGATCCCGAGTGGGACAATCCCGCGGGCGTTCCGATCGACGCCTTCATTTTCGGCGGCCGGCGCTCCGACACCGTGCCGCTGGTCACCGAGGCGCGCAACTGGGTGGAAGGGGTGTACATGGCCGCCACGCAGGGCTCGGAAACCACGGCCGCGGCGGCGGGCAAGCAGGGCGTGGTGCGCCGCGACCCCTTTGCCATGCTGCCTTTCTGCGGCTACAGCATGGGGGCGTACTTCGCGCATTGGCTCGCCCTGGGCAAGCGGCTCGAGCAGTCGGGCGCGACGCTGCCGCGCATCTTCTACGTCAACTGGTTCCAGACCGACGCCGACGGCAGGTTCATCTGGCCCGGTTTCGGCGAGAACATGCGGGTGCTGAAATGGATGCTGGAACGCATCGAAGGAACGGCCCAGGGCCAGGAGAACCTCTTCGGCGTGTCGCCGCGCTACGAGGACATCACCTGGGACGGGCTGGATTTCACCAGCGAGCAATTCCAGGCCATCACCGCCATCGACGCCGAGGCCTGGCGCAAAGAGCTGGGCCTGCATGCCGAGCTGTTCGACAAGCTGCGCGACCACCTGCCGGCCGAACTGGCCAGCCATCAGACGCGTCTCAGCGCGCAGTTGTAGGCTGTCCGGGCCGCCGCTTTTTCCGCATGGAAGCGCGGCGGCCGTATCCCTTTCAACAAGGGGCCCTTGTGGGCCCCTTGTTGCATGAAGCGTCAGGCTTGCGGCGCCTCGCCGGCCCAGGCGCGGCGGATCAGCGCCTCGATGTCTTTCTCGGCCAATGGGCGGGGGTTCCAATAGGGATTCTTCATGGCCAGTTCGGTCGCCTTGGCTATGCCGGACTCAGGCATGCCGATGTCCTTGAGCGCGCGCGGGGCCTTGATGCGCCCTGCGAGCGACCACAAGCCTTCGGCCGCGCTGTCGGCCTTCAGGGCGCGGGCGGCGCGGCGCATGGCCTCGGGCGCCCCGGGCGCATTGTAGGCGGCGGTGTGGGGCAGCATGATGGCGTGGGTTTCGGCGTGGGGCAGGTCGAAGGTGCCGCCCAGCACGTGGCACAGCTTGTGGTGCAGGGCCATGCCGGCCGAACCCAGGCAGATGCCGCACAGCCAGGTGCCGTATTGCGCGCGGGCGCGGGCGTCGCGGTCTTGCGGGTCGGCGATGACGCCGGGCAGCGCCTGGGCCAGCGCGGCGATGCCTTCCTCGGCCATCAGCGAGACGATGGGATTGCGGTCTTGCGCGTACAGGGCCTCGACGGCATGGGCCATGGCGTTCAGCCCGCTGGTGGCCGACAGGGCCGGCGGCAGCGACAGGGTCAGCGAGACATCGTAGATGACGGTCTTGGGCAGTACCAGCGCGTCGCGCAGGGTGGTCTTGACGCCCTTTTCGGTCTGGCCCAGGATAGGCGTCATTTCAGAGCCGGCATAGGTGGTGGGCACGGCGATCTGCGGCAGGCCGGTGCGCAGGGCGATGGCCTTGCCCAGGCCGATGGTCGAGCCGCCGCCCAATCCCACGACGCAGTCCGCGGCCAGGTCCTTTACCTGCTGCATCGCCTGCTCGGTGACTTCGACGGGCGTATGCATGGCCGCTTCGCTGAAGATGCCGACGCATTTTTCGCCCAGCACTTTGGCCACCTGGCCGGCCCAGCCGGCCTGGGCCGACGTGCTCAACACCAATGCACGGCGCGCGCCGAGCTTGTCGATTTCCGCGGGCAGGGCCGCGAGCTTGCCGTCGCCGAACACGACACGGGTCGGCAGCGCTTCGTAGATGAATTCATGGTCCATGTGCGGTCTCGCTGGTTGGATGCCGTTGCTTGATTCAAGCCCGCTTTAGCCGGAAGTCGTAGTGCAGGTAGGCGTAGGGCTCGGTCATGTCGCGGCCGTCCGGCGCCTGGCCGGGCTCGCGCATTTCGTACTCGCGGATCAGCGAGTTCTTGACGCCGAACACCACGTCGCTGTCCAGATAGGTGTCGCCGTCGGCAAAGACGTGGGTCACGAGCTTCTGGAACCCCGGTGCTTCGATCATGAAGTGCACGTGGGCGGGCCGGTAGGGATGGCGGCCCTGGGCCTCGAGCATCTGGCCGACCGGGCCGTCGTCGGGAATGGGGTAGGCCGAAGGGCGCACCGTCCAACAGCTGAATTCGCCCCGGTCATTGGTATGCAGGACGCCGCGCAAGGCCAGCGAGTCGAGGCGCTGCACGTCGTAGAAGCCCTCAGTGTCCGATTGCCACAGGTTGACGGTGGCGCCGGCCAGCGGCTTGCCGTCCTGGTCCGAGACGGTGCCGGTGATCAGCATGGGCGTGCCGGACACGCCTTCGGTGATGTCGCCGCCCAGTTCGTACTGCTTGGCGCCTTCGACATAGAAGGGGCCGAAGACGGTGGTTTCGGTGACGCCTTCGGGCATGCGGTGATTGATGGCGTCCACCAGCATGGACACGCCCAGCGCGTCGGACAGCAGGATGAACTCCTGGCGCTTGTCGTCGCACATATGACCGGTGCGGGTCAGGAAGTCGATGGCGAATTCCCATTCTTCCTGGGTCGGTTCGATCTCGCGCACGAAGTCGTGCAAATGGCGCACCAGCGCTTCGCTGATCTGCTTGATGCGGGGGCTTTTACTGTTTGCGAAGCGTGAGATGACTTCGTCGGTAAGCGTGTGCTCGTTCAGGTCGCGCATCTGGGTCTCCTATTATGCGGTTGTTTTTGCTGCCGGGCCGCCCCGAAGTGTGTCGAGGCTGGGAAGCTGTTTACCGGCGCCCAGCAATGTGTCGAATATGCGTGCGGCGTCGCGGCAGGAATCGCCCCGCCAGGCGACGATCTGGTCGGGCCGTATCAGCGCGAAATCGGCCTCGTACAGACCGCGTGCCCGCGGCTCGTGCACCACGGCCAGGTCCAGGCCTTTTGCGCGGGCCGCGTCCTGGAATGGCAAGCCTTCATTATCCGCGCCCATGCACAGCAGCGTCCATTCGAACCCGAAGGCATCGTACAACGAGCGGCTGTCATCCAGCCACATGTGCGGCGGCCGCCCGCCGGGGCAGGCGGTGGCCGTATACTCGTTGGCTTTGTCGGGCGGCGGTGCGCTGCCATCGGAAATGATGGCGGGCGAGCCGTCGTAGCGTCCCCCGAAGGTGATGCCCGGAATGTTGAACTCGGCGCGGCCGTGGGCCGCCATGTGCGCGCCCGCCTCGCGCCGCGCGGCTTCTCCGGCGGGGCTGTCGTCCTCGATTTCGGGGGCGGGCTTGAACAGGCCCAGCGAGTCGGCGAAGCCGCGCGCATAGCCTGTGTTGCGAATTGCCAGAGGCTGGCGTTCGGCCTGGTAGGAGTCGAGCAGGGCGGGATTCGCCTGGCCTTTCAGCACGGCGGCCAGTTTCCAGCCCAGGTTGACGGCGTCTTCGACCGCGGTGTTGTAGCCCAGGCCGCCCGTGGGAGTGAACAGGTGGGCGGCATCGCCGCCCAGGAAGACGCGGCCTTTTTGAAAGCCGTCGGAGACCAAGGAGTGGCCGGCCGTCCAGGTGCCGTGGGACAGCACCTCGACAGGGATGTCGACGCCGACGCCCGCCTGGAACATCCGGCGCGCGTCATCGGCCGTGAGCCGGCTTTCGTCTTCGCCTTCTTTCAGCTGGGTATGGAAGGCGAACTCGCCCTTGCCGTCGACCGTGGCCATGAAGGCGCGGCGCTCGGGGTTGACGCAGACGTTCATCCAGGCGCGCGCATGCGGCACGGCCTCGTAGAAGGCGGGCGCGCGGGCGTAGACGGCATACATGCGGCCGCCCATGAAATCGCGCTTGATGCCGGTTTCGCCGGTATAGCGGAAGCCGAGCTGTTCGCGCGTCATGCTGCGCGGGCCGTCGGCGCCCACCATGTAGTCGGCTTCGATGCGATGCGGGCGGCCGCTCTCGACGTCTTCGACGTCGATGACGACTTTATCGCCGGCATCGTGGAAAGCCGTCATGCGCCAGCCGTAATGGATGCTGATGCCGGGCAGCTTCTGGGCATGCTTGCGCAGCACCTGCTCGACATATTTCTGCGATACCCGGTGGGGCAGTTCGGCCGCGCTCCACGAGCCGGACAGCGAGTGGATGCGCGTCTTGGCCTCGGCCGCGGAGGGCAGGCTGAAGCGCGCCAGTTCGTGGCGGGCAAAGCGCGTGAAGTAGGCGATGTCGGTGGGAAAGTCGTTGGGCAGGCCCAGGTCGCGGATTTCATCGGCGAAGCCCAGGCGCCGGTAGTGCTCCATGGTGCGCGCCTGGGTGGCGTTGGCTTGCGGGTTGAAGGCGGTGCTGGGTTTGTCGTCGACGAGCACGGCGGTGATGCCGCGCCGGCCCAGCTCGTTGGCGAGCATGAGGCCGCAGGGGCCGCCGCCTATGATGGCGACGGAAGCCGTCGTATGCGTTGCTGTGGCCCGCGTTGCTTTTATCTGATTAGGAAATGCGCACTGGCTCGAACGATCAGGAAGCATGGGAGTGTCTCGGGTAGTGGGATCCATGCCAATAATAGTAAGGATGCCTGACCAGTTTGTCAATGGCCGTTCAGCCTTCGTCGGCGCGCTGCGCGTAAGCGTAAGCGGAGAGGGCCCGTTTCAGCGCCGCGAACGTGTCCGCGCCCAGCTCGCCGGCCATTTCCTGCTCGGCGTTGTGCAACGCCGAGCCGAAGGCCTCCAGCCAGGCCAGGCCCGCTTTAGAGAAGTAGACGATCTTGGCCCGGCCGTCCGCGGGGTCGGGCTGTCGCTCGACGATGCCGCTGGCTTCCAGCTGATGGATCAGCTCGCTCATCGACTGCTTGGTGATGCCGGCCCGCCGCGCCAGCTCGGTGGCGCGGGTGCCGGCCAGGTCGAGATTGCGCGTCACGGTGATGTGGCTCAGCGAGAAGCCGTGGTAGCCCGCGTCTTCCATCTGCTGCAGAATGCCGCTTTCGAAGCGGTCGATGGCGTCATTGAGAAGGCGGCCGATGTTCTCGCGGCGCCAGCCCGGATCGGCGGCATGCGGCCGCGCGGGCTCGGAAGCATTGCGGGAAGCCGCGGCGCGGGTCTTGGGTTTGCTGTTTCTGGTGGTGGGCATCGGGAGGCTGGCCCGCAAGGGGCCGAAGTTCATGTGTCGTACCGCCGTCTTTGGACGGTGGGAGGGTTTTGTTATATGCCGCTGGGAGCGGGGGGTTCGTCGAAGGCGGAGTCGGCGCCGTCGAGCCACTTGCGGCCGCGCTGATACAGGGCCTGGACGATGGGGCCGGTAAGTTCAGGCATGTCGGGCTTGATCTTGAATCCCAGCCGCGACTGCAGATAGGCAAGGTGGCGATACCCTTGGGGAAACTGATGCAGCAGCCTCTGGTCGAGCTCGAGGCGGGCGGCCGGGTCGAGCGGGTCCATGCGGTCTTTCTCGTAAATGGGCTGGCGCCGCACGATGCGCCATTCGTCCTTGCCCGCAATGCTGCGCTGCTCGAAGAAATCGTAGAAGCGGCCGGTGCACAGCACGTCGACACGTTGTCCATCGACCTCGGCACGCTGGCTGATCGTCATCTTGGTTTGCGCGATGGCGCGCTTTCCCTTGACGTCGACGCTGGAGCCGCCCAGGAAATGCAGGATGGAAACGCCGTTCTCGAAGCCGCGGCGGCTGACTTCGATGAATTGCGACGCCGGACCCTGGAACCAGGTGGCCGACATCCAGCCGTCGTCATGCCATACGGTTGCAAAGCGCTCCCAGAAACCGGCGTCGCGCCATACCGCCCAGTTCTGTACGACTTCGGCAATCTGCAGCCGGTGCTGAAACTCCTGGTCCATGTTGCTTCCTTCTCGGTTTACGTGTGATGCCGGTGCGCCGCGGGCGGCGCCTGGCAATGGGAAAACATGGTAATACCGCCTGACTATGTCGTCAACGCGCCTTCCCCGGGCGGGTTGGCGCATGGGCGGTATCAGCCCCGGAATGGATCCGGCCGCTGCGGCGCGTCTTGATTTGCGCTGGAGCGGCCGGCAGAGGGACTGCGCCGCACGAGAGCATGCGGCGCCGAGGGCAGGGCTTACAGGCCGGGGTCTTTCACGTCTTTGAAGGTTTCGAACTCGACGTTGTAGATCTGGCCGTCGACCATTTCAGAACGACGGATGTAGACGTTCTGAACGATGTCGCGGGTTTCGGGGTCGATGGAGACGGGGCCGCGCGGGCTGGTCCAGCTCATGCCCTTCATGGCTTCGACGAGCTGGTCGCCGGTGGCATCGGCGCCGGCTTTCTCGAGCGCGGCGTAGATCAGGTGCATGCCGTCATAGCCGCCCACCGACATGAAGTTGGGGCGCATGGAGTTGTTGGTGAGCTTGCGGAAGGCAGCCACATACTCTTTGTTCTCGGGCGAATCGTGGGCGGCCGAATAGTGCTGCGAGGTGACGATGTCGAGCGCTTCGGAGCCCATGCTGGGCAGCAGGTCGTCGTCGAGCACGTCGCCCGTGCCGATGAGCTGGATGCCGGCCTTCTTGAGGCCTTTTTCGGCGAACTGCTTCATGAGGGCGGTGCCCGCGCCCGAGGGCACGAAGATGAAGACCGCGTCGGGCTTGGCGTCTTTTACGCGCTGGATGAAGGGAGCGAAATCGGGATTCTGCAAGGGAACACGCAGCGAGTCTAGGATTTCACCGCCCTGCTTGGTGTATTCCTTGACGAAGACTTTTTCGGAATCATGGCCCGGACCGTAGTCGGAGATGAGGGTGATGACCTTCTTGATGCCGGACTCGGGACGCGCCGACCACTGCGCCATGGGCGTGACGATCTGCGGCACCGTCTGCGAGGTGCGGACGATGTAGGGCGATTTTTCCATGATGGACGAGGTGGCGGCGGCCATGACGACCATGGGCGTCTTGGACTGCGTGGCCACCGGCGCTGCGGCGAAGGCCAGCGGCGTCAGGCCGAAGCCGGCCAGCACGTTGACTTTTTCTTGCACGACCAGTTCCTGGGCCAGGCGCTTGGTGACTTCCGGGGCCAGGCCGGTGTCGTCTTTGAGAATGATCTGGATCTTGCGGCCCGCGACCGTGTCGCCGTGCTGCTGCACGTACAGGCGCGTTGCGGCGTCGATCTGCTTGCCGGTCGAGGCGAAGGGGCCGGTCATGGGCAGGATGAGCCCGATCTTGAAAGGCTCGGCTGCCTGAACGGATGTAGCGGCGGCCAGAATGCCCGTCGCCAGCACGGTCTTCAAAAGGCGTTTCATTGTGTCTTCTCCACAGGTTGTTAGCTATTGTGCGCCATCCATGGGCGGATGGACCTAGCATTTTTCTACATCACTGAAATTATGACCGGAGAAAAAATAATTGCACAGGTCCTAATTCATTTTGTCATATTCAGTGTGCTTTGTCTTGCCGGTATTTTTACGGGATCCCAACGGCGCGCCGCATGAAAGAAGCACATAAGGAAGCGGCTCGCCATGCAATCATGGCGAGCCGACGGCTCGATATTGAGTGTTCGGAATGTGACCGGCGCAATGGCACGCATTGTCCGCCGCCCCGGGTCAGTCAGCGATGGCGACGGTGATGTCGGTGATGGTGCTTGGGGCCCTTGTAGTAGCGCTTGTCCACATGGCGATGAGGCGCGGGGTGATAGTGGCGGCCCCTGTCCCAGCCGCGCGAACGATAGCGGGGTTCTTCCGTCAGAATATTGCCCAGCAGGCCCCCGGCGGCCGCACCGCCTATCGTGTAGAGCGGGTCGCCCTGTGAAATGACGGCGCCGGCGGCCGCGCCCAGGCCCGCGCCGATCAAGGTGTTGTCGGTCTTTCTGTCTCGAGCGTTTGCGCAGCCGGCCATGGCGAAAGCCAATAGGCCTACGGCTGTGAGACGGGCAAGACTGGATCGCGTTTTCATGTGAGGCTCCATTCCTGTTGCGTGATGGTTGAAGCGTAGCCACGGGCTATGGGGCGTGCAAGCGACAAAAGCCGTTTTGCAGCGGACTGAAACCAATTCGCCTCGATGCGGGGTGTTTGGTAACTTTTGTGTTTCGGCCAAGGCGAAAAAAGTCAGAGTTCGTACAGATTGTGAAAGGCCATGCACTATATTGGCATTCGAGGAGGAACGTTTTTTTGATTGAGATGCGGATCAGAGCGAAGCGATGCGTGGCGGCCTGGGCGGCGCTGGCGTGCGGGATGGCCATGGCGGCCTGCGCCGCGCCGCCGGCGTCGCCGGCCGACGAGGACAAGAATCCCGAGGGAAGCAGCGGCTACGCGGAAAAGCCGCTGGTGCGCGCCGAGCGCTTCATGGTCGCAAGCGCAAACCCCCTGGCTTCGGAAGCGGGCTACGACATGCTGCGCCAAGGGGGCAGCGCCATCGACGCCGCCATCGCCACCCAGCTGGTGCTGAATCTGACCGAACCCCAATCGTCCGGCATAGGCGGCGGAGCCTTCATCGTGTACTACGACAGCGCGACGCAGCAACTCAAGGTCTACGACGGCCGTGAAACCGCGCCCTCCTCGGCGCAGCCCGCCCGGTTCATGCGCGACGGCCGGACGCTGTCATACGGCGCTGCGGTCAATAGCGGGTTGTCGGTAGGGGTGCCCGGTGTTTTGCGGGCCATGGAGCTGGCTCACAAACGGCAGGGCAAACTGCCTTGGTCCGAGCTGTTCAAGCCTGCGATCCGGCTCGCGGAGCAGGGCTTCCGGGTGTCGCCCCGGCTGCATAAGCTCGTCTCTGAAAACAAGGCGCTGGCCAGCCAGGGCGCCGCGGCCGCCTACTTTCTCGACGAACGGGGCCGGCCCTGGCCGGTGGGCCATGTGTTGAAGAATCCCGACTTTGCAGAGGTCTTGCGCCGGGTGGCAAAGCAGGGCGCCGACGCGTTCTACACGGGCGCCATCGCCCGCGGCATCGTTGCGGCGGTGCGGGCGCACGAGACGCCGGGCGACATGACGCTGGCCGATCTGTCGCGTTACCGGGCAAAGGAACGGGAGCCCTTATGCGGCACGTACCGCTTGTATCGCGTTTGCGGCGTGCCGCCGCCCAGCGCGGGCGTGTTGGGCGTCCTGCAGATGTTGGGCATGCTCGAACAATTTCCGATGTCGCAGTTTGCTCCCCTCGGTCTCGAGGCGGTGCACTATTTTTCGGAAGCGGGACGGCTGGCGTATGCGGATCGGGACTTCTACGTCGCCGACCCGGACTTCGTCGATGTGCCGGCCAAGGCGTTGATCGATCCGGCGTATCTCCAGGCCAGGGCGGCGCTCATCGACCCTGACCGCAGCATGGGCGTTGCGCCGCCGGGCGATCCGGTGTCGCGCCTCGCGTCGCTGGGGCGCGACAACGCGCTGGAGATTCCCTCCACCAGCCATATCGTCGTCGTGGACGCCGAGGGCGACATGCTGTCCATGACCACCACGATAGAGTCCGCCTTCGGCAGCAAGATTTTCGTGCATGGCTTTCTGCTGAACAATCAGCTCACCGATTTTTCACACAATCCCGTCGATGCCCAGGGGCGCCTGGTGGCCAACCGTGTCGAAGGCGGCAAGCGCCCGCGCAGCACGATGGCGCCGATCATCGTGTTTCGCGACGCAAAGCCCTACATGGCGATTGGCTCGCCGGGCGGAAGCGCCATCATGAACTACGTGGCCCAGACGCTGGTCGGCGTGATCGATTGGAAGCTGGACATACAGCAGGCTGTCTCTCTGCCGCACTACGGCAGCCGCAACAAGCAGACCGAGCTGGAGCGGGGCACGCCGCTGGAAAAGCTGGCGCAGCCGCTTCGGGCCATGGGCCACGACGTCAGCGTGCACGAATTTCCCAGCGGCCTGCAGGGCATCGTCATCGACGAGCATGGCCTGTCGGGGGGCGCCGACCCGCGGCGCGAAGGCAAAGTGCTGGGCGATTGAAGTGAATGTCTTTACGATACGTATGATCCGGAATGCACGGCATTCCAAAACCGGGCTTGAAGCATCGTCATGAATTACAACTGGAACTGGATGGTTTTCTGGGACCCGTCGCCGGACGGCACGGGCACCTATCTCTATACGCTGATTCGCGGAGTCTATTGGACGCTGGGGGCATCGGCCGCTGCGTGGGTCATTGCGCTTGTATTCGGAGTGGTGGTGGGCGTGCTGCGCACCAGCCGCATCGGCTGGCTCGAGCGCCTGTGCGCAGGCTATGTAGAGCTGTTTCGCAACGTGCCGCTGCTGGTGCAGATATTCCTGTGGTACTTCGTCATGCCCGAGGTGGTGCCCGAGTCGCTGGGACAGGCCATCAAGGCCGCCGACCCTACCTGGAGCACGTTCTGGACTGCAGTGGTCGCCCTGGGCCTGTTCACGTCGGCCCGTATCGCCGAGCAGATACGAGCGGGCATCGAATCGCTGCCGCGGGGGCAAAGCATGGCGGCGACGGCGCTGGGCCTGACGCGCCCGCAGTCTTACCGCTACGTGCTGCTGCCCATGACGGCGCGCATCATCATGCCGCCCCTGGCGTCCGAGGCCTTGAACCTCATCAAGAACTCGTCCGTGGCGTTCACCATCGGCCTGCTCGAGCTGACCGGGGCCGCGCGGGCCATGCAGGAATTCACCTTCCAGATCTTCGAATCTTTTGCGGCGGCGACGGTGCTGTACCTGGTCATCAATATATTGGTCGTGGCGGGCATGCGCTGCATCGAGCGACGCCTGCAGGTGCCCGGCTACCTGGGCGCGGCAAGGTAAGGGGCGCAAGATGACCGGATTCGATTTCGACACCATCGTGCGCACGGCGCCCTACCTGTTCAAGGTGGGCCTGGCGTTTACCTTGAAGCTGACGGTTCTGTCGACGGTGGGCGCCATCATACTGGGCACCCTGCTGGCCATGATGCGCCTGTCTTCCAACAGGGTGCTGTCCGGCGCGGCGGGGACATATGTGAATTTGATGCGGGCACTGCCGCTGATCCTGATCATTTTCTGGTTCTATTTCCTGGTGCCCTACATCGTGGGCTGGGTCACGCAGGCGGGCCGGCCGATTGCGGTGGGCGGCTTCACGTCGGCGCTCATCACCTTCATCTTGTTCGAGGCGGCCTACTTCTGCGAGATCATGCGTGCAGGCATACAGTCGATTCCCAGCGGACAGGCGGGCGCGGGCTATGCGCTGGGCCTGAACTACTGGCAGGTGATGGGCAAGATCGTGCTGCCGCAGGCTTTCCGCAACATGACGCCGCTGCTGCTGACGCAGATGATCGTGGTGTTCCAGGACACGTCGCTGGTCTATGTGCTGTCGCTCACGGATTTTCTCGGGGCGGCCAACAACGTGGCGCAGCGCGACGGGCGGCTGGTGGAAATGTTCGTTTTCGCGGCCGTGGTCTATTTCATTATTTCGTACACCGCGTCGCGCCTCGTCAAAGTGGTCGAACGGCGCATGGCGATCGCTCGTTAAGGTGCAAGGAGTTTTGCAGTGATTGAATTCAAGAATGTCAGCAAGTGGTACGGTTCCTTCCAGGTGCTGAAGAACTGCTCGACCTCGGTGGAAAAAGGCGAGGTGGTGGTGGTGTGCGGCCCGTCGGGTTCGGGCAAGTCGACCTTGATCAAGACGGCGAATGGGCTGGAGCCGTTTCAAGAGGGCGAGATCTGGATCAACGGGGTGTCGGTGGGCGCGCGCGATACCAATCTGCCCAAGCTGCGCTCTCAGATCGGCATGGTGTTCCAGCACTTCGAACTGTTCCCGCATTTGTCGGTGATGCGCAATCTGACGCTGGCCCAGGTGAAGGTGCTGGGCCGCAAGGAGGCCGAGGCGCAGCGGCGGGGCCGCGAGCTGCTCGAGCGGGTGGGGCTGAGCGCGCACGTGGACAAGTTTCCGGGGCAGTTGTCGGGCGGCCAGCAGCAGCGGGTGGCGATCGCCCGGGCGCTGGCGATGGACCCGGTGGCGATGCTGTTCGACGAGCCTACCTCGGCGCTCGATCCCGAGATGGTGAACGAGGTGCTGGATGTGATGGTGGACCTGGCGCGCGAGGGGATGACGATGATGGTGGTGACGCACGAGATGGGGTTTGCGCGCAAGGTGGCGGACCGGGTGGTGTTCATGGACGAGGGGGCGATTGTGGAGGACTGCCTGAAGGAGGAGTTCTTTGGCGATCCGGAGGGACGGTCCGAGCGGGCGAAGCAGTTTCTTTCGAAGATACTGTCGCATTCTTGAGGATTGTCGTTGGTTGCTGTCTTGTTGAAGCTGAGGTAGATACGCGTTTGGGGTATAGGGATGGCGTCGTACTTGGTATCTCGATTGGATGCTAGGTCGGGCGCTGGATCGGGCTCTAGATCGGATTCTAGATTAGGTACCAGATTGGGTTTTTAAACGCCGCCGTGGACGAGGCCCATTTAGTCCGGGCGGTCGGGCGGTCCGAGGCAGCGCCCTCCAACGCCCGGCCTAAATGGGCCTCGTCCACGACGGCTTGCAATGGGGACTGGCCGCGACTGTGATAAAGGCTTCGGCAGCTCCCGAAGCTTTTTCGATGCTCCACATCACCACATCAAGCAGCAGAGCGCCGGCTTGTATGGCTTGCCCGAACATGAGCCGTCGGAGGATAAAGTGCCTGCGCCGGGCGTTGGAGGGCGCTGCCTCGGACCGCCCGACCGCCCGGCGCAGGCACTTTATCCTCCGGCGGCGTTTAAGGACCCAACGAAAGCTTCACAATAAGCACACGCCAGCCCTTGAAGACACAAGCTCCGCCCAGCCCGAGGTACCGAAAAAGGCCTCCGCCGCCATGCCCTACCCCGGCGTGCCCGTCACAGGCAGCACGATCCCGGTGATGTAGCTGGAGCATACGGGCGAGGCCAGGAAGACATAGGCCGGCGAGAGCTCTTCGGGCTGGGCGGGGCGGCCCAGCTCGGCGCTCTTGCCGAACGATTCGAGCTGTTCCGGCTGGCGGTCGGCGGGGTTCAGCGGCGTCCAGACCGGACCGGGGGCCACGGCGTTGACGCGTATTTCCTTCTTGGCCAGGTTGGAGGCCAGCGACATGGTGAAAGCGTGAATGGCGCCCTTGGTGGTCGAGTAGTCCAGCAGCTCGCCCTGGCCACGAAGGCCCGTCACGGAGCCCGTGTTGATGATGCTGGAGCCCGGCTTGAGATGGGGCAGGGCGGCGCGGGCCATGTAGAAATAGCCATAGATATTGGTGCGCATGGTCTCGTCGAAGCGTTCGTCGCTGATGTCCTCGAGCGATGCGGCATGCTCCTGGAAGGCGGCGTTGTTGACGAGGATGTCCAACTGGCCGAAAGCCTCGATGGTCTGCCTGACGGCATCCCGGCAGAAGGTCGGGTTCTTGACGTCGCCCGGGATGCAGATGGCGCGTCGTCCTTCCGCCTCGATGTGGCGGCAGGTTTCCTTGGCATCTTCGTGCTCGTTCAAATAGATGATGGAGACATTGGCGCCCTCGCGCGCAAACAGCACGGCCACCGCGCGGCCTATGCCCGAGTCGCCTCCCGTGACGATGGCGGACATGCCGCGCAGCTTTTCGCTGCCCTGGTAGTCGGGGGCCATGAATTGCGGCCGGGGGTCGAGCTCGCTTTCTTCGCCGGGCTTTTCCAGCTTCTGGCCCGGCATGGGCGGTTCGGGATGTTCGCGCGCGCCGGTCTGCGCGGCGTCCTGCTGGCCGCCTCCGGACGAGCCGCCCTTCCGGCTGTCGAGCCGGTCCTGTTCGTCCTGCAGACGACGCTGCTTCTGGGCGGTCTGCTCGGCTCGGGCGCGATCGTCGTCGTGTTTACCTGTGGTCATCTTCAACTCCTGGATACAAAAGTGGCTGATGGGCTGGGATTGGGCAGGCAAGCCCCGTGCCTTGCGCATCGGAGAGCGAACCGCGGCTTCAGCTGGAAGGTTCGGGCTTTTCGAGCGGGGAACTGGCCGGGCCGTGCAGCACCGTGCCGTCGTAGTCGAAGCGCGAACCGTGGCAGGGACAGTCCCAGGTCAGGTCGACGTCGTTCCATTCGACCAGGCAGCCCATGTGGGTACAGGAAGCGGAGAGTTCATGCAGCTTGCCGTCCATATCGCGATAGCGGGCGATGCTCGATCCGTTCTCGCGTATGACGCGGGCCTGGCCCAGGGCAAGGTGGGCGTCACCGTCGGACGAATCGGGAACCAGGCGGTCGACGACGAACTGCTTGGCCGACTTGAGATTTTCTTTGACGAATTCCGTGCCGCCGACCAGGGGCTTGATTCTGGTTGCGTCGAAGAGCTCGGTACAGGGGTTCTCACGCCGCATTATCAGGTCGGCGATGATGCGCGCGGCGGCGACGCCGTTGGTGATGCCCCAGGCATCGAAGCCGGTGGCGACGTAGAGCTGGGGCGTCGAAGTGGACGCCCTGCCGACAAAGGGCATGCCGTCCATGGAGCGGAAGTCTTCGTTGGTCCAACGGTAGGCGGGCTGGCCGATGGAAAAATTTTCGTGCAGGAAGACTTCGAGGTCGGCAAAGCTTTTGGACAGATCTTCGGGCACGCCGGTCTTGTACTCGGGGCCGACCGCGATGATGTGCCGGGCGCCGCCCGAACTGTCGGTGCGAAATGAATAAGTGGGCTCGCCCGACGAGATGAACATGCCGTCGAGTTCGCAGTCGGGGGCCAGTGGCGCGGCGGCGACGGTGTGGCTGAAGGTGAAGGCCTTGGCGTAGAACTTTCCTTCCGGCACGACGGGCAGGTGGGACGCGATGACGACATGCCTGGCCGTGACGGTGTGGCCGGCCTCGGTCTTGACATGCTGTATCTCGCCGTCCTGCTCCACCCCCACGACCCGGCTCATTTCATACAGCTGCGCCGTGGCGGCCACGGCCCGCGCCAGGCCCGCCAGATACAGCACGGGATTGAACTGCGCCTGGTCATCGAAGCACAGGGCTCCCGTACACTCGACCGGCGCGGGTATGTCCTTCACCAGGCGGGCGGGCAGGCCCAGCATGGAGGCGGCCATGGCCTCGTCGTCGACTTCGGAGGCGGTGTCTATGCTTTCGGCATAGACGTAGGCCGACTTGCGCTCGAAGCCGCAGTCGATGCGTTCTTTATCGACCACGGCGGCGATGCGTTCGACGGCGTCCTGGTTGGCCTGCGCATATAGCCTGGCGTTGTCCTCGCCGAAGTCGCGGATCAGGCGTCCATAGATCAGGCCATGCTGGGAGGTGACCTTGGCGGTGGAGCGGGCCGTCACCTGCGACGCCGCGCGCAAGGCCTCGAGCACGATGACTTTCTTTCCGGCCCGCGCCAGTTCGTAGGCGGCCGTCAGGCCCACGATGCCGGCGCCGACGATGACGACGTCGGCGCGCGCATCGTCCGCCAGACCGGGGTAGTGGGTGGGCGCACCGCCCGCGACGGCTTCCCAATAAGTTTGTATCTTGTTCTCGCGCATGGCGCACCTTTTTCGGATTCGGGCCGCAACGGGCGGCGGGGCCGGGTGCGCAGCAAATCACATGCCGCGAGCTTGTAGGGTCAGCGCCGGGCTTCCAGCTTGGCGCGGCGGCGGGCCAGATGGGCCCGGTCGTCGGCCGAGGAGAAAGCCACGGCAAAGACAATGCCGATGGCGGCGCCCACGATGGTGTCCAGCACCCGTTCGACGGGCATGTTGCTGTCCGCCACGGGCGCGGCGAGATGGGTCATGAGCAGGGCCATGGGCGTAATGGTGATCTGGCCCAGGGCGTAGTTGTAACTGATGATGACTTCGGTGATGAACTGGAAGAATACGATGGCCGCCAGCACCCACCAGAACGAGGGCGCCTGCGCCAGTATGGCCCAGGCGATGCAGGCGCCCAGCACGGTGCCGGCCATGCGTTGCAGGGCCCGGTTCATGGTGATGTGCAGATGGCTGCCCTGCATGACGGCGGTTGCGCCGATGGCCGCCCAGGCGGGATAGTGCCAGCCGGCGGCGTGGGCGATGAAAGCCGCCGCGGCGGCGCCCGCCGCGATACGGCCGGCGGCAATCAGTTGGTGTTGGAAGGGCGGCGCGTGCAGCGCCGGGGCGGCCTCGGTGGTGACGGGCCGTGCACGCAAGCCGTCGGTGGCCAGGCACACGATGATGGCCAGCCCGGCCCCCCAGGCGGTGGCCAGGGTGCGCTCCACGACCGTCATCCAGGTTTCGGCCGGCCCTCCCAGAACAGCGCCCACGGCGAACACGAACAGCGTGGCGCCCGGGCCGCCCAGCCGCCAGTGCGACACGGCGATGGTGGCCAGGCCGGCCGAGACCGCCAGCAGGACGATCATGGCCGGCAGCGACGCGCCCGCATAGGACAAGAGCGACGGAAAAAACACCGCCGCCACGAACAACGCGGCGCAGATGGCCACGATGCTGCGCCGCCTGCGCATGGAGGCGAAGCGTCCGAACAGCGCGGTCAGGGCGCCGAGCGCGGGAAAGCCGACCAGGTGCTCCCAGGGAGAAAGATGCATGGTCGTCAGTGCGATCAGCACCGTGATGGCCGCCTGCATGCCGGCAATGGCCGTATTCTGGAGCGAAGGCGGCGGCGCCAGCAGCAGGCTTTCCTGAAACTGCGTGGGGCGCAACAGGTCGCGCGCCGAACGGCCGCGGCTGGCGCGTGGGCGGCGGCGCGGACGGGGCTCGGATGAAGAGGGGCGCGAAGTTTGATCCGTCGGGGTCATGAGCGCGAGGCCAAAGGCGGAGCAAAGGCTGTGCGCCAATCATACACATACACCTTCGATGCGTCGATGCGCGGAAGCCCGCCGGCGGTTCCTTCGTTGAGCCGGCAGGCGGCCGAGCGTTCTTTCCCCCGGGACGGTATCATCTCGTTTTCAAGGTAGATACATGTCTTCATCGCGGTTCTCCACCCTTTGGTGGGATGTTCTCGTTACTTCGCTGGGTCCGATACTGTGGGGGTCGACCTATATCGTCACCACCGAGATCCTGCCTCCGGACCGGCCCTTTACCGCCGCTGTGCTGCGCATCATGCCCGCTGGCCTCATCCTCATTCTGTATACCCGTCTCGTTCCGCCGCGCAGCGAGTGGGGCCGCATGCTGATCCTGGCGGCGCTGAACCTGGGGTTTTTCCAGGCCATGCTGTTCGTATCGGCCTATCGGCTGCCGGGCGGCCTGGCTTCGGTATTGGGCGCGATTCAGCCGCTGCTCATCATGGGCATCGTCTGGGCGGTCGACAGCATACGGCCGGCGCGGCTGGCGGTGTGGGCGGCGGTCATGGGCGTGGCGGGCATGGGGGCGCTGCTGCTGTCGCCGGGTTCGACATGGGATCCGGTCGGCGTGGCGGCCGCGGCGGCCGGCGCCTTCGGCATGTCCGTCGGCACCTATCTGACACGCCGCTGGAGCACCAGCCTGCCAATCCTGGCCTTTACCGGCTGGCAGCTGTTCATCGCCGGCATCATGATCATGCCGGTGGCCCTGCTGTTCGACCCCCCGCTGCGATCGATGACGGTGCTGCAGGTATCGGGCTATGTCTACCTGTCGCTGGGCGGCGCTCTGCTGGCTTATTTCCTGTGGTTTCGCGGCGTCGCCCGCCTGTCGCCGGTGGCGGTGTCCTCGTTGAACCTGCTCAGCCCGTTGACGGCGGTGGTGCTGGGCTGGGCATTGCTGGGGCAGAGCATCAAGGGCCTGTCCATGGTCGGCATGGTGGCCGTGCTGGCGAGCATTCTGCTGGTGCAGTGGGCGAGCAGCCGGCGGCTGCCCTGACAGTCACTCGTCGAGTATGGGTACGAAACCGCCGAAGATCATGCGCTTTCCGTCGAAACTCATTTGGTCGCCCATTTCCTTCATGCGTGGATCGTTCATCATTTTTTCCTGCACGGAGCTACGGACTTCCTTGGACGGGTATTCGAACCAGCTGAAGACCACTTTTTCGTCTTCCTTGGCTTGAACGGCGCGGCGGAAATCGGTCAGTTTGCCGTCGGGGACGTCGTCTTCCCAGCACTCGACGACGCGGCTCACGCCGAATTCCTTGAACAGCGGCGCCGCCTTGCGGGCCAGATCCAGATAGGCTTCTTTGTTGGCGGCCGGCACCGCCACGACGAATCCTTCCACGTAATTCATATGGGTCTCCTTGTTGGTTGGTGGGCGGGCGCCCTGTATCGTCGCTTGACGATTAACGTTGATATCAACATAATAAGATAGCCATGTCAAAGAGAATTTCATTTGATACAACTTTGCAGGTACGAGATACCTGCCTGTGCCTGCATGCCCAGCGCGCGGCGCGGGCGCTGGGCCGTCGCTTCGACGAGGCATTGCGGCCAGTGGGCCTGACGAACGGCCAGTTTTCCTTGTTGATGTCCCTGAACAGGCCGCAGCCGCCGGCCATTGCGCCGGTCGCCCAATTGCTGGCCATGGACCGCACCACATTGACTGCGGCCCTGAAACCGCTGCAGCGCGACGGCCTGGTCGGCATCGAAGCGGACCCCGCCGACCGGCGCAGCCGCCTGTTGAAACTGACCGACAAGGGTCACGCCCTATTGGCCCGGGCCATGCCCATCTGGCGCGAGACGCATGCCGAGATCGAAGCCGGGCTGGGCGAGGTCGATGCCGATGCGCTGCGCGCGGGCCTGGGCGCCCTGGGTTCCTAGCGCGGCGGCGCGCGCTCTAGCCTTTAACTTTCAATGTGGATGGGCGCTAGGCCAGGCTGCGCACCTTGGATTCGAGCTCGATCTTCAACCCTTCGGGCAGCGGAAGCCGGCGGGCAAGTTCGTCCAGATAGGCTTTTTCCATATAGCTTTGCTCGTCGACGATGAGCAAGCTGGCCAGATACACCTCGGCCGCGGTCTCCGGCGTGGTCGCCAGCGCGGCGATGCCGGCCGGGTCGACGGGATTGGCCAATTGAGCGTCGAACCAGGAGAGGTCTTCGGGGTGGCTGGTGAGCTTGGCGACTTCCTGATCGAGCAGCTGGCGCTCCTCGGCGCCGATGTGGCCGTCGGCCTTGGCCGCCGTAATCATGGCCGCCAGGATGATGCGCGAATGCTCTTCCAGCTGGCCCGCGGGCAGGGCAGGAGCTGCAGACGGAGTGTGAGCAGCGGCCGACACATTCGGCCCTGCGGCGGCGGGCGCGCCGGCGGCCGCCTGGGCGGCGGACTTCTGTTGCCAGTCCTGGTAGGTTTTGAGCGCCAGCGCTCCGAGCGCCGCGGCGCCGCCATAGGCGGCGAACTTGCCGCCCATTTTTCGGAACTTCTTATTGCCCAGCAGCAGTCCGAGCGCTCCGCCTGCCAGCGCGCCTCCGCCGAACCCGCCGAGCTTCGAGGCAAGGCCCGCATTTTGATTGGTGGCGGACGTGGCGTCCTGCACCAGTCCCTGGCCGGATTGAAGGACTTGCTGCAACAGCTGCTGGATGGACATGTGAAAACCTCGGATAAGAAGCGTTATGGGTCGTGCCGAATCGATTATCGCGCAACAGGCATCTATCGCAGACCGCCATCTTGCGGCTTGGTTCCCTTCAGGCCTGGGCGGCGCCGGCCGTTGCCTCGGCATCAATCCAGCATGGTGAAGTAGCCCAGCAGCATCACCAGCAGGTAAAGCAAGGGATAAAGCCTGCGCACGCCGGTGTTGAACGCCTGCGCCCGGGCCGCCCCATACCCGGTGTACAGGGCCGCTACCGTGCAGGAAGCCAGCAGGGCGAAACTGAGCATGATGATGGTGCCGTTGAACAGCACGTCGGAAAGCGTCAGGTAGTGAACGACGGGCAATTCCCGGTCCAGCACGAACTTCAGCGCGATGGTTGTCAGGATCAGCGTCACCATGCCGCCGATCCGGGGCGATGCGTAGGAAGACTGGCTGACCACGTTCAACCAGAGCAGGCTCCAGGACGCCAGGGCGATCACCGTCAGCGGCAGGAATATCTTGTGCACGCCGTCGACGAAATCATGTTCGACCACGATCTGCAGATCGATCCGGGGAAAGCGCTGCCCGGGCGTGTCGGGGCGAGAGCCGGAGGAGGTGTTCCACGCGATGCTGCGCGGATACCAGTTGCCGTGCAGGACATCGTCGAGCTGCTGCATGTCGTCGCTGGGGCTGAGGTGCTCGAGTTCGAACCGCATCTGGCGGTCGTCCACGGCGACGCTCGAGATATTCAGTTCGAGACTGAGGCGGCCGAAAGGGAAGTTGGTCAATTCGCCCTTGAAGCGGGGGGTTCCCGTGAATTTCTGCCGCAGCACCACCGTTCCGTCCGGATGGATCGCCAATGAATGCACGTCGCTGGCCGTCAGGCCTTTCTCGCCGGTGACGTCGAGAATGGGATGCCATAGGGTCTCCAGATATTTTTCGGCGCGCTGGCCCATCCATATCTGCGGAGCTTGGTCGCGGCCGGGGCGGCCATGGGCCAGGCGGGCGTCCTTCCAGCGTTGGACGAGCAGGGCGGTGATGTCGTAGGTGCCGGTGCCCAGTTTTATGTCGTTGATGTCTTCCAGATACAGATAAGTATGGATGACCGTGGGTTCGTTCAGGCTGGGCGGGGCGATGTCCGCCCTGGCAAGGGCCGATCCCACCAGGAATAGAACCAGCGCGAAGAGATAGTGCGTCAGCCTCATGGGTCGTGTCATGGATTCCCCTCGCGTGTTGTTTGGCGAATTGTATGCGAGCCGGCGCTGAGGCGGGGGCTGGTTTTGCCATGGCAGCGGCATCCTGCGCGCGGAGGGGGCGAGTTATGCGTCAAATGATTAACCACTATAGAAAAATGGTGCTATGCGGAGGGCGGGCGTCTACGTACACTGGATCGATGACCTCTGAAAACGATAGTGATTTGCCGTCGCCCGATCGCGTCGAGCGCATAGCGGTGCTCGGCATGGGCTCGGTGGGCGCCAGCTGGGCGGCGCTGTTTCTGGCCGGCGGGTTGGAGGTGGTGGCGCACGATCCGGCGCCCGGCGCCGAGCAGCGGGCGCGCGATTTCATCCGCCAGGCCTGGCCCGCCTTGATCGAGCTGGGAAGAACGACGCTGCCCGAGCCGGATTGGGCGCGGCTGCGCTTTGCCGACTCGGCGGCGCGGGCCGCCCGCGAGGCGCAGGTGATTCAAGAGAACATTCCCGAAAAGCCCGGGTTGAAGGCGTCGGTGCTGGCCGAGGTCGATGCGGCGGCCGCGCCCCACAAGATCGTGCTGTCGAGCACGGGCGGTATCCCGCCCACTCGCATGCAGGCGAGCTGCAGGCATCCGGAGCGCCTGGTGGTGATGCATCCCTTCAATCCCGCCCACCTGATCCCGCTGGTCGAGGTGGTGGGAGGCGAGCATACCTCTCCCGAAGTGGTCCAGTGGGCCATGGAATTTGCGCGGCACCTGGGCAAGCATCCCATCCGGCTTCACACCGAGGCCAGCGGACACATGACCAACCGCCTGCAGTTCGCCCTGGTGCGCGAAGCGATTGCCTGCCTGGTCGAAGGGGTGGCCAGCGCCCGCGATATCGATGCGGCCGTACGCTGGGGCCTCGCGCCGCGCTGGGCCCTGATGGGCGGCCTCATGACCCTGCATCTGGCAGGCGGCCCCGGGGGCATGCGGGGCATACTCGATCACGCGGGGGCCGCCATACAGCAATGGTGGCAGCCCGCTCCCGAGCCTCGGCTCACGCCCGAGGTGGTCCGGCGGCTGGTCGATGCGGCGCAAGAGGTCTCGGACGGCCGTCCGGTGGCCGATTGGGTCCGATGGCGCGACCGGTCGCTGGTCGATGTGCTGAATCTGCAACACAAGATGGAATCATCGGCGCCGGGCGCCGCCGGCGGTGCCAGTGAGAAAAAGGATTTATCTTCATGAACGACACTTCAAGCCCTTTGCCCGGCGATTCCTGGCCCATGCCGTTGCCGGCATGCCTGAGCGTGTCCCGCCGGGGCGCCATCGCCGTCCTGACGCTGAACCGCGCCGCCAAGCGCAATGCGCTCAGCGACGAACTGGTGCTGGGCATGCAGACTTTCTTTTCCAGCATTCCCGCCGATGTGCGGGGCGTGGTCATGCATGGCGCCGGAGACGACTTCTGCGCCGGCCTCGACCTGAATGAACTGAAGGAAACCACCACGGCCGAAAGCTTCGAGACATCGATCATCGGCCAGAGGCTGAACGACACCATCCAGTTCTGCAAAGTGCCGGTCATTGCCGTGCTGCATGGCGCGGTGATCGGCGGCGGCCTGGAGCTGGCGGCATCCGCCCACATTCGCATCGCCGAGGAGTCGGCCTACTATGCACTGCCCGAGGGCACCCGGGGCATCTTCCTGGGTTCGGGCGGATCAGTGCGTCTGCCCCGCCTCATCGGCGCGGCGGCGGTGATGGACATGATGCTGTCGGGACGGGTGTACGAGGCGCAAGAGGCCCATGCGATCCTGCGCCTGAGCCAGTACCTGGTGGGACCGGGCCAGGGGCTCGAAAAAGGCGTCGAGCTGGCCGGCAGAATCGCGCGCAACGCGCCCCTGGCCAACTTCGCCATCATCCAGTCCATCCCGCGCATCATCGAGCAGGATCCGCAGGCGGGCCTGTTCACCGAAATGCTCATGGTCGGCGTGGCGCAAGGAGATGAAGAGGCCAAGACGCGCCTGCGCGATTTCCTGGAGCGCAAGGCCGACAAGGTGCGGCGCGGCTGAGCGGACGCCGGCGGCGCTGCGCCGGATCGAAAGAGGCGGCGGCTGGGCCCGCCGAGTGGGCGGCGGGTCGCGGACCGGCCCAGAGGGGCAGCGGCATTGCAACGCAGGCTGAAAGCTGCGCCCCGGGACAGAAGGAGATTTTGGTGAGCGAGAAGACAAAGACGTTCGACGTGAACGAGATGCGCGCCGAGGCGGACGAATTCCGGCGCCACGTGGCGCGCTGGGTGGACGAGCGCCTGGCGCCCCAGGCGGCGCGGCTGGACGAGGAAGGCGATTTCGGCCATGAACTGTTCCGCGAACTGGGCGGGCTGGGATACTACGGCGCCATGTATCCCGAAAGCGCGGGCGGCAGCGGCCTAGCCTACCCCTATACCTGCTTCACGGTGCTGTGCGAAGAACTGGCGCGCGGCTCGGTGTCGTTCGCGGCCTCGGTGTGCATGCAGGGCTCCACCGCCACGCACACCATCTTCAAATGGGGCGGCGCCGCGCTGCATGAACATTACCTCGGGCCGGCCCTGCGGGGCGAGAAGATCGGCGCTTTCGCCATTACGGAGCCCAACTCGGGGTCGGATGCGGCGTCGCTGCGCACGCGCGCCACCGCCTGCGATGGCGGTTACAGGCTGAACGGCTCGAAGATATTCACCACCAATGGCACGGTGGCCGACTTCATCACCGTGGTGGCCACCACCGACCCGTCGAAAGGGCTGAAAGGGCTGGATCTGTTCCTGGTGCCTGCCGACTCGCCGGGCTTTTCGGTGGGCCGCAAGCTGGGCAAATTCTCGGTGCGGGCTTCGGACACGGCCGAACTGGTCTTCGACGACGTCTTCGTACCCCATGATCATCACTTGAACGATGGACAGGCCTCCGGCTTCCTGAATGCGTACAAGTCGCTGACGGTGGACCGCGTTTTCACGGCTGCGCTGGCTTTGGGCAACGGGCGGGCCGCCTATGACGCCTCCCTGGCGTATGCCAAAGAGCGGTCGCAATTCGGCCAGCCCATCGGCAAGTTCCAGGCGGTGCAGTTCAAGCTGGTCGACATGCTGGCGCGCCTGGAGCAGGCGCGACTGTACACCTATCATGCGGCCGAGCTGGCGGACCGCGGCGAGCCCATCACGACCGAGGCGGCCTTGTCCAAGATCGTGGCCGGCGATGGCTGCAACGAGGTCTGCCAGATGGCCATGTCCCTCTTCGGCGGCTATGGACTGATGAACGAGTACCCGGTGCAGCGCTTCTTGCGCGATGCGTACTTTCCTTTGGTGGGCGGCGGCACCAGCGACATCATGCGCCTGCTGGTGGCGCGCCAGCTCGGTTTCTGAGGGTAAGTACGGGGTTTCTTAAAGTTGTCTTTTCGTGCAACTTAATGCATATAGTTTAAAAGATCGTTTAACGAGCACGAGAACGATGCTGCCTGTCGCGCCTGCGTCACCTTGCTTCACCCCTGGGCGACAAGGCCAGCCGCCTATAAATCAAGCCATCCATTGGCCTATTCGGAGACACACAATGAAAAAACAGCTTTTTGCACTGGCTCTCGCCGCGGCGATTCCCTTCTCGGCGGGCGCCGAGGTAAAGGTGGGCGTCATCACGGGCGCCACCGGGCCGGGCGCCTCGCTGGGCATACCCTACAAGAACACGTTCTCCGTCGTGCCCGACACCCTGGGCGGCGAACCGGTGCGCTATGTCATTGTCGACGATGCCACCGACACCACCACGGCGGTCAAGCTGGCCCGCAAGCTGATCGAAGAAGACAAGGTCGACCTAATCATCGGTTCCAGCAGCGTGCCCGCCGCGATTGCGGTCGCCGAAGTGGCTTCCGAGTTGAAAACACCCCAGATATCGCTCTCGCCCACGCCCATCAAGGCCCAGGACAACCCCTGGTCGTTCGCCGTGCCGCAGCCCATCAACATCATGATGGGATCGCAGGTGCAGCACATGAAGCAGCACGGCGTCAAGACGGTCGGCTACCTGGGCTTCTCGGACTCCTGGGGCGAGCTGGTGCTTTCGGGCCTGAAAGCCACCACCAAGGACGCCGGCATCGACATCGTGGCCGAAGAGCGCTATGGCCGCGTCGACACCAGCGTGTCGGGCCAGGTGCTCAAGCTCATCGCCGCCAAGCCGGACGCCGTCGTCCTGGGCGGTTCCGGCACGCCGGGCGCGCTGCCGCAGGTCACGCTGCGCGAGCGCGGCTACAAAGGCCCCATCTACCACAATCACGGCGTCATCAATAAAGACTTCCTGCGCGTGGGAGGCAAGGCGCTCGAAGACGCTTATGCTCCCACCGGGCCGGTCATGGTGGCCGAGCAGCTGCCCGACAGCAACCCCATCAAGAAGGTCGCGCTCGAATTCACCCAGGCTTACGAAGGCAAATTCGGCCAGGGCACGCGCAACGCTTTCGCGGCCTATTCATGGGACGCCTACCTGCTGGCCGATAACGCGGTCAAGGCCGCCCTCGAGAAGGCGCAGCCGGGCACGAAGGAATTCCGCGACGCCGTGCGCGAAGCGCTCGAAAACAGCAAAGAAGTCGTCGGCACCCACGGTGTCTACAACATGTCGCCCACCGACCACACCGGCCTGGACGAGCGTGCCAGCGCCCTGGTTCAGGTCAAGAGCGGCGACTGGAAGCTGGTGGAATAAGCTCGAGGTGCGGCTGCGGCCGCTTCAGGCCGCGGCGGGTTCTTCCGATGCGTCACCGCAGGAAGAACCCGCCCACTCTGCCGCCCTGGATATTCAGGGTGGCGAGCAAGTCGTCCCCGCCGTCCTTGAAGCTCAGTTTCCACAACGAGATTTCGTGGCCGCGCTGCCTCATATTGCCCAGGTGCTGCGCGGTATAGCCTTGTTTAAGGCGCGGCCCGACAATCCGTGCGACGTCATCGAACTGTTGGGAGGTGATGGCTGCCGCAAAGTCCGGGGTTCCGGGGGCGACGAAAGCGTCGTGATCCTGCTCGGCCACCGCGGCAAGCAGGCCTTCCAGAGCCTGCCTGTCCTGCGCGTCGCCGGGGCCGGCCGCGTGCGCGACAAGGCCCATTGCGAGCGCCGCCAGAACGAAGAGCTGAGCCAGCATTCTGTTCAAGTGATTCATGGTCGTCTCCTGTGCAAGTCCGCATTCCAGCAATATACGTTCCATGAATAAGTGACGCTTCCAGGGCGGGCTAGGTAATCCGCGTGCCGCCCGGAACGCTGCGCACGAGCAGGACCAGACCCAGCGACAGGACAAAAATCAGCATCGCCGCCAGGGGCGTCTGCCACGCCGTGCCGGACGTGGGCATATACAAGCCGGTCCGCTTGCCGAGGTCCAGAAAAATGGGATGCGCCAGATAGATGCCGAAGGTCAGCGGGGCCACGGCCGGCATGCGCGGCAGGCTGCGCGCGTTCAGAATCAGCTGGAATACGGCCAGCGACATCAGCGGTACGGTCAAGCTGAAGGTGTCGTAGAAATAGACATTCAAGGCGTCGGCCGACGACAGCACGCTGGCGCCGAGCGCCGTCAGGGCGATGCTGGCGCACAAGACCAGGCCCGGCATGGGCAGGCGCAATTCGCCTTCGAACATCATGCGTCCGGCCAGGAAATAACCGATGTAGGGCAGGAACCAGGTCAGGAAAAAGCCGTAGCCGTCGGCGTTGAGTTCGCGATGCAGGGTCTGCAGGATGGCCAGCACGAAGATGGCCACCACCGCGGCCATGCGCTGGCGGTGCGAGCAGCGCTGGTAGACCGCCCGCAGATACGGCGCGAACAGGTACAGGCCCGCCAGCATGTACAGATACCAAAGATGGTAGTAGGGCGCGCCGCTGGTGGCCTTGCGCAGCCAGGCGGCTGCGTCCATGGGCACGCCGTCCAGGTGGTACATCAGGGCGCCCCACAGCAGGTAGAACGCCGACCAGAACACGATGGCGGGCGCAATGCGTACGGCGCGCCTCTGATAGAAATATTTGAACGGCTCGCGCTTGGCGGGGTTCAGCAGCAGCGCGCCGCTGATCATGACGAAGACCGGCACGCACCAGCGCGAGGCGGCGTCATACAGATTGGCCCATTGCCAATCGGTCGAACCATAGTCCAGGACGCTGGTCAAGGGAAAGGCCGCGCAATGCAGCAACACGACCGCGAAGGCGGCCATCCAGCGGGCGGCATCGAGTTTGTCGTAGTCGGCTTGCTGTAGGGGCATGGCACCTTTTGAAGAGTAGAGCTGCCATTACCTTAACAGCCGCACCCGCCTTACATTACGTAGAGGCGCGGAAGATGTTGCTGAATATAAACATGCAAGGGCTTGTCGACACTAAAAGGACAGCCGCACCGGCCGGCCAAGACTTCAGGCGGGCCAGCCGGGCGGGTCGTCGCGCCCGATGGATTGCGCTTCGCGGCGAGGCGCGAAGGCGTGGCCCGCCACACGCTGCGCGGGCGCCGCCCATAGCCGCTCCGCGCCGCCCGGAACGGGAAAGGCCCCGGCGGCGCAGCGTGCGCGGAACAGGGGGTGAGCCAGCGCTTCGGCCTGCCGCAGAACCGGGGTGACGCAGCAATCCAGGGGTTCCAGCCGGGCCAGCCATTCGTCGCGGGTCGCGCCGGCGAAGCGCTCGGCCACCGTCGAACGTATGGCATGGGAAGCGGCGCTTCCCGGCTTCAGGCCCTGGCTCCAATGCTGGGCGGCGAGTTCGGGCAGGCCCAGGCCTTCGGCCAGCGTGCGCCAGAATTTGGCTTCCAGTGCGCCGACCGCTACATACAGGCCGTCTGAACATGGATACAGGCCGTAGCAGGGCGCGCCGCCATTGAGCAGGCCTTGGCCCGGGGGTTCTATCTCGCGCCCGGCATTGGCCGCCGCCAGGGCCAATGGATTGGCGCTCAGGGCCGCATCCGCCAGGGCCACGTCCAGATGCACGCCGGTGCCATGCACACGCGCATGCAGCAGGGCCGCGACGATGCCGGTGGCGGCTGCTTGGGCGCCCAGTACATCGGACAGCGGCAGGTTGGGCACGACGGGTACGCCGCCGCTTTGCGCGATGGGGTGCAGCACGCCCGCCAGCGCCAGATAGTTGATGTCGTGGCCGGCATATTGCGCATAGGGACCGTCCTGTCCATAGCCGCTGATCGAGCACAGCACGAGGCGGGGATTGGCGGCATGCAGCGTCTCCCAGCCCAACCCCAGTCGGCCCAGGGTGCCGGGCCGGAAGCTCTCGACCAGGGCGTCGGCCTCGGCGGCCAGGGCCAGCAGCCGCCGGCGGTCGGGCTCCTGCTTGAGATCGAGCGTGGCGAAATGCTTGTGGCGGTTCACCATTTGAAAGGCCAATGAATTGCCGGCGGGCGGGCCCATGTGGCGGGCCGGGTCGCCATGACGCTCTTCGATCTTGAGCACGTCGGCGCCCAGGTCGGCCAGCTGCTGCGTGGCGAGCGGCCCGGGCAGCAGCCGGGTCAGATCCACTATGCGCAGGCCCGACAGCAGCCCGTCGGGGTGTATGCGTTGGCTCGTCATGATTTCAAGTCGGCAGGCGCACGGGCTCAAGCCGCCGCGGGAGCGCCGAAGCAGCCCCGCCCGACCGCGGTCAGGCGTTGTTCTTCATCGTAGACGTCGACGTCCACCACGCCCACTGTCTTGCCTGCGCGCCTTACCACGGCCCTGGCGGTGAGCAGGCCGCTCGACGGGCGCAGATAGTCGACGCGGAAATTGATGGTGGGCACCGGCGCGCGTGCCCCCATGATGAGGGCGAAGGTGCCGGCCGTGTCGATCAGCGAGGCGACGGCGCCGCCATGGAACTGCGGGCCGCCGGCTCCGCGCTCCAGCTCCTTGCGCAGGGGCATGGACAGCGCCAGCGCTCCGGCCTGGGCATCTGCTTCGACGCACTGCAGGCCCAGAAAGCGGATGAAGGGCGATGAGTCGAGCCAGGACTGGATTTCCGTTGCGGTCATGGGGGCGGACATGGTGTCTCCTGTTCAATCTGTTCAGTGGTGGTCAGGCCGCGGCAGGCGCGGGCAGGGCGGTCTGCACCAGCGATACCCAATAAGCGCAGCCCAGCGGCATGATGGCATCGTTGAAATCGTAGCCGGGGTTGTGCACCATGCAGCCGCCCTGCTGCCCCGTGCCATTGCCCAGCCAGACATAGGCGCCCGGGCAGGCCTGCAGCATGAAGGCGAAGTCTTCGGCGGCCATCAAGGCCTGGGCGCGGGTCAGCACATGCTCGGCGCCCACCAGGCGGGTGGCGGCTTCGCGGGCCACGCCGGCCTCGCGCTCGGTGTTGATCGTGGGCGGATAGCGGCGGTCGTAGCTGAGCTCGACCTCGACCCGATGGGCGTGGGCGATGCCTTCGCAGATGCGGCGCACTTCGGTTTCGACCGCGTCGCGGACGGATGCGGAGAAAGCCCGCACCGTGCCCGAAAGGCGGGCCTCGTCGGGCAGCACATTGTGGGTGTCGCCGGCATGGAAGGTGGTGATGGAGACGACGGCGGAGTCCAGCGGGCTGATGCGCCGGCTGACGATGTCCTGCAGCGCGCAGACCAGGGCCGAGCCGGCCAGGACGGCGTCGGTGGCCTCGTGGGGAAAAGCGGCGTGCCCGCCCTTGGCGCGGATGCGGATGTCGAGCAGATCGAACGAGGCCATCATGGGCCCGGGCATGACGCCGAACGTGCCGGCGGGTATGCCCGGGATGTTGTGCATGCCGTACACGGCCTGCATGGGAAAGCGTTCGAAAAGGCCTTCCTGCACCATCAGGCGCCCGCCGCCTTCGCCCTCTTCGGCAGGTTGGAAGATGAAGTAGACGGTGCCGTCGAAATCGCGATGCCGCGCCAGATAGCGCGCGGCGCCCAGCAGCATGGTGGTGTGGCCGTCGTGGCCGCAGGCGTGCATCTTGCCGGGCACGCGCGAGCGATGGGTGAAGGTATTGGCTTCATGGATGGGCAGGGCGTCCATGTCGGCGCGCAGGCCGATGGCGCGCTGGCTGTTGCCGGCGCGCAGCACGCCGACCACGCCCGTGCGGGCGATGCCTTCATGGACCTCGATGCCGAGCGCCTCGAGTTCGGCCGCCACGATGGCCGCGGTGCGCGTCTCTTCGAAGGCGGTCTCGGGATGGGCGTGCAGGTCGTGGCGCATGCGTATCAGGTCGTCCTGAAAGCCCTCGATGACGTCCAAGGGCGTGCTCATACGCCGAGTTCCACGAATTCGATGAGATTGCCGCAGGCGGCGTCGGGGCCGACCAGGATGCGTTCGCCCGCGTCCTCGTGCGCGACCTGGTTGCGGGCAAGCAGCCCGCGCAGATCCGCCAGTGAACGCACGGCGACGCGGTAGCCGGCAAACCGGGCGTCGGCGCCCTGTGCGGGCGTGATGCCATAGCGTTCGGCAAAGGCCTGCGGGTCATACACCACCAGGTCGGTCGCGCCGGGCGACACGGCTTGGCCGCCGTCGGCGTCCCGGCGCGCTTCCCGGCCGAACAGCTTGGCGAAATAGCCGATGGTGGCGGCCGGGTCGGATGATACGGCCAGGCAGGCCAGCATGTGCTGCGCGCCGTTGGGATGTTCGAGCCAGTCTTCGCGCAGATAGAGCTCGACATTGTGGTACTGGCAGACGTTGAAAGCCAGGGGAGCGGGGATGGGCAGCAGCACGTCGAACTCCGGCCAGACCGAGCCTTCGCCGGGTATCGCCCATTCCCTGCGGATATGGGCCGGCGGAGCAAAGGGATAGCCGCGCTCGGTGAGGCGGGCATGGGTGGCGGCGACGTCCCGGCTCATCATGACCATGGACTTGATGCCTTGCCGGCCCGAAAGAATAGGGCGCATGGCGTCGGGCAGGCGGCTCGCGTCGCGCACGGCCATCAGCTCGATGAAGTTGGCGGCGCCGGGCGTGCGGGGCCGCATGGGGATGAGGCGGTTGACGATGCCCATCGACGTAATGTCCGAGAGCGGAGTAGGCCTGAAGCCCAATCTTGCGTAGGCCTGGGCGGCGGCGTCCAGGTCTTGCACATAGGTCAGAAGATGGTCCAGTTCGTCGATGTCTTGGCTCATGAAGAGGCTCCTTTGGCAGCGCCCCGGCGGGCCTGCACTTCGTAATGGAAGGGAAAGCGGGACAGCGCTTCGACCACGCCGTCCTCGGCTTGCGCATCGGTCTCGACGCGCACCAGCGTGCCGTGGCGCGGGTCGGCAAGAACCGTCACATGGGCGTGGGCGGCCGGCAACGCCTCGTCCAGCAAGGCCTGCAACGTACGCTGCGCGGCATCGCGGCGCAGGGCGGTCTTGTCGACCTTGCCCACGCCGGTCAGAGGCAGGGCGGGCAGAATGGCGAGTTCCTTGGGAATGGCGGCGCGTTCCGGAATCCGGGCGCACAGGTCCAGCAGTTCTGCTTCGGTGCAGGCTGCGCCCGGCTTGAGCTGCACATAGGCGATGGGAAGCTCGCCGGCATACGCGTCGGGCTTGCCGACGGCGGCGGCCAGCGCCACGGCCGGATGCCGGTACAGGGCGCTTTCTATCATGGCCGGATCCAGCCCGTGGCCGCCGCGCTTGATGAGGTCTTTGGCGCGGCCGGTGATCCATACATAGCCTTCGGCGTCGATGCGGCCCAGATCGCCGCTGTCCAGCCAGCCGTCCTTGAAAAAAGGCTGCCTGTCCGCGCCCAGGCCGAGATAGCCGGTAAAGACGCTCGGCCCCTTGATGGCCAGCACGCCGATCTCGTCGGGCGCGCAATCGCCGGTTTCGCGGCCGTCCACGTCGACGCGCACGGCCTTGACCCGGCAATAGGGCAGGGCCACGCCGACCGAGCCGCCGCGCCGTTCCCCGTCGACCGGCATGGCGGTGACCGCCAAAGTGGCCTCGGTCAGGCCCCAGGGCTCGGTCAGGGGGACGTTGAAGTGCTCGACCAGCCGGTCGCCGATGGCCACGGGCAGCGCAGCCGCGCCATTGGTCAGCAGCCGCAGCGCAGGCACCTCGGAGCGCGCCGGCATGTTCAGCGCCAGCCGGCCCATGATGGTGGGCGGCGCGGTCAGCACGCTGATTTCCTCGCGTCGAACCAGTCGCCAGATCTCGTCCACCGTGCCGGGGCCTCGATAGCCCGCCGTGCCGGCGATGACGACACGGGCGCCGCAGGCCAAAGGATACAAGGCGCTGGCCAGCAGGCCGCCGACATGGAACATGGGCATGGCCGCCAGCACCCGGTCCTGCGGGCCATAGCGGTAGGCGTAGGCCGAGAACAGGGCGGTGACCGCCAGCTGGGCCGCGCTGAGGGGCACCAGCTTGGGCAGGCCGGTGGTGCCGCCGGTATGGAACAGCCCCGCCATGTCTTCATCGCGTTGGGGCAGCCGCGCCAGCGGCTTGCCCCGGATCAGCTCGGCAGGCTTGACGATGCGGGGCGGGCGCCGGCAATGCGCAAGCACGGCGTCCAGCTTGTCCAGTACGAGATCGCCTTCCGCGACCAGCAGCCTGGCGTCGATCGCATCCAGCAGCGCGGCGATTTCAGGGGCGTTCAGGTAGCTGTTGACGGGCGCGGCCACACCGATCGCCTGGGCCGCCAGCACGGCAATCAGCGTCTCGGGCCCGTTTGGTGTCAGGAAGGCGACGCGGTCGGATGGCCCTACGCCCGCTTCGGCAAGGCGGGCGGCGGCCTGGAGCACTTGCTCCGCCAGCGCCGCATAGCTGATGTCTTGCGGAGCATCCGCCAGCCGGCCGTCGGGCAGGAAACGCATCGCAGTGGCTTCGGGTTCTTGTGCGGCGACGTGCAGCACGAGATTGGGCAGATCGCCCGCGGGCAGGCGCTCGCGCCAGGGGATGCGTGCGAACGCCTCGGCGTCGGCGGCGCTGGCGAATGGGGCGGATACATCGATCATGGTTTTACGGCTTGACGATGATTTTTCCGAAGAAGGCGCGCTTCTCGAAATCGTCGTAGGCGGCGATCGCGCCGGACAGCGGAGCGACCCGGTCCAGCGCCGGCGCAAGGCGGCCCTCGGCCACCATGGACACCAGGCTTTGCTGGTCTTCCATGGTCCAGCCCGTGGAGCCGATGATGGTCATTTCAGAGGTGAAGAGATAGGGAATGTCCGACACGGCCTTGTAGCCGCCCGTGCCGCCGCAGCACAGCAGTCGGCCGAAGCGCTTGACGCAGCGCATGGACGGCAGCCAGGTGTCGCCCGCGGTGAAGTTGACCACCACGTCCACGCCGCCGCCGCGCAACAGCGAGCCGGTTTTTTCGCGTATGTAGGCGTCGAAGGCGGTTTGCGAATAATCGATGGTTTCGTCGGCGCCCAAGGCTTGCAGCTTGCGGCATTTTTCGTCATCGCCGGCGGCGGCGATGACGTGCAGGCCGGCCGCTTTGGCCAGCAGCACGCAGGCATTGCCCACGCCGCCGGAGGCGCCCAGGACGAGGATGCGCTCGCCGGCCTGGATCCGGCCGCGGGTGTGCAGCATGCGGTGCGCTGTGCCGTATGCGCAGGGCAGGGCGGCCGCGTCCTCGTCGCTGACGTTGTCCGGCAGGCGCATGAGCTGGCTGGCGCGCACGACGCAGTATTCGGCCATGGCGCCGTTGCGGTTTTCGCCCAGCATGTCGAAGCGGCCGTTTTCCCAGTCGACGTGATGCGGCAGGGGCAGCACGCGCTCGCCCACCTCCCAGCCGGTGACGCCCTCGCCCAGCTCCGCGATCTCGCCGGCGCAGTCCGAGCCGGTGATGCCGGGCAATTGCACTTTGATGCCGGGCATGCCCCGGCGCGAAAACAGGTCGGCGTGATTGATGCTGGAGGCCCGCACGCGGATCTTGACCCAGCCGGGCGGCACTTCGGGCTCCGGAACGTCGCCGTATTGCATGACGGAAAGATCGCCGTGTTCTTCGAAATAAAGTGCTTTCAACGCCTCGCTCCTTGGTGATTTGCTTATGGGCAAACAAAAGAAAATAGTTCTTGATCCACAGATTGTGGTTGTATAGTATCCAACATGTTGCCTATAGTGCAATGAAAATCCGAGCAGAACAAGTTGTTTCCGTCGACTTCGAGACGCATTCACCAGGAGACAAATCCATGCGCACATTTGCCAGAATCATTGCAGTTGCCGCCTTGGCGGGCAGCGCCCTGCTGCCGGCGCACGCCAGGGACTACAAGGTCGCCATTGCCGGCTGGGGGCCGCATCCCACGCTCGACGAAACCATTGCCGGCTTCAAGGAAGGGCTGGCTGAAGAAGGGTTTCGGCAGGGGGAGAATCTGGAATTCGAGGAAAGCAACGTCAATTTCGACCGATCGCTCATTCCGCAGATGCTCAACAAGCTGGCCAGCGGCAATCCCGATTTGATGGCCACGATCGCCACGCCGGTGTCGCTCACCGCCATCCAGCAACTGCGATCGCGCACCTTCCCCATCGTGTTCACGCCCATTGCCGATCCGGTGCACGCGGGCATGGTTTCCGGCTGGGAGAAGGGCGAGAAACTGCTGACGGGTTCTTCTGTCGCGGTGGACTACGATGCCTTGCTGACTTTCTTCAAGAAGGTCGTGCCGGATCTCAAGCGCCTGGGCGTGCTGTACGACACCGGCGACGACAGCTCTTCGGCAGCGCTGGAGGGCATCCAGGCCGTGGCGAAGATCCACGGCGTGACACTGGTGCAGATCGGCGTGGACAATCCCTCTGAGCTGCCGCAGCGCGTGCAGTCGGCGCGCGGCCGAGTCGACGCCTTGTATCCCGTTGCCTCGGGCCGCATCCAGCAAGGGTCGGCGGCCATCGCATCCACCGCCGAACGCGCCCGCCTGCCGGTCCTGACTTCGGTGCCGCAGATGGTCGAACAGCATCAGGCGCTGGCCGCCCTGGCGGTCTCGTTCAGACAGTCCGGCCAGGCCGCGGGCCGCATCGCGGGCCGCCTGCTCAAGGGCGAGGAGGCCGAAAACATCCCGGCCTGGAAGCCCACGCCCGAAGAGCACCATCCCATGATCAGCGAGGTCAGGCTCAAGGCGCTGGGCCTGACGCTGCCCGACGGCCTGAAGGATTGCAATTGCCTGGTGGGCGAGTGATGGCGCAGCCCATGATCACGCTCGAAGGCCTGCGCAAGACCTTCAACGCCGGCACGCCCGACGCCAAGCTTGCCACGCGGGACGTGTCGCTAGAGGTGCAGCCGGGCGAATTCGTGGCCATCATCGGCGGCAACGGGGCGGGCAAGAGCACGCTGCTCAACCTCATCGGCGGCGCACTTTCTCCCGACCAGGGCCGCGTCGAGATCGCGGGGACCGACGTCACGAACCAGCCCGAGCACGTGCGCGCCCGCCAGGTGGCCCGTGTGTTTCAGGACCCCATGATCGGCACCGCGCCCATGCTCACGGTGGAAGAAAATCTGGTACTGGCCGAACTGCGCGCGCGGGGCCGGGGCTGGAGGGCGGCGCTGACCGCCTCCCGGCGCGAGCGCTTTCGGGCCGACCTCGCCGAACTGGGCCTTGGGCTGGAAGACCGCCTTACCGCGCGGGCGGGCTTGCTCTCCGGCGGGCAGCGCCAGGCCCTGGCGCTGGTGATGGCCACGCTCGAGGCGCCCGATGTGCTGCTGCTGGACGAGCACACGGCCGCGCTGGACCCGCGCACTTCGGCCACCGTCATGCAGGCCACGCAGCGCCTGGTGGCTGCGCGCCGCCTTACCACCATGATGGTGACCCACAATATGGAGCACGCCCTGCAGTATGGAAGCCGCATCGTGATGATGGCCGACGGCGGCGTGCGCGCCGACCTGTCCTCGCAGGACAAGGCGGGCCTGGGCGTGGCCGACCTGGTGCAGCGTTTTCATATTGCCGACGACCGGATGATGCTGAGTTGAGCCATGACAGATATTTTGTATAGCTTCTGGCACCTGGTGCCGGTGACGCTGGTCCAGAGCCTCATGTATGCCACCGTTGCGTTCGGCATCATGATTCCCTTTCGCATTCTTTCCTTGCCCGACCTGACCTGCGAAGGCAGCCTGCCCCTGGGCGGCTGCCTGACCGCCGCACTGCTGGCGACGGGCTTCAATCCCTACGGGGCCACGCTGCTGGCCGTCCTCGCCGGAGCATTGGCGGGCGCCACGACCGCATGGCTGCATCTGCGCTTCCGCATCCATTCGCTGCTGGCCGGCATACTGGTGTTCACCATGCTGTGGAGCGTGAACCTGCGCGTGCTGGGCAAGCCCAACGCGCCTCTGCCCGGCGAGGCCAATGTGTTCGACGCCTTGTCGCCTGGGATTCTCATGTCGGATTGGCTGCAAGTGGGGCTGTTGGGGGCGCTCGCGGTGGCCGGCACGCTGGCCCTGATCTGGCTGTTCCGCACCGAGATCGGTCTGTCGATGCGCTGCGTGGGCGTCAACGAAAGGCTGGCGCCCGCGCTGGCGATACGGTCGGCGGTGTACATCGTGGGCGGCTTCGCGCTGGCCAACGCCATCGTCGCCTTCGGCGGCGCGCTGCTGGTGCAGCAGCAAGGCTACGCCGACGTCACCATGGGCTTCGGCGTCCTGATCAACGGCCTGGCCGCCCTGATCGTGGGCGAGGCCATCGTCGGACGGCACACGGTGGTCAGGCAGATGTGCGCGCCCCTGGTGGGCGCCATCGTGTACTACCAACTGGTGTCGCTGGGACTGGCCACCGGCCTGCACCCCTCCGACCTCAAGTTCCTCACCGGCTTGTTCGTCATCGCCACCCTGGCCCTGCCCCGTCTGCTGCGGCGCGGCGAGGGCAGTGCGCTGGGCTTGTGATGAGTGCGGGCCAACCGGTTGTCCCCATGCGCCGCATCGGGCTGGTGGGCGGCATGAGCTGGGAGTCCAGCGCCTTGTACTACCGCCTGCTCAACCAGGCGGTGCAGCGCGAACTGGGCGGCCATCACAACGCCGTCAGCATCATGGTGACGCTGGATTTCCAGGTGCTGGTCGATGCGGCGGGGCGGGGCGACTGGAACGAGGTGGCGGGCCATGTCGGCGGCGCCGCGAACCAGCTGGAGCGGGCGGGCGCCGACTTCATGCTGCTGACCGCCAATACGGCCCACCAGGTGTTCGACGCCTTGCCAGGCTACACCCGTCTTCCCGCCCTGCACATCGGCGCGCCCACGGCGCGCGCGCTAAAGAGCGCCGGCCATGCGCGAGTGGGCATCGTAGGCACCCGCCACGTCACCGAGTCTTCCTTCTACGCGGACTGGATGAGCCGGCACGCGGGCATCGAGGTCGTGCCGCCCGAGGCCGCGGACAGGCAGTGGCTGGACGCGGTAATCTTCGACGAACTGGCCAGGGGCCGCGTCCATGCCGAGTCGCGCACGGCCTTGCTGGCCATGCTTGATAGAATGCGGCTGGCCGGGCTGGATGCCGTCATCGTGGCGTGCACCGAGCTGCCGCTGCTGCTGGCGGCGGAAGGCCCGGCGCCGGCCCTGCCGTGCTTCGATACGGTGGCCTTGCACGTCGCCATGGCGGTGGACGTTGCGTTGGGGCGTGCGCACATTGCTTGCGGGGAGGATGCTTCGTAAGCTGGACAATTTAGGGAGTGGGTGGAATGGCTGATGACAATGCGCTGGCAGCGCCGGCCGAGGCAGGCGACGTCAAGGAAAAAAAGGGAATTCAGTCGGTCGAGGTCGGCGTGCGCGTCATCGATGCCCTGGCAGGCGCGCCGCGACAACTTCCCCTGCGTGAAATCGGCCGCCTGGCGGGTATTTCCGCCAGCCAGGCGCACCGCTACCTGACCAGCTTCCAGAAAAGCGGCGTCGTCGTCCAGGACGCCGCCACCGGCCATTACGGCCTGGGCACCCGCGCCTTGCGGTGGGGCGTGGCGGCCATGAGCCAGACCGACCTGTTCACCCTCTCGTCCGAGGCGCTGGACCGCATCTGCGAACAGTTCGACATGACCGGCCTGCTGTGCGTCTGGGGCGAATACGGCCCCACCTGTGTGCGGCTCAAGCGCAGTACCTTCCTGACCGGAACCGACCTTGGCCTGGGCTCGGTCTTTCCCTTGATTTCATCCGCGTCGGGCATGGTGTTCCTGGCCCACCTGCCGCGCGCCATCACCGAGCCGTTGATCAAGACCGAGCGCGAGCGCGCCCGCAAGCGGGGCGAGCCGCCGGTCGACATGGCGGCCATCAAGCAGCGCTGCGAATTCATCCGGCGCGAGGGCTATTCGCTCGGGCTGGGGCACTACGTCAGCAATATTTCGGCCATGGCGGCCCCCATCCTGGACTACCAGGGCAATGTATCGGCCGTGCTCACCTTGATCTTCAGGGACGATCCGGGTGTCAGCGATCCGCCCGACCGGGCGGCCAGAATTGCCGTGCTGCTGGAGGAAACGCAGGGCGTCTCGCGCTCGGTCGGCTGGAAGCCGACGCTCGAAGCGGATGCAGCGGGCGAATCGGCTCCGCCGCGGCGCACCAGGCGGCGGGCCGCGGTCAACTGAGCGCCGGTTCGGCGGCGTGCACGTAGGCATCCAGCGCCGACGATAGATCGCGCCATAGGCACTCGGGGTCCTCCAGGCCGGCATGCAGGCGCAGCAGGGGGCCTCGGGCCTGCCATGGAGCGGTCGTGCGCAACGGCGCATCGACCGGCAGGGCCAGGCTTTCGTAGCCGCCCCAAGAAAGGCCTATGCCGAAAAGCTGCAGACTGTCGAAAGCCCGGGCCAGAGCGTGTTCCTGCTCGGCCATGGGCTTGAGCACCACGCCGAACAGGCCGCTCGCGCCTTTGAAATCGCGCTTCCAGCAGGCATGGCCCGCCGCCTCGGGCAGGGCGGGGTGCAACACTTGGCTGACGGCGGGATGGCACTGCAGGCGCTGCGCCAGCAAGAGGGCGGTTTCCTGATGGCGCTGCAGGCGGACCGACAAGGTGCGCAAGCCGCGCAGGGCCAGGTAGAGGTCGTCGGGCCCGGCGGTCTGGCCGAAGTCGTGGGCGCCGGCCTGCAGGGTGGGCCAGGCCCGCGCATTGGCGGTGGCCGCACCCAGTATGGCGTCGGAATGGCCCACCAGATATTTGGTGGCGGCATGGATGGACACGTCCACGCCGTGCTCGAAAGGCTTGAAATACAGCGGCGTGGCCCAGGTGTTGTCCATCATGACAATCGCCCCCTGCCTGTGGGCCGCCGCCGCGATGGCTGGAATGTCGCCGACCTCGAAAGTCTGGGAGCCCGGCGACTCCACATACACCACACGGGTATTGGCGCGCAGGCGCGAAGCGATGTCGGCGCCTTCGAGCGGCGCAAAGAAAGTCACTTCCACACCCAGGCGCGCCAGGGTGGCGCAGGCGAAGGTCCGAGTGGGGCCATAGACGTTGTCCGTCATCAGCACGTGATCGCCGGGCGCTAGAAAGGCCAGCAGCGCGTGCGTGCAGGCGGCCAGCCCGGAGGGAAAGACGATGGCCCCGTGCGCATTCTCCAGTTCGGCCAGCATGTCGGCGAAGGCGCGGGTCGTGGGCGTGCCGAAGCGGGCGTAGTGGCCATAGGGGTTGCCGCCGCTTCGGCTGCGCCGCCAGTCGTCGTAGGAGTCGACCAGCAGCGTCGAGGCGCGGCAGGCCGGCGTATTGACCAGGCCGCCGAAGCCGGCCGGCGCGCGGCCCGCGTGAATCAGAAGGGTGTCGTCGTGGGAAGTGCTCATGAGAAACATGATAGGCCGCGAACCACGAAGTTTTATTGCTATTTTTGGCTGAGTGACGCGATAATAGGAAATTATTTTTCTTGTTTACGTCATTTTTGGAAAATATATTTCCAACCATGCGCCACCCCATGGACAAACTCGACCGCCTCGTCCTCGAGCAGCTTCAGGCAGATTGCTCCCTGCCCATCAACGACCTGGCCGAGCGCGTGGGCTTGAGTCCTACAGCCTGCTGGCGGAGGGTGCAGAAGCTTGAAGAGCGCGGCGTCATCCGGGCTCGCGTCGCGCTGCTGGACGGCGCCCGCCTGAACGTGGGCGTGACGGTATTCGTAGCGGTGCGCACCAGCCGGCACGACGCCCGCTGGCTCGAGCAGTTTCACGCGGCGGTGGCCACCATCCCCGAGGTGGTCGAGCTGTACCGCATGTCGGGCGACACCGACTACCTGATGCGGGTGGTGGTGCCCGACGTCGCCGCCTACGACCAGGTCTACAAGCGCCTCATCCGCATGGCCGAACTGGCCGACGTCAGCTCCAGCTTCGCCATGGAGCAGATCAAGTACACCACGGCGCTGCCGCTGGATTATCTGCCCGAGTGAACGGCGCAATCGTCTCCGTCTACAAGTCGAGCGTCAATTCACTTGTCAGCGAGCCCGAGCAACATATCATCATCGTGGTATTCGCCTCTTTCTCGTCCTGGCTCAATACAAGGTCGCGATGATCGGGGATGCCGGCCAGTACCGGCGTTTCGCACATGCCGCAGACGCCTTGCTGGCAGGATGAAGGCACATCCACGCCGGCCAGTCTGAGTGCATCGAGTATGGTCTGCCCTTGAGGCACGGAAATGCTGCGATCGCTGCGGGCCAGGCGTACGGTATAGCCGCCTTCGGTGGCAAGCGCCTGCGTCGTGGCGAAGTACTCCAGGTGCACGCGCGCCGGAGCGATGGCCGAGCAGGCTTCTTGGTACGCTTCGAGCATGGGCCCCGGGCCGCAGCAATAGAAATGGCTGTCGTCGGGCGCGCAGGCGACCATGCGTGGAATATCCAAATGCCTGCCGCCCGATTCGTCGTCGAAATGCAAGTGTACGCGATCCGCCCATTTCGGGGTGTCGATCAGGTCGAGCAGGGCGGCGGCATTCCGGCTGCGCGCGCCATAGTACAGCGTCCATGGCAGTCCCAGCCGATCAAGCCGCTGAATCATGCACCAAAGCGGCGTGATGCCGATGCCGCCGGCAATGAACACGCTATGAGAGGCTTGCTCGTCCAGCCGGAAATCATTTTTCGGCGGACTGATGGACATCACGCTGCCGACCCGCGCGAACTCATGCATCCATCGGGAGCCTCCCCGGCTTTTGGCGTCTTTCTGTATGCCCACCACATAGCGGTGCCGCTCGCTCGAGTCATTGAGCAGAGAATAGCTTCGGCAAAGGCCGCCGGGCATGTGTATGTCTATATGAGCCCCGGGCTCGAAGGGCGCCATGGCCGCGCCATCGAGCGTCCGCAATTCGAATAGCAGCACGCCCTCGGCGGTGTAGGTGATGGAATGGATGCGAGCGTGGAGCATGTTTCTATCTGTATGCAGCGGGTGGGCGTCGGCCGTTACTGGGTTCCAACGGGATTCTTGACCGCCTTCATGGCGTCGAACTCCACGTTGTAGAGCTGGCCATCCACTTTCTCCACCTTTCTGAGATAGACGTTCTGGATGATGTCGCGGGTTTCGGCGTCTATTGTCACCGGCCCCCGCGGGCTTTCGAACTGCACGCCTTTCATGGCGGCAAGCAGCGCATCGCCGCCTTTGGCGCCTCCGGCCCTCTTGAAGGCTTCGTAGATCACGTGCATGCCGTCATAGCCCGCAATGGACATGAAGTTGGGCCGGTTTCCGCCATTTGCCTTGCCGTACGCTTCGACGAACTGTTTGTTGACCTCGGTGGGGTGGGCGGCCGAATAATGGTGGGAGGTGACGATCCCCAGCGCCACGTCGCCCATGTCGTTGAGGATATCGTCGCCCACCATGTCTCCCGTGCCGATCAGCTTGATGCCCGCTTTGCCGAGCCCCCGGTCGTTGAATTCCTTCATGACGGCCAGCCCCGAAGATTCCGCGACGAACACGAACAATGCGTCGGGAGCCTGGTTGCGCACCCGCTGCAATGCCGGGCCGAAGTCGGGATTGCTCATCGGAACGCGCAATGATTCGACCACTTCTCCGCCCGCTCCAGAAAAATACTTCTTGAAGGCGGCTTCGGTATCATGTCCAGGTCCGTAATCCGTCACGAGGGTCATGACCCTCTTGACTCCATTGGCGGGAGCCCATTTGGCAATGCCCATCGCTACCTGCGGCATGGTGAAGCTGGAGCGGACGATATAAGGCGATGCGTCGATCACACGGGACGTCGCGGCCACCATGACAACCATGGGGGTCTTTGACTGGGTCGCAATGGGGGCCGCTGCCAATGCCAAGGGAGTCAATCCGAAACCAGCCAGCACATCGACCTTTTCGTTGACCACCAGCTCCTGCGCAAGCCGCTTGGTCGATTCGGGCGCCGCGACGTCGTCCTTGACGATGAGCTGGACCTTCTTTCCATTGATCGTATCGCCATGCAGCGCCATATAGAGCCGTGCGCCCGCTGTCACTTGCTGGCCGCTGGGGCCGAAATGACCTGTCATCGGCAATATGAGCCCTATCTTGAGCGTATCGCCCGCAAACGCAGTGGCCGCCGCCGTGGCGGCGATCAGGAGCCCCGCGGCGCGTATGAATAGTCTTGTTCTCATGTTGTCTCTCTCTCCTGCGATCGTATGTCGCATGTTGTCGTATTCAAAGGGAGCCGCTTGCTTGTCCGGCCTCTTTACCGATTTGCTGCCTGCTTGCTGCGAGGGATTTCCAGTCCGGCATCTTCAAAGAACCGGTCCAGGAAATCCAGCGGCTCGCGTCGCCACCCGACCGCGGGCCGAATCGTGTCTCCGAATTCGAGATAGTTGTCCTGCTCTGCCCGATAAGGGTCCCATCGCGGTAATCCGGCAGCATTCGGATCGCCATCGGCGGCGAATGCGGCCCAGGCTTTCATCATGGCTTGGGAATGGGCGATGTCGACGTCGTCGAAAACGGCTTGTTCCCCGGGATAGCGGGCGGCCAGGTTCCCAAATACGTAATGCACCTCCTGGCCGTGGTGAGGGCCATCGTCGCGATGCGCGCGACGCCGGGTGAATACATACCGCCATGTGCGCGGCTCTAGGGCGGCCATCGACTGGGCCAGAAGCCGGGCCCCGTAGTCGAATTGAGTGTCGCCGAACAGCTGCGCGACACGTTGACGGACCTGGCTGTTCTCTTTGGCAGGGTACAGTTCGAGTGCGTGCGTGGCGGAGGCGCGGGGAAAGTTGGCGTGGACCAGAGCCAAATATTGCTCGACGGTGTCGATCGGCCAGGGCGCGGTGGCCTCGGTGCCTTCGTCGGCGTTGGTTCCGACGATGATGGGCATGGGGCGCAGGCGGCCGCTCTTGAAGACAGGCCGTTCGTCTTCAGGAATGATCCAGCCGTCGCGGATCGGCCTCAACACGCGCGGGGTGGTAAGGCCTCGTACTTTGGGCGCCAGTAGTGAAGTGCGGGCCAGAACTTCAGCGCCGGTCAGGGCACGAAGCGCATCAATGTCGTGGCCTAGCACGATACCCGCGGCTTCGGCCTCCTGCAGTGAAACCAGGGGCCGCGCGGCGCCCGGGCTTTCCAGTATGGCTCTCTCGAAAAGGCGTTCGCCCATCGGAGATGCAAGCAGCAGCGAGATCGAGGCCGACCCGGCGGACACGCCGAAGGCGGTGACGCGCTCGGGATCGCCGCCGAATGCGGCGATATTTTCTTTGACCCATTGCAGGGCAAGAATCTGGTCGAGCAAGCCGTAGTTGCCCGACGATGCGTGGGACGATTCCAGCGTAAGCTTAGGATGGGCCAGAAAGCCGAACAGGCCGACGCGGTAATTGATGGTGACGACGACCACGCCTTGCCGGGCCAGGGCTGTGCCGTCCAGGCGCTCTTCGGACCCGCTGCCGGATACATAGCTGCCTCCGTGTATCCACACCATGACGGGCGCCTTGCTCGCCTCGCGCGGACTCCAGATATTAAGGTAAAGACAATCTTCGCTTTGCCGCGGCGCGCGCGAGCCCACCTCCAGGGTCTGGGGACAGTCCGGCGCGAAGGCGGTGGCGGGGCGGATCCCCGGCCAGGGCCGCACAGGCGCCGGGGGCCGCCACCGAAGCGGGCCGACCGGAGGCTGGGCATACGGTATCCCCTTGAAGACCCGGATGGCGTCGTCCGCCATGGCGCCTGATACGATGCCGGCCGCGGTATGAATTTCAAGTTCAGATGCGTGATTCAATTTTGTCTCCGTGCTGCATGCCGATGGTCGTGCTGCGATGCCGGCCGTTCTTGAAGCCAATCTAATGGACAGGGGCGCTGCTGGACAGAGTCCCGCGATGCTAGCTGATATATCGAAATGCTATAGAGCGGCCGGATCATCTTTTTTGCTCGCCCTGTCTTGCCAGTCCCACTTCGTCCAGGCTGCGCGTGCAGGTGTCGATCATGGTCCGCAACAGCACCGATGCCAGCTTCAGCATGGCGCTGCTGCTGGCGCGCCCCATTGTGTGGTCGCCATTGGGAAGAACTTCGGGAGGCAGCCCGATGCGCGCCGTGGGGATGCCGTGACGCCGCAGGATGACCGCTTCCGTCTGTCCGCTGGTATTGGTCATCGGCTGGTGCGGCCTGTGCTCTTCGGCGGTCCATGCGCGTACGCACGATTCGATGATCCAGTTGTCGGGCGAGGTCGGGGGGCCTGTCACCGCGGCGATCAGCTCGCAATCCATGTCGAGGTCTTCGTCGTCCAGTTCCCGCCCGATCCGGCCCAGCGCCTCGCACAGTTCCCTCCATACCTGCATGGGGCGGGCGCGCGGACTGATCCGCACGTCGACATAAATATCGCAGGCCGCGGGCGTGAAGGCCGGCTTGTTCGGCCAGCCTCCCTGGATGGCTCCGATGACTCCTTGTGGCCACACTTCTCCGCCGGCATGGCGGTCGGAGTACTGATCGAGCCATTTTTCAAGCAGGGGGATTACCCTGGCGGCATGCAGTATCGGGTTATGGCCGGGTACCAGATGTTTTCTGCCCGCATAGCTCTGAACGCCATGTATGCGGATCCGAAACCAGCACAAGCCCGTTTCTTCGCTCTGCACGGTGAAGCCGGGTTTCGTGACGATGGCGAAATCGGCATGGACGCCCTGTTGCAGCATGTACTCGCAGCCGACTCCAAGCCCGATGTTGCGGCGGTCCAGCGAGGGGCGGCCATTTGTCGGCGCTCCTCCGGCGCCGAAGCCCAGCATAATCCTGCCGGTCAAAGGCACGTCCGCCTTCTTGATGGCGCGCGCCGCTGCGATCGCCGCCACGATGTGGGCTTTGGAGTTGTTGGCGCCAAGGCCGATGACCGTGTCTCCGTCGACCCTGGCGACAGGGCGGTGTTCGGCGGGCAGCTCGGGCCCCACCCAGGGAACTTCCTCGTCCGGCACGCCGGAGGTTGCGCTGTCGAGCGGCGCGAAGATCAGTACCGATGGTCCGCCCCGGTCACCGAGACGTCCTACGACATTGGCGGACCGCTCATCGAATGGTTGTAGCTGTGCCTCAAGGCCGGCTTCCCGCATGACGGAGGCGAAGTATTCGGCTGCAGCCTTCTCTTCTCCGGTTGGACTGGGAATGTCCACGGCGTCGGCCAGTGTGCGCAGCATCCATGCTTCGTCCAATTGGTCCAGGGCGCGCGCCAGGCATTCACCGCGTGCGGCTTCGCTTAGAGTTTCCGGGTTTGTGCCGATATGCATGGCCGCCTCGCTAGGCTTCCGCTGCCAGGGGCCGAAAGAAGTTGCCCGATCCCACCTCTTGCGTCGCCTCGGCGCCGAACGTGACGCCGATCGGGTCGCCGCCGTCCTGGACCAGTCGTATCTGCTTTCGCATCAGCCGGCGCAGGACAGCAATGCCCTGGTCGGAGGTGGCGAGATGCTCTTCGCTGTGCAGCGTGATGGGACCTTGCCCGCATTGCGCTTCCCAATCACTGGGCCACTCCTGGCGCTCTTCGGCGCTCATGTCTATCCAGCGCTTGGGCCGTCCCTGCTCGGTGTACATCTGCCGCGGTCTCGTGACGTAGGGATCGGAGTCGGCGGGAATGCGCATCACGTGAAACCTGCGGTGATGGGTGTCGTCCACGGGCACCACCCACCCCATGGTGGTGGAGGGGCCGGCCAGCAGATGCACGTCGGGAGTGCTGATGATGTTGGGGAAGATCGCCGGCGACCGGCGGTCGAGCTCACGCCCGTCCGGCAGTCTGCGGTGCGCGGTATAGCGCACGCCCAGCTCGGTTAGTTCGTAGCTGACCTCCGGCATGACGGCCATTTCCTTTGCGAACTGGGCGCTTGTGAACGTTGAATGCAATACCTGTACATGGAAGGGGTCCAAGGTATTTTCCCAGTCTTGGAGCCAGTTCCATGGAATGATCTTGATCGAGTCGTCGCCGCCGACGCTGAAGCTGGAGTCGGTGGCGAAAAGCTTTTCTTCGCCCGGAAGGTCTTCGAAAATATCCCAGCGCGGCAGGTCGGGCATTTTCTCCGGCGGACCCATATAGGCGAACACCAGTCCATAACGCTCTTGCACCGGATACCAGGGCTGGCGGACCTTGTCCTTGTGGCGGCCGCGTTCGGGTTCGCATGGCTGGTCGATGCAGCGGCCCTGCACGTCGAACTGCCAGCCGTGATAGCAGCACCGGATTCCGTCGTCATCCACCTTGCCATAGAACAGCGACGTACCGCGATGAGCGCAGCGTGGCGTCAGCAGACCGGGTCTCCCCCTGCCGTCCCGGAAAATGATGAGGTCTTCGCCCAGGATGCGGACGTTCTGAGGGCGAGTGGTGACGCCGTCCGAGACGGCCACGGGATGCCAATAGCGTCGCAGATACTCGCCGCATGGCGTGCCGGGCCCCACCTCGGTCAATTCGGCATCATGGGTCTGTACGGGCCGTCCATAAGCGCAACCGTTAAGGTCGAGTCTGGTTGCTGGCAAAGTCATGCAAATTCTCCATCCACAATGAGTACAGTCTGAAAGCCCGCGACCGAAGAGGCATGGGCGTAAGGCTTTCAGGAAAAAAATCAATCGCTGGGCGTGTCAGGTTTCTTCCAGGATCAGATGCCCCAGCGCGGTGTTGGATGCGGGCACGTGGTAGAACCGATGTATTTCCCTCGCGTATCGAGAGAGGGCGCCGCGCATGACGAGCCACATCACCAGTTCGATGCCTTCCGAGCCCGCTTCACGCAGGTAGTCGAGATGCGGGATGCGCGCCGCGGTCTCGGGATCCGACGCCAGCAGGTCGAGGAAGCGATTGTCGAATTCGCTGTTGATCAGTCCGGCCCGCTGCCCCTGCAACTGGTGCGACATGCCGCCCGTTCCCCACACCATGACGTTCAGGTCTTGATCGAAGGACGTGACCGCCCGGCGGATCGCCTTGCCCAGTTCGTAACAGCGGTTGCCGGTGGGAGGTGGAAACTGCACCACATTGACGGCCAGCGGGATGACTCTGCACGGCCATGCCTTTGGCTGTCCGAACATCAAGGACATCGGAACCGTCAGGCCATGGTCTACATCCAGCTTGTTCACGATGGTCATGTCGAATTCATCGAGAATGGCCGATTCGGCTATATGCCATGCCAGTTCGGAATGACCTTTCACCTCGGGGACGGGACGTCGGCCCCAACCCTCGTCGGCCGGCTGGAAAGCCTCGGCGCAGCCGATGGCGAAGGTAGGGATGATGTCCAGGGAGAAGGCTGCGGCATGATCGTTGTAGACCAGAATGACGACGTCCGGCCGCTGACTTGCAATCCATTCTCTGGAATATTCGAACCCCTTGAATGCCGGCCGCCAGTAATCGTTGCCGGTCAGCCCATTGTCCATGGCCACGCCCAAGGCGCCCACGTGCGATGTGCCGACTCCTGCGGTGATCTTTGCCATGCTTCATTTTCCTTTCGGTTGGCATAGGGAGGCGTGAGGGGAGCGGCCGCCGTCCAGCATCATTTGCTGGAATTCCTGGGCGCTTACTCCGCACATGCTGGCCGCGATCTGCTGAAAAGACTGGCCGTCCACAGCGGCGAGCTTGCTGAGAAAATAGATATTGCCCCCCAGTTCGAGCAGCCGGTTGTAATCGCGATCGAGCACGGCTTGGCGCTGTTCGGCGCTGAGGTCGTACCGCTCCAGATAGGCCCGTTCGTCCTCTGTGAAGGCCTTGCGGTTTTCTTCGGATTGAAGCGTCATGCACCACGTGTTCAGTCGGTAGCCCAGGCGCGATTGCGTCGCGTCGAAGACCGTCGTGCCGGGAATGCTTCGCAAGGCGTCTCTCAATATTGTCATGGGCGTTGTCGGGGAAGAAATTGAAGGCCGAATGCGTTAAGCTGCATTGTGTTTCCCGGCCTTTTCAGTGCTGGCGTCCCGTGGGATGGCGATGGGCTCATTGTCAGCGGCGTCGAGTGCTCGGGCAAGATTCGCTGAGATCTAGCAGATATAAAATTACCGAATAGCTACAGGAGGCGGATCCGAAAGGCCATGGACTTCAAACAGCTTCAGTATTTTCTGTGCGTCGTGGACCAGGGAAGCTTCACCAAGGCGTCGCGGCTCCTGGACGTGGCCCAGCCGGCCCTCAGTCGGCAGGTGCGGCTCCTCGAGGTCGAACTCAAGCAGAATTTGTTGATTCGCACCGGACGGGGAGTGGTCGCCACCGAGGCAGGCAGACTTCTGACGGACCACGGCCGGCGCATCATGCACCAGATCGAAACGGCGCGTGAAGAGCTCGGAAAGCTGCGCGGCACTGTCGGGGGCCATGTCGATGTCGGTATTCCCACCAGCTTGTCGAAGCTGCTCGCCGTGCGTCTTATTTCCGAGGTGCGCGAACGGCTGCCCGGTGCGGCGTTGTCGATCAGCGACGGCCTTTCGGTACCCATGCACGAATCCATATTGAGCGGCCGGCTCGACATGGCGCTGCTGTACAAACCGCAATCTTCCCCCGACCTGGATACGGTCACTGTCATGAAAGAGGAGCTGTATCTGGTTTGCGGGGCGTCCAGTCCCAGTGACGCCTCTCCCATCAGCCTGAAAGAGGTGGCGGACCTGCCGCTCGTCATTCCGCGGCGTCCGCACGAGATCCGGAACATCGTCGAAACGAAAATGGCGTCCCTAGGCTGCAAACCGCAGGTGATGATCGAAGTCGACGGCGTCCCAGCCATACTGGACATCCTGGCGGACGGGCCAGGGTATGCCGTTCTGCCGCTGTATGCCGTGGCGATTTATTCAAAGTCCGGCGTCTACCGCTTCCGGCGCATCGTCGATCCCTGTCTGGGAAGCAGGCTGGTCCTGGCGACTTCGTCCAGGCGCCCCCGTACCTCCACCCAGGAGGCGGTCTTCAATCTCGTGCTGGAAATCTGCAGCGAGGTATTGATTCCCGCCATCAACCGCGAAGTCGCTCTATTACTGGCACAGCAGCCAGCGGCCATGAATACGCCGCCAACGCTTGCTTATGCCGCAGCCGGAGGGGGCCGCCTCGATCAATAAACCGCCGGCACATACATGTCGGCGGGCACCGGGTGGCGGAAGTAGTCGGGGTTGTATTCGCGCTGGGGCAAGGTGATTTCCGGATGCTCCAGGTCGCCGTAGGGAATCCGGTCCAGCAGATGGCGGATGCAGTTCAGTCGCGCGCGCTTCTTGTCGACCCCGTCGACGATCCACCAGCGCGCCTCGGGTATATGGGTGCGTTCCAGCATGATTTCCTTGGCCTTGGTGTAGTGCTCCCAGCGGCGGCGCGACTCCAGGTCCATGGGGCTGAGCTTCCATTGCTTCAGGGGGTCGCGGATGCGCATCATGAAGCGGGTGTGCTGCTCTTCGTCGGTGATGGAGAACCAGTATTTCAACAGGATGATGCCCGAGCGCACCAGCATCTTCTCGAACTCGGGTACCGAGCGGAAGAACTCCTCGTATTCCTCGTCGGTGCAAAAGCCCATGACCTTCTCGACGCCGGCGCGGTTGTACCAGCTGCGATCGAACAGCACGATTTCGCCGCCTGCCGGCAGATGGGACACGTAGCGCTGAAAATACCATTGCGTGCGTTCGCGCTCGCTGGGCGCGGGCAGGGCGGCCACGCGGCAGATGCGCGGATTGAGCCGCTGGGTGATCCGCTTGATGGCGCCGCCCTTGCCGGCGGCATCCCGGCCTTCGAACAGCACCACGATCTTGAGCTTATGGGCCTGCACCCAGTCCTGCAGCTTGACCAGCTCGCGCTGCAGCCGGAACAGCTCGCGGAAATAGAATCGCCGGTCCAGGCGGCCTTCGGGGGTGGGGCCCTGGGGCGGCACCTCCAGCAGCAACTCGTCGAGCCGCTCGTCGTCCAGCTCCATTTCCAGTTCTTCGTCGAAACTGTCGAGCAATTCGGCTTCGGCGCGCTGGGCCGGCGAAATGGACGGCGGGAGAGGGCGGGTGTCGGTCATGGCGAACGCGCAGAAGTGGGCGATGCCGCCAGTTTGCCTCAAGGATCTGGCGATTTCATGACAGGAGTGAACAGAACTCGTGGGCGAGTCCGCGTCCGGAGGGGAATCCGGAAAAAATTTCTACGACGCGTCTTCGGCTAGCCGCTCGCCGTGCGGCGCGCATGCCGGCGACGCGTACCCGGCGGGCATCGGGGTTGCTGGTTCCCGGCTTCAATATTTCGCGCCGCAGGGCGGCGCTTTGACAGCCTTGATACGGAGATTGCTATGCCACATGAACAATTCCAGTCATGCATCGATGCGTGCAACGCCTGCGCCACGGCATGCGACCATTGCGCGGCTTCCTGTCTGAATGAACAGGACGTCAAAAGCATGGCGCGCTGCATTGAACTCGACATGGACTGCGCCCAGATCTGCCGGCTTGCGGCCGGCTATATGTCCAGGGGCAGCCGGTTTGCCGCGTCCCTGTGCCGGCTATGCGCGGAGGTCTGCGAGGCCTGCGCGCAGGAATGCGCCCGGCATCAGATGGAGCATTGCCAGCGTTGCGCCGAAGCGTGCCGCCGATGCGCCGAGGAATGCCGGCGCATGGCGCAGTCGGCCAGCGCCTGATCGCCGCCTGCGCGCAGGCGCAGGTGTTCGACCGTCAGGCTTCAGTAGGGCACCTGCTTGCCGAACTGCACGGGCAGCCCCACTTTGGCGCCGGGCAGCGCCGCCTTGAGCGCGCGCAGGGCGTCGACCGCCTGGGCGAAATCGGCATACTTGGCCACCGTGATGCCGGTCGGTTCGAAGTGCTGCACCGACACGGGCCGGGGCTGGGTTTGCTGAATCACCGCCTGGACGTCGGCGGGCGCTTCGGACACGACCACCTCATTGCGGCTGCTGCCGACCATCCCCTGGGCGTTGAGCAAGAATGTGTCCTGGCTGCCGGAGTACTGGGGCGGAATGACCCTGATGCGGCTTTTGCCGATTTCATATGTGGGCAGCGTGCCCCATTTGGCGATTTCCGCTTCGGTGAGCACCTGCCCCGGGGTCAGGGCGAAGCTCGCCGAGCTGGCCAGTGCCAGCGACATGCCGAGCAGTCCGACGTAGCGGCGAAAACTGTTTTTCATGTTTCGGATTCCTGGAACGGTGGATGGCACGGCTTACTGCGCAATGATGCGCGCTTCGACCAGCAAATGAAAGTCCCGGTCGCTGCCGTCATCGTTTTTCGAGGGGCAGGGCGTGGACAAGCGTTCCCGGCGCTCGCCATTGATGCGCTCGACCACGGTGATCCGGGTGTCGGGATTCGACGCAATGGCGAAGAACTCCCAGTCTCCCTGCGCGGATTCTCCGTAGAAAGCGTAGCTTGCCAGCGTATAGTTTTCAAACTGGTTCCAGCCGTTCGCCTTGAAATGGTCATTGGGCAGCTTGAGCAGGGAAACGGAGCCCGAAGGCGATTTTGCAGCAATGCCCAGTGAACCCAAGCAAACGTTCTCGCCCGACAGGCGTACCTGAAGCTGGTCCACCGTTTGAGCGTCCCACTTGAACTTGCCCAGGGACGTTACCTGTTGGTAGGGAAAGGCGCCGATGCGGACGTGTGCGTCGCCGGTATCGTCCTGCGGGTCGTCCAGCTCGTTCAGCTGCCAATAGGCGGCTTCCCGAAAGTCTGGAATCTGTACGTCCGTCGAACGGCTCAAGTCTGGATTCTTCTTGTACTCCAGCGCCAAAGCCACCGCTTTTTCTGCGTCGGGAACGCCGAAGCCGTACCAGTTGGAATACTCATAGCCCGCGGCGTTCTTGAGCCAGCCCAGGTCCATGGGGAAGGCCTTCGCCCCGTCGACGATGTCGGCGGCGCCGCCCATCCGGTCGGTGGGCTGGTTGTCGGCCAGGTTCACCAAGGCGCCAAAGGGCTTGTCGCCGCCCACGGGGATGTGGTGGATATAGTCGGCGTCCACTTTGCGGGCCGAGGCGCGCAGAATGTCACGCATGTCGCGCCAGGTAAGGTCCGGGTTGGCGCTGAGCACCAGGGCCGCCACGCCCGAGATGGTGGGAGTGGCCGACGAGGTGCCGTTCATGTAGGTATAGTCGCAGTCGGCGTTGTCGGGCTGGCCGTTGCGTTCGGTCTGGCCACGCAGAAAGGGCGTGCGCGCGCCGGTATTGCTGTAGCCGAGGATGCAGCCGCGCAGATCCGTGGCGAAAATCGTCGGGCCGTCGTCGCCGTAGCCGACGCCTTCGCCATAATTGCCGTCGCTGCCGTACTCGCCGCCCATGCCGGTGATCCACACCACCGAGCCGGCGCTGCTGTAGCTGCTGGCGCTGCCCTTGGCGTTCAAGGCGGCAACCGTGATGATGTTGGGTTCCAGTGTGGTGGGATCGTTGACCGGATTGGTGCAATCGAAATAGGCGGCGGACTCCTTGCCGCACAAGCCGGGGTCGAACGAATTGCCCGCCGCCTTGACGAAGATGGCGCCCTTGCCGTCGCGCAGCTTCTTCAGGCCCCTTGCCGCCGTTACGTTGCCGTAGCCGATGTCGGATTCATAGGGCAGCGCCCCCGTGTCGCCGCCATACGATGCGTTGAATACGTGGGCTTTGCTCGACCAAGGCGCTCCGCCGTAGGCCGCGAATATCTGGTCCACGCCGCTCAGATAATTGGCCCCGCCGAGCGTGGCCGACGGCGCAACGCCCATGACGCCCTTTTCGTTCTGAGCGGCTGCGATGATGCCGGCGACGACCGTGCCGTGGGGCGCCGAACTCGAATTGGACAGATCGGGATAGGGATCGTTGGTTTCAGTCAGGAAATTCCAGGACATGCTGAAGTCGGCGTTGGGAAGCAGATCTTCATTATTAAGATCGGTGCCCGAGTCCAGCACCAGCACGTTCACGCCCTGGCCCTTGTAGCCTTGCCTATGCACCGGCTCTACGTTCAGGTCCAGTCCGCCACCGAAGGTCTCCGGGAAGTCCTTGAAATAGCTGTCTTCGTAGTTCAAGGCCCACTGGAACGTGTACAGCGGCTCGGTCTCGCCCGTCTTGCAGGCGTAGGCGCCGGTTTCCGCGCAGGCGACGGGCTTGTCGTTGTCAGAACCGCTGTTGCCGCAGGCGGCAAGCAGCACGGCGGCTAGCGGAAGCAGGCCGAAACGCATGGTTTTTACGTTCAATTTACCGCCCTCAATAGGGTACTTGCTTGCTGAACTGCACGGGAAGGCTCACTTTGGCGCCGGGCAGGGCCGCCTTGAGCGCGCGCAGCGCGTCGACCGCCTGGCCGAAGTCGGCATACTTCGCCACCGTGATGCCGGTCGGCGCAAAATGCTGTATCGACACGGGCCGCGGCTGCGTTTGTTGAATCACTGCCTGGACATCGGCGGGCGCTTCGGAAACGGCCACCTCGTTGCGGCTGCTGCCGACCACGCCTTGCGCATTCAGCAGCAGGGTGTCCTGGCTGCCGGAGTACTGGGGCGGGACGACGCGAACGCGGCTGGAGCCGATCTTGTATTCGGCCAAGGCGCCCCATTCGGCAATCTCGGTCTTGGTGAGTTTTTGTCCCGGTGTCAGAGCCAAGGCCGCACTGCTGGCAAGAGCCAGCGACATGCCAAGCAGTCCGAGAGAGCAAAGAAAGTTTTTTGTCATGTTTTAGATTCCTGGACGGATGATGGCACGGTTACTGCGCGATGATGCGCGTTTCGGCAAGCAGCCTGAAGCCGTCCGCATCGGCCGACGGGCAAGGCGCTGATTTAACGAGTTCATATTTCCCGTCTATGAGCTTGTACACATAGATTGGGATGTCGGGATTGCCCGCGACGGCGAAGATTTCCCAGTCGCCTTGCGCCGGCTCGCCGTAGAAGGCGAAGCTGCCCAGCGCATAGTCGGCAAACTCGTTGAGGCCGTCCACCTTGAAATGGTCATTGGGCAGCTTGAGCAGGGACACCGTGCCCGAGGGCGACTTGGCGGCGATGCCCAGGGAACCCAGGCAGACGTTGTCGCCCGACAGGCGGACCTGTAGCTGGTCCACGGTCTGGGCCCCTCCTTTGAATGTGCCCAACGACGTCACCCGCTTGTAGGGAAACGCTCCGCTGCGTACGTTTGCGTCGCCGAGGTCTTCGTAGTCTTCCTCGTCTTCCGGCGGGTGGTTCTCATGCCAGTAGGCCAGAGGGCTGAACTCGGGTATGAGCACATCGCCGGAACGGCTCAGGCTGGGGTTTTTCTTGTATTCGAGCGCCAGAGCCACGGCTTTCTCCGTGTCGGGCACGCCAAAACCGTACCAGTTGGAGTGTTCGTGGCCGGCGCTGTTCTTTTGCCAGCCCAGGTCCATGGGAATGGCCGTGGCGCCGTCATGGATGTCGGCCGGGCCGCCGACGGTTTCGGTGGGCACGTTGGTGTTCAGGTCCATCAGGCCCCCGAACGGCATTTCGCCGCCTACCGGGATGTGATGAATGTAGTCGGCATCCACTTTGCGGGCCGAGGCGAGCAGGATGTCGCGCATGTCGCGCCAGGTAAGGTCCGGATTGGCGCTGAGCACCAGGGCGACGACGCCCGAGATGGTGGGGGTGGCCGCCGACGTGCCGTTCATGTAGGTGTAGTCGCAGTCGGCGTTGTCGGGCTTGCCGTCGCGTTCGGTCTGGCCGCGCTGGAAGGGCGTGTTCGCATCCGTTTTGCTGTAGCCGTGTATGCAGCCGCGTATGTCGGTGCTGAAGATGGTGGGACCGTCGGTGCCGTCCTCTCCGGCGCCTTCGCCGTACGTGCCCTCGCTGCCGTATTCGCCGCCCATGCCGGTGATCCACACCACCGAGCCGGCGCTGCTGTAGCTGCTGGCGCTGCCCTTGGCGTTCAGGGCCGCCACGGTGATGATGTTGGACTCCAGAGTGCCGGTGTCGTTCGCCGGGTTGGTGCAGTCGTAGTAGGGCGCCGTTTGGCCGCAGGCGCCGTGTTCGAACGAATTTCCGGCCGCCTTGATGAACAGCGCGCCTTTGCCGTCGCGCAGTTTCTTCAGGCCTCGCAGGGCGGCGGTATCGCCGGGCTCGAGTTCGGATTCATACGAGGCGGCTTCGGTATCGCCGCCATAGGAGGCATTGAAAACATGGGCCTTGCTCGACCAGGAGGCGCCCCCGTACGCGGCGGCGGCCTGATCCTGCCCGTCGAGGAAATTTGCGCCGCCCAGGTTCGCCAGGGGTGCAATGCCCATGACCCCTTTTTCGTTCTGCGCCGCGGCGATGATGCCGGCGACGACCGTGCCGTGAGGGGCGTCGTCCGGGTCGGACAGGTCGGGATAGGGATCGTCCGTCTTGGTGATGAAATTCCAGGACATGCTGAAGTCGGCATTGGGCGCCAGGTCTTCGTTGTGCAGGTCGGTGCCCGAGTCGAGCACCAGCACGTTGACCCCCTGGCCCTTGTAGCCCTGCTTATGCACGGGCTCTACGTTCAGATCCATCCCGCCGCTGAAGGTGTCCGGGAAAGCCTTGAAGTAGCTGTCTTCATAATTCTGGGCCCACTGGAAGGTATACAGCGGCTCGGTCGCGCCTGTCTTGCAGGCATAGGCGCCGGTTTCCACGCAGGCTACGGGCTTGTCTCCGTCCGAACCACTGCCGCCGCATGCGGCAAGCAGCGTGGCGATCAGGGGAAGCAGGCCAAAACGCATTGTTTTTATATTCATGAGTCGTTGACGGTGAGATTGTCAGGCCATGGCGGACGCGCATGGATGCTTGTCGCTTCCGGTCAGGCTGCCCCCGAAGCTTTCAGCGGACGATTATAAAAGCAAGAAAAAGAATCAATAAGAAATAATAATTTTGTTGGAAATTCGCAAATCCGCGCGATGGAGCCGCGCCCGGGTACGCGGGGTGCTGGTCTCGAGTGTCAATATCGACTTCGCAATAGAGGCAGGTGAAACGAAATGAACACTCCAGATCCCAACGCCAAGGCGCCCCGACCCTCCGGAAAGGCAGATGCATCGAGCAAGCCGTCGATGGATTCGCCTCCTCGCCGGCAGAGCGCGGAACGCGCCTCTTTTGATCGCGGTACCGCGGCGGCCTCCCAGGATGCCGCCGTGGGGCAACGGCCGGGAAACCGCGACCACGCTGCGACGCAAGCCGAAGGCACGGCGGACACACCGAGCGTGGAACACAGCAAGCACACGCCGCCGGTTTCGCGCTAGGGCCTGTTGACGCTAAAGCGCCTGACGCTGCCACAGCTGCTCGAGCAGCTTGCACGTTGCCGGCTTCAGCACCCGCCGCTGTGCGAATACGGAAGGCAGGCCCGGCAAGGTGTCGGCCACTGTCCGCCAGCGTAAGCGGGCGTCGGACACCTGATCCAGGCAAGTCCGGGTGCGATGCCAGGCCAGGTCTGTGGGAAGCCTGAGCCATGCCGTCCATATCGCATTGCGAACCAGCAGCCTGCGGCGCAGGATGCTGTCGCGCGCCTGCGACGGCCAGTGATGCACTTGTAGAGCAGGCGCATACGCGATCTGGTGGCCCGCGTCGAGAATGTCCATCGCAAGAAGGCTTTCTTCCCCGCCGATGAAAAAAGCTTTCCAGTATCCGCCTGCTTCGAGATAGGCGCTGGTTCTCATGACGCAGGCGCCCGCCATGAATCCGGCCAGTGTCGGGCCGACGCCCGCAATGCGTTCCAGTGGGCTCGCCGCCATGGCGCTGCAGGTCGGATCCTCGCGGCATTCAGGACCCACTGCAATGCGGGCGTTCAGTACGGCGATGCGCGGATGCCTCTCGAACAGGTCGGCCGCCGCATCCAGTGCGCCGGGCGCCCACCAGGTGTCGTCGTCGCTGAAGGCGACATAGGGCGTGCGTGCCCGCTCCACGCCCAGATTGCGGCCGGCGGCGCCCAGGTTCGATGGCGCCCGCAGCAGTTCCACCTGAGGGAAATCGTGGCGAACACAATGTGCGGTATCGTCTCTGCTGCCGTTGTCCACGACGATGACGGCGGGCCGGTCCGGCAGCGCCGTGAGTTTGGCCAGGCTGCGCTGCAGCTCCTGCCTGCGGTTGTAGGTCAGCACGACGATGGTCACCCGGCCGTCCTGCGCGCCAGCGCGACCGGCAAGCCCTTCCTTCACAAGAACTCCATTTCACACTGAATGCGCCAGTAGCGTTCGGGATGCTGCAATATGGGCCCGGCATCTTCGTGCCCGAGGCCGCGGAACTGGCTTTGATATGCCTCGACCGCGTGCGATTTATCGCCGCCCGTTCCGTTCAGGCTCAGCGCGGCGGTTACCACGCCGCGGTCGGCCAGTTCGTCGATGCGCCCCTGCACTCGCTGCGCCGTCTTGTTGTAAGGAATATCTTCATAGGCGAACCAGCGGATGCCGGGAAAGTGCGGGCATATCGTGAACGCCGCGTTCGAGAGTTGAATATGGTCTTCGTGAAACAGGCCCAGCGGGAAGATCGCCGTGGCAGGCTGAATGCGGGCGATGGTGATCATCAACGTATCGGCAAGCAGGTCTGCGCCGTGCAGTGCGGTCTGCGCGTACTGGCTGTCCAGAAAATCGAGCTCCACGCCCTGCGCCTGCAAGGCGGCCAGGGCCTTGCGGTTCTCGTCCGCCCGGCATCGCATGGCCTCGCGCGCGCTCGAGAACCCGCAGCGGCGATCCCAATCCGTCTGCATGTCGGAATTTTTGGGCAGGCCGGTATAAACCGTCACGACGGTGCTGCCGGGCACCGCCGCCACCAGTCGGCCGCAACTGAACACGGCGTCGTCATAGTGCGGGGACAGCACCAGCAACGGGCTCATTGTCGCGACAAGATCGATATGGGGGGTCGGGCGAGTCATGGCTGCGATGAAAGCAACCCATGTGCCAAGCAGGCCGGGATCCGCCTGTATCGGCGTATAAGGCTCCGTCTCATGAGCGTTGTATCAAACGGATGCAAACTTTATGAGCATGCCGGTGCGAAGGTCTTATTCTTGATGGGTTCGTTCAAGAAAAATGAGGTTTGCACAATGAAACGACGTATGGTCTTGATTGCTTCGCTGCTCGTCGGTAGCGCGCTCGTGTTCACCGCCCAGGCGGCGCCTCCCGAAGGTAAAGGGCCCGGCCAGAACGCCGGACAGCCGGGCAAGGGCGACGGCGGCAATCCGGGAAAAGGCAACGGCAACAACCCGGGCAAGGGGAGCGGCAGCAACCCCGGCAAGGGCAACGGCAGCAACTCGGGCAAGCAGAATCAGGAAGTACTGCGGGCGGGTGGTTCCGATCAGCGCGACGAGGGCCGCCGATACGATGACAGGGGCCGGTACTACGATTATTTTGATGACCACAGAGACCGGCACGGCCGCTATCGTGGCGGCGATGCCTACGGCGACCTCGTGTATGCCGGCATTACCGCGGCACTGGCAAGAGAATATGCCCTCGATTACGGCTTTGGCGGCTATTCCTCATTGCCGCCCGGCATCCGGAAAAATCTGGCCAGGGGCAAGCCCTTGCCTCCCGGCATCGCCAAGAAGGTCGTGCCGGGGCCGTTGCTGGGCCGTCTGCCCCGATATCCGGGCTACGAATGGCGCGTCGCGGGTACCGACCTGATCCTGATTGCCGCGGCCACAATGGTCGTTGCCGATATCCTTTATGACGTCTTTGACTGAAACTGTGACGATACCCGGCCGCCGGCCGGGTATCGTCCGGCGCGGCCTCGATGCTTCGAGGCTTGAGCCGGAGTCAAGCAGGGGCGGAAGTATCGGAGACCACCAGCGGCATTCTCTCGGCATTGGCTTTTCTTGCCGCCCCGTATTCCATGATGCGGGCTATTTCATCGGCCGCCTCTTCGCCGTATCGTGATGCGATGAGATACAGGGCGGTATCGATGCAAAGCGTCACGCCGCCGCCGGTAATGACCGACTTGTTGTCCACCAGCAGGGCTTCTGTGGCGCTTACCTGGGGATAGCGCTGTTTCAGCTCCTCCATGACGGAGGGCTCCGGCGGTATCACGAGATTCTTGGTGGTGGCCGCCATGCCGTCGAGTACGCCGGCCGCGGCAAGAATCATGGCTCCCGTACATACCGAGCAAATCGTGGCGCCGGGCGCCCAGCGGCGAATGAAATCGATGACTTGCGGGTCGCTTGCCGCCTCTTTCCAGCCGGGGCCGCCGGGTACCAGCAAGACGTCCATATCTTCGATGTCGCCAAAGCTGACGTCGGGCATTACTTTTAGCCCATTGGACAACTCTACTAAGACATTCGGCGTAGGCGCGGCCGTACGGTACGAGAGTTCGGGGACTACTCGCCTTCCCATGGAAAATACGCCCAAAGGCGCAAGATCTATCGGCTCAATGCCAGGATACAGCAAAAAAGTCAGTTGCATTTCATTCCCCGTTCAGGATGGCTTCGCTGCGAATAGGCATAATCCCTTACTTGCCTGTTGGACAACATAATCCTACTATTTGCCTGACAGGCGATCAATAGGGTTATCACCGTCAAGGAGGAACCATGAGTACTCAAGCAAGCGAGCATTTCCAAGAGCGTCTGCAGGGCAAGCTGGAGCCCACCCAGAACGGGTCGGTGTATGTCAAGCCGCAAGACATGGAGTGGCGGCCCTCTCAGTTCGAGGGGGTCCAGATCAAAGTGCTGTACGAAAACAAGGAAGCGGGCGAGATGACCTGCCTGCTGAAATGGGCTCCGGGCACCACTCTGCCGTTCCACAAGCACCCCGAGATCGAACAGAGCTGGGTGATAGAAGGGTCGTTTTCGGATCACGACGGAATCTGCCGCGCGGGCGAATACGTCTATCGCGTTCCCGGCTCCATGCACGAAACCCATAGCGCAGAAGGGTGCACCATTCTCGCCATCTACCGCAAGCCCAATATTTTCAGAAACAGCGCCGGATACGACGTCGAAGACAAGAAGCAGATCAAGACCGATCGTCAGCCTTCGACCTTCTCTCCCGCCGCTTCATAGACCCTGCGCAGTAGTTTCCGTAATCATTTTTACCGTTTTATGAGTAATAGAAGTCCGGCTGCAATGCGCCCCATCATGCAGCGCATGGTGGATCTTCCCCGCGAGCACTATATGGAGCGGAAATGGCTACTCATCCTGCAAAAAATGGTACCGAAAAAAAGACGTCCATACGAACGGTGGCTACTGCAAGCGCCATTGGTACAACGATTGAATGGTACGACTTCCTCATCTACGCCACAGCGGCATCGCTGGTTCTGAATACGCTGTTCTTTCCTACCCACGACCCCCTGGTCGGCAAGCTGCTTTCAATCGGCACCATCGGGGTCGGTTTTTTCGCGCGCCCGCTGGGCGCCATCATCTGCAGCCACTATGGCGATCGGCTGGGACGCCGGTCGATGCTCATTCTGACCCTTTCGAGCATGGGCATCGCCACCATGCTGATCGGCCTGCTTCCCACCTACGAAACCATCGGCATTGCGGCGCCTATACTGCTGGTCGTCTGCAGGCTGGTCCAGGGCCTTGCCGTGGGCGGCGAGTGGGGCGGGGCGGTCCTGATGGTGACCGAGCACGCGCCCGCGAACAAGCGGGGCTTTTACGGCAGCATCGTGCAAATCGGCTTTCCCCTGGGCATGGCCCTGGGCACCGCATCGTTCTTTGCCCTGGCCTACCTCAGCGACGAGCAGTTCATGGCATGGGGCTGGCGCGTTCCCTTCCTGGCCAGCGCCGTCCTGGTCGTGGTCGGGACGTTCATCCGCCTGCACATCGATGAAACGCCGGAGTTCAAGCGCAGTGCCAGCGAAGGCAAGCTGGTTCGCTTTCCGGTCATCGACGCCATAAGGCGCCATCCCAAAGACCTGCTCATCGGCCTGGGGGCGCGCATCACCGAAATCTCATGGATCTACGTCATCACCATTTTCGGCCTCAGCTACGCTGTCACCGACCTGGGCATCTCGCGCAGCCTCGTGCTGGGAGCGATCGCTCTGGGGGCGGCCGTGGAGCTCATCACGATTCCGCTTTTCGGGGCGATTTCCGATCGGATGGGCCGCCGCCCGGTGTACATGCTTGGCTGCGTCGCGGCAATCGCCCTGGCGTTCCCCATTTTCTGGGGAATCGAAACCCGTAATCCCGTTACCGTGATCCTGTCGTTCGTGATCGGGATGTCGGTGGGCCACGGCATCATGTACGGCGTGCAGGCCAGCTTTCTCAGCGAGATGTTTCCCAGCAACCTGCGCTACAGCGGGGCGTCGCTGGGCTACCAGATGGCGGCGCCCATAGGCGGCGGCCTGGTTCCGGTGGCGGCCGCGGCGCTCGTAGGCATGACCGCGGGGGGAACCTGGACGGTTTCCTTGTTGATGATCGCTATTGCGGCGGTGACCATGTTGGCCGTCTATTACGCAAAGGAAACGGCGCCGGCCGTCGTATCGGGCAAGAATGCCTACCCGGCGAAGGACAAGGCCATGCCGATGATGAAGGCGACCGATTAATTGCAGGCGTTTTCCAGCAAGGCGCTGAACAAGCCCGCGCGGCTTTGTTCAGCGCTTTTTTAGGCGAGGTTGTCGCGCGAGCTTTCGGGCGAATACATCACCACCAGCGCCGTGGCCTCGCCGGACAGGCTGTGCCCGCGGTGAGGCATGCGCGAATCGAAGTGGATGGCGTCGCCTGCTTCGAGCACGTATTTTTCCATGCCCACCTGCCATTCGATGCGCCCCGTCAGGACGTACAGAAACTCTTCCCCGTCGTGCTGGAAAAAAGTGAACTTGTCGACTTCGGCGGGAAATGAAAACAGGAAGGGCTGTACCGCATGCGCTTCGGTGGCGTCGCTCAGAGCGAAATAGTCATAGCCGAATGCGCTGCCTCCCAGAACCGTGGGCCGCTTTTCACTGTGACGCACTACGCTCACGCCTTTGCGCGCGGCGCGCGCGGTCGGTGACAGAAAGCTGGATATGTCGGTATCGAGGGCTGCGGCCAGGCGCGAAAGCGTCGCGATGGGAGGCACTTTTTTGCCGTTCTCGATACGGGATAGATAGCCCTTGTCGAAGCCTGCCTTGGCTGCCAGGCCTTCCAGCGTCAGCCCCTGTGCCAGCCGATGTTCGCGCAGACGCCGGCCCAGTTCGTTCGGAAGCCTGGAGTTTGCGTCGGCGTGCGCTTGTTCGATCGGTTCATTGACACTGTGGTTGTCCATGGGCCGATTTTACCCCGATCATGGGCCGCCGGACGCGGCGGCCCATGGCCTGGAGCGTCAGGAAGGCACGGCTTCGCGAACGCCGCTGCGTGCCAGGAGTTCCTGGCAGGTCATCACGTGAGCCGTCGAGAAGGCCAGTATGGCCAAGGTGGCCTGGTGCACCTGCTGGGCGGACATGGCGCCGTAACCCATGTCGGGGTAGTCGAAAGTCCCGGTTGCGTCAGAGAGAAACACCACTTTATAGTTGTGGAACATGGCGTCGCGCGCCGTGGCGTGGCAGCAGTTCTCGGTGGTGGTGCCCGTGATGATCACGGTCTCGATGCCCCATTCGCGCAGAATCAGGTCCAGGTCGGTTGCGAAGAAAGCGCTGTAGCGATGCTTCTTGATGACGTGCTCTCCCGGCCGGGGCGCCAGGGGCTTGTAGATGTCGCCGCCCTCGGTCTCATCCACCAGCGCACTGCGGTCCGCGATGGGCGGATACAGGTCGTCGTACAGGCCCATGTCGCAGCCGTCGCGGCGATGCACGTGGGCGGTGTATACCACCCGCATGCCCTGCTCGCGGCAGGCCTGCAAGGTTTCGGCAAGGCGCGGCACCATGTCTTGCGCTTGCTGCGACAGCAGCGGCGCGCCCGGCGCTACGAAGTCATTCTGCATGTCGACCACGATGACCGCGGTTTTCTTGGGGTCGATTGTGTCGCATTGGTATGGCATGGTTGTCTCCCGGAGTTGGTTCAAGAAGCGGCAAAGTCCGCCCGCATGCGCCTACTCTAGTACGGGGCGCTTTGATACGATTGTCTTGAACCGCCAACCGTTTTGCTGCGTGCGCCATCTTCATCTTCCGCCCGTCTCAAGGAGTACGGCATGAATGCTTACGACGTTGTCAATCCCGGCGATGGTTTTGAACGCTGGCACCATGCGACCTGCCGCAATTATTCGCATACCGAGGCGCGGCCGATGGCCGAGCCCGGCTTCAGCGCCAGCGTTGCCGTGCATCGGTTCGGACAATTGGCCATCAGCCGGAACTCCTCGCGTGTACCGGGCGCCGGCCACCTGCGCGTCACTCGGGGGCCGGCGGACATTCGCCGCGACCTGCGCGACGACATCTTCCTATGGGTCGGCTGCGGCGGCACGATCTTTTTCGAGCAGGAAGGGCGCGCCATCACCCTGCAGGCCGGCGATCTCATGCTGATGGACCAGGCGCGGCCATTCACGCTGGCCTTCGGCCAGACCTCGGCATACACCATTGTGATCGTCTCGCGTGAGCTGATGCAGTCCCACCTTGCCGGAGTCGACGACATGGTCGCGCGCCGCATCGACGGGCGTTCCCCTCTGGCCCGGCTGGGCGCCGCCCTGGCCGAGGAATGCATGGCGTTAAGCGCCTCGGGCGAGCCGGCCTCGCCTCTCGCCCGGATCGATACGGCGGCGCTCGATATCTGGAGCAGCGCCATCGACTCGGCTCTGGCTTGCCCCGACGCCAGAACCGAACGTCGCAGCCAGCGCCTGGCGCAGGTCAAGGCCTTCCTGTCCCGCCGCCTGGACGACGCGGGCCTGGATGTGGAGTGCATCGCCCGCGAAACCTATATGTCCAGCCGCACCCTGCTGCGCCTGTTCGCTTCGGAAGGCACCACGCCCATGCGCTGGCTGTGGGCGGAAAGGCTGCGCGCCAGCCGCCAGGCGCTCGAGCAAGGAAGGTTCGCGCGTGTCACCGATGCGGCGCTGGCCTTCGGCTTCAAGGATCTTTCCCACTTCAGCCGCGCATTCAAAACAGCGTACGGCCATAGTCCTCAGCAGATACTGAAGTCGCGCGCCTCGTAGGCGCCGGCGCACGCACATATTTTGAATCCAGTTGTTCCAGGCAGGGGAATCCGCCCCGGGTGCCGAAGCGCCTTGTGTATCATGCCTGCACGGTTACGATCCGGGAGACGAGGAAGCGTATGGCGACTGTATTCAAACCAATGATGACGGGGCTGGCGGCAGCGGTCCTGGCGTGGAACGGCGCGGCCTTGGCGGCCCAGGACGGCGACCGCATCACCTCTTTCATTCTTTCGTCCGGCGGGCTGGCGCAGATCGAGCGCCACGTGCGCGCCACGGACCGATCGTCCATCAAACTGCCCGTGCCGCTGGAGCAAGTGGACGACGTCCTGAAAAGCCTCGTCGTACACGACCCGGGCGGCCAGGCCACCAGCATCGTGCTGGACGGCGAGGCCCCTGTGCAGGAAGCCTTTTCCCGACTGCCTTTCGGCCCCGAAGCGCTTTCCTCGCCGGCCGCGCTGGCAGCGGCGCTGCCGGGCATGCAGGTGCGCGCCTCTTCGGGAGGCCGCACGGTGCAGGGCCGGGTGCTGGGCGTCGAGCCTCCGCGAGACGACGACCCCGGCGCCTTGCTGTCGGTGATGACGCAGGAAAACCAGGTGCATGCCCTGCGGCTGGGCGCCGATACGGTGTTGGAACTCATGGATGATTCCCTGCCGCGGCGCCTGCAGGCGGCGCTTCAGGCCAGCGGCCAGCGCCAGGCGGACACGATGCGCACCTTGGATGTCGCCCTGTCCGGCACGGGCGAGCGCGATGTCATGTTCACATACGTGGTGGCTGCGCCGGTGTGGAAAAGCGCCTACCGGCTGTCGGCGGAAAAGGACGGCAAGGCCAGGCTGCAGGCCTGGGCGGTGCTCGAGAACGCCAGCGGCCAGGATTGGGATGCGGTCAAGGTCACCCTGGTGTCCGGCGCACCCGTCACACTGTCGCAAAGACTGTATCAACGCTATTGGCATACCCGCCCCGAATTGCCGGTGGCGGTCGGTGCGGTGGAAGCGCCGCGCGCCGACACCTCGGCCATGATGGAAATGGCCGAGGCGCCCATGGCTAAGGCGGCCGCCCCGGTGCTGCAATCGTTTGCGGCAGGCCGGGCCGCCATGCCGGCGCCGGCGCCCCAGGCGCCGTCCATGGCCGGCGAAGGGCAGACCAGCGTGCGCTACGAGCTACCCGAACCCATATCGGTGGCTGCCGGACAGACGGCCTCCGTGCCGTTCATCGACACCCGGGTGCAGGCCGAACAGGTCTCTGTGTTCCAGCCCGAACGGGGCGGGCTTCATCCGGTGGCGGCGGTATGGCTCAAGAACAGCACGCAGGCCAGCCTGCCCCCGGGCATTCTTACCGTGTACGACGGCCAGGCGGGCCACGTGGGCGATGCCCAGCTCACGTCCATCCCGGTCGGAGAAAGCCGCTTCGTCTATTTCGCGGAAGACGGCAAGGTCGAAGTCCGCAGCGAGCAGCATCCCCAAGAGCGCCTGTCGGAGCTCAGCATCAGCCAAGGCGTGCTGCGCGCGCAGCGGCTGCTGCGCCGCGAAACCGTCTACACCGTCAAGGGCGCCGCCGATGCGCCTCGCACCGTGATCATCGAGCATCCACGCGCACAGGGCTGGAAATTCGAGTCCGATCAATTGGCGGGCGAAACCGCCACTCGCTACCGGCTCAGGGTCGAAGTGCCCGCGCAGGGCAGCGCCACGGTGCGCGCCGTGATGTCGCGCCAAGACCGGCAGACCATTGCGCTGATGGAGACGGACGAGCAGGTCCTGGCCGCCTGGAGCGCCAATGCCGCCGATGATCGCACGCGCCGGGATCTGCAGCGTCTGGCCGATCTGCGGCGCGAACTGGCCGATGCCCAGCGGCAAGAGCAGGCGCTCGACGAGCAACTGGACGATGCGGCGCAGAACCAGGCGCGCGTGCGCGACAACCTGGCTGCCGTGCCGGACGACAGCGCCTTGGGCCAGCGCTATCTGGCCGCCCTCGAAAAAGAAGAGGACCGCATCGACACCCTGCGCCAGCGCAGGCAAGCGGCGAGGCAGGAAACCGCCAACCGGCGCGAGGCGCTGGAAGAGGGCCTGTCGGCCCGCTGAGCGAAGAACGCCGCCGGCTCAATGCTCTTTTGAGGGCTGGCCTGCCCCGGCAGCATCATGTCCGCCGGGGTAGCCCGCTCGGGTTCAGGAGCGTTATCATCAGAACTCCGACTCGAGCAAGGTAAACGCCATGAGCAGCCCCGCTTATCCCGACACGCAGCTTCTGATCGCAAACGAATGGGTGGGCGCCGCGGGCGGCAAGACCATCGAGGTGCGAAACCCCGCCACCGGCCAGGTCATCGGCGCCGTCGCCCATGCGGGCATTGCCGATCTGGATCGCGCCCTGGCCGCGGCGCAAAGCGGCTTTGAAGTCTGGCGCGACGCCTCGGTGTACGAGAGAGCGGCCGTGATGCGCCGCGCCGCCGCGCTGCTGCGCGAGCGCGCCGACGACACTGCCCGCCTGCTCACACAAGAAAATGGCAAGCCCCTGGCCGAGGCCAGGGGAGAAGTGAACGCCGGCGCCGACATCATCGACTGGTTCGCCGACGAGGGCCGCCGCGTCTACGGCCGCATCGTGCCGGGTCGCAACGTGGCCGCCCAGCAATGGGTGCTCAAGGAGCCGGTCGGGCCGGTGGCCGCCTTCACGCCATGGAACTTTCCCGTCAACCAGATCGTGCGCAAACTGGGCGCGGCCCTGGCGACAGGCTGCTCCTTTCTGTGCAAGGCGCCGGAAGAAACCCCCGCCTCTCCGGCCGCGCTGCTGCGCTGCTTCGTCGATGCAGGCATTCCGCCCGGGGTCGTAGGGCTGGTCTTCGGCGACCCGGCCGAGATTTCCGGCTATCTGATTCCGCATCCGGTAATCCGCAAAGTCACGTTCACCGGCTCCACGGCGGTGGGCAAGCAGCTGGCTGCCCTGGCGGGGCAGCATATGAAGCGCGTCACCATGGAATTGGGCGGCCACGCCCCTGTCATCGTCGCCGAAGACGCCGACCTCGAATTGGCCGCCAAGATCGCCGCCGCTTCCAAGTTCCGCAACGCCGGGCAGGTATGCATTTCGCCCACCCGCTTCCTCGTCCATCGCCGCGTGGCGGACGAGTTCACGAATGCGCTCGCCCAGTATGCTCAGTCGCTCAAGCTGGGCGACGGCCTGGCCCAGGACACGACACTGGGGCCTCTCGCCAATCCGCGGCGCGTCACCGCCATGGAGAAAATGGTGGCCGATGCGCGCCAGCGCGGTGCGCGCGTCCTGACAGGCGGCGAACGGGTGGGCGAGGCGGGCAACTTCTTTGCGCCCACCATCATCAGCGACCTGACGATGGAATCCGCCTTGTTCAACGAAGAGCCCTTCGGCCCCATCGCCGGCGTCCGTACTTTCGACCAGCTCGAAGAAGCCATCGCAGAGGCCAATCGCCTGCCCTACGGCCTGGCGGCCTATGCCTTTACGCGTTCGTTCAAGAATGTGCAGCTGCTGTCGAACCGGGTCGAGACCGGCATGCTGTGGATCAACCAGCCCGCCACGCCCTCGGCCGAGCTGCCCTTCGGCGGCGTCAAGGATTCCGGCTACGGCACCGAAGGCGGTCCCGAGGCGCTCGAGGCCTATCTCAATACCAAGGCGGTGTCGGTGGTGGGGGCGTAAGCGCTTTACGCGCTCCCTGGGCTTCGTTCCAGTTCAGGCGTTGCTGCCGGCAAGCGGCCGATATATGGTCGGCCGCAATGCCAGTGCCAGCCCCGCTCCGCGCAAGCCGTTGAATATCAGGAATGACAGCCACAGGCCGTGGTTGCCCCAAAGCGGCAGCAGCGCCAGCGACAGGGCCAGAAAGGCCGCCGAGCACCCCAGCATGATGAACATCAGCGGCCGTGTGCGCGTCGCGCCTATGAATACGCCGTCGTAAAGATAGGCGGGCATGGACACCAAGGGGGCCAGCACTGCCCAGACCAGATAGCGCCGGGCCAGCTCTCCGATGTCCTGCTGGTCGGTAAGCAGGCCGATCAAATTCACCCCGGCAAGGCTGTACACCAGCATGTAAAGCAGCGAACCGATCAACCCCCACACCATGCAAACGCGAATGACGCGCGCCAGCCGGTTTGCGTTGCGCTGGCCCACCGCGGCGCCGCTCAGGGTTTCGGCGGCATGCGCGAACCCGTCCAGCCCATACGAGGTAAAGCTGAGGAAATTCAGCAAGATGGCGTTGGCCGCGAGCAGGGCGTCTCCCTGCTTGGCGCCGAGGTGCGTGAACCAGGCAAACGTGGCCAATAGACAGGCGGTGCGAACGAAGATGTGGCCGTTGATCTGGATCAGCCGGCGCAGCGCGGCGGGTTCGATGACCTCGGCCCAGCGTATCGCACTCAGCTGGACGCGGTAAGTGCGCCACAGCAGCACAGCGCCAACCGTCATGCCGCTGAGATCGGCCAGGGCGGTGGCGCGGCCGATTCCGCTTACGCCCCAGTCCAGGCCGTATACGAAAACCAGGACGGCGGCGAGGTTCACGATATTGATGAGGATCTGAATGGCCAGGGCGACACGCACTCGCTGGCAGCCCAGCAGCCAGCCCAGGATGACGTAGTTGGTCAGCGTGAACGGAGCCGACCAGATCCGGCCGTAAGCATAAAGACGCGCCTGTTCGGCCGCCTCGCTGGAGGCGCCCAGCAGCGCAAGTCCACCGTTGACGAGCGGACGCTGCAGCAGGAGGATCAGCAAGCCGATAGCCGTGGCGATGAGCACGCCGCGCCCCACCGTCAGCACGATGGACTCGGCCTTGCCCGCGCCGAAGTACTGCGCCACCACGCCGGTGGTGCCCATGCGCAGGAAACCGAAGACCCAGAAAAGCAGATTGAAGAACAGGCTGCCCAAGGCCACGCCCGCCAGATGGTGGGCGCCCGGCAAATGGCCCGCGACCGCCGTGTCCACTGCCGACATCAGCGGTTGGGTCAGGTTGGCCAGAATGATGGGAATGGCCAGATACAACACCTTGCGGTAGCTGACGAGTGCGGGCGAAATGGAGGTCATGAAGTAAGGGAGGCGGTACGGGAAAGCGCTCTCTATTGTGCCTGAGGTGGTCGAGCCTTGCGTCGCTTGGGCACACGGAATAGGCCTTCAAGCTAAAAATCTTGACGCCTTCTTCGATCAAAACTAAATTTCTGCCATGCTCGATGCAAACCACGGCGGCGGGCGCCACCTGCCGTAACCGCACGTCCGACCATGACTGATTCCCAGATTCTGATTCTGCTTGCCTTGACGCTTTTCGCCGTCTACAGGCAGTCGGTCCGCCACGAGGTTGTCGGCCGTACGCGTTTCAAATTGGCCATCATCTACGCTGTCGTGGGCGTTGTCGCGGGCGGATTCTATCTGCCGCCCGACGCGCTGTCGTGGCTGACGCTGGGTCTTAGCATACTGGCCAGCGTCGTCGTCGGTGTGGTGCGTGGAAGGCTGACGAGGCTCTACCTGGAACCCGACGGCCGCCTATACAGCCAGGGCACGGCGCTGACCATTTCGCTCTTTCTATTGCTGGTGATCGGCAAGTTCTCATTCGGCGCATGGCAGTACGTCCATCACGCCCACCCGCATGGCGGTTTTGGCGAAGTTCTGCTGATGATCGCGGCCATGGTGGCCATGCAGGCCCAGATCGTCTGGCGGCGCGCCCAGGCGCTTATGGAAGGCGATGTGGCCCGACGAACCGCTACGGAAGCAGCCTCTTGACGTCCATCGATCCGCGCCCGGCACGCAACTGGTTTGAGCAAGGCGGCGGCGACTATGCCCGATTCCGGCCGGAGTACCCTTCCGAACTGGCCGACTTTCTCGCTTCGATGGCCCCCGACTTGCGTCTGGCCGTCGATGTCGGATGCGGCAACGGACAGTTGACCCGTTCTCTCGCTTCATGCTTTGACCGAGTCGTAGGCCTGGACCCCAGCGCCGATCAGATCGCAAACGCCATCCCGAACGAGCGCATCACTTATCAGTGCGCTCCCGCTGAAAAACTGCCGATGCCTGACCATAGCGCAAGCCTGATCACTGCGGCTCAAGCGGCGCATTGGTTCGATCTGCACGCCTTTTACCAAGAGGTCCGGCGCGTCGGTATTGCCGGGGGCGTGCTTGCCTTGATCAGCTACGGCGTCCTGAGGCTGGAGCCCGATCTCGAGTGTCGTTTCCAGAGGTTCTACTGGGAAGAGATTGCTTCCTATTGGCCTGCGCAACGCAAACTCGTCGACGAAGGCTACGCAACCATGGACTTCCCCTTTGAAGAGTTCGAGGCGCCTTCAATGGAAATCCGCCTTGAATGGGACTCGAGTGAATTCCTCGGCTACCTTCTTACCTGGTCGGCGGTTCAACACGCCAGGGAAGCGGGGCGAATGGATGTGCTGAACCGATTTGCTGAAGACATTTCGGAGCTCTGGGGCGACGAACACCGCAGGCGGTCTGTTGCCTGGCCTATCAATATAAGAGTCGGCAGGTTGTGAGCGGCCTATAGGCCACCACTCTGGCCTTCCTGACCTCGCGCTCGCATACGCCGCGAACGACCTGATCGCACGCCTATCCATCGGCGTGCCTGAGCCGGCATGATTTCTTCAGTCTCGAAATGTTATGTTATAACATAACGTTTTCAAGGGATCGGAGAAGTTCAACATGAAAGTGCAAGCGGCCAGGTCGTATCGAAGGCGGAGTATCGGCATAGAGAAGCGGACGGGGTTGGCGGCTGCTGCGTTCTGCCTTGCTTGCAGCGTTCAAGCCGCCGAGGGCGGCGGGGACGTGAATGACACTGTCTTGGCTTCAGCGCCGGGCTCGCCCGCCGCCGACACTGACCACGGCCAATCGGTCAAGCTGAGCCCGATCGTGGTGACGGCGACGCGCAATGTCCAGCCTCGCGACGAAGTGCCGTCTTCGATGGAGGTGGTCGAAGGCGAGGTCCTGGAAGAGACCGTGGGCAATACTTTCCTCGACCAGCTCAAGAAAAACGCCAGCGTGGACGTCATCCAGTATCCGAACGGACTGGCGGGTGTCGGCCTGCGCGGCATGCGGCCGAACTTCGAGTTCACCATCAATCCACGGACCTTGATACTGATAGACGGTAGGCCGTCCGGCTCCACCAGCTTCACCACGCTGTCGCCGGAAAGCATAGAGCGCGTCGAAGTGTTGAAAGGGCCGGCGTCGTCGCTGTACGGCGCGTCGGCTATGGGCGGCGTAGTCAACATCATCACGCGCCGCTCCACCGGCCCCATAGGCGGCAGCGTCAGCCTGGGCTACGGCTCGTTCGATACGCGCCAGGCCGATGTGGCGCTGGGCGGCTCTTTGTCCGACAGGACGGACTTCGACCTGGCCGTCGGCTATGTGAATCAGAACGGCGAGTTCCGCACCGGCGGAGGCGACACGCGGCCCAACAGCGATTTCCGCCGCATATCGGGCAAGGCGCGATTGGGCAGCGACCTGACCGATATGGTAAGGGTGGACGTCACGCTGGACTGGGCGGACCTGAACAACAATGCGCCCGGCCCGCTCAGCTACGATCCGCCCAACGCATCGGCCAATGAAACCAGCCGTGTCGGGGGCGATGTCAGGTTGACGCTGACCCCGCGGGACCACGAGGTGACGGCGGTGGCCTATGCCTCGCGGGAGAACTACAACTACATCACCGTGCCGGCGCAGGCGCCGCGCTACCGATCCAGCCGCACCGAGTCGAGCTACATGGGCCTGCAGTTGCAGGACGTCTGGAGCCTGAGCGACAGCATGACGCTGACCTACGGCGTGGACTGGCAGCGTGTCGAGGCCGACCGTTTCTCCTTCGACGCCGCGGGCGAGAGCCTGGCGCCCTACAGCCCCAACGAGCGGCGCGACAGCCGAGGAATCTTTACCGAATGGGGCAGCAAGTGGCTGGACGATCGTCTGATCGTCACGCTGGGCGGCAGGCTGGACTGGATCGATGCCAGCACGCGCACCACGCCGTACAAGGACACCTTCACTCCGGGCTCGTCAAGCTTCACCAGTTTCAATCCGCGCGGCGGGGTGGTCTACAAATTGACGGACAGCTGGCGCGTCCATGGCTCGGCCGGTACGGCCTTCGCTCCGCCGCAAGGCAATGAACTGGCCGGCGAGAACGTGGAGTATGCGGGCGCCCAGCGGCGTGTCAGCGTCGGCAACGCCGGCCTGAGTCCCGAGCGCAACAAAAGCTGGGATCTGGGCGTGGGCTATGCCGACGACTACCTGGATGCCGACCTGACCTACTTCAATGCCCGCATCCGCGACCGCATCCGCTCGGTCATCGTCAGCGAAACGCCGACGGAGCGCATCAGCAGCTACGAGAATGCCGACGATTCCCGCATGCGCGGCATCGAGGCCAGGCTGGCGCTGGATGCGGGACGGCTGTTCGGCCTGCCCGCCAGCCGGGTCGGCCTGTCGGGCAGCCTGACACGGTTGATACAGGCGGAGGATTTCGATGCCGGCGGCGCTGTGCCGATACGCAACGTGGCCAAGTGGAAAGGCAATGTGTCGCTGACGGTCAGCGACGGCCAGGCATGGTGGGCGACGCTGACGGCGCGCCACGTGGACGTGCGCTACGACAACGACAACAGCCAGGGACGCATCTATACCGGCGGGCGGGGCGGAGTGTTCGAGAACGAACCCTTTACCGTGGTGGATTTCAGCGCCCGCTGGAAGATCACGCGCCATGACACGCTGCGCTTCGACGTCTCCAACCTGTTCGACCGCGACTACTACGAAAAGGCCGACTACACCATGCCGGGCCGCGCCTTCTACCTGCGCTACACGAGGGCTTTGTAACCATGGCATTGAAACTGATACTGGAGCAGGTCTCCCAATGGTTGTTTCAACCGGTGCTGGCATTGCTGGTGGCCCTGGTGATATGGACGCTGGTGGCACTGGGCATGTTTCTGCGCAGCCTGGCCGGTCGCCGGCGCGGGCAAAGGCCGGCGGTGAGCCGGTTCGCCCGATTGATCGACGCGGCGGCGGCCGACACGGCGCCCGATGCCGACATCCGCATTGAGCGCGTACTGGCCCAGGCCGAGCACAGCAGCTTGCGCAGCCTGAACACCGTGCGCTTCGCCGTGCGCGCCGGCCCTTCGCTGGGCCTGATGGGCACGCTGATCCCCATGGCGGCCGCATTGAGCGGGCTGGCGCGCGGCGACTTGCCGGCTTTGGCCGAGCATATGGTGGTGGCCTTCTCGGCCACCATCGTCGGCATTGCCATCGGCGTCGTGATGCACGTGATCGCGATGGTGCGCGAGGGATGGCAACGCCAGGATCTCGACGACATCCGCCTGCATGCCGAGCGCGCGCTGCGGGCCCAGGAGGCCGGCGCGCCGAAGGCGGCCGCATGAAATCGCGCCTGCGCTTTACCCGGTCTCGACTGGACATCAGTCGCCACGACGACCCATTGGCCGGCGTTGCCAATCTCTTCGATGCCAGCCTGGCTTTCATCGTGGCGATGGCGCTGGCGCTGTTTTCCGTGCTGGGTTCGACCGATATGCTCAGCGCCGACGCCAGCTGGACACTGACACGCACGACTGCCGACGGCGAGCTGGAAGTCGTCAGCAAGGAGCAGCAGCAGATCAAGGTCGAGCGCGTATCCGACCGCAAGCTGTCGGGGCAGGGCGAGCGGCTGGGCACGGCCTACCGCCTGCAGGGCGGCCAGGTCGTGTACGTGCCCGAACAAGAAGGCGAGAAACCCTGATATGGATCGACATATGAGCGCCCATGGCTTGAACGTGCGGGACCGTACGCGGCTCCGGTGCCGCCTGCCGGATTGGCGCACGGGCATAAGGCTGTGCGTGATGTGCCTGCTATGGCCCTTATGCTTCTGGCCCGCGGGGGCGGATGCGGCCCAGGGGTCTCGCCCGCGCATCGCCGTCATTTCCATAGAGCTGGCGCAGCAGCCCACCTTGATGCGCGAGGCGGCGGCGCGCCAGGCGCCCGCCATGCGGATCGACCTGTTCGGGCTGGGGGGCGGGCATCTGCCCACGCTGGAAGGCGTCGAGCTGGAAGGCTACGATCTCATCGTCGTCGAAGGCATAGGCCCTCGATTGGCCTCGTACCGTCCGCGCCTGGATGAAGCAGCGCGGCATACGAAAGTGCTGGTGCTGAACGGACATGAATGGGTGCGCGGCAATGTGGAGCCCGCTTCGGTGCCCGACGCCATCAAGTACTGGCGCAACGCCACGGCCGACAACTACACGCATCTGTTCGACTATCTGGGCGCGCGCCTGCTGGGTCTGGAGCGGCCCGTTGCCGCGCCGGTCGAATACGCCGAGCATGCTTATTACCATCCTGGCCATGCCGGGGGCTTTGCCGACCTGCAGGCCTATCTGGACTGGATGGGACAACGCCACGCCGATGCTGCCGAACGCCCGCGCGTGGGCATCGTGTTCTACCGCAGCCTGGCGCTGGCGGACAACACTGCCGTAATCGATGCGTTGATCGAGGAAACCGAGAGCCAGGGCGGGCTGCCCGTGGCGCTGTGGCGCAGCGGCAGCCGCGACTCGCTGCGCGGCCTGCATGACCGGGACGGCCGGCCGGCGGTCGACGTCCTGATCCTGTGCGCCAGCCAGATCGACTACGCTGACCATCGCGCCGGCGTGGCGGAGGCCAAAGCGCTTGGCGTGGCCGTGCTGAACTGCACGACGGACTACTCCCGCACGCCGGAGCAATGGCGCGCCGATCCGGGCGGCTTCGCACCCGACCGCAGCGGCCAGCTGGCCATGAGCGAGGCCAGCGGCATCGTGGAACCTATGATGGTCGGCGCCAACGTGGCGCATGGCGACGGTGCGGTCCGGCACCAGGCGCTGCCCGAACAGGTGGCCTGGCGCGTGGAGCGGGCCATGTCCTGGGCGCGCCTGCATCGCATGGCCAATGCCGACAAGCGCCTGGTGATCGCCTATCACAGCGAGGCGGCCGACCGCGCCGACGTCGGCAGCGACCCGGACACCTATCTGGACGCCCAGGCCAGCCTGGCGGCGCTGCTGCGCCGGCTCAGGGACGAAGGCTATGACGTAGGCAAAAGCCCCTTGCCCGATGCGCAGGAGCTGGCGCGACGCATGGCGCGCGACGGCGCCAATGTCAGCGCGGGGATGTGGGGCGCCGCGGATCATCGGGGCGCCGACGACGCGCAGGCGGCCAACGCGCAGGTCGAGCTGGACCGGCGCCTGAAAGAGGGCGGCGCCGTGGCCATACCCCAGGCGCAGTACCTGGAGTGGTATGCGCAATTGCCGAAGGCGCTGCGCGAGCAGACCGAGGCGCGCTGGGGGCCGCCCCCGGGCAGGCTGATGGTCCACGTCGACCAGGATGGCGCTCGTTCCATCGTCATCCCCTTGCTGCGCTTCGGCAAGGTGGCGCTGGCCCCGCATCCGGTCTGGGGCTATCTGCAGGATGCGTCCGCCTTGTCATCCACGGGCGCCTTGCCGCCGCATCACCAGTACATCGCGTTCTATCTTTGGATGGCGCGGGGCTGGCAGGCCGACGCCTACCTGCCTGTCTTCACTCAACTTTCACTGATGCCGGGCAAGCAGCAGGGGCCCGCGCGCGACGATTGGGTAGGAATTTTGATAGGCGCGCTGCCCCATATACAGCCCACCCCATTGCAGGCCAACGGCGGCATCGGCAACAAGCGGCGCGCCAATGCCGTGACACTGGGTTTCATGCCGCCGCTGAGGCGGGGCGGCCTGCCGCCGGCGCTGGCGGGGCTGCGGGATGATTTGGCCTTGGCGTCGGATGGGACGACGTCCAGCGCGGACCGGGAGGCCGCCCGGCAGGCCGTGCGTAAAGCCGCCTCGGCCCACGAGCGGGAACTGGGCGTCGACCCCGCATCGGCGCGGTGGCCCGAGCTGGAAGCTGCGCTTGGCGATTATCTCGACGAGGTGGCCGACGCCGTCATGCCGGTGGGCGGACACGTGCTGGGCCGGGCGCCTGACGAGGACACGACCGTCGGCATGGTGCATGCCATGCTGGCGGGCGACGGCCACGATGCGCCGGATGAAGACACCGTGCGTGCGGTGTTGCGGGGCGATGCCGCCGGGGTGGAGTCCGGCCAGTTGGCGCGCATTCGCGACTATGCGGCCCGCGTCGCCGCCGCGCCCCGCGAAATGGACGCCGTGCTGCAAGCTTTGTCGGGCGGGTACATCGAACCGGGGCCCATGGCGGACGCGGTGCGCAATCCCGACGCCCTGCCGCCGGGACGCAATCCCTATACGCTGGCCACGCGCAGCCTGCCGACGCGCGAATCCTGGGAGATCGGCGCCCGCCTCGCCGACGAGTTGATCGATGCCTACCGGCAAGAGCACGGCGGCACGCCGCGCAAGGTCGCCTTCGTACTGTGGTCGGGCGAATCCACACAGAACGAGGCCGCGATGGAAGCCCAGATACTGCGCCTTCTGGGCGCTCGCCCGGTCTGGAACCCGCGCGGCGAAGTCGTCGACGTGGCGCTGGACGACCGCGCGACCCTTGGGCGGCCGCGAGTCGATGTGCTGGTGACGACCTCGGGCACCTATCGCGATCATTTCCGCGACAAGATCGCCATGCTGGCCAAGGCGGCGAGGCTGGCCGCGCAGGCGCGCGAAGACGACAACCCCGTCTATCTGCACAGCCAGGCGCAAGCCAGGCGACTGCGCGCCGGCGGCGTGGACGCCGATATCGCCGAGCAACGTTCTGTGCGGCGGGTCTACTCGACCGCGCCGGGCGCCTATTCGCCTTCGACACAGTTCGCCATCCGTGCGGGTGCGGAATGGGACGATGCCCGTCTATCGAAGCTATACACGGACAGGCTGGGCCACGCCTACGGCGAAAACGAAGACGGCGCGGCCGACGCCGAGGGCTTCGTCGATCAGTTGTCTTCCGTCGAAGCGGCCGTTTTCAGCCGCAGTTCAAATACCTATGGCCTGCTGGACACCAGCATGCCGGCCGCCTACCTCGGCGGCATCGGCATGGCGGTGCGCGAGCATACCGGGCGCCAGGTGAGCAACTACGTGGCCGACCTGAAAGCTTCGCCGACCGGCCAGGCGCACCTGGAACCCCTTGCCCGCAGCTTCGGGCGGGAATTGCAGTCGCGCTACTTCAATCCAGAGTGGATACGAGCCATGCAGGAAAGCGGCTACAACGGCGCGCGCTACATGGCCGACCTGCCTGCGCACATGCTGCTGTGGGACGTCACGACGCCGGCACTCGTCGCCGACGCCGACTGGGCCGAGGTCAAGGCGGTCTATGTGGATGACAAATACGGCATGGACATGGACGCCTACTTCGAGCAGCACAATCCGCATGCGCGCCAGCATCTGCTCGAAACGCTGCTGGACGCCGTCGAACGCGGCGCCTGGCAGGCGAACGAGGCCGATCGCGAACAACTGGAGCAGGCGCTGGCCCAAAGCGTGGAGCGGCACGGGTCGGATTGCGCATTGCCTTCGTGCAGGGCAGCGGAGCTTGTGAAGATGGAGCAGCCCGCCCCGGCCGCAGCACCTGCCGTGGCGGCGCCGAGCGCCACGGCGGGTGCCGCCGAGCCATCGCCTTCGGCGGCAAACGTGGAAGGCTATGTGCTGGAGCCGCGTGCCGCCGCAGCGGTTCAGCCAGTGCAACGAGGGCTTTGGCTGTGGCTGCTGGTGGCGGCGTTGTTGATGGCGGGCTGGTTGCGTCGGCCTCGCTGGTAGGCTGCGCTCTGGTCCGGCGCGGCTGGATCCGTGGTGGCTGGGCGCAATCGTAGAATGGGCAAAGAGGCGTACTGAACGGTCGAAAGACAGGGCGAGGCAATTGCTAGAATGGCAACCATTGCCGAACCGACTCTCTTATCAATGGCCAACATCAATCCGACGGAGGCATCCAAGTCGTTTTTCCGCATCGACCTACGATGTCTCATCCTGTGCTTGTGTCTGTTCTTCGTATTTCTGGCACTGGCCAACAGCCTTCATGCCGCATACAAGGTGCAGCATGGCCTGCTGCTCAGGCATAGCTTCGACACGAACCGCGCCTATGCTGAGAAGCTTGCGCACGCGACGGATTCCTTCCTTGAATCATCCGCCCAGGCACTGCAGGCCGCCGCGTTGGACATTACTGAAACTCGGCTCGATCCTGCCGCCATACAAAATGAGTTCGACCAGCTTGCCAGTATTACCGATGCCTTCGACGCAATCATTGCCGTCGACCTATCGGGCAAGATCATCGCCGCCAAACCAAGAAGCGCTTTCTTGAACGCCTTTCTGGAGGCGCCACAAGCGAGAGAGCTGCTCAACGCGAAAGAAGCCACGGCGATAAGCGGCGCTTTCAAAGGGCCGAGCGGCCGCTGGATGAGTATCGTCGCGCAGCCGATTTTCTCGCCGGATGGCGGCTATGCGGGGTTTATAGGCGGCACGGTGCTCTTGCAAAGCGGCAGTGCATTGCAAAGCGCTCTGACCAGGTTGCACTATCAGGAGGGCGCTTACTTCTACATCGTGGATGCAGAGAGAAGGATTGTCTATCATCCGACACAAGATCTCATTGGCTCCCGGTCGGAAGACATAGAATCCGCGCCGGTAGTGCCGCTTGGCGGAAGGGCAACACAATACCTGAGCGGCGTCGAGTCCGATGGCCAGCTCATCAGCTACGCGCCGATACCGTTCGCGGACTGGGGCGTCGTAGCCCAACGGCCGATCAAGCTGGCGTTATCCAACATTGGTGAACTGTTTTGGCGGACTTTTTATTATTCATTGCCGATATTCATCATCAGCTTGCTGGCCATCTGGTGGCTGTCGCGACTCATTGCGAATCCTTTGCGCCAGTTGGCCGAGGTTGCGGCCAATTTGGACAATCGCGCCAACTTCTTGCGCATCCGTTTTATCAAAGGCTGGTACCTCGAAGCGGCCATGATTCGGGAAGGCCTGATGCAGAGTTTTTCGGCGATCGGCAACCGGATGCGCAAACTCCACCGTGAAGGAACAACGGATCCGCTTACCGGTGTCGTCAACCGCAGAGGCCTGGAAACGGCCATTGAGGAACTGATGGAGACGGCGCGGGATGTGGCCGTAGTGATGATAGACGTCGATCACTTCAAAGCGGTCAATGACAAATTTGGCCATGCCGTTGGCGATGAAGTTCTGAAGGCCATTACCGGCTTGATTATGGCCGAAGCACGGAACGAAGACGTAGTAGCACGCATGGGCGGTGAAGAATTCGTCGCCTTATTACCTGAAACGGGACTCGAGTCGGCAAGGCATTTTGCGGAACGACTGCGATCCACCATAGAGCAGGCTCGCTTTGACGTCGTCGGAAATGTGACCATTTCTCTCGGCGTCGCTTGTTATCCTGCGCATGGAGACGACCTTCGCGGCGCGCTGGCTATGGCAGATGCTGCGCTTTACCGGGCAAAGGCGGTCGGGCGCAATCGCGTGTTTCACGCCGCGGCGGTCGGCACCGATGACCGCTCCGCGCGGTCATGAATAGAATCGGCGCGCCCACCGGAGGCTCTCGTCCCAAGCCATCTCGCCGAAGACCGGTCCGAATGATCGATAGGGTTCCGATTGGCCGATGCTCTCCATGTCTTCGTCCTTCACATGGAAATCATGTGGCCGCAGCCGTCGTCCCAGCGCGTGATAGAGTTGAATATCGTGCGCGCCGTCAGCACCGGTTTCGCCAGTGACAGGTCGCGGCCCCAACTGGAAGATCACGCCATGCGGCGATTCATCGACCGTAATTGCTGTGGGCAGGCCGTCGATTATTGCTTTTGCTCCACCTAGCCATGTGAGGAACGGCTCGCCGACCCCGGTCAGCCAGTTGATGCCGCCGATCCAGTAATGATTGGGCTCCGTGTTGGGCCATTCGTCCGGAAAAGAATTGCGCGACGTCGCTGCAGCGAGATCGAGCGCCGGGTATTTTTCCGCAATGGGCGGTAACTCGTTGGCATCATAGGTTTCGCGCAGCGAGAGGCCATAACCGGCCATTAAGCTGTAATACGGAATTTTTTGCAAGGCGGCCTTGACGCGCTCGATGTCAAGGCGTCCGGCCCGCCAGTCTTGAAGCGGAATGCAGGCGTCGAGAGTGGTGGCACCCCCATAGACGAAATAGCGGAATGAGCAGGGCTTGCCGCCGGCCATCTCGCCGTCTTCGCGCCGGTCGATGAAATAGAACCCGGTCCAGATGCCGTGTTCGACATCGGAATAGACGGATTTCATATGTCTGAACGGTGTCCAGTCGCCGGGTCTGATTTTGTTGCCGCGGCGTGCCTTTGCCCCCGGCTTGTCCCACATGCGGATCCGATCGCAATGGTCCCGGAGAATCGGCGCGAAGCAGGCGAAGAGCTCCTCGAAGGCTTCGGTGTTGGTGTAAGGGTGTGCCTCTCGATAGGGAAAATAAGCGCAGAGGCGGAAGCAGGGAGCTACGGCGTCACCCAGCGTCCATGGTGGCGTGCCGTGTCCTTTGAAGATCGGATCGTTCTCCCACATTATTCCTGCTCTATCACGAGAGTTCGTTTGCGTAACGTCGCCTGATAAGGCCCCTGATAAATCGAAATTTGAAGCTCTGGCTCTTGCAGCATATCAAAATCCGAAGAGCCCGGGTGGCGCCTTTGAAGGCCATCGGCTTGCGGCTAGGCAGACTGACGTTGTGCAAACTCCGATGGTGATTGGCCAAACTGTTTCTTGAATGCCGTTGTATAGGCACTGTGGCTGTCATAACCGCTGTTCAATGCAACCTGAGTGATCGGTGCGCCTTGCATCAGTTGAGCAAGCGACGACATCAGGCGCAGCTGCTGGCGCCATTTGCCGAACGTCATGCCCGTGCTTTTGAGGAATCTGCGGTGAAAGGTTTTTTCGCCAATAGCTAATGTCGATGCCCAGTCTCCGGCTGTTGCATCGCGGCTTGGATCACCCATCAGGATGTGGCAGACATTTTGTATCTGTGCGTCCTGCGGCCAGGGCAGGTGAAATGGCAAAGGGGGTGGAGTACCGAGTTCTTCGAGCAGCAGCTCGCCCAACAAATGTGTACGGCGAGAGAGCGGTGCCGTGTAGTCCGTGCACGTCAACTCAGTAATGACCTCCCTGAGCAGCCCGGATACTTGCACGACGCAGTCCGTGGTGGGCAGCTTCGCGCAGATGTCCTGGCGAATAAATAGGCCGTGCGCCTGCAAGGTAACCGGGACGATCAGGCGATGAGCAACCGCCGGACGCAGCCATACGGCAGAGGTGGGTGGAACCAGCCATTGTCCGGTTTCCGCCTCAACGCGTAGCAGTCCCCGACTCGCGTAGATCAGATGGCCGTGTTGATGTTGGTGCATGGGTACGACATGCCCCTGCGGATAGTGCATGGCTACGCCCGTGACGGGCGGCTTCGATGCCGTCGCTGCATCTGGCTCGCATGGTTTAGCAGGCTGGACAGTGGATGAAACGTCCATATTTATTGGTTCTGTCTAAAAAGATAAAGAGAAAGTCTATTTTTATGTAGATAGACAAAACAAGCAAACCTAATATGACAAAGAAATTCTCAATCAGGACTCATTCGTCTTATGCCGCCGTTGGTTCGCCTTTCGTGCCTGCTACGACTACTGGCCTTTGGTCGGGGTCGGTACGCACTTGCTCGCGTCATGACCCATCCTGATTCCCCCTGACCCCGACCACAGTCAGCTTTCCTTGAGCCAGGGGAGTCAGGTGTTATTGACCCCCTGGAGTATTGCTATGCTGACTGACCCTTCTCGAAAATACCGTCCATTCCCGCCCGTCGATCTGGCGGACCGCCAATGGCCGTCGCGCACCTTGACGCAAGCCCCCGCCTGGCTGTCCACCGATTTGCGTGATGGCAATCAAGCCTTGTTCGAGCCGATGAACCGCGAGCGCAAGCTGCGTTTGTTTCACGAACTGGTACGTATCGGTTTCAAGGAAATTGAGGTGGGGTTTCCGTCGGCGTCACGTACCGACTTCGACATCGTGCGTCATTTGATTGACGATGATCAGATTCCCGCAGATGTGACGCCCATGGTCATTACACAGTTGCGCGAAGATTTGATCGAGGAAACCGTACGTAGCGTAGCCGGTGCCCGGCGCGTGATTGTGCATTTCTACAATGCCATCGCACCTGCTTGGCGGGAAATCGTTTTCCAAATGAGCGTGCCGCAGATCATCGAGATGGTTGAGCATCACATCGCTTTGTTCAAGCGGCTGACGGCAGCTCACCCGCAAACGCAATGGGTGCTTCAGTACTCTCCCGAAACCTTTTGCATGGCCGAACTGGATGTGTCCCTGGCTGTGTGCAATGCCGCCATTCGAGCCTGGGATGCCGGGCCACAGCGACCCATGATTATCAATCTACCGACGACAGTGGAGGTTTCTACCCCTAATGTCTTTGCCGATCAGATTGAATGGATGGATCGGCGATTGGAGCGGCGAGAGCATGTTGTGCTGTCCGTACACCCTCATAATGACCGAGGCACAGGCGTTGCCTGCGCCGAGCAAGCCTTGTTGGCCGGTGCCCAGCGGGTGGAGGGATGCTTGTTTGGCAATGGGGAACGCAGCGGCAACCTGGATGTCGTGACCTTGGCGCTGAATCTGTATACACAGGGCATTGCTCCAGGGCTGGATTTTTCGGATATTGCAGCCGTTGCGCGTGTTGCCGAGGAATGCACGGCGCTGCCTATCCATCCTCGCCATCCCTATGTCGGGGACTTGGTATTTACGGCTTTCTCGGGCTCCCATCAGGATGCCATCGCCAAAGGCTTTGCCGCGCAACAAGCTGACGCACTCTGGCGCGTACCGTATCTGCCGGTCGACCCACAAGACCTTGGCCGCACCTATGACAGCATCGTGCGCGTCAACAGCCAGTCGGGCAAAGGCGGGATCGCATTCTTGCTGCAGCGAGATCACGGTATCGTCATGCCGCGCCGCATGCAGGTCGAGTTCAGCGCCATTGTCCAGGCATTGGCTGACGACAGCGAAACTGAACTGAGCAGCGAGCAGATATGGGAAGTGTTTGAGCGCACCTATTTGATGCCGGTACGCGAGCAATCCGGTTTTATCTATCGTACTCACCGATTGTCAGAACATGCAGACGGTCAAGGCATCGAACTGGATTTAATCGGCGTCGGTGGCGAGCAGGCACATTTCCAAGGTGTTGGAAATGGCCCGATCGCTGCGACGGTGGCCGCGTTGGGATTGCCCCTGCGTATCGACAGCTATGAAGAGCGTAGCTTGGGCGCGGGGGCAGATGCCATGGCATTGGCTATTGTGGAGGCCGCATGGCCGGGCGTGCCTGGTTCGCGCTTCGGCGTGGGGCGGCATTCAAATATTGCTACGGCTTCGGTGCTGGCAGTATTGAGTGCAGCAGCCCGGTTCTCGGAAGCGACCGCTGATGCTGGTTAGGCCCGTGTCTGGCTGAACTCTTGTCCATCGCGCCTGACCCTATGTTTGGCGCGTGTTCCAACGCTACCTGAACGAGCGGCTTCCCTTCGGCGAGGCTCGCTGTCCCCCTTCGTGTTCCCCAAGATTTCATGGGACAGATTAGGGGAACGCCCTGGGGAACAAAAACCCTGGGATTCAACGAAACAACGTGGGAAGTGATGAGACAGATTTCCTTCGCAAGCCCTTGTTTCTTAGAGAAAGCGGGATGCGATGAAACCAGGTGGGAAGAAGGGATGGTGGCTGGGGCTCCATCCCAAAAGGGATGTAAACCAGCATAAACATTGAGCCTTTTCAAAAGTGGTTGATGTCGAGGGAACAGTTTAGGGAACAAGGCTGCGGCAAGCAAGTTGCGGTGCGCTGAATTCAGGCTGGGTGCTCGGCCTGAACAACGATACGCACGCCCAGCGCCTTGCATACTTTGGCGATCGTATCGAAGCGTGGACTGGCGTCGGCTCGTAGGGCCTTGTAAAGAGATTCGCGGCCAATACCAGCAGCCTCCGCAATTTGCGTCATGCCTCGCGCGCGAGCGGCCACACCCAGCGCATGGGCGAGTTCGCCGGAGTCGCCTTCCGCGATGATCTGGGTCAAGTAGGCGGCAATGTCTTCATCGTCGCGCAGGTAGCGCGCAGGATCGAAGGCGGGGAGGTCAGAGACCTTGATTGTCTTCTTGCTCATGATTGGCTTTCCTCGTCGTATCTCAGGGTGCGGGCCAATTCTTTGGCCCGCTTGATGTCGCGGCTTTGTGTGGCTTTGCTGCCACCTCCCAACATGACGATCAGCACATCACCCTGTTCGATGTAGTACATGCGCCAGCCAGGGCCGAAGAACTCGCGCATCTCACTGACTCCTTCGTCGACGGGTTCTACATCGCAGCGATGTATAGCCAAGCTTCCAGCAAATCGTTGTTCGCGCTAGCAGTGCGCCGAATCCGATAGATGCTTATTTGGGGACTTTGCGTGCAGCCAGTGCGTCACGGCCCTGCCGCTTAATAGCTTCCATATCGACGTCCTTGACGCGTCCTGCTTCGATATCAGACATGCCCTGGGCGATGTCGGCCTTGAGCTTGACGAGGCTCGACTCTCGGGTCGCTTGATAGGCTTCAAAGAGACGCAGTGCTTCGCGGATCACCTCGCTGGCCGAGCCGTACATGCCGGAGGCAACATGTTGCCTGACGCGATTTTCCATCTCGATGGGCAAGGATATGTTCAAAGACATATGGATCTCTAATGGCAAAAAATGTCAGAGATTGTCATTATACTAGCTTCTCTGCCTGCAACTGCTGCGCAAGCGTGGTTCTTGTCTATAGCGTTGATGTCCCCGCTAGTGGAGGAAGATAGACGGTAGCTGGATGGTTGGACAGAGCGAGCAGGCTCGCCGAGACCCACGTCAGCACGAGTCGGTATACAGTGGGGGGTGGATTAATTGCGCACGCAGATCAGGCAGTGTTGTCGCACGGCTTTGCCAATCAGCTGTATTTATTTGCAACATGGGCGATAATCCTTCTATGGCTAGCGGAGATCACTTAAAGGCGTTACTGAAGTCCCACATTGATGGGGACGACAGGCATTTCTACGCCATTGCTATGCAACTGGCTGCGCATGAGGCCAAGCAAGGCCATGTCCGCTTGGCTGAGGAGTTGCGCAAACTGATCGATGCGGCCAAGGCCCGGCGCAACGCTGAAGTTCACGGGCTACCCATTCCTATCACCAAGCCGCGTGGTGAGCTGGCTTCTTTGTTACAGGTCAGCTACCCAAAGAATCGGCTGGCGGACATGGTTCTGGATAGCGGGGTGGCAGATAGTTTGCGGCAAGTGATCAAGGAGCAACGCTACTTTGCCAAGTTGCGGGATCATGGCCTGCATCCCAGAAGAAAAGTACTGTTGGTCGGGCCGCCAGGAACAGGCAAGACGCTGACAGCTGCCACGCTGGCGGGCGAGTTGGGCATACCCCTCTTCATGGTGCGTTTGGAGGTATTGATCACCAAGTATATGGGTGAGACGGCTGCTAAGCTGCGCCAGATATTCGATGCGCTGACATCGGTGCGGGGCGTTTACCTTTTTGACGAGTTTGATGCGATTGGCAGCCAACGCGGATTGGCGAATGATGTGGGTGAGGCCAGACGTATATTGAATAGTTTCCTGATGATGATTGAGCAGGACGATTCCAGTAGCTTAATCATCGCGGCGACTAATCATCCAGAAATCCTGGATTACGCCCTGTTCCGACGTTTTGATGACGTGATCGAGTATCACCTTCCCGATACAGAGCAGATACGCCAAGTGCTGCGCATGAGGTTGGGTCGATTTGCGCCCAAGCGGCCGCGTTGGGCGAGTTTGGTTGAATCGGCACAAGGGCTAAGTCATGCTGACATTGCTCGTGCCGTTCATGACGCGATCAAGGACGCCGTCATGCATGATGCCGAGTCCATTGATCAGGCGGCGCTAAAACAGTTTCTCATTAACCGTCAAAGTATGCGTGATCGGGGCCACCGATCGACGCTCGGCGCATAGCTTTTAACCCGCGTTTATGGCAGAAAATAACGATAATCGGCGCCGTCATTTATTTCCCAAGCAGTCGCCCACCACTGAGCGTTTTACCTCTCCCAGAACCGTCGTGAACAGGCGAAATGTGCCTGCGCAAGATCGTGCTGTCCATGGTCCTGCGCTATTGTCACAGCTGGCGCAAATTCAGGAGGCTGAGCAAGATACAATTGACGCATTTGCCCAAGCTGAGTTGGGTGGGGTGGGCATACAGATTGAGTTCTCCAGTTTTGTAGACGCAGAGCTGGTGGTTCAACAATTGGCTGATGAGCGTCGCGGCATCACGTTATCTAACGTGCGCGCTCAGCCTGACGGCAGCACTTTGGCAACGGTGTGGGTGCCGCAGGGCGCATTGACGGTTTTTGAGAACAAGGTGCACGCGTATATCGCTGGACGACCGCCGGGCACCAACGTCCGAGACTATCAGACGCTGATTGATGCGATCAAGAACATTCGCATCGCGACGTTTGCATCGCTTTGGACGGATGACGATGCAGTGCTGCCTGAAGATATCAACCAGTCCGTGTGGTGGGAGGCTTGGCTACCGAACGTACCGAAGCGTCAGTCTGTGCTTGACGATTTTAGGCAGGTGGCCAAGGGCCTTGGATTGCGGGCATCAGACCGGCAGGTCATCTTTCCCGAGCGTATCGTTGTGTTGGTGCAGGCCAGCCGAGCGCAACTTCACAACCCGATCGTCCTGAGTATGCTCGCCGAGATTCGACGAGCCCGTGATACGGCGGAATTTTTTAACGGCATGTCTGCCGTGGAGCAAGTCCCCTGGGTCGAGGATCTTGCGGCCCGGTTGGAGGTGCCTGATGACGCTGCACCGGTGGTGTGTTTGTTGGATACGGGCGTTAATCGTGGTCATCCACTATTGCAATATTCACTGCCTGACGAAAAAGTGCTAACCGTCGACCACAGTTGGGGTCGCCATGACGCACACGGCCATGGCACTGAGCTGGCGGGACTTGCTTTGTTCGGAGATTTGCAGGCGGCTTTGACACATGGGCATGCCGTGAACCTGACGCATCACCTCGAATCAGTCAAGATACTGAATTCGGGCAGCGGCAACGAAGATAAGGAGTTCGGTAGCTTGACCATAGACGCCGTGGCGCAGCCTGAGGTGCGCGATGCTCAGCGTTCCAGGGTGTTTTGCATGGCCGTGACATCGGAGACTGGACGTGACCGCGGACGTCCCTCGGCTTGGTCAGCCACGATAGACCGCTTGGCCTCCGATTGGATCAATGACGGCGAGACCTGTCGTTTATTCTGCATTTCGGCTGGCAACATTCAGGATAACGAGGCTTGGCTTAGATATCCAGCACCCTTTGCTGAGTCTGACTATGGGCTAGAGTCTCCGGGGCAAGCTTGGAATGCATTGACGATTGGCGCCTACACCGAAAAGCATCAGATTGATGAGGAAGATGCCCAGCACTACACGCCGGTCGCCCAACCAGGGCTGTTAAGCCCGTTCTCGAGTACCTCCGCTGGGTGGGATAAGGACTGGCCTTGGAAGCCAGATGTGGTTTTTGAAGGCGGCAATGCCGCTCGGGACGGTGTTGAGTTTGCATGCTATCTGCCCAGCCTCGCTTTATTGACGGCTCATTTCGAGCCCGCAGACCGGCTTCTGACCGTCTCGTGGGCAACAAGTGCGTCAACCGCGCTGGCGGCGCACATGGCCGGTACGATCATGGCCACCTATCCTACGCTGTGGCCCGAAACGGTACGCGCGTTGATGGTTCATTCTGCGCGATGGACGCCGTTGATGCTCGAACACTATCGCATCGGGTCCACGCCAAGCCGGCAGCATGTGAATCTGCTGCGCCATTGTGGGTATGGTGTTCCCGATCTTGAAAGGGCGCTGTGGAGTGTGAGTAATTCCTTGACGCTGCTTATTCAGGAGTCGATTCAGCCTTTCATCCGTATGGACGGAGAGAGCACCGTCAAAACCTGCGACATGCACTTGCATGATCTTCCGTGGCCTCGAGACATACTAGAAGCGCTGGGTGAAACGGAGGTGAGGATGCGTGTGACCTTGTCCTACTTTATTGAGCCAAATCCGGGTGAGCGAGGCTTCAAGGATAAGTATTCCTACCAGTCTCACGGGTTGCGATTTGACGTTCGAAGACGAACAGAAACAGAAGCTGGTTTTCGGGCACGTATCAATCGCCGTGCACGTGATGAAGAGTATGACGGCGCGGACGCGGATCAGGGGTGGATGCTAGGAGATTTGGCGCGTCGGCGTGGGTCGCTGCATTCGGACGTATGGGTGGGGTCTGCTGCGGATTTAGCCAATCGTGGTCAAATTGCCATATATCCTTCCACGGGATGGTGGAAAACGCGTCCGGGATTGCGTCGCTTCAATCAGAAAACGCGCTATGCACTCGCAGTGTCCATTGAAGCACCAGAAGTGGCACAAGATATCTACGCTGAAATTGAAACGCAAATAGCGGCGTCCATACCAATTGAGATTACGCTCTGATGGCCGGGGTGATTTTGCAAGCGGATACGCCGACAGACCTCATCGTCAAGCTGGTACAGCTAGATATTTCTGTGCCAGCCCGGGCCGAGGGGCGGACAAACCATCATACAGAGCGGTATTGCCTTGCGCATTTGATGGCGACATTACCCGAGGCGCGGCTTGCGTTTCCTTTGACGCTGACGCATTCAGATAAGCCCGATTTTCTACTCAATATGCCTACCGGTATGGTTGGGATTGAACATACGGAAGCTGTTTCTGAGAACGTGGCGCGGGCTGAATTTTTTCGGGAGAAAGGGCTGGGGCCGGACGTCTATTTTCCATTACGAGCTCGGCCGGGAGAGCCTCGCAAAACCGCCGTACAACTACGAAGCGAGATCAAGACCGATGCGCCCGGTCCAGGTTGGGTCGGCGATGCGCCACAGCGTGAATGGGCGGCAGCAATGGCACACAGCATTAAGGGGAAGATGTCCAAAGTGATGGCTGGTGGCTTCCGGCGCTATCCTGCGAATTGGTTGCTTGTCTATGATAATTGGCGAGTGCCGCCGTTTGATTACGCTGACGCCGTTCCCTACTTGGTTTCGTGTCTAAAGGAGCTAGACGTTTCTCGGGTGTTCGACGCGATCTTTATTCATGATGACTCGCAAATGTGTGAGTTTTCGGAGACACCGATCGTTCATACACTTGTCAAGCCGGCCCGAGGAAGTTAGTCATCATGACCGTACCATATATCACGGCTTCCCGGCCTATGCTTTCTTGCCTACGACGCTTTCCGTGTTACGAGCACTTGCTGCAGTTCTTCGCGAACTTGCGTGAGCAGTGCCTCGGCCTCGCGTGTGTCACCTGCGTAAGCCAGCGTCAGTAGGTGAACGTCCATGACCTCGCAAAGTTCGGCCAGCTTGTTCAACGTGGGGTTTTTCAGGTCGCGTTCCAGTGAGCTCATATAGGTGCGGCTGGACACGTCGGAGAACGCTTCCTGGCTTAAGCCACGCGCTTTCCTGGCGGTCTTTAACGCCTTCGACAATGAGTATCCTGCTGCCACCTATGGTTTCCCCTTAAAAACCAAGATGACAGCCTATTGCGCTCTATAGGGCTACAATCTATAGTGTTCATTTGCTGTGGTTGCATCGTTTCTGCCTCTATACTGGCTGCGACGGCACTGCGTCTGTCTGGTTGTGATGAGTGCGTTTTTGTCGTGCACGCCGTTGTGAAACACTGACGTGCGATGGTGGGTTCATATCTTTGCAAAGGAAGGGCGCCATGGCTCTGCTTACCGACGAGCAGCGTGTGCAACTGCTTCCCAATGGCCGTGCCCGTGCGGACGACCCCGCCTTTGATCCGCTGCCGATGGTGCGCCTTTTTACGCCGGATGCGCACGCCACGTGGTTGCTGGCGGCGCTGGATCCGGACGATGGCGATACCGCTTATGGCTTGATGGATGTGGGAATCGGCATGCCCGAGCTGGGCACGGTGCGCCTGTCCGATTTGTTCTCGATTGTGGGGCCGCACGAGCGTCCGGTCATGCGGGATCGGTATTTTGAGGCGACGCGGACGCTGTCGGTCTACACCCGGCTGGCCATCGACAACGGGTCCATCGTTGATTGAAGCGCAGGCTTTGCTTGGTGGGGACGTATGGATGTTACGTCGCCTGACCGTTCCGCCTACTTGGTATCTGCGGTAGTTGATTTAACCAGTTGCTTGGATGTGGCATTACGGCTCGGTCCGTAGGTGTTGGAGACGGAATGGCCTGCAAGCCGCTCCGCGACAGCGAGATTTTTCTTAAGCACGAACGATTGATCTAAGCGGTTGTGTCAAAAGGCATGCGTTTGGTCGGAGGATTTTTGTCTTGCGATCTGTAGAAGGTTGCGGATGCCCATATCAAAGTCGCTATCCGTGAATAGAGCCATTGATTTATCGCACACGATTTCGAGATCGGAGTTCTGGATCTTTAAACGTTTCGTAGCCAAGGCCAGCGCAAATTCCATGGCTGCTTCTCCTTGTGACTTTTTTCTAGCAGAGAAAATTTTTAATAGAAACTCTCGCATGAAAGCACTTTCTTCATGGGCGGCTGAGTAATTAAGTTCTGACGGATAGGCTTGCCTCAACAACGAGGCTTGGATTATTCCGTCGTTAAACCGATTGAAATTTTGAGGGTCTAGAATCACATGCTGGACCTTGTCTGAATTCAAGGCGTAATTGTCGTTCAGCTTTTTGTCTGTTCGTGCGCGTTCTAGGATTGCGCCGATGGTGGCTAACACCAGAGCCACATGCAGGCTCCCCTCCTCATATCCTTCGTGCCAAAAAAGGAAGTCTTTTCGCAGGCGGAGCGAAGGGCTCTCGGCCGCAGTGGGTAATAATGCTCTTTCGCCCAATCCAATGTGGACTTGGCGGTTGTGCCTGGGCTCAATGATCGGCTTTATGGAAGGATGCAGTTTTTGCAGATGCTCTTCGTTTCTTAAAGATGCCTGCATGGCAGAACCTGTTGCCAGACAATTCCAAACTTTAAAAAAGTTTGTTCCGTCCTTTGTATTGCGTAAATTGGAACTAAGAAAGGTTGACTCGCTTTGCGCCGCACAAACTTGTAGCCCGATCAGGTATGTTTTGCTGCCCTCGTGACATGCTCGCAAGTCTCTTGAAATGCCGAGCAACATGTGGCCTTGACCAACAACTGCTCCGACAATGAGCAAGCCTCTTTTGCTATCTAGAGAATCGAGTTTAGATTCGTATTCGTTGCTGCTATGTACGCCCCATGGCAACTCTGTTTTGAACTGTTTGAGATAGTTTTCGCATTTTTCAGCCATTTGGCGGCTGGATGGGTCGTCTTGGTAAATAATGCCTTGGATCGATGCGGGTACTTTAGATCGAATCTCTTTCTCAAGCCATTGCTGAAATATCTGGTTATCAACCAGCAACGTGCCATCTGCGTAAAATACTCGCCGTTTTCCATTCGGCATTGCTACATCAATATCCAGAAATGAAGAACCCCAGAATTGTTTCGCAAGATGCTTTACCGTTTCAATGGGGTGATGATCCCGAGAGAGGGTGATTTTTTTCAAGGGCATCTGTTCTTGCTGGAACCTCTCTCCTAAGGTGCGAAGACCCTTGGTGCCTAGTGTCGGTATCGCGCCATGTTCCGCCCAGTTCTCTGGTCTATCGAAAGTAAACATGGCGTTTTCACAGCCCTGTGCACCGTTGAATGTCAGTAAGGTCACGACGTCTTCATTCGTACATCTGGTCCTTTTTATCCATTCTCGTTCAAGCGACAAGGAAGACGAGGCCGAGATAATGCAGTAAGCCGTTTTTGGCATGGGCGAGTCAATCTTCTTTAACCCTTCGTGTGAGTGAAAACTCACTATCCTGGGAATTATGTTTGATTGAGTCAGGCGGATTAGCTCCCGCAACGCATACGCCACGCTGGAAATGCCCATCGTATCGATATAGATGGTTCTGAGGTTTTCACGCTTTCCCATTCTTACCAATAGCGTAAGCGCAAGAAACTCTACGACGTGACTCTCGGATAAGGCCTCCTCCGCGCGAATAAAATGGCTTGCACTATCACCGGAGGGCTTCTGGAAATGATAGCCAGGGGGCGCGGGTATGATTATCTTCTTCGATGAGAAGATATGGCGAATTCCGGCGTTGAGTAGGTTTTTCAGTACGCCTTGGTCACTCAATCTTCGAGTAATGAAGTCAACCGACGGTCTGCTTTGAATGGCCTTGGTTTTGACGCGTTTCTGGCTGGCGCCGATGGCGGCAGTATAAATGCCTGTCCTCGTGCCTAAGCGTTTTATAGCGACCTGTAGTGCAGCATCGTCTAGAATGCTCTTCACTTCTGTATCGTCGCCTTCAATGCTAAGTAAGATAATCGCGTCAGGATAAAGAACGTCTTGCGCCGCTTGTTTGACGGCTTCGGCGACATAAGTGGAGGGGGTTGATCCGGGGGCCTTGAAGAGAATCCGAAAGTCATAGCCGTCACAAACCCAAGGGAAAATGAACATCGCGTTCATGTCCTGTTCCCTCCTATCGGAATGACAATGGTGTAAGTAGTGCCAGGCAAATAGGGTTGCTGTGGTTTGTCGGAATACCAGTGCTGCGGTTCAAAGCCATTTGCCCGTGTGTTTAAAAAATCTTGGTATAGGAATGTTCTGCCAGTGCGAAGAGTCATAAACGCATTGAGCTTCTTCAACGAGTCGACCGAATATCCTAGTCCTTGTCCTACACCGTTCGTATCCTTTGTGGTGTTGCCAACAACAAAACATTCCCGGATAAACTCGAGTTCTTCTTCATAAGATAAACCGTCTATTGGGCGATTCCTTTTTTGAACGGCCCATCGATGGGCTAGGCCCGGTCCGGTGTCATAAACGGTGAGCTCTAAAAATCGGGTCGCGCTAAGTGATGTTGAACGGGATGCGGGCGGTTTTGCATAGCCGGTATGTACACGAGCTACTCTTTCTTCGTTGACTTCGGGTCGGATGCCGTATTTCCGTTGTTTTGCGGACGCTAGCGCCATATAGCGAGCAAGGTGGGGGTTGATATGTGTTTCCCCTTTCCTTTCTCGATACTCAACTGTTCGCGCAATGATGCCGCGTATATTGCCATTAACGTATGCATTGCCCCGTTCATCATTCCGGGCGTGTTCGTGTGTGTTCGAGAACAATTCGTAAATGACGGAGGCAATGAACTCTAATGTCTCGGGTGTAAGTCGACGTAAGGTTGTAGGTTCAAATGCAGCAATCATGTTGCGAACAAGATCGATGAAATCGCTGGGGCTTCGTAGTGAAATATCGTTATCTCGGCTGTATAGCGGCCCAATGTATTCGTTGACGGATCCATGAAAGCAACAGAGATGCACTCCTCTAGTGCCACTGGTGTCACGCAGGTTGTGCTGCTGCATGGCACGAATGACAGGAATCAGATAGCGTCGGGCTTCGTCTGTATGAGCGCTATAGTTTTGCGCGCCTTTGACGTGGTCCGCGAAATACAGCGCTGCGCTTCCATGGGGTTCTTTGGCGAGGCCCGCCAAGATGGTCGCTACCGGTAGCCCTGCAACTTGCAGCGTGCGTTGATTGTGGGTGCGCGACCATAGCGCGAGTAACTGAATAACAAGCCCAGTTACTCCAAATCCTACATCCGATGGTATTTTCAACGGCACTTGAAGAACGCCGGCATCGGGCAGGCCAAGCTTTTCGATAGAGCGAGAAACAACGTCCAGCGAGGCATTACGAGGAAGTCTTAGCATATGGCAAAAGGCGAAGTTGTCCTAGGACGCACCTGACGTACTGGAAATTACATAGGTTGAACACTGCTGTGGTTCAGTGTGAACTCTATCGGCGATAGTAACAAAATGAATTGGAAGCATGCGTTGATTAAGTTCTGCAAAATATGGGATCTACGGTCAACCGAGGGACCTCACGCGCATCTGCTCATACGTGATCGGTACTTTTGATGGCTCGAACGCTGTTAGCTTATGCGCGCCGTGGTCGGCAAGAACTCCATCATTGATTGACGCAAAGGTATGTATTTGGCCGGGCCGGACGAATCGGTGGTGCATTGCCCGGTTGTCGTGCTTACATTGTCTCTTCGTGTGGTTTCCCACTGCGTCGCCCTGGTCGGGCCGCGCTGCTCCAGGTTCGCTCCCCCGCTCATCCCTGACGGGACTGGCCTTCGCCAGCCTTGCGCATCCCTGACGCCTTCGGCCCGGCTTCGCAGCTTCGGGCCTGCGCACTGGCGCTTGCGTGCAGGCGACACGCCAGACCCGGTCGTTGCCTGTCCAGCCATCTTTCCTGACTTCATCACCTTGGCCGCGACTGTAGCCCGTGGCCGCGTGCCGTCAAGGCGCGCCAGGCCGTGTCCTCGGCTCTCGCCTGCGGGCCGCACCAACCTGACGCTTGTTTCCTTGACGGCCCACGTCCGTGGGCTCCTGACCATCGCGGGCGATGAACTCAGGAAAGACGGTGGCAACGAGGCCAACCGGGTTCTTCGTGCCGACCGCACATCAACAGCTCAAAAGCTTGGGCTTCCGAATCTTGGAATCCGGTGTGCGGTGAACAGCAAACCCTTTCTTTGTCAGGAGAAATCCCATGCTTGCATCCCGCTTCGGTTTCCTTTCACCCGTGCTTCGCAGCGACCGCCCACTATCGGACGATCAGATCAGGGCCGTGGTTCCGTCCATCTATGCCGAGGCCCCACACCAAAGCCGGTCAGAACGCTATAGCTACATCCCCACGGCGGCGGTACTGACGGAGCTACGGAAAGAGGGTTTTGAACCCTTCATGGTGACGCAGACCCGAGTACGCAACCAAGACCGGCGCGAACACACCAAACACATGATTCGCCTGCGCCATGCCAATCAGGTGAATGACAGCATTGCCAATGAGATTATTTTGCTCAATTCCCACGATGGTACGAGCAGTTATCAGATGCTCGGTGGAGCCTACCGATTTGTCTGCGCAAATGGTCTTGTTTGCGGCGATACCGTGGCCGATGTTCGCATTCCGCATAAGGGCGACATTACCGGGCAGGTTATCGAAGGTGCGTTCAAGGTATTGGACGGTTTCGAGCGAGTGCGGGAATCCCGCGAAGCCATGCAGGCCATCACCTTGGACGAAGGCGAAGCCCAAATCTTCGCCCGCGCCGCGCTGGCCCTGAAATACGACGACCCGGACAAGCCCGCGCCTATCACGGAAAGCCAGATTCTGATGCCGCGCCGCTATGACGACCGCCGCCCCGATCTGTGGATGACCTTCAACCGCCTGCAAGAAAACCTTACCAAAGGCGGTTTGCGTGGCCGCAGCGCCAACGGACGCCGCCAAAGCACCCGAGCGGTGCAAGGCGTCGATTCCGATATTCGTCTGAATCGTTCGCTGTGGCTGCTGGCCGAGGGTATGCGCCAGTTGAAAGCCTGATTCCTCTTGCGCGGCAGGGGCAGGCAGCCATCCTTGCCGCGTCTTTCATGGCTGCAATTCACAAACTCATAGGAGTGTTCACTATGAACGCGATCAACTACACCGAAACCCAAGCCATCGACACCGCTACGCCCGAAGCCGCCGCACCAACGCAAAACCTGATTTTCGTACCGCTGTCGCAGCTTCGCGCTTCATAGCGCAACGTGCGCAAGACCAAGACCGCAGGCCAGTCGATTGATGCGCTGGCGGAAAGCATCGCCCGCGTGGGGCTGCTGCAAAACCTCACCGTCATCGCCGCCGTCAATGGCGAGCATTACGAGGTCGTGGCCGGTGGCCGCAGGCTGGCGGCGCTCAAGCTGCTGGCCAAGAAACGCCGCATCGCCAAGGATTGGGAGGTTCCATGCCTGCTGGTGACGGACGCCAGCGCCCGCACCGTGAGCCTGACCGAGAACGTGCAGCGCGAAGCCATGCACCCGGCTGACCAGTTTGAAGCGTTCGCCGCGCTGGTCAAAGAAGGCCGACCCATCGAAGACATTGCGGCGGATTTCAGTGTGACCCCGCTGGTGGTGCAGCGGCGCTTGAAGCTGGCGAACGTCTCGCCGCGTCTGCTGGCCGATTACCGCGCTGATGCGGTGAACCTTGAACAGTTGATGGCCCTTGCCATTACGGACGATCATGCGGCGCAAGACGCGGCGTTTTACGATGCGCCCGAATGGCAGCGCCAGCCCCACGCCTTGCGTGATCGGCTGACCGAGCGGGAGATTGACGCAGGCCATGCACTGGTGCGTTTCGTGGGGCTGGACGCCTACGAGGCCGCAGGCGGCGGCATTCGCCGTGATCTGTTCGCACAGGACGATAGCGGCGTGTATGTGACCGACGCTGCATTACTCGAAACGCTGGTGCGCGAGAAGCTGGACGGCCACGCCGCCGAAGTGAAGGCGGAAGGTTGGGCCTGGGTGGATGCCGCGCCCGTCGCTACCTATGCCGACCGGCAAGCCTTCCAGCGTGCCCCGCGAGAGCGGCGCAATCCCACCAAGCGGGAAGCCGGCCGCATGGAAAAGCTGGAAGCCAAGATGCAGGCCATTGGTGAAAAACTCGATATGGCGCTGGAAGAAGATGACGAGGAAAAAGCCGACGCCTTGCAGGAAGAAGGCGACCGCGTAGGCCAGCAGTTACAGGCGCTGGAAGATCGTTTTCTGGACTACACCCCCAACGTCAAAGCCGCCGCCGGTGCCATCGTCACCCTTGACCGGCAAGGCCAGATCGTCGTGCATCGCGGCCTGATGCGTGAAGCCGAAGCCAAGGCGCTGCGTACTTTGGAACGATTGCGACAGGGTTTCAGCGGCGAGGATGACCCGAACGGTGAGGATGACGACCAGCCCAAGCCCGCTTCCATGTCCGACCGGCTGGCGCAACGCTTGAGCGCCCACCGTACCGCCGCGCTGCAAATTGAACTGGCCCGGAATCCACAGGTGGCGCTGGCCGCCGTGGTGCATGGCATGGTGCAGGCGGTTATACCGATGGGCCGCTTTTGCCATCACAACGTGCCGCTGGAAATGCGCTTGATTGTGCAAGACCGGTTGGCAAGCCTGGCCTCGGATTGGCCGGATTCGCCCGCCGCCCTGGCCCTGGCCGAAATGCAACAGGCGGTGGGTGAAACCTTGCCGCAGGATAGCGCCGAACTGTTCGCCGCCTTGCTTGCGACCCCGCAGGATGAATTGTTGCGGCTGATGGCCGTATGCGCGGCCATGACGGTGGATGCGATCACCCCCCGCGCTACGCCCCTGCAACCGGGCATGGAACTGGCGCAGGCCGTGGGGCTGGACATGGCAGCGTGGTGGCAGCCGACCGCCGAAGGCTACTTCATGCACATTTCCAAGGCCATGATTCTGGAAGCCGTGGGCGAGTTCGCGCCTGACCACGTTTACCGGCTGGAAAAGTTGAAGAAGGCCGAGCTTGCCAGCGAAGCCGAACGGCTGGTGGCGGGTACGGGTTGGATGCCCGCCGTCTTCCGGGTGGAGGGTTCGCAGGATGAAGCTATCGACATCGACACCGACGAACCAGTTGATGCAGTAGCCGCATAATCCTGACGATAGGCCAGCGCCCCGGTTCAGCCGGGGCGCTTCGCTGTCCAGTCAGCATCGCCCCCCAACGCGGTGGAACCGTGGGGCCGATGGGTCAAAATCCGGGCGCTGCATCGCCGCGCCCGGTGACAACTCCAAAAACCAGTCGGTCATCGCATTCGCGGTGATTCAGTAACGGTGAAACAGCCGTAAACTGCAGTTCAAGCTGGATCCGTACATGTGCTATCAGGGATGCACCATTAGCTGCTCCTTGCTTAACATACAATCTAATATAATATAATCCCCTAGACTATATTTGGCTGTTCATTCTCATGTCCCATACATCCCGCCAGAAAGACAAGCTAATCGCCCGTGTCCGTCGAATCAAAGGGCAGTTGGAAGGTATTGAGCGTGCTTTGGATTCGGAAGCGGCATGTGTAGAAGTACTGCGTCAGATCGCATCCGTGCGCGGCGCGGTCAATGGATTGACGGCCGAAGTGATGGAAGATCACTTGCGCGAACACGTCCTGGCAGTCGAAACAGACAGGGAACGCAATCAAGGCGGCGAGGAAATGATTGAGGTCATCCGCGCCTACATGAAATGACCCACTCCTTACGGGCTTGCGACATACAGGACTCCTGATGACGACGAACACCATCCCGGCCTCGGGCCACACTCACTTCTTTCTCGGTGGCGACCACCAGCGCAATGAACGCAGGGTGTGGCTGGTCATTGCTCTCACGGCCAGCATGATGCTGGTGGAAATCATTGCCGGCACGCTCTATGGCTCCATGGCATTGGTGGCAGACGGCTGGCATATGTCAACGCATGCCGGAGCCATGCTGATTGCCGTACTGGCCTATCGTTTTGCGCGTAGGCATGCGGGCAATCCGCGTTTTTCCTTCGGCACCGGCAAGCTCGGTGATTTGGCTGGCTTTGCCAGTGCCGTGCTGTTGGCCTTGATCGCCTTGCTGATCGGCTGGGAAAGTCTGCTGCGGCTCAGCCAACCGATTCATATCGATTTCAATCAAGCGATCGCCGTGGCGATCATGGGGCTGATCATCAATCTGGCTTGTGCCTGGCTGCTGAAAAATGATCATGGCCACCATCATGGACACGGCCATGTGAATCACCACAGCCACGATGAACATCCCACGCCCTGCAAGGGCCGCGACAACAACTTGCGCGCTGCCTACCTGCATGTGCTGGCCGATGCACTGACATCGGTGCTCGCCATTGTTGCGCTGCTTGTAGGCCGGGGCTATGGCTGGACATGGGCCGATCCGGCCATGGGTGTGGTTGGCGCATTGGTGATTGTCCGCTGGTCATGGGGGCTGATTCGTGATTCGGGTAGCGTGCTGCTTGATGCAACGGCTGAAAGTGGGCAAGTGCAGCGGGAAATACGGGAAGCGGTGGAACCAACAGGAAGCCAGATCACCGATCTACATGTCTGGCAGGTTGGCCCCGGCCACTTTGCCGTCATCGTTTCCTTGGTCGCCCGGGAACATCAGGAGCCGGCATATTACAAGACGATGCTCGCGCATATCCATGAGTTGTCGCATGTCACGGTCGAAGTGCAGCGCGAGGCCGTATGAACGTCGGGGCGAAGCTGAAAGCTTGGGCCAAGCGGATCAAGCGTGACGGTGTGACGCTATGGTTTGCCGGAAAGCATCCCCTGACACCGTGGTTTGCCAAAGCCCTGGGGTTATTTGTGGTCGCTTATGCGCTGAGCCCCATCGACCTGATTCCAGATTTCATCTCTGTGTTGGGCTATCTCGATGACGTGATCCTGCTGCCTGTCCTGATCTGGTTGACCGTCAAGCTGCTGCCGCCGGAAGTGCTGGCGGAATGCCGAATCAAGGCGGACGAATGGATGCAAATGGAAGGTGCCAAGCCAAGAAGCCGATTCGGAGCGGTGCTGATCGTGGCGCTATGGCTGGCGGCAGGGGCGGCATTGTGGTTCTGGATTGAGCCACATATGTAGGCTGTTTTTTGATCATGCATCGAACAGAGCCAGGGCGTGTCGGTGCCAGCCCCGCTGTGCGCGATGCTTGCGGTCAAGTCAGGCGGCCACCGTCACGCTGGATAAATGTCACCCCATTTAGCTGCATGATAGGCATAACAAGGGCTGTCACGAAAACTTCACGGTTTATGCACAGGCTTGCGCACAGAATCTGTGGATAAGCCTGAGCGTGTCGGCGCAAGCGCCGCCGGGCTGTCGGGCTGCGCCCCGTGCCGGCCTTGCCGTCACGGCCATTCGGTTTCCATCCCTCACGCCTTCGCGCCTGCGGCGCTGCGCACTCACGTTTGCGGGTTGCGCGACGCGCGACCTTTGAAGTACAGCCGCGTTTCACGCAGAGGTTTTCACCGCAAAACCAAGTGACACTGTATGGCTGTCTTGCTCCCGGTCATTGTGTCATGCCGTTCTCCGTTTCAAGGGCGGTGCGCCGCCGTGGGCGCCGCTTGCGGCCTCTGGCCGTCTTCGACCCTTGAAACCTGCGCTGCGCCATGCCTTTCGGGTTCCGGGCAATCCCGCCCTGAACACTGGAGAGCATCATGGATAACAATATCGCCGCGCTGAGCTATGACAATATGAACGAGACATGCACCCTGTATGTGCGCAGTCCCGGCGGCCGCTATAAGCTGGCCAGCGACGAGCAGATTCTGGCGGCTGGCCGCACGGCGGCGGAAAGTCTGGTTTCCACATCCTCGCCGGTCGATCAGCCGACCAAGGTGAAGCAGTTTTTCCAGGCCAAGCTGGCCGGGCTGGGGCATGAGTGCGCAGCCTTTCTTTATCTGGACTCACGTTTCAAGCCTATCCGCTACATCGAACAGGGGTCGGGCACACTGAGCCAGGCCAGCGTCTATCCTCGCGAGATTGTCAAAACGGCGCTGCGTCTGAACGCTGCCGCGCTCATCATGGCGCACAACCATCCGTCGGGTTTAACCGAACCAAGTATGGCTGACCTGAATCTGACCAAACATCTAAAAAACGCGCTGGCGCTGATAGATGTACGGCTTCTCGATCATGTCATCGTGACGGCGACGAGTACGGCTTCGCTGGCCGAGCTGGGGCAGATGTAAAGCCCTGAAAACAGTGCGGGGCATTTCGCCCTGCACTTCTTCGCGCCTGTCGACGCTGCGCGCGTCGCTTGCAGTCATCAGCCCCGCTAAAAGGCGGTGCGGGTCAGATTACGCCAGGACTTGCTCCGGCAGGTTGCACACAAGCGTGCCGTCCACGATGCTGGCAGCACCTGGTCTTGGACATCACGAGGGGCGGTTCACCGACAAATCGCCCGGCCTGCTTATGGAGCTGCCACACCACGCTTTCAATTCAGCGTCGCAGTATGCGGCGGGTGCGTTCTCGCCCAATAGTGGGAGGCTGGATCTTGCCCGCATCAGGGCATATGCCGGTAATGCAGTCATGCGGAGCACCGAATCAACCATGTCACCTTTGCGGGACGGTCGGCCTGTACGTCCTTGTCTTGTCGTGAATCCTGGCGGGGGGCGGCTACGCCTTCGGGCTATTGGCCGCAACCGTCCAGCACAAACAATTTCCCCGCTGCCAGGGGCGGCTTCCTCGCGAGACAAATTCTTTGTGCTTCCCGGCCCTGCACGTTGTTACGGCCGCTTGCGCGGTGCGCCCCGTCCACCCCCGCCGACCGGATCACAACAAGGACGCACTGGCGCGACCTTGATACCCCCTGAAAGGAGAATTACCATGGCTAATATCGGCACCTTCACCGCAGACAAAGACGGTTACACCGGCACACTGCGCACCCTGACGCTCAACGTCAAGGTCAAGCTGGTACCCAACGACAAGGGCGAGAGCGACAAAGCCCCCGACTATCGCCTGCAGGCGGCGGGCAACGACATCGGCGCGGCGTGGCAGAAAACCAGCGAAGCCGGGCGCGAATACTTGTCTGTGACCCTGGATGACCCCTCGTTTCCGGCCACGGTCTACGCTCGCCTGATCGAAAACGAGGACGGCACGCACGATCTGCTCTGGTCGCGCAGCAAGCCGCAAGCGGCTTAACCCTCACGGCCTCGCCTTTTGGCGGGGCGCTACTGCGTCCGGCTTGCGCCCAACGGCCCGTTGCGGCGCGGCCGCCTTAAGTTCTACAGTTAGACCTTACCTTCGGTAAGCTGGTCTTCTGTTGAGGTCATCAGCACTGCCGTGCTGCATTCCAGCGCGCCGGCGATCTTGAAGATAACCGCCAGTGTGGGCATGTGCTCGCCGCGCTCGATCTTGCCCAGGTGGGAACGTTCGATGCCGGCCAGGTTCGCCAGCATTTCCTGGGCGATACTACGTTCCGTGCGCAGCGCACGCACCGCCATGCCGAAGGCTTGCGCCAATTCGGCATCGAAGGTGGTGGCGCCGAGAGGTCGGCCGCGCTGGACGGGACGCTTTTGCATAGACACAAGCGTCGTTCGGCGGCACAATTAAAACCACGTTATCTTTAACTCATTTATTCTCATTTCATCTTTTTTTTGTGTAATAACGAAAATCTGTATTGTTGGATTTCCTTAAAACCGGAGAATCGCAATCGTGCTTTTCCTGATTCGCATAGACGCGGCATTACGCATTCACGCTTGCCGGGCTTCCCTACAAACCGCCTTCGTGTTTCCGAACAAAGACACGGATGCAGATCGGCGGTTTTACGCTTTGGCAGACCAAACGTGAACCATCTACGCATCACCGACGAGGAACGCGCACAACTGCTCACCAATGGCCAGGCCCGCGTTGCCGGGCAGGCCATTGACCCGCTACCGGTCGTGCGGCTGTTCACCCCGGATGCTCACTTAATCTGGCTGCTTACCGAACTCGACCCCGAAGACGGCGATACGGCCTATGGCCTGATCGACTTGGGGATAGGGATGCCGGAACTGGGCACGGTACAGCTTTCCGCCCTGGCGTCCATCGTCGGGCCGCGCAAACAGCCGGTGATGCGTGACCGCTATTTCCAAGCGGCACGCCCGCTATCGGAATATGTGCGGCTGGCGCAGGAAAATGGCTCGATCATCGATTGATGGGGTGGATATATCCGACTACGGAGGAAGTGCGCACCCCATCCAAACAGGGCGCATTGAGACTATTTCCATCATATTCAAGACCCATTCGGTCTGAATCAGGCGTCTTGCAGAAAAGAGCTGCGGCTCAGACTTAAACAGTCATGATCTTTTACGCGGAATACGGCAGGATGGTTGATGCTGCATGTTGAGATTGCAGCGGTGCTGTCGTCGCATTCGGATGGTCTGTGCAACGGTTAAGACCCAATCGGACTTGATATTTTCAGTTTCACTTTACTTGATTGGTAATCAAATCTTAACGCATTGAAACCGTGCTGTGTTCGGTTTATTCATGACGGCGCGCCCGCTGCATCAAGGGGGGTTTGCGTGATGGCCGATTCGAGCACCCGTTCCTGGTACCCGAGCGCCGCGTATCTCTACGTCCTGCATCTCGACGGCCATGCGCTGGCCTGGGAATATCTGCGCCGTCATCCTGATTACCGGCGAGACTGGCAGTATCGCCATCGCCGACGGCAAGCCGCACATCAAGCGGCGCAGCGCTGGGGCTTGCGTCTGCTGGAAGACCCGGCGCTGGATGCGCGCGAGGCGCATCCGGCCTGGTTCCCCGACATTGACGGCGTTCAGCTTTACCCGGACGCCGACCCCTTGCCAGACGCTGAGCTGTTCAGGCTTTGGCGTCTTCCCGGCCAGAAGTACCTGATTCATGATGGCAAGCGCCTGGTGCTGTGGCTGCGCTGGCCGGGCGGCTGCTTGCGGCTGGCTGTCGCGCCCGGTCTGGCAGACGGCATGGCCTATGTCTATGCCATGCGTGCCAGCGCGGCGCCCGGCGCACGCGCTCAGGCGTTCATGCTCGAACTGAACAGGCTGGCCCTGGCCAACGATGCCGGCCCGATTGCAGCGGTGCGGCCGCGCCCCACCTTGTCGGCCTTGCAGGAGCTGCACACCTTGCAGGCGCTCGATGCGACCCTGGCGGGCGCATCCTTGTACGAGGCGGCCCAAGGACTGTTCGGTGAGGCGGTCGCCGCGGGCGACTGGCACGCCGATGGCGCGTTGCGCGCTCGCGTGCGTCGCCTTGTCCGCCGCGGGGATGCGTTGATGCGCGGCGGCTACCGCCGCTTGGCACAACTTCCCCCGCTTGTATAGGGACGATCTGCCCCTGATGCAAAACGTCCCTGAGCAGCCAGCCCGACTTTGTTGAGACTGTCTCCATCCGGCAGCGCTGGTGCTGCCGACGATACCGAACGATGGAGATTCATCTCATGCGACCCGCTCCCTTACGGCCTGCCGCCGCACCCACGACCGCGCCCGCGCAGCCCCAGCGCTACCTGACCAACGACGAAGCCGCCCAGTATTTGCGCCTGTCGCCGCGCACGCTGGAAAAGCAGCGCGTAATCGGCGGCGGGCCGAAGTTTCGCAAGTTTGGCCGCCGCGTCATGTACGCGGTGGCCGATCTGGATGCCTGGGCCGATGCGCGCAGCTATGAGGCCACGTCCGACCCCGAGTACGCCCAGCGCCATGCGGGTGATTGCCGTGATGGCCGCTGATCGACGGCGCGCGGCAGGCCATCGTCATGTCCCGCCTTGCGCTGCCATCAGGGCAGCGGGCAGCGCCACAGCAGGAACAGCTCGATCTGTTCCGTGCGTTGCCGGGCGATATGGCGCCGCGCGATGCCCAGGACTTGATGGCCTATCCGTTCTTCTCTCTGGCGAAGTCGCGGCGCGTCGCGCCCATCGACTTTGTGAGCGGCCCCATCACCATCCGCGTGGAGGGCACGCTAGAGCACGGCATCGCCACGATCTGGGATGCGGACATCCTCATCTGGGCGGCCAGTCAGATCGTGCAGGCCCGCGATGCGGGTATCCCGCCGTCGCGGCGCATGCAGGCCACGCCTTACGAGATTCTGCGCTTTATCGGGCGCGGCACCGGTTCTCGCGACTACCAGCGCCTCAAAGCCGCGCTCGACCGGCTGCAATCCACGACGGTAGCCACATCCATTCGCGAAACCACCGGGCGGCGTCTGCATCGGTTTTCGTGGATCAACGAATGGAAGGAACTGGCCGATGCCGGCGGCAAGCCGCTGGGCATCGAGCTGATTCTGCCGGACTGGTTCTATGCGGGCGTGCTCGACGCGGCTCTCGTGCTGACCATCGACCCGGCGTACTTTCGCCTAACGGGCGGCATCGAGCGCTGGCTGTACCGCCTGGTGCGCAAGCACGGCGGCAAGCAGGAGAACGGCTGGCAGTTCGATTTTCGCTACCTGCATCAGAAGTCCGGCAGCACCGCCAAGCCCTACGACTTCGCCTGCGATCTGCGCGCCCTGGTCGCCAAGCAATCTCTGCCTGGCTACGTGCTGGGTATCGAACTGGTGCCGGACGAAGGGCGCGAGCTGCTGACCTTCCGGCCCGTGCCGCCGACGGCACGGGGATAAGTCTGTGGATGAGCTGTGGACATCCTGTGGATAGTGTCGTGCTATCAGGCGTGCGGGGTATCGTGCTATCAGGCGTGGGACTATCGTGCTATCAGGCGTGTCAAACCGCTGCAAACCCGCGCCGACATTGGGTTTGCGCACCCCTTAACTTATCTAACTTAACTACTCTAACTATTGGTAGGGAAGCGCCGTCGCAGTGGGCAATTGCCACGCGGCTCATAATAGCCGACCATTTTCACCACCAGAAAAGCGGTTTTGCAGGTCAAGTGAAGCGGCGGTTTCCCGCTCGGAGGGCCGTGCCATGATCGTCGCCTTGCTCAACCAGAAAGGCGGGGTGGGCAAGACCACGCTTGCCACGCACATTGCCGGTGAACTGGCTTTGAGGGGTCAGCAGGTCATTCTGCTGGATGCCGATCCGCAAGGCTCATCGCTGGACTGGACGCAGCGCCGGAGCCAGCAGGGGCTGCCCAGGCTCTTCAGCGCCGTGGGCTTGGCCCGTGAAACCCTGCATCAGGAAGCACCAGAACTGGCCAGACAGGCCGATCACGTCATCATCGACGGCCCGCCCAGGATTGCCGCTTTGGCGCGCTCTGCGCTGCTGGCAGCCGAAGTCGTCCTGATTCCGGTGCAGCCCAGCCCCTATGACGTTTGGGCCAGCGCCGAGATGGTGGCGCTCATTCGTGAGGCGCAGGTGTTCCGGCCAGCGATACGCGCAGCCTTTGTCATCAACCGGCGCGTGAGCACCACCGTCATCGGGCGTGAAGCGCGGCAATCTCTGGCCGAGCAGCCGCTGCCGGCACTACGCGCCGAGGTTCGGCAACGAATTGTCTTTGCCGACAGCGTGGCCTCTGGTCGTCTCGCCCGGGAGTCGGCACCCGACAGCACCGCCGCACGGGAGATCACCGCCCTGGTGGACGAACTGTTGGGGTGGCGGATATGACAATCAAATCGCCGCCCCCCAGCAAACGCACGGGCAAGCGCGTCGGCATCGGTGCGCGCCCGCCCGCGAATCCGCACGCCGAAGCGTGGATACGCCAGGGCGAGGCCGGGGCGCTGAACAAGGGCGATCTCTACACCGCCCGCCTGACCCTGGACATTACGCCTGCCTTGCGCGCACGCATCAAGGTGTCGGCCTTCACGCAAGGCGTAACTGTGGCCGATCTGCTGCGCGGCATCCTGGAGCGGGAGTTTCCATCGAAGGACACGCCATGAACACATCTCCATCGCCGGCCACGACCCTTTTTGCCGCCACGGCGGCGGCATCGTCTGCCGCGCGTGCTGCCTACACGGGCAGCGTGCCGCTGACCCGCGTATCGCTCATCTACCTCGAAACCCGCCTGACGCTTTATCTGCGCTTTGGCGAGCCGGCGCGTACCGTGAAGCTCGATCATTGGCGGCGTTGCGCGGTGTTCCTTCCCGGCGCCATGTTCTGCCGCATGCTATGGCAGGCCAATGATTACGGCACCACACGCTGGCAGCTTATGGTGATGCAGGCTTGCACACCGCTGGATGCGGTGCAGCGCATCGCGGGCGTGCGCCCCGGCGCGCGTCTGCTGCTGAAGGCCGAAGGCAAGCAGGCAGTGCAAGCGGTGCTGCATCGCATCGACGCCATCGAGGCACTGGGCATTGCGCCCGCCGCCACGTCGCCCGCGTACTGGCGCATGCTGGGCAACCGGCTCGCCGCCCGCTCGCCGCTGCCGGAATACAGCAGCGCAAGGCATGCGGCGTGGCTGGCTGGCAGGGAACTGCGATGAGCAGGGTTCCTACATCAGCACCTGTTGCGGGAAACACGGCCCATCCTCGCTCGCGCCAGCGCGCACGCTTCGCGCTGGCTGCACTGTCCGCCGTCGGCCTGGCTGCGCTGGCCTGGGCGCCCTTCATGCAGCCGCTGCCGCGTTGGGTCTACAACCCCTCCGACAGCGTTCCCGTCGGCTGGTATCGCATCGAACCGTTCCATCGTCGGCCGAATTCTCTGCCGGTGGGAAGCATCGTTCTTACCCGCCTGCCCGCTGAAGCAGCGTCGCTCGCCGCCCAGCGCGGCTATTTGCCCGCCCGCGTCCCGCTGCTCAAACGCGTGGGCGCGGTCGCGCCCCAACACGTCTGCATCGTGCAAGGTCAGGTACGCATCGACGGCGTGCCGGTGGCCGCCGTGTTGTCTGCCGATCGGCTGGGCCGGGCATTGCCATTCTGGCGACCCTGCCGCCCGCTGGCCGAGGGCGAGCTATTCCTGTTGAGCGCCAGCAACCCGGCGTCGTTCGACAGTCGCTACTTCGGGCCAGTCAGCGCATCCGCCGTGATCGGCGTTGCGCACCCGGCCTTGCGTGAGGTTCGGCCATGATGACCACCGATTCGCTGCACGTTGTCGTGCATCTCGTCGTGCTATCGGGCGTGTCATCCTGGCTGTCGTCGGCGCGTCATTGCGCGTGCAGCGCGGGTGTTGATTCTGCGTCTCGGGCACCGCGCTTCGCGCCTCCCTCGGCGCAGCCGCCCAACGTGCAGCCATCTTGCCTGGAACGTGTCTGGCCTGCGGCCTTCACCGCGTTCGTCGGTGTGCTGGCTGCTCACTCAGCAGCGCCACCAAGCCGCCGGCGCCGGGAGCGAAAGCGACAGGCAAAGGCGGAAGGCAAGATAAAAGGGTGCGGCACCTGTCCGCCCGCAAAGCCAGTCTGCACATGGGGGTGGCGCGGCACGACGCAGCTTTGCCGCTGTGCCGCTTGGGGCGCGTGGCCCGCGCCAATGCAAGCCTGCCCGCGTGCTTCGCACGCCAGGACACGCCATAGCTTTCTGAAGGAACGACCATGAATGATCGCCGTGATGATGACTTTCGCATGCGCCCCAGCGCCCCGAACGATCGGGGCCAGGGCTTTGTTTCCAAGGTGCTCAAACAGGTTGGCAAAGCTGGCGGCAAGTCGGCAGTGCGTCGGCCCGCGTTGACTAAAAGCCAAGGCCAGCGCACAGGTCAACGCCCCGGTTCGCGCCTGGGGCGCGGCCACACGGCAGCGCGTTTTGCGGGGGCGACGCTTACGCCATTCTCGCGGCGCGTCACGATCAAGACCTTGCTGGTAAATCAGCGCCAGGCCAGCCCGCAGTCGTTGCCCCGGCACTTGCGCTACGTCGAGCGCGACGGCACGGGCCGTGATGGAGAGCCGGGGCGGGCTTATGGGCCGCAGGTGGATGAAGCCGACCTTGATGCTTTCAAGGAACGCTGCGCCGATGATCGTCACCATTTCCGTTTCATCGTCTCGCCCGAGGATGGGGCCGAGCTGGACGACCTGCGCACCTATACGCGGCACCTGATGAATCGTATGGAGGCCGACCTTGGTACACGGCTGGATTGGGTGGCGGTCGATCATTGGAATACCGACAACCCGCATACCCATGTCATCGTGCGTGGGCGCGACGATACGGGCCAAGACCTCATCATCGCGGGCGACTACATCGCCGATGGATTCCGCCATCGCGCTTCTGAGCTGGCAACTGAATGGCTGGGGCTGCGCACTGAACTGGAGATCCAGCAGACCATGCAGCGCGAGGTGGATCAGGAGCGATGGATGGGTCTGGACCGCACCCTGCAACGCGAGGTTGGCGACGATGGCCGAGTGCATATCGAACGCTTCAACGAACCCCGACTACAACGTCAGCGCCTGCTGCTGATCGGCCGCCTGCAACGATTGCAGCGTATGGGGTTGGCTGAAGAATTGCAGTCTGGCTCCTGGTTGATCCACGCTGATGCCGAGAAAACCTTGCGTGCTCTGGGCGAACGCGGCGACATTATCCACACCATGCAGCGAGCCATGAGCGGCCAGGCCCGAGAACTGGCGGTGTTCGAGCCGGGCGAGGATGACCGAACCATTGTGGGTCGCGTCGCCGCCAAGGGGCTGGCTGATGAACTGCGCGATAGTGGTTATCTGGTCATCGACGGCGTGGATGGCAAGGCCCATTACGTTGCGCTCAATGCCCGTGACGAACCGGCGAACTACCCCACCGGCTCGGTGGTGGAAGTGAAAAGCTCCGCCAAAGAGCGTGCTGCTGATCGAAATATCGTTGCACTGGCAAGCGACGGCCTGTACCGCACTGACCATCACCTGGCGATTGAGCAAGGCCGAGCTAAACCTGGGCGCGATCCGCAGGAAGTTGTCGCCTCGCATGTCCGTCGTCTGGAGGCCTTGCGCCGCGCCGGCATCGTTGAGCGCGTGGCCGAAGGGCTTTGGAAGGTGCCCGATGACCTACCGGAGCGTGGCCGCCAGTATGACGCGCAGCGCCTGGGCGGTGTGAGCGTGGAGCTGAAAACACACCTTCCCATCGAACAGCAGACCCGCGTGATCGGCGCCACTTGGCTCGATCAACAACTGATCGGAGGCGGCAAGGGGGTGGGAGACATCGGCTTCGGTAGTGAGGCCAGGCAAACCATGCGGCAGCGTGCCGACTTCCTAGTTGAACAGGGACTGGCTGAGAAGCGCGGGCGACGTGTCATCTTTGCCCGAAATCTGCTGTCAACGCTGCGTAATCGGGAACTGGCCCAGGCCGCCAAAGACATCGCTGCCGAAACTGGGCTGGAACATCGACCCGTGGCAGACGGCCATCGTGTAGCCGGCATCTACCGACGCTCCGTCATGCTCGCAAGTGGGCGCTATGCGATGCTCGATGACGGCATGGGGTTCAGCCTAGTGCCGTGGAAGCCGGTGATCGAGCGGGGGCAGGGCCAGCAGCTTGCCGCCACAGTGCGCGGCGGTGGGGTGTCCTGGAACATTGAGCGCCATCGTGGATTGTCGATGGAGTAACTTCATGCACCCGTAGCCCATGGGGTTTGAAATTGTAGAACCGCCTTGGCTAGGTTCGACGACGCCTGGTAGCCAGGAATTTGGCTGCGATCATGTGCGAATCACCTTCAACATGGCTATGGATTCTGGTACGCCGTGCGTTCTAGGACATCGGCGATTGGACGGAAAACAGACCGAGAAAGACGTATCGGCCTGTTGGCCTGCTCGAGACTCGTCTTTTATAGTCTAGGTTTAGGAAAGCTTCGCCCAACGGAGCGGTAAGATTCCGTACTTCTCTTGCGGCTCGTCCTAGCTTGCCAAGCTACCGTGGACTCTCAGCTTGATCAAACTTGCGACAAGCCTAATCCAAGAATTTGCGGAACATTGGTAAGTGCCTACATAAAAGGCATAATGCGCGACGTTATCCCAATGGCGGCTCCCGGGGCGATGGGTTTATGCCAGCTACGACGATGGTCCATATCTAAACGGCTTTAGCTTCATGTAATCGTCAGATATGTTCGGCTAAATGGTATAGTAACGATTCAAATGAAAAAGATCGTGTTCCTCCTTCTACTCGCACTAATGCCTCTCCAGGCTTCCTGGGGCGTGGTAAGTGTGTACGTCGTTCAAAAACACGACATGTGCCTGCATCCTTGCACTGAAGCGCAAGAGGCTCAAGCCCAGAACAACGATAAAGAGCCTGCCAGTACAAAAAACGCTCACCATGAAGATCGCTTTTGCGGGCTGCACGCATTGTCCGTTGTCAATAGCCTTCCATTGCGTGCGCTGTCTTTTTCATCATCCCCTGTTCCCTCGGTCTACGCACCGCCGTTCGTTCCACAGACCCTCATCGACAGGCCGGAACGGCCTAAATGGGGCGCGTCAGCCTAAGCCAGATAACGCGCTTAACGCGTTGTCTCGCCATCCCCTGCAGTAGCTGGGAGAGGTAACACGCATCTTATCGGCACAAAATCGCTTCGCACGCCGGGTTTATAGACGGCATCGTCGCTGCGCTCTCCCAGACACTGCTCAAGATCAAGTACGTCAATCGACTATCTTGGAGCAATTCCATGCGCAGTGCATCAGTACTAATCGGGGCCGTCATGGTCCTATGGAGTACGGCATCGGCTCAGCCCTTGCCCTCCTACCAAGAAAAGGTTCCAGCAACGCTGTCCGAACCGGCTACTTCCCTGACGCTTGACCAAGCTTTGGAACTGGCCCAGCAAAATAACTATTCACTTTCCTCCGCTCGCTTCGCCGCTGACTCGTCGAAGGGTGTCGTCCTTCAGGCCGGATCAAGACCCAACCCGGTATTGGGCATCGAAGTAGAAGATACCTCTCGCAGGGCGTCGCGTAGCACTACGACGACGCTAAGCGTTCCCATAGAGTTGGGAGGCAAGCGAGATGCTCGCATTGCCGCAGCCGAGCTCACTCGCGACGTGGCGCTGCAAGAAGCGCAGAAGGTCCGCGCTGATGTGCGGGCACAAACGGTCGCCGCCTTTTTCGACGTGTTGATCGCTCAGGAAAGCGTAGCGCTGTCGACCAAAACCGTAGAAATCGCACGCGATGCTTACCGTATTGCCGACAAGCGGGTCGAAGCAGGCAAAGTGCCGCCGCTTGATGCGGATAGGGCACAGGTTGAGCTGGCCAATGCCGAGCTGGAAATGGCGCAGGCAGCCAGTTTTCTGGAGTCCGCTCGCCGCAGTCTCTCCGTGTTGTGGGGCAACCCTTCACCGCAATTTACGAAAGTGGATGCAAAAATTTCAACTCCATTGGATCGTCCCGATCTGGACGTCTTGAGTGCCGCGTTGGAAAAATCTCCTGCTGTACAAGTCGCTCGGCTTGAGTCGGAGCGAAGCCGGGCTCAAATCGACGTAGAGCGCAGCAAACGTTATCCCAACATCGAGGTCAGCGCCGGCGTTATTCGAAACAACGAATTGGGGCGCAATCAGATGATGCTGGGCGTGTCGATTCCTTTGCCTTTCTTCGACCGAAATCAAGGGAATATCTATGAAGCATCAATGCTTGCCTATAAGAGCCGAGACGACTATCTGGGCTTGAAGACCCAACTGCAAATGCAATTACAGCAAGCGGCCAGCGAATTCGACATCGCTAAGAACTCCGCATCAAGACTCGAGGCCGAGATCGTGCCTAGTGCCAACTTGGCGTTCGAACGGGCAAAAAGGGGATTCGAGGCCGGAAAATTTAGCTTTATTGAAGTGCTCGATGCGCAGCGGACATTGTTTCAGGCCCGCGCCCGACATCTTTCGGCATTGTCGGATGCCTATCAAGCGCTTGCACAGATAGATCGTATTCTCGGACAGGATTCACTATGAAGAACACACCCAACAAGACAGTCCCGAATCGCCTAACCAGGCAGTCTGTTCTGATCGCCATCATCGTCCTCGTCGGCGCGTTGTTAGGCACCTTGCTTCTTACGAGCAACGCCTCCGAGAGCGCAGGGGCCGGGCACGATGAGCACAATCACACCTCGGAATCTAAGCAGTCCGAGGAGTCCGGACACGCTGACGAGGGTGCCGAAACGCATGACGATGAAGAGCAGCACGAACGCGAAGTAGCCTTTACGGACGCGCAAATTGACGCAGCAGGCATCACGATGGCTACTGCAGGTCCTGCGCGCATCCGAGACGCGATTCAGTTGCCTGGTGAAATTGTTTTTAACGCCAATCGCACTACGCAGTTGGTGCCGCGTTTGTCGGGTGTCGTCCAAGCGGTGCAGGCGGAGCTTGGCCAAGAGGTCAGCAAAGGCGATGTATTGGCTGTGATCGCCAGTCCGGCATTGTCGGAGCGGCGCAGCACATTGAGGGCGGCGCAAAGGCGCTTAGCTTTGGCCACCACTACGTACGAGCGCGAACGGCTGTTATGGAAGGAAAAGATTTCCGCCGAACAGGATTATCTTCAGGCTCGCCAACAGCTGCAGGAAGCGCAAATTGCCGCCGCCGACGCCCTCGAACAACTCGAGGCGCTGGGGACGGACGCGGGTAAATCGGGAAGCTTCAACCGTCTTGAAGTGCGGGCGCCTTTTGACGGAATGATTGTCGAGAAAAATATTGCGCTTGGAGAGACGGTGGCTGCCGATGCGCCTGTCTTCAAAATCTCTGATCTCTCAACGGTGTGGGCAGACATCATTGTTCCCGCCGAGGCGCTGGGTACCGTGCGCGTGGGCAGCAACGCAACTGTGAGCGCTACCGCCTTTAAGTCACAGACGGAGGGAACGGTTTCCTATGTCGGCTCCTTGTTGGGCCAGCAGAACAGGGCCGCCACGGCTCGGATCAGCCTACGCAACCCCGATGGGGCTTGGCGGCCGGGCCTCTTCGTCAATGTTGATGTGTTTTCCTCTGAAGTGGACGTTCCCGTAGCGGTTGAGCCCGCAGCCGTCCATACCTTGGAGGAAGAAACCGTGGTGTTCGTGAGGCACGACAACGAGTTTGTTGCCCAGACCGTGACGACCGGCCGGCGCGATGCCCAAGCCGTGGAAATTGTCGCGGGGCTGGAGGCGGGCGCACGCTACGCCGTGAACAACAGCTTCGTCATCAAATCCGAGTTGGGCAAGGGTAGCGCCTCGCACAGCCATTAAGAAGAGGAAAGCATCGTGTTCGAACGCATTATTCGTTTTTCCATCGAGCAGCGCTGGCTAGTCATATTGGCTGTTCTGGGGATGGCCGCGCTGGGCGTCTTCAACTACCAACGCCTTCCCATCGACGCCGTGCCCGACATCACCAATGTGCAGGTACAGATCAACACAGCCGCGCCGGGCTATTCGCCCCTGGAAGTCGAGCAACGGCTGACCTATCCGCTTGAAACCGTCATGGCCGGCATCCCCAATCTGGAGCAGACCCGCTCGCTCTCGCGCTATGGGCTGTCCCAAATCACCGTGA